>NZ_JACNMM010000011.1 GCF_020529025.1 Oceaniglobus trochenteri
TGCCCCGCCAGTGCCAGTCGGGCGCGGTGAAGCGCGCAAGGGTGGCCGCAGTCTCGGCCGGGTCAGCCGCGCAGATGGCTGCGTGAAAATCGCGCACAAGCGCCTTCTCGGACTGGAAATCAGACATCAGGATTCTCTTGGACAAGGTTCGTTCCGACAACCACAACACGTTTCGCATTCGAATGCAAAAACATTTTGAATTCGAATGCAAGTCATGCTATCAAGCTGGCATCGATCACCAATCCAAAAAGCACCGACGGCGCCAACCGCCTTGCCGTCAAGGAGCCACCCACCCCAACATGGAGCCACCCCTGACATGAGATATCTGAGTTCCGCTGCCATCGCAGGTCTGATGCTTCCCGCCCTTGCCACCGCCGCCCTTGCCGATTGCCCCGACTTCGGCAAAGGCTCGCTGCGGTTGCTGTCGAATGAACATGCCTCGGTCGAGATCGCGGTCGACCGAATCGCGGAATGCGCCACGGCGGATTTCACCGTGAAGGCGAACCTCAACACCGAACACGCAACCATCCAGGGTCCGGCGCTTTCGGTTTCGCCGTCGGAATACAATGTCGTCGTCCTGGCCAACGGTTCGCTGACGCCGCTGCTGAACGCCAACCTCGTGCGCCCGCTGGACGACCTGATCGCCAAGTACGGCGATCAGCTGAATCCGAACCAGATGATCAAGATCAACGGCAAGACCATGGCCATCGCCTTCATGGCCAATGCCCAGCATTTCTTCTATCGCGAAGACGTTCTGGAACAGGCCGGCGTGCCCGTGCCCACCACCTATGAAGAGGTGATCGAAGCCTCCAAGGCGATCCGCGATCAGGGCATCATGCAGTATCCGCTTGCCGCCACGATGATCCCGGACTGGTCGCTGGCGCAGGAATTCGTGAACATGTACATGGGCCGCGGCGGCGAATTCTTCGAACCGGGGTCGGCCAAACCGGCGCTGGACATGGACAAGGCGATCGCCACCCTGGAGATGCTCAAGGAGATGAGCACCTACATGAACCCCGATTACCTGACCTTCGATACCGATGCCATCGTCCCGATCTGGGAAGCAGGCGAAGTTGCCATGGCCAACCTCTGGGGCTCGCAGGCTTCCAGCTTCCTGCCCGAAAACAGCCCCTCGCCCGAAATCGCCGAAAACACCCGGTTTGCGGCCGCGCCTTCGGTCGGCGGACAGGGTGTGCCGGCAACCACCGTCTGGTGGGACGGCTTTGCCATTCCCAAGAACATTCCGGACGAAGACGCCGAAATCGCCTTCCGGGCGATGATGTACGGCCTTTCGCCCGAAATGGTGGCCGACAACCCCAGGGCAGCGGTCTGGCTGATCAAGGGTTACGAGCCGACACCGGCCGCGAAGGGCATCGTCGAAAGTGTCCAGGGCGGTGCACCCAGCTATTCGATGCTGCCCTACATGAGCCTGATGCACGATACATTCGGCGCCAACCTGGCGGCCTTCATGACCGGCGGAAAATCGGCCGAGGAAACCATTTCGGACGTGCTGCGCGACTACGAGACCTCCGCGCGCCAGGCCGGCTTCCTGAACTGACCACTGTTCAATCGCGCCGCCGGGATTGCCTCGGCGGCGCAAACAATGGCGGGATATCATGCCACATCTGACTTTTGCGAAGTTCATCTTCCCCTCGCTGGCCGCGATGTTCATCTTCATCGCATTGCCCATCGTTTCGGTTGTCTATCAATCGTTCTTCATCGAACACGAACAGATCATGCAGGAGGTCGAAACCTGCGATCCATTCAGTTGCAAGACCGAGCGGCGGATCGACCCCGAGGCGATGATCGCCCTGCGCGCGGAACAGCCGGCGGGACGGTTCAACGGGCTGGGCACCTATACCGACAGCGCCCATCTTGCCTTCGATGAAATCGCACGGATCTGGCGCGCGTCGCCCGACATCCTCACGGCGCTGGACCGGATCACGGACCTGCCGTTCTACCGGGCCCTTCTGTTCACCTTCGCCTACACGGCCGTGGTGACGCCCGCCTCGATCGCGCTGGGGTTCTTCGTGGCGCTGGCCGTCAACCAGATACCGAAGCTGATCCGCGGGATCGTCGTCTATTTCTCGCTTCTGCCGATGATCGTGCCCTCCCTGCTTGGGTCGCTCATCCTGTTCTGGATGATCGATTCGCGGGGCATCATCGGATCGTCGCTTCAGGTGCTGTTCAATGACCCCACGCTGTCGCTCAAGGCGTCACCGGTTCTGACCTGGATCACGCTCTTTTCCTATGGAACCTGGAATTCGACGCCCTTCGTCTTCATCATCTTCTTCGCGGCGCTACAGACCGTGCCGCGCGATACGCTGGAAGCCGCAATGGTGGATGGCGCCTCGCGGTGGGACAGGGTGCGCTTCGTGGTGGCCCCGCACCTGGCCAATGTGGCGACCTTCCTTGTCCTTGTCAGCGTCATGGACAACTTCCGCGTCTTCGAGGCGATCATCGGGTTCAGCGCCCAGGCCCATGCCTCATCGCTGTCCAGCGTGATCTTCAACGATCTGCGCAGCGGAGATGTCCCGCTCTTCGGGTCTGCCGCCGCAACCTCGATCATGACGATCATCTGCATCGCCCTCTTGATGAGCCCCTCGATCCGCCGCACCTGGATATCGTTCCGGGCCAAGGCCTGAACCCCGATCTGGAGATCTGAGCCATGGAAGCTCCCACCTATCGCGTGCCCCGGTACCTCAAACTGCTGGCCTTCGGCTTCGTCCTTGTCTGGGTGTTGACGGCGGCATTCCCCTTCGCCTGGACGGTCTGGGGCAGTTTCAAGGTCCAGGCCGATTTCTTCTCCTACGGAGACTGGACCGATGCCCTGGACGGTCCGGCGACCACCGCCCAGACCGGCGGCGCCTTTACCCTCGACGCCTATCGCGGGGTCTGGATCGACAACGAATTCTGGAAACCCGCGCTCAACACGATCATCGTCACCGTCTCGGTCACGGCGATCTCGCTCACGCTGGGCACCCTGGGCGGCTATGCCCTGGCCCGCTCGGGGTATCGCTATGCCTTCTGGATCCTGCTTGCGGCGCTCATCTTCCGGGCGATGCCGGGGGTGACGCTGGTTTCGGGCTATCTGTTGCCGTTCTTCGAACTGAACATCTGGGGAAAGCTGCCCACGGCGATCATCGTGCTGGTGGCGCTGAACCAGCCCTTCACGCTTTGGCTGCTGCATGCCTTCTTCCTGTCCATTCCGCGTGACCTGGACGAAAGCGCGCTGGTCGACGGATGCACCCGGTTCCAGGCCTTCCGGCTGGCCATCATTCCCGTGATGTGGCCGGGGGTGATTACCGCAGGGATCTTCAGTTTCCTCACCGGCTATAGCGACTTCGTGATCTCGGCGGCGATCCTTTCGGAGGAGAACCAGACCATGATCCCCCGCATCGCGGCCTTCCTCGGATCGGTCCAGTTGCGCGGTCAGATCATGTATGCGGTGGCGGCAACGGTTTCGGTGATCGTTCCGCTGATCATCCTTGTCCTGTTCTTCCAGAAACGGATCGTAAGCGGCCTGACCGCCGGTGCCGTTAAGGGCTGACGCAACAGAAAGACATGAAAAAAGGGGCCGGAACAGTTGATGTTCCGGCCCCTTTTTCGTGTGTCACGCCCCGAAAGGCGTGACGCGGATCAATCCGCCACGGTGCCTTCCGAAGCCATTTCCCCGGCCAGAACC
Organism: Oceaniglobus trochenteri; assembly: GCF_020529025.1. Taxonomy (GTDB): domain Bacteria; phylum Pseudomonadota; class Alphaproteobacteria; order Rhodobacterales; family Rhodobacteraceae; genus Oceaniglobus; species Oceaniglobus trochenteri. The sequence goes on from NZ_JACNMM010000011.1 coordinate 3,686, forward strand.
TGCACAAGAAGGCTCATCTCGTCATAGACCGTCGATTCATCGATGATCTTGCCGTCGACGTAGTGATAGTGGCTTACCCCCATCAGCCGGAGCGGCCGTTGCGTGGGGGCGCCCAGCGTTTCGAACTGGCCCCATCCGCCGTGGCGGCCCTCGATCGTCCAGCGCACCGCAACCTTGGTGCCGCCTTCCTCGACCTCGGTGGAGCAGATGTGTTCGGCGCGGAAACTGCCGTCGGGGATCGCCCCGAAAACGCCCATCCACTGGTGGATGATCGCCTCGACGCCGGTAAGCTCGGCCATCAGCGGCCCGTGATACATGGCGTTCGGATCATAGATCGCGCGCATCTCGCCGAAGTTCCGTTGGTTCATCGCCTTGTGCAGCCATTGCAGGGTGGCCTCTTCGGCCGGCGTGCGGGCGATGGCGATGTCGGCATGATCGACCGGCGGCAACTGGCCGATCTGGCGGCTTCTGATACCTGCATCGCGGGGCAGGGCCGCCCCGATCCGCGCCGCGGCGGCACGGGCGAAGGGCATCGGGTCCAGCTCAAGCTGCTGCAGAAGGCTCAGGGTGTCGCCCACCAGCCATTCGCGGTAGATGCGGTTGCGATAGATCATGCAGTCCGCCACGCCGCGCGTCGTGTACTTGCGCCCCGTGGGCGGGCCGTAGGGCCCCGGCTGGGTGTGGCGACCCACCGTCGTGATGAGGTGCGAGGTATAGAACCCGGCCTTGTCGTCCCCACCCCAGATGACCTGGCTTGCCATCCCGACATGGGGCATGGTCACGATCCGCTCAAGCGTCGCCTCGACCACTTCCTCGCGGTCATAGATCGTTTCGTTCGGCAGGTAGACGGTACAGTTGTGGGTATAGTGGCTGTAGATCAGCCCGATGTTCTTCTCCTCCCAGATCCGGTGCGTACAGCGCAGGATGTAATCGACGATGTCGGTATACTCGGGGTCGAACCCCTCCATGGATTGCGTGCGCTTGCGGGCGGGACCGGTGAATTCGGCATAGTCCATGCGCTCGACCGGAATCGTTGTCGGTGTGCGCGCCGACGGTGCGGCGGGTGCCGGTGCGGGGCTTGCCGGTTTGTCGGCGGTTTTCGCCGGGGCGTCTTTGGTATTGCTCATGATTCGAATCTCTTGCGCTTGGTTGCAGCCACGGGGGCTGTTAAAGGAAGGATACATGTCTTGAATTCGAATGCAAAGGCTTGCGTGCCGCCCAGCGGCAACCGTATGGAGAGGGTTACAAGCGCGATGGGAAAAGTCATGCAACGGGATGGGTCGGCGACCTCATACGACGTCGCCCGCGCCGCCGGTGTCAGCCAATCGACGGTAAGTCGCGTGTTTTCACCCAAGGCCAAGGTATCGGAAGCGGTGGCGCAGCGCGTGCGCGACGCGGCGGCCCAGCTTGGCTATCGGCCCAACCGCCTGGCGCGGGCGATGATCACCGGGCGAAGCCGCATCGTCGCCTTGGTGGTCGCCCATTTCGAGAACCCCTTCTATCCGGATTCCTTTGAGCATCTGGCCCTCGCACTTCAGAAGGAAGGCTATCACGTCCTTACCTTCATGGCCGCCGACCTCGGCGCCCGCACCGACGAGGTGATCCAGGAGTTGCTGGACTATCGGGTCGAGGGGCTGATCATGGCTTCGGTCGGCCTGTCCAACGAACTGACCCAGGCCATTGCCGAGGCCGAGATTCCTGTGGTGATGTTCAACCGCGTGCAGGATCATCAGGACATCTCGGGCGTCAGTTCGGACAATGTCGCCGGGGGGCGGGCCATCGCAGAACATCTGCTGCGCACGGGCCATAGCCGGATTTCCTATATTGCGGGCTGGGAAGGCGCCTCGACCCAGCGCGACCGCGAGGCCGGATTCCTGGCCGGGCTGGCCGATGGTGGCGCCACGCTCTTTTCCCGCGAGGTGGGGGATTTCCACCACGACAGCGCCGAAAAGGCGGCGCGCCGGATGTTCGCCGCGCCGGTTCACCCCGATGCCGTCTTTGTCGCCAACGATCACATGGCTTTCGCGGTGATGGACGTGCTGCGCCACGACCTGGGCCTGCGCATCCCCGAGGATGTTTCGGTCATCGGCTATGACGACGTGCCCACCTCGGCCTGGAAAAGCTATGACCTGACCACGGTGCGCCAGCCGGTGCGCGCCATGGTCGACGGGGCGGTCCGGCTGTTGCTGGAGCGGATCGCCCACCCCGATGCCCCGGCGGCGCGCATCGTTCTGGAAGGCGCCCTGATCGAGCGCGGATCGGTGCGACGCGCCTAGCCCTCGCGGGCCAGGGCGCGGGCGCGGATCGCCGTCAGGACCGGCCCCTGCCCCCAGGGCACGATACGGTCAAGCGGGACATGCCAGTAATGTTCCTCGACCAGCGCCGACATGACGGCGGCCGAGACACCGCGCAGGTTTCCCTGGTCGTCCAGGTTCGCGGCCATGGCGGCGAAGGCGCGTTCGGCGGGCCCGGCAAATTCATCGCGCGGCAGAAGCCCCATGGCGATGCCACGGAAAAACGCCGTGGCCATGAAGGCCGCGGTCGAGCTTTCGGCCCCCGAGCGCGGTTCGTGCACCATGCAGTGCCAGTTGCCGTCGGCAAGCTGGAACTCCACCATCCGCCGGGCCAGGGCCAGCGCCTGGGCGCGCACCTCGTCAAGGCCGGGGGTGTCGGCGGGAAGGCAATGGGCCACGTCCAGCAGCCCCAATAGCGCCCATCCCTGTCCCCGCCCCCAGCCGGGAATATAGGCGCGGTCGACCTTTTCCAGCCAGTAGTGACAGTAAAGCCCCGTCGCCTCGTCGAAGATCAGCGGGCGATACCCCAGGATCTCGCGGATGGCGGCGCCGGCCCATCCGCCTTCGGGGTCGATGCGCGACAGGTGGGCGAAGAAGGGCGCGTCGAAATGCATGCAGTCCAGCCAGATGCCCGGGCCGGGGGCCTTCATCTGCTCTTGTTCGGCGGGCGAAAGGGGCACGCCGCCATAGGGCATGCGCAATGACCTGAGCGTGTCCTCAAAGGTGATCGACACCCCGCCGTGGCGGCGACGCCCGCGCAGATGGTGGCCCAGCTTCAGGACCGCATCGCGCAGCACCCCGTCCTTTCGCCGCGCGACGATCTCGCACATCACATGGCCCGGGGCGGTGTTGTCGTCAGGGTGAAAGGGCTCCATCCGCGTGGCCCAGGCGCGAAAGAATCCGTGGGCAAAGTCGATCCACTTTTCGCTGCCCAGGTGGTCGGATGCGGCAACAAGCCCCTCGAACCCCACGGAATCGCCATAGAACCAGCCCTTGAACGGATGGGCGCCCAGGCGTTCGGCCACGCGCGCCACCAGGGCATCGGAAATCTCCACCTCTTGCATGCCGCTCTCTCCTCAGCTCATGTTTCCGGCGCCCGGAAGGCCCAGGTTGTCGACCGGCGGGGGAAGCCGGCGGTCGGCCTCGTCGATCCGGTCGATCCGCAGCACCGCGCCCCAGCCCGGCCCGTCGGGCGCGTGCACCAGGCCTTCGGCCGGGGCAGGCAGGGCCGGGTCCAGAAGCTGCGCCGCCTTCGGGTCTTCCTGGAACTGGTGTTCGATCATGGTGATCGAGGGGCAGGCCCGCGCCACCTGCAACGACACGAGGTCAAGAAGCGGCCCCGCCGGGTTGTGGAGCGAGAATTCCAGCCCCGCCCGCGCCACCAGCGCGCTCATCCGCGTCGCCTCGAAGATGCCGCCGCAGAACCGCAGGTCGGGCATGTAGACATCATAGGCCCCCGCCTCGATCATGGTGCGCACCGTGCCAAGGCCGAAGATCAGCTCGGCCCCGGCCAGGCGGATCCCCATGTCGCCCGCGCGCAGGCGCAGGCGGCGGGCCTCGTCCAGGTAACCGCTGCCCTCGGGCACCGGCATCTCGATCCAGTAGGGGGCGGCTGGGGCGATCTGGCGCAGGGTCTCGAACGCACCCGAGGCGGTGAAGCGGCCGTGGAAATCGACGTTGATGCGGATGTCGGGGCCGACCGCATCGCGCACCGCCAGCACCGCATCGATCCCGGCGCGCAGGTTGCGGCGGGTTTCGGGCGCGTCCATGTCGCTGCTGCGCACGCCGTCGAAGGGCGCCAGCTTCAGCGCCCGGTGGCCGTGCCCCACGGCAAGACGCGCTCGCGCGGCCCAGCCTTCGGGTGTACGGTCTTTCGTGCCCCGGTTGATGTTGGCATAGACCGGCACGCCGTCGCGCCGCGGTCCGCCGATGATGTCGGTGGCGCAGACCCCAAGGTGGCGGGCCTGGGCATCCAGAAGCGCCTGCCCGATCCCGCAAAGCGCCACGCGCGGCAGTTCGTCGAAGTCGCGGAACAGCCGGTCTTCCAGCCAGCGCATGCCTTCACGGATCGACAGCCCCCTCAGCGACCCGGCATAGCCTTCGACCTTGGCGGCGATGCCCTGCTCCATCCCGAAGAACGTCGCCTCGCCAAAACCTTCGACGCCGTTCGACAGGGTGAGGCGCAGGAAGACCCAGGATGTCTTGGGCGAAACCGCGTAATAGACCACGCTCAGGTCGGTGACGGCGGCGTCCTGTGCGCCCGGGTGTTCGATAGCGGTGGCAAGCGACATGGCTGGCGTCTCCATCACGAGAGGAAAAAATGGGATAGGTCGGTGGCGGGCGGTCAGCCCGCCGGCTGTACTGCGGTGCGGCGCGCCCGGGCCTGTCGGATGCCATAGACGATGACACCGATCAGCAGGATCAGGTCGATCGCCAGCAGCACCGCGGAAATCGGGCGGTCGATGAAGATCCAGTGCCCCTCGCGCGAGATCAGCAGCGACCGGCGATAGTTGTTTTCCAGAAGCGGGCCCAGGATCACCCCGATCACCACCGGCGCCAGGGGGTATCTGGCCGCCTTGAACAGGATACCCACAAGGCCGAAGCCCAGCATCGCCCAGAGATCGAAGACCGAAGCCTGAAGCGCGAAGGTGCCGACCGCGCAGAACAGCAGGACCACCGGAATGAGGGTCGAGGCGCGGATGCGCAGGACATAGACGAAAAGCGGGGTCATCAGGACGCCGAGGATCAGAAGCAGCACGTTCGAGAACAGGTAGACCAGGAAGATCCCGCCGACGATCTCGGGCTGGTTGGCAAAGAGCCCCGGGCCGGGAAAGACCCCGAGGATGACCAGCGCGCCCAGAAGCACCGCCGCGCCCGCATCGCCGGGGATGCCAAGGGCCAGGGTGGGCACGAAGACACCGCCCACGGTGGCGTTGTTCGCACTTTCGGTGGCAACCACCCCGCCCTCGGCCCCGTCGCCGTATTTCTCGTCCGGGCGGGCCATGGCCTTGGCGGCGGCATAGGCGACAAAGGAACTGGCCACACCGCTGGCGCCCGGAATGGCCCCGAAGAAGGCCCCCAGCGCCGAGGACCGCAAGAGGTTGCCCCAGTGGCCCAGGGTCAGGGCGATGGCCCGCAGCCCGACGCGCACCGGCGGCAGCATCACCTTTTCGTCCAGCCCCGGGCGCATGACCTGCCAGACCATTTCGGGGATCGCGAAAAGCCCCACCACGATCGCCACGATGTGGAAGCCGTCAAGCATGTGATACGACCCGAAGGTGAAGCGATAGCCGTTCGAGAACTGGTCGGTGCCGATGGTGGCGATCAGCAGGCCGAAACAGCCCGCCAGCAGCCCCTTGGTCAGCGACCCCTCGGAGATCACGGCGACGGTGATCAGGCCGGTGATGGCAAGGGCCGTGTACTCCGGCGCGGTAAAGCCGCTGGCGAATTCGGCCAGCATGGGGGTGGAGATGATCAGGATCACCCCGCCGAACAACCCGCCAAGCGCCGAGGACGAGATCGAGATACCGATGGCATCGGCCCCGCGTCCGGCCCGCGCCATGGGATAGCCGTCAAACAGCGTCGCCGCGGCGAGGGGCGTTCCGGGAATGCCCAGCAGGATCGCCGAAACAGACCCGCCGCAAGACCCGGCCACGAAGATCGCGGTCAGAAGCCCGATGGCGGCGATGGGCGGCTGCCCGATGGCGAAGGGCAGGACCAGAATCATGCCCATCAGCGGCCCGAGGCCCGGCAGCGCCCCGACGACCAGCCCGAAACAGACTCCGATCGTGACCAGGGCGATGGTCTGGAAGGTCAGGAAAAGCGGCAGGCCCGCAAGAAGGGAGTCAAACATATGCACCTACCACAGGGTATCCAGGTTCCAGTTGATCCAGCCGCGCGGCAGCACGACCTTCAGTCCGCCCTGAAACAGCAGCCCCACGACAAGGGTGGTGACCAGGGCGATGATCAGCGTGCGCAGGTTCTGCCGCGCGCCCGCGACCTTCATCATCACGAACAGGGCGGGCGGCGTGGCGATGGTATAGCCCACCACGGTCAGCCCCACGAGATAGCCCGCAAAGATCAGCAGCAGGACAACCGGCCGCCACAGCATCCGGGGGTCCATCCGGTCGGCCATGCGGCGCGCCCCAAGCGCGCGAAGCAGCGTGAAGGCCAGCAGCCCCAGCATCACGACGGCAACGCCCCGCGGATAGGAGGCCGCATCGTCATAGGGGGTTCCGCCGTCGATGCCCTGTTCGACGAACGAGGTGGCGACCTGCTGAAACACGATTCCGCAGATCGCCAGAAGAAAGAGGGCCGCCAGGACTTCGGCCAGGATGTTCAGCCTCATGGGGGCCCTCCCTTTCCGCTGCGCTTATTGCGCCTTCATCTGCTCTTCTTCCCAGGCAATCGCGTTGCGCATGGATTCAAGCTGTTCGCGCACCGGGCCGACGACCGCATCGTATTGATCGGGGCCATAGGACAGCGGGTTGAAGCCGATGTTGCGAAGCTGTTCGCGCACGTCCTCGCGGGCCATGGCGGCCCCCATGGCATTGCGCAGGATCTCGGTTTCCTCGTCCGGCGTGTCGGGATGGACAAGCCACCATGTCCAACCCATGGGCGCCAGGCCCGAGATCCCGATGTCGATATCCAGATCGGTCAGGTTGGGCGCGCCGCCATAGGTCTTGGCCGCTTCTTCAGAGTCGGTCAGCGCCAGCACCATATTGAAGGCCTCGGGCTCTTGCAGGTAGGCGCGCGGGTTCACATAGGCGAAATCCAGAACACCGGCCTTCAGATCCTTCACCGCGTCGCCGTCGGTGCCATAGGGGATGTTCTGGGCCACGCAGTTGTAGGCCTGAAGCACCCGCGCCGTCACCATGTGCGGCAGGTTCTCGCGTGCGTCGGTGGAATAGCGCAACTCACCGGGGTGCTCGGCACAATAGGCCATGACCTCTTCAAAGGTGCTCCAACGGGTGTTGTCGGCGCTGAGACCGACAGAAAAGGGCACCGAATGCGCGGCGTGCAGCGGTTTGAAATCCGCATGGGTCCAGTCGGCGTTGCCAAGGACCGGCTGAAGCACCAGCGGGGCAACCCAGCCGTCGATGATGGTATAGCCGTCCGCCGGACGACCCATCGCCGTGATGAAGGATTTCGTTCCTCCGGCGCCGGGGGTGGAAACGATGGTGATCGATTCGCCCAATTCGTCGCCCATGGCCTTGGCCACGATCTGGCTGGCGGCCATGGCCGCGCCCTGGGTCCAGGGAAAGATGTTCTCGATGGTCCGTTCCGGGAAGTCAGCCAGGGCTGCCCCCGAGGCCAGGATTCCGGCTGCTGCGGTGACAGCGAATGCAGGTTTTCTCATGTTCTCCTCCTCGTTCGTCGGCGGCCGGATCAGTCGGCCTTGTGAAACGGCCATGCCGTCCGGACAATTAATCAGGCCCGGGACGATAAGAATAATGAAATCTGACCGGGTCTGATATAGAGTTTGGGAATGGATCGCAGGATAACGACTTTTCTCACCGTGGCGCGCACCGGTTCGATCACCGAGGCGGCACAGATGTTGAACATCACCCAGCCGACGCTGTCCAAGCGGCTGCAACTGCTGGAAGAATCCATGAATGTGCGGCTGCTGGAACGGCTGCCGCGCGGGGTCGAGCTTACGGCCGAGGGGCGCGCCTTCCTGCCCTATGCCAGGCGCATGCAGGATTGCCACTTCCAGGGGCTGGAGGCAGTGCGCGCCGTCCGTTCGGAACATCTGGACAACCTGCGCATCGGCGCCGGGCCGCTGTTTCACCTGCGGTTCCTGGGCGAGGTCTTCGACGAACTGCGCGGCCTCTACCCGGCCACCACCCTGCGCCTTTTCGTGGACTTCAACTCCCGCATCATTCCGCGCCTTCTGGATGGTCGGCTTGACGTTTCCTTCGGGACTCGGTCGGCCCGGGCCGGGTTGGACGAACTGATCTTTCAGCCTCTGGCCACCATCGAACGCGGCATCGCCATCCGCAAGGATCACCCCCTTACCCGGCTTACGACGATTGGCCCCGACGATATTGCCGGACTGTCCTGGGTGGTCTTTTCCGATACCGACGAACTCGAACAGCTCATCACCGGCTATCTTGGGGCGCAGGGCCATCGGCTTGGCCGCATCCTTCTGCAAACCACCGATCTGGCCATGGCCTTCGATCTGGTGGCCAAAAGCGATGCGGCAATGATCCTGCCGGTCGAACTGACCCCCTACCTGGAACGCTACGGGCTGACCGCGCGGCCGGTGCGCCCCTCGATCGGCATCCTTTCGGCGGGCGCCTATGCGCGTCCATCGATCCTGGATTATCCCGTCGCCCGGGAGGTCATCGACCGGATGCGCGACCATGTCACAAGGGAATTGAAGCCCTTTCGCCAGGACCTGCCAAAGGCATTCTAATCCTCTATGTCAGAGGCCCCCATAATTCATTTTTCAACAGGACCGGTGAGCGGATAGCATTCGGGCAGGATTGCCAAGACATGGGAAAAGCTATGAGCCTTCTGGAAAGCGACGCGGTGCGCCCCGCGGCGTCGACACGCAACATCCTGGGCGAATGCCCCCTTTGGGATTGGCGCAGGAACCTGCTTTTCTGGGTCGATGTCCGGGCGAAGGCCCTGTGGTCACTGGACCCGTCCAACGGGACAACCCGGTGCCACCCGATGCCCGAACTCATCACTTCGGTGATGCTGGGGGGCGGTGGAACGCTGATCCTGGCGCTGGCCAGCGGGCTTTACCGGTTCGATCCCGAAACCGAGAAGATGGACCTGCTGCAGCCCATCGGCGAAGACCACGCCGAAAACAGGCTCAACGATTGCAAGGTCGACCGCAGCGGCGCGATCTGGTGGACCACCATGTGGGATTTCGGCGCAAGGACCACCGGCGCGCTGTACCGGCTGCACCCGGACGGGCGCAACGAGGTGCTGCGCCGCGACATCACCATTCCCAACGGATTGTGTTTCAGCCCCGCGGGCGATCGGGCCTATTTTGCCGACACGCCCACCAACAGGCTTGAAAGCACCAGCATCGCGTCCGACGGCACCCCCGGCCCCTGGCAGCCCTTCGCCGAGGCGACCGATCTGCCCGGCCGCCCCGATGGCAGCGCCTGCGACAGCGAAGGCGCGGTATGGAACGCCCGCTATGGCGGCGGGGCGGTGGTGCGCCTGTCTCCGGAAGGCAGGGAGTTGCAACGGATCGTCCTGCCCGTGAGCCAGCCAAGCTGCTGCGCCCTTGGGGGGCCGGAGATGCGCACGCTTTATATCACGACCTCGCGCCAGAAACTTTCGCCCGAGGCCCTGGAACGTGAACCGCTGGCCGGCAGCCTGTTCCGGGTCGAGGTGGATGTGCCGGGCCTGCGCGACGCGGAGTTCGGGGCATGAGCGCCCTTGAAGGCCGCCGGGCCCTTGTCACCGGTGCGGGCACCCACGGCATCGGCCGCGCCATCGCCCTGGCCCTGGCCGAAGCGGGGGCCGATGTCGCCCTGCACGCCCTGGTGCATGACGACAGCGCCGAAGCCCTGGCCGAACAGATCCGCGCCATGGGCCGCAAGGCCCAGGTGATCGCCGCCGATTTCGCCCGCCCCGAGGATGCCCGCGCCATGGTCCGCGCCGCCGACGAGGCACTGGGAGGGCTGGACATCCTGATCAACAATGCCGCCACGACCCTGCGCAAGCCGGCGATGGAAACCGACGACGACGCCTTTCAACGCCTTCTGACCATCAACCTGGTCAGCCAGTTCGCCTGCGCCCAGGAAGCGGCCCGCCTGATGCTGAAGCGCGGGGTGGAGCATGGGCGCATCGTCATGGTTTCTTCGATCAACCAGGACCTGGCCGTGCGCGACCAGATCGCCTATTGCGCCGCCAAGGGGGGCGTTCGCCAGATGGCCAAGGTTCTGGCGCTGGAACTGGCAGAAACCGGGATTACGGTGAACCTGATCGCCCCGGGCACCATCGTGACCGACCTGAACCGTGAATTGCTGACTGATCCTGCCTTCATGGCCAAACGTGTCGATCCGGTTCCAATGCGCCGCCTTGGCCAACCCGAGGATATCGCCCAGGCCGCGGTTTTCCTGGCGGGCAAGGCTGCGGGCTATATGACCGGATCGACGATCGTGATAGACGGCGGCGTCAGCCTGAGCTGAGCGATTGCGGCCCCGTCCGGCAAAACCGGCAGGCGCGATGCAACTTGCGCTTGTCAAACGGCCCTCGCCCGCTAAGTTATAAAGTTATAATATATTAGCGAAGCACAGGACCATGCCATGACAGTTGCCAATCTTACCCTGAACGACGGCGCGCGGATTCCGCAGGTGGGTTTCGGGGTCTGGCAACTGCCCGACGCCCGCGCGCCCGAGGTCATCGGCCATGCCCTGAACAGCGGGTATCGCCATATCGACACGGCCCATGCCTATAACAACGAGGAAGGCGTGGGGATCGCCGTGCGCGAAAGCGGCCTGCCCCGCGACGACATTTTCGTCACCTCGAAGCTGTGGAACATGTTCCACGGCCGTGACGCGACGATGAAGGCCTTCGACGGCACCATGCAGCGGCTGGGCCTTGAAACCCTGGATATGTATCTGATCCATTGGCCGGTGCCCATGGAAGACAAGTATGTCGAATCCTGGAAGGCGATGATCGAACTGCGCGATGCCGGGCGGATCAAGAGCATCGGCGTGTCGAACTTCAACCAGGATCACCTGCAACGGCTGATCGACGAAACCGGCGTGGTGCCGGTGGTCAACCAGATCGAGCTTCACCCCCGGTTCCAGCAACGCGCGGCGCGCGATTATCACGAGAAGATGGGCATCCGCATCGAAAGCTGGAGCCCCCTTGGTCAGGGCAACATCATCGACGACCCGGTGCTGAAAAGCATCGCCGCCAAGCACGGCAAGGGCGTGGGCCAGGTGATCCTGCGCTGGCATGTCGAACAGGGGCTGGTGGTGATCCCGCGTTCGAAGACGCCCAAACACATCGACGAGAACCTTCAGGTCTTCGATTTCGCCCTCGACGCCGGGGACATGGAACAGATCGCCGGGATGGACCGCGCCGATGGCCGTATCGGGCCGGTGCCGACGGAACTGGGCGTGGTCAACCTGCCGCCGAAGGAATAGCGGACCGCGCTGGCGCGCGGTGCCTGCGGCGCGAGTATTTTCAGCAAGAAAGAGAGGGGGCGCCTGGCCCCCTAGCCGGTCAGTGTCCTTGCCAGAAAGGCAAGCTGTTGGCGGGTCTGGTCGATCTCGCCGCCCTCGTGGTGGGCATAGGGATAGACGGTGATGTCTTTCGGCCCGCCATAGTGGTTGAAGGCGGCAAAGACGGTGCGCGGCGGGCAGATGTCATCCATCAACCCGGCGGAATAGAGCGCCGGGGCGCGGGCACGGGCGGCAAAGCCGATGCCGTCGATATGGCGCAGCGTGTTCTGGATCTCGGGCTCGGCCCCCCGGTGGGACCGCAGATAGCGCACGATCTCGAAATAGGGCTCCTTGTCGGTCATGCGGATCGCCTGGGCGACATGGCAGAGGAAGGGCGTGTCGATGCAGGCGGCGGCGACAGGCTCCAGCCCCGCGACGGCCTGGGCCACGGCGCCGCCCTGGCTGGCGCCCAGCACCGCAAGGCGGCTTTCATCGACCATGGGCAGCCCCTTGACGTCGCGCACCAGGCGCACGGCATCGGTGAACAGCCGGCGGAAATAGCTGGTTTCGGGGCTGCGGATGCCCCGCGTCAGCATGCCGGGAAACTGCGGGCCGCCGCCCATGTCGTGATCGGGCGTTGCGCCGGTGGAGCCGCGCCCGCCCGACCAGCCCGCGCCCTGCCCGCGCGTGTCCATCACCACATGGGCATAGCCCGCGCAGGCCCAGAGCAGGTATTCCTCGGCCTGACCGCGCCCGCCGCCATAGCCCAGGAACTGCACCACCGTGGGCAGCGGCCCCCTGGCGCCGGCGGGCAGGTTCAGCCAGGCGCGCACCGGCTGACCGTCGAAGCCGGAAAAGGTGATGTCGTGGCTTTCCACCAGTTTCAGCGCGGTCTGCGCAGGGGCAAGGCGGATCGGCGCCGCCCTGGCCTGCGCGGCGGCCAGGGTCTGCGCCCAGAAGGCATCAAAGCCCTCGGCCACGATGCCCGACAGGTCGGGGCGATAGTCGCGCAGCGCCGCAAGCGGCAGGTCGAATTGCATCACGCCCCCTTTGCGAAGTTTTCCAGCTTGATGAAGAAATCGCGGAAGATCGGGTTGCGCTTGAGATGCCGGACATAGCGCATCTGGTGGCGGGCATCGTCGAAGGACCAGGTGGCGTTGTCGGTCAGCACCGGGGTGGAACGCAGCACCGAGGGCGCCCAGTCGGGGTTCACCAGCCAGGCGATCACCGCCATGTCCCAGATCTCTTTCGACCAACCGAGGTGATCGTCGGAATACTCCTTGAACCGCATGGCCAGAAAGGCGCCGATGTCGCCCATGGGTTCGACATAGCGTTCGATTTCCGCCGGGGTCGAGGTGAGATGGGTCGTCACCCCCATGCAGGGCACCATGACCAGCGGCACGCCACAGTCGAACAGCACCTGCGCGCCGCCGATGTCCTGGCGCAGGTTGAACTCCCATGTGTCGGGCCAGTCGAGCGCATTGCCGCCCAGCCAGACCACCACGATCTTCTCGGCGATCTCGGGCGCCTTCAGAAGCGCGGCGGTGACGTTGGAGATCGCGCCGATGGCGACGACGTAAAGCGGATCGTCGGGCGGAGCGGCCCGCGCGCGGGCGATCAGGTCATCCACCGCCGGGGCATCGCGGGGCTGTTTCGCTTCGCCGATATATTCGGTCACGCCCTTGAAGACAAAGCCTTCGGGGTCGCGCCCCATGCGTTCCAGAAGGCGCAGGATTTCGTCGTAGGATTGCTGCATCCCGTCGCCGGGGCTGGTGGCGCGGCTGTTGAAGAAGGGCGCGGCATAGATCGCCTCGACCTCGACCGCCTCGGGCGAGAGGAGGGCATAGACCAGCGCATATTGATCGTCGATTTCGTTGAAGGTGTCGGTGTCCAGCACCATGCGCACACGGCGGCCCGGGTGGGCCAGCCGGGCGATGCGGCTGGCATCGTCCATCACGGTGACGGGGGCCGTCGGGGCCTTGCGGGGGGCGACGCTCATGCCAGGTTCACCCCGGCCCTGGCGGCAAGATCGCGCAGCAGGGCAACGGATTTACGGGCCTCGGCAATGTCGCTGACGTGTTCCAGGATCAGCCAGCTGTCGGCGGGCATGTTGGGCTCCATCATCTTCAGCACCTGCGCCCAGTCGGTGGGGCTGGTGCCCAGGGGCGCAAGGCCCATCTTCAGGTGAAACCCGTCGTCCAGGCCGATGTCCTTGATGTGGCCCAGGCCATAGGCGCCGGCGTAACCTTCGCAGACATCGCGGCAGCGGGGGCCGGGGCGCGCATAATCGCGGAAATCATAGTGCGATGTCACATCGAGGTTGGCCACCAGCGCGTCGGGGTCCTCCATCCTTTCGCGCAACCGGTGAAAGGCGTCGGGGCCGTCGATGGCGGTTTTCAGGTAGGGCTCGATGGAAATCTTCGCGCCGTGCCGGGCGGCCAGCCGCACCATGGGGTTCAGTTTCGCCACCAGTTCATCGAAGGCGCCTTCGGAATGGTTGCGCGCGTCCCAGGCGCCAAAGCCGCTGGGGTGATGATTGCCGCCGCAGATGACGATATAGGGGCAGCCGGTTTCAGCAGCGAGCGGGATCGCCTTTTCCAGCATGGCGGTCTGTTTTTCCTGCGCGCCCGTGTCGGTGCTGAGCGGATTGTACCCGAAGGCGCCGATCTGGCAGACCTCAAGCCCCTTGTCGCGCAGGGGGGCCAGCGTTTCGGCCAAGCCCTTTTCGGCCAGGTCGGCGGCGTTGATCGGCACGCCCCTGATGCCCAGTTCGACGGCGGCGGCATGGCTATCGGCGCCTGCCTCAAGTCCAAGTCTCATGTGGTTTCTCCCAGGTCTACGGGCTGTCCGGTGCGGATCGAGGCATAGACCGCCTCGGCCAGTTCCACCGCCTCAAGCCCGTGTTGCGGTGTGGCGGCGAAGGGTTCCTTCGCCGCGATCTGTGCGAAGAAATGGTCGAAGGCATCGGAATACCGTGTCCGACCAAGGGTTTCGGGCCAATAGGCGAGGCGCTTCTGATCTTCGCCGCGCCGGGCCCAGTTCAGGCCGGTCCACATGTGCTGATGGCCCTGCAACTGGGCGCGGCCCGTCGCGCAGGCCAGGTCAAGGCGCGGGAAATCGTCGGGCGCCCCGGCCCCCCGGATGCCCCCCAGCGTCAACGCGGCCACCGCCCCGCTGGCATAGCCGAGCGTCACCGCCGCCCCCGTGGCCGAGGGGCGTGCGCCGTCGTCATAACCGGCGGCATAGACACGCGCCGGCCGGCCCATGACCGCGCGCACCACGTCAAACAGGTGGCAGGAGTTCTCGGTGAAGAACCCCCCGCCCTTCTCCGGATTCCACAGCCATTCGGCATCGGGCAGCCAGTCGAACAGGTATTCCCCGTTCAGGATGCGCGGGGCCCCGAGGCCCGGCAGCTCGGCCAGAAGCCGCTGCACCGGGGCATGAAAGCGGAAGGAAAAGGCCAGGAACACCGGGTGCCCCTTGGTCACCTTCACGATCTCGCGGGCCTGTTGGGCGGTTCCGGCGATGGGTTTTTCCATGAACACCGGAATGCCCGCCGCCATTGCCGCCTCAAGCCCCGCGCCCCGCACATGGGGGGCCGAGGACAGGACAACGGCATCAAGCCCCGCCTCGCGGATCATCGCCGCGTCGTCGGTCCAGGTGGGAATGCCGCGCGACCTCGCGAAGGCGAGCCTTTCGGAGAGATGGTCGGACACGCCCGCCACCTCGCAATCGGCGCGGTTCAGGACCGTGTGCAGCAGGTTCAGCCCGAACCCCTGCCCCGCGATGCCGATCCGCATCACCAGTCCACCGTGGTCTTCATCATGTATTTCTTGCCGGTTTCCGCGCTTTCCTGGGCGCCGGTCAGCATTTCGTTGATATGTGCGCCCCAATCCTCGTCGATCAGGATGGGGGTGTCGTTCAGGATCGCATCGCACATCAGGCGGCTGCTTTCGTGGTAATAGTTGAAACCACCCGGCGTGGGCTTGGGCCATTTGCCCTTGGACAGATCACCCTCTTTCCCGATGTCCATCCAGCCGTTTTCGTCGGGATTTTCCAGCATGTCCTGTTTCGTCGAATAGACGGTGGCCATGATCCCGGGGCGGGGATCGAAATAGATGTTGCCCTCGGTCCCGAAGACCTCCATCGCGCCGGAACGCACGCCCTTGGGGATCGGATGGAAGGGGCGGCCCACATGGAACATGCCGATCCAGCCCGAGTGCATTTCGTAAAGGATGTTGTAGGTATCGGGCGCCTCCATGGTGCAGGCATCGGTTTTCGGCGCCTTGACCACCGCATCCCAATAGTTGGCATCCCAGGGGTCGGTCGCCTTGGCCAGGTAATCGGTGTAGTCGCTTTCGGGCACGATCTGGCGGCTGGGCATCTGCAGCGCCGACATGGCCATCACCGATTTGCAGGCCCCGAACATCGAAACGATCTGGCTGGGGCCATAGGCGTAATCATACAGCATCCCGCCGCTTTCCTTGTTCAGGAAGGCCGCCGCGCCGTAGGGGTTGTGACCCAGGCCACCGTTGTCATGGTCGGGGCCCGTCCAGATGAAGCTGAACCAATAGGGATCGCCAAGTGCGCCGTCCTTCACCAGGCTGCGCAGTTTCGGGAAGGGCCGTTGCAGGGGCGATTGCTGCGAGGGTTCGACAAGGCATTTCACGCCCGCCTCTTTCACCGCCGCCTGGATGGCATCGGCATCGGCCTTGGTGGTGGCCATGGGTTTTTGCAGCAGGATATGCTTGCCCGCCTTGGCCGCCGCGATCGAAAACAGCTTGTGGGTGCCGGGGCCGGTGAGGATCCAGACCGCCTCGATGTCGGCCTTTTCCAGCATCTCGAAGTAGTCGGTATAGCCCTCGCGCGCGCCGAACAGGCGCTGGCAATCCTTCACGCGCTGTTCATCCAGATCGCAGACCGCCACCAGATCGGCCTCGGGGTGATCCATCAGGAACGGGAAGTAATAGGCCGAAGCCACCACGCCGCAGCCCACGGCTCCGATTTTTACCTGTCTGCTCATCGTTCTATCCTTTCTTGTGACCTGCAATCCGCAGAACCCACTGATCGTCGGCGACGATCCGGTCGGCATCCGCGATGATGCTCTCGTAATCCTTGTGGGGCAGGAAATACCGCCCCGTCAGCTTGTCCGCCCGCCCCGAGGCCAGGGCCAGCACGCAATCCGCCACCACCTGAGGAGGGAAATCCTCGCCCTTCTCGAAGATCTCCTTGATCAGGGGGCGGTGGGTCTTGGCCTGTTCGTCGTTGATGAGCCATTGCGTCATCGCCGTGTTCACCGCGGGCGGACCGATGCAGAAGGCCGTCACGCCATGGGGCTGCAATTCCATCGAAAGCCCTTCGGTGATGCGGGTGACGCCGGTTTTCGACGCCGCGTAAGAGGTGCCGTAGGGGTGCCCGTCAAGAACCCCGCCGGAACTGACGATATTGACGATGCGCCCCGCCCCGCGGTCCACCATGCCGCCCGCCACCCGGTTGCACATCAGGAAGGTGCCCTTGAGGTTCACGTCGATATCGCGGAACCACCTGTCGGGGTCGCATTCCCACATGGGCGCGCAGACGCTGAAGGTGCCGGCGTTGTTGATCAGCAGATCGCAGGGCGGCAGGGCCTTTTCGGCCTCTGTCACCGCCGCATCGACACTGGCGCGGTCGGTGACGTTCATCGCGTGGGCGCTGACGCCCTCGCCCAGCTCGCCCGACGCCCGGTCAAGCGCCTCCTGCGAGATGTCGAACATCGCCACGCGATACCCCGCGTTCAGCAATCCTTCGGTGATCGCGCGGCCCAGACCGCCCGCGGCACCGGTGACATAAGCAACTGGCATAGGTTTTCCTTCAGGCTTTGACTGCGCCGCCGGCGAAGCCTTCGACGATTTTTTCTCGGAAGAAGATGAACAGGACGATGATCGGCACCGATGCCAGGACCATCCCCGCCATCAGCGCGGGATAATCGGTGGCATATTGCCCCCCGAAGGTGCGCAGCCACAGCGGGATCGGCTTGTAGGATTCATCGCGGATCAGGGTGGTGGCAAAGGCGAATTCGTTCCAGGAATGCAGGAACGACAGCAGCGCCACCGTGGCCACGATGGGCCGGCAGATCGGAAAGACGATCACGAACATCACGGTGAACAGCGAGGCGCCATCGACATGGGCCGCCTCGTCCAGCTCGACCGGGATCTTGCGGATGTAGCCCTCCATCAGGAAGACGGCCAGAGACAGGCCGAAGGCGGTATAGGGGATCAGCAGGGTGAACTGCGTGTCGAGAATTCCGATGGTGCGGTATTGCATGAAAACCGGCACCAGAAGGGCCGGAATGGGCAGAAGCAGCCCCAGGATGAAGAAGGAAAACACCGCCGCGCGGCCCGGAAATTCGAACCGGGCCAGCACATAGGCGATGCAGTAGGACAGAAGCACGATCAGCGTGGTCGAGGCCACGGCATAGAACAGCGAATTCCACATCGCCGTCCAGACGGTGCCCACCTCGAAGATCTGCACATAGGCGCGGAAGGTCGGGTCGGACGGCAGGGCAAAGATGCTTTCGCTGAAGGCCGCCGTCGATTTCAGCGAATTGTAGATGACCCAGATCATCGGAAAGATCGTGGTCAGCGCAAAGAGGATCAGCGCCGCGTTGATCAGGATGGCGGGAAGGGTGATGCGGCCGGTCATATCCTGTCCTTCACGACGAAACGGTTGAACGCCCAGATGGTCAGCGAAACCAGCGTGAGGGACAGCACGACGATGGCGATGGCGATGGTGTTGCCATAGCTGAAGTTGGCCCGCAGGAACGACTGGCTGTAGGCATATTGCGCCACCACGGTCGATGACAGGCCCGGCCCGCCCCCCGTCATGACGAAGATATGTTCGAAGATCTTCAAGCCGCCCGAAATGGCCAGAACAATCGCCACCGACCATGTCGAGGCAAGCTGGGGAAAGATCACATAGATCGTCTTCTGGAAGGTGCTGGCGCCGTCCACCTCGGCAGCCTCGATGGTTTCCTGGTTGATCGCCGAAAGCCCCGACAGGAAGATCACCAGGAACAGCCCGATGTATTGCCAGACCAGCGCGACGGTGACCGAGTAGATCACGATCTTCGGGTCATCCAGCCACTTCTGCTGCAAGCCGCCCAGGCCGATGGCCTCCAGCGTGTTGTTCAGAAGGCCGCTGTTGATGTCGAAGACCAGGATCCAGACGAAGGAGGTGACCACGGGAGACAGGATCACCGGAAAGAATATGGCGGTGCGCAGGAATTTCGGCGCGATCACCAGACGGCTGTTCATCAGCACGGCGATGATGAAGGCGGTGGTGACCTGGAAGATCACGCTCAGCAGGATGATGATGAAGTTGTTGCGCAGGGTGAACCAGAAATCGCCATCGCCCCACAACCGGACGTAGTTGGCCAGCCCCGCCCAGTGGAACTGGAAATTCTTGGTCTCGAACAGCGAATAATAGAACCCGCCGATCAGCGGCGTCAGGACGACACCGCCATAGACGACGATTCCGGGCAGAAGGAAAAGCCAGATCGCGATGGTGCTGGGCTGGAATGCGCGGGGGGCCAAGACGCCGTCTCCTGGTGCGAAAGGGGGCCGGGCGCGGGGATGCGCCCGGCCTTGGTGTTACTTGCTGCGGTCGTAGTCTTCCTGCATCGCCTCGGCGACCTCCTGGGGCGTCTTGTTGCCCACCATCAGGTCTTGCAGTGCCTCGCCCGAGACATCCAGAAGGCTGCGCGGCATGTTGGTGGGGATGATCGGAACCACCTGCCAGGTGCCATCGCCCACATTGCTGACGAATTCGGCGAACAGCGGCTGAACCTCGATGTCATCGGCCACGCCGGCCATGTTCTGGGCGGGCAGCAGGCCGATTTCCATGCGCGAGCGGGAATAATCGACCGCCGAAAGCTCCTTCAGCAGTTCGATGGCCGCCTCACGCTCGGCCCCTTCAAGCCGGGCCGCAAGGGCATAGGACCAGCCCGCGCCGCCGGTGACCAGGCTGGCGTTCTCGTCCTTGCCCTTGATCGACGGCCAAAGCGCGATGCCCGTGGCGTCGATCAGGCTCTGGTTGCCGGAATCGAGGATGCCAGGCAGCGCCCAGGAGCCTTCGACGAACATCGCCGCATCGCCGTTCAGATAGGCATCGCGCTGCTGCTTGTTGTCCAGACTGTTGGCATCCTCGTTGAAGGCGCCCACATCCACCAGCTGCTTGAAATCCTCGATGGCGGCAACGTGGCATTCATCGGTGAAATTCGCTTCGCCGGAATGCACCTGCGGCACGAAGTCGGGGCCGCATTCGCGCGCCACCAGCGTGCCGAACAGCGGATCGACCACAACCCAGCGCCCCTTGTTGCCAAGGGAGATCGGCGTCTTGCCCATCTCCTTGAATGTCTCGATGGCACCGATGAAGTCCTCCCAGGTGGCGGGAAAGCTGTCATAGCCGGCCTCTGCGAAGATGTCCTTGTTCCAATAGATCACGTGGGTGATGATCTGGCCGTAGGGCACGCCGTAAACCTCGCCGTCGCGCGAGAATTCGAAGGTCATGCCATCGGGGGTGCGCCCGCCCCAATCGGGGTCGGCGGTGAATTCGGGGGTGATGGCGCCCACAAGGCCCGCCGCGACAAGCGCGGTGGTGTCGGAGCCGTTCATCATGAACACATCGGGCACTTCGCCGCTGGCCGCGCCGACGTTGAACTGGGTCAGATATTCGTCGGTGCCGCTGATCTGTTCCTTCAACTCGACCTCGGGGTGCTTTTCGCGGAACCGGGCGATGGCATCGGCGACATTCGGCGCCTCGGTCGATTTGTTCGCCAGGAAATGGGCAAAGGTCAGTTCGACATCCTGCGCCGACGCGGGTGCGCCCGCCAGGGCACCCAGCACCATGGCCGAACCCAGAAGCCTGCGGCCGAAATCAGGTATCACGTACATTGTATCCTCCCAGATATGGTGCCGTGGCTGGCACCGGTCGTTTGCCGTATTACTCCGCGATCCGAAGGCCGGACGCGGCATCGAACAGGTGAACATGTTTCGGATCGACGCTGAGGTGCAGGGTTTCGCCGGGCCGTTCGCTCAGCCGGTCCCGCACCACGGCGACCACCTCGACGCTGCCCGCCTTGCCCATGACGTGGGTTTCCGATCCGGTGGGTTCGAGAACGTCGATGCGCAGCGGCAGATCGCCCTGCCCCGCCCCGCCCAGCAGCATGTGTTCGGGGCGGATGCCCACGATCACCCCGCCCTTGGGGGGGCTTGCGACGTCGACCGGAAGGGGCAGCGTGCCACCCCCGGCCAGTTCGATCATGCCCCCGGCACCGATGCGCCCCTCCAGAAGGTTCATGGCGGGCGATCCGATGAAACCCGCCACGAAGGTGTTGCGCGGCCGGTCGTAGAGTTCGAGAGGGCTGCCCACCTGTTCGACCGCGCCGCCGCTGAGGATGACGATCTTGTCGGCCATCGTCATCGCCTCGATCTGGTCGTGGGTGACATAGATGATCGTGTTGCCCAACCGCTGGTGCAACTGCTTGATCTCGGCGCGCATCTGCACCCTGAGCTTGGCGTCGAGGTTGGACAGCGGTTCGTCGAACAGGAAGACCCGCGGGTTGCGCACGATGGCCCGCCCCATGGCGACCCTCTGGCGCTGACCGCCCGAAAGCTGCTTTGGATACCGTTCAAGATAATCGGTCAGGTTCAGGATCGCGGCGGCGTCATTGACCCGCTTCGCGATCTCGTCCTTCGGGATGCCCTGAAGTTTCAGGGCAAATCCCATGTTCCTTGCCACCGTCATATGCGGGTAAAGCGCGTAGGATTGGAACACCATGGCGATGTCGCGTTCCTTGGCGCGCAGGTTCTTCACCTCGCGTTCACCGATGCGGATCGACCCCGAGGTGACGGTTTCCAGCCCCGCGATCATCCGCAGCAGGGTGGATTTGCCGCAACCCGAAGGCCCCACCAGCACGACGAATTCACCGTCGCGCACGTCGATGTCGACACCCTTGATGACATCGACGGCCCCGAAGGATTTCCGAACCTCGGACAGTTGCAACTGCGCCATGGATGTTCCTCGGCTCGGGGGATCAGGGGCGCAGCAGCGGGTAGAACTCGCTGGGTTCGCATTGTTCGGCCATCCAGTTGTAGGATTGCTCCTCGGCCGGGTTCGGGCCGTTCAGTTCGGAACGGTCGGTGCGGATGGTCACGGTCAGGTTGATGCGCGGTTCGTCCAGCGTGTTGGCCGCCGAGGCATGCAGCGCATAGGCGTGGTGGATGGCGGCGTGGCCTTCGCCCATGTGGGCCACCGTTTCCTTCCACTCTTCCCCGTCCGGCACGGCAAGGGATTTCCGCCGTTCCTCAAGATCGCCATCGTCGCGGTCGTGAAAGAAGTTGCCGTCGCTGTCGGCGGCCCAAAGATGCGAGCGGGGAACATAGCGCAACGCGCCGCGGTCTTCCTCGCAATCGGAAAGAGCGACGAAGACGGCGTTGGTTTCCACCGGGTTCTTGAACCAGCGCCAATAGGGCCCGTCGCGGTGCCAGCCAAAGGTGGATTTCGTGCCCTTCGCGGGCTTGATCGTGCCCAGGATGCCCCAGACCTGCACCCATTCGCAATCCAGCGTATCGCAGAGCCATTTCACGAAGGCCGGCTCTTTCGCCACGTCCAGGATCGCCTTGTTGGCGCGGTGCGCCTCCTGGATCGTGGCCATGATCGTCGGGTCCTGGTCGGGGGTCCAGCCGTGCATGGGCAGGGGTGCGTTGCCGGTGGCATATTCCCCCCGCGACACGGCGATCAGGGCTTCGCGCGCGGCCTTGCATACTTCGGGGCGGATCACCCGGCCGGGGGACATCACCACGCCATCATTGGCATAATCGGCCTTGTCGGCGCTGACGATGGGCGTTTGCGCTGCGGTCTGCATGGTTCTGGCTTTCCTTGGTTTCGTGCAAGCCGCCGGATGCGACTCATATATCGTAAAAATATAATGTTATGACTTATCCGGGGGTGCAAGGGCTTTCTTGCACCCCCGGCGCCCTACGCGGGTTTCAGCGCGCGGCGGGTCGTCATGGCGGCGATGGCTGTTCTCAGCGGATCGGCGCTGTCTTCCTCGCAGATGCCCACGGTGAACCGGGCGGGGGCATGGTTCATGGTCATTTCCATGCCCACGCGCCCGAAACCAAAGACGGTCATGTTCTGCTCCATGGGCCAGAAACTGTCGCGGCATGTCTGATGTTCGGGGCTGTGGCTGTGCAGCCAGAGGGTGCGCGCCGTGCCCTCCTTGCCGAAGGCGATCCATTTCGGGGCGGGCAGTTCCTCGTCCCAGCGTTCGGAAAGGGGGCGGCGCAGACCGTCGGAGCGGATGCAGAAATCACGCTCTTCCTCCAGCTTGCCGCCCGGCGTGCCCTCGTAAAGAAGCCAGTAGGGGTGGCCGAATTCAAGCACCGTCAGTTCGGCATGATCCGGGAAAATCTCCCAGCGGCAGGCCCATTTGCCGTCTTTCGATCGGCTGTGCAGCGTCACCCGCAGCGGGCCGACAAGGGGCGCGTCGCTTTCGCAGGTCTTGTGGCCAGGGTGAAAGACGTTCTCGGGGTAGGCCATGTTGGGAATGCCGCGATAGATCCCGTCCGACCCGCCGTAGGGCCGGAAGCTGAGCCAGTCCTTGTTATCCCGGTCGATGATGCTGGCGAAACCGCCGGCATCGGGGTGATAGATCCAGGTGCAGGCCGGGGTCTGGATGCGCCAGGCCTCCTGCCCCTCGTATTCCTTGACGGTATCGAAGGCCATTTCGGCCACGGTGCCCCCCTGCCCCGCCGCAACGCTCAGCCGGTCGCCCGCCATGCCGGCGGTGCGCACCACCAGTTCGGCGCCATCGCCCACGCGGTCAAGCTGCGATGGCAGGACGGTGCCCTTGCCGTCGGTGACCTGCACCTGGGTGCCAAGATCGGCCAGGGCGGCGGCGTCAAGTTTCAGGATCGCCCAGTGACCAATCGTGTCACAGGTATAGTCAAGGCTCATGGCAAGCTCTCCGGTTCGGGGGGTGGTTGATCGTAACTGCCGAGATCAAGGTCGTCGGCGTGATGACAGGCCACCCGGGTTTCCGGGCGGCGGCGCCAGGGGCGCAGTTCGGGTTCGTGGGTGCGGCAGATGTCGGTGGCAAAGGGGCAGCGCCCGGCAAAGACACAGCCCTTGCGCAGCCCGCTTGGCCCGCCGATCTCGCCGCTCAGCACCTTGCGCTTGCGGTGCTTTCCGCCAACGCGGGCCGGCATCGCATCCAGCAGGGCGCGGGTATAGGGATGCGCGGGCGCGGCGAAGAGATCGTCGCGGGTGGCCAGCTCCATCACCGTGCCAAGGTACAGCACCATGATCCGGTCGCTGATGTAATCCACCACGCCCAGATCGTGACTGACGAAGATATAGGTCAGCCCCATTTCCTTTTGCAGATCGCCCAGCAGGTTCAGAACCTGGGCCTGCACGCTGACATCCAGCGCCGACACCGGTTCATCGCAGATCAGCAGGCGCGGCGAGATGGTCAGGGCCCGGGCGATGCCCACCCTCTGGCGCTGCCCGCCCGAAAGCTGGTGAGGGTAACGGTTGACGGCATCCGCACTCAGCCCCACCCGCTCCAGCAGGCTGCGCACCCTTTCGATGCGCTCGGCCTTGGTGCCGATCCCGTGGATCTCCAGCGGTTCGGCCACAATCTCGCCGATCCGCATCCGGGAATTGAGGCTGGCGTTCGGGTCCTGGAACAGCATCTGGATTTCGCGCCGCACCTTGCGCAAACCGGCCTTGTCCAGCGTGGCCAGATCGACCGGCCCGTCCTTGGCTTGAAACACCATGCTGCCTTGCGAGGGGGCATAAAGCCGGGCGATGCAGCGCCCGATCGTTGTCTTGCCCGACCCGCTTTCGCCGACGATCGACAGGGTTTCCCCCTGCTTCAGGTCAAAGCTGACCTTGTTCACCGCCAGAAGGCCGCTTCCCTTCACCTTGGGCTTTGCCCCGAAGCGCAGCGACAGGTCGGCCACGCTCAGGATCGTGTCATCCGTCATGGCGCACCTCGTCATCGTAAAGCCAGCAGGCCGCCGAAGTATCGTCATCGATGCGGAAGGTGGGCGGCTGGGTCTGGCAGATCGCCATGGCCTTGTCGCAGCGCGGCGCAAAGGGGCATCCGGGCGGGCGTTCGTGGGGGCCGGGCACCGACCCCTTGATCGGCTTCAGCCGCGACCGGCGCCCAATGGCCGGCAGCGATTCAAGCAGGCCCTTGGTATAGGGATGGGCCGGCGCATCGAACACCTTGGCGGCCGTCGTGGTTTCCATCACCCGGCCCAGGTACATCACGATCAGCCGGTCGGCCACTTCGCCCACCACGTTCAGATCGTGGGTGATCAGCATGACCGACATGTCCCGTTCGGCCTTCAGCTCGGCGATCAGGTCAAGGATCTGCGCCTCGACCGTCACGTCCACCGCCGTCGTCGGTTCGTCCGCGATCAGAAGCGCCGGGTCCGAGGACAGCGCCATGGCGATCATCGCGCGCTGGCGCATCCCGCCGGAAAAGGCGTGGGGGTACTGGCGGGCGCGCTGTTCGGGCTGGTTGATGCCCACGCGATCCAGCAGCATCACCGCCTTTTCCATCGCCTCGGCCTTGGACAGGTCGGAATGGGTGCGGATCGCCTCGACGATCTGGGCGCCGATGGTATGGACCGGGTTGAGCGAGGTCATCGGCTCTTGAAAGATCATGCCGATCTGCCCGCCGCGAATGTCGCGCATTTCGGTGCCGCGCGGATCAAGCCGGGCGACATCGACGCCGTTGAACAGGATTTCGCCCTCGGCGATGCGCCCGATCCGCGGCGGCAGGAGCCGCATGATCGACCGCGCCGTCACCGACTTGCCGCAGCCCGATTCGCCCACCACGCCCAGGGTTTCGCCCTTGGCGATCTGGAAGCTCACGTTCTCGACCGCGCGCAGCAACCCCTGCTCAAGATGGTAGTGGGTGCTGAGGTTGTTGATTTCCAGCAGTGGTTTCATGAGAAGGGGTCCACCATGTCGCGCAGGCCGTCGCCCAGGAAGTTGAAGGCCAGCACCGTGATGAGGATGAAACCGGCAGGCGCCAGCATCCACGGGTAAAGCGCGATCACCTGCACCTTGAAGGCATCCGACAGCAAAAGCCCCCAGGACATCATTGGCGGGCGCACCCCGATCCCCAGGAACGACAGCGCCGATTCACCCAGGATGGTGACGGGAATGGCCAGCGTCGCGGTGACGATGATATGGCTCATCATGTTGGGGATCAGATGCTTGCGCACGATCCGCCCGGTGCTGGCCCCCGAGGCCTGGGCGGCCAGCACGAAATCGCGTTTCTTGAGGCTGAGCGTCAGCCCCCGCACCTCACGCGCCAACCCGGTCCAGCCCAGGAAGGCAAGAACCACGACGATGCCCGCATAGACCCATTCGGGCGGCCAGAGCGGCGGGATCGCCGCCGAAAGCGCCATCCACAGCGGGATTTCGGGAAAGACGCGCAGGGTTTCGATGAAGCGCTGGGTCACCGCATCGAACCAGCCGCCGTAATAACCCGACAGCGTGCCGATGACCGACCCGAGGATCACCAGGATCAGCACCCCCATCAGGCCCACCGAAAGCGACACCTGCCCGCCGTAAAGGATGCGGCTGAACAGGTCGCGCCCCCGCTGGTCGTGGCCCAGCAGGCTGACCCTTGCGTCGTCGTTGCGGGTCTTGAACAGATGCATGTCCCAGGGAATGAGGCCCACGATCTTGTAAGGGGCGCCCCGCTCGAAAAAGTAGATGTAGTGGGGTTCGCTGCGGTCCTCGACGAACTCCAGCAGGAAGGTCTTCTTGCTGCGTTCGGCCGTGGTGGCATAGACGAAGGGGCGCAACGAACAGCCCGCGTTCTCATCGCAGAACCGCACCCTTGTGGGCGGTGCGAAGGACAGGCGCGAAACGCCGTCCTGCGGGCCATAGGGCGCCGTGAACCCGGCAAAGATGGTGGCCAGGTACAGCACGATCAGAACCAGCGCCGAGATCACCGCCAGCCGGTTGTTCAGGAACTTGCGCCACATCAGCTGGCGCACGCTCAGCAGGCGATAGTCGCCCTTGGCCGCGGGGGCCGGGTTGGTTGCCGCATCAGCCATCGCGCACCCTCGGGTCTGAGATCGCCAGCAGGATGTCGGCGATGATGTTTCCGATCAGAAGCGTGACCGCCAGGATCATCAGGACCGTGCCGGCCAGATACATGTCCTGCGCGATCAGCGCGCGATAGAAGGGCGGCCCCAGCGTGGGCAGGTCCAGCACGATCGAGATGATGATCGTTCCGTTCAGCAGCACCGGAAGCTGCATCCCCAGGCGCGAAATCAGCGGGTTCAGCGCGATCCGCGCGGCGTGCTTGTAGATCACCGTGCGTTCCTTCAGCCCCTTGGCGCGGGCGGTTTCGACGAACTGCTGGTCCAGCAGGTCCAGAAGGTTGGCGCGCATGATCCGGTAGGTGCCCGCCATCCCGCCGATGGCCAGGATGAACAGCGGCACCGCCAGATGCTGCAGGAAATCCCAGAACCGCGCCAGGCTCCAGGGGGCATCGACAAACCCCTCGCTGAACAGCCCGCCGACATAGTTTGAATCCAGCAGGAAGATCGCGACGAAAAGATAGATCACCGCCATCAGGAAATCGGGGATCGACAGGCCGAACAGCGCGACGTTGGACAGAAGGTAATCGGCAAAGCGGTTCTTGTGGGTCGCCGCATAGATGCCCAGCGGAATCGCCATGCCCCAGGACAGGATCAGCGCCAGGATCACCAGAAGGAAGGTCATGCCGATGCGGCGACCGACGATATCGGCCACCTCGGCCCCGTCATAGATGATGGAAAACCCGAAATCGCCCCGGAAGAACCCGCCGACCCATTTCAGGTACTGCAGGTACATCGGTTCACCGAAACCATAGCGTTCGCGCAGGTATTCGATGGTTTCGGCCGGAAGACGCGATCCGGCGATGATTTCCTGCTGCTTCACATAGGTCGACACCACGTCGCCCGGGGGCAGCTGGATCACCAGGAAACTGATCAGCGAGATCAGAAACAGGGTGAACACCGTCGAGAGCGCGCGGCGCACTATCTTGTTCTGGAACATCTGGTTTCCACCGGTTGGAGTGCAGGCCGCGCCGGGGAGAGCGCGGCACGGCCTGCGGGTTGGATCACTTGGCGGTCTTGTCGAACAGCAGCATGGCCTGCCATGCGGGCTGATCGTTCACCTGGTCCGAACGGGTGATCTTCTCGGGCGCGTTGCCCAGCCGGTTGTTGTGGATGAAGGGACGCTCGAAATAGCCCAGATGCACGATCCAGGCATTGTCGGCCATCAGGCGCGATGCCTCTTGCATGTCCTTCTGGCGCTGCTCGAAGGGCTTGGTGGTCGCGCCGTTCATCAACTCGCCGAAGTGGGTGAAATTCTCGTCCACATCGCCGGTTTCCTCGTGCTTGGCGTGATAGGGCGGCATGTTGGGGCGGCCCGGCGAGATTTCATCGAAGTTCTGGGACAGCGGGAAGGACGAACCTTCGTAGTCCCAGACGTGCATGGTGAAATCGCCCTCCTGATACTTGTCGCGGATGGCGGTCTGGTCGCCCACGTTCATCGTCGCCTTGATGCCGATGTCCTTGAGGTAGTCCGTCACGATCAGTTCGACGATCCCGGTGTAAAGGTCGTGCTGGCCCACGTCGATGACCAGGTTGATGGCTCCGCCCTCGGGATCTTCGAGATAGCCGTCACCGTCGGTGTCGGAATAGCCCGCCTCGGCCAGCATCGCCTTGGCTTCCTCGGGGTCGTATTCGGCCCAGAGCTTGTAATCCTCTTCGCGGAAATAGGGCGTGACCGGCGCGAAGGCCGCGTTGCCGGGGTTGAGGAAGCCGTTGTAGTAGATGTTGTTGATCTCTTCGCGGTCGATGGCCACCGAAACGGCGCGCCGGAAGTTCACGTCGCGCATGACCTTGCGCAGGGCCTCGTCGGCGTGATCGAAGTTGAAATAGATCGCCATGCCCGGCACGTCGCCGAAGATGATCGAAATGTCCCGCCCGCTTTGAATCGCTTCCGAGAACAGGCCCAGGTGCTGCGGGCCCACCCACATCGAATCCAGGTCGAACTTGCCCGTGGCATTGCCAAGCGCGACAGACTGGCGGTCTTCCACGATCTCGACCGAAGCCTTGTCGAAATAGGGCAGCTGGTTACCCGCCGTGTCGACCTTCCAGTAATAGGGATTGCGGGTGAGGTTGTAGTGTTCGCCCTCGACGTAATCCTCAAGCATCCAGGCCTGAAGCGTGACCTTGCCGCGCCCTGTCTGAAGGCCCAGCTTGGTGTTCAGCTCCTCATAGGTGGCGCCGTCGGTGAAATCGGGGTGGAACTGCTTCATGTAGTGTTTCGGCCAGGCGATTTCCCAGACCGAGGCCATGGCCTCTTCGAAGAAATAGTAGGGCTTGCCGAAATCGAACTTCACCTCGGTCGGGCTCAGCACGGTCAGCGCGGGCGGCTTGCCATCCACCAGAAGGATGCCCGGAAACGCCTCGGAGACGTTTTCGTTCAGCATGATGTCGTTCCAGTAGAAGGCGATGTCGTCGGCGGTGAAGGGCGCGCCGTCGGACCATCTGATCCCGTCGCGCAGCGTCACCACGGCCGAGGACCCGTCTTCGGAATATTCGATCCCCGACGCCAGGTTGGGCACCGGCGGGCCGGCGTTGGTAAGCGGCAGTTGCCACATGAACAGCGGTTCGCGGGTGAAGTTCTCGGTCAGGTAATCGACGATGATGGCCGATCCCCGCTTCAGCGTTCCGCCATAGACCCCGACCTCCTCAAGCGGTGTCATGACGCGCGGATTGCTGGGCAGGCGTTCGGCCACAGGCGGCAGGTCCATCCCGTCCAGCATCGGTGACTGGTGGTATTCCTGCGCCATGAGTGGCGAAGTCATGAGCGCGCAGAACGCAATTGACGACAGTAGCTGTCTCACGTGTTGTCCTCCCTGAACAAGCATAGACTGGCAGTGTAATCGTATTAATTTATAATGTTATACCTTTTCCGAAAGCCATGGCAACCCTCGCGTTGACAGGTTTCAGGTAATCCTGTTGTCGGCCCCGCCCCAGATGATTTCCTGGCGCAGCGAAAACACGTCGGTCCGGTAATACAACCGGCGCACATCGAGAGGCTGGTTGGTCGATGAATACCCTACCCTTTCGACAAAAAGCGCCGGCGCATCCGCCCGCAGCCCAAGTTGAGCGCGCCGTTCGTCCGAAAGCATGACGGCATTGACGGTCTGGTCGCATTTCACCACGTCTATGCCCAACCGCTGATAGCTTTCGGTCAGCGTTTCGGTGCCCTCCAGCACCCTGTCGAACACCTGCGGATAGTCGCGGACGGACAACATGATGCTTTCAAGGCAAAAAGGCGTGCCGTCGCCCAGGTGAAGCCTTTTCAGGATGCCCACCTCGGCGCCAATCTCGATGCCAAGTTGCTGCGCGGTCAGCTCTGACACCATGTGCTGTTCGTATCTCAGGTTCTCAGCCGTCGCGCGGCGCCCCAACGACTCGATCTCGGCGGCAACGGTGCGGTGGTTCACCCGTGCCCCGCTTTTGGGAAGGTTGCCCACGAAAGACCCGCGACCGCGATAGCGCACGACGAAGTTGCCATCCACAAGCTGCGACATGGCCTGGCGCACGGTGATGCGGCTGACGGCATAGGTCTCCTCGATCTCGGAATCCTTCAGAAAGGCATCGCCCGGCTGCCATTCGCCATCCAGCAGGCGGCGGCGCAGGTCGATGAACAGCTGATGATACAGCGGCATTGCACTGTTGCGGTCCAGCCGATAGGCGGACCCTGCCGCCGGTTGCGTCTTCGCCGCGATGTTCTGCATCTGCACCTGTTCCCAAGATTTGTTATAACATTAGATGCAGGCCAGCGGCGATGCAACCGTTACAAGCCCCGGGCAGGGAAGACAGGTCAAAGCGCCCCCGCGCTGCCGCAATGCGGCGCGCGTTGGCACGTTTTCGTCGGGAACGGGGGGGGGCACACCTAAAGGCGCTTGCCGCTCTGGGTGTCGAAGAAATGCACCGGCCCTTCGGACAGGATGGCACCCACGGTATCGCCTTCGCTATAGGTCGGGCGGGCGCGGCTGACCACGGTCAGTGGCGATCCGGCACGCTCGGCGGCGACATAGGTTTCCGATCCCGTGGGTTCGAGACTGGTGATGACCACCGGAATGCCCCCGCCCCCCGCGTCCAGGCGGATATCCTCGGGCCGCTTGCCGATGGTCACCTCCTGCCCCGCGTCCACGCCTTCGGGCAAAGGCAGGCCGGTATCGGTGCCGTCGATCAGCGACAGCGTGGGGCCTTCCGCCACCGCGGGCAGCAGGTTCATCGAGGGCGAGCCGATGAACTGCGCCACGAACAGGTTCACCGGGTTGTCGAACAGCTCCAGCGGTGTGCCGGCCTGTTCGATCACCCCGCCCTGCATCACCACGATACGGTCGGCCATGGTCATCGCCTCGATCTGGTCGTGGGTGACATAGACCATGGTGGTGCCAAGGCGCCGGTGCAGCGCCTTGATCTCGCTGCGCATCTGCACCCGCAGCTTTGCGTCGAGGTTGGACAGGGGTTCGTCGAACAAGAACACCGCCGGGTCGCGCACGATCGACCGGCCCATGGCCACCCTCTGGCGCTGCCCGCCCGAAAGCTGGCGCGGCTTGCGATCTAGAAGCGGCACGAGGTCGAGGATCTCGGCCGCCCGCTGAACCGCCCTGGCCTTGTCGGCCTTGTCGGCGCCTGCAAGCGTCATGGAAAAGGCCATGTTCTCGGCTACGGTCATATGCGGATAAAGCGCATAGTTCTGGAACACCATCGAGATGTCGCGCTGTTTCGGGGGCAGCTTGTTCACCACCCGCCCGCCGATGGAAATGGTGCCGCCCGAAATCTCCTCGAGGCCCGCGATCATCCGCAGCAGGGTGGACTTGCCACAGCCCGAAGGCCCCACCAGCACGACGAATTCACCGTCCGCGATGGCGGCGTCGATCCCGTGGATCACCTTGGTCGTGCCATAGTGCTTGACCAGGTTCTCGATACGAACGTCTGCCAAGGTCAGCCTCCTTTCGCGGGGGTGATGCGGATGCGGGTGGCCGACAGCGCGCCTTCGGTCACGCTCAGCCCCATGGCGCCGCCCGCAAACCCGCCCGGATCGTCGGAGGACAGGGTGACATCGCCCAGGGTGGCACTGATCCGGTCGCCCCGAACCGTGACGCGCAGGGTGAATTCGGTCTCATAGCCGACCGCGCAGGGGGTCTGGGCCAGGATGTCCTCAACCTCGTCCATCTGGCGGGCGATCTGCAATTCGCCCTGGCGCGTGATGCGCACGACATAGAACCGCCGCTGCCCCTGGGCGCGCAGCACCAGCCCGCCGCGTTCGCCCGCATGCAGCCAGAGATCGGCCTCGACGGTGTAGTCGGTCCAGTCGCGGGCCCCTTGCAGGATCATGCCATCGCCGCGGTCCTGGCTGATGCGGAAATCCTGCGGAAAGTGTTTCGAGAACAGATGCGAGGTGTTCACCCAGGCCCGGCGCCAGAAATCGCCGCCATCGGCGGGGCGGTGCAGGGTCAGATCCGGGGTGCCTGTCCACCACATCCGGTCCAGCAGGACACGGCCCTTCGCCCGCCCCTCGGGGCAGTCCAGCACCAGCCCGATTTCCGCCACCGGCTGACCGTCGAGATCGGGGATCGTCCATGACAGATCCTGCGCGCGCCCGGCCACCAGCGGCGTGGCCTCGGGCGCATCCAGCGGCACAAGTTCGTCAGAGCCGTCATAGTGGCGCAGCCGCAGGCGCACCCGGGCATTGCCGGAAAACCCCTGTTCGGCCCTGAGCCGCGCATGGAGCACCTGGCCGGGATAGACCCGGGGACAGGCCTGCAGGTCGTAAGAGCGCATGCGCACCACCTCGGGCAGGGCGAAGACCGGGGTCAGCACCGCCGCCTCGCCCCCCGGGGCCAGGTGATCGACGTCGATGGCCAAGGCATCCCCGGTGCCGGTGACGCGGACCGAGCCGCCGGCATCCGGCGCGTCGATGGCGCGGAAGCCCTGGACCGAACCGGGCAGGGTGAAATGATAGGTGGCGCCGTCCTTGGGGGCCTCGGGCGGGGTGGTGCCGGCCAGCTGGCAGGCCAGCCCGGTCAGCCACAGCGCGATCTCCGGCGCATCGGTAATCGACCGCCCGCCATCGGCGGTGGAGATCAGCAGCCGGTCGGCCACCGGCCCGCGCCAGTCGGGGCCGGCGTCGATGCCCTCAAGCCCCAGCATGATCCCCTGCAGGCACCCCAGGTTGCCCGCGTTGCAATCGGTATCCCAACCGGAGGTGTTGACGATCATCTGCCCGCGCTGGAAATCGCCGGGTGCATGAAGCAGCGCCATGATCATCAGGGCGTGGTTGGGTACCACGTGGCAGTTGCCCGGGTGCTTGTCATAGCCGTAGTTGTCCTCGATCCGCTGGCGGGTGTCCTCCCAATCCTCGTTTCCGGCCACCCATTTGCGGATGTCGCCCACCAGCCGCGCGATCAGGCAGTCGGCGGGGATGTATTGCAGCCCGGTGTCCAGCAGGTGGTTCACATCGCCACCGTTGAAGGCCTCGGCCTCCATCACCGCCCAGAGCACGGCGGCATGGACGCTTTCGCCATCGTGGCTGACCGATCCGGCCGCGCGGGCCAGTTTTGCCGCCTGGCCTGGGTTTCCGGGCGACAGAAGCGCCCAGCCGTCGATGAAGATCTGCGCGCCGATCTGTTCGGCGATGGTGGCGCCATTGGTGGCGATCGACCCCGACAGGGGCGCCTTGATGCCCTTGGCCAGGTTCAGCCAGGCGGTGTGTTCGGTCGAATTGCCCGCCCCGCCCCACCAGAGGATCGACCGCCCCTCGACCAGGTAGTTCATCCAGGCCCGCCCGATGTCCTCGGCCGAAAGATCGGCCGACACGCCGTAATCCTCAAGCGCGCGGGGAAAGGCGAAGGTGCCGCCCACATCGTCGTCGGTCACCACCAGCGGATCGCCCAGCTTGTCGTTCACGTAATATCGCACCGGCCCCAGCTCGCGCATGATCCGGTCATAGCGCCAGTTCTCGAAGGGGCGGCCCAGGTAGACGCCGATGAGTTTGCCGAGCACACCGGCATAGATGCGGTTCAGGTGGTCTTTGGGGTCGATGGTCATGGAATGAATGCCTCGCAGGATATGGTTCAGCCCTTCACCGATCCGCCCGCCATGCCTTCGATGAAGCGGCGTTGCAGGGCGACGAAGAGGACGACGATGGGCAGGACGATGATCAGCGCGGCGGCCATGATCTCGCCCCAGTCGGTGCTGTATTGCCCCGACAGAAGGAAGAACGACACGACGGCGGTCAGCCGGTCCTGGCTTTGCAGGAAGGTCGTGGCGATCAGGAATTCGTTCCAGGAATAAAGCCCGATGATCAGCGCCACGGTCAGGATGCCGGGCGACACGATGGGCAGCATCACGCGCCAGAACACCTGCCAATGGGTGGCCCCGTCGATCAGCGCCGCTTCCTCCAGCTCTTTCGGGACGGCCAGGAAATAGGTGCGCAGCAGCATGATGGCGAAGGGCGAATAGATGGCGGTATAGACGAAGGCCACGGCCACCGGATTGTTGATCAGACCCAGCCGCGCAAAGCCGAAGTAGAGCGGAAACATGAACAGCTGGATCGGCGCGGTGGTGGTGGCCAGCAGGTAGAAGGTGACGATCTTCCAGGTCTTGATCTTCTTGCGGGCCAGGACATAGGCGGTCAGCGACCCGGTGGTGCAGACAAGGAAGATGGTCATCGCCGTCAGAACCGCCGAGTTCATCAGCGTGCGGGCAAACTTCGCATCTACCCAGGCGCGGCTGAAATTGTCCCATTGCACCACGGTGGGCAGGGCCAGCGGGTTGCTTACCACCTCGGTCGCGGGTTTCAGGGCGTTCAGCACCATCAGCCCGATGGGAAACAGCGTGATGAACAGCAACACGGCCAGGACGATATAGGTGATCGTCAGGGTGATGCGGCTTTCGGAATTGGTCATTCCTCGAACTCCTTGGCCTGCGCACGGATGTAGAAGAAGGTGGCCACCAGCCCGAACATCGAGATCACGACCGACACCGCCGCCGCCTTGCCCACCGCCAGGTCATAGAAGGCGGAACGATAGGCCAGGGTCGAAAGCACCTCGGAACTGTAGGCCGGGCCGCCCTGGGTCAGGATGTAGACGAAATCGAACACCAGGAAGGACCAGATCACCGTCATGATCAGCATCAGCATGATCGTCGGCTTGATCCCCGGCAGAAGGACATAGCGCATCAGTTGAAAGAAGGTCGCGCCCTCGACGCGGGCGGCTTCGACCTGGTCCTGGGGCACCTGGCGCAGGGCGGCAAAGAAGATCACGCAGAGAAAGCCCCACCAGTGCCACAGATCGACGACGGCGATGCCGTAAAGCGCGGTATGCACCTGGGTCAGCGGGTTCGCCACCTCGAGGCCATAGCGTTCAAGCAGGCCGAAGATGCCGGTGATGGGCGAATAGATCATCCCCTGCCAGATCCGCGCGGTGATCGCCGTGGCGATGATGACGGGCAGGAAATACACCACCTGAAAGAAGGTGCTGCCGCGACGTGCCACCAGCATCATGGTGGCCGCCAGAAGGCCCATGGCGATGGGCACGGTCAGGAAGATCACCGTCCAGATCAGGTTGTTGGTCAGCGCCGTCCAGAACACCCGGTCGTGCCAGAGGGATTCGAAGTTCGACAGGCCGACGAAGACCGGCGACGAGATGCCGTCCCAGCGATAGAACGCCAGCATGATGGTCAGAAGCGCCGGGATCGCGATGATCGCGGCGTTGATGACAAGTGTGGGGATCACGTAGAGGCGGTGCATGTCGGCCCTCGGGGTTTGGTCGTCGGGGGGCAGCGCACCGCCCCCCTTGTTCGGTTCAGCGATTGGGGATCGCGGGGACCTTGCCTTCGGCCATCTCGGTCTGGAACTGGGCGTCGATGGTGGCCAGGTATTCGGGCACCGAAACGCGATCCAGCCAGACTTCCTCGATGCCGTTGATCAGGGCGTTGTTGGTCGCCGGGGGCAGGAAGGTCCAGGTGGTGTAGCCATAGCTGCCCTCACCCACGGATTCGGCCAGATCGGCCATGGCCTGGGTGTAAAGCGGCGGCACGTCGGCCGACATCTCGACCCCCGACAGATCGCGCAGGGGCATGTTCCATTCCCCCTGCCAGACCGATCCCATGGTGCCGTAGAACCCGGGCGAGAAGATATGGTCGATCACAGCCGCGGCGCCATCGGCCACATCGCTGCTGGCGGCGATGGAAAAGGTCGAACCGACCCCCAGCGCGAAGACCGGATCGCCCGATTTGCTGGGAAAGCCGACAAATCCGGGTTCGGTGCCCGCCTTGTCGAAATAGGTCGGCACGTTCTGGAAGGCCCAGGTGCCGTTGGGCGACATCCCCGCCTTGCCCGCGGCCAGCAGGTCGATCGTCTGTTCGCCGCTTTCGATCGAGAAGTAGTTGGCACCGAAATAGCCCTTTTCCCACCAGCCGTTCAGCGTCTCGATGGCTTCGACGAAGGGTTCGGCCGTCCAGGGCATTTCGCCCTTCAGCGCGGCATAGACGTTGTCGGGCCCCGCGACCGAGTTCAGGACGATGGAGACGAACCATTCGTTGGCCCCGCGCCAGTCGGCATTGCCGGCCGAAAACGGCTGAATGTCCTTTTCCAGCATCTGGTCGGCCAAGGTTTCCAGCTCGGCGATGGTGGTGGGCACCGACCAGCCGTTTTCGTCGAACAGGCTCTTGTTGTAGTACAGGCCCAGCGTCTCATAGGTCTTGGGCAGGGCGTAAAGCTTGCCGTCATAGCGGCCCATCTCAAGGAACACCGGCAGGATCGAGTCGTTCCAGCCGTATTTCCCGGCGTATTCGTCCAGCGCCAGAAGCTGCCCGTTCTGCGCCATGGGCGCGACATAGGACGGCCCCGGCGTATAGACCACATCCGGCCCGCTGCCCGAAAGCATGGCGACGCGCAGCTGCTTGTCCAGTTCGTTGCCGCGATAGTCGATCGTCAGCTTGTAATCCGGGTTTTCCGCCTCGAAGCCGTCGATCAGGATATCCTGCATCCAGACCTGCTGATCGGGATTGGCGGATTCATACCAGAAGCTGATGTTTTCCTGGGCCATGGCCCCACCCGACAACGCCAGAAGAGCGCCACCCGCCACCGTCATTTTCATGGATACGTGTTTCATTCTCTTACCTCCCTTGATTTGCCGTCAGTCGTTCACATCCTGCCGCGCCGGTCCGGTCGAACCGCGTTCGCGCAGGTGATAGGCGCATTCCTCGATCCGGGCCGGACCGCTGGCCTTGCCGGTGATCCGCTCAAGCAGCATTTCCGCGGCGCGCCGGCCCATCTTGTCCTGGTGCAGTGACACCGTGGTCAGGCCCGGCGTGACAAGGCCCGCGGCGTGGATGTCATCAAAGCCGACAACCGAAATGTCGCGCGGCACGTTCAGCCCGGCCGCGGCCAGTTCCTGCATCACGCCGATCGCCATCAGGTCGTTGGCGGCAAAGACCGCCGTTGCCCTTGCACCTGCGGCCACGAAGCGGCGCGCGGCACGGCGCCCGCCCTCGTCCGAGAAATCGCTGTCCTCCCAGATCTGCGCCTCGACACCGGCAGCTTCCAGCGCCCGGCGATAGCCCATGACCCGCACCGTTTCGGGGCCGCCGCGCCCGGCCACCATGGCGATGCGGCGATGCCCCTGCGCGATCAGCCCTTCGACCAGGCTGCGGGCGGCGGCGTAGTTGTCGACGTAAAGATCGTCGATGGCCAGGGGGCCGCCCCGCTTGCGCGACGCCTCGATCCGCACCAGCGGCACGCCCGCCTCGACCATGCCCGTGAAATCGCGGGCGCCGAGGGAAAAGAAAACACCGACGACACCGTCATAGCGCCCTTCGCAGGCGGCCTGCACCACGGCCATCTCACGGGCCCTCTGCCCGCCCGAATTCACCGCGACGACATCGAAATCGGCAGCCTCGGCCACCGCCTGGGCGCCGAGGAACAGCGAGGGATAGAAGGGGTTGGCCAGGTCAGGCACGACGCAGGCGATGGTCATCGACCGCTGGGTGCGCAACGCCTGGGCAAACCGGTTCGGACGATAGCCCAGTTCGGCGATGGCGGCGTCGATCCGCTCCATCGTTTCGGCGGCCACCACATCGCGCCCGCCCGCCAGGGCCGCCGACACCGTCGCTTGCGACACACCCGCAAGGCGGGCAACATCCATCTGGGTGATCCGGGCTGGATTCTTCATGCCAATCATCATCAATACGTATCGATCACCTGTCAATACGTATCGGAAACAATTTTCGGGCCGCGCAAAGGAAAAGCCCGGCAGGCGCCTGTCCTGCCGGGTCGATCAGTCCGGTATTCTCGGAAGCGGCCGCACAGGCCGCTGCGGTCAGGCCTGGTCGGGTGGGCGGCGCACGAAGAAGCCCGCCACGATCAGCAGAAGCGAAAGCGCCGCACCACAAAGGAAGGCATCGTGCAGCCCGCTTGCCGTGGCATCCACCAGGGTCGCGCCCCCCGAAAGCTGGGATTCGATGCGGATCGTCATGATCGACACGAAAAGCGCGATTCCCGCCGCCCCCGCCACCTGCTGGGCGCTGCCGATCACCGCGCTGCCATGGGAGTAAAGCTCTTTCGGCAATGACCCAAGGCCGGACGTGAACAGCGGCGTGAACAGCAGGGCCAGCCCCGCGCTCAGCGACAGATGGCCCGCCAGCACCAGGGCAATCGGGCTGTGGGCATCGAAGGTGGTGGCAAACCACAACGATCCGCTGACCAGCACCGCCCCCGGAATCACCAGCTTGCGCGCGCCCACCCTGTCGAACATGCGCCCGATGAAGGGCGCAAGCAGGCCCATCAGCAAGCCGCCCGGCAACAGCAGAAGCCCCGATTCCAGCGGCGACATGCCCAGCACGTTCTGCATGTAGATCGGCAGCAGGATGATCATGCCGAACAACGACATCATCGCCAGCGCCAGCATGGCCACCGAGACGGTGAACACCCGGATGCGGAAGGTGCGCAGATCCAGAAGCGCCCGGTCCTGCGGGCCAAGGACAATCTGGCGCCAGACGAACAGCGCCATCACCACGCCCCCGACCGCCACCGGCACCCAGGGCGACATCGCCGCCCCCTCGCCCCGGCTTTCGCCAAGGGCCGACAGGCCATAGACCAGCCCGCCGAACCCCACCGCCGAAAGCGGCACCGACAAAAGGTCAAGCGGCACGCGGCGCGGCGTGGTGACATTGACCAGCCGCAGATAGCCCAGCACCAGCGACCCCAGCCCGATCGGCAGCACGAGGATAAACAGCCAGTGCCAGCTGAGAAAGTTCAGGATGATGCCCGAAATGGTGGGTCCGATGGCCGGGGCCACGGAAATGACGATCGAGATGTTGCCCATGGTCTTGCCCCGGTTCTCCGGGGGGACCAGCGTCATCACCGTTGTCATGAGCAGCGGCATCATCATCGCCGTGCCCACCGCCTGAACGACGCGCCCGAAGATCAGCGTTCCGATTCCCGGTGCCACGGCGCAGACCGCCGTCCCGATGGAGAAAAAGCTCATCGCCATGAGGAAGATCGTGCGGGTGTGCAGCCGCTGGATCAGGTAGCCGGTGATCGGAATGACCACCGCCATCGTCAGCAGGAAGGCCGTGGTCAGCCATTGCACGGCATTGGCCGAAACGCCAAGCGCATCCATGAACCGGGGCAGAGCCACGCTCATCAGGGTTTCGTTCAGGATCACGGTGAAGGCCGAAACCAGCAGCAGCGCGATGACCAGCCGGTCACGGCCTGCGGTGTCGGGCGTGGGGGCAGCCGCGTCGCGGACCTGGGTTTCACTGCTCATGGCGGCCTCGTGATGTTGCGGGTGATGGGGGCGATATTTCACGCCGGGGCCGGGCTGGCAATTCCTGAAATGACCGGGGTGCGGAAGCTGGCCGAACGGGCGGTTTCGCCACGAAACGCGATCGGGGTGTTTGGCAGCCCCCCTGCCCCGCCGCCTGCCGGTCAGACGAAGGGATTGACCAGCCGCAGTTGCCCTTCCACCAGAAGGCCCGCGTGCATGTCTTCGGTCCAGAGCGTGGTACAGCCCGCAATCAGCGCGGCAGCGACGATCATCGCGTCATAGACCGAAAACCCATAGCGTTGCGCCAGGGCGCGGCCCACGTCGTGGGTCTGGACGGTCAGCTCCTCGACCGGGCAAAGGGCACGAATACCGGCCAGGAAGGCGCCGGTGTCGTCCCAGTCGAGGCCCGCCTTGCGCCGACAGTTCACCATCGCCTCGTTCAGGACCTGCACGCTGATGCGCGGCCCCTGCCCCAGGATCGCCTCGGCCCGGTCGGCCTTGGGTCCGTCGTCCAGCAGGTAGAGAACGATGTTCGTGTCGGCGAATTCAACGCTCATGCAGGTCGTCGCGGCTTAGCCGGTCTGCGGCGGGCAGCCGACCGCGAAACCGCCGCAGCCCTTCCAGCACTTCGTCGGGGCGGGGCTGGCGCAATACGGTCATGGCGTCGTCACCGGCCACCAGATCAATCCTGTCACCCTCTTTCAGGTGCAGCTTGCGCACCAATGCGGCGGGCAGACGAACCGCCAGGGAATTGCCCCATCTTGCAACCTGCATTCCAGCCTCCGAAAAAATGATAGACATACTGAAATGTATATCCAGGGCGCCGATTCCGCAAGGGCGCCCTGCCCTGCCCGGTTTCGCCGCGAAACCTAGCGGCCCTCCAGCAACCGCTGAACCTCGCGCATCACCTGATCCATCGTGGCATCGTCGATCCCATTGCCCTCGATTCGCAAGGTATGGCCCGACGCATCGCTGGCGCGGCGCAGCACCACGCCATTCTCAAGGCGCAGGGTGTCGGCGTTGTCCCATCCCGAAGCAGCGGATCGAGGCCGCCCACCCCTCGCCGGCTTGCGCTTCACCGTCAGCGCCTCCAGCGCGGCTTCCAGCAACGCCCATTCCTCTTGCGGGCCCTCTGCCGCACCGGCGGCCAGTGCGGCACGCAATTGCGGTTCGGCCCCGTCGCGCAGCGCCGTGGCAAGGCGCAGCCCCTGCTTTTCGGTCAGAGCCTCGGGAAAGCTCAGCATGTCGCCCAGCTCCTCGAAGATCAGCGCGAAGGACCGCACCTTGCTGCGCTTGGCCTTGCTGGCTTGGGCGAACAGGGCATTCACGGCCGCCTCGGTACTGTCGAAAGCGCCCTGCTTGGCCGAGATCGCGGCGATGCGCCCCCTTTCGAACTGGCTGAGCGCGGCGCGCACCTCGTTCTCTTCGACCATCGACACCATGGCATGGCTGGTGTCCTGCGGATCGCGCACCAGGGCGCGGATCGTGCGATAGGTTTCATCGCCGGTGGTGGCCAAAAGCTCGCGCACCGCGAGCAGGCGGCGATAGCCCGACAGCAGCCCGAAGCGCCGGTTCCCCTCACCCTCGGGCAGGGGATAGATTTCGATGGGCAGGCGCAGGCCCGATGTGGCGATGGACGACTTGAGCTCGTCCAGCTCGGCCTTGTCCATCACCGTGCGGTCGCGCACCAGGATGTCGGGGGCAATCTCGTCCAGGGGGATTTCGGCCATGACAAGGCCGCGCGCCTCGGCGTTGCGCAGGCGGTCGGCGTCGGTCCGGTCGCGGGCCTGCTCGGCACGGATATCGGCGCTTGCGGGTTGCATCGCGCGGGCCGCTGCGGCCGATACCTGGGCAATGGGCGGCGCCGATACCTTGGTTTCGCGGCGAAACTCGGCCTCGTACCGGCTCAGTTCCTCGGGGGTTGGCGCTTCGATCGGGCGTCGTTTGACCATGTCAGCCTTCCTTCTCCATCTGCAGATCGCGCCACCAGGCGCCCAAAATCACTTCCTTCACCTCGGCCCATGTCCGGTCAAAGGTCTCCCGTCCACGGGTATAGGTATCGCGGTTGAACTCGCGGTAATCGGCCTCGTAGATGCCGTTCACCTGCTCACCGGCCTGGCCCACCATGGCCGTCACATCCTGGCGGAAGGCCGTCATGAAATCGCCGAAGTAGGCCTGGATGACATTGGCCAGGTCCGTCTGCTGGCCCGCATCGAACCGCGTGATGATGGTGCGCACGGCGTCCCATTCGAACCGGATTTCCGAAAGCCCGTTGCGCCGCCGCGCGGCATTCTCGCCCTCTTCGATACTTGCGAAGGTGGAATAGAGCATGTCGAAGAAACGGCCGGTGGAATCGAACTCAAGGAACGACGCCCCCAGAGGCACCAGAAGAATATCCGCCGCCGACAGCGCGTTGATGGTCAGATAGCCCAGGGCAGGGGGTGTATCGAGGAAGACCATGTCGTAATCGTCCAGCACGCCACCTTCGGACAGGGCATTTCCCAGCGCGTCCCACAGGGGCCAGGACCCAAGCTGCATCCGCCAGACCGGCACCTGGAATTCGGCCCAGTAAAGGTTCAGCTGTGCGCCGATCAGGTCGATATTGGGCCAGTGGGTTTTCTGGATCAGGTTTCGCGGCGAAACCTGAAGCGCCTCGTTCAGGGTTTCGTCAAGCGGCAGTTCCGGCGCGCCCGAGGCCCGGCGCACGGCGTTTTCGTCCACCACATGGCGGGCGTAATCCCGCGCGATCAGCGGAAAGGCGGTTTCCCATTCATCCGCAACGCTGCCCCCCATGATCGAGGTCATGGAGCCCTGGGAATCGAGGTCGATCACCAGCACCTTGTAGCCGTCCAGCGCCGCCGACATCGCCAGATGCGCGGCGGTACTTGTCTTGCCGACGCCCCCCTTGAAGTTGGCCACGGCGACGATCTTGGCCGGCAGACCTTCAGGCCGCCAGGGCAGGTATTCGCGGTTGCTGGCCCCTTCTTCGGCGAAGTGTTCGCGCAGCGTCAGGATATCCTCCAGCGAATACCACTTCGACCCGCCATCACCCACGCCCTGGGGCAGGTCGGGATGGGCCTTCAGCACCCGGCGCAGGTGGGCCGGGGCGACGGGGATGAGATAGCGGCAAACCTCCCATGTCGAGAACCGGCGCAGACGCTTCTTGCCATCGGGTGCATAGCCGCGCCGGGCCAGATCATCGCGCCCCTTCGCCGCGAAATTCGCCGCCTTGGCAAAGCGCGCGGTATCGATGGGCTGGGCCAGCTTGGCCGCGGCCTGCGCGGGGTCTATGTTGGCGTAAGGGGGCAGGGGTGTTTTTGAGTTGGACGACATGAGATCCACGGATGTACGACGTTGCAGGGTATGTTGGCCGAACTATCGCACATGCCCCGGGTCTTGTGAATCACTTTGGCGGAAATAGGCTCTGTCATTGCTGAAAATAAAAGAAACATCACCCACGAGGTGTAGAATCTTTCAGGACTTTAGAATCTTTGCTGCCAATTTCACAGGGTTTTACAATAAGATAGGGGCAGTTGGGGACCCGGAAACAGGTTCAAGGGGACCCGGCTTCGGGATGAAAGGCACCCGGATACGGGGTGAACCGGCCCCGAATGCGGTTTTCGACCCGCTCAAGAGCCTTTTTGCTTGAATTCGTCACGCATCGGGTCGGCCCCCGATTCGGGTGATCCCGGAAACGGGTTCCTTTCAATTTCCCTACCAGACCGTCGCGGCGCATTAAGGCACCCGAAACCCCGTTGTCACAGGGTGCCTTTTGGGCAAAGGTAGACCAAAGGCGGGCAACCGCAAAGGGCAGGCGAATCATGGACGAGATACCCAGAGAGCAATTGACCGGATCGCTCAGGCGTGGGGCGGTGAAGAAACACGTCGCCGCGATTCATGTCTCG
Source organism: Oceaniglobus trochenteri (assembly GCF_020529025.1). GTDB lineage: Bacteria > Pseudomonadota > Alphaproteobacteria > Rhodobacterales > Rhodobacteraceae > Oceaniglobus > Oceaniglobus trochenteri. The sequence goes on from NZ_JACNMM010000011.1 coordinate 46,947, forward strand.
GGCAAGCTGACCCTGCTGCAGCGGAAGCTGAGCAATGTTCTTCTGCTGAACGCCTATGACACGCTGATCCTGCAACCCAGCCACCAGATCGACGCGCGCACCCTGTGCCAGATGATCGGCTACAATTCCAACGACATGGAGACGCTGAAGCAATCCCTGCGCGGCCTGGCGGAAACGGTGGCCGAATGGGACATGCTGGATGCCAAGGGCCAACAGGAATGGGGCGTGTCCAGCCTACTGAGCTATGCCAAGCTGAAGGGCGGGGTCTGTGAATATGCCTATTCCCCGGCCCTGGCCGAAAAGCTGAACGACCCCAAGGTCTTTGCTCTGATCAACCTGAACATCCAGCGAAGGTTCACCGGCGGGCATGCCCTGGCGCTTTACGAAAACTGCTATCGCTTCGTGCGCACCGGCAGCACCGGGTGGTGGCCGCTGGACCTGTTCCGCCGCCTGATGGGGGTGGCCGACAGTGCCTATTACGAAAGTTACAAGCATCTGAACGCCAAGATCATCAAGCCCGCGGTGGACGAGGTGAACAAGACCAGCAACATCGTGGTCACGCCCGAAACCCGCAAGCGGGGCAGGGCGGTGACGGATATCCGCTTTCTCATCTCGGAGAACCCGCAGCTTTCCATCCTCGATATCGACGACGGCGGCGCGGTGCGGGGGGGCGCCGTCTATCAGAAGCTGCGCGCGCTTGGTGCCAGCGACCGCCTGGCGCGCCAGTGGATCGGCGAACACGGCGAGGATTACGTGCGCGACAAGCTGAGCTATGTGGCGGGGCAGGGGAACGTCAAAAGCCCCGTGCGCTATCTTCAGGCGGCGCTGCGTGACGATTACCGCGACGAAACCCCGAACCCCGAAGTGGCCGGCGAACCCAGCGCGCGCGCGCAACGCCTGGCCCGGGTGCGCGATGCCATGGCCGCCCGCAGCCCCACCCAGCGCGACGCCGACAAGCGTCTGTTCATGTCGACGCTGGAGGACCCCGCCGCGCGGGCCGATTTCGAACGGCACGGCTGGATCTCACCGATGAACGCCGAGGCGATCTTTGCCTTCTGGGAAAGGGTCGGGGTGGAATAGGAGCTAACCCTCGGCCGCGCGCAGGCTGCGCGCGCGCTGATCGCTGCCGGCCACCAGATCGCGCAGGGCGCGGTCCATGGGTTCGCTCAGCGCGCCGGAAAGCTCTGACAGGTCGCTGTTGTCGCTGACCGAAACGCGCACCTTGTCAAGCGAGCGCAGCATGGGCGCGGCATCGAAGGTCTGCACAAAGCGGGCGAAGACATCGGGGTTCTGCACGAAGGGGCCGGTCAGAATCACCCTTTCGGGAAACAGCAGGCGGCAGAGGTTCGCCGTCAGGCGCAGCACCTCGGCCAGGGCGCCCTGGATCGCCGGAGAATCCCGCAGGTCCATGCGGGCCAGATGGGCGGCGATTCCGCTTTCGCTGTGGGGCAGGCCGGGGAATTCCCGTGCAAGGGCAGGGCGGATGGCCCAAAGCCCGGCCACGGTCTCAAGGCAATCGGTATTGCCGCAGCTGCATTGCCGCCCGCGCCCGTTGCCAAGGCCCCAGTGCCCGATCTCGCAGAACCGCCCGCGGTTGCGGTTCACCACCTCCCCGCCCGAGGCATAGGCGGCGCCGATCCCGTGCCCCCAGTGCAGCAGAAGCGCGTTTTCCTCGGGGTGGTGACGTTCGATAACCCGCAGACCGGCCAGTTCGGCATCAAGGTTGCGGATCAGCCAGACAGGGCAGCCGAAATCCCCCAGCGCGGCCCCAAGATCGAGGTTGCGCAGCTCGGGCCAGCGGGCCGAGACGCACCATATCTTGTGTTCGGCATCTAGAAGGCCCGACATCGAACAGACCACGGCGGCCAGTTCCACCTGCGGCGCGAAGAGCGCGGCGGTGTCCTGCACCAGGCGGTGCATCATCCGGGCCACGGTTTCGGTGTCGCTGTGGGTCGGGGGGTGGGCGGTGACCTGGCCCAGCACCCGCAGCCCCAGATCGACGGCGCTGGCCACCAGCGACTGGTCGATCACGGTCACGAAGACGGCGCCCAGCCTTTGCTGGTTGAACGACAGAACCGCCGCCGGGCGCCCCTTGCCCCGGCCCCGCGCAGCGTTCTCGTGCAGAACCTCCTGCGCGATCAGGCGTCCCACCAGGTCGGACACGGTGGTCGAGCGCATGCCAAGCTGGCGCGAGATCTCGCCGCGGTTGGTGGCCTGGCCACTGCGCACAAGCGAGGCCACGGCAACAAGATCGTCTGTGCGGTCGGTCTCCATGGCGGGGCTTTATCGCATTAGGGCGGGGAGTGTCATCGTAAGCGCAGGGATATAGGTGACCAGCAGCAGAACCACAATCATCGCCAGATAGAAGGGCCACATCTGGCGCAGGGCAGGGCCCATGCGAATGCGCGCGATGCCGCAACCGACGATCAGCGATGTGCCGACGGGTGGCGTACACAGCCCGATCCCGAGGTTCAGGATCATCATCACCCCGAAATGGATCGGATCGACCCCCACCTTGGTGACGATGGGCAGAAGGATCGGCGTCAGCAGCAGGATCAGCACGCCCATGTCCATCAGCATTCCCAGCACCAGCAGCAGCACGTTCACCGCCAGCAGCACGAACAGCTTGTTGTCCGAGATGAAGAAGATCGCCTCGGCCAACAGCGCGGGAATGCGCAGATAGGACAGAAGGAACCCGAAGACCGAGGATGTCATGATGATCGCCGTCACCATGGCCAGCGTCGTGAGCGTGGTGGCGAAGATCCGCCCGATCGAGGCCGGGTTCAGGCTGCGATACCAGAACAGCGTCACCAGCAGGGCATAGACGACGGCCACGGCGGCCGATTCCGTGGCGGTGAAGATGCCCGACAGGATGCCGCCGATGATGATGACGATGGTGAACAGCCCGATGGCGGCATCGGCCAGCGTCACCAGCCCGCTGCGCAGGTCATAGCGCCGGCCCATGGGGTGGCGATGCTTGCGCGCCATGATGGCGCAGATCACCATCAGCGACCCGCCCAGAAGGAAGCCGGGCACGTAACCGGCCAGGAACAGGGTGGAAATCGGCAGGCCCCCGGCGGCCAGGGCATAGAAGATCATGTTCTGGCTGGGCGGAATCAGGACACCCTGCACCGACGAGGTGATGGTGACGGACACCGAATATCCGGGGGGATAGCCCGCCTTGTTCATCGCCGGAATCAGGAACGACCCGATCGAGGCGACATCGGCCACCGATGACCCCGAGATGCCGCCGAACATGGTGCTGGCCACCACGTTGCCATGGGCCAGCCCGCCGCGCATCCGCCCCACCAGGACATCGGCCAGTTTCACCAGCCGGTCGGAAATGCCGCCCTCGGTCATGATGTTGCCCACCAGGATGAAGAAGGGCACCGCCAGGAAGGTGAAGGAATTCAAGCCGTTGATCATCCGCTGCGCCACCACCAGAAGCGGCAGCCCAAGGTGCATCGCGGTGGCCAGAGAGGCCAGCCCAAGGGCAAAGGCGATGGGCACGCGGATCAGCATCAGCCCCAGGAACCCGCCCAGAAGCAGGGCGATTCCGATCCAGTCAACCGACATTGTGGGCCTCCGGGTGTGCGGGATCGTGGGCGTCGGGGATCGTCACGTCGCGCTGCACCATGTTGCCAAGCGCGTTGACGATGCCAAGGGCGCCACCGGCGATCGCGGGATAGTAAAGCAGTGATTTCGGCCAGCCCGAGGCGGGCAGAACCTGAACCCCGGTCAACGCGATCAGGTCTTCGCCGTAATACATGACCGTGAACATGAAGCCCGCCATCGACAGCTGCGCCAGGTAATCCAGCGCCAGGGCAAGGGGGCGGGGCAGAAGATCACGAAAGAAGGTGATGGCGACATGTTCATGCCGCCGAATGCCCACCGCCACGGCCAGAAGCCCGAACCAGATCAGGCACAGAAGCGCGATCTCCTCGGACCAGCTGGTGGGGCTGTTGAGCGCGAAGCGCAGGAACACCTGCGCCACGGTGATCGCCGTGATGGCGACCAGAAGAAGGTGGCAGGCGAGGGCGGCCAGCCGGTTGAGCCAATCGAGAATGCTTGCCAGCCGGCCGCGCCACGCCATTGTCATCAGATCCGCCCGTTATTTCGCGGCTGCGATACGGTCGAGCAGCGGCAGCAGGTCCGGGAACTCTTCATAGATCGGCTGAACGGCGGCCTGGAAGGGCGCGTTGTCGATCTCGTTCACCGTTGCGCCGCCCTCGACCACCGTGTCGCGGGCCTTTTCGTTGGCTTCGCGCATGATCTCGCGCTCATACATCGAGGCTTCGACGGCGGCCTTGGTGATGGCGTCCTGGTGTTCGGGGGGCAGACCGTCGAACCGGGCCTTGTTCATCAGGATCAGGGCCGGCGGGCTGAGGTGGGCATCGACCACATAGTTCGGCGCCACTTCGTAATGGGCCGAGGTGTGATAGCTGACGAAATCGTTCTCGGCCCCGTCGATCACCCCGGTCTGAAGGGCGGAATAGACCTCGCCATAGTTCATCGGGGTGGGCACGGCGCCCAGAAGCTCCATCATGCGGATCGAGATCGGCGCGGGCTGCACCCGGATCTTCATGCCCTTGAGGTCTTCGATGCTGGTGATCGTCTTGCCCTCGACGGTGTAGAACGACCGCGCGCCGGCATCCATGTAGGCAAAGCCCTTCAGCCCGACCTTTTCCAGATCGGCCAGAACCTCGTCACCGACATCGCCGTCCAGAACCTTGTACTTGTGATCCCAGCCCGCGAAGACATAGGGCAGGGTGAAGACGCCCATCGAGGGGCTGACGTTGGCCAGGCCGACCGAGTTCACGCGGCTGAAATCGATGATTCCGGCCTGGGTCTGCTCGATGGATTCCGGCTCTTGCCCCAACTGGGCGCCCGAGAAGACCTGAACCTCGATCTCGCCGTCCGTGTATTCCTTCACCAGGTCGGCAAAGCGGTACATGGCAACGGTCACCGGGTTGGTGTCGGGCTGGTTTTCGGCCAGGCGCATGACGGTCTGGGCCGAAACGGCCGCCGGAACGAAGGCGGCGCTGGCAAGAAGCCCAAGAAGGGCGTGGCGCATTTTCATTGTGAGTCTCCCTTGGTGTTTGTTTGCTTTGCGGTCACCAAAGCGCGGATTCTGCGCTGGGTCAACATATTTGAACGAAACTGTTCTAAATAACTTTCCGCTTTTGATGGCGTGTTGACAGGCGACTTCTTTTCATATCGGTATATCGAAACAGAAATGTTCAAAAGGTGCTGGGATGCAGACGACGGTTCATGACGACAAGCAGGCCATGGGGCGCGCCGCCGCCCGCGAAGGCGCCGAGGCCATCCGCGCCGCTATCGCCCGTGACGGACGTGCGGCGGTGATCGTGGCCACCGGCGCCAGCCAGTTCGAGATGCTGGAACACCTGGTCAGGGAAGACCTGGACTGGAGCCGCGTGACCGCCTTTCACCTGGATGAATATGTCGGCCTGCCCGACGATCACGCGGCCAGCTTCCGGGGCTATCTTCAGACCCGCTTTGTCGAACCCGTGGGCAACCTGGGTGAATTCGTCGCCGTGAACGGCAATGCCGCCGACATCGACGCCGAGATCGCCCGCCTGAACAAGCGGATTGCGGCCGAGGACATCTGCGTCTGTTTCGCCGGCGTGGGCGAAAACTGCCACCTGGCCTTCAACGATCCGCCCGCCGATTTCGACACCGATGCACCCTATATCGTGGTCAATCTCGACACGGCCTGCCGCAACCAGCAGTTCGGCGAAGGCTGGTTCCCCACGCTGGAGGATGTGCCCGCCCAGGCCGTTTCGATGTCGGTGCGCCAGATCCTGAAGTCGGGCAAGATCATCCTGTCGATCCCGGACGAACGCAAGGCAAAGGCCGTGAAGGCCGCGCTGGAAGGCCCGGTCACCAACACCGCGCCTGCCTCGATCCTGCAGGGCCACGATGCGGTCAGCGTCCACCTGGACCCGGCGGCCGCCTCGCTTCTGTCGTCTGCGGCAAGCTGAGGGTGGCGCCGTGCAGACCGAGGGGCTTTTCGATCTCCAGGTGAATGGATACGGCGGGGTCGATTTCAACGATCCCGCCATGTCCGCCGCGGCGCTGGACGTGGCGCTTGCGGCCATGCTGGAGGATGGCGTCACCGGCTGCCTGCCGACCCTGATCACCGCCACCCCCGAGGATCTGCGCGTCCGCTTCGCCGCGCTGGACAAGGCGGTACGGGAAAGTCGGCTGGGCCCTCTCATGGTGCCCGGCTATCACCTTGAGGGGCCTTTCCTGAACCCCGGTGAAGGCTATCACGGCTGTCATCCCGCCGATGCCATGTGCGACCCCGACACGGGGCTGGTGGCCGGGCTGGATGAAAACCTGTCACGCCCGATCCTTCTGGTGACCCTTGCGCCGGAACGGCCCGGCGCCATGGCGGCGATCCGAACCTGGGTGGATGCGGGCAAGGCCGTGGCCGTGGCCCATTCGGCGGCGGATTTCGCCACGATCCGCGCCGCGGCCGACGCGGGCATGACCCTGTCGACCCACCTGGGCAACGGTCTGCCGCAGGTTCTGCCGAAACTCGACAACACGCTTCTGGCACAGCTGGCCGAACCGCGCCTGACCGCCTGCCTGATCGCCGACGGGCACCACATTCCGAAAGAGGCCCTGCGCGCCCTGATCGCCCTGAAGGGGGCGGCGCGCTGTGTGCTGGTCAGCGATGCGGTGGTGGCCGCCGCCATGCCTCCCGGGACCTACAGTTTCGCGGGAATGGCCGTCACCCTGGAAGAGGGTGGTCGCGTTGCGCAACCTTCGGGCAGCGGGCTTGCCGGTTCGGCCCTGCGGCTGGACCAGGCGGTGCGCAACCTGGTGGACTGGGCGATTGCCCCGCCCGAACACGCCGCCGCCATGGCAGGCCCGGCCCCCCGCGCGACCCTGGCCCGCGCCCTGGCCCACCACGGCATCACCATCGACCCCGGCACGGTGACATGGGACGATGCCCTGAAACCGCGCGTCACACGAATGCCCGCGCTGAACCGGGGCTGACCCCGGCAAAGGGGCAAACAGTACCGTGCATTTCCGCTAAAATCATGCTGTCCTGCGATTTTCAGCCCCACCCGGCCAGGTGCCGGGGCGGTTGAAGTGATTTCCACGGATGCAGGAACCCCAGCCCATGATGCCCCCCGTTGCCCTTTCTCGTCGCGTAGATGCCAACCGCCGGTGCCGGACATGACCGTTGCCCTGCACAGCCTGACGGCACGTGGAATCAGCGCCACGCTGGATCTTGACCACGGCCAGTTGCACAGCTTGGAGGTGCATCGCGACGGCCGCGACATTAACCCCTGGTCGCGGGTGCCCTGGGCCGATGGCCCCGATGATCCGGCCCGCTTCGCCCCAGACATGCCGCCCCACCTGCGCCGCATGTCGGGCGATTTCTTCTGCGCGCCCTTCGTGCGGGACGATGTCGAGGGCGCGCCGCCCCACGGCTGGACGGCCAACAGCGCCTGGTCTCTGGTCGAGGATGTGGAGATCGCGGGCGGGCGGCGCGCGACCTTCGAACTGGGCCGCCGGGTGGCCGGGGCGACGGTGCACAAGGTCTGGACCCTGCTGGATGACCACCCCTTCCTTTACCAGTGCCACCGCTTCACGGGCGGGCAGGGCGGATTGCCCGTCGCGCATCACGCCATGCTGGATCTGCGCAGGGGCGGTGTGCTGGCCTTTTCCCCCAAGCGCCGGGCCGAAACCTCGGCCAATGTCCCCGAGCCGGACGGAAGGGGCGGGCGGTCGATTCTGCGTTATCCGGCGCAATCCACCGATCTGACGGCCTTTCCCTCGGCGCAGGGTCCGGTGGACCTGACGCGCTATCCCTGGGCCGAGCGGCATGTCGATCTGGTGATGCTGGTGGATGCGCCCGAGGGGCCCCATGGCTGGGCCACAGCGGTGCGGCCCGCGGATCGCGACGTGGCCATGCTGATCAAGCCGGTGTCGGTTCTGCCCCAGACCATGCTGTGGATGTCCAACGGCGGGCGGCCCTATGCCCCCTGGAACGGCGAACACCTGGGCGTTCTGGGCATCGAAGAGGTGTGCAGCTTCGGCCCGGCGGGGCGGAAAGCCTCTTGCGCCGAAAACGCCCTGACGCGCGAAGGCATCGCGACCGCGATCGATCTTGGCGCCGCGCCGGTGGTCGAAGTCCGCACGGCCATGGGCGCCCTTCCCTCGGCCGCCGCCGGCCCCCTGACGATGGAGGTCGGGGCAACATCCGTGGCCCTCTCGGATGGCACCCGCGTGCCCTTCGACGCGTCGCTGGTGGGCTGAGTGTTTGCGGGCCGAGGGGGTCTCCTCCCTCGGCCATGCCGGGGCAGGGGGGTGGATCGCGGAAACCGATGCTTGACCGAATCGCCATTTCCTACTAGTTGGTAGTATATCTACCAGTTGGTAGTATTTGGGAGGAATACATGAACAACAAAGTAACGGCATCCATTGCCGCCCTCGGTCTGCTTGCAACCGCTCCGATGGCCGCGCTGGCCGATGCCCACGCGACCTGGCAGCCGGATCGCCCCATCAACATCATCGTGCCGTGGTCGGCAGGCGGATCGACCGACCAGGTCACCCGCGTCGTCGCCCCCATCCTGGCCGAGGCCCTTGGCACCGACGTCGTCGTCGTGAACCAGCCGGGCGCGTCGGGGTCGATCGGCACCAAGGCGGCGCTTGACGCCCCGCGCGACGGATACACCTGGACGGCAAACGCCGTGGCGAACAACGCCACCTATGCCGTCACCGGCCTGGTCGAGAATACCTCGATCGAGGATTACGAAATCTACCTCAGCGTGGCCAACGTGCCGGTGGTCAGCGTGAACGCCGACAGCGAATACACTGACTTCGCCCAGCTTCTGGAAGCGATGAAGGGCAGCGGCGTCACCATCGGCACCGCCGGCGTGAACTCGTCGGGCGGCATGGCCATGGCAGCCATCGGCGAAGCGGCCGAGGGCGAACTTGGCGCGCGCATGGTCACATATGACGGTGGCGCCCCCGCCGTGATGGCCGCCGCCAGCGGCGAAGTCGTGGCCACCACCCAGCTTGCCGTCGAACAGACCGAGATGATCCGCGCCGGCCGTCTGCGGGCGCTGACCGTTCTGTCGGATCAGGCGCTTGAGATCGAAGGCATCGACGCGATTCCGCCGATCACCGATTTCATGCCCGATTTCCCGGTCGCCTCGGACTATTTCGGCATCCTGATCCCCACCGGCGCCCCGGACGAGGTTTACGCCACGGTCGAGGCGATCTGGAACGACAAGATCGCCAATTCGCCCGAGCTCAAGGCCTATGCCAAGGATCGCGGTGCGGTCTTCGCGCCCTCTGCCGGTGCCGCCGCCCTTGAAAAGGCGATGCCCGTGATCGAGGCCGAGGCCTGCGCCCGCGTCACCCGCGGCGAAGCCGTCGTCGATCCGTCCGAGTTCGGCATCACCTGCGCCGCCGAATAAAGGCCCCGCGCGCCGCCCTGCACTCCGGGCGGCGCGCCTTCGATAACCCCGCACATTCCGCAAACTCACGAGGACGCCATTCATGCGCCTTGATTCCGCACGCGCCGACCGCATCACCGCTGTCGTCCTGATCGCCATGGGGCTGGTCATGCTCTGGGCCGGTTACACCATGGACCGGCTTGAAATCCGCCGCATTCACCCCTCGTCGATACCGGGGCTGGTTCCGATGATGCTGGGTGTCGGCATCTGCATCTGCGCGGTGTTCCTGTTTCTGGGGGCGCGTGACCCGGACGATCCGCCGCCCGCCGCCTCGTGGCGCAACATGCTGATCGCCGGTGTTTGGAGCGGCCTTTTCGCGCTGCTGATGGTGGGCAACCTGCCGTTCTACGCGGCCACGGCGATCTATGTCGCGGGCTTCGTCATCATCTTCGACACGGGCCTGCCGCCGGTGAAACGTGCGGTCATCGGCTGTGTCTTCGGCATCCTTGCCGCCGGGATCATCGGTGCCCTGTTCCGCTATGCCTTCCTGGTGCGCCTGCCATGACCGGATTTGCAAACTTCGGCGCCGCCCTCTGGGAGCTGGCCACATTCACCACCCTGTTTCACGTCACCTGGGCGACGCTTCTGGGCATCTTCGTCGGCTCGCTTCCCGGGCTGACGGCCACCATGGGCGTCGCGCTTCTGACCACGCTGACCTACACGATGGACCGCGACGCCGCGATCCTGGTGCTGCTGTGCATGTATGTCGGGGCCATCTACGGCGGGTCGCGCAGCGCGATCCTGCTGAACATCCCCGGCACGCCCGCCAGTGCGGCCACCGCGCTGGACGGCTTCCCGTTGGCCCAGCAGGGCAGGGCGGGCTATGCCATGGGGCTGGCCACCGCCGGTTCGGCCTTCGGCACGCTGATCGGCATCATCCTTCTGGTCATGTTGGCCCCGCCCCTGGCCGAGGCGGCGCTGAAGTTCGGCAGTTACGAATTCTTCTGGCTGGCGCTCTTCGGCATCGTGATCTCGGGTCAGCTGACCGGCGGCTCCTCGCCGCTCAAGGGCTATATCGCCGGGATGCTGGGGCTGATGGTGGCCATGGTCGGTTCGGACGGCATCCATTCCCATGTGCGCCTGACCGGCGGCTGGGGCGAATTGAACGGTGGCATCGGGTTGATCCCGGCCATGGTGGGTGCCTTCGGCTTTGCCGAGGTGCTGAGCGTTATGTGGCAATCTGTGCCGCAGATGGCCAACGGCAAAAGCAAGGGCAGCAGCCTGCCCGCGCTGGTCGATCTCTGGCGCTATCGTCTGACCATCGTGCGCTCGGGCGTGATCGGTACGCTGGTGGGGATCATCCCCGGCGTGGGCGAGGATATCGGCGCCTGGGCCAGCTATGCCGCCGCGCGCCGCAAGTCGCCCGAACGCGACCAGTTCGGCAAGGGCAGCACCGAGGGCCTGACCGCCGCCGAAACCGGCAACTCGGCCGTCGTGCCCGGCGCACTGATCCCGGCGCTGACCCTGGCCGTGCCCGGTTCGGCCCCGGCCGCTGTCCTGATCGCGGCGCTGTTCATCCATGGCATCCGCCCCGGCCCGATGATCATGCTGGAGGCGCCCACCTTCATCTATTCCGTTGCCGCGATGATGGTCTTTGCCACCATTGCCATCGGGGTCTTCGGTGTCGCGCTGACGCCGCTGTTCATCCAGGTGCTGCGCATCCCGCGGGCCTGGCTGATGCCGGTGGTCTTTACCCTTTGCGTCATCGGCCCCTATGCCCTGACCCAGCGGATATTCGACATCTGGGTGATGGTGGCCTTCGGAATCATCGGGTTCCTGATGCGGCAGATGAACTATCCCGTCGCGCCGCTGGTGCTGGGCATCATCCTGGGCGATCTGCTGGACAAGTCGCTGCGCCGGGGGCTGATCCTGTCGGATGGCGATGTGACGGCCTTCTTCACCCGGCCGATTTCGGCGGGCTTTGCCATCATCATCGCCACGTCGATCATCCTGTCCATCGGGCCGGTGCGCCGCTTTGTCGCCGCGCGCAACCCCTTCACCCGCAAGGCGCGCGGCTGATGGCCCGCCGCGCCCCCCGCCGCCACGATGCCGAGGCCGCGCGCGCCGACATCCTGGCCGCCGCCCTGGCCGAGTTTGCCGAGCACGGGCATGCCGGGGCGCGGATCGACCGTATCGCCAAGGCCAGCGGCATGAGCAAGCCGATGATCTACAGCTATTTCACCGACAAGGACGGCCTTTACGCCGCCGCCCTGCGCGAGGCCTACGTTCAGATCCGCGAAGGCGAACGCACGCTGCACCTCACCGATTTCGCCCCCTCCGAGGCGATCGCGGCGCTGGTGTCGTTCACGCTGGACCATTTCATCGAAAAACCCTGGTTCGTGTCGATGCTGAACACCGAGAACCTGCGCGGCGGCAATACCATCGCCGATATCGGTGACCTGTCGGAAATCCAGTCGCATCTGGTGCGCGAAATCGGTCTGATCCTTGACCGTGGCGTGGCCGAGGGGCGGTTCCGGGCGGGGGTGGACCCGGTCGAACTCTACATCACCGTCGCCTCGCTCTGCTATTTTCCGGTGGCCAACCGCCACACGCTGAAATCGGTCTTCGGGCGTGACATCGCGCATCCACCGCAACTGGCCGAACGGCGCAAGCTGATCACCCAGATGGTTCTGGCCTGGCTGGAGGGTGGATCGTGAAACCGCAGCTCACCTTCTGCAACGAACTGCTGGCCGCCGAACATCCGCGTCTGGCCGATCAGGCCCGCATCGCCCGTGAACTGGGGGCCATGGGGCTGGAGCTTGACCCGATGACACTGGGCGAGACGCCCCATCGCCTGAGCCCGTCCCGCATTGCCGAGATCCGCGCCCAGATCGAAGGCGAGGGCATTCGCGTGACCGGGATGCACTGGCTTTTGTCGGGTTTCGGCGAGGCGTCGATCACCGACCCCCTGCGCCGGATGGCAACCCGCGATATCCTTTTCGGGCTGATCGACCTGGCGGCCGAGCTGGGTGCCGGCGTCATGGTCCACGGATCGCCCAAACAGCGGGTGCCGATGCCCCGCGCCACCCCGGCCCGCACCATGGATACCCTGGCTGAGTTCTTTGCCCCCGTCGCAATGGCGGCGCGGGAATCGGGGCTGATCTATTGCATCGAACCCCTGTCGCGGGCCGAAACCGAGGTGATCAACACCGTCGACGAAGGCGCCGACCTGTGCCGCCTTGTGGGCAACCCGGCCTTCCGCACGATGATCGACACCTCGGCCGCGGGTCAGGCCGAACCGCCGGTGGCCGACCTGATCGCCCGCTGGCTGCCCTCGGGGATGATCGGCCACATCCACCTGAACGACACCAACCGCGGCGCCCCCGGCACGGGGAACGATCCGTTCGACGCCATTCTTGCGGCCCTTGCCCGGGGCTGGACGGCCCCCATGGGGGTTGAACCCTTCGCTCTCGCAGGCACCGCCCGCGAGACATTCGAAATCGCCGCGCGCACGGTCTTCGACCTGTGGCCCGGTGCATCCACACCTGAACAGCAGACGATGAAGGAAGTCACATGAGCACACAACGTATCGGCATCATCATGCACGGGGTGACCGGGCGGATGGGTATGAACCAGCACCTGATCCGGTCGGTTCTGGCGATCCGCGATCAGGGCGGTGTCCGGTTGAAGAACGGCGATCTTCTGGTTCCCGACGTGATCATCGTCGGGCGCAACGAACAGAAGATCGCAGAGCTGGCCCGGCGCCATGGGGTGGAACGCTATACCACCGATCTTGACGCGGCTCTGGCCAACAAGGATGACACGGTCTTTTTCGATGCCGCCAGCACCCAGATGCGCCCCGGCCTTCTGAAGAAGGCGATCGACGCGGGCAAGCATGTCTATTCGGAAAAGCCCGTGTCGGAATCCCTGGCCGAAGCGGTGGAAATCGCCCGTCACGCCAAGAAGGCCGGCGTCAAGAACGGCATCGTGCATGACAAGCTGGACCTGCCCGGCCTGCTGAAGCTGAAGCGCCTGCGCGATTCCGGCTTCTTCGGCAAGATCCTCAGCGTGCGGGGCGAATTCGGTTACTGGGTGTTCGAAGGCGACTGGATGGAGGCACAGCGCCCGTCCTGGAACTATCGCAAGCAGGATGGCGGTGGCATGGTGTCGGACATGCTGTGCCATTGGCGCTATGTGCTCGACAACGTGGTGGCGCCGGTCAAGGCCGTGTCCTGCAACGCCGTCACCCATATCCCCGAACGCTGGGACGAGAAGGGCGAGCGGTACGAGGCCACCGCCGACGATGCCGCCTATGCCACCTTCGAGCTTGAGGGCGACATCATCGCGCAGATCAACTCGTCCTGGGCCACGCGGGTGCGGCGCGACGATCTGGTGACCTTCCACATCGACGGCACCCACGGCAGCGCGGTGGCGGGGCTGCACACCTGCTATTCCCAGGCGCGTGTGAACACGCCCAAACCGGTCTGGAACCCCGACCAGAAGCAGACCATGAACTTCTTCGAGGACTGGGTCGAGGTGCCCGACAACAAGGTTTTCGACAACGGTTTCAAGGTGCAGTGGGAACAGTTCCTGCGCCACGTGGTCGAGGATGGCCCCTGGTCCTACACGCTTGAGGAAGGCGCCAAGGGCGTGCAGCTGGCCGAGCTTGGCTATCAATCCTCCGAGGAGCGCCGCTGGCTCGACGTTCCGGCGCTGGACATCTGAGGGGGCGGCAATGACACAGCTTATCCTTCCCAACTCCGATGGCGGCACGGTGCCGCTGACGCTCACGGCGGGGCCGGTTCCGGCCCCCGGCGGCAACTGGACGCGCACCGCCTATGCCGCGGCCCATGTGGTGGCCGACCCCCTGTCGCAGGTCGATCCGGGCGATGGCGTGGCGGTCGACTGGGACCGCACGCTGGCCTTCCGCCAGCACCTGTTCTCGCTGGGCCTTGGCGTGGCCGAGGCGATGGACACCGCACAGCGCGGCATGGGCCTGGACTGGCCCACCTCGCTTGAGCTGATCCAGCGCAGCATGGAGGCCGCCCCGAAAGGCGCGCTGATCGCCAGCGGGGCGGGAACCGACCACCTGCCCCCCGGCCCGGATGTCACCCTGGACGACGTGATCGCAGCCTACGAGATGCAGTGCGAGGCGGTCGAGGCGACCGGGTCGCGCGTGATCCTGATGGCCAGCCGCGCGCTGGTGAAGGCGGCGAAGGGCCCCGAGGACTACGCGAAGGTCTATGGCCGGGTGCTGTCGGGGCTGAAGCAACCGGCGATCCTGCACTGGCTGGGCGAAATGTTCGACCCGGCGCTGGCGGGCTATTGGGGCGACAGCGATCACATGAAGGCCATGGAGACCTGCCTGTCGGTGATCGCGGACAATGCCGCCAAGGTGGACGGGATCAAGGTTTCCCTGTTGTCGGCGGAAAAGGAGATCGCCATGCGCCGCCGCCTGCCCGACGGCGTGGTCATGTATACCGGCGACGATTTCAACTATCCCGACCTGATCGAGGGCGACGACCAGGGGTTCTCGCACGCGCTTCTGGGCATCTTCGATCCCATCGCCGGGGCGGCCTGCCGGGCGCTGACCTCGCTGGCGGCGGGGGACAACGCCGCCTATCGCGCGGCCTTCGACCCCACGGTGCCGCTGTCGCGCCACATCTTCAAGGCGCCGACGCGGTTCTACAAGACCGGGGTGGTCTTCCTGGCCTATCTCATGGGCCACCAGGATCACTTTACCATGATCGGCGGCCAGGAATCGGCGCGTTCGACCCTGCACCTGGCCGATGCGATCCGCCTGGCCAACGATGCGCAGCTCTTCACCGACCCCGAGGAGGTGGCGCGCCGCGCCCGTCCGGTGTTCCAGGCGCGGGGGGTATCGGCATGAGGGCCCTGACCGCCGCCGACCTGTCGCTCAACACCGCGACGGTCAGCAAGCAATGGAGCCTTGAAGAGTGCATCGAGGGCTGCGCGCGCCACGGCATCGGGGGGATTTCCCCCTGGCGCGACAAGCTGCAGGATTGCGGCGTGGACAAGGCCGCGCGCCTGATCCGCGACGCGGGCCTGGGGGTGTCGGGCCTGTGCCGGGGGGGCTGGTACACCGCCGAGGGCGCGCTGACCCAAAAGGTGATCGACGACAACAAGCGCGCGGTGGACGAGGCGGCGGCCATCGGCGCCGAATGCCTGGTCATGGTGGTGGGCGGCCTGCCCGAGGGCAGCAAGGACATCGACGCCGCCCGCGCCATCGTGACCGAGGGGCTGGCGAAAACGCTGGACTATGCCCGCACCCTTGGCGTGAAGATCGGGATCGAGCCATTGCACCCGATGTATGCGGCCGACCGCGCCTGCGTGAACACCACGGGCCAGGCGCTGGATATCTGCGATCAACTGGGCGATGGCATCGGGGTTGCGCTGGATGTCTACCACGTCTGGTGGGACCCGGCCATCGCGGCACAGATCGAACGGGCGGGGCGCGAACGCCTGCTGGCCTTCCATGTCTGCGACTGGATGAACCCCACGCAGGACCTTCTGACCGACCGGGGCATGATGGGCGAAGGCGTCATCGACATCCCCGCCCTGCGCGCGAAGGTCGAGGCGCAGGGCTTTGACGGCCTGGTCGAGGTCGAGATCTTCTCGGCAGAAAACTGGTGGACCAAACCCGCCGACGATGTCCTGAAGGCCATGATCGCCTCGCTGCCCGTGATCTGAAACGGTGCGCCGGGGGGCGGTCAATCCCCCCGGCGAAGGGGCCTTCTGAAGGCCGAGGCGATGCCCATGGTGGCCGTCAGGTTTTTTTTGGGGAAGCCCGGTCGCCGCCGATAGCGGCCCCGCGAAACGGGCCCCGCCCCTCGTCCGAAATCATGTCCGGCAGGAACATTGGCCTGAGGGCCGCTCTCGGGCAGGTTCCTGCGAAACCTTCACCGCGGGTGAGACTCCCGCAGGGGTGGCATCCGCCTGCCAAGGGCGGGCGGATGCCCGATATGCGCACCGCTGCGATCGGCTGGTGCCTGTCGCGCCCTATTCCGCCGCCTGGCGGGGGGCCGTGATCCGGGCGATCTCAGTGGCGAACCGGCGCGCTTCGGACATGCCGAAGGGGTCGGGTTGCATCGCGGGCGAACGGTCTGCGCCGGGGGACAAGCCGGCCTGCTGGGCAAACAGGCGCTTGCCATAGCACAGCATCGCGGGAACGCTGCGCGACATGAACACGATGGCGGGCAGCAGGGCACGGTGGATTTCCTCCATCCGGGCCAGGGCTTCGGGTGTTCCCTTTTTCCACAGTTCGAACATTTCGACCTGGGGCGCCAGGAAATCCGGTGCCGGGATCAATCCGGCCCCGCCCGAGCGCAGGAGGGCCGGAAACTCGATGCCGCCATGGCCGCCGAACACCCGGTACGCCCCGTCGGACTGTTCGATCACCCGCGCGATATCGACCGAGAAACCTTCGCCTTTCAGAAGGCAGATGTTCGGATGCTGCTTCTGAAGCGCCACCAGCCCGTCGGGTGACAGCGATACGTCAAGGTTTACGGGGTTGTTCTGCACCGCCACATCGACGGCCACGGCATCGGCCACGCCCCCGAAAAAGCGGATCAGATCGCCCTGCGAGGTTCCCTTGATCGGGGGCGGCTGCAGGATCACCCAATCGGCCCCCGCCGCCGCCGCCGCGCGCGAGAAGGCGATCTGTCCGGCGACCGAAGGTTCCCCGACCGTGACGGCATAGGGCACACGCCCGCCGATCAGGTCGCCCACCATCTCGACCAGGTGCAGCCGTTCGTTGACGTCCATCTTGTGAACTTCGCTGACAAGGCCAAGCACCGCGATGCCATGGCAACCCGCGTTGATGCAGTGTTCCACCTGGGCCGACATCGCGGCGCGGTCCAGCGCGCCGGTGTCGTCCCAGAAGGCGTAGAGGATGGGATAGATACCTTCCCAGGCAACCTGCGCCATGGATCAGACCTTTCGGATGTAGTTGAAGATCGAGTCGTTCGGCCGCACCCCGATTCCGGGCCCCTCGGGCAGGGTGTAATAGCCATCGGCACAGCCCATCACCCCATCGGTGAACGCCAGGTTCCTGTCAAAGACCGAATGCTGGTATTCGTGATAGGGCACGCGCTGCAACGCGGCGGTCGACACCAGCGATGCCGCCATGAACAGCCCCAGAGAGATCGAGGCATGGGGAATGATATTGGTGTGGAAGGCCTGGGCCATCACGCCGATCCGGGCGAATTCGGTAATGCCGGTATGGCCGATCTCGGGCTGGATGATGCCCATGGCGCGGGCTTCGAACCGGGGGCGGTATTCATAGGTGGTGCGCCATTCCTCGCCCAGGGCCAGGGGCACGCCGATGCCCCGCGCCACCCGTGTCTGGCCTTCGATGTCCTCGGGCTGACAGGGCGCTTCGGCAAAATAAAGGTCATAGGGCTCCAGCTTGCGGATCAGGCGGATCGCCTCGCTGGCCTCGAACTTCCAGTGCAGGTCGACCATCAGGTGAATGCCATCGCCCACCGCCTCGCGCAGGGCGGCCATTTCGGCCACGACACCATCGTCGGAAACCGCGGCGGCGAACTTGATCGCCTTGAACCCCTTGCCGACCCATTCGACCGCCAGGTCGCAGCGTTCCTTCAGGGTGGCGCGGGGCAGACCCGACACATAGGCGGGCAGGCGATCGTGGCGCTTGCCACCCAGAAGCTGCGTCACCGACAGCCCCGTCACCTGGCCGAACAGATCCCAGCAGGCAATGTCCAGCCCGGCGAGCGCATCAAGGTAATAGCCGCCGAAAAAGCCGCGCACGCGCATCAGGTCGTACAGATCTTCGTGGATCACCGCCGCATCCGAAGGATCACGGCCCAGCATGACAGGCGCCAGCAGGTTGTCGATGATGGCCTTCACCGCCTCGGGGGCGGCGATGCCATAGGTTTCGCCCCAGCCCACCTTGCCGCTTTCGCCGGTGATCTTGATGACCACGCTCAGGTCAGAGGCGGGGTAGATCGACCGGTTGCCCTTGCGCACAAGATAGCCCTTGGCGTTCACCGACTCTCCTTCGCGCAGCGGCCCGAGGTAGGGCACCTCGCGCGGGATGTCGATGATGAAGGTTTCGATGGATGTGATGGCATCAAGCCGGTTGGTCATTCTGTGGTCTTTCATCTTTCGCCACCATCCACATCGTTCAGGGGGCAGGTTTGAAATTCGTCCGACAGCAGCGAAAGAAGCGTGTCGAGTTCGCGGCGGTCCTCGGCGTCCATCGCCGGCCCCTTGCCGCGCACATGCACCGAACCAAGAACGCCGCGACGCATCAGCGTGTGCTTTGTCATGTGCATGCGGAACACCGCCTGCAGGTTCAGGGCGGGCAGGGCCACCATGAACAGGCGGCGGGATTCGGAAATGTCCCCGTCCTGCCAGGCGTTGAACAGGCGCACATGCAGATCGGTGAATTCGACGGCCGGCATCGTGCCCAGCGATCCGCGTGCCAGTTCGTCGGTGATGTAGCGCCCGCCCGCACCACCGAACACGCCGTCGATGGCATCGCCACAGGCGGCGCGGATCAGGGTCAGGTTCTGGCCACAGGGCAGGGTTTCTTCCTTCACATAGCGCAGGTTGGGCACCGCGGCGGCGATCTCGGCCACCATTTCGGCCGAGAGGCCCGCGCCGATGGGCACCGGTTGGTTCTGCAGCATGATGGGCAGCGGGCTGTCCTTGGCGATGGCGGCAAAGAACGCCGTCTGGGCCGCGGCATCGCGCCCGATGGAGCCGGGGGCGATGACCATGGCCACCGCAGCGCCCGCCGCCGCACCGATGCGGATGTGGTTCAGCACGGCCTCGGGGGTCGGCGCGCTGGCGCCGACGACGAAGGGAATGCGCCCCGCCAGCCGCGCCCCCAGCCGTGCGACCTGGGCCTCCCGCTCGTCGTCGCTCAGCGTGTCCACTTCCGACGCGACGCCGGGATAGACACAGCCCTGGGCGCCGCAGGTGACGGCAAAGTCGATGATCCGGTCAAAGGCCTGCGGATCGACGGCACCTTCGGAATCGAAGGGCGTGGGAAGGACGGGAAAAGCGCCACGCAGGATCATTTCACCGCCCCCGCCGTTACGCCCTGGATAAAGAAGCGCTGCAACAGGATGAACCCGACGATCACCGGCAGCGATGCCAGAAGCGATCCGGCCATGGCGCCGCCCCAGTCGGCCTTGCTGTCGTTCAGATAGGTCAGAAGAAGCCCCGGCCCGACGGTGCGCTTGTCCTCGCTGACGATCAGGGTCAGGGAATACAAGAGGTCGTTCCAGCTCCACATGAAGCTGTAAAGCACGACCGTCACCACCGGCGCGATCGAGATCGGCAGAACGATGGTGTGGAAGATGCGCAGATCGCCCGCCCCGTCCGCCCGTGCCGCCTCGATCAGTTCGTTCGGGATCTGGCTGAAATAGCTGTAGATCATGTAGGTCGCCACCGGCAGGGCAAAGACGACATAGGAAATGATAAGCCCCCCGCGGGTATCAAGCAGACCCCATGTCGTGAAGCTGGGATAAAGCGTGATCAGCAGAAGGCCGAAGGGAAACATCTGCGCGCTGAGCATCAGAAGCATGATCGGCTTGCGCCCGAAGTAGCGGTATTTCGCAAAGGAATACCCGGCATAGCAGGCCAGCGTCGCGTTCAGCACCGCCGAACACAGCGACACGAACAGCGTATTGCCCAGTTGCAGCAGCAAGCCACCCTCGAACAACGCGCGGCGGAAGTGATCCAGCGTGAAGCTTTCGGGAAACAGCGTGGGGCGGGTCAGGTACAGTTCGGCGTTCGGCTTCACGGATGAAATCAACAACCAGTAGACCGGAAAGAACAGGAAGAACCCGATCAGCCCCGCAAAGATGACGAAGCCCAGCTTCGCCTGTGGTGTGGACAGGTCCAGCATCATTCGGCCCTCATCATAAGTTGGCGCAGGTAGAAATAGGCGGGCGGCAGGATCGTGGCGACCCAGACAACACCCACGGTGGCGGCCATGCCGATGTCCCACTGCTCGAAGGCGCGGCGATAGACCTCGATCGACAACACCGTGGTGGCCCGCACCGGCCCGCCGCCGGTCAGCGCCCAGATCGTATCGAAGTGCTGAAGGTTGCCGACAATGCCCAGCACCACCGTTACCATCATGACCGGGCGCAGGTGCGGCAGGACGTGGTCTTTCAGGACATGGAAGTTGCCCGCGCCGTCCACCCGCGCCGCCTCGATCTGTTCGCGGTCAAGGTTTTGCAGCCCGGCAATGAAGAACGCCATGAACAGCGGCACCGACAGCCAGGTCTTGGTGATGACGACGGCGGCCATGGCCCCGGCGTTGGTCGACAGATAGGCGACCGGATATTCGATCAACCCGAAATCCAGCGCGAGCGAATTCAGCAACCCATAGCGCGAGTTGAAGATCCAGCCCCAGAGGAACGCAGCCACGACGGCAGGCATCACCCAGGGCAGAAGCGAAAGACCCCGCAGCATCGCCTGCCCGCGGAACGGGTGGTTCAGGATCAAGGCCCAGCCAAGGCCGATGGTGATCGAGAAGAAGGTGGTCAGGCTGACGAAAATCAGCGTGGTGACGAACGATCCGATGATCGTCGGATCGGTCAGGATCCGGCGGAAGTTGTCCAGCCCGACAAATTCGGGCGACATCATCTGGATCGTGAATTCGTAGAATGACAGCCGCAACGCTTCCAGAAACGGGAACAGCACGACCAGCCCGAAGGCGGTCAGGGCCGGGATCAGCAGCAGGATGCCGAACCGGTTTTCGCCTGCCTTGACCCCGCCGCGCTTGGCGTGGGGTGAAATGCGCCGGGGGGCGGCGGTGGGGGATGCGGAAAGATCGCTCACACCATGCCTCCGGGTCCGGCGGGCAGGCGTCCGGCTTCGCGCAGCATGCCGGCAAGGGGCAGGCGGTTGGCGGTCGTCATGATGGTTCTCCGTTGAATCGGCTGGCGGCGGCCCCACAGGCGGGCCGCCGCCGGATGGCTCACTTCAGGGCTTCGGCCAGGCGGCCCTGCATGTCGTCGGCGGCGTCCTGCGCCGATTTCTGGCCCAGCAGCGCGGATTGTACCTCTTCACCGATGATGTCGTTGATCGCGGCGCCGTTTTCGAGCGAGGCGATGGTGTTGCGCCGGGGGGCAACAGCCGCCGCCGACCATGCGGCAAGATAGGGATCGTTCTGCACCGCATCGCTGTTCGATCCGGTTGTGGTGGGCGGGATGGCGCCGCTGCCAAGGGCATAGGGCACGATCACGTCGTCGGACAGGATGTACATCAGGAACTCGGAGGCGGCACTGTCGGGCTTGGCGTTCTCGTCGCCGAACATCGCCAGGACATGGCCCCACTGGATCGAGGCGGGCGTGCCGCCGGCTTCCGTGACCGGCGTGGCCATGGGCATGACGTTGACGGTATAGGCATCGCCCTGACCCGAGAAGTCGGCCGCGAATTTCTTGGCGCTGGGGGCGTCGAAGTAGAACGCGGTTGCTTCCTGGCCGAACAGGCGCCGGGCATCGGGCCGGTCGATTTCCGGCGCGGCCAGGCGGTCGTTCATCAGTCCGACCATGAATTCAAGCGCGGCCACACCTTCGGGCGTGTTCACGGCGGGCTGGCCATCAACGATGATGTCGCCGCCGAAGGTCCACATCCAGATCATGTAGTCCAGCAGGATCGAGGCATTGTTCTTGGTCGCCATGCCGTAGGGCACCGAGTTGGGAACATTGTCGCGCACCTTGACCAGGGCGTCGCGGAACTGCTCCATGGTTTCGGGGATTTCATCGATACCGGCGGCGTCCAGAACCTTGCGGTTGGCAACCATGCCGATGGTGCCGGCGATGAAGGGCAGCGCAACCTGCTTGCCGTCGATCTGGCCCATGGCCAGGAAGCCCGCCGGGAACATCTGTTCCAGCTTGTCGGCGCCGAAGACATCGTTCAGATCGACGATACCGTCGATATTGGCCACGGTGGGCAGCAGCCGCGCCTGGACCTGGCTGAGGTCGGGCAGGGTGTTGGTGCGCGCCCGCAGGAACGTGTTCTTGATCATGTCCGACCAGGCATAGCCAATGGGATTGACGTCGTTTTCCGACTGCGCCTGATAGTCCTCGATCAGCTTCTCGATCGTCGCCTTGCCCGAATCCTCGGTATAGGTCCAGGACATGAAATCGACCGTGTCGGCCATTGCCGGACTGCCGAGTGTCAGGGCCATTGCCGATGCAAGGGCCAGTCTGCAGGTATGTTTCATCACTTCCTCCCAAAAATGAAACTTCGTTCCAACATATCGCTAAGACAAAATGCTGCGCTTGGCAACATCTTTGGAACCAAGTTTCAACTTTACTTTGCGTTTGGATAGGGCCGTTGCCAGCCGCGTTGGTAGAACCCGTGGTCAGGCGCGGCCTGGGCGGCAGGCACGCGCTTGTCGGCGTGGGCCGCGCGCAATCCGTCCAGAAGGCAGCTTGCCAGGGCCGCATCCAGCCTTCGGCGCTGATCGGGGTGGAGCGTCAGGGCATTCACCTGCTCGCCCGGGTCGTTGCGCAGATCGAAAAGCGCTTCGGTGTCGTTGGCATAGCGTACCAGTTTCCAGGCATCGTCGCGGGCCATCATGCCGTGGCTTGTCACCCCGCAGATCACCCTGCCGGGCGCCGGTTGCGACAGCGGCAGGCCCGAGGCATTGGCGGGCACCTCGATGCCGGCCCATTCCAGGAAGCTGCTGTAAAGATCCAGAAGCGATACCGGTCCGGCGTGAACGCTGGGTGCTGCGTTGCGGCGGAAATCGCGGACGATCAGCGGCACCCGGATGCTTGGGTCGTGAAAGTAGGTTTTGCCCACCAGCCCGAAATCCCCAAGGTAATCGCCGTGGTCCGACGCGAAGACCACGATGGTATTCTCAAGCTGCCCGCTTTGCGCCAGCGCATCCAGAATGCGGGCCACATCGGCGTCAAGCCTTTCGACCAGTGCCGCATAGTGATGGCGCAACCCGCGGATCTCGGCATCGCTCAGGGTACTGTAATCCAGATCTGCCCAGGCCCGGCGATAGGTGGCGATGAAGGCGTCACGGTGACTCGCGGCCTCGTCGGTCGGGGGCAGGGCAGGGGGCAGCCGGTCGGGATCGATCCGCGCAAGCGCATCGGCGGGTGGATCATAGGGGCAATGCGGCCCCGGAAACCCCACCATCAGGGCAAATGGTGCCGTGCCGTCCTGGCGTGCGATCCATTCGGCGGCCTGGTTGGCGACCCAGCGGTCGACCTGAAGGTCATCGGGCAGATCGTTGACGGTTGCGCCCTTGCTGTCGGCATAGCCCGGAAAATCGCGGGCATGGCGTTTGGTGAAACCGCGGGCGGCAAGGGCGGCGTCGTAATCGTCGGCGATGTGGATGTGGCGCTTGTCCTCGGCGATGATCCGGGTCTGGAAGCCCTCGTCGCTGTCCCAGGGATAAAAGTGCATCTTGCCGACGGCAGCGGTGCGGTATCCGGCTTCGTTCAGGTGCTCGGGCCAGGTTTTCACGCCCATCTCGTGGCGGTCTGGCCGCAGCCAGGCCAGGTTGTCGATCACGCCGGTGGCGTGGGCGTGCTGACCGGTCAACATCGAGGCGCGCGCCGGCACGCAGATCGGCGATGGCGAGATCGCCGTCTCCCACCGCGCCCCGCCCGCGGCAAGGCCATCGATGGCGGGGGTGTGCAGGAAGGTGGCGCCGTAACAGCCCAGGAAATCGGGGCGCAGTTGATCGGGCAGCAGGAAGACGATGTTGGGTGCGCTCACACCACCCCCCCGTCGACGATGAAGGTCTGAGCCGTGATCATCCGGCTGTCGTCGGCCGTCAGGAACAGGGCCATGCGCGCCACATCGGGCGGCAGCAGAAACTCTTTCAGGCATTGCTTCGACAGGTAGTCGTCGAACTTGCCCTGATAGATCGCCTTGGCGCGGCCCACCTGCCGGTCGGTCAGGATCCAGCCGGGCGCGATGGAATTCACCCTGATGCCGCGCCCGCCCACCTCGCGGGCCAGGGATTTCGTCAGCCCCTGAACGGCGGATTTGGCGGTGGTGTAGCAGATCAGGCCCGCCGCGCCCTGCATCCAGGAATTCGACCCCATGTTGACGATGGCCGCGCCCGGTTGCATCGCGCCCAGAACGGCCTGCGAAACGAAGAACTGGTGTCGCAGGTTCACCGCCATGCGTTGATCCCAATAGTCGGGGGTCACGTCTTCGATCGGCGCGCGGTCGTCGTTGCCGGCGTTGTTGACCAGCGCCTGCACCGGGCCGTTGCAGGCCGCGATATGGTTGACCGCATTGCGGATCGCGTCGCAATCGGTCAGGTCGGCGCGCACGAACACCGGTTCAACCGGGGTGTCGCGGGCGCAGATCCCGGCGACCCGGGCGCCCGCCTCGCCGTCGATGTCGATGAACCCGACGCGGGCACCCTGGGCGCAGAAGGCATGGACAAGATACATCCCGATGCCCGACCCGCCGCCGGTGATCAGGACCGACCGGTCCTTCAGGCTGGGATAGCGGGCCGCTTCGATCGCAACCGGGGTCAGTTCCGGGTGGTCGGAGGTTTCAAGTGTCATGCCGCGTCGGCCCGGCGGGTTTCGTTTGGCAAGGCGGTGCCTTCGGCATCGAACATGTGGACATTGGCCGCGTCGAAGGTCAGCGACAGGCTGCTGCCGTGGGGAATGCGCCGTTCGCCCGGAATCCGCACCATCACCGGCCTTTCGCTGTCGGCCACCTCGACCATGGCGAAGGTGTCGGACCCGAGATGTTCGGTCGCCACCAGCCTGCCTTGCACGACACCCTCGCCGTCATCGCCCACACGGAGATGTTCGGGCCGGATGCCGATTTCGGTCAGACGCGCCGATGCATGGGGCATGTGCAGGTGCCCCGACTGGAACGCGACGGCACCATCGGTGAAGCGCGCGGCAAGGAAGTTCATCTTGGGCGACCCGATGAAGCCCGCAACGAAGCGGTTGACCGGATTGTTGTAAAGCGAGATCGGGCTGCCGACCTGTTCGATCCGGCCATCGTGCATGACGACGATCTTGTCGGCCAGGGTCATCGCCTCGACCTGGTCGTGGGTCACATAGATCATCGTGGTGCCCAGGCGATCCTTGAGGCGGGCGAATTCCATCCGCATGTCGACGCGCAGGGCAGCGTCAAGGTTCGACAGGGGTTCGTCGAACAGGAACACGTCGGGTTCGCGCACGATGGCCCGCCCGATGGCGACCCGCTGGCGCTGCCCCCCCGAAAGCTGGCGCGGCTTGCGCTCCAGCAGCGGCACGATCTGAAGGATCTCGGCGGCGTTGCGCACCCGGCTTTCGATCTCGTCCTTCGGCGTCTTGGCCAGCTTCAGCGCGTATCCCATGTTGTCGGCCACGCTCATGTGGGGATAAAGCGCGTAGGACTGGAACACCATTGCAATGCCCCGCTTTGACGAAGGCACGTCGTTGATCACCTCGTTGGCCAGCATCAGTTGCCCCGAGGTGACATCGTCCAGCCCGCAGATCATCCGCAGCAGGGTGGATTTGCCACAGCCCGAGGGCCCGACGAAAACCACGAACTCGCCGTGTTCGATGGTAAGGTCGATGTCGCGCAGCACGCTGACGCTGCCGTAACGCTTGTTCAGACCTTCGATTTTCAGATCAGCCATTTGTTTCCTTTCCCGTGCCGTCAACCGGCGAAGACTGTATCGTTCTGCCCAACCTGTCCCGGCCGGAAGGCAAGAATGCTGCCCGACATCGGCGCATCGGCCAGTTGTTGTGCCGACAGGCGAATGCGTGCCGTCGTGATGAAGAGTGTTTTCAGGTCGGCCCCCCCGAAGCAGCAGCTGGTCGGCCGCGGAACCGGGACCGACACCTCGCGATCGAGCGTGCCGTCGGCATTGAAGCGGCAGACCTTCCAGCCATCCCAGATTGCCACCCAGACGCCGCCCTCGGCGTCTACGCACAGCCCATCGGGAACGCCCTGCTCCTCGTCCAGGGTGACAAAGGCCCGGCGATTGGCGATTTCACCCCGTTCAAGATCGAAGTCATAGGCCCAGATGGTGCGTATGCCGCTGTCGGTGAAATAGAAGGTGCGGTGATCGGGGCTCCAGCCCAGACCGTTCGAGATGTGGATGCCGCTTTCCATGCAGGTCGCGGTGCCGTCGGCGTCGATGCGCCACAACTTGCCCTTGCCCGGTTCGGTATTGATGGCAAGGCTGCCGACCCACAGCCGCCCCAGGGCGTCGCATTTCCCGTCGTTCAGGCGGTTGCCCGGCATGTCGGCCTCGGGGTCGCAAAGCGGCTGGATCTGGCCATTGGGCGACAGCGTCTTTACCCCGGTTTCGGTCGCGCAGATGAAACCGCCGCTGGCTTTCGGAACGGCAACGCCGATCAGTTCGGGCATGGCCTGCGACACCCGCTTGCCGGTTGCGGGATCGGCGGAAATGACGGCGGGCGCAAGGATGTCGACCCAGTGCAGCAGCTTGTCGTCGGGCGACCAGAACGGCCCTTCGCCCAGGAAATCCTCGCCGGGGATGGCATAGGTCACATCCTCCATCACGGCGCCGAGGGGCTGCGTGTTGACCGAGATCGACATGGCCAGTTCGCCCACGTTGCCCGCGATGCGTCGGGCCGCCTCGATCACGTCACGGCCCATGGCGTGCAGGCGTTCGGGGGGCAGGCGATAGCTGGGCCCGACGATGCCCACCGCACCGATCGGGCGGGCGCGGTGATCTAGGATCGCTGCGGCAACGGCGCTCACGTCCTCGTGCTGTTCGCCCACGGAAATCGCATAGCCCCGGGCCTTGATGATGTTGAGTTGCTGGTCCAGGTCGCCGTGCGAGACGATGGTGTGGTCGGTGAAGGCCTGCAACCGGCCCTCGGCGATCAGCGCGCGCCGGTCCGATTCGCGCAGGTGTGCCGCCATAGCCTTGCCCAGGGCCGTTGCGTGAATGGCCGAACGTGCCCCGACACCGTTGCCGATGCGCACTTGCCGGGCCGGATCGCGCTGATCGATGTAAAGAACCTGATCGCCGTCCAGATGCCCAAGCCGCACCGCCTCCTGTGCCAGTTGCGACAGCCGGATCAGTTCGGGTTCGGCGGCGCCGCGCAGATCGAACTGGTCCCAGACCCGGTGCGCCAGCTGGAAGGGGCGCGAGCCCAGCTTGTAGGACTGATCCCGGGCGACAAGCTGAAGATAGCGTTCCTCGATCAGGGTCTGCAGGATGCGGTGCAGGGTGCCCTTGGGCAGGCCGGTCGCGTCAAGCAGTGTGGTGAACCGCACGGGGGCTGGCGATTCCGCGATGAAATCCAGCACACGCAGGCCGCGCACCAGGGCCTGCATGCCGGGCTGCGCTCCGGTTGTATCGGTCGAATCCAGCACTTCCCGCTGCGCCATCCCTGCGCCTCCCGCGTAAGAAATCTTGCCCTCTGATATTTTGAAACTTAGTTCCAAGTCAACCGCAAGTTTTTGTCGGGTTTTGATTTCAGTACACAAATATTGTTCTGTGTGCTGGCAAGGGCTATCGAAGCCATGCCCAGACCCTCGATCGACACCACCCCGGAAGGGCACAGGCAGCTCAAGGCGATTGCCGCGCTGAAAGGCGAAAGCATCAAGGACTATGTTCTGAAATGCATGCTGGGCCTTTGCGCCGGACCTGCAGGACATGTCCGAGGCCGAAGCCCTTGCCGCGCTGTCGGATTTTCTGGCGCCGCGCATCGAACAGGCAAAGCGGCGCGAGGTTTCCGGCCTGTCCATGGACGATATCCGGCGTGAGGCGCGCAAGCAGGCCGGGCTCTGACCGGCGCGATGCGGACCTATGACCTGACGCTGGCCGCTGAAGCCGATCTGCGTGGCATCTGGCGATAAACCTGTCAGATTTGGGGAGAGGACCTGGCCGACAGATACTTCGACGCGAGCGAAGCCTGGTTCGGCGCAATTGCCAGCGACCGGGCGCCGGCCAGATCATTGGCCGGACTAGCAGATGGCGTTCGTATTCGCCGCTGCGCAAGCCACGTCATCTTGTGGCTTACCGAAGGCCGCCGGGTCGTCATCGCCGTCCTGCATTCGCGCATGTATCTGGTGCGTCGGCTGCGGAGCCGGCGTTGACCGCGATCAGGTCTTGCCGGCGTGGGCCGCCCTGGCCCTGTCCCAGCCGTCGCAAAGCTCCTGGAAGCGCCGGGTCATGTTCTCGACCGCTTGCGCGTCGTCAAGCGAGCCGTCCATGACCCCGGCTGCGACCTCGGCCATGATGGTCCGGCCCACGGCAAAGCCGCGCACAAGGCGATAGCCCGCCGCGACATCGAAGCTGGCCAGCAGGTCGGACATCGCCTGCCCCAGTCCCAGCACGACGATGCCGTTGCAGTTGGGATCGTTGTCTTCGATGGCGTCGCAGGTCGCTTTCCATGCGGCATCCGATTGCATCGGTTCCAGTTTCCACCAATCGGGATAGACGCCCAGTTCATAGAACCGCCGGATCACCCGGGCGGTCGTGTCGTCGTCAACCGGTCCGAACTTCGACGGGATCACCTCGAGCAGGAATTCAAGGCGGTTGCGGCGGCAGGCGTGAAACAGCCGCTGAACGGTGCGTTCCTGATCGGCGCGCAGCGTCTCGGGGTCGTCGGGGTGGTAGAAGCACAGAACCTTGCACACCTGATCGGCGGGCCATTCGGCAAGGCCGCCGAAATCGGCGCCGATTTCGGGTTCGCATGTCAACGGACGCGAGGCGGGCCATTCCACCGGGCGCCCGACCCACAGGCCGCTGCCCGCCGCGCGGTGCAGTGTGTGGCGGCCAAGCCGGTTGTCGCACAGGATGCCATAGCCGCGTTCGCCCTTCGCAACCGCCAGCGTCGCCTCAAGGCACAGCGCCTTGACGTGGGCGATACGTTCGGGTGTGGCGCCTTCCATTTCCTCAAGCTGAATCCGGTGATCGAAGGCGAAGATGCGCAGGTCGTCCCACGTCGTGCGGCGGGTCGTGGCCCAGTGGATCTGTTCAAGCACGGGGTCCTTGCGCAGGGCCGGCGTGGCCGAACCGTGGGTCAGGAAATGGTCAAGCTCGGTCAGGCTGGGGTAGGCGGGCGAACAACCATGGCGGCTGACCGCGATGGCGCCGCAGGCATTGGCGTATTCCAGCGACCGGGGCCAGCCTTCGCCATCCATCCACCCCTTGAGCAGCCCGGCCATGAAGCCGTCGCCCGCGCCAAGAACGTTGAACACCTCGATCGCGAAGCCGGGGCCGGTTTCGCCGTCGTCCAGCGAATCGGGAATGGCACCGCCGAAGGCCACCGCCCCCATGGGCCCGCGCTTGCACACCAGCGTGGCGTTGCTGATCGCGCGGACAGCCCGCAGGGCGGCGATGGTGTCGGTGCTGCCGCCTGCGATGTGAAATTCCTCTTCCGTGCCGACGATCAGGTCGAACAGGCCCAGATGCGCCTGAAGCCGTTCGGTCACGGCCTGCGAGGCGATGTAGCGCTGTTCACCCGCACCATGCCCGGCAAGCCCCCAGAGGTTCGGGCGATAGTCGATGTCCAGCGCCCGCCGCGCCCCGTTCTCGCCTGCCAGGCGGAGCGCCTTCAGCACCGCCGCCTCGGTCGAGGGCAGGCTGAGGTGGGTTCCGGTGGCCACCACGGCCCGGGTGCGCGCGATCTGGGCGGGGTCGATGTCGGCCTCGGTCAGGCCCATGTCGGCACAGTTCTCGCGGAAGAAGATCAGCGGAAACTGATGTTCGTCGCGGATGCCCAGCATGGCCAGCGCCGTGATCCGTTCGGGATCGACCTTGACCATGGCGGTATCGACGCCGAAACGGGTCAGTTCCTCGGTGATGAAGCGGCCCATGTGTTCGTCGCCCACGGCCGTGATCACGCCGGTGCGCAGGCCAAGGCGTGCCGCACCGCAGGCGATGTTGGTGGGCGAGCCGCCTACGTATTTCTCGAAGCTGCGCATGTCTTCCAGGCGCCCGCCGATCTGCGAGCCATAGAGATCAACGCAGGACCGCCCGATGGTGATGATGTCCAGTTGATCGCTCATGGGATGTGTCCTTGCAAAGTTTCATCATCTGATGCCGCTTCCGGACGGGCATTTCAAGATGAAAATTCCATAATATGGAAATTGGCATTCTTATTTTGGAAATATAATGTCATACCCGGGGTTGCGGATCGCGTGAGGCCTTACCCTGCGTGCCGACCTGAACATCACCGAAGCTGACAAAATGGAGAGACTGCCGTGTATTCTTTGGAAGGGAAATCCGCCATCGTGACCGGCGCCGCACGGGGGCTGGGCGAGGGCATCGCGCAGGAGCTGGCGCGTCAGGGGGCCGCTGTCACCTTGATCGACATTCTTGACGACGCGGGGCAGGCGCTGGCCGACCGGATCGTCGCGGAAGGCGGGCGCGCAGGGTACATCGCCTGCGACATCGGATCGCCCAAGGCCGTCGATGCCGCCGTCGTCCAGGCCGCCGACCGTTTTGGCACGGCCGACATTCTGGTCAACAACGCCGCCATCGCCCTGCCGCCCACCCCCGTCACCGAACTGTCGGATGACGACATGGCGCGGGTGCTGAACATCAACGTGATCGGCGCGGTCCGGTTCTGCCGTGCCACCTTTGGCGGGTTCCGCGAAAAGGGCGGCGGTGCGGTCATCAACCTGTCGTCGGTCCATCAAAGCCACTCGCTTGCCGGCTGGACGGCCTATGCCGCATCGAAAGGCGCCATCATCTCGATGACCCGGCAGCTTGCGGCGGAATGGGGGGCGTGGAATATTCGCGTCAATTCGGTTTCCCCCGGAGCGATCGACGCCACCATGACGCGTGAGATCCTGGACCGGGACGAAAGCGGTCAGATGGAGAGGGATTTCAGGCATATGCATGCGCTCGAACGACTGGGCAAGACCGAGGAAGTGGCGCGAACCGTCGCATTCCTGGCCTCGGACGGGGCGGGGTTCATCACCGGCGAGGATATCCTGGTCGATGGCGGCCTGACCAAGCTGTGCCGGCTATGACGGTGGCGTTGCATCGGGTGCAGGCCCGCGGAATCAGCGCGACGCTTGATCTTGAGATCGGGCAGCTTCACAGCCTGGTGGTGCATCGCGACGGGCGCGACATAAACCCCTGGGCGCGGGTGCCCTGGGCCGACCTCCCCGATGATCCGGCGCGCTTTGCCCCCGACATGCCGCCGCACCTGCGCCGCATGTCGGGCGATTTCTTCTGTGCGCCCTTTGTGCTGGACGATGTGGAAGAGGCCCCCGCCCACGGCTGGACGGCAGGCGGCCGCTGGACACTGCTGAGTGACGAAGAGATTGCAGGCGGGCGTCGCGCGACATTTGAACTGACGCGCAAGGTGGCGGGTGCCACGGTCCGCAAGGTCTGGACCCTGCTGGACGACCACCCCTTCCTTTACCAGTGTCACCGCTTCACCGGTGGGCAGGGCGGGATGCCCGTGGCGCACCACGCGATGCTGGATTTGCGCCAAGGCGGGTTGCTGGCGTTTTCACCCAAACGCTGGGCTGAAACACCCGATACCGCCCCCGAGGCCGGATCGGATGGCGGGCGGTCGGTTCTGGAATACCCGGCGCGCTCAACCGATCTGACTGCCTTTCCGTCAACCCTGGGGCCGGTCGATCTGACCCGCTATCCCTATGCCGACACCCATGATGATTTCGCGATGCTGGTGGACGCGCCCGAGGGGCGCTATGGCTGGGCCACCGCCCTGCGTCCGAACGAACGCGACGTGGCGATGCTGGTGAAACCGGTGACGGTTCTGCCCCAGACCATGCTGTGGATGTCGAACGGCGGGCGCCCCTATGCGCCCTGGAACGGCGAACACCTGGGGGTGCTGGGGATCGAGGAGGCCTGCAGTTTCGGCGCGGCCGGGCGTCGGGCATCGAGCGGCGAAAACGCCCTGACCCGCGAAGGCATTGCCACCGCGATCGATCTTGGCGCGGCGCCGGTCGTCGAGATCAGAACGGCCATGGGCGCCCTGCCGTCGGCCGCCGACGCCGCCCTGCGCATGGATGTCGGGGCGACGTCGATCGTTCTGTCGGACGGAACCGAGGTTCCCTTCGACGGTTCCCTGCTGGGCTGAGGATAACGTGCCGGGTCAGACCGGCACGTGTTCGTCCATCCCGGTAATCACCCGTTCGACCTGTTCGACCGTGCTGTTTCCGGGGCGGATGTCATCGGCCACGACCCGGCCGCGCCGCATCACGATGATGCGGTCCACCACCTGAAAGACATGGTGGATGTTGTGGGCGATGAAGATGCAGGAATGCCCCGATTCCCGCGCCCCGCGGATGAAGTTCAGCACGCCCTGGGTTTCGGCGACACCAAGGTTGTTGGTGGGTTCGTCGAGGATGATCAGGTCGCTGTCGAAATGCATCGCCCGGGCGATGGCGACGGCCTGGCGTTCGCCCCCCGACAGGGCGCCGATGGGCGTGGTGGGCGGGATGTTCTTCGAGATGCCGACCTTGCGCAAAAGGTCGCTGGCCACCGCGTTCATCATTTCCTCGTCCAGGCGCCCCAGGAATGCCGGCCCCTTGTAGGGTTCGCGCCCCAGGAACAGGTTTCGCGCGATCGACAGCTGCGTTACAAGGGCGCTGTCCTGATAGATCGTCTCGATCCCGTGGCCGATGGCGTCGGTGGTCGATTTGATCGTCACCTCCTGGCCGCGCACGAATATCTTGCCGCTGGAGATCGGAACCGCCCCCGAAAGCACCTTGATCAGGGTCGATTTGCCGGCGCCGTTGTCGCCTAGAAGGCCGACGATCTCCTTCTCGCCGACGCTCAGATCGACGCCGCTCAGCGCCTGCACCGGGCCGTAGTTCTTGATGATGTTTTCCATCCGGATCAGGTCAGGCATGTCAACGGCCCCTTTCAACATGGCGACGCTCGAGGCTGGAATGCAGGGCCATCATGCCAAGGATGATCGCTCCGATGAAGATGTTGTAGGCAAGGCCGGGCACCCCGACCAGGACGATGCCGTTGCGCATGACCCGCAGGATCAGCACCCCCAGAACCGTTCCGATGATCGATCCGCGACCCCCGGTCAGGACCGTGCCGCCGATCACCACCATGGCGATCACCTCAAGCTCGTAGCCCGAGCCGCTGTTGGGGTTGGCCGCCGAGGTTCTGATCGAGCTGATGACCCCGGCCAGCGCAGCCATCGACGACGACAGGATGAACAGCCACACCTTGGTGCGGTCCACCAGAACGCCGCGGGCGCGCGCCGCGTCGGGGTTGCCGCCGGCGGCCTGAATCCAGTTGCCGGCCTTGGTCTTGGTCAGGACGTAATGCATCAGAAGCGCGATGCCGACGAACCAGAACAGCGAGGCATAGATGCGGAAACCGCCAAGCCGGAAATCTCCTACCAGAAGGTTCGACAGCCAGTGATCCTGCGAATCCCAGGTGCGCTGCGGAAAACCGTCGGTCACGACAAGGGCCACGCCGCGCACGACCAGCAGCATGCCCAGTGTCACCAGGAAAGATGGGATCTTCAGCTTGGTGACGAACAGGCCCGAGAAAAGCCCGATGCCCATGGCCGCCACCATGGCGATGATGAACCCCAGTTCCAGGGGCAGCCCGGCACTGTTCACCATGGTCCACATCAGAACCGGCGTGAAGCCGAAGACCGACCCGACCGACAGGTCGAATTCGCCCGAGGTCATCAGCATGGTCATGGCCAGCGCGATAAGACCCAGTTCGACGGTAAAGGTCAGCGTGTTCGAGATGTTGAGAGGCGAAAGAAAGTTCGGATTGAGCGTGCCGAAAACGACGATCACCAGAACCAGCAGGATCAGGGGGCCGAACTCGGGGCGCGCGATCAGATTGCTCAGATGCGTGCGTTTGTTCATTGTGATTTTTCCGGGGTATGTGGGCCACCCCGGCGTTGAAACCGGGGTGGCGGATGTCCGTTACAGGGCTGTTGGCTCAGTTGCCGGACAGGATGTCGTCATAGACCTGGGCGGTGTCTTTTTCATACAGCTTGCCGGTGGTCACGTTGAAGCCCGGCGGAATGCCGCTGGCCGACATCGCGGCAATGGAAAGCGCCATATAGCTGGTGGCCAGCGGATCGGCCCATTGCGCGGCGTTGACATAGCCGTCCAGCACTTCCTGGGTGGTATCCAGCGAGTTGCCCCAGCCGACGACCGGAATGTCGCCCGGTGCCACGCCGACCTGATCGAACACCCGCTTGATCGAACCCGTCACCAGGTCGCCCAGACCGATGATCGCGTCGATCTTGCCGCTGTTGGCCAGCAGGTAATCGGACATGCGCGAGATGATGTCGGCCTGATCCAGCGTCGCGTCGGTGACTTCCCAGGTGATCCCCAGCGGCTCGAAAACCGAGGCGATGCCCTTTTCCTCTTCCACGCCATAGGTCGCGCCCGGCACCTCGACGGGCATCCAGACGAAATCGCCCTCTTCGACCAGGTTGTTGTCGACAAGGTACTGCGCCCAGCTGCGACCGTAGAACTCAAGGTCGCCGCCGACATAGGCATCGAAGCTGGCGGTGGGATCGGGGGTGTTGAAGTTGATGATCGGAATGCCGGCCTCGTTGGCCTCGGCCGCGACACCCACCAGGCTTCCCGGATCGGGGCTGCTGGTGGCGATGCCGGCCGCGCCCGAAGCGATGGCCGCGCGGATCGCTTCCTGGTGCGATGCCACATCGCCCGAATGGAACGAGGTGTTCAGATCGGCGCCGGTATCCTCGGCCCAGAGCTTTGCGCCCTCAAGATAGTAGGTCCAGACCGGATCGGCCGGCGAACCGTGCGAGACCCAGAAAAAGGTCTCGGCCGAGACGGGCACGGCAGCCATGCCGACGGCAATGGCAAGCCCGGCAGCGGCGGGTTTCAGTCCAGTTTTCATTCCATGTTCCTCCCATGATTTCTCTTGCGGTGGCGGCGCCCGCAGGATGCCGCGCGTCCGTGTGGGGGCACTATCCGACAAGTCGGGGGATCTTTCAATAAATTTCCAAAAGCCTGACAAAGAAAACTGTCATTTTGGAATTTATGTTCCAGATGCGGACAGGGGAAGTGCCGCCTGCCCGGCAGGAAGGCCGGTGAAGGGGGTGCGAACCCTGAACAGCGACCCAGCCAGCGGTTCCGAGCGCCGGTCACGGCCCCGGCTGGCCGTTGTCACGTAGAGATCTGACAGGTCCGGCCCGCCGAAGGCCGCCTTTGTCACCTGCGAGACCGGGAAGTCGATTCGCAGGTCCAGTATGCCATCTGCGTGAAACCGGTAAAGCGCCGCGCCGCCCCATGATCCGATCCAGACACCGCCCTGGGTGTCGCAGACGATTCCGTCGGGAATTCCCCAGGCCACCTGCCAGTCGCAGAACAGCCGCTTGTTGGTGAAGACCCCTTCTTCCTGGCGGTCAAAGACGTAAACCTCGTGGATTTCGGAATTGGCGGTCAGGAACCGCCGCCCGTCCGGGTGCGGAAAGGGGCCATTCGAGACGATATAACCCCTGTCAAAGCAGGTCAGCCCGCCGGTGGGCGACAGATGGTACATCGCCCCGTCGGGGCGGGTATAGGTGTCGTGCAGCGTGCCGAACACCAGGCTGCCGTCGCTATCGACCACGCCGTCATTGATCCGGTTGGTGGCGATGCCCGGTTCGGGGTCAAGGATATGGGCAAGCCGGCGGGTGGTCCGGTCCAGAAGGTAAAGCCCATCGGCCAGCCCGACCACCAGCCTGTCGACACTGTCGGTCAGTGCGGCAAAGCCGATGGGTTGGGGCAGGGCGATCCGGTCAATGACCTTGCCCCCGGCATCAAAGACCCAAAGGGCCGGGTTGGTGCTGTCGACACAGTACAGGCAGGAGATGCGGGCATCCCAAAGCGGGCCTTCACCGGTTTCCAGCCCGGCCTCGAACAACAGTTCCGGGGTCATGTCAGGCGCGGGTCCAGAACGAACTTGATCCCGTCGGCGGCGAAGGACCGGTCGAATCCGGTTTGCCATTCGGACAGCGGCAGGACATCGGTGATCAGCGGTTGCAGGTCCAGCACCCCGGATTGCAGCCAGCCCATGGCGCGCCGCCAGGATCGCGGGGTCGAGGCAAAGCCCGAGGTGATGCGCAGTTCCTTCAGGCAGATCGGATCAAGCGCAAGGGTCGAGACGCGACCGCTCAGCCCCATGTTCATCAGGTGCCCGCCCTTGACCAGAAACCCCAGCGCCTCGCCAAAGGCGTGGCCCGAGCCGGAACATTCGACGCATTTGTCAAAACTGCCCTCGGGGAGATCGTCGCCGACAACGCTGGTTTCAAAGCCCATGGTGCGCCCCATGGCCAGACGCGCCGCGTCGCCGGGCGTTCCGCGCAGCGTGACATGGCCGCCGGCGGCCCGGGCCACCTGGGCGGCGATCTGGCCGATGGCGCCGGGGCCGGTCACCAGGACCCGGTCGCCGGGTTCGACAAAGCTGACGTCGCCGAACATGGAGTTGGCGACGCAGGCCACCGGCTCGGCCAGGCTGGCGGCGGCATCGCTCAGCGGTTCGGGCACATCGTGCAGGTTGTGAACCGGCACCTCGACCAGCGATGTCATCGCGCCGTTGACGTGCGAGCCGACGGATTTGCGCTGACCGCACATGTTGGGGCGGCCGTCGCGGCAATAGCGGCAACGCCCGCAGGTGGAAAAGAACGTCTCGGCCACCACGCGGCGGCCCGACAGCGCAGGGTCGACGCCTTCCCCCAGTTCCGCCACATGCCCGCAGACCTCGTGACCCAGGATCACCGGCGGGTTCGACGCATATTCGTTGCGGAAGATATGAAGATCGGTGCCGCAGATCCCGGCGGCCGCGACTTCCAGTATGACATGTCCGGGGCGGGCGGTCGGGCGGGGGTGGCTCTGCAACCCCACATCGTTCATTTCGGCGCTACGCTTGGTAACGCCCTGCATCGTATCAACGGTCATCGGTCTTGCCTGCGTTTGAGGAAGTGTTGGAATTCATGCCAAGGGCGACAAAGATGGTCTGAATGACGGTCGCCGTCGCGGCAATCGAGCGGATGTTGTTCAGGTTGCTTTCCTGCACGAGGATCGCCACATCGGCGAGACCGCACAGCGGGCTGTCCTTCTCATCGGTCAGCGCAATCACCTGGCTGCCGCGCCGCACCGCCTCTCTGGCGGCGGCGACCGATTGTTCGGCGTAGGGGGCGAAGGCGATCACCACCAGTACATCCTTGGGGCCAAGGGGGGCGGCGCGGTCAAGCATGCCGCCCACCCCGTCAAGCAGGATCGCCGCTTCGTCCAGCCGAAGGAGCCCGTAATAGAGATAGGAGGCCAGCGGAAAGGATCGCCTCTGCCCCACCACTCCGATCAGGCGCGCCTTGCGCATGGCGGCAACCGCATCCGCAACGGCCCCAAGATCGAGCGACGAGGTCAGCCCCTCGATGGCCGAGATATTCGCCAGGGCAAAGGCATCCAGAACATGGCTGATGTCGCCTTCCTTGCCCCGCAGCGTTGCGCCCATCTTGCGGGCGCGGTCGCGGTAGGTGTCCCGGTCGTCCAGAATGACCCGGCGCAGGGTCTTTTGCATCGGTGCGAAACCGTCAAAGCCGATGCTTTTCGCGAACCGCACCAGGGCCGAAGGCGACGCGTCAAGCGATTGGGCCATCTCGGTGATCGACAGAAGGGCCAGATCGTCGGGCCGGGCGATCATGGCATCGGCAATGGCGCGCAACCGTTTGGGCATGGAGGTCCGCTCCAGCCGGAGGTGGTTGACGAAGTCATCCAGCGTTTCAGGCGAGGTCAGATCGTCAGTCAATGGTGCGCCTTCCCCGGTTTTCCTGCCCATGTGGCCATGCCCGGAACATGACATTTAAGTTTTAAAAGTCAACATGTTAATGGTCGTTTTTGGAACGCAATTTCCATAAAGGTGATTGCCTGAAGATCGCTACCGTTGCCGATTTTCCCGCCGAACCGCTGCGAAAGTTGCTCGATGGGCATTCGGAGAGATGAAAGCGGATTCGGTGCCATGTGCGTTGTAACATGCTGTATAGCAATAATAAAAATAATTCCTTGACAGGAGATTAATTAAATCTGACTGTTTACGGAACCGGTTGCGTAAATCTGGGGAGGAGCTGTTGAAGCTGCCCGATTCCGCAGGGCCGGGGAACCATTTTGGGAGGGATCGAACTATGAGGACGACTGCAACAACCGCGCTTTGTGCAACCCTTGCGTTGCTGACGGGCGCGCCGGCCATGGCGCAGGAGGTGGACGTGATCCACTGGCTTGTCAGCCCCGGGGAAGTGCGCGCCATGTCGGTGCTTTCGGATGCCTTCAACGCCGCCGGTGGGGTCTATGTGGATGCTGCCGTGGCTGGTGGCGGTGCCGCCGCCCGCCAGATGGTGATGAACCGCATTGCCGCCAGCGATACACCCGGCGCCTGGTACGGACAGCCCGGCGTGCCGATGACGGCCTTCGCCGAGCGCGACATCCTCGCCCCGCTGGACCAGGCCGCGGCCGAGCAGAACTGGGACGAGGTGATGTACGATACCTTCGTCACCTACGGCAAATACGACGGCCACTATTACGCCATTCCGCTGGGCATCCACGCCCAGAACTGGATGTGGTCGTCGCGCGCCGTCCTTGACGCGGCCGGCGTCGAAGTGCCCGCCACCTGGGCCGAGTTCCTTGAGATCGCCCCGAAGATCGAAGAGGCGGGTTTCATTCCGCTGGCCCTTGGCGGGCAGTCCTGGCAGGAAAACCTGGTGTTCAAGTCCGCGCTTCTCGAAGTGGGTGGCGCCGATTTCTACCGTGCCGTCTATGTGAACCGCGATGCCGAGGCCGCCGGCTCGGACACCATGGCGCAGGCCTTTGCCCTGTTCCGCAGCCTCAAGCCCCATACCAACCAGGGCGTGGGGCGGTCCTGGAACGACACGCTGAGCCTGGTGCAGACCGGCAAGGCGGCCTTCCAGATCATGGGTGACTGGGCCAAGGGTGAATTCATCGCATCGGGCCAGGAGCCGGGCGTGGATTACGAATGCACCCTCGCGCCGGGCACCGCCGGGCTTTACAATGTGGCGATCGACGTTCTTCTTCCGGGCAACACGGGCGACGACGAAACCCTCGCGGCGCAGAACCTGCTGGCCTCGTCCATCACCACGCCGGAAACCCAGCTGGCCTTCAGTCAGAACAAGGGGTCGATCCCGGTGCGCAAGGATGTCGACGTTTCCTCGCTGGACGCCTGCGCCCAGTTGGCCGTCGAAACCCTGGCGCAGGAAGGATCCGAGATCCCGGTCGACGACCTGGTGCTGACGCCCGAGTATCGCGGCCAGATCATCGATCTGCTGTCCGAGTTCTGGAACGGTGAATCGATGTCGCCCGAAGAAGCCGCCGAACGCTTTGGCGCCATCATCGCCGATATCGAAGACTGACCGATTGGGGCGGGCCGCCGTGCCCGCCCCCGCAATCGACCTGAAAGCATCCTCCATGCGCCCGTTCCTGACACTCCAGTTCCTTGGCGGCACGCCCGCCTCGCGCATCGTCGTGGGGTTGGCCATTGCCGTGGCGCTGACCTGCTATGTGATGACCATCGCCTGGACCCTGGCGATGTCCTTCACCTCGTCCACCTTCCTGCCCGACTGGGATTTCGTGGGGATCGAACGCTATGTCGATCTCTTCGGCTCCAGCCGCTGGTCGGTGGCCTTTGCCAACATGTTCCTGTTCGGCATTCCGTTCATCTTTCTGGCGCTGGCGCTGGGAACCTTCCTTGCGATCCTGATCGACCAGAAGGTCCAGGGCGAGGCGGTGTTCCGCACCATCGTTCTTTACCCGCTGGCCCTGTCCTTCATCGTTGTCGGGCTGATCTGGCAATGGGTGCTCGAGCCGAACTTCGGCCTGCAAACCGCCGTGCGCGCCATGGGGTGGGAAACCTTCCGCTTTGACTGGATGGCGCGGTCGGACCGGGTGATCTATACGCTGGTGCTGGCCGCGGTGTGGCATTCCTCGGGGATCGTCATGGCGATCATGCTGGCCGGCCTGCGCGGCGTGGACGGCGAGATCTGGAAGGCGGCCCGGATCGACGGCATTCCGACCTGGCGCATCTATGTCAGCATCATTCTTCCCATGCTGCGCCCCATGGCCATGACCTGTGTGACGCTTCTGGCGATCAGCGTCGTCAAGAGCTATGAACTTGTCGTTGCCATGACCGACGGCGGGCCGGGCAATTCCAGCGATCTTCCCTCGCGTTTCGTCATGCAGGCGCTGCTTGAGCGGGCCAACATCGGCACCGGTTCGGCGGCCGCGATCATCATGATGCTGTCGGTTCTGGTGATCCTTCTGCCCTATTTCGTCATCGAACTGCGCAGCCGGAGAAGGTGATCATGACAACTCAGCCAAACCTCGCCATGCGCAACTGGAACCAAAGGGTGGGGCGCACCGCGCTTTATCTGGTGCTGATCCTGGCCTGCGTCGCCTATCTGGTGCCCCTGGTCGTCATGGTCATGACATCGCTCAAGACCGCGGGCGAAGTGCAGCCCGGCACCATCTTCATGTGGCCCGAGAACCCCAGCTTCGACGCCTGGATCAAGGCCTGGTCGCAGGCCTGCATCGGGCTGGATTGCCGGGGCATCCGCGTCGGGTTCTGGAATTCGGTCATGATCTGGGTGCCCAGCCTGATCCTGTCGATACTGGCGGGCGCCATCCTGGGCTTTGCCCTGTCGCGCTGGCAGACCCGCCACGCCGGGCTGATCCTGGGGCTGGTCCTGTTCGGAGCCTTCATCCCGCTTCAGGTGGTGATCTATCCGCTGATCAAGATGGCCGCCAACCTCGGGCTTTACAATTCCTTCGCCGGGATCGTGGTGGTTCACATTATCTTCGGCCTGCCGGTGCTGACGCTGATCTTCTCGAACTTCTACGTGGGCATCCCGGTTGAACTGATCAACGCGGCGCGGGTGGATGGGGCGGGGTTCTTCCGCATCTTCTTTGGCATCCTGCTGCCCATGTCGCGCAACATCCTGATCGTGGCGCTGGTGCTTCAGGGCACCGGGATCTGGAACGACTATATCGTCGGCGTCAGCTTCGGCACGCCCGACATCTATCCGATGACCGTCAAGCTGCAGACCCTCGTGGGATCGCAGTTCGGCGAAAAGGAATACAACGTGAACATGGCGGCGACGCTGCTCACCTCCCTGCCGCCGCTGCTTCTGTACCTCGTGTCGGGGCGGTACTTCGTGCGCGGGATCACTTCGGGCGCCGTGAAGGGATAGCAAATGGCAACCATCGAAATCCGCAACCTCACCAAGCAGTTCGGCGCCGTCCAGGTGCTCAAGGGCATCGACCTGGCCATCGACGACAGGGACTTTACCGTCCTTCTCGGGCCGTCGGGCTGTGGCAAGTCCACGCTGCTGAACATCATCGCCGGGCTGGAACACCAGACCGCCGGCCAGATCATGGTGGACGGCACCGACATCTCCCCGCTGCCACCCGACAAGAGGAGGCTG
This sequence comes from Oceaniglobus trochenteri, assembly GCF_020529025.1. GTDB lineage: Bacteria > Pseudomonadota > Alphaproteobacteria > Rhodobacterales > Rhodobacteraceae > Oceaniglobus > Oceaniglobus trochenteri. Next base: position 88,771 of record NZ_JACNMM010000011.1, read on the forward strand.
GCCATGGTGTTCCAGTCCTATGCGCTCTATCCCACGATGACGGTGCGCAAGAACATCGATTTCGGGCTGCGCGTCGCGGGGCTGCCCCGGGCCGAGATCAAGGAGAGGGTGCGCGTAACGGCCGAACTGTTGCAGATCACCGACCTTCTGGACCGCACGCCGGCGCGGCTTTCGGGCGGTCAGCGCCAGAGGGTTGCCATCGGGCGGGCACTGGCGCGGCGGGCCTCGGTCTATCTGTTCGACGAACCGCTGTCCAACCTCGACGCCAAGCTGCGCAACGACATGCGCATCGAGATCCGGCAATTGCACGAGGATCTGGGCGCGACGGCGGTCTATGTCACCCATGACCAGGTCGAGGCGATGACCCTGGCCACCCGGATCGCCCTGATGAATGCCGGTCGTATCGAACAATACGCCGAGCCCCAGGACATATACGACCGGCCCGAAACCCTTTTCGCGGCCAGTTTCATCGGTTCGCCCAAGATGAACCTGATCCCCGGCACCATCCGCCTGGCCGATGGCGTGCCGGTGTTCGACACCGGCAGCGACCGGATTTCGCTGGCCCATTATCCGTTCCGCCTGGCCCCCGAGGATGGGATGCCCGCCACCCTAGGCGTGCGCCCCGAGGACGTGGCCCCTGACGCGCAGGGGATCGTCGCGCGTCATCGGCTGAACGAACCCCACGGCGCCGACACCCTGGCCTGGTTCACCTACGGCGAGACCAACCTGTCGGCGCGGCTGGAGCCCGTCGCGGCCCGCGCCCTGGGCGCACAGGCGACCCTTGGGTTCAACCTTCACAAGCTTTCGTTGTTCGACCCAAAGACCGAACGGCGCCTCTGACCCTCAGAAAGGACCAAGATGACCGGACCGGACCTGTCCATCCAGCTTTATTCCCTGCGAAACGCCGGGCCGTTGGACCGCCAGCTCGACATTGCCGCCGAAGCCGGCTTTGCCCATGTGGAACCCGTGGGATCGCACCTCATGGCGCCCGATGCCCTGGCCCGTGCCCTGGGTGACCGGGGGCTTTCGGCGCCCACGACCCATGTCTCGGCGCCCGATCTTTTCGGGCGCCCGGACGAGGTGATCGCAGCCGCCCGCGCCGCCGGGATAGGCCGCGTCTTCCTGGCCGCCCCCGTGCGCGAGGACTGGACCGGACGCCATGCCTTCTGGACCGAGTTCGCGGGCCGCGTGGCGCGGCTGGCCGACCGGTTCGCCGCCGCCGATCTTCGGCTTGGCTATCACAACCATCACTTCGAATACCTTGAATGCGAGGACGGGCGCACCGGGCTTGAGATCCTGCTGGAGGAAACCGCGCAAAGCGGGCTGGCCTGGCAGGCCGACCTGGCCTGGATCGTCCGCGCCCGGCAATCGCCGCTTGACCTGATCGCGCGTTACGGCGACCGGATTTCCGCCGTCCATGTGAAGGACACGGCGCAAAAGGGCGATCTGTTGGCCGAGGACGGCTGGACCGTTCCGGGCAAGGGCCAGATGGACTGGACCGCGCTGGCCGCCGCGCTGGCGGGCACGCGGGCAGACGTCATGGTTGCCGAACATGACAACCCCGCCGACCCCGCCGCGCTGGCCCGTTCGGCCCATGCCGCGTTGCAGGCCACCTTCGGAGAGGCAGCATGAGCGCCCCGATCCGTATCGGCCTGATCGGGCTGGGCAGTGTCACCCAGACCGTGCACTGGCCCGTCCTGCGCGACATGCCCGACCGCTATCGCGTTGCCGCGGTCTGCGATCTGTCGTCAGGGCTGCGCGATTGGGCGCGTGCGCGCATTCCCGGTGCCGCCGTGCATGACGATTACCGCCGGATGCTGGACGCCGGGGGGCTGGATGCCGTTGCCGTGGTCAACAGCGACGAATACCATGCCGACTGCGCCGTCGATGCCCTGGCCGCCGGGTATGACGTGATGGTGGAAAAGCCACTGACGCTGACACTGGATGACATCGACCGCATCACGACGGCCCGGGATGCGTCGGGGCGGACCTGCATGGTCGGCTACATGCGCCGCTGTGCCGGCGGTTTCGAACCCATGCGCGCCGCGATCCGCGACATGCCCGAGATCCAGCATGTCAGCGTGCGCGACTATATCGGCCCCAATGCCTATTTCATCGATCAGGTATCAACCGAATGCCGCCCCGGCGATCTGCCCGAGGCGGCGATGAAGGACCGCGCGGCGCGGCGTCTTGCCATGACCGAAGCCGCATTGGGGCGGACCGATCCGGTATCGGTCCGGGCCTATCAGATTCTCTGCGGGCTGTCCTCGCACGATCTGTCGGCCATGCGCGACCTTGTGGGCGCGCCCCGGGGCGTTCTGGGGGCAGCGATCCGCCAGGACGGGCGCCAGATCAGCGCATTGCTGGATCACGGCAGCTTCACCACCAATTTCGAAACCGGGCTTGATACGGTCGGGCGGTTCGATGCCTTCATCGAGGTGTTCGGCGGCACGACCCGCGCGCGCATCGATTATGACACGCCCTATATCCGCCACCTGCCCACCACCCTGCGCCTGTGGAAGACCGAAGGCGAAGGGCACAGCGAAGCGACGGTACGGGAAACCTTCACCGATCCCTATACCCGCATGTGGCGGCTGTTCGACGATGTGCTGGCCGGGCGCACCGAGAACCCCATGCCACCCGAAGACAGCATCGCCGATCTTCGCCTGTTCCGTCAGATCATCGACGCGGCGCGCTGATCTTGTGCGATCGCTCCGGCGGTGTGGCCTCTCCCCCACCCGCCGGAGCGCTTTCGCGCATGACAACCTCGAACCCCAACATCTCCGTGGCGCTCCACGACTTGCGCTCGACCATCTCGACGATCTTTGCGACGGCAAGGCGGCCCATCTCCTCGATCGGTTGGCGCACGGTCGTGAGCGAGGGGCTGAAATGACGGGCAAACAGGATGTCGTCAAATCCGGCCACCGCCAGATCTCGGGGCACCGAAACCCCAAGTGAGCGCAGCCCGTTGATCAGGCCGAAGGCGATTTCATCACTTCCACAGATGACCGCATCAAGCCGGTCCGAGGCCTTGGCGATGAACTCGCGCGCATTCCAGCCCGTTTCATATCGGAATGACCCGTCGAAGATCACAAGGTCCTCGCGCGCGGCGCCATCTTCCACGGCCGCCTCGATGAAGGCATTGCGCCGCAGTTGGCCCACCGCCGTCGGACCGGATGCGCCAGAGACCATTCCGATCCTTTTGTATCCCTCGGCCCGCAACCTGCGGTAGACTTCGCGCCCGGCCCCGTAATCGTCCAGCGCGATGCTTGGGATATCGTTGCGCGCGCCCGGAGTCATGACAAATGCGGCAGGCCACATTTCGCCCCGGTCCAACCGTTCGGCCAGGGTGTCGGGGGCAAAGCCGGTGGCGATGATCACCCCATCCGCCGCGCCCGAATACATGAAATCGAGAAGCCGGTCATCGGTGCGGGAATCCCCGGCCACATAGCCGATCATCAGGGTGTATTCCATTTCGCTTGCCGCGCGTTCGATGGTGCGCAGCAGCATGGGAAAGAGAAAATTCTCGATCCGCGGGACGAGGACCAGAAGGATGCGCCCGCGCCGTGTTTTCAGGGCACTGGCCAGCGGGTTTACCGCATAGCCCACCGCCCGCGCTTCGGCCAGCACCCGGGCTTTGGTGGCCTTGCCGATCTCGGGGGAATCCGAAAGCGACCTGCTGACAGTCGACTTGGAAACACCCAGCCGCCGGGCAATGTCGGCCATCCTGTCGGATTTTCTGTTCATCTTCGCCGCGCCCCCCAAAAAAGCGGTCTGATCAGCCCCTTCCCGCCACCATGCGGCCCGGGCAGAGATCGTTCAAGTCCAAGTCTTCGCCCCGAGAACGCTTCGCAAAGGGGCGCGGGCGGATTTGCCATGAAAGACCACCGGGTGCAGGCTGGGGCAGGGGCAGGATGGAGGCGCCCGAAACGGCCAGCCGGCCGAAAGATGCTGCTTGCCGGGGCGGTGACGCGGTCTGTCCAGCCGCGACCGTAGCAGGGTTTCCCGAGGGCAACCTGTTACAGCCTTGACGCTGGCGATAGAATGAGGTCGGATTTGATGCAATCGTGACAAGCTCACAACCAGGGAGAGAAAGAATGTCATTGAAGCACGTATTGACCACAAGCCTGCTGATGGCTGCGCTTGGGGGCGCTGCATCGGCGCAGTCGCTGGTCTATTGTTCGGAAGGATCGCCCGAGGGCTTCGATCCGGCGCTCTATACCGCCGGCACGACCTTCGATGCCTCCAGCCACCCGATCTTCGACCATCTGACCGAATTCAAGGTCGGTACCACCGAGGTTCTGCCCGGTCTGGCCGAAAGCTGGGAGGTCAGCGAAGACGGCAAGACCGTCACCTTCAACCTGCGCAAGGGTGTGAAGTTTCACTCGAACGACCAGTTCACGCCGACCCGTGACTTCAACGCCGACGACGTGATCTTCACGTTTGACCGCCAGGGCAACCCCGAGAACCCCTACAACAGCGTTTCCGGTGGCACCTTCGAGTATTTCGCCAGCATGTCGATGCCCGAACTGGTGGAAAGCATCGAGAAGGTCGACGATTACACCGTCGTCTTCCACCTGACCCGCCCCGAGGCGCCCTTCCTGGCGAACATGGCGATGGATTTCGCCTCGATCCAGTCCAAGGAATATGCCGACGCGATGATGGAAGCGGGCACGCCCGAGATGCTGAACCAGGCGCCCATCGGCACCGGTCCCTTCACCTTCCAAGCCTATCAGAAAGACGCCGTCATCCGGTATCTGCGCAATGACGAGTATTTCGGTGACAAGGCCAAGGTCGAAAGCCTGATCTTTGCCATCACGCCGGATGCCTCAGTGCGTTACCAGAAGGTGCAGGCCGGTGAATGCCATATCATGGCCTATCCGAACCCGGCCGACGTGCAGGCGATGAAGGACGACGAGAACATCGTGGTGATGGAGCAGGAAGGCCTGAACGTCGGCTACCTGGCCTACAACACGCTGGTGCCGCCCTTCGACAACGCCAAGGTGCGCAAGGCGCTGAACATGGCGATCGACAAGCAGTCGATCATCGACGTGGTGTTCCAGGGCTCGGGGCAGATTGCCAAGAACCCGATTCCGCCCACCATGTGGTCCTACAACGACGCGATCGAGGATGACGCCTACGATCCCGAGGCCGCCAAGGCGATGCTGGCCGAGGAAGGCGTCGAGAACCTGAGCATGAAGATCTGGGCGATGCCGGTGCAGCGGCCCTACAACCCCAACGCCCGCCGCATGGCCGAGCTGATGCAGGCCGACATGGCCAAGGTCGGCGTGGATGTCGAGATCGTGTCCTACGAGTGGGGCGAATACCTCGAACGCTCCAAGGACAAGGACCGCGACGGCGCCGTTCTTCTGGGCTGGACCGGCGACAACGGCGACCCCGACAACTTCCTTGCCGTTCTGCTGGGCTGTGACGGTGTAGGCGCCGCCAACCGTGCGCAGTGGTGCAACGAGGAATTCGACGCCAAGCTGCAGGAAGCCAAGGTTCTGTCGGACCAGGCCGCACGGGCCAAGCTTTATGAAGAGGCGCAGGTCATCTTCAAGGAACAGGCACCCTGGGCCACCATCGCGCATTCGGTGGTCTACATGCCCATGCGCCCCGAGGTCGAAGGCTATGTCGTGCACCCGCTGGGCGGCCATATCTTCAACCAGGTCGGTCTGAAGCAGTAACCGCTTGCCGAACGGGGGGCGGCGCCGAGGTGCCGCCCCCGATTTCACCCAGCCGGATTTTCTGATGCCCCTTGCCGACCGCCTTGCCGCCTATGCCGCCGTCGCATCCGAACTTGGTGTGGACGCCGTTTCGCTGGTGCCGGGCCCGAATTTCAACCGTGCCGTCCAACACGCCTTTTCAAGCCATGAACGCCCGCTGCTTCTGGTGATCCCCGCGGATCGCCCGCCGGCGGCGCTGGTGCCCAACCTTGAACTGGGCAGCTGGGCCCAGGTGGGTTTTGACGGCGCGGTCTTCAATTGGCGCGATCAGGATGGCTACGCGGCCGCCTTTGGCGATCTCATGCGCCACCTGTCCATCACGTCGCTGGCGGTCGAAGGGCAGGTGATGCGCGTCTTCGTGCATCACGCGCTGAAGACGGCGCAGCCCGACCTGACGATCCTCGACGCCGAGCGCGAGATTTCCGCGCTGCGGATGATCAAGACGCCTCAGGACATCGCCGCGCTGCAATCGGCCATCGACCTGTCGGAACGCGCGCTGAAAGACACGCTGGCCCGCGTGAAGCTGGGCCAGACCGAAGCCGAGATCGAGCGGATGCTGGTCCAGAGGCTGTTCGAAGAAGGCGCCGACGACCTGGCCTTCGCGCCCATCGTGGCCGCGGGCGATGCCTCGGCGATGCCCCATGCCAAGGCGCGCCCCGACTACAGGGTCAAAGCTGGCGATACGCTGCTGATCGATTTCGGCGCGCGCAAGAACGGCTTCTGTTCGGACATCACGCGCACGGTTTTCCTGGATCACGTCACCGACGAGGGGCGCGCTGTCTATGACACGGTACTGCGGGCCAACCTTGCCGGGCTGGCGGTGACGCGGGCAGGGGTGACGGCGCACGAGATCGACGATGCCGCGACATCGGTTCTCGAGGATTCGCCCTTTGCCGACCGTATCCGCACCAAGACGGGCCACGGCCTGGGCCGCGAGGTGCACGAGGCCCCCTATGTCATGCGCGGCAACCACATGGTTCTGCCCGCCGGCACGGTCTATACCAACGAACCGGGGCTTTACCGGCTTGGCGGTTTCGGCGTTCGGATCGAAGACGACGTGCTGATCACCGATGACGGATACGAGACACTGACCCATTTCCCGAAGGAGCTGACGGTGCTGTCATGCTGAACTATGTCCTCAGTCGCCTGCTGACCTTCATTCCCACGTTCATCGGCGTGACGCTGATTTCGTTCAGCTTCATTCGCGCATTGCCGGGCGATCCGATCGTCGTCATGGCGGGCGAACGCGGGCTGACCGACGAACGCTATGCCGAATTGTCGGCGCAGTTCGGGTTCGACCGCCCGATCTATGTGCAGTTCTGGGAATATCTGACCGGTGTGTTGCAGGGCGACCTGGGCACATCCTTTGTCACCAAGCGCCCGGTCTGGGACGAATTCTTTGCCCTGTTCCCGGCCACCCTTGAACTGTCGGTCTGTGCGATGATCTTCGCTGTCGTCCTGGGCCTGCCGGCCGGTGTCATTGCCGCCGTCAACCGGGGCAAGCTGTTTGACCGGGCACTGATGTCCACGGCCCTTGTGGGTTATTCGATGCCGATCTTCTGGTGGGCGCTTCTGCTGATCATCGTGTTCTCAGGCAACCTTGGCTGGACGCCGGTATCGGGACGGATCAGCCTGATGTATTATTTCCCCGATGCGACCGGTTTCATGCTGATCGACAGCCTGGCCTCGGGTCAGAAGGGGGCCTTTGCCTCGGCGGTGCAGCACCTTCTGTTGCCGACCATCGTCCTGGGCACGATCCCGCTGGCGGTGATCGCGCGCCAGACCCGTTCGGCCATGCTCGAGGTGCTGGGCGAGGATTACATCCGCACCGCCCGCGCCAAGGGCATGTCGCCGGGGCGGATCAACGGGGTGCATGCCCTGCGCAATGCCATGATCCCGGTCATTACCGTGATCGGTCTCAGCGTCGGCACCCTTCTGGCGGGGGCCATCCTGACCGAGACGATCTTCAGCTGGCCGGGGATCGGCAAGTGGATGGTCGACAGCATCTTCCGCCGCGATTACCCGGTGGTGCAGGGCGGGCTGTTGCTGATCGCCGTGATGGTGATGGTGGTGAACCTGACCGTCGACATGCTCTACGGTGTCATCAATCCCAAAATCAGGAAACGCTAGGATGACCTCAACCGATACGATATCGGCCGAGGCCGAGATGGTTCACGAACGCCCCGGCCGTTTGCGCGAATTCTGGTTCTATTTCCGCGAAAACCGCGGTGCCGTGATCGGGCTTTGGATCTTCGCGGCCTTCGCATTCCTCGCGATCTTCGGCCCGTGGATCGCCCCGCACAGCGCGACCGAGCAGTTCCGCGCCGACACCCTGCTGCCGCCGGTCTGGCAGGAGGGGGGGAGCTGGAAATACCTTCTTGGAACCGACCCGCTGGGGCGGGACATGCTGTCGCGGCTGATCGTCGGGGCGCGCTTCTCGTTCTTCGTGGGCATCGTCGTGGTTACTGTCGCGGCCACGGGGGGCATCCTGATCGGTCTGGTTGCCGGCTTTGCGCCCAAGTGGCTGGACAGCATCATCATGCGGATCATGGACATCATCCTGGCCTTTCCGTCGCTGTTGCTGGCGCTGGTGCTTGTGGCCGTCCTGGGGCCGTCGCTGACCAATGCGATGATCGCCATCGCCATCGTGCTGCAACCCCATTACGTCCGCCTGACGCGGGCCAGCGTCCTGTCCGAACGGCAGCGGGATTACGTCACCTCGGCCCGTGTGGCGGGGGCGGGGTATTTTCGGCTGATGTTCGTCACCGTGCTGCCGAATTGCCTTGCGCCGATCATCGTGCAGGCAGCCCTTTCGTTCTCGACGGCCATTCTTGACGCCGCCGCGCTGGGGTTCCTGGGGATGGGCGCACAGCCGCCGACCCCGGAATGGGGCACCATGCTGGCCGAGGCGCGTGAGTTCATCCTGCGCGCCTGGTGGGTCGTGACCTTTCCGGGCCTTGCGATCCTTGTCACCGTTCTGGCCATCAACCTGATGGGCGACGGCCTGCGCGATGCGCTCGACCCGAAACTGAAACGGAGCTGAGCCGATGACATTGCTGCGCATCCGAAACCTCAGCGTCGATTTTGCCACGGCCTCCGGCGCATTCCGGGCCGTGGACGGCGTGGACCAGGACGTGGACACAGGCGAAATCCTGGCCATCGTCGGCGAAAGCGGGTCGGGGAAATCCGTGTCGATGCTGGCCGTGATGGGGCTTTTGCCCTGGACGGCGACAATCACGGCGGACGAAGTCACCTTTGACGGCCACGACCTGTTGAACATCGACAGCCGGGCGCGGCGCCGGATCGTGGGCAACGACCTGGCGATGATCTTCCAGGAGCCGATGTCGTCGCTCAACCCCTGCTTCACTGTCGGCTGGCAGATCAAGGAGGCCCTGCGCTTTCACCTTGGCCTGAACCGCCGCGACCGTCACGCCCGCGCGGTGGAATTGTTCGAACAGGTCGGTATCCCCGATCCCGAAAAGCGGTTGTCGGCCTTTCCGCACCAGTTGTCGGGCGGCATGAACCAGCGGGTGATGATCGCCATGGCCATCGCCTGCAAACCCAAGCTCTTGATCGCGGATGAACCGACGACGGCGCTGGACGTGACGATCCAGGCCCAGATCCTGGATCTGCTGGCCAGCCTGCGCGAGGAAACCGGCATGGGCCTTGTGCTGATCACCCACGACATGGGCGTCGTGGCCGAAACCGCCGAGCGGGTCAGCGTGCAATACGCCGGCCAGAAGGTCGAGGAGCAGCCGGTGGGCGATCTGTTCGATGTGCCGCACCACCCCTATACGGCGGCCCTTCTGGATGCCCTGCCGGAACGGGCGACGGAACGCATGCTGCCCACCATTCCCGGTGTGGTGCCGGGCCAGTTCGACCGCCCGCAGGGTTGCCTGTTTTCACCGCGCTGCAAATTCGCGGACGACAGGTGCCGATCCACGCCGCCGCCCGCCCTGGGCGCCGAGCTGGGCCATGCCCGGTGCTTCTATCCGCTCAACACCGACGAAAGGATTGCATCATGACCGACGCTCCGGTGATGCAGGCCACCGCGTTGCAACGCCACTACGAGGTCAGCGGCGGCTTCCTGCGCAAGCCCCGTCTGCTCAAGGCCGTGGCGGGGCTGGATTTCCAGGTTTCGCCGGGCAAGACGCTGGCGGTCGTGGGGGAATCGGGCTGTGGCAAATCCACACTGGCCCGCATGGTCGCCATGATCGAAGAGCCGACCGAGGGCACTCTGACCCTGGACGGCAAGCGTGTGCAGCGCGCGGATTGGGCCGATTTGCGCCAGTCGGTGCAGATCGTGTTCCAGGACCCCTACGGCTCCCTGAACCCGCGCCAGCGGATCGGGACGATCCTGATGGAACCGCTGGTCATCAACACCAGCCTGTCCAAGCCCGAGCGTGAGGCGAACGCGCGCGAGATGCTCAAGCTGGTGGGACTGCGGCCCGAACATTTCGACCGTTATCCCCACATGTTTTCGGGCGGGCAACGCCAGCGGCTTGCCATCGCCCGGGCGCTGATGCTGGACCCCAAGGTTCTGGTGCTGGATGAACCGGTTTCGGCGCTGGACCTGTCGATTCAAAGCGCGATCCTGAACCTGCTGCTGGAATTGCAGGACCGGTTGAAACTGGCCTACCTGTTCATCAGCCACGACCTGAGCGTCGTGCGCCACGTCGCCGACGAGGTGATCGTGATGTACCTGGGGCGCGCGGTGGAAAAGGGCCCGAAAGAGGCGCTTTTCTCGGCTCCGCAACACCCCTACACGGTCGCGCTTCTGTCGGCCACGCCCCAGGCGAACCCGGCCGGTACCAAGAAACGGATCAAGCTTGAAGGTGAATTGCCCTCGCCCCTGGCGGTGCCCGATGGCTGCGCCTTCGCGCCCCGCTGCTGGAAGGCGCAGGACCGCTGCCGCCACGAGACACCGGAACTTGGCACGCAACCCCATTCCGCCGCCTGCTTCTTCCCCGAGAATCAGGGCTGAACCTTGGAGGGCGCAAGAGCGCCCGACCAGGTCGCCGGTCAGCTTTCATGGGGGGTGCTTCAAGGTCCCCCGGTGGTGACGAGTTTGCAGATAATGCGAATTATGTGATATTTTCGGCGCGTCGTCCGTCACCCCTGGACTGCGCGGCTGAATTGCTTTTTCGCCTCTGGTCGCTCATGCGCCTGGTCCTGCAATCCTGAATTTGATCCGGGTGCTGCCGATCACATCGTGGGTCGCAGATCCTTCGGGATTCGGATGTCGTCGGGGTTTGCCAGAAACCTGTTCATCGGTCTTCGGCCGGGCCCCGGTGCCCGGCGGTTTTTGCCATCATTCGGTAGCGTTAAGAATACGTTTGCAAAAATCATGATCCACCGTAGACTGAAAGTCAGTTTTGCATGCCAGGAAGCAGGAAGGAAACATCGTGCAAGAGTCTCATCCCCCGGTTCAGGGCGTCACCTGGATGCGTGCGCCCCGGCTTTCGTCGGAAAGCGGAGCCATGGACATCCAGAACACGGTTTCTGACATATTATCAAAGGTTAAGTCCGATGGTGACGCTGCCGTTTCCGAGTTTTCGGCGCGCTTTGACAAGGCCGATCTGACCGCGTTCGAAGTCACGTCGGAAGAACGCCAACAGGCGGTGGATGCCCTTGATCCGCAGACGCGGGCGGATACCGAATTCGCGATTGCAAACGTAACCAAATTTGCCGAAGCGCAACTTGCAACCATGCTGCCCCTCGAGGTCGAGATCCTTGATGGCGTGCATCTGGGCCACCGGATCATCCCGGTCGAACGGGTGGGCTGCTATGTTCCGGGCGGGCGCTATCCGCTCTTGTCGGCGCCGATCATGACCATCGTGCCGGCCAAGGTTGCGGGCGTGGACGAGGTGATTGCCTGCCTGCCCCCCAATGCCCACCAGGCGATGATTGCCGGATGCCACCTCTCGGGTGCCGACCGCATTTTCCGTATCGGGGGCGCCCAGGCGATTGCCGCCATGGCCTTTGGCACCCAGACCGTGCCGGCGGTGAACAAGATCGTCGGGCCAGGCAACGCTTTCGTCAACGAGGCCAAGCGCCAGGTGTTCGGCCCTGTCGGGATCGACCAGTTGGCCGGGCCGTCCGAGATCTATATCCTGGCCGATGCCACGGGCGACGCCGAGATGATCGCCACCGATCTTCTGGCCCAGGCCGAACATGACGTGCGCACGCGTGTCGGCCTGATCACCACCGACGCCGGCCTTGCCGAACGGGTCGAGGCCGAAGTGACCCGGCAGTTGCAAGACCTGTCCACCGCTTCGACCGCCCAGCAGGCCTGGAACGACTATGGCGAAATCGCCATCTGCGAGGACGAGGCCGCCATGATCGCCTATTCCGATCACATCGCGGCAGAGCACCTGCAGGTGCATACGGCAGACCCGAAGGCGTTTTCGAAGAAACTGCGCAACTACGGATCGCTTTTCATCGGCGAGATGGCAAGCGTGGTCTATTCCGACAAGTGCTGCGGCACCAACCACACGCTGCCCACCATGGCGGCGGGGCGCTATACCGGGGGCCTTTGGGTGGGCGCCTATGTCAAGGTTGCCACCCACCAGTGGATGGAGCCCGAGGGCGTGCAGCAGGTGGCCCCGTCCGCCGTGCGGCAAAGTGCCAGCGAGGGGCTGGAGGGCCACCGCCGCGCCGCTCAGTTGCGGCTTGACCGGCTTCAGGCCAAGGCGGGCTGAAGGATCGCGTGGTCGGTTGCCGCCTCGAAGGCGGCACCGATCCGCAACAGCGTGGTTTCGTCCCCCCGGCGCCCGACGATCTGCAGGCCAAGCGGCAGGCCGTCGGCAAGACCCATGGGAACCGACAGGGCGGGATGGCCGGTCATGTTGAAGGGGATGGTGCGCATGGCCGTCCAGACCGGTTTGCCATCATTAAAGGCGCTGAAGGGCGGCGCCGGGGCCATGACCGTCGGCAGGATCAGCGCGGCGTGGCGGCTTAGCAGGGCGTCAAGAGTTGCCCGCAACGCGGGAACCGCCGCGCGCGCGGCCGAAACCTGCGCCGGGCCGATCTTTTGCCCCATCTGGATGCTGGCGCGGGCCATGGGGCCGATGGCATCGGGCGCGCCGCTGACGCGCGGGCCGTGTGCGGCAAAGCCCTCGGCCAGCAGGATATCGCACCCGGCCGCCTCGATCGCGGCATAGGGCGGCAGGTCGGCAAGGGCGATGCGGGCGCCACACAGGCTCAGCACCGATGCCGCCGCATCGAGCATGGGCAAGAGCGCCGGATGCGCCGCCTCGTCCTCGGCCCAGGCCCGGCCATAGGCCAGGCTGATCCCCTCGACGGGCCCCGGCATCCACTCGCGCCCGGTCATGGCAAAGAAGGCCAGCGCCGCATCCCCGACCGTGCGGCCGATGGGGCCGGCATGATCCAGCGAAGGCGAAAGCGGCATGACACCCCCAAGCGGCAAGGCGCCATGGCTGGGCTTCAACCCGACAACGCCGCAATAGGCGGCGGGGCTGCGGATCGACCCGCCGGTATCCGTTCCCAGTGCGATCCTGACCATGCCAGCGGCCACTGCCGCGGCCGAGCCGGAGGACGAGCCGCCCGTCACATGCGCGCCGTTCCAGGGGTTTGTCGCAGGCGGTGCAAGGGCGCTGTCATCCGGCCCGACGGTCGCCATTTCATAGGTCGCGACCACGCCCAGCGGGATCGCCCCGGCATCCAGCATCGCCCTGACCACGGGAGCGGTTTCCTTGGCCACGCGATCTGCCTGCAACCGCGACCCCCAGCGTATGGGCCAGCCTTCAAGGTCGATGACATCCTTGATGGCGAAGGGAATGCCGTGCAGCGGGCCACGGTCCTGCCCGCTGGCCAGTTCCGCGTCCGCCCGCCGGGCGGCGCGCAGGGCCTCTTCCCCCGCGACATGCACGAAGGCCCTGACAGCCGGGTTTCGCGCGGCAATCCGTGCCAGGTGCATCTCGGTCAGGGCCACCGCGCTGAACCGACCTGCCCGCAGGGCTGCGCCTGCCGCGTGGATAGGCAGGTCGCAAGGGGCGGTACAATCGGTGGCCTGGTTCAAGTGCGGGCTTTTTCGAATGCGCTCCAGGCGGCTTCGAAGCGGGCGAAATCAAAGCCGGGTTCGCGCGCGGGGCCAAGGATCAGGTGCTCGGTGCCCTGCATCTTGGCGATGGCACCGGCAATCTCTCCGATCAGTTCGGCGGGAATGACAACCGCGCCGTGACGGTCGGCATGGACCAGATCGCCCTGCCCCACGGTCAGCCCGAAGACCGACACCGGCGTGCCAAGTTCGGTGACATGCACGAAACCGTGGCTGGGGCCGATCGACCCGGCGATCACCGGAAAGCCCGCGACCATATCGCCCAGGTCACGCATCACACCGTTGGTCAGCGCGCCGGACATGCCGAAACCCTTGTGGATCGTGGTGTTCACCTCGCCCCAGTAGGCGCCGATGCAGTTCGGATAATCGACATCCTCGACCACCGCGACCGAGGGTTTCGGGCCCTCGGCCATGGCCTTGTAATAGGCCATCCGCCGGGTGCGGATCACATCGGGCGCTTCGGTGGGCGGGGCAAGGGCCGAAATCTTCGCGGTGACTGCATAGCCCACCACGGCGCCGCCTTCCGGGTCGGAACACAGCATGGTGCCACGGGTGAAATCGTTGAAGCCACGCTTGCCCTGGGCCACCTCGATGGCGTTGCAGACCGTGGGCGTGTCCACGCTGCGCAGCAGTTTCAGAAGGGCGTCATCCATCGGTTTTCTCCAGCCATGCTGCCAGCGCAGCGTTGGTTTCTTCAGGTTGTTCCAGGGTCGGAAGATGCCCGGCCCCGTCGATAATGGTAAGTTGGCTGCCCGCCATCAGGCCGTGCATCAGTTCATGGCGCTCGACCGGGCAAAGCGCGTCGTCGCGCCCGCACAGCACCAGGGCCGGGCCATCATAGGCGCGCAGGGTGTCCTGCTGATCGGGGCGGTTGGCCAGCGCGCGGGATTGGTTGACGAAAACGGTGTCGCCCAGCGACAGGGCCATTTCCATGCACAGATCCAGGATCGCGCCCCGGTTCGGCCCGTCGGTCAGGTAGTTCGGCTTCATCTCGTCGCGCATCACCGCTTCCAGACCGCCGCGCCCCACCTTGTCGATCTGCGGGCCCCGGCGCTCGGCCACCTGGGGCAGTTCGGCCCGGGGGTTGGTGTCCAGCAACGCGATGCCGGCAATGCGCCCGGGTGCCTGGCGCAGCACCTCCATCGCCACGATCCCGCCCATGGACAGCCCCGCCAGGGCAAAGCGCGGCGGGGCATCGTGCAGAACCTGCGCGGCCAGCGACTCCATGCTGTCATGCCCGCCGATGGGCGCGCAGTGAACCACGCGCCCGCTCGAGAAGGCCGCAACCTGGGGGCCGAACAGGCGCGCATCGCACATCATGCCCGGCAGCAGAACAAGCGGGGTCAAGAAACCAGAGCCGCCCCTTCGGCCATGGCGCCCAGCTTTGCATAGGCGATTTCAGGATCGACAGCGCCAAAGCCCGCAAAGGTGCCAAAGCCGCAATCCGACCCCGCGATCACCCGTTCCGCCCCGACGATATCGGTAAAGCGGGCGATCCGCTGGGCGATCAGTTCCGGGTGTTCGACGAAGTTCGTCGTCGTGTCCACCACGCCGGGCACCAGCACCTTGTCATCGGGAATGTCGCCCTTGCGGTCACGGAAGACGGCCCATTCATGGCCATGGCGCGGGTTCGAGGTTTCGAACAGCACATAGCGTGATCTGGTGGACATCAGCGTGTCGAACATCCGCGACATGGGAATGTCACAGACATGCGGCCCCTCGTAATTGCCCCAGCAGATATGAACCCGCACCCTGTCTTGCGGCACATCCTGAAGAGCGTGGTTCAGCGCCTCGACATGGCTGGCGGCGATCTTGAGGAATTCGTCATCCGAAAGATCGTTGAACAGCATGTGGCGCGACAGGGCCAGGTCGGGGCAATCAAGCTGAAGATCCAGCCCCGCGCCCACGATGGTTTCGTATTCGGCCTTCATGGCATCGGCAATCGCGGCCAGGTAGGCCTCGCGCGTCTTGTAGAAATCGTTTTGCAGAAACAGCGACACGACACCCGGCGAGGCGGCATTCATGAAGCCGCGTTCCACCCCGTGCCTTTCCATCGCGCCCTTGAGGTTGGCGATGTCCTTCTCCAGCTCGCCCTGCCCCTTCGAGCGCACCTCGCCCACGCACATCGGGCGGGCGTATTGCGGGGTGCCCCCTTCGTCGGCGATGCGCTTCAGGAAGGTGGGAAAGCGCTTGAGATCGGCCGGTGCGTTGCGCGGGCTGTCGCCGTCAAACCCGGTGTAGCGATCCTTGACATAGGTGGCATAGCTGATCTTCGAGGTTTCGCCGTCGCTGACGATACCAACCCCCGCGGTCACCTGTTTGCGCACGGTCTCATCGACGGCCTCGGTCATGGCGGCGTCGAAAGCGGCAAGATCATAGTCCTCTTTCCGCTCGCGGGCGAAGATGTGATCGACCACCTTCTGCGTGCGCGGCAAGGAACCGACGTGGGTAGTAAGAACGGGCATTCGGGGCTCCCTCGGGAATGTCTTGTAACGGAAATGGCCCTGCGCGGATCAGGGTCCGCGCAGGGCCTTGGGTGCGGATCAGCCTTTCCAGGTGGCTCCGGCGGCATCGTCGGTGGCGACGATGTGGTAAAGCGCGGCTTCACCGGTCATCGAGGGCACGGCGCTGTGGGCGAGGTTCTCGGGCACGCTCATGGTGTCACCGGGCGCCAGGGTGGCCGAGCCGCCATCCCATTCGATACGCCAATGGCCCTTGACCGGCATCAGGACCGAGGGGCGGTCATGGGCGTGTTTTTCCTCGGTGGCCGAGGCGCGGGTGAGGAAGTCGATCTCGAACCCCGGCTTGTCGCGGATGATCCCCTTCTCGCCGATCACCTTGACCGGGCCTTCATTGGCCAGGGCATACATGTCGAGATAGCGGCGCACATAGCCACCCACCACTTCCATGGCGGTGGGGCAGTCGACCTTGTCGAGTTCGGCCTTGGTGAGAACCGGCATCGGCTTGACGTCATCGGGCAGGTTCTGGCCCTTCTTGGTGTCGTAAAGCTTGCCGTTCTCGCCCAGCACCAGGCCGTGATCCTTGGCCTCTTCGATGACATGGGGCGCCCAGATCACGCCGCCGCCGGCGTCATCGCCGCCCAGAACCGCCATGATCATCCCGTAGTCGGTGCCGATGTTCTCGAACCCGCGGAAGATGTTGGTGGGAATGTTGAAGATGTCGCCCTCTTCCAGGATCACCTCGCCGGCGTCGCCCTTTTCGCCCCAGAAGAACCGCCAGCGGCCCGACAGGATGAAGAACACCTCGGCGGTGCGGTGATTGTGCAGCGAGTTGCGGCACTTGGGCGGCTGGCCCGCCGCACCGATGTTGAAACCGTGCGGCGTGGTGATGTGGACATGCTGATCGGGGGATTCCGATACGCCGCCACCGATGATGGTGAAGTTTTCCTTCAGGTTCGAGCCGGGTGTGTGGGCGTCGATGAAGGCAGTCTTGCAGGGTTGCAGATCGCCGTAACGGACGATGCGCGATTCCATGTCTTGCGGGGTCATTGGTCGTTCCTTTTGAATGCTTTACGTTCTCTGATGTTCAGGTGCGGTGCGGCATGCTGGGCGGGCGCAGGTTCAGCCGGCGCGCGCGCCGGCTGGCAAGGAACCCGTGCCGGGCCGTCAGATGGGCCAGAGGTTGGATCATTCGCGACCGGCCTCGTGCAGCAGGATCTGTTTCCAGATCGCCACCTCGTCCCAAAGGCTCCACTCGCGGCGCAGGCCCCAGGGGCCGAACTCGGCATGGGTGAAGCCCATGATGTGAACGGGCGCCCCGGTGGGCGGGCCGTAAATCCCGTGGCCGGTATGGGTGCCCGTCAGGCTCCAGCGGATGGCGGCGCGGTCGGGTTGCCCGGCATCCGAACGCCCGATGCGGTGATCGACCGAAAAGGTCGAATCCGGGAAGGCGGTGCGCAACTGCATCCACTGCGCCTCGGCGAAGGGGCGGCCCCAGCCGGTGACGCCGCCCGCATGATAAAGGTTCACCGCGCGGTCGTAGGTTTCACCGATCACGGCGAAATCGAAATCCATGATGCGGGTCACGATACCGGCCAACTTCTCGCCCAGGGGGTGATCGTTGCCCTTGCCGCTGTAGGGGCCGGGGCGGTCCTGGTCGGGCGTGAAGGGGCGCAGGGCGCTCCCCGCGCCGCCTTCGCGTTCGATGCTCTGCGCGGCCCAGTCGCGCGGGCTGTGGCCCAGCTGTTGCACCATGGCGGAAATGTCATAGCACAGCCATTCGTCGGTGATCACCTCGTCCTGGACGAAGCAATCCGCGATGGCGCGCGCCGCCACCACCCGCCCCGTGGGCGGGCCGAAAACGCCATGCCCGGTATGGGTGCCGATGATCATCGAGCGGTGCGAGGAAAGGTAACCCTGGTCGGCGTCGCCCGACCAGATCACGTCATCGCCCAGGATCTGGCGGTCGGGAAAGGCGGAAAGCGAGGCGAGCGTGTCCTTGATGACGCCGTCGTTGCCCTCGATCAGGCCAACGGTCGAGCGCATGACGATATCCTTGCCATAGCTCTGCAAAAGCGAGCCGATCTGGCGCCCTTCCCAGATTTCATAAGTAACGCCCTGGATATAGTCGGGCAGGTTGGCAAATCGTGCGGTCATTCCACGTTCCCCGTGTGCAGGTGAATCTGTTTCCACACCGAAACCTCGTCGATCAGGGTGAATTCGCGGCGCAGGCCCCATTCGCCCCATTCGGCATGGGTAATGCCCATGACGTGAACCTCGGCCCCGGTGGGGGCGCCGAAGAAGCCCGGCCCCGAATGCTTGCCGGTCAATGACCAGCGCACCGCGGCGCGGTTCGGCGTGCCCGGGTCCGAGCGGCCGATCTGGTGATGGGTTTCGAATGTCGCCGTCGGAAAGGAGGACCGCAGGCGCATCCAGTCGGTTTCGGCGAACTCATGGGACCAGCCGCCGCGCGACCCCCAGTGTTCGGTGCGCACGGCGCGGTCGTATTCCTTGCGGATGACGGTGAAATCCTTGTCCATCATCCGGGTCAGGATATCGGCAAGGCGCGCGCCCCATTCGTTGTCGTTGCCGCGCCCGGTATAGGGGCCCTGCACATCGTCGCGGGGGTGGAAGGGGCGCTGGCAGGCCTCGGGGCCGCCTTCATCGCGGATCAGGTCGCGGGCGAATTCGGCCGGATCTCCGCCCAGCTGGCGCACGATGCCGCCGGCATCGCGGATCAGCCATTCGTCGTCGATGACATCGGCCTTGGCGGCGCAATCGGCAATCGCGCGGATTTCAAAAGACCTGCCAGTGGGCGCGCCGAACAGGCCATGCCCGGTATGGGTGCCGGTGGTCACCAGGCGGTGCGAGGACAGGTAACGCCCCTCTTCCGGCCCCTCGGACCAGATCACGTCTTCGCCGTAAAGCTGGCGGTCGGGGAATTCGGCAAGGGTGGCCAGGGTACCGTCGATCACCCCTTCGTTGCCCCGCACCATCCCCGAGGGAAAGCGCATGGGAATGTCCTTGCCGTAATAGCGGTGCAGGGTCGAAAGGCCCCGATCCTCCCAGATTTCCTTGGTGATCTTCAGAATGTAGTCGGGCAGATCCTTGAACTGATTGGAGAAATCTTTCATTCGTGCATTCCGGTCTGAAGGTGGATCTGTTTCCAGATCGCTGTTTCGTCGATCAGGGTGAATTCGCGGCGGATCGTCGGTTTGCCCCAGGCGCCGGTTCCGGCATAGGGCCCGAAATCGGCGTGACTTATCCCCATGATGTAAACCTCGGCCCCTGTCGGGCGGCCAAAGCGGCCCCAGCCCGCGTGCCTGCCGTGCAGGCTCCAGCGCAGGGCGGCGCGGGGCGGCATCAACGGATCGTCGCGGCCGATGACATGCTCGATCCTGAACACCGCGTCCGGGAAGGCGGCGCGCAACCCCATCCAGAACCGGTCGGCATCGCCCCAGCCCAGCCCGTCGAACCCGGCGGGATAGTGCAATTCCACCGCCCGGTCATAGCTGCGGGGGATCACGTCCATGTCGGCGGCCATGATGTTGTTGATGGTGGCCGCATACCGCTGGCCCCATTCGTTGTCGTTGCCCTGCCGGGTATAGGGGCCGGCCACGTCGTTTGCCGGGCACATGGGTTTGACGCAGGCCTCGGGGCCACCTTCCCGCGCGATCAGATCGCGGCTCCAGTCGCGGGGATCGAACCCCATCTGGCGCACGATCGCGGATTGATCGCGCACCAGCCATTCGTCGTAGACCGCATCGTCGCGGATCGCGCAGTCGGCCAGGATCCGATAGGAAACACGCTTGCCGGTGGGGTTGCCATACATGCCCGGCTGGTCGTGGGTCGCCGTACAGATCAACCGGTGCGACGACAGGAAGGCATCCGAGGTATCGCTGGCCCCTTCGGGATCGTCGCACCAGATCACGTCTTCGCCCAGAAGCTCGCGGTCGGGAAATTCGGCCAGGGTTGCCATGGTCGCGGCAATCACGTTGGTGTTGTCCACCACCACCGAGGCAGGGGACCGCACGATCAGCCCATCGGCATAGCGATGGCGAAGCGAGCCGATCTTGCGATCTTCCCAGATTTCCTTGGTGATGCCGATGATGAAATGCGGCACATCCTGCCACTTGGGGTCAAAGCCACGCATTCAGATTTCACCTGTGTTTCTTGTTGAACTGCGCACCATCAGATCGCCGGCGATCTTGACGCGCTCGGGTTCGGTCTGGGTTCCCTCGATCCGGCGCATCAGCATGTCGACCGTGGCCGCCACCAGGCGGTTGATCGGCTGGCGATAGCTGGTCAGGTCATAGGCCGGCCAGGCGGCGATGGGCGTATCGTCGAAACCGGCAACCGCCACATCCTCGGGGATGCGCAGGCCCAGTTTCGAGCGCAGCACATCCATCACCGCAAAGGCCATGTGATCGTTGCAGACGAAGACGGCATCGGGAATGTCGCGCCCGGTGAACATCTCGAAGGCTGCGGTGCGGGCGTCGGCATAGACGAAGTTGCCCCTCTGGCGGGCCGTGATCTCCAGCCCGGCCTCGGCCAGCCCGGCCCGGAAGCCCGCCTCGCGGTCACGCTGGGTCGAGGCTTCTTCCAGCCCCGCGATATAGCCGATGTGGCGGTGGCCGTCGGCGGCAAAGCGTGCCGCGATCATCCTGCCGCCAAGATGGTTGTCCGACGTGACGGTACACATGCGCGCATCGTCCTGTTCGCGGTTGAACAGGACCACCGGGATGCCATGCTCGTGGCACTTGCCCGACAGCACCGATGACATCGACACCGAGGCAAGCACGATCCCGTCGACCTGGTAATCCAGGATTTCGCGCATCACGTCCTCGACATCGCCCACGGTGGGCGAGGACATGAAGACCAGCACATGATAGCCCTTGTTCTGAAGGGCCACGGAAAGACGTTCCACCACCTCGGGGTAGAACTGGTTTTCCAGATAGGCCACGACAAGGCCGATGATCCGGCTGCGCCCGGTGATCATCGCGCGGGCCAGGATGTTGGGCCGATAACCCAGGTCTTCGGCGGCGCGCAGCACCTTGTCGCGCATGGCCTTCGACACGCTGGCGCCGGGGGTAAAGACACGGCTGACCGCCGATTGGCTGACCCCCGCGCAGCGCGCAACCTCCAGCGATGTCACCCGTTCATTTGGCATCAGTCTGCTGTCCAACCTCCGTCGATCATCAATGCCGTGCCCGTTACCAGGGCCGAGGCGTTAGAGGCCAGATAGACCACCGCGCCCATGATGTCTTCGACTTCGCCGATGCGGCCAAGCTTGATCTTCTCTTCGATCCACTTGCGCCGTTCGGGGTTCTGCAGGGTCTGTTCCCCCAGGGGGGTGCGGATGAAGGTCGGACAGATCGAGTTGATGCGGATGCCGGATTTGCCCCACTCGATGGCCATGGATTTGATCATCCCCTCCAGCCCATGCTTGGAGGCACAATAGAGCGCCCTCTCGATCCCGCCGACATGGCCCATCTGGCTGCCGATATGGATGATCGAACCGCCCTTGTCGCTCATGGCACGGGCCGCTTCTGCCGAGAGGAAATAGGCCGCCCGCAGGTTCACGCCCATGACGGCGTCGAAATCTTCGGGCGTGGTGTCCAGCGCGGCGGAATGGCGGGCAAGACCGGCGGAATTGACGACCACATCAAGGGATTGCCCGCGCATCGTCCTGCGCATCGCCTCCAGATCACCGATGTCGAGGGCCAGCGCCTCGGCGCTCCAGCCCTTTTCCCGCATCTGCGCGACGGTGTCCTGCAACCGGTCGACCCCGCGCGCGGCGCAGACCACATGGGCCCCCGCCTCGGCCAGGGCGACCGCGCAGGCCTGACCGATGCCCGAAGAGGCACCGGTGACAAGCGCGCGCTTGCCGTCAAGCCGCATGGTCGGTGCCTTGGGAAGGGTCATTCCGCCGCCTCGGGAAGACGGGCCGGGCCGCCATAGGGCACGTTGATCCCGCCATAGCGCCGCACACGCAGGTTGCACTGCTCGGCATGGCCGACGAAGCCTTCCAGCAGGCAGAGGCGCGAGCCATAGGCCCCGATCCGGGCGGCGGCCTCATCCGTCGTCACCTTCTGATAGCTGTGGGTCTTGAGGTACTTGCCAACCCAAAGCCCCCCGGTATAGCGGCCCGCCTTCTTCGTCGGCAGCGTGTGGTTGGTGCCAATCACCTTGTCGCCATTGGCCACGTTGGTGCGCGGCCCAAGGAACAGCGCGCCATAAGAGGTCATCTTCTCCAGGAACCAGTCGTCGCGGTCGGTCATCACCTGAACATGTTCCGAGGCGATATCGTCGGCCACTTCCAGCATCTCGTCATAGGTATCGCAGACGATCACTTCGCCGTAGTCTTCCCAGCTGACCTTGGCGGTGCCGGCGGTCGGCAGGATGCCCAGGATGCGGTCGATCTCTTCCAGCGTCTCGCGGGCGAGCTTTTCCGAGTTGGTCACCAGGACAGCGGGCGAGTTATAGCCATGTTCGGCCTGGCCCAGCAGGTCGGTCGCGCAGATTTCGGCATCGACGGTTTCGTCCGCGATGACCATGGTTTCGGTCGGGCCGGCGAAAAGGTCGATCCCGACCCGCCCGAAAAGCTGGCGCTTGGCCTCGGCCACGAAGGCATTGCCGGGGCCGACCAGCAGGTGAACCGGCGCGATGCTTTCGGTTCCGATCGCCATGGCGCCCACCGCCTGGATGCCGCCCAGCACATAGATTTCATCGGCGCCGCCCAGGTGCATCGCCGCGATCACGGCGGGGTTCGGTTCGCCGTTGAAAGGGGGCGTGCAGGCGATGATGCGCGGCACACCCGCCACCTTTGCAGTGGCCACCGACATATGGGCCGAGGCCACCATGGGAAACTTGCCGCCCGGAACATAGCAGCCGACGGATTGCACCGGGATGTTCTTGTGGCCCAGAATGACGCCTGGCAGGGTTTCCACCTCGATATCCAGCATCGAGTCGCGCTGTGCCTGGGCAAAGTTCGTCACCTGCTCTTGCGCGAATTTGATATCGGCCAGGTCCTGGGGGCTGACCTTGGCGATCAGCGCCTGGATTTCTGCCTCGGTCAGGCGATAGGTTTCGCGGTCGTACTTGTCGAATTTCACGGCCAGCTCGCGCACGGCGGCATCGCCGCGATCCTCGATATCCTTCAGCGTCGCGGCCACGACGCTGGCGGTTTTCGCATCATCCTCTGCCCGGTCTGCTTCGGGTTTGCCGCGCTTGAGATATGTGATGGTCATGTCTTGTCCTCGTTTGAAATTTCGGGCGCCGGTGAAGATCCTCTAGGCGCTTGCATCCTTGCCCGTCGAATTGGTCGCGGCCCTGCCAGACCGCCGTCGGGGCGACACTGGCAGGGGCCGATCTGCCGCGAACCGGCCGCGCCTGGCGGTCGGATCGCGGATTTTGCGTCATCCGTGGGCGATCCTTTCGCCGGTCTTGGTGTCGAAGAGGTGGCAGATGGCTGCGGGGATGCGGGCCTTTACCACTTCGCCGATCTCGGCGCGGTATTCCTTGTTGGTCTTGATCGACACCAGCGAGCCGGCCAGCCGCCAGGTTATCATCGACGCCTCGCCCAGAAGCTCGATCGAATACATCGGCGCCGAGATCTGCGCCTCTTCCTCGACGATCTCGGCATCCTCGGCGCGAAAGCCCAGCGTCACGTTCCCCGAGGCGCTTGCCGGCAGGCCCTCGACCCGGATGCCGTCGGCGCTGAAGACGCCATCCTCAAGCCGCCCCTCGACAAGGTTCATGGCGGGCGAGCCGATGAAGCTGGCGACGAAGGTGTTGGCGGGGTTGTCGTAGATGTCGGTCGGGGTGCCGACCTGCTGGATCTTGCCCTTGTTCATCACCACCACGCGGTCGGCCAGGGTCATCGCCTCGATCTGGTCGTGGGTCACGTAGACCGTCGTGGTCTTCAGCTTGGATTGCAGGTTCTTGATCTGCGCGCGGGTGCTGACGCGCAGCTTCGCATCCAGGTTCGACAGCGGTTCGTCCATCAGGAACACCGTGGGCTTGCGCACGATGGCGCGCCCCAGGGCCACGCGCTGGCGCTGCCCGCCCGAAAGTTCCGCAGGCCGGCGGTCCATGAAATCCTCAAGCTCGACCATCGCGATGGCCTTCATGACCATGTCGTGATGCTGGTCCTTGGGCACCTTGCGCACCCGCAGCGGAAAGCGGATGTTCTCGTAGACCGAAAGGTTCGGGTAGAGCCCGTAGGACTGGAACACCATCGAGATGTCGCGGTCCTTCGGTTCAAGGTCGTTGACCACCTTGTCGCCCAGAAGGATCTGCCCGTCGGTCACATCCTCAAGCCCCGCGATCATCCGCATGGTGGTGGATTTGCCGCAGCCCGAGGGGCCCAGCAGAACCAGGAATTCCTGGTCCGCGATGTCGAGATCGAAGTTCTCGACCCCCACGAACGAGCCCCAGCGCTTGTTCACGTTCTTGAGTTGAAGTCTGGCCATTGGAAAAACCCCCTTATCCCTTGACGGCGCCGGCGGTCAGGCCGCTCACGATTTGACGTTGGAAGAACAGGATCAGCACGAAGAGCGGAACAATGGCCGAAACCACGGCCGCCACGGCATACATCACCTTGCCCTCTTCCTGGGTCGATCCCAGGAACGAGTTGATTTTCGGGATCATCGTCGCGTTTTCCTGCGTCAGCAGCATCGAGGTGACCGTGAAATCATTGTAGGCCAGCAGGAAGCTGAACAGGCCCGTCGTCACCACGCCGGGCCACATGACCGGGATGATGGCCAGGCGGAACGCCTGGAACCGGGTGCACCCATCCACCATCGCGGCCTCGTCCAGGTCTTTCGGGATCGAAAGAAAGAACGAATGCAGCATCCACAGGGTGAAGGGCTGGTTGATCGCCACCAGGACGATGATCGTGGTGGGCAGGTAGCCCCAGATGTTCAGCTCGAAGAAGGGCAGAAGATAGCCCGAAACCAGCGTCACATGGGGCATCGCCCGGAACACCAGCGCTGCCATCAGCAGCCAGAAGGTGTACTTGAAACCCGACCGCGCCAGGGCATAGCCCCCCAGCGTGCCCAGGGTCAGCGAGATGACGACCGTGAAGAAGACCACGATCGAGGTATTGATGACGGCCCGCCAGAATTCCTGCTGGACCCAGGCGCCCTCATATCCCGCGCCGGTGAAGGCACTGCCGTTCTGGCGCTGGGTGACGGGGCCGGTAATCGCGTTCATCCAGTCGGCCCGCGAGAAGAAGTCACCCTCGACCTTGAAGGAACCCCACATGGTCCACAGGAAAGGAAAGGCGGCGACCACAAGCCAGAACAGGACAAAGGCGGTCGACACGAAGACCAGCGAAGGCGGTTTTCTATTTGCTAGATTTGCCATGGTGGCCCCCCTCAGGTCTTGCGGTTGAATTCGCGCCAGTTGCGGCGCAGCACCGGCAACAGCAGGATGATGACGCCGACGATGGTCAGCATCGAGGTTGCCGCGGCCGACCCGAAAAGAGGCGATTCAGCGGCGCGAAGATCGTTGTAGATCAGGTAGCTGAGCGATGTCGCGCTGGCGGCCGCGGAAAAGCCGATGATCGGCTCGAAGACGCGGAAGTTGTCCATCAGCTGCATCAGCGCGATGAAGGTCGCGAGCGGCATCAGGTAAGGGATGGTGACGAACCGCACCCTTTCCCACCGGCTGGCGCCATCCACCATGGCCGATTCCAGGGTGTCCTGCGGGACGGTCTGAAGCCCGGCGTAGAAGACCACGAAGGCGAAGGGCGCGGAATGCCAGACGCCGTAGACGAACAGCGTCACCCATGTCAGCGCCGGAGACGCCTTGAGCGAGAGCGAGGGATCGGCGAAGATCGTCTGCAGAGCGGCGCCGATGATGCCCCGGCTGTCGATCATCCAGAACAGCACCAGCGAACCGACAAGCGGTGTGACCAGCATGGGCAGCAGCGAGAAGAAGATCACCGGCCCCTTCAGCAGCTTGGGGATGGAATTGACCACGATCGCGATGATGAACCCCAGGAGGATCACCAGAGGCGTCACGATGAAGGTATAGGCCAGGGTGAAGATCAGCGCCTTGTAGAAGGGCAGGTTCATGATCCGGTTGCGGATCTCGCCGAAATTCTCGCTGGTGGCGAAGATCTCGCCGATCTCGTCGAAGGCCAGGTGGCTGGCGTTCGAATAGGTGTCAAGGCCGTTGAAACGCCCGGCGGGCTGTTCGGCGCGCAGCTCGGCCATGGCTTCGGCGTCGACGCTGGCTTCCTTGGTACAGCCGAAGGGGCCGCAATTCTCGGATACGACCACGATCTGTTCGTGTTCGATGAACAATGATTGATAACCCACCGAAAGGATCGGCAGTGCGATGAACAGGATCATCGCCAGTAGCGAAGGCCATATGAAGGCCATGAAAGTCTTGTGAGGCATGACTTTCCCCCTTGTCGCGCCCTGCGCTGGCACGTGGTCGACCGTTCCGCGAAACGGTATGGAAAGGGCCGCGCAATGGCGGCCCCCTGTCGCTTCAACCTAGTTCAGGTAACCGGCTTCGGTGGCGGCGGTCGTGTAGGCCGCGTTCACGTCGGCGAGGGCCTGTTCGGCGCTTTCCTTGCCTTGCAGGAACTCGGCCAGGTTATCGCCAAGTGCCGTGTGCAGAAGACCCATGTAGGGCAGCATCGGATAGGGCCGCGCACCCCCCTGAAGGTTGGCGATCACGCCCGTGGCCGAGGGGGCCGGTTCGTATCCGTCGATCAGCCAGACAGCCGCATCCGCGTTTTCGGCCAGCATGTCCTGGGACAGGCCGTTCATCATGGCCCGGAACGATGCCTCGGCATCTTCATCCGAGATGTTCTTGGCGATGGTGAACCCGTCCCACCAGAGTGCTGCGGCCGGGATCGAGTTGCCATTGAAGGTCGGAGCGGCGGCGAAGGCGGTTGCCTTGGCGATCTCCGGCGCGGGGCTGTCCTCGGCGATCATCTCGGAGGTACGCGACCCCCACCCGATGGCCAGCGCGTTTTCGCCCGCTTCCCAGATCGGCCGGGTCGAGTTGCTGTCGAAGGTCGCCCAGTCGGCGCTCATGTAGTCCAGCATCTTCTTCATGTTCTCGAGAACGGCCAGGCCATTTTCGTTCTGAATGGCCAGCTTGGCCGAGCCGGGCTCGAAGAAATTGTCGCCGGTGGCCAGGTAGGTGTTCACGAATTCCGCAGCGACGTTCCATCCCGGCTTGAAGTTCGAGGCAAGCGGCGCGTCCATGACACCGGCCGATTTCAGCTTGTCGGCAGCGGCCAGAAGCTCTTCATAGGTGGCCGGAACGTCGATCCCGTTCTCTTCCAGGATGTCCTTGCGGTAATAGAGATGCTGTGCGTTCGCCATGAAAGCGATCGCCATGATCTTGCCGTCCACCACGATCTTCTGGCTGTCCAGAAGCTGGTCGCCCCACTTTTCGACATATTCGTCAAGCGGCCGGATCAATCCGTCATTGAGCAGCGGAACGATGGAATTGGTGGCAACCACCGCCACGGTATAGCTTGCGGGGTTGGTGGTCAGCGCGGGCACCTGGATGTTCTTGTGCTCTTCGGTCTGGTTTCTTGTCACCTCGACCGTGTCGCTGGCGCATTTGCCGGCCCAGTCGGCAACCGCATGAAGTGCGACGAAGTCGTTCGACAGAATGCGAACCGACCCGCTTTCGATTCCGCAATCCGCCCAGGCGACCCCCGCCGATGCAGTCAGCGCGGCCGATACAATCGTTGCCTTGATCCTGAAGTTCATTCCGTTCCTCCCGTCATAAACATGCGTTGCGGCCAGTCTCCCACCGAACCGCCGCGCCATGATCCGGTGTGTTTCACATCCGGTCCGGGCTTGTGCCCGGCAATGAAGGAAGCATAGCGCTCGCTGAATACGATTGCAATAATTTCGTGAGGCGGCGATTCAACCAGCCTGTGTTTGGTTCTGCACGGCCGTAGGGGCAATCAACGCCGGGGCTCGGATATGGCGGCCCCGAAAGGCACGGCAGGCGGCGAAATCGCGAAATCCAGGGCAACCAGCGGAAGAACCAAGGAGATTCGCCATGCCGGCCATTGCCCAAAGGCATGCGCCAAACCTGTCCAGGTTCACGCCGGCAGCTTGACAGGTCGCGGGCCAAGCAGTCGCCTGGCACGCCGCAGGGGTGGGCGAATCGCGATCGGGACTTTTCACAGGCTCGGCCTGATTCGCGGATGCCGGACAAATGGCCGGGCCTACGCCCGGCGCGCGGGTTGCGAATCGACGGTGGCAAGAGGCTTTCGGCCCATTCCCAGCTTGCGAAGCGGGAAGGGCCGATGCCTGCCTGCGCCTGATATTGGACTGAAAAGGCCCTCAGCACTGACCACACTATAGACTCTACGGAAATGCAAAGCCCCCGGCGGTGCGCCTGTCATTTTTCACCAGGGCGCCGGCCAAGAAACTTGCAAACGTATTCAAAACCTGCTCTCCTGACCTGAGGGAACTCAACCAATTCAGGACAGGATCATGGCTTCGAAGGATCAAGAGAACACCGGCGCGGG
Organism: Oceaniglobus trochenteri; assembly: GCF_020529025.1. Lineage (GTDB taxonomy): Bacteria > Pseudomonadota > Alphaproteobacteria > Rhodobacterales > Rhodobacteraceae > Oceaniglobus > Oceaniglobus trochenteri. The sequence continues at coordinate 117,556 of NZ_JACNMM010000011.1, forward strand.
AAAAGTCGGGAAAGAACCGGTGCTTCAGGCCGAACGCCGCGATTTCACCGCCCTCGTCCCGGAAAAGCGCGAGCGGGTGCAGCCGATGAAGGGCTTCGATCCGATCTATACCGACATCGTGGATTACATCATCCGCTGCACGCACCGCATCTGGGATGAACGCGACGTGGGCCTGATCTATACCCACTACACCCACAACTGCGTCGTCTATCACGCCACCGGCACGATCTATAATCGCGAAGACGTGGTGCATGACACCATCAAGCGCATGTTCATGCTGCCCGAACGCCGCGGCATGGCCACCCAGGTGATCTGGAATGGCAACGAGAATGACGGCTTCTACACCTCGCACCTTGTGACCGGCACGGGCCGTCACACCCAGCCGGGCATCTATGGCAAGCCTACAGGCCGCACCTTCGTGGCGCGCACCATCGCCGACTGTCTGATCTACGAGAACATGATCTACCGCGAATGGCTGGTGGTGGATTCCATGGCGCAGGTGAAACAGATCGGGCTGGACGCCCAGAAATACGCCGAAGACCTGGCCCGCCCCTATTTCGAAAAGGGCCTTCTGGCCGTCGACATGGGCGAAAACCGCCGCCTGATCGGGCAGTATCCCCCCGAATCCAAGCCCGATACCGCCATCGCCAACACGGATCAGGAGCGTGAGGTTCTGGAGTGGCTGCACGACATCCACAACCGGCGGATGTTCGGCCGGATCCGCGATGTCTATGCCCCCACCGTGCAATACCACGGCCCGCTGATGAAAGAGCTTTACGGCCACGGCGCGGTCACCCACCAGACCGTTGGCCTTTACGCCTCGGTGCCCGATGGCTTCTACATGCCCCAGCACATCTGCTCGGTCCCCTGCGAAGAGGGCGGCATCAAGGTCGCGGTGCGCTGGCTGGTCGAGGGGCATCACCTGGGCTGGGGCGTGATGGAGGAACTGGGCGCGCCCAGTGGCAAGCGGGTTCAGATCATGGGGATGAGCCATTTCCACATCCGCGATGGCCGTATCGTCGACGAATGGACCAACTACGACGAGATGTCGGTGCTGATGCAGATCAAGCTGGCCCAGATGGCCGACACGCCCAGCGTCGTTCCGGCGGCCGAATAGCGGCGCGGTCGCGAACGCCCTCACGGTTTCGGGAAGGACAAGGTGCAGCAGATGTCGCAAACCACGGCCGACACCCCGCAGGCCGATGATCCGGTGCCACGGCGCGAGGTGACCCTCGCGAACTGGCGCCGGCAACCCTACAGCGGATGGGCCTTTTCCCATCTGCGAGAGATTGCGCCGACAGCCGCCATCAATCCGCAACGCGGCAGGGAAACGCTTCCCGACATGGGCGGCGTGCTTTCCGAACCGATGGCGTTCGGAAATGACAGCAGGACGATTGGCGCGGTGCTGGGCCTGCTCAGCACCGATGTCCTGCTGGCCTGCCGGAACGGGCAGCCGACGCTTGGCTGGGTCGCGCCCCATGCGGATGCCAACGCGCCGCACCTGTTGTTCTCGGTGTCGAAATCCATCACCGGGCTTGTTGCCGGTGCCCTGGCCCAGGATGGCAGGTTGGACCCTTCGGCCCCTGTCGTGCACTATCTTCCCGAGTGCGCGGGATCGGCCTTCGAAGATGCCACCGTCCGAAACCTTCTCGACATGCGCGTTTCGATGAATGTGGACGAAACCTATGGCAACGACCTTGACTGGGGCGCCCGGTATCGCCGTGCCGTGCTTTGGGATCCGGCCCAGCCCGGCGAAAAGATCGACCTCCTGTCCCTTCTCTTCGACCTGCGCAAAGGGGACGAGGGCCATGGGCAGGCCTTCCGCTATCGTTCGGCCAACACCGATGTCCTTGGCGCCGTGATCAGCGCCGCGGCGGGCAAGGCCTTTCATGACGTTGCCGCCGAAACCCTCTGGGCGCCCATGCAGGCCCGGGGCGAAGCGCATATCGGCGTCGACGGCATCGGCACCGCCCTTACCGCCGGCGGGATTTCCTGCACCGCCTTCGACCTGGCCAGGATAGGCGAACTTTTGCGCTGCGGCGGGGCTGTCGGCGGTAAACAGGTTCTTTCGCCGGACCTGGTGGAAGACACCCTGCATGGCGGTGACGCCGAAGCCTGGAACACGGGGGATTGGGGCAAAACGATGCCCGGCCACCGGTATCGCAACCAATGGTACGCCCGGGGTGACAGCGACGGTTGCTTCTTTGCCAAGGGCATTCACGGCCAGTGGCTTTACGTGAACCCGCGGCGGCAGGTGACAATCGTCAAGCTGTCCAGCCAGGACGTGGCGAAAGAGGAAACGACGAACGCCCTTACCCTTGCCCTGCTGGACGCGATTGCCGAACGCCTGTGAGCGGGCGCGTCGAAGGCCCCGCCCCTACCAGACCCCGGTCAGAACCAGCAGGGTGAAGATGCCCGCAATGGCCAGCGCCAGGCCCACGGCAAGCGATCCCAGATCCTTGGCGTGTTTCGCCTCGATCGACCATTCGGGCGAAATGCGGTTGACGATGACCTCGATCGCGGTGTTCAGCGCCTCGACCATCAGAACCGCAAGGAACAGGCACAAGAGGATCATCCATTGCAGCAGGCTGGCCCCGTGCAGGAAGAACGCCAGCGCCGCCAGCCCGCCCGCCAAAAGCTCCAGCCGGGCGGCGGTTTCGCCCATCAGGCGCCGGAACCCGGCCATGGAATAGCCCGCGGCATTCACCACATGGGCCAGCCCGGCCCGCCGCCGGATCACGGGCTCGGCGCCGTTGATCGGTTGGTCACTCACAAGATGTCCTTTCCGCGACAACCTGCCGTCAGGTCCAGCCCATCCTGACGGACCGTGGTTTCGATGTCCATCAACCCCAGCACCGTGTGAAACACGTTGTCGTGGCTGATCGGCTGGTCCACCATCTGCGCCAGGCAGTCGCTGTTCAGGCCCATCACCTTTCCGAACCTCTTTGACAGCCACAGAACCAGGGGCACGCGGGTCTGTTCGCTAGGGGCCATGAAGGCCGGGGCGGCGTGCAGGTACAGGCCGTTCTCGCCCAGGGATTCGCCATGGTCGGAAACATAGAGCATCGCGGGAACAACCCCCTGCGCCGCCGCCAGCCTGTCGATGGTTGCCGAAAGAACGCGGTCGGTCTCGCGGATCGAATTGTCGTAGGCATTCACGATCTCATCGGTGGTGCAGTCGGAAAACTGCGACGTGCGGCAATCGGGGCGGAAGGCGGCCGCATCCTCGGGATAGCGCAGGTAATAGGATGGCCCGTGACTGCCGATCATGTGCAGCACCAGAACCGTGTCGTCCTGAATTTCGGCCAGCGTCTTGTCGATCACCGGCAGGAAGGCGCTGTCGGTGCATTCCACATCGCAGGCTCCCGGCGCCAGCGTGGCATCGACAATCTGCCAGCCGGTGCGCGCCGCGACCGCCTGATCGCCGGTGTTGTTGTCCCACCAGCGGGCCGACAGGCCGGCATGGGCCAGCACATCCAGCAGGGTTTCATGGCCAAGGTAGGCTTCGCGAGAATAGTCCGCCTTGGACAGCGGTGAAAACATGCAGGGCACCGAAACGGCCGTCGAGGTGCCGCAGGAGGTGACATCCTGAAAGGCCAGAACGCCACGCCTGCGCAATTCGGGGGTGGTGTCGCGGTCATATCCGTTCAGCCCGAAGTTCTGGGCGCGGACCGTTTCCCCCACGAAGACCACCAGAAGAACCGGCGACCTCGCCGCCGCCAGCCTGCTGCCGGGCCGGGCATCGGCCCCGACGGGTGCGGCGACAGGATCGGCCGTCTTCCATTCCTCGCGGGCGAAACGCCCCACCGCCCAAAGCGACGCCCCGGGCTGATAGGCGCCCATCAGGTCGTGACTTTCGCGCAGCATCGCCGAATAGTCCTTGTAGTTCACGAACAGCGCCCCGACCGTCAGCGCGGCGCAAAGGCCCACCCCCAGCGGCCAACGCCAAAGCTGGTGCAGCGGGGCCACCCGGCGCACGCGCGGCCAGAACACCAGCGCGGCAGGCAGGACACCGGTCAGCAGGATCGCCCCGATCATCCGCGGCGTCACCAGGTGGCGCGATTCCGTGGCGGTGGTTTCCAGGATATTGCGCACCATCTCGCGGTCGATCAGGATTCCCATGGTGCCCTCATAGAAATGGGCGCTGGCGGCGATCACGATCAGCAGGGCCGCCACCGGTTTCTGAAGGCGCGAGGGGCCCGCCAGCTCAAGCAGCAGCAGGGTCAGCAGCCAGAGCGCGACACCAAAGACCGCCGCCTTCGACGGCGCATCCGGAAACTGTGCCAAAAGGCGATGCCAGACACCGGAATTGAGACAGGCGACGATATAGGTGGCAACGAATAGGTTCAGAACGGTATGGGGCAGAACGGGCCGGAACATGCGGCCTTGGCGGGGCGGGGTCGGATATTGCTGGGTCATCGGCCTTTTTCGGTTCAAGCGCTTGTGGCAATGACCGGCTGTCTGGGGGGCGAAGATTACGCCAACCTTACGGAAGGCCCCCGAACCCGCTATCAGGGGCAAGGTTGCAGAGGGGCAGACCGGCCATGCGATTGCTTGTTGTCGAAGACGAACCCGATCTTGCGGGCGCCGTGGCAGACCATTTGCGCGCCGCCGATCATGCCGTCGATCTGGCGCCCACGCTGGAGGATGGTCAGGCGGCGGTGCGCGCAACCGCCTATGACCTCGTGCTGCTGGATCTGCGGCTGCCCGACGGCGACGGACTGACCCTGTTGCGCGGGCTGCGTGACCGTGGGGCGGCGACGCCGGTTCTCATCGTCACCGCCCGCGACAGGATCATGGAGCGGATCGCGGGGCTTGAGGCAGGAGCCGACGATTACCTCGTGAAGCCCTATGACCTTGACGAAATGCTGGCCCGGGTCACGGCGATCCTGCGGCGGGCCGACAACAGCCGCGCCCCCGAACGCAGCTTCGGGCAGATCCGCATCCTGCCTGCCCGCAAGGCGGTGTTTCTGGGAGACGAGCCGGTCAGCCTGACCCGCAAGGAATGGTCGATCCTCGACCGGCTCAGCCGCCGGCCCGACGTGACGGTCAGCCGGAGCGAGCTGGAAGACGCCATCTATGGCCACGGCGACGAGGTGGAAAGCAACGCCATCGAGGCGCATGTCAGCCGCCTGCGCGCCAAGCTGGGGCGCGGCGCGGTGGAAACCATGCGCGGCTTCGGCTATCGGATGGGCCGCGGATGACGCGCCGGCACAGCCTTGCCGCCCGCCTGTCGCGCCATGTCACGGCGGGCTTTGCGGCGGTCTGGCTTCTTGCGCTGGTGGCCACGGCCCTTGCCCTGATGGCCGAGCAGGAGGAACTGGCCGACATCACGATCCAGCGGACGGCACAGGTTTTCCTGCCCGCCGTGGCCAGCGATTTCCGCCAGCGCAACCCCGATGCCGCCGCCCTGCCCGTCGAGGTGCAGGGCGCGCCCCGCTTCGACCCGGCGGGCGACACCATCGACAAAACACTGGTCTATCGCCTGCTGGATCGTTCGGGGCGTGGCCTCATGCAATCGCGGGCGCCCGAGGATACCGTCTATCCCGACAGCATCGCCCAGGGCTTTGCCCGTACCGCCAGCCATGTCTTCTATACCACCGCGCCCAACGCAGAGGGGTTCATCATGCAGGTGGGCGATCTGCGGGCCGAGCGGTTCGAGGCCTATGCCGACAGCTTCCTTGCGCTGACCCTGCCGATGCTGGCCATCCTTCCCCTGGCCTGGCTTCTGGTGGGCTGGATCGGGCGCCGTTCGCTGGCCCCGCTGGATCGTCTGCGTGACGAGATCGCGCAGCGTGGCGATGCCCGGCTTGATCCGATCGAGGCGGAAGATCAGCCCGACGAACTGCGCGCGATCACGGCGACGCTCAACGGGTTCATGATCCGGCTGTCCCGGGCGCTGGACGGCGAACGCGCCTTCGCCACCAATGCCGCGCACGAATTGCGCACGCCGGTGGCCATTGCCCTGGCCCAGGTGCAGCGGCTGCGTGCCGAAGCCCCCGGCGCCCCCCAGGACAGCCGCCTTGCCGCCATCGAAGAGGCGCTGAAGCGGATGACGCGGCTTGTGGTGCGGCTTTTGCAACTGGCCCGCACCGATGCCGGGATCGGCCTGTCGGACCAGACCCGGGATATCCGCGCGCTGCTTGACCTGATGCTTGAGGACATCCGCCGCGATCCGGCCCGCGCACCCCGGTTGCGGGCCGCCCTGCCCGATGGCCCCGTCATGGCCAGGATCGACCCCGACGCCCTGGCGATGCTGGTGGGCAACCTGATCGACAACGCCTTTCAACATGCCCCCGCCGCGTCACCCGTAAGCGTCACGCTGTCACCGGGCGGCACGATCCGCGTGCAGAACGATGGGCCGGTCATTCCCCCCGATACCCTCAGGCGGCTGAGCGAACGCTTTCACCGCGGAACGGCCCGGGGGGAAGGGTTCGGGCTTGGGCTGCACATTGCCGAAAGGATCGCCCATCACACCGGCGGCACGTTCGAAATCGTCTCGCCCCGGCCCGGCAGCGAGCAGGGGTTTCAGGCCAGCTTTACCGCCCCGACAGAATAAGCCCCGCGCGGCGGATCAGCAGAGCGGCGCCAACTGGGGCGCGCGGGCGTCGGATACCGGCCTCTTGCCGAACATCGCCGTCCGTGCTCCATCAGCGGCAAGCCATTTCGAATTGTAGGACCGCACAAGGCATTCGTTGGCACAGATCGCGCAATCCGAGTCGGTGAAGATGGCGAAATAGCGGATCGAGCTGCATTCCTCGTATTTCGCCTTCCCCGCCTCGATCTGGTCGGCGCAGCGGGCCAGCTCAAGCCCTGTCGTTCCCCGGTGCGAACGGCGGGACAGGAAAATCTGCTGTGCGGGTGAAGTGATGAGGTCTTCCAGCGGCCGCGCCCCGCTCAGCGATCCACGCCTCAGGCGGACCGGCTGAAGCAGGTCCTCCGACAGGTCTTTGCGCCGGGGATCGAATTCTGCGCTGCGCGAAAGGATGTCGACGATCAGATGCATGCTGTCGGTGAGGGGGCTGTAAACCTGGTCACCCGGCAGAAGGTCCTGGATCGGCACCGTGGTTCCGTTGGGATGGGTGGTGATTCTGGTTCCGTCGGCAAGCATTGGTTCAATCTCCCGTCAGGGTTTCATGGATCGGGCGGACGCCGGGGCCCACCCGCTCTGCGTCAGGCGGCCCCCTGGAACATTGCCGCGATTTCAAATGATTTGATCCGCGCCCGCACCCGTTGGGGGAAACTCTTCTTCATGGCGGCGACATTCGGGAAAATATCCAGCAATTCCTCGCGCTTGTGCGTCAAAAGGCTGTCTGTAGCCAGATCGCCCAGAAACAGGCTTTCCACCGGCAGGCCATGGGCCCAGATAACGTGATGCTGTTCAAACAGGATGTGGCAGTATTCAATTTCGGCGCAATCCTCGAGCCGCACAACCGACTTTCCGTTTACCAGCGACTTCGCGATTGCAAGAACTTCCTCTTCACCAGTGAAATAATCGACTTCCCATCCGTCGAACATCACCGAGTGCTGAGGCGAAACCGTCAGGTCGCAAAATGGCCGGCCTTCTCCAAAGGCATCCTTGCGGATCATGATTGGCAGGTGTTTCTGCATTTCCGGGCAATGCACGAAATCGACATGCTGGCGCCCGGTCCAGCAAACGGTCTGCAGGCCGCCGTCCAGCGTGTGGACCTGGTCGCCCGGGCGGATTTCCCTGATGGGGCGAAGCCCCTCGGCCGTGCGCACCAGGGTGTCTCCGGCCAGGCACAGAGGCACGGCGACGTCGTTGGGAAACAACAGCGGCACCGAAACACCGACCAGGATCTCGGCCCCGTCGGGCAGGCCCGGGAAATAGATGTAGGTATCGTCGATAAGGCCGCTTTCCACGGTAATGCGAACCGGCGTCAACGAAAGATTCACACTTACACCGCCAACCTTGGCAACGATCAGCTGTGGGCCGATTGCCTGTTCGATTGCGTTGATGGTGACAGGGTTGCCGTCCAATTCGGCGGACTGGTTGTTGCCGGTCTGATCAGGGATTTCAAAGAACTTGTCGTCCACGTCCTGCAGCGTCAGCAATGCGTCGCCTGGCCCGGATACCAAACCCAAAACGGGGTCATAGAGAATAATAGACTTGCTCGGCATTTCTGTCTCCTGCGGCTGATCCAACACCTGGGTGGTAATTCAAATCATGGAGACAACTTATGGTTGTTTTATGGCCTCGCCAAGACAATAGATGACCTGGGCACTGCAGGTTGCAAAGCCGGAAACAATAGGGGGATTCTTAGCGGAAAGCAGGCAATCCCGGATCAATTGGCCTGCAATCAAGAAACGAATCACTGGACGCCGTCAGCGGAATTGCAATCGAAACCGTCGGGAATTGTGGCAAGGGTCAGCGCCTGCCACGGGCGCGCCAAATTCGTTAACCAATCCCGAGGGCGGCAATCGCGCACCCCGGCATCCGAATCCTTCAGGAAAAGCCCAGATCGCGGGCAGGCCGGGTCAGCGCGCCCTGCGCGAGGCCTGGAAGGCCAGCCCGATCAGGAACACCCCGCCAAGGCCGGTGATCACCTCGGGAACATGGACGATGGTGTGGGCATACATGATGACCGACAGCAGCAGGATGGCATAGAAGGCCCCATGCTCAAGATAGCGGTATTCGACAAGGGTGCCCTTTTCCACCAGCATGATGGTCATCGAACGGACGTACATCGCCCCGATCCCCAGGCCGATGGCGATCACGAACAGGTTCTGTGACAGTGCAAAGGCACCGATCACGCCGTCGAACGAGAAACTGGCATCCAGCACCTCAAGATAGAGGAAGGCGCCAAAGCCGCCCTTTACCACGCCGTCCACCACCGTGCGCCGGTCCAGCACCCGGCCCAGGATTTCGACCAGCAGAAAGGTCATCAATCCGTAAAGCGCGGAAACGATGAAGGTCGTCGCCTTTTCGTCGGGCAGGAACCGCGAAAAGCCCAGCAACAGCGCCAAGACGATGGCCACCTCGATTCCGCGGACCGAGGCCATGCCGATGAAGCGCCTCTCAAGTGGGCCGAACCAGTGAACGTCCTTCTCGGGGTCGAAGAAGAAGCCAAGCGCCACCATCATCAGGAAGGTGCCCCCGAAGGCCGAGATCGAAAGCTGCGCGCCGCGCATCATCGCGGCGTATTGATCAGGCTCGGCCACGGCAAGGCGCATTGCCTCGATCGGGCCGATGCCGGCGGCCACCACGACCACCGCCAACGGAAAGACGATCCGCATGCCGAAGACGGCGATCAGGATGCCCCAGGTCAGGAAACGGCGCTGCCAGGCCGGGGTCATGTGTTTCAGCTTGTTGGCGTTGACGATCGCGTTGTCGAAACTGAGCGAGATTTCAAGGATCGCCAGGATCGTGCAGATGAAGAGGATCGAAAGCGTGCCCGACAGGGTGTGCGTGAAGGCCCAGCCGATCCAGGCCCCCAGGGCCAGCCCCAGCGCAGTGACAAGAAACGATCCCCGGAAATAGTGCAGCGTCGGTTTCGGGGATGATGTCGATGACATTCGCTGGCCTCTCTGCGCGATTCTTGGCTGACGGACCGTGCAAAGGGCCTCCGTCGGCAGGTATGCACAGCGGGGCGCACTGACAACCGCCCGGGGCGTGAAAGATGGTAAATAAATGCCCCGGCACGGGCCTGTGCGCGGGGCAAGGGGGCGATACGGCCCCTGCCCTTTCCGGGGCCGATCACCCCGGAAAGGATGGCTTTCGCCCGGTTACTTGATGAAAGGCGACAGCACGTCGCGGGCCAGGCGGAAGCCGCGCTTCACCTTGTCGTCGGTGCCTTCGAAATTGCGGTCCTCATGCTCGATGATGACCGGGCCGTCATACCCGGCGCGGTAAAGCTCCGAGAAGAACTGCGGCCAGTCCACCTCGCCCAGGCCCGGCATGCGCGGAATCTGCCATCCCATGCCCACCGACATCACCCCGTTCTCATAAAGCCCGTCACGGTCGATCATCACGTCCTTCGCATGGACATGGGCCATGCGGTCGCCGAATTCGCGGATGAACCGGCCCTGGTCGATCATCTGCCAGACCAGGTGCGAAGGATCGAAGTTCATGCCGACACCATCGCCCCATTCGTCGAAGATGCGCCGCCAGATCTTGGGCGAATAGGCGATGTTGTGCCCACCGGGCCATTCATCGCCGCTGAACAGCATGGGGCAGTTTTCAAAGGCCAGGGTCACGCCGACATCGCGGGCATGGGCAACGGTTTCGGGGAAGATCTTCTGCGCCCGCGCCCAGTTGTCATCAAGGCCAAGGCTGCGGTCGCCGCCGACGAAGGTATTGACCACGCCCACGCCCATCAGCGCGGCAGCGTCGATCACCTTGTTCAGATGGGCCAGCACCGTCTCGCGTTGCGCGTCGTCGGCATGCAGGGGGTTGGGGTAATAGCCAAGGCCCGAAATTTCGAGCCCCTTCCCCGCAAGTTCCGACACGATGTCCTGTGCCGCGCCCTTCTCCAACCCGTCGACATTGATGTGCGAGGTGCCGGCATAGCGCCGCGCCTCGCCGCCCGACGCCGGCCAACAGGCGATTTCCAGCGCCTCGAACCCGTCCGAGGCGGCCCAGTCTGCCACCTGGTCCAGGGGCGTATCTTCAAAAGGTGCCGTGAGAATTCCGAGTTTCATTTCAGTGTTCCTTTCCTCTCAGGTGCCGGCAATCTCGACCCAGCAACCGCGTTCATTGCTTTCGATCACCGCGTCGCAGAAGCGCATTTCGTAATCGCCATCCTCGAAGCTGGCATAGGTGGATGTGGGCTGGCGTTCACCCTTCACCACGTCGCCGTAAACCTGGCGGAACAGCGCAAGGAAGGTATCGGCAAAGCCTTCGACATGGCCACCGGGCAGGCCCGCGGTGGATGCGGCGATGGGTTTCATCATCGCGGCGTCACGCTGCAACACCTGGTTGGGCGCATCGCGGTGGCCTAGCCACAGGTGATCGGGCGTTTCCGAATCCCAGGCCGCCGAACCGGCCGAACCTGCCAGATCCCAGGTCAGCGAATTCTTGCGCCCCATGTTCACCTGACTGGTCGACATCACGCCCCGCCCGCCATTGGGAAAGCGCAGCATGATCATCGCCGCGTCGTCGGTGGCGATGTCGCGCGCTTCGGTTTCGCCGCTGGCCGTGGTGAAGGTGGCGACGGGGCCGGTGGGTTTCTGGCGCTGCGGGATGAAGGTTTTCAGGTCGGCAAAGACCGCCTCGGCCTTCATGCCGGTGATGAACTGCATCAGGTCGATCCAGTGGGTGCCGATATCCCCGACCGAGCGCAGCGCGCCCCCCTGGTCGGTTTCCAGCCGCCAGTTCCAATCCGTCTCTTTCGCCAGCCAGTCCTGGTGGTAGTGGCCGGTGACGAAGCGCACATCGCCCAGGTCTCCGTCGCGCACCATTTCGTGGGCCTGCTGGTTCAGCGGATAGAAGCGGATGTTGTAGCAGACGGCGGCGATCCGCCCGCTGTCGCGTGCCAGCTTCACCAGGTCGCCCGATTCCTCTGCGGTCAGCGACAGGGGCTTTTCGCAGATTACATGCTTGCCCGCCGCCAGGATCGCCTTGACCTGCGGGTAATGCGCATGGTTGGGCGAGGTGACATGCACCACCTGCACGCTGTCATCGGCCAGAAGCGCGTCAAGGTCGTCATAGGCATGGGCGACACCCATGGCCGCCGCCCCCTCGGCCCCGCGCTTCGCGCTGGAGCCCAGCACGCCGCGCACGTCCACGCCCAGCCGACGCAGGGCGCCCAGGTGAACGCCGCCGATGAAGCCGGTGCCGATCACCGCAACGCCAATGTCTGAAAATCCGGTCATGTCATAGCCTTTCTTGCAAGGGGGTCGGTTACCCGACCGAGTATCCACCGTCCACCGGCAGGCAGGCGCCGGTCATGAACCCCGCCAGAGGCGACGCCAGGAACAGGACCGTTCCCGCGATGTCTTCGGGCTGGCCCCAGCGCCCCATGGGGGTGCGGGCCGAAACATTGGCCACATGGGCCGGGTCGGTGCGGCTTTTGGCCGATTGTTCCGTCACGATGAACCCCGGCGCCACCGCGTTGACGCGGATGCCGTCTCCGGCCCAGGCCACGGCAAGCGACTTGGTCAACTGCACCACCGCCGCCTTGCTGGCGCCGTAGGCCGGGTTCTTCGGGCTGGCGAAATTGGCATACATCGACGCGATGTTGATCACGGCCCCGCCGGAGGCCGCAAGTTGCCCGTGGAAGGCCGCCGCACAGCGGAACGATCCGTGCAGGTTCACATCGACGACATGGGAAAAGAAGCCCGGGTCCATCTCCTGCCCGCGCGAGGTGATGGCGGCACAGTTGACCAGCACGTCCAGCGCCCCGATCCCTTTGGCCAGGGCGGCGACGGCGGCGGTGTCGGTGACGTCAAGCTGGTGATAGGTGAAACGGTCGCGGTCCTGCGGGTCGGGTGCGGGTTCGATACCGGTGATCGCCACCTCGGCGCCACGGTCCTGAAAGGCGCGGGCGATGGCCGCACCGATCCCGGCCCGGCTGGCGCCGATCACCAGAACCTGCTTGCCGCTGAAATCAAGGTCGAAAGCTGAATGCATCATGTGATCCTCCTGCCGTGACCCTGAGCGCAACGGGCAGTATTTTGCAAGGATATTTTCACTTTCGTGCATAATGAAAATATGCGCCCTTCAACTGGCATTGCGAACCCCGCTTGCGCCCTGCGGCGCCCGGTCGATCCGCCGCCCTGCGCTGACAATGATCGACTGGCACAGGGCCATTGCCGGTATCTGCGACCGGAAATGCCCAAGGCGCGCTTCGCGCACGAACAGGGTGTGCGCACCGATCCCGGCAATCGGGCTGAGTTCGTTGTCGGTGATCGCCAGAAGGCGCAGGTTGCGCTCGACGGTCTGCTGGGCCAGGGCAACGGTTTCGGGGGTGTAGTCATCGAAGGTGATGGCGATGACGGCATCCTCGGGGCGGATGAACCGGGATTGCGCGGCGCGCATAGCGCCGATGTTGTCCACCAGGTTCGCCCGCACACCCATCTGAGACAGGCCATAGAAACAATAGGCCCCGACTCCGAAGGCCCCCCGCGCGGCAATGATGTGCACCGTATCGGCCGCGACGATGGCTTCCACGAAACCCGAAAGGGCGGTGCGGTCGGTGTCCTGCTCCAGCCGGGTCAGGGTGTCGATCCCGGCCTGCACGAAGGCCCCCAGAACGGCATCGGGGCTGTCGAGATCGGGCGCGCCTTCGCTTCGCGGAGGGGTGGCCTCGCCGGGGGTGGCAAGCTGGCCGCGCGGGCCAAGAAGGCGCTGGCGAAACACTGTCTGAAGCTCGGCAAAGCCGGAGAACCCGATTTCCTTGGTGAACCGCGTCAGGGTTGACGTGGGCACATCCGCCATGCGGGCCAGTTCGACGATGTTGTAGATCGCCACGTCCTCGGGGTGGTTCAGCACGAACTGCGCCACCTGGCGCAACCGCGGCGACAGCTTCAGATCGTCCGAGGCCAGATGGGTGACCAGCCCCTGGTAATCGACGATCCCCGGCCGGGGCATTACGCGCCCATCACCCGTTGTTCCAGGTCGATGCAGGTGCCCGTCTGCAAGCCCGAATAATCGCTGAGCAGGTAGACCGCCAGGCGCGCCACCTCGACCGGTTGCAGAAGACGGCCCAGGGGCTGAGAGGCCGCTGCCTTGCCCAGCCAGTCTTCGCCCTTGTTCAGGGTATGGGCCTGCATTTCCATTTCGCCCTGGGTCGGGGACCAGCCCATGTTGATGCCATTCACGCGGATGCGGTCGGCCAGGTGGGCATTGGCGGCGTTCTTCGTCAGGGTCGCCAGAGCCCCTTTCGAGGCGGAATAGATCGCCAGTTCGGGCGATCCGCAGTGGGCGTTGATCGACTGGATATTGACGATGGACCCCGGCGCAGCCTCGGCCTTGCGGTGGGCGATGAAGGCCTGCATCAGGAAGAACGGCGCCCTTGCGTTCAGGTTGAACAGGCTGTCCCACTGCGCCTCGGTTCCGTCCAGCATCCCCGCGCGGGTGGTCAGACCCGCCGCGTTGACCAGGCCGTGAACCTCGCCGCGCCACTCCAGCACCCGCGCGAACAGATCCTGCGGCGCGCCCTCCTGCCCCAGGTCGGCGGCGAAAAAGCCCGCCTCGCAGCCCAGTTCGCGCAGGCCCTGCGCCACGTCTTCGCCCGCCTGCTGTGAACGGCCCGCAAGGGCAACGGCCGCCGCGCCGCGCCGCGCGGCCTCGTGCGCGATCTCGGCGCCCAGCCCCTGTGTTCCGCCGGTCACCAGCAGCGTCTTGCCCTGCAAGGTCAGTTCCATGGCCATCTCCTCAGGTTTCGATGCGGCGGGCCGATCCCACCTTGACCGGCTGGCCGGTGCGCCGTGACTGGATCGCGGCAAAGGCCAGGGCCAGGCTTTCCAGGTTCTCGCGGGCGCCGTTCTCGGGCTCGGCGTCGTCCTCGATGGCGACCAGAAGCGCACCCATGGCCCCCTGGAAACCGTCGTTGAACCACGCGCCGTCCAGCGCGGGGGTCGCGGCGCCGTCGGCGGTGGTCAGCGTCACCCGCTGCACCCCCAGGTCGGGGCCGGTGCTGTTCAGGCTGCCCTTTGTCCCGGCGATATAGGTGGCGTCCTGGGGGCCATGCCGCGTGGCACCGTCAAACACCAGCGAGGCCTGCCCGCCCTCAAGCTCGATCAGAACCTGCGCGGCCAGCGGCACCTTCGCGCCCTGATCCTGCGCCATGACCGAAGTGGCATAGACCGAGCGCGCCCGCCCGCGCGTCAGGCTGGTGATGAAATCGAACCAGTGGATGCCGAAATCGTACAGCATCAGGTCTTCGATCTTTTCAAACGGCGTGCCGGCAATCCAGCGGTGATCCCAGTGGAGGGAACAGTGACAGCCCACCGGCGCCCCGATCAGCCCGCCCTGAACCGCCGCGCGCATCCAGGCCATGTGCGGCGACCAGCGGCCGTTCTGGTTCACGGCCAGCTTCAGACCCCGTTCATCGGCCAGCGCCACCAGCCGTTCGCCCACGTCCAGATCGAGCACGAAGGGCTTCTGCGACAGCACATGCTTGCCCGCCCGCAGCGCCTGTTCCATCAGCGGCACACGGTCGGTCGGATGCGGCGTGATGTCGACCACGTCGATGGTGGGGTCGTTCAGGATGTCGGCGGCATCGTCGCTGATCCGTGCCTCGGGGTAGAATTCGGCCGCCTTCTTTTCGGCCTTGGCGCGGGTGCGGTTGCAGATCGCCGCCACGTCCCAACCGGCGGTGCGGTAGGCATCAAGGTGGGCCGAAACGATCCCCCCTGCCCCGATCACGCCGATCTTCGGGCGATAGCTGCGCGGTGCGGGCGGCCGATAGGCCAGGTCGGGCGCGTCGATCACCGGCACTTCGACGGTTTTCAGGGCATAGGTATCGGCGTCGGGTTCGCTCATTTCAAAAGCTCCAGCGTGCGCTTTTCCTGTGCCGAACGAACGGCGGTATCGACAATGCGCTGCGCATCGAGGCAGAGCGCGGCGTTCAGCGGCCCGCCGATGTCTTCGCCGCGGTCAAGGCAGCCCAGCACGTATTCAACAGCGTTGCGCCCCCCCTCGGGCAGCGGATCGGCCGGCACCGGCGTGGGTTCGGGCCTGGCGCGGGTCTGAACGGTGACGTGATCGGCGTAATCGGCGCTGGCGATGGTGCCGTCGCGTCCGACGAAGACGAAACCGCAGGTGGGCTGGGGCTGGATCGCCCAGGGGTCGGTGAAGGTGCCCCAGCGGGTCTCCATCTTCGACAGCCCGTGTTCATAGCGGCAGACGGTGATCGAATGCTGATCCACCTCGATGCCCGGCGTTTCATCGATCACGCTCGTCACTTCCAGGGGCACGCGCCCGTCCATGTACCAGGTGCCAAGGGTCGCGCCATAGCCCAGGTAATCAAGCTGGCTGCCCCCGCCCGAGGCCTTCTTGTACCACCAGGAATCCGGCTTCTGACGTTCCACCTCTTCCGGCGTCACCTCGACCTTGTCGGCCAGATGATAGAGCGGTCCGCGGTTGCCGTCGTAGAAATGCACCTCGGTCAGCTCGCCGATCGTACCCTCGTCGATCAGCCGTTTGGCGGTGACATGGCTTTCGACCCAGGCCAGAGGCCAGTTGATGGCCATCTGCTTGCCCGTGCCCTCCATGGCCTTCATCATCCGGCGGGCATCTTCAACCGACCCGGCGAAGGGCTTTTCCACCATCACATGCACGCCATGGGGCGCCAGCCGCTCGACGTAATCGGCATGATCGGCGGTGGCGGCACAAAGGATGGCGACATCGGGTTTCGCCGTCTTCATGCATTCATCAAGATCGGTGAACACCCGGTCTTCGGGAATGCCGAAGGTTTCGATGGCATTCGCCATGCGCGCCGGATCGGGATCGTAGATCGCCGCGATTTCGGCATCGGGGTGATCATGGACGCAGCGCAGCAGATCGCCCATGTGCATGTGATCGAAGTTGATGCCTGCAATACGCCATTTCGCCATGGTGGCCCCCTATCTCTGGTCGGTCAGTCGGATGTAGATTGTCGTCACGGCCAGGATGATCAGGCCGAAGAGGATGCGCCGCGCGCCCTCGGGCATCTGCAGCAGCGTCAGAAGCGTGCCCAGCACCGTCAGGATCAGTGCGCCGACGATGGTGCCAGAATAGCCCCCCCGCCCGCCGAAGATGGACGTGCCGCCGATCACCGCCGCCGCCACCGAAGGCAGCAGAAGCGGATTGACCAGGCTCAGCGACGGGGCCTTGATCAGCCCGACATAAAGAAGCCCGCTGACCCCCGCGATCAGACCCGACAGCGCGTAAAGCGCCAGGTAGACCTGCCAGCCGCGCACACCGGAAATCCGCGCCGCCGTCTCGTTCGAGCCGAGCGCGTAAAGCAGCCGCCCGAAACCCGTGCGCCGCTGGCCCCAGATCAGCAGGATGGCAAAGGGCACGAACAGCACCAGCGCGTTGGGAAAGCCCCAGGTGCGCCCGGTGCCCAGCCAGGACAGGCTGTCGGGAATGACCGACCCGGTGGCGATGACGAACCGCTGGTAGACCTGAAGGCAGCCGGTGCCGATCAGCCCCGTGCCCAGCGTCATGATCAATGGATGGACCCGACAGAAGGCCACCCCGAACCCGTTGACAAGGCCGATGGCGATGGCGGGCAGAAGCCCGATCACGATGGCCATGGGCACGCCCACCAGCTGCACCTGCGTCGCCATGACGAAGGCCGAAATGGTGGCGGCTACGGCGGCCGACAGGTCGATCCCGCCGGTCAACATGGTCAGGGTCTGGCAGGCCGCCAGCATGGCCAGCGGAATGGCGAATTTCACCGTGTTACCAATCCAGCGTTCGTTGAAGATGCCGGGGCGCATGAACTCCAGCACGCCGATCAGCGCGAACAGCAGCACGATCAGCGGGATCAGCGGGTAATCCCCCAGGAACCGCGCGATCCGGGTGCCCATGGGGGCGGTTTCACGTTCCGTCGTCATGTCTTGCGCCCTTTCATGGCCAGGACCCCGCCCAGCATCACCACCACCACCATGATCGTACCCTCGACGATGGTGGTGACATTCGGATCGACCGAGGCCAGCGTCAGGTCCATCCGCACAAGGCGCAGGATGAAGACCGCGATGATCGGCCCCAGAAGCGCCCCGCGCCCGCCACCCAGCACGACGCCGCCCAGCACCACCGCGGCAACGCTGGCCATCAGATAGGGCCCGGGGATCGGCTCTCCGATGCCGGTGGACATGGTCAGGGTCAGCCCGCCAAGTGCCGCGAACAACCCGCAGACCGCATAGGCCGCGATCCGGGTCAGGCCCACGGAAACCCCCGACCGGTAGGCGGCCAGTTCGTTGCTGCCGATGGCATAGATCGAAAGCCCAAGCCGCGAGCGCGACAGCGGAATCCAGATCACAGCGACACAGACCACCAGAAAGACGAAGGACCGGGGCAGCCAGGGAAAGATCACGTTGCCGACGATCAGTTCACGCAGCCAGGGCGTGGCCGCCCCGCCCGGCGCCTTGAGGATCAGAAGCGCCACGCCCTCCCAGACGAAAAGCATGGCAAGCGTCACCACGATGTCGGGCACGCGGGTATAGACGATGGCGGCCCCGTTGATCGCCCCCATGGCAAGGCCGATGGCCAGAACGCCGACAACGGCCAGAACCGTGCCCCCGCCCCCGGCGCCATCCATCAGCACCGCGGCCGAAACCCCGGCCACCGCCATCATCGACGCAACCGAAAGGTCGATGCCCCCGGCGATCACCACCACCGCCATTCCGGCGGTGGCAAAGGCGAATGGCAGGGTCGCGCGGCTGAGCGAATCCAGCCCCGAGATACCGAAATCGGGCTGAATCACCGTGGTCAGCACGAAGAGCAGCGCGAGAAAGGCAAGCAGGCCAAGAACCCAGCCCTGTTTGGAAATGAGACGGGTCATGCGGGCAACTCTTCTTCGGCGGAAAGTCCATAGGCGGCGCGCAGCAGGGTCGGTTCATCCGCATCTGCCGCTTCGATCACGTCGACGACGCGACCGTTGAAGATGACCACGGCGCGGTCACAGGCCATGGGCACCTCGCCCAGTTCAGAGGTGTAGAACAGCACCGACGCCCCCTCGCTGGCCAGCTTGCGCACCAGTTCATAGATCTGGCGCTTGGTGCGCACGTCGATGCCGCGTGTCGGATCGAACAGCAGCAGGGTTTCCACCCCGGTCGCGATCCAGCGCCCGATGGTCACCTTCTGCTGGTTGCCGCCCGAAAGACGCTGCACCTCGCCCTGGGCGCGGGTGTCGATCTGAAGCCGCTCGATGGCGTCGGTGACGCGTCGGGCCTCGTCCTTCATGGGGATCGCGCCCCATTTCCCGATCCGTGCCACCAGCGGCAGCGCGATGTTCTCGCGGACCGAGCGTTGCATCAGCAGGGCATCGCCCCGGTCGCCCGGAACAAAGGTCAGGCCCGCGGCGATGGCATCGTCGGGGTGGTGGAACGACATGGCCTTGCCGTCGATCTCGATGCTGCCCGACGAAGGGCGGCGCACCCCGGCCAGGGCCTCGAACAATTCGTCCTGCCCCTGCCCTTCCAGCGCGACGACGCCCAGAACCTCGCCCCGGTGCAGGTCAAGCGACACATCCGACAGCTTGGTTCCGGCGGCCAGGTTGCGCACCTTCACGCGCGGCGGGCCTTCCGGCGCAACCGAGGTGACATCGGTGCCAGCCCCGCGCCCGGCCCCCAGAGCGGCCCCCAGCATCAGTTCGACAATACGTTCCTCGACGCCCTCCTCGATGGGCAGATCGCCCACGGTGGCGCCATCGCGCAGCACGGTGGCGCGGTCGCAAAGTTCGGAAATCTCGGTGAAGCGGTGCGAGATGTAGATCACGGACTGCCCGGCATCGGCCTGGGCACGCACCACCTGCAACACCCGTTCGACAAGATCGGTGGGCAGGGCCGCCGTCATCTCGTCCAGCATCAGAACCTCGGGTTCGATGGCCAGGGCGCGGGCCAGATCCAGGATGCGCAGGGTGGCCAGGGGCAGTTGGCCGATCATGTCGTCCAACCGCAGCCCTTTGATGCCCAACTGGTCGACCCAGTGGCGGAAGGGTTCGACAGGGGTGTTGCACAGCCGCAGGTTGGCGGCGACATCCAGGTCGGGAATGAGCGAAGGTTCCTGGTAGACCGGCATCAGCCCGGCGCGCTGTGCCTCGGCCGGTGTGCGGGCCTTGGTCTCGCGGCCACGGATGCGGATGGTGCCGCCATCGGGGCGAAGGGCGCCGGTGAGGATCTTCACGAAGGTGGACTTTCCCGCACCGTTCGCCCCCATCAGCGCAACGATCTCGCCCTTCTTCAAGGTCAGCGAGGCATCGCGCAGGGCAATCACGGCGCCGAAATGCTTCTTCACTCCGCGCGCATCAAGAAGGGGGGACGCCCCTGTCGGTTCAGTCATGCAATGGCCATTTCTGATTGGTCGCAATGGGTTGGCCCCGGCGTTGCCGCCGGGGCCTGGTCAGGTCACTCGCCCGGGCCCTTGCAGGCGATGATCTCTTCCGTGGTGTAGGTCGTCCAGCCGGGGATCGACACGCTCACCGGCCACTCGGGGTCGAGGTTGGGGTTCTGCGCGCCTTCGATCAGGGCCATGCCGGCCGGATCGTTGTTTGCCCAGATCGCCGGATCGACCAGCACGGTGTTGCTTTCGGGCATGTCGCCGTCAAGGATCTGCAGCGCCAGTGTCACGCCCGCACCGCCGATGGAACCGGGGTTTGTCACCGCCGCACCCACCAGGCCATCGACCGTGGCCAGCTGACCCACGAAACCGGCGTTGTCGGCACCGACGATCGGCACCAGGGGCGCGTCGGATTCGACGAAGGCGTCGACGATCACGTTGTCGATGCCGCTGGTCCATACACCATCGACCGGCAGGCCGGTGGCGAGGTAATCGAGGATCTGCTGCTTGCCCTGGTCCTGCTGCCAGCCGGTGAAGACCTCGTGCACGATGTTGATGTCGGGGAACTCTTCCAGCGCGCGCTTGAACCCGCGGTCACGGTCATCGTCGGCACCGGCACCGGCGGCGCCGCGCATGTAGACAATGTCACCCGAGCCGCCGACCTGTTCAAACAGCCACTTGGCGCCAAGGTAGGCATATTCTTCCTGGTTGTTGGACAGGATATAGGCCCCCGGTGCCGTCACCGCCTGGTCAACCGCCACCACGACGATGCCCTTGGCGATCGCCTCTTCGATGGCCGAGTTCACGCCTTCCGAGTTCGAAGGATTCAGCACGATGGCATCGACGCCTGCTTCCACCAGGTTGCGGATATCTTCCAGCTGACCGGCGGCATCGGTGTTGCGGTGGGCGATGTTCAGCGAATCAACCTTGCCCGAATCAAGGGCCTGCGCCTTCATCGCGCAGACCATTTCCTCGCGCCAGCCGTTGCCCTGGACGGTGTTGGAAATGCCCAGCGTATAGCCCTCGGCCGAGGCGACCGAACCCAGGCCTGCAAGCAGTGAAACTATTGTTGCGCCTTGGAAATATCTTTTCATCTTAGGTCCTCCCGTTTCGTTTTCATGGTGACGCCACGGTGCGTTTTGACCGTGGCGAAAGGTGATGTCCGGCCCCCTGCGGGGCCACTTTTTTGAATGCACACCCCCTCGCGCGACACTCTCAGGATATGCTCCGGCGCCAGTTAACGCCGCGATTTGCGTGGGTTGCAAGAGTGAATCGCTGTTGTCGGCCTGCAAGCCCTTCCCGCGCGGCGGATCAGGGCAAGGCTGCCCGCACCTCGTCGAGCGAGGGGATGGAACCGCCCGCGCCGGGGCGGGCCACCGTGATCGCCGAGGCCGCACTGGCCATGCCAAGGGCCTCGTCCAATGGGTCACCCAGGCTCAGCCGGCCTAGGAAGAACCCCAGGAAGGTGTCGCCCGCCGCCGTGGTATCGACCACCCGTTCGGCCCGGGCAGCGGGTTGCAGGATCGCCTCTCCCGCGCGGGGTTTCAGGCTGGCCCCCTCGGCCCCCCGCGTCACCAGCACCATCTCGAGGTCGAGACTATCCAGCGACTGCCCCAGCGCCTGTTCCAGTTGCCCGGCCTCGATCTCGTTCAGGGCCAGCAGCGTAATATGGGGCAGGACGGCGCGCGTCGCCTCGGCATCGAAGGGGGCGGCGGCATAGGCCACCGACAGGCCCGCCGCCTTTGCCCGGGCCGCAACCTCGGGGACATGGGCGGTTTCGTTCTGGATCACCAGCCAGTCGCCCGGTGCGGCATTGGCGATGATCGTCTCGGCAATCTCGGCCGAAAATTCCCAGTTCGCACCTTTCAGAAGGGTGATCGCGTTTTCCCCGTCATCCGAAACCTGGATCACCGCCTGGCCGGTGGGCGTGTCCAGCCGCTGGACATGGGTGCAATCGACACCCCGGTCGCCCAATTCGTCGAGCGTCCAGCCGCCATCCGGGCCGATGGCGCCATAATGCAGCACGGCGGCCCCGGACTGCGCCAGCGCGATCGAGGTATTCGCCCCCTTGCCGCCAAGGCCACGCTCCAGCCCGCGACTGACCAGGGTTTCGCCCGGCGCGGTGATATGGGGCACGCGATAGACAAGGTCGATGTTGATGGAACCGAGATTGTGCAAGGGCATGAGGGGGCGCTCCGTTTCGTGGCCGGGCGGAAGGCCCGGCGGTTTGCCCGGTGATAGCAGGTCGCGGGACGGCTGCGAAAGGCGCAGCGCGCCGAAACCGCCCCGCGACCCCGCAGCTTACGTCGCGCGGCGGGCCTTCCAGGCCTCGAAACGGGTCAGGCTGTCGGGGTCGGTGGGCGGATAGAGCCCGATGATCGCCCGCCCGCCCAGCACCTCTTCCAGTACGAACTCCTCGTAAAGCTCCATCGGGGCCGATTCCGCCGCGATCTCGTCGGCCAGGTGGCGCGGAATGACCATGACGCCGTCACCGTCGGCCACGATGATGTCACCGGGATAGACCGCCGCACCACCACAGCTGATGGGAACGTCCAGATCCACGGCGTGATGCTTGGTCAGGTTGGTGGGCGCCGAGGGCTTGGCGGCGAACACCGGCATGTCCAGCGCCGCCGCGCCCCCCGCATCGCGGATGCCGCCATCGGTCACCACGCCGGCCCCGCCGCGCACCTGCAACCGCGTCAGCAGGATCGACCCGGCCGAGGCGGCCGTGGCATCCTGGCGGCAATCCATCACCAGAACATGCCCCTCGGGGCAGGTTTCGATGGCGACGCGCTGGGGATGATCCCGCTCGCGGAAGGCCTCGATCGGGTCGGTATCCTCGCGCGCCACGATATAGCGCAGCGTATAGGCCGGGCCGACCATGCGCTTGCCCTCGCCCAGGGGCGCCACCCCCTGAACATAGCAGTTGCGAAACCCCTTCTTGTAAAGAAGCGTGGCCACCGTTGCCGTGCTGGCCTCTTTCAGCAGCGTCAGGGTGTCGGGGTTCAGCGGAAGGTCTTTCGCGGGTTTCGGATTTGCCATGGTCTTCTCCTTGTTCAGATCGGTTTTTTGCCGTTCCCGGCGCTTTTCGGAGTGTGGTTGTCAGTCCTCGAACACGCGGGACTTGGCGTTTTGCAGATGCGCGCGCATGGCGGCGCGGGCCTCCTCGGGGGCCTGCGCCGCGATGGCGTCCAGGATGGCGCGGTGCTCGGACTGGGCAAGCGCCATGCGCGGGCCGATGCTGCTGAGCGAAAGGGTGCGGTTGATGTTCATGCCCTGGGCGATATGGGTGCGGATCTGGTCCAGCCCCGCCACCAGGAACCTGTTCCGGCTTGCCGCGCCGATCATGCGGTGAAAGGCGAAATCCTCTTCGGCGCCGGTGGCCTTTTCGCTGTTGGCGCGGTCCAGCGCGGCCAGGGCCCGGCGCAGCGCGGCAAGATCGCCCGCGCCGCGCCGCAGGGCGGCCAGCGCCGCCGCCTCGGGCTCAAGCGTGATGCGGTATTCGAAGCAGCGCTGCACATCGGCGATGCTGGCCAGGGGCGAGATCGCGTCAAGCCGCGCACCCGGCTTCTGTTCGACATAGCTGCCCGACCCCTTGCGCGACCGGATGATCCCGTCGTCGCGCAGCCGCGACAGCGCCTCGCGCACCACCGGACGCGACACCCCATGCGCGGCGGCAATCGCCGCCTCGGAAGGCAGCCGCGTGCCGACCGCCAGCCGGTCGGCCGACACCTCGCCCAGAAGCGCATCGTAAACGGCATCGCTGCGGCGGTTGTCCGTGGTCACGTCCAGGCTCCGGAATCGGGCTCAGCAGCGGCGCTGAACCTGTCAAACAGGCCTAACATCTGTCTTACAGATTTGGAAGCGGCGGAATGGCCCCGGCACTGACCGGCGACAGGACCCTACCTTGCGCGTTCCAGCATCCCGAACAGATCGCGGGGGTCATCGGGATCGGCCAGCATGTCCAGCCGGTCATGGGGCGCGCCCGCGCGCACCTTGGCGTGGACGTACCGCAGCGCCGAAAAATCCTCGATGGCAAAGCCGACGGAATCGAACAGCGTGATCTGCCGGTCGCTCCGGCGCCCCGGGGCATCGCCCGCCATGACCTTCCAAAGCTCGGTGACAGGATGATCGGGGGCCAGTTGCTGGATCTCACCCTCGATCCGGGTCTGTTCGGGGTATTCCACGAAGATGTCCGAACGCATCAGGATGTCGCGGTGCAGCTCGGTCTTGCCCGGGCAATCGCCGCCGATGGCGTTGATGTGGATGCCCGCGCCCACCATGTTGTCGGTCAGAACGGTCGCATTCTGCTTGTCCGCCGTGCAGGTGGTGACGATTTGCGCCCCTTCGGTGGCCGACTCGGCCGAGGTGCATTTGACGATTTCAAAGCCCTGCGCCGCCAGGTTGCGCGCGGCCTTCTCGGTGGCCTTCGGGTCAACGTCGTATAGCCGCAGCCGGTTGACACCGCAGAGTTCGCGAAAGGCGATGGCCTGGAATTCGCATTGCGCGCCATTGCCGATCATCGTCATGGTGTCGCTGCCCTTCGGGGCCAGGTATTTGCCCACCAGCGCCGAGGTGGCCGCCGTGCGCAGCGCGGTCAGAACGGTCATCTCGGTCAGCAGCACAGGATAACCGTTGGCCACCGACGACAGGACGCCGAAGGCGGTCACGGTCTGGAACCCGTCGCGCAGGTTCTTGGGGTGTCCGTTGACGTATTTGAAGCCGTAGTTCTCGGAATCCGCCGTGGGCATCAGTTCGATCACGCCATCCTGGCTGTGGGATGCCACGCGCGGTGTCTTGTCGAATTCGGGCCAGCGGCGGAAGTCGGCCTCAATATATCCGGCAAGGTCGCGCATGAAGGCGGCCGCGCCCATGGTATTGACCATGCGCATCATGTTCTGAACCGAGACGAAGGGCAGAAAGGCGATTTCGGAAGGTTTGGGGGCGGTCACGGTCGATCCTGTCATGTGGGAATTCGCAGTCGGTGGTTCGGCGTCAGGCGGGCTTGTCCGGGCGGGCCGGGGCGCCGGTGGCCGCGCTCTGGCCTTCGATCTGCAGCAGGATCTGTTTCCAGATGGCCACTTCGTCGAACAGCGCATATTCCCGGCGGATGCCGCGCGGGCCGAATTCGGCGTGGCAGATGCCCATGACATAGACCTCGGCGCCGGTCGGCCTGCCGAAGGCGCCCCAGCCGTCATGCCGGCCTTCCAGCGTCCAGCGCAGCGCGGCGCGCGGCGACATCAGATCGTCGTGCCGGCCGATGGTGTGGTGAATGGTGAATTTCGCGTCGGAAAAGGCCGACCGCACCTGGGCCCAGAAGGCGTTGACCGCATCGGGGCAATGGCTGGTCTGACCGCCGGCATAGATGCAGTGGCACTGTTCGTCATAGTTCTCGGGGATCGCGCTCAGATCGCCGGCCATCACCCGGTTCAGGATGTCGGCATATTTCGCGCCCCATTCATTGTCGTTGCCCCGGCCCTTGTAGGGCCCCGGACGGTCGATTTCCGCAGTCAGGGGCTTGGTGCAGGTTTCCGGCCCGCCTTCGATCTCGATCTGGTGGCGGGCAAAATCCTTGGGGTCCCAGCCAAGCTGGCGCACGACACCGCCGGAATCACGGATCAGCCATTCGTCGTCGATCATGTCATCGCGCGCGGCGCAATCGGCGATGATCCAGTACCAGATCTTCCTGTGCGTGGCAGGACCGTAGATGTCATCGCGATCGTGCACCATGATGTCGACATTGCGGTGCGACGAATAGAAATGGCCGGTGTCATCGCAGGACCAGATCACATCCTCGGCGCCCGAGGTGCGGTGGGGGGCCTGGCCGATGGTTGCATAGGTCCCGCGGATCGTGGCCTCGACCCCGACAGAAAGGCCGCCGGGCGTGCGCACCAGGATGTCCTTGGCATAATAATCATGCAGCGTCAGGACTTTGCGGTCATCCCAGATCTCTCGGGTGATCTCGATGATGTAGTCCGTAAAGCTCGGCCACTTCTCGCTGAATTCCGTCATGGTCTGTCCTTTTGCCAAGGCCTGCGTTGCGTGGCGCCGCCGGGACGGCGCGCTTTCGCCCTCTCTACTGTGCAAATTGTGCATGAACAAGATGAATTTTGCAATTGGAACCAAGTCGCGTCACCGCTACACTGCCCTCGAACCTGCCCGGGCCGGACGCCAAGGCGCGACCTCGACCTTCGCCCTGCTTTTCACGCGGGGGCGGCTGGTATACTGGCTTTGATCGCGGATGTGTTCGGGGCAGAACGTGCAGGCCCCCGCCCCTCGTCATCGGGCGCAAGGATGGAGCGTCGAGCCAGGATGAGCAGAGTGACAGCCGAGGATGTGGCAAGACGGGCCGGTGTCAGCCGGTCAGCGGTCAGCCGCGTTTTCACGCCGGGGGCTTCGGCCAGCCGCGACACGACCGAACGTGTGCGCCGCGCCGCGACGGAACTGGGCTATCGTCACGCCGGATACCGGCGCAGGCAGCCCGAACAGGCCACCATCGGACTGGTGGTCAGCAACGTCGAAAACCCCTTCTATGCCCATGCGACCAAGTGCCTGTCCATGGCCCTGCAGGCCCGCGGCTTCGACACGCTGTTGCTGGTCGAGATGGAGACCGTCGGCACCGCCGACGCCATCGTGGCCCGCTGCCTGGACCAGGGGGTTGCCGGACTGATCGTCTCAAGCGCGGCGACGGTGTCTGAACTGGCCCGGCAATGCGAACGTTTCGGCATTCCCGCGGTCTTCTTCAACCGGTTGCCCAACGATGCGGTTTCAAACTGCGTGACGTCCAACAACTTTTCCGGCGGGCGCAGCGTGGGCGAACACCTTGTCGCCACCGGGCACCGTCGCATCGCCTATCTGGCCGGATGGGAATACGCCTCGACCCAGCGCGACCGCGAGGCGGGGCTGGTGGCCGCCCTGCGCGAGGCAGGTCTTGAACCCTTCGCGCGCGAGGCGGGGGATTTCGACTATACCCTGGCCCAGGAAGCGACACGCAGGCTTTTCGCGGGGCCCGCACTGCCCGACGCGGTTTTCGTGGCCAACGATCACATGGCCTTTGCCTGCATGGACGTGCTGCGGCACGAACTGGGGCTTTCGGTGCCCGGTGACGTGTCGGTGGTGGGCTTCGACGATGTGCCGCTTGCCGCGTGGCCCAGCTATGACCTGACGACGGTCACCCAGCCGGTTGCGCAGATGGCCGAACAGGCAATCGAGGTGCTGGTGGCGCAGATCAAGGCGCCGGACACCGCAGGCCGGCGGATCGCCATCGACGGCATGCTGGTGCTGCGCGGATCGACACGCGACCGAACCGCCGACAACTGAGCCGCCGGCGCCCCCGCAACATCGCGTCGCGGGGGCAGGCAAGGCCGGGCGGCTTGCCGCTCAGACGTTGCCGGTGTGCAGCATGATCTGCTTCCAGATCAGCATCTCGTCATAGACGGTATATTCCTTGCGCAGCCCCCAGGGGCCGAATTCGGCCTGGGTGAAGCCCATGATATAGACCTCGGCGCCGGTGGGCGCACCGAAGGCACCATAGCCGTCATGGCGGCCCAGCATCGACCAGCGGATCGCCGCGCGGGGCGACAACAGCGGGTCTTCACGGCCGATCTGATGTTCGATCTTGAATTCCGCCGAGGGAAAGGCCGCCCGCAGGCGCATCCAGTTGGTTTCGGGAAAGGCCCAGGACCATCCCGTGCGGTTGCCCGGGTGTTCAGTACGGACAGCGCGGTCGTATTCCTTCTGGATCACGGTGAAGTCGGCGTTCATCATCCGCGTGAGGATGTCACCCAGGCGCTGGCCCCATTCGTTGTCGTTGCCGCGGCTGGTATAAAGCCCCTGCACATCGTCCTTCGGGTGGAAGGGACGGCGCGCCTTTTCCGGCCCACCTTCATCTTCGATGCCCTGGCGCACGAATTCGACCGGGTCCAGGCCCAGTTGCAGGGCAAGCCCCGAATTGTCACGGGTCAGCCACTCGTCGTAGATCAGGTTCTGTTTTGCCGCACAGTCGGCCACCGCCCGCACCGCGAAACTGCGCCCGGTCGGAGCGCCCAGACGGCCATGCCCGGTATGTGTCCCGAAGGACAGCACGCGGTGCGACGACAGATAGCCGGTTTCGTCATCCCCCGACCAGATCACGTCTTCGGCCAGCAACTGCCGGTCGGGCGCCTCCGAGATCGATTCCATCGTGTTGTTGATCACCGCGACATTGCCCCGGATCACCCCACCCGGCGAGCGCATGATCACCTCGGGATCGTAGGTATCGTGCAAGGTGGCAAGCCCGCGCTTTTCCCAGATGTCCTCGGTGATCTTGATGATGTAGTCGGGAAAATCGGCAAAGCGCTTGTCAAAGCCCAGCATGTCTTGTCCTTTCTGAAGTCCTGGCCCGCCGCGACCTGCGGCGCACCATCGTGAAATCCCTGCAAACGGCGCCGATGCCGCCCGCGGCTGTTGTTTCTAGTCGAGGAAACCGCTTTCGCGCGCGGCGGTGCCGTAGGCGCGGCTGACATCCTCAAGGGCCTGTTCGGCGGTTTCCTCGCCCTGGATGAATTCGGCCAGGTTTTCGCTCAACGCGCCGTGCAGCAGGCCCATGTAGGGGGTCATGGGATAGGGCCGCGCACCACCTGCGATATTCGCCGCAACGCCCTTGGCCGGCGGGGTCGGCTCATAACCCTTGATCAGCCAGACCGCCGATTCGCGATGGTCCCGGGCCATTTCCGGCGAGGCCGCATGCATCATCGCGCGAAACGATGCCTCGGCATCCTCGTCCGAGATGTTCCTGGCCAATGCAAAGCCGTCCCACCAGAGCGCGGCCGCCGGAACGCCGCCAGCTTCCACCGCCGGCATGGCGGACAGCACGGTTTCCCCGGCGAACTCGGATTCCGTTGTATCCAGAAGCTCGCGCGCCCGCGAACCCCAGGCGATCAGCATGGCAAGCTGGCCTTCCTTCCACAGCGGCGCCAGGGTGTTGGCGTCGTCGGTGATGAAATCCTTGCGCATCTGACCGCTGAGCGCCTTCATGGTTTCCAGCGTGGCAATGCCGTTCTGGTTCTGGATGTCCAGCTCGGCCGATCCCGGCTTGAAGAAATCGGCGCCGGTGCCAAGGTAGAGGTTCACGAACTCGGCCGCGATGTCCCAGCCGGGCTTGTAACTGGCCGCGAAGGGGGCCTCCATCACGCCTGCATCGCGAAGCGCCTGAGCGGCCTTCACGACATCCGCGAAGGTTTCGGGCGGCGTGATGCCGTTGTCTTCCAGAATGTCGCGGCGATAGAACAGGTGCTGACCGTTGGCCATGAAGGCGATGGCCATGATCTTGCCGTCGACGCGGATCAGCTGGTGATCCTGCAGATCCTGGCCCCACTTCGCGACGTAGTCATCCAGCGGGCGCACGAGGTTGGCGTTTAGCAGCGGCACGATCGAGTTGCTTGCGATCATCGCCACCGTATAGGCCGCCGGGTCGCTTGACAGGGCCGGGCCCTGGATCGTCTTGTGCTCGATGGTCTGGTTGATCGTCACCTCGACACTGTCCGAGGCGCAGTCCTGCACCGCCCGGCCAATGGCGCGCAGCGCTTCGAAATTGTTCGACAGCAACCGGACCGAGCCCTTCTCGATCCCGCAATCGGCATGCGCCGCAACGGTGGTTGAAAGAAAGACGGCCATGGCCGCCGACAGCTTTCCGATAGGCATCATCTGCTCCTCCCATTGGTGCAGCATTTCATTTGCATGTTTTGCAAACCACGGGCCTTCCCGCCGCGCAGGGTTTGCCCCCGCGAAGGCCCCGCCAACCGTACCGGCAGCCCCGCCGCGGCAGGGGGCGGAGGGGCGCGCCGGTCGGATCGCGGATTTTGCGTCATCCGTGGGCGATCCTTTCGCCGGTCTTGGTGTCGAAGAGGTGGCAGATGGCTGCGGGGATGCGGGCCTTTACCACTTCGCCGATCTCGGCGCGGTATTCCTTGTTGGTCTTGATCGACACCAGCGAGCCGGCCAGCCGCCAGGTTATCATCGACGCCTCGCCCAGAAGCTCGATCGAATACATCGGCGCCGAGATCTGCGCCTCTTCCTCGACGATCTCGGCATCCTCGGCGCGAAAGCCCAGCGTCACGTTCCCCGAGGCGCTTGCCGGCAGGCCCTCGACCCGGATGCCGTCGGCGCTGAAGACGCCATCCTCAAGCCGCCCCTCGACAAGGTTCATGGCGGGCGAGCCGATGAAGCTGGCGACGAAGGTGTTGGCGGGGTTGTCGTAGATGTCGGTCGGGGTGCCGACCTGCTGGATCTTGCCCTTGTTCATCACCACCACGCGGTCGGCCAGGGTCATCGCCTCGATCTGGTCGTGGGTCACGTAGACCGTCGTGGTCTTCAGCTTGGATTGCAGGTTCTTGATCTGCGCGCGGGTGCTGACGCGCAGCTTCGCATCCAGGTTCGACAGCGGTTCGTCCATCAGGAACACCGTGGGCTTGCGCACGATGGCGCGCCCCAGGGCCACGCGCTGGCGCTGCCCGCCCGAAAGTTCCGCAGGCCGGCGGTCCATGAAATCCTCAAGCTCGACCATCGCGATGGCCTTCATGACCATGTCGTGATGCTGGTCCTTGGGCACCTTGCGCACCCGCAGCGGAAAGCGGATGTTCTCGTAGACCGAAAGGTTCGGGTAGAGCCCGTAGGACTGGAACACCATCGAGATGTCGCGGTCCTTCGGTTCAAGGTCGTTGACCACCTTGTCGCCCAGAAGGATCTGCCCGTCGGTCACATCCTCAAGCCCCGCGATCATCCGCATGGTGGTGGATTTGCCGCAGCCCGAGGGGCCCAGCAGAACCAGGAATTCCTGGTCCGCGATGTCGAGATCGAAGTTCTCGACCCCCACGAACGAGCCCCAGCGCTTGTTCACGTTCTTGAGTTGAAGTCTGGCCATTGGAAAAACCCCCTTATCCCTTGACGGCGCCGGCGGTCAGGCCGCTCACGATTTGACGTTGGAAGAA
>NZ_JACNMM010000012.1 GCF_020529025.1 Oceaniglobus trochenteri
TATCGCCGACGCGGCACATCCGCAGCAGAGAGGACTTCGATCTCGGGTCTGAACTTATGGTCGGCCATAAGGTCGGACTTAGCACCGACGCCGAAATCCCGTCAGACGGCCTCCGCCGCAGGGATACCATCAAGTGGCCCCTAAGTATCCGAACATTACGGTCCAGCTGACTGGGGATGATAGCAATGCATTCATGATCCTCGGGTTGTGCCAACGGGCCGCCAAAGGCGCGGGAATCTCGAAGCAAGAGATCGCCGCGTTCTACCAGGAGGCCACAAGTGGGGATCATGATCATCTGATCCAAACCGCCATGCGCTGGTTCAGCTGCGAGTAGCTGCCGAGCTGCTCTGCGTCGCCTTTTTGGCATAGGTCGCTGCGAAAATTGTCTCCGAAAGCCATTTCTTGAACGACGGATTGTCGCTGAACTGCTTGAAAAGTTCGGTGTGGTCTGAAAGCAGCTCGATGACCGCTCGCTCCAGGGCTTTGTCGTGCTCGATACGGGCGTTCTGCTTGTCCGAGTTCTGCATCGCATTCTGGTAGGCTTTGTCGGCCGCGACCTTGGTGGGCAACTCCTCAGCGATCACCTTCCCGATTTTGTCAACATCCTTCCAATCGATGTTGCCGAACATCTCATTGAACGTCTTCAGGATGTTGCTCAGAAAGTCGAGTTCTGGCTCAGGCTTGCGACCGCCTCCACCCAAAGGTACCGGCCCGATTTCCGCATCCGCATCGGGAAGCGCAATCGACATCGTCGCCTGCGCCTCGACCCGATAGCTGTCCATGTCGATGGCTTCGAGGATGCCCTTCGAGAGATCCTGCTCCTCAGGCGCTGGCAATTTCGGCGTGAGGAAGTTCAGAAAGATCGAGAGTTTCTCCCACTCCGCGTTCGTGTAGGGCAGAATGGCCGCGAGGAATCCGTAGGTGCGCGTGAAAGCCTTCGCCTTGCCCTTGAAGTCGACCTGCCCATCTTCATCTAGGTCGGCCTTGTAAACCGCGACACACGCATCGAGGATGGGGTCGAGCTTGTCCCGGTCGGCGCCACCGAGATAAAGCGCCACGAGGTCCTCCACCTGCTCCCAAGAGTAGACTTGGTAGCCGTCGAGCCGCGCTTTCAGGTCGTGCAGCTTGTTCGGGTCGGTCTCCTCGCTCAGGATCGTCGTGCGGTAGTAGTCCTCGAACGACGCCTTGATGCTATCCACGTCGTTCATGAAATCCAGCACGAAGGTGTCGTGCTTCTGCGGATGCGCCCGGTTCAAGCGCGACAGCGTCTGCACGGCCTTGATGCCGGAAAGCGTCTTGTCCACGTACATCGTGTGCAGCAGCGGCTCGTCATAGCCGGTCTGGAACTTGTCGGCGACGATAAGGAACCGGTACGGATCATTCTGGATCGTCTCCTCAATCTTGTTGCTGGGAAAGCCGTTAAGCGACGCCTCGGTGACCTTCATTCCGCCATATTCATGCTCGCCAGAGAAGGCGACGATGGCCTGATATGGGCTCTTGCGCTCTTTCAGATATTCCCCGAAAGCGTGGAAATATTGGATAGCGCGGTGAATACCGCTGGTCACCACCATTGCGCGCGCCGCGCCGCCGATCTTGCGGTGGGCCATCACCTGGTCGTGGAAATGATCGACCATGATCTCCGCCTTCTTGCGGATCGCATGGTCATGGGACTCCACGTAGCGCCGAAGCTTCTTTTGCGCCCGCTTGCTGTCAAATTGCGGATCATACTCCACAGTCTTCATCAGGCGGTAGTAGCTGTCGACCGGAGTGTAGTACTTCAGCACGTCGAGGATAAAGCCCTCTTCGATGGCTTGCTTCATCGAGTAGTTATGGAAGGGGATGTGCCTGACCTTGCCGCCCTCAGGCACCGCCGTGCCGAAAACCTCAAGCGTTTTGTTTTTTGGCGTGGCTGTAAAGGCGAAATAGCTCGCGTTCGGCAGCACCTTCTTAGCTTCCATAAGCCGGTTTATGGTGTCTTCGACCGTTTCCTCTTCGTCCTCGGCCCCATTCGCGGCGAGCGCGATGTTCATTTTCGCAGACGTTCGGCCGCCTTGGCTGGAATGCGCCTCGTCGATGATGATGGCGAAGTTTCGACCGCGATGGCTGTCGCCGATCTCGTCCAGGATGAACGGAAACTTCTGTACAGTGGTGATGATGATCTTCTTGCCTTGCTGCAGGAACGTCCGCAGCTGCTGCGAGCCTTCGGTGACTGCGCCAACTATCGAGGATACTTGAGCGAACTGTTTGATGGTGTCGCGGATCTGCTTGTCGAGCACGCGCCGGTCGGTGACTACAATGACAGTGTCGAAGGTTGGTTTGCCGCGTGTCTCCAGCCCGATGAGCTGGTGACCGAGCCAAGCGATCGAGTTGCTTTTTCCTGAACCCGCTGAATGCT
This sequence comes from Oceaniglobus trochenteri, assembly GCF_020529025.1. Taxonomy (GTDB): domain Bacteria; phylum Pseudomonadota; class Alphaproteobacteria; order Rhodobacterales; family Rhodobacteraceae; genus Oceaniglobus; species Oceaniglobus trochenteri. Next base: position 2,396 of record NZ_JACNMM010000012.1, read on the forward strand.
GGATCAGGTACCGCTGTCCGGCACCTGCGGCCTCGGCATCAGCCAGCAGCTTGCGCACAACGTCCAGCTGATGGAAGCGCGGGAAGAGCTGTTTCGGTTTCTTTTTCTTGCCTCGCTCATCGGTCTCCTCAACCACCTGCGCATAGTTTTCGAGGATGTCGGTGAGGTTCCGCTTGGTCAGAATTTGCTTCCACAGATAATTGGTCTTCAATCCGTTAGGGTTCGGCGGATTGCCCGCGCCGTCGTTCCAGCCCTTGTTGAACGGCAGGAACCAAGAGGCCTTCCCCTTCAGATGCGTGCACATGCGCACCTCGTGATCGTCGACGGCCCAATGAACGACGCAGCGGCCAAACTGGAACAACAGCTCCTTTGGGTCGCGGTCGCGCTTGTACTGCTCGATCGCGTCGTCGACAGTCTGTTTAGTCAGGCTATTCTTCAACTCGAAAGTGAAGACAGGCAGGCCGTTAATGAACACGGCGGCGTCGAGCGACAGTTTTGTTTCATCCTTGGAATAGTGCAGCTGGCGCGTGACACTGAATACATTGGCCGCGAACAGCTCCTCGGCCTTGGTGTTGCCGGGGGTGGGGGTGCCGAAGAACAGCTCGACCGAGCCTGGCCCATGCTTCACCCCGTTGCGCAGCAAGTCGATTACACCGCGTTTCGCGATTTCACCCTGCAAACGGTGCAGGAATTGCAGCCGCTTCGGGCCATCCTCACCAATGCCAAGCGCTTCGACCACGTCTGGCTGAGTGGAATTCAGGAAAGCGAACAGCTTCACGACGTCGATGGCGTGGTCTCGGTCGAAATCCTTGGAGTCACCCGCAGTATATCCCGCCTCGTCGATCAGCGAGCGGACGATGAGGGTTTCGAGACCCTTTTCACTCGTGTCAGTGTGCTGCCGCATTCGACGAACTCCTTCAACCTGGGTGCCGGGATCGACCCGAATGAGACCTGCTTCGCTGAGGAATGCCTCAAGCATCGGGTCTTTTGCCTCGAACCCTTCGATCAGACGTCGCGCCGCGTCGGACGGCATTTCCAGCCGGACACGAGAACTATTGGCTTGGGTCACCGAAGCAATTGATATTTGCCCGAAAGGGACACCGACATACGCGGCAACCATTGAGACTAGGCGTTGCCGCTCTTTTTCGTTCATCTCATCGGGATCACGCGCCACAATCAGATCGACCAGCATCTTTTGTTCTGCCGACATCGGCGGCGGATCACCGCGTGCAATGATGCACGGCGATTTCTTGTATCGTTGGAGGTAGCTCACGCCCCATTTTTCGTTGTCCGCCCGCTCGTGGCAGTTGGCGCACAAAGCGATCAGGTTTTCGAGCGAATGGTCCTGCGACTTGCTCCAAGGGATGACGTGCGCATACTCGAGCGGCAGCGACACGCAGCAGACCGCGCAATGATGCCGAGCCTCGAAGAGCACATCGCGCTTTATTTCGATTGGGATTGCAGGCCTATTCGTCGGCATCTGCCCCCTCCATTAACTCGGTGTCATCTGTCTCCAGTACGTCGTCCGATAAATCTATGTCTTCCAAGGAAGTGTTTTCGTCCAGAGCAGGAAGCTCGATATGCCTTACGTCCAGTTTTCCGGTCACAATGTCGGAAATTAGCCTTTCGCGGTACTCGTTGATCTTCGCGAGTTCAGACTTAAATCTTTTGCGAATAGCCGTTTCGAGATCAATGATGCGCCGTATTTCCTGTTGAATTTCGGCCGGTGGAATTCTTATTTTTTCCTTTCGAAGTGATCTTATGTTCAGAGGTCGATTGCGACCTGCAGCTCCGCGAGAGTGTATATCGAGCAATAATTGCCCATAGTCTGATCGAAAGAATGCAAGCAGATAAGAGGTGTCGACGACGCCTTCTGTGCCACGCAATATTGGGTAACGGTGTGAGGCTATGCACCCGTCAGCTTCATCGCCTACAAGAGCTACCGCCCCCTCCCACGCAAACTGGCCACTAAAGATAAAGTCTCCTGCCTTTATCCAGAAGAAGTGCGAGTCCCCCAGTTCTTCACCTGGCGTTTCCGGCTTTAGGAACATTCCGCGGCCCCTGTTGTACAAGCCGACAGGGATGTACAAGTTTGCTGGCGCACGCTCGACCGGTCTGATCACCAACTGTGTTGCAACATCAAGCCTTATCTCTTGCGCGTCTGTAGAATTCATGGCTTCGCGAGTCACAAGCTTAAGACGTTCGGATGCGGCCTCCGCTATCTTCCTTTTGTTTTGTATGAGGCGACGAATGCGCTGGTCATAGTTCCGAATAAAGGAAACGATTATTCGCTGCTCATCTTCGGGCGGCTGCATTGCAGGGATAGTGCCAAAGCGGTCCGAATAAAGTCGCAGGAAGCCAGACATGCCGGTTCCAAGCCCTTTGGACTCCTGACGAAATTTGGCCCTGTAGATGTTCGTCTTGAACAGGTTGACGAAATAATCGGGCTCAATCGGTTGCAGGAGGCGGAAGACCGCATAGTCAGGGCTAACAAGGCCGTCCTCACGCGCAACGGCAAACATGCCATTCGATGCCTGCATTCGGTTGAGGACCATTTGGCCGGCTCGGACCCGCTTGTAACCCTTCAAATCCTCTGGCGTTACTGGCTTGGTCGAGACCTTGTTGTGGGGGATCAACCCGTGTGCCTGGCGCATAGAAAGCAATGTTTCGGTGCCAGTATCCGTTCGATCATCAACTTCGCGAAAAAGGTACTTGCTTCGCACAACCTGCCAGTGTTCTGGAGCGGCTCCGAGCCAATCATGAGCACTGTCGCGATAACCCGAGTATGGTTTTGGGCCAATGGTATTCTCCGCCTCGGCGGCGCGATCAGTTTTAATATCCATTTGGCCCTTGTCGATCATTGGTTGGTCAAAAAGTGAGGGTTGCGGCAGGTCGCGCGGCGGTGGTGGAGCAACCGGGCGTTCGTGACGTGCATCAAGCCCAACGGGCCGACGGCTACCGCCAGCAGCGCAAATCACCTCAATAGGTTGGCGGAACAGAAGAAATTCCGGGATCGACAGCGGTTCGATCTCGTGCAGGCTCTCCGCCTCATCGCCCTTCAGCTGCTCGCGCAGTTCCATCAGCAGTCGGCCAAGCACGTTCATGCCGACGAGAGTGCCGTCGTCAATCACCTTCGCGCCCCAGAAATCATCCTTGCGGGATTGCTCGACGATGGGCCGGTCCCCGGTCGACAGCAACAGCCTGCCGAACTCATTCCAGTTCTGCGCCAACTTCACCCGCAGGCTCCAGCGCATGATCTTCACGCGTACTGCGTCCCAATCCGGCCTCGAATCCTTGCGGAACGGCTTGCTCCGCATTTTCGCCGTCATCGGGCTACGCTCGTCGATGATCGTGCGCTGCACATCCGGCAAATGCGGAAAGCGGCACGCCTGATAAAGAGCCTCCGACGTTCGGATGCGGACACCGTTCACACATAGCGGAAAGCCTCCAGCCATATTCGACAACCCGCCAAACCGCTCCTTCGTCTTGAGGAAGACGACGCTTGTTTCGCGGTCATATGTTCGGAACTGATTATTCCGGGACGCTTCAGAAGTCGAAGTCATCTAAATCGACCTCTTGTTCATATGTGCGCCGTTGCAGCAATGGATACCACTTGCTGAACGGATGATTGCGGTGGGCATCGGGATCGCCCCACCACAAGGCGAGGGGCGCGTTGTTGGGACAGTTCCGATAGGTCACGATGGTCGAGCCGAAGCCGACGCCAAAACCACTGAACCCGAGAGGGCGCATGATGGCTGAGGGGTTCTGGCAAAATCCACGGATACGCACGCCCGCCATGAGAAATTCGCGTTCGAGCAGTTGGCGACCTTCGTCTGATGAGAATATCTCGATTTCTGGCTTGCCGCCCGGTTGGCGTAGCTCCAAGGGGAAACGTCCTTGTTGCGCCAAATAGGCCGCGAGAGCAGGATCATCTGGGACGGTCGCGGGCCAAAGGACTTCAGACGTACTTCGGTACGCTTTTCTGTTCTCTATTCGCGCTGCTGCCCAAACATGGAGCTCAAGCTCTTTGCCGGCGGCGGCAGCAACTTCCTTGAGGCTCTTTGTAGACTGCCATTCGCCAAGTCTATGCGTGGCGATTACGAGAACGTGCACCACCGCCTTCGCTGGCGCAGCTTCCCTGATCCAGGCCGTCAAGTCATTTTTCACTCGGCCACCAGTGAAAATAACGTCGTCCAAATAGACGTATGCACCACCAGGGGCACCACAAGCATCAAGGTTTAGCCCGCACTGTTCCTGAAGAGATTCCCCGAAGAGCCTCCGTATCTGTGTCTGACTTTGCCCATTCTGTTGGATGTCTAAAAGATGTGCGCGCGACCAGAAACCGGCAATATCTTTGCCAGTTAGATTCTCGTGATTAATCTGTGCAGAAAAAAAGCCCTTAATCCATTCCTCGGAGAAGTAAGTCTGCTTGAGAACGTGATCCATCTCGCGAAGGATCGGTAGTTGCACGTCCGCGCCAAACTGATTGATCCACCGCTCTACATGATCTGGAGTCGGTGCCGGAAGATCGCCTTCGCGATAATCTGCAGTTGTTGCTGCTATTGAAGCAAGGAGGTCATTTCGCTCAGTCATTTGTAGCTCTTCGGTATGAAAGTAAAAATTAGCTGTTGCTTATAAGCCTTCGAAGTAGGTTTTTATCTTCTGCGCCATCAGTTTTCGGCGCTGTTCGAGAAAGTCGTCAAAGGTCGGGATATCACCGTCTAACAGACTCGCCGGCAGACAGCTCATCTGCAAGTTCGACCGCATCTCATCACCAGTCGTGATCCCGCCATACCTCTTGGGGCCGCCGTTGCATTGTTCAGAAAGCTCGGTGAAATAAACCTTCGGATCGCGATCACCGATGCCGATATTTATCTCGCTTTGAGCCAGGACGAAGTTGCCAATCTGATTGTAGCGGCCTCGCGTCAGGCCCTGGCCCTTGAGGTGATTGCGTGGATAGACATGGTGCACGTCGCTGCGGTTCAGCAGCAGGTCGCGCACGGTTATATCGCGAGACAGGAAACCGAGATCACCGAGCTTTGCCTGTGCTGCCTGATAGACCAAGAAATAGGGGCTTGAACCTGATGAGGTTTCCATCTCCTGCGGCAGCAGCGTATTCCAGAAGCTCTCGGGCAGTTCGGCGTCGATCACGGCATCAGTGTAACTAGCCAAGCCACGAGATTCGATCTGGCGAATATCGAAGTCGAATGCCGTTTCTGGGCTTCCCGAATAGCGCCCACGAAGCAGCGACATGACGTACCAGCGCCGCACAAGACGCTCCAAGTCGGCAGCGGGCATGCTTTCAGCTCGACCTCTCAAGTAGAGAATGTAAGCAAAGTTGATCGCGTTCTGACTACGGATTAGCCTTGAGGTCACAAAACCAGCCGAGCGAAGGATCATCGTCAATCGGTCGAAATGAGTTTTGTTTATAAAATTCAGGACGCCTGTCTTCAGGCGGGAAAAAGCCTCTTCTGCGACAGCTTCTTCATACTGCTTTGTCTCGAAGTTTCGACCCGATAGGAGGGCGACAAGGTCTTGGAGCTTTCCGCGTCGGAATTCAGATGTGAACGCAACTCGTAGCATGTCTGTGTAGGTGGGATCGTAGAGGTCGTCATTGACGTCTTTAAGCCAACGCATCTTCGGGAGGAATTCGGATGTGGCGAATGCCTTATCGCCCTTTTCAATTCGAGGCAAAAATTCAGGCGCGACAGCAAGGTGGCAGAAATAGTCTATCGCCTTTCGCAGTATGTTACCGCCATAAGTGTCGTTCGCCGCGATTTTCGACATGGCGAAGTCAGCCTGGCTGAGCGATGCACCGGCCGAGTTCACTCGGATGAAGATCTCGGTCACCGTCTCGATATCGAGATCTTCAGCCAGTTCGATGATGCCAACCTGGTTATTTATAACCTTGCGAACCTTCTCCAGCACCAATGAAATCTTATCCTGATCAGCCTCTGGATTGCGCGCTGTGTATTCACGCGTGAGCTTGGTCAGGCTGGCGTCAGGCGCGAAAACCGTCGCCAAGTCAGGGATCCATGAGGCATCTTTCTGGATGGCCGGGTTCGAGACCTCGAAGCGCTCGTCGACTGGGTGGAAAGCGATCCGGATGCGTACCGTCTCGTAGTCCTTGGTGAGTACCTCCTGGCCGAGCAACGCGGCCATGAGTGCGGTGACGCGCTGCTGCCCATCGATCAGAATGCGTTTGCCCGAGGATGTGGAGCCATCCTTCAATCGGACCGACGGGTTTCGCCAAGCGATCAGATAGCCGACCGGGTAGCCCTGATAGAGTGAGTCTAGCAGGTTCCGTACCTTGGTCGCATCCCATACGAAGGGGCGCTGGATCTCTGGGAATGCGATCTCGCCGGACTTCACCCAAGTCAGCAGTGTCTCAATCGGATGGGGGGTCACGGAGTAGCGCTGGGTGGCCATTCTCAGTGACCTCCCGTCAGCACGTCTTCAAGCAGCCCTTCGGTTTCCTCCTCAAGCGCCCGGATGTCAGATTCAATCTCCTGGAGTGTCCGCAGGGGTTGCGGTTTGTAGAAGTGCCGCGTGAAAGATATTTCATAACCGATCACGGTTTTCGACGGGTCTATCCAGGCGTCAGACGCGTGAGGCAGAACCTCACGACGAAAAAAAGCCTCGATACCGCCGCTCTCCAAGAATGGAACCTGCTCTGTATCTCTTAACTCCGTGTCCGGCTCATATTCGACGATCACCGCTTTGCCGCCTACGGTTTGATGGTAGCTGCCGCGCAGCGCGTCGGTTTCGGCATCGGCGCTTTGCTTGATCTTGGTCACCTTCCTAATAACAGGTTCCGCTTTAGGATCCTTGATGCCCAAACCCGCCATCAGGAGCTTTTGGCGTTTTGCCGTCATACGGACGCCGCGCTTGCCCGCAACAACTTCGGCTTCTTTAATGAAGTGGTTGAAATCGAAATGGGGGCCATCGCCAAGCCGTTCGGTCACTTCTTCCACAACGTTAAGGAGGGGCTCGTCATCAGCCTCCGTGCATGTCTTAGTGAAGAGACGCTGCGCGCTAGCCGAAAGTTCGACCTTCAAGCGCAAGGGCCGCTCGACGGTCACCTTCCAGTAGCCAAATGCATCGTTGGGAAAAATCTTAGACTGCTCATTTTCCTCGCTGTTGAGGAAGCTATCGCAAATTCGCTTGATGTCGTCCGGCCCAAGAACGCAGTTCTTCTTGCCAAGGTTCTTGCGCAACGGCTTGAACCAAGTCGTCGCATCAATCAACTGGACCTTCCCCTTACGGCATGGTGCCTTGCGGTTACTGAGCACCCAAATGTATGTTGCGATACCAGTGTTGTAGAAGATGTTCAGCGGCAGCGCGATGATTGACTCGAGCCAGTCGTTTTCAATTACCCAGCGCCGAACATTGCTCTCGCCTGATCCTGCGTCGCCGGTAAACAAAGCCGACCCGTTGTGTACTTCTGCTATGCGGCTGCCGACTTTGCTGTCTTTCTTCATCTTGCTCAGCATATTGGCCAAGAAAACCATCTGACCGTCACTGGAACGGGTGATCAGACTAAATTCTGGGTCGCCGCCATGCTCGATGATGAAGCGAGGGTCGGTGATATCCTTCTTGCCGCCCATCCGGTCAAGATCGGATTTCCAGCTCTTGCCGTATGGTGGGTTCGACAGCATGAAATCGAATTCTTTCGACGGGAAGGCGTCGGCTGACAGTGTCGAGCCATATTTCATGTTCTCAGCTTCGGCACCTTCACCCTTTAGGATCAAGTCTGCCTTGCTGATGGCGAAGGTTTCGGGTTGAACTTCCTGTCCGTATAGATGGACCGAAGCTTCTTTGCCGTGCTCCGTAGCCAGCTGGATAAGCTTTTCCTCTGCCACGGTTAGCATGCCACCAGTGCCGCACGCGCCGTCATAGACAAGGTAGGTCCCGGACAGGATGTCGTCCGCTATTGGTTTGAAGATGAGGTATGCCATGAGTTCGACGACATCGCGAGGCGTGAAGTGTTCGCCGGCTTCCTCGTTGTTCTCTTCGTTGAAGCGCCGGATCAGCTCTTCGAAGATTGTACCCATGGAATGGTTGTCTAGGCCGGGTAAGCGTTCGCTGTCATCTCGGTGAAGAACTGGTTTTGGGCTGAGATTGACTGACGGATCGAGAAACTTCTCTATTAGGAATCCTAAGATATCCGCGTCTACAAGAGTCGGGATCTGATTGCGGAATTTGAACTTTTCTAGAACCTCCTGAACGTTAGGCGAGAAGCCATCAAGGTATGCTTCAAAATCCGCTTTTAATTGCTGGCGACGGGCCTTTGATGTCAGATCCCGCAGGCGAAATTGAGAGGTATTGTAGAAAGCCTCACCAGACGCCTGACAAAGTGCTGCATGCTGATTTGCAACACCTGCTTTGTCGAGCTGGGACTTCATTGCGAGAACCGCGTCTTTCGTCGGCTCCAAGACGGCATCAAGCCGACGAACGACAGTCATAGGCAGGATGACGTCCCGATACTTGCCGCGCACATATACATCGCGAAGAACATCGTCGGCGATGTTCCAGATGAAATTGCTGATGTTCAGATCACTCACTCCGGCCCCTCACGTTTTGGTCTGTGCAGCTTTTTTCTGCATATCGATCCAGCTATCGAGGTCTGATCGCTTGAACCGCCATGCACCGGCCACCTTGAACCCTGGTAGATCTCCACGTTTGGCTAGCCGATAAACCGTCTTCTCGTCGACGTTCAGGTAGCCAGCCACATCTCGCACTGTCATGGCCTGGTCAGGCGTATCCGCCATCATCGCGCCCTCGCTGTTTTTTAGAATATAACAGGGTACTCTGGGGCAAGCCAGTCCAATCATGTCCAGCACTATTCGCGCCTTCCTGACCCGTAGGACGGCATTAGCCGCAATCTAGACATCTGCGACGGGGCGTGCCGAGTTGTGCCTACCCTCGACACGCCCAAAGTCTAACGCAACCACATGCGCGGTCGCGCAGTCGGCGAAACCTCGGCCGACCTGGTGGGCTCCGAGCGGGTTCGCCGCCATCCCCACCGCCGCGCTCGATCCGCCCCACGGTGCGGCGTCTCCTGCGGTCCCCGCGCTTGTCGGGTCCGGGTCCCCATCAGTTCTGGCCGCTTTGACTATTCCGCCTCGGGCGGTGGGGCAGAGGCCATCTCGGAGATGGCTTGAAATTCTGTCAGAAACTCCGGCCGATGTTGCATCAGGTACCGAACGATCCGGGCGTTCCCAAGAAGCTTTGCCAGATACCCCTTGATGACAGTCAGCTGCAGGTGGTCCTGGCCGTAGGAGTCTTGGATCGATGTGATCCCTTCCTGCAGCCGGGCCAGCTCGCGCTCCATGCGAGCCATGGCCTCCGGGGTGATGCCTCTCATCTTCTTGGGTTTCTTGGTGTCCACCAGCTGCGTCTGGGGCGTTCCCGCCAGAATTGCAGAGATGTATGCCGGAGAATAATTGTTCGCGTTCATCATCAGCTCGGCGGCCTCAATCTGGCGCATGGCTTTCATCTTGCGCAGGACTTCGAACACGGCGGTCGCGCAGTGTTTGTCCTTCAGGATGCCGACGGCCTCTTCGCAGATCCCATCGAGGAGCCGGGCCTTGCGCACAATGCTGCGCGGATTGAGGTCCAGCGCCAGAGCAATCTTTTCCTCGGATACCCCACGCTCGATGGCCCTGCGGATCATCTTGTGTTCCTGAATGGGCGCAAGGCGGCTGATCCGCTTGTTATAGGTAAAGGCCTCGTCGTCCGTGGAAATCAGACATTCGACTCGTTCGACGCCGAGATCCTTCAACACCTCGATCCGGATATGCCCGTCAAGCAGCATATAGGTGTCTTCCTCACCCGTGGATCTCGTGACCACCGGCGGTTCGACCAGGCCAACCTCTTTGATCGACGCAGTGATCTGGCGGTACTTGCGGCTGGATTTGACCGATGCGCTTAGCGCCTTCACGGGCAGGACAGCCTCTACCGGTACAGTGATGCAATCACTCTCAAAGCCGAGCGCAACCGCGTCCGGGGTCTTGCACTTGCCCCGGCTCATTCGGCCGCTCCCGCATCCAGTGATTGCCCGAGATAGGTGGGCAGGGTATCCAGCCCCTCCGCGCGCAAGAGAGTCAGGAAGTGGTCATCGTCGCGCAGCGAGCGAAACGCCTCCACGACGAACATCAGGCGGCCTTGTGTCAGTTCGGCTTTCTTGATCAGTATCTTCTGTCGCTCCGCTTCCTGTTGATAGGCTCGCACAAGCGCGTCGCTGGTCAGGGGCCGCTTGGTGCCGTCGCTTCTGCCATAGCGGTTGCGATGAAGGTGCGGGCCCTGCGCATCACGTAACTGGATGAGACGACGCACAGCGGCCAGTTTCTTACCGCGCAGCTTTTTCTGGGTGTAGGCGTCCATCAGAGCGCGCTGTCCGCCCTCGGCATCTGTCTTTGAAATGTCGATGGCGAGGTTCAGCGGCAGAAGGCCGGTTTCCACTGCCGAGACCAGCCGTTCTTCGCCACGTTCCAGAAGCCCCGCAATCATTCCGACATAGTCTGGCGTGACGCCGATCTTGGTGGCAATCTGGCGGTCGTTGTAGCCGCGTTTGCGCAGGTTGCCGATTTCGCGCATCAGGTCGATCGGGTTGTGCTGGCGGCGCGCGCAGTTCTCCACGAGGCTCATGACGAGGCAGTCGCTCTCATCGGCGTCGATGATGATGGCCGGTATGGCATCCTGCTGGAGCTCCATGAACGCCTCGAGCCGACCCTGACCGCAGACGAGATCATACTCCGCGGGATCTGTCCCGGCACGTTGCGCGACGGTGATTGGTCGCTTCAGACCGATCTTCGCAATGTTATCGACCATTTCTTCGAAGGTGCGCCGGTTGCGCACACGGGGATTGAGAATACGAATTCGGTCGGTGGGGATGAGAGTGACGTGTTTCTGGGCAATGTCTTGGGCGTCATCTGGCATCAGGCGGCCTCCGTGATCCGGGCCCGGCCAGCGAGCGCATAAAAATAGTCGAGCGTGTCGAAGCGGTAGGCGTCCAGCGACAGCCCGTTCTGCTCGGCCAGCCTCAGTCTGGCCATGGTCATATCGATGCTCGGCAGCAGGTAATAATCGCGTGGTGTTTCGTTCAATTCGTCCATTCGCACGGCAATCGTGATGTCGGGCACCAGGCCAGTATCGAGACGGATGCGCCATCTCAATGATCCGCCCTGCGTCTCGAAACATCGGGCCAACACCACCGACGCCGTGAACTCGTCGTTGATCCGGATCAGCTCCGTGTCCGGATCCTGCACCGCCTGTCCTCCACGCTCCGCGACCCCGTCGAGGATCCGGGCTACGATGCCGGGGTGGGCCTGCCGCAAGGCCCGGTTGATCTCGACGTAGCGATAGTCGCGCTCTGGCTCGTAACCGATCATCTGGTAAGCGCGCAGCAGGCTGCCGAAGCGGTTCCGAAAGGCGCTGGACGACGGCAGGTTGTCCTGTTCATCGATGATCAGTCCCGACAGCACGCCTTTCTGTTTCAGCACGGCGCGCAGGGCTTCGAGCAGTTCGGAATCTGTGAAATGCTGGCTGCGCGCGTCGACGATTTCGCGTGCGCGCAGATACAGCACCTCGTCCACAATGGCGGGGTAGGCGCCCTCCGCCCGGATCCACATTTCGCGTGGGTTCACCACTCGCTTGTGCTTCAGCTTGAAGGACACCTTGTTGTAAACGTTGTTGCCGATGTATTTTTCGTTGGTCAGGACCTGGTGCACTGATGCCCGGGACCATGGCCGCTCAAGATCGGTCAGATGCCCCTCGGCATTCAGGGTTTCCGCAATCTCACGCTCCGAGCAGCCATCCTCGACGAACATTCGGTACATGCTGCGCACGACATCCTGTTCCTGATCAGGGCCTGGAATGAGGACGACACGGTCAGTCTGAAGGCTCTTCTGTTCGCCGCGGGACAAGGCACCCTTCGGGTTGCCGTGTTCATCGATAAGCACCCGGCGCAGGCCGTATCCAGCCGCTCCACCTTGGCGGTAGCCAAGCTCAACCAGGCGGCATTGCCCAGCGAATACCTTCACGGAAAGCTCACGGCTGTATTCGCCGGCCATAACCCGCTTGACGGTTTTCAGAAGGTTGGAGCCGATGCTGCCGTCGTTTTCGAACTGCTCGCCGCAATAGTGGACCCGGATCCCGGCACGAGAGCAGACATGCTCGTGGTAGGCCCCTTCATCAGCATCCTGAAACCGGCCCCAGCGGCTGACGTCATAGACCAGAATGGCCTTGAAATCCGCTTGGCCGGTTCGGACCTCGGCCATCAGGTTCTGAAGCGCCTCGCGGCCGTCCAACCGCAACCCGGACCGACCGGAGTCCTCGAAGACGCGCAGGATCTGCAGGCCCCGGGCGGTGGCGTAATTCCGAATGATATCGAGCTGGTTCTCGGTCGAGTACTTCTGGTGATCGGTCGACATCCGCACATAGGCGACGGCCGGCACATCCGTTTCAGGCGGCTCGTCGCTCTTGTCGGAATGGGTCGTCCATCGACCAGTCACATGCGTATCTCCTCATAATTCCAGGCAAATCCATCGCTCCATTCGGAATCAACGGTTGAATTCTTCGCATCCATGTAAAGCGAAGGAGTGTGGAATGTCGTTTCCGAAAAAGGGCAAGTTCTTTCCAAAAGAAACCGGATATAATGGGAAAGGCGGTCATCAGACGAAAGGATGCTTTGTCGAAGAAATCGCATCGGCGTTAAAACGGTCGCTCGGCGACAGTCGGGCGGGTGTGAAGACCGTGGCGGCCTGGACGGGTGCCAACGAGAAGACGGTAAAGAACTGGTTCTCGGGCACGTATGGACCGAGCGGGGCGCACCTGATTGCGCTGGCGCGGCACTCTGACGAAGTGCTGGGTACCTTCTTGGCGATGGCTGGGCGGGAGGATCTGATGGTGGCCATCAAGCTCGCGGCTGCCGAAGACGCGATTTCGGAATTACTTGACGCCGTGCGTCAGCTTGGTGGTGACGACCCAAGCGGCAAGGTCAGCTGATCAGCCGAGCGAACTGAAAGCTATTGTCCCTCAATGGTGCGCAGGATTTCGAAGCGATCCCGTGCGGTGGAAAACTGCACGGGAGAGAGTTGGGCGCGTGACTCATTCGCTCCGCCACTTGCCCCCGCGAGAGCGTTCTCACGATCCGGCTGCGGCCGGATTCTCCTTTGTATTCAACGGCGTTGCAAGTGGGACGGTGCACCTGTCTTGGCGCGCGGGTGGTTGGTTGTATTGACCCAGCGGAATCTGCTCAGGTTAAGCCGCTAATCTGAATGCCTCGGCAGGCGTGCGCATGGCAAGCGCCTGGTGAGGGCGGCGGTTAACCCGCGCCCTGATGACATACGAGACCGCATGCTAGCCCGCCATGAACGCGCCCTTGCCGCCTATCCGCATGCGGTGCAGCTGACCACCCGCTGGTTTGACAATGACGCCTTCGGGCACATGAACAACGCGGTGCATTACCAGTTCTTCGATACGGCGGTGAACCTGCTGCTGCGCGACCTGGGGCAGGGGCAGGCGGCCGATGGGGCCTCGCGCTTTCTGGTGGTGGAAACCGGCTGTCGTTATTTCGCCGAGATGGCCTATCCCGATCTGGTGACGGTCGGTCTTGCGGTGGGGCATGTCGGGCGGTCTTCGGTCCGCTACGATCTGGCGCTGTTCCGCAACGATGAAACCGTCGCCGCGGCGGTTGGTTTTCTTGTGCATGTCAACACCGTCGAAGCCCAGGCGGCGGCAATGGACGACGGGTTGCGCGCCGCGCTTGGCCGCTACCGGATGCGCAGCGCCCCCTAGGCCGGGGTGCGGCGGTGCAATCGACCACTGGCAGGCCCGGCCAAATTGACCGATGGCAGGTGCCGCGCTAGGCTGTCGGAAGGTAAAGCGAATGCATTCACAGCGGCACGAGGATTGGCCATGACATTGAAACTGAAATTTGCGGCGGGAATGGGATTGGTGATCGGGGCCATGGCACCCGGTGTGGCGCTGGCGCAGGATGCCGCCATCTATGCCTATCCCACGGCCAATTACTGCCCGGCCGGGCTTCAGCCGGTCACCATTGGCGGCGTGATCTGCTGTGGCACCCCGACGCGGCACCAAAGCTATGCCAGAATGATGCAGCACCCGGTGAAAAAGCGGGCCCACAAGGTGCGCCGGGTGCAACGCGAGTACATTCCGACCCAGAAGGGCATTCCGACGGGCAAGGGACTGGGCGACTGACCTTGGCGCGGCCCGTTCTTGCGATGCCGTGAAAAAGGGGCGCGCCGGTTCTGGCGCGCCCCTTTTTCGGTTCATTTCAGGTCGGGTGCCAGGGCCTCTTGCGCCAGGTCCTTCACGACATCCGCCAGGGCGACGGTGCTGGTCTGCTTTTCGCCAAGGCGGCGCAGGCTGACCGTCTTCTCCTCGACCTCGCGCGCGCCCACGGCCAGGATGACCGGCACCTTGCCCATGGAGTGTTCGCGCACCTTGTAGTTGATCTTCTCGTTGCGGGTGTCGGCCTCGGCCCGGACACCGGCGGCGCGCAGCCTGGCCGCGACCTCCTGGGCATAATCGTCCACGTCCGACACGATCGAGGCGACAACCACCTGGCGCGGCGCCAGCCAGAAGGGCAGCTTGCCGGCCCAGTTTTCGATCAGGATGCCGATGAAGCGTTCGAAACTGCCCAGGCAGGCCCGGTGCAGCATGTAGGGACGGTGCTTTGCCGAATCCTCGCCGATATAGCTGGCGTTCAGGCGTTCGGGCAGGTTGGGATCAACCTGGAAGGTGCCGCATTGCCAGACCCGGCCGATGGCGTCGGTCAGCTTGAAATCCAGCTTGGGGCCATAGAAGGCACCTTCGCCTTCGTCCAGCGTATAGGGGTGTCCGGTGGCCTTGATGGCCTTTTCCAGCGCCTGTTCGACGTGATCCCAGGATTCTTCGGAACCGACCCGCTTTTCGGGCCGGGTGGCGAACATGATCTCGAACTTCTCGAACCCCAGGTCCTTGTAGACGCTGGCCAGGTAGTCGATGAAGGCCGCGCATTCCGCCTCAATCTGGTCTTCGCGGCAGAAGATATGCCCGTCATCCTGGGTAAAACCGCGCACCCGCATGATCCCGTGCAACGCGCCCGAGGGCTCATAGCGGTTGCACGACCCGAATTCGGCCATGCGCAACGGCAGGTCGCGATAGGATTTCAACCCCTGGTTAAAAATCTGGACGTGGCAGGGGCAGTTCATGGGCTTGAGCGCGTTGATCGTCTTTTCGCGCGCGTGGTCTTCGTCGACCTCGACGATGAACATGTGCTCCTGGTACTTGTCCCAATGGCCCGAAGCCTCCCACAGCTTGCGGTCCACCACTTGGGGGGTGTTCACCTCGACATAGCCGGCGGCGCGCTGCTTGCGGCGCATGTAGTCCTGCAGGGTGGTGTAGACGGTCCAGCCGTTGGGATGCCAGAACACCTGGCCCGGCGCTTCCTCCTGCATGTGGAACAGGTCCATCTCGCGGCCCAGCTTGCGGTGATCGCGCAGCGCGGCCTCTTCCAGCATCGTCAGATGCGCCTTCAGGTCGTTGCGGTTCTTGAAGGCCACGCCATAGATGCGTTGCAGCATCGGGCGGCTGGAATCACCCAGCCAATAGGCCCCGGCGACATTCATCAGCTTGAAGGCATCGGCGGGCACCTGGCCGGTGTGCTGCAGGTGCGGACCCCGGCAGAGATCCTGCCAGTCGCCGTGCCAGTACATGCGCAGGGGTTCGTCGCCCGGAATGCGGTTGATCAGCTCAACCTTGAAAGGTTCGCCTTTCGCCTCGTAGTGGGCGATGGCGCGGTCGCGGTCCCAGATCTCGGTTTTCACCGGCTCGCGGGCGTTGATGATCTCTTTCATCTTCTTTTCGATCACGGCCAGGTCTTCGGGCGTGAAGGGTTCGGCGCGGTCGAAATCGTAGAACCATCCCTGGTCGCGCACGGGGCCGATGGTGACCTTGACGTCGGGCCAGATCTCCTGAACCGCGCGGGCCATGATATGGGCCAGGTCGTGGCGGATGAGTTCCAGCGCGGGGTCGTCGTCGGCCATGGTGTTGATGGCGATGGCGGCGTCGCGTTCGATGGGCCAGGCCAGATCCCAATGGGCGCCGTCAAGGCTGGCCGATATCGCCTTCTTGCCCAGCGAGGTCGAGATTGACGCGGCCACTTCGGCGGCGGTGATGCCGGCATCGAATTGACGCGCGTTGCCATCGGGGAATGTAAGGGAAATCTGGGTCATGGCCCATGCTCCTCGTCGGTTTGGCGCCTACCAAGCGCCCGGTTGCGGGTATGTGGTTGTGCGCCTGAAATGGCGTTCGGTGCAGATGGTGTCAACCCGCTATCCCGCGCCGCCGAAGCACCGTTGCATCCCTTCGTCAGTGCGATAGGTTTGCCGCAACATCAGGAGGGCGCGATGGCAGCAGAACTTGAAACCCCGCAGGGCCGCAGGATCGCCCACCATGTTCTGCCGGGCAAGGGGCCGGGCGTGGTGTTTCTGGGCGGTTTCAAATCCGACATGGGCGGCACCAAGGCGGTGTACCTGGAGGCCTGGGCAAGGGCGCGGGGGCGGGCCTTTCTGCGGTTCGATTATTCCGGCCACGGCGAATCGTCGGGCGCCTTCGAAGAGGGCAGCATCGGCGACTGGGCCGAGGATGCCATGGCGGCCATCGGCGCGCTGACAAGTGGCCCGCAGGTTCTGGTGGGGTCGTCCATGGGCGGCTGGATTTCCTGCCTGGTGGCGCGGGCCATGCCCGAAAAGGTGGCGGGCTTCGTCGGCATCGCCGCCGCGCCAGATTTCACCGAAGACAGCATGTGGGCGGGGTTCGACGACAGCCAGCGCGCGGCACTGACGGGGCAGGGGCGGGTCGAACTGCCCTCGGCCTATGCAGACAGCCCCTATGTCATCACCCGGCGGCTGATCGAGGACGGGCGCGAAAACCTTGTGCTGCGCCAGCCCCTGAAGATCGACGCGCCGGTGCGCCTGTTGCAGGGCACGGCGGACGAGGACGTCGAGACGTCGGTGGCGCTGCGCCTTCTGGATCATATCGAGGGGCCGGATGTGCGTCTGACGCTGGTGCAGGGGGCCGATCACCGGTTTTCGACACCCGCCTGCCTGGCGATGATCGAAACCGCGATAGACGAGGTGACAGGATGAGCGGCGGAGCCATGGAACAGCGGATCAGCCTGATCACCCTTGGCGTGCGCGACATGGAGGCGCAGGCCGCCTTTTTTGACGCCATGGGCTGGCAGCGGGTGAAAACCGAGGATGGCGTGATTGCCTATGACCTTCCGGGCCAGACGCTTTGTCTTTATCCGGCGGCAGACCTGGCGCGCGATATCGGCGTCGAGGCCGGGGCGCCCGGCGGGTTTTCCGGCATCACGCTGGGCTATAACGTGCGCGACAAATCCGAGGTGGCGGCGGTTCTGGCGCGGGTCGAACCGGCGGGCGGGCGCGTTTTGAAACCGGCGGGCGATGTGTTCTGGGGCGGGCATCACGGCTATTTCGCCGACCCCGAGGGCCATGTCTGGGAAGTGGCCCACAACCCCTTTTCGCCGCTGGGCCGGGATGGCGCCTTTCAATGGAACGGCGCGTCCTGACGGCCAGGGGCGAAACTTTGCCATACGACTCTTGATTGGTTGCAGCCGGATTTGGCCGGGCCTAGGGTGCAGTCGAATTCGGACCCTCGAACAAGGCAGGAGGCAGGCAGCGTGAGTGACCCGGTGGTTCTGTTGCCCAGCTTCATGGCCGATGCCCGCATCTGGGGCGCCCAGATCGAAGCCCTGTCATCCACACATGCGGTTCACCTGGCCCACCTGGGTATCGGCCCCACAATCGAGGACATGGCAGGCGATGCCCTTGCCCATGCGCCCGAGACATTCGCCCTGGTCGGTCACGGGCTGGGCGGGATGGTGGCGGTGGAAATGCTGCGCCGGGCGCCCGAACGGGTGACGCGGATCGCGCTGATGTGCACCAACTGCCTGTCGGAAACGCCCCCCGCCGCCGCCGAACGCGAATTGCGCATCGCCCGCGCCAAGGCCGGCCGCCTGGCCGAGGCCATGGCCGAAGAAATACCCGATGGCTGTTTCGCGCCGGGCGAATACCACGACATGGTGGTGCAGTTCGCCCGCGACATGGCGATGGAGCAGGGGGCCGAGGTCTATCTGCGCCAGGCCGCAGCGCTTCAGCGCCGCCCCGATCAGCAGCGCACCCTGCGCCAGGTGCGGGTGCCGGCCATGGTGATGTGCGGCGAACACGACAGCCTCTATCTGCCGCGCCGCCACGAGTTCATGTCGGGGCTGATTCCCCGGGCGCAACTGGTGACGGTGCCCGACGCGGGGCACCTGCCCATGGTCGAACGCCCCCGCGCGGTGAACGAGGCGCTGGCGCGCTGGTTGCAGGACGCCCCGCAGGCGCTGATCCTGAACAAGATCTGAAGATATCGCGCCCCGGCGCCACGGCCGGGGGCAGCGGCGGCCTATTCCGCCGCGGTGACCGTGCGCTTGGATGCTTTGGGGGTATTGGCATCGATGAAATCCAGCACGAGGGGGCGGATATTGTTCCGCCAGCTTCTGCCCGCGAAGATGCCGTAATGCCCCGCACCCGGTTCAAGATGCGCGGCCTTTTTCGAATCGGGAAGGCCGGTCAGCAGGTCAAGCGCGGCCAGACACTGACCGGGGGCGGAAATATCGTCGTTCTCGCCCTCGACGATCTTGACCGCCACATCGGTGATCTTGCCGATGTCCACCTTGTGCCCATCGACGGTGAAATCGTTGCGGGCCACGTCGCGGTTCTTGAAGATCCGCTCGACCGTCGAAAGATAGAATTCGGCCGTCATGTCCATGACCGCCAGGTATTCATCGTAAAAGCGGTTGTGCTTGTCGTGGTCACCGTCGATGCCCTTGGCCACCCTCAGGATCTGGTCCTGGAAGGCCTTGGCGTGGGTTTCGAGATTCATCGACACGAAGGACGACAGTTGCAGCAGCCCCGGATAAACCATCCGGCCGGCCCCGGCATATTTGAAGCCGACACGCTGCACCGCCGTTTCCTGAAGCTGGCCCATGGTCACCCGGCGGCCGAAATCGGTAACTTCCGTGTCGGCGGCGTCCGGGTCGATGGGGCCACCGATCAGGGTCAGCGACCGCGGCTGTGCCTCGGGGGTCTGTTCGGCCAGAAGGGCGGTGGCGGCAAGGGCAAGGGGTGCCGGCTGACACACCGCGATGACATGGGTATCGGGGCCAAGATGGCGCATGAATTCAGCAAGGTAGAGCGTGTAATCCTCGACATCGAACTTGCCCGCCGACACCGGGATGTCGCGTGCGTTGTGCCAGTCGGTGATCCAGACATCGGCATCGGGCAGAAGCGAAACGACGGTCGAACGCAGAAGCGTGGCATAGTGCCCCGACATCGGCGCCACCAGAAGGATGCGCCGGGTGCGCGCATTGCGTCCGCCCACGTTGAAACGGATCAGATCGCCGAAGGGTTTCCTCACCTCGGGAACGGTGCTGACGACGTGGTCGCGCCCGTCATGGCAGACCACGCTTTCGATGCCCCAGTCGGGTTTCGTCACCATGCGCGCAAAGCTGCGTTCGGTCACTTCGCCCCAGGCGGCCATGATCTGGAACATCGGGTTGGGAAACAGCCCCGTGGCAGGGTACGATCCGATGGCGGCCGCCGTTGCGCCCAGCCACTGGTTGGTGTTGCGCATGGTTTCCATCATGTCATAGGTCGCCATATACCGCATGTTGCTCCTTACCCCGGGGAAAACCCGGACAGACTCACGCTTTGATCCCAGCTTGCACAATTGCTATGGTGGGGGCGCGGTTCATTATGCTGCCGTGCAGCAAACTAGGGTGGAAAAGTTAATATGACAACTCATGATTCCGCGAAGGGCGGCCCGGACGGTGCGGGTTCGGCCCTGCTCGAGGCCAACCTTGCCAAGGTCGAAGAGCTGTCTGCGCGCCTGGTGGCCGCCTTGTCGAACAAGCGCCAGGTCCCCGGCAGCCTGCAAGGCCCGGGGCAGGATCTGTTCCAGAAAGCCGCCGCCGCCTACGTCGCCGAGATGATGGCCAACCCCAGCAAGATGATGGAACAACAGGTTGGTTTCTGGGCAAAATCCATGAAGCATTATCTTGAGGCGCAACAGACTCTGGCCAGCGGAAAGCTGGCCCCGCCGCCCGACACCGGCCCCAGCGACAAGCGCTTTTCCAACCCCATGTGGGATACGCACCCCTATTTCAATTACCTCAAGCAGCAATACCTCCTCTCGTCCGAGGCAGTGCGTGATGCCGTCACGTCACTTGACGGGCTGGACCCGGCCGACCGCAAGCGTGTCACCTATTTCACGCAGCAGATCGTCGACATGTTCAGCCCCACCAACTTTCTGGGCACCAACCCCGAGGCCCTGGCCCGCGCCGTCGAAACCGAAGGGCAATCGCTGGTGGACGGGCTCGAAAACCTCGTGCGCGACATCGAAGCGTCGGACGGTGAACTGTTGGTCAGCCTGGCCGACAAGGAGGCCTTCAAGGTGGGCGAGAATATCGGCACCTCGGAAGGGTCGGTTGTTTTCCGAAACGAGATGTTCGAGCTGATCCAATATGCCCCCAAGACCGAGAAGGTGCGCAAGACGCCGCTTCTGATCTTCCCGCCCTGGATCAACAAGTTCTACATCCTCGACCTCAAGCCGAAGAACAGCCTGGTCAACTGGATCGTCGAGCAGGGCTATACCCTGTTCGTGGTCAGCTGGGTGAACCCCGATGCCTCATTCGCCGATACCGGGCTGGGCGACTACATCGAAAAGGGTTATCTGACCGCAATCGAAGAGGCCAAGGCGATCACCGGACAGGACCAGGTGAACGTTGTCGGCTATTGCATCGGTGGCACCACCCTTTCGCTGACCCTGGCCCTGCTGGAAAAGCGCGGCGACACCTCGGTCAAGGCGGCGACCTTCTTTACCACGCTCACCGATTTCTCGGACCAGGGCGAGGTGGGGGTCTTCCTGAACGACGATTTCGTCGATGGCCTGGAACAGGAGGTCTCGAAGACCGGCGTGCTGGAATCCTTCTACATGTCGCGCACCTTCAGCTACCTGCGCTCCAACGACCTGATCTATAAGCCCGCCATCCGCAGCTACATGATGGGCGAGGCGCCGCCAGCCTTCGACCTGCTGTTCTGGAACGGCGACGGCACCAATCTGCCCGCGACCATGGCCATGGAATACCTGCGCGGGCTGTGCCAGGAAAACCGCTTTGCCGATGGCGGCTTCCCGGTGCTTGGCGAAACCGTGAACATCACCGACGTGAAGGTGCCGCTTTGCGCCATCGCTTGCGAAACCGATCACATCGCCGCCTGGCGCAGCAGCTATGACGGCGTCCGCCAGATGGGCAGCCGGTCGAAAACCTTCATCCTGTCGGAATCAGGCCATATCGCGGGCATCGTCAATCCGCCCAGCAAGAAGAAATATGGCCACTACACCAACACCGCCTGGCCCCAAGAGGCAGCCGCCTGGCAAGAGGGC
Organism: Oceaniglobus trochenteri; assembly: GCF_020529025.1. Taxonomy (GTDB): domain Bacteria; phylum Pseudomonadota; class Alphaproteobacteria; order Rhodobacterales; family Rhodobacteraceae; genus Oceaniglobus; species Oceaniglobus trochenteri. The sequence goes on from NZ_JACNMM010000012.1 coordinate 23,912, forward strand.
GCGGATTTCACCGAAGGGTCGTGGTGGCCAACCTGGGAAGCTTGGTTGCGCAAGCGGTCGGGAACGCTGGTCAAGGCGCGAAAACCCGGCGAAGGGGGGCGCGACATTTTGGCACCCGCACCGGGCACATATGTGACGGCGGTGCCAAAGGTCTGATTTTCAATCGCTATAGAAAATATGCTGCGATGCAGAAAAAACTTGAAATGCCGCAGTGCAGCATTCATATTGGTTTCAGAAATTCAACGCGGACCTTCCGCAGGATCGGAGAACTGATATGGCTACGAAAGCACAAGACTACACCAAGACCATGCAAGACATGATGGGTGCCTTCCCCGTCGACATGACCGCCTTTCAGGACGGTTTCAAAACCTACGCCGCCTTCGGCGAGAAGATGAGCAAGGTCGCCCTGGAAGCCGCCGAGAAATCGACCGAGATCTCGACCGCCTGGACCAAGGGCACCATCGCCAAGATGGGCGACGTGACCAAGTCGAAGTCCGAGGCCGCCGACTACCAGAAATCGGTCAGCGATTTCGCTTCGGCCCAGGCTGAAATGACCAGCGAATCCATGGCCGCCTTCGCCGAAGTGGCCAAGAAGGTTCAGATGGAAACCGTCGAGATCATGCTGGCCGCCGGCAAGACCGCCAGCGAAGACATGACCGCCGCCGCCAAGAAGGCCGGCGAGGACATGACCGCTGCCGCCAAGAAGGCGACCGCGAAGTAAGGAATGCGATCATCGCCGGCGCTCCTCCCTGCCGGCGATTGTCCTGGGCGCGCCTCGTGCGCGCCCTTTCTTTTTGTGCTGCACTGCCATAGATTGGCGCTGCACCGCAAAACCAGGAGGCTCAAATGGCCGAAACCGCCGCTCCGCTTTTGATCAAGCGTTACGCCAGCCGCCGCCTCTACAACACCGAAACCAGCGATTATGTCACGCTTGAAGACATCGCAGGTTTCATCCGCGCCGGGCGCGAGGTGCAGATCGTCGATCTGAAATCCGGCGACGACCTGACCCGCCAGTACCTGCTGCAAATCGTGGCCGAACATGAATCCAAGGGCGAATCCGTGCTGCCCCTGGGCGTTCTGACCGATCTCGTGCGCAGCTATACCACCCAGGCGCAATCGGTGGTGCCGCAGTTCCTGGCGATGAGCTTTGACATGCTGCGCGACGGCCAGTCCAAGGCGATGGAGAGCTTCACCAACCCGATGGCGGCCATGCCGGGATACGAGGCGATGCGCGCCCAGCAGCAGGCCTTCCTCAAGGCGATGACCGGAGGAATGATTCCCACCCCCGGCACCCCGGCCGAGGACAGCGAAAGCAAGGATGAACTCAACGACATCCGCGCCCAACTGGCCGATCTTCAGGCCAAGCTGGGCAAGCTCGAGAAATAGGGCAAAGACCCCCAGTGCATCACGCGACCGCTCACGCCGGCGAACAGGCCGCGCGCAGCGCGTCGCGTTCTTCTTCTTCGCTGCCGGAAAACCGGTCGCGCCTGGCGCGACGGTACCAATAGTCGGCATTGTCGGGGTCGCCCTCGACCCGGTGCAGATGGGCGTGCAGCCAATGGGCAAGGGGGGCATCGCCCGCCTGGGCCACTTCGTGCGCCCCTTCCCAGTCGCCATTCTCCAGCTTGTCTAGCGCCGCGCTGATGTCCTTGCTCATCTCGTCCTCATCTTTGGTCCTGAAATATCCCGGGGGTGAATTGCCCGGAACGGGCAAGAGGGGGCTGGCCCCCTCCCGCCGCGCTTCGTCACGCCACTTCGGCGAAGACCTGCTTGAGCGCCGATTCCAGCCGCGCGAACATTTCGTCCATCTGCGCCGGGGTCATCACGAAGGCGGGGCACAGCACGATGGCCTGGCCCAGCGGGCGGCAGATCAGACCGTGATCGGTGCAGGTGTTGGCGATACGCTCGCTCACCGACAGAGCGCCATCGAAGGGCGTCTTGTTGGCCTTGTCCTTCACGGCCTCAAGCGCGCCCATCAACCCCTTGCCGCGGGCCTCGCCGATGTTGTCCATTTCGGCAATGCGCGCCATCCCGGCCTCGAACTGCGGAATAAGCCCGCGCGCCTGTTCCAGCAGACCGTTCTCGATCAGGTGGATGGCCTTCAGCGCGATGGCACAGCCCACCGGATGCCCCGAGGCGGTAAATCCGTGGGGGAATTCCTCGATCACCTCGCTGGCGGCCTGCATCCGGTCGGCCAGGTCGGGCCCCAGGATCACGGCCCCCATGGGGAAATAGCCCGCCGTCAGTGCCTTGGAGGAGATGATCGCGTCGGGCACGAAATCATAGGTCTGGCAGCCCCACATTTCACCCGTGCGCCCGAAGCCGGTGATCACCTCGTCCGCGACCAGGGGAATGCCGTGTTTCTTCAGGATCGGCTGGATTGCCTGGAAATACCCTTTCGACGGCGGGATGACCCCGCCCGCGCCCATCACCGGTTCCGCGACAAAGGCGGCGATGGTGTCGGCGCCTTCGCGGGCGATCACCTCTTCAAGTTCGGCCGCCATGCGGGCGGTGAACTGCTCTTCGCTTTCGCCGTCCTGGCCAAACCGCCAGTAATGCGGGCAGGACAGGTGGTGGAACCCCTCCAGCGGCAGGCCGAAGACCGAATTGTAGGGCTTGCCGGTCATGCTGGCCGAAACCACCGTCACCCCGTGATAGCCGTTGATCCGGGTGAGGATCTTCTTTCTCTGCGGCTTGCCCTCGGCGATGCCGAGGAACCACAGCATCTTGACCAGCGTGTCGTTCGCCTCGGACCCCGAGTTGGTGTAGAAGACGCGCCCGCGCTCGAAGGGCGAAACCTCGATCAGCTTCTCGCTCAGCATCACGGTCTGGTCGGTCATCCGGCCAAAGAAGGCGTGATAGCCGGGAAACCGGTCGTATTGCGCCTTGGCGGCGGCGGCCATTTCGGGGTGGTCAAATCCCGCGACCATGTTCCAGAGGCCCGCGTTCGCGTCGAGGTATCGCCGCCCGTGAACGTCGATCACATAGGGGCCTTCGCCATGGGTCAGCACCACGGTGCCGCGCTTGTGGATCGTGGGCAGGTCGGTGAACCCGTAAAAGGTGTTCGCTTCGGCGCGGGCTTCCCAGCTGTTGGGGGCATCGTCTCGCATGGTTACACTCCTCGTGCATTTTGCCCAAGGCTATGCGCCCCGGCGGGCGGGATCAATCGGGCATCTTTGGGCGGGCGGCTTTCCTGTCGTCAGGTGCCGGTGGCGCGGTGTGGCGCGGTCACGTCGTCCATGGCGGCCAGCAGGGCGTCGGCAATGCCGTCGATCTGGGCATCGGTCAGACGCACCGGCAGGCGCAGATCGCAGGCCCGTTGCAGCATCGCCCGGGTTTTCGGCAGATCGGGGATGGCGCCAAGGAAACCCCAGTTCCAGAAGGCGCGCGCATTGTCCGGGGCGGCGCCGAAGACCTGCACCGCATGACCACGGGCGGCGGCCCCGTCGCAGAAGGCGCTGACCTGGCCGTCGTTCAGCCCTGCCAGGTTGAACTGGATCGAATCGGGCGCGCGCACCTCGCCTTGCAGGGGGGCGGGCACTTCGATGTGAGGATTGCCGCGCAGGGCATCGGCCAGCCGATCATGGTTGCGCAGCCCGGCGGCGATCCGGGCGGGCAGCTCGGCAAGCTGCGGGCGGGCGACGGCAGCCGACAGGTTCGACAGGCGGGTGTTGTACAGCGGCAGGCGGTTCTGCCAGCGGGCCAGCGCCGCGCTCAGGGCTGCGTCGGGGCCATGCTTGCGCCAGTTGTGTTCATAGGCGCCGGACATGATGACGGCCCGCGCGATCAGCTCGGGATCGTCTGAGATCAGAATCCCGCCTTCACCGGCGTTGACCATCTTGTAGGACTGGAACGAAAAGCAGCCCATGCGCCCGATGGTGCCGATCCTGCGCCCGTTCCACAGGGTGCCAAGGGAATGGGCGGCATCCTCGATCACCGGCACGCCGGCGCCGTCGCAAAGCGCCATGATGGCATCCATGTCCGAGGTATGACCACGCATGTGGCTGATCAGCACGGCGCCCGCACCCGGTAGCTTGGCGGCGAAATCCTCCATGTCGATACGGTAGTCGGCGTTGCATTCCACGAGGACCGGCGTGCATCCCGCATGCAGCACCGACGAGGGCACGGCGGCGAAGGTGAAGGCGGGAATCAGCACCCTGGTGCCGGCGGGCAGGTCCAGCGCCCGCATCGACAGGAACAGCGCCGCAGAACAGGACGCCACGGCCAGCGCATAGCGCGCGCCCATCATGCCCGCGAATTCCTGCTCCAGCAGCGTGACCGGCGCATCCTGCCGCGCGGTATAGCGGAACAGATCGCCCGAAGTCAGAAGCTCGGACACGGCAGCGAGGGCCGCATCCGGGATCGGATCACCATCTTGGGCAGATTTCGGTCGGGGTGCTGACATGGGGGGCGCCTCTGCTTTGTCCGGGGTGGCGTTACGAAGGGGTTTTACAAAGACTGGCGGGCAAAGACGAGGGTTTTATCATCTGACGCGGCGCGCCTGTTGCAAGGGGGCGGGGCAGGGATTACGCTCTGCGCGACTTCCACAGATCGGTGATCCATGCATATCGGCATTTTGCAAACCGGGTTGGCCCCGGACGCCCTGAAACCGCAGACGGGCGACTATCCCGGCATGTTCGCCCGCCTTCTTGATGGCCACGGCCTGACCTTCACCACATGGGTCGTCTGCGAAGGCGAGATGCCGGCGGGAATCGACGCCGCCGATGGCTGGCTGATCACCGGCAGCAAGCATGGCGCCTATGAAGACCTGCCCTGGATCGCCCCGCTTGAGGGGTTCATCCGCGATGTTCACGCCGCCGGTCGCCCGATGATCGGCATCTGTTTCGGCCACCAGATCATTGCCCAGGCGCTGGGTGGGCGGGTCGAGAAGTTCGCCGGTGGCTGGGCCGTGGGCAACACCACCTACCAGGTTGACGGCAAGACCTATCACATGAACGCCTGGCATCAGGATCAGGTGGTGCAGGTGCCCCCCGGCGCAAGGGTGGCGGGCCACAGCGATTTCTGCGCCAATGCCGCGCTGGCCTATGGCGACACGATCTTCACGGTACAGCCGCACCCCGAGTTCAACGCCGATTTCATCGAGGGTCTGATCAACACCCGCGGACGTGGCGTGGTGCCTGATACCTTGCTGCACAAGGCGACCGATGGGTTGAACGAACCGCTGGACAACGCCGCCATGGGCGATCTGTTGGCGCGGTTCCTGAAGGCGGGTGCCCATGTCAGCGCCTGATCCCGAATGGATGGCCCATATCCCCCGTGCCGCCCGCGCCTTTCTTGAAGGCCGGCGCCTGGACGAGGTTGAGTGCATCATCTCGGACACGCCGGGCATCGCCCGGGGCAAGGCCATGCCGGCCAGCAAGTTCTCGCGCCAGTCGCAGTTCTTCCTGCCCAATTCGATCTTCTACCAGACGATCACCGGCGGCTGGGCCGAAGCGGCAGGCACCGAGGGGTTCACCGAACCCGACATGATCCTGACGCCGGATTATTCCACGGCGACGGCGGCGCCCTGGACGGCGGACTGGACGCTTCAGGTGATCCACGACGCCACATTGCAGAACGGTCAGCCGGTGCCGACCGCGCCGCGCAATGTGCTGAAACGGGTGGTGCAGGCCTATCACGACAAGGGCTGGAAACCCATCGTGGCGCCCGAGATGGAATTCTATCTTGTCGCCCGCAACATCGACCCGGGCCAAAGCATCGAACCGATGCTGGGGCGCACCGGACGGCGCGCCGCCGCGCGCCAGGCCTACTCCATGAGTGCCGTCGATGAATACGGGCCCGTGATCGACGACATCTACGATTTCGCCGAGGCTCAGGGGTTCGAGATCGACGGCATCACCCAGGAGGGCGGCGCAGGGCAGCTTGAGATCAACCTGCGCCATGGATCACCGGTCAAGCTGGCCGACGAGATCTTCTTTTTCAAACGACTGATCCGCGAGGCCGCCCTGCGCCACGATTGTTTCGCAACCTTCATGGCCAAACCGATCGAGGGTGAACCGGGCAGTGCGATGCACATCCACCACTCGGTCGAGGACCGCGAGACGGGGCGCAACATCTTCACCGCCGAGGATGGATCGGAAACGCCCGAGTTTCACCATTTCATCGGCGGGATGCAGCGCCATCTGCCCAGCGTCATCGCCATGCTGGCCCCCTATGTGAACAGCTATCGCCGCTATGTGAAGGACCACGCCGCACCCATCAACCTGGAATGGGGGCGCGACAACCGCACCACCGGCATCCGCGTGCCGATTTCCGATGCCCAGGGGCGGCGCGTTGAAAACCGCCTGGCCGGGATGGATTGCAACCCCTATCTCGGCATTGCCGCCTCGCTGGCCTGCGGATACCTGGGGTTGATCGAGAAGGAAAACCCGACAGCGGAATTCGCCGGCGATGCCTATACGGCGGAAGAGGCCATTCCACGCGGGCTGTTCGATGCCATCGACCTGTTCGAGGACGCCCCCGCGCTGCACGATCTGCTGGGGCACGAATTCGCGCGGGTCTATTCCATCGTGAAGCGCACGGAATACGACGAATTCCTGCATGTCATCTCTCCGTGGGAGCGCGAGCATCTGCTGCTCAACGTCTGACCGTGCGACACCGTGAAGGGCCGCACCCGTCATCGGGCGCGGCCCCGCGCGTCAGTCGATTCCGTCCAGCGTCTTCATCTTCGCAAATGAGGGCCGGTCTTCGCACCGTTTGATCCAGGCCCGGATCTTCGGGCTGTCCGGTGTCATGTCGGGCAGCCAGGAAAACGGCGAGGACACCAGAAGATCGGCAGCGGTAAAGCTGTCACCCATCAGATAGGGGGTGTCGGCCAGGGCGTCTTCGATGAAGGCGACCGCCTCGTCCATGCTGCGGAAGGTGGTGTGCAGGATCGGCTGATCCATGCCCATCATCTTGAAGACGAAGACCGGTTCGAAGACGCTGCCGTACCAGTCCAGCCAGGACAGATAGGCGCCACGGGTCTTGTCGCCCACCACGGGCGCCAGGCCCGTTTCGGGGAAGCTGTCGGTCAGGTAAAGGGTGATGGCGCCACGTTCGCGAATGCCCACGCCATCATCCACAAGGTAGGGCACCTTGCCATCGGGGTGGGGGTTCTCGGGGTCGCGTCCGCCGCTGCCGTCCTGGCGGGGTATGGTGACCTGCCGGACGGTCACGCGGTCGGAGACGCCCAGTTCCTCAAGCAGTTGAACGATGGTCGAGGAGCGCGACCGCGGCGCGTGAAAAAGTGTCAGCATGATATGTCCTTTCGGGATTTGCCTGTCGTGACGGGTTCTGTATAACGGGGCCATCCTGTCAGTTTCCGTCAGTAGAAATCATGGCCCGGTCCGACCGTCTCTTGCGCCTGCTTCAGGCCCTGCGCAGCCTGCCTGCGCCGGTGACGGCAGCGCGCCTGGCGGCCGAAACCGATGTGTCGGAACGCACGCTCTACCGTGATATCGACGCCCTGCGCGCGGCGGGGGCGGTGATCGACGGGGCGGCGGGGCAGGGGTATTGGCTGACCGAAGATCCGGCCCTGCCGCCACAGTCCTTCTCGCGCATCGAGATTGAGGCGCTGGTGCTGGCCATGGGCGAACTGGCCGCGCGGGGCGATCCGGCCATCGTGGCGGCGGGCGAGGCGGCATTGGCCAAGATCATCGCCACCCTGCCGGAAACCAAGCAGCGTCAGGCGATGCATGCGGTTGTCACAGTCAACCGCTGGGGCCGCCCGCCACCCACCACGCTGGACCTGTCGCTGTACCGTCAGGCCTGTTGGGACGAAACCGCGCTTGATATCGCCTATTGCGATGCATCGGGTGCGGCAACGCGGCGGCGGATCTATCCGCTGACCATCGTCTATTCCGAACGCATCGTGTCGCTGTTGGCATGGTGCCTGCTGCGTGCCGATTTCCGCCAGTTCCACATGCACCGCATCGAAAGCGTGACGCTGAGCGATGAGGGGTTCCGACCGCGCCGCGTGGCGCTTTTGCGCGATTATCTGGCCCGCCTGCGCGGCACCGACCGGAAGGCAAGACCATGACGATGGACCTGTTGACAGCCAATGACCGGCCGGGCCGTTACCCGGCCAGCTGGTACGCCGAAACCGCGACGCCGCTTGCGCCCTTCGCGCCGCTGAAGGGGGCGCAACGGGCCGATGTCTGTATCGTCGGGGCGGGCTATACCGGGCTTTCGGCGGCGCTGCACCTGGCACAGGCGGGGCTGTCGGTGACCCTGCTCGAGGCGCAGCGCGTCGGCTTCGGCGCCTCGGGGCGCAACGGCGGGCAGGTGGGCAGCGGTCAGCGCCAGGATCAGGACTGGCTGGAGCGCCAGGCCCCCGGCGCGGCCCGCACCCTGTGGGATATCGCGCAAGAGGCCAAGGCCCTTGTGCAGGACCTGATCGCCGAGCATCACATCGACGCCGCCTGGCGCCCCGGGGTTGCCCACGCCTGCCACGGCGCCCGTTCGGCCGCCCATGCCCGCGCCTATGCCGAAAGGCTGGCCCGGGACTACGGCTATGACGCGGTGCAGCCACTGGACCGGGCCGGGATCGGCGCGCTGATCGGCTCCGGCAGTTTCGCGGGCGGTGATCTGGACATGGGGGCGGGGCATCTGCACCCCCTGCGCTTTGCCCTGGGGCTGGCGCGCGCCGCCCAGGGGGCGGGGGTGCGCATCCACGAACGATCCCGCGTGGTGGCGGTGGAGGGTGGACTGGTGCGCACCGAAGACGGAGAGGTGGCCGCCGATCACGTCATCCTGGCCTGCAACGGATACCTGGGCCGCCTGCACCCCGATATTGCCGCCCGTGTGATGCCGATCAACAACTTCATCGTCGCGACCGAGCCGCTGGGCAATCGAGCCGATGACATCCTCAGCCGCGACATCGCCGTGGCCGATGACCGCTTCGTGGTGAATTACTGGCGCCTGTCCGAGGATCGCCGCCTGCTGTTCGGAGGTGGCGAAAGCTATGGCTACCGCTTTCCGCGCGACATTGCCGCGCTGGTGCGCCGGCCCATGCTGTCGATCTATCCGCAGCTTGCCGATGTGAAGATCACCCATGCCTGGGGCGGTACGCTGGCCATCACGCTGAACCGGATGCCCTGTTTCCACCGCGACGGCGGCATCTATACCGCTTCGGGGTATTCCGGGCACGGAGTGGCCATGGCCACCATGGCAGGCCGCATCATCGCGGCGGCGGTGCAGGGCGATGCCAGCCGGTTCGATACCATGGCCACCCTGCCCACCCGCGCCTTTCCCGGCGGTGGCGCGCTGCGCACACCGCTTCTGGCGCTGGCGATGACATGGTATGGCCTGCGTGACCGGCTGGGGCTGTGACGCCCGGGGCTAGATGTTGTCCCAGTCCAGCACGACCTTGCCCGACTGGCCCGATTTCATCGTGGCAAAGCCTTCGGCAAAATCCGCCGCATCGAAACGGTGGGTGATGACGCCCGAGACATCCAGCCCGTTCTGAAGCATGGCGATCATCTTGTACCAGGTCTCGAAGATCTCGCGCCCGTAGATGCCCTTCAGGGTGATGGCCTTGAACACGATCCGGCTCCAGTCGACGGGGCTCTTGCCCGGCGGAATGCCCAGCAGGGCGATCCGCCCGCCCATCACCATCGCCTCGACCATCTGGTCCAGCGCCACCTGGTTGCCCGACATTTCCAGCCCGACATCGAAGCCCTGCTTGATGTGAAGCCGCGCCTTCACGTCCTCCAGATCGTCGCTGGCCACGTTGACCGGCGTCACGTCGGCCACCTTTGCGGCCAGATCCAGGCGGTGCTGGTTCACGTCGGTGATCACGACATTGCGCGCCCCCGCATGACGCGCCACGGCGGCGGCCATGATACCGATGGGGCCGGCGCCGGTGATCAGCACATCCTCGCCCACCAGATCGAAGGACAGGGCGGTGTGAACCGCATTGCCCAGCGGATCGAGAATGGCGCCGATATCATCGCTGATCTCATCGGGCAGGGGTACGACGTTGAAGGCGGGCAGGCGCAGGAACTGGGCGAAGGCGCCCTGTTCGTTCACGCCGATGCCCCGCGTTTCCGGGTCGAGGTGGAACTTTCCCGCGCGGCTCTGGCGGGATTTGCGCCCGATCAGGTGACCCTCGCCGCTGCACCGCTGCCCCAGGTCAAGTCCGTCGACATTGCGCCCCAGTTCGACGATCTCGCCGGCAAACTCGTGACCCGTGATCAGCGGAACCGGCACCGTCTTCTGCGCCCATTCATCCCAGTTCCAGATGTGGATGTCGGTGCCGCAGATGCCGGTCTTGCGGACGCGGATCAGCACGTCGTCAGGCCCGATTTCGGGCACCGGTGCGGTTTGCAGCCAAAGCCCCTCGCGCGGGTGGGCCTTAGTCAGGGCGCGCATTTCATTCGTCATTTCAATACCTTCATGGCCTTCCCGACCTTTTCGAATGCGTCGAGGGCGCGATCGAGTTCATCGCGAGACAGCGCGGCGTTCATCTGGGTGCGGATGCGGGCCTGGCCGCGCGGCACCACTGGAAAGAAGAAGCCGCTGACATAGACGCCTTCCTCGAACAGCCGCGCCGCCATCTCCTGAGCCAGCTCGGCCTTGCCCAGCATGACCGGGATGATCGGATGTTCGCCGGGCAGGATGTCGAACCCCAGGCGTTCAAGTCCCGCGCGCCAGTGGGCGGCATTGTCAAACAGCCGTTGGCGCAGGCTGTCGCCCTCTTCCACAAGGCGGATCGCCTCGATCGCGGCGGCGACGATGACCGGCGGCAGGGCGTTGGAAAACAGGTAGGGGCGGGCGCGTTGGCGCAACAGGTCGATCACCGGTTGCGGCCCCGCGATATAGCCCCCCAGCGCGCCGCCAAGCGCCTTGCCGAAGGTGCCGGTCAGGATATCGACATCGACGCCGAAGTGGGCCGGCGTGCCTTGCCCCTTCGGCCCCATGAACCCGGTGGCGTGGCAATCATCGACCATGACCATGGCGCCATGGGCTTCGGCGAGGCGGGTGATTTCGGGCAGCTTGGCAAGATATCCATCCATGCTGAACACGCCGTCTGTGGCGATCATGATGAACCGCGCGCCATCGGCCTTGGCCGCCTTCAGCTGCTTTTCAAGATCCGCCATGTCGGAATTGGCATAACGATAGCGTTTCGCCTTGCACAGGCGTATGCCGTCGATGATCGAGGCATGGTTCAACGCATCCGAGATGATCGCGTCTTCCGGCCCCAGAAGCGGTTCGAACAGCCCGCCGTTGGCATCGAAACAGGCGGCGAACAATATGGTATCGTCCTTGCCCAGAAAGCGCGCCAGCCGCGTTTCAAGGTCGCGGTGCAAATCCTGCGTGCCGCAGATGAACCGCACCGAAGCCATGCCGAACCCCTTGGAAGCCATGACGTTTCTGGCGGCCGCGACAAGATCGGGATGATCGGCCAAGCCAAGGTAATTGTTGGCGCAAAGGTTGATCACCTGCCGCCCGTTCACCGTTATCTCGCCCCCCTGGGGCGAGGTGATCAGGCGTTCGCGTTTCAGCAACTGTTCCGAGTCCAGCTGTGCAAGCGTGTCGGTGACATGGGAAAGAAATGCATTGGTCATGGCGCCCTCCGGTTTTCCCTGGCCTATCACAACGGCCCGCTTTTCGAAACCACCGTTCATGCGTGATGACGGAAAATTTCCGTGATGCTGTACGGAGGCGCGGTTCAGGCGCCGTGAACCACCAGAAAGGCATGGGCCGGGCCTTCGGCCTCGATCCGGTGGGCCACGTCGGCCGGATAACGCGCGGTATCGCCCGCCGACAGGTGTTCTGTTGTTTCGCCGCTGGTGACGGACAGGCGGCCTTCGATCACTGTCAGATGTTCGCGCGCGCCCTGACCGTGGGGCTGACTGAGAAGCGCGCCCCCGGCGGCAAAGCGCAGATCATAGACCTCGTGCCGTCCGGCCTCGTCGGGGGGCGACAGGATACGGATGGCACACCCGGTGCCCAGCCGCTCGATGGTGGGAACGGCATCGGCGCGGATCACCTCGATGCGCCGATCGGCCCCCTGGTCGAGAAGCCCGGCAAAATCCACCTGCAACGCCCGGGTCAGGTTCCAGAGGGTCGAGATGGTGGGCGAGGATTCGCCGCGTTCGATCTGGCTGACCATGCTGCGCGACACGCCCGAAAGCTTGGCCACAGCCTCCAGCGACAACCCCTTGGAGCGGCGCGCCTCCTTCAGGCGGCTGGGCAGACGGGACAGGATGGCGTCGGTGGTCTCCATGATGCCGGATGCTACCGACAAGCGCCCCCAGACCGCAAGCCGACTTTCCCGGGCGGGTCGGAATGGTGATCAAAAGCGACGGCCAGCGGCTTTCGTCTGTCCAAGATGATGACATGGTGCCCCCACACGGACTCGAACCGCGGACCTACTGATTACAAATCACAAACTCATATTTATACAGTTGGCGCACGTTGGTGCGCTTCACCAGTAATTACATGCGGTTATCCTAATTTTGCAACGATAATCAGTCAGTTGACACTGCGCCAGAATGCGCCTTATTGAAATGGTCTGTTGCAAAAAACGTTGCAAAAAAACGGAGATGGATAGATGACCGCTGCAATCGACTTCACCAAGAACGCGAAACTCCTGAAAGCCCCACCGGGCATGTATCGCCACGATGGCGACCGCTTTCCGGGCCTATATCTGAACGTCGGGAAGCGGCGTTCGACGTGGTATCTCAAGAAGCGCGTCGGCGGTAAAGTAAAGTCGATCAAAGTCGGCGCGTTCCCCGACATGGATGCCGCACAGGCGAGCAAGCAGGGCGAGACCAAGACGACACAGGTGCGCACCAGCCCGGACATTACGACCGTGCGTGACGGCTGGGAGAAGCACTGCGACACGTCGCAGGCAATGGGGTCGATGTCCGACAAGCACCGCGCCGACATGACGGCCAAGCTGGAACGCCACGCCCCGGACATCCTGAAACTGCATGTTGCCGACGTGACCTCCGCCCGCGTGCAGGACGTTGTGAACGGCCTCGCGAAGGACGGCATGAAGGCAACGGCCCGCCATGTGCGCACGGCCCTCGGGTCCGCCTTCAACTACGCGAACGTCCCCAACCCTGTATCCGGCAAGAAGGTGCGTGCGCCGAGTTCGGGCGAGACGGAAACCAAGTGGACCCTCGCCTGCAACGCGCACGGCCTCGACGAGGACGACTGGTCGCCCATGTGGGAGGCGATCATGGGCATGGACAACGCCCTGCGACGCACGGCTTGGGTCGTGATGCTGTTCACAGGCATTCGCGCGGGCAACGTCCGTTCACTGCGCTGGGACCATATTGACCTCCAGATGCGCACGATCCACCTGCCGAAGATGAAGAACAAACTGGCTCGCACGTTGCCTATCTGCGACACGGTGGCTCGCGCTCTGACGGCGATCCGGGGCGGCGGTTCCGACTTCGTGTTTCCGGCACATTCCAAGACGGGGCATATCGACCAGCTCGACGTGCTGTCCACTACCATCGAAGGGAAGCAGGTTCCGGTCTTGAGCCAGCACGACACCCGGCGGCACTTCATGCAGGCGGGCGCGGAGGCGTTCCTGCCCGATTACGTGATCCACTATCTGCGCGGCGACGTGTCGGGCGGCAAAGGTAACGACATGCTGATGAAATACATGAAACGGATGGGCAATCACCGCGCGCCTGCGGAAATCGAAAAGGTCGTCTTGCAGCGGATTAAGGTAGAACCTTCTTTCGACATTGTTTCTTAACCCTGCCTGCACTAAGTTGAGGGTGCACCAATGCAACGTCGTGAGACGCCGCGCGCCATAGTGGCGGGTGCCAGCATATTGCTCAGGGGATCGGCGCCTGAGCATGAGGGCTAAGCCGAAATATCAACGGGCGCGAAGAGCGCAACATGGCCCACCTGTTCACGACCGGACAGCAGGAACCGTTGATATGTCTCAGGACCAACTGTGCGCAATCGAGTCGCGCCTTGAAGAACTCGAAACCCGACTATCCCATCCCCGCATGATGACTCCCCTTCAGGTTTGCGACTTCCTGCAAATCTCCGAACGCGCGCTCTATGACATGAAGGAGCGCGGCGACGCGCCGCCAGCCATCTACTTCAGCCAGCGGACAGTGCGCTACGACCTGCACGAGGTCATGGCGTGGGCGAAGCAAAAAGAAGTGGGGCATGGGTGATGGCGACGAAAGCAGATACCGTTGTATTCCAAGAAGCGGAAGCGTTGCGGCAATTCACACTCGGGCAGAACAAGCGCGTGGAGGCGTGGCTAACAGACAACTGGGAACATGTCGGGCTGTCAGGTCCAATCAACAAGAGCACCGTGTCTAAGGCTCTGTCGTCGATGCCCGTGGTCAAGCCTGTCGCAGATGCGCTCGACGTGCTGTTCTCCGAGATGCGCGACGATCCTTGGGCTTGGTGCGAGCCGCCGGGTCATGTCGAAGAAATGCCCAGCTATGCGCCCCTGACTTGGTGGTTCAAGACACTGCGGCTCAAGGACGGGTTGCCGTGGTCCCGCTTCGAACGGATGCCATCGAAGCCGCTGACGGACGAGGATCGCTCGTGGGTGCAGGAACGTCTCGACGAATGGTCGGCGCGGCTCAAGGCTGCCTGCGATCAGTTTAAGACGGACCGTGCACTCGTGCGTGCGCTCGAAGCCGACGAAGATCCCGAGTTTCAAAACTGGCACAGGATCGACGGCGAGTGGCGCATGGGTAAGAAACCACCACGCGACACTGCCGAGAAGGACTTACGACGACGTGTCGGCAATGCGGGCCTCTACGGGCGATCAGAGGACGAGATCGGGCTAGCATGGGCGCTCGCAGATGCGACGATCACATTGCCGGATATAGTCGAGGCGAAGCTGACATATTCGAGGCCTCGCGCGGTGTCTGGTGTCACGCATTTCTCGGAGCCTATCGAGCCGTGGAACGGCCAGGAGTTCGATGGCGTCGAGATTGCAGAGTTCGTTTACGACAAACCATATACGGACACCGAGGCCTACACGATCAAACACAGGGTTCGCTTCTACTGGGCTGGTGATCGCTACAAGGTCGAAGACGTGGAGCCTTTCGCGAAGGTCAAAGATGTCGATGGCTGGCGGGCCACGACGGCGCAAGAGCGCGATCTGTTCATGACGGGGATCAAACGCAAGCACCTGACGCGCGGCGAGATTGCCGCTATGCGGGATGAATGGATCGAACGGACATGGGATGTGCAAAAAGCGGAGCCGTCTTTGCGCGAGCAGTTCCCAGATGGCGTTCCGCGATCTTTCACTGAGGAGGCGTTCGAGCGCGTCTTTAGAGAGATCGACGAAGAAGCGGCAGCCGACGAGCAACGCGAGGTCGCTCGTCAGCGGATGGCGTTCATGCGGCAACTGCGCCGCAGGTAGGAAACAGTTCTGCCACGAGTTGGCGGCGCGTAGCATCGTCAACGCGATCCCGCAGCCACTGGGAACAGGTTGCGGGATCGTTCAGCGCGTTCGCACGGGCGAGGCGGTTGATCAGGCGGGGGTGGACGCTTGGGGGGAAGTCGAAAGGCATGTCGGGTCTCCTTTTGAGGTTTACTTGCCGAGGGAGTCGAGAATCTCTTCGCACTCTTTGCGGGTCGTCTTGGGCATGAGCCAGCGGCGGATGGTGTCGAGGTCGATGCCTTCGGCGTAGAGGCGGTGGGCGTGGTCTCGGGCCATCGTACTGCCTTCGGATTGGTCATTTGTCATGGGTGGGTCTCCTTGCCGTTGCTATGCAACGATCATACGCGCCGCAGCGATGCTTCTTCGACCGCGATTGCAGGTAATACCTATAACTTGGTTGTGGCTTGGTCGGCCCTGCGCCCTACACGCTAACGCACGCACTGGCGCGTGCGCGCGTGAAACAACGACGGTGGTGTAAAATTACACCGACGTTTTTGCACGAGGGAAATTGAGGGAATGCCTGTGCAGGGTGCAGGGTGTGCAGGGTCGTCATGAAAGCAAGGGCGTTCAGGGTCAAAAGGCGTGCAGGGCTGATGCAGGGAACGCGTTGCTTCGGGAGTGATCACTCCAATTCGATGATCTTGGATCGCGCGTGCGCGCGTGTGTATAGCTGGGGCGAATGTCAATGGGGCGAGGACGAGATTTCTTGGGTCGCCTGCATTTTGTTGAGCCTGCCTCTCTCCCCTCGAAATCTCCGACCGCTTGTTGCGAGCCGTTCGCAACTGAACCGTGCAAATCAGCCCTTGTGATAAATAATCAGTGGTTCTGCCATTATTGCTCAAGCGGTTAGTCGGTTTTTGCAACGCGCTTTGCAACATAGGCGAAAGACCTACCAAATAGGTCACCTGAATATCCGCAGATCGACCGCGCCAACGCACATGCAGCCAACGCTATCGCCCGACACCGTGCCAGAGCCGCGATCTGCTGAGGCACACGCGGTCGTCTTGGTCAAATCCGACGCAATATGCCCGACGGCCGATAACGGGCGTCTCTGAGGCGCTGCTGCGGTGTGATCGTCGAACGCCTTTCAGCACCTAACATTCCCCCTCCAACACCTCCTTCTGTCCGCATCCGCCCCGAAGCGAGGTGATACGCATCATTTGTCGGACCCTGTGATGAAACCGCGCGCCCAAGGGTGGTCCGACGTTTCCTGCTCCCCTTGGGCGCGCACATCGCAGAAGGACCACACCTTGACCTACCAAGCAGCGATCAGCGGCTCGACCGCGAAGATCACCGTCACCACGACGGCCAATTCGACAACCCTGCGCGTCGCCAACGCGGCCAGCTTGGGCAACCAACTGACAGCCCTCGCGACAGACCCCAGCACGGCCCCTGTCGATCAGACGCCCGACTACATGGTCTATCCCAGGGACAGCGGCGTGCGCGTCACGTCCGGGCCGGGCCACGTCGATATTCCGTGGCGCTGGGTCATGCCCATCGCAAGCCAGCTTAACGCCTGACCTTGCTGCCCGACCTCCCCCGCACGCCCGAAGCGGCCTTGGTCACGGCGATTCTCATGCAGGCCTACCGCGACCTGTTCGTGGCCGTCCGCACGGAGAGCAACGCGTCCTTCACGACCCAGTCGGATCAGGATCAGGCCATCACCTTCCTGACCGACAAGGCGGGTGCATACGCCCAGCACCGGAACGCCCTCTGCGCCCTGATAGGGTGGGACGGCGACGTGCTGGCCGCTCGAGTTCGCGCGATGATGGACGGCGACGACTTCGCCCCTCCCACGTCCTATGCAACCCCCGCCACGGCCGAACGCCACGCCGCCGCTGTCGAACGCCTGCGGGAACGCTGGCACGCCCTCAAGCATCCCCGACACAACCGCGCCGCCTAGCGAGACCTGAAATACACGATCAGCACCTCGTTCTGGATATCTACAAGCCCTGTCAGCCCCAATAAATTGACCTCACGAGCGCAACGGTGCGTCGCTCCTTCTGTCCAAACCGGATTGAGCGCGGCGTCCCGATGCCGCGCTCAATTTCGGATGGACATAGGAGCATCAGATGCCTGACGACACGACCGCCGCCCTGCAAGCCCTCATGCAGCAGGTGCAGACCCTCACCGAAACTGTCACCGACCAAGCCAAACGCCTCGACGATCTGCACGCCTTCAATAGCCGCGTGCTGGACGAGAAGAAGGACGTGCAGCGCCAACTCGAAGCGGCCAAGAATGAGCCGCCCAAGAAGACCCTGATCGACGTGGTGAACGAGGAAACCCGCGAGCGGAAGATGCGCGCGGCCAATCTCGAAAAGGACGCCGATGGCAACTGGTATCCCAAGGGCGTGCGCCCCGCGCACAGCCTGACCCGCGAAGACGCCCGAGACCCGCGCAAGTATGCAGCGGCGAAGGAGGCAGCGCAGAAGGCTGGCGCGACGCTGACCGTGATCGACGACGGCGACGATCCGACCATCCGCAACACAGGCCAGGGCGATGTTGTTCAGTCGAAGACGTTCACCTTCGACGACACCCACGAGCGCGTCCGCTACATCCGCGCCGACATGGAAACGGGCAAGGGCATCGTCGGTCGCCGGATGCGGGCCGAGCAAGACGGCTATACCATCAAGACCTTCCGCACAGCGGACGATCTGCCACCCCACGCCCGGACCAAGTTCGAGTTGATGGAGAAAGCCGCGAACGCGGAATCCTGATCATGGCACAAGGCGGAAACAAGTTCTCGGGGCGTCGAGCCATCATCGACATGCGCCCGGACAAGAACGAGATCATCAAGGACATTGTTCTGGAACGTCGTCCACTGGCCGAGATCGCGCGCCGCCTTGGTGTCGATTACTCGACGGTGCAGCGGTATCGGGACGACAAGATCACGGAAGAAATGCGCCGTTCGATCCTCGCGGAATCGCGGATCGACAGCATCAAGGCTGACACCGAAGTGATCAATCAGGACCGCATGGACGTTGCCATGACCTACGAGTCCTTGGCGAAACGTGTCGAGCGGCTGATCACGAAGGCAGAGCAGAACGAAGACGATGCCTTCGCGCTCACGGCAATGGAAGGCCTGCGGAAGGTGCTGCGCGATATTGCGACCATGCAAGGCAAGCTGGCCACCAACCTGACGGTCAACGTGTCCCTCGCGGAATCGAAAGAGTGGGTCACGCTGCGTCGCATTCTGAATGAGGTCGTCGAAGAAGTCCCAGAAGCCCGCGAACCACTGCTGCGCCGGATGCGCCACGAAGTCCTGTCCGTGACGCGCGAGGAAAGAGGCGCGCTATGACCCATCGGACATTCGAAGGCTGGCATTCATACGGGCGACGGATCAAGGCAGCGACGAAAGCGGGCAATCGCGACTGGGTGCGCCTGCCGTATTGTCGGAGTGTCATGCTGGCCGAAGGCGGCAAGCTGTTCTTCACGGGCAAGGCGTGTAAACGCGGGCATGTCTCGCCGCGCAACGAGCATGGTGATTGCACCCAATGCCACCTGATGCGCCTTGCCGAGCGTCGCGATGCCGTTTGACGCCCTCCATGACTGGTGCAGCCTCGTCGAACGCGACTTGGACCCTGCTGCTGAAATGCTGCACTTCCTGCGGCAGGAAATCCCGGATGCCGAAAGCGTTGATCCTTGGCAGGTCGAGGCGATCACATCGAACGCGCAGACGGTCGCGCTACTTGTGTGCCGTCAGGCGGGTAAGTCCTGCGTTCTCGCGACACGCGGCATCCGCGAATTGAAGAATGGCGGCACCACCATCTGCGTCGCGCCCGCCGAACGTCAGACCCGCGAGATCACCCGCAAGGTGCAAGCATACCTCCGCGCGACCGACCTAATCGTCGAACGGGCTACCCAGACCGAGATCGAAACGTCGAACGGTGGCCGCTTCATCGCCGTGCCTGCCTCTGGCGCAACGATCCGGGGCTATACGGCAGACCTGCTTCTGGTGGATGAAATGGCATATCTTTCCGGCGAGAACGGCGGCGAGGATGTTGTCGTGTCGATCCTGCCGATGCTCAAGGACAATGGACAGATATTCTACGCATCGACTCCAGCAGGGAAGCACAACCTTTTCGCAGAACTATTCCTCGAACCCAAGGACAACGTGCATCGGATTAAGGTGCCCGGCACGTCGATCCCACGCCTTGCATCCCGCGTTGAACGCCTGCGCGAGCAATTGTCGGCCACGCGCTTCCGTCAGGAGGTTTTGTGCGAGTTCCTATCGGACGGCCTGTCTTACTTCGACCTGTCGGCCATCGAGAACGCCACATCACAGGAGGCCGCGATATGCCCGAGGTTCTGAACCTGATCCACATGCCCGATGGGCGCGTGATCAACGAGACCAACATGGACCCGGCCATCGAGAGAGTGACCGGATTTGTCAGATACTTCGTCGGCGCAGACCTTGGGCAAGCCAACGACTTCTCGTCGGCGGTGGTCCTGAAAGACCAGCAGTTGCCCATCCATGACGGCACCCGCGTCGTCCTTGGTCCGCGCGAGCGCACCGTCGTCTTCGCGGACAAGTTCCGGGGCGTGTCCTACGTCGATGTGGTCGATTACCTCATTCGCCTTCGCAACGCGCCGCCCTTCGGTGGAAAGTCGGAATTGATCATCGACGGAACGAGCATCGGACGGGTCGTTTCGGACATGATGTTCGAGCAATCCGTCGATCACACCGCCGTGCAGATGACAGGTGGTCAAGAGTGGCGGCGATCCGGGCGCTACGTCAACGCGTCCAAGACCCTAATGATCGAAAACCTCGCCGTCCTGTTCGCGTCGGGCGACCTCAAGTTCGCGCATAACTTGCCCCTGCGGTCGGAGATCGAAGAAGACCTGGCCTCGTTCACGACGCAGACGACCGCTGCCGGGAACCAGATCATCACGCAGTCCCGCAACGCCTCGGGTCACGGCGACACAGGCATTGCCCTGATCGTCGCAGCCTTCGCTTCGCAGTATCTCGTGCCGCAGAATATCCGCGTCTCGACCCTGAAAGGCTGGTTCTAACCCGCGCTGTCGTCGCGCACTTGGCCGCTGCGCCTGCCATTGCCCGACGAAGCGCACGAGACGCGAGCAAACACCCCCGAAAAATCGCGCGCTGATGGGCGTCTCGATGTTTTGGGCATCGTTGCGCCTGCCAGCCCGCAATGCGCCTTAGACGCATGCTGCTGAATGCCTAAGTCGCCCTACTCGTTCAGCATTTTGTTACAGACCGCGAACACCTTTTCGGCTCTTTCTAGGGTCACCATTATGTCGTCGCCGTCGCCTTCTAGAATGCCAGGGTTGCGGATCAGCCAGTCCGCAGGCCGGTAATGGCTGTATTCAGGAATTTCAGCGGGTAGCAGTCGGAAAAATGCCTCAGCCTGTTTGACTTGCCTTGGCGCACCCTCGGACTCAGCCAACTTCTCTGCCGTGATTGCATTATCACCATCTAGTGCATAGCAGCCGTTGATCACCTTGCAGAAAAACTCTGGATGCATGACATCTTCAATATCCGCTTCGGGTTGATCTAGCAACTCTGCAATTGTGTGAAGCCGCTCCGCCGCCAAGACTTCCGCTCGGCGCAGGCGCTCAATCTTACCATTGTCACCTTGCCCTTGGTCTGAAAGCACCGCCACGTTCAGGTGGTTGCCGTGAAAGAGCGAAATAAAGGGTCGAATGTTGTCGATCCCGCCTGCTGGGCAAGTGGTCCATTTTGAGTCTAGGCCGACCCGCCCCCGTCTCTCAAGTTCATTCGAAAATACTTGTAAATAGAGAATGTCTGATGGACCTTCCACGAGCAGGCTGTTCTCTCCGATAAACAAAGATTGTGTAACGGAATACCCGAGCGCCCCTTGCAGCGGGAACAACGTGTCCTTGTCGGTACTCATCACGTCATCTGTGACCTTCGTGCCCTCGGATTGCGGGCGCCCCCGTCTATCAGAAGTAATCACGTCTTCGACCACGCGGCAGTCGGCCAGCCGATCATGGGGAACCATGAATGGCGAGTGGGTGGAATAGATCACTTGATGGTCAGGTAGCAGCTCTTCTGCGATGTAACGTAATAAATCAGCTTGGGCTTTGCCGTGGAGGGTCAGGCCGGGTTCATCAAGAAGAATGATCACATTGTCAGTATCCCGTCGCATCATGGCAAACTGAACGAGGAACGAGAAGAACCAAACGAACCCCGCGCTTCGCTCTGAAAAGGATACGCTGGCCCTATGCAGTTGATTGTAGACCCTCGCCCTTGCCACGGCACCCGCATTGAATGGCGCTTTGTCTTCCGCGCGCCCCTCGCTCAAATTGACCTGAACTTCAAGATTATCGTTCTGCGACCAATACTCAAATATTTGATCGGTAATATCTGCGGAAGCGGCTTCACATTTTGCGTTAAGTTCCTCATATCGCGGAGAGTTATTGAGTTCATCCAACGACGTTCCGGCCAAGCGGAGAAAGTCCAGGAATATCTGATCACCGGGAGATATGCCGTCCGCAGCCTTGTCCGTGGCAATCTTCTGAGCGGAAATTTGTCCGCTCATCCGATCATAGTGTGACGTGTAAAAGAAGTGAGGCACAATTGGGTTGAGAAGGTCGATACCGCGCTTCGTTACTGAATGATCCCGAAAACTCTCAAATCTGGCCTTCAGGGTATTCAACTTCTCAGTGGAATTTTCTTGTGCTGCGACGGCTGCAATTGCCTGCTTTGCCGTCGTCGATTTCGCAAGGACGGCTTTTTCAGCAGCGTTCATCTGCATCATTTCAATTGCGTTTTTGATCGCCGCGCCTTCATCAACCGGAACGGACCAATATGTTCCCTTTTGGTTGTATTCCTTCCAAATCTTGAACTCTCTCGACGTAATGGCGCTTTCCCCAAACTCATCGCAAAGCATTTGGTGTCCTTGATCGGACAATTCCCACCAAGTTTCGACCACCGTAGCATCATTTCTAGGATGACGTTCTGCAAATCGTGCGGAGTATCGCCTCGGATAATTCTCAGTAACGTCAAAGTCTGACTGTGCGTTCCCGTAAGGCCGTATGGACTGAAGTGCGGTAAGAGTGGCGGTCTTGCCGGCCTCATTCTTACCAACCAAGCAACAAAGTTCGCTTGTCGAGAATTTCCCAGAATCTAGAATTGATCGAAAGTTCTGAACTCTAACATGCGTCAATTTCATGCTGCTTTGCTCCGCTGCTCGTTATGCGCGAGAATGCACGATTCAAGATAGCTCTACAAGATGTAGCGGCGTAGGCGTCGCAACACGCTTATGATAGCGTGCCCAGCCTCGGAAGGCTTCATGAACAGGTCCGTCCGCATTTCGAACGCACGGCGCAACGGGATGACATGCAGCCCGTCGTAAGGATTGTGTGGAGCGATCATCCTCCCGGTCGCTCCACATTCCTTTGCAAAGCTTATTTGCAGGCTGCAACCAGTGCGGCAGCGCGGTTCGTGTCGGCATCGTGGGCCGGGATGCGCTTCACGCCTTTGGGCAGGAGCAGATAGTATTTGCCCGCTTTGCGTTCGACGCCTAGCCCAAGTGCGCCCATGTCGGTGCGCAACGCGGACGACACGGTGTCTTTGTTCCAGCCGAGCGTCGCCATCAGTTCCTCGATGGTCGCGCCCTTGGCCAGAGCCACGGCCATAAGGTGCCGTTTCGAGCCTGCCTTCGTGGCTTTCACGTCTTCGGCCTTGCCGGGTTCGATCATTACGCGGTCAGCGAGAACGCGGGGCTTGAGCGCGGCTTTGAGTGCGGCCTTCGCCTCGATGCCTTCGGCCATCAGATCAAACGCAACGCGGATGCCGTCGTCGGCAAGCACCTGTTGCACCGGGCCTTCGCCGTTCACTCCCTCGTCCGTGATCACGAGTAGGGCTTTCGTCGTGAGTGAGGCAATCACGCCTTGCACCTGCTTCTGGGTCAGCCCCGTGCGCTGTGCGATTTCTGGCACGTCGCCCCACGTCATGTTGTCCGCGAGCATGTCGTCCAGGGTCTGGGCACCGTTCGCGTCGATCCCGGCATTTAGGTAGGCGACAAGGACTCGCTTCTCCAACGCGGTCAGCTTCGGCGGCTGCGCCTCGATCATTGCGACGAGGTCGTCCTTCGAGGTCTTTTTCAGCGCGGAGGCCGTCAGCGGCTTCGCCAGAATATCGTTGAGGGCGGTTTTGGTCTGGTTGTTGAGGTCGGTCATAATCTTGTCACTCCGTTGATAGGCGGGCGCGGCGCACCCGGTGACACGACGTTCGGACCTATCCCCGGCGCTGCTCAACCGGAGATTGCGGGGCTATCCGTTGTTTGTTTGAGACACCGCTTGGCAATCGACTCCCTAAAGGTCGCGCAGTAGGGTGCCCAAAACGAATTGTTGAGGGGTTACAGGCGGATGGCACTACTGCATGACAAGGTGGCGCAGCTTCGGGAGCAGCGAGGGCCGATGCCCGAGGCTTTGCAGGGCGTGACGAAGAACCGTATTCGAGCCGTCCTGCAATACCTCGATCTCGGCTCGAACGCGGACCTAGTCGATTGCACCTTCGCAATGCTCGACGACGAGACGGACAGTTGGTTCACCAAGGCACCTGCTGGGGCGAAGGTCGCTGACGGCGCATCGACGGCTCACCTCGCCTGCCATATCGGCATCCTGCAACGGGACAGCGGCAAGCTGGATCGTGAGGGGCGCGACTACTGGATCAAGCCGCTCCGTGAGTTGGGAGGGTTCGAGGCGATCACGCTTGAGAAAGGTGAGTTCATCCCCGGACACGTAAAAGCGAAATCGCCAAACTCCTGCTACCGCCTCGACGAGGCCCTGAAGGCCGTCCTGAAGGCTCCTGACGACGCGTGGCGAGATATGCTGGCCGAGTGGGCGCGGGACGACGTGTCGCGCGAACGCCGCGCCTTCCAAGCTGAGATGGCCGAGGCTGCCCGCAAGTTGGTCGACTCCGGCCACGCGCATCTGATTAGGGCAAGCGTCGAGAATTACGCCCCGCGCTTCCTTCCTGGCTATCAACTGCTCTATGTCGATGATGCGGATGGCGACCGCGTATCGGATGCCGAGCGCGCGAAGATGGCAGAAGCCGGGGTGGCCTTGACTTTAGAGGACGCAATGCCCGACGCATTGCTCTGGCACCCGGACACGGACCACCTGTGGGTTATCGAGGCGGTGACAAGCGACGGCGAGGTGGACGCGCACAAGGTCGCGCAGATGAACAGGCTGGCCGAAAGGTGTGGAAAGGCGGGCGTTGGGTTCACGACGACCTACCGGACGTGGAAGGAGGCGGCTGCGCGCCAAGGCAAGCACCAGAACATCGCCTACGACACGTTTATCTGGATTCAGGGCGACCCGGCAAAGCAGTTCAAAGTGACAGGCTAGAGCAAGTCATCCATCGTTGTGTCGCCGCGGCCTAGCGCCTCAAGCTGGTCGCGGCTCGGATAATGCAGGTTACGCAGGTCAGTCGCGTTGACCTGCGTATGCCCCGAGAAGATGCGGAAATACTGGTCCACGGCCTCCGAGTTCAGGAAGGCGGCGAGGCCTTTGGCAAGGTCGAGCGGCAGGCCTTCGCCGCCCTCGTGGAAGTAATTCAAGTGGTTCTCGAACCCCGCGCGCCCGCCGTCGTAAATCGAGGCAACGAGACGGCGCTTTTCTTCCTTGGCTGTGAAACGCTTGGTCAGGACGTAGATGCCTGCGGGCGTGATTAGCTTCGCCGTGTCGTCGTTGTCGGCCAGCGCATTGTGCTTTCGGAAGTCAGGTATCGGCCAGCGGATGCCCCCATCGTGGAAGTGTTGGGGGTAGATCAGTGGCACCGTGTCGTCGCCCGGTTCCTTGCGCAGGTTGTCCCGCGTGCGAAAATCGACGACGCGCCCGGTCGATACCTTGATACCAAGGTCCGCAAGGACGCAGGGGAGCGCCTGAACGCTGTCGGCAAGGTCGTTGCCTGACACAGGCAGGCGGATGAAGGCGTGGCGATCAGAGGGGCGCACGATGTCCGAGAACGGCACGGCGCGCGGGTCGGTGAGGTCAGTCGAGAGCGAAACGTCGCCTTGCGCACAGCCCTTGCGCACGCGGAAGATCATGTTCTCCTGCAACACGTCGTCGTCCTTGAAGGAGGATCGACGGGACTCGAAGACATGCAGGTTCGAGATTGCAGACCCGCCAAGCAGCAAGCGGCGGAACGGCTCATAGTAGGACCCGTTGCAGAAGGAGCGCGGCGTGATGGCGACGATCTCGCCGCCGTCGTCCATCTGCTGCAAGGCGACGGCGACGAAGGCAGTGTAGAGGTTCACCGTTTCGATCCCAAGGGAGCGCAAGCCCAGCCGCCATTCCGAGGTCTGATTGATCTTGCCGTAGGGCGGGTTGAGGATGGCACAGTTGTAGGTGCGCTGCTCCCGCAGCAGCGGCTCCGCCGACTGCAAGATGTAGTCGTCGCGGACGACGCGGCTCGTGAAGGATACGCCCGCGCTCGCACACTGATCGGCGCAGGCGGCAAGCGTGCCGTCGAGAATCGACGCAAGCTGGTCGTCCACCTCGTAGCAGGTCACGTCTATCGACCTGGGCCTCGCGTCACGGGCAAGCGCTTCCGCGACGAAAGCGGCGGTAAGAGCGCCCATGCCTGCGCCCGCATCGAGCAAGCGTACCTCGGGCGGCACATCGAACATTCCTGCCATGAAGGACGCTATGCGACCGGGCGTCATGAACTGCCCGAGTTTCGAACGACGCTTCGGATCGAGGGTGGGGGATACTTCGAGGCGGGTCTGGTCGATAGATTCTAGGAGCAATTGTTCTTCCTTTGTTTTCGCCCATCATCGCATCAACGTGCGAGTCTGCCAACCAAAACGGCACACAAAGGAAAGCCCGCGACCGTTAGGTCGCGGGTATTGGATCACGCAGCTTTAAGCGCATTGGCATCATCGTTGATGCTCATGCCGAGCGAGTGGATATGCTCGTCTAGCTGATCCTTGTAATACGTGATGATCTTGACGTGAGCTTCGCGGCTCAATCCCTCGAATACTCGATCTGGGA
Organism: Oceaniglobus trochenteri; assembly: GCF_020529025.1. GTDB lineage: Bacteria > Pseudomonadota > Alphaproteobacteria > Rhodobacterales > Rhodobacteraceae > Oceaniglobus > Oceaniglobus trochenteri. The sequence continues at coordinate 50,283 of NZ_JACNMM010000012.1, forward strand.
TGACTTCTCCTTTGAACCGGAAGGTTCCGTCGCCGTCGATTGAGAAGCTATCGACGTCATGGCAGAGAATATCGTCGAGCGCTTTGATAATAAGATTCCACATATGGAATCCTTTCACGGTGGCGAGTGAATATAGAGGGGAGCACCTGCCACCTGCGGAGCCCACGCCTCATCCGACCGCTTGCGCGGAGGAATTCGTCATGTCTGGAACTCCGTTGATAGCGAACGCGATTCCGCGTCCGTGGGGCATAGGTAGGCTTCCGAGGCCGGGTAGTCAAGAATTTCTTTTGGTAACAGTGGCTTGCCTGTTTAAACGTCGAGCGCGACATTTCCGCGATGTTGCAAAGTTGTTGCAAAATCGGAGACACAGCAAATCGCCGCTCGACTATTTATTCAACGATTTCATGATGATATATGGTGCCCCCACACGGACTCGAACCGCGGACCTACTGATTACAAATCAGTTGCTCTACCAGCTGAGCTATAGGGGCATTGGGCGGGGATTTAGCAGGGGTCTTGCGGGCTGGCAAGGTGGATTGTGGGGAAAGCGCGGGTCGTGGTTCGCTGGTGTAGCACCAATCTTGCCGCGGTGCGACGGCGGGCTTGATGGCCGCTCTTTAGGGTTTTGACCGCCCCCGGTGCTGTTGATAAGGTCGCGTGCAGGCTGCGCCCGGGCGGCGGGCCTTTGGGGATGTGCAGTATGATCAATCTGTCGGGCATGGGCGCAAGCGGCGGCGCAATCGTGGGAGCCGCGGCCATCGCCGGTGTTGCGGTGCTGGGGTATTTTGCCCTGCGCCCCGAACCCGCGCTGCCGCCACCATCGGTGGTGCCCGATGTGGTGGCGGTGGTGCCGCCAGCCCCGGCCAACGATGCGCCGCAACCGACGCCGCCAAAGGCGCCCGCGCCGCCATCGCGTGGCGAGGGTGCGCCGCCGGCGCCACCGCCGGCAGGCGACGCGCCAGAGGTCGAGGGCGCCGCGCCGGTGCCCGAACCCGCGCCGCCGCCGCAACAGGGCCATCCCGCCCCCAGCTTTGACATCGTGCGGGTCGAACCCGATGGCTCGGCCCTGATCGCCGGGCGTGCCGCGCCGGGCAGCACGGTCTCTGTCCTGCTGGACGGGGACGAGATTGCCACAGAGCAGGTCGACGGGCAGGGCGGTTTCGTGGCGCTTGTCACCATTGAACCGTCTGCGGTGCCGCGCATCCTGTCGCTGTCGTCGCGGCTGGGTGACAGTGTGCTGGTGGCGCAACAGACCGTGATCCTTGCGCCAAGTGCCGAAACGCTTTTGGCCGCGGCGCCTGCCGAGGCCGCACCGCAGCCTCCGGCCCCGGCGGCGGCCCTCCCTGATGCGCCACCGGCCAGGGCGGTTGCCACGCCGCCCCAGGCGCAGACCCCGGCACCGGCCGAGGAGCGCGGCGCGGAGGAGGCCGATGGGCCGGTTCCTCCCGAGGAAACGACAGCGCCCGAAACGGCGATGCAAACCGCAGAGGCCGACGCGGCCACAGCGGACGATCCCGAAGCCGATGGCGCGACACCGCCCGCTGTTGACGGCACAGCGCCCGGCGATCTGGCCCTGGCTGACCCGACAACAGAACAACCGCGCCGCCCCGGTGCCAACACCCCGCCCGCCATCCGCGCAACGCCAGGTGCGCCGGGGCGCCCCGCCACATCCCAACCCGAACCGGTGGCCCGGGCAACTCCGCCCGGCCAGCCCGGGATGGCCAGCGCACCCACCGCCCCGACAATCGCACAACCCGGCGAGGCGCCCGGCACGCTGCCCGATGCCGCCGCCCCGGCCAGCCCGGCGCCAGCCCCCGCGCCACCCCGCGTTTTGGTGGCCGACGACAGCGGCATGAAGGTGCTGCAAGAGCCCGGCCCCGGCCCCGATGCCATGTCCAGCGTATCGCTTGACACCATCAGCTATGACGCGTCGGGCGACGTGGTGCTGGGCGGGCGCGGCGGCCCTTCGCGGTTTGTGCGGGTCTACCTTGACAACGACCCGGTGCGCACCACCCGGATCGGCGAAGACGGGCAGTGGCGGGCCGATCTGCCGCGGATCGACACCCGGGTCTATACCCTGCGCGTCGACGAGATCGAGGAGGGCGGCGATGTCGTTTCGCGCACCGAAACCCCCTTCCGCCCCGAAGCGCCCGAAACGGTGATCGCGGCCGAGACGGCCAGCCCCGATGCGCCGCCGGTGACGGTGGTGACGGTGCAGCCCGGCTTTACCCTGTGGCGGATCGCGCGCGAGAATTACGGCGACGGCATTCTCTATGTCCGGGTGTTCGAGGCGAACGCCGACAAGATCCGCGACCCCGACCTGATCTATCCCGGCCAGATCTTCACCGTTCCCGAATAATGGCGAAGGCTCTGGCCAATCGCACCACCGCGCCCTAGGTTCCGGTGTTCCCCGAGCCAGAGCCGAGATTTCCATGCCAGAAGCCCCCTCCGTCAAAGACATCCCCTCCAGCGGGATGAGCGTAATCCGCCGGGTCGCGCCCTATCTCTGGCCCGACGAACACCCCTGGGTGAAACGCCGGGTGGTGCTTGCCTTGGCGGTGCTGGTGCTGAGCAAGCTGATCGCCGTGGGCACGCCGTTCTTCTACAAGGCGGCGGTCGATGCGCTATCGGGCGATGCGCGCGACGTGGCCTGGACGCTGGGCCTGGGGGCAGTGGGGCTGACCGTGGCCTATGGCGCGGCGCGGCTGATGAACGTCGGCTTCCAGCAATTGCGCGACGTGATCTTCGCCGCGGTCGGGCAACGCGCGCTGCGGCAACTGGCCCTGGAGACCTTCACCCACATTCACCGGCTTTCGATGCGCTATCACATCACCCGCAAGACCGGGGGCCTGAGCCGGATCATCGAGCGGGGGGTGAAGGGGGTCGAGTTCCTGCTGCGCTTCCTGCTGTTTTCCATCGGGCCGCTGGTTCTGGAACTGCTGATGATTGCGGTCGTGCTCGCCTGGGTTTTCGATATCTGGTATCTCGTCGTCGTCTTCGTCACCATCGCGCTTTACACTTGGTTCACCTTTGCCGTCACCGAATGGCGGGTGAAGGTGCGCAAGGTGATGAATGACCAGGACACTGATGCCAACCAGAAGGCCATCGACAGCCTGCTGAACTTTGAAACCGTCAAGTATTTCGGCGCCGAACAGCGCGAGGCCGATCGCTATGACAGCGCGATGGAGAAATATGTCGCCGCCGCGCTGACCACATCCTATTCGCTGGCCTTCCTGAACTTCGGCCAATCGGTCCTGATCACCGGCGGGCTGGTGGCGGTGATGGTGATGGCGGCGGTGGGCGTGGGCAACGGCGCGTTGACCGTGGGCGATTTCGTCATGGTCAACGCCTACATGATCCAGATCACGATGCCGCTGAACTTCCTCGGGACCGTCTATCGCGAGATCCGCCAGGCCCTGGTGGACATGGGCGAGATGTTCGGCCTGCTGGAGCAGCCCGCCGAGGTGCAGGACAAGCCCGGTGCGCCTGCGCTCGAGGTGAAGGGCGGGCGGATCGAGCTGCGCGACGTGGTCTTCGGCTATGACGCGGCGCGACCGATCCTGAAGGGCATCTCGCTCACCGTGCCGGCGGGCAAGACGGTGGCGATCGTCGGATCAAGCGGGTCGGGGAAATCGACAATCGGACGGCTGCTGTTCCGTTTCTATGATGTAAGCGGCGGCAGCTTCACCATCGACGGGCAGGACTTGCGCGACGTGACGCAGGATTCGCTCCATGCCCAGATCGGGGTGGTGCCCCAGGATACCGTGCTGTTCAACGACACGATCCGCTACAACATCGCCTATGGCCGCCCCACCGCCAGCCACGCCGAGGTCGAGGCGGCCGCGCGGGCGGCCAAGATCCACGAATTCATCACGGCCCTTCCCGACGGGTACGAAACGACGGTGGGCGAACGGGGGCTGAAGCTTTCGGGGGGCGAAAAGCAGCGCGTGGGCATCGCCCGCACTCTGCTGAAGGACCCGCCGATCCTGCTGCTGGACGAGGCGACCTCGGCACTGGATACCGAGACCGAACAGGACATCCAGACCGAACTCAAGGGGCTGGGGCGCGGGCGCACCGTCATGGTCATCGCGCATCGCCTCTCCACCATCGCGGACGCGGATCAGATCGTGGTGCTGGAAGCGGGCGAGATCGTCGAACGCGGCAGCCACGAGGAACTGCTGACGGCCCAGGGGCGCTATGCCTCGCTCTGGCATCGCCAGGAAACCGAAGAGGAAGACGCGGCCTGACCTTTCGGAGGCGCGCTGGCGCGCGCCCCGACATTGTTTCGGTCGCGCCGGTTTCGGGTGATGGCGTGCCGGGGACGGGCGGTTGCGCGGGCTGCGCGGACGGAACGCCTCCGGCGGGAGTATTTGGGCAAGAAAGAGGGGGGATGCGCCCCTGTTTCTTTCTTGCTTCAAATACTCATCTTCTTCTTCGCCCTGTCCCTATTCCGCCGCGCGCAGGTTGGTTGCGGCGTGGGCTGGCAGGTCTTGCGCCCGGTCGTCTTCCGCGGTGTCCCAGATGATCTCGGGCGAGCGGATCTTGCGGGCGGCGCGGTGTGTTGCCACGTCGCGGGCCGACTTGCCGCGGCGGCGGGCCAGCGCGCCCAGGCCGCGCATCGAGCGATAGGCGCCTTCCGAGATCCAGACCCGCAGGGCCAGCAGCGAGGGGGTGAAGACGAGGGTCAGCATCGTTGCGATCCCGAGCCCGAAGACCACGGCCGTGGCCAGCTGTTTCCACATGATCGCGGTGGGGCTGTCGAGGGTATAGCCGCCACCGATGAAATCGAGCGAGAGGCCGTACATCATCGGGGCCAGCCCGGCCATGGTGGTTGTCGTGGTGAGCAGCACCGGGCGGATGCGGTCTTCGGCGGTGCGCACGATGGCCTCGAGACGGGGCATGTAGCGGGCGTATTCCTGGTAGGTGTCAATCAGTACGATGTTGTTGTTCACCACGATGCCCGCCAGCGCGACGATGCCGGTGCCTGTCATGATGATGCTGAAGGGTTGCCCCATGACCAGCATCCCGATCAGGCAGCCCGTGGTCGAAAGCACCACCGCCAGCAGCACGAGGACCGCGTTGTAGAAGCTGTTGAACTGGGCCAGCAGGATGATGAACATGAGACCGAGCGCGCCGACGAAGGCCTTCATCAGGAAGGCGCCGGATTCTTCCTGGTCTTCCTGGTCGCCTGTCCATTCCCAGCTGACCGAGGCGGGCAGGGGGGCGGTCTCGAGCCACTCGGTGAGGGTGGCGATGCGTTCGTTGGCGTTGATCGGGATGTCCTTGCCCGATGGCCCCGCTTTCGTGAGGTTCGGGGCGACATCGGCCTTCACGTCGAAATAGCGCGACTGGTCGACCCGGTCGATCTGGCCCAGTTTCTTCACCGGCTTGCGCGTGATGAAGTTGGACAGGGGCACCAGGCCGTCGCGGGTGCGCACCTTGAGGTTGTCGAGGGTGGAGAGCACCCTGTCCTGTTCGGGCAGGCGGACGCGGATCTCGATCTCTTCGTCCGAGGAGGGCACGCGCATGGTGTCGAGCAGGATGCCGCGCGTCACCAGTTGCACCATGCCGCCCACGGTGGCCACATCGGCGCCGTAGCGGCCGGCCTTTTCGACATCGACGTCGATCTGCCAGTCGATGCCGGGCAGGGGGCGGCTGTCCTCGATATCGGTCAGCCCTTCGGTGGTGGCGAATTTTTCGCGGGCGAGGGCGGCGGCGGCCTGCAGATCGCCCCAGTCGTTGCCCTTCAGCCGCAGGTGGACCGGTTTGCCCGACCCGGGCCCCATGGCCAGGTTCAGCACCTCGGTCTGGATGCCCGGAAGCTGGGCAAGCCTGCGTTGCAGTTCGGCGATCACCGCATCACCGTCAAGCTGCTCAAGCGTGACCTCGTCGGGGTGGGTGCGGGCATAGTCGGCGCGATCCTCCCAGGCGATCAGTTCGATCTGGATCTGGCCGATGGCGTCCAGCGGTGCCTGGCTGCCGGCGGTGTTGGCGTTCAGCCCGCCCTCGCCGGCGAAGGCGAAGGCGCTTTCGATGCCCTTGGTGGACAGGGCGACGGTTTCGGCTTGGCGCAGCAGCGCGTCCTTCTCGTGCAGCGACAGGTTGCCCCGCGCCTTGACGTAGACGATGGCCTGTTCGGGTTCGGATTCGACGAAGAACTCAACGCCGTTGTTGTTGGCGGCGAAATAGCCGAAGACCGAGACGACCACGAAGATGACCGCGCCGATCGAGACCAGCGGCATCACCGGGTTGCCGGTGATGAACTTGATGAAATAGCCAAAGGGGCTGCGCCGGCGGTGGGCGTCGATCCGTTTCGGGGCGCGGGTGATCTTGACCGAGCCGAGGGTGATGGCGGTCAGCGTGGTGCCCAGCAGGAACAGCAGGGCACCCGGCAGAAGCCGCGCCGGGGGCGGCAGCGGAGAGCCGCCGGGAAAGATGTAGTCGGGGTTGAGAAGCTGCATCGCCGCGATGAAGACCAGCAGGCCGGCCGGCACCACCAGGGCGGCGCGGACCACCCAGGGCAGCAGCGCGCGCAGCATGTCCGAGGCGCCCTGGAAGGCCCTGCTCATCCGGCCGGCGACGCCGCCCATGACCGGCAGGTAGACAAGCGCCACCAGCAGCGAGGCCAGCAGCACATAGATCAGCGTGACGGGCAGCATCCCCATGAATTCGCCCGCCACCCCGGGCCAGAACAGCATCGGCAGAAAGGCGCAGAGCGTGGTGCCGGTGGACGAGACGATGGGCCAGAACATGCGCTTGGCGGCCTCGGTGAAGGCGGCCATGGGGCCGGCGCCTTCGTCGATCCGCCGGTCGGCGTATTCGACCACCACGATAGCGCCATCCACCAGCATCCCCACCGCCAGGATCAGGCCGAACATCACGATGTTGGAAATGGTGATGCCCATGACCCCAAGCAGCACGAAACACAGCAGGAAGGACGTGGGAATCGCAAAGCCCACCAGCAGCGCCGAACGGATGCCGAGCGCGCCCAGAACCACGATCATAACCAGCGCGATGGCCGTCAGGACCGAGCCTTCAAGCTGTGACACCATGGAAGCCACCTGGCGCGACTGGTCGTTGCTGGTGCCCACGGTGATCGCATCGCGCAGGTCGGCGGGCCATGCGTCCTGGGCCTTGGCCACCTCCTCTTTCACCAGCGCGGCGGTGTCGATCAGGTTGAAACCCTTGCGTTTGACCACCTGCAGGGCAACGGTCGTGTCGCCGTTGAAGCGGGCGGTGCCGGTGCGGTCTTCGAAGGTCAGCCGGATATCGGCCAGTTCGCCCAGGGTCACCACGCGGTCGCCATCCACCTTGACGGGCAGGGTGTAGATGTCCTGCTGATCGTCGAAGGACGAAGGGATCTTGACCGAGAAGGTGCCGTTCTCGGTCTCGACCTCGCCCGCCGCGATCAGTTGGTTGTTGTTCTGCACCACGCCGATCAGTTCGTTGGCGGTGACGTTGTAGGCTTCAAGGCGCAGGGGGTCGATGATCACTTCCAGCATCTCGTCGCGGTGGCCGGCCAGGGCCGCCTCCAGCACCGGTTCCAGCCCTTCCAGCCGGTCCTGCAGATCCTTGGCCACCTTCAGAAGCGTGCGTTCGGGCAGGGGGCCGGTCAGGTTGACGATGATGATGGGGAATTCCGAGAAGTTGATCTCGTTGATGCTGTACTTGTCGGCTCCGGCGGGAAACTTGGCCTCGACCGTGTTCATGCGGTCGCGCACATCGGCCAGGACCTTGGTCTTGTCCCAGCCGAACTCGAACTCCAGCGCGACGCCGGCATAGTTCTCCGAGGCGGTCCCCGAGATCGTCTTCAGCCCATCCAGGTCGGAAAGCTCGGTTTCCATCGGCTTGACCAGCAGCTTTTCGCTGTCCTCGGCGGAAATGCCGGGAAAGGGGACCGAGACGAAAAGCGCCGGAATCTCGATATCCGGCTCGCCCTCCTTGGGAAGCGAGACATAGGCAAGGCCGCCTGCCACGATCGACAGCATGATGAAGGCAAGGACCATCCGCGCCCGCGACGCGGCCCAATCGACGATACCGGTCATTGCTGGATGGCCCCGCTGTTGTCCGCCGTGCGGAAGGTGGGTGTGACGGGCACGCCGTCGGTCACGTATTCCTGGCCGACGACGATGACCGAGACCGTTTCGTCAAGCCCGGCCAGCCAGACGCCATCGACCGTGTCGCGCAGCACCGACACCGGAACGAAGCGGGCCGTGTTGTCGTCTGCCACGATTCGCACGCCAAGGTCGCCCTGATCGTCCAGCGTCAGCGCGGACTGGGGCAGAAGGTGCGCCTTGCGGCCATCCGATTGCACCATGATCTCGACCGTCTGACCGTCGCTGATGGCAAGGTCGGCGTTGGGAACGGTCACTTCGGTGCGGAAGGTGCGGGTGTTGCTGTCGGCGCTGCGCGACAGGAAGGTGACGGTGCCCGTCACCTCTTGCCCCGAGGCCAGCCGCGCGCCGGCAAATGCGCCGACCTTCACCTTCGCCACCTCGGTTTCCGGCACGAAGCCCACCAGCTTGATCGGGTCAAGCTGGATCACCGTGGCGCAAAGCGCGCCGGGCTGCATCAGCGTGCCCAGTTCGGCGGAATCGGTTTCCAGAAGCCCCGAAAAGGGCGCGGCGATGGTCAGCTTCTCGATCTCGCGTTCGGCGGCGGCCACGGCGGCCTCGGCGGCCTGCACGCCCGAACTGGCCGACTCCACGCCTGACTTCGCCGCCTGAACTGCCGCGCGGGCCGATTCGACCGCGGCGGCCGTCTGTGCCACCCGGGTCTGCGAGGCGAAACCGTCCTGCGACAGCTTGCTTGCGGCGTTGTCGTTGATCGATGCTTCGGACAGGCGCGCCTCGGCCTCGGCGACGCGGGCCATGGCCTCGGGGCCTCGGGCGCGGGATTCGACCAGCCGCGCCTTGGCCTCGGCCAGTTGCGCGGCGCGGGTGCCGGGGTCAAGCTCGCACAGGATCTGGCCTTCGTCCACGAAGGCGCCCTTGCGCAGGGGCTGGGAGATGATGCGCCCGCTGGTTTCGGCGCTGACCGACACCTGCCGCGCCGCTTCGGTGCGCCCACGCAGAAGAACGGCGCTGTCGATCACCTGCGCGTCGGATTTCAGCGCAACGACGGCAACCCGGGTCGCTGTATCGGTGACCTCGGTGCTTTCCGTTTCGGCCTCTTCGACGGATTCACCTGCCGCAAAGGCCAGAAGGGCCGGGCGTTCGAACACCACCAGGTAAAGGCTGGCCATCACGAGAAGGGCAGTCAGGATCGAGAAAAAACGCATCGGGGCCTCTTTGAAATGGCGGCAGTCGTCGAGTGTGGGCGCGGTCTAATGCGCAATCGAATTCTTTGACAGGTATTACGCTGAACTAATCGGTTCAGATTAAACTTTTCCCGACAGCGGCGCAAGACTGCCACAGGAGCGGTTCTTGCGCCCTTGGCATTGGTCCCCCTGACAGGGTAAGAGGGGCGAAACCGGGATGGGGATATGGCGTGAGCGACACCGACAGTTTCATCGACGAAGTCAGCGAAGAGGTACGGCGCGACCGCCTGTTCGCCCTGATGCGCCGCTATGGCTGGATCGCCATTGCCTGCGTGGTTCTTCTGGTGGGGGGCGCGGCCTATAACGAATGGCAGAAGGCCAGCCGCCAGTCGGCCGCCCAGGCCTTTGGCGATGCCCTGCTGGGTGCCCTTGAACAGAACGATCCGGCCGACCGCCGCGCGGCCCTGGCCGGGATCGAAGGCACGCCGCGCCAGAACGCGCTTGTCGCGATGCTGTTGGCGCAGGAGGCCGAAGAGGGTGACGGCAACGTGGCATCCACCCTTGAGACCCTGTCGCAGAACGGCGAATTGCCGCAGGTCTATCGCGAATTGGCGCTGCTGAAATTCGTCATGCACGACGACAACGGGCTAAGCCCCGAAGCCCGTATCGAGCGGCTGACCCCCCTGACCATTCCGGGCGCGCCCTATCGCCTGCTGGCGCTGGAGCAGATCGCCCTGGCCGAGGTGGAGCAGGGCGAGACCGAAGCCGCGCTTGAGCGTCTGCAGGGCATCCTGGGGGAAGACCAGGTAAGCCAAGGCTTGCGCCGCAGGGTTTCTCAGTTGATTGTGGCATTGGGTGGCACGCTGGACGCGGCATGACCGAAGGCCCCGCAAAGGGGCCGCGGCGCGACGGCGGGCAGACCGGCAGAGGGCAGGAGACAAGGCATGGGACTGAGCAAACCGGTGATGGCGGCCATTGGCGGGCTGGCGCTTCTTGCGGCCTGCGGTGACCCCGAACTGATCCTCACGGGCGAAAGGCTGGACCTGCGCGCCGATCTTGACGGCGCCACCCCGGCCGACCCGGTGGATCTGTCCACCGCGATTTCGCTGCCGGCCATGGTTGCCAATGCCGACTGGACCCAGAAGGCCGGCGGCGCGACGCACCGCATCGCACACCCCGCCCTTGGCAACAACCTGACCCGGATCTGGAGCGCGCCCATCGGCGAGGGTGACAACCGCCGTCACCGGATCACCGCCGATCCGGTCGTGGCCGACGGGCGGATCTTCACCGTCGACAGCCGGGCACGGGTGATGGCCCATTCCACCGCTGGCGCCGCGCTGTGGTCGGTCGATCTGACCCCGCCTTCCGACAACCCCGACGACGCCTCGGGCGCCGGACTGGCGGTGTCGGGCAACCGGCTGTTCGTGACCACCGGCTTCGGCGATCTTGTGGCGCTGGACGTGGCAACGGGCGCGCGGCTCTGGACACAGGAACTTGACGCCGCGCCTTCGGGTGCGCCGACCGTGGTGGGCGATCTGGTCTACCTCGTGACGCGCGATGCCCTGGCTTGGGCGGTGCGCACCGACAAAGGCCGTGTCGAATGGACCCTTCAGGGCACGCCCAGCCCCTCGGGTGTCGTGGGCGGTGCCGCCCCGGCGGTGAATGACCGGGTTGCGGTCTTCCCCTTTGCGGGCGGTGAACTGGTCAGCGCGCTGCGCAGCGGCGGCACCCGGATCTGGGGCAGCAACGTGGCGGGCACGCGCCTTGGCCGGGTCTATGCCCGGGTGTCCGACATTTCGGGCGATCCGGTGATCGACGGCGATCGCGTCTATGCCGGAAGCCCCAGCGGGCGCACCGTGGCCATCGACCTGACCAGCGGTGAAACGCTCTGGTCGGCACGCGAGGGCGCGATGAGCCCGGTCGTTGTGGCGGGCGGGTCGGTCTTCACCGTCTCGGACCGGGCCGAGCTGGTGCGGCTTGACGCCGCCACCGGCGGCAAGGTCTGGGGCAGCGAACTGCCGTTCTTCGTCAAGGAGAACGCCCGCAAGCGCAAGGCGGTCTTCGGCAACTACGGCCCGATCCTGGCGGGTGGGCAGCTGTGGGTGGCCTCGGGCGATGGTGCCCTGCGTGCCTTCAGCCCCGAATCCGGCGCGGCCACGGGTGGCGTCGATCTGCCCGGCGGTGCGGCAACGAATCCGGTCGTGGCCGGGCGCACGCTCTATGTCGTTTCGTCAAATGGACAGCTTCACGCTTTCCGTTAGGCGCAATAGGGTGTAAGCGGCGTTTTTCCCATCCCTCGTGAGGGCAACATGAGCTTTACCCTGGCCATCGTCGGCCGCCCCAATGTCGGCAAATCCACGCTGTTCAACCGTCTGGTGGGCAAGCGCCTGGCGCTGGTCGACGATCAGCCCGGCGTCACCCGCGACCTGCGCGAAGGTGCGGCGCGGCTGGGCGATCTGAAATTCACCGTCATCGATTCCGCCGGTCTGGAAGAGGCCAGCGATGATTCCCTTCAGGGGCGGATGCGCAAGCTGACCGAGCGGGCGGTGGAAATGGCCGATGTCTGCCTGTTCCTGGTGGATGCCCGCGCCGGCATCCTGCCCCAGGACGAGGTGTTTGCCGACATCCTGCGCAAGAAGAACAGCCATGTCATCCTGGCCGCCAACAAGGCCGAAGGGCGGGCCGCCGATGGCGGTGTGATCGAATCCTATGCCCTGGGGCTGGGTGAACCGATCCGCCTGTCGGCAGAACACGGCGAGGGGCTGAACGATCTTTACGAACAGTTGCGCCCCCTGGCCGATGCCTTTGCCGAACGCGCCAAGGCCCAAGCCGACGAGGCGCCCGAGGTGGACGTGGATGTTGACGAAGACGCCGACGCGCCGCGCGTTCCCACCAAGGCGCGCCCGCTTCAGGTGGCCGTCGTGGGGCGGCCCAACGCCGGAAAATCCACGCTGATCAACCAGTTTCTGGGGGAAGAGCGTCTTCTGACCGGCCCCGAAGCCGGCATCACCCGCGATGCGATTTCGGTGAACATGGACTGGAACGGCGTGCCTGTCCGCCTGTTCGACACGGCCGGCATGCGCAAGAAGGCCAAGGTGCAGGAAAAGCTTGAGAAGCTTTCGGTCTCTGACGGGCTGCGGGCGGTGAAATTCGCCGAGGTCGTGGTGGTTCTGCTGGACGTGGCGGTGCCGTTCGAACAGCAGGATCTGCGGATCGCGGATCTGGCCGAACGGGAAGGGCGCGCCGTGGTGGTCGCCGTGAACAAGTGGGATATCGAGGACGACAAGAGCAACAAGATCAAGCTTTTGCGCGAATCCTTCGAAAGACTGCTACCCCAGCTCAAGGGCGCGCCCCTGGTCACGGTCTCGGCCAAGACCGGCAAGGGGCTCGACCGTTTGCAGGACGCCGTGATCAAGGCGCATGAGGTCTGGAATCGCCGGGTGACGACCGCGCATCTGAACCGCTGGCTGACCGGCATGGTCGAGGCACATCCGCCCCCCGCACCGGGCGGTCGTCGGATCAAGCTGCGTTACATGACCCAGGCCAAGACGCGGCCGCCGGGGTTTGTGGTGATGTGTTCTTACCCCGACAAGATGCCCGCCAGCTACGAACGCTATCTGGTGAACGGGCTGCGGTTGGATTTCGACATGCCCGGCACGCCGATCCGGCTGTGGTTTCGCGGGCAGGGCGACGACAACCCCTATAAGAACCGCACGAAATCAACGCCGTCCCGGCTGCGCAAGCATCTGGGCAAGGGGCGCGCCGACGAGTGATCTTTCCGAAAGTGACGGAACGTGGCGGGCAGGAGTGATCTTCCTGCCCGTTTTCGGTTACTTCTGCCGCAGCCGCAGGAAGGTCAGCGCGACAACGACAATGGCCAGCCCCAGCGCCGCCAGCGCAAGGCCCAGGGCGCCGTCGCGGTTCTGCACGGCCACGCCAACAAGGGCCCAGGCCACGCCAATGCCGAAGGTCGCCACCGCGCGGGTATAGATCATCGCAAGCGACACGATCAGCGCCAGCAAGACGCCGGCCCAGGCCGCCACCAGCGGCCCCGTCCAGCCCCAACCGGCCAGCAGAAGGCCGACGGACACACAGCTGGCCGCCGTCAGCCACCCGGCATAAAGCCCGATGGGCGCAGCCGCCCACCAGTGATCGCCCCGCGGCGCGGTGACAAGGGCCACCAGCGCAGTGATCAGCATGACCCAGATCATCACCGTGGCGCCGATCGGGCTGACCAGCGCCATGGGCAACCAGAACACCCCGACCGCCAGCGAGACGATCAGCGGCAGACGGTGCGCGTCCCATGCGGCGTCATCCCGGCGTTTCCACATCCCGTAGGCCGCGCTGGCGATCAGCCACAGATAGATCACGCTCCAGATCGAAAAGGCATAGCCGGCGGGCTGCACCGGCGGGTCGTCCTGCGGGATCGGATAAAGCGATGGGTCAAAGCCTCCGAACTCGGGCGTGAGGAACGGAGAAACCGCGAAGGCGACAGCCGCGATCAGCAGCAGAAGGGGTTTTATCTGTGTCATATGGCAGAGATAGGCGGTGGCCCGGCGAAGGCAACAGGATTAATCGAAGGCGCCGCTTTGCGCCAGCATGCCCTGCATATGGGCCGGCATGGCGCGCAGTTCGGCCATGGCACCGGGCGACAGACCCAGCGGGCGGTCCGACAGAAGCGGCGGCGCGGTGTTGGGGTAGGGCACCGGCACACCGGGGGGCGTGGCCGCTGCGCCGGGCAGGGGCGGAAAGGCGCTTGCCGGTCCCACGTAATGGCTGGTTTTTTTCGGCTTGGCGGCGGGCGGGTTCAACGCGCGGTGCTTGGCCCAGATATCGCGCACGAAGGCATCGCGCGCGTCATCGCTGACGCCGAACTCACTTGAAAACCTGGTGCGGTCCGAAGCTGTCAGTCCGACGGTGCCATTGGCCTGCCTGAGGTAGATGCTGGGCCGGATCTTCCGGTTTGTTGCGCCGATCTCGTAGACCGAGATATGGGGCAGGCGGCCATCACGGGGAAAGCTGCCGTGAAATTCGTAACCGGTATCCTGCGTGGCGCCGCAGATCAGAAAGCCATGGGCCCAGTGCCCTGGCCTCTTCGGTTCCCAGAAATTCGGCATCTTTCATCCTCCGGTTAAGTTTCTCACCGGAGGATGACGCAGGGTAAGGTTTCGATCAAGCGCGCTGTTCAGCCCAGGCTGCCGTCGGAAGCGATTCTCGTCTTGCCGCCCAGGTAGGGGTGCAGCGCCTCGGGCAGGGTGACCGAGCCGTCGGCCTCTTGCCCGTTCTCCAGAACCGCGATCAGGCAGCGCCCCACGGCAAGGCCCGATCCGTTCAGGGTGTGCACGAAGGCGGGCTTGCCCTCGGCCGGTTTGAAGCGGGCGTTCATGCGGCGGGCCTGGAAATCGCCGGTGTTCGAGACGGAACTGATCTCGCGGTAGGTGTCCTGACCGGGCAGCCAGACCTCAAGATCATGGGTGCGGCGGGCGCCAAAGCCGGTGTCGCCTTCGCACAGCAGCATGACCCGGTAGGGCAGGTTCAGTCGCTCCAGCACGTTCTGCGCACAGCGCGTCATCCGGTCGTGTTCGGCGCGGCTTTCGTCGGGGTGGGTGATGCTGACCATCTCGACCTTTTCGAACTGGTGCTGGCGCAGCATCCCGGCGGTGTCCTTGCCGGCCGATCCCGCCTCGCTCCGGAAGCACAGAGAATGGGCGGTCAGGCGGATCGGCAGGTCGGCGCCCTCGATCACGGTTTCGCGCACCGAGTTGGTCAGCGTCACCTCGGAGGTGGGGATCAGCCACCATCCGTTGGTGGTCTGATAGCTGTCTTCGGCGAACTTGGGCAGCTGGTTGGTGCCATACATCGCCTCTTCGCGCACCAGCACGGGGGCGTTGGTTTCCTCAAGCCCGTGTTCGTTGACGTGCATGTCGATCATGAACTGCGCCAGCGCCCGGTGAACCCGCGCCATGGCCCCGCGCAGCACGACAAAGCGGCTGCCCGAAAGCTTGCCCGCCGTTGCAAAATCCAGCCCGCGGGCGGCGGGCAGGTCGTAATGTTCGACCGGCGTGAAATCGAAGCTGCGGGGCGTGCCCCAGCGCGCGATCTCGGTATTGTCGGTGTCGTCGCGGCCCGGCGGCACGTCGTCGTCCATCACGTTGGGCAGGGTCAGAAGCAGGTCGGTCAGTTGCTGGTCCAGCGCCTTGGCCTGGGTCTCCATCTCGGCGACCTCGGCCTTCTTGGCGGCGACGGTGGCGCGCAGCTCCTCGAACAGGGCTTCGTCACCGGCGGCCTTGGCGGCGCCCACCTGCTTGCTGGCGGCATTCTGGTCGGCCTTGGCGGTTTCGGCGGCGTGAATCGCCGCGCGACGGGCGTTGTCGATATCCAGAACCCGCGCCGAGACCTCCGACAGGCCACGGCGCTGCATGGCGGCGTCGAAGGCGGCGGGATCGTCGCGAAGAGAGCGGATGTCGTGCATGGGTCTGGTCCTCGATCGGTGGTCGGTGCTTCTCTACACAACATCGCGAGCATTGAAAATCGCCGAGTGACGTGACACTTGCTGCGGTGCAGCCTTGCTTGCCAACCCGGGCACCCGCAGATAGGGTGCGCGCGATCCGAAAAGCGGCCATGAGCGCCGAACGTTAGACCGAGGAAACCGATATGTTTGTCACGCCTGCCTATGCGCAAGCGGCCGGGGGCGCAGCAAGCGCCTTTACCAGCTTCGTCCCCCTGATCCTGATCTTCGCGATCATGTATTTCCTGCTGATCCGTCCCCAGCAGAAGAAGGTGAAACAGCACCAGAAGATGGTCGAGGCGCTGCGCCGCGGTGATCAGGTGGTCACGGCCGGCGGGTTGATCGGCAAGGTCAGCAAGGTCAAGGACGACGGCGAGATCGAGGTCGAGCTGAGCGAGGGCGTGAAGGTGCGCGTCGTGCGTGCAACCATCAGCCAGGTTCTGAACAAGACCGAACCGGCCGCCTCGTAATTTTCCGATTCTAGGGGCCGCACCATGCTGGACATCCCACTCTGGAAGCGGATCGTCATCTGGGGGCTGATCGCCCTCGGACTGGCCTTCGCTTTGCCGAATGCGTTCTATTCGCGGGTCGAGGGGCACAACGACGCCCTCGCCGAAATCGAAACCCTGGGTGCAACCCCAGAACGGACGGCGGCGGCGGCGGGATGGCCCGACTGGATGCCCAATTCGCTGGTCAACCTCGGGCTTGACCTGCGGGGCGGTGCGCATCTGCTGGCCGAAGTGCAGGTCACCGAGGTTTACGCAGACCGGGTGGATGGTATGTGGCCCGAGGTGCGCGACGCCCTGCGCGAGGCGCGCGACGAGGTCGGCACGATCCGCCGGATCGAAGGTGAGCCAGGCACGCTGGCCTTCCGCATTTCCAAGCCCGAGGCGATGGCCAGGGCGCTTGAGATCGTGCGCGGGCTGGCCCGCCCTGTCGTCACCCTCACGGGTGTCGGCGCCAGCGACATCGCGGTTGCGGGCGATGGCGACACCATCACCCTCAGCCTGACCCCCGAGGAACAGGCCGCGACCGATGACCGCACCATGCAGCAATCGGTCGAGATCATCCGCCGCCGCGTCGACGAGGTGGGCACACGCGAGCCCACGATCCAGCGTCAGGGGGCCGACCGCATCCTGATCCAGGTGCCCGGCATCGGCAGCGCGAGCGAGCTGAAGGAACTGATCGGCACCACTGCCCAGCTGACCTTCCATCCCGTGGTCGGGCGTACGACCGATTCCACCCAATCGCCCGGCCCACGCCAGCTTGTCCTGCCGTCCGTCGACGAAGAGGGTGTCTTCTACATCGTCGAACAGACCCCCGTCGTCACCGGCGAGGAACTGGTCGATGCACAGCCCGCCTTCGACCAGAACGGCCGCCCGGCAGTGAACTTCCGCTTCAACCCCAGTGGCGCGCGCAAGTTCGGCGATTACACCGCCGAGAACATCGGTTCGCCCTTCGCCATCGTCCTCGACAACGAGGTGATCAGCGCCCCGGTGATCCAGAGCCACATTCCCGGCGGCAGCGGCATCATCACCGGCCAGTTCAGCGTCGAGGAATCCACCAACCTTGCGGTTCTGCTGCGCGCCGGTGCGCTTCCGGCCGGCATGACCTTTCTTGAAGAACGCACCATCGGCCCGGAACTGGGGCAAGACAGCATCGACGCCGGGCGCATCGCCTGTATCGTCGCCTTTGGCGCGGTGCTGGTCTTCATGGTGCTCAGCTATGGTCTGTTCGGGGTCTTCGCCAATATCGCGCTGATCCTGAACGTCGGGCTTCTGTTCGGCCTGCTCAGCATGATCGGCGCAACGCTGACCCTGCCGGGCATCGCCGGTATCGTGTTGACCATCGGCATGGCGGTGGACGCCAACGTGCTGATCTTCGAGCGTATCCGGGAAGAGCTGAAGACGGCGCGGGGGCCCGCGCGGGCCATCGAACTGGGTTATGAAAGGGCGCTGAGCGCGATCGTGGACGCCAATATCACCACCTTCATCGTCTCGGTCATCCTGTTTACCTTGGGGTCGGGGCCGGTGCGCGGTTTCTCCATCACCCTCGGCCTTGGCATCCTGACCTCGGTCTTCACGGCGATCTTCGTTACGCGGCTGATCATCGTCACCTGGTTCGAGCGCCGCCGCCCCAAAACGATCGAGGTCTGAGATGCGCCTGAAACTTGTACCGGAAACCACCAACATCGACTTTTTCGGCTATGCCAAGGCCACCTTCGGGGCATCGGTCATCGCCGTGATCCTGTCGCTGGTGGCCTGGCTGATGCTGGGGCTGAACTTCGGCATCGATTTCAGGGGCGGCACCACGATCCGCACCGAAAGCGTGCAGGCCGTCGACATCGGCGCCTACCGCGAAGCCATCGACCCCCTGGGGCTGGGTGATGTCACCATCACCGAGGTCTTCGATCCGACCTTCGGGCCTGAAAAGAACGTGGCGATGATTCGCATCCAGGCCCAGGACGACCAGGAAAGCGTGGCGGCCGATACCATCGCGAAGGTCGAGGAAACGCTGCAGCAGGTCGACCCGTCGATCACCTTCCCCTCGGTCGAAAGCGTCGGGCCCAAGGTCTCGGGCGAATTGATCCAGACCGCGCTGATCGCCGTGGGGGCATCGCTGGCGGCGATCCTGTTCTACATCTGGCTGCGGTTCGAATGGCAGTTCTCGGTCGGGGCGGTCGCGGCCCTGTTCCATGACGTGATCCTGACGATCGGCGTCTTCTCGGTGCTGCAGATCCGGTTCGACCTGGCCACCATCGCGGCGCTGCTGACGATCATCGGCTATTCGATCAACGACACGGTGGTGATCTTCGACCGTCTGCGCGAGAACCTGATCAAGTACCGCAAACGCGATCTGCGCGAAGTGATGAACCTCTCGGTCAACGAAACCCTGTCGCGCACGCTGATGACATCGGGCACCACGCTGCTGGCGCTGATCGCGCTGCTGGTGCTGGGGGGCGACGTGATCCGGGGGTTCGTCTTTGCCATCACCTGGGGCGTGATCGTCGGCACCTATTCCTCGGTCTACGTGGCCAAGAACGTGGTGCTGTACCTGGGCGTGAACCGCGAGGACAAGCCGACCGACAAGGGCAACCAGTTCGCCAACATCGACGCCTGAGCCCGATTGCAACGCGGGGGCTTGAGTATTTTTCGCAAGAAAGAGCAGGCGCGGCGACATGACGGAAAGGAAGCACGATGCGGCTGAACGAGATTTCCTATAACGATTCCCGGCCCATCGATGGATATGGGCCGGGGTTCTTCCGCATCGGCGGCAAGGTGGTGCAGGGCGACGTCTGTGTCCTGCCCGGCGGCGTCCTGCCCTGGGGGGGCTACGTGGACCACGCGACGCTGATCCAGGCGCGCGACGATCTTGACGTGGTCTTCGTGGGCACAGGGGCCGAGGTGGCCCATGTGCCGGGCGATTTTCGCGCCGCGCTGGAAGAGGCCGGGCTGGGGGTCGAGGCGATGGCCACACCGGCGGCCTGCCGGACCTACAACATCCTTCTGAGCGAGGGGCGCCGGGTGGGCGTGGCCCTTCTTGCCGTCTGAGCCGCTGCTGTCGCTTGTCGATGTGGCATGCGCCCGGGGCGGCGTGCCGGTGCTTTCGGGGGTAAGTTTCGATATTGCGCCCGGCGAGGCGGTCGTTCTGCGCGGGCCCAACGGATCGGGCAAGACGACGCTGTTGCGCACCATTGCCGGGTTGCAACCGA
This sequence comes from Oceaniglobus trochenteri, assembly GCF_020529025.1. Lineage (GTDB taxonomy): Bacteria > Pseudomonadota > Alphaproteobacteria > Rhodobacterales > Rhodobacteraceae > Oceaniglobus > Oceaniglobus trochenteri. The sequence goes on from NZ_JACNMM010000012.1 coordinate 69,762, forward strand.
CCCTGGCCGGAGAGCTTCGGGGCGCCACTGACGACATCGCCTATGCCGGACATGCCGATGGAATCAAGGCGGCGCTGAGCGTCGAGGAGAACCTGCGCTTCTGGGCCGAGATGTTCGGCACCCGCGACATTGCCGCGGCATTGCGCGCCTTCGATCTGGAGGGGCTGCGCGGGCGGGCGGCCCAACACCTTTCGGCGGGGCAGAAGCGGCGGCTGGGCCTGGCGCGGCTGCTGGTCACGGGGCGGGCGATCTGGGCGCTGGACGAACCCACCGTATCGCTGGACACCGGCAGCGTGGGTCTGTTTGCAGCGGTGCTGCGCGACCACCTGGAATCAGGGGGCGCGGCGGTGATCGCCACCCATATCGACCTGGGCTTCAGCGCGCGGGCGGTGGATGTGTCGGGGTTTCGCGCCCGCGCCATGGCCCGCAGCGGTTTTGACGAGGCTTTCCTGTGATCCGGCTGGTGCTGCGCGATCTTGCGCTGGCGGTACGGGCCGGGGGCGGGTTTGGCCTGGGGCTGGCCTTCTTCCTGATCGTCGTCGTGCTGGTGCCCTTTGCCGTGGGGCCGGAAACCGCGCGGCTGACCGCGATCGCCCCCGGTATCCTTTGGCTTGGCGCGCTTCTGGCCTGCCTGCTGTCGCTGGACCGCATCTTTGCGCTGGATTACGAGGACGGCACGCTGGATCTGCTGGCCTGCGCGCCGATCCCGCTTGAGGGGGTCGCCGTGGCCAAGGCGCTGGCCCATTGGCTGACCACCGGTCTGCCGCTTACCCTGGCCGCGCCGGTTCTGGGAATTTTCCTGAACCTGCCGGCGGGCGGTTTCGGCTGGCTGGTGGTGTCGCTGGCCCTGGGCACCCCCGCGCTGAGCGTGATCGGCGCTTTCGGTGCCGCCTTGACGGTGGGCTTGCGGCGGGGAGGGTTGCTGTTGTCGTTGCTGGTCTTGCCGCTCTACGTGCCGACGCTGATTTTCGGGGCCGAGGTGGCCCGCCGGGGGGCCGAGGGGTTGGCGGTGCAAGGCCCGCTGCTGTTGCTGGCGGGGGTGACGGCGGGCGCGCTGGCCCTGCTGCCCTTTGCCGCAGCGGCGGCGCTGCGCATCAACTTGCGGTGAGAATTCAGTTCAAGATTGCGGCGCAAGATGTTGAAATTCATATTTCATATGAATTCCAAGGCCTCCGGCGGGAGTACTTTTGGCAAGAAAGAGCAGGCTTGAGCGCCCCCCGGGCAGAAGGTAGAGCAAGGCATGTCTTTGTGGGAATATGCAAATCCGGCCCGTTTCATGGGGCTTAGCGCGAAGGTTCTGCCGGTGGTGGCGGGGCTGAGCCTGCTTTGCCTTGGGGTTGGCCTGGTCTGGGGGTTCTTCTTCACGCCCGACGATTACCGGCAGGGGGCGACGGTGAAGATCATCTATCTTCACGTCCCCAGCGCGATGATGGCCATCAACGCCTGGGTGATGATGCTGGTTGCTTCGCTGATCTGGCTGATCCGGCGGCACCATGTCAGTGCGCTGGCCGCGCGGGCCGCGGCGCCCGTGGGCATGGTGATGACGTTGATCGCGCTGGCCACCGGGGCGATCTGGGGGCAGCCCATGTGGGGCACCTGGTGGGCCTGGGACCCGCGGCTGACGTCGTTCCTGATCCTGTTCCTGTTCTACCTCGGCTATGTCGCCCTGTGGGAGGCGATCGAGGACCCCGACACCGCCGCCGACCTGACGGCGGTGCTGTGCCTGGTCGGATCGGTTTTCGCGGTGCTGTCGCGCTATGCGGTGAATTTCTGGAACCAGGGGCTGCACCAGGGCGCGTCGCTGTCGCTGGACAAGGAAGAGAACGTGTCGGACGTGTTCTGGTTGCCGCTGGTGGTCTGCATCGCGGGCTTCGTCCTGCTGTTCCTGGCGCTGGTCCTGGTGCGCACCCGGACCGAGATCAGGGCGCGGCGGCTTCATGCGCTGCGCCTGCGGGCAAGGATGGGATGATGCCGGATCTGGGGAAATATGCGGCCGAGGTTTACGCGGCCTATGGTGCCACCTTCGTGCTGCTTGCGGTGCTGGTGGCGCTGACATGGGCGCGTGCGGCGCGGATCAGGCGCCAGTTGCAACAGGCTGAAGAGGAGAGGCGACATGGCTAGGGTATCGCCACTGATGATCGCCCCGCCGCTGATTTTCGCGGGCCTCGCGCTGGTCTTTGTCTTCGGTATGATGCGCAGCGATCCCGACAGCCTGCCTTCGGCGCGTGAGGGGCAGGTGGCACCGCCCCTACAGGTGGACCCCCTGGGCGAGGCCGAGCCGCTGGTGGCCGAGGCCCTGCGTGCGCCGGGCGTGAAGCTGGTGAACTTCTGGGCAAGCTGGTGTGCGCCCTGCCGGATCGAACACCCCAACCTGGACCGTCTGGCCGAAGAAGGCGTGACGATCCATGGTATCAACTACAAGGACGATCCGGCCAAGGCGCTGGCCTTCCTTGAGGAGCTGGGCAACCCCTATGCCACCCTGGGCGCTGATGCCAAGGGGCGGACGGCGCTGGACTGGGGCGTTTACGGTGTGCCCGAAACCTATGTGATCGACGGCGAGGGCAAGATCCTGCTGCGTTTTCCCGGTCCGATCACCGAGAGGGTTCTGAACGAGACGATCCGCCCGGCAATGGAGCGGGCCGGTCAGCCGGGATAGGCGTTCACCGCCAGCAACCCAACGAATAGTGCGGTTTCAAGCAGCGGCAGCGGCAGCTGGATACGCCGCGTTGCCGCACGTATGCGTTCAGTCAACATGTTCATCGCCCCCAAGCGTGTCACACAAGACTTAACGGTTCATGAGCCGATTGCGAGAAAACACACTGTTTCTGGCCATCCTTGGCGGAGCATTGCCGCCCGTTGCCGCCAGATATGAAAACGGCCGCCCCCATGGGCGGCCGTTTTCCTTTTTCTTCAATCACTTGGGCGCTCAGGCCGATTTGGCCAGGTTGCGCAGCACGTAGTGCAGAACGCCGCCGTTCTCGATGTATTCAATCTCGACCGCGGTATCGATTCGGCTTTTCAGCTCGATCTCTTTCACGGTGCCATCGGCGAAGGTGATGGTGCAGGGCACCGTCGACTGCGGCTTGATGTCGCCTTCAAGGCCGGTGATCGACACGGTTTCCTCACCGGTCAGCCCCAGAGACTTGCGGGTGTCGCCGTTGGTGAATTCGAACGGGATGACACCCATGCCCACCAGGTTGGACCGGTGGATGCGTTCGAAGCTTTCGGCGATCACGGCCTTCACGCCCAGCAGGGCCGTGCCCTTGGCCGCCCAGTCACGCGACGAACCGGCGCCATATTGTTCGCCCGCGAAGATCACCAGCGGCGTGCCGGCCTCCTGATAGGCCATGGCGGCGTCGTAGATCGAGGTCTGTTCGCCGTCGGGGCCCTTGGTATAGCCGCCCTCGACGCCATCCAGCATCTCGTTCTTGATGCGGATATTGGCGAAGGTGCCGCGCATCATCACCTCGTGGTTGCCGCGCCGCGAGCCGTAGCTGTTGAATTCGCGCGGGGCGACCTGGCGTTCGGTCAGGTACTGACCGGCCGGTGTCGATTCCTTGAACGAACCGGCGGGCGAGATGTGGTCGGTGGTGATCATGTCACCCAGCACCGCGAGAACCTTGGCATCCTTCACGTCGCTGATGACGCCGGGATCCTTGCTCATGCCCTGGAAGTAGGGCGGGTTCTGCACATAGGTGCTGGTGGGCGGCCAGTCGTAGGTCTGGCTGTCGGTGGTTTCGACGGCCTGCCACTTCTCGTCGCCCTTGAAGACATCGGCGTACTTGCTCTGGAAGGCTTCGCGGGTGACGGTCTGCTCCACCAGGTCGGCGATCTCTTTCTGGTCGGGCCAGATGTCCTTGAGGTAAACATCCTTGCCGTTCTTGTCCTGGCCCAGGGGCTGGGTGGTGATGTCGACGTTCATGTCGCCCACCAGCGCATAGGCCACCACCAGCGGCGGAGAGGCCAGGTAGTTGGCGCGCACGTCGGGGCTGATCCGGCCCTCGAAGTTGCGGTTGCCCGACAGAACGGAAACGCCGATCAGGTCGTAATCGTTGATCGCCTTGCTGATCGCGGGGTCCAGCGGGCCCGAGTTGCCGATGCAGGTCGTGCAGCCATAGCCCACGAGGTTGAAGCCGATGGCGTCAAGATCCTCTTGCAGGTTGGCCGCCTCAAGGTAGGCGGAAACCACCTGGGAGCCGGGCGCAAGCGAGGTTTTCACCCAGGGCTTGCGGGTCAGGCCCAGTTCGCGCGCCTTGCGTGCGACAAGGCCGGCGCCGATCATCACGTAGGGGTTCGAGGTGTTGGTGCAGGAGGTGATAGAGGCAATCACGATCGAACCGTCGTGCAGCTGGTAGTTGCCATCGTCGCTGGCGACATAGCCGCGCTGGTGATGGCCGGTGTCGCCGGGGATGTCGCGCGGCTCGGGCTGACCGCCTTCGGCCTCCCAGCGGACTTCGGCGTTCTCGGTCACGTCCTTGCCGTTACGTTCGCCCTCGATGTACTTGGCGAAGGTGCTGGCGGCCTCGGTCAGGGCGATGTGATCCTGCGGGCGCTTGGGGCCCGAGATCGCCGGAACGATGGTGGACATGTCCAGTTCCAGGGTGTCGGTATAGACCGGCTCGTACCCCGTGTCGCGCCACAGCCCGTTGGCCTTGGCATAGGCTTCGACGAGGGCGATGTTCTGCTTGTCGCGGCCTGTGGTGTTCAGATAGCGCAGGGTTTCATCGTCGATGGGGAAGAAGCCGCAGGTGGCGCCGTATTCGGGGGCCATGTTGCCGATGGTGGCACGGTCGGCCAGGGGCACATTGTCCAGCCCGTCGCCGTAGAATTCGACGAATTTGCCGACAACGCCCTTGGCGCGCAGCAGCTCGACGACCTTCAGAACCAGGTCGGTCGCGGTGGTGCCTTCGGGCATCGCGCCCTTCAGCTTGAAGCCCACGACCTCGGGGATCAGCATGGAAATCGGCTGACCCAGCATCGCGGCCTCGGCCTCGATCCCGCCGACACCCCAGCCCAGAACGGCGGCGCCGTTGACCATGGTGGTGTGGCTGTCGGTGCCCACCAGCGTGTCGGGATAGGCGACGGTCTGGCCGTTCTGGTCCTTGTCGTTCCAGACGGTCTGGGCCAGGTATTCCAGGTTCACCTGGTGGCAGATGCCGGTGCCCGGCGGCACGACGCGGAAGTTGTTGAACGCGCCCTGGCCCCATTTCAGGAACTGGTAACGCTCCATGTTGCGTTCGTATTCGCGATCGACGTTCATCTGGAAGGCGCGCGGATTGCCGAATTCGTCGATCATGACCGAATGGTCGATGACCAGGTCGACGGGGTTCAGCGGATTGATCATCTGCGCGTCGCCCCCAAGGGCCACGATACCGTCGCGCATGGCGGCCAGGTCAACCACGGCGGGAACGCCGGTGAAATCCTGCATCAGCACGCGGGCCGGGCGATAGGCGATTTCGCGGTTCGTCTTGCCGCCGTTCGCGGCCCAGTCGGAAAATGCCTTGATGTCGTCCACGTGGACGGTCTTGCCGTCCTCGAAACGCAGCATGTTTTCCAGCACTACCTTCAGCGCGGCGGGCAGGCGGGAAAAATCGCCAAGGCCGGCCTTTTCGGCGGCCTCGATCGAATAATAGGCGTAGGTCTGGCCATCAACGGTCATATCCCTGCGGGTCTTGGAGGTATCTTGTCCTACCTGGATCGTCATCGGGTGTCTCCCTTGCAATTGGGTGGGGCGTTCCCCCAGCGTTTCGCCCAAACGGGCGGGGCGATCAAGGGGAGTCGCGATTTGTATACGATGGTACACCGTATTGCGCCAGAGGACAAATGATGCAATCTGTCGCCGCCGGTCAGCGGTTGCGCCGGGGCCCGTGATCTCTCAAAACCTTGATTGGTCATTTCAGGCCCCGTTGGATAGGCAGGGGACGTGGCCAAGGAAAGGGCAGAAGATGGCAAGGTGGATTGCAGCGGCGATGGTTGCGTTGTCGGGCTGGGGCACCATGGCGCAGTCGGGTGATCTTCCGGTGGTTGTCGAACTCTTTACCTCACAGGGGTGTTCCTCGTGTCCGCCCGCCGATGAACTACTGCGCCAGCTTGCCGGGCGCGAAGACGTGATCGCCCTGGCCCTGCATGTCGATTACTGGGATTACATCGGCTGGAAAGACAAGTTCGCCAATCCGGCCTATACCAAGCGGCAGAAACACTATGCCCGCGCGGCGGGTGCGCGCACGATCTACACGCCGCAGTTGATCGTCGGCGGCAAGGAGCATGTCGTGGGTTACCGCCCGATGGAGGTGGCCGACCTGATCCAGGCCCATCGCGCCCGCCCCGACCGGGTGACGCTGAGCGCGGTGCGCAACGGCAATCGCGCCATTGTCACGGCGCGTGCCGTGGGGGCCGTGCCGGGGGCAATGGTGGTGCAGATCGCCCGCTATACCGCGAGCGAGACCGTGAACATCGAACAGGGCGAAAACGCCGGAAACACCTTTACCTACGCCAATATCGTGCGCGACTGGTCGACGGTGGGCGAATGGGACGGCAGCGCGCCTCTGGCCCTTGACGTGGCCGTGCCCGAGGGTCCGGCGGCGGTGATCATCCAGGAGGCTGGCTTTGGTCCGGTCGTGGCGGCTGCGCGTCTGAACTGAGCCGCTCTGCCGCGCGGCGGGCCTGATCCTCGGGTTTCCAGCGGCGGTGAATCCAGAACCATTGATCCATGTGCCGGCGCACCATCCTTTCAAGGCTGTCGTTCAGCGCCTGGGTGATGGTTTCGGCATCGCTCAGCGGCACCGGTTCGTCCAGCACGATGTCGAAGGACAGCCCGTCGTCCCGGCGCACCCCGTAGATCGGGATGATGACGGCATCGTATTTCAGCGCCCATTCCGCCGTCGACAGCGCCGTGGGGGCAGGTTTGCCGAAATAGCTCAGCACTGCGCCCTCGGGGGCGTAGACATCGATCAGGATGCCAATGCTGTTGCCCTGTTTCAGATGCCCGACATAGCCGGTCAGCCCCTTGCGGGTGGCTGGAAAGACCGGCGTGGCAATGGTGCTGATGGCACGCACGTAGTGATCGTTGAAGCGCCGGTTCTTCATCTCGCGGTAAAGGGCGCCCAGGGGAAAGCCCTGTTGCGACAGGGCCGCGCGCGGGGCGTCGTAGTTGCCGAAGTGCCCGGTGACCAGGATCGTCGGGCGGCCCTGGGCGCGGGCCTCTTGCAGGGCGGGCAGGCCGGGGCCGGTGAGGGGGGTGTTCCTGACCCTCTCCTTGAACTGCTGGCCCGAGTAGATTTCGATCAGCGTGCGCCCGGCATTGTCGGGCACGGCGCGCACCAGGCGTTCGACCTCCTGCGCGGGCAGATCGGGCAGCACATGGGCCAGGTTGGCGCGCACGCGCTTGTCCCACCCGGCCAGCGGCGCGACCACGCGCGACACGATCCAGCCCATCATCGGCACGCGGGCGCGATAGGGCACGGCCAGGGCAAGGCCAAGCACGGCGCGGATCGCCAGGTTCTGCAGGGCATCGCGCAAGGGGCAGCTCCTCGGGGTGGGTGGCCGCGTCATAGAACGTGGCGCGGCCCTGGGCAAGGCGCGGTCAGGCCGGGCTGCGCGCCAGGCCGGTGCCGATCATCGAATCGCGGGTGACAAGAGCGGCCAGCGCGGTTTCATCAAGGCCCTCGGTCCCGGCGGGGCGGGCCGGGATGACGATGTAACGCATGTCGGCGGTGGAATCGTGGACGCGGATCGTGGTGGTGTCGGGCAGGGTCAGCCCGAATTCGGCGAGCACGCGGCGCGGCTCAACCACCACCCGGCTGCGGTATTCGCGGGACTTGTACCAATCGGGCGACAGGCCCAGCAAGTTGCGCGGATAGCAGCTGCACAGGGTGCAGACGATGACATTGTGCACGTCCTGGGTGTTTTCCACGGCGATCAGGCGCAGCGCGCCGATGTCGAACCCCAGTTCGCGGCTGGCCGCCGAGGCATCGGCAAGAAGGCGCTGGCGAAACGCAGGGTCGCACCAGGCCCGGGCAACGACACGGGCGCCGTCGGCGGGGCTGCGCGCATCCATGGCGTCGATCTGAGCGGCGATCTCGGCGGTCGTTGTCACGCCCTTCTCGATCAGCAGTTCGCGCATGGCGATCTCCATGCACTGCCAATAGGTCAGTGGCATGTCGTTGTCGGCGCGGTAGGGGTGGCCGGAGGGGCTGAGGTGATCGTGGGGCATGTCAGGCGGGCTCCAGCCAGTGGCCGTAGATTTCGGCGTCGAGCGTGTCATCAGGGCGTTCGGCCTTGCCGCCCCAGACCTCGGCCATGGTGAAGCGGACGCGATAGAGCGGCAGCGGATCGCCGGGCAGGCCATAGGCCAGTTGTTCGGGATTGCCGAAGGGGCCGAGGCGGCGTTCGATCACGCCGCATTTGCCACGCAAGTAGTGGGGCGTGCGGATATGGCCCGGCGGCTGAAAGCTGCGCACGCGCACCGGCGCGCCAGGCGCGGCGTCAAGCACCTGCAAGGGAGGCCTGGCCATAGGTGGGGCCGCGGCGCGCCACCTGCTCCATCCTCTGCCCCAGTTCGGACAGGGTATAGACGCCGGATTCGACCAGGTTCTGATTCACGGCTGCGATCCAGCGATCATAGTAGGACATGGTTTCAAAGGCTTCTGGGCCCATATCCTCGATCGCGCGGCGCAGCCCGTCGACCGTGAAATGGCCCTTCGTCGTCATCAGCACCATCAGGGCATCGACGCGCTTTTCCCAGAGGGCGAAATCGTGTTCGGCCGGGCGGCCATCGCGCAGCGGCAGGGCATCCGCGGGATCGCCCCCCATGTCGTGCCAGCGCTTGTTCATCATCGACTCCATGCCCCGTATTCTGGGCAGCGCTGCGCCCGTTGTCCAGAGGGATGCGCGGGCTGCGGTGTGGGATGAGTATTTGGAGCAAGAAAGAGGCTCAGTCGTCGTCATCCTCGCTGACCAGCTGGATTTCCCCGCTGTCCAGAAGGGTGCGGATTGCCGTGATCACCTCGGTGCGGGCGGCTTCGGCGATGCGCAGCTTGACCGGGTCGGCCTCGGCGGCTTCGTCGCGCAGGGTGGCGGCCAGGCGTTTGGACATGTTGTTGAGCAGGAATTCGGTCGCGTCGCTGTTGGTGCCGTCGACGCTGGCGACAATGGCGATCAGGCTGTCCTGCGCGACATTGCGCAGCACGGCGGGCACGTCGAGCGGTTTGATGCGCGCGGGGATGTCGGGGAAGGTGAAGATGGCGCGGCGCACCTCGTCGGCGAAGGCGGCGTCGTCTTCGGTGAGGCCCGCCAGCACATCGTCGCGCGTGGCGCTGGCCGAGACGTTCAGGATAGCCCCCACGCGCGCCACGGCCCCCGTGGCAAAGGCGCGGGGCGGTTCGGCCTTCAGTTCGGCCGCGAGTGACAGACCGATGCGGCGCACGGTTTCGGGCGCGACATCGGCGGTTTCGGACATGGCGAAGGTCAGGCGGCGGGCCTTGTCGCCGGGCAGCTTGCCCAGGATGTCGGCCGCCTTGGCGACCTTCAGCTTGGAGAGCAGGACCGCCCCAACCTCGGGCGACTGGCGTTCCAGCAGGGGCAGCAGCAGTTCGGTGTCGAACCCCGCAAGGCTTTCCCAGGGGTCGTTGAACCAGACCATGCCGGCCTGCTTGCGCAGCCGCGCCGCCATGTCGGGGCTGATCACGCCTTCGAGGATGGAAAGCGCGCCTTCCAGCCCGCCGGGAAAGGCCAGGCCGATGCTGTCGAGTTCGTTTGCGAATTCCTCGATCACCGATTTCAGGGTGGCGCGGTCGACATAGCGCATCTGGCTCATCTGCGTGGTCAGTTCCGCCTGAAGCGGTTCGGGCAGGTCGGCGAGCGGCAGCGCGGCGCCTTCGGCCAGCAGCAGGCGCACCACGATGGCGGCCTTCTGGCGCCGGTTCAGGGTGGGGCCGGTGCGGATTCCGGTCAGCCGCCCGCCGGGAACGGGGGCGCGCGCCGCGGGCGCGGGAGAGGCGGGCAGGGTCAGGTCGGTTGTCACGGGGCAGGGGCCTTTGCACAGTCGGGCTTTGCGCCCAGCAGTGACATATGCCGGTTAACAGACCGTTGTGGGCCCCGTGACCTTTGCGTCAGTAGGTGGCGGTGCGCCCGGTTTCGATGGCCATGCGCAGCGACACCTCGGGCCAGCCGCCCATTCCGCCACGGGTGCGGATTTCATCCAGTTGCAGGCGCGCCAGGTCGACATGTCCGGCAATCACATGGGCCTGGCCCATGTAGGACCGCGCCAGCAGGTTGTCGGGGTTCTGCGCCAGTGCCCGCGCATAAAACGCCATGCCTTTCGCCATGTCGCCCCGGGCGCGGTGGGCAAACCCTAGATAGGTGAGCACGCCGTCGCTGTCCTGATCGCCCATCGCCGATAGCACGCCAATGGCATCGTCATAGCGGCCTGCATAGGCCAGTTCGCGCGCGCCCTGATAGAGCGTATCGTCATCGAGGCGGCTGTCCTTGGCATCGACACAGCTTTCGGTCTTTTCGTCATAGACCTGCGTGCCGGTGCATTCGGTGGTGGTTTTCGTGGTTGCGGGCGGGGTGGAATCCGACGATCCGGCCGCGAAGGCGACCGTGGGCAGGCAAAGCGCGGCGGCAAGCAGAAGTCGTGGCATCGGGTGGCCTTTCGGGAAACCGGGGGAACAGGGGCCGGCGGCGGGCGTTGCGCGCCGCCGGTCGTGGTCAGCTGGTGGTCTGGGTCACGCAGGTGCCGGTGGCGGCGTCAAGAACCATGCCCTGGGCACAGGACATCGACGCCTGATCGCCGTGATCGGAACAGCCCATGGCAAGCCCGAGTGTCGGGGCCGCGACCAAGGCGCAGGTGGCGAGGATCAGTCTCAACTTCATCGTGCACGCTCCTGTTCTGGTGTCAGAGCCTGAAGGGTAGCACGGGTTGGCCCCCTGACGCGGGGGAAGGTGACGGCGGGCTTTCACATTTCCGTGTGCCCGCCGCCAGCCGGATCAGTCGGCGCCGAAGACCCGGGCGAAGATCGTGTCGACGTGTTTGGTGTGATAGCCGATGTCGAACTTCTCTTCGATCTCGGCCGGTGACAGGGCGGCGGTGACTTCGGGATCGGCCAGAAGCTCGGTCTTGAAATCGGCGCCCTGTTCCCAGACCTTCATCGCGTTGCGCTGCACCAGTTTATAGCTGTCCTCGCGCGAAACACCCGCCTGGGTGAGGGCGAGGAGCACGCGCTGGCTCATCACCAGCCCGCGGAACTTGTTCATGTTGGCCAGCATGTTGTCGGGATAGATCACCAGCTTGTCGATCATGCCGGTCAGCCGGGCCAGGGCGAAATCCAGCGTCACCGTGGTGTCGGGGCCGATGTTGCGTTCGACCGATGAATGGGAAATATCGCGTTCGTGCCAGAGGGTCACGTTCTCCATCGCCGGCACCACCGCCATGCGCACGAGGCGGGCGAGGCCGGTGAGGTTTTCGCTCAGCACCGGGTTGCGCTTGTGGGGCATCGCGCTGGAGCCCTTCTGGCCCTTGGAGAAGAACTCTTCGGCCTCCAGAACCTCGGTGCGCTGCATGTGGCGCACTTCGGTGGCGATGTTCTCGATGCTGCTGCCGATGACGCCGAGGGTGGCGAAGAAGGCGGCATGGCGGTCGCGCGGGATGACCTGGGTGCTGATCGGCTCGGGCGTCAGACCCATCTGTTCGCAGACATGTTCCTCGACCGCCGGATCGATGTTGGCGAAGGTGCCGACGGCGCCGGAAATCGCGCCGGTGGCCACCTCGGCGCGGGCTGCGCGCAGGCGGGTGCGGTTGCGGTCCATCTCGGCGTAGAAACGCGCGAAGGTCAGGCCCATGGTGGTGGGTTCGGCGTGAATGCCGTGGGACCGGCCGATGCGCACCGTGTCCTTGTGTTCGATCGCCCGGCGCTTCAGGGCCGCCAGCAGATCGTCGAGATCGGCCAGCAGGATGTCGGCGGCGCGCACCAGTTGCACGTTGAAGGTGGTGTCGAGCACATCGGAGCTGGTCATGCCCTGGTGGACGAACCGCGCCTCCTTCTCGCCGATGATCTCGGCCAGGTGGGTGAGGAAGGCGATCACGTCATGCTTGGTCACCGCCTCGATCTCGTCGATGCGGGCGACGTCGAATTCCACGTCCTTGGCCTTCCAGACGGCGGCGGCGCTTTCGGCCGGGATCACGCCCAGCTTGGCCTGGGCGTCGCAGGCATGCGCCTCGATCTCGTACCAGATGCGGAACTTGCTGGCGGGGGACCAGATGGCAACCATGTCGGGGCGGGAATAACGGGGGATCATCGTGGGGCCTTTCCGGGGTGGAACTGGGGTTGGCGCGGTCTTAGACTGCACGGGCACGGGCGGCAAGGGAGCGGTGGAATGCTTGGCAAGACGATCACGCTGGCCGATTTCACCGGAAGCTGGACCCTGACCCGCCAGATCGACGACAGCCGCAACGCCACCCGCGCCAACCTGGAGGGGCTGGCCCGATTCATCGGCGATGGTGCGGGGTTGCGATACGACGAAGCCGGCACGCTGCGCCTTCCGGGGCAGGCCCCGGTGCAGGCAAGGCGGCGCTATCACTGGCGGGCCGAGTCGGGCGCGATCGTCGTTTTCTTCGAGGACGGGCGGCCCTTTCACCGGTTCGACCCTGCCGACAGTGCGCCGGGCGACACCCACCTTTGCACGCCTGATACCTATGTCGTGCGCTATGATTTCAGCCGCTGGCCCAGGTGGACAAGCCATTGGCAGGTCAACGGGCCGCGCAAGGCATATGCGATGACCTCGCTCTATGAGCCTTGCGATACCGCCTTCGCTGGTGCAGAAACAGCGGAACGGACATTATCGGAGGGACCATGAACATGGCCGACACGACAACTGACCGGGTGCTGATCGAGGCCATCGGCCCTTCGCAAGGCACCCTTTTGCGGATCAAGCAGGTGGTTCTGGTGATCGCAGGTATCGCCGCGCTGGCGGTGATGGCCAAGATCAAGGTGCCGGTGCCCGGCAGCCCCGTGGCCATCGGCATGGGCACCTTCGCGGTGCTGTCGATCGCGGCGGCCTATGGCCCGCGCCTGGGGCTTACGACGATCCTGGGCTACATGCTTGTCGGCGCGCTTGGCTTTGACATCTTCCAAAGCTCGACCGCCGAGCTGAGCGGTTTCGCCTACATGACCGGCAGCACCGGCGGCTATCTGGTGGGCTATGTGCTGGCGACGCTGGCCATGGGCCTTCTGGCCCGCCAGGGGTGGGACAGATCGGCCGGGCGCATGGCAATTGCCATGCTGATCGGCAATGCGATCATCTATGTGCCGGGCCTGCTGTGGCTGGGGCAGATCTATGGCTGGGATCAGCCGATCCTGGCCTGGGGCCTCACGCCCTTCCTGCTGGGCGATGCGCTGAAACTGGCGCTGGCGGCGGTGGTTCTGCCGGGCCTTTGGGCGCTGGTCGGGCGCGCGCGCGGCTGACACCCCTGACACGCCGGATCATTTGATGCGAAACGGGGCGTGGCCAGGGCTGCGCCCCTTTTTCGTGGGACGGCGCCAAGGGCGAACTGTCGGAGCCTCCGGCGGGAGTATTTCGGGCAAGAAAGAGGGGGGCGAAACGAGAAACGGGCAAGCGTCGTGGCCTGCCCGTTTCATATAAGTGCTGGTCTGGTCTGGTGGCCTGGGGCGGTTTCAGGCCCCATAGACGGCACGTTCGGCGATCTTGCGCGCGTCGCCGGGATAGATCCCCAGATCAAGCGCCACGTCGAGCGGCAGTGCCGAGATTTCGGCGACGGTGCGGCGGTAGGCGGCCCGTTTGGCGGCGGCGTTGCGCAGGGCGTTGTAAAAGCTCATCTTCTGTTCCTTCCGGTTCTGGTGTTGCGGGGCTTGTCACCCACGCCCCCTAGATGGACCCGATGTTAGCGCCCCACAACCGACGATTCCGGAAGGGTGCCATGCGGTTTCTGCAACGCAGCGAATGGTGGCCCCGGCGCCCCTTAAACCGGGAAGCGGATGCAAAAAGGGGCGCCTCTTGGCGCCCCTTTGCGGTGTAGTGCGGTGAGCGGATCTGGCTCAGATCAGCTTGCCCATGGCGACGGCCGTGTCGGCCATGCGGTTCGAGAAGCCCCATTCGTTGTCGTACCAGGACAGGATGCGCACCATGTTGCCGTCCAGAACCTTGGTCTGGTCCATGTGGAAGACCGAGGAATGCGGATCGTGGTTGAAATCGCTGCTGACCAGCGGCTCGTCTGTGTAGCCCAGCACGTTCTTGAGCGGGCCATCGGCGGCGGCGCGGATGGCGTCGTTGATTTCCTCGACAGTGGTGGCGCGCGCGGCCTCGAAGGTCAGATCGACGACCGAGACATTGGGGGTGGGCACGCGGATCGCCACACCGTCAAGCTTGCCGTTCAGCTCGGGGAGGACCAGACCCACGGCCTTGGCAGCACCGGTCGATGTGGGGATCATCGACAGCGCGGCGGCGCGGGCGCGATAGAGATCCTTGTGCATGGTGTCCAGCGTCGGCTGATCGCCGGTATAGCTGTGGATCGTGGTCATGAAGCCCTTGGTGATGCCCACGGTATCGTTCAGCACCTTGGCCACCGGCGACAGGCAGTTGGTGGTGCAGGAGGCATTGGAGACGATCAGGTCATCGGCGGTCAGCGTGTCGTGGTTGACGCCGTAAACGATGGTCTTGTCGGCGTCGGTGCCGGGGGCCGAGATCAGCACCCGCTTGGCACCGGTGGAAAGATGCGCCTGGCACTTTTCCTTGCTGGTGAAGATGCCGGTGCATTCCATGATGATGTCAACATCGCCCCAGGGCAGGTCGGCGGGGTTGCGGATGGCAGTCACCTTCATCGGGCCACGGCCGACGTCGATGGTATCTTCGGTGGTGGTCACCTTGGCGGGGAAACGGCCATGGACCGAGTCATAGCGCAGCAGGTGGGCGTTGGTTTCCACCGGCCCCAGATCGTTGATCGCGACCACTTCGATATCGGTGCGGCCCGATTCGATGATCCCGCGCAATACGTTTCGCCCGATCCGGCCGAATCCGTTGATGGCAACTTTGACGGTCATTGCAGTTCTCCTGTGGTGTTTCGGTTCGCGTTGGGGGCCGAATGGCAGGCGCGGCGCCCGGTTGGCAATGGTGTTGGCGCTAACATGTTGAATTTTCCCGAAAGGTCAACCGTGGCGCAGGGCGCTTAGCGCCAGAACGCGACATGTTGAACAAGATCGACAAACTTGCGCCCCAGAAACACGATCATTCCGGCGTCGAGCCAGATGTCGAGGCCGATCAGCGCCAAGATCAGCGCGCCAAGCCCGATGGCGATGCCATTGGTCATTCTGTCACCCCGGGCAGGCCCGGACCCTTCGTTGCGGCCCGTGGCCCCTTGCCGCGCAACATGGCAGAAGCGCGATTGCGGGCCAAGGGGCAAGAACGGCTTGTCTGTCGGGCCCGGGGGGCGCAGGGTTGCGTGGAGGTCAGGAGAGGGCGAGGCCATGCATCGAATGCTGGATCTGCTGGGGCGCTGCCTGCTGGCGCTGTTGTTCCTGGGGGGCGCGGCGCAGAAGGCGGGCGATCCCGGGTCGGTCATGCAGCTTCTGGCGGCCAAGGGCCTGCCCGAATGGCTGGTCTGGCCTGCGCTGGCCTATAACGCTCTGGCCGGTGTCATGCTGATTGCCGGCTGGTGGCTGGGGCCGCTTGCCCTGTCGCTGGCCGCCTATTGCATCTTCACAAGCTGGTTTCACTTCCTGCCCGACGATCCCTGGCAGATGACGATCTTCGTGAAGAACTGGGCCATTGCGGGCGGTTTCCTGGTGCTGGCGGGGGCACATCTGCCGCGTCATGCGGCGGGGCGTTGAAAATCCTGCTTCACTTTTCCGATCAGCCTTATAATGTCGCCATCTTGCGGAAACCAGGTGAAGATTCATGATTGCCGATCCCCATCCCCTTCAGTCCGAAAGGCTGGACGCCCTGAACAGCTATGACGTGCTGGATTCGGCGCGCGAAAAGGATTTCGACGATGTGGTGCAACTGGCCTCGGTGCTGTGCGGCACGCCCATTTCGGTCGTCAACCTGATCGACGCCGACCGGCAGTGGTTCAAGGCCGAGGTGGGCCTTGGCGTGCGGGAAACGCCGCTGGAAACCTCGATCTGTTCCCATGCGATCCTGGAGGATTCCTTCGTCGAAATCCCCGATACGCTGGCCGATATCCGCATGCGCGACAACGCGCTGTGCCTTGGCGATCCGGGGCTGCGATTCTATGCCGGTGCGCAGTTGATCACCGAAGAGGGGTTGCCCATCGGCACCCTCTGCGTGCTGGACTACGCGCCGCGCCAACTGACCGAGACGCAGCGCCAGGCGCTGACGGTGCTGGCCCGCCAGGTGATGAAGCAGCTTGAGCTGCGCCGGGCACTGAAACAGGCCGAGGTGCTGCGCCACGAGGTCGATCACCGGGTCAAGAATTCGTTGCAGTCAGTGGCCTCTCTGACCCGGCTTCAGGCGCGCTCGGGCGTGTCGGACGAGGTAAAGCGCGCGCTTGAGGTGGTGATCCAGCGGATCGAAAGCGTCGCCGCGCTGCACGATCAGATGTATCGCACCAACGCCTCGGACCGGGTGGACCTGGGTGAATACATGACCAACGTCGTGGGTTCGCTCGCCTCGATCTGCCCCGATGGCGTGTCGCTGGATGTGGATGTTGCGGGCGCGATGGTCACATCGAAGCGGGCGGCGGCTGTGGCTGTCGTCGTCAATGAATTCGTGCAGAACGCGCTGGACCATGCCTTCCCCGAGGGTCAAGGTGCGATCCGCGTGAGCGGCGGGCCGGACGGGCAGGGCGCATTTGCCCTGCGGATGGAGGACGACGGCGTGGGCTTCCCGTTGAATCACAGCCGCCCCGGCGGTCTGGGCCTTGCGGTGATCGACGCCTCGGCCGACCAGTTGGGCGGGCAGTACGAACGCGAAGAGGTGGAGCGTGGAACGGCGGCGGTGCTGCGGTTCGCACTTTAGGGACGACGCGAAACGCCCTTCTGCAGGTAGCTACAGCGCCTTGCGGAAATAGACGACCCGCTGGGTTTCCTCGAACCCCAGTGCCGCGTGAAAGGCATGGCTTTCGACATTGTCGAGATAGGCATCGGATGCCAGTTCGGTGCAGCCCTGTTCCCTTGCCCAGGCCCGGATCGCCGCAAGAAGGGCGCGCCCAAGACCCGCGCGCCGGTGTTCGGGGTGCACATAGATGCCTTCAAGAAAAGCGACCGGCGAGGTTTCGCAGCCGTTCACATAGTCATGGCGCAGGGCCACTTCCGCGAAGGCGCGCGCTTCGGTTTCCTCGGAGATTTCGATAAAGCCCGCACATTGGCCCTCGGGCCTGGCCAGCATCTGCGCGATTTCGGCGCGGTGTTCGTCATGCGGCGTTTCGGGCCAGAGCCTTGCGCGCAGTTCCAGCCATCCGTCGATATCAACAGCGGTCGCAATACGAACAGGCATGATCCTTCGCGCCCCTATTCTGGACGGGTGGGGTGTCGGGCGGCCCGCCTGGGCCGCCCGGCGTTGGGTCAGCCCAGCAGGGCCTTTACCTTGGCGACGGTCGCCTCGGCGGTGATGCCCATCTTCTCATAGACCACTTCGGCCGGGGCCGAGGCGCCAAAACCTTCCATGCCGACGAAATCGGCCTTTTCACGGCGGCCACGCTCGCCGAACAGCCAGGTGTCCCAGCCAAAGCGCACGCCGGCCTCAATCGCCACGCGGACGGGGCCTGCGGGCAGAACCTTGCGCCGGTACGCCTCGTCCTGCTGGGCGAACAGTTCCTGGCAGGGCATGGAGACGACGCGGGTGCCGATGCCTTCGGCCTCCAGCTTCTCGCGCGCCTCAAGCGCGATCGAGACTTCCGAGCCGGTGGCGATCAGGATCGCGCGCCGCTTCTCGCCCGCCTCGGCCAGGACATAGGCGCCCTTGGCGGTCAGGTTCGCCGTCTTGTGCTGGGTGCGCACGGTGGGCAGGCCCTGGCGCGACAGGGCCAGAACCGAAGGCGTGCTGTCGGTGGTCAGCGCCAGTTCCCAGGCCTCGGCGGTTTCGATGCTGTCGGCGGGGCGGAACACATGCATGTTCGGCGTGGCCCGCAGCATGGCCAGATGTTCGACCGGCTGGTGGGTCGGGCCGTCTTCGCCCAGGCCGATCGAATCGTGGGTCATCACGTAAACCGCCGGAACACCCATCAGCGCCGAAAGGCGCATGGCACCGCGGGCATAATCGGTGAAGCACATGAAGGTGCCGCCATAGGGGCGCACCCCACCATGCAGCGCCAGACCGTTCAGCGCCGCCGCCATGCCGTGTTCGCGGATGCCATAGTGGATATAACGCCCCTTGCGGTTGTCGGCGTCGAACACGCCCAGATCGGCCGTCAGGGTGTTGTTGCTGCCGGTCAGGTCGGCCGAGCCGCCGACGGTTTCGGGCATGATCGGGTTGACGACCTCAAGCACCATTTCGCTGCTCTTGCGGGTGGCGACCTTGGGGGCGCTTTCGCTCAGCTGCTTTTTCAGGGCACGGATGGTGCTGGACAGCTTCTTGGGCGCTTCCATGTCGTACATGCGGTTGAACAGCGCCTGGCGGTTGTCCGAAAGATCGGACAGGCGGGCCTGCCAATCCTTGAAGGCGGCGTCGCCACGGCTGCCCACGTCTTCCCACCACGATTTGATGTCCGAGGGGATTTCGAAGGGCGGATGGCTCCAGCCCCAGGTTTCGCGGGCGGCTTCGATCAGCTTGGGATCGGTCAGCGCGCCATGGCCCTTCGAGGTGTCCTGAGCGGTGGTGCCAAGGGCGATATGGGTCTTGCAGGCGATCATCGAGGGCTTGTCCGATGCCTTGGCGGCCTTGATCGCCGCGTCGATGGCTTCGGGATCGTGGCCATCGACCGCCTGGACATGCCAACCCGAGGCGGCAAAGCGCTGTTCCTGGTCGGTGCTGTCGGTCAGGCTGACCTTGCCGTCGATGGTGATGTCGTTGTTGTCCCAGAACACGATCAGCTTGCCCAGCTTCTGGTGACCGGCCAGGGCGATGGCCTCCTGGCTGACGCCCTCCATCAGGCAGCCGTCACCGGCGATGACATAGGTGTGGTGATCGACGATCTTCTTGCCGAAGCGGGCGCGCAGCACCTCTTCGGCGATGGCAAAGCCCACCGAATTGGCCAGACCCTGACCCAGGGGGCCGGTGGTGGTTTCGATGCCGGCGGCATGGCCGTATTCGGGATGGCCCGCGGTGATCGCGCCCCACTGGCGGAAATCCTTGATCTGTTCCAGCGTCATGTCGGCATAACCGGTCAGGTGCAAAAGACCGTAAAGCAGCATCGAGCCATGGCCCGCCGACAGGATGAACCGGTCACGGTCGGGCCAGTTGGGATTGGCGGCGCTGAACTTCAGGTGGCGCGAAAACAGCACGGTCGCCACGTCGGCCATGCCGATGGGCATTCCGGTATGGCCGGAATTGGCGGCGGCGACGGCATCCAGTGCCAGCGCGCGCAGGGCGGTGGAACGGTTCCAGTGGTCGGGCGCCTGGGCGCGCAGGGTGGCAATGTCCATGGGGTCTGTCCTATATGCATCTGATCAGGGCTGACCGGGTGATAGCAGCCCGTGGCACAAGTTCAAGCGTGGGCGCGGCCAAACCACGGCCTTTGGCGGGCTATTCGCAGGTTGGGGGCTGAAATCGGGTTTGACTTGGGTTTAAATAAGCCTGACGGCAGCAAGATCGATTCGCGGCACCACCGCGCAACAACAGGCAGAAACAAGGACCGATGTCATGAACGACATGAGTGAGCTGGAGCGCCGGATCTCCGCAGCGCTTGACCGGATTTCCACCCATGTGACCACGTTGCAGCGCCCCGCGCCCGCCCCCGAGGAGGAAGCGCAAGCGCCCGACGAGGATCTGCCCGCAGCCGCCGAGCTGATGGCCGACCTGGAAGCCGAACGCGCCGTCACCGCCCAGCTTGAGGAGCGGGTGCGCGCGATCAAGGAACGTCAGGACACCCGTGTCGCCGAACTGGAATCCAGCCTGGCCGCGGCGAAGGATCGGGTTGCCGCGCTGGAAGAGGAAAACGCCGCCCTGCGCGACGGCGACGGCGGCACGGCCGAGACGCCCGAAACCGCAGCCGAGGGCGAGGCCCTGCGCCGCGAACTGGCCGACCTGCGCGCCGAGCGCGAGGCCGAGCGCTCCGAGCTGGTGGCCCTGCTCGCCGAACTGCAACCCATCGTCGAGGAGAGCGCAAGTGCCTGAGATCAAGATCAATATCGGTGGCCGTACCTTCGATGTCGCCTGCCAGGAAGGCGAAGAACACTACCTGCAATCGGCGGCCCGGATGCTGGACGCCGAGGCGGCTGTCCTCGTCGGTCAGATCGGGCGCCTGCCCGAAAGCCGGATGTTGCTGATGGCCGGGCTGATGCTGGCCGACAAGACCGCCGGCATGGAGGAACAGGTGCGCGCCAGCGAACAGACTATCGCGGCACTTCAGGCCCAGCTGTCCGAGGCGCAGGCCCAGACCGAGGCGCTTCGCAATGCCCCCCCGCCCGAGGCCGAGCGGGTCGAAGTGCCGGTCATTCCGGCCTCGCTGGTTGAAACCATGGCCGAACTGGCCGCCCGGGCCGAGGCGATCGCCGACGATGCCGAGGAAAGGGCGACCGCATGATCCGCGGGCTGTGCCTTGCCCTCGGTCCGGTTCTGGCAGCCGGGGCCGCATGGGGCGATGTTTCCGTGGTGGAGTACACCTGTGACCGGGGCGCGGTGTTGTCCGTGGCCTATGTCACCGGTGGCGAGGATGACCTGGCGATCATGCCCGTCGAAGGGCAGCTGGTGGCGCTGGAGCGCGCTCAGTCGGGATCGGGGGTTCTTTATTCCCAGGTCGGGCGCGAGGATGGATACATCTGGTTCGCCAAGGGCGACGAGGCGCTTCTGGGGCATGGCGGGGTCGAAGGCACGACCATCCTGCCGGGGTGTCGCGCCGCCGAGTGACCTCGACGGCGCCAAATTGGTTCAGCCGTTGGCTTCGCGGATCTTGTCGGCGGCGTCCTTGTCGAAGGCCACGCCATTGTTCGCAAACAGGGTGTCGAGTTCGCCCGACAGCGTCATCTCGGTGATGATGTCGCAGCCGCCGACGAATTCGCCCTTGACGTAAAGCTGCGGAATGGTCGGCCAGTCGGAATAATCCTTGATGCCCTGGCGGATGCCTTCGTCGGCCAGCACGTTCACATCGGCGTATTGCACGCCCATGAAGTTCAGCACGCCCGCGACGCGGCTGGAAAAGCCGCACTGGGGCATTTCCTTGGTGCCCTTCATGAACAGAACCACGTCGTTGGTGGTGACGGTCTGCTTGATCTGGTCTTCAGCGCTCATGTTTCGTTGTCCTTCTTGCGGTCCTGGCGGGGGGTGCCCTTCAGGTAGGGGCGCAGCGCGCCCCAGGTGATCACTGCGACAAGGGCGATGGCGGCAAACAGCGGCCAGCCCTCGGTGAATAGGCTGCTCACGCGGTGTCCGGTGCCTTGGTGGTCAGGGCCAGCGCATGCAGCTCGCCGTTCGAGCCGTCCATCTTTCCCTTCAGCGCGGCATAGACGGCGCGCTGTTGCTGTACCCGGTTCATTCCGGCGAAGGATGCGTCCACCACCTCGGCGGCGTAATGGTTTCCGTCTCCGCGCAGATCGGTGATCGTGATCTTCGCATCGGGGAAGCTTTCGCGGATCAGGTCTTCGATGTCCTGGGCCTGCATTGCCATGGTCGGTGTCCTTTGCTGCTCGGGTGCAATCTATTGCGGAGCGGTTGGCGCTTCAAGGGCGGCGGTGTCGCGGGGCGAGGGCGCGGACCCTCCGGGGGGGATATTTGAAGACCAAAGATGCCAGGGGTTCAGCCCACCGCCGCGGCGAAGGCGCCACGATAGAGTTGCGACAGGGTTGCCAGCGGCGTGGCGGTGCCGCCCAGTTGCACGTCGTTGCCGCCGAAACGGCCCACGGTGGCAATGGGGATGCCCGCGCCATGGGCATAATGCATCAGCGCCTCGGCCGCATCGAAGCGGCAGGCGATCAGGTAGCGGGCCTGATCCTCGCCGAAGAGGAAGGCGGGATCGGCGCTGTCGAGCGTCACGCCGATGCCTGACGCCTCGGCCATCTCGAAGGCGGCGAGGGCAAGGCCGCCGTCGGAGAGGTCGGTGGCGGCGGTGATCCATTCGCGGTTGCGCAGAAGGAAAGCGGCATTGGCCTTTTCGGCGTCAAGGTCGACGGGCGGCGCGTCGCCCTCGGCACGGCCGAACATCTCGGCCAGCAGGGCGGATTGGCCAAGGTGGCCTTCTGTCGCGCCGATGAGGATGGCATAATCGCCCTCGGCCGGGGTGCCGGCGATCAGCTGGTCGGCGCTGTCGATCAGGCCCACCGCGCCGATGGTGGGGGTGGGCAGGATGCCGGTGCCGTCGGTTTCGTTGTAAAGTGACACGTTGCCCGACACGATGGGCATGTCGAGCGCGGCGCAGGCCGCGCCGATGCCGCGGATCGCGCCCACGAACTGGCCCATGATCTCGGGCTTTTCGGGATTGCCGAAGTTCAGGTTGTCGGTCGTGGCCAGGGGGCGGGCGCCGACGGCGACCAGGTTGCGGAAGGCTTCGGCGACGGCCTGCTTGCCGCCCGTTTCCGGGTTGGCCTTGACGTAGCGCGGCGTCACGTCCGAGGTGAAGGCCAGCAGCTTGGGGGTGCCGTGCACCCGCACGATGCCCGCCCCAAGGCCCGGCGCGCGCTGGGTGTCGGCCATCACCTGGGTGTCGTATTGTTCATAGACCCACTGTTTGCCCGCGTAGTTGGGCGATGTGATGAGCGCGCGCAGCCCCTCCATCGGGTCGATGTCGAGCGTTTCGGTAAAGGGCGTGGCGGGGGGCGTTTCCACCCAGGGGCGGTCGTATTCGGGCGCGGTGCCGGACAGGGCCTTGAGCGGCAGGTCGGCCTTCACTTCGCCGTTGTGCACGATCAGGAACCGGTCTTCGGCGATGGTTTCACCCACGACGGCGAAATCCAGATCCCATTTGTCGAAGACGGCCCTGGCTTCGGCCTCAAGCTCGGGCTTGAGGACCATCAGCATCCGTTCCTGGGATTCCGAGAGCATCATTTCATAGGCGGTCATCTGGTCTTCGCGCACCGGCACCTTTTCAAGGTCCAGCCGTACGCCGAGGTTGCCCTTGTCGCCCATCTCAACCGCCGAACAGGTCAGTCCCGCCGCACCCATGTCCTGGATCGAGATCACGGCGCCGGTGGCCATCAGCTCCATGCAGGCCTCCATCAGGCGCTTTTCGGTGAAGGGGTCGCCCACCTGCACCGTGGGGCGCTTTTCCTCGATGGTGTCGTCGAATTCGGCGCTGGCCATGGTGGCGCCGCCGACGCCGTCGCGCCCCGTCTTGGCGCCGAGGTACACCACCGGCATGCCCACGCCCGATGCGGCGGAATAGAAGATCGCGTCGGCATCGGCCAGGCCGGCGGCAAAGGCGTTGACCAGGCAATTGCCGTTGTAGGCCGCGTCGAACCGCACCTCGCCCCCGACGCAGGGCACACCGAAGCAGTTGCCATAGCCGCCGACACCGGCCACCACGCCATGCACCAGCTGCCGGGTCTTGGGGTGATCGGGCGTGCCGAAGGACAGCGCGTTCATGGCCGCGATGGGCCGCGCGCCCATGGTGAAGACATCGCGCAGGATGCCCCCCACGCCGGTGGCCGCGCCCTGGTAGGGTTCGATGTAGGAGGGGTGGTTGTGGCTTTCCATCTTGAACACCACCGCCTGGCCATCGCCGATATCGACAACGCCGGCGTTTTCACCGGGCCCGCAGATCACCTGGGGGCCGGTGGTGGGCAGGGTGCGCAGCCATTTCTTGGACGACTTGTAAGAACAATGTTCGTTCCACATGGCCGAGAAGATGCCGAGTTCGGTGAAGGTTGGTTCGCGCCCGATGATATCGAGGATGCGGGCATATTCTTCATCGTTCAGCCCGTGGGCGGCGATCAGGTCTTGAGTGATGGCTGGTTCTTGCATGGTCGTCTCCCCGCAGCGTTGGCACCTTCTAGACCGTGGCGGGAATGGGGGAAAGGGCCGGATCGGGCAATCCTTGCGGAGGTTGGCGGCAGGATGCGATCCGTTTCGCCGCCGCAACAGGTGGGCCTGCGATGAGGAGGGGCGTTTCGCAAAAAAAAGGCCGAGCTCAAAGGCTCGGCCAAGTCCAACAGGGAGGTAGAAGGCGATGGGCGCGAAGCGCTGCCGCCGCCTTCTGATGAGGCACCTATGCCCGCTAACATATCGTTTCAAGAACAATTCGCCTCGCCGGGTGCAAGCCGGATATGCACTGCGTGCATGGCTGAGGTCAGGGCCTAGGGATCGACTGAATACTTCAGCTTTTCGCGGTGCGCGGCCAGCTCATCGACGACGAAATCACGGAAGGCGTGGATGCGGCGCGATTGGCGCAATTCTTCGGGGTAGGCGAGGAAAACCGGCACCTCGGCGCTTTCGAAATCGGGCAGGACGCGCACCATGCGGGGAAAATCCTCGATCACGTAGTCGGGCAGAACCCCGATGCCCAAGCCCGACAGCACGGCCTGCAACACGCCGAAGTAGTTGTTCACCGTCAAAAGCGAAGGAATATCGTGGGTCAGCAGTTGCTGCACCATCATCGCCCCCGCGCTGACCTGCGCCGAGGTGGTGTTCTGACAGATCAGCCGGTGGGTGCCCAGATCCTCCTGCCGGGTCGGGGTGCCGTTGGCGGCAAGGTAATCGGGCGAGGCATAGAGGCGCATCTTCACGGTGAACAGGCGCTTGCGGATCAGGTCGGCCTGACTTGGCTCTTTCATGCGGATGGCGATGTCGGCTTCGCGCATGGGCAGATCGAGAACGTGTTCATCCAGGATCAGGTCGATCTTCAGATCGGGATACTTGGCGTAAAGCGCGGGCAGGCGCGGCGCCAGCCAGAGCGAACCGAAGCCGGTGGTGGTTGTCACCCGCAGCTCTCCGAAGACTTCCTCTTCGCTGTCCTTTATCCGTGCCGCCGCCGTATCCAGCCGCCGCGCCATGGCGCGTGTGGCATCGTGCAGCAGTTCGCCCTGTTCGGTGAGAATCAGCCCCCGCGCGTGGCGGTGAAACAGGGTGGTGTTCAGCGAATCCTCAAGCGCGCGAATCTGGCGGGAAACCGCCGATTGCGACAGGTGCAGCGAATCGCCCGCGTGGGTCAGGCTGCCCGCTTCGGCCACCGCGTGAAATATTCTGAGCTTGTCCCAGTCCATGAAATCCCCGATCCGCTGTTGTCAGCGCTAACGACTTGTCTCGTGTTACCTGCCCTCTACCATCTAACGCAAACGGCAAAAGCTGGCGATTTGATTTTGTAGGTCAGATATTTTGACCTATACTGGACCCATGCAGGATTGATGGCTGGGAGGGCCGGACATGCGGCAGGATGTTTCACTTCACGACAGGTACGATCTGGACAAGGGGCAGGTTCTTTTGAACGGCACCCAGGCGCTGGTGCGGCTGATGCTGATGCAGAAGGCCCGCGACCGCGCGGCGGGGCTGAACACGGCCGGCTATGTCACGGGATACCGCGGATCGCCCCTTGGCGCGGTAGATATCGTCATGGGACAGGCCGAAGGGGTGCTGGGCGAGGCTGAGGTGAAATTCCAGCCCGGCCTGAACGAAGATCTGGCCGCCACCGCCCTTTGGGGAACGCAGCAGGCGGAATTGCGCGGCGAGGGCCGCTTCGATGGTGTCTTCGGCCTGTGGTATGGCAAGGGCCCGGGGGTGGACCGGTCGGGCGACGTGATGCGCCATGCCAATATGGCGGGCACCTCGCGCCATGGCGGCGTGTTGATGGCCATGGGCGACGATCACACCGGCGAAAGCAGCACCGTCTGCCATCAAAGCGACTGGGCCATGGTCGACGCCTACATGCCCGTGCTGTCGCCCGCCGGGGTGCAGGAAATTCTCGACTTCGGGCTCTATGGCTATGCCCTGTCACGGTTTTCCGGTCTTTGGGCCGGGCTGAAACTGATGAAGGACACGGTGGAGGTGACTAGCGTCGTCGATGGCCGGCCTGACCGGATGTCCTTCGTGATGCCCGAATTCGACATGCCGGAAGGCGGGTTAAACATCCGGCTGGGCGATCACTGGATCCCTCAGGAAGCGCGGATCATCGACCACAAGCGGTTTGCGGCCGAGGCCTTTGCCAAGGCCAACGGCATCGACAAGCGGATGCATGGCAAGCCGGGGGCGAAGATCGGTTTCGTTGCGGCGGGCAAGAACTGGCTGGACCTGACCCATGCGCTGTCGCTGCTGGGCCTGGATGCCGGGGAATGCGAAAGGCTGGGCGTGACCACCTACAAGGTGGGCCAGGCCTTTCCGCTGGACATGGATTCCTTTCACGACTGGGCCGACGGGCTGGACCTGATCGTGGTGGTCGAGGAAAAGCGCAAGCTGCTTGAGGTGCAGATCAAGGAGGCGATCTTTGACGATCGTCAGGGGCGGCGCGTCTGGGGCTGGCGGATGGGAACCACCCACGGCCCCGAACTTTTCCCGACCCGATTTGCCCTTGATCCGGTGATGATTGCCGAGAAACTGGGCAAGATCCTGATCGACGAGGGTCGGCGCACCGATGCGCTGGAAGGCGCCTTGGGTCGCCTGTCAGAGGCGCGGAAGGCCGATAACGCGCCCGAGATCGCGGCGCGACTGCCCTACTTCTGCTCGGGCTGTCCCCACAACTCCAGCACCAAGGTGCCCGAGGGCGCGCGCGCCTATGCCGGCATCGGCTGCCATTTCATGGTGCAGTGGATGGACCGCGAAACCACCGGCTTTACCCACATGGGCGGCGAGGGCGTGAACTGGATCGGCGAGGCGCCGTTTTCGACGCGCGAGCATGTGTTCCAGAACCTGGGTGACGGCACCTACAACCATTCGGGCGTGCAGGCGATCCGCTTTGCCCTGATGGCGGGAACGCGCATCACCTACAAGATCCTCTACAACGATGCTGTGGCGATGACCGGCGGGCAACACAACGATGGCGATCTGACCGCGGAACAGATCGCGCGCGAGGTGCTGGCCATGGGCGTGCGCCATGTCTCGGTCGTCCACGACCCGAAGGAAGAGGTGGACCTGTCGCGCTTTCCCAAGGGTATCGAAATCGCCGAGCGTGACGAACTGCCCCGGGTGCAGAAGACATTGGCCGAAAAGGAAGGCGTCAGCGTCCTGATCTATATCCAGACCTGCGCCGCCGAAAAACGCCGCCGCCGCAAGCGCGGCAATTTCCCCGACCCGGACAAGCGGGTGTTCATCAATTCCGATGTCTGCGAGGGCTGCGGCGATTGCGGGGTGCAAAGCAACTGCGTTTCGCTGGTGCCGGTTGAAACCGAACTGGGCCGGAAGCGGGCGGTGGACCAATCGTCATGCAACAAGGATTATTCTTGTTTGTCAGGCTTCTGTCCGTCGTTCCTGACAGTGTCCGGCGGCAAGGTCCGCTCCGAAGCGACGGCCGAAGTCGATACCGGAACGCTGCCGATGCCCGATCTGCCCGAGATCAGCGGCACCCATAACGTGGTGATCACCGGGGTCGGTGGCACCGGTGTCGTCACCATCGGCGCGATCATGGCCATGGCGGCGCATCTGGACGGCAAGGGTGTGGGCATGATGGAGATGGCCGGCCTGGCGCAAAAGGGCGGCGCGGTGCACATCCATTGCCGGCTTTCCAACTCCCCCAAGGATATCAGCGCCATACGTGTCGCAACCGGAGAATGTGATGCCCTGATCGGTGGCGATCTGGTGGTGTCGGCAGGGGCCAAGACCATCGGGTTGATGAAGCCCGGCGTAACCGGCGGCGTGGTGAACAGCCACGAGATCATCACCGGCGATTTCACCCGCGATACCGAATTTCGCATTCCCGGCGACAGGCTGGCGCTGGCCTTGCAGTCAAGGTTGAAGGACCGGTTGCAACTCTTTGATGCTACAGATCTTTCCAAGGCCCTGTTCGGCGATTCCATCTACTCGAACATGATGGTTTTTGGTGCGGCCTGGCAGATGGGTTTCGTTCCGCTGAGCTTTGAGGCCATCGACGCCGCAATCGGGTTGAACCGCGCCGCAGTGGAGCGCAACCGCCGCGCCTTCGAGCTGGGCCGTTGGGCTGCCCTGAACCCGCAGAAGGTTGAGGAGATCCTGACGGCCAAGGTGGTGGCGATGCCCAAGTCGACGGAAGAGAAGATCGCCTTTCGCGCGCAACACCTGGAGACTTACCAGGGGCGCGGCCTTGCCAAGCGTTATCGCAAGCTGGTGGACGGGATCACCGATGAAAAGGTGCGCAATGCCGCTTTAAGAGGGTATCACAAGCTTTTGAGTTACAAGGATGAATATGAGGTGGCCCGGCTGCTGATCGAAAGCCGCGCCAAGGCCGAGGCGGAGTTCGAAGGCGATCTGAAGCTGACGTTCCACCTTGCGCCGCCGATCCTGTCGCGCGAGGGCGCGGACGGGCGCCCCGAAAAGCGCGCCTTTGGCCCCTGGATCGAACGGGCCTTTCCCCTTTTGGCCCGTATGCGGATGCTGCGCGGCACGTGGTTTGATCCCTTCGGGCGGACCGCCGAACGGCGGATGGAGCGCGCCCTGATCCGCCAATACGAAGCCGACATGGCCGAGGTGCTTCCGCTGCTCAGCGATGCAACCCGTGACGCGGTGGTGGCGCTGGCTGAACTTCCGATGCAGATCAAGGGCTTTGGGCCGGTAAAGCAGGCAAACGAGCGCAAGGCCGCCAAGCGCCGCGAGGAAATCCTGGCCGTGATCCGTGCGGGGGGCGACGCGATGGCCAAGGCCGCAGAATAGGGCGCGGCGGCCACCCGGCCTTGGCGGTTCGCCACCAACGGGCCAAGGGGCGCATCGCGGTGATTTACTTCTGTCGTTTGCAGACCTATTGCAGTGAAATAACTCGCCGGTGGGACCGGGGGGCGGCAAGTACAATGGACAGGATCTGCAATGGCAATCGGGGTGTTCGATTCTGGGTTGGGCGGGCTGACGGTGCTGGACGCGGTGGCGCGGCGGTTGCCCGAAGTGCCCTTCGTCTATCTTGGCGACAACGCCCATGCGCCCTATGGCGTGCGCGATGCGCAGGACGTTTATGAACTGACCACTGCGGCAACCCAGCGCCTGTTCGACGCGGGCTGTGACCTGGTGATCCTGGCCTGCAACACGGCAAGCGCCGCGGCATTGCGCCGGATGCAGGAAAGCTGGATACCGCCTCAGAAGCGGGTTCTGGGTGTTTTCGTTCCCCTGATCGAGGCGCTGACCGAACGCCAGTGGGGCGACAATTCGCCCCCCCGCGAAGTGGCCGTGAAGAACGTCGCTCTCTTTGCCACCCCCGCAACCGTGCGCAGCCGTGCCTTTCAGCGCGAACTGGCCTTCCGGGCCATCGGCGTGGATGTCGAGGCCCAGGCCTGCGGTGGCGTGGTGGACGCGATCGAAGAAGGCGACATGATCCTGGCCGAGGCCCTCGTGCGCAGCCATGTCGATGCCCTGCGCCGCAAGATGCCCGATCCGCAGGCGGCCATTCTGGGCTGCACCCATTATCCGCTGATGCAGGATGTCTTCCAGCAGGCGCTGGGGGCGGATGTTCAGGTATTCTCGCAGGCCAATCTTGTGGCGGAAAGCCTGGCCGACTACCTCCAACGCCACCCGGGCATGGTGGGTTCGGGGACGGAATCGGCCTTCCTTACCACTGGCGATCCGGCGCGGGTGTCGGGGCGGGCGACACAGTTCCTGCGGCGTCAGATCACATTCCAATCGGCCTGAATCTGCCCTATGTGAAGTGCGGTTGAAGCCGATGGGCCTGAGACTGATGCCGACCTGCCCGAGGAACCCGGGCCAAACCGACAGGAGCGTGCCATGCGCGGGCTGAAGAAGAAACGGCGAATCCAGGTGATCGCGGTGGCTGCGGTGGCGCTGGCCTGTTCGACCGCGCTGATCGGTTATGCCATGCGCGACGGGATCAACTTCTTCCGCTCGCCTGCCCAGGTGATGGCCGAACCGCCCGCACCGGGCGAGGTTTTCCGCATTGGCGGACTGGTGGCCGAGGGTACGCTGAAGCGCGGTCAGGGCGAGGTGATATCCTTCTCGGTGACCGATGGCGCCGCGACGGTTCCTGTCACCTACACCGGGGTGCTGCCCGATCTGTTTGGCGAGGGCGAAGGCATGGTGGGCACCGGACGTTACATCAACGGCATCTTCGAAGCCTCGGAAATCCTTGCGAAACACGATGAAACCTACATGCCGAAAGAAGTGATCGATGCGCTGAAGGAACAGGGCGTCTACCAGGAACCGAGCGGTTAGGTTTCGCAAGTTTAACCATTTCTCCGCACCCTCCGGGTCAGTGTTGCGCTGTGGAGAGGACGAAAAATGGTTTCGGTTCAGGCGATTGCAGAAGAGATCGTCGCCCGCGAGGGCGGCTATGTGAACGACCCCGACGATCCGGGCGGTGCCACCAACCACGGCGTCACCCTGGCGACCCTGCAGCGGCTGGGGATCGACCTGACAGGCGATGGCCGGACCACCGCCGAGGATGTCCGCAAACTGACCGCCGCGCAGGCCCGCGACATCTTTGTGCGCCATTATTTCGAGCGTCCGCAGATCGACCAACTGCCCGCGATCCTCCAGGCCAGCGTTTTCGACATGCATGTGAACGCCGGCGCCAATGCGATCAGGATTCTGCAGCAACTGCTGTGCGATATGGGCCAGCGGGTTGCCATCGATGGCCAGATCGGCCCCGAAACCATCGCCGCCGCCCGCCTGGCCGAGGCGGCGGCGCCCGCCCATTTCGCCGATGCCTACGGCATTGCACGGCGCAACTATTATTACGCCCTGGCCGACAGGCGCCCGGCATCGCGCAAGTATGCCCGCCGACGTGACGGAGGAAAGGGGGGGTGGATCACCCGGGCCGAACAGTTCATTTCGCCCCGCTATCACCTTAGCGCCGGGGAACATGCGGCGAGGGTTGCGGCATGGGGATGATCGGCCGAATTCTTGATGCACTGCTGGGCAACGGCAACGTGATTGCCCGCACCGCCGAGGTGTTTCGCGAGAATGCCGAGGCGGCAGGCCAACGCCAGGGCACGCTGAGCGCGGCGGCCCTGGCGCAGTTCGCGGCGGAATCGGCGCGCCCGGCCTGTGGCCGGTTCGACCGGTTCATCGACGGGTTGAACCGCCTGCCGCGCCCGATGCTGGCCCTTGGCACGCTGGGCCTGTTCGTGGCGGCCATGGTCGATCCGGTCTGGTTCTCCAGCCGCATGGTGGGCCTTGCGCTGATCCCCGAGCCGCTGTGGTGGCTTCTGGGGGCCATCGTTTCGTTCTATTTCGGGGCGCGCCATCAGGCGAAGGGGCAGGATTTCCAGCGCAGCATCGCCGCCAGCCTGGCCCGCGCCCCGCAGGTGGCCGACACCCTGGCGACCCTGCAATCCGTGGACACCCCCCGCAAGGAGCCCGAAGTTGAGCGCCAGACCCCGCAACGCCGCGACCTCGCCCCAGGGGCCCAAACCGCCACGCCCGCCGCACCGGCCGCGCGTCCCCTTTCGGACAACGCCGCCCTTGATGACTGGCGGGCCGGGCGTGGATGACCTCTGGCGCCAGACGGTCGAGGCGCGGCTTTTTGCCAGCGAAACCCGCGATGCGGTGGACGAGGTGCACCGCCTGAACGTCGAGAAGCGCCTTACGGCGATCGAGGATTCCCTGCGCTGGTTGGTGCGGCTGATCGTCGGCGGCATGGTGATGGGCGCGCTGGCCTTTGCGCTGAAGGGCGGGTTCGCGCCGCTCTGACTGCGTCAAACCGCCATCCCCGGCGCGGTCACTTTCGCGTCGGGGGCCATTGGCGCGGCGCACGGCGCGCGGTATCGTCGCGCCATGATTGCAGAACTCGGACATTTCACCCTCATCCTGGCGCTCATGGTGGCCATCGTGCAAACCGTGGTGCCGCTGATCGGCGCGCAGAAGGGTTGGACCGGCTGGATGGCCGCGGCCGAGCCTGCGGCCAAGGTGCAGGCTCTGCTGATCGCGTTCTCGTTCGGGGCGCTGACCTATGCCTTTGTCACCTCGGATTTCTCGCTGCGCCTCGTGGTGCTGAACTCTCACACGCTGAAACCGATGCTTTACAAGGTGTCGGGGGTCTGGGGAAACCACGAGGGGTCGCTGCTGCTCTGGTGCCTGATCCTTGCGGTGTTCGGTGCCTGTGCAGCCTGGTTCGGTGGCAATCTTCCCGCCACGCTGCGCGCCCGGGTTCTTGCGGTGCAGGGGGCCATCGGCGTTGCCTTCCTGGCCTTCCTGCTGCTGACGTCAAATCCGTTCCTGCGGCTTGAGGTGCCGCCCTTTGACGGGCAGGACCTGAACCCGCTGTTGCAGGACCCGGGCCTGGCCTTTCACCCGCCGTTTCTCTACCTCGGCTATGTCGGCCTTTCCATGACCTTCAGCTTCGCCATCGCGGCGCTGATCGAAGGGCGGGTCGATGCCGCCTGGGGCCGCTGGGTGCGGCCCTGGACGCTGGCGGCCTGGGTCTTCCTGACCGTCGGTATCGCGCTGGGGTCGTGGTGGGCCTATTACGAACTGGGCTGGGGCGGCTTCTGGTTCTGGGACCCGGTGGAAAACGCCAGCTTCATGCCCTGGCTGATCTCGGCGGCACTTTTGCATTCGGCCATCGTGGTGGAAAAGCGCGAGGCGCTGAAAAGCTGGACGGTGCTTCTGGCGATTCTGGCCTTCGGGTTCTCGCTGATCGGGACGTTCATCGTGCGTTCGGGGGTTCTGACCTCGGTTCATGCCTTTGCCAACGATCCCGAACGCGGGGTCTATATCCTGCTGATCCTGGCCCTGTTCATGGGGGGCGCGCTGACGCTGTTCGCCGCTCGCGCCACCGCGCTTGAGGCGAAGGGCGTGTTTTCCACTGTCAGCCGCGAAACCGCGCTGGTCGCCAACAACGTGCTTTTGACCGTTGCCTGTTTCGTGGTCTTCGTCGGCACGCTCTGGCCGCTGATCGCCGAACTGTTCTTCGACCGCAAACTTTCGGTCGGCGCGCCCTTCTTCAATGCCGCGTTCAGCCCCTTCATGGTGGCCCTTGCCGCGATCCTGCCCCTGGGCGCGCTGATGCCCTGGAAAAGGGCGCGCATGGGGCGCGTGATGCGGCCGCTCTGGGGCGCCCTGGCGCTGAGCCTTGCGCTGGGAGCGCTGGTCTGGACGATGCAGACCGGCGGTCGTTTCCTGGCGCCTGTGGGGCTTGTCCTGGCGCTGTGGATCGTGCTGGGCGTGCTGGCCGAACTCTGGACGCGGGCAGGGCGCGGCGACGCCGCGTCGCGTGCGCGCCGCCTGTTGCACCTGCCGCGCGCCGACTGGGGCAAGTCGGTGGCCCATGGCGGCTTTGCGATAACGATCTTCGGCATCTGCGCGATGACCGCCTGGCAGACCGAGGATATTCGCGTCGTTCAGGTTGGCGAGACATTCCAGGTTGCGGGCTATGACGTGACCCTGAGCGATGTGCAGGAAGGCCGCGGCCCCAACTATTTCACCACCATGGGCGTGATCGACCTGGAAAGGGCCGGCCGCAGCATTCGCCTGACGCCCGAGAAACGCGTCTATCCGGTGGCGCGCATGCCCACGACCGAGGCGGCGATTCACAACGGCGTCTGGCGCGATCTCTACGTGGTGATCGGCGATCCGCAGGATGGCGGCGGCTGGACGGTGCGCACCTTCGTCAAACCCTTCGCCAACTGGATCTGGGCGGGCTGCATCATCATGGCGCTGGGGGGCTGCCTTTCGCTCAGCGACCGGCGCCACCGGGTGGCTGCGGGCGCGCGCAAGACCCGTAGCGCGGTGCCGGCAGAATGAGATGGCTGGCCCTGATCCTGTGCCTGTGGATGACACCGGCGCTGGCGGTGGAACCCGACGAGGTTCTGGCCGACCCGGTGCTGGAGCAGCGGGCGCGCGACATCTCGAAGGGGCTGCGCTGTCTTGTCTGCCGCAACGAACATATCGACGCCAGCGATGCCGACCTTGCCCGCGATCTGCGCCTTTTGGTGCGCGAACGCCTGGTGGCGGGCGATTCCGATGGTGAGGTGGTGGCCTATATCGTCGACCGTTACGGTGAATATGTCCTGCTGAATCCGCCGGCGCAGGGCTCGACCCTGATCCTCTGGCTGGCTGGTCCGGCCATGTTGCTGCTGGCGGGGGGGGGTGCCGCCGTCTATCTGCGCAAGCGACGCCCCGAAGCCGCCCAGGCCGGGCTGAGCGAGGCGGAAAAGGCCGAGTTGGAGCGGATTATCAACTCGTAACCCTGCGTTCCTCTTTTCTGAACCGGACCGTTCAGCCATGCTGTGTGGTAACGCCCGGATCAAAGGAACCCGCCATGCAATACCAGACCATCCGCCTTTCCATTCGCGACAACATCGCCGTGCTGACCCTGCGCCGCCCCGAGGTGATGAACGCCCTCAACACCCAGATGCGGGCCGAGATCCTGCACGCGGTCAAGGCCGCCGAAAAGGACGCGCGGGTGCTGGTGATGACGGGGCAGGGGAAGGCCTTCTGTTCGGGCCAGGACCTGGGCGATGGGGCGAATGCGGCAAACATGGACCTGGAACGCACCCTGCGCGACGAATACGTGCCGATGCTGAAGGCGATCTTCGACTGCACCATTCCCACCATCGCCGCCGTCAACGGACCGGCGGCGGGTGCGGGCGCGAACCTGGCCCTGGCCTGTGACGTGGTCATCGCCACGGAAAGTGCCGTGTTCCTTCAGGCCTTTACCCGGATCGGGCTTATCCCCGATGCCGGCGGCACCTACTGGTTGCCCCGCCAGATGGGGGCGGCCAAGGCCATGGGTGCTGCGCTGTTTGCCGAACCGATCACCGCGCGCCAGGCCTCGGACTGGGGCATGATCTGGGAGGCGGTGCCCGACGCCGATTTCACCGCCCACTGGCAGGCGCGGGCCGGAAAGCTGGCCCAGGGGCCGACCCTTGCCTATGGCCACGTCAAGAAGGCGATCCGCGAAACCTATGACAACACGCTGGACGAACAGCTTGCGGTCGAGGCCAAGTTGCAGGGCGATTGCGGTCAATCCTTCGACTTCAAGGAAGGCGTTCTGGCCTTTCTTGAAAAGCGCCCGGCCCGTTACGAAGGACGCTGAACGCAAGACGCCCCGCGCAAGGCGGGGCGTCTGAAATCGTTGGTATATGGCGGGGTGTCCTGCACCCCGCGCCGCGCTCAGCGGTTTTCGACATCCACGTAGTCGCGATAGGTGCTGCCCTGGTAAAGCTGCCGGGGGCGCCCGATCTTGAGCTGCGGATCGCTGATCTGTTCCTTCCACTGGGAAATCCAGCCGACCGTGCGCGCCAGTGCGAAGATCGGCGTGAACATCGAGGTAGGAAAGCCCATGGCGTCAAGGATGATGCCCGAATAGAAATCCACGTTGGGATAGAGCTTCTTTTCCTTGAAATAGGGGTCTTCCAGAGCGAGCCGCTCAAGCTCTTTCGCGACCTGCAGGGTCGGATTGTTCTCGATCCCCAGAAGCTCAAGCACCTCATCGGCGGATTGCTTCATCACCTTGGCGCGCGGATCGAAGTTCTTGTAGACGCGGTGGCCAAAGCCCATCAGGCGGAACGGATCGTTCTTGTCCTTGGCGCGTTCGATGAATTCGGGAATGCGGTCGGGCGTGCCGATTTCCCGCAGCATTTCCAGGCAGGCCTGGTTGGCGCCACCGTGGGCCGGGCCCCAGAGACAGGCGATACCGGCGGCGATGCAGGCAAAGGGATTGGCCCCCGAGGAGGACGCCAGGCGCACGGTCGAGGTGCTGGCGTTCTGTTCGTGATCGGCATGCAGGGTGAAGATCCGGTCCATCGCGCGGCTCAGGATCGGGTTTACCTGGTATTCCTCGGCCGGCACGCTGAAACACATGCGCAGGAAGTTCGACGCATAGTCAAGATCGTTGCGCGGATAGACGAAGGGCTGACCGATGCTGTATTTATAGGCCATCGCGGCAATCGTCGGCATCTTGGCGATCAGGCGGATCGAGGCGACCTCGCGCTGCCAGGGATCGGCGATATCGGTGCTGTCGTGATAGAAGGCAGACATCGCGCCGACCACGCCCACCATGGTGGCCATCGGATGCGCATCGCGGCGGAAGCCACGGAAGAAATTGTGCATCTGTTCATGGATCATCGTGTGGTTGGTCACGCGATCCTCGAAATCCTCGATCTGATCGGCGGTGGGCAGTTCACCGTAGAGCAGCAGGTAGCACACTTCGAGGAAGTGCGATTTCTCGGCCAGCTGGTCGATGGGATAGCCGCGGTGCAGCAGCACGCCTTCGTCACCGTCGATATAGGTGATTTCGCTGTCGCAGGCCGCGGTCGAGGTGAAACCGGGGTCGTAGGTAAAGACATTGGCCTGGGCATAGAGCTTGCGAATGTCGATCACATCGGGCCCGGCAGAGGGCGAGAGGATTGGCAATTCATAGGTCTGCCCATCAATGGTCAGGCTGGCGGATTTCTTTGCGTCGGCCATTGCGGTTCCTTCCTGATCGGATGACCGCGCGCTGCGGCGTGGTCTGTTGTTTCCTGGGGCCGTTCCCGGGGCGGGATCAGCCAAATCGCTCAGACATCGCCAAGACGGGCGAGCGTTTCGTCGCGCCCGAGCGTCAGCATCATGTCAAACACACTGGGGGTCGCGGTGCGACCGGCAAGCGCGGCCCGAAGCGGCCCCGCAAGCTTGCCCAGCCCGACACCGTTCGCCTCGGCGACAGTGGCTGCCACAGCCTCCAAACTGTCTCGGGACCAGCTAGCATTTTGCAGGTGCGGCGTCAATTGCGCCAGCATACCACGGGATACCGGATCAAGCGCCTTGGCGGCTTTCTCGTCCGGCACAATCGGGCGTGACGTCAGGCAGAAGTGTGCCTTTTCAATAAGTTCCGGATAAGACTTCGCGCGTTCCTTCAGGTGGGGCATGGCCGCGCCAAGGGCGGTCAACTGGCTGTCGCTCAAGGGGGAAAGCCCTGCTGCCGCGAGGTAATCGACTATTCCTGTGACCAGTGCAGCATCTTCCATCACCGCGATGTGCTGCCCGCTCAGATGGGCCAGCTTCTTGAAATCAAGCCGCGCCGGCGCCTTGCCGATTCCGTCCAGCCCGAACCACTCTTTCGCCTCGGCATCAGAGAAGAATTCGTCATCCCCATGCGACCAGCCCAGCCGCGCCAGATAGTTGCGCATGGCGGTGTCGGGGTATCCCAGGGCCTGATATTCATGCACCCCGAGGGCGCCGTGACGTTTGCTCAGCTTCTTGCCGTCCTCTCCGTGAATCAGCGGGATATGTGCCCAGACGGGCACATCCCACCCCATGGCGCGATAGACCAGCATCTGGCGCGCGGCATTGTTCAGGTGATCGTCGCCCCGGATCACATGGGTCACGCCCATGTCGTGATCGTCGACGACAACCGCCAGCATGTAGGTCGGCGTACCATCCGAGCGTAAACAAATCATGTCGTCCAGCTGATCATTGCGGATGGTCACATCGCCCTGGACCTGATCGGCGATCACGGTGGTGCCTTCTAGCGGCGCCTTGACCCGGATGGCGAAGGGCGCATCGGGGTGGTCGGCCTCGGAAACGTCGCGCCAGGGCGAACGGAACAGGGTCGATCGCCCCTCGGCGCGGGCCTCTTCGCGGAAGGTGGCAATTTCTTCCTGCGTCGAGAAGCACTTGTAGGCCGTGCCACTCTCCAGCATCTGGCGCGCCACCTCGGCGTGACGGGGCGCATTGGCCGATTGGCTGACGGCCTCGCCGTCCCAGTCCAGACCCATCCAGCGCAGGCCCGTCAGGATCGCCTCGGTCGCTTCGGGGGTCGACCGCGCGATGTCGGTATCTTCGATGCGCAACAGGAATTTCCCGCCACGCCCGCGGGCGAAAAGCCAGTTGAACAGGGCGGTACGGGCGCCACCGATGTGCAGGAACCCCGTGGGCGACGGGGCAAAGCGGGTGACGACAGGGGCCTCGGTCGCGGGCTTGGACATGCGCGTTAACTTTCTGGAAACCAAACGGGAGATAGCATCGCAGCGGGTTTAGACAATCGCGGAAAGGGAAACAAGGGTGGCACCCTTCGGGCCACTGGGGCCGGCCTGGGACGGAATGATCGACAGGCAGCGTGGCGCGCTGTTTCCCTGGGTTCCGGTGTGCATGGCCATCGGCATCGGTATCTATTTCGTCCTGCCGCGCGACCCTGCGCCGCTTGCCTGGGGTGCCTTGGTGGCTGGCGCACTGGGCTTTGGGTATCTTGCCCTGCGCCATGGCATGATGGCCCGGCCCGGTGCGTTGGCGCTGCTGCTGGTGCTTTGCGGTCTGCTCCTTGCGGGCGCGCGGGCGCAGATGGTGGCGCAACCGGTGCTTGGTTTCCGCTATTACGGGCCGGTCGAGGGGCGCATCCTGCATATCGACCGGTCGGCCAGCGAAAGGCTGCGCCTGACGCTTGGCCAGGTGGTTCTGGCCGACATGCGCCCCGAAAGGATGCCCTGGCGTGTCCGCGTGTCGCTTCAGGCTGACATTCCCGGCACCCTGCCGGAGGTGGGCAAGCATGTGGCACTGACGGCGCACCTGGCCCCCCCCGGCGGACCGGTCGAACCCGGGGGCTTCGACTTTCAGAGAATGGCGTGGTTTCAGGGGCTTGGCGCCGTTGGTTACAGCAGAACGCCGCTGATCGCGCTGGCCCCGGCACCCACGGCGTTCAGCGTCGCGCGCTGGCGCGCGGCCATCTCGGACGAGGTGCGCCGCACCCTCCCGGGCGAGGCGGGGGCCTTTGCCGCCGCCGTCACCACCGGTGACCGTTCGGCCATGTCGCAAGAGGCGCTGAGCGCGCTGCGCCAGTCCAACCTTGCCCATCTTCTTGCTATCTCGGGGCTGCACATGGGGCTTCTGACCACGTTCGTCTTCGCCGTCCTGCGGATCACCATGGTCCTGGTGCCGGGAGTGGCCCTTGGCTGGCCGGTCAAGAAGATCGCGGCGGTGGGGGCGCTTCTGGCGGGCGCCGTCTATCTGGCGCTTTCGGGGGGGAATGTCGCCACGCAGCGGGCCTTCGTCATGGTCGCGGTGATGCTGGTGGCGGTCCTGTTGGAGCGGCGGGCGCTGACCCTTCGCGCGGTAGCCGTGGCCGCGATCATCGTGTTGTTGCTGCGCCCCGAAAGCCTGACCGAACCGGGTTTTCAGATGTCATTCGCGGCCACCATTGCCCTTGTCGCGGTGTTCCGCGCTCTGCGCGACCTGGACATCGACCGCCTGCCAAGGTGGACGCGCCCGGTGGTGGCGACGGTGGTTTCCTCGGCCGTGGCGGGGGCGGCGACCGCGCCGGTCGCTGCGGTGCATTTCAACATGGTAGCGCATTACGGGCTTTTGGCGAACCTGGTTTCGGTCCCGCTCATGGGGTTGGTGGTGATGCCGGGCGCCGTGCTGGCGGCTTGCCTTGCGCCCTTCGGCCGGCATGGTCTGGGCCTTGCAATGATGGAGCCTGCCATCCGCTGGATCATGGCCGTGGCCCACTGGACCGCATCGCAGAACGGAGCCGTGGGTCGGGTCATCGAGCCGGGCCAGTTCGTCTTGCCGCTGTTTGCGTTGGGAATGCTTTGGGTCGCCCTGTGGCGGGGGGGATGGCGTTGGGCCGGTGTGTTGCCAGTCGCGGCAGCCTTCGGGCTCTGGGCCCTTGCCGAACGTCCGGCGCTTCTGGTTTCGGACAGTGGCGGCCTGATCGGGGTGATGACCGAGGGGGGCCGCGTTCTGAACAAGCCGCGCGGCGAGGGCTTCGTGGCGCTCAGCTGGTTGGAGAACGACGG
Source organism: Oceaniglobus trochenteri (assembly GCF_020529025.1). Classification (GTDB taxonomy): domain Bacteria; phylum Pseudomonadota; class Alphaproteobacteria; order Rhodobacterales; family Rhodobacteraceae; genus Oceaniglobus; species Oceaniglobus trochenteri. The sequence goes on from NZ_JACNMM010000012.1 coordinate 109,592, forward strand.
CGATCTTCCCGATCAGGGTACTGCGGCCGCACGCCCGGGCCTGGAGCGGGAAGGCGAGATTGTCACCTTCGATCTGGCCGGTCAGCCGGTGGCGCATCTGTCGGGGCGTGGTGCCCGTGACAGGGTTGGCCAGGCCTGCGCCCTAGCGCCGCTGGTCATCCTGGCGGCCGATGCCGACGGCTCGCCGCCGCCCGGCTGCACCCTTTATGACCGCAAGGCGTTGCGCGAAACCGGGGCGCTTGGCCTTTATCCTTCGCCCGATGGCCTGCGCATTCTTGGCGCGCGGGCAGCAGCGGGTGATCGGCTGTGGAACCGTCCGTAGGATTGGTCAGTAGGTGCGGATCAACCCGACAAGGCGCCCCTGCACCTTGACCTGATCATCGCGGAACACCCGGGTTTCATAGGCGGGGTTCGCCGCCTCAAGCGCGATGGAACTGCCATTGCGGCGGAACCGTTTGAGCGTCGCTTCCTGACCCTCGACAAGGGCGACGACGATGTCGCCGTTGTCGGCGGTCTGGCCTTCGCGGATCACCACGACATCGCCATCGTTGATCCCGGCGTCGATCATCGAATCGCCTTTGACCTCAAGGGCATAGTGGTTCGCCTTGGCCGTCAGCATCGAACCGGGCACCGCCACGCGGTGGGATTCGTGCTGCAATGCCTCGATCGGGACACCGGCGGCGATCTGGCCCATGACAGGCAGATCCACGGCAGCGGCCGACACTGCCATCGCCTTGGCCGGGGGATCGGTGCGGTCGCCTTCGATGACGCGCGGGCTGAACCCCGGCGCTTCCATGGCCTCGGGCAGCTTCACGATCTCAAGCGCGCGGGCACGATGGGCCAGGCGGCGGATGAATCCCCGTTCCTCAAGCGCGGTGATCAGGCGGTGGATGCCGGACTTGGAGCGCAGATCCAGCGCCTCTTTCATCTCGTCGAACGAAGGGGGGACGCCGTCACGCTGCACCCGCTTGTTGATGAAATCCAGCAATTCCAACTGCTTGCGTGTCAGCATCCTGCCCATCCCTGCCTGTTGCATTCCCGCCGCGACATGCGGCGTTCACCTCGTGTTCTACAAGCGTTCCCGCTTTGTGTCAACGGTCAGAGGGGCAGGTAGGTGACGCTTTCGCCCACCGAGCGTGCCGGATCGTCGACCGGGCGCAGGATCAGGGCGTCGGCGTTGGCCAGCGCCCCGGTCAGGGCGCTGTCCTGCCGCTCGGCCGCGTGAAGCTGGCCATCCCTGAGGGTGGCGCGCATGTAGTGTTCGCGCGTCCCATTGGCGGTGAGGGGTGTCGCCAGCGGCGCGTGCAGTCGCGGCGCCGGAGCCTTGCCAAGGCCCAGAAGCGCGCGCAGCGCCGGGCGCAGGAAGACATGGCCGCAGACCATTGAAGATACAGGGTTTCCCGGCAGCCCGATCATCGGCACGCCGTCCAGCCGACCCGCCATCAGCGGCTTTCCGGGGCGCATGGCGATCTTGTAGAAGGCGCGCTTCATCCCCAGATCGCCCGCCACCTTGCCCACCAGATCATGATCGCCCACCGAGGCACCGCCAATGGTGACGATCAGATCCGCCCCCGCGGCCATGGCAAAGGCGGTGCGCAGCGCGCTTTCGGTGTCGCGGGCAATGGGCAGGATGCGGGCAATGCCCCCCTCGCGCTCCACCATCGCGGCCAGTCCGAAGGTGTTCGAGGCGACAATCTGGTCGTCGCGCGGCGTTTCGCCGGGCATCACCAGCTCATCGCCGGTGGCGATCAGCGCGACGATAGGCTTGCGGGTGGCGCGGGGCGTGGCGCAGTTCATCGCCGCCATCAGGACAAGATCGGAGGGGCCAAGCCCGCGGCGCGGGAACCATTCATCGCCGCGCGCGAAATCGGTGCCGGCGGCGCGGATATAGGCAGCGGAATCAAGGGTGTCGCGCAGGGTGATCATGTCGCCGTCGCGGCTCACATCCTCCTGGATCACGACGCGATTGGCCCCCTCGGGCACTGCCGCGCCGGTGAAGATGCGCATCGCCTCGCCGGGGCCGATCGCGAGATCACAGGCGCGCCCGGCGGCGGATTCCCCGATCACGCGGAAACGCGCACCGGGGCGCACCTCGTCATCGCGCAGCGCGTAGCCGTCCATGGCCGAGGCGGCAAAGGGCGGCTGATCGCGCAGGGCGCGCACCGGGTCGGCCAGGACCCGTCCAGCAGCTTGCCGCAAAGGCACCGTTTCCGAAGGCAGGGGGGTGAGCAGGTCGAAGATCTGTGCCAGGGCCTGATCGACGGTGATCATGGCGCCTGGAAGCGGCCGGATTTGCCGCCATCCTTCAGGGTCACGCGGATTTCGCCGATCACCATGGTCTTCTCGACCGCCTTCAGCATGTCGTAGACCGTGAGGCAGGCGGTGGAAACGGCGGTCAGGGCCTCCATCTCGACGCCGGTCTGGCCGGTGGTCTTGACGCTGGCGGTGACGCGCACGCCGGGCAGATCCGGGTCAGGCTCAAGCTCCAGGCTGACCGAGGTGACGGGCAGCGGATGGCAGAGCGGAATGAGATCGGCCGTCTTCTTGGCGCCCATGATCCCGGCCAGGCGGGCCACGCCCAGCACATCGCCCTTCTTCGCCCGCCCTTCGGTGATCAGGGCAAGAGTGTCGGGCTGCATCCGCACATGCCCCGTGGCCGTGGCTATACGGGCCGTGGTCGCCTTTTGCGAAACGTCCACCATATGGGCATTGCCCGCGCCGTCGAAATGGGTAAGCGGCATCACGGATGCCCGCTGAGCGGATTGGCCAGGATCGCACGCGTGGCCGCGGTCACATCGTCCTGACGCATGAGCGATTCACCGATCAGGAAGCAGCGCGCGCCGTAGCGGGCCAGATCGGCCAGATCGTCAGAGGTGGAAAGGCCGGATTCGGCCACCAGCGTGCGCCCGGGTTCCACCAGTTTCGACAGCCGGCGGGTGGTGTCCAGCGTCACGTCGAAGGTCTTGAGGTTGCGGTTGTTGATGCCCATGAGCGGCGATTTCAACGCCCCCGCGCGCTCAAGCTCGTCTTCGTCGTGCACTTCGATCAGAACGTCCATGCCCCAGTCGGTGGCGGCGGATTCAAGCTCCTGCGCCTGGGAATCGCTGACGCTGGCCATGATGATCAGGATGCAGTCGGCCCCCAGCGCCCGGGCCTCGGCCACCTGATAGGTGTCGTACATGAAATCCTTGCGCAGGGCGGGCAGGGCGGTGGCATTGCGCGCGGCGGTCAGGAAGGCGTCTTCGCCCTGGAACGAGGGCGCATCGGTCAGAACCGACAGGCAGGTGGCGCCCCCGGCCTCGTAGGCGCGGGCCAGGGCGGGCGGATCGAAATCGGCGCGGATCAAGCCCTTGGAGGGGCTGGCCTTCTTCACCTCGGCGATGAGGCCATAGCCTTCGCGGGCGGCATCGGTCAGCGCCCGGGCAAATCCACGGGGCGCATCGGCGGCGCGGGCGGCGGATTCGACCTCGGGGAGGGGGCGGGCGGCCTTGCGGGTGGCGATCTCTTCAAGCTTGTAGGCCTTGATACGGTCGAGCACTGTCATCGGGCGTTCTTTCCTTGCGGCGTTGCATGGGGGGCCTTGCCCCCCGGCCTTCGGCCTCCCCCCAGGATACTTTCAGACCAAAGATGGGTCAGTCGGTCAGGGTGACGAGGGCGTGGCGTTTCTTTCCGGCGCTGAGCTTGACCGGGCTGGCGAGGGCCGCGGCATCGAGCATCAGCCCCGCGTCGGTGAGGGGGGCATCGTCGATGCGCGCGCCGTTCTCGGCGATCAGGCGCTTGGCCTCCTTGCCGGTCTTGGCAAGACCTGCGCGCACGATCAACTGGACGACCGAGATGCCGCCTTCGATCTCCTGGGCGGTGAGGGCGAGGGTGGGCAGGTCATCGCCCACGCCGCCCCTTTCGAAAACCTCGCGCGCTGTCGCCTCGGCGGTGGCGGCGGCATCGGCGCCGTGGCACAGGGTGGTGACGGCATTGGCCAGGATGATCTTGGCCTCGTTGATCTCGGAGCCTTCCAGCGCGCCGAGCCGTTCGCATTCCTCGACCGGCAGTTCGGTGAAGAGCTTGGCAAAGCGGCCCACGTCGGCGTCGGTGGTGTTGCGCCAGAACTGCCAGAATTCGTAGGGCGACAGCATGTCGGCGTTCAGCCAGATCGCCCCGCCCTGGGATTTGCCCATCTTGCGCCCGTCGCTGGTGGTGAGCAGCGGCGAGGTGAGCCCGAAGATCTGGTGGTCGAGCACCCGGCGCGTCAGGTCGATCCCGTTGACGATGTTGCCCCACTGGTCCGACCCGCCCATCTGCAGCGTGCAGCCGTAGCGGCGGTTCAGTTCCAGGAAGTCATAGGCCTGGAGGATCATGTAGTTGAATTCGAGGAAGGACAGCGATTGTTCGCGGTCGAGCCGGGATTTCACCGATTCAAAGGCGAGCATCCGGTTGACCGAAAAATGCCGCCCGATATCGCGCAGGAAATCGAGGTAGTTCAGCCCATCGAGCCATTCGGCGTTGTTCAGCATCAGCGCGTCCGTCGGCCCGTCGCCGTAGGTCAGGTATTTCGCGAAGACCTGTTTCATGCCGTCGATGTTGGTATCGATCTGTTCGGGCGTCAGCAGGGGGCGTTCGTCGGCGCGGAAGCTGGGATCGCCCACCTTGGTCGTGCCACCGCCCATGAGGGTGATGGGCTTGTGCCCCGTCTTCTGCAGCCAGCGCAGCATCATGATGTTCAGCAGATGCCCCACATGCAGCGATTTCGCCGTCGCGTCGTAGCCGATATAGGCGGGCAGGCCGGGCTTCAGCATGGCTTCGTCCAGCGCCTGATAATCTGTGCAGTCGGCCAGGAAACCGCGCGACATCATCACGTGCAGGAAATCGGATTTCGGGTGGTAGGTCATCGGGGTATCGTCCATCTTGGCGCTTGCGGGCCAATCCATATCGGGTCCGGCGGCGAAGGGAAAGCCAAGATGGCGCAACGCGGTTCAGGCGGCCCGATCCGGGCGCTGGGGGCGGTTCTGGACGGCGCGGACCTTCGGGTGGCGCTGGTGGAAAGTGACGGTGCGCGGCTGTCGGGCCTTGGGCCGCTGGCGCAGGCGGCCCTGGCCCCCGACGATCCCGAGGGCGCACTGGCCGGGGTGCTGGCGGGTTTTGATGGTGTCGACATCATCGGGCTTCATGCCGAGCAAGGGCCGCTGCCCTTTGATACGCGGCTGGTGGCCACGGCGCTGTCTGTTCCGGTGGTGAGCGATTTTGCCGGTGCCGACCTGCGGCTGGGGGGCGCCGGCGGGCCACTGACGCCCTTCTTTCACCATGCCTGGGCCGGATGGCGCGCTGCCGGCGGGCCGGTGATGTTTGTTGACCTGGGTGAGGTGCTGCGCGTCAGTTGGGCCGATCCCGCAATGGCCCGGCCCGAACAGGCGGGGGCCTGCCTGGCCTTTGACGCCGGACCCGGCTGCGCGTCCGTCGTGGCGGGCGGTGCGTCGGATGAGCCTGACGAGGCGGTTCTGGCCCGGCTGCTGGGGCAGGCGCATTTCGCCCGCCTGCCGCCCCGATGGATCGAGCCGCGCGAATTTGCCTGGCTGCCCGCCGCCCTCGCCGCCATGCCGCCAGCCCGGGCGCAGGCCACGCAACTGGCCTGCATCGCCCTGGCGTTCGAGGATGCGCTGACCCACCTGCCGCGCCCGCCCGAAAGGGTGGTGCTGACCGGACCGGGGCGGCGCGTCCCCCTGATCCGGGCGACGATCGCCGGTCTGGTGGCCTGTCCGGTGGCCGAGATCGAGGCAGTGGGCCTTGACGACAACATGGTGCAGGCCCAGGCCATCGCCCAACTTGCGGTGCGCGTCAGCCGTGGCCTGGCGACCACCTGCCCGACGACGACGGGCGTTGCCGCAGCGGTGGGCGGGGGCGAGATTGCCTGGCCCGAAACCTAGAGCGATGGCGTCACACCCATGGCGCGGGCGATCACCGCAAAGTCATCCTGCGTCACGCCAATCAGGCTGCGGCGCAGGGCCATGCCCCAGGCCTTTCCGCGACCCTGCGTGAGGGCGAGCCTTTCCAGAAGCGGGCGGATTGGGGCGGGTTCCGCCAGTTCGGCAAAGCGGGCGCCGTGGCGAAAGGGGTGAAATCCGCCGCCCTGGTCCACCTTGACCGGCAGGTCCGAGGTGATACGGGCAAGGGCGGTGAAGGCCTGCACCGAAGGCCCGGCGCCCATGCGTTCTCGGGTCGCATAAAAGGCGATCAGGTCGCCCTGCGACAGGGCCGCCACCTCGGAGTGGCGACCGTGGCCCAATTGCACGAAGCCGCCTGAGACTGCAGCGGTGATATGATCCTGGGTGGCGACGCCGATCCAGTGTCGCGCCATCGCGGGCTCAGGCGCCGCGGTAGGGTTCGACGTATTGCAGGGCCATGTCCCAGGGAAAGAAGATCCAGGTGTCCTGCGACACTTCGGTGATGAAGGTGTCGACCATGGGCCGGCCCTTGGGCTTGGCATAGACGGTGGCGAAATGCGCCTTGGGGTAGAGAGCGCGCACCAGTTCCAGGGTGCGGCCGGAATCGACCAGGTCATCGACGATGAGGATGCCGCTGCCGTCGCCCATCAGGTCGTGGTCGGGGGATTTCAGCACCCGCGCCTCGGACTGGCTTTGGTGATCGTAGGATTTGACGCTGATCGTATCGACCGTGCGGATGTCGAGTTCGCGGGCCACTATCATTGCCGGGGCCATGCCGCCGCGGGTGATGGCGACGACCGCGCGCCAGCCGCCGCCATGGCCGCCGTCGGCCTCGGGGCCGTGGCCGTCCAGCCGCCAGGCCAGGGCGCGACTGTCGCGGTGAATCTGATCCCAGCTGATGTGGAAGCCTTTTTCGTGGGGAAGACGGTCGGTCATAAGAGACTCTCGTTCTGATCGCGTTCGGCTGCCTTGTAGCGGCGAAGGGGCGGGATGGGAAGTCTGCCGGTTGTCAGGCTGTGTCGCCAAATGAAAGTTCTGCCCAGATCGGCAGGTGATCCGAGGCGCGCGCACATTGCTGGCGAGGCAGGACGCCATGCCCGTGCAGAGTGATTCCCCGCCCCAGCACGAAGCGATCAAGCGGCAGCATGGGGGCGTCGGCATGAAAGGACTTGCCCGGTGCCAGCAGGGTCCAGCCTGGGGGCAGATCGAAGACCTCGGGGCCGGGGCGCCATTCGTTCAGGTCGCCCCCCAGCACCACGGGCCCGCCCAGGGGGGCGGCGGCGGCGATGACATGGGCCATCTGGCGCAGCCGGTCGCGCCGTTTCAGCCCCAGGTGCAGCGCGCCGAGGGTCAGTGCCATGCCGCGCCCCTCGATCCGGGTCAGCACCGCGCCGCGCGGCTCCAGCCCCGGCAGGTCAAGCGGTTCGATACGGGTGGTGGCGAAATCGGGGTGCAGCAGTACCGCGTTGCCGTGATGGCCGATGGACACGGTGCGCGGATCGGCATCGACTGTGTTCCAGCCCGCCGCGCGCACCGCATCCAGCGGCAGCGCGGGGTGGCGCGGCGGCAGGCGGCGGTCGGCCTCTTGCAGAAGTACGATGTCGGGGGCCATGGCGCGCAGGACGTGCAGCACCCGGGTGGGGTTGCGCCGCCAGTCCAGGCCCACCGCCTTGCGGATGTTCCAACTTGCAATCCTGAGCGTCATCCGCCCTCCGGGGCTAAAGCAACGGGCCGAACAGCCGCGCGACCGGCGACAGAAGGCGAACGTGCCAGGCCCCGGGGGGTTCCAGCTTTTGCGCGTTCGCGAAATCGTCGATCAGCATCGCCTCGACCTCCTGGGCGAAGCCGCGATCCTCGATCAGGGCGGTTTCCTCGAAGTTCAGGAGGGACGAGCGCATGTCGATATTGATCGTGCCGACCGAGGCGATGTCATCGTCGATCAGGATGATCTTCTGATGCATGAAACCGGGCATGTATTCGTGAATCTGAATTCCGATGCCGGTTTGCGACAGGGCATAGTTGCGGGTGGCATACCAGGCCAGGATGTTGTCGGAATCGCGCGGGATCAGGATCTTGACCTCGACGCCGCGCAGGGCCGCCAGTTGCAGTGCGGTGATGAGATCGGCGTGAGGGATGAGATAGGGTGTCGCGATCCAGAGCCGCCGCTTCGCCAGCCCCACCAGCCCGCAGAGAAGCAGGCTGCCCCGTTCCATCTTGTCGGTGGGGCCGTGGCCGGTGACAAGGCCGCGCACCGACCCGACATGACCGGGCACCGGAAGCTCGGGCAGCTTGGTTTCGGTCACGGCCTCCCAATCGGCCGCGAAAAGATGGTGCAACTGCGCGGCCATGGGGCCTTCCATCCGCAGGTGGGTGTCACGCCAGCTTTTGAACGCCTTGCCCCCGTCGATGTAGTCTTGCCCGGCATTGATGCCGCCGGTGAAACCGATGCGGCCATCGACGATCACCGCCTTGCGGTGGTTGCGGAAGTTCAGCCCGATCCGCCCCAGCGCACGATGCGGGCCGGGGATGCCGCGCAATTCGATCCCGGCGGCGCGCAATTCGCGGCTGTAGCGCCAGCCCAGGAACAGCGAACCGACAAGGTCGCAAAGGACCCGCACCTTCACCCCGCGTTTGGCGGCGGCGATCAGGTGGTCGCGCAATTCGTGGCCCAGGGCATCGTCGGCGATCATGTAATATTGCACGGCGACATCCTGCTCGGCGCCGTCGATCGCTTCGAATATCGCATCGAAGGTGGCGCGCCCGTTGATCAGCAGGCGCAGTTCGTTTCCGTCGTGCAGGGTGGTGCGGGTGATCGGCGCCAGCAACCCAAGCCGTGATTCCAGCTTGCCATCGGACATCCGCGAGCGGTGCCTGTCGTCGATGCGGGCGTTGATCCGCGACACGCTGCCGAACAGCGCATAGGCGGGCAGGGCGATCAGCGGGAACGACACGAGGAACACAACCCAGGCCGCGGCGCCCTGGGGCGTGCGCGCGGTGCTGAGCGCGGCCCGCGCCACGAGAAGCCCGGCAAGAATGAGAAGGCCCTGCGCCCAGAGGGGCATCCAGGTCATGGGCGGGAAGCGTGGGTTGGCATCATCGGCGGAACGCTCGCGAATTGCTGGGGTGGGCGGGGCAGGGCTCGGACCTCACTGATACAGTGCAATCCGCCGTCATGCATATGAAATCTGCACGAATCCTGCCAGCCGGCCCGCCGCCCCCTTCGGTCAGCGTGAAACCGTGTTCAGCCCTTGGTGATGTCGGGTGCATCCACCGCCTTCATGCCCACGACGTGATAACCGGCGTCGACATGCAGGTTCTCGCCCGTGGTGCCCGACCCCAGGTCGGACAGAAGGTACAGCGCGGCCTTGCCCACCTCGTCCTGCGTCACGTTGCGGCGCAGGGGCGAGTTGTACTCGTTCCACTTCATGATGTAGCGGAAATCGCCGATGCCGCTGGCGGCCAGGGTCTTGATCGTGCCGGCGGAAATGGCGTTCACGCGGATGCCGTCCTTGCCCAGATCCTCGGCCAGGTATTTCACGCTGGCCTCAAGTGCGGCCTTGGCCACGCCCATGACGTTGTAGTGCGGCATCACCTTTTCGGCGCCGTAATAGGTCAGCGTCAGGGCCGACGAACCGGGGCCCATCAGCTTTTCGGCCCGCTGCATCACCGCGGTGAAGGAATAGACCGAAATGTCCATGGACATGCGGAAATTCTCGCGGCTGGTATCGACATAACGGCCGCGCAATTCGTTCTTGTCTGAAAAGCCGATGGCGTGAACCACGAAATCAAGGCCGCCCCAGCGCTGCTTGATCTCGGCAAACAGCGCATCCAGCGAGGCGGCATTGCCCACGTCGCAGGGAAACACGAAATCCGAGCCGACCTGTGCCGCCAGCGGTTCGACCCGCTTCTTCAAGGCATCGCCCTGGTAGGAAAAACACAGTTCGGCCCCCGCATCGCCGCAAGCCTTGGCGATGCCCCAGGCAATCGACTTGTCGTTGGCCAGCCCCATGATAAGACCGCGCTTGCCCGCCAGCAGTTCATTTCCCATGTCACAAAGCCCCTTGCGCGATCTTACATTCACCGTTCGTTTAGGCCATTGTCGCGGTGCCATCAAGGGCGCGGGCGAACCGGAAAGGACAAGCGATGACCACCACCGAAAGCATCTTCGAGTCAGACAACCCCTTCGAACTGACCCGTGCCTGGATGGAGGCCGCCGCCCCGACGGAAATTGCCGATCCCAATGCCATGGCGTTGGCGACGGTCGATGCCGAGGGCATGCCCAACGTGCGCATCGTCCTGCTGAAGGAGATCGAGCCCGATGCCTTCGTCTTCTACACCAACTACGAGAGTCAGAAGGGGCAGGAGCTGATGGGGGCGGGCAAGGCTTCGTTCGTGCTTCACTGGAAATCCCTCAAGCGGCAGGTGCGGGTGCGTGGCCTTGTCGTAAAGGAAGATTCGGAGAAGGCCGATGCCTATTACAATTCGCGCCCGCTCGACAGTCGGCTGGGCGCCTGGGCCTCGCGTCAGTCGCGCCCGCTGGATTCGCGCGAAGCCCTGATGGAGGATGTGGAGCGCGAACGCGCCCGTTTTGGCGACATACCCCCACGCCCGGACCATTGGGGCGGCTTTCGCATACTGCCGCTTGAGTTCGAATTTTGGGCAGATGGCGCATTCCGCTTGCATGACCGCGAACGCTGGGTACGTTCTGGCGTGAACAAGAGTTGGACCGTCACGCGTCTCTACCCTTGAGTTACCGTTGTTTCCCCGGCCCAGGTCCGGGTGTGTAGTGTCTGGTTAGCCGAATTGGACCGTTTTCGCAGGACTGCGAAAGCGGTTTTGGGTGTATTGGCCAAGAGTGGCCACAAAACGCGAGTCGGTATTCGTGCAGGAAAATGGCGAGAGCAGGACCGTCGACGGTCTGGTGAAGTGGTTCGACCCAAGCAAGGGGTTCGGCTTCATCGTCTGCCCTGAAATTTCGCAGGACATTCTGCTCCATGCCAATGTCCTGCGTAATTTCGGGCAAGGCTCGGTTGCTGACGGCTCGGCGGTGCGCACCGTTGTTCAGGCGACATCGCGTGGGATGCAGGCGATCGAGGTGCTTTCGATCTCGCCGCCCGAGGATGCCCTGGGCGAGGGGGGGCATGGATACAGCGAATTGCTGGACCCCGATCTGCCGTCGGGGCCGCCGGTGCCCGCACGGGTGAAATGGTTCGACAAGAGCAAGGGTTTCGGTTTCGCCAATGTCTTCGGCCTGTCCGAAGATGTCTTCGTGCACATCGAAATTCTGCGCCGCGCGGGCCTGTCCGATCTTCAGGCGGGCGAGGCGGTGGTGCTGCGGGTGGCCGAAGGCCAGCGCGGAAAACTGGCGGTCGAGGTTGCCCACTGGGAAAGCGCGGTGCCCGAAGGCCGCTGATCGCGATTCGATTCGGGCGGTGCCGCACGGCCGGGGCGGTTGCCGACAGGGGCGCGGATGTGGTGGAATGCGGCTCAGCGTCAGGTGGCCCCTGGCTGCGCCCCTTGCGGAGACAAAGATATGCGACTCGCCCCCATCGGTCTTGCCCTGTCACTGGTGCTTTGCGCTGGCTCGGCCCTTGCCGCCTGCCGCGACACGGTGGTGGATCTGCGCGGCGACTGGGGCAGCGCGCGCTTTACGGTCGAACTGGCCGACGATGCCTCCGAACGGGCGCAGGGCTTGATGCACCGCACGGAAATGCCCCGCAGCAAGGGCATGCTGTTTGTCTATGAAAAGCCGCAGCGCGCCTCGTTCTGGATGCGCAACACGCTGATACCGCTCGACATGATCTTCCTTGACCGCACCGGCACCGTAACCCGCGTGCATGAAAACGCCGTACCGTTGGATGAAACCCCGATTCCCGGCGGTGAGGATGTTCTTCTCGTGCTCGAAGTGAATGGCGGGCTGGCCGGGCGGCTGGGAATCGCGCCGGGCAGCCAGTTGCGCCACCCCGCCGTTCCGCAATCGGCGGCCGCCTGGCCCTGCACGGCACCTTAGTGCTTTCCTTCACCGCCCGCGGGCGGTATGAGGGCCGCGTCGGGGCGTAGCGCAGCCTGGTAGCGCATCTGTTTTGGGAACAGAGGGTCGTAGGTTCGAATCCTATCGCCCCGACCATCTGGCCAGATTTGACCATTTGCAGCGACTGGCCCGTCGCGGCCTTTGAAAATCCCCAGCTTCAAGATCACTGCGTCGCGTCATGCGGACACGTCGGGCAAGGCGTGCCGCCATCTTGCGCAGCCTCGTTCTGTTTCCGATCAAAATTGTCGTGTATTGCGCCGGGGTGCTTCGGCGCGTGTTGACATACCTGACTTTTTCAGTAGGACTTTAGCGCAACGTCCCAGCCATCCTTCGCGGCAGCCAGGATCACATCAGCGATGGAGCGACCCTTGATGCAGACCGAACCGCAGACACCCGACGCACAATCCGCCGCCCGTGAACGCGACACCGCCCGCATGTGGCAGGAGTTGATCCAGGCCACGATGGCGGGCAATGCCATCGGCAATGGCAGCCTCGAGATGGTCATGGACCGGATGGAGCGGGAATGATGATCGACCGCACCATCTCCCGCTCCGAGCCGCGCGACACCGCGCCGCTGCCCACCCATGACGCCGCCGCCCTGACCGAAGGGGGCAACCAGGCGCAGATCCTTCTGGACGGTCTTGTCTATACCCTGCGGATCACGCGGGCCGGCAAGCTGATCCTGACGAAATGAGCATGTCGTTCCGTTTTCCGGCCCCGGCCACCCCGGCGCCGCCGCTGCGCGGTGCGGCGCCCGTGGGCCATCTCGAGGAACTGCCGCCGGTGGAACTCTGCGCCATCCTCTATCTGCGGGGCTGGTGCCATGGCGGCGCCCACAAGGACAGGATCGGCGCCGATTTCCGGCTGGTGCTGGATGCCGAGGGGGCCGACGCGGCGTTCGGCCGGTTCGGCGACCTGATGAGCAGCGCGCTGAGCGGTTGCCGTCGCCCCCTGATGCGCCACTCGGTCGATTGCCGCTGTTTCGGCGGCGACGAATGCGCCTTTGCCCACCTGATCGCCGCCGCGGCCGGGGGCGACAACGACGATGCCATGCTGTTTGCCTGCACGCTTCTGCGCCCTGCGGCGGCCTTCGATGTCGTGCAGCAGGCCAATGCGCTTGGCCCCGTCTTCCTGCGGCTTGCCCGCAATGCCAGATGCCCGGACGGTGAAATTCACCGCCCTTCGCCCTCGACGATGAAACACTGAAAGGACCCTGAATGACCCGCACACTGATCGCCGCTTTGGCCACCACCGCGCTGACCGCCTTGCCCGCCCTTGCGGTGGAAAAGGCCGCGGTGCTGGAAAACTATGCCGATATCGCCGCTGCCGGTTACGGCGACAGCCTGACGGCGGCCAGGGCGCTGAACCGGGCGGTGGACGCGCTGATCGCCGAACCCTCGGCCGAAGCGCTGCAGGCGGCGAAAACGGCCTGGCTGGCCGCGCGCGTCCCCTATCAGCAGACCGAGGTGTTCCGGTTCGGCAATGCAATCGTCGATGACTGGGAGGGCAAGGTGAACGCCTGGCCGCTGGACGAGGGGCTGATCGACTATGTCGATGCGGCCTATGGCGGCGCCAGCGATGAAAACGAATATGCCGTGCTGAACGTCATCGCCAACCCCACCTTCACCCTGTCGGGCCAGGAAGTGGACGCCACGGACATCACCCCCGAGCTTCTGGAAACCACCCTGCACGAGGCCGATGCCGTCGAATCCAACGTCGCCACCGGGTATCACGCGATCGAGTTTCTTCTCTGGGGGCAGGATCTGAACGGCACCGATCACGGCGCGGGCAACCGCCCCTGGACCGATTTCGCCACGGGGGAGGATTGCACCAACGGCAACTGCGACCGGCGCGGCGCATTCCTGAAGGCGGCCACCGATCTTCTGATCAGCGATCTTGACTGGATGGCGGCCCAGTGGGCCGAGGGCGGCGATGCCCGCGCGGCAGTGACCGGGGACGAAACCGCCGGGATCCGCGCGATCCTGACCGGCATGGGCAGCCTGTCCTACGGCGAACAGGCCGGTGAGCGGATGAAGCTGGGCGTGCTGCTGAACGACCCCGAGGAAGAGCATGACTGTTTCTCGGACAACACCCACAACAGCCACTATTACGACGGGCTGGGCATGCGGAACGTCTATCATGGCGAATATGTGCGCATCGACGGTTCGCTGGTTTCGGGGCCCTCGGTCTCGGATCTGGTGGCCGAGGCGGACGCCGCCACCGACGCCGAGCTGAGCGCCAACCTTGACGCCACCATGGCCCGCCTGGGCCGGATCAAGAGCACCGCCGAAGCCGGGCTGAGCTATGACCAGATGCTGGCGCGCGGCAATGCCGAGGGCGAGGCGCTGATCATGGGGGCGGTCGATGCGCTGGTGGCCCAGACACGCAGCATCGAACGCGCAGTCGCGGTGCTGAAGGTGGACGCGGTCGATTTCGAAGGCTCCGACAGCCTCGACAATCCCGACGCGGTGTTCCAGTAAACGGGCAGGGCCGGGGTATGCGCCCCGGCCCGCCACAACGCTTTGGAGGGTTCGTGAAACCTGCCGTATTGATACCGGCGCTGGCCCTTGGCTGCGCCGTGTTCGCGCCACCTGCCGCAACGGCGGGCGATCTGCATCAGCCGCACCTGTCGGAAGTTCCCCGCACCAGGGCCGAAGAGGCGCGGATTGCCAAGGTCACGGCGCCCACCGACAGCTTCGATGCGGCCGAACCCTTCGAGATCAACGCAGGCGGTGCCGCCACAACCCGGGCCCGCACCGACAGCGAGGCCTTCTCGCTGTCCTCGGCCAATATGTCGTTTGAACGCGAGCTGGATTTCAAGCTGGGCAACGGGCTGTTTGAAAAGCTCTGGGTTTCCTCTCCGTCCTCGACGCTGGCCTCTGACGGGCTTGGCCCGCTTTACAATGCCCGCTCCTGCCAGCGCTGCCATCTGAAGGACGGGCGCGGCCACCCCCCCGAAAACGCCGGGGATGGGGCGGTGTCGATGTTCCTGCGCATCTCGGTGCCCGCCGCCCCCCAAGAGGCGATGAGCGAGATCGAGGCTTTCCTTCTTTCGGTGGGCGACGAGGTGGCACGCACCCGGCCCGATCCCGTCTACGGCGGGCAGTTGCAGGATTTCGGGGTGCAGGGGCATCCGGCCGAATACCGGCTGGACATCACCTATGACGACATCGCCGTGCCCCTGTCGGATGGCGAGGTGGCGCATCTGGCCGCGCCCACCTATCGCGCCGCCGACCTTGGCTATGGCCCGCTGGCCGAGGGCGCGATGCTCAGCCCCCGCGTGGCGCCGCAGATGATCGGGCTTGGCCTGCTCGAAGCGATCCCGGCACAGGATATCCTGGCGCAGGAAGACCCCGGCGATGCCGATGGCGATGGCATCTCGGGGCGCGCGCAGATGGTCTGGTCGTTCGAACAGGGGCGCATCATGCTGGGCCGCTTCGGGCTGAAGGCCGGCGCGCCGACGATCCGCGAACAATCGGCCAGCGCCTTTGCCGGCGATATCGGCATGTCGACCCCCCTGTTCGAGGCGCCCTGGGGCGATTGCACAGAAGCCCAGGCCGATTGCCGCAGCGCCCCCCACGGCGACGGCGACGCGCGCGGCACCGAGATCGACGCCGAATCCCTTGACCTTGTCACCTTCTACAGCCGCAACCTGGCCGTTCCGGCCCGCCGCGACGTGGACGACCCGCAGGTCTTGCAGGGCAAGAAGGTGTTCTACGAGGCAGGCTGCATTTCCTGCCACACCCCGAAATACGTCACCGCAAGGCTGGACGATCAGCCGGAACAGAGCTTTGAACTGATCTGGCCCTATACCGACCTCTTGTTGCATGACATGGGGGAGGGGCTGGCCGATCACCGCCCCGAGGGCCGCGCGACAGGCCGCGAATGGCGCACGCCGCCGCTTTGGGGAATCGGGCTGACCGAACAGGTGAACGGCCACACCCGGTTCCTGCACGATGGCCGGGCGCGCAACCTGCTTGAGGCGGTCCTGTGGCATGGGGGCGAGGCCGAGGCGGCGAAACAGAACGTGGTGTCCATGCCGAAAGAGGATCGCGATGCGCTGATCCGCTACCTGGAGAGTTTGTGATGCGATTCCTTCCCGCCCTTGCCCTGTACCTGTCCGCCGCGCCCGCCCTTGCCGGCGTCGGCGAGGTGACCGACGACCATATTTTTCCCGGTTACACCGCCTTTGCCGCGGCGACCGAAACCCTGACCGAAACCGCGCGCGGCGACTGCACCGCCGGGGCGCTGCGCCCCGCCTACCAGGACGCCTTCGATGCCTGGATGGGTGTCAGCCACCTGCGCCTTGGGCCGGTCGAAACCGATGGCCGCATCCTGGCGATTTCCTTCTGGCCGGATTCGCGCAACCTGACCGAAAGCAGCCTGCGCCGCCTGATCGCCGAACAGGACGGGGTGGTGGACACCCCCGGCGCCTATGGCGAGGTCAGCATTGCCGCGCGGGGGCTGATGGCGCTGGACCGGCTGCTTTATGACGACACGCTGGCCGGCTATGGCGCCGACAGTTACACCTGCCGCCTTGTCACCGCGATCACCGCCGATCTGGACGCCATGGCCGATGCCGTTCTGGCCGAATGGCAGCAGGGCTATGCCGACACCCTGCGCAGCGCGGGCGATCCGGAAAACACCACCTTCCTCAGTCAACGCGAGGCGGCGCAGGCGCTGTTCACGGTTCTGACCACCGCACTTGAATTCGACGCCGACCAGAGGATCGGCCGCCCCATGGGCACCTTCGAGCGCCCCCGCCCGACCCGGGCCGAGGCCTGGCGTTCGGGCCGGTCGCTGCGCAATGTCGAACTGTCGCTGGTGGCGTTGCGCGATCTGGCGCTGAAACTTTCGCAGGACGAACCTGCGCAGACGCTGGCCGCCTTCGACGATGCGCTGGCGGCGGCGCGCGATCTGGACGATCCTGTTTTCGCCGGTGTCGAAGACCCGGGCAGCCGGTTCAAGATCGAGATCCTGCAACAGAAGATCCGCGCCGCGAAAGGCGCCGTCACGCTGGAGATCGGTGCGGGGCTTGGGGTCAGCGCCGGGTTCAATTCGGCGGATGGTGACTGAATGACCACGCGCCGCGCCCTTCTGGCCAGTTTCGTCGCCGCCTCGGCCGTGCCGCGGCTGGGCTGGGCCGATGCGGGCAACCCCGCCTATATCGCCGCCGCCCGCGAACCCGACGGCACCTTCGCCCTTTTCGGTCTGTCCGAAACGGGCGCCGATGTCTTTCGTATCCCGCTGCCTGACCGGGGCCATGCCGCCACCGCCCATCCCAGCGCGCCCGAGATCGTCGCCTTCGCGCGTCGCCCCGGCACCTTCGCATTGGTGATCGACGGTGTAGGGGGGCGTGTCATCCGGCAGTTGGATGCACCACCGGGGCGTCATTTCTACGGCCACGGCGCGTTTCTGGGCGGGGGTGACATCCTGTGCACCACCGAGAACGAGATCGACACCGGCGAGGGCCGCATCGGGCTCTGGTTGCGCCGCGAGGGGTATCGCCGGATCGGCGAAGTGGCCTCGGGCGGGATTGGGCCGCATGACATGAAACTGCTGGCGGACGGGCGCACGCTGGTGGTGGCCAACGGCGGTATCCGCACCCACCCCGACCGGGGGCGCGAGAAGCTGAACCTCGATACCATGCGCCCCAACCTGACCTATCTGGATGCTACCGACGGCATACTGGAGCAGGTCGAACTTGCCCCCGACCTGCACCAATGTTCGATTCGCCATCTCGCGCTGGGGCAGGGCGGGCAGGTGGCCTTTGCCATGCAATGCCAGGGCGATCCGAACGAGGCGCAACCGCTTCTGGGCCTGCATCGGCGGGGCGAGGCGCCGGTTCTGTGCGAGGCCGACCTTGGCGAACAGGTGGCGATGCAGGGCTATGCCGGCAGCATCGCCTTCGACGGCGCCGCAGAGCGCGTGGCGATCACCAGCCCCAGGGGGGGGCGGGTGCATGTCTTTGACCGTGAAGGCAGCTTCCGGGCCGTCCACCTGCGGGCGGATGTCTGCGGCATCGGTGCGGCCGTCGGCGGCTTTGTGGCCACCGACGGTTTGGGGGGCGTGCTGTCGCTGACGGCCCATGGCGCGACCCCGCTGGCCCGCGCCGCGCGCGCCTGGGACAACCACCTGATTCTGGTCTGAACCACCGCCGCGCGGCGGCGACTCCCGGCCCGCATCGCCGCGACAGGCTCTGCGCGGTCGCGAATTGTCGTTCCCTGCAAGGCGGTTATGGCGGGATTTGTCCATATGTTGTGCCGATCTGGCCCAATCGGAGAGTTTTCGCCGATATGTTGCGTAGGGGTCGCACCGATCCGAGGGGTTGAGATTCTTTCGATTCCGGGGGCAGGCCGCTTGTCCCCAGCCCCGGTTTCAACCGATCTGTGAATAAGCCGCCCTAAACCTGCCGGAACCTTGGGAAAACGCAGGGCCTGGGTTGTGGATAAACGCGGGGGCGGATTGGGGGGAAACCGGGCAAGAAGATTCGCCCACCCACAGCGCCGCAGGGTCAACCGGATTTTCCCGGCAAACGGGGAAAATAGGCGTTGACCATGGCACCGGATATACGCCAGTTTGTGCAGGCCGACGGGGAGGCCACCAGATGTAGTGGCCAGTCGGAGCCGGGACCACATTCAGGTCACCCGCGTGACGGGGCATCCAACGGGCAGCATATGCCCGTTGCCGAATGAGTTTCGCCTGTCTTCCCCGCACCGGCGTCTTGGCGACGTGCCCCGCAACGACGGGGGGCGGGCTATCGAAAACGCAACATTGGGGCAGATCGACACATGAAAATCGAACGCACGTTCACCCGCGCCGGCTCGGACGCTTATGCGAAGCTTGAGTTCACCACCGTGACCTCGGAAATTCGCAATCCCGACGGCACGGTCGTTTTCCACAACGACCAGGTGGAGGTGCCGGCGAAATGGTCGCAGGTGGCCAGTGACGTGATCGCCCAGAAATATTTCCGCAAGGCCGGCATTCCGGCCGCCCTGAAGAAGGTGCGCGAAAAGGATGTGCCCGAATTCCTCTGGCGCTCGGTTCCCGACGAAGAGGCCCTGGCCAAGCTGCCCGAGGATGAACGCTTTGGCGGTGAAACCTCGTCCAAGCAGGTGTTCGACCGGCTGGCCGGTGCCTGGGCCTACTGGGGCTGGAAGGGCGGCTATTTCACCAAGGAAAGCGACGCCCGCGCCTATTTCGACGAAATGCGCTATATGCTGGCCACCCAGAAGGCCGCGCCCAACAGCCCCCAGTGGTTCAACACCGGGCTGCATTGGGCCTATGGCATCGACGGCCCGGCGCAGGGCCACTACTATGTCGACTTCAAGACCGGCAAGCTGACCAAGTCCAAGTCGAGCTATGAGCATCCCCAGCCCCACGCCTGCTTCATCCAGTCGGTCGCCGACGATCTGGTGAACGACGGCGGCATCATGGATCTCTGGGTGCGCGAGGCGCGTCTGTTCAAATACGGCAGCGGCACCGGCACCAACTTCTCGTCCCTGCGCGGCGAGGGCGAAAAACTGTCGGGCGGCGGCAAGTCCAGCGGTCTGATGGGGTTCCTCAAGATCGGTGACCGCGCGGCGGGCGCGATCAAGTCGGGCGGCACCACGCGGCGCGCGGCCAAGATGGTGATCGTCGACGCCGACCACCCCGATATCGAGGATTTCATCAACTGGAAGGTCATCGAGGAACAGAAGGTCGCCAGCATCGTCGCCGGATCGAAGATGCACGAGCAGAAGCTGAACGCGCTGTTCGCCGCGATTAAGCAGTGGGACGGCGCCGCGGCCGATGCCTATGAACCCGCCAAGAACAACGCCCTGAAGGCGGCGATCAAGGACGCCAAGAAAGTCTGCATCCCCGAAACCTACGTCAAGCGCGTGCTGGATTATGCCAAGCAGGGTCATACCAGCATCGAATTCCCGACCTACGACACCGATTGGGATTCCGAGGCCTATTCCTCGGTTTCGGGCCAGAACTCGAACAACTCGATCCGCGTGACCGATGCCTTTCTGAAGGCCGTGGAAAACGACAGCGACTGGGAGCTGATCAACCGGCGCGACGGCAAGGTCGCCAAGACAATCAAGGCCCGCGATCTGTGGGAACAGGTGGGCCATGCCGCATGGGCCTGTGCCGATCCGGGCATCCAGTTTCATGACACCGTCAACGACTGGCACACCTGCCCCGAAGACGGCGCGATCCGCGGGTCGAACCCCTGCAGCGAATACATGTTCCTGGACGACACCGCCTGCAACCTGGCGTCGATGAACCTTCTGACCTTCCTCAAGGACGGGGAATTCCAGGTCGAGGATTACATGCACGCCACGCGTCTTTGGACCGTGACGCTGGAAATCTCGGTCACCATGGCGCAGTTCCCCAGCAAGGAGATTGCCCAGCGGTCCTATGATTTCCGCACCCTCGGGCTGGGCTATGCCAACATCGGCGGGCTGCTGATGAACATGGGCCACGGTTATGACAGCAAGGAAGGCCGCGCGCTTTGCGGTGCCCTGACCGCGATCATGACCGGCGTGTCCTATGCCACCAGCGCCGAAATGGCCGGTGAGCTGGGCGCCTTCCCGGGCTATGCACGCAACGGCGCACACATGCTGCGGGTGATCCGCAACCACCGCACCGCCGCCCACGGGCTGGCCGACGGGTACGAGAAGCTGGCCACCAAGCCCGTGCCACTGGATCACGCCAATTGCCCCGACGCGCGCCTGGTCGAGATTGCCAAGGGCGCCTGGGACGAAGCCCTGGCCCTGGGTGAAAAGCACGGCTATCGCAACGCGCAGGTTTCGGTTATCGCGCCCACCGGCACCATCGGCCTGGTGATGGATTGCGACACCACCGGGATCGAGCCCGATTTCGCCCTGGTGAAGTTCAAAAAGCTGGCCGGTGGCGGATACTTCAAGATCATCAACCGCTCGGTTCCTGCGGCTCTGGAAAACCTCGGCTACGGGTCGGCGCAGATCGAAGAGATCATCGCCTATGCGGTCGGCCACGGTTCCATCGGCAACGCGGCGCGGATCAACACCACCTCGCTGATCGGTCACGGGTTCGGGGCGGGCGAGATCGCCAAGATCGAAGCCGCACTTCCCAGCGCCTTCGACATCCGCTTCGTGTTCAACCAGTGGACCCTGGGCGATGCCTTCTGCCGCGAAACCCTGGGCATTCCGGCCGAGAAGCTGAACGATCCCACCTTCGACCTGCTGCGCCATCTGGGCTTTTCCAAGCAGGACATCGACGCCGCCAACGACCATGTCTGCGGCACCATGACCCTTGAGGGCGCGCCGCACCTGAAGAAGGAACACTATCACATCTTCGATTGCGCCAACCCCTGCGGCAAGAAGGGCAAGCGGTTCCTCTCGGTCGACAGCCACATCTACATGATGGCGGCGGCGCAAAGCTTCATCTCGGGCGCGATCTCGAAGACGATCAACATGCCCAACGACGCCACCATCGAAGATTGTCAGAAGGCCTATGAACTGTCCTGGTCGCTGGGTGTGAAGGCCAACGCGCTTTACCGTGACGGCTCGAAGCTCAGCCAGCCCCTGGCGGCCGCTCTGGTCGAGGATGACGAAGAGGCGGAAGAGATCCTGGCCAGCGGAAGCGACCGCGAAAAGGCCGTGGTCCTGGCCGAGAAGGTGGTCGAGAAGGTCATCATCAAGGAAGTCGTACGCTCGAACCGCGAAAAGATGCCCCAGCGGCGTCGCGGTTATACCCAGAAGGCCAATGTGGGCGGGCACAAGGTGTACCTGCGCACCGGTGAATATGCCGATGGCAAGCTGGGCGAGATCTTCATCGACATGCACAAGGAAGGTGCCGCCTTCCGCGCGATGATGAACAATTTCGCCATCTCGGTCTCGATGGGTCTGCAATACGGCGTGCCGCTGGAAGAATTCGTCGATGCCTTCACCTTCACCAAGTTCGAACCCGCCGGGATGGTGCATGGCAACGAGACGATCAAGAACGCGACCTCGATCCTCGACTACATCTTCCGCGAACTGGCGGTGTCCTATCTTGACCGCACCGACCTGGCCCATGTGCAGCCCACGGGCGACACCTTCGATGACATCGGCCGCGGCGAGGAAGAGGGCAAGCGCAACTTCTCGGAAGTGCCGGGCAGCTCTGGCGCGTCGCCCCTTGATGTGCTGAAGCAGGTGGTGTCCACCGGGTATCTGCGCAACCGCGTGCCCCAGGAACTGCGCGTGGTGCAGGGTGGCATGCTGGGCGAGGCGGTGAGCGAGGCGATCGCCACGATGGAGCCCGCCCCGAGCGAGCCGAAAGCCGCCAAGCCGGTGGCGATGGACGCCCGCGCCAAGGCCCGGATGCAGGGATACGAAGGCGAGGCCTGCGGCGAATGCGGCAACTTCACCCTGGTGCGCAACGGCACCTGCATGAAGTGCAACACCTGCGGCGGCACCAGCGGCTGTAGCTGAGCGAAAGACAGGGGCGGGGCATTGCCCCGCCCGTTACATGAATACCGATCCGGGGCGGGTGCGCTTGCCCCTGACGCTGACGGGCCACAGGCATAAAACAATCCGAGCGGTGAACCAATCGAGCCCGGTCACGCGAACCTTGGGGCGCCCTTGCGGCGCCCCTTTTTCTGTTCGCTCCATGGGATTGCGGGGCGGGCTTGAACAGCATTGTTTCGTAAATAAAACAGATGTACAAATTGCTACAGTAATCCCCGGCACCCGATGGCGTCACATCCGTGTCACAGGGGGCGACTAATGGCAGGGAGCGATGCGCAAGGCCGGCAAATTTCCGTTCTGCGCCGTCGGAAAAACTGGAGAACATGATGAAATCCAAACTGATTCTTTCAACAGTCGCTGCGATGATGCTGTCATCGGTCGCGGCTCAGGCCGACACGCTGCGGCTGCTGACATGGGGGGGCTATGCGCCCGAGGATGTCATCGCCAAGTTCGAGGAGCAGACCGGCCACACGGTTGAAGTGACCAAATCCAACAACGAGGAAATGATCGCCAAGCTGCGCGCCACCAATGGCGGCGGCTTTGATCTGGCCCAGCCCAGCCAGGACCGGATCGCCGGCCCGCAGGCCGAATTCGGCATCTACAAGCCGCTGGACATGTCGAAGATCGACACCGCGCTGTTCATCCCCTCCATGCTGGAGGCCACCAAGGGCAACACCACCGTCGATGGCGAAGTCTACGCCGTGCCGCATGTCTGGGGCACCTCGGGGCTGGTGGTGAACACCGCCGAGGCGGGCGACGTGAAGGATTACACCGATCTCTGCAACGATTCCGTGGCCGGCAAGGTTTCCTACCGCCTGAAGCGCCCGACGCTGATCGGTTTCGCCTATGCCATGGGGCTTGATCCCTTCGCGGCCTATGGTGACGAAGCCGCCTACAAGGACATCATCGACCAGGTCGAGGCGAAGCTGGTCGAATGCAAGGCCAACGTCAAAACCTACTGGGATGGCGGCGACGAGCTGAAGAACCTTCTGCGCTCGGGCGAGGTTGTGGCGGCCATGGCCTGGGACACCGGCGGTTGGCAGTTGAACGACGATAACGCCGACATCATCTTCGTCGCCCCCGCCTCGGGTGCGCTGGGGTGGATCGACACCTTCGTTCTGCCTGCACGCGGGCGTGCCGACGATGCGGCCTATGACTGGATCAACTTCGTGATGCAGCCGGAAATCGCCGCGATGATCACCGCCTCGGCGGGCAACTTCACCGCCTCCAAGGGGGGCGATGCCAATGTCGACGATGCGCTGAAGGCCAAGTACCAGGCCAGCTTCCCGCAAGAGGCCATCGACAACATCAAGTGGTATCCGTCGGTGCCTGCCGGGCTTGAGGCGCTGGAAGGCGCCGCGCTGGACCGGATCAACGCCGCCAACTGACGGCCCACCACCATACGACGCAGGGGAAGCGCGGGTTTCGCGCTTCCCGTTTTTCATGAAAGCCACCGGATGCCCAATACCCCCGACCTCGAATGCCGTGCGATTTCGAAAAGTTTCGATGATTTCAAGGCGGTCAAGGATGTCAGCTTCAGCGTGCCCCAGGGCACCTTCTTTTCCATTCTCGGGCCGTCGGGCTGTGGCAAGACCACGCTTTTGCGGATGATCGCCGGGTTTCAGAAACCCACGGGCGGCGATCTTCTGATCAAGGGCAATTCGGTGCTGGAGGTGCCGCCCAACAAGCGGCCCGTTTCCATGGTGTTTCAACATCTTGCACTGTTTCCGATGATGAACATCGGGGCCAATGTCGGCTTTGGCCTGCGCCAGCGCGGGGTGAACAAGACCGACATCAAGAAGCAGGTGGAACGCGTTCTTGAACGTGTGGGCCTGGGCGGCGTGGCCGACCGGCCCGTCAGCTCGCTTTCGGGCGGGCAGAAGCAGCGGGTGGCGATTGCACGCTGCATGGTGCTGGAGCCTGACGTTCTGCTGCTGGACGAACCCCTTGGCGCGCTTGACCTCAAGCTGCGCGAACACATGAAGATCGAGCTGAAACAGCTTCAGTCCGAATTCAACACAACCTTCGTCTATATCACCCACGACCAGTCCGAAGCCCTGGTGATGAGCGACCAGATCGCCGTCATGAACCACGGTGTGTTTGAACAGGTCGGCACGGCCAAGGAACTGTATTACGAACCCGCAACCGCCTTCGTGGCCGGTTTCGTGGGCGAGGCGAACAGGCTTCGGGCCACGTTCAAATCGGCCGAGGGCGGCCTGTTGCAGATGGTCACCCCCGAAGGCCGCGCCCTTGGCGGTGTCGATGCGGGGCAGGGCCTGTCGCCGGGTGAAACGGTCGAGGTGTTCGTGCGCCCCGAGGCGGTGCGCCTGTCGCGCAATGCCGCCGATGTGGCACAGATGGGCAACACCGGGCAGGGCCGGGTCGAGAACATCCTGTTCAACGGCGCCAACAGCCAGCTTATCCTGCGCGATCAGGCCACGGGCGCCGAGATGAACATGGCGCTGCCCCAGACCGGCGAATTCCGCGATCTTGAAAGGGGCGCCGAAATCGCCTTTGGATGGGACCCGCAGCAGACCCGCGTCTATCGCAGCAAAGGCAACGCCCATGGCAAATGACCGCGCGAAACTGACCTTCTGGCTGTTGCTGGCGCCGCTGATGATCTGGCTGCTGACGCTGATCGTGCTGCCGCATCTGGGCATGTTCCTGGTATCGCTGCGCGAAAAGGTGGGGGTGCGCGAATACGAAACCAGCTTTGCCAACTATGCCGTCTTCTTCAACGAACCGCTGTACTGGAACACCTTCGCGCGCACGGCCTACATGTCGGTGACGGCGACGGCGCTGACGCTCTTCATCGGGTTTCCCATCGCCTATTACATCGCCAAGCTGACGCGCGGGCGCACCAAGACCACGCTGTTTTTGATGTGCCTGATCCCCTTCTGGGTCAGCGAGCTGGTGCGCACCTTCGGCTGGATGATCCTTCTGCGGGAAACCGGGGTGATTTCGAACGTGCTGCAATACCTCGGGCTGGTGGGTGGGCCGGTTGAAATGCTCTACAACGACGCGGCGATCATGACCGGGCTTGTCTATACCTCGATGCTGTTCATGGTGGTGCCGCTGGTCACGACGCTGGACAGCCTGGACGACAGTCTGATCGAAGCGGGCTATGATCTTGGCGCCAGCGGCTTTGCCATCCTGCGCGAGATCGTGATTCCCCATGCCATGCCCGGCATCGTGTCGGGCTGCATCGTCGTCTTCATGCTGAGCCTTGGAAACTACCTCACCCCGATCCTTTTGGGGGGCAAGGACAGCCTGTGGTTCACCGGGCTGATCTACAACCAGTTCATCACCCGCTTCAACTGGGAGCTGGGCTCGGCCTTCGGTTTCCTTCTGCTGGGGCTGTCGTCGCTGATCGTCTTTGTCGGTCTGAAACTGTCGCGCCAGTCGCTGGGCAAGACGATGGCACAGACATGATTACAGGCATCCCGCAAAGCGGCGCGTTCCGCTGGACCTATCGCGCCTATGTCACGCTGTTCTTCGTCTATCTGGCGCTGCCGCTTGTCACCGTCTGCGTCTTTGCCTTCAATGACAGCGTCTTCCCCTCGCTGCCGTGGGAGGGGTTCACCTGGGCATGGTTCTTCGGGGACGAGGCACCCTATATCGGCGTGTTTCATGAACGCCCGATCCTGCGTTCCATCGTCACCTCGGGCGTGGTGGCCTTCTGGGTGGCGCTGCTGGCGGTCTTCGTGGGCACCTGCAACGCCTTCCTGTTCGTGCGGCACGAATTCCGCGGCAAGGGGTTTCTCTATATCCTCATGCTTCTGCCGCTGATCATTCCCGGCATCATCCTGGGCATCTCGATCCTGGTCTTTTCCTCGTCGGTGGCAAACTTCCTTGAGGATGCAACGGGGCTGTGGTTCGACGGGTTGCGTCCCGGGCTGATCCTGGTGGTGCTGGGGCAGTTTTCCTTCATCACCACCTTTGCCACGCTGGTCATTTCCGCGCGGTTGCAAAAGTTCGACCCCAGCCTTGAAGAGGCGGCGCTGAACCTTGGCGCGACGCGCTGGGGTGCCGTGCGGGCGGTGACGCTGCCGTTCCTGTTTCCGGCCATGGCGGCGGCCGGGGTAGTTGCGGTGCTGATGAGTTTCGAGAATTTCAACACCACGCTGATGCTGGTGGGTTCGGATGCGCCGCTGACCATCACCATGTTCGACCGGCTCAAGCTGGGGTCGACGCCGGTTCTGAACGCGGTGTCGCTGCTGTTGATGGTGGTCTCGGCGCTTCTGGGGCTGGCCTCGCTTCTGCTTCAGAAACGGAGCGACTGACGCCGCCCCCTACAGCCGGTGAACCCTGAGCGCGTCACCGCAGACCTCGCGCGCGAGGTCGACGACGTGATTGTGGTGGGTGAGGTAGATCGCCTGACCCGTCCGCCCGATCCGCGCCATCAACCGGCAGGCGGCGCGGGTGCGGTCTTCGTCGAAGGTTTCGAAGATGTCATCGCAAAAGAAGGGCAGAACCGTGCCCTGCTGGGCAAGCTGTTCATAGGCCGCGGCGCGCAGGGCCAGGTAGAGCTGAAACCGCGTACCCTTTGACATGTCCTGCGCGCGTTTCGACTGCCCCGACGGATCAAGCGCGATCAGCGTTTCGGCATTGCCCTCGGGCTGGGTGCGCAGGCGGGTATAGGCGCCGTTCGTCAGGTCGCCAAAGGCGGTTTCGGTGGCCTTCATCATCCCGCTGCGGTGGGCGTCGCGATAGCGGCGGATCGCATCTTCCGCCAGGGCATGGCCGAAATGCAGTTCCAGATGCGCCAGGGCGGCCTCTTGCATTTCAAGTTCCAGCGTGGCCTTGCGTTCGGTCAGCACGGCGATATCCGCGTCACCCGTGACGGCGGAAAGATCACGCTGGGCGGCGCTGCGCGCGGCGATGGCATCGCGATATGCTGTTTCGATCCGCGCGCCGTCGGCCTCGTCCTGGATCAGACGGGCGTCAAGATCGGCCGCCGTGGTATCGGCCAGCGCGGCGCGTACGCCGTCAAGGTCGGGGACATCCAGCATGCTGCAAAGCTCGGCCAGAAGGGTGTCGCGCCGCGCGCGCGCCGCGATCACACGGCGGGCAAGATCGGCGGCGGCGCGAAGGTCGGGCAGGGTGGCGGTGGGCACCTCGGGGGGGAAGGCGCGGGCGATTTCCCCGGCGCGGGTTTCGATCGCCTTCAGGGCCTGCGCGGCCCTTTCGCGTTCGCCACCAAGGCTTTCGATGGTGTCGACAAGTGCGGCGTGGCGGGCCTCGGCCTCTTGCGCGGCGGCGGATCTGGCGCGAAGGGATTCATGGGCCTCGCGCGCCGGAAGATCGGCGGGGGTGGCGGCAATCGCCGCCAGTGCGGCGGTGAAGGCGCGCTGATCCGCCTCCATGCCCGCGATCTGGCGGGCGACGGAAAGGCGCCGCGCCTCTTGTTCGCGCAGGTCGCGCAGCGGGGCGAAAGAGGCGGCCAGAACATCGGCGGACACGCTGTCGCCAAAGGCCTGCGTCACCGCATCGCGCCACGCGGCATCGGCCATTTCCGTCGCCGCCATCAGTGTTGCGCGGTGATCGGTGCGGCGCGCCAGGTCGCGGCGCAGCCCGTCCAGTTGTGCCTTGGCGGCTGCCAGGTTTTCCTGTGCCTTGCGTTCATTGGCCGCCTCGCGGCGCGCGCTGTCCAGCAAGGTGTCGAAATCGGGATCGGCCAGATCGAAATGCGGCTTCAGCGCCTCGGCCAGCCTGGCGGCCCGGTCAAGGGTGTCGGCGTGTTCGGCCTGAAGTAGGGCAAGGCGCTGCTGCGCGGCTTGCGCTTCGGCCAGGCGGTCAAGCCATGTCACCAGCGCGGCGGGGGCAGGGGGCGGGGCAAGGCCGACCTGCGCCGCCGCTGCACCCACCTGCGCGGTGATGGCATCCAGCCGTTCCTGCAATGCCGCCTGCGTGGTTTCAGTCCGTGACAGCCGCGCCGCAAGCCGGGCATCTTCCTGCTGCAATTGGCGCAACTGCCCCAGGTCGCGGGCCAGCGCGAGGCGGGTCGCAGCGGCACCATCCACGGCCTGCATTGCCGCCTCGAAGGGGGTGGCGGTTTCGGGTGTCAGGCTTTCGCGATGCTGCTGCCAAAGGGTGTTGCGCTGATCCAGCAAGGCCTGCGCCGCGCTGTCCGAGATCAGCCCGCCAGCCTGTTCAAGCGTGGCAATCTGCGCCCGCGCTTCCGCGCGCTGGGTTTCCAGCGTCTCCAGCGTTTCCCGGCAAAGGCGCAATTCGCCCTCAAGGCGGGCATGTTCCTCGGCCAGGGCGGCGGCCTGATCGCGGGTCAGGGGCGCTGTGGGGGCCTCGCGGCCAGGGGCCAGCGCCGCAAGGGCTGCGGCGGCCTGGCGGCGGGCTTCGGCGATAGCCTGGGTGGCGGTCGCGTGCCGGGTGGCCAGGGCATCGGCGGCATGGCGGTTCAGTACTGCATCAAGCCTGGGCCCTTCGTCCCCGGCCTGCCGCTCCAACGCTTGGCATGCCTCTGCGATGCGGTCGTTCAGCTGTTCGATTTCATCATCTTCCGCGTCAACCTGCCGCCGGCTGTCGCGCGCCGCGTCGCGCAGCAGTTCCAGGTCGCTGAAACAGGCCGGGGTCACGATCAGGTCCGTCGGATCGGTGGTGTCGGCCACGCCCAGGTCACGCGCTGCCCGGCGCATGTCGTCGTGGATGTCGTTCAGGGTCTGGCGTCGCTTGGGCAGATCGTTCTCGGCGGCGGTGTGGCGGGCGGGCAGATCGCCCATGGCCTCCAGATCGCGCGCAAGGGCCAGACCCTCGTCATCGCGCGCGATCGCGTCACGCTCGGCGCTCAGGCGGGCCAGGTCGGAGTCGAGACGCGCCTGATCGGCCTCGGCCTGGCGTTGTTCGGTCAGCATCTCGATCAGGGTTTCGGATTCAAGGTCAAGAAAATCCGGCATTCCGGCGTGGCTGTCGATCAGGGCATCCAGGCTTTCGATCTCGGCCAGAAGAGGCAGGGCCGCGCGCCGGGCGCGGGTTCGGGCATGTTCGCGGGTATGGGCGGCGCGTTCCTCGGCGGCGCGGGTTTCATCCTCGGTTGCGCGGTGCAGGGCCTGGCGCAGGGCGCGATAGGCGCTGGCGGTGGTATCCTCGGCGCGGATCTGGCGATCAATCTCGGAGAGTTCGCGTTTCAGTTCGGCCATCCGGCTCTTGCTGCCGCGCTTCTTGTAGAGGTCATCGGCGCGGGCGCGCACATCGTCCAGAACCGCCGTCAGATCGCCGATGCCCGCCGCGGCCGAAAACAGCAGCCGGCCGATATCGCCCTTCGCACTGGCAATCTCTTCGCCGCCCTGTTCGATGGTTTCATCGTCAAGGCACAGAAGGCTGCGGTAATCTTCAAGCCCCAGCCCGCCGAGATGCGCCGCCAGCGCCTGTTCAGGCAGAACCTGGCCCTGGGCGTCCAGCAGGGTGCCGTCGCGCAGGGGCAGGCGGGTCAGTTCTTGATCGCGCCCGTCCAGCGTCAGCAGGCCCGAGACGCGCAGCGCCTTGCGTTCGTGGCGAAAGGCATAGGGTTCGCGATGGGGAAAACCATAAAGAAGGCGCAGGAAACCCTCCATCGTGGTGGTCTTGCCCGCCTCGTTCGGGCCGTGGATGATGTGGAAATCCGATCCATCCCTTGGCGCCGGTCCGAAATCATAGCTGCGTTCGGTGAACTGGCCGAAAAGTTCAAGATCAAGACGCCGCAGCCGGATCATTCCGCCGCCCCCTTCATCAATGCGGTGACGTGCCGCGCCCCGTCGCCCGCCAGCCGCCGCACCAGCGCTGCCTGCGCCTTGGCGTCGGGCAGAAGGTGCGCGCGCAGATGGGCGGGCAATTCGGCCAGCACATCGTCAAGCTGGCTGTCCAGGGTGGCGGCAAAGCCCGGCTCGTCCAGGATGGTCTGCATGAAGCTGGCCAGTTCGGCGGTGGCGGTGGCGTCGGGGCCGGTTTCGCCGGGGTCCGACAGCGCGAATTCCACCTTTTCCACCCAGAGCGTTCCCGTCTCGCGCGCTGTCGTCGCGATCAGGGCGGACCAGGTGTCGCGGTCGCGTTCCACCTGCCAGCGCCGCGCGAAGGCGCCGCTCAGGCGTAGCCGCAGGATCGTGGCGTCGCTGTCGGCATCGGCGGCGATCCGGCGCAGTTCGCCGCGCAGGTGGCTGCGCAGGGCGTCTTCGTCCTCGCAACCCGCCACCGACAGGTCGATCCGTTGGAATGTGACCTGCGAGGTGGCGATTTCCGACAGCGTGATGCGCCCGTCGTCGATGCTCAGCAGGGTGGCGCTCTGCGCGCCGGCCTCGCCGATGTCGCGGCCCTGGGGAATGCCGGGCATCACCACGAAGGGCGACCGGGAATGGACCTGCCGCTTGTGGATATGGCCAAGCGCCCAGTAATCGAACCCCATGCCCACCAGATCGGACAACGTGCAGGGCGCATAGGTATCATGGCCCGCCGCCCCGGCCAGGGAAGTGTGCAGCATCGCGATATTGACGCTATCGGCAACGGGGGCAGAGAACTTGCCCAGCAGGCTGTCGGGGGCGTGGCGGCCGCTGAAGCTGACGCCGTGAATCCAGACATCGTGATCGTCCAGCTTCACCCGCCCGCCGCGCCCGTCGAAGACATGCACGTTGTCGGGCAGCGCAACCTCGCCCGTGATCGGGTTCTCGGCGTCGTGGTTGCCCTTGTTATAGAAGACGGGAATCCGGCCGCGGCGCAGTCGGTCAAGCTGTTCCAGCAGGAAGGCGGCGGTGCGGGCGCTGCGGGCGGCGCCATCGTAAAGGTCGCCCGCGATCAGAAGGGCCGCCACCTTTTCCTCCAGCGCCACCTCGACGATGCGCGCGAAGGCGCCGCGCGTTGCGGCCTGCACCCTGTCGCGCAGGTCGGGGTCGCGCAGGGCCAGCGATTTCAGCGGAGAATCAAGGTGGATGTCGGCGGTGTGGAGAATCTTGATCACTGCGGCCTCTTCTTTTCCGGCCGAGTTTCAGGGGAATGCGCAGTGAATGCAATCGCGCAGTGCGCTGCCGCAGACCGGTGTCGCGTGCAAGGCGAATGTCGCCCGGCGCCCGGCACGCGCGGTTTCCCTGCGCCTTTCCGCCAGAATGGCCGCGCCCCGGCGGAAGGTTCCCGCCGAGCTTTCGTACCGGGCGGGAGGGCGCCAAGCCCGGCGGCGATTTTGGGCAACCCGTCGCGGATTTGGCCATCACCGGGGCGGGGTGCGTGACCTTGGCCGCGCCATCGGGCCTATTGCCGGTGCACGGCGACGAAGCCGGGCTTTGAACCTCAAAAGGAGAAGAGCAGATGAAATCGACCAATATCCTCGCAGCGACCGCAATTGGCCTGTCCCTGGTTGGCATGGCCGCAACGGCCCAGGATGCCATGGTGACCGATGCCGATGGCGACGGCGCCTATTCCTACGAGGAGCTGATGGCCGCCTATCCGGACATGACCGAGGAAACCTTCCTGACGATCGATGCCAACGCCGATGGCCTTGTCGATGACGAGGAACTGGCAATGGCACGCGACGGCGGCCTTCTGCCCGCAGACGGCTGACGCTTCCTTCCCCGCTCACGAAAAAGGGCCCCGCACCGGCAACGGTGCGGGGTCTTTGATTTCGCACACACATTCATGTGATGCAGAAAACTGAAATCCCGGGGAACGATGCCGCTGTCAGCGCATTGGTTGGGGGAAGGCACAATGAAGTGCCACACAAAACGCTAGGAGCTACCATGAAACGCTTTATGATTACCGCTGCCGCCGCTGCCCTGACGACTACCGCTGCTTTTGCTGCTGTCGACATGGGGTCGCTGGACACTGACGGTGACAACTTCGCCTCGAAGGCAGAGGTGATGGCAGCCTACCCGAACTTCGATCCCACCTTCTTTGACGACATCGACGCCAACGACGATAACCGTCTGAGCGCGCCCGAACTGAACAACGCCGAAGCGCAGGACATCTTTGCCCGTGCCGCGGCCTCGGGTGGGTCGACGAACGTGATGGCCGACGCCGATGGTGACGGTTTCGTGTCGAAGGAAGAGCTGATGGCCGCCGTTCCGAACTTCATGGAAAGCGACTTTGACAGCCTTGACACCAACGATGACAACCGCCTCAGCGCTCAGGAACTCGACGCGCCGGGTGCCGCCGAACTGATCAACAGCCAGGGCGCCGTGGGCACCACCATGGGTCTTGCCGACCTTGACACCAACGGCGACAACTTCCTCGACTTTGCGGAACTGTCGGCTGGTTTCTCGGGCATCATGCAGGAATCGTTCAACGATATCGACACGAACGACGATGGCCGGATCAGCGCCAACGAACTGGAAGCACCGGGCGCCCGCTCGATGCTGGCCGAATACCAGTAATCCGGTTCTGACCTTCCATCGGGGGCTTTAAGCCCCGGCTTTGGCCCCCGATCGGATCAGTTGAAAGTCCAGCTGAAGGTTCAGCGACCGACTGGTTGCAGTGATGGCCCAACACCAATGCCCTCGCAGATTTCTGCGGGGGCATTTTCGTTTGCCTGGTGTCCAAGTTCGCTATCGGAGGGGGCCTTCAGCCGGGAAGCCCACTGATCCCTTCAATGGACGCAAGGTCATCATGAACCGCACCGGGTTTTCCGGAAGCTCCTACTCTTGATTGTATTGACCCAGCGGAATCTGCTCAGGTTAAGCCGCTAATGTGAATGCCTCGGCAGGCGTGCGCATGGCAAGGGCCTGATGAGGGCGGCGGTTATTGTAAAAGGCAATCCAGTCACCGATGACGCGCATCGCATGTTGGATGCTTTCGAAGCGGTGGCGATGCACGCACTGCTCCTTGAGCGTCCGAATGAAGCGCTCGACCATGC
>NZ_JACNMM010000013.1 GCF_020529025.1 Oceaniglobus trochenteri
GGCTTCCTGCAGGTCCCGGAGCTGCTTCTCGTATTGCTCGCGGATATCGAGCGGGTTGGCGCGCAGCGAGTTCTCCATGCCGCGCTTCGCTTCCTCGACCCAGCCCTCGATCTCGGAGGGCGTCAGGTCAAAGGACCGGCTCGCCTCCGACACGGTCGTCTTGCCTTGGATGATCTCGATGACGAGCGCCGTCTTACGCTTCGCCGTCCACCGTTTGATGCTGTCGTCCATCGTCATACTCATCGCTACGTTCTCCCTTGTAGCATGAGCAGGTTTTCACTGGGTCGATACATGCAAGTTCATCTACCAAATTCGCTATCTCAGGATTCTTGGGGCCGTACATTGGCCAATCATGCAGTTCATGGATGTCAGGGTGAGTAGGTGCTTTCACTGCTTCTATCCCTTAGAACAGCTTGGCCTGAACGATCTGCCGGTAAGTTTTCGTAATCTCGCACACCGATTTCTGATCTCTAAATTGAACCATTTAGAAAGATAAGTCTCACTATTGCAAACGATGACGCACAATTTCTGAGATATCCCTAAACCACCCAACTACCTCGCCCTCTGGATCAATTTCTTGCAGCATCGTGGAATCCATGGCCCTAGCAGCTTCAAGATTCAAACGCCGCTTAGCGCTTCCTTGCCCCATATCCAGAATGCCAGGCGTCTGCTTACTCGCATCGCTGACCAGTCTCGGGATATCATCGAAGTCAGAAACAGCGACATCCACCTGCAAGGCAGTCTGGATGGCAGTTCGGTGAATATAGTTTTCTGTTTCCCTCTTTCGCGTCAGTCTAGCGGTGTTTTCGTTGTCGCCGCCATTTACCTCGTCGACGTGGTCTTGATACTTCGGGTGATCATCAGGGCCACAATCTCGGTCAAAGATATGATATTCAACGCATCCGAGCGCTTGTAAATACTTCTTCGAAACCCAGTGCTTTAGGTCGGCTCCGCCCATAGGAACCACGGCGACATTCGGGGACGCCATCAAGTCTATGACATCAGCGTCCAAGTTGGAAACTGCTGGATATATGTTTTCAAAGAAGTTGACGTCATTCGGACCCTCAACCATCACCAATACAACGACTCTACTGTCAGGAAGAACGCCGAGCTCTGCGGCTATTCTATCTAAAAGAGGACCGGCATCCGCCCCGCCTTCATTTACCTCTTGGATGTCTGGGCAGGCACCGGCACCATCTTTTGTGACCAATTTTAACGACGCGGCGGGAAGATTTTGAGCTACCAGGGGCGAATGCGTGGTCAAAACTACCTGGGAGTTTCCAGCCATGGCCAAGCGTTTGAAGCTCTCTAAGAGAAGCCTCTGGTTTGCGGGGTGTTGGGAGCTTTCGGGCTCTTCAAATGCATATATGATACTTCGTCCATCCTCTGCGGCACGGCGCTCAGCCTCTGCGCGGAAGAAATTTAGTAGAACCAACCTTTTGGTCCCAGAACCTCGCTTGTTGAACGGAACATTACTGTCAGTTTTGAGTGTTGTCCGAAATCCATCCCACTTAGGGTGCCCGGAAACGTCTGGGGTCAGCCCAACTGCAAGGTCCGGCGCCATCTCCTGGAGCTTTTCCAAAGTCCGTGTCACCAGTGCAGTCGCCCTAGCTTCTACCTCTTGAACAATTCTCCCTATTTCCTCTTCCCTCTCGGCAATCGCTATTTTCGCTGCTGCAGCGAGCGGGTCACGAGCTTCGCTGTCCTGATCTGAGCTAGGCCGATCAACTTTGAAAAGGCAAAAATAGGGGATGTGTGATTTCAACTGATCCCAAATCTTTTTGGCGTCGTCTGTTGATATTGGAACCAATGCCGGTTGCATTGGTGCAGCGGCAAAATGGTCAAAGATTGCCCTCCGCCATGGAGGATTCTTGATGCGCTCCGCTGCGGGTATACTGTCTTCTAATCCGAGGTCGCGGCCGAGCTGTCTAAGCTGAGCTTGTTTCAGCAGTATCGGGTGATCAATCCCCTCAGCTTCGGGTGATTTTGTATCGATAAAAATCTCAGCAGTTTTTCCAGGGGTGTACACCTTGACCATGCGTAAAACAGGTTCGGCGCCTTCAATCTCCAATAAAAGGCGCTCGTCCTCGAGCGTTGTCTCGGAGGTCGCGTCTAAGGTGATCAAATCTGGGAAGTCTCGAAACTCAGCGGTAAGAGTGGCCTTCTCAAACCCGTCCAGAACACAAAGATCATCCTTGTGAAGCTTCTCAGAGCTAAAAAACAGCTCCAGCGCGTCCATCAGCGATGATTTCCCTGCATCATTTCGCCCCACAAAAGTGGTCAAATCTTCGAACTTTACTCGCCTCAGTTCTCGATAACCTCGGAAACCGGTGATTTCAAACGCCACTAACTTCATAATATCTCACTAAACTGGCCCTGGGTGCTGTGCAGGATGGACGGCTTACCCAACCAGTCAAGGCCAAAGTGAGGCGAACTCCTTGCCAGGGATTGCGTGCCGCTAACATCTCCTACGATGGGCCGGACGAGAATTATCAAGCTGGTGTGTCCTCGCTGTCCTGCGGGAAAAATTTTTCTGCTTGGTCTTCAATGCTCCCTGCCGCCTGGGCGACAACCGTTGTTACTGCGCAGGGGCATGGCATCTACTCGGTCGGCTCACGGCAGAACAGTAGCGAAAAAATCGTTGGCGACTCTGTACTTCCGTGCTAGTCGGTAGGCTCTCTTAGCTGGGTTCTAGCAAGCGAGAACTCTACGCCGGGTGTTTAGCCAGGCTGAATTGAATTGGACGCTTTCGGGCGCCGGCTTCGGCCTTCGAAGTCGAGCCCGGCTGCGCTCGGTCTCGACTTCGAAGGCCGAAGCCGGCCGCTTAAGTAAGGGAATGGAACTTGACGCACCCGATTATTGCAAAGGAACATGCTTCCTTGCGGAGTCGGGTGCTCAAGCTTCTAAAGGAAGGGTATCTTTACCCTGGCCGAAGCAATATTATATTTGTCTGCGGCGGCAATAATGCCGATCATATGCGGCCTCGGTTTACGGATTATTGCGTCAAGAATGAATCGGAATATTTACTTTTTCAGCCAGAGTACGCAATTGATTTTGCTCACTCACTCAGCGATGAACCATTCAACCTGAGTTCTTTTGAAAAAGTTATTGGGCAGCTATCTCTGGCGATTGTGATCTTCCCAGAAGCTCCAGGATCTTTCGCGGAGGCTGGCTTTTTCTCAGCATTTGAGGATCTTGCAGTAAAGAGCTTGCTTATACTGGATCAGGATCGCCTAGATCAAGATTCTTTTTTATCCATTGGTCCTGGCAAGCTTATCGGCGATAAAACTCGATACCATCCCCAGATTCAAATGAAGTATTCGTCGCCGGATTTCGCTCTGATCTTGAAGAGGATAACGGAGCGGGATAAAGTGTCGAGGAGGAAGAAGTTCCCCGACACGACATGGTCGAAGACTAGCTACTTTGATAAGTTTTCAATCGTTTACTGCATTTACAACATGCTTGAAGTGTCGACCATCGAGGATGTCTTTTATATTTGCAAAGGCCTGTTTTCTGGAAGATCGGACATCTCGCAAATACGAGAAATATCGTCCATCTTGCTCGGTGCTGGCCTCATTTTCTCGCACGGTGATGCGGGAGAGTTCTCCGCGACCGGGATTGATCGCATTAATTGCGCAACTCGAGATGGGTACAATGAGGAAAGAAACTCCATAAAAGTCGAAGTTCTTAGCCTTCTCACGGAGTCGGGCACGGTAACACTCGGAGACCCAAGCAATGTTGCGTGAAGTCTTGGCGGAAAAATCTGGAATATCTCCGAAGCGTTTGCAGTTTATACAAGAGAACGCCTCGAGGATGTATAAAGTCTACCCTATATCAAAGAGGGATGGGACTGACAGAATAATTTCGCAACCTACTCCCGAACTAAAAGCTCTTCAGAGATGGCTTTCCCGCGGAATCTTCCAGCGGTTACCCGTAAGTTCTTGCGCGATGGCGTACAAGAAGGGAGCGTCAATTCGGGAGAATGCGAAGGCGCACGTCAAAACGTCTTTTACCCTTCACTTGGATTTCGAGGACTTTTTCCCCTCATTCTCAACCGATCATATAATTCGATATCTTTCGGAGAATACCAAACTGAACTCGGACGATATTCAATTCTGTTCGGATGTGGTTTGCCGGCATGGACGACTTACGATTGGCGCCCCTTCTTCACCTGCTGTCACTAATGCCTTGATGCATTCATTCGATCTACAGGTTGATAGTTGGTGCAGTGGGAGGGGGCTTGTCTACACAAGGTATGCAGATGACATTAATATCTCATCTGCCGGCTCAGGGTCTTTGGGCGATGTGGAAGGATTTATATCTGCAACTGCCAAGGACTTTAAATATGCAAGCCTTACTATCAATGGAAAGAAAACGGCCTATTTGTCAAAAAAATACCGACGGTCGATTACAGGTATAAATGTCACTCCCGAGGGTTGCATATCCATCGGTCGAGCCAGAAAGCGCGAGATAAAGTCACTTGTTCATAGCTTCAAGCTGGGCAGCTTGGAGCCCGAACTGCTTTGGAAGCTAGGAGGCCTCATAGCTTTCGCGCACGATGTAGAGCCAGATTTCGTTGTTTCTCTAAAAAAGAAATATGGCTCGGCCACCGTGGAGGCCATCCTTCATCAGAAGACGCCGCGGGGTTTGCGGGGGCCGAAAGAATGAAGTTGAGTGAGCATCTTGCAAGTCGGCTAATTCGAACGGGTTGCCGGGGGGGGTAAAAATTGCGGCAGAGATGGTGGCCGTTAGAGTTTCTTTTCTCGACTCTTCAAGCGTTCCGCTCGTTCTATTCGGCGCTGCATGGTTGCTCCTGTACCGCTCCCTTGGCGCGTGCTCTGGGTTGCAGTTTGAGTATCTTTTTCGCTGAGCGTGGGCCTATCAACTGATTTCCTTTGGTGCGTTGCACTGGTGGCTGCGGAGCTCTGCCTCTGTGCGCTGCGCTGTGGCAAGGCCCGCTGAATGTTGCCAGTCACCGTAGATGCGGCCCAACCTGCTTGCAGGTTTCCGGATAGCATCGGTACGATAAACGGAATGGCGACAACCATAGCGAGAGATAGGATCACGACACCAAGGAACGGAACCATCTTGCCAGCCTTGTCGGCAGTGTCTACCGCCCCAAGATCACTGACCAAAAGTGTAACCAAGCCGAAGACCATCGAAAATACCCCGGCGATGACGACCGGGTAGAGGGCGAAGCTTGCCAGCGAGGATACCCAGCGGTGGAAGTAGTCCTTGGTCACGTCGAACATCGAACAAAGGATCATTATCGGCGCCAGGTCGAATCCATTCCCCAGCACTACTAGCTCAGACATTTCCATACCACCTTTCATACCACGCACCGAACAGAACCGAGCGCAATCGAAGTGAAACGAACGCAATCAACGAACGAGAATAAGCGCATAAGTCCATAGACTTATACGCTATCAAGCGCCCCAGAGCCATTCAATGAAAATGGTAGGTGGCGGAGACGAAGGGATTCGAACCCTCGAGACGGTTTCCCGCCTACTCCCTTAGCAGGGGAGCGCCTTCGACCACTCGGCCACGTCTCCGTCGACCCGTTTAGAGGGGAGGGGGAGGAGAGACAAGAGGAAAAACCGCCCGTTTTGTCCTTTGCGTCGGAGACCGGATCATTGGGCCGGTTCATCGTGATGGGCGTTGTGATGCCGGATGGACGGCGGTTGTGGATCGAGGTTGCCTTGGGGCGGCAATGCGGCCGCGGACGGCGCGCGCCGCACGTGTTGCGCATGCACGCCTTGGCGCGACCGGCAAGGAGCGGGCGTTTCGCGATGCCCGGGGTGAAAGGGCGTGTTTTGATCTCGTGCAACGCGCCGGCGACCGCCTGATACCTGACTTGATCGGAGACTGGCGGGCGGCCGGCACGGGTTCTGTCGTCGGACGGGATCGCCGATCAGGGCGTGCCGAGAGGACAAAATATCCGCCCTCGTACTGGCCGGGGCGGTGCGGGCCATGGTTGTCGCACGACAGGCGGGCGGGCAGGGTAGGGGCGCCGATCCTGACCGCGGGCCGCGTGGTTTCCGTAGGGGCAGGCCGGCATTCGGTTGCATTTGAGGGTCAACCTAGTAAGTTATCGCGAAAGCAACAGTCGAAGGGTGGCGTCATCTTTTTGTTCCGTACGATCAAAACACCGGTTCATTGTGGTCCTGCGAAGGGCAACCCGACGTTCTCCACCCGACCCGTGCTTTCCCGCTAGATCCCGAAAACCGGGATCGCGCCGAACCGATCCGAAGAACAGGAGTATACGACATGAAACGCTATATCGTGAGCGCGGCACTTGCTGCCGTCATCGCCCCCGGAGCCGCCCTGGCTGCGGATGACTGTGGTGAAATCACCATTGCCGAAATGAACTGGGCCTCGGCCGGGGTGGTTGTGGCCGTCTCGAACTTCCTGCTTGAGCAGGGCTATGGCTGCGACGTGACGATCGTTCCGTCCGACACGACGCCCGCCGTCACCTCGCTGTCCGAGAACAACGAACCCGATATCGTGCCCGAGATGTGGCCGAACTCGGCGGGCGACGCCTACAAGAAGATCAAGGCCGACGGCAAGATCGTCGAACTGACCAGCGTTCTTGATCCCGGCGGTGTCGAGGGTTGGTGGATTCCGACCTACCTTGCCGAAGAGCACCCCGAGTTGAAGACCATCGAGGGCGTGATGGCCAACCCCGAGCTGGTGGGCGGCATGTTCAACAACTGTCCCGATGGCTGGGGCTGCCGCATCGTCAACGACAACCTGATCCGCGCGATGGATCTGGAAGGGGCCGGCATCGAGGTGTTCAACCACGGTTCGGGCGAAACGCTGGCCACCTCCATGGCTTCGGCCGTCGAGAGCAAGGAACCCTGGTTCGGCTACTACTGGGGCCCGACGACCCCCCTGGGCAAGTTCGACATGACGAAGGTGAGCCTGGGTGAAGAGGATGAGGCGGCGCAGAAGGCCAACCAGAACGCCGATTCGCCCGATGCCGCCGTGACCGAATTTGCCACGGCCCCCGTTCTGACCGTCGTGACCAAGGATTTCCAGGAGGCCCATCCCGAGGTCGCCGATCTGATGTCGAACATCCAGTTCAAGACCGACGAGATGAGCGGGCTTCTGGCCTGGATGGACGAGAACAACGCCAGCAGCGAAGAGGCGGCCGTCTACTTCCTCCAGAACAACAAGGACGTCTGGAAGGAATGGCTGAACGATGACGCGCGCGAGAACCTCTCGGCGCTGTTGAAGTAAGACCAAGGGGGCAGAGCCGCGCCGGCTCTGCCCCGCCTCACCATGAAAACAAGAAACAAGAAGAGACATGGCATGAAAAAGACTGCTTTCGCGGCCCTGATCGGCGCCGCTCTTCCCACGGCATCGCTTGCTGATTGCGGCGACGTTTCCATCACCGAGATGACCTTTGCCTCGGCGATCATCACCACCGAAATTTCGACCTTCCTGATGGAGCAGGGGTATGGCTGCAACGTCACCCGTGTGCCCTCGGACACCATTCCGGCGCTGACGTCGCTGTCGGAGAACAACGAACCCGACATCGTGACCGAACTCTGGATCAACTCTGCCGGCAGCGGCTATGACAAGCTGAAGGACGAGGGCGTGATCGAGGACATGGCCGAGGTTCTTGATCCCGGCGGAGTCGAGGCATGGTGGATTCCGACCTACCTTGCCGAGGAACACCCCGAACTGAAGACCATCCAGGGCATCGTGGAAAACCCCGACCTGGTGGGCAACCGGTTCAACAACTGCCCCGATGGCGGCTGGGTCTGCGGCATCATCAACCGCAACATCGCCCGTTCCTACGGGCTTGAGGAGGCGGGGATCGAGATCTTCGATCACGGTTCGGGCGAAACCCTGGCTGCATCGCTGGCCTCGGCCTATGAGGCGCGCGAACCCTGGTTCGGCTATTACTGGGAACCGACGGCGATCATGGGCCGCTTCGACATGACCATGGTCGATATCGGCCCGGTCGACCTGGAGGCGCACGAGGCCAACCTTGACCCCGACGTGGTCGACCCCAAGCCAAGCGCCTATCCCCCGAGCCTGGTCTACACGGTGGCCACCACGGCCTTTACCGAACGCGAACCCGAAGTGGCCGAGCTGATCCGCAACATCAGCTTTCCCACCGACGAGATGAGCGCACTTCTGGCCTGGAAGGGCGAAAACAACGCCACGACCGAGGAAGCGGCGGTATATTTCCTTCAGAACAACAAGGACGTCTGGTCGAACTGGATCAGCGACGAGGCGCGCGAGCGTCTTGCCAACATTCTGAAGTAGAAGAGATGAAAATCAAGCAACGGCGCGGTGCGGAAGAATGCGCCGTGCCGTTGCGTTTTTAGTGCTGGAGATTTGACAGAGGGGCCATCAAGCGCCCCGAAAGAGGGACGGATGGCAACCTACGATTTCATATTCGACAACCTTGGCCTGCGCGATTGGTGCGGCGACGGTGGCGCTGATGGCGGACCGATGTCCATGGCCGACCTGATGAACCAGACAAGCGGCGAAGAGGCGACGGTTTCGGCCTGGGATACGCCCTTCCCGTCGCTGGACAACCTGCACGACGCCTGCGAGGCGATCCCGCAGTCGCGCGATCTGACCAGCGGGCTGGAGCGTGGATTTCTCGACATCAAGGACAGTCTGAAGGTGGTGGTCGATCCGCTGACCCAGCCGCTGAGCTGGGCGCTGAACGAAATGCTATGGCTGATGCAGTCGATCCCCTGGTGGATCATGATTCCGCTGCTGATGCTGATTTCCTACGCCGTGGGCCGGTCGCTGAAGCTGGTGGCGCTGGTCGCCATCTGTTTCGGATTTCTCGCCTTTGTCGATTACTATGACTACACCATGCAGACGCTGGCGATCATATTCGTCTGCGCCTTCATATGCGTTCTGTTCGGGGTGCCCATCGGCATCGCCATGTCGCGCAGCGACCGCACGCAGCGGGTGATGATCCCGATCCTCGACATGCTGCAGACCCTGCCGCCCTTCGTCTACCTGATCCCGCTGATCTTCCTGTTCTCGGTGACCGAGCCGAAACTCTACGGCATCGCGATCATTCTTTATGCCATCGTGCCGGTGATCCGCCTGACCGACTTGGGCATCCGCCTTGTCGATCAGGACGTGATCGAGGCGGCCGATGCCTTCGGCATGACCGACCGGCAAAAGCTGTTCGGCGTTCAGATTCCGCTGGCCTTGCCCAACATCATGGCCGGTGTGAACCAGACCATCATGATGAGCCTTGCCATGGTCGTCATCGCGTCGCTGGTCTCGGCGCCGGGGCTGGGCGTGCTGGTGCTGCGCGGTATCCGCAGTCTTGAACTGGGTGTCGGTCTGCTTTCGGGGCT
This sequence comes from Oceaniglobus trochenteri, assembly GCF_020529025.1. Classification (GTDB taxonomy): domain Bacteria; phylum Pseudomonadota; class Alphaproteobacteria; order Rhodobacterales; family Rhodobacteraceae; genus Oceaniglobus; species Oceaniglobus trochenteri. The sequence continues at coordinate 9,342 of NZ_JACNMM010000013.1, forward strand.
GGGGATCGTGCTCTTGGCGATCATCCTTGACCGGGTGACCAAGGCGGCGCTTGCCCGCATCAACGCCAGCCAGTCGAAATAAGGGGACGGACATGACAAACGACATCAAGATCTCGATCCGCAACCTTTACAAGATCTTCGGCGACGATCCTCAGAACGCGCTGGAACATGTCCGTCAGGGCATGGGCAAGACTGAGCTTCTGGCCCAGCACAACCACGTTCTGGGCCTGAACGACATCAACGTCGACATGCCCGCCGGCAAGACGACGGTGATCATGGGGCTTTCGGGGTCGGGCAAATCGACCCTGATCCGCCACCTGAACCGCCTGATCGACCCGACAGCGGGCGAGGTGCTGGTGGATGGCGACGATATCCTGTCCTACAACGCCAAGCAGCTGCGCGACCTGCGCCAGCACCGCATGTCGATGGTGTTTCAGAAGTTCGCGCTGTTTCCGCACCGCACCGTTCTGGAGAACACCGGCCTGGCCCCCTCGGTCGAGGGCAAGGGCAAGTCGAAGTACGCCGACGAGGCGCGCAAGTGGCTGGCCCGCGTCGGGCTCGAGGGGCAGGACGACCAGTATCCTCACCAGCTTTCGGGCGGGATGCAGCAGCGGGTGGGCATCGCCCGGGCGCTGACCAGCAACTCGGACATCATGCTGATGGACGAGGCGTTCTCGGCGCTTGATCCGCTGATCCGCACCGACATGCAGAACCTGCTGATCGAATTGCAGGCCGAGTTGCAGAAAACCGTCGTCTTCATCACCCACGATCTGGACGAGGCCCTGAAGCTGGCCGATCACCTTGTGATCCTGAAGGACGGTTTCATCGTCCAGCAGGGCGAGCCGCAGCACATTCTGCTGAACCCGGCCGACCCCTACATCGAAGACTTCGTGGCCGACATCAACCGCGCCCGTGTGCTTCGCGTGCGGTCGGTGATGCGCAAGACCACGGATGCGGCAGGCGATGTCAGCGGCGAGGTCGATCACGACGATACGCTGGAATCGGTGATCGAAGCGTCGGGCGGTGACACCACCAACCGGTACCGCGTGATGAAGAACGGCGAACAGGTGGGCATGCTGGAGATGCTGGACCTGGTGCGCGCCCTGGTGCCCCAGGGCGGCTCGGGCGATCCTGAATCGGCCCGGCGCACCGGCTGATCCGCTCGGCAGACAAGCAAGACGACGAAAGGCCCCGCATCGGAATGGATGCGGGGCCTCTTCGTTTCCGAGGCTGCGGGGCGCCCGGAACTATGTCTGACAAAGTTGTGGAATTATGTCTGACATAACGCTAGCCTGATCCCGGGAATCGCCGGAAAGAAGGGGCGCGGGGTGCCGGATCAGGCTGTGACGGAAAAGACCAGGGCGCGCGGCAAGGCCGGCAAGGGCACGCACCCCAAGGACGTGACCGAGGCGCTGATCGCCCTGATCGACACGCTTCAGATCGGCGTGGGGGAAAGGCTCCCGCCCGAAATCTCGCTTGCGCAACGTCTGAACGTCGGCCGCTCGACCGTGCGCGAGGCGCTGAAGGCCTGGCAGAACATGGGCATCGTCGTGCGCAACAAGGGGGCTGGGACCACGCTGATGGTCGATGTCTCGCACTCGATCCACGTTCCGCTGACGCTGAAGCTCGAGGCTGAAAGCCTGCTGCGAACCCAGGGCGTGCGGATGCCGCTTGAGATCGAGGCGGTGCGCCTTGCCGCCATCAACGCCAGCGACGAACAGCGCCGCCGCATCGTCGATCTGGGCGAGGCGGTGATTGCCACCTGCGCCGCCGGCGAAGACTGGCGCGATGCCGATGCCGCCTTTCATGGCGCGATCCACGATGCCTCGGGCAATCCGCTGTTCGGGCAGTTGATCGCGCAGATCCAGATGGCCTTCCGCCAGGTTTACGAGGCGCCTCTGGGCCAGCCGCAACTGGGCGAGCGCAGCATTCCCATGCACCGCGACCTGGCCCGCGCCATAGCCGAGCGTGACACGGAAACCGCCGTGCGCGTTACCCGCGACATCATGAACATCGTCGAGACCGAAATCAGGACCGTCATCCATGGCACGCAATGCTGACCCGTCACTTGAAACCCTGCTGAGCATGCCCTTCGGGGGCGATGCCGGATCGGTGATGCCGCCGATCTATCAAAGCTCGTTGTTTACCTTCGACAATTACCAGGCTTTCGAAGACCGCATGTCGGGCGCATCCGACACGGCGCTTTACACCCGGGTGCAGAACCCCACCGTTGCCGCGTTCGAAGGGATGATGGTCAAGGCCGAAAAGGGCGCGGCGGCGGTCGGCTTTGCCTCGGGGATGGCAGCAATCTCGTCTACCGTGCTGGCCTTCGTGAAGCCGGGCGACAGGGTGGCCTGCGTCGAGCACGTCTATCCCGACGCCTATCGCCTTTTCGAACGGATGCTGCGCCCTTTTGGAATCTCGGTCGAATACCATTCCATCGCGGCCTTCGAGCAAGATCCCGACCTGCTGAAGGGCGTGACGCTGGCCTATCTGGAAAGCCCGAATTCGGTGATGTTCCAGCCGATGAACCTGCCGGCGGTGGCCGAACATGCGCGCCGCCACGGCACGCTGACCGTGATCGACAATTCCTGGGCCTCGCCCGCGTTCCAGAACCCGCTGGCCCTGGGCATCGACATCGTTGTGCATTCGGCGTCGAAATACATCTCGGGCCATTCCGATACGGTGGCCGGTGTGGCGGTGTCCAGCGCCGAACATATCGCCCGCATCCGCGATCTGACGCTGCCCCTGCTGGGGGGCAAGCTGGCGCCGTTCGAGGCTTGGCTGCTGATCCGCGGCCTGCGCACCCTGGGCGCGCGGATGCGCCAGCACGAGGCGACGGCGAACACCTTTGTCGACCGGCTGTCCGCCTTGCCGCAGGTCTTGCGCGTCAATTCGCCCGGGCCGAACGCGGTGCCGGGGCTGACCGGGCGTTCAGGCCTGATGTCGATCGAGATGCGCGAAGATGTGGATGTGCGCGTTCTCAGCGATGCACTGACCCACTTTGCCCTCGGCGTCAGCTGGGGGGGCTTTGAAAGCCTGATCCTGCCGGCCCGCGTGGGGCTGGCCCAGGCGGGCGAACAGAATTCCATGCAACGTTTCGGCGTCCCCTCAAACCTCGTGCGCATCAGCCTGGGGTTGGAGAACGCAGAAGATCTCTGGGCCGATTTCGAACAGGCCCTGAGCAAAAGCGCCGCCTGAAAACGGGCGGCACATCAAAACCAACAGGAGGTTCCCTTGAAAAAACTGTTTTACGGAATGACGGCGGCGGCGGCCCTGATGTCGTCCACCGCATGGGCCGACACGCAGCTGAAACTGGTCGAGGTCATCACAAGCCCCGAGCGTACCGAAACCCTTCAGGCCATGGTCGATAAATTCGAGGCGCAGAACGAAGGCGTCACGGTCGAAATCGTATCGCTTCCCTGGGGGCAGGCCTTCGAGAAGTTCGCCACCATGGTCGCGGGCGGCGATGAGCCCGACGTGGTGGAAATGCCCGACCGCTGGCTGGCGCTTTATGCCGGTGCGGGCAAGCTGATGAACCTTGAGGACAAGATCAAGGAGTGGGAGCACGGCGCCACCCTGACCCAGAAGTCGCTGGACATGGGGCGCTATGCCGGTGGCACCGCCTATGAAATTCCCTACGGCTTCTACCTGCGGGCGATGTTCTACAACAAGAAGCTGCTGGCCGAGGCCGGTGTCGACGGCCCGCCCGCGACCATGGAAGAGTTCATGGAAGCCTCGCGCAAGGTGTCGGAACTGCCGGGCAAGTCGGGCTATTGCCTGCGCGGCGGTCCCGGTGGTCTGAACGGCTGGATCATGATGGCCGCCACGATGAACGGCACCAACGAATTCTTCACCGAGGATGGCCAAAGCCGCCTGAACGAACCCGGCTCGGTCGAGGGCATCCAGTTCCTGATCGACATGTATCAGAAGGGCTATGCCCCCAAGGATTCGGTCAACTGGGGCTTCAACGAAATCGTCGCCGGTTTCTATTCGGGCACCTGCGCCTTCCTGGATCAGGACCCCGACGCCCTGATCGCCGTGGCCGAGCGCATGCCGGCCGAGGATTTCGCCGTCGCACCCATGCCCGTCGGCCCGGCCGGCAAGGCCTTTCCGACCATCGGCTATGCCGGCTGGTCGGTGTTCGAATCCTCCGAGCACAAGGACGCGGCCTGGGATCTGACGGCCTTCCTGTCGTCGCCCGAAAACAACAAGACCTGGGCCAAGCGGGTGGGTGTTATCCCGATTCACGAAGGTGCCGACCAGGACCCCTATTTCCAGACCGAGCAGTTCAGCGGCTGGTTCGAGGAACTGAACGGCGATGCCTATGTGCCCACCATCATGCCCACCTATCTTGAGCAATTCGGCTATTTCGCCGACTCCATCGCGCTGGAATCCAGCCAGGAGGCGCTGTTGGGCGACCGCTCTGCGCAGGATGTGGCCGATGAATGGGCCGCCTTCCTGACCGAGGAATACGCAAACTGGAAAGCCGCGCAGTGACCCTGCGCGCGCAACACGCACCTCTGCCCGGCAAGAAGGGCCGGGCAGAGGGCACCTTCTATTGGCGCTATGTCATGGAGCCGTGGTTGTACCTCTCGCCCGCGATCATCCTGATCGGTCTGGTGATGCTGGTCCCGCTGGCCATCGGCATCAGCTATTCGTTTCAGTCGATCGAGCTGCTGCGCCCGATGAACACCGGCTGGGTCGGGTTCGAGAATTACGGCGACCTGGTCGAGGACCGCAAGTTCTGGAAATCCCTGCGCAATACCCTGTGGTGGACCTTCGGTTCGGTCGGCTTCCAGTTCGCGCTTGGGCTGGGGTTGGCGCTGCTGCTGAACACGCAGTTCTACGGCAAACGCCTGATCCAGCCGCTGGTCTTCCTGCCCTGGGCCGTTCCCACGTTCCTGTCGGCGCTGACTTGGGCCTGGCTGTTCAACCCGGTGATCGGGCCGCTGCCCCACTGGCTGGCCGCCCTCGGGGTGCTGTCGGAACCCTACAACATCCTGGGCGATCCCGACCTGGCGATGTGGGGGCCGATTGCCGCCAACGTCTGGTACGGCGTGCCGTTCTTTGCCATCACCCTGCTGGCCGCGCTGCAATCCATCCCGGGCGAGCTTTACGAGGCCGCCGAGATCGACGGCGCCACCGGATGGCAGTGTTTCACCAAGATCACCCTACCGTTCCTGGCACCGATGATCGCCATCACCGTGATGCTGCGCACCATCTGGATCGCCAATTTCGCCGACCTGATCTTTGTCATGACAGGGGGCGGACCGGCCAATTCGACGCAGATCCTGTCATCCTACATCTTCACCACGGCGTTCCGCAAACTCGACTTCGGCTATGCCTCGACCATCGCGGTGGCGCTGTTGTTCTTCCTGCTCATCTTTGCCGCGATCCTTCTGGCGATCCGGCGCAAACTGGTGCGGATCTGACATGGCTGTACTTCGCAAACCCTCACCTTTGCGCGTGGCCGGAAAGTATGGCGCGCTGGCCTTCTACGTCGCCTTCGCGCTGTTCCCGCTCTATTGGCTGCTGAAGATCGCGCTGACGCCCGATCAGCTGATCTACAGCGAGGGAACAAAGCTCTGGCCGGGGGCGGCCACCTTGGAAAACTTCCGCATCGTGCTGTTCCAGTCCGATTTCCTGGCCTATTTCCGCAACTCGGTCTTCGTGTCGCTGACCACTGCGGCGGCCACGACCCTGATTGCGGCGGGGGCGGGATATGCCTTTTCGCGCTTCCACTTCCGTGGCAAACGGGCCCTGGTGGCGGTGATGCTGGTGACGCAGATGTTTCCGCTGCTGATGATCATCGCCCCGATCTACAAGATCGTGGCGGCCATCGGGCTGCTGAATTCTCTGACCAGCCTCATCATCGTCTATACCGCCTTCAACATCCCCTTCGCCACCTTCCTGATGCAGTCCTTCTTCGACGGCATCCCGAAAGACCTGGAAGAGGCGGCGATGATGGATGGCTGCACCCGGTTCCAGGCACTGCGCAAGGTGATCGTGCCGCTGACCCTGCCGGGGCTGGGCGCGACGCTGGGCTTTGTCTTCACCGCAGCCTGGAGCGAGCTTTTGTTCGCGCTGATGCTGATCAATTCCAACGACACGATGACCTTCCCGGTGGGTCTGTTGACCTTCGTGTCGAAATTCTCGGTCGATTGGGGGCAGATGATGGCGGCGGGCGTTCTTGCGCTGGTGCCAAGCTGTCTCTTCTTCGTGTTCATCCAACGGTATCTCGTCCAGGGGCTGACCTCGGGCGCGGTCAAGGGATAGGGGGCCGCCATGGCGCGTATCGCTCTGAAAGACGTTTACAAGAAATACGGCGCGGTCGAGGTTCTGCGCGACATCGACCTCGACATTGCCGATGGCGAATTCATCGTGCTGGTGGGGCCTTCGGGCTGTGGGAAATCCACGCTTCTGCGGATGATCGCGGGGCTGGAGCCGATCACCGGCGGCGAATTCACCATCGACGGCGAAAGGATGAACGAAATCGCCCCGCGCGACCGCGACATCGCCATGGTGTTTCAATCCTACGCGCTTTACCCGCATATGGACGTGGGGCGGAACATGGGGTTCTCCATGGAGATCCGCCGCTCTCCGGCCGCCGATCGGACCGAGCGGGTGGCAGGCGCGGCCCGCACCCTGGGGCTGGATCGTCTGCTTGATCGCCTGCCCAAGGCCCTGTCGGGGGGCCAGCGCCAGAGGGTGGCCATGGGGCGCGCGATCATCCGCGATCCGCGCGCCTTCCTCTTTGACGAACCGCTGTCCAACCTCGATGCCGCGCTACGGGTCGAAATGCGGCTTGAGATCGCGCGACTGCACCAGAGGCTGGCCGCGACGATGATCTATGTCACCCACGACCAGGTCGAGGCGCTAACGCTGGCCGACCGGATCGTCGTGCTGGAGGGCGGGATCATCCAGCAGGTCGGCACCCCGCTTGACCTATACGAACGTCCGGCGAACCGCTTTGTCGCACAGTTCATCGGCTCGCCCACCATGAACATCCTGCCTGCCGAACGGTCGGACAATGGCATTGCCATCAGGGGCGGCCCGACGCTGGATCTGCCGGGCATCGGCGGCACGGGCGAAGTGGCCAACCTTGGGGTGCGGCCCGAACATATCGACATCACGGCGCCGGGGCAGGGTGATCTGACCGGCGTTGCCGACGTGGTCGAACACCTCGGGTCGGATACGAACATCTATGTCGATGTGCAGGGGGTTGGCCCGGTGATGGTGCGCGCCCGTGGCAACGTGCCGGTGAAACCCCGTGAATCCGTGGGTCTGCGGCTGTTGCGCGAACATGCCCATGTCTTTGCCAGCGATGGCGTGGCGCTGCGGGCCTAGGGGGCGACCGGCCCCTTCGGGCCGGTCAGATCGCGGCTCAGCGCACCTTGCCGCGCGCTTCGATCGGCATCGCCTCGGGCGCCTGACCGTCGCGCAGGAACCACACCTCGTCAAACAGGTTCGAGATGATGCAGACGTGGTTCGGGATGACGCGCACCAGTTCGCCCACCCGGGGCGTTTCGCTGTCCTGTCCCAGGTCGATCACGCCGTGTTCCTCGCTTAGCGAGGTGATGATGGCGTCGGGGTATTCCACGATATGGCCATGGCCCGGCGCGGCGCAGGTATCGGCGGCCAGCGCCTTTGACCCGGCGTCGATCACCGCGCGCCGCCCCGTCGGGCGGCTGACCACGGTGGCCAGAACCGAGAGCGCGCAATCCTCCAGCGTGCCATGGCCAAAGCCCACCTGCATCCGGTCGGAATAGATATAGGTGCCGGGGCGGTATTCGGTCACCGTGGGAGCGTGGGGCCCGGAATAGAGGCTGGGCGTGCCGCCGCTGGTGATGGTGGGCGGGGCAAGGCCCGCTTCGCCCAGGGCGCGGGCCAGTTCGGCCAGCAGGGCCTCGGGCGCGGCGGGGTCGCCCTTGGGCGGATAGGTCATGATGCCCGCGAAATAGAGCCCCGGCGCCGCGGCGATCTGGCGGGCCAGCGCGACTGCCTCATCCGGGGTCTGGACGCCGCACCGCTGGGCGCCGGTTTCGCATTCGACAAACACCCTCAGCGGATGGGCGGAGTCGGTGAAGGCCCCGGCATAGCCTTCGATGGTGGCGGCGCTGTCGGCCACCACGGCAAGGGTGATCCGGTCGTGCAGGGCGCGCAGGCGCGCCAGCTTGCGTTCGCCGATGATGTTGTAGGTGATCAGGATGTCGCGCAGCCCCGCATCGGCCATCACCTCGGCCTCGCCGATCTTCTGGCAGTTGATCCCGATGGCCCCCAGCTCCTCGGCCTTCTTTGCGAAATAAGGAAGCTTGTGCGTCTTGATATGGGGGCGCAGGGCGAAGCCGTGCTTGTCGGCATGGGCCTGGGCGCGGGCAAGGTTGGCTTCGGCCTTGGCCACGTCGACAAGAACGGCCGGGGTGTCGGGCAGGGGATGTTGCGTCATTCAGTCACCTATGGGGTTCGCCGGATCGGTAATCTCGGTGGTTACAAGGCTGCGCCGCACCCGGCGCAGGGATTCAAGGGCCGTGGGGCCGATGGCCTCGGCGGTGGCCATGGCCAGCACGTCGATGCAGGCCAACAAGGCATAGCGCGACGACGAGGGCTTATAAAGGTTGTTGTCCTCTTCGAAGACCAGCGGCAGGTGGTGATCGGCGGCCTTCGCGATGGGTGTGTCGGGCGGGGCGACGGCGATGGTGGTTGCGCCGTACTGTCGGCCGATGGCCACGGCATCCAGCACCGAACGCACCCGCCCCGACAGCGAAAAGGCGACGATCACGGTGCGGTGGTCGGCGAGAGAGGCGCTCATCCTTTGCAATTGCGGATCGACATAGGCATTGGCCTGGAGGTTCAGCCGGAACAGCCGGTTCTGCAGCTCGGTCGCCGCCATCGACGACGAACCGCCCGTCCCATAGCTCATCACCTGGCGCGAGTGGGCGAGCTTTTCGGCCAGGGGCGCGATGTCAAGTTCGGCCAGGGCGAGGCTGATCAGGTCAAGGGCCGCGTGGGCGCGCGCGCAGATCGTCGTCAGGGTGGTGGCGGCACCGGCTGGAGGGCTTTCGGCGGGGCGCAGGTAGGCGCCGGTGATGGCCAGCGCCTGGGCCAGATGCGCCTTCATCTCGCGGCTGGAGCTGAACCCCAGCGCCCGCGACAGGCGCGAGACCGTCGGTTCGCTGACGCCGGCCTTCGCGGCCAGTGCGCCAGCGGTGGCATGGGTGGCGAATTGCAGATCGCCCATGATGGCATCGATCAGGCGCACTTCGGCCGCGTTGCCGTGTTCGGCCCGTGCCTTCAGTCGCCCGATGATATCGATCCGGGCATCTGCCTGATCGGGAGTCATGACGAAAGGCGTCCGCCATCCTTCCGCTCGAACACATGCAGCGCCTCGGGGTCGACCGACAGGCGCAGGGTGTCGCCGGGTTTCACGCTCAGCCGTTCACGGAACACGCAGCGCACGGTCTGACCCTCGATCGTGCCGTAAACGTGGGTTTCGGCGCCGGTGGGTTCGATCACGTCGATGGACAGGGTCAGGGGGCCGTCCGGGTCGATGCGGTGGCGCTCGGGGCGGATACCTACCTTCACCGGTTCGCGCTGCACGTTGCGCAGACGCGGGCAGGGCAGGGCGGCGCCACTGGCAAAGGTAAGGGAAGGGCCGTCAGGATCGTACTCGGCATCGAGAAAATCCATCGCGGGCGAACCCAGGAAACCGGCCACGAACATGTTGGCCGGCCGGTCGTAAAGTTCCAGCGGCGCGCCTTCCTGTTCGATCTTGCCGCCGTTCATCACCACGATCCGGTCGGCCATTGTCATCGCTTCGATCTGGTCGTGGGTGACATAGACGGTGGTGGTGCGGAACTTCTGGTGCAGGGCCTTGATTTCGGTGCGCATTTCAAGCCGCAGCTTGGCATCGAGGTTCGACAGCGGTTCGTCGAACAGAAATACTTGCGGATCGCGCACGATGGACCGGCCCATGGCGACCCTCTGGCGCTGACCGCCCGAAAGCTGGCCCGGCAACCGGTCAAGATAGGCGCCCAGGTTCACCACATCGGCGGCGCGGTCCACCTTCTGTTGCGTGGCATCGGGGCTTTCGCCGCGAATGCGCGGGCCAAAGCCGATGTTCTTGCCCACGTTCATGTGCGGAAACAGGGCATAGGATTGAAACACCATGGCGATGTCGCGCTTTTGCGGCGGTATCGCATTGGCGCGTGTGCCGCCGATCAGAAGGTCACCGGCGGAAATGTCCTCAAGCCCCGCGATCATCCGCAAGAGCGTGGACTTGCCACAGCCCGATGGTCCCACCAGCACGACGAATTCACCATCCGCCACCGAAAGGGAAATGTCGTTCAGAACCTTGAGCGCGCCATAGCTCTTGGAGATCCGGGCAAGTTCAAGCTGAGCCATTCAGGCCTCCAGTATCTTTTTCAGGAAGGGAAGGTTGCCCGCCGAGATCCCGCCATCGACGTTCAGCGTGGTTCCGGTGATCCCCCCGGCCAGGGGCGAGGCCAGGAAGGCGACGGCATTGGCCACCTCTTGCGGTGTCACCATGCGCCCCAGCGGGTAAAGTTCGCGGACCGATTCCAGCACGCGGGGGTTGTTTTCAATCCGGTGGGTCCAGGCGTTGGTGTGAACCGACCCCGGAATCACGGCGTTTGCGCGAATGCCGTGAATGCCTTCTTCCACCGCGATGGCGCGCATCCAGGCGTTGAGCCCGGCCTTGGCGGCCGAATAGGCCGGGTTGCCGTAATGGGCCAGCGCATTGACCGACGAGACGAAGACGAAGGCGCCGCCCGTCTTGCGCAGCGACGGCAGGAACAGGCGGCTGAGCGTTGCGGCGCCCGTCAGGTTCTGTGCCAGTTCGGTATCGAAGGCGGCATCGTCCACGTCGGCCATGGTTTCGGCCCTGGTGATGCCTGCGTTGCTGATGATCGCGGCGGGGGGCGGGCCATCGCGCAGGATGGCGCTGATCGCCTCGCCCATGGCGGCGCGGTCGGTCAGGTCGAAGACGCTGGGCCGGACATCCGGCAGGCTGGCCAACCCTTCGGCGTCGCGGTCACAGGCGACGATATCGGCGCCCAGCTCTTGAAATCGGGCGACAAGGGCCCGCCCGATGCCGCCAGCGGCGCCCGTTATAACGATAGTCTGCCCTGAAAAATCCAACATGCCCCGTCTTTCCGCAAGTCCCGCAACCCGTGGTCGCCGTTATCGGGAAGGTTGACAGCGCATATGAAAGTTGTCAACATTTCTGACCAGAGGCCGCTTAAAACTTGCCATACCTGAAATTTTCTTTCTTCAAGGTGCAGAAGGTGAGACAGGCTTCGACAACTGGTCCAACCCGGAGTTAACACATGAAAATGCCGACCCGTACCGCCGCCAGCGCCCTCGCGCTGATTCTCGGAACCGCCGGTTTCGCCGCCGCCGAGGACGTTCGCGTCACCGTGGCCGAATACAGCTCGCTCACCGGGCCGTATTTCGAAGAAGCCGCCGCCGCCTTCGAAGAGCAGAACCCTGATATCGACATCCAGATCGAAGTGGTGCCGTGGGATGTGCTGCTTCAGAAGCTGACGACCGACATCTCGGGCAACGCCAATGCGGACCTGTCGATCATCGGCACCCGCTGGCTGCTGGATTTCGTCGATTCCGGCATCGCGGCACCGCTTGATGAATTCATGGACGACGAATTCAAGGGCCGCTTCTTCGAGGCCTTCCTGTCGCCCTCGATGATGGACGGCAAGACCTACGGCCTGCCGGTGGCCGCCTCGGCGCGGGCGATGTATTACAACAAGGACCTGTTCGAACAGGCCGGCATCGAAACGCCCCCCAAAACCTGGGAAGAGCTGAGCGCCGCCGCCGAGAAGATCGCCGCCCTTGGCGATGAGACCTACGGCTTTGGCCTGCAGGGCAAGGAGATCGAGACCGACGTTTATTTCTACTACGGTTTCTGGTCGAACGGTGGCGAACTGATCGAGGAAGATGGCACCTCGGGCCTGGATACCCAGGCGGCCTATGACGCCGCGGCCATGTACAAGTCGATGATCGACAGCGGGCTGACCCAACCCGGCGTCACGTCATACAGCCGCGAGGACGTGCAGAACCTGTTCAAGCAGGGACGCGTCGGCATGATGATCACCGCGCCCTTCCTGGCCACCCAGATCGCCAACGAGGTGCCTGACCTGAACTATGGCGTCACGGCCATCCCCTCGGGCCCCGACGGTGCACGCGGCACCTATGGCGTGACCGACTCGATCATCATGTTCGAGAATTCCGAACATAAAGAGGCGGCCTGGAAGTTCCTCGACACGCTGTTCAGCCAGGAATGGCGTTCGCGCTTCACCGGCGGCGAAGGCTTCCTGCCCGTGCAGGGTGCCGTGGCCGATGAGCCGGCCTTTGCCGACAACGAGGTGCTGAAGGAATTCACCAACCTGCTGCCCGACGCCCGCTTTGCGCCGGTCATCCCGGGCTGGGAAGAAATCGCCGACATCACGTCTTCGGCCATCCAGACGATCTATCTGGGTGAGGGCGAGATCGAGCCGACGCTGAACGACGCGGCGGCCCGTATCAACGACATCCTTAAGTAAAGATTGGCGGCGGCGGTCCTTTCGGGGGCCGCCGCCGATCATTGCCCATGAAACGCTCAGCGCTGACAAACCCCTATATCCTGATCCTGCCGGGTGTTCTTCTGGCCGGGTTCATCGTGATCTGGCCGCTGGTGCAGATCACCGAGATCGCGGTAAGCGAGGTCAACCGCTTCGGCCAATTGCGTGGTTTCGCCGGCCTTGAGAATTTCGTCGCCGTCGTGACCGACCCGGCCTTTTTGGGGGCCTGCTGGCGCACCTTCATCTGGACCGTGGCCATCGTCGTCGGGTCGATCGCCGTGTCCATGCCCGTCGCGCTGATCCTGAACGAGGATTTCCATGGCCGCGGCATCGCGCGGATCATCATGATGCTGCCCTGGGCCGTGTCGCTGACCATGACGGCGATCATCTGGCGTTGGGCGCTGAACGGCGAAAGCGGGATGCTGAACTCGGCGCTCAAGGCGCTTGGCGTGATCGACACCAACATCCAGTGGCTGGCGCAAAGTTCGACCGCCTTTCCGATGCAGATCATGATCGGCATCCTTGTGACCATGCCCTTCACCACCACCATTTTCCTTGGCGGGCTGTCGTCGATCCCCGATGACCTGAACGAGGCGGCACAGCTTGAAGGCGCAAGCCCCTGGCAGGTGTTTCGCGAAATCACCCTGCCGCTGATGCGCCCCTTCCTGAACATCGCCGTGGTGATGAACACGATCTATGTGTTCAACTCCTTCCCCATCATCTGGGCCACCACCCAGGGCGGGCCGGCCAACAGCACCGACATTCTGGTCACGCACCTCTACAAGGTGGGGTTCCGGTTCGGCAAACTGGGGGATGCGGCCGCGCTGTCGCTGATGATGTTCGCGGCGCTGCTGGTGCTGACCCTGATCTATGTCCGCCTGGCCATGCGCGAGGACAAGTCATGACCCGCAAGATGCGCCGCACCATCTGGTCCTGGTTGGCCCTCTCGCCGCTGATCGTGCTGATCCTCTTTCCCTTCGCGGTCATGTTCATCACGGCCGTGAAGCCGGCGGAAGAGGCGCTGCAATCCACCTGGTGGCCCAGCACCTTCCAGTGGTCGAACTTCATCAAGATGTGGGGCAACACCAACTTCGGCCCCGCACTGTTCAACTCGGTCTATGTCGCCGTCGCCTCGACCCTGCTGGCCATGGTGGTTTCGGTGCCTGCCGCCTACGGACTCAGCCGGTATCGGTTCAAGGGGCGGGGGGCGGTTCAGCAGTTCCTGCTGGTCAGCCAGATGCTGTCGCCCATCGTGCTGGTGATCGGGCTGTTCCGCCTGGTGGCCTGGCTGGGGCTGCTGGATTCGGTGGAATCGGTGATCTTCGTCTATGCCGCCTTCGCCGTCGCCTTTTCGGTCTGGATGCTGCAAAGCTATTTCTCCACCATCCCCGCCGACCTGGAAGAGGCCGCCTGGATCGAGGGGGCGTCGCCCTGGCAGGCGCTGATCCGGGTTTTCCTGCCCCTGGCCCTCCCGGCAATGACGGTGACGGCGATCTTTTCGTTCATCAACGCCTGGAACGAATTCGTCATCGCCCTGACCATGCTGCGCAGCCAGGAAAGTTACACCCTGCCGATCCAGATTTTCTCGCTTGTTGCCGGGCGCTATACCATCGAATGGGAACTGGTGATGGCCGCGACCCTCGTGGCGACGGTGCCTGTGGCCGTTCTCTTTGCCTGGCTGCAACGCTATCTCATCCGGGGGCTTGCCCTCGGGGCCGTGAAATAACACTGAAAAAGGAAAGCCAATGACCAAGATCTGTTACGGAACCTCGCATGTGCCCCTGTCGCCCGCCGTTCGGGCCGGTGACTATGTCTATGTCTCGGGGCAGGTGCCCGTCGAGGATGGCAAGATCGTCGGCGACGACGTGGGCACCCAGACCCGCAAGGTTCTGGAGAACATCGGCAAGGTTCTGGAAACCGCCGGTTGCGAAATGTCGGACATCATCAAGACGACCGTCTGGCTGAAACATGCCGAGGATTTCAAGGAGTTCAACGCCGCCTACGCCGAATCCTTCCCTTCGGATCCGCCCGCCCGTTCCACCGCGGAAAGCCGGCTGATGATCGACATCCGCGTCGAGATCGAGGCCATCGCCTACAAACCGCTCTAGCACGATGACATTCGATCTACTGGTCCGGGGCGGTCGCCTGGTCGACCCGGCCACCGGCACCGATGGCCCGCGCGACATCGCCATCACCGGCGACAGGATCGCGGCCATCGACAGCGACATTCCATCCGACCGCGCCCGCAGGGTGATCGACGCCGGGGGGGCCATCGTCACCCCCGGGCTTATCGACATGCACAGCCATGTCTATTGGGGCGGCACGCCTCTTGGTGTCGATCCCGACCTGATCGCGGCGCAAAGCGGCACGACGACATTCGTTGATGCCGGAAGCGCGGGGGCGGGCAATTTCCTCGGGTTTCGCCGCCATGTGATCGAACGCAGCAAGGTGCGCATCATCGCTTACCTCAACATTTCGTTCGGGGGGATCTTCGGCTTCTCCAACAAGGTGATGGTGGGCGAATGCGGCGATCTTGCCCTTCTCGACCCGCGCGAGGCCGTAGCCTGCGGGCGCGATCACGCCGACATGATCGTCGGGGTCAAGGTGCGCTCTGGGCGGATTGCCGGGGGCAACAGCGGCATCGCGCCGGTGGATATCGCTGTCGAGGCGGCGGACCGCCTGCACCTGCCGGTCATGGCCCATATCGACGAACCGCCCCCCGGGCGGCTTGAGGTGCTGTCGCGGATGCGTCAGGGCGATGTTCTGACCCACTGCTGTCGTCCGTTCCCCAACTCGGCGCTTCTGGGCAATGGCCATATCCGGGGCGACATGTTCGCGGCCCGCGAAAGGGGCGTGCTGTTCGATCTGGGCCATGGCGCGGGGTCCTTCGATTTCAGCGTGGCGCAGAAGATGATCGCCGAGGGCTTCGTGCCCGACATGATCAGCAGCGATGTGCATCTGTTCAACATCCACGGCCCGGCCTTCGATCTGCTGGTCTGCATGTCGAAGATGATGGCGCTGGGGCTGTCCCTTGGCGATGCCCTGCGCGGCGCCACGGTTGGCCCGGCCAAGGCAATAGGCCGCCCCGAACTGGGAACGCTGGCGGTGGGCGGCCCGGCCGACGTGGCCGTGCTGCGCGAAAAGGCCGGCGATTGCCGCTTCCGCGATTCCACCGGTGCGCTGATGCAGGCCACAAGAATCCTTGTCTCGGACGGGATCGTCGCGGGCGGAACCTGGCAAGCGAACGAGGCGAAGACCTGTGATGCGCGCGACCTGTCCTCGGGGCCGTCGCCCCATGCCAACCACGCCGCGGCGCTGGCGGCACATTTCGGGCGGCCCTGCTGTGGCGGCGCCTGAAAACAGACCGGCCCTCACCGCGTGACAAAGGGGGCCGGTACACAGGCGCGCATTCCCGCCATCGACATCGCCCGTACCCTGGCGATCCTGGGGATGGTCGCCTTCCACTTTACCCGCGATCTCGAGATTTTCGGGCTAATCGCGCCCGGCACCACATTGCAGGGGGGCTGGGCGGCTTTCGCGCGTCTGGTGGCCGGATCGTTCCTGTTTCTGGTGGGGGTCAGCCTTGTCTTGGCCCATGGCAGGGGCATCCGCTGGCCGGTGTTCTGGCGCCGCTTCGCGATAGTGGCAGGCGCGGCGCTGGCCATCACCCTTGTCACGGCTGTCTTCGCGCCGGGGCAGTTCATCTATTTCGGCATCCTGCATGCCATCGCACTCAGCAGCGTGATTGCGCTGCCCTTCCTGCGCTGGCCGCCGATCTGGGCGGCGCTGGCAGGGGTGGGCCTTCTGGTTCTGCACCTGGCGGTCGATCCCGCGCCGTTCTCGACCCCCTGGCTGGGCTGGACGGGGCTAAGCGACAGGGTGCGCCCCGCGCTCGACTTTCTGCCCTTGCTACCCTGGCTGGCACCCTGTCTGCTGGGGGTTGCGGCGGGCCGCTGGGCCGTGCCGCTTCTGCCCCACCGCCATGCGCCCGCCACACCGATAACCCGCGCCCTGGCCTGGCCGGGCCGTCACAGCCTTGCGATCTACCTTCTGCATCAGCCGGTTCTGGTGGGGCTGCTGTGGGTGTTCGTTCAGCTTGCGGGCCGCTGAACACGCGGCGTCAGGCAGGCTTGCGGAACAGGATCAACTGGTTGTTGGCCGGCATGGCCACCTGGGCGGCCAGGGTCAGGCCGTGTTCGCCCGCAAGGCGGCGCAACGTGCCCACCTCGCGCAGGCCCCAATCGGGATTGTCGGCGCGCAGGCCGGCATCAAAGGCGGCATTGCCCGGGGCGGTGGGCTGTCCTTCCTCAAGGAAGGGGCCGTAGAAGATCAGCAATCCATCGGGCGCAAGAACGCTGGCCGATCCGGCGACGATCCCGCGCATCACCGCAGGCGGCGCAATGTGGATGACGTTCATCGACAGCACCGCCCGAAGCGGACCAAGGGCGCGCACCCCGGGCAGGGCGGCCCAATCCTCCCCGGCATCCAGCGCGATGGGCGCGCGTTCGGGCGCGCGCAGTTCCGCCGCCCAGGCCCGGGCCGAGGCGCGGTGCCCCCCGTCCGGGTCCGACGGCCACCAGGCCAGGCCCGGAAAGGCCAGGGCAAAGCCCGCCGCATGCTGCCCGGTGCCACAGCCGATCTCCAGAACCGCGCCACGGCACCCGGCAAGCCAGGGCACCAGCGCGGCCAGGACCGGCGGAAAATTCCGGGCGAAAACAGGGGAAAACAGCCGCCCGTCCGGTGCACTTGCGGCGTTGTCGGGGGAATAGCGCGCCGTGTGGCGCGAGGGGGGCGCGGCGGTCATGCCGCCGCACCCGGGTATCGTATCACTTGAGCGGACCAATCAGCATGACCATCTGGCGGCCTTCCATCTTCGGGAAGTTCTCGACCTTGCCGATTTCCTTGGTGTCTTCGGCCACCCGCTCCAGAAGCTCGCGGCCAAGGTTCTGGTGGGCCATCTCGCGGCCACGGAAACGCAGCGTGATCTTCACCTTGTCCCCGGCCTCGAGAAACTTGACCACGTTGCGCATCTTCACATCGTAATCGTGGGAATCGGTGTTCGGGCGGAACTTGATTTCCTTGATCTCGATGGTCTTCTGCTTCTTGCGGGCTTCGCTTTCACGTTTCTGCTGTTCGTACTTGAACTTGCCGAAATCCATGATCTTGACGACGGGCGGCGAAGCGTTGGGCGAAATCTCCACCAGGTCCAGCCCGGCAGCTTCGGCCAGGGCCATGCCGCGCTCGGGGCTGACAACACCGATGTTTTCACCTTCGGCCCCGATCAGCCGGATGTCGGAGCCCCGGATGCGTTCGTTGACACGAGGGCCGGTGTCACGCACGGGCGGGGCGTTATGAGGTCTGCGAGCGATGATGGTCATCCTTGTTCTGTTGCATATGGCGGAAAATAGCCGTCGCAGCCCCCCGGTTCAAGCCGCCATCGGCATATTGGGGGCGTTTGGCACATTTCTACTTGAGCGTGTCTATGGCATGGAACATACGGCAGGCCAAGCGGGTTCCCTCGCATTGAGCTGCCCGGAAATTCCAAGGAGACTGCAATGATCACTCGTCTGACAACCACCGCCGCGCTGGTTGCCATCGCCATGACCGTATCGGCCTGCCAAGAGGAAGAGACGCCCGAACCCGAAGAAACGGGCGCCGCCGTGGTCCAGCCCGACCCGCTCAAGGCCGAGAACGAAGCCGCCGAAGCCGAAAAGGCCGCGGCCGAGGCGCAGGCGAAAGAGAAGGAAGAGGCCGACAAGCTGGCCGCCGAGGAAGCCGCCCGCGCCGCCGCCGAAGAGGAAGAGCGCCTGGCAAAGGAAGAGAACGAGCGTCTCGCCGCCGAACTGGCCGCGAAGATGGCCGAAGAGGAAGCCGCACTGAAGGCCGAGCAGGAAGCCGCCATCGCCGCCGAGGACGAGGCGAAGATCGCCGCCGATGCCGAAAAGGCCGCGGCCGAGGCTGAAGCAGCCGCCGCTGCCGCCGAGGAAGCACAAGCCGAAGCCGAGGCTGCCGCGCCGGTCGAAACCGAAGCCGAGGCCGCCGAAGACGCGGCAAGCGAGGCACGCACCGCCGAAACCGCTCCGACCCCCGCCACCGAGGAAGCCGATACCGCATCGACGCAAGAGGCGCCGGCCGAAGAGGCAACGCAGGAAGCGGCAGCCGATACCGCGCCCGAGGGCGCCGAAGCCGCGACCGACGCGCCCCTGGCCCAGCTTCTGACCGTGGAGGGCTTTGACTACGAAGCCGTCAAGACGGCCATTGATGGTTCGCAACTGGGTGAGGCTGAAAAGGTCGCCCTCAAGGGCGGGTTGGACGGCGCGAAGAACAATCCCGCGCTGCTGAAGGCGATCCTCGATCAATTGCGCACCGCGCTTGGCGTCGAAGAATAAGCGCCGACAGAACAGGGGCCGTCGCGCAGATGCGCGGCGGCCCCATTTTTCTCAGCCGACGAAGGCCTTCTCGACCACGTATTCCGCCGGATCGCTGTTGGCCCCCTCGCGCAGGCCGAAGCCTTCGAGGATTTCTTTCATGTCGGTGTTCAGCCCCATCGACCCGCAAACCATCGCCCGGTCGGTCTGGGCCGACATGGGCATGATTCCCAGATCGGTGAAAATCTCGCCCGAGCGCAAAAGGTCGGTCACCCGGCCCATCTTCGCGCTCGTCTCGCGGGTGGTGGTTGGGTAATAGCGCAGCTTGTTCAGCGCATCGCCCAGAAGTTCCTGCATCATCTCGTCGGATTTCACCGTCTCGACCAGCTGCCGCCCGTACTCCAGTTCGGCCACATCGCGGCAGGTATGGGTGAGGATGATCTCGTCGTAATCCTCATAGGTCTGCGGTTCGCGGATCAGGCTGGCAAAGGGCGCGATCCCGGTGCCGGTGGAAAAGAACCACAGCCGCTTGCCCGGAAGCAGCGCATCATGCACCAGTGTGCCCACCGGCTTGGGGCGCAGGATGATCTGCTCGCCCGGCTGGATATGCTGCAACCGGCTGGTCAGCGGGCCGTCCTGCACCTTGATGGAATAGAACTCCAGCTCGTCGTCCCAGGCAGGGCTGGCGATGGAATAGGCCCGCAAAAGCGGCTTCTGGCGCCCGGTCTTGGGGTCAGGGTCGCCCATCAGCCCGATCATGACGAATTCGCCGGACCGGAACCGCAGGCTGGCCGGCCGGGTCACCCGAAAGGAAAACAGGCGGTCGGTCCAGTGCTTCACGCTGGTCACGGTCTGCGCATCGGGCAGGGTGGGGGTGGCTTTTTCGGTTGTCACGGTCACATGCTCGTTCATCGGCGTCAGACGGGCAGTTTCGCCCGCTCCTTCGTTAGCATTCAAATGATAGGGCGGAAACCCCGCTCTTGCGCGTTTCAGCCGCGCAGGCGCGCCTGGTAGTCGCTGTTTTGCCAGGCGGCCCGTGCCTGCCATTGCTCCACGGGCTGGCGCGCGGCAAGGGCACTGTCGATCTGCACCTCGTCAAAACCCGACCGCCGCGCCATGGCATATTGGTCGGCAATCACATGGCCCCGCGCCCGCAGCCGCCCCCGGTATCCCAGAAGCCGCAGCCGTCGCGCAATGGAAAAACCGCGCCCATCGGCAAAGCCCGGAAAATCGACCCGGATCAGCGAGATCCGCTCGAAAAGCCCCACCAGCGCGGCCGGATCGGCGTCGGGGCCAAGATCCACGGCAAAGCCCGCGTCATTGGCCGGAAGCGCCCCCAGCTCGCAATATCCCCCGGTCCAGTCGTCGGTCCCGAACCCGCTGTCGGTCACAATCACATCGCTCATACCTGCTCCGTTCCCCGGCTCTTTCTTGCCAAAAATACTCAAATCCCACCGCCGCGTCGGGCGATGCCGCCACTTCAGGCGCGCACCATCCGCCCATCGACGAAATGGATGCCGCATTCGTCCTTTGCCTTGCCGCGCCAGCGTCCGGCGCGTTCGTCCTCGCCGGGGGCGACACGGGTGGTGCAGGGCTTGCACCCGATCGAGCGGAACCCGTCCGCCACCAGAGGATGACGGGGCAGGCGATTGTTGACGATATAGTCCTGCACATCGTTGCGGTCCCAGTGGGCCAGGGGGTTCACCTTGATCCGCGCCGTGCCGTCCCCCTCGGCCTCGAAGAACTCCAGCGCCTGGCGCGTGGCCCCCTGATAGCGCTTGCGCCCGGTGATCCAGCCGTCGAAAGGCTCCAGCGCCCGCAACAGAGGCTCGGTCTTGCGCAGGGCACAGCAGGCGTCGGGGTTGGACTGATGCAGCATCGCCTCGCCGTCGCGCAGGAAGGTGCGGTCGCGGTCAGGGCGTTCGATCCGCACATCCGTCAGGCCCAGCGTTTCGCTCAGTTCGGCCTGATAGGCGAGGGTTTCATCGAACAGCATCTCGGTGTCGAGGAAGATCACCGGCACCGTGCGGTCGATCACGCTGAGCATATGCAGCAGGGCAACCGATTCCGCCCCGAAGGACGACACCATGGCGATGCGCCCCACCTGGGGGTCGCGCAGGGCATGTTCCAGAACCACGGTGGCCGCGTGATGGGCATGGCGGCGGTTCAACTCGGCAACCCGCTGCTCCAGCGGCGGCAGTGCAAATTCAAGCGGCATCGGCCCGAGCCTCCGGGTAAAGCGTGGCCTTGAACGGGCCAAGGCCCAGCCGCCGATAGCATTGCAGGAAGGTCTCGCCCGCATCCTCGCGCAGCTCGAGATAGCCCTTCACCAGTCGCTCGATGGCGGGCACGATCTCGTCCGCCGAAAATCCGGGACCGGCACGTTCGCCGATCACGGTGGTTTCGGTGCCGTCGCCGCCCAGGGTGATCTGGTAATTCTCCACCCCGGCGCGATCCAGCCCCAGGATGCCGATGTGGCCGACGTGGTGATGGCCGCAGGCGTTGATGCAGCCCGAGATCTTGATCTTCAGCGGCCCCACCTCGTGCTCCATCTTCAACTCGTCAAAGCGCAGGGCGATCTCCTGCGCGATGGGGATCGAACGCGCGGTGGCCAGGGCGCAGTAATCCATGCCGGGGCAGGCGATGATGTCGGAAATCAGCCCGATGTTCGCGGTGGCCAGGCCTGCGTCTTTCAGGGCGGCATGGACGGCGGGCAGATCGCCCATGGGCACATGCGGCAGGATCACGTTCTGTTCGTGGCTGATGCGCAGCTCGTCATAGCCATGGCGCTCGGCCAGGTCAGCCATGAGCCGCATCTGCGCCGATGTGGCGTCGCCCGGCGTGGCGCCGTGCTTCTTCAGGGAAATCGACACGATGGCATGATCGTCGCGCCGGTGCGCGGCCAGGTTGGTATCGGCCCAGGACCGGAACACTGGGTCACTGTTGCGCGCGGCCTCGAAAGCGTCGCGCGATGACGGACGGAAGGACGGAAGAGCGAATGACCTCTCGATCTCGCGCAGCATCCGCTGGTCGACACCGCTGAACTGCGGGCGGATCAGGGCGAAACGCTCGTTCACCTGGTCGCGGATCGCGTCGATGCCGTTCTCGTGGACGGTGATCTTGACCCGCGCCTTGTACTTGTTGTCGCGCCGGCCCAGCACGTTGTAGACGCTGACGATCGCCTCGCAATAGGGCAGCAGGTCGGCCGCGGGCAGGAAATCGGTCAGAACCTTGCCCACCATGGGCGTGCGGCCCAGGCCACCGCCGATGATCACCCGATACCCGATCTCGCCATCGCGCCGCAGGATCTGGATGCCGATGTCATGGCTGCGGATCACGGCACGGTCGGCCTCGGCGCCGGTGACGGCGATCTTGAACTTGCGGGGCAGGAACTGGAACTCGGGGTGGTCGGTCGACCACTGGCGCAGCAGTTCGGCCACCGGGCGCGGATCGGCCACCTCGTCGGCGGCGGCGCCGGCGAAATGGTCTGCCGTCACGTTGCGGATCGTGTTGCCGCTGGTCTGGATGGCGTGCATCCCGACATCGGCCAGGGCGTCCAGGATATCGGGCACGTCCTTCAGGGCGGGCCAGTTGTACTGGATGTTCTGGCGGGTGGTGAAGTGGCCATAGCCCTTGTCCCAGCGGTCGGCGATCATCGCCAACTGCCGCATCTTGCGCGAATCCAGCGTGCCATAGGGGATCGCCACCCGCAGCATGTAGGCATGAAGTTGCAGGTACAGCCCGTTCATCAGGCGCAGCGGGCGGAATTCATCCTCGGTCAGGCTGCCGTCGATCCGGCGTTCCACCTGGCCGCGGAACTGCGCCACGCGGCCACGCACGAAGGCTTCGTCGAAGTCGTTGTAGTGGTACATCATGCCACCTCCTGCTTGCCATGAGCATAGTTGCTGGGGCCGCGGGTGCGGAAGGCCTCGCGGAAATGCACCGGCTCGGGGCCGCGTTCGCCCGGTTTCGCATCGGCCAGGTAGGCGCCGACGGCGACCGAATCCTGGGACAGGGCGTGCAGCAGGCGCAACTGGCCATGGGCCTCGTCCTCGATCAGTTCGGCCTCGCGGATGTCGCGGGTCCAGCGGTCATCCTCGGTCAGCCAGATGGCATCGCCCTCGATCAGGGCATTGGCGGTGACGACCTTGGGGGTGAATTGGCGGCTCATAGGGCGGCCTCCTGTTTGGGCAGGGTTTGCAGGCTGGCCCGCGCCGCACGGGGCGCCAGGCCGAAAAGGGTCAGGGCGGGGCCGCTCAGCCCCGCGTTGGTCAGGGTCGGCTCAAGCTGGCCAAGGGTGGTGTCCAGAACGCGGGCATCGGGGCGCGAGGCATTCTCGACCACCGTCACCGGTGTCGCGGGGCTGGCGCCATGCATCAGAAGGCGCCCCTGGATGAACCGAGCCGCGCGCTTGCCCATATAGATCGCCGCCACCTCGCCGGGGCGGGCCAGTGCGGCCCAGTCGTGATCGGCAAAGCCCTGCATGTCGTGGCCGGTGATGAAGCGCACGGCACCGTTGCGCCCCCGCTTGGTCAGGCTTTGCCCGATCCCGGCGACAGCAGCGCTGGCGGCGGTGATGCCCGGCACCACCGACCAGTCCAGCCCGGCGGCATCGCAGGCCTCGATCTCTTCGTCCAGACGCCCGAATACGGTGGGATCGCCCGACTTCAGCCGCACCACATGGGCTCCTTCGCGGCCATGGGCGACGATCAGCGCGTTGATATCCTCCTGCGCCATCGCCTTGCCAAAGCCCTCCTTGCCGGCATCCAGCAGCACCGCCTCGCGGCGCGCCAGTTCCAGGATCTCGGGGGTGACCAGGCGGTCGTGGATCACCACGTCGGCCTCGTGCAGGGCGCGGCGGGCCTTCAGGGTCAGAAGCTCGGGGTCGCCCGGCCCGGCGCCGACGAATTCCACCCGCCCGGCCCGGGGGGCAGTGTTTAGGTGATCCTCCAGCAGGCCGTCCAGCGCGGGGCGCAGGGCAGGGGCGCCGCCTTCGGCCATGGCCCGGGGGCCGGCGTTGAAATAGTAATCCGACCAGAAGGCCCGGCGCCTGGCTCCGAAGGGCAGGGCATCGACGCGGGCACGAAACACCTTGCCGATCCGCGCCAGCGTTCCGAGCACCGAGGGCAGGCGATCTTCCAGATCCTTCTTGATCGCCCGTGCCAGAACGGGCGCGGCGCCCTCGGTGCCGATGGCCACCACCACCGGATCGCGGTCGACGATGGCGGGGGTGATGAAATCGCTGTCCTGAAGATTGTCGACCAAGTTGACCAGCGCGCCATCGCGCCGGGCCAGGGCCGACACGCGGGCATCCTCGGCGTCATCCTCGTTCGCCGCATAGAACAGCGCGGCACCGGCGGCATCCCCCGCCTGCATGGCGCGGGGCGTCAGCGCCAGCCGCCCGGCGGCGGCCCAGTCGCGGATTTCGGGGGCGGGATCGTCGCTGAAGACGGTGATCTGCGCCTCGGTCTTCAGAAGCAGGCGCAGCTTGGCCAGCGCGGCCTCACCCCCGCCCGACAGGGCGATCGGGCGGCCGGCGACGGCTAGAAAGATCGGAAAATGCTTCATGGCTCGGGCTCCGCTGTGTTGCCCTTGATGTAGAACATTGTTCCTGATTGGCGCCATATGTCGTTGCAAATAAGGACATATGTTCGTACTGTCAGCGAAAATATAACATCTGTTCGCAAAATCGGGGGAAAAGCGAATGTCTGTCCGTATCGACGAAATGGATCGGAAAATCCTTTCGGTCCTGCAACAGGATGCCAGCCAATCCCTTGACGATATCGCCCGTACCATCGGGTCGTCCAAGACGCCGGTCTGGAACCGAATCCGCAAGATGCGCGAGGCGGGGGTGATCGGGCAGTACAGCGTTCAGCTCGACGCCGAGGCGCTGGGGTTCGAGGCCTGTTTCTTCGTGCTGATCCGCACCTCCGAGCATGAGGCCGAATGGCAGGCGCGGTTCCTCTCGGCCCTGCGCGCCCGCCCCGAGGTGCAGGAGGCGCACCGCCTGGCGGGCGATATCGACTACATCCTGAAGGTGCGCGTCAAGAACGCCCGCGCCTATGACCTGTTCTACCAGGCGCTGATCTCGGAGGTGCGGATCCACAACGTCACCGCGCTCCTCTCCATGGAAGAGCTGAAATCGACGGCCATGCTGCCGCTGTAGCCGCCGGCATCATCTTTGGTCTTCAAATATCCACTGCGCAGGGCCGTCAGCCGGGCAGGACATCAAGGCGGCGCAATCCGTGGAAATGATAGATATTCCCGAACTGCGGCGCTCCCTCCAGCTTCAGCCCGGGGTGGCGCGCGAAAAGCGCTGCCAGCGCGATGCGCAGTTCCAGCCGCGCCAGCGGTGCCCCCACGCAGAAATGCGCCCCCGCCCCGAACGAGGTATGGGCCGGTCCGCTGCGGCCCGGGCGGAAGCTGTCGGGCTGGTCATAGACCGCAGGGTCGCGGTTGGCCGCCGCCAGAACACAGGCCACCTCGTCGCCGCGTTTGAAGGTATGGCCCTCAAGCGTCACGTCCTCATAGGCCCAGCGGGTAAAGATGTGCAGCGGCGGATCGAACCGCAGGATCTCCTCGACGGTCTTGTCGACCATCCCCGGCGCCAGCAGATCGGGCGAGGCACCCTGCTCCAGAAGGCATTTCACCCCGTTGCCCATGCTGTGCACCGTCGCCTCGTGGCCCGCGTTCAGCAGCAGGATGCAGGTGGTGATCAATTCGTCGGTGCTCAGCCGTTCACCGTCTTCCTCGGCGGCGATCAGGTGGGTGATCAGGTCGTCGGCGGGCCGGCTGCGGCGTTCCTTCACATAGTCGCGCAGGAAGGCCGAGAATTCGCGCGCGGCGGTGTTGGCGGCCACCTCCATCTCTTGCGTGCGCCCGGCCTGGTACATGCCCACCATGGCATTCGACCAGGCCAGAAGCTCGGGCGCCATGGAATCGGGCACGCCAAGAAGGCGGGCGATCACGATCACCGGCACCTGTTGGGCATAGGCGCCCAAAAGCTCGACCCTGTCGTCGAAGCCGTCGATCAGGGCGTGGCAAAGCTGCTCGATCTCGGGGGCCAGGGCGGCGATGCGGCGGCTGGTGAAGGCGCGCAGGACCAGACCGCGCAACCGGGTGTGGCGCGGCGCCTCAAGCTCCAGCATCGAATGCGCCTCGACCCCGTAAAAATCGGTGGTGTGGGAGGCGGGCGGCTTTGCCATTTCGCCCGGAACCTCGCGCCCCAGCCTGCGGTCACGCAACAGGGCGCTGACCGCCGCATGGCTGGTGGCGGCCACAAAGCCGTAATCGGCCCACCGAAACAGCCCGCCATCGGCGCGGGCCTGTTCGTAGAACGGATAGGGGTTCTGGACGAAGGCGGGATCGGTGGGCGATTGATGCAGCGTTTTCATGACGCTTTGCCTAATCCGAACACGGGCGCGCGGCAAGGCAAAGCGGCTTTGTGCAACTCGCCCTGTTCAGCCGCGGCGCTTGGCGCTAACAGGGGGCATGGTCTATGCAATCAACAGTTTTCAGGACTGCCTGTCGCACGGTTATGACACCGTGATCGACGTGCGCGCGCCTG
Organism: Oceaniglobus trochenteri; assembly: GCF_020529025.1. GTDB lineage: Bacteria > Pseudomonadota > Alphaproteobacteria > Rhodobacterales > Rhodobacteraceae > Oceaniglobus > Oceaniglobus trochenteri. Next base: position 35,873 of record NZ_JACNMM010000013.1, read on the forward strand.
CCGAATTTGCCGAAGATCACATGCCCGGCGCCATCAGCCTGCCGGTGCTGGACGATGCCGAACGCGCCCGCGTCGGCACCATCTACAAGCAGGACAATCCGTTTTCGGCCCGCAAGATCGGCGCGGCGCTGGTTGCCCGCAACGCCGCCCGCCACATCGAGGGGCCCCTGGCCCATCACGACGGGGGCTGGCGGCCTCTGGTCTATTGCTGGCGCGGCGGGCAGCGCAGCAATTCCTTCGCCTCGATTCTGGCGCAGATTGGCTGGCGGGTCGATGTTATCGACGGCGGCTATCGCAGTTTCCGGCGGGCGGTGAACGCGCTGTTGTATGAAACCCCGATGCCGGTGCAGGTGGTTCTGCTGGACGGCAACACCGGCACCGCCAAGACCGAGCTTTTGCACATGGTGGCGGCGCGGGGCGGGCAGATCCTGGACCTTGAGGGGCTGGCCAACCATCGCGGTTCGGTCTTCGGGGCGATGGGGCAGCAACCGGCGCAGAAGGCCTTTGAAACGGCGCTGGCCGAACGGATCAATGCGCTGGACCCGACGCGCCCGGTTCTGATCGAGGCCGAGTCGAGCAAGGTGGGCGCGCGCGTCGTGCCGCCGTCGCTTTGGGCGGCCATGCGCGCCGCGCCCCGCATCACCATCGAGGCGCCGGTGGATCAGCGCGCGCGCTACCTGGTGGCGGCCTATGGTGACGTGATCGCCGATGCCACGCGGCTGAACGGCGTGCTGGCGGCGCTGCGCCCGCATCAGGGCGCGGCGCGGATCGAACATTGGCAGGCGCTGGCCGGGTCGGGGGCCTATCTTGACCTGGCCGAGGAACTGATCCTTCATCACTATGATCCGCGCTATGGGCGCCAGCGGGGCGCGGCCGGGTTGCGCGGAACCGTCACGCCGGGCACGCTTGATCGCGAAGGGCTGAACCGCGCGGCCGACCGGATCGCCGCGCTGTTGATGCAGGAGCCTGTCAGCGCAGGCTGATATGGGGCGCGCCCTCGGTCATCTCTCCGATCCGCGCGGCGTGAAAGCCGCTTTCGCGCAGGTTTCGCACCACCTTTTCGGCCGTTTCGGGGGCCACCGCGGCCAGCAGCCCGCCTGCGGTCTGCGGATCGAACAGCAGGGCGGCCAGGGGCGCATCGCCATCCATGGTCATGCGCGCTGCAAGGGTGGCATTGCTGGCGTAGAGTGTCGACCGGTGGCCCGACTGCGACAGGGCCAGCGCGCCCTCCAGCAGGGGAATGCCGGACAGGTTCAGCCGCGCCGCAAGGCCCGCCGCATCGCAGATGCCCATCAGGTGTCCGGCCAGGCCAAATCCGGTCACATCCGTCATGGCATGGGCGGCTGACAGCATCTGCGCCGCGCCGAACTGCGATTGCGTCATCGCAGCGATGGCCCCGGCCACCCAGGGCCCCCGCGCCCCCAGCGCCATGTCGGCGGCCATGATCACGCCGGTGCCGATCGGCTTGGTGAGGATCAGGGCATCGCCGGGCTGCGCGCCCGAAAGGCGCACCGGGTTCTGCGCAAGCCCGGTGACGGTGAACCCGATGCTGAGCGCATCGCCGATCAGGGTGTGGCCGCCGACGATACTGGCCCCGGCTTCGGCCATGACGGCATCGGCGCCTGCCATGATCTCGGCCATCATCCTCTGGTGCAGGCTGGCGCTTGCGCGCGGCAGGATGATCGTCGCCAGGGCCGCCTGCGCGGTGGCGCCCATGGCAAAGACATCGCCCAGGGCATGGTTGGCGGCGATCCGCGCCATGACATGGGGATCATCGACCATCGCGCGCAGGTGATCGGTGCTGATCACCTGGTTCTGCCCGTTCATCGTCAGCACGGCGGCATCGTCCATGGGCGTCGTGCTGACATCGGCGCGGCTGCGCGGGGGCAGGGCGGCAAGCGCCTGGGCCAGGGTGTCGCGGCCCAGCTTCGATCCGCAGCCGCCGCACATGGGCTTGCCGCCTGCCAAGGCCTCGTCCACTCCGTCGGCGCGGGGGCTTGGCAGTTTCGGCGCGGTCATAGCCGGCAGATCGGCCAGCTTTTCCATGAATGCGCGGTCGATACGGTCTTTCCAGCGCCAGAGCAGCGCGCCTTCCAGCCGCAGGCCGAACTTGTCGGCCACGGCGCTGCGGTCTCCGGTCGAGATCAGCTTGAGGTAATCGCGCTGGGGGCGATAGCGGCGAAACGCGCCGCCCCCGACGGCGGCCCGCAGGTTGGCGGCCAGCACCGGCGCCTGGCGCACGGCGAAAACCCCGGCCTTGGGGCGCGGCGCGTGGTCCATGTGGGCGCAATCGCCCACCGCGAAGACCGATGCATCGCCGACACTGCGCAGGCTGTCATCGACGCGCACGAACCCCTCGTGCAGGGCAAGCCCGGTTTCGGCCAGCCATGCATGGGGTTTCGCACCCGCCGCCCCGACGACGAAACCGGCGGGCAGGACCGTGTCGCCTTCCAGGACGATCCCCACGTTCGTGATGCGCTTCACCTCAGTCCGTTCGTGCAGGGTGACGCCCATGGTGTCGAGCCGCTGGCGCAGGGCGCGCGCCGCACCCCGGCCGATGCCGCGCAGGGCGTCGGCGCTGTCCACGGCCCGGACCGGAACGGCCTGCCCTGCGGCCTTGCGCGCGCCATGGGCCATGGCCATGGCCAGCTCCACCCCCGCAACGCCTGCGCCGATCACCGCCAGCCCGGAGGCCGCCAACCCGGGCTCCTGCCGCAGCCTGTCCAGATGCGCGGCCCATGCGGTGGCGAACCGGCCCAGGGGTTTGGCGGGGATCGCGTGATCGTCGAACCCGGGCAGGGCGGGCATGTCGGAATGGATGCCGATGTCGATCGAGGCCACGTCGTAGGCGATCTGGCCGCGCCCGGTAATGGTGACGGTCTTTTCCGTGGTATCCATCGCCTCGGCCATCCCGAGGATGATCCGCGCGCCCGCGAACCGGGCCAGGCGCATGAGGTCGATCTCAAGCGTATCGCGCCCGTAGTGTCCGGCGACGAAACCGGGCAGCATGCCGGTATAGGGCGCGGTCGGGCCGGGGTTGATGACGGTCAGCCGCACACCGGGCAGCGGGTTCATTCCCCAGTTGCGCAAGACCAGAGCATGGGCATGGCCGCCCCCGATCAGCACGATGTCACGGGTCAGGGGAAGGGGCGGCATGTGCATGGCAGGAACTCGCTTTCGGGACGGCCCTTGGTTAAGGGCGCGCACCGCGAAAGGCGAGAGGCGACTGAATGGCCCACGCCGAATTGACCGTGGCGCCGGGCGGTTCAGGTCAGCATGTCGAGCCTTTCACGATCACGTTCTGCCACCGGCGCAACCACCGTCAGCCCGTGATAGAGGGGCGAAGACGGCGAAGCGCCATGGTTGCCGCTGTCATCGCGCGGGGTGGCCGGTGTGGTCACGGCCCAGATGTCAGCGCGCATCTTTTCCAGCGGAGTCTTGTCGAAGGTCGGGCGCGGCCCGGTCAGAACAGTCTCGGGCGTGTCGGGCCATACGGCCGCATCGGCGGGGTGCGAAGCTGTGGCGGCCGAGGTGCCATCGCCCGCCGCAGCGCCCAGAACCGGGCGCAGGGTCAGCGTGGGCGGCGCGCCCGAAGATGTGTGGCCCTCGACGACCTGACGCGCGCGCAGGGCGCTTTGGGCATCGGCGGCGGGTGGGGCTATGCCGGGCACATGGGGGCCGGCAAGGGGCGCAAGGGGCGGCAGCATCTGAAACCTCCTTCACGAAAGGCATATCAGGTCTCCCACCAAGGCTACGCCGCAAATCTTAACGGATCGTGAACCCCTGCGTCACCCCCGCGGCGTCAGGGCGCTGCGATAGAAGGCGGTCAGGAAATCCGCCGCCTCATCGAAATGGCCGTCGCCCTGCGGGCGAAGGATGCCGCGCACCTGCACGTCGAAATCGGCATAGTGCTGGGTCGTCGCCCAGATCGAGAAGATCAGGTGGCGCGGCTCGATCGGGGCCAACCGTCCGGCGGCCTGCCACTGCGCGATCAACGCCGACTTCTCCTCGACCAGGGCGCGCAGATCGCCTTCGATCTCGTCCATGATCCGGGGCGCGCCCTGAAGGATCTCGTTTGCGAACAGCCGGCTTTCGCGCGGGTAAAGCCGTGACATCTCAAGCTTTCGCAGGACATAGGCGACGATTTCGTCAATCGGGTCGCCGTCGCTGTCCAGCCGGCGCAGCGGATCGAGCCAGTTTGTCATCAGCCCCGCCAGAAGCGAGGCGTGGATCGCCTCTTTCGACGGAAAGTAATAAAGTAGGTTGGGCTTGGAGAGCCCGGCCCCCCGCGCGATCCGGTCCAAAGTCGCGCCGCGATAGCCCAGCGTCGAAAACACATCCAGCGCCGCCTCAAGGATGCGGGCGGTGTTTTCTTTCTGGATGCGCGTTTGCGAGGCAGGTGTGGGCATGAGGCAGGCAATTTCATCCGTTGGGCGGCATCGCGGGCGCAGGGGCGCGAATTCCTTGACTGCCTTGAAGGCTCTGCTAGCGTGATCCTGACCGGTTGGTCAAACTATTCCAAGCCACGCGCCGCAGAACAACAGGAGTCTCCATGCCCTCAACTGCCTCTGCCCCCGGTGACAACCTCGCGATCAACGGCCAGCGTCTTTGGGACAGTTTGATGGAAATGGCAAAGATCGGCCCCGGGGTGGCGGGGGGAAACAACCGCCAGACCCTGACCGACGAAGACGGTGAAGGCCGAGCCCTGTTCCAGAAGTGGTGTGAGGCGGCGGGCTGCACCATGGGGCTGGACCAGATGGGCAACATGTTCGCCCGCCGCGAGGGCGAGGACAGCGAGGCGCTGCCCGTCTACGTGGGCAGCCACCTGGATACCCAGCCCACCGGCGGCAAGTATGACGGGGTGCTGGGCGTTCTGGGCGGTCTGGAAATCATCCGCACGCTGAACGATCTGGGCATCCACACGAAGCACCCCATCGTCGTGACCAATTTCACCAACGAGGAAGGCACGCGCTTTGCCCCGGCAATGCTGGCCTCGGGTGTCTTTGCCGGCGTTCACACCCAGGACTGGGCCTATTCAAGAACCGACGCCAAGGGTTTGAAATTCGGTGATGAATTGCAGCGCATCGGCTGGCGGGGGGATGAGGAAACCGGCGCGCGCAAAATGCACGCCTTCTTCGAACTGCACATCGAACAGGGCCCCATCCTGGAAGCCGAGCAAAAACAGATCGGCGTCGTGACCCATGGCCAGGGGCTGAGCTGGACCCAGGTGACGATCACCGGCAAGGAAAGCCACACGGGATCAACCCCCATGCCCCTGCGCCGCAACGCGGGTCTGGCCATGGCGCGGGTGCTTGAACTGGTGGACGAAATCGCTTGGAGCCACAAGCCCCACGCCGTGGGTGCGGCCGGGCACATCGAGATTTTTCCCAACAGTCGTAACGTGATACCGGGCAAAGCCGTGTTCACGGTCGATCTGCGCTCGCCCGATCTGGCGGTGATCGAGGATATGGAGGAGCGGCTGAAGGAGGGCGCGCAGAAGATCTGTGACGACATGGGCCTTTCCGTTGAATTCGAGAAGGTGGGCGGTTTTGATCCGGTGGAATTCGACGCGGACTGCGTCGGCGCCGTGCGCCGCGCCGCCAAACGTCTTGGGCTGAGCCATATGGACCTGATCTCGGGCGCGGGCCATGATGCCTGCTGGATCAACCGCGTGGCGCCCGCGGCCATGGTGATGTGCCCCTGCGTTGACGGTCTGAGCCATAACGAAGCCGAGGAAATCTCGCAGGAATGGGCCGCTGCCGGGGCGAATGTCCTGTTTCATGCGGTGGTCGAAACGGCGGGGATAGTAGATCAATGAGAGGATGCAAGATGCTGAAGAATATCGGATTTATAGGATTGGGGCTGGCGTTGGCCGGCTGCGTTGAAACGGGGCCCGCCGTCGGTCCGCAGGGGCTGCGCGATGTGTCGCCCGCCGCCCTGGCCGCGCTGCCGCCGGGCATCGACCAGTCGTTCCTGATCCGCGATTCCAACGGCTGCTACGGCCTTGCCGTCGAAAAGACCGAGCCCCAGCGCGGCGTCGCGCTTCTGGATGCCAGCGGCAAGCAGGTCTGCGACGTCTGAATGCCGTCGGGTCGGAAAAAATAAAATAAAATAAAGAAAGGCGTTCGGTGGCAAAGTTCATTGGACGTCTCAAGATGCGGACAGGGAAAGGAACTTTCGATGCCATCCACGGTGATCAGGAACGGAACGGTGGTGACGGCCGATCTCAGCTATGAGGCTGATGTGCTTGTCGAAAACGGCGTGATCACCGGGATCGGCAAGGGGCTTTCGGGCGATACCGAACTGGATGCGACGGGATGCTACGTGATGCCCGGCGGCATCGATCCGCACACGCACCTGGAAATGCCCTTCATGGGCACTTATTCCGCCGATGATTTCGAATCCGGCACCCGTGCCGCGCTGGCCGGTGGCACGACCATGGTGGTGGATTTCGCGCTGCCCAGCCCGGGTCAGGGGCTGCTGGACGCGATCCAGATGTGGGACAACAAATCCACCCGGGCCAACTGCGACTACAGCTTCCACATGGCCATCACCTGGTGGAGCGAGCAGGTGTTCAACGAGATGGAAGCCGTAGTGCGCGACAAGGGCATCAATACTTTCAAGCACTTCATGGCCTACAAGGGCGCGCTGATGGTGAACGACGACGAGATGTTCGCGTCGTTCCAGCGCTGTGCCGAACTGGGCGCGATGCCGCTGGTACACGCCGAGAACGGCGATGTCGTGGCCGATCTTCAGGCGCGGCTTATGGCGACGGGCAACAACGGCCCCGAGGCGCACGCCTATTCCCGGCCCCCCGCGGTCGAGGGTGAGGCGACGAACCGCGCCATCATGATTGCCGACATGGCAGGCGTGCCGCTTTATGTCGTCCATACCTCCTGCGAGGAAAGCCACGAGGCGATCCGCCGTGCCCGCCAGCAGGGAAAAAGGGTTTATGGCGAACCGCTTATCCAGCACCTGACGCTGGATGACAGCGAATATACCCACCCCGATTGGGACCATGCCGCGCGCCGCGTCATGAGCCCGCCGTTCCGCAACAAGCAGCATCAGGACAGCCTCTGGGCCGGGCTGCAATCGGGGTCGCTTTCTGTGGTGGCCACCGATCATTGCGCCTTCACGACGGAACAGAAGCGCACCGGGGTGGGGGATTTCACCAAGATTCCCAATGGAACAGGTGGGTTGGAAGACAGGATGCCGATGCTCTGGACCCATGGGGTTGCCACCGGGCGTCTTACCATGAACGAATTCGTTGCCGTCACTTCAACGAACATCGCCAAGATATTGAATTGCTATCCGAAAAAGGGCGCGGTCCTTGTCGGGTCGGATGCCGATCTGGTGGTCTGGGATCCGAAGAAAAGCAAGACGATCAGCGCCGATAGTCAGCAATCCTCCATTGATTACAATGTCTTCGAGGGTAAAGATGTCACCGGGCTTCCGCGCTTTACGCTCAGTCGGGGCAAGGTGGTGGTGCACGACGGCGAGATCCGCACCGAAGAGGGCCACGGCAAGTTCGTCAAGCGTGATCCGCTGACGGCAGTGGGCAAGGCGCTTTCCACCTGGAAAGAACTGACCGCCCCCCGCAAGGTGGAACGTTCGGGCATTCCGGCAAGCGGCGTGTGATGGACGACCAGAACAAGGTTATCGCGGCCAGAAACCTGGACCTGGTGTTCCCGACATCGGACGGGGATGTGCACGCGCTGAGCAATGTCGATCTTGAGGTGAACAAGGGCGATTTCGTCAGTTTCATCGGGCCTTCGGGCTGTGGCAAGACGACCTTCCTGCGCTGCATCGCGGGGCTTGAAACGGCGACGGGCGGCACACTGTCCGTCAACGGGATGAGCCCGGAAGAGGCAAGGAATGCAAGGGCTTATGGCTATGTCTTCCAGGCGGCGGGGCTTTATCCCTGGCGTACCATCGGCAAGAACATTCAACTGCCGCTCGAGATCATGGGGTTTGACCGGGAAGAGCGCGAAAGCCGCATGAAGCGCGTTCTGCAACTTGTTGATCTGGAAGGATTCGACGGCAAATATCCCTGGCAGCTCAGCGGCGGGATGCAGCAGCGCGCGAGCATCGCCCGCGCCCTGGCCTTTGACGCCGATATCCTGCTGATGGACGAACCCTTCGGCGCTCTGGATGAAATCGTGCGCGACCATCTGAACGAACAACTGCTGAAGCTTTGGGCGCGGACCGAGAAGACGATCTGCTTTGTCACCCATTCGATCCCCGAGGCGGTCTATCTCAGCACCCGCATCGTGGTGATGAGCCCGCGACCGGGGCGGATCACCGAGGTGATCGAAAGCCCGCTGCCGCGCGACAGACCGCTGGATATCCGCGACAGCGCCGCCTTCATCGAGATCGCCCACCGCGTGCGCGAGGGCCTGCGCGCCGGGCATGGCGATGATGTCTGACCGGGGCGCGCCATGAGGTGGTTCAGGCTTCGCGCCGTTCCGGTGATCAGCGTGCTTCTGGCGCTGATCGTGGTTTGGTATGTCGCGGCCGTCTGGATGAACAGCCAATGGACGCTGGACCAGGCGGCGCGGGCCGAAACGACGCCCGGTTTCACCGAGATCGTCAAGGACACCATGGTGCAGGAGCGCCCGAAGCTGCCCGCACCCCATCAGGTCGCGGTGAGCTTTTACGACCTGGTGTTCGACAAGAAGGTCACCTCGAAACGCTCGCTGGTCTATCATGCCTGGGTGACGCTGAGCGCGACATTGTTCGGCTTTGCGATCGGCACCGGCCTTGGCATCGCGCTGGCGCTGGGGATCGTGCACAACCGCGCCATGGACATGAGCGTGATGCCCTGGGCCATCGCGAGCCAGACGATCCCGATCCTGGCCATCGCGCCGATGATCATCGTCGTCCTGAATTCCATCGGGATCACCGGATTGGTGCCCAAGGCCGTGATCAGCGCCTATCTGTCGTTCTTTCCGGTGGTCGTGGGCATGGTGGCGGGGCTGCGCAGCCCCGATGCGATGCAACTTGACCTGATGAAGACCTATAACGCCTCGGCCACTCAGGTCTTGTTCAAGTTGCGGCTGCCGGCCTCGATGCCATTTCTTTTCGCGTCGTTGAAGGTGGGGATCGCGGCGGCCCTGGTGGGGGCCGTGGTGGGCGAACTGCCGGTGCAGCAGGGGGGCCTCGGCGCGCGTCTGCTGGGCGGGTCCTATTACGGCCAGACGATCCAGATGTGGGCGGCGCTGTTCATGGCGGCGATCCTGGCGGCGGTGCTGGTGTTCATCGTGGCCCGGGTCGAGGCCGGGGTGCTGAAACGCATGGGGATGGCGCGATGACGCGGGCGGTGCAGGGGGGCGCTGCCCCCGTCGCCTGCGGCGACTCCCCCGGGATATTTGCAGACCAAAGATGGGGGCGAAGATGAGCGCCATCGATGACAGCGGCACAGGGGGAATGTCCGCACCGCGCTGGCGGCTTTTCGCGCCGATCCTTCTGATCCTCGCCGCCGGTGCGGTGAATTGGCGGGCCGGGGTGATCGTGGCGCTTTGGCTGCTGGCCTGGTCGATCAACCTGGTGCTGGCCCGTCGTGGCGGACAGGCGCGGCGCATACTGGTGCCGGTCATCTTCGGGCTGAGCGTCCTTCTGATCTGGGAACTGGCGGTGCGGTTCTTTGCCGTGCCCGGTGTCATCCTGCCGCCGCCCAGTGCGATTGCCGATCGTATTGCCGCCTCGCTTCCCATTCTCTGGGGCGATTTCGTGCAGACCGTCATCAAGGGCGCGCTGAGTGGCTATGTCATGGGCTGTGGTGCGGCGGTTGCGGTGGCGGTTCTGATCGACAGATCGCCGTTCCTGCAACGCGGGCTGTTGCCGGTGGCGAACTTTGCCGCCGCGCTGCCCATTGTCGGGACCGCGCCGATCCTGGTGATGTGGTTCGGCTTCGATTGGCACAGCAAGGCGGCGGTGGTGATCGTGATGGTGTTCTTCCCCATGCTGGTCAACACCATGGCCGGTCTGCAATCGGCCGAGGCGATGCAGCGCGACCTGATGCGCACCTATGGGGCCGGTTATTGGCAGACCCTGGTCAAGCTTCGCTTTCCCGCCGCCATGCCCTTCATGTTCAACGGGCTGAAGATCTGTACCACCCTGGCGCTGATCGGCGCTATCGTGGCCGAGTTCTTCGGTTCTCCGGTGCGGGGCATGGGGTTTCGCATCTCGACCGAGGTGGGGCGACTGGGCCTTGACATGGTCTGGGCGGAAATCACCGTCGCCGCCCTGGCCGGTTCGGCATTCTACGGGCTGGTGGCGATGATCGAACGGGGGGTGACCTTCTGGCACCCGTCGCAAAGGCGTTAACAATAATGAAAGGGGAGTTTGTCATGAAGAAACTGATCACGGGGGCGGTTGCCCTTGGGCTGGGCGGCAGCGCCGCCTGGGCCGAAGACCTGACGCTGCAACTGAAGTGGGTGACCCAGGCGCAATTCGGCGGCTATTATGTTGCTCTGGAAAAGGGCTTTTACGAGGATGAGGGGCTGAATGTCACGATCCGGCCCGGCGGCCCCGACATTGCCCCGACCCAGGTGATTGCCGGGGGTGGTGCCGATGTGGTGGTCGAATGGATGCCCGCCGCCCTTTCGGCCCGCGAGAAGGGCCTGCCGCTGGTCAATATCGCCCAGCCCTACAAAAGTTCGGGGATGATGCTGACCTGCCTGAAGGAAACCGGTGTCAAATCCCCCGAGGATTTCCCGGGCCGCACCCTTGGCGTCTGGTTCTTCGGCAACGAATTTCCCTTCCTGTCGTGGATGAGCCAGCTTGGCATCCCCACCGAGGGCGGCGAGGATGGGGTCGAGGTTCTGAAGCAGGGCTTCAACGTCGATCCGCTGTTGCAGAAGCAGGCCGACTGCATCTCGACCATGACTTACAATGAATACTGGCAGGTCATCGATGCCGGGATCACCGAAGATCAGCTGGTGACCTTCAAGTACGAGGACCAGGGCGTCGCGACGCTGGAAGACGGCCTTTATGTGCTGGAAGACCGCCTGGCCGACCCGGCCTTTAAGGAGACGCTGGCCAAGTTCGTGCGCGCCAGCATGAAGGGGTGGAAATACGCCGAGGAAAACAGCGACGAGGCGGCCGAGATCGTTCTGGAATACGACGAGACCGGTGCGCAGACCGAGAAGCACCAGAAGCGCATGATGTCGGAGGTGGCCAAGCTGACCGCCGGCAGCGACGGAACGCTGGACGAGGCCGACTATGAGCGGACGGTGCAATCGCTGTTGTCGGGCGGATCGGACCCGGTCATCACGAAAGAGCCCGAGGGCGCCTGGACCCATGAGATCACGGATATGGCGCTGAACTGAGGCGCATCCGAAACGGGGGCCGGGCCCCCATGCCATTGCAAGGCGCGCCCGTATCCCGGGCGCGCCTTCGCTGCCCGCGCCACTTCTGCGTCGGGGACAAGGGGAGGAGAGATCGCATGTCGGTTGGCGACCTGCAGGAACGCAAGAAACTGGACGCGGCCGAGATTGGCGCCATCGCCCATCTTTACCGGGGTGAGGTCTATCGTTCGACCATCTGGCGCACCCGCCTGGATACCACCACCAATTGGTCGGTCGTGACCCTGGGGATCGCGCTGTCGCTGACCTTTTCGGCGCCCGAGGCTTCGGCTTTGCCGCTGATCCTGGTGGGGGTGCTGATCATGTTCTTCCTGATGCAGGAGGCGCGGCGTTATCGCTATTTCAACGTCTGGCGGGCGCGGTGCCGCTGGATGGAGGTGCATTTCTTCGCCCCCATGCTGCACGATGGCGATCTGCACATGGAGGACGGCTGGCAAAGGATCCTGGCCGAGGATTACTGGAAGCCGCGCTATCATGTATCGATGTGGGTGGCGATCGGGCGGCGCATCAGGCGCAACTATTTCTGGATCCTGCTGATCCAGAGTGCCGCCTACATGGGCAAGCTGATCGTCCATCCCGGGCCGCTGACATCGGCCGAACAGCTATACGAAAGGGCCGCCATCGGGCCGGTGAACGGCATCTACGTGCTGGCCGCCGGAGCCTTTTACTGCGCCGTCTGGGGGGCAATTGCGCTCTGGAGCTGGAACGACGACGCAAGGCGCGCCCGGCGCAGCCCCGAACGTTCAAGCATGGGCTGACATCCGCAAAGGTTGCGGATGCCAGCGATCTTTCAGTCCCGGTTCATCCGGTTCTCGATCAGCTCGTCCACCACCGAAGGATCGGCCAGGGTCGAGGTGTCGCCCAGCGAGCCGTGGTCGTTCTCGGCGATCTTGCGCAGGATGCGGCGCATGATCTTGCCCGACCGGGTTTTCGGCAGGCCGGGCGCCCATTGGATCAGGTCGGGCTTGGCTATGGGGCCGATTTCGCGGCGCACCCAGGTTTCCAGGGTCTTGCGCAACTCGTCGCTGGGGTCGACGCCGTTCATCAGGGTCACATAGGCATAGATGCCCTGGCCCTTGATCTTGTGCGGGTAGCCGACCACCGCCGCCTCGGCCACGGTTTCATGGGCGACAAGGGCCGATTCCACCTCGGCCGTGCCCATGCGGTGGCCCGAGACGTTGATCACGTCATCCACGCGGCCGGTAATCCAGTAATAGCCGTCAGCGTCACGCTTGCAGCCGTCTCCGGTGAAGTAATACCCCTTGTAGTCCGAGAAATAGGTCTTCTCGAACCTTTCGTGGTCGCCATAGACGGTGCGCATCTGGGCGGGCCAGCTGCCCTTGATGCACAGCACGCCCTCGGCCGGATTGTCGTGAATCTCCTCACCGCTGGTGGGTTCCAGGATGACGGGTTCGATCCCGAAGAAGGGCAGGGTCGCGCTTCCGGGCTTGGTGGCGGTGGCACCGGGCAGCGGGGTGAGCATGTGACCGCCGGTCTCCGTCTGCCACCAGGTATCGACGATGGGGCAACGCCCGCCGCCGACAACCTCGTTGTACCAGTTCCAGGCCTCGGGGTTGATGGGTTCGCCCACGGTGCCTAGCAGCTTCAGCGACGACAGATCGTATTTGCTGACGTGTTCATTGCCTTGGCCCATCAGCGCGCGGATCGCGGTGGGGGCGGTGTAGAACTGGTTGACCTTGTGCTTTTCGCAGATGGCCCAGAACCGCCCGGCATCGGGCCAGGTGGGAACGCCTTCGAACATCAGGGTCGTGGCGCCGTTTGCGAGGGGGCCGTAGATGATATAGCTGTGCCCGGTGACCCAACCGACATCGGCCGTGCACCAGAACACGTCGCCGTCGTGATAATCGAAGGTATATTGGTGGGTCATGGCGGCATAGACCAGATAGCCGCCGCTGGTATGCACGACGCCCTTGGGCTGACCGGTCGATCCCGAGGTGTAGAGGATGAACAGCGGGTCTTCGGCGTTCACCTCGACGGGCGGGCAATCGGCGCTGACCTTCTCCTCAAGCTCGTGCAGCCAGTGATCATGCTCGCTGCGCCATGCGATCTGCTGACCGGTGCGCTTGACCACCAGGCAATCGACATCGTGCATGACGTTGATCATCGCCTGGTTGACGTTGTCCTTCAGGTTGGTGGTGCGCCCGCCACGCGGTGCGCCGTCGGCGGTGATCACGACCTTGGCCTGGCAGCCGGAAATCCGCGCGGCCAGGGCATCGGGTGAAAAGCCGGCGAAGACCACGGAATGCACGGCGCCGATGCGCGCGCAGGCCAGCATGGCATAGGCCGCCTCGGGGATCATCGGCATGTAGATGATCACGCGATCACCCTTTTTCACGCGCAGTTCCTTCAGGACGTTGGCGAACTTGCTGACCTTTTCGTGCAGTTCGCGAAAGGTGATGTGCTGGGCCTCGTCCTCGGGCGAATCCGGCTCCCAGATGATGGCGGTCTGGTCGGCGCGCTCGGCAAGGTGGCGGTCGATGCAGTTGGCGGCGACGTTCAGGCCGCCATCATCGAACCACTTGATCGACACGTCACCGGGGGCGAAGCTGACGTTTTTCACCGTTGTGAAGGGCGTCATCCAGTCGATCCGCTTGCCGTGTTCGGCCCAGAATGCCTCGGGGTCCGCGATGCTGGCCTTGTACATCTCATCGTATTTCGCATGGTCGGCATGGGCCTTGGCGGCGAAATCTGCGGTCGGCGGATAGGTGGTATCTGTCATGTCTTCCGTCCCTGGTGGTCTTGGCTCAGATGGCCAGATATTCGGCGCGCAGCTTTTCGTTTTCAAGCACTTCCATGGCCGAGCCGTCAAAGACGACAGAGCCTGTATCAAGGATCACGGCGCGATCTGCAAGTTTCAGGGCGGCGACGGCGTTCTGTTCGACGATCACCGTGGTGATCCCTTGGTCGCGGATGATGCCCAGCGTCTTGGCGATCTCCTGCACGATGACGGGGGCCAGGCCCTCGTAGGGTTCGTCCAGCAAAAGCACCTTGATGTCGCGGCACAGGGCGCGGGCGATGGCCAGCATCTGCTGTTCGCCCCCCGACAGGGTGATGCCGTCCTGCTTGCGCCGCTCGCCCAGGCGCGGGAACAGGTCATAGACCCGGTCGATCGACCAGCCGATGGGCGGTGCGATTTGTGCCAGCTTCAGGTTTTCCTCGACGGTCAGGCCGGGGATGATGCGCCGGTCCTCGGGCACCAGTGCGATTCCGTTGGCGCTTGCGTCATGGCTGCGCATCTTGTGCAGGGGTTGATGATCCAGCCAGATTTCGCCCTTGGTCAGGGTCGGGTTGTCCAGCCGGGCAATGGTGCGCAGGGTGCTTGTCTTTCCCGCACCGTTGCGCCCCAGCAGCGCCAGGATCTCACCCTCGCGGATGTCGAAGCTGACACCCTGCACGATGTAGCTTTCGCCATAATAGGCGTGGATGTCCCAGACCGAGAGGTAGGCCGGATGGGTCGCGGCGTTGTTGGCGTGCTTGTTGAAGGGGGCGTTCATCTGAGTTCTGTCTCCGGCAACCTCTGCAACCGACTGGTCAGAGTGCAAAGGGCGGTCCCCGGCCGCCGGGTGGGGGTAAAGCCCCCGCCCGGGGGGGCGGTCGGGGGCTGCCCGGCGTTGCCGCCGGGCGGGGCATTGTGGCAGACGCTAGTGCGCCGCCTCGCCAAGATAGGCCTCTTTCACCTTGGGATGGCCCTTGATGTTCTCGGGGGTATCTTCGACCAGCGGCGTGCCCTGGGCCAGCACCGTGATCCGTTCGGCAAGCGAGAAGACGACGTGCATGTCATGTTCGATGATGCACATGGTGATCGGGCGCGATGCCTTGATTTCCTTCAGCAGGTCGATGGTGTTGTTGGTGTCGGCCCGGGCCATCCCGGCGGTGGGTTCGTCCAGCAACAGAAGCTTGGGTTGCTGGCATAGACACATCGCCATTTCCAGCCGCCGCTTGTCGCCTCGCGAAAGAGAACCGGCGTGCGCGTCGCGCTTTTCCAGCATCTTCACGTCGGCCAGCATGGCCTCGGCGGCCTCCACGATGTCGGTCTCGCGCCTCACGGATTCGATGGCGTGCATGCGGAATGCGCCGTCACGCTTGGCGAAGATCGGGATCATCACGTTTTCGAACACCGTCAGGTCGCCGAAGATTTCCGGTGTCTGGAACACCCGCGAAATGCCCATCTGGTTGATCTCGTGCGGCTTGCGGCCCAGCACGCTTTGCCCGTCGAACATGACGCTGCCGGTATCCGGGATCAGCTTGCCGATCAGGCAGTTCAGCAGGGTGGATTTGCCCGCCCCGTTCGGGCCGATGATGGCATGGACGGTGTTTTCCATGACGTTGAGGTTCACGTTGTCCAGCGCCTTCAGCCCGCCGAACCGTTTGCCCACGTTCTTGACTTCGAGAATTCCCATGCTGGCGTCCTTATTCGGCGGGTTGCTTGCGGGTGGCGCTGTCGTCGGCGGGGGCCTTGCGACGGAACAATCCGCCGATCTTCTGGCCGCCCTGCACAAGGCCACCGGGCAGGAAGATGACCACCAGCATGAAAAGCAGGCCCAGGGTCAGGTGCCAGCCCTTGCCGATGAAGGGATGAACGATGAAGACCACGACATCCTCAAGCCCGTCGGGCATGAAACCGAACCACTGGTGCAGCACCGTGTCGTTGATCTTCGAGAAGATGTTCTCGAAATACTTGATGAAGCCCGCGCCCAGAACCGGCCCGATCAGCGTGCCCGCACCGCCGAGGATGGTCATCAGCACGACTTCGCCACTGGCGGTCCACTGCATCCGCTCGGCGCCCGCCAGCGGGTCCATCGCCACCATCAGGCCACCGGCCAGCCCGGCATACATCCCCGAGATCACGAAAGCGGCCAGCATGTAGGGCTTGAGGTTCAGACCCGTGTAGGACATCCGCTGCTGGTTCGATTTCACCGCCCGCAGCATCAGCCCGAAGGGCGAGCGGAAGATGCGGATCGCCAGGTAGAAGGCCAGGACCAGCACGACGGCCGACAGGTAATAGCCGACGTTGAAGGTGAACTGCCAACCGCCCAGCACCAGATCGTAACTGGCGCGCATCGACGCCCCGAAGAGGTGTGGTGCGGGGATCGTCCCGTCCACCTGCGTCACGCCCAGCACCCGCGGATCGTCCAGCGACAGTTGCAGCCCGGTTTCCCCGTTGGTCAGCGGCGTCAGCACCGAATAGGCCAGCGCAAAGGACATCTGCGCAAAGGCCAGCGTCAGGATCGAAAAGTAGATCCCCGAGCGGCGCAGAGACACATAGCCCACGATCACCGAGAACAGCCCCGCCACGATCACCGACAACAGGATCGCCGGCACGACGTTCATGGTCAGCAGCTTCAGCATCCACACCCCGGCATAGGACCCGACCCCCAGGAAGGCCGCGTGGCCGAAGGACAGGTATCCGGTCAGACCGAAGAGGATGTTGAACCCGATGGCGAAGATCCCGAAGATCACGAAGCGTTGCATCAGGTCGGGATAGCCGGCGTTGAACTGCGCCATCGCGCTGTTGACCGGAAAGGGATTGAGGATGAAGGGCGCCAGCATCGTCATTGCGACGACGATCAGCAGCAGCCTGAAATCCTTGGCCTGAAGTCCCAGCATTGATTATTCCTCCATCACG
The DNA here is from genome assembly GCF_020529025.1 of Oceaniglobus trochenteri. GTDB lineage: Bacteria > Pseudomonadota > Alphaproteobacteria > Rhodobacterales > Rhodobacteraceae > Oceaniglobus > Oceaniglobus trochenteri. Next base: position 52,886 of record NZ_JACNMM010000013.1, read on the forward strand.
CCCCTGCGGCCCATCAGGCCGCGCGGGCGGGTCAGCAGCACGACGATGGCCACAAGGTAGATGATGATTTGATTGATCCCCGGGATCAGCGACGTCATGACCGGCATCGAGGCAAAGCTTTCGAGGATGCCCAGAAGGAAGCCCGCCAGCACCGCACCGGGCAGCGACCCCATGCCGCCGACGACGACCACGACAAAGCTGAGCACGAGGAAATCCATGCCCATGTGATAGTTGGGCGAATTGATCGGGGTATACATCACTCCGGCCAGCCCCGCGACACAGGCCGCGATGGCGAACATGATCGTGAACCGCTTGTCGATGTTGATGCCCAGAAGGCCCACGGTTTCACGGTCGGCCATGCCGGCGCGGACGACCATCCCGAAGGTGGTGAATTGCAGAAAGCCGAAGACGGCGGTGATCAGCACCAGCGCGAAGGCGAAATAGACCATCCGCCAATAGGGATAGATGATCGCGTTCGCCTCGAACCCCAGAAGCACGCCGAAATCGAACGATCCGCGGAACACCTCGGGCGCGGGGGTGGGAATGGGATTGGCGCCGTAGAAATACTTGATCACCTCCTGCAGCACGATCGCAAGGCCGAAGGTCACCAGGATCTGGTCGGCATGGGGGCGCTTGTAGAAATGCTTGATCAGCCCGCGCTCCATGATGAACCCCACGGCGACCATGATCGGGATGGCAAACAGGATCGCCAGCGGCACCGACCAGTCGATGATGAAGGCGCCTGCCGTCTCTCCGAACCATTCGTTGACGTACAGCACATCGTCGAACTTGGGATTGCCGAGGAAATCGGTTCCGGTCGGTTCGGCCGAGGGATGGGACAGCGACAGAAGACGGCTGAGCGTCACCGCGCAGAAGGCGCCGATCATGAAGATCGCGCCATGGGCGAAGTTGACCACGCCCAGCGTGCCGAAGATCAGGGTCAGGCCAAGGGCGATCAGCGCATAGGCCGATCCCTTGTCCAGGCCGTTGAGGATTTGCAGAAGGATGGCGTCCATGGGCGGGCCTCGTGTCGATGGGGCGGGCGCGGCTTGCGCTCACCCGGCACGGTGGATGGATTGGGGGTGGGGTGGGGCAGGCCGATGGCCCGCCCCGGTTTACGGCTCAGGCGCCGGGGTTGCAGGCACCCAGTTCGCCACCGGCGAACATTTCGTGATCGGGTGCATAGGTCACCTGATCCACCGGCGTCACCTCGACGATCTCCACTAGGTGGAATTCGTCCTCGGGGTTTTCGGCCCCCTTCACCACCAGCACATCCTTGAAACACTGGTGATCGTCGGCGCGGTACAGGGTCGGGCCGTTGCCCAGGCCGTCGAATTCGAAGCCGGCCAGGGCCTCGCCCACGGCGCAGGGGTTGAACGAACCGGCCCGGTTGACGGCATCGGCATAAAGCAGCGTCTGCGCGTAACAGGTGTGGGCCGCCTGGCTGGGCGGGAAGCCGTACTTGGTCCCGAAGGACTTGACGAAGGCGGCGGTGCCCTCATCGCCCAGCTTCCAGTCCCAGTTCTGCGAACCGACGATGCCCTTGATGTTCTGACCGGCACCCTTGGCCATCAGCTCGGAGTACAGCGGCACGACGATTTCGAAGTTCTTGCCGTTCACCTGCTTTTCACGCAGGCCGAACTGAACCGCGTTGGTCAGCGAGTTCACCATGTTCCCGCCGTAGTGGTTGAGCACGAGGACATCGGCGCCCGAGTTCAGGACCGGCGCGATATAGGACGAGAAGTCGGTGCTGGCCAGCGGGGTCAGCACGTTGTTGACGGTCTTCCAGCCCAGGGCCTCGGTCGCGGCCTGGATCGACGCCTGCTGTGTCCAGCCCCAGGTATAGTCGGCGGTCAGGTGATAGGCGTTGCGGTCGTCGCCATAAAGCTTGCTCAGCACCGGTGCCAGCGCGGCGGCCGACATGTAGGCGTTGAAGAAGTGGCGGAAACCGTTGGCCTTCTTGTCCTTGCCGGTGGTGTCATTCGAATGGGTCAGACCGGCCATGAAGATCACGCCCGCCTCCTGGCAGAGCGACTGCACGGCCACGGCCACGCCCGAGGACGAACCGCCCGAGATCATGATCGCGCCGTCCTTTTCGATCATCGACTTGGCCGATGCGCGGGCGGCGTCCGATTTGGTCTGGGTGTCGCCGGTGACGAAGTTCACCTTCTTGCCCATGATGCCGTTGCCTTCCAGCGTCTTGGAGCTGAAGGTCTGCATCATCCCGCCGTCGCCACCGCCGTTCAGGTGTTCGACCGCCAGTTCGAAGGCGCGCAGTTCATCCATGCCCTCGTCGGCATAGGGGCCCGATTGCGGCACGTTGAAGCCAAGGGTCACGCTGTCGCCCTGGGGCGCGTTGGTGAAACCGGAGTGGGCATCGGCCCAGACGGCCCCGGTAAAGATGGTGGGCAGGGCCAGGCCCGCACCCGCCCCGGCGCCCGTTTTCATCAGGCCGCGGCGTGTAAAGTTCGATTTCGTCATGAAGTCCTCCCTTTGGTCGTTGCCCGCTGCGGTTTGCCGCCGGGGCGCGTTCCTTTACAGAACTGTGGCGATCATGCGCCCAAGCGGAAAACGCCGCAACAAATGCTTCATTTGCAACGAAAAAACTGTAAAGTAATGAACAGGCCGCTTGAATAGACTGTAAAGTTATTATCGACGCGGTGCAGAAAGCTATTGGAACGACAGGGTTTTCGCGATGTCGCGCACGGGAATGACAGGCAGCCGGATCCGCGCGCGGCGCCTTGATCTGGACATGCGGCAAAGCGAACTGGCCGATCGGATGGGGATTTCGGCCTCCTATCTCAACCTGATCGAACACAACCGCCGCCCCATCGCGGGCAAGCTGCTGACCGCCGCCGCCCGCGCCCTGGGGGTGGACAGCGCGATGCTGGCGCGCGGGGCCGAGGCGGCGCTTCTGGACGGGCTGCGCGATGCCCTGGCACAGGGCGCGGGGGCCGGGCCCGACATGCAGCGGGCCGAGGAATTCGCCGGCCGCTTTCCCGACTGGGCGGCCCTTGCCGTGGCCCAGGCCCGGCGCATCGCGGCGCTGCAACGCACGGTCGAAACCCTGAACGACAGGATGACCCACGATCCCTTCCTTTCGGCCGCGCTGCACGATGTGCTTTCCACCGTCACCGCGATCCGCAGCACCAGCGCGATCCTGGCCGACGATGGCGACATCGACGCCGAATGGCAGGCCCGGTTCCACCGCAACCTTTTCGAGGACAGTCAGCGCCTCGCCGAAAGCGCCCAGGGTCTTGTCGGCTATCTCGACGCGGGGGGGCAGGCCGACACCGCCCTGGCCACCCCGCAGGAAGAGTTGGAGGGCTGGCTGGCCGGGCAGGGCTATCACCTGGCCGCGCTTGAAACCGGGGATAAGATTGAACTGCCCGAGGTCAGCGGTTCGGCCCGGCAGTTGATCGCGGCCTATGCAGACCAGTATCGCGCCGACGCCCGCGCCCTGCCGCTGGCGGATCTGCGCCGCGCCATCGCCAGACTGGGCCACGATCCGGCCCGCCTGGCCGATCACTTTGCCACCGACCTGCACCGGGTCTTTCGCCGTCTCGCGGCCCTGCCCGAAGGTATCGCCGGGCGGCCCGTGGGGCTGGTGGTATGCGACGGGTCGGGCACGCTGACCTTTCGCAAGCCTGTCGATGGCTTTGCCTTGCCCCGTTTCGGCGCCGCCTGTCCGCTCTGGCCGCTTTACGTTGCCTTGTCGCGCCCCCATGCCAGGGTGCGCCAGCTTGTCGAACAGGCCGGGCAGATGCGCCCCCGGTTCACCATCTTCGCCGAGGCCGTCCATCGCCACCGCGGCGGCTTTGACGACACGCCGGTGCTTACGGCGGCCATGCTGATCCTGCCCCATGACGGCGGCGGCGAGGGCGCGGCGCGGCCTGTCGGTACCTCTTGCCGGATCTGTCCGCGCCCGTCCTGCCCGGCGCGGCGCGAACCCGCCATCGTCGCCCTACAATCCTGAATGCCCCAAAGGCATCGGTCGACGACCCCGCCACAGGCTTTGACGCACCGCGGCCCCGGTGCCATACTGCGCGCGATCAAGGCCAAGAGGCCGGTCGCAGCGGGGGGAACGGATGATCAAGCGCGTGCTGCTGATCGAGGACGAGCCGAACATCATCGAAGCCGTGCGATACATCCTGTCGCGCGACGGCTGGGCGGTCGATACCCATGCCGACGGGGCATCCGCCATGGCGGCGGTGCTGCGCCGGGTGCCGGATGTGATTGTCCTCGATGCCATGCTGCCCGGCCGCTCGGGCTTTGACATCCTGCGCGATCTGCGCGCCCACGCCGACCCCGCGATTGCGGCCATTCCCGTGCTGATGCTGACCGCGCGCGGCCAGCAGAAGGACCGCGACATGGCCGAACGCTCGGGCGCGAACCGCTTCATGACCAAGCCGTTTTCAAACGCCGAGATGCTGGCCTGCGTGCAATCGCTTCTCGCGGCGCCGACCCCATGATGGGGCAGCCGCCCCGCGACGGGGCACCGCCCGAAGGCCTGGCCTATCGCCGTCGCCGCCTGACCGATGCGGCGCGGCTTCTGCCCATGGTGGGGGCCTTTGCGGTGTTCCTGCCGGTGCTCTGGGCGGGGCGCGACAGCCCAACGCCCGACCCGGCGGGCACGGCGGCGGGGGGGCTTTACGTCTTCGGCGTCTGGACCCTGCTGATCCTTGCGGCGGCGGCCCTGTCGCGGCCGTTGGCGCGGGGTGACGGCTCCGGGGCGGGCCACGGGCCGGACCGCCCCTGATGCTGACCTTCAACACGCTGGCGCTGGCCTGCGGGCTTTACGTCGCCGCGCTGTTCCTCATCGCCTTCATGGCCGAGCGTCGGGCCGAGAGGGGGCGGCTGGGCATCCTGCGCTCGCCGCTGGTCTATACCCTGTCGCTTTCGATCTACTGCACCGCCTGGACCTTTTACGGCGCGGTGGGCTATGCGGCGCGTTCGGGGCTGGAGTTCGTGACCATCTACCTTGGTCCGACCCTGATGATCGTCGGCTGGTGGGCGATGCTGCGCAAGCTGGTGCGCATCGGGCGCACCCAGAGGATCACCTCGATCGCCGACCTGATTTCGTCGCGCTATGGCAAATCCACCTCGCTGGGGGTGCTGGTCACGGTGCTGGCGGTGGTGTTCACCACGCCCTATATCGCGCTTCAGCTGCAATCGGTCACCCTGTCGTTTTCGGTCTTTGCCGAAAGCACGCCCGACGCGCCGGGCGATGCCCGCGCCACGGCGCTGTGGGTGGCGGCGGGGCTGGCGGTGTTCACCATCCTGTTCGGCACCCGCAACCTTGATATCGACGAACGCCACCACGGCATCGTCACCGCCATCGCGGTCGAGGCGGTGGTGAAACTGGTGGCAATCCTGGCGGTCGGGGTCTTCGTCGTCTGGGGCGTGGCTGGCGGGCCGAGCGAGGTGTTCCGCATGACCGAGGCAAGCCCCATCGCGCGCTGGCAGATGGACCAGAGCCGTTGGCTGACGCTGACCTTCCTGTCGGCCGTCGCCTTCGTCTGCCTGCCGCGCATGTTCCAGGTGCTGGTGGTGGAAAACTCCGACGAACGCCACCTGGCCACCGCCTCATGGGCCTTCCCGCTCTATCTTTTCCTGATGAGCCTGTTCGTCATCCCCATTGCCGTCGTCGGGCTGGCCGTCCTGCCCGAGGGGTCGAACCCTGATCTTTATGTGCTGACGGTGCCGCTTGCCTTCGATCAGGACGCCCTGGCGATGCTGGTCTTCCTGGGCGGTTTCTCCTCGGCGACATCCATGGTCATTGTCGCCTCCATCGCCCTGGCCACCATGGTCAGCAACCATATCGTCATGCCGATCTGGCTGAGCGCACGGCGCGGCGGTGCAACCGTTTCGGGCGATGTGCGCAACGTGGTGCTGCGCTCGCGACGCATTGCCATCGTCGGCGTGCTGGCGCTGGCCTATCTCTACTATGCCATGTCGGGGGGCGGTGCGGCGCTGGCGGCCATCGGGCTGATCGCCTTCGTCGGCGTGGCGCAGATTCTGCCGGCGCTGCTGGGGGGCATTTTCTGGCGCGGTGCCACGCGGACCGGCGCGGCCGGAGGGCTGATCGCGGGCTTTGCGATCTGGGCGTGGACGCTGCTTGTCCCGGGCATCGGGGAAGGGGCGCTGATGTCGCAGACGCTTTTGGCCGAGGGGCCGTTCGGCATCGGCTGGCTGCGCCCCCAGGCCCTGTTCGGGATCGGCGGGATCGACCCGGTGGTGCATTCGGCGCTTTGGTCCTTGGCGGTGAACACGCTGCTTTTTGCCGGGCTTTCACTGGTGGGGCTGCCCGGTGCCGTCGAACGGTTGCAGGGCGCCGAATTCGTCGACATCTTCCGCTATTCCGGCAATGCGCGCGGCTGGTCCCCCGCCACGGTCGAGGCCGAGGATCTGCTGATGATGTCGCAACGCATCCTTGGCGCCTCCGAGGCCCAGGCCCTGTTCCAGGCGGCGGCCCGGGGGCAGGGGAAAGAGGGCTATCTGCCCGACACCACCAGCGAATTCCTTGAGCGGCTGGAGCGTGAACTTGCCGGTTCGGTGGGCGCGGCCACGGCCCATGCGATGATGGGCCAGATCACCGGCGGCACGGCGGTGTCGGTGGAAGACCTGATGCGCGTGGCCGATGAAACCGCGCAGATCATGGAATATTCCAGCCGGCTGGAAGCGAAATCCGAGGAACTGGGCCGCACCGCGCGCCAGCTTCGCGAGGCGAACGAGAAGCTGACCGCGCTGAGCGTGCAGAAGGATGCCTTTCTCAGCCAGATCAGCCACGAGTTGCGCACGCCCATGACCTCGATCCGCGCCTTTTCGGAAATCCTGCGCGACGGCGGCGACATGGCGCCCGAAACGCGCGCCCGCTATTCCACCATCATCCACGACGAGGCCCGCCGCCTGACCCGGCTGCTGGACGATCTTCTCGATCTCAGCGTGCTGGAGAGCGGGCAGGTGACGCTGCATCGCCAGATCGCGATCCTTGGCGACATCCTCGATCATGCGGTCGCCGCGACCGAAAACGCCGACAGCCGCTTGCGCATCCTGCGCACCACGGGCGACGAACGGCTGGTGCTTCACACCGATACCGACCGCCTGTCGCAGGTCTTCATCAACCTGATTTCGAACGCGCAGAAATACTGCGACGCCGAACAGCCCGAGTTGCGGATCGCGGTGCGCGACGATCCCGAGGGGCCGATCCTGGATTTCATCGACAACGGCAGCGGGATTCCGAAGGAAAACCAATCGATCATCTTCGAAAAGTTCTTTCGCGTCGGCGATACCCGCGCGGCGGGCGGCGCGGGCCTGGGCCTGGCCATCTGCCGCGAGATCACGGCGCGCCTAGGCGGACAGCTCAGCTATCTGCCGGGGCAGGGTGGCGCGGCCTTTCGCGTGGCTCTACCGCCCCGATTGCGCCAGCCAGCCCAGGGCGCGGCCGAATAATCCGCCGATCTTCAGGAATTGGTAACCCGGGTTTGCGATCAAGACCCGAGTGCAGTCAGAAGGTTTGCAGGATGAACGTGGGCGCGCCCCCAACAGCGTTGCGGCGAAAACTCGGGGCGGGCCGGCCCCCCGAAAGGGTGCAGGCCATGACGCTGGATCGCGCCTGGCGGCTGGCGCTGGTCCATGGCCTGTCGGAAACTGCCGGTCTTGACGTGGTCATGGGCAATCACGCCGTGCGCCCGGTCGATCCGCCCGCCTTTGCCGACCTGATGGAGGATGGCGACCTGGCGATCCTGCTTGAGGGGGTGAACGGCTTTGGCGTTGCGCTTCTTGATGTGCAACTGATGGCGGCGCTGATCGAGGCCCAGACCATGGGCCGGGTGCTGGGCCGCCCGGCCACGCCGCGCCGCCCCACACCCACCGACGGGGCCATGATGGCCGACCCGCTCGACCGTGTTCTGGCCCTGTTCGAAACCCATGGCGAAGGGTTGCCCGGGGCGCTGACCTGCCAGGGCATGCGTTTTGCCACCCTGCTAACCGAAGGGCGGCAGATCATGCTGTCCCTGCCCGACGAAGCCCACATCCTGACCGAGATCACCCTTGCCCTGGGCGACGGCAAGCGTGAGGGGCGCCTGCGCCTGATCCTGCCGGAAAAGCTGCCGGTGCGCGACGACACGCAAGGCGGGCCAGACCCGGACTGGCACCGGGGGATCGAAAGCAACCTGATGGCGGCACGCGCGCAGCTTTCGGCGGTGCTGACCCGGCTGCACCTGCCGATCGAACAGGTGACGGAGTGGCAGGTGGGCACCCTTGTGCCGCTGACGGCGAAATCCCTGACCCAGATCGCCCTGACCAGCTGCACCGGTACGATCCTGGCGCAGGGGCGGCTGGGGCAGGTGGCCGGGGGCAAGGCGGTGATGCTGGACGGGCTGACCCACCCCGGCGAAAGCGGGGCGCCGCCCGACGATCAGGGCCCGAAAATCGGTGCGCTGATGACGGGCAAGGCGCCCTTTGCGGGGCAGTGACATGGGCCAGCAGGCCCCGCCTCGGGGTGGTTCAGCCCCGCGCGGCCGCTTCGATCTGGGCGCGCAGCGGGTTCAGGTCGTAACCGCCGCGGGCGGCGGCGGCGATCAGATCATCGGGGGCGGCCTCGGCGGCCTGGCTCAGCGCCCAGACGACCGACGAGCGCATCCCAGAACGGCAATAGGCGAACACCGGCCCTTCGGAGTCGGCCACTGCGGACCGCTGAACCGCGATGTTGTCGTTGCTCATCGCGCCGCTGATCACCGGGTTGTAGGTGAATTTCAGACCTGCCGCATCGGCCGCCTGGGCCATCACGACGCTGCTTTCGCCCGGGCCGGTCTCTTCATCCGGGCGGTTGCAGATGACAGAGGTGAAACCGGCCTTTTTCAGGGCGGCCATGTCATCGGGTTCGATCTGCCCGGCAACGGCGTAGTCGTCGGTCAAGGTGTTGATCTGCATCGGTATCCTCATTCGGCTGGTGTGGGTGTTGAAAGGCGGGCGCGCAGGTGCGGCGCGGCCCACATACCCAAGGCCATCGCGGCGATAAAGACAAGCCCGCCCAGGCCATTGAAGGTGGAAGCGGCCAGCGCCGGACCGGGGCAGAGGCCCGAAAGCCCCCAGCCCATGCCGAACATCACCGACCCCAGGATCAGGTTGCGCCCCAGCTTCTGTTCGGGCGCTGCGGGAAAGCTGCCGCCCAGCGCGGGGCGGCGGCTCCGGGTCATCATCCAGGCCAGGGCCATGGGCAGGATCGCGCCGCCCATGACGAAGGCCAGCGTCGGGTCCCAAGCGCCGAAGAAATCAAGCCAACCGCGCACCTTCGCGGTATCCACCATGCCGGAAACCAGAAGGCCGGTCCCGAACAGCGCGCCCGAGATTGCAGCAAAGACAAGGCGCATCAGATCACCCCCAGAAGATGGCGGAACAGCACGACAGAAACGGCCCCCGCCCCGATATAGATGCAGGTGGCCACGATCCCGCGCAGGGACAGGCGCGAAATTCCGCAAACCCCATGCCCCGAGGTGCAGCCATTGGCCAACCGCGTGCCAAGCCCCACCAGCAGGCCGGCCCCGATCAGAACCGCGAAATTGCCTGTCAGATGCGTGTCGGGCGCACCCGTCACCAGCACGATCAGGGCGGGCAGGCCGATCAGCCCCGCCAGAAAGGCCAGCCTTTCGCGCGCCTGCGCCCCGGCCGATCCGTCGATCAACCCGCCGACGATCCCCGAGGCACCCATGATCCGCCCGTTCACCAAGAGGTAAAGCGCCCCCGCACATCCGATCAGCCCGCCGCCAAGCAGGCCCAGTATCCAGTCTTGTGGCATATCCGTTCCTAGAGTTTGTTGAGCGGCAGTTTCAGCATGACATCGCCCTTTGCATCGGGCGGCGGCATCTGACCGGCGCGCATGTTGATCTGAAGCGAGGGCAGGATCAGCTTGGGCATGCCCAGTGTCGCGTCACGCTCCTGCCGCATCCTGACGAAATCGGCGCCGCTGCGCCCGGCCAGGTGCACGTTCTTTTGCTTCTGCGCGCCGACGGTGGTTTCCCAGGCGTATTCCTCGCGTCCGGGGGCCTTGTAATCGTGGCAGACGAAGATTCGGGTGTCGTCGGGCAGGGCCAGGATCTTCTGGATCGAATCGAACAGCACCTCGGCCGAGCCGCCGGGAAAATCGCAGCGCGCCGTGCCGAAGTCGGGCATGAACAGCGTGTCGCCCACGAAGGCCGCGTCTCCGATCACATAGGTCAGGCAGGCAGGCGTGTGGCCGGGCGTGTGCAGGACATCGCCGCGCAACTGCCCGATGTGAAAGCTGTCGCCATCCTTGAACAGCGCGTCGAACTGCGAACCGTCGCGCTGAAACTCGGTGCCTTCGTTGAAAACCTTGCCGAAGGTATCCTGCACCACGGTGATCCGGTCGCCGATGCCGATCTTGCCGCCCAGCCGCTGTTGCAGGTAGGGCGCGGCCGAAAGGTGATCGGCGTGGACATGGGATTCGAGGATCCATTCCACCCGCAGCCCTTCGGATTCGACATGGGCGATGATCCGGTCGGCCGAGGCGGTATCGGTGCGCCCCGAGGCATGGTCGAAATCAAGGACGGAATCGATGATCGCGGCGGAATCGCCCGCCGGGTCGCGCACGACGTAGGAGATGGTGTTGGTGGCTTCGTCGAAAAAGGCTGTAACCTGCGGCTGCATGGCGTGGCTCCCTCTGGTTTCCCCTAGTGTAGGGGTGGCGGTGATATATTGCAATCTTGATATGTTTGTGACGCCGCGCTAGAAGGGGGCATGACCCAGACCGCCCCCGATCTTGTCGAAATGGCCGATGCCGCCCAGCAGGCCGCCGCCGCCATGCGCGCCCTGTCCAATCCTTCGCGGCTTTTGATCCTGTGCAAGCTGGTCGAGGGGCCGGCCAGTGTCGGGACGCTGGAACAGGCGCTGGGGCTGGGGCAGGCCTATGTTTCACAGCAACTGGCCCGCCTGCGCCAGGATGGCGTGGTCGGCGCCACCCGCAAGGGGCGGACGGTGGTCTATGCGCTGAAAGACCCGCGCATCACGCCGGTGCTGATCGCGCTTCATTCCGCCTATTGCCCCCGCTGATCGTGAATTTCACACCAGCGTCACACAACCTGTGGTAGAGTTGACCTTGCGGAAGGCTGTTGCCCCCAAGGGAACGGCCAGGGAACGCCGCACCGGGAAATTGCCACAGCCACAAAGGGGGAAATGCCATGCTGGAATCACGTGCCGCAACCGTCGAACGCCTGTTCACCGACATTGCCCAATCGCGGGATACGGGGCAGGGTTTGCGCCGGCGCATCGCTTCGCTGCGGGCCTGCGGGCTTGCCTCACCGTCCGAAATCGCGCGGCTGGAACGGGCACTGGAAACCCGCCAGTCCGAGGACATGTGGGACAACGTGCCCGTCTGAACCGGTCAGATTTTCTGCTGGGTGTGGCGGCGCAGCTCGGCCCGGGCCACCTGGCGGCGATGCACGGCGTCGGGCCCGTCGGCCAGGCGCAGGGTGCGCAGGTTGCACCACTGACGGGCCAGGGGGGTATCCTGTGATATCCCCTCGGCGCCGTACATCTGCACCGCCTGATCGGTGATCTTCAGGGCGATCGTCGGCGCCACCACCTTGATCTGCGAAATCCAGGGGGCGGCGGCGCGGGGGTCGCCCTGATCCATCATCCAGGCCGCCTTGAGACACAGCAGACGCGCCTGTTCGATCTCCATCCGCGCCTCGGCGATGTGATCGAAATTCGCGCCAAGCTGGGCCAGCGGCTTGCCGAAAGCCTCGCGCGCAAGCGAGCGGCGGCACATGAGCTCCAGCGCACGCTCGGCCTGGCCGATGGCCCGCATGCAGTGATGGATGCGCCCCGGCCCAAGCCGCCCCTGTGCAATCTCGAACCCCCGCCCGAGGCCAAGCAGCAGGTTTTCCCTTGGCACCCGCACATCGGTGAATCGGATGTGGTAATGCCCGTGGGGCGCGTCGTCGTGGCCATAAACCTGCATCGGGCGCAGTTTCTCGATGCCGGGGCTGTCGGCAGGCACCACGATCATCGAATGGCGCTGGTGTTTCGGGGCGTCGTCGCCTGCCGTGCGCACCATGACGATATAGACCGCACAGCGCGGATCGCCCGCGCCGGTCGCCCACCATTTTTCGCCATTCAGAACATAGCAGTCACCCTCGGCCACGCAGGACATGGCGATATTGGTGGCGTCGGAACTGGCGACATCGGGTTCTGTCATCAGATAGGCGCTTCGGATGTCGCCGTTCAGAAGGGGGGCAAGCCAGCGCTCCTTCATCTGTGCCGTGCCGTGGCGTTCGAAAACCTCCATGTTGCCGGTGTCGGGGGCATTGCAATTGAAGACCTCGGCAGCAAGATGGGATTTGCCCATCTCCTCGGCCAGATAGGCATATTCGACGGTGGACAGGCCCAGCCCCCGGTCGCTGTCGGTCAGCCAGAAGTTCCACAATCCCCGCTCTTTCGCGCGGGCCTTCAGCCCCTCCAGAATCTCGGTCTGGCGCGGGGTGAACTGCCAGCGGTCGCCCACCTGAACCTCGGCCAGGTATTCGGCATCAAGGGGCGCGATGTCGTCGCGCACCATGTCGCGCACCGCCGACAACAGGGGCGCGAGGCGTTCGGTGGGGCCAAGGGACATGGTCATGTGTCGAACCTTCTGCTGGGTTTGCGCATCCTGACCGCAACGGCGGGCGGGATCAATCGAGGGATTGCGTCGCGGGGCGGTGCCGCTACTAATTGCGCCATGACCGCAAGCCATCCCTCCACCCCCGAAGACCTGGGCGACTGGATCGCCGCCGAGATGCCGCAGATCGGACAGGTGCGCCGGATCGTGAAATTCCCCGATGGGCAATCGAACCCCACCTACCGGATCGAGGCCGAAGGCGGGCGGTTCGTGCTGCGGGCCAAGCCGCCGGGCGACTTGCTGAAATCGGCGCATATGGTCGACCGGGAGTATCGCGTGATGGCCGCTTTGGCGCAAACCGATGTGCCGGTGCCGCCCATGCTGCGCCTTATGCCGGACGGGGCGCCGCCTCTGGGGCGGGCGTTTTTCATCATGGGCCATCTTGACGGGCGCATCTTCTGGGACCCGGCGCTTCCCGACCTGAAGAGCGAGGAGCGCGGCGCGATCTTCGATGCCATGAACGATGTGCTGGCGCGCCTGCACAGTGTCGATCCGGTGGATATCGGGCTTGGTGATTACGGTCGGCCGGGCAACTATTTCGCCCGCCAGACCGATCTCTGGGCCCGCCAATACGCCGCCAGCGCGATTGAACCGCTGCCCGACATGGCGCATCTGGCGCAGTGGTTGCAGGATGAATTGCCGCCCGATGACGGGCAGGTGGCGCTGGTGCATGGCGATTACCGGATGGACAACATGATCTTCGCCCCCGATGCCCCCCGCGTCATCGGTCTGCTCGACTGGGAGCTGAGCACGCTGGGCCACCCGCTTGCGGACCTGGCCTATCAATGCATGCAATGGCGGCTGCCCCATGATGGCGGAATGCGCGGGCTTGGCGGGCTGAACCGGCACGATCTGGGCCTGCCGGACGAGGCCGACTATGTCGCGGCCTATTGCAAACGGCGCGGCCTTGGCCCTATCGACAACTGGACCTTCTATCTGGCCTTTTCCTTTTTCCGGCTGGCGGCCATTCTGGAAGGCGTGGTGGCGCGGGCGCGGTCGGGCAATGCGTCTAATCCCGCGACGGCGAAACTTTATGCCGGGTCGATCCCGGTTCTGGCGCAGATGGCGGCGCGGCTGACGCGCGAAGGGGCTTAGGCGATGCAGATCGACATGGAACGACAGGGCGATGTGGCGGTGATCCGGTTTGCCAACCCGCCGCTGAACGCCCTGGACAAGGCGACGCGCGGCGCGCTGAAGGCGGCGCTGGACGATGCCCTGTCCATCGCCGAGGTGCGCGCCATCGTCCTTGCCGCCCGTGGCGACGATTTCTGCGCCGGCAGCGACGAAACCACGGGCGGCGCGGCGCCCAGCCTGGGCGATCTGTGCCTTGCCATCGAGGGCGCGCAAAAGCCGGTGATCGCGGCGCTTTCCGGCGCGGTTCTGGGCGATGGCATCGACCTGGCGGCGGCCTGTCACTATCGCGTCGGGCGCCGCGATCTGCGGCTGGGGGCGCCGGGCATCCGGCTGGGCCTGCCGCCCTCGGGCGGGGCGACCCAGCGGTTGCCGCGCCTTGTGGGGGGCGGCGCGGCGCTGTCGCTGCTGCTGGGGGGCAGGGCGCGCCCCGCGATGGAGGGGTTTCTGGATGCGCCCCTGGCCGAGGATGCCGTCTCGGCCGCGCTGGCCATGGCGGCCCGTCATCTGGCCCCGCGCCCGACCGCGACGCGCAGCCAGGCCAGGGGCGATTTCATGGGGTTCATGAAGGCGGTGGCCAAGGCCCGCGCCGCCAGCGAAGGATCACCGCTGGACGCACCCGAGCGGATCATCGCCTGTGTCGAAGGTGCGCTGATCCTGCCCTTCGAAACCGGGTTGGAGATGGAGCAGGCCGCCTATGCCGATTGCCTCGCGGATCCGGCGGGCCAGGCCCTGCGCCACATGGCCCGGGCCGAGGTTGCGGCCGCCCGCTGGCCGCTGGCCACTGGCGGGCGGGCGCGCACCGTCGCGCGTGTGGCGATCACCGGCGGCACCGCGCGGGCAGGGGAACTGGCGCTGGTCTGTCTTGATGCCGGGCTTGAGGTACTGCTGGTGGAACTGGAGCCCGAGGGCCAGGCGGCGGTTCTGGAACGGCTGCTGGATCTTTATGACGATGCCGTGGCCCGGGGCACCCTGGGCGAGAAGGAACGCGATGCACGCCTTCTGCGGGTTCAGCCCGAGGCCACCTTCGACGACCTGGGCAGCGTTGACGTGATATGGGAGGCGGGGCCGGACGATCCGGTGCTCAAGCGCGAGATCTGGTCGGCCATCGGCCTTCTGGCGCGCCCCGGCGCCCTGCTTCTGGCGGCGGGCGACGTGATCGCGCCCGAAACGCTGGCCGAACTGGCCGAACGCCCCGAAGACCTGATCGGCGTGCAGATGCCCGGCCCGGCCCACCTGGCCAGCCTGGCCGAGCTTCTGCCACCGCCGCACTGTTCGCCCGATACCGTCGCCACCGCGCTGTCGCTGATGCGCCGGCTGCATCGTCAGCCCGTGCTGGGCATCGCCGCGCCGGGCGGCCTGGTGCAACACCTGACCCAGACCCTGCAACAGGCGATCGAGGCGCTGCTGATCGGCGGGCACAGCGGTGAAACCATCGACCAGGCGCTGAGCGATTACGGCTTCCGGCGGGCGCATTGCATCCTGATGGACGCCCGGGGGCTTGACCATCTGCTGGCCCACCGCCAGGCCCTGCGCGGCGACGACAGCCCGCAGATGGCGCTTCTGGATGCATTGGTCGACAGCGGGCTGACGGGCCGCGCGGCGGGGGCCGGACTGTTCACCTGGCGCGATGGCGCGCCCGAGGACGAACCCCCCGAAAGCCGCGCGGTGATGGAGGCGCTGGCCCAGTCCGGCGTGCCCTGCGCCAGGGACGTGACGCGCGCCGATATCGCCCATCTCTGCGCTGCGGCCCTGGCCAACGCGGGGGCGGCCCTGCTGGACGCCGGCGCCGTTGCCCATGCCGCAACCATCGACGTGGCCGCCGTTCACGCGCTTGGCTTTCCGCGTTGGCGGGGCGGGCCGATGATGGCCGCCGACAGCCGCGGCCTTGTCCGGGTCGAACGTGACATTGCCGCCATCGGCTCCGACACGCCGGTTTCGCCGCTGTTTTCCGATTGCATCAAGAACGGCAGGGCGCTGGCGGGCCGCTAGGCCAGGAAGATCCCGACAACCACCAGCATCAGCCCCAGCACCGACAACAAGAGCGCGCCCATGTTCACCGCCATCAGCTTTTGCAGGCGGGCGCGCATCTCGGCGTCTTCGGCGCCCGAGCGGCGGATGCGCACCGCGCTGACGATGCACCAGATCAGGCCGCAGAGCCCGACCAGGGATAGGGCCGCGCCGCTCCAGATTACGCTGTCCATGGGGTTCCTTTCGCTCTGGCTGTTGCGCAATCCCCTAGACGATCCGCCGAATGCACGCAATCGCGCCGTCGGACTTGCGGCGATGGCGACTGAAAGCTAGTCATCTGGCAAAACCACAATATCAAGAGGCCCAAGATGAGCGACATGCCCCCCCCCGAAACCTCCGGCCCCGACAGCAACTACCGCGTGACGGCGGACGAACTGCGCCAGTTCATCGAACGTTTCGAGCGGCTGGAGCAGGAAAAGAAGGACATCACGGAAGCCCAGAAAGAGGTGATGGCCGAGGCAAAGGGCCGTGGCTATGACACCAAGGTCATGCGCAAGATCATCGCCCTGCGCAAGCGCGACAAGGACGACATCGCCGAGGAAGAGGCGGTTCTGGAAATGTACATGGAAGCCCTTGGCATGGCCTGAGGCGATGCGCCGCGCCGGGGCATTCCTGCGCGGCGCGGTGACCGTCCCGCGCTACGGTATCAGCAGGCGGACGCCGGGCAGGGCCTCGATCAGGTCCAGATCCTGTTCATAGGTTTCGGTCATCCGCGCGGCAAGCTCGGGTGTCCAGCCGGGAAGGTCCAGCACCTCGTCCAGCTCATCCTCGACGGCGAACTTGGACAGGAAGGCACCTATCACCCGGCGGCGCGTCATGTCGTTCGCTGGGGGATGCGCCTTCGTATAGGCGCGCAGGCGGCGCAGCCCTTCGGGCGTGATGATCTCGCGCAGCATGTCGAACCCGCCGTGCAGCCCGGCCTCTTCACTGACGCCCCCGACACTGCGCATGATCTCTCCCCACAAAAGCGGCGTATCCTCGTGCGCCCAGACGGTCAGCGGGCAATCGGGGCAGGCGGCGCGGATGTCGCGCACGGTATCCGACCAACGCAGCGCCAGCGGATCGACCCCGGCGATGAAATCACCGAAGGCGTCGGGGCCCTTGTGCAGGTGATGATACAGCGCCGGTACCCAGGTGGCCGGATTGCGCACCGACAGGAACAGGGCCATGGGGCTGTCGGGAAAGATGTTGCGCAGCCAGGCCGCCTTGTGCGCCTTGGGATAGATCCGGTTTTCGGCAAGGCTGGCGGCAGGCATCGAGATGAAGCTGGGGTTGGACAGCACCAGGCGCTCGGGCTCGTCCGACTCAAGCACCGTTTCCAGAACCACGTCGCGGGTATCGGCGCTGGCGGGCGCGCCGCGCAGCTTCAGCATCACCTCCTGCAACACATCGCGATAGCGTCCGGGCCCCGGCACCGCCACGCCAAGTTCGCCAAGGGGGCCGCGATTGCGCAGCAAGGACCGCAGCAACCGATCGGAATCGGTGAAATGCGCGCCCAGATGTAATGCAACGTCCATGTCTCTCCTGACGGTTGCCGATTTCTCTCCGGGGCCGCCCCACCGGCCTGCGAAATACTATAAGCCCTTTGATGGACAGTTAAACTGCAATTCAGTAAAGCGGCGGGGCAATGACCGATCAAAACACTCAGACACCCCGTTGGCTGGCGGGCCTGCGCAGGCGCCCCGACCCGTGGTCGGCGGGCGCCATGGCCATCGCGGCCCTCGTGCTTCTGCCCATCGTCGCCGTCATGGTCCTGGCCCTTCACCCGGCCGAGAACATCTGGCCGCACCTGATTGCCACCACGCTGCCGCGGTATTTCGGCAATACCGTCATTCTGATGGTGGGCACCGGCGCGCTGGCGGGCGCCGTGGGGGCGGGGGCGGCCTGGCTGGTGGTGATGTACCGCTTTCCGGGAGTGCGCTGGCTGGAATGGCTGCTGCTCCTGCCGCTGGCGATCCCGGCCTATGTCAGCGCCTATGCGCTGGTCGATTTCCTGGAATACGCGGGCCCCGTGCAGACGGGGCTGCGTGCGCTCATGGGCTGGCAGTCGGCGCAGGATTACCTGTTTCCCCCGATCCGTTCGCGTGGCGCGGCGATCCTGGTTCTGGCGGCCTCGCTCTATCCCTATGTCTACCTGATGGCACGCACCGGGCTGCGCGAACAGTCGGGCTGTTCCTACGAGGTGGCGCGCGCCCTTGGTGCCGGTCCCTTCGCACGGTTCTGGCGGGTGGGCCTGCCCCTGACCCGCCCGGCCATCGCGGCGGGCATGGCCATCGTGATGATGGAAACCGTGAACGATTTTGGCGTGGTCGAGTATTTCTCGGTCCAGACCCTGACCACCGGCATCTTCACCGTCTGGCTTGAAACCGGCAATGCGGGGGGGGCGGCTCAGATCGCCTGCGTGATCCTGGCCCTCGTGCTCAGCCTCGTGGCGCTTGAGAAGGTCTCGCGCCGCAACTCCCGCTTTCACCGCCTGTCACGCCACACCCGCCGGGTCGAACGGATGCCCCTTGCCGGCTGGCGCGGCTGGCTGGCCACGGCGGCCTGTGGGCTTCCCTTTGCGGTGGGCTTCGTCCTGCCGGTGGCGGTGATCACGGCCCATGCCATCGAAAAGCCCGAGCGCTGGTTCGACCCCGACCTGGGGCTGGCGCTGTGGCATACCCTGGCCACGGGCGGCGCGGCGGCGGTGTTGACGGTCATGGCGGCGCTGTTCATGGTCTACGGCGTGCGGCTGACGGGGCGGGCATTGCCCCGTCTGGTCCTGCCGG
Organism: Oceaniglobus trochenteri; assembly: GCF_020529025.1. Classification (GTDB taxonomy): domain Bacteria; phylum Pseudomonadota; class Alphaproteobacteria; order Rhodobacterales; family Rhodobacteraceae; genus Oceaniglobus; species Oceaniglobus trochenteri. Next base: position 71,492 of record NZ_JACNMM010000013.1, read on the forward strand.
TGACGACCATCGGCTATGCCGCGCCGGGCGCCGTGCTGGGGCTGGGCATCATGATTCCTCTGGCGGCCTTCGACAACAGGCTGGCCGACGGCATCCTGGCGCTGACCGGCTTCGATCCGGGGCTGATGCTGACCGGCACTGCCTCGGCCATCGTCTTTGCCTATGTCGTGCGCTTCTTCGCCATCGCCCAGGGGGCGGCGGATGCGGCCATGGGGCGCGTATCGCCCAGCCTGCCGATGGCGGCGCGCGCCCTTGGCCAGACAGCGGGCGGCACCCTGCGCGCGGTCTATCTGCCGCTGATCCGCGGATCGGTGGGCACCGCGCTGCTGCTGGTCTTCGTGGATTGCGTCAAGGAACTGCCCGCGACGCTGCTGTTGCGGCCCTTCAACTACAACACCCTGGCCACCCGCGTGCACGAACAGGCCTCGCTGGAACGTATCGGCGAAGCCTCGCCTGCCGCCCTTCTGGTGATCGCGGTGGGGCTGGCCGCTGTGGCGATCCTGGCGCGCGCCAACCGGGGCTGAGGCGGGCGAACCCGCCCCCTCTTTCTTGCTTCAAATACTCAATTCCGCCGCTTCAGCGGGCGGGGCGGGTTGCGGCGGCGATCCACAGCGCCACCAGTGCGAACGACAGAAGCGCGTTCCAACCGGCCATGGAAAGGCCGAAAAGCTGCCAGACGATTTCATCGCACATCACCAGGGTTTCGGGGATGTCGGTCGACAGAAGATCACTGCCCGACAGGCCTGAAAGGCTCGACCCACCCCCGGTGCAGGAACTGGGGCCGGGCCAGAACTTCCACTCGACCCCGGCATGAAACACGCCGATGGCGGCCGTGGCGAAGGCCGCCAGCGCGCCCAGAACCGCGACCACGGCGCGTGGCCAGAGATAGCCCACCACCCCCAGCACGATCGCGATGGCATGGGGCCAGCGCTGCCAGAGACACATGGTGCAGGGCGCATAGCCAAGGCTCTGGAACAGGAAGGCGCCGCCCAGCAGAAGGGCGGATCCGCCCGCGGCCATCAGGATAAGGTGTCGTCTGTTCATAGGAATTTCACCAGGTAGAAGCTGCCCAGCAGCACGATGACAAAAAGCGAGAACATCAGCCCCAGCCGCCGTTCGATGAAATCGCGGATCGGCGCGCCGAATTTCCACAGAAGCGCGGCAACGATGAAAAACCGCAACCCCCGCGACACGATGCTGGCAACGATGAACACCGGCAAGGACAGGGCAGTGCTGCCCGAAAGGATGGTGATGACCTTGAAGGGGAAAGGCGTGACCCCGGCGATCAGGACCGCCCAGGCGCCCCAGGCGTTGTAGCGCGCCGAGAAGTCGTCGAAATAGACATCCTTGCCGTAGAACTCCAGCACCGGCCGCCCGACGCTTTCAAACAGGCCCGCCCCGATCCAATAGCCCAGAAGCCCGCCCAGCACCGAAGCCACCAGCGCAATGCCGGCAATCAGCCAGGCCCGCGAGGGGCGCGCCAGGATCATCGGGATCATCAGGACATCGGGCGGGATCGGAAAGACCGAGCTTTCCAGGAAGGCCACGATGGCCAGCGCCCAGAGCGCATGGCGGCTTTCGGCAAGGCCCAGCACCCAAGTGTACAGCGATCTCAGCATTCGGCGCGGCCCCGGCATGATTTTCGCCCCTTGCACCACGCAGGGCGGGCGGCGTCAACTGCGCCGATGACGCGGAACGGATTGCCCTTGTCGGGGGTTGCGATAGGATCGGGACAAACGGAGGACAGCCGATGCAATGGCGGGGACGACGCACAAGTCGCAACATCGAGGACCGGCGGCGCATGTCGGGCGGCAAGGCGGCAGGCGGAATCGGCGGGCTTGGCCTGATCGCGGTTCTTGCCATCGGGTATTTCCTTGGCATCGACGTGACCCCGCTTTTGCAGGGCGCCGCGCCGGTCCAGCAGGGCGGGGGTGAGATTACTCGCGCCGACGAAGAGGCGGCCGAGTTCGTGTCGGTCACCCTGGCCGACACCGAAGAGGTCTGGGCCGAGCTGTTCCGCGCCCAGGTGGGCGAGGCCTATCAGCCGGCCACGCTGGTTCTGTTCAAGGGCGTCACCCAAAGCCCCTGTGGCGGTGCCTCGGGCGCGACGGGGCCCTTCTACTGCCCGTCCGACAAGAAGGCCTATATCGACACCGCCTTCTTCACCACGCTGTCGCAGCGCCTTGGCGCGGGGGGCGATTTTGCCGCCGCCTACGTGGTGGCCCATGAGATCGCCCACCATGTGCAGAACGAACTGGGCATCCTGGGGCAGGCCAACCGCATGCGCGCCCAGGCCAGCGAGGCACAGAGCAACGCGATCTCGGTCCGGGTCGAGCTTCAGGCCGATTGCTATGCCGGGATCTGGGCCCGCCATGCGGATCGGAAGTTCGACAGCCTCGACCCCGGTGACGTGGCCGAGGCGATGAACGCCGCCAAGCAGATCGGCGACGATACCCTGCAACGCAACGCCGGGCGCGTTCCCGCGCCCCATACCTTTACCCATGGCACCTCGGAACAGCGGCAACGCTGGTTCGAACGCGGGTTCGAAAGCGGCGACATGACGCAATGCGATACTTTCAGCGCCAACAGGCTGTGAGCATGCGTTTTTCCCTTTTCCCCGGCGCGCGTGCGCTGTAAACCGCCCCTGTCCGATGGTGCAGCACCGCGCCCGGGCCCGAGTGGCGGAATGGTAGACGCAGGGGATTCAAAATCCCCCGCCGCAAGGCGTGCCGGTTCGAGTCCGGCCTCGGGTACCATTTGATTTCATTGCGAAAATTGTGGGGGTTTTTGATTTCCTCACAACCTCTGACCTCCATTTGTAGCACAGGCTGTAGCACGTTCTTGTTCCGGCCCTGTTCTGTTCCAGGGCGATCACTTTCGTTTTTCCTGGGCTTGTTTCGATAGCTTTTTACGATTCGCGCGGCTTCGGTATTTCTGGACCATCTCCAGCGTCTTGTGTCCGGTGACGGCCTGGATCTCGGCGTCGGAGCATCCGGCCTCGGCCAGGGCGACAGCCGCGGTGAAGCGCCAACCGTGCATGACGTAGGGCCGCGCCCTGTCGCCCAAGGTATCGCGCACCCGGCGGAACGCTTTCTCGACGGCATCATACCCCAACGGCTCGGTCAGGTTCTTGGCCAGGATGTAGCGGCCCGACCGGGGCAGGGTGGCAAGGTAGCGGCGCAGGGCGGGCGGGCAGAACACCCACAAACGTTCGTTGGTCTTGTCCTGCTGGACGGCCATGTATTCGCCGTCAAAGTGTTCCCACATCATGCCCGCCAAATCACCGGGGCGCTGACCGGTGCCTGTACCAAGATGGAATGCCGTCAGCGCCACAGGTTCATCGGTGCAGGCCTTCAGCCATGCCGTTTGCAGCCATGTCGGCCACGGCTCCCATCCCTTCTGGGCGCCGAACAGCTTGATCCCATCGGCGGGATTGTCCTTGATCCAGTCCAGTTCCTTGCGGGCATAGTTCAGCAGGATGCGCAGCACCTGCACGTTGAGGTCAGCCTTGCGCGGCCTGTCCTGGTACTTTTCATGGATCGCGCGCACCTGAGCCCGCGTCACCTTGCGCACGTCCTTGTCGCCGTTCTTGGCGAGCAGGTCCTCGATCACTGGATCGTATTTTCGGCGGGTGCCCTGGGCCAGTGCGCGATAGCGCCGGGTCGCACGGTAGGAGGCCACCAGCGCCGCCCAGCTGGTGCGCGGCACCTCCTTCAGCACCGGCGCGGTGCCGCCCCGGATCGCCCAATAGGCGGTGTCAAACTCGGGGCTGTCCTCGGTGCCGGGCAGAGGGAGGTATCGGTTGCGCAGCTTGCCGTTCTCGCGCCACTGCAGGCGATAACACAGCTTGCCGCGCACGGTGACGACATAGGGCTTGCGCTGTTTCCTCACAGTTCCAGATCCTCTTTCGGCTTCGGTGCGTGACCCCTCATGATGGCCTCGACCGTCGCCATTTCCCAGCGCTCATATCCGTGCAGGCGGATCGGCGGGGGCAGGGCGCCGGCCGCCACCAGCGCCCGAAACTCTGCCGGGCGCATATCCAGCAGCCGTGCCGCCGTCCTGTCGCTTGCAAAGAGTGGTTGCTGCGCGCCCATGGGTCAGTCCTTCCGTTGATTGCGAGTGTTCGGCATGGTCAGTTGTCCTCGCCGAGGAAGACCAGGACGCGCCGGAAGGCTTCGGGTTCGGTGTCTCGGATTGTGTCGATCAGCCGCCTTTGCCGCGAAGCGTGAAGCTCCTCCTTGCGGCGACGGTTGATCTGCCCTCGCTTGGTCTGAACGATGGTGAGGGCGGCCTTCTTCCACCGCAGCGCGGATCTGGTGCGGATCTTCAGCCTTGCGTCGGCGCAGCCGAATTCCTCCATTTCCTCCAGCCGGGTTTCGATGGCCGTTACCGCCTTGCAGAGATAGGCAAAGGCATCGTCGCAATCGTCCTCGGTCCGGATGTCGTCGACCGTCCAGCCCGGGGCGATCTCAACGATGGGAATCTCGATCTCGTCCGCGTGGGTGGTCATTGTGTGCCCCTCTGCTGCGCCAGGTAACGCCGATAGTCGGGGTCGTGGTGGTCGGGCAGCAAAGCGGCGCTAGCGATCTTCTGGCACTCGGCAAGGCTCTGGTTCAGCCTGATCCGTTCCAGTGCGTCCCGCATCTCATCGCGCTCGGCGCGAAGGTGTCCTATGGCCTCGGCGTCCGCTTGGGCGGCAGTGCGTAGTTGATCGCGCTCAATCATCAGGGCCCGGATGGCATTGGCTGTCGTCAGCGCAGATTGCGAGGAATGAAACCACGCGAGCGATGCGTCTGTTCTGCCCGTGTCTTTGTGGGCTTGGAGGATCATATGGCATTCCGCCGCCTTTTCGGTGCGCTCGGCAATGATTTCGTTGATCGCCGCTGCGCTGGTGTCTGGTGTCGTGGTCATGCTGCTATCCTCTCTCTCGCGTAGTCGCCCCACTGTTCAGCGGCGGCGTTCATCATCCCCGGATAGGACCGGCTGCGCAGGCGGGCGCGATCCGGGCCGGGGGTCATGCGGTGCACGGCGTTCCAAGCCTTCCATTCGTCGCTGTCGCGTTCTGGTTCCGGCAGGCGGTCCGTCTCGGACAGCGCGGGCAGGCCGCGCAGATACCAGCCGGTGTTCTTGTAGGCCGGTTCGCCGAACCAGAAGGGTTGGACCATCTGCGGTTTCGGCAGGTCGGGCGGCATCCGGTCGCGCGCCAGGTCGTTCATCTCGGGGTTCTCGATGGCAACCCGTTCGATTGGTGCCGCCCAGCAGGCGGTGAAAATTGACACGCCCTCTTCGAACTCGGCCCGCATGTCGGCCCAGGTGCGCCCCTGCGGCAGTTGCTTGGGCGGGGTCCATTTGCCGGGGCCGGACATCCACCGCCGCCCCGATCGGCAAAGCCGGGTGCAGGGTGGGTGCATCACGGCCAGCAGATCCCAGCCATCCTCCAGGATTCCATCGCGGATGTCGCATCGGATGTGCCGGTTGCTGCCGTCCTCGGCGGCCTCGATGTCGCAGGACCAGACATCATGGCCCCGCGCGGCAAAGGCGCGCCGGGCGATGCCGCTGGTTTCGCAGCCGATCAGGATGCGCATCACAGCACCCCGCCCGGCATCTGGTCCCAGGTGCGGCCGTCCAGCAGGCGCCCGGCAACTTTCTTGCCGACGCATTCGAGAGCTGCGGACCCGCCGAAAAGATCAATCATGCGCGGGTAGTGGTGGGTTCTGGTAACGTACTTTCCGCCCGCGTCGGCAATAGCATATTTCCCGGGTCTGCCGCTTGGCTTTGGTCGGGCTAGCGCCCATTCCCCCCATTGCTTGAAGAAAAACGGCACCCCGGCGGCAACGCACTGATCGCGGATCGAGCGCGCCCAGTCGGGATGCATCGGGCGGGCGTTCGGGCCGCTTTCGCCGCCGGTGATGATCCAGTTAACGCGGGGGCGAACGCCGTGCGACGAGCCTCCCCCGGCTTCGGCGCTGAAATCGGCAGCCCAGTAAATCTCGCGTAGCCATGGCACCATATCCACCGGCCCCAACAGCGGTTCCGCGCTCACGAAGCGCACCGCCGCCGGGGTGGCCAGCAGGTCAGGGATGCGTTCGTCGGCGCGGGTCTGATCCTCGGCAGAGACGCCGAGCCAGACGTTGGGGAGGGGCCATTCGCGGGCATGAATATTGGGCTTGTCGAACACCACCGGGCAGCTGGAGCCAGGCTTCTCGATTTCACTCTGGAAGGCGAGATTGAAGGCGCTGTGGCCCAAGCGTCCCGTTGGGCGGCAACGCATATATTCCCGCATCCGATCCGCCCGCTTGGTCAGCACCTGGAACGTGTGCTGCGGACACATCGCCATGACGGCGAACACGCGGTCAATCCAGTCGTCAGGCACATCCTCGTGGAACAGGTCGCCCATGCTGTTGACGAAATACATCGTCGGCGTGCGGCGTTTCAGCGGGGCCATGAGAGCGGGTTCGTGCAGGTGCACCTTGCCGGTCCAGACCGACCCGCCCTTCGTCCAGCGGGTCAGGCCGTGGTATTGCGGTGTGCCGGGGTTCGACCCCATGCGCCAGGCCGCTTTCATCGCATAGCAGTTGGTGCAGCCGGGGCTGACCACGCTGCACCCCACGATGGGATTCCAGGTCGCCTCGGTCCATTCGATCCGGGTCATTGGCGCTTACCTTTTCGGAGGTGGAGGGGATGTTGGTGCGGAAGCCTGGATCGTCAGGGGGCCGTGGGTCACGTCGGCTTGGCGTCTCCATGGGCCGCAACGCCCGCAGATGCACTCAAGGCGCCAGCGCACGCGAAACAATCCGACGGCACGCCACTCCATGAAGTCACCGCAGATGCAGCGTGGGCTTTCTATCCATCCGGCTGAGGTCATTGGCGCGGCTCGCACATCGGGGCCGGGTCGTCGTCCCGTGCCGAAAGTTTGTGCTGATCGGCGCCCGGTTTCTGATCGCGGCTGGCAGCGCGCAGGGTGGTGACGATGGCCCGCTCGGCGGGCGTCATGGGGCGGAGGCCGATCATTTGTGCAATCCTTCCTGGTTGGCGGCTTCGTCCTTCGTGGCGGGGCGGGCGAGGCCGTGGGTCTTGCAATAGGCGGCCCAGCCGGTGGGGGTGTGGGCGCGGTAGAAGCCGGTTTTGGCCCATGGGGTGGCATTGGTCTTGGCCATGCGGGTTACTCCGTTGTCGGGGCTGCCAGGTCGATCCGGCGGCGGTGGTGGGCGTAGGTCAGGAAGTCGGGGCGGTGGGCCGGATCGATCCGGCTCCAGGCGATGAACAGGTCTTCGTTGTGGCTGCGCTGGCGTTCGGCGGTTTCGCGCAGGTGCAGGCCCAGGACGGCATGGGCCTCGTTGAAGGCATAGGCCTCGACCAGCTGCAGGACGGCATGCTGCACCTCGCGCTCGCGCGGGCTGGCCTCGGGGAGGGCGGGTGCTTCGGGCATCGGCCAAACCTGTCGGGGCGGATTTTGAAAAGTGCGGGCCGGGGGAGGGTCCGGCCCGCAAGGTGGCCGCCGGGAGGATGGTGGCGGCGTGGCAATCAGGCGCGCGGCGCGAGATGGTCCATTGCCGGGCGCGGGGGCAGGGACATGAGGCGCTGGCGGGCCAGCATCACGTGGTCGAACCGGGCCGAGCGGGTGAGGATGGTTTCGCAGGCGTCGCGCTGTGCTCTGCTGGCCGCGTAGGGGCGGGTGAGCGTGGCCATGGCACGGCGGATGGCGCGCTGGCGCAGCAGCTCGGCCCGGGCGGCGGTGAGCCAGCGGGTGCAGGCCTCGGGCAGGGTGGGGGCCTCGGCTGTCGCGCCCAGGGCCTCGATCATCGTGAGGGGCGGGGCGCCGGTGGCGCCGCAGCGGCCCCGGGCGGCGATGGTGCCGTGGGCATTGGCGGTGTCGGTGACCAGCTGCTGGCGGGCCTCGGGGCCCAGGCGCGCGGCGGCATCGAGGATGGCGGTGAGGCGGTGGATTTCCGGGGTCATAACAGGTTCCTCAGGACGAAAAGGGCGGTGATGATGACGGCGACAAGCTGGATCAGCAGGGCGATTTCCTGGGCGTTCATGGGGAGTTCGCTTCGTCGCGCATGGGGCGGCGGTTCCAGTCGCCCGACGACAGGCTGCACAAGTCGCTGTTCAACCTGTCGATCGCCTTCTGCGTGGCGTTCAACCGGTTCAGCGCGTCGGTTTCGGCAGACCGGGCGGCTTGGGCATCGGCGGCCCGGGCATCGAGGGTTTCCTGATCCTTGACCAGCTGCGCGATGGCCTCGGACAGTTCGGCAGCCACCGCGCCGAGGCTGCGTTTCGCATCGTTCATGATGCTGCTCCTGCGGGTTCGCTGTATTTCAGGGCCATGGCCTTGGTCAGGGTGCTGAGCGCGGTGTCGTGGCGGCGCTGTACCGCGCGGCGGTCGCCTTCGGGCGTTGCGCTATCGCATTCGATGATGTCGGCCGTGGCGCGCAGGAGGTCGGCGGTGGCGGCGCTGTTCAGCGGTTCCAGCGTTGCGGCAAGGGCGGTGATCGCCGTTGCGATGTGGCATTCCGGGGCGGCGCCTGTTTCGAAGGACATCCGGTTGAGCGCATCGCCCAGCTGTCGGGTGATGACACGGATCAGCCGATCGCGGTCTTCGCCCGTGGGGCACTGGATGGGTTTCAGCATCACGCTGCCCTCCGGCCCGGTTGGGCGATGGTCAGGGAGATCGCGCCGTCGAGGAATGCGGCGGCGGCGCTGGCGCAGGCGGTCAGCTGCCCCGAGAGCCGGGTCTGATCGACCCGCCACTCCATCCGCTCATAGGCTTCGTCGCGCAGGCGGTTCAGGATGAAGGGCTGAACCCCGAGATCGGCCAGGACGGACAGGCGGGTCGCGATCTGATCGGCAGCGGGCGCCAGGGAGGCGGTGTCGATCAGGTCGCGGGCCGGGGGTGGGCAGGGTGTGGGGTGCATCGGGTTGACTCCATCGGTGAGGATGGGCCAATTCATTATAGGGATACTTCCCCATGTCAATCAAAAATCGGGAAAAATCCCCACTTTTGAATACGCCGATTGATTCGGGCGGGCATGTTGCGGTGGGCGGATCGCGCCTGTCACAAAGAAAAAACCCGCCATAGGCGGGCTAAGCTTGGGCGCTCTGAAAATCTCGCGGCGAAATCGGGACGATGCCCGCCTTCAAAGTCATCTACAGTGATGAACTGCGCACCTGTTGGCCGACATTCTGTAGCGCCAGCGCAGAGCGGGCCTAAGGGGCTACTGTCGGTGCTATGAGGGATAGGGCGCGGGGGCCCCAAATGGCCGCCGCCATCAAGGCTCCGGTCACAACAAACACAATCTTTGCCATGCCCCATTCGGTAGGAAGCTTCGAAATATCCCGGCTCAAGTCGTCGAAACGTTTCTCGACATGATCAAACCTGACCGCAAATTCGCGTTCAAGTCCTGTGACTTTGGCTTCAAGCAGGGCGAGGCGTGTTTCCATGCCATCAGATGTGCCACCGCCGCCACCGCTTTTCAAGTCCGCAAGCGACGTGCGTTCTACTCGCTCCATATCCTGCGGTCCAATCAGCCTTGGGTATTGTCCGTCATTCGGCATCTTCGTGACCGTCCGTCTTTATCTTGCTTTCGATATCGTCGCGGAAAGCGAAAAGCCTATCAAAACGAGCCTGTGCTTCGCGGATCTCTTCAGGTTTTCCGGACTTTAGCGATAGCGCGATATCGGCAACGACCAGATCATTGTTCGCCAAGGCCTTGAGCCAGCGCCCTATGATCATTTGTCGCTCAAAGGCATCTTCGGTCCAGCTCTCCAAAACGCTAATGCGCTTCTGGAGAACGAGGATTTCTTCATGCAGCTTGGCGATTTCGTCGGTCATCACAGGTCGTCCCCGACCGTGAATATTGGCTGTGCCATCATTTGACATCCCCTCGCGGAGATCCTGATTTCGGCACGCAGAGATACAGATAGTTTATTACGGGCGCAGCAAGGCCGCTTGCGGCCCGGGTCATGCTCTGTGCTTCGGCGCGCTTTCCGTCCTGGGCGCAAATGCGGTCTGCTTCGGCCTGCGCCTCTTCGGAAAAGAAGTCATAGCCCATTTGCTGAATCGTCACGGTCTGCCCGTTGAAGGCCGCGACTGCCGGCGGCGCCTCGCAGCCAGCGCTAAGGCTGACCAATGCGGTGAGGGACGATAGGCGTATCAGGAACATGGCTTCCCCTTCTTTCTTTGCAGCGCCTCGTGCGCAGATAGGTCGATACGAATTGCGAAGGCGGCCTGCTGGTGCATCAGGATCGGCGCGGCCCAGTTGATGGTGCAATCGTACATCGGCGGGTGATCGGCGTGGAAGCTGACCAAGTCGAATAGGCCCTCGGGTTGGCCTTCGCGGCGGCGCACCAGTTTCACCCAAGCCATGCCGTCGGCATCTTCGACCACGCAGCGGGTGCCGATGGCTTCGGACGGTACACCCATGGCAGGGCGGGAATAGAACAGCAGATCGCCGTCGAGATAGGCGGGTTCCATGGAGTTGCCGCAGACCTCGACGCAGGCGAGGCCTTTCGGCGAAAGTTGCGGGGGGCAGGCGACATGATAGAGGCCGTCGCCCTTGGGATAGGAATCGTTCAGAGGCACGCGGGCCCCTGCGCCCACGCGACCGACAACGGCGATAGGATGCGATGTGCGGGAAGGGCTCCCGCGATATTCGATGATGTCGCTGATTGAGAGCCCCAGAAGGTCCGCAATCTTTTGTGCATTGATGGTTTTTGGTGAGCTGGCAGGGTTGGACTGAAGATCGCGAATAAAGGACTCGCTGAGGCCAGCGGCCTTCGACAGCGGTGCGGGCTTGAGCTTCCGTTCCTTCAGCAGTCGCAGAAGGCCAGCAACAAAGGGATCATCGTATTCAGTCATGACGCGGCATATTGGCCTTTCGGCTCTCCGCGGGTGAACCGAGAAATTTCCCCTTGCTAAAATCGGGAAAGTTCCCCATTTCTAATGGCCATGGAACAACTGATCGACGAAATCGAAGGCTATGCCGCCGCTGTGAACCGCTCGCCCGAGGTGATCCTGAGGGCCGCGATCAGTGCCAGTTGGTCGCAATGGGGCAAGTGGAAGGCCGGAACATCCAGCCCGACCATGCGCGTCGTCGACCGCATCCGCGCCTACATGGCCGAGAACCCCGCGCCCGCCGAACAGGAAAGGGGCGCAGCATGAGTGCCGCGCCCCGGTCCGCCTTTCCCTTAATAGCTTCGTTTGATCCCTCACAGGTCAAACATGAGGGCGAGATGCGGAAAAATCTTTCACAAAATCACCGGCGGGCCGATTTTCTGGATTCCCGCCACAAGACACGGTCGCGCAAGGCCTTTGCCGCCATGCTGTGGCGCGCCTTCCCGGGCGACAGTGAGCGCGAGGTGGCGCGGATCGGCGCGCCGGTCCTGGGCGTGTCGGAACGCCAGGTGATCAACTGGCTGCGCTGCGACAACGATGCGGGCGTGTCCTATGTCTTTGCCGTCATGGCGCTGGCCGGTGTCGGTTGGGCGCTGGACCCGATCCGCGGGAGGGCCGCGTGATGCTGGGGCGGATGCGGCTTTACGTGCTGAGCCTGTGGTTCGTGTCGTGGTCGGAAATGGCCGAGCGCCGCCGCGCGCTGTGGGAACGCCGGGGGGATCGCTGGCGGACCCGATCGGAAAAATTTTTCCAAAGGGTGAAGGGGGGCCGGGAATGAGGCTAGTCGCGCATCTATGGTGGCGGTCGTGTGGTCGCTATTGGGCGCTGCGCTATCTGCGCGCGCTGGGACGGGCCGATACCATCCCGCAATACACCCGCGCGGCCCGTCTGCGCCAGCGGTCCGAGGCCTGTTTCGCCCGGGCCGACCGGATCAAGGGGGCGCGGGCATGATCCTGACGATTGTCCTGTGCATGGCCTGGACGCCCGATGCCTGCATTGCGGTGCAGACCCTGGTCGTGCGCCATCCCGTCTGGTTGGCCGCGCCCTGCATCGCCTTCGTGCCCGAGCATCTGCGCCCCCGTGTGCAGTCCTGCACCAAGGTGCGCGAGGTGGCGGCATGAGCGGTCATGGTGGCGGCCACTGGGAGGGCGGGCGCGTGGGCGTCGTGCGGCGCAGTGCGCTGACCGATCCGCGCAACCCCTTCTGCGAAACCCACCTGCGCCGGGTCTGCGGGGCCTGTCCGCATTTTTCCGGCGAGCGGATCGAGGACGTGGGCATCTGCGGCAAGGGCCATGGCACCGTGTCGGGGCGCAGCGATGCGCGCGACTGCATGTTCTGGGAACGGAAGGTGGCGCGGTGATGGGACGGCACGATTTTCAGGCGGTAGAGCGGCGCGAGGCGCAGGAACGCGTTCCCGCGCCGCCCTGCCTGACACGGCGCGGCGGTGGAATTGGGGACGCCGCCGCGCCGATGCACAAGGCCGAAGCCCGGGATGTGGCGCACCTGGACGCCGAGGAACGCGGGTTCATCGGGCGGCTTCTGGCCGAGGGCTGGTCGATGGCGCGCATCGCGCGGGCCACGGGGCGCAGCCGCCCGACCTTGTACAATGTGCTGGCCGGGGATGCCCGGGTGCAGGCCCTTCGCGCCGAGCGGGGCGCGCCCCTGCCCAAGGTGGCGGCGGCTGTGGCGCCGGCGCAATATGACGATATCGACGTCGAGGCCGCAGCTTGTCGCCGCATGTGGTGCGCCCTGCTGGTGGACCAGTTGCGGCTGGCCTGCGGCGGTGCCGATCGCGCCCCGTCGCGGCGGGCGACGGGCGCAAATCAGCGGGCGCGCGACGATGCCGCCCGCTGGCTGCTGGGGCGCGATTGCCGGATGGTTTGCGATCTAATCGGGCTGCACCACGCCGCCCTATGCGCGCGGCTGCGCGCCGGTTCGATCAATGCGGCCGACGTGGCGCTGCGCGTTCAGGTGCGCGCCTCAGGTACCCCCGGCCATCGGACCAATGGGACCGCCATCAGCGGCGCCGAGGTGGCGGGATGAGCCAGAACCGCAGCAGTGCCGTGATGCAGCAGCGCCGCGAGGCGCATGACAGCCTGGACGATTTCCCGACGCCGCCCTGGGCCACCCGCGCGCTTTGCGAATGGCTGGCGCAGCATGGGGCGCTGCCCGCCCACCTGACCTGCCGGGAACCGGCGGCAAACCGTGGTCACATGGTGGCCCCACTGAAGGAGGTCTTCGCCTCGGTCGAGGCGTCGGACGTGCATGATTACGGCGCGGGGTTTCCCCTTGCCGATTACCTCATGGGCGCGGTCGGCCAGGTGGATTGGACCATCACCAACCCGCCATTCCGCCTGGCGCAACCCTTCATCCAGCAGGCCCTGCGCAGCAGCAGGTGCGGGGTCGCGATGATCTTGCGCACCGCGTTTCTGGAGGGCGTGGGCCGCCACCGCGACCTGTTCAGCGTCACCCCGCCCACCGACATCCTGCAGTTCTCCGAACGCGTGGTGATGCACAGGGGGCGCCTGTCGGCCAAGGGCAGCTCGGCCACGGCCTATTGCTGGGTCGTCTGGCGCAAGACGGTGGTGCAGGGGCGAACCGCCTTTCGCTGGATCGCACCCTGCCGCGCGCGGCTTGAACGGGCAGGGGATTACCCGCCTGAAGCCAATCCCGCCCCGCCGCCGCCCGAGGGCGCGCTTCTGTTCCCATCCGAAAGGAAAAGCTGATGTCTTTCAAACCTGCTCCTCCGCCGCCCAGCCTGCAAGCCGCCGGTTCCGGTGTCAGCTGCTATGTCAGACAACTGAAGGCTGGGCCCGTTCTTTGCTTCAGTCTGAACAAGGCTGTTCAAGAGCGCGCCTTCGGTGGCCCGATCGCAGGCAAGCATCTGTCGGTCGGAATCGGCGAGGATGAAGATGCCGGCAGGGTGCGTATCGCCCTGGACCCCAAGGGGCCGGTTGGGGTCGGAAAGGCTCTGAAGCACACAACGATGTTCCGTATCGGATGTTGGCCGGGCATCCCCACAACGGCCCGGCCGACCCGGATCTGCGAGGTGATCGAGATCGGTGAGGGCTTTGTCGTGGTGCGGATGCCCTTTGGCCAGCCTGCGCCCGGTCAGGCCGCGCCCGCGAAGCCTGCGGCCGAGAAACCGGCCCCAGCACAGGCCGCCGCCGCTGACCCGGCGTCGGAGTTCGGTCTGCGCAAGGATCCTCCGGTCGAGCGCAAGCCATCGCGCGCGGCCCAGATCGCGGCGCAGGCGGCGGCGATGCAGAAAGCCGCAAGATGAGCGCCACGCTGACCGTCTGCGCGATGGACGACATGCTTGCCGAGGGGGGTGCGGAATGAAGTGGGTCGCCATGTATCTGTGTGACCTGGCCCTGTCGATTGCAGCGGGCTGGGCACTTGTGGTCTGGTGGGTCGATTTGGCGACCTGGCCCCAAGAGCAGCGATATACTGCGGCTGTCGTGACGGCGATCGCATTTCTGCTCTTGCGCCATGTGAGGGCCGACCGATGACCCGCGCTGCCCCCATATCGCTGATCGATGCCGAGGACCTGCCGGAATATCCGCTTGGCCCCGATGACCGGATCGACAGCCACAATTTCATCGCGTGGTTTCACCGCCGCTGGCTGTCGTCGGAGATGCGCCTGAAAGGCACCGAGTCGGCCCGCGCGATCTATTTCGACCTGATCTGTCTGTCCCAGGACCAGACGCCGGTGGGCACCTTGCCCGACGACATGGAGCAGCTGGCCAAGCTGGCGATGGTCGAGGAAAGCCGGTTCCGCCGCATGTGCGAGGGGCCGTTCGGCCCGCTGCACCGCTGGACCCGGTGCCGCTGCGACGGGCAGGTGCGCCTGATGCATCATAGCGTCACGCAGATGGTTCTGGACGCCTTCGGGCGCAAGCAGGACAACCGCGCGCGCAACGAGGCCGCAAATGCCAAGAAGCGCATCCAGCGGCTGCGCACCACCCTGGCGGGTTACAACGCCCAGCTGGCCAAGAACGATGCTGCCGTGCTCTGGATGGACGGCTGGCTGGTCGAGAACGGGTGCCAGTACCGCGACGCCAAATGGCACGAACGCGCCATCGGTGCATGGTCGAACCACATGTTCGACATGGGGCGGAAAGGGCGGCAAACCGTTGAATCCTGACATCTGATCGAACTGTCCGAAAGTGTCGCGGGGACACTTCGGGACAGTCTCGGGACACTTCCAGACTGTCCCGCACGACAGGGACAGGGACAGGGAAATGAAAAGACAGACGGACAGGCCCGCGACACTTCGGGCCGGATCTGTGGACGAAACCGGGGCAAGGCTGAGAAAAAGGGGCAAGGGATGAACGAACAGGAACAGAAGGCGGGCGAGGCGCGGGTGCAGGCCTTGCTGATCGAACACCTCGATCGGGTCGGCTTCGGGCGGCCCGGGTCGATGTCGGTGGCGCAGTTCACGGCGATGCGCGCCGAGCTTTGCGCGCGGCTGGCCTACATGTCGGCCCAGGGGCTGGCGGCGCTGGCCGAGGTCATGGAAGGGCGGGGCGGCGGTTCGGCGCGCGACCGCTTCCCGATCCTGCCGGTCGTGATTGCAGAGGCCAACAATATCGAACAGCCGCCCGAGGATGCCTCGCCCCTCATGCGGGCGGTGTTCGCCCATGCCACGGGCGAGGCGGCGCTGCGCGACGGTTGGGCGCCCGAACTGCTGTTGCACCTGCGCGCGAACCGCAAGTGGCCCGGGTCGTTCATCCTCGGCAAGGTACAGGAGGCCGCGCGTCCGGCCGTGCGCCGCATGTTCGACTTGGAGCGCCGTCTGGCCGATGGTGCGGTGCTCGGGGCCGAGGATCAGGCATGGCACCATCGCCGCACCCGCGCCCTGGCCCGCGCCCGGCTGGCGCGTGACCTGGGGCTGGCCGAGGCGGGAAAGGCGGTGGCGGGGTGAGCCGGATGTCGTCTTTCGCCATCGGTGACATGGTCACCCCCGCGCCCGCCGCTGCGGCCCTGTCGCTGGGCGGGGCGCGGGAATGGTATGCCCTGCTGTGCCAGCCCCAGCGCGAAGAAGCCGCCGAACGCTGGTTGGCCCTGCGTGGTGTCTATGCCTTCCACCCGGTGTTGCGGCGCAAGCAGAGGGTGCGGGGCCATCTGCGCGAATACACCCGCCGCTATCTGCCGGGCTATGTCTTCGCGCGCTTCGATGGCGCGCCTCGTCCCCATGCGGTGCTGGCTTGTCCCTTCATCACCGGCGCGCTGTGCGGCTCCTTCGGCCACTGGGGGCGGCTGGATGCGGGGCGGCTTGCTTCGCTTCATGCAATGCGGGCCGTGGATGAGGCGAAGGAGGCGCAGCGTCGGTCCGAGAAGGCGCGCCGCGTTGCCGCCGCCCGCCTGCGCCCCGGCGACCGGGCGCTGTTCCGGTCAGGGCCGATGGCGGGCCAGCACTGCGAGGTGGTCGCCCTGACCGCTGCCGATGGGGTGCAGGTGCGCCTGACGCTTCTGGGCGGGGTGGTAGCGGCGCAGGCGGACACAGCGGATCTGGTGAAGCTGCGCGACAAGGATGCTTGACAGGAGTCGCGGGCTGCCCCTAGTTTGCCCGCGAAGAGCCTCATGCCCATGCCATGCACCCCAGGAGGGTGCGACAGGCGCGGGCGGCTGGGCGGTTGGCGTCGGTTCATAGGTCCGATGCACCACGCCTTCACTGTGTCCCGAGATACCCGAGCGCGCCCGCCGACAGGCGCGATAACCCATGGTCAGCTGCAGCGGCGGGGCGGCTGACCTATTCCTTTCGAGAGGTGTGCCATGGTCCGGTTGTCAAAGCTGCAGCCGGCCATCGGCGCTCTGGCCTCGCCGGTCGAGCGGTTGGCGCCGCAGGTCGATGCGTCGCGTAAGGAACGGCATGCGTGGCGCGCCTGGTACGGCACGGCGGCCTGGCAGCGGCTGCGCTGGTCTGTTCTCGTCGCGGCGCGCTTCACCTGCGTTCGATGCGGTCAGGTGATGAGCGATACAGCGATGCTGGTGGCCGATCACAAGGTCGCGCATCGCGGCGACCGGGCGCTGTTCTGGGACCGCGCCAACCTGCAATGCATGTGCAAGCCGTGCCACGACGGCGCGAAGCAGCGCGAAGAGACGGCGGCGCGCGGGCTCGGGATCTGACCGAGGGGAGGGGGGGGTAGATCCCCACAGCCCCGCCAGGCCCCAGACCGCACTCCTCTCTCACGCGTGGAATTTTTTTGGGGGAGATGGAATTTTGGAGGACGTTGATCTGTTCGGGAACCCGACGCCGAAGGGGAAAGGCGAGCGTGGTCGCCCTGCGTTTGTGGTGACGGAAAAAGATCGCAACAAAGTCAAGATGTTGCTGGCGCTAGGTTGGAGCAATACCCGCGTTGCCAATGCGCTGGTCAACCCCAGCACCGGTCGGCCCGTCTCGCTGGCGACGCTCAAGCGGTATTTTAGAGCCGAGCTGAAGGAGCGCGAGAGGATGCGCGACCGTCTGGATGCGCGGCTTCTGGAGATGGCGATGGAGATGGCGACGGCGGGCAACGTCGCAGCACTGAAGGAGTTTATTCGGATGATCGAGAAGTCGGACCTGATGAACGTCCGCGTGGCGATCGACGAGGCCCAGGCAGAAGAGGAAAGACCAAAGCGGTTGGGCAAAAAGGAGATGGCCCAACGTGACGCCGAGGCCACCGGAGATTCCGGCGATTGGGGCAGTGACCTGAGGTTCGATGGTCGCGCAAACTGAGGTTTCGTCGCTGGGCGGGGCGGCGCCGGGATGGAAAACGGCGCTGCCCGACTGGGAACGACGAATCCGCGAGCGGCTGTCGCTGATCCCCAAGCTGCCCCTGTTCGATGCCGTGGCACAGAAGGCCCTGCGGATCTTCAAGAGGTTGCGGGTTCCCGACATCATGGGAACGCCGACCTATGGCGCGGCTTGCGAAGAGTGGGTCTTTGACCTGGTGCGCGTGGTCTTCGGCAGCTACGACCCCGCCACCAAGCGACGGATGATCCGTGAGTTCT
The DNA here is from genome assembly GCF_020529025.1 of Oceaniglobus trochenteri. Taxonomy (GTDB): domain Bacteria; phylum Pseudomonadota; class Alphaproteobacteria; order Rhodobacterales; family Rhodobacteraceae; genus Oceaniglobus; species Oceaniglobus trochenteri. Next base: position 89,382 of record NZ_JACNMM010000013.1, read on the forward strand.
TCCTTCTGGTGCCGAAGAAGAACGGCAAATCGTCGATTGCGGCCGCGATCATGGTCACGGCGATCATCATGAACGAAAGGCCCGAGGCGGAACTTCTGCTGATCGCGCCGACCAAGACCATCGCATCGATTTCGTTCAAGCAGGCGAAGGGGATCATCCGTCACGACGCCGAACTGACCAAGCTGTTCCATCTTCAGGACCACCTGAAGAAGATCACCCACCGCATTTCGCTGGCCGAGATCGTGATCAAGGCGGCGGATACCGATGCGATCACCGGGGGCAAGGCGACCTTCACGCTGATCGACGAAACGCACGAATTCGCCACGAAGTCGAAGGCGGCGGATGTCTTTACCGAGGTGCGCGGCGCCCTTGCCGCGCGCCCCGACGGGTTCCTGATGCAGATCACGACCCAGAGCAAATCGCCACCCGCTGGCGTGTTCAAGGCCGAACTGGAAAAGGCCCGGGCCGTTCGGGACGGCAAACTGGACCTGCCGGTTCTAGCGGTGCTCTACGAGCTGCCGCTGAAGATGGCGAAGGATGGCGGGTGGAAGGACCCGGCCACCTGGCCGATGGTCAATCCGAACCTCGGAGTGTCGGTCGATCCGGCCTATCTGGCCGATGAACTGACGGCAAAGGAGAAGGACGGCGCCGCCGCACTTGCGCTGTTGGCAAGCCAGCACTTCAACGTCGAGATCGGCGCGGCGCTGATGGGCAAATGGATCGGGTCGCGGCATTGGCCGAAGGCCGGCGATGACAAGCTGACCCTCGATCGCCTGATCGAGCGGTCCGAAGTGGCGGTCGTGGGGGTCGACGGGGGCGGCCTGGACGATCTTCTGGGGATTGCGGTGCTGGGGCGGGACCGGGCCAGCAAGGAATGGCTGCATTGGGGGCATGCCTGGGCGCATACCGAGGTGCTGGAAACGCGCAAGGAAATTGCCCCGCGGCTTATGGATTTTGCCGAGGCGGGGGATCTGACGATCCTCGAACCCGACGATCCGCGTGGCGACGTCGTGGGGGTGGCCGACTATGCCGAGCAGGTCTTCACCGCCAATCTTCTGCCCGCGTCGGGGGCGGTTGGGCTCGATCCTTTCGGGATCAGTGCCATCGTCGATGAGCTGGCCCTGCGCGGGATCGGAAACGACAGGCTGAAGGCAATCGGCCAAGGTGCGCAGCTGTCCCCGGCCATCTGGGGGCTGGAGCGCAAGCTGAAGGACGGCACGTTCCGGCACGGGGCGCGCCCGATGATGGATTGGGTTCTGGGAAATGCGAAAAGCGAACAGAGAGGCAGTGCGGTGATCATCACGAAAGCGGCATCCGGCAAGGCAAAGATCGATCCGCTGATCGCGGCGCTGAATGCCTTCATGCTCATGCGACTGAACCCGGTCGCGGCGGTGGCAAGCCTGTCGATCCCTGCCGATTACGAGGTGGCGTGATGGGCCTGCTTTCGATGTTCAGCGGTGCTGTGCGGGCCGATGTCGACCCGTCAGCGCGCGCGAGAAACCCCGCCGATGATTTCTGGTATGGCCCGGCGGGGCGGGCAACGGCGGCCGGGGTGACCGTGACGGTCGAGCGGGCCCGGACCGTGCCGGTGGTGCGCGACTGCCTTGAGGTGCTGAGCAAGACGGTGGCCAGCCTGGCTCTTGGGGTTTTCGAGCGGCAGGACGACGACAGCCGTGTTCGCCGTGGCGATCACCCCATCGCGCGTCTTCTTCGCAACCCAAACCCGCGCGAGACCTCTTTCGAGTTCTTGGCGAACATGGTTGACGATCTGGCGGCCGAGGGGGTCTTCCTCGCCGAGCGCGTCAACCAGGGCGAGGCCAACGAGCGCCTGTGGCGCATCGCCCCGCAGCATTTCGATGTCGAGGAACTTCCCGACCGGGGGTTGCGGTTCCGGGTGCGCGAACCGAATAAGCCCGAACGGGTCCTGCTGGACGAAGAGGTCTGGTACATCCCCCTGCCGCCGGTGTGTGACACGCGCCGGGGCCGATCCCCGATCCTGAAGGACGGGGTCGAGGCCATCGGCGCGGCGCTGGCATTGCAACGCTATGCCAACAGCTTCTTCTCGAACGACGCGACCCCGCCGATCCTGTTCCGGCACAAGGGTAATTTCGCCGACAAGGAGAGCAAGGAGAACTTCCTGCGGGCCTGGCAGCGAGCCCTGACCGGCCGCAACCGCCACAAGCCTGGCGTCCTGGAATACGACATGACGGTCGAGCAGCTGGCCCATTCGAACGAACAGGCGCAGTTCCTGGAAACGCGCAAGGAGCTTTGGCTGGACATTTCACGGCTCTGGCGCATCCCGCCCCACAAGGTGGGCATCCTGGACAAGGCCACCTTCAGCAACATCGAGGAACAGTCGCTGGACTTCGTGATCGGCACCCTCGGGCCATGGCTGGAGATGATCGAGGGCAGCGTGAACAAGCACCTGCTGAACGGCGAGGAGCGGTTCTACTTCGAGTTCAACGTCGACAGCCTTCTGCGCGGCGATATCGAAAGCCGGTTCCAGGCCTATGCGCTTGGGCGCAACTGGGGCTGGTTGTCGGTGAATGAGATCCGCCGCCGCGAAAATCTGAACGGGATCGGCCCCGAAGGCGACCGGTTCATGGAGCCGCTGAACATGGCGCCGGTCGGCAACGTGGGACGCGAACGGAAAGAGGCCAGCGACGCGATCGCGTTCCTGCGCCAGAGCGTGGCCCGCAACGGCGGACGGCCCAACCTGAAGGTGATCAAGAATGCCGCATGAAATCGACCGCATCCTGCGTATGGCCGGGCAGGGAACCTGGTTCATCCACCCGGCCAAGGCCGAACAGATCGTGGCGGCGCTTGCCCTGCGCGCCCAGGCCGGGCCGCGTGACGACGCTGCCTTCCCCGGCACCACGCCAGTAGCACTGAACGGTGAGGCGCGTGGCGATCAGCGGCTGGTGCGGGTGCTGCGCCTGCATGGTTCGATCCTGCCGCGGGCCAACATGATGACCGACTTTTCCGGCGGCGTGGCCATGGAGCGGTTCCAGGCGGCGTTTCGCGCGGCGGCCGACGATCAGGCCTGCAGCGCCATCGTGATCGACATCGACAGCCCGGGGGGACAGGTGGGGCTGGTGCCGGAAACGGCGGCGATGATCCGCGCGGCGAAGCGTTCGGACAGGCCGATCATTGCCGTGGCCAATACCCTTGCGGCCAGCGCCGCCTACTGGATCGCCAGCGCCTGCGACGAGATCGTGGTCACGCCATCGGGGGAGGTGGGGTCGATTGGCGTCTACTGCATCCACCAGGAGATCAGCGAAAAGCTGGCGATGGAAGGGATCGCCGTGACCATGATTTCCAGCGGCCCCCGGAAAACCGAGGGCAATCCCTTTGCGCCCCTCGATGAACCCGCCCGGGCAGCCATCGCGGCGGATGGCGCGGCCTTCTACGACATGTTCACCAAGGATGTCGCCAAGGCGCGGGGCGTTCCGGTTTCCGTGGTGCGGGCCGATCCCGAGACGGCAGAGCGCCATATGGGCGGCGGGCGCTGCTATGGCGCCCAGATGGCCGTGAAGCTTGGCATGGCCGACCGGGTGGCAACGCTGGATGAAACCCTTCAGCGGCTGGTCAAGGGCGGCCGGTCCGGGGCGCGTCGCGCCTCGATCGAGCGGCGGCGACTTTCCCTGATCTAGAGAAAGTTTGTGATTGCAAAGATTTGGAGCTTATTCAGACGATGGTGACAAAGCAAGAAAATGGCGAGACGAATCTGTTTGGGGAAGTGATCATTCCAGACTGCATCATGCGGGCGATGAGGGGAGAGAGCGTAGCCATTGTCTGTCGTTCTCGCTTCGAAGCAAAGCGCATGTCAAAGGCATTCTTCCATCGACATCGCCTTCAATTGGAAGCGCACTTCGTGTTGCGTGGGGCATCGCTTGATCATTCCTCCGGCGGCGGAGTCGAGTTCTGTTGGTTGGAATGCCAAACGGGCCGTCGGGCGGACGATTTCGATCACCGACAGTTCTTATTGTGACTCGGTGCGATCAACAGACGGCTTGTATTGTTCAGGCTGCGGAAGGGCTCAACCCGGTCCGCACTTCTTTGCCGTCATCTGAATAGCGACCTCTAGACCCCCCTGTTGGGACTGCGATGTGGCGCGCGCCGGGCGTGTCGCACCAATCGACGACGGCCCGGCATCATCGAAAGGAAGAAAGATGAACAAACTTGCGGAGCTGAAGAAGGCGCTTGCGGCGCTGAAAGGCAAGGGCGTCGCCCTTCTGGACCGGGCCGATGCCGAGGACCGGGATCTGACCGAAGCCGAAGAGGCGCAGTATTCGGAGATCGAGGATCAGATCGCCGAGAAACAGGCCGAGATCCAGAAGGCCGAAGCGCAGGCCGAACGGCGCCGTTCCATGGACGCGCTTTCTCCCGCCCTGTCGAACACCGTCAATGATCCCAACCCCGCCACCACCGGCGGCTTCAAGGGGCTGGCCGAGTTCGCCTCGGCGGTGCGCGGTGCCTCGCGCATGGGCGGACCGGTGGATGCGCGTCTTCACCAACTGGCGGCGCCCGCCGGAACCCATATCGGCGGTGCCGCGACGGGTGAAGGTTTCGAGGTGCCCGCCGATTACCGCGATGCCATCTTCGAGGTGGTTTCCGATCTGGACGAGTTCGGGCCACTTGTGGACGAAGAGCCCACCGACAAGCGCGAGGTGAAGGCGCTGGCCGATGAATCCACGCCCTGGGGTGGTGGCGGTGTCCAGGCCAACTGGCGCGGCGAGGGGCAGAAGATGGACCCCAGCAAGATGCTGACCGAGCAGCGCACCGTGCCGCTCCATGAGCTTTACGCCTTCGTCCTGGCGACCGAAGAGCTTCTGGAGGATGCGCCGCGCCTGGAGTCGCGCCTGACCCGCAAGGCCGGTGAGGCCATTTCCTGGAAGCGCAACAGTTCGATGGTCTACGGCACCGGGGTGAACCAGCCCCTGGGCTGGATGATCGGCAACGCGCTTGTCAGCGTGGCCAAGGAAAGCGGGCAGGCGGCCGATACCATCCAGACCGAGAACGTTCTGAACATGTTCTCGCGCCTGCTGCGCATCCCGGGGGACAAGCCGTTCTGGATGGCGAATTCGGACACCCTGCCGCAGCTGATGACCATGAAGGTCGGTGACACGCCGATCTGGATGCCGCCCAACGGGCTTGTCGATGCGCCGGGCGGAATGTTGCTGGGTCTGCCGATCAAGCTGAGCGAGCACGCCAAGAGCCTGGGGGACAAGGGCGATCTCCAACTGCTTTCGCCCAAGGGTTATTACGCGCTGCGCCGCCAGAACGGCCCGAAGTATGCCCGGTCGATGCATCTGTATTTCGACTATGCGATCGAGGCCTTCCGCTGGACGTTCCGCTTCGGCGGCCAGCCGCACCTTTCGGCGCCGGTGACCCCCGCCCATGGGGCGAACACGAAGTCGCACTTCGTGGCCCTGGCCGAGCGCGCCTGAAACTGACGGCCTCGCCCCGGTTCGGGGGCGGGGCACCAACCCCTGAACATGGAGTAAGACGATGAGCAACAAGACCGTTGCCCTGGCCACGACCCTTGGTGTCCTGGCCTCGATCGACCCGGACGCCTATGCCGCCGGGACGGTGACCACCGCCTGGGTGCCCTGCGCCCAGTGGCAGACCTACATGGCCGTCATTTCGGCGGGCGATCTGGGGGCTTCGGCCACGGTCGACGCCAAGATCGAGCAGGCGCAGGACGCCAGCGGGACCGGCGCGAAGGATCTGGCCGGCGCCGAGATCACACAGCTGACCCAGGCGGGCAGCGACAGCAACACCCAGGCGATCATTTCCTTCTCGGCGGCTGATCTCGACATGGAGAATGCCTTCGGCTTCGTTCGCGTATCGCTGACGGTTGCCGCGGCTACCAGTGATGCTGGTGCGATCCTGCTGGGCGACGGCTGTCGCTATGGCCCGGCGTCGGAACACGATGCTGCCAGCGTTGGCGAGATCGTTATCGTCGCCTGATCCTCGGTGCGCCTGCAGGCGCACCGTCACCACTTCAACGGGAGACCGACATGACCAAGAGCAAGAAGCCGACGGAAAAGGATAAGGCTGCGGAAGCCGAGGCGGCAGCGGAAAAGCCGCAGGAGGCTGTGCCCGAGGCGGCAGAGGACAAGCCGCAGGAGGCTGTGCCCGAGGCGGCAGAGGACAAGCCGCAGGAGGCTGTGCCCGAGGCAGCGTCGGAGATTTCGCTGGCCAAAGCGGCAGGCCCTGACGAGGTATTGGTGCAGTTCGTGACCGATTACACCGTGGACGATGAGCGGCGGGGCACGGCGCGGGAAGAGCGCTATCGCCGGGATCAGACCGTCGTGGTCTCGGAAGCCTCGGCGCGGCACTTCGAGGCGCGCGGCGCCGCCGTTCGCCTGTAAGGGGACCGGGCTTGAGCGTCGTCGTGATCACCCCGCCTGCCGCAGAGCCGGTCGACCTCGACCGCATGAAGGCCCATTGCCGGGTCGAGGGCACGGACGAGGATGACCTGATCCCGGTCTATATCGCGGCGGCGCGGGCGGCGGTCGAAGCCTATACCCGCCGTCGCCTGGTGACCCAGCAGCTGAAACTGCTGTGCCCGGGCTTCGGTGGCTGCATCGAACTGCCTTGCGCGCCCGTCCAGACGGTTGATCGCATCACCTATCTGGACGCGGACGGGGATGAGCAGGAGTTGGATGAAGCATTGTGGCGATTGGTGCGGTCGGGCGGGCCGGTGCGGATCGTTCCGGCGGATGGCGCGACCTGGCCGATCACCTCAGGCGGTGTGGATGCCGTCGGGGTGGAATTCACGGCGGGCTATGGCAATGCTTCGGCGGTGCCGGCGGACTTGGTGATCGCCGTGCTGCTGATCGCGGGACAGTTCTATGAGAACCGCGAAGATGCCGTCGCAGGTCTGTCGGTGATCCCGTTGCCCATGGGCGCGCGGGACCTGATGAAACCCCATATTTTCTGGGTCTGACGATGGCCCGAGGGGGATCGTTCAGGGACAGGGTCACCGTCCAACGTCAATTGGAATCGGTGGACGCCTATGGAAACGTTCGCGGCGACTGGGCCGATCTTGGCGCCTTCTGGGCCGATGTCCGCGTTGTTCCCGGCAGGGAGCGGATTGCGAGCGGGGCGGTCGAGGCGACGGCCACGGCCACCCTCCGGCTTCGGGTTTCGACTGCCGCTCGGGCCATTACGGCGGCTGACCGTTTCCTGTGCCGTGGGGAGGTCTGGAACATCCGCAACGAGCCGGTGGTGATGGGCGCGCGGCGCGAGTTGATTGAATTCACATGCGAGACGGGGGGGGCCACCTGATGGGATTGTCAAAACAGGGTTTTCGTCGGGTCGAGACGATGATGCAGAAGATGCCGGAAACGACCGCGCGCCACCTCGGGGCGGCAAACCGCGACAATGGCGAGTTGGTTCTGCAGGTCGCGCGGGTCCTGGTGCCTGTCGGCGCGACCGGCAAGACCAAGGCGGCCATCAAGGGCAGGCGCGAGGGTGAGCATGGCTATCTGATGGATTTCGGCCCGCTGTCATCGATCCTCGAAGGTGGCACGAAAGAGCGCGTGAACAAGGCCGGAAAATCGTCTGGCAAGGGGCCCAAGCGACCCTTCGTCAATCCGGCGCTGAAGGCGACGGACCGCAAGCGGCGGGCGCGGGCCAACAAGGCCCTGCGTGACGCCATAAAGGAGGCCGGGGGCAATGGCTGACGGTTATGCCCTGGCGCTTCAGGCAGGGATCGTGGCGGCGCTGAAGGCGGATGGCGGGGTAACGGCGTTGGTGGGGGATCGCGTTTATGACGAGCCACCGAAGAAGCCGACGTTTCCCTATATCAGGGTGGGCAACATCGAACCCCGCCCGCTGCGCACGGATTGCGGTGCGGCCGCAGATGTGGCGCTGGGGCTCGAGGTCTACAGCCGTCCGAAATCCGGGCGTGTCGAATGCACCCGCATTGCCGAGGCCGTGGTCGCGGCGCTGGACGAACGGGAATCCAGTGTCGTGGTCGTGGGTTTTGACCTCGTGTCGCTGCAGTGGATGACCCAGACCGTGGGGCGCGACAGCGACGGTGAAAGTTACCTGGCGATCATCGCATTTTCCGCCCTGATCGACGGATGAGCCCTATCGGCGCATTGGGCCGCGCAGATATCAATTTTTCATGAAGGAGCCTGACAATGGCAAAGCAAAAGGGCCGCGCCCTTCTGGTGAAGATCGGTGACGGTGCGGAGACGGAGGCCTTCGACGTGCTTTGTGGCCTGACCACCAAGACGTTGACGCTGAACGCGAACTCCTACGACGTGACGACGCCGAACTGCACGACGCCGGGCGGGCAGCTTTGGGCAGAGTTGCAGACCGGCATCCGGTCGGTTGCGGTGTCGGGAAACGGCTATTTCGAGGACAGCACCACCGAAGAGCGGTTGCGGTCGGCCTTCATGGGCACCGGTGTCAGCGATACCGCCGATGCCATCGCGAACTTTGAGGTCATCGTTCCGAGTTTCGGGACCTTTTCGGGGGCGTTTCACATCAACAGTATGGAATTTGGCGGCGAACAGGAGAATGGCGTCACCTATTCCCTTTCGCTGTCCTCCAGCGGCGTGATCGGCTTCACGGCGGCCAGCTGATGGCGATCACGGCACAGCCGCCACGCGGCGGGATCGTGGCGCAGGTGGGGGGGCGATCCTACCCGATGGTTCTGCGCAACGCCGAGATCGAGCGGTTCGAAACCCATCACGGCATCGGCATCTTCGAGATGCTGGACCGGATGATCGATCGATCCGAAGCGCCCCAGGCCCGGCACGTCAGGGACCTGGTGGCGCTGGGGCTGGCGGGGGGCGGTATGCCGGATCGCGCCGCCGATGACATTGTTTCCGAGCTTGGTCCGTCGTGGAACTTCGCCCTGCGCCAGGTCGCCCACGACCTGGTGACGGTCGCGTTCCTGCCCGAGAAGCCGGAAAAAAAAAGCGCCGCAGCTGGATCGCGGCGCAAGGGTCGCGCGAAAGCGACGCCTGGGACGTCCCGGAAAGAATCCGGGGCGTTGTCGGAGCGGGGCTCAGCCCCGCCGACGTCCGGGAAATGATCCCGCGCGACCTGGTGCTGTTCATCGATGGATGGAACCGGTCGCAGGGTTCGGGCGAGCCGGACGCGCCCACTGCCGATGAATTCGCTGACCTTGTGAGGCAATATGGATGACGACATCACCCAACGGATCAAGATCCTTCTGGACCTGGAAAACGAGGCACACGACAAGGCCGTGAAACGTTCGGCCAGGGAGATCGCCCAGCTTGAAAAGCAGTATGATCCTTTGTCCCGTGCGGTGATCAAGCTGGAGCAGGAAGAGCGCAAGCTGGCGCGGGCGCTGGAAAAGGGAACCATCGATCAGGGGCGGCACAACCAGCTTCTGCGCCAGGCGCAGGATCAGTACCGCAAGACCGAAGCGGCCATCGAAAGCGCCAATGCCGCCATTGCGCGCCAGCAGGTGCAGGTGCGGGGTCTGGGCGCCGCTTTTCAACGCAATCGTGGTGCTGTGCAGCAGCTGGGCTACCAGGTGGGCGACTTCGCGGTGCAGGTACAGGGTGGCACCTCGGCCGTCACCGCCTTTACGCAGCAGGGATCACAGATGCTGGGGGCGTTCGGCCCGATGGGGGCGGTGCTGGGCGCCGTCCTGGCGGTGGGTGTTCCGCTGGCCGCTGCGTTGTGGAATGCGGCCGATGCCTCCGAAGAGGCAAAGGAGAAGGCGAAGTCGTTCTCCGACATCCTGAACGACACCAAGGCGGCCATCGCGAGTTCAGGCGATGCTGCAACGCTTGCCTCGGCCGAGGGATATGAGAACCTTTCCGAAATGTTCGGGACCGTGTCCGAGAAGGTGCGCGAACTGGCGCGCGAGCTGGCCTCGATCGAGAAGCGCGCGGCGACGTTGAGCCTTGGAAAACTGATCGACACCAGTCTTGGCGATCAGTTCAAGGCGGAAATCGAGGCCGTGATCGGAGATTTCGGTTCGTCGTTTCTCTGGGCTGGTGAGGCGGAGGCCCAAGCTCGGATTGATCATATGACCCGCCTGATCGCCGATGCAGAAGCCGACATTGCCACCCGACAGCGCGCGGGTCAGGGCATGTTTGTCACCGAAGGTGAAATCGAGCTGTTGGCACAGATGCGGGAGGAACTGGCGGCCCTGCAGGGTGATGTCGCCGGCATAGGCAGCCTGGCCGATCGTTTGGGAATGGACCCTGAGGCATTGATCCTGCTGAACGATGCGATGACCCGGCTTGAAGATGCCCGCGCGGCGCAGAACTTCGGCGATATCGCGGATGCGATCAGCGATATCCGCGAAACCCTGCAGTCGGCGGGTGTCGAGATGTCCGATGGTGTCCTCGACAACCTGACGCTGGCCGAGGCCGAGGCGCGCAAGTTCGCCCACCAACTGGAAATCTCCGACAATGCCGTCGAAGGTATCGGGGCAACCGATATTGCCAGCGGCATCGCGGCAGGTGTCGATGAGGCTGTCAGGCTGGCCGAATACATGGGCATTGCCCTCGGGTTGGCTCAGCGTATCGAACGTATGGGTCCCCAGGGGCTGCCCCGCGCGCCGGGCAAGGTCTATTCCGGCCGGGGTGGGGACCCGCGAAACATGGGCGGGTCTTCGCTGGATTGGCAAGTTCGGCAGGCCGACGATTTCCTGGCGAACTGGACGCCACCAAAGCCCGGGCGCGGTGGGCGGGGTCGCGGCGGTCGCGGTGGTGGCGGGCGTGGTGGCGGTGCCACATTCGACCCGCTGGACGCCGGGCGCGACCAGGCAGAGAAGCTGCGCCAGCAGATCCAGCTGATCGGAGAGACCGAAGCGCGCACCGCTGCACTGACGGCCCAGTGGTCCCTGCTGTCCGCCGCGAAGAAGAAGGGGATCGATCTGGATCGGGTGCAGGGCGAAACCGGCGAGACCGTGCGCCAGCAGATCGAACGCCAGGCAGCCGCAATCGGCGATCTGACCCAGCAGTACGACCAGGCAAAGGACCGTGCCGAGTTTTTCGAACAGGCGCAGGATTCTCTGCAGGACGGGTTCCTTGATGCCATCGTGAGCGGCAAGGACCTGGGAGGGGTGCTGGAAGACCTGGCGCGATCCTTTGCGCGGGCGGCGCTTGAGGCGTCGTTGTTCGGCACCGGCCCCTTTGCCGGTGGCAGTGGTGGCGGCGGGGGTCTGCTTGGAGGTCTCTTCAAAGGGGTTTTCGGCGGGTTTCGCGCGGAAGGCGGCGGCGTGTCCGCGGGCAAGTCCTATGTCGTGGGCGAACGCGGCCCCGAGTTGTTCACCCCGGCCAGCGCCGGGGCGATCACGCCGAACCACCAGATGGGCGGCACCGGCGGCGTCGTCATGGGCGAGATCGGCGTCACCGTCGACGATGACGGCAAGCTCCAGGCCTATGTGAAGCGTATGGGGGTGCAGGCCGCACAGCGCGGCGCAGTCAGCGCTGTGAACACGGTGCGCCGCAACTTCGGCAGCTACCAGCAGGAGATGAGCGCCAGCGGAGGCATGGTCTGATGCCGATCGTGCCGAGGATCTACACCTGGCGGCGCGAACTTGTGCCCACGGATCAGGTCTTCATGGCCGGGGGTACTTCGGTCGATGGTGGCATGACGCTGGGCGGCGCGCTGGTGCAAAGCCCGGAGCCCGGTGGCCGTGCCACCCTGATCATGGGGTTTGGCCTGCTGGCCCGGCGTGCGAACCTGGCTGCCAGCTGGACCTACAGCCGTGCGATGAATGGCGCGGTCTTCAGCATCCCCATCCGCTGCACCGACCAGCTGGTGGACCGTAAGGGCCTGTTGCCGCCCGCCACCGATGGCATTCCCTGGAGCGAGGGGCAGCCTTGGGGGAACGGCGAGAACTGGGGGTGGAATCCGACCGCGCCCCTGGTGGCGTCTGCTGGGCGGGGAACGGTCGAAGTGGTGACCGACCTTTCGGCCTACGGGCCGGTCCTTCAGGTGGGGCATGTGATCGGCTTTAGTGTCGATGGCGTCGATTCCGCCCATATCGTCATGGATATCGACTATGACGGCGACACGGCGACGATCGCAATACAGCCGCCGTTGCGCCGCGCGGTGACGGAAGATGTCCGCCTGCGCTTCCGCCCCTCGATGCTGGCCACCTGCCGAAACCCCGCCGAGTTCGCGGCGCCCTTCGGTCTGGGGCGGTTCACGCGGCCTGGATCGGCCCGTTTCGTCGAGGCGCTGATATGAGTGCCTTTTCCGATTTCATCCTGGAACAGACCGGAACCGCGAGTGATGCCTTCGACATCAAAGTCGTCGTGCGCCGCTGCTTCTTCTATGATTTCGACGGCTATCCGCTACGGCTTTGGGATGGGCAAGGGGTGCTGACGACGACGATGGGTGTCGGTGGCGCGGTGGAAACCCCCGCGGGAACACTGGCCAGCAATGAATGGATCGGCACCATTGATGGCGATGGTACGAACCGGCATCAATCGCCCGCGGTCTCGGACCAGCGCGACGGCATCTCGCCGCGCCTCGAGTTCACGATCCCCTTTATCGACGCCGCGACCTATGCCGCGCTGAAGGCCGACCAGGACCGCGCGCGGGGCCGGTCGATCACCGTCTATCGTGCCGCCTTCCGGCCTGGCGAAGGCATCGCGCCGCAAACGCCCATCGCCTTCAGCTATCGCCTCTCGATGAAGGGCGTTTCCTTTTCGCGGATGGTCAGTGGCGAACCGGGTGATGAGCGGCTGGTCTACTCGGCTACCGTGCTGGCGCGCGGCGCGGGCGAGGGGCGCAGCCTGTCGCCGCGCGGTACTTATACCGACACGTCGCAACGCGAGCGCGCCCGCCTGCTGGGCGTGGCCAGCGACAGCGGCTGTTCCTTCGTCGCGGCCAATGCGCAGAGGACCTACCGTGCGGGCGGCTGAGACCCGCGCGCTGTGGCGGGCTTCGCAGTTCGCCTGGGGGCGGACGGATTGCCTGATGGCGCTGAGTGATCACGTTCTCAGACTGACCGGGCGCGATCCCGCAGAGCCCTGGCGCGGCGCCTATGACGATGAGGTGGGCGCCCGCGCGATCTACGATGCCCATGGAGGGGTGATGAACCTTGTCAGCTACGCGATGGATCGTATCGGCTTGCCGGTCGGCGCGCCCTGCGACGGCGCTGCCCTCATCTGCGAACTGGGCGGGCAGCAGATCGGCGGGGCAATGGACGGAACCAGAGTGATATTCATGGCCGAGGGGCGGGGGGTGGTGCGCTGCCGTGCGCCCATCCTGCGGGCGTGGCCGCTGTGAGGATCCGCTGCGCCCTGCTGCTGTGCACGGCCCTGCTGATGCCGGTGCCGGCCTCGGCCGCCCCGGTGGCTGGCCTGTTCCTTGGCTTGCAGGTGGGGTTCAGCGGCGTGGCCCTGGGGGTGACGGCATCGACCGCCTTCACCATCGGGTATACCGTCGGGGCGTTCTTCAGCACCACGCTGGGGTCCCTCCTGCTGAATGCGGGGCTGAACCTTGCCATCGCGGCGTTGACCCGCCCCTCGGCCCCGACCATCGAGGCGGCGCGCGTCACATCGCGCAACGTGGATTCGCCGCGCTGGCAGGCCGGGGGGCCGGTCATGGTCGGCGGCGCGAATGGTCCCTTTGGCGAACATGACGCGGACGGGAATTTCTGGTTCATCACGGCCCATGCGGATGCCGAGATGACGGGTGAACCGACCTACATGCTGGACAATATCGCGGTCACGCTCAGCGATGGCACCGACGGGTTCACGGCGGGCGATGTCCTGACCGATGAATTCTGCCTGACCGAGGAGAATGATCCCTACGAGGGCAGCGGGACGAAGGTTCCACAATTCCGCCTTTACACGGTGACCCCGACAGCGGCGCAGGTCTATGGCGACCTGCCCGAGGATTTCACCGACGCTTTCCCGAACCTGCCGTCGGACTTCCGCCTGGCGGGCGTGGCCTTCACCATCATGCGGTGCAGCGCCGTTGCGCTGGAACATTACAGCAAGGTCTATCGCTGGCGGGGCTCCTTCAGCCTGGGCGAGCCCGCGGTGGCGGTCTATGCGAATTTCAACCGGATGTACGATCCGCGCAACGGCGATCACGATATCGGCGATCCGGCCACATGGACCCCATCGGATGGCAATCCCGCCATCGTCTGGGCGTGGTTTCGCACCTCGCCCTTCGGGCGCAACCGGCCCATGGGCGAAGTGAACTGGGCGCGGGTGGCCCAGCAGGCCGACCTTTGCGACCAGACCGTGCTGGACCGGACGGCCAGCCCGATCCCGCGTTATCGCTGCGGCGTGGCCTTCCCGGACAACAAGCCGCGCGCCGAGTGCGAGGCAGAACTGCTGCTGACCTGCGATGGATTCGTGGTCTACGACGATGAGGGGCGCGCCTGGCCACGGGTCGGTGTCTACGAGGTGCCCGGGCTGACCTTCTCGGCGGCCCGTGATGTTCTGTCCGAACAGGTGCAGGTGGTGGATGATGGCGAGACGGCCGTCGATGGCGTGGTGGTGAATTACATCTCGCCCCATCACGGATATACCAAGCAGCCCTGCGCGCCCTGGCGCAACACGGCCTACTATGACGGTACGCGCGAGCCGAACTACCTGACGCTCGATATCCTGGGGTGCCAGAGCCACAACCAGGCAGTGCGCCTTGCCAAGGCGATCGGGCTGCGCTCGGCTGCGACGCAACGGGTGGGGCTGGGCGTCACCATCAAGGGTATCCTGGCGGCCGGTGAGCGTGTCATCAATCTTGATCTCGATGACGAGGTGCAGGGCGAATACGAGATCGTCACGCCGGTCGAGCAGGACCCCACGGGCATGGCCGCAAGTTTTGCCGTCGTGCCGATGCAGTCCGACCGGTTCGATCTTGGCGCAGGCGAGGAAGGTCCGCCCCCGGCTTTGACGCCCGCGCTCGATATCGATGACACGATAGAGATTGCCGCCAACGTGGTGGTGACCGCCGTGCCAGTCGCAACCTCGGGTGGGGCTGCGGTGCGGCTTGAGGCGACCTTCGACGATCCGGCGCGGGTCGACCGGATTTTCCGGTTCCGTTACCGGACGGGAACGACGGCCCATGAGTATTTCGTGAGCGACATGGAAGAGGGGCAGGCCCGATCCGCGGTGGTGGATGACGGCCTGGTTTACCGGGTGTCCTGGCAGACGATCACGGCAGGCGGGCGCGCCACCGACTGGTCAGACGAACGCGACACGCCGGAATTCGTGGACGTGATCGCCACGGCCGACCCGACGGCGCCCGCCGATCTTCTGGCCTTCGCGGCGGCCGATGGCGTGGGTGAAAGCGAAATCACCTTCGAAACCGCGAACGATGCAGCGCTGGTTGCCGTCAGCATCTACCGGGGCACCACTCCGGTCTTCGGAGATGCCTCCCTTGTCACGACCCGCATCGTCGGGGCGAACAGCACACAATCCATCGTGATCGGGGGCCTGTCCGCCGGCACGCATTATTTCTGGGCCACGCCGATCAACGGATCGGGCGTTGCCGGGACGGCAGCCGGGCCGGACACCGCCACAATCACCTGAAAAAGAGGCCGACATGCCAATTTCCAAATCGCTTCAGGCGATCCTTGAAGGGTCGCCGGTTGATCCGACCTATCGTCCTGTCGCGTCCGAGCTGCGGCGAAAGCTGGAGGAGATCCAGCTTGTCGCCTCGCTGTCGGGCCTGTCGTATTTCGTCGATGAATTCGATGATCTTCCGGGGGGCACCGAGGGGCAGTTGGCCGTCGTGCTTTCCGATCCCGACGCAGCGAAGAGTGGCGTCTACCTCAAGGGCGCCGCGGTCTGGACGAAGACCTCGCAACTGCCCGAAGGCTTCGTCGATGCGCTTGGAGCGCTTGCCGAGTTGGCCACCGAGCGGGCGCAGCGCATTCAGGGCGACAACCTGGAACGTGCAGCGCGCCAGGCTGCGGACGAAACGCTGGACGGAAGGATTGCGGTCGAGACCGGCGAGCGACGGACAGCCGACGCCACGTTGGCCAACCTGATCGCCGCCGACGGTGGCCTCTATCTTTCCACTGCCGCCGGATTGGCGGCAACGACCGATGGGCAGGCCTTTATCGTCTTCGAGGATGGTGCGACCGATGTCTATCAGAACGACGCCGGGGTGGCCGTGCTGCAGGGGTCGTTCGCGTCGGTGAACGGGCTTGTCGCCGCCGGATACAAGCCCCGCGCCAGCGAACCGGTCCACGATGGCCTCAAGATGCGCATCGGGGGAAAGTGGTATTCCCCCGATTGGATCGTGCAGGTCGGCGCCGGGCAATCCAACAGGAAAGGCAACAACAACGCGACGACGGGCGATCTGACCGGCTCTGGCGAGGTCTGGGCCTGGAACGGCACGGCGTGGGTTGAGGCGGCGCTTGGCGCGGAGCCGTTCAATGCGAGCGCCCCGACAGTCAACAGCATCGACTTTCATCAGGCCCACAGAATTTCGGTGGCCACTGGCCGACCGGTTGCGATGATCCTGCATGCGGTGCCGGGGTCGGGCATTGCCACTTGGCTGCCCTCGGTTCCGGGCGCCAACTGGACGGCGCTTGACGACAAGGTGGGCGAGGCGCTGACGGCGGGGTCCGGCATCCTCTGGGGCAGGGACAGCGTTGACCTGTTCGGGTGGTCGCAGGGCGAGAACGAATTCGACCTTGCGCCGCTCTATACCCTGTCCCAGGACCGCTATCCTGACCTGATCACGGGCGCGCAGGGGGCATCCTGGGCCGGGTCCGACATGGTCTTTGTCGCGACCGAAATCCTCGATCAGGCGAGCGGCGGGACCGCCTACCGCGCAAACGAGGAATGGGCCAAGGTGGTCGACAGCGGGAAGTTCCCGCGCGTCTATCTCGCTTCGTCCTGGGGTCTGACCTCGACCGGTATGGACGTGGGGCAGCAGGTGCATTTCAGCGGTGCAAGTCTGCAGGAGCTGGGGCATCGCAGCGCCGACATCTACCTTGGCAAATCGGCCGGCGTCACCTCGGCATCGGTCTACCGTGCTGCCGATGCCGCCGGGCAACTGGTCTGGAAGGAGCGCCCCTATACCCGGCTCCTCTCCCTGTCCCTGGATGCCAGCGACACCTACAATCAGGCGCTGACCGTCACCACCCCGGCAAACGGTGTGGGGGTGGTTTTCGAGGTCGACGATGTGCGCACCGAAGTGGTGTCGGCCGGCGGAAACGCCACGCTGATCCATGACAGCGCCACCCCGTCCAACGTGGTGATCTGGTATCCGGCAGACGCCATGCGCGATCAGCCGCCCTCGTTCTCCTCGGTCGCCGCCACGGGCGAGGGGAAGATCCGGGCGGTGGTTCCCAACCCCCTGGCGTCGCTCGAAACCCTTTACCTGGCCAACCATCCGGTCCGCGGGCGCATGATCGCCGCCGATCTGCCACGAAGCCTGACGACGCTGCGTATCCAGGATGCGCCGGGCGTCATCTGGACGGATTTCGTTGCCGCTGACCTGCCGCCGAACCTGTCGCTGCTGAACCTCAACGACAGCCTTGTGCCTGCCGATGTGCAGGCCGCGATCACCGCCGAAAACGCCGCGCGGGGCGGGGCGATCGATGTGCAGAGCCTTGGCGTTTCGGCGGGGTTCACGCCGCCCCAGCACTTTGCCACAATCACCACCCTGACGGCCGCCCTTGGTAAGGGGCTGGTCTTGCCCGAGGGCGCGCCGGTCACCGTGGGCGACAGCGCCAAGGGCAGCGCGCGGGTGCTCATCAAGGACAGCACTGCCCCGGCGATCAGCGGCTTCGCCCCGGCGGGGTTCCGGCCAGCGGCGGGGATGGCGCGGCCCGAGAACTTCGGCGTTGTCGGCGCCAATGACACTGCGGCGCTGACCTCATTTGAAAGCTACCGCAGCGCCGCGAACGAACGGGTCATCCATGTCTCGACCAGCGGCACCGGATCGGGTGCAACCGCTGGATCACCTGCCGATCTGAGCGGTGCCATCCGCTTGGTCAGGGCGCTCATGCTGGTCTCCGAAAACACCACCTTCACCCTGCAGCTGGCGGCGGGCACCCATACGCCCGCGACGCGCCAGACGCTGGATGACCTGGAGTGGTCGTTCGGATCGAACCAACTGAAGATCCTCGGGG
>NZ_JACNMM010000014.1 GCF_020529025.1 Oceaniglobus trochenteri
GCCAGTGAGCCGCCTTCGCCACTGGTGTTCCTCCGAATATCTACGAATTTCACCTCTACACTCGGAATTCCACTCACCTCTCTCGAACTCTAGACCAACAGTTTTAAGGGCAGTTCCGAGGTTGAGCCCCGGGATTTCACCCCTAACTTGCTGGTCCGCCTACGTGCGCTTTACGCCCAGTAATTCCGAACAACGCTAGTCCCCTCCGTATTACCGCGGCTGCTGGCACGGAGTTAGCCGGGACTTCTTTACTGGGTACAGTCATTATCTTCCCCAGCGAAAGAGCTTTACGATCCTAAGACCTTCGTCACTCACGCGGCATGGCTAGATCAGGCTTGCGCCCATTGTCTAAGATTCCCCACTGCTGCCTCCCGTAGGAGTCTGGGCCGTGTCTCAGTCCCAGTGTGGCTGATCATCCTCTCAAACCAGCTATGGATCGTCGGCTTGGTAGGCCATTACCCCACCAACTACCTAATCCAACGCGGGCTGATCCTTCTCCGATAAATCTTTCCCCCGAAGGGCGTATACGGTATTACTCTCAGTTTCCCGAGGCTATTCCGTAGAAAAGGGTACATTCCCACGCGTTACTCACCCGTCCGCCGCTCCCTCCGAAGAGAGCGCTCGACTTGCATGTGTTAGGCCTGCCGCCAGCGTTCGTTCTGAGCCAGGATCAAACTCTCAAGTTGAAACATCCGAAGATGTGTCCTTGACGTTCGAACCTCTGCACATATCGTTCCGATCTCGCGACCGGAACAGTCTTCTGTCCATCGTGCTTCAGGTTTCAAAAAGAAACAAGAAACCGACAAACAGTGAAGCTGACCTTCCATAATCGAAGCCCGAAAGCCCCTAGGAAGTCGATATGAAAGAGGTTGATCCATCGAAACGAACCAAACCGCCCACATATCTCTTCAGATAATAGCAATGTCAAAGAGCATGAAGATACGTCCAACAGGATGCGTCAAAAGCAAGACGCGCCCAGCGTGAAGTATCTTCGGTTGTCAACATCCGCGACCCTGGGGTCTCGGCCTTCCCGACGGCGCATTGCTGCGATGCCGGTGAGAGGGGTATCTAAGGCCAATCGATGTGCCTTGCAACCCCTTTCGGTAAACTCTTCTCGTTTGAGAGATTATGTATTCTTTACTAGGTTTGGCGGTGACCTACTCTCCCACGTCTTAAGACGCAGTACCATTGGCGCGACGGCACTTAACGGCCGAGTTCGGGATGGGATCGGGTGTTTTGCTCGCGCTATGACCACCAAACCGAGTAAAGAATACATGCCTGTCTGCCTTTGCAGTCAGGTCTTTGCTGTGCCTTGGCGGGCTCTGGTTCGAACCTGCCCTGGCACAGCCATCAGTTGAGGTGCAGCCTGTCTGGGCTGCGACTTATCCAAGTCTTGTACACCTGGTGTACTTTTGATCTGTTTCCTGTCGGTTTTCACCGACGGGAAGTCCAGCTTCCACTGGATCAAATCAAGCCTATCGAGCAATTAGTACCGGTCAACTGAGCACATTGCTGCGCTTACATCTCCGGCCTATCGACGAGGTGGTCTACCTCGGCTCTCAGGGATACCTTGTTTTGAGGGGGGCTTCCCGCTTAGATGCCTTCAGCGGTTATCCTTTCCGATCATAGCTACCCAGCACTGCTCCTGGCGGAACAACTGGTACACCAGTGGATCGTTCACCCCGGTCCTCTCGTACTAGGGGCAACTCCTCTCAAGTATCCTACACCCACGGCAGATAGGGACCGAACTGTCTCACGACGTTCTAAACCCAGCTCACGTACCTCTTTAAACGGCGAACAGCCGTACCCTTGGGACCTGCTCCAGCCCCAGGATGAGATGAGCCGACATCGAGGTGCCAAACGGTGCCGTCGATATGGACTCTTGGGCACCATCAGCCTGTTATCCCCGGCGTACCTTTTATCCGTTGAGCGATGGCCCTTCCACTCGGGACCACCGGATCACTATGGCCGACTTTCGTCTCTGCTCGACATGTCCGTCTTGCAGTCAGGCTGGCTTCTGCCATTGCACTCAACGAGCGATTTCCGACCGCTCTGAGCCAACCTTCGCGCGCCTCCG
>NZ_JACNMM010000015.1 GCF_020529025.1 Oceaniglobus trochenteri
ACACAAAGAACAACCACGCTGTAAAAACCAACAGCGCCATCCGCTCCGCATGTTCCAGTAACTTTCGCGTCTCGTCTCCGTCTGTCTGCGTTTCCGCGTCCGTCCGGCCCGTCTGGCGCCCCGTTGGTGCATCTCTGCGCCGCCGGTGAGGGGGGTTCTACGGTTAGTGGTGGGGACCCGCAACCCCGATTTTCGATAAAGATGCATTTTTTGTGACGAACCCCGATTTTCCCGTGAAATCTGGGGGTTGGCGCAATCTGTGAGTCACGGAACCGCCCTTTCGCGCAATAAACATACCCGCCGAGGGCGCATCAGCCGGGGAATCGCAGGCCTGGCCCGAGTCGTTTTTGACCATCCGGCAAAAACGGCTCAGCCCGCGGCCCGATTCCGGCATCGGGAGGGGGAATCGAAGGCGAATCCCGGTGCACCGGCGCCCCTGCCCGAATCTGCCGGGTGGTCAGGTTCGGGCCAGCGCGCGGGGCATGGGCAGGCGCAGCGTCAGGAGAAACAGGATCGCGCCGAGATACAGAAGCGGTTCGATCTGCCAGCCCTTGACCAGAAGCACGAAATGCAACGCCCCCAGGATCGCCGAAAGATAGACAAGCCTGTGCAGCAGGCGCCAGCGCTTGGGCCCAAGCTTGCGGATCGAGATCGCGTTGGACGTGATCGCCAGCGGGATCATCAGCACGAAGGCCGCCATGCCCACGGTGATATAGGGACGCTTCAGGATATCGGCCCAGATCTGGCTCAGGATCTGCACGTCCAGCACAAGCCAGACCAGCAGGTGAAGCGATATGTAATAGAAGGTCACCAAGCCCAGCATCCGCCGGAACCGGATCAGGTTGATCCCGGCGAAGGTCCGCAAAGGGGTGACGCAGAGCGAGGCGATCAGCACCTGCAACCCCAGCTCGCCCAAGCGATGCTCCAGCGCCTCGATCGGTTCGACACCCAGCCCCCCGGTCAGGCCCAGGTAAAGCCACCACAGCGGGATCACACCGAAGATCGCGTAGAACGGCCAGGTCGGCACCCTGCGCTGAAACCTGTTTATGCTGTCGGCAATCGCCATGGCGCGTCTCCATCACGGGGCGCGGATCGCGCGCCCCGAAGGCTTCAGAAATTCTTGCTCAGGTCCATTCCCTCATAAAGCGAGGCCACCTCGTCGCCATAACCGTTGAACATCAGCGTCGGCTGGCGCTTGGCAAACAGCCCGCCCCCCACCTTGCGTTCGCTCGCCTGGCTCCAGCGGGGGTGATCCACCTCGGGGTTCACGTTGCTGTAGAACCCGTATTCGCGGGCGTTGGCCATGTTCCAGCTGGTGGGCGGCTCGCGGTCCATGGCCGAGATGCGCACGACGCTCTTGATCGACTTGAACCCGTATTTCCACGGCACCACCAGGCGCAGGGGCGCGCCGTTCTGGTTGGGGATCGGTTCATCGTACAGTCCGGTCGCCATGATGGTCAGCGGATGCATCGCCTCGTCGATACGCAGCCCCTCGCGGTAGGGCCATTCAAGATAACCGCGCGAGATGCCCGGCATCTCTTCGGGGCGCACGGCGGTTTCAAAGGCGATGTATTTCGCCCCCGGCTGCACACCCGCCCGGGTCAGAAGATCGGCCAGTTCGAACCCGGCCCAGGGAATGACCATCGACCAGGCCTCGACACAGCGGAACCGGTAGATGCGTTCTTCCAGGGTGACGTTCTTCATGATGTCGTCGAAGGCATAGTCGCCCGGCTTGTCCACCAGTCCGTCGATCTTCACGGTCCAGGGGTCGGTGGTCAGGGCGTCGGCATAGCGGGCCGGGTCTTCCTTGCCGGTGCCGAATTCGTAATAGTTGTTGTAGGTGGTGATCTCTTCCAGGCTGTTGGGTTCGGCATCGGTCGAGAATTTCGACGGTGCTGCATCCAGCTTGGCCAGCGCCGGCCCCCCGATCGAGCCAAGCGCAACCGCACCGGCCCCCGCCATCAGTTGCCGACGGTTCAGAAATGCCGATTTCGGGGTCACATCCGACCAGTTTAGGTCACTCTTGAAACGTCCTGCCATCTTCAAATCCTCGCATTTACAACGTGTGGTCTGGTGAAGAACCTAACGTCCCTATAGCCCGGGAACAGCCATTGCGGTTTCACGATCCCGTTCAGCCACTGAAACAATGGCACCCGAAGACACGGCGCCGGGCGGCGAAAGTTTCGCGGGGGCAAGCACGCCAAGGCTTGATCGGGCCGGCGGAACAGTGCCACTCTCGCACCATGGATCTGAACCAGATCAGATATTTCCTGCATCTCGCAGAGACGCTGAACTTCACCGAGGCGGCGCGCCGCTCGGGCGTATCCCAGCCCAGCCTGACCAAGGCGATCCGCCGGCTCGAGGATGAGTTGGGCGGACCGCTGATGTATCGTGACGGCAAGGATTCACGGCTCACCATGCTGGGCCGCGAGGTGCAGGTCGAGTTCATGCGGATCGAGAAGATCCAGCAGAAGGTGATCGAACTGGCCGAGAATTCGGTGCTGGGGCGCAGCCGGGTGCTGAACATCGGGGTCGGCACCACCATCGCGCCGCGCAACTTCACGCAGTTCATCGAACGGGTGCTGGCCGCCCTGCCCGATCTGCGCATCAACATCCATCCCCTGGCCCCGACCGAAGGCGCGGCCGAGGTCCTGTCGGGCCGGTACGATGGCTGCATCCTGCCCACCCCCCCGGCCGACAGCCCCAAGCTGGCGGTTCAGCCGCTGTTTTGCGAACGATACGTGCTGGCCACCGCCCTGTCCCACCCCCTCGCCCGGCAGAACGAAATCCCGCCCGAGGAATTGTCGCGCCACCCCTATGTCGATCGCCTGCACTGCGAATTCCGCACCCAGCTTGTCACCTACTTCATGGACCGCGACATCGTGCTTCACCCCCGGTTCAGCTCCGAAAGGGAAGACTGGGTGCAACAGGTGGTGGCGGCGGGGGATGGCATCTGCCTGATGCCCGAACGCTCGGCCATCGTGTCGGGGCTGGCCGGCGTGCCCATCGCCAACCTCGACCTAGAACGCGAGGTGGTGCTGGTCACCGTCTCGGGTTCGGGCAGCGCGCGGGAATTGCGGCAGATGTTCAGGATGGCCGCACAGTTCGACTGGGCGCTGGATTACCCGCCGGCGCCTGAACGCGCCGCCCCCGCCCCGCGCTGACCTGACAAGGCCCGGCGCGCCGGAATTGAATCTATAGCCGCCAGGCATTGGCAATCGGGCGCATTCGTTGCCATCTTCCCCTCAACGCCAACAGACAACCAGAGAGGGCCCGATGAAATACGCCAGAACCGAAGACGCCATTGCCCGCCTGACGCCCGAACAACGCCGGGTGACCCAGGAAAGCGGAACCGAACGCCCCGGCACCGGCGAATACCTGAACAACCATGAACCGGGGATCTATGTCGACATCGTGTCGGGCGAACCGCTGTTCGCATCGTCGGACAAGTTCGAATCCGGCTGCGGCTGGCCCAGCTTCACCAAGCCCATCGTCCCGGCCCACGTGAACGAACTGCGCGACACGACCCACGGCATGATCCGCACCGAGGTCCGCTCGACCCATGGCGACAGCCACCTGGGCCATGTCTTTCCCGACGGGCCGCAGGATCGCGGCGGGCTGCGCTACTGCATCAACTCGGCCTCGCTGAGGTTCGTGCATCGCGACGAAATGGAGGCCGAAGGCTACGGCGACTATATTGATCAAGTGGAGGATATCTGATGGCACAGGAACGTGCAGTTCTCGCAGGTGGTTGCTTTTGGGGCATGCAGGATCTGATCCGCAAAATGCCCGGCGTAACGGCAACCCGCGTCGGCTATACCGGCGGCGATGTTGAAAACGCCACCTATCGCAACCACGGCACCCACGCCGAGGGGATCGAGATTCTCTTCGACCCCGAGGTGACGAGCTATCGCAAGATCCTGGAGTTCTTCTTCCAGATCCACGATCCCTCGACGCCCAACCGTCAGGGCAACGACAGGGGCAGCTCGTATCGTTCCGCGATCTACTACGTGGACGAGGATCAGAAGGCCGTCGCGCTGGATACCATCGCCGACGTCGATGCCTCGGGCCTCTGGCCCGGCAAGGTGGTGACCGAGGTGGAGCCCGTCGGCCCCTTCTGGGAGGCCGAGCCAGAGCATCAGGATTATCTGATGCACCGGCCCAATGGCTATACCTGCCATTTCGCCCGGCCCGACTGGGTTCTGCCCAAACGGGCCGCCGCCGAATAACCACGCCACAATGACACTCCAGCGGCATCGACATGCCGCTGGCTTCCCGGCGCCGGCACCCCCGTCGGCGCCCTGGTGACGCTCGCCTTGAAAGGACATAAGTTGCAATTTGGATCAATCCACCAAACCGCCCAGGAACTGCGTGTCTCCCATTGGATCGATGGCGACGGCAAGCAGATGAAACCGCTGAAGCTCTCGGATCTCGGTGACGACTACAAGATCATCTACAGCTTTCAGCACTGGTGCCCCGGGTGTCATTCCCGCGGCTTCCCGACACTGAAGCTTCTGCATGATCGGCTGGCCGACAAGGGCGTCGGCTTTGCCGCCATCCAGACCGTCTTCGAAGGGGCCGAGTTCAATACCCCCGACAAGCTGCGTCTCAACCAGGAGCAATACGGGCTGAAGATTCCCTTCGGCCACGACCTGCCGCAGAAGGGGGATCGCCACCCCAGCTTCATGGAGGATTACCGCACCGGCGGCACGCCATGGTTCACGGTGATCGACCCGGCAGGCCAGGTTGTCTTTGCCGATTTCCGGCTGGATGCCGCGCGGTTTCTGAAGGCGATGGACGCCGAAACCCTCGACATGAACGCCGCCTGACACCGGGCGCGGCCGGGCACCGTGCCTGGCCGCGCCCTGCCCGATGCAGAACCGGAGGCAAGATGGAACACGACCTGACCCTGTTCGGTGAACTGCGCTGCCACAAGACGCGGTTCTACCGCGACGCGCTTATGGAACGCGGTGTCGCCTTCGAACTGGCCGAGGTGGACAAGGCCCCCGAAGCCGCCCGCAGGCTCACCGCCCTTGCCGGAGATGCGTCGAAATTCCCGACGCTTGCGGTGAAGGGGCGCAAGCTGCGCAACCCCACCCTGCCCCAGCTTGACAAGGAACTTGCCCACGCCGGGCTTTTCGACCCGGGCCTGGTTCATGATGCCCGTTCGCAACGGTTCGTGCGCCACATGTCACCGACCGACGCTTTCGTCAGCTATTCGTGGCAGGGTGGCCGGATGGTGCTGGGCCATATCGAGGTCGATCCGCGCCTGCGGGGCCTTGGTATCGGAACCCGCCTGGCGAAAGAGGTGTTTGATATGCTCGGGCGGGAACCCCACGAGATCAGGCTGACATGCCCCTTCCTGCGGAAGGTGGCCGCAACACGCGCCGAATGGCGCAAGAGATTCAACATGGAGAACAGAAATGAATGACATCGAATTCCGCGACACACGTTTTGACCCCGACCTTGTCGAATTTCACGGCATCGCCCAGCAGATGGCGAAATCAGTCGGCTATACCGCCGACCTCTCTGTCGATGGCAAGCTGGCCCAGCTTCTGCGCCTGCGCGTCGCACAGATGAACGAATGTTCCTATTGCCTGATCCTGCACACCCAGGCGGCCCACGATCAGGGTGTCCATCCCGCCAAGACCGCCCATCTGTCAAGCTGGCGTGAAAGCAGGATGTTCACCCCCGAGGAGCAGGCGGCCCTGGCCTATTGCGAGGGGCTGACCGCCTATGACCTGCCGGGCTTCGCGGCCCTGCACGATGCGCTCAAGGCGCATTTCGACGAAAAGGCCATCGCCGAGATCGCGGCCATCGTCATCAACATGAACCTCTGGACCCGGCTCAAGCTGGCCCAGGGCGCAATCCCTGTCCTGAAGGACTGACGATGCATCACATGGGCCCGAATGTCGAAATCATCCTGCTGGGCATTCTGGCCTGTGTGATCGTCTATTCCCTTCTGACCAAGGCGATCAGCCGAACCATACTGACGCTGCCGATCATCTTCATGGTGATCGGCCTGCTGGCCTCGGCGCCGATGACGGCGCTTGCCCCGCCTGCGGTCATGCATGATTTCAGCCGCCTCCTGGCCGAGATCACACTGATCCTGATCCTCTTCGCCGATGCCAGCCACGTCCGGTTCGCCAGGCTGAAGGGCAACATCCAGTATCCGCTGCGCATGCTGGTCATCGGAATGCCGCTGACCATCCTTCTCGGAACTCTCGTGGTCTACATGCTCAGCCCGACAGGCGGGGTGGCCATGGCGCTTCTTACCGCCGCGGTGCTGACCCCGACCGACGCCGCCCTGGGGCAAACCGTGGTGTCCAGCCCCGACGTCCCACCCCGGCTGAGCCAGACGATCAACATCGAAAGCGGGTTGAACGACGGTCTGGCACTGCCCTTCGTGCTTCTGGGCGCGATCCTGGCCTCGGCCGGGATGGAGCAGGCCCGGACCGAGGGGCTTGCCATCGCGGCATTGCTTCAGCTTGTCCTGGGCCCGGCCGTCGGCGTCCTGGTCGGCTGGGCCGTCGCCCGCGCGCTGGACATGGCGTTCGATCGCGATTGGGTGGCGGAAAGCGCGCAGGGTGTCGTCTTCCTCGCCACGGCCTTTGCCGCCTATCTCCTGGCCGAACTGATCGGGGGCAACGGGTTCATCGCGGCCTTCGTCGGCGGGGCCGTCTTCGGCAATGCCTTCCGCCACGACATCCACTTCATCACCGAGTTCATGGAAAGCCAGGGGCAGCTTCTGACCATGTCGGCCTTCCTGATCTTCGGCGCCGTCCTGTTGCCCGCGGGCCTGAACCACATGACCCCGACCGCCGTCATCATCGCCGTGCTGTTCCTGACGGTGGTGCGGATGGGGCCGATCGTCCTGTCGCTGGCGGGATCGCGGCTGAACCTGCGCGAAAAGCTGTTCCTGGGCTGGTTCGGGCCACGCGGCATCGCCTCGATCCTGTTCACGCTGATCATGATCGACGAATACGAATTCCCCCGCGAGGACGAGCTTCTGGCCTGTGTCTCGATGACCGTCTTCCTGTCGATCCTGCTGCACGGGGTGTCGGCGACGCCGCTGGCAAGACGCATCGGGCGGGCGTGACGGCCCTATAGCCACTTGCGCCAGCGGAAGAACCCCACCAGCCCGAGAACCAGCACGACACAGAAGACGGCAAGTATGGCGAAACCTGCCGGGTGCCCCTCGATCGGGATGCCCTTCAGGTTGACGCCGAACATCCCCGTCAGGAACCCCAGCGGCAGGAAGATCGTCGCCGCCACCGTGAAGATATAGGATGTCCGGTTCAACTGGATGTCGCGCAGCCGGTTGATCTGTTCGTTCAGGATGACCAGCCGCTCGCGCACGTCCTGCAAGGTTTCAAGCAGCCTCAGCAACTGGTCCAGGTTCTCGCCGATCCTGTCGCGGTCGCGAGGCGACAGCAGGCCGGTTTCGCTTTTCAGCAGATCCTCCAGCACGATGCGCTGCGGCCTGAGATGCCGCAGGAAGCCGGCCGCGCGCTGCTGCATTCCGGTCAGCCCGTTGCACACCCTGTCCATCTCGCTGCTGGTGACATGCTGTTCGGCCAGCCCCACCTGATCTTCCAGCGCCTCGACCGTGGGTTCGACGATATCGAAATGCAGATCCATGATATCCGCCAGAAAGGCGCCCGGCGTGCGCGGGCCGGCGCCCTTGCGGATCCTGTCGCGCATCTCGTGGATCGGATCGACATCCAGTTCGCGGGTCGTGATGATCCGGTTGTCGTCGATCCAGATCCGCAGCGATACCATGTCTTCCGGGGCCGCCTTGTCGGTCAGGTGCATCGCCTTCAGCAGCACCATGATGCCGCCATCCAGGATACGCACCCGCGACCGGGTGTCTTCGGCGGTCATCGCATCGACCACCAGATCATCCAGCGCGGCAACATCCATCAGGAAGGTGGCCGTCGCCTTGTGCCGGATACACATGTGCAGCCAGCGGGGCGGCTGGCCGGCGGGAAAGACATCGGCGTCGCTGCCGTCCAGTTCCTGCGGATTGCCAAGTTCGCAGAGGTGCAGGAACCCCGGGTTCTCGTTCATCGGTTTCAATGGGCTCTCCGCCGGGTCTGCTTGCGTGAAGGATCGCCGAAGCGGTCCGCGAAAATCTCGTGCGCCTCGGCCGAACCCATCAGGATCAGAAGATCCTCGGCGCCCGGTGCGATGGGGCCGGTCGCATCGCGCAGCGCCCTGTCGCCCGGGGCGCGGATGCCGAGGGGCAGCAAACCCTCGATCCCCCAATCGGCCACCGAAGGCGGCAATCCTTCGCGGGTCCAGTGTTCGGCGATGCTGCGGTCATCGGCAAACTGGAACAGCGTCACATAGCTGCGCCCGAAATCGCCATGGCGGTTCAGCCACCGATAGGCGGCGCCACAGATCAGGTCGTCGACGTATTTGCTGAACAGGACATAGCGCACGAAAAGCAGCGCCAGCACCAGCGCCACCCCCTGCAAGACCAGCCCGTCCATCTCGGTGCTGACGTTCAGGGCGCTGACGATCAGCGTTGCCGCCACCGAGGCGATACCGACACTGCCCGCGATCATCAGGAAGGTCAGAACCCTGCGGCGCGCGGGATGGCGCAGCAGGTCTTCGGATTCCGACGTGGTGAATCCCGTACCGCTAAGCGCCGACAGGGCCTGAAGCCGGGCCACCGACCGCGGAATCCCCGAGTGTTCCAGCACCACACCGGCAACCCGCACGATCGTGCTGGAAACGGCGAACAGAAATACGATCGTCAGCGCGGCGCCCATGCATGTCCCTCTTCTTTTTCAAGGTTAAGCGGGGGATGGCGGGGCCGCAATGCCAAGGCTCCGATTTCCGCGCGCCCCTTGCCCCTGCGCCGCGACGGCAAGGGGCCTCAGGGCCCGCTGGCGAGTTGTCAGGGCCGCACGGAGAGAGTAGAACATATGGTGAACATTGTCGGGAATCACCTGTGCCGTGCAACTTGTCGAACACACGCAACCAACGCCCCACGCCCCTGTCCTGCCCCGAGGGGCATACCCTGTCCGAGGTCTTCTCGGCCAGCGCGACGGATGCGGCCGCCATCGGCTTTCTGGTGGCCAGGCTGCCCCGGGCCGATGCACCGCTTTTCTGGGTGCAGGACCGGTTTTCCCAGCAGGAGGCGGGCCAGCCCTATCTGCCCGGGCTGGCCGGGCGGCGGATCATCCGCGCCGACCTGAACCGCCCGGTCGATGTGCTCTGGGCGATGGAAGAGGGGCTGCGCTGCACCTCGCTTGCCGCCGTGATCGGCGAGGTATGGGGCAACCCCAGGGCGCTGGATTTCACCGCCACCAAGCGGCTGGTGATGCGGGCCGAACGCCATGGCGTGCCCTGCTGGCTGATCCGGCGTGGCGCCGCGCCCGATCTCAGCTCGGCGCGCAACCGCTGGCGGGTCCTGTCGCTGCCTTCGCAGGCCAACCCGGACGACCCCGGCGCGCCCGGCGATCCGCGCTGGCAGGTCGAACTGTTCCGCTCGCGTCACATGCGCCCCGGCACATGGATCGCAACCCATGACAGGGCGGCGGATCGTGTCGATCTCACTGCCCCATTTCGCGATGGAGCGGTGGCACAGGACGATGGAGCGCCGGAACGTCGCGCCGCCCGATGACCTGGCCGTGGTCCTGGCGACCGAGGGGCGGCACGGCCCGGTGATCCATGCCGCGAACCGCGCCGCCCGCCTGGCCGGAATCGACGCCGGGGCGCGGATCGTGGACGTGAAGGCCATCTGCCCGGATCTTCAGGTGGAATATGCCGACATCGCGCAGGACAGGGCAGCGCTGGAACGTCTCGTGCTCTGGGCGCGGCGCTGGTGCCCCTGGAGCGCGGCGGATGGCGCCGACGGCCTGATCCTTGAAACCACCGGCGCCGATCACCTGCTGGGCGGCGAGGCGGCGATGCTGCGTGACATGGAAACGCGCCTGTCGTTCCTGGGGCTGACCGCGCGGCCCGCCGTCGCGCCGACCTGGGGCGCGGCCTGGGCGCTGGCCCGTTACGGGCCGGTCAGGGCGATCTGTCCGCCCGAAGCCCTGGCAGACCAGCTTGCCCCGCTGCCGGTTGCGGCCCTGCGGCTGGACGGTGACACCCTGCTTCTGCTGAACCGCCTGGGGCTGAAGACCATCGGCGCCCTGGCCCGTGCCCCGCGCCTGTCGCTGGCCCGCCGTTTCGGGCGCGAACCCCTGCGCGCCAACCCCCTGTTGCGGCTGGATCAGGCCATGGGCCACCTGGCCGAACCGGTGGCAAGCAAGGACGCACCGCCGCGCATCCAGGCCCTGGCACGCCTGGCCGAACCGATACAGGACCCGGCACCGCATCTGCCCGGCCTCTGCGCCGATCTCTGCGCCCAGCTTGTCCGGCACGGGCTTGGCTGTCGCCGCCTGACCCTGACCGTCTTTCGCACCGACGGAGAGATCCGCGCGATCACCGCCGGCACCTCGGCCCCCAGCCGCGATGCCGATCACCTGCGGCGCCTCTTCGACGACCGGCTGGAGCGGATCGACCCCGGCTTCGGCTTCGACCTCATCAGCCTTGCGGCCGGAACGGTGGAAACCATCGAAACGGTGCAGACCCGGCTTGACGGGCGCGCGGACGAGGATCTGCAACTGCCCCACCTCATCGACCGGATCGTGGCGCGGTTCGGGGAACGGTCGGTCCGGCGCACGGTGCTGCGGGCCAGCCACCTGCCCGAACGCGCCCAATCCCTTGTCGGCGCCGTGGCCCCCCCCGGCGATGAAATCGCCCCCCCGGCGCGCGAACGCCCCGTCCGCCTGCTGTCCTTTCCCGAAGAGGTGCGCGTGATCTATGCGGTGCCCGAGGGCCCGCCGGTACAGTTCATCTGGCGCCGCCAGACCCACAGGGTGGCGCGCTTTGCCGGCCCCGAACGCATCGCGCCCGAATGGTGGAAGGACCGCCCCGGCACCCGGCTGCGCGACTATTTCAAGGTCGAGGATCAGAACGGCAAACGGCTGTGGCTGTTCCGCGAAGGGCTGCACGAGGACGGGCGCGGCGGCGATCCGCGATGGTTCATCCACGGGATGTTCACCTGATATGCCCGAGAAGGACCATCAATACCCAAGACGCACGCTGGCCCGGGGCGGTTTCACGCCCAACCCGCGCGCCGCCTTTGTCGAACTTGGCGTCACCACCTGTTTTTCCTTCCTGCGCGGGGCCTCTGACGCGGTGGACCTGGCCGCGACCGCCTGGGCGCAGGGCCACGATGCCCTTGGCGTGGCCGACCTGAACACCATGGCCGGTGTCGTGCGGCTTCACACCGAGGCGCACAAGGCCGGCCTGCGCCCCGTGATCGGCTGTCGGCTGCACCTGGTCACGGGCGAGATGTTCCTGGCCTATCCGCGCGACCGCGCCGCCTATGGCCGGCTTTGCGAACTGCTGTCGCGGGGCAAGATGCGCGATACCGATGGCCACTGGCAGGCCAAGGGCGTGTGCGACATCACGCTGGGTGACCTGGCCGCCCATGCCGATGGCGTGCAGCTGATCGCGCTGCCCGGCGACGATCTGGGCCATTTCGCCGCCAGCCTGCGCCGCCTGGCCCGCACCCTGCCCAGCCTGCGCCATGTCGCGGCCAGTTACCTTTACCGGGGCGACGACCGGGCGCGCATCAACCGGCTGGACCGGATGGCGCGGCGGCACGGCCTGTCGATCCTGGCCACCAACGACGTGCATTACCACGCCCCCCAGCGCCGCCCCCTTCAGGACGTGATGACCTGCATCCTGCACAAGACCACCATCGCGCGGGCCGGATACCTGCTGCACGCCAATGCCGAACGGCACCTGAAATCGCCTGCCCAGATGCAGCGCCTTTTCGCCGAATGGCCCCAGGCCATCCGCGCCACCCGCGAGGTGGCCGATGCCTGCACCTTCGATCTGCGCCAGCTGTCCTATGAATACCCCCAGGAAACCATCCCCCAAGGCCGCACGCCCCAGGACTACCTGACCGAGCTGACCTGGAAGGGCGCGGCCCGCCGTTACCCCGGCGGCACCCCGCAAAAGGTGCGTACCGCGCTGGAAAAGGAACTGGCGCTGATCGGCAAGCTGAACATCGCGCAGTATTTCCTGACCATCTACGATGTCATCCAGTTCGCCCGCCACCAGGTCAGCCCGCCGATCCTGTGCCAGGGGCGCGGCTCGGCGGCCAATTCGGCCGTGTGCTATGTGCTGGGCATCACCGTGGTCGACCCCGACAAGAGCGATCTTCTGTTCGAACGCTTCATCAGCGAGGAACGGACCGAGCCCCCCGATATCGACGTGGATTTCGAACACGAACGCCGCGAAGAGGTGATCCAGCATATCTATGCCCGCTATGGCCGCGACAGGGCGGGGCTTTGCGCCACCGTCATCCACTATCGCCCGCGCATGGCGGTGCGCGAGGTGGGCAAGGTGATGGGCCTGTCCGACGACATCACCAGCGCCCTGGCCAAGACCATCTGGGGCAGCTGGGGGCGCGAGGTGGGCGCCCGCGAGGCCGCCGAGGCCGGGCTTGACCTGCGCGACCCGGTGATCGCGCGCACGATCCGGCTGGCCGACATGATGATCGGGATGCCCCGCCACCTGTCGCAGCATGTCGGCGGCTTCATCCTGACCCAGACCCCCCTGACGCAGATGGTCCCCATCGGCAACGGCGCCATGAAGGACCGCAGCTTCATCGAGTGGGACAAGGACGACATCGACGAGTTGCGCATCCTCAAGATCGACGTTCTGGCCCTGGGGATGCTGACCTGCATCCGCAAGGCGTTTGACCTGATCGCGGCGCATCACGGCAAGCGGTTCGACCTGGCGACGGTGCCCCAGGAAGACCCCGCCGTCTATGACATGCTGTGCCGGGGCGACAGCCTGGGCACCTTCCAGGTGGAAAGCCGGGCACAGATGAACATGCTGCCCCGCCTTCGCCCGCGCGAATTCTATGATCTCGTGATCCAGGTCGCCATCGTCCGCCCCGGCCCGATCCAGGGCGACATGGTGCACCCCTTCCTGCGCCGGCGCAGCGGGCGCGAGCCGGTGGAATACCCCTCGCCCGGCCCCGCGTACGACCCGGACGAGTTGAAGAACATCCTGGGCCGCACCCTGGGCGTTCCGATCTTCCAGGAACAGGCGATGAAGATCGCCATCGACGCCGCCCGCTTCAGCCCGGCCGAGGCGAACGAATTGCGCAAGGCCATGGCAACATTCCGGTCGCGCGGCACGATCGAGGCCCTGCAGGAAAAGATGGTCGGGCGGATGAAAGAGCGCGGCTATGACCCGGATTTCGCCCAACGCTGTTTCGACCAGATCAAGGGCTTCGGCGAATACGGCTTTCCCGAAAGCCACGCCGCCAGCTTTGCGCTGCTGGTCTACATCTCAAGCTGGATCAAGTGCCACTATCCCGATGCCTTCTGCGCGGCGCTTCTGAATTCACAGCCCATGGGGTTCTACGCCCCCGCGCAGATCGTCCGCGACGCCCGCGAACACGGGGTGAAGGTCCGCCCCCCCGACGTGAACTACAGCGCCTGGGACAACACGCTGGAACCCGTGGGCGCGGGCGCCTTCGCCGTCCGCCTTGGCCTGCGCCAGGTCGACGGCATGTCACGGGCGGCGGCCGAACGGATGATGCAGGGCCGCCATCACCCCTTCACCGACCTGCCCGATTTCAAGACACGCAGCCGTGCCGACGTGGGCACCATCCGCCGCCTGGCCGCCGCCGACAGCTTCCGTTCCATGGGGCTGGACCGTCGCCAGGCCCTGTGGGAGGCGCGCGCCCTGCGCGATGCCCCCGACCTGCCCCTGTTTCACGACGGCGCCGATGAAGGCGCGGAAACCGCCTTTGCGATGCCACGAATGCCGACCTGCGAACATGTCGTGGCCGACTATCAGACCCTGCGCCTGTCGCTGAAGGCCCATCCCATGGCCTTTCTGCGGCGCAGCCTGTCGCGCCAGGGCTATGCCGCCGCCGCGGATCTGGACAGGATGCGCAGCGGGCAGAAGGTATCACTGGCCGGGATCGTGCTGATCCGCCAGCGCCCCGGCAGCGCCAAGGGCGTGTGCTTCATCACGCTGGAGGATGAAACCGGCGTGGCCAACCTGGTGGTCTGGCCCAAGGTGATGGAGGCCTTTCGCAAGACCATCATGCAATCGCGCCTGATGGACGTGCGCGGCACGATACAACGGGGCGACAACGTGCTGCATATCGTCGTCGAGGGGCTGGTCGACCGCAGCGATGCGCTTGACCGGCTTGCCAACGATGCCCTGCGCGTTCCGCTGGCCCGGGCCGACGAGGTGCGCCGCCCCCTGCCCCAGACCACGCACCGCCACCCCCGCGACGTGCGGATCATCCCGAAATCGCGCGATTTCCACTGATCGCGAAGGCAGCACGGTGCACCCGCGCAAACCGGCAGGGTGATTCCCGGCCTGTCCGCCTGACACAGGATCAGGACCGACACAATCGGGCCACTGAAACAGAACCGTTTCCAAAGAGGCCGGCAATTCAAAGTGACGTTACGGGACAGATTGCCGCCCGCATCGCGCAAGTCATTGATATTGCTAGAACTGACCCAGCGGCACCGTTTCAGAAAACTTGAATTTATTCGCATTCTCGTCTTTAAGAGGCCGCAATTACCGACAAATCTTCACAACAAGGCTTAGAAAATGCCCCTTTTGAATTCCGCAGGATCGACTCTTTCCGTCGTCGCCCATGCAGACGATGACCTGCTGTTTCAAAATCCCGACATCCAGCACAGCATCAGCGATGGTGGCGGTCATACCACCGTCTACCTGACCGCGGGCGATGCCGGGCAGGATGCCGATTACTGGGAAGGCCGCGAGGCCGGGGCCAAGGCCGCCTATGGCCACATGGCCGGGGCAAACGACTGGGTCGATACCGTGGCCACCTTCGGCGCCGGCGACTCCAGCTTCGACGTGCAGACCTCATATCTTGAAAGCAACCCCGAGGTGCGGCTGTATTTCCTGCGCCTGCCCGATGGCAACCCCAATGGCGGGGGCTATTCCGGTACCGGCGAACAAAGCCTTGAACAGCTTTGGAACGGCGACATCGAAAGCATCTCCAGCGTCGACGGGGCAAATGCCTATACCGCAGACCAGGTATCAGGCCTGCTGCTTGGCCTGATGGAGCATCATCAGCCCGATGCCGTCCTGATCCAGGATCACAGCTCGCAGCATGCCGGCGGCAACCATTCCGACCATGTCCATTCATCGCAGTTCGCCTTTGACGCCCAGCAGCACTATTCCGGCGATCACCAGGTGATCTCCTATGTCGAATATGCCTCGTCCGGGCTTGACGCGAACCTGTCGCCCGAGGACGCCGAGCAGAACCTCGAAACCTTCTATGCCTACGCAGCCCATGACCCGCATGTCTCAAGCGGGACAGACGCCCAGGGCAATCCCGTCATCTCCGACCGCTACCACGCCTGGACCCAGCGCAGCCACGAGGTGGACAACCTGCCCGACACGCCCGCCGGCACGGAACCCGAATACGAAACCCTGGCCTTCGTGTCGGAAGCCAACCCGCCCGAGGCCGATCCGCTGACCCTCACCGGAACCGAGGGCGACGATATCCTGCTGGGCGGCGAGGGTGACGAAACCCTTCTGGGCCTTGGCGGTGACGATTCGCTGAACGGCGGGGCGGGCGACGATTCCCTTGTCGGGGGCGACGGCAACGACACCCTGCGCGGCGACTACGGCAACGACACGATCCTGGGCGGCGACGGCAACGACGAGATCGAGGGCCTTTTCGGCGATGACCGCATCTATGCGGGCGCGGGGGACGATCACGTCTTCGCCCGCGACGACAACGACATCGTCTATGGTGAAGAAGGCAACGATACCCTGATCGGCGGCATTGGTGTCGACACGATCTATGGCGGCGACGGCAACGACCTGCTGGCCGGCAGCCAGGGCAACGACGAAATTCACGGCGGCGACGGCAATGACCTGGTCTTCATCGGCGTCCACGAGGATTCGGACCGCATCTTCATGGATGGCGGCAACGATTTCCTGGATGGCGGCACCGCCGGTTCGGGGTTCTATGCCGAAGGCGGCGATGGCAACGACATCATGAATTCGGGCGTCGGCAACGACACCCTGCTGGGCGGGGCGGGCAACGACCAGTTGAACGGCGGCGCGGGCAACGACATTCTTGACGGCGGGCCCGGCATGGATGTGCTGACCGGCGGCGACGGTGACGATGTTTTCGTCCTGCAGGACGTGCCGGGCAGCGTGCGGATCACCGATTTCGGCGCCAACGGCGCGGCCGACCTGATCAACCTGTCACAGCTTTCCGGCTATCAGTCGGCCGAGGCCCTGTCCCAGGCGATGACCGTCGAGAATGGCGTCACCACGCTGACCCTCGACGTCACGGATGGCACGCTGTCGGTGGAAATCCACTCGGCAGCGCCCCTTGAAGCGGCCGATTTCGGGCTGAGCGGTGAACTGGTGCTGCCCACCGATCCGCAGGATCCCGGCGATCCGACCGACCCTGTCGACCCGACCGACCCTTCCGATCCGACCGATCCTTCCGACCCCACAGGCGGCGAAGGTGTCACCTATTCGCTGGACGGGCCCGACGCCGGCCATTTCGACGTCGACGCCGAAACCGGCGAGATCAGCAACAAGGACTGGTTCACGCCCAACTATGAACAGGTCTGGGACGTGAACGGCGATCACATCTACGAAGTCTCGGTCCTGGGCACGAACCCCGACGGAACCGAAGCCAGCAACAACGACCTGCAACTTGTCGTCACCGAAACTGGCAGCTTCTGGCGCGATGCCGAAGACGCCCCGACCGACCCCGTCGATCCTTCCGATCCAGCCGACCCCGACGAAGGCTTCGACCCCTTCGAGGGCGAAGGCGGCGTGGGCGACAGCTTCGCGCTCGAAGGGCCGGATGCCGGGCATTTCAACATCGACGCCGACACCGGAATGATCAGCAACAAGGACTGGTTCACCCCCGACTATGACAACGTCTGGGACGTGAACGGCGACCATGTCTTCGATGTCTCGGTCATCGGGCTTGACGCCGCAGGCACCGAAGTCAGCAGCCGCGACGTGGAACTGGTGGTCACCGAAACCGGATCGTTCTGGCAGCAGGCCGGGGCCGACACCGGCGGCGAAGACCCGGCCGATCCCAGCGATCCGGCCGACCCCGTCGATGCCTTCGATCCCTTCGACGGCAACGGCAGCCCCGCCGCCAGCCACGCGCTGGAAGGCCCGGACGCCGGGCATTTCGATATCGACCCGGTGACCGGCGCGATCAGCAACAAGGACTGGTTCAGCCCCTCCTATGGTCAGGTCTGGGACGTGAACGGCGATCACATCTACGAAGTCTCGGTTCTGGGGCTGGAAGATGACGGCGAAGAGATCAGCCGCGCGCCGTTCCAGCTGGTGGTGTCCGAAACCGGGGCCACCTGGCAACCGGGCAGCCCCTCGGACGACGACGACACGGCGCAGGACCCGGCGGCAGAAATGCAGCAGGACACCTCGGAAGACGAAGACATCATGAACGCGCTTTTCGTGCCGGAAGACCCCGAGGAATCGGACATCCCCGACGATGGCGAGGAAGAATCCGCCGAGATGATGTACGACTACTGACGCGTGGCCATGAACCGCCCTGCCCGTCGATCGCGACAGGTGGGGCGGATGGCCGCGTCTGGCGTCACGTTACCCGCTGCGCCACCACCGCCACGCAATCGCCCATGCCGACAAGGCCGGGCACATGGCGCGCCGTCAGAATCCCCGACAACCGCGCCGGAATCTCCTGCGCCGGGCTGCCGCTGCGGTCGGTCGGCCAGATCCGCGCCAGGGGCTGGCCGCGTTCCACTTCTTCGCCA
Source organism: Oceaniglobus trochenteri (assembly GCF_020529025.1). Classification (GTDB taxonomy): domain Bacteria; phylum Pseudomonadota; class Alphaproteobacteria; order Rhodobacterales; family Rhodobacteraceae; genus Oceaniglobus; species Oceaniglobus trochenteri. The sequence goes on from NZ_JACNMM010000015.1 coordinate 17,859, forward strand.
AGGTCCACCATGGGCTCCAGCAGGCCGGGGGTTTCGCAGAAGGCGAAGCAGCGTTCGTCAGGCATGTCGAGCATTTCCGACGGCGCCTTTTGCGGCGTTCCCTTCAGGATTCCGGCATGGATCAGCAGGTTTCGCGCCCCCTTGCGCGCTACCGCGACGCTGGCCGCCGTGGCGGTGCCGCCGCCGCCCAGTTCGGTCGTGACAAAGACCTTGCCCTGGGATTCCACTTCGGTGTCGAACATGCCGACACTGTCGATTTCCAGCATCCGCATCGACCAGGGGGCGTTGAAAGCCTCCATCGCGGCCATGCAGGCGGCCTCCTGGGTCTTGTCGGCCAGGATATGGGCTGCGGCGAAGGGCAGGAAATCCAGCGTCCGCCCGCCCGAATGGTAATCGAGCACGATATCGGCCATGGGCACCAGCCGGGTGGCGATGAAATGCGCGATCTTCTGGGTCACCGTTCCGTCGGGACGGCCCGGAAAGCTGCGGTTCATGTTGCAGCCGTCGATGGGCGAACAGCGCCGCCCGGCCGAGAAGGCAGGCAGGTTCATCATCGGCAGGATGATCACCCGACCGTTGATCGCCGCCGGGTCCAGCGTCGCGGCAAGCTCTTGCAGGGCAATCGGCCCCTCGTATTCGTCGCCATGGTTGCCGGCGGTCAGAAGGGCCGTCGGCCCCTGCCCGCCCGCAATCACGGTGATCGGAACCATCACCGCCCCCCAGGCGCTTTCGTCGCGGCTGTGGGGCAGGCGAAGAAAGCCGTGATGCACGCCTTGGGCATCCAGGGGAATCGTCGGGGTGATCGGGCTGTATGTCATACTTTCACGAACAATTCGCGGGGGGTTGAGCAGAAACACTCGTGCCCCGTTTCGGTGATGCGGATCGGCTCGGTGATTTCCAGGCCGCCGTCGTCAAGCCAGAGCGCGGGCATGAAATGGAAGGTCATCCCCGGCTCAAGCACGGTCATGTCGCCGCGCCGGAACGAGATCGTGCGCTCGCCCCAGTCGGGGGGATAGCTGATCCCGATGGCATAGCCACAGCGGCTGTCCTTTTCGAAACCTGCCTTGTTCAGCGTGGCGTTGAAGGCATTGGCGATATCTTCGGCCCGGTTGCCGGGGCGGGCCTGCTCCAGCCCCGCCGCGATGGCGTCCAGAACGGCCCTTTCGGCATCGCGATACTTCTGCGGCACCTTCCCCAGGAACAGGGTGCGGGATTGCGGGCATTGATACCGGCGGTGGGCGCCCGCGATCTCGAAGAAGGTCGCCTCGCCGGTTTCCATCGGCCGGTCGTCCCACGTCAGGTGCGGCGCGGTCGCATCAAGCCCCGAGGGCGCCATGGGCACGATGGCTGGATAATCGCCCCAATAGCCGAAAGCGCCCCGGATGCCGGTGGCATAGATCTCGGCCACCAGGTCGTTCTTGCGCATCCCTGGCTTGGCCACGTCAAGAATATGCTCGTGCATCTTCTCGACGATCCGGGCGGCGCGCTGCATGTATTCGATCTCGCGCTCGGACTTGACGGCGCGCTGCCAGTTGACCAGCGCCGTGGCGTCCGAAAAGCGCGCCTTGGGCAGGGCGGCAAGAAGGGCCGCGTGGGCGGCGGCGGCGTAATAATAATTGTCCATCTCGACGCCGATCTGCGCCTTTTCCAGCCCCAGTTCGGCAAGAAGTTCGGCCAGGTTGGTCATCGGGTGCTTTTCGGGGTTCTGCACGAAGGTGTCGTCATAGCCGCGAATACTGTCGTCATCTTCCATGAAGACCGTGCGCCGCGCCCCCTGGGTATCCATTGCGCGCCCCCACCAGACCGGCTCGCCCTCGTGGGTCAGGATCACCGCCTGGTAGACGTAGAACGACCAGCCGTCATAGCCCGACAGCCACGACATGTTCGACGGATCGCTGACAACGATGGCATCCAGCCCCCTGTCGGCCATCACCTTCCGGGTCTTGGCGATCCGGCGCCGGTATTCCGCTCCGGTGAAATTTGCCTCGAAGGTTGTCATGGTGTTCCTTTCCCACTGTCGCGATGCCCGTCAGCCAGCGATTCCGTCGGTGAAGCCGTAGGGCAGGCCATGATCGAACAACCGCCCAAAACCGACAGGTCGCAGATCAGCCCCGGCCATCCGGCCAAGCACCCAGCACAGCGCCTGGTTCGACGTGACCACGGGCTTGCCCAGCCGCGTCTCGATCCGGTCGATCACATCGGCGCCGCGCATGGCGGTACAGGACAGGAACAGCGCCTGAACCTCGGGGGTATCCATGGCACAAGCCGCTTCGATCATGCTGTCGTCATCGATGCGGGCCATGTCACGGTCGTCCTCCAGGGCGAAACAGGCGCTTTTCACCACATCTATACCCTGATCGCAGAGGTAGGCGGCCATCGGCTCGGTCGTTTCGCGGACATAGGGGGTCAGCATGGCCACACGGCGCACGCCAAGCGCGGCAAAGGCGGCCATCGCGGCAAAGGAAGGGGTGATGACAGGAACACCCGGCAAGGCGGCGTGAACCGCCTCGGCCACAGCGGCATTGCCGATGGTGACCGAGGCCGAGGTGCAGGCAAAGCCCACCGCCGAAAGGTCGGCCCCCGGCACCAGCAGGGCGGCGGTGCGGGTCAAGTCGGGGGCCATGGCGCGCAGCCGCTCGGGCGTTGTCGGGTTTTCGAACCCGATCCGGGCCACGTGCAGCACCGTGGACTCATCGCGCAGGAGGTGGGCGGCATCCGCCTCGAAAACCTGGTCGGTGGACAGGAGGATCGCCCCGATCCGCGCCGGGCCTTCGGAGGTGGCCCGCAGCTGGCAAGTGACGATGTCCGTTTGCGGGAGGGGGGCCAATTCAGCCGCCCCTCAAACGACGAGGACGGGGCATTTGGCCAGCCCCGTCACCTTGTGCGACACGCTGCCCAGAAGGTAGCTGTCGCCCGACGCGCCCAGGCCGCGACTTCCCAGGATGATCAGATCGACCTGGTGCTTCTGGGCGAATTCATGGATCGCCCGTGCAGGCCGGCCCGACCGCACGAAGGCGCGCACGTTCTGCACCCCCGCCTCGAGAAGAAGCTTGCGGCCGTGTTCGATGATGCCGGTGGCATGTTCGCGCATGGCATCGTCGATGCTGCCCGGATCGCTGACCCGCACCATCGACAGCGAGGCTTCCAGCATCGAATGGTGGCGAAAGACGGTCAGCAGCGACACGCGCGCATCGGTCAGTTTCGACAGTTGGGCCGTCTTCTCCAACGCCCGGTCCGCGTTCTTCGAACCGTCATAGGGCGCAAGGATATGGGTGAACATTCAGGGCTCCTCCACGGGTTACTTGGCAAAGGCGAGATCGCGCAGGAACAGGGCGATTTGCGGGAAGAAGATCAGCGCAATGGAAACGCCCAGCAGCATGATGATGAAGGGCGGCGTGCCGCGGATCACCTCGATATAGGGGCGCTTGAACACCGCGATGGCCGTGAAGATGTCGCATCCGAAGGGCGGCGTGGCCGAACCGATGGCCACCTGCAACGTGATCACCGTTCCCACCAGCACGGGGTCAAGCCCTACCGATTCCACCACCGGGGCGAAGATGGGTACGAAGACCAGGATCACGACGATCGGATCGACAAACATGCAGCCGATGAAGAAGGCGATGGAGATGACGAAGAGAACGCCGATCGGCCCCATCTCGTCGATGCCGATGCCACCCAGGATCGCCTGGGGGATCTGCGCGAAGGAGATGACCCAGGAAAAGGCCGCCCCCGCCGCCACCAGGATGAAGACAACGGCGGTGATAAGGCCGGTCGACTTGGCGGTGTCGTAAAGGCCCTTGAGGTTCAGCGACCGGAACACGATCAGCTCAAGGAAGATCGCATAGAGAACGCAGGCCGCCGCCGCCTCGGTCGGGGAAAAGATGCCGCCATAGATGCCGCCGATGATGATGGCCGGAAAGCCAAGGGGCCAAAGCGCCTGCTGCACCGCCTTCAGGCGCGCGCCCCAGGTCGTCTTCTCTTCGGTGGGCACGTTGTGGCGGATCGCATAGATCACCGAATAGGCCGAGAACAGCACGAGGATCAGCAGCCCGGGCCCGATACCGGCGATGAACAGCTCGGCAATCGAGGTGTTGGACACGACGCCATAGATGATCATGCCGATGGAGGGCGGGATCAGGAAGGCGATGTCGGAGGAGTTCACGATCAGCGCCAGAACGAAGCTGTCCTTGTACCCGGCCTTGAGCATCCGGGGCCGCAGGGGAGAGCCGATGGCAACCACCGTCGCCTGGGTCGACCCCGACACGGCGCCGAACATGGTGCAGGCCGCCGCCGTCGAAACCGCCAGCCCGCCCTTGAGATGGCCGACAAAGGACATGACCATGTCGATCAGCCGCCCCGCCGACTGGCCGCGCGTCATGATGTCGGCGGCGAAGATGAACATGGGCACCGCAATCAGAGAGGCAGGCCGGATGCCCGCCATCATCTGCTGAACCATGGTTTCAAGCTGCCCGAAGCCGCCGAACAGGGTGTAGAACCCCACAAAGGCCCCCACGATCAGCGGAATCATCATCGGAAAGCCGACAAGAAGCAGGACGATCATGATGGAGAAGATGGTGATGGCCATGGTTCAGACCTCCGTCTCGTTGTCGTCGTAGCCTTCAAGAACGTTGGTCGACAGGTAGATGTCCTTTTCGATCAGGTTCTTGATGGCCGTCAGAAGGTATTGAACCCCGGTCATGAAGAACCCGACGGGCACCCAGACCAGCGTCATCCAGACCGGGATCTGCAGAGACGGCAAAACCCGCCCACGCCCCGCCTGGGTGAGGATGTATTGCAGGGAATACCAGGCCAGCCCCAGCATGAAGGCGGCGGTGACCAGGGAAATCACGATCATCAGAAACTTGCGCACCCGCCCGGGCATCGCATCGAAGATGGCCGACATGCGGATATGCCGCCCATGGCGTGCGGCATAGGAAATTCCGGCAAAGGTGATGAGGATGATCAGGATGCGGTTCAACTCTTCCGAGAAGAACAGCGAACTTTGAAAGACGAAACGCCCGACGACATTGGCGCTTGTGTTGGCCGCCATCAGCAGCACGCCGATGGCCAGCATCGCGGATTCAACCTTGCTGATCCAGGTGTCGATGGTGCCCAGGAACCCCGGAAGGCTGGATTGATAGACGTCGAGTGGCGGATCATCCGTACCGGTGGTGTCGGTCTGCGATTGCAATTGCGAGCGCTGGGTTTCGTCTGTCACCGGCATGATCCCGTCAGTTGGTTTGAACGTCGCTTACCCCCCGGCACGGGCGCGCCGGGGGGTAACGTGGATGCTGCGTCGCTTACTTGACGGCGTCCAGGTCCGCCTTGAACTGCTCCAGAAGCGCCTTGCCGCTGTCGCCGGTCATTTCGATGAAGGCCTCCTCGACCTGGCCGGCGGCTGCCTTGAAGGGCTCGCGCTCTTCTTCGCTCAGCGTGGTGATCGTGTAGTCGGGCTTGGCTTCCTGGATGCCCTTGATCGCCTCTTCGGTTTGACCGCGCTGGTAATCGAGGATGTATTCGAACGCGACGTCGATTGCCGCTTCGACCATCTTCTGGTCTTCCTCGGGCAGGTCGGCATAGAAGTCCTGGTTGGCCATCACCGCGGTGGTGAAGTTGTTGTGGCCAATGTAGGTCATGTAATCGCTGACCTCATACAGCTTGTTGGACAGGATGTAGAAGGTCGGGTTCTCCTGCCCCTGGATGATGCCGGTCTGCAGGGCGCCGTAAACCTCGCCCCAGGGCAGGGGTGTCGGCGTGGCACCGAAGGCCTTGTAGCTTTCCACCAGCAGCGGGTTGGTCATGACCCGTACCTTGACCTCGTCAAGGTCGGCCGGCGATTTCAGCGGTTCACGGGTGGTGATCGCCACGTCGCCCTCGGGGAACATGGTCAGCAGTTCCAGGCCCTGCTTTGCGTAAAGCTCGGGGAACATCTCGTTGATCGCCTTCGAGGTGCGGAAGAACTCGAACAGTTCCTCGTCGTCCTGCGGCAGCAGGTAGGGCACGAAGAAGACCTGGGCTTCGGGGATCAGCGCGCCGGTGAAGCCGGGCGACTGGTCGACGAACTGCAGGATGCCGGCCTGGGCCTGCTCCATGATGTCGGCGGATTCGCCAAGGGTGCCATAGGGGAACAGCTGGATCTCGTGATCCGAGTTCGCCTCGACCTCTTCCTTGAACTTCTGAGCGAACTTGCCCTGGACTTCGTCCATCGCTTCTTCGAAGGCATAACGCCAGGTATCGGCCTGTACGGCGCTGACCCCTGAGATCGTGGTTGCGGCGGCAAGGATGCTCCCTGCCAGGACGGTGTTATAACCAGCCATCGTTATTCCTTTCGCTATTTCATTCTCTCCACCTGCACAGCCCGAAAGCCGCGCCAGTGGATTGTTCTGACTGCCGGATCATTTAAAGCCATGACAATCATGTCAATGTGTATATTGAACCATTACAATCTACCCCACTGAATTCAAACGCTTCATCGCTGCGCCCCCAATTGGCCGTTGCGAATTTCCCGGGCGATACGGGCGACAATCCGCATTCCGCGGGCAAATTCCGGAAATCCCTGACCGCCCAGCGCGACCCGAATCCCCGTGTGATGAAAATGCGGTCCGATGGAAAAACTGGCCGCCGAAGCCACGGCAACGCCGTCGCGCCGGACCGCCTCGATCAGGGCGCGTTCCTCCTGCGCGTCGCGGCAATCGACCCAGACGTGCAGCCCGTTGGGGCTGGTGCGATACTCCAGCCCTTCAAGAATGCGCACCGCGTATTCCGTGCGGTCCCCCAGCGCCAGCCGCTGGCGATGCAGCAGGTTCTCCGCGGTTCCGTCGCTGATCCAGCGGTCGGCGATTTCGGTCATCAGGCCGCTTGCCATCCAGTTCGTCACCATGTGCCGGCTGGCCGCGGCGGGGCCAAGGTGATCGGGCACCGCAAGGTATCCCACACGCAGGCCCGGCATCAGGCATTTCGTCAGGCTGGTGAAAAACAGCGTCCGCTCTGGCGCCAGGGCGGCGATGGGGGGCGGTGGCGCATCCTGCAGCGGCCCCCAGGCGTGGTTTTCGATGATGAGGAAATCGTACCGCCGCGCGATATCCGCCACCTCGGCGCGGCGCTGTTCGGACATGGTGAAGGCCAGCGGGTTCATCCCCGTGGGCATGAGATACAGGGCTTTTACGCCATCGGTGCGGGCAATCTCCTCCAATGCGCGCGGGCAGATCCCGCCGTCGTCCACCGTCACACCGCGCAGACGCAGCCCCATGAACCGGGTCAGGGGGCGCAGGGTGTGGTGGCCGATCTCTTCGGCCAGGATCAGATCGCCGGGCTGTGCCGCCGTCATCAGGGCAACGGTCATCGCCGCGGTGCTGCCGTTGGTGCGGATGATCGCCGCATCCTCGGCCCGCAGACCGCACAGCCCCAGCCAGCGCCGCGAAGGGCCCGGCATGTGGTCGGCCCCGAAATCGTGGCCACGGTCGGGGCGCGACATGGTCAGCACCGTTCGCGGCACGGACCGCGCCATGGCCCGCAGCACCTCTTGCAGGGCGTCTTCGTGGGCGTGGTCGATGACCGGCTTCAGAATCGACATGTCCAGCAGACCAAGCGAGGTCTTGCGCGTCACGAAGGGCATCTGAACATCGTCCTGCGAGGCGCGCACATAGGTGCCGCGCCCGACCTCGCCCGCGATTTTCCCGGATTCGATCAGCTTGCTGTAGGCGCGGCTGACGGTCTGCACGCTAAGGTTCAGATCGAAGGCAAGCTGACGCTGTGTCGGCAGGCGGTCGCCCGGTTTCAGGGCGCCGTTCTGGATGGCCGCCTCGACCGCCTTCACCAGCGATCGATAGGCGGGGCGCGTCAGCGTGCCGGGGTCCGGTGGCCAATTTGTCATGATCCCTAGCATGTCATAATCAGGACAATTGACAAGGGCGCGCCCCCTGCGCATCACTTCGCCATGAGCTTTCTGAAACTCGATCCCCGCGATATCGCGATCCTCAGCGTGCTTTCGACCGAGGGCCGGATCTCGAAAACCGCCCTGGCGGAAAGGGTCAATCTGGGCACCAGTGCCTGTGGTGACCGGCTTGCCCGGCTGGAAGGTGCGGGCATCGTCGCGGGCTATCGCGCCGAGGTGGCGCTGCGCCGCCTGGCCCCCCATGTCACGGTCTTCGTCCTGGCCGAGCTGAGCAGCCACCAGGCCGCCGCGTTCCAGCTTTTCGAGGCGGCGATCGACCGCCACGACGAGATCACCGGCTGCTGGGCGCTGGGGGGCGGGTATGACTATCTTCTGCAGGTGATCACCCGCGACATCGACAGCTATCAGCGACTGATGGATGTGCTTCTGGAAGACCGCATCGGGCTGGTACGCTATTTCACCTATGTCGTGACCAAGGCTGTCAAGAACACGCCGCCGCCCCTTACCATCCTGCACCCCGACAGCGCCGACTGAAACGGCCATTTTCCGCCAGAACCGCCCGGCCACCAGAAACCCCGACCGATTTCGCCGCGATATCCGGCGTTTCTGCGCCACGCCCCCGGTATCCTGCCCCCGAACACCGCATTCGGACACCGAAGGAGCCCGGCGATGAGCAAGATCACCCCACCCCCCGCCAACGGCCTGCCCGTGCTGACCCATGGCGCGCTGAACCGCAGTTTCGCCTATGTGGGCGGCGCCTGGGTTGCGGGCACCGGCAATGCCACCCTGCCTGTCACCGATCCGGCCAGCGGCGCCACCCTGGCCGATGTCGCGCGCCTGAACGGCGACGACAGCCGCCGCGCCGTGGATGCCGCGCACGGTGCCTGGAACGGTTGGGCGGCCCTGCTACCGCAGGAACGCTCGGCCATCCTGCGCCGCTGGTTCGAATTGATGATCGAACACCGCGAGGACCTGGCCCGCATCATGACCGCAGAACAGGGCAAGCCGATCTCCGAGGCGCGGGGTGAAATCGACTATGCCGCCGCCTTCCTGGAATTCTACGCCGAAGAGGCCCGCCGCCCCAACATCGAAGGCGTCACCTCGCACCTGCCCGACGCCGAGGTTGAAATCTGGCGCGAACCGGTGGGCGTGGCCGCGCTGATCACGCCCTGGAACTTCCCCTCGGCCATGTTGACCCGCAAGGCGGGGGCGGCACTGGCCGCCGGATGCACCGTGGTGGCGCATCCTTCGGCCGAAACCCCCTGTTCCGCGCTGGCGCTGGCCGAACTGGGCGAGAGGGCCGGCCTCCCGCCCGGCGTCTTCAACGTGGTGACAGGCCACGCGCCTGAAGTGGTGGGCGCATGGATGGCGGATTCGCGGGTGCGCGCCGTGTCCTTCACCGGCTCAACCGAGATCGGCCGCCTGCTCTATGCCCAGGGCGCCGATACCATCAAACGGCTGGTGCTGGAACTGGGCGGCCACGCGCCCTTCCTTGTCTTCGCGGATGCCGACATGGACCGCGCCGTGGACGAGGCGATCAAGGCGAAATTTGCCACCTCGGGGCAGGATTGCCTGGGCGCGAACCGCTTCTTCGTGGCGCGCGAGGTTTACGATACCTTCTGCGCCCGCTTTGCCGAGGCGACGCAAGCCCTGACCGTGGGCAAAGGCGCCGACGATCCCGACATCGGCCCCCTGATGAACGAAAAGGCCGTGGCCAAGCAGGAGGAGCATATCGCCGATGCGCTGGAACGCGGTGCGCGGCTTTTGTGCGGGGGCGGGCGCGATGACGCCGGGCCGCTGTTCTTTCAGCCCACGGTGCTGGTGGATGTGCCCGCCGATGCGAAGATCATGCACGAGGAAACCTTCGGCCCCGTCGCCGCCATTGCCGCCTTCGATACCGAGCAGGAGGCCCTGACGCGGGCCAATGACACCGAATACGGGCTGGTGGCCTATCTGCACACCCAGGACCCGCGCCGCATCTACCGCGCCAGCCGCGCCTTGCAGTTCGGCATGGTGGCGGTGAACCGCACCAAGGTGACGGGCGCGCCGATCCCCTTTGGCGGGATGAAGCAATCGGGCCTGGGGCGCGAGGGGTCGCGCCTTGGCATGGAAGCCTTCACCGAAGTGAAATATGTCTGCCGCGACTGGGCCTGACAGGAAATCCGAAAACCGGCGGGAGCGCCCGCCAGACGAAAGGAAAGACGATGCTGAAGAACGACATGCTGGAGCAGTGGGACCGCGAGAATTTCTTCCACCCCTCGACCCACCTGGCGCAACATGCCCGTGGCGAAAGCGCGACTCGCGTCATCAAGACCGCCGAGGGCTGTCACATCACCGACCGGGAGGGCAACCGCTCGCTTGATGCCTTTGCCGGGCTTTACTGCGTCAACGTCGGCTATGGGCGCACCGAGATTGCCGAGGCGATCGCCGCCCAGGCCCATGAGCTGGCCTATTACCACGCCTATGTCGGGCACGGCACCGAGGCCTCGATCACCCTGTCGAAGATGATCCTCGACCGCGCGCCGGAAGGCATGAGCAAGGTCTATTTCGGGCAATCCGGGTCGGATGCGAATGAAACCAACATCAAGCTGATCTGGTACTACAACAACATCCTTGGCCGCCCCGAGAAGAAGAAGATCATCAGCCGCTGGCGGGGCTATCACGGCTCGGGCCTGATGACCGGCTCGCTCACGGGGCTGGAGCTGTTTCACAACAAGTTCGACCTGCCGCTGGCACAGGTGATCCACACCGACGCGCCCTATTACTATCGCCGCCCAAAGGAAAACATGAGCGAAGAGGCCTTCACCGCCCACCTGGCGGCCGAGCTTGAGGCGCTGATCGAACGCGAGGGCGCCGACACCATCGCCGCCTTTATCGGCGAACCGGTTCTGGGCACGGGTGGCATCGTGCCCCCGCCCGCGGGATACTGGGCCGCGATCCAGCAGGTGCTGGACAAGCATGACATCCTGCTGGTGGCCGACGAGGTGGTGACGGGCTTTGGCCGTCTCGGCTCGATGTTCGGGTCGGATCACTACGGCATGCGGCCCGATCTGATCACCATCGCCAAGGGGCTTACCTCGGCCTATGCGCCGCTGTCCGGGTCCATCGTGGGCGACAGGATGTGGAAGGTGCTGGAACAGGGCACCGATGAAAACGGCCCCATCGGCCATGGCTGGACCTATTCGGCCCATCCCATCGGCGCCGCCGCCGGGGTTGCCAACCTCAAGATGCTGGATGACCTGAACCTGATCGACAACGCCCGCGAGGTGGGCGCCTATCTCAACACCCAGATGCGGGCCGCCGTGGGCGATCATCCCAACGTGGGCGAGGTGCGCGGCACGGGCATGCTCTGTGCCGTCGAACTGGTGGAACGGCGCGAGGGGCGGCAGTTCTTCGATCCGGCCCGCAAGGTGGGGGCCGCCGTTTCCGCCGCCATGGCCAAGCAGGGCGTCATCGCCCGCGCCATGCCCCAGGGCGACATCATCGGCTATGCCCCGCCCTTCTGCCTGACCCGCGAAGAGGCCGATACCATCGTGACCACCACAGCCGATGCCCTGTCTTCGGTCCTGGGCAAGTAAGCCCCCGGCCCGCCCCCCAACGGGCGGGCCGCATCATCCTGGCCGGCCGGTGATTGCGCGCGTGATCGCCGGGCCGGTTTTGCGGCGCCCGCCCCCCGTGGAACCGCCGATCTGCGCCACGGGGGATTGATGGCAGGGCCGGTTCGCGTCAAATGAACCTGTCACTGCAATCAACCCGAGGTTCCCATGCTGCGCAACATTCCCCCGATCCTGTCCCCCGACATCCTGTGGTCGCTGGCGGCCATGGGCCACGGCGACACCCTGGTCATTGCCGATGCGAACTTTCCCGCCGCCGCACTGGCCGGGCGCTGTCACCGGCTCGACGGGATCGCCGCGACCGATACCCTTGCGGCGGTGCTGAAGCTGATGCCGCTTGATACCTTCATCGAGACACCGGCGATCACCATGCAGGTTGTGGGCGACGCGGCAGCGGTGCCGCCGATCGTCAGCGCCTTTCAGGATATCGTGAACGACACCGCCGACGCCCCCGCCACCCTGGGCGCGATCGACCGTTTCGCCTTCTACGAACAGGCCCGCAACGCCTTTGCCATCATCCAGACCGGCGAATCCCGGCTTTACGGCAACATCATCGTGACGAAGGGCGTAATCGGCGCACCGGCCTGATGGCCTTTGCCGCACCCTTCCCCCTGCCCCAGGAAACGGACAATACCCCGACATGAAAATCTCGACGACAACGCCCCTGAACGAACGCACCGCCCGCCCCGTGCCGCTGACCACCATGGGGTTCGGCACTGCACCGCTGGGCAATCTCTATCGCAAGATCACCGACGAAGAGGCCGCCGCGACCTTGCAGGCGGCCCATGATGTGGGCGTGCGCTATTTCGACACCGCGCCGCAGTACGGGCTGGGGCGCGCGGAAATGCGCACCGGCGCCGCCATCGAGAAGTTCGGCCGAGACACCATTCAGCTTTCGACCAAGATCGGGCGCCTGCTGCTGGATTGCGAACCCCACGAGGTGACGCCCGAAGCCTTTGTCGATGTGCCGCAGAAACGCATCGTGTTCGATTACACCTATGACGGCGTCATGCGCAGCTATGAGGCCAGCCGCGAACGCATCGGCGTGGCCAATGCCGATATCCTGCTGGTCCACGATGTCTGCGCCTTTTCGCAGGGGTCGCAGGAACAGAGCGACGCCAAGGTGCGCGAACTGTTCGACGGCGGCGGCTATCGCGCCCTGACCGAGCTGCGCGACGCGGGCGAGGTTGCCGCCATCGGTGCCGGGGTGAACGAATGGCAGGTCTGTGAAAGGCTGCTGGGCCTGGGCGATTTCGACGGCTTCCTGCTGGCCGGGCGCTATACCCTTCTGGATCAGGAGGCCCTGGACAGTTTCCTGCCGCTTTGCGTGAAACGCGACGTCGGGATCATCCTGGGCGGGCCCTTCAATTCGGGCATCCTGGCCACCGGTGCCATCAAGGGCGCAAAGTACAACTATGCCGACGCGCCCGAGCACATTCTTGACCGGGTCCGCCGGATCGAGGCGGTCTGCGCCGCCCATGACACGCCGCTGATCGCCGCCGCGCTTCAGTTCGTTCTGGGCCACCCTTCGGTCAAGACGGTGATTCCCGGCGCCTCCAGCGCGGACGAGGTGCGCACCAACGCGGCCCTGCTGGAACGCGACATCCCCACGGCCCTGTGGTCGGACCTTGCAACCGAAGGGCTGATCCGGCCCGACGCCCCCACCCCCGGCGGGCAGGCCTAAACCAGAACGCGCGATGCCCCCGGCAGCGGGGGTATCGCGACTTCCGCCCTAACGATCCGGCGGATCGCAGCCTTCCCTGGCATAGATGCCGAAGTCGCCCACCTGCCCTTTTCGCCTGTAGTCGCGCCAGGCCTCGGCAAAAGCGCGATCCTCGCTGAAATAGGCCAGATAGTCGAAGGCGGCGCCGTTGAAGTAGGGCTTGCGCGCAGCTTCATCGACGATCACCAACTGCGGCGCGGCACGGAAGAAATCCTCCAGCACCCGCGCCCGCGCATTTTCAAGCGTCGCGCGGTAGATCGCCCGCTCTGCCGGGTCCTTGGCAAGACTCAACCGATAGGCGGCACCGGGAAACAGCCAGAGCGTGGGGGCGCGGTTGGCCGGGGTGGCGCCGGCCAGATTTGCCAGCGGGAAACCCGTCGAGACGGTCGAACTGAATATCTGGAAGCTCCGCTCGCCCGGTGCACAGGCGAAATAGGGTTCCACGGCCCTTGCGAAGGGGCTTTGATAAGGCCCCTGGCGCAGCGCCGGAAGCAGCAAAAGCGTCAGCGACACAAAGGCAATGGCCATGGGCCACCACTGCGCCCGGGCCCGCGACAACGTCACCGCCGTCCATGTCACCGCCATCGTCACGAAAAGGTCGGCCGGGATGCGCTGATAGCTCCACCCCTTCGATTGGATCAGGAACACCGCAATGCCCGCAGCGCCCGACAGCACCGCCACCCGGTTCGATTGCGGCCGCGCCCGGTTCACCAGAAGCAGCGCCAGCGCGACAAGAAGCAGGAGAATCGGAAGGCCTGCCCGCGACACGGTGAAAAGGAACGGCGCGTCGAAGGCTCCATAAACCTGAAGTGTAAGCGGCACCACACTGTCGAAATAGGCCGGGTGAAGGACCACCGAGGCCGCGACATAAAGCACCAGCATCCCCGCCATGACAAGGTATTCCACCCTGAACACCGGCCGCAGACCACGCGCCGCAACCATCTGGCAGACCAGAATCGCAAGCGGCAAAAGCAGGAAGTAATGTTTGAGCGCGACACCGAAGGTCGCCCATACTGCGACCCCGGCGCGCATGGGGCCCGACACCGGACGGGACACGAGGTTCATCACCAGAAACGGCAGGAACAGGATGGCGAACAGGTGGTCGCGCTGTCCGAAATCTGCGATCGGCAGCAGCAGAAGGCCAACCGCCGCCACGGCAAGAACCACCGGGCGCGCCGCCGCTGTCGGCCCCCCCTCGCGCGCCAGAAGCCGCTGTGACAGGGCCAGCGACACCGCCGCAAGCACCAGCACGAACCCCTTGAAGGCGACAGTTGGGTCAATCCCTGCCACGCGCGACACCCAGACCGGAATCGCGGTAAGGTAGAAGGCCAGCGGCGGATTGAGCTCAAGGATTTCCGCGTAGATCCCGACCCCGTCCAGCCACCAGCCCGTCGAGATCAGGTACCAGCTTATATCGTGGCTCAGAAGCGTGCCCCAGAGAAGATGGATGGCAACCGCCATGACGGCGGCGGGGGCGGCAAGGTCTTTCATCATGTTCGGGCAACCGGTTCTTTCATCACGACGCGAAAGGCCCGCAGGCAGGCCAGGGGCCATTGCCCCAGTGCATGCCGATCATCGGGCCCGGCCGATGGCCGCATATTGCGCGCCCAGCGGCAACCAATGCAGCCGCCGCTCAAGCGCCCGGAAGGCCGGGCGGTTGGTGGGGAAGAAAACGAAGTTGCGCGTCGCCACCTCGGCCAGCCCTGCGCGTCGCATGTAGCCGCGCATCTTGCGGGGCCCCAGCAGGACGGCATCTGCGTCAAAGGGACAGCGGGCCACCGAAATCCGCGTGCCCGGGTTGGCCGGATTGTGCTCGACAAGGCAGACCATGCCGCCGGGCGATACCACGCGGGCAAGTTCGGCCATGAAGCCCGTCCATTGCTCCACCGGCACATGGTGCATGACGCAGATCGACAGAGCCATGTCGAAACTGTTGTCCGCGAACGGAAGTCTTTTGCCGTCATAGGCGTCATAAAGATTGCCGGGGTTGTCCTGTTTCGCCCGTTCGATGCTTTGGCCCGAGATGTCGACACCATGGATCGATCCGAACAGGCCCGAGAGCAGAGGGTGCAAGGCCCCAACGCCACACCCCACGTCAAGAAGGCTTGGCTCTGGCCGGTCGGCAAGCCGCATGGCCAGAAGATCGCGGATCATCAGCGCCTTGGACTGCTGGAAAAAACCATGGGACAGCCCAGAGAAGCTGATCGATTGCTCGACCGTGTCCACATAGGAATCGCGGTAGGCGTCGAACTCGGTCTGCACGATGTCAGCCATGGACCACCAGTTTCGGTTGCGGCATCCGAACCGGTTCGGTGATGCCGATGCTTTCGGAAACGAAGTAAAGCGGGCGGTTCTTGCTTTCGTTGTGGATGCGCCCGACATAAAGGCCGATCACGCCGCTGATCAGCAGGTTCATGCCCGCCAGGAACGACAGGATCACGATGGTCGAGGCCCAGCCCGCCACCAGCCCGCCGGTAAAAAGCGCAATAACGAAGATGTAGATGCCATATGTCATCGCGCCAAGCGACACCAGCGCCCCCAGCCAGAGCGCCAGGCGAAGCGGCACGTCCGAGAACCCGATCACGCCATCCATCGCAAGGCGCATCATCTTCTTCAGGGGGTACTTGGTCTTGCCCGCCAACCGCTGTGGCCGGTCGAATTGCACGATGGTCTGACGGAAGCCCACCCATGCGAACATGCCGCGAAGATACCGGTCGCGCTCGGGCATCGATCGGATCGCCTCGACCACCTTGGCGTCGACCAGTCGGAAATCGCCGACGTTGCGCGGAATCTCGACCGACGACAGCCGCGCCAGAAGCCGATAGTAAAGGTTCGCCGACCACTTCTTGAACCGCGTTTCCCCTTCGCGAAGGCGCCGCTGCGCATGGACGATCTCGTAACCCGCGCGCCATTGCGCGACCAGGTCATGCACCACCTCCGGTGGATCCTGAAGATCGGCGTCCATGATGATGACGGCCGCGCCGCGCACCGTGTTCAGCCCCGCCGTCACTGCGATCTGGTGGCCGAAGTTGCGCGACAGGCGGATCAGCTTGACGCGTGGATCGCGCCGGGCCGCGGCTGCGACAATTGCCGCGCCGGCATCCCGGCTGCCGTCATCGACGAAGACCGCCTCGCAAGGCCCGTCCAGCGCGCCCATGAGATCGCTCAGGCGCAAGAGCAGCGTTCCCAGCACCTCTTCCTCGTTCATGAAGGGGATTACGAAGCTGTATGTAATCTGGGTTTTCATTGGTTCTGCCGCCACCGTTGTCATGAAAGCGATTGGGGATACTCATTTCGATTTCCCTTGGTCACAATCAATGGCGGCGGAAGTATGACTATTTCCGGAAGATTGGGCCTAAAAGGCGGGAAAGAACCGCAATCGAATTCCCCCTCATTTGCCCCGATGAAAATGACCGCTGTGCAATCCCCCCTTGGGGATCAGGCCCGCGCCGGTGGCGTTCCGGTCAGCGTTGCGATGGCCGTCAGTTGCCTGAGCACATGGGCGTGGAAGTGGTCCAGCGCGTCGGCGTCGTCGGCAAGGTGGCGGTGCAGGTAATAGCGGAACGCGCCGTCCAGCCCAAGATATGCGTCCAGCGCCAGGTCGCGTGGCAGGCCCAGGCGCGCGAAAAGCCGCGAGACGAGGGCGATGAGCTCGGCCTCGATCTCTTCGACGACATCGGCGAAATCGGGATCGAACAGGGCCTGCGAGCGGATGTCGTACCATAGGCGATGGGTTTCCGCCTCGCGCCGGATCGATTCGCGCAGGCCCTGGGCAAAGGCCTCGGCAAGGGGCTGGCCTCCGGTCCGGTCGTTCATCACGGCGTCGAGTTCGGCAATGAAATCGGCCTTGTACTTGCGCACGCAGAACTTGATCAGGTCGGTCTTGTCGTCGAAATAATAGTGCAGCATCCCGACCGCGACGCCCGAAAGCTCGGCGATGTCGCGCAGGCTGGTGCGGGCATAGCCAAGCTGCTTCAGCGCATTGATGGCCGCTGTTCCCAGCTCGTCCTTGCGCTTCGATCGCTTTTCGGATCGCTTGCGCGCCTTGCTTTCCAGCTTGTCGATTTTTTCAAGTTTGCCCAATGCCTCGTCCGTCCCTTGGTCTTGGAGAATGCGCAGCGGCCCGGTGACGGACCGCTGCCCCGTAATCAGCCCAGAAGGGCGTTCAGGAAGATGCGCGGCAGCTTCAGCCAGGACGGCCGATGCTGGAACCCGGTCAGCAGCTTGCCCACCTTGTCCTGCTTGCGGTTGGTGATGAACCAGGGCGGGCGCGGCAGCAGCGAAAACCGCCCCGACAGCAGGTTGCGCGGGAAGGGTTGCCAGGGCGCCTCGATCACCACCCGTTCGGGGGAATCGAACATGAAGGTATTGTGGGCAAAGCCGATCCCGCTTTGCACATCGTCAAGGGTGTGGCCCGGAAACGCGCCCCAGGGGCAGGCAGAGGCCAGGAAGCCAAGGCCAGTCCAGGCGTTGATGGCGATGGTGCCATAGTGCAGATCGCCGATGATCTCTTCAAAGCGGCTGGCCCCGATCTGGCGGATCGTGTCGGGGTGGATGATGATGTTGGCCCCCAATGTTCCGTAAAGCGCGTCATTGGCATAGGCCACCGCCGCCCGCAGATAAGCCTCGGGGTCGGTTTCCGCGATCTCGTGGGTCGACAGGGCCGGGGCGAAAATCTCGTTCCGGCGATACCAGTCGTCCGTCGTCGCATCGACCGGCACCAGCGCGACGGGGGGCACCCCGCCACGGTCCAGCCGGACCACGTTTTTCCCCCGGCTTTCGAATTCGGCCATCCTGTCCTTTGCGCCCGGATACCAGGGCTGGCGCTGTGCCTCGCCCGACAACACGTCGCGCAGGTTGGACATCAGCCTGTCCTTGCCATCCCAGTCGCGGGGCAGCACCAGCATCTGGCAGGCCACGCAGTTGAACCCCGAATTGTGCAGCTTCTGCGTCGCCAGGTGTTCGGCCTGGAACCTGAGGTCGGCCGCGCTCCAGGCGCCCGGCACCACGATGGTGGGGCAGACGGCGCCCAGTTCCGACGTGATGTGCTTGGTCAGTTTCGGGGTGCCCGCGGCCTTGTTCGCCGCACCCTCGGCCCCCGGGCCCCAGACGATGGCATCATGGGTCGCCGCGGCGCCGGTGATGTGGATTTCGGCCACGTCGGGATGGTTGCACAGGTAGGCACCCACATCCGCGCCGCCCTTGACGATGCGCAGGGCGTCGCGGTCGATCAGCGGTTTCAGGGCGGCCTCGAGGTATTCGGTCAGGTAGTCGTTGACCGGGTTCATCTTCAGCACCACCACCTGGTGCTCCGAGAACAGCTTCTGGAAGGCGTCCAGCGGCGAGATGGCGGCGATGTTGCCCGCCCCCAGCACCAGCGCCACCTTGCCCTGCCGACGGGCTACGGGGGTGTCATAGGCGGCTGCGGTGTGGTCGGCCAGGTTGGCCTGGGTCACGCCCTCGCGCATCCAGACCTCGGCCTTCACCCCCGAAAGCAGCAGCCGATCCCAGATCGTATGGGGCAGCACCCTGACCGCCAGTTGCCCGGTCGCGGTGCGGCGTTTGCCAAGATGGTCGAGATAGGCCTTCCCCTCCATCTGCGACAGGGTCTGGATCAGCCCGTTGCAGGCCGACATCACCGCATAGGGCCCCGAGGTCCATTCCTCGCCCACCAGCGCCGACCCCTCGGGGATCAGCTTGTGACGGGCGGCGGTGGTGGCCCAGCCTTCGGCCACCTGCATCAGGTTGTCCTTGATCTCTTGCAGGATCGCTATGCGTTCGGCATTCGTGGTGCGCGCCCAGCTGTCCCTTGCCGCGCCCAGCGTGGCAATGACGGCGTCAAGATCGGGGCGGGGTTCAAGCGCGGGCGTCTTCGGTGCGGCGGTCATGGTCTATTTCCCTTCCATCAGCACATCGCCGAATTCTTCGCGCAGCTTGTTCTTCATGACCTTGCCGGTGGCACCCAGCGGCAGATCCTCGACAAAGATCACCCGGTCGGGCACCTGCCAGCTTGCCACCTTGCCATTGTAGAAATCGCGCAGCTCCTGTTCCGAGGGATCGGCGTTCTTGGACTTCACTGCGATCAGCACGGGGCGTTCGCCCCATTTTTCATGTTGCGCGGCGATGGCGGCGGCATTGGCGACCTGGGGGTGGGCAATGGCGATGTTCTCAAGCTCCACCGTCGAAATCCACTCGCCCCCCGACTTGATGATGTCCTTGGAGCGGTCGCGGATGATGACGTAGCCATCGGAATCGATGGTCGCGACGTCGCCGGTGTCGAACCAGCCATCCTCGGTCAGCGCGCTTTCGTCCTTGCCGAAATAGCTTTCGACAATCCAATGCCCGCAGATCTGCAGGTTGCCCTGGGTTTCGCCGTCATGGGGCAGGAGGGCGCCGTTTTCATCGACGATCCGCAGGTCCACCCCCCAGGGCGCGCGTCCTTGGCTTAGCCGGACCCTGGCCTGTTCGTCCTCGGAAAGGGCGCGGTGCTTTTGCAGAAGCTGGTTCAGGGTGCCAAGGGGGCTGGTTTCGGTCATGCCCCAGGCATGGACCAGATCGACCCCGTATTTGTCGCGGAAGGTGGGGATCATCGAGGGCGGCAGGGCCGAACCGCCCACGACCGTGCGGGTCATGCTGGCAGCGCTTGAACCGGTCTTCTCCAACCCGTCCAGAAGGCTCATCCAGATGGTGGGCACGCCCAGCGACAGCGTGACCTTTTCGGCGTCGATCAGTTTCGCCAGGCTTTCGCCATCCAGCTTCGGCCCCGGCAGCACCAGCTTTGCCCCGGTATGCGCCGCGATATAGGGCACGCCCCAGGCGTTGACGTGGAACATGGGAACCACCGGCATCACCGTATCCGAAGCCGAGATCGCGATGCCGTCGGGCTGGTTCCCGGCGATCGAATGCAGCACGGTGGACCGGTGCGTATACTGCACGCCCTTGGGGTTGCCGGTGGTGCCCGAGGTATAGCACAGCGCGCCGGGGGTGTTTTCATCGAGGTTGGGCCAGGAATAGACGGCATCGCCCGAGGCCACCAGCTCGTCATAGAACTTCAGCCCGTCGATCTTCGTCGCCGCCTCGTCATCGCGCGCGCCCAGCAGGACGAAGTGCTGCACCGTGTCGAGATGGTTCTTCACGGCCACCACCAGCGGCAGGAAGGTGCTGTCGAACATCAGCACCCGGTCCTGGGCATGGTTGACGATATAGGCCAACTGTTCGGGGTGCAGGCGGGGGTTCAGGGTGTGGGTCACGCGCCCGCCGCCGGCCACGCCGAAATAGATCTCAAGATGGCGGCGGTTGTTCCAGGCAATGGTCCCGACCCGCGCGCCTGGCTCCAGCCCCAGGCTGTCAAGCGCCGAGGCCAGCCTGCGGGCATTGGCGCCCACCGCGCCCCAGGTGCTGCGCGCCACCTCGCCCGATGTCTCGACCGAGACGATTTCGGTGCCGGCGTGAAACCGCTCGGCGTGTTCGATCAGCGAACTGATGGTCAGTTGCTTCTGCATCATGGTTCCGGACATTTCGTGCTCCTCCACTTTTCCCTATTCGGCGGCCACTGCGGCCTGTGCCGTGCCGCGGATCATGTCGGCGGCGCGTTCCGCGATCATGATGGTCGGCGCATTGGTGTTTCCCCCGATCAGCCGCGGCATGACCGAGGCGTCGACGACGCGCAGCCCGTCGATACCGTGAACCTTCAGTTCGGGATCGACAACGGCCATGTCATCGACCCCCATCTTGCAGGTGCCCACGGGGTGATAAATGGTATCGGCGCGGGCGCGGATGTGCCTTTCCCATTCCGCCTCGGGCATGTCGTCTTTCACCCCGAACAATTCCTTGTGGCGGTACTTTCCCATGGCGGGCGCCTGCAGGATGTCGCGGGTCATCCGCGCGGCCTTGATCGTGGTGTCAAGATCGCGGGGGTCGGACAGGAACCTGGGGTCGATGCCCGGGGCCGCCATGGGATCGCCGCTTTGCAGGAACACCTCGCCCCGGCTGTGGGGCCGCAGGGCGCAGACATGGCAGCTGTAGCCATAGCCAAGGTGCAGCTTGCGGGCGTGGTCATCGACGATCGAGATCACGAAATGCAACTGGAAATCGGGCCGTTCCAGAGATGGATCGGTCTTGAGGAACCCCGCGCCCTCGGCGAAGGGGGTGGCGATCATGCCGGTGCCGTCCTTGCGCCATTGCAGGATGTTCTTCAGCAGCCGCCCGGTTCCGGACAGGCCGATGCCGAAATTGTCGGTGTCCTTCGTCTTGTAGGCCAGGATGAAATCAAGGTGATCCTGAAGGTTCTGCCCCACACCGGGCAGGTCATGCACCACCTCGATTCCGTGGCGGCGGATCTCGTCGGCCCGCCCGATGCCCGAAAGCATCAGAAGCTGCGGCGAATTGAACGCACCGCCCGAAAGGATCACCTCGCGCGTGGCCATGGCGCGTTTCGTTTCCTTGCCGACGCGGTATTCCACGCCGGTGGCGCGCTTGCCCTCCATCACGATGCGGGTGGCATGGGCGCGGGTCACCACCGTCAGGTTCGGGCGGCTGTTCATCACCGGAAAGAGGTACCCAGCCGCCGCCGAGCAGCGTTCACCGTTGCGCTTGCGGTCGTGGAACTGTGTCACCTGGTACAGCCCGACGCCTTCGTTGTCGCCGGTGTTGAAATCCTGAACCTCGCGGTGCTGCATCTGGGTGGCCGCCTCGATGAAGGCGCGGGTGATGGGGCGGGGGCTTTTCTGATCCGACACCTGAAGCGGCCCCTCGGCGCCATGAAAGGCATCCGCGCCATTCTGGTTGTTCTCGGACCGGCGGAAATAGGGCAGGCATTCCTCCCAGGACCAGCCCTCGCACCCCAGATCGGCCCATTCGTCGTAGTCGGACTTGTGGCCGCGCACGTAAAGCATGGCGTTGATCGCGCTTGAACCGCCCAGCCCCTTGCCCCGCGGCTGATAGCCCTTGCGCCCGTTCAGGCCGGGTTGCGGCACCGTGTCGAAGGCCCAGTTGGAAATCTTGCCATGGCCCGGCATCATCGCCACCACCCCGGCGGGTGCGCGGATCAGCAGGTGCTTGCCCGCTCCTCCGGCCTCAAGCAGGCAGACCCTTGTTTTGCCGTCCTCGCTCAGCCGTGCCGCCAGGGTTGCGCCCGCAGATCCGCCCCCCACGACGACATATTCGAATCTCGTCTCCGAAGTCATGATTTCTCCTCCCGTCGCGGCCGAGTCGACGCAACCGGCCCCTCCACAAGAATATTGAACATCTAAATTGGTCATCTGTCCAATTTATTTGTCCTGACTTTGGAAATGACGTCACCGTCACACGACCTGCCCCGCCATCGCGCAGGGCAGCCAGCACACAACCGAAGTGAGAGTGGGAAATCAGGGCGCAGGCCCCGGGGAAGGATCGTTTCGCCCTAGACCGGCACGACGACATCGCGCCCCTTGATCCGCTCCAGCGCCAAACCGGTGCCGAACAGATCGCTGAGCATGCCGCCCGTCATCGCCAGAACCCGCGGCCCGGACGTGACCAGCCTGCCATCCTTCAGCGCCACGATACGGTCGGCATAGCGCGCTGCGACGCCAAGATCGTGCAGAACGATAACCACGCTGCGCTGTGCCGGGCCCGGGCGGGTCAGGGCGTGCAGGCGGTCCATGATGTCGCGGGCATGGCGCGGGTCCAGCGCCGAAAGCGGTTCGTCCAGCAAGAGCCAGGGCGTTTCCTGGGCCCAGGCCATGGCAACGAAGGCCCGCTGCCGTTGTCCGCCCGACAGCGCATCCAGCCGGCGTTCCGCCAGCGGGTTCAGATCGAAGATATCCAAGGCATCCCGCACCATCCGCCTGTCCGCATCGCGCGGCCGCCCGTGGTGGTGCGACCAGCGCCCGAAACCGACCAGGTCGCGCACGGTCAGGCGGGCCGTCACCCTTTCGTCCTGCGCCAGAAGGGCGACATGGCGGGCGCGTTCCGGCGGCCTTGCGCGGGCCATGTCCAGGCCTTCGACGCGCACCGTGCCACAGGTCGGCGCCACAAGTCCGGCGATGGCGTGCAGAAGCGTCGATTTGCCCGCGCCGTTCGGCCCGATCAGCGCGGTGATGCCCCCCTGCCCGAAGGACAGCGAGATGTCGTTCAGGATCGGGGCGCCGCTTTTCTCGACGCTGACGGCATTCAGTTCGATCATGGCCGGGGTCTCCGCAAGACAAGAAACAGGAACAGCAGGCCGCCCAGGAATTCGACGATCACGGTCAACGTGGATTGCAGGCCCAGAAGCCGTTCGAACACGAACTGGCCCGACACAAGGATCGTCGCGCCGATGATGGCGGCCCCGGGCAGAAGAAGCGCATGGCGCCAGCTTTGCAGAACCGCATGGGCCAGGCTGGCGGCCAGCAGCCCCAGGAAGGTGATCGGCCCCACAAGTGCCGTGGAAACCGCCACCAGCATCGCCACGATTCCCAGCGCCACAAGGATGATCCGGTCGTGATCCAGGCCCAGCGGCATTGCCGTCACCCGGCCCAGGGCGGCCAGATCAAGGTGGCGCGCCAGCCGCATGGCCGCCAGAAGGCCAAGCGCCAGCAAGGCGGCGGCAATGGCAAGCTGCGTGCGGTCGACCGCCCCGAAGGTGGCGAAGGTGGCCTGCTGGACGATGGCGAATTCCGAAGGATCAAGCAGCCGCTGCGCCAGCCCGGCAAGCCCGCGCAGCAGCACCCCAAGGATCACCCCGGTCAGCACCAGCCGCAGGATATCGTCGCCCCCCTTGCGCAAAAGCACGCCGAACAGCACCAGCGCCGCGACGATCAGGATGGCCGTTTCGGCCCCGAACTGCGCCAGCGCCGGCAGCGCGGCAAAGCCCGCGCCGCCAAGGGACAGGACAAGCATCGTCTGGATGAAGACGAACAGCGCGTCGAACCCCACGATGCCCGGCGTCAGCAGCCGGTTGGCCGCCACCGTCTGGAACAGCACCGTCGCCGTGCCGATGGCCGCCCCCACCACGCAAAGCGACGCCAGCTTGGTCAGCCGCAGCGACAGGATGAAGCCATAGGGCGCGCGCAGGTTCCAAAGCGTGAACAGCGCCGCCATGGCAACCAGGACGGCAGCCAGAAGGATCAGGCGCCGCTCAGCCATGGGCCCGCCTTGGCGCGGCATGCAGCAGCCACAGGAACAGGCCCGCGCCCAGCACGGCAAAGACCGTTCCGGCCGGAATTTCATAGGGGTAACGGATCAGCCGCCCCAGGATGTCACAGGCCAGCACCAGGCAGCCGCCCAGCCAGGCCACCACCGGCAGGTTGCGCCGCAGGTTGTCGCCCCGCCAGCGCGACACGACATTGGGCACCACAAGGCCCACGAAGGGAATCGATCCGACGCTGACCACCACCACCGATACCGTCACGGCAACCAGGACAAGCCCGACCAGCAGCGCCTGGCGATAGTCAAGCCCGAGGCTGCGCGCCGCATCCTCGCCCAGACCCAGCATGGTGATCCGGTCGGCGGCCAGCCACAACAGCCCCGCCACCACGGCCACGATCCAAAGCAGTTCGTACCGCCCGCGCAGCACGCCCGAGAATTCGCCGCTCTGCCAGACGCCCAGGTACTGCACGAGGTCGGCGGTCCAGGCCATCCACAGCACCGCCGCGCCGATGATGCCGCCATAGATCAGCCCCACCAGCGGCAAGAGCACCGGATCGCGGCGCGGCACATGGCGCGCCAGCCACAGGAACCCCAGCGTGCCCGTCATCGCCGCCACGGCCGCCACCGACATCTTGACCATCAGCGCCGCACCGGGTGCCAGCAGCGTCACCACCAGCAGGCCCAGCATGGCCGATTCCGGCGTGCCCACCAGCCCCGGTTCCACCAGGCGGTTCTGCACGCTCATCTGTACCACGACACCGGCAAGGGCCAGGCCCGCACCCGCCAACAGCGCGGCAAAGGTGCGCGGCAGGCGGCTGACCATCAGCACCATCTGCGTATCCAGGTCGCCACCGAACAGATCGGCGACCCCGACAAGGCAACTCGCCCCCACAAGGAGGGCGAGCGCCACAAGGGCAAGAGTCCAGAGCCGCATCGCCTTAGCCGGCGACGCCCTTCATGGCGACGGTGACTTCTTCGATGGTGCCCATCATCGACTGGATGCCGCCCCCGACCAGGTAAAGCGACGCCGCGTCGAGGTAGACGATCTGCCCTTCTTTGGCGGCGGTCGTTCCCGCAACCAGAGGGTTGTCGAGCGTCGCGGCGGCGGCCTCGCCCTCTTGCCCGATGGCGGCGCCGCGGTCGATCACGAACAGCCAGTCGGGATCTACATCGGCAATGAACTCGAACGAGACCGCCTCGCCGTGGGTTTCGGCCGTCAGGTCGGGATAGGCTTCGGGCAGGCCAAGGGCGGTATGCAACCAGCCAAAGCGCGAATCGTCCCCATAGGCCGACACCTTGCCGCCATTGGTCAGCAGGATCAGAACATCGCCCTTCCCCTCGGCGGCGGCTTTTGCCTGCGCCATGGCAGTGTCGAGATCGTCCAGCAGGGTCTGCGCGGCCTCTTCACGCCCGAAGATCGCGCCATAGGCCGTGACGCGCGCACGGGCGTCATCGACAAGGGTTTCACCCGCAATGGTCATGTCAATGGTCGGGGCCACCTGACCAAGCGCGCCAACCTGTTTCTGCGACCGGCCCCCGGCCACGATCAGATCGGGCGCCATGACGGCCAGTGCCTCGAAATCGGGTTCGAACAGGGTGCCGACGGTGGGTTTGCCAGCAAGGGCATCCGCCAGCCGGGCGGGGGGCGCGATGGCGGGCACACCGGCCAGCGTCACGCCCAGCGCGTCAAGATCGTCGACCGCCGCCAGATCGAAGGCAACCACCTTTTCCGGCGCCACCTGCACCGTGGCGGGGCCAGCGGCGGTGTCGATATCGACCGTCTGTGCAAAGGCAAAGGCCGGCAGGGCGGCGGCCGTCAGGGTGGCGAGAATCGTTTTCATTGGGGTTGGTCCTTTTCGCAATGCCCTTGCCAGCCGGAGACTCGACAAAGGCGACTTATTTTGTCAGGTACTTATCCGACAGAAATACTCAGGACAATGTGTGATGCAGAAAAATCTGACCGAAGAAGGCCGCTTTGAAACGGTGAACGCCAGCCGCTACCTGCAACAGCTTTGCAAGCACTTCGCCCACAGGGTCGAGGTGCGCTTTGATGCACAGGACGGCACGGCGATGCTGCCCGCCGGGCCGGCCACCCTGAAGGCGACGGGCGATGCGCTGACCGTCACCTTGACGGGCGATGATGCCACCGGGTTGGAAAAATCGCGCCACGTCATCGACAGCCACCTCGAACGCTTCGCCTTCCGCGAGGGGTTCACGACGATGCAGTGGTCCGGGCCCAGGGCCTAGCGGCGCTGTCCGGAGGCAAAACAAGGCATGGCAGAGGTGGACCGCCGCAGGCTGATCGCAAGGTTCGCCCAAAAGCCTTCAGTGCATCCGCACCGCCAGGCTGCCCATGATCCAGATGGTGCCGCCGATCATCAGCCCCAGCAGCACAAGCGAGAACAGGATCAGTTGCAGATCCTCGCGCCGGGAATGCCAGCCGATATGCAGGAAACAGCGCAACTGAACCACGATCTGCGCCAGTCCAAGCCCCGCCAATACCCACAGCCGGACCGGCCGCGCCAGGTCAGGGCCCATCACCACCCAGAAGGCGAGAAGGGTCAGCACGCCCGAGACAAGCGCGCCCGTCACATAGCGGATCGTTTCGCTGCGGCGGTCGTCCTTCATGCCATCCCCCCAAGGAACACGATGGTGAAAATGCCGATCCAGGCCAGATCGAGGAAATGCCAGTAAAGCCCCAGCAACAGCAGCCGTGATTTCACCGCGTCGTTCAGCCCCCGCAGCGCGAGAAGCGCCAGCATGACGGCGATCCACAACAGACCGGCGGCCACATGCAGCCCATGCAGCCCCACCAGCGCCCAGAGCGCCGAAAGCCAGCCGCTGCGGCTGGGGACTCCGCCCTCCCCGGCCATGTGGATGAAATCGCGCATCTCAAGCGTGATGAAACCGGCGCCAAGTACCCCGGTCAGGGCAAGCCACAGCGCCACGGGGGCCCGGCGCCCGCCATGCTTCATCGACAGGCTGGCCATGCCGTAGGTGAAGGAGCTGGCCAGCAGAAGGGCCGTCTGGGCGCCAATGCTGGACAGGTCGAACAGGGTTTCGGGGCCGGGCCCGCCCGCGCGGGCCGGAAGCATCACGATATAAGTGGCGAACAATATGCCGAAGATGATGAGATCGCTCATCAGGAAGACCCAGAACCCGAAGGCGCCCTTTTCGGATCGGTCACGGGCCTTGCCATGGGCGGCACCAAGGTTCAGGCCGGGGTGTGCGGTACCGCTCATGCCGGCACCTCGGGGCGGGCAAGGCCCTTGTTGGCGGGGCCGGTTTCATCGTCGCGGTCCACGGCGCGGGTCTGGCGGACGCGCCGCAGGAAGGCCAGGTGCGCCTGCCGCAGCTCATCCGCCGGGATGCGTTGGTGGGTGTCTTCCACGAAGGCGCGGGCGATGACGGCGCCGATCACCGCAACCAGCGCCAGCGCGGCCAGCCACCAGACCCACCAGACCAGGGCAAAGCCCATTACGCCCGTCGCCACGGCCAGGATCATGCCCAGCGCGGTGTTGCGCGGCATTTCGATGTCTTCATACCCATCAGCCTCTTCATAGGGGGTGCCTTCGGCCTTCTCGATCGTCAGCGGGTCAAGCGCCCTGACGCTGGGCGTGGCAAAGAAGTTGAACGCCGGCGCGGGGCACGGCACCGACCATTCCAGGGTGCGCCCATCCCAGGGGTCGCCCACCGGGCAGGCCAGGGCGGCACGGTTGCGGATGCTGGCAACGAAGGTCCAGACCGTCGTTGCCAGGGCCGCCAGTACCAGGAGCCCCCCGGCAAAGGCCAGCCACATCGCCGGTTCGAAGGCCGGGTTGTCATAGCTGGCCGACCGTCGCGGCATCCCCATGAGGCCCAGCCAGTAAAGCGGCAGGAAGGCCAGGCAGAACCCCGCGAACCACAGCCAGGCGGCGCGCCGGGCCAGGGTTTCGTCAAGGCGGAAGCCGAAAGCCTTGGGAAACCAGTAATGAATGCCCGCGAAGATGCCGAACAGCGTGCCGCGGATCAGCACGTTGTGAAAATGCGCCACAAGGAACTGCGAATTGTGCACCTGATAGTCGATGGTCGGATTGGCCAGGATCACGCCGGTCAGCCCGCCGAAGACAAAGAGGATGAAGAACCCGGCAAGATAGATGATCGGCACGCTCATCCGGATGCGCCCCTCATAGAGGGTGGCCAGCCAGTCATAGACCTTTACCCCCGTGGGCACCGCGATGATCATGGTGGCGATCCCGAAGGCCGCGTTGACCGGGGCCCCCTGCCCCATGGTGAAGAAATGGTGCAGCCAGACGCAGAACGAGATCACGGCGATGGCCATGGTCGCGATGACAAGGCTGTTGTAGCCGTAAAGCCGCTTGGCCGCGAAGGTGGCCGAGATTTCGGAGAAGACCCCATAGGCCGGCAGCACGACGATATAGACCTCGGGGTGGCCGAACATCCAGAAGACGTTGGCGTAATGCATCATGTTGCCGCCAAGGTCGTTGGTGAAGAAATGGAAATCGAGGTAACGGTCCAGCGCCAGCATGGCAGTGGCCACGGTCAGCGGCGGAAAGGCATAGACCATCATGATCGCAGTGCACAGCGCGGTCCAGGTGAACATCGGCATCCGCAGCCATGTCATGCCCGGACAGCGCATCTTGTAGATGGTCACCGCGAAATTGAGCCCCGAGAGCGTTGAGCCGATCCCCGAAATGCCGATGGCCCAGAGCCAATAGTCGACACCTGG
This sequence comes from Oceaniglobus trochenteri, assembly GCF_020529025.1. GTDB lineage: Bacteria > Pseudomonadota > Alphaproteobacteria > Rhodobacterales > Rhodobacteraceae > Oceaniglobus > Oceaniglobus trochenteri. The sequence continues at coordinate 46,925 of NZ_JACNMM010000015.1, forward strand.
CCCGGGGCTGAAGGTGGCGCCGGTATAGGGCGGGTACATCGTCCAGCCGCCGGTGCCGAACTGCCCCACCACAAGGCTGACCATCACCAGCCCCGCCCCCGCCGCCGTCAGGCCCAGGCTGACCTGGTTGAGCACCGGAAAGGCCATGTCGCGCGCCCCGATCTGAAGCGGGACGGCAAAATTGATCAGCCCGGTGATCAGCGGCGTGGCGACAAAGAAGATCATGATCGTGCCATGGGTGCTGAACAGCTGGGCAAAGTGATCGGCCGACAACATGCCTCCGTCCAGCGCCGTCACCTGATGCGTGCGCATCACGACGCCCTCAAGCACCCCGCGCACAAGCATCACCCCCGCCAGCACGCAATACATGATGCCGATCTTCTTGTGATCCGCGCTGGTCAGCCAGTCACGCCAGAGCGGTGCCCAAAGCCGGTGGCGCGTCAGCATCCACACCACCGCGACCACGCCAAGGATCACCGCCAGCGCAGCACCCGAGGCGACGGCCTCGTTCACCGAGGGGTTGCGAAACAGATCGTCGAAGGGTGTCACCGACCCGTCGAGGCGGCCGAAGATCGGATCAGTCATCCACCGCCCCCCGCATAGGCCGGTGCGCCGGGCTGGGCGGTGGCCGCAACCGGCCCACCCTGATGATAGCGGGCGATCACCCGGTCGAAAAGATCGCGGCGGCCCAGACCGAACCGCGCGGACTCTTGTCCCTCCAGCCCCAGCAGGGCCAGCGTTTGGGCCGGGGTCGCCGCCTGCCCCAGCCTGGCATAGGTGGCGCGGTCCAGCACCCTGTCGGCGGGGACCTGCGCCCAATCCTGCCAGGCGCCATCGGACAGGGCGGTGACGGCAAAGTGCTGTTCGGCAAATCCGGCGCCGCTGTATTGCGTGTTCTCGCCCCGCGCGGTGCCCGGGCGCGCGGCGATGAAGTTCAGTTCGGTCCGCATGCCGGGCATGGCATAGATCTGCCCGGCCAGGGCCGAGATGCGGAAACTCTGCATCACCGTGTCGGTGGTCAGGGCCACGCGCACGGGCCTGTCGACCGGAATCACCAGTTCGTTCAGGGTGGCGATGCCAAGGTCGGGGTAGAGAAACAGCCATTTCCAATCCAGCCCGATCGCCTGAACCTCCAGGGGTTCGGGGCCCAGCGCGCGATAGGGGTCAAGCCGATCGCTTTCATGCCAAAGCCACCAGCCCAGAACCGCGATGATGGCGAAGGGCACCCCCCACATCGCCACCTCCAGCGGGCCGGAAAATTCCCAGTCGGGGCGATAAAGCCGCTTTTCCGGCCGATAGGCGCCGCTGCCGTGCACCCGGTGAAACCGCCACAGGATCAGCGGCGTCGCGATCAGGACCGGCACGATGGCGATCATCGTGATCAGGGTCACGCGGATCAGGTGGCTGCGCTGCGCTTCGGCCACCGGGCCGAGGGGCGCAAGAAAGCTGTCTTGCGCCAAGGCGGCGACGGGCAGCAGCAGGCACAGCGCCTGCACAGCTGCCCACGCGACCTTGCGCGCGGCAACAGGTGACAGGATATGCAGGCCGAAGGGGTTCACGGCACGCTACCGCAGGAAGTTGTCGCGCAGCAGCGACACCACCTCTTTCAGGCGCCCGCCCGCAGCGGCCTTGGCCCCGAAAAGCGCGGTGGACAGAACCTGCCCCGCCTCGATCTCGGGCGGCATGACCAGTTCAAGCGAACTGACCGGAACATCCAGAAGCGCCGGCCCCTCTTCGGCCAGCCAGGCGCGCATCTTGCCTTCCAGGTCGTCGGCGTTCTCGGCCCTGTGCCCTGCGATCCCGCAGACCCTGGCCAGCGCGGCGAAATCGGGATTGTCGAGGGTCGTGAAGGCATCCAGAAGGCCTTCGACACGCTGTTCCATCTCGACGAAGGCCAGCGAGCCGTTGTTGAAGACGATGATCTTGATCGGCAGTTTCTCTTGCTTCAGCGTCAGCAGATCGCCCATCAGCATGGTCAGCCCGCCATCGCCGCACATGGCGATCACCTGCCGGTCGGGATAGGCCGCCGACAGCCCCATGGCCTGCGGATAGGCATTGGCCATCGTGCCGTGCATCAGGCTGTTGAGAAAACTGCGCCCGCCCCGCGCCGTCAGATGGCGCAGCGACCAGACCATGGGGCTGCCCCCATCGGCGGCAAAGGCGGCATCGTCGTCGGCCAGCCTGTCGAGCATGCGCGCAACGAATTGCGGATGGATCAGGTCGCTGTCCTTTTCGGTGCCGCGATCCTCATAGGTCTCGCCGTCCTTGCCCCATTGCTTCAGTGCGCCGTCAAGGTGGCTGCTGTCGTCCTTCTGCGCCAGCAGGGGCAGAAGGGCGTCGATGGTCGCGCCGACATCGCCCACCAGCCCCATGTGAACCGGCGCGCGGCGGCCCAGGTGCGACGCGTCGGTGTCGATCTGCACGACCCGGGCCTTTTCAGGCCAGAACTGCGTATAGGCGAAATCGCTGCCAAGGCAGAGCATCAGGTCGCAATCCTCGATCGCGCTCATCCCCGCCTTGTTGCCAAGAATGCCGGTCATGCCGACATTGTTGGGATTGTCGGGTTCGATGAACTCTTTCGCGCGGGTGGTGTGCACGACCGGTGCCTTCAGATGCCGGGCCAGCGCGACGACCTGACGCGCCGCCCCCCGTGCGCCGATCCCGGCATAGAGGGTGACGTTCTTCGCCCCGTTCACCACCTCGGCCAGGGCCGACAATTCACCGTCCGAGGGGCGGACGACCGGCGCGGCGCGATGTACCGACCAGGCCAGATCGTCATCGGATGTCTCGGTGAACATGTCGCCGTTCACGATCACGACGGCAACGCCGCCCCGCGCCAGCGCCGCCTGCGCGGCCATGGCGGTGATGCGGCGCGCCTGGTCGGGATGCGAGACATATTCGCAAAAGACCGAGGCCTGTTCATAGACCTTCCTCTGGTCCACCTCCTGCGGAAAGCCCAGCCCCACCTCGCTGCGCGCCACGTCGGTGGCGATCAGCACCACGGGCGATCCGTTGCGGTGGCTTTCGAAGATGCCGTTGACGAAATGCAGGCTGCCCGGCCCGCAGGTGCCCGCGCAGACCGCAAGTTCGCCGGTGGCATAGGCCTCGGCCCCGGCGGCGAAACCTGCCACCTCTTCGTGGCGCACATGCATCCAGCGCAGCGAAGACCGGCGCACCGCATCGGTGAAATGGTTGATGGTGTCGCCGACAATGCCCCAGACGCGCCGGGCGCCGGCCTGTTCCAGGGTGTCGACCATGATCTCGGAAACGGTTTGGGCCATGAGAATATCCTAGATTGCCTGTGTTTTCGGTTCATTGCTGGAGCGGCGCGTCACAAGGTCGGTGGCGGGCAGGAAACTGTCGGCGCGCGCGGCCCGCCACCATTCGGCATAGATCGTGTCCTCGGGCGCATCGAGCAGCGCGCCCTCTGGCAGGAAGGCGTGCACCCGGTCGATCGTCGCCGCCTTTTCCGGGCCAATCCGGTGCATCAGGTGATGGGGCTGAAGATCGTGCGGATGCGTCAAGCCGGCCGAGGCGACAAGATCGGCCAGGGATTCGACGGTCTTGCAATGGAACCGCGCGGCGCGTTCCGCCTGCACCTCGGGGATCAGCCCGCGCTGGCGCCAGGCATCCTGCGTGGTCACCCCCGTCGGGCAGGTGCCAAGATGGCAGCGTTGCGCCTGGATGCAACCGACCGAGAACATGAAGGCCCGTGCGGCGTTGCACCAATCGGCCCCCATGGCGATATTGCGCGCCAGCCCCATCCCGGAATAGACCTTGCCGCTTGCCGCCAGCTTGATCCTGTCCTTCAGCCCGCAGCCGACAAGCGCGTTGCGCATCAGGATCAGCCCTTCCTGCAGGGGCAGACCCACCCAGTCCGACAGTTCCAGCGGCGCCGCCCCCGTGCCACCCTCGCCGCCGTCCACCACGATGAACTCGGGCGTGATGCCGGTTTCGCGGATCGCCTTCATGATCGCGAAAACCTCGTAGGGTTGGCCCACGCAAAGCTTGATCCCCACCGGCTTGCCCCCCGACAGGTCGCGCATCCGGGCCGCGAATTCCAGCATCTCGATGGGGGTGGAAAAGGCCGAATGGCTGCGCGGCGACAGGCAATCCTCGTGGGCGGGCACCTGGCGGACCCTGGCGACCTCCTCGGTCACCTTCGCCGCGGGCAGCAGGCCGCCGTGTCCGGGCTTGGCGCCCTGGCTCAGCTTGATCTCGGTCATCTTCACGGCGTCGTTCTGCGCCTTGTCGGCGAACGACGCCGCATCGAAGCGCCCCTCGCTGTCGCGTGCGCCGAAATAGCCCGAGCCAAGCTCCCACACGATATCGCCGCCACCCCAGAGATGATGATCGCTCAGCCCGCCTTCGCCGGTGTCGTGGTAGAAGCCGCCCTTCTTCGCCCCGAGGTTCAGCGCCTTGACCGCATTCGCGCTGAGCGCGCCGAAACTCATCGCCGAGATGTTCAGCACCGAGGCCGAGTATGGCTGCTTGGTCTGGTCGTTGCCCACCAAGACGCGGGGGTTCTTCTCGGGGTTTTCTGCCGCGGCGATGGAATGCAGCAACCATTGATAGCCGGCATCGTCGGTCTTGCGTTCGGTGCCGAAAGGATGGGTGTCGGTCTCGCCCCGCGCGCGGGCGTGGACAAGGTTGCGTGCCTCGAACGAGAATGGCGTGCCGTTCAGGTCATCCTCGACGATATAGGCGCGCAGGTAGGGGCGCAGCTTGTAGAAAAGCCAGCGGATGCGCCCGGCCACGGGATAGTTCCGCGTGATCACCCATGTACGTTGCGCGAAATCGTAGATCCCCAGCGCGACAACCGGAAGGCTGAAGACCAGAACCCAGAGCCACGAGCGATCATGAAACGCGAAGATCAGCGCCAGAAGGCTGACGGCGATAGCCGCCACCGGAACGACGGCACGTTTCAACAGGTCGGTCATGGGCACTTTCTGTCTGGTTTCCGCGTGTTACGCCCCGTTGCGCCGGTCGGCCGTTCATCTTGAAACCAATGAGGAACGCCGGGTTCTCCTGTCGCGGGACAGGAAGACAACAGATGCGCCTGCCGAAGGTTCCCGATCGGATTAGCAGGCCGTCCCCGGAGTCGCCGATCGAACGGGTATCGGGCAAGCGATGAATTGCGGCAGGTCCAGTATGGTGCGGGTGAAGGGACTTGAACCCCCACGCCTTGCGGCGCCAGAACCTAAATCTGGTGCGTCTACCAGTTCCGCCACACCCGCACGTTTCGACCCTGGGGGCCGATGGGTGTTGCATTAGCAAAGCCATCCCGCCATGGCGAGAGGTCCGTGGCAAAAAATCTCTCGTCGGTAAGCAATTGTTAGCCTAGTGTCGTCAAAAAAGACCGAGGCAGCAAAGCGAGACCGAAGATGCAGAACGCCCGTTTGGGCGGGCGGCACCCTGTGCCTTCCGCAGACGATCATCCTCCGACAGCCGAAGGCATGACCGGTTTCAGCGGCGCAACCCGCATTCTGACGATGGAGGGTCTGATCGCCATCGACTGCCTGCAACCGGGCGACAGGATCATCACCCGCGATGCGGGGATGGTGCGCCTTGTCGGGGTCGACTCGCGGTTCCATCGCGACTGCGGCCCGGTCATCCTCATGCCGCGGGCACTGGGCCATTCGCGCCCCGACCGGCCGATGATCCTGGGCGCTGACCAACCGATCCTGCTGCGCGATTGGCGCGCGCGCGGCATCTACGGACGGGATGCCGTGCTGGTGCCTGCGGGGCGATTGGCCGATGGCCGGCATGTCTGCCGCGCCGACGCCCAGCCCCGGCTGCGCCTGTTCCGCCTGCTGTTCGACGCGCAGCATGTCATCTATGCCGAAGGTGTGGAATGCGCGGTCGCACCTCGGGTGGCGAAGGCATCGCCGTTTTCCCATCAGGGCCGGTCGGCGGGCTAGATACGACGACCGCCTTTCAGCGCGCTACCCTGCGGCCCCGGTAAGGCGCCGACAGCGCGAACATCTTCAGTCCTGATCGTCCTTCGCCATCGGCCATCTGGACTTGTCCAAAGCGAAAGGCCAGCCTTCAGCCAGTATCGCCCGCCGAGGAAAGAGAATGAAGCCGGATCACGGACCCTGGATCGATCAGTTCGAGGGGCTGGCGCAGTTGCCGCCCGACCTGCGCGATGCCCTTGTCGCGGGCAGCCAGGTGGTGAAGGTGCCCGAAGGCACGCAGGTTTTCGAACCGGGTCAGTCGGCGGACAATCTGTTGTTGCTTTTGGACGGCACAGTGCGGGTCCGGCAGAAATCCGACACCGGGCGCGAGATTTTCCTCTATCGCGTCCATGCCGGGGAAAGCTGCGTTCTGACCACGGCCTGCATGATGGCCTTCGAGGATTATGCCGCCGATGGCATCGCCGAAACCGACGTGCGTGCCGTGGCCATTCCCCGCGCGACCTTCGATGATCTGGCGGGGCGATCGGCCGTGTTTCGCCAGTTCGTCTTTCGCGCCTATTCGCGCCGGATCACCGACCTTTTCACACTGATCGACGATATCGTCTTTCAACGGCTGGATGTGCGGCTTGCGGCGCGGCTGCTGGAACTGGCCACGGATGACACCGTGCGTGCGACCCACCAGATGCTTGGCACCGAGCTGGGCACCGCCCGCGAGGTCATTTCGCGCACCCTGGCCGAGTTCCAGCGACGCGGCTGGATCGAGCAGCACCGCGGCGAAATCCGGCTGGTCGGGCGCGTCGCGATGGAGCGGCTGGCACGATCTTCCGGAGAACGGTGACGAAGTCACCAAGAGATTCGGCATGGATGGGTCAATGTCGGGGCAACATTGATTCTCGGGGCAAACTCTCCATGAATACGAACATGTGAAAAATCGTTCGGCGGCGACGGCTGACCGCACCCGTTGATGATCGCGGCAGGGGGCATCCTGATGCTGCCCGCCGCTATCGGCATCTGCCCGGTCGGCAGGCCGTTGCCATCCTCCACCCCCCGTGGATCATCGACGGAACCAAACCCAGCCGCGCCGCGTGGTGCCAGTAGGAAGAGTTGCTTCCACCGACCACGCGAAATGCCATGCTGAAAGGGCGCGAAGACCTGACCCAGCTCTCCTGACCCGGCGCCTGCTGTGCAATGTCAGCCACATCGGGTTCGCAAAGGCAGAACCCGGACCACAAAAGGAAGACCATGAGGCCGAACCTGTCACGCTATCTGCCGATTCTCGATTGGGGTGCCCACTATGGCCGCAGCGAGCTGAGCGGTGATCTGATTGCCGCGGTCATCGTGACGATCATGCTGATTCCGCAATCCCTGGCCTATGCGCTTCTGGCGGGGCTTCCGCCTGAGGCGGGGCTTTATGCCTCGATCGTCCCGATCACCCTTTATGCGCTGTTCGGCACCAGCCGCGCCCTTGCCGTCGGCCCGGTTGCGGTGGTTTCGCTGATGACGGCGGCGGCCATCGGAGAGGTCGCGCAGACGGGCACGGCCGGCTATGCCTTCGCCGCGCTGACATTGGCGGGGCTTTCGGGTGCGATGCTGCTGGCCTTGGGCCTGTTCCGGCTGGGGTTCCTGGCGAATTTCCTGTCGCACCCCGTCATCGCCGGGTTCATCACCGCATCGGGCATCCTGATCGCCGTCAGCCAATTGCGCCATATCCTGGGCATTGGCGGCGGGGGCCATACCCTGCCGGAAATGCTGACCTCGCTGGTCCGCAACATCGACGGGCTGAACCTGCCAACCCTGATCCTTGGGGTCGGGGCAACGGCCTTCCTGTTCTGGGTGCGCAAGGGGCTGAAGCCGCTGCTTCAGGCGATGGGCCTGCCCGCGGCCGCGGTCGGCATCCTGTCGAAGGCCGGGCCCGTCCTTGCCATCGCCGCGACCACCGCCGCGACTGCCCTGCTGGGGCTGGCCGAAAGCGGCGTTGCGATTGTCGGCACCGTTCCGCAGGGATTGCCGCCCCTGACCTTGCCAAGCCTCGCGCCCGACCTGGTGGGTGCATTGCTGCTGCCGGCCCTTCTGATCTCGATCATCGGCTTCGTTGAATCCATATCGGTTGCGCAAACCCTCGCGGCGAAGAATCGCCAGCGGGTGGACCCCGACCAGGAGTTGATCGGCCTCGGCGCCGCCAATATCAGTTCGGCGTTCACCGGCGGCTTCCCGGTGACGGGCGGGTTCTCCCGCTCGGTCGTGAATTTCGATGCGGGGGCCGAAACCCCGGCGGCCGGGGCCTATACAGCTGTCGGCCTGCTGATCGCGTCGCTGTTCCTGACGCCCCTGATCCACGACCTGCCCAAGGCCACGCTGGCGGCGACGATCATCGTGGCGGTTCTGTCGCTGGTCGATCTGTCGATCCTCCGGCGGACCTGGACCTATTCCAAGGCCGATTTCGCCGCCGTTTTCATCACCATTGCCCTGACCCTGGGTTTCGGGGTCGAGGTCGGGGTGTCGGCCGGGGTGGCGGTGTCTATCCTGATCCACCTCTACCGGTCGTCGCGCCCGCATATGGCCATCGTCGGGCGCGTCCCCCAGACCGAGCATTTCCGCAACGTCGAGCGTCACGAAGTGGAAACCCGCGACGACATCATTTCCCTGCGCGTCGATGAAAGCCTCTATTTTGCCAATGCCCGGTTTCTCGAGGATCGCATCCACGATCTTGTCGCCCGCCAGCCCGCGGTGCGCCACGTCATCCTCATGTGCCCGGCGGTGAACGAAATCGACATGAGCGCGCTGGAAAGCCTTGAGGCGATCAACGCCCGCCTGCGCGATCAGCAGGTTCTCTTTCACCTGAGCGAGGTCAAGGGCCCGGTCATGGACCGCCTGAAACGCTCGCATTTCCTGTCGGAACTGACAGGGCAGGTCTTCCTTTCGCAACACCTGGCGGTCCGCACCCTGTCGGAGCCGCCGCAAACCGACCCTTCAGACAAGAAAGGACCCATCCATGTCTGACCATCAACACCTTACCCGGCACAGCCCGTCGACCGGCGCAGGTTCCCCCGATGTCTGGGGCATCTACGAGGCCGACACAGGCTCGATCCAGTATGTCATGGCCTGCCCCGAAACGAAGAAGGCTGCGGCGATCGACGTCGTGCTGAACTTCGATCCGAGATCGGCGCGCACCTCGACCGAAAGCGCGCAGAAGGTGCTGGATCTTGTCAGGGATCAGGGCCTGGAACTGGTCCATATCCTCGACACCCACCCCCATGCCGACCACATGATCGCCGCCGCCTGGCTGAAGGAACAGACCGGCCTGCCCAATGCCATCGGCGCCCGCACGTTGCAGATCGCCGAGCTGTGGCGGACATTCTACAACCTGCCCGATCTTGACCCGAAGCCGCATTATGACCGGTTCTTCGAGGATGGCGACAGCTTCAAGATCGGCAACCTGGAGGTGACGGTCGAACTTTCCACGGGCCATACGCTGGGGTCGATCAGCTATTTCGCCGGGGATGCCGGTTTTGTCCATGATACGCTGATGTATCCCGACAGCGGATCGTCGCGGGCCGACTTCCCCGGGGGCAGCGCGGCCGAACTCTGGGACAGCATCCAGTCGATCCTCTCGCGCCCCGATGCCACGCGGCTGTTCGTTGGCCACGATTACGGCAAGGGCGATCGCAAGGAACCCGCCTGGGAGGCAACCGTGGCCGAACACAGGAAGAACAACATCCACGTCAAGACGGGGATCGACCGCGCCACCTTCATCAAGACCCGCGAAGACCGCGACGCCACCCTGGCCCTGCCCGACCGCATCCTGCACGCCCTGCAGGTAAACCTGCGCGGCGGCACCCTGCCCCCGCAGGAAGACGACGGAAACAGCTATTTCAAGATCCCGGCGAACCGGTTCTGACACGTGATTTCAGCCTCGATCCGGCCCGGATCAGGCGGCATCACCTGGGGTGCTGAGAGGGACCGGAGTTCGGTCTTGATCAGTCGACGAAGGGCGCGAACAAGGCACCCTGCGGTCGGCCGGCATTTCGCCCATGTCACGATGAAGCGTGACAAGCTGTTCGACCTGTTCATCCGTCATCTTCGCGGCGGCCCCGGCAAAGGTGGCGATACGGCATGCCGGATTGGTCAACAGATCCATGCGTCCGCCCATTTGCCGGCCAGGCAACTGAACGATTACAATCGCCCTGGCCAGGTCACCACTCGTCCAGTCGTGGACCATCCATCAGCGGCACCACATGCCACGGCATTGCCCGGTGAAATCAACGACATGTTGCGGTGTCTCGAAGCCACCACCCTCGTCCGCAGGCAGCGTTCTGGCACAGGCCGGAACGGCTTTGCGGCAAGCTGCAACGGTGGCCTGCCTGATGCACGCCAGAACGATCACCTGCCCGCCAATCCGCGCCACGCAAGGGAAATGATCGCGACGTGATGGGACGATTGCAATCACCATTGCCTCCACACATTCTTTGCAAGATCGCCGCTGTCACAATATCGTTGTGAAGATGCAACGAAACTGGCTCAAAAGCGTCACGAACCTGTAGCTTGCCGCCGGTATCCGCCCCCTAAACATGGGGGCAATATGCTAAAGATCGATGCACTGACGAAGCGCTTCGGGGACAAGATGGCGGTGAATGCCGCCAACATCACCGTCGACAAACCAACCATGATCGGAATTATCGGTCGATCAGGTGCCGGGAAATCCACGCTTCTGCGCATGGTCAATCGCCTGAGCGATGCCTCCGAGGGCGCGATCAGCTTTGATGGCGAAGAGATCACGTCGCTGCGCGGAGCGGCCAAGCGCAACTGGCAGTCTCGCTGTGCGATGATCTTTCAGCAGTTCAACCTCGTGCCGCGAATGGATGTTGTATCCAATGTTCTGCACGGGACCCTGAACAAGCGTTCCACCTTCGCGACGCTGTTCAACCTGTACCCGCAGGAGGACATCCACAAGGCCATCGAAATCCTCGACCGCCTTGGCATCGCCGAACAGGCGCCCAAGCGCGCCGAGGCGCTGTCCGGCGGGCAGCAGCAGCGAGTGGCGATCGCGCGGGCCCTGATGCAGGATCCCAAGATCATTCTCGCCGACGAACCTATCGCCTCGCTTGATCCGATGAACGCCCAGGTGGTCATGCAGGCGCTGCGTACCATCCACGAGGAAGACGGGCGCATGGTGATCGCCAACCTGCACACGCTGGATACCGCGCGGCGGTATTGCGACCGGGTGATCGGAATGCGCGACGGCCGGATCGTGTTTGACGGCACGCCCGAGCAACTGACCACGGGCGTTGCACGCGACATCTATGGTGCGGGGGCCGACTTTTCCGAGGCCGCGACCTCGACTGAAATTGAAACTCTGGACAGGCCGGAAGTCCGCCATGCGGAAGCCTTCGCCTGAGCCAGCTGCGACCCCGCGCCTTTCGCGGGCCATCTTCATCACATCCAACGGAGTCAAAGATGAAAAAGACCCTCGCCCTGGCGCTCGCCGCCACAAATTTTCTCGGCACGGGCGCGATTGCCCAGGACATCACCGAATTCCGCATCGGCATTCTGGGAGGGGAAAACGCCCAGGATCGCATGAATTCCTACCAGTGTCTGGCCGACTACACGACCCAAGCGCTTGGCGTTGAAACCAAGCTTTTCGCCCCGGCCGACTATAACGGCGTGATCCAGGGCCTGCTTGGCGGCACCATTGACATGGCATGGCTGGGCGCTTCCGCTTATGCCGCCACCTACCTGCAAGATCCCGAAGCGGTCGAGCCTGTGCTGGTCAAGGTGAATGTCGATGGCTCCATCGGTTACCACTCGATCGGTTTCGCCCGCAAGGACAGCGGGGTCACCTCGCTGGACGACATGGAAGGAAAGGTGTTCGGCTTTGGTGATCCGAACTCGACCTCGGGCTATCTGATCCCGTCGATCGAGATCCCGCGCTACAAGGACGGTATCACGATGGAGTCCGGTGAATATTTCGGTGAAGTAAAATTCACCGGTGGCCACGAGCAGACCATCGTTGCCGTCGCCAATGGCGACATCGACGGTGGCGTGACCTGGGCGGACGGTCAGGGCAACTGGGAAGACGGCTATAACTCGGGCGCCCTGCGCAAGGCTGTCGATGCTGGTCTGGTCGACATGAACGATATGGTTGAGATCTGGAAGTCGAATGTCATCCCCGAAGGCCCGGTGGTGCTGCGCAAGGCGCTTCCTGCCGATGTGCGGGCAACCATGACCGCGCTGGTGGACGGCCTGTACGAGAGCGACCCCGATTGCGCCTATGGTGTGGCTGCGGGCGATACGCTCGGTTTCCAGCCCGTGGGGCATGACACCTACATTTCCATCGTCGAGGCCCGCAAAGCCGAGATCGGCGGCTAGTCCGGTTTCATGACGTCTCCGGCAGCCCTCAGGAGGGCTGCCGGTATTTCTTTTCGGGGGCAGGATGGCAGATATATCACTTGGCAGCGCATCGCAGGGCCTGGACGGCATTCAGTCCAGCTACATGGCTCAGGTGCAAAGGCGCAGGCTTTATGGCGGGCTGACGCTCCTGATTTTTGTCGTGCTCATGGTGTCGGGGTTCAATATTGCCGACGACCGGAACGCTGGCGGCTTCTGGGAAGGATTGCACCAGATCGGCGACTACCCGGCCGATGTGCTGTCCGAGGCCTGGGAAAAGCGCGCCGATCTGCCGTCACTGATCGCCACGTATCTCCCCGCCCTGGTCGAGACCGTCAACATTGCCGCCGTTTCAACTCTGATAGGTGCAATTGGTGGCCTGTTCCTGTCGCTTCTGGGCACGCGCGGCCTGGCCAGATGGCCCCGCTTGATACCGGTCTTCCGCCGTATTTCGGATATCATGCGAGCGGTTCCGGAGATCGTGGTTGCTTTGGTATTGATCTTCGTTCTTGGCGGCGGCCCGGTCCCCGCAATGATCGCCATCGCCATCCATACCGCGGGCGCCTTGGGGAAGATGTTTTCGGAAGTGGCCGAGAATGCTGATCTGAAACCGGTCGAGGGGTTGGCCTCGACCGGGGCAACATGGTCGCAGTCGATGCTGTTGGGCGTTCTGCCGCAGGTGGCACCCAATTACATCAGCTATGCCCTGCTGCGCTTCGAGATCAACATCCGCGCCTCGGCAATCCTGGGCTTTGTCGGCGCGGGCGGGCTTGGCTACGAGCTTCGAAATGCAATGGCCTGGGGGCCCGGACGCTTTGACGAGGCGACCGCGATCTTCATCCTTCTGTTTGGGACAATCGTGTTCTTCGATCAGGTCTCCAGTCGATACCGCAACCGTCTGACGAAGGGGCAAGCCCGATGACATCCATTGATCTGGACACAACCAAGCTGCACGCCGACGCCCTCTTTCGCCGCAAACGCCTGATCGGTTTCGGCATTCCCGCCGTCATCCTTGCCTATCTGGTCTACATCTTTCTTGCCTTCGATATCCAAGGGCTCGCGGGGCGCGCGAACTGGGACAATGCGGCCACGCTTGCCTCTGACAGTTGGTCGCACAAGGTACATGTGACCCGCGACAACCGTTCCGGCGAGATCAGCTATACCGTCGAGGGCGAGCGTAGGGGCACCTACCCGGATGGCCAGCGCCCCGATTGGGTAACAGGAGACGAGGTGATCACGATCGATCTTGGTGCGGATCACGTCGTCCGCTACCTGCCCGAGAACCGGACCGAGATCGAGATCCCGGATTTTCCCCTGATCGAGGTGGAGGCCAAGGGCCGCCGCCTGAACAGCAATCTGCCCGGGGATTTGCCCGATTGGATTTCGGCCTCGGATCGCCGCATCGCCATCACGACGCCGGAAGGCCGCATCACCCTCACTGGCGCGCGAACCGAAGTCTTCAATTATTTTCCGGGATGGGAGCTTTTCTGGTTCACCCTGGACAGCCCCTATCACGGTCAGGGGCTGTCCAGGATCCTGTTCGGCGAACAGTTGGATCCCACCCGCGGCAATATCGAGGGCGCCGTTTCGGATTGGTGGAACAACGCCATGTGGCGGCACAAGGATGTCGCCTGGGCAATCGGCGAGACGATTCTCATGGCGTTCCTTGGCACGATGGGCGCGGCAATCCTCGCATTGCCGTTGGCTTTCCTGGCCGCCAAGGGGTTCTCGCCCGTGATGTTCCTGCGGGCTGCCACACGGCGCTTGTTTGACTTTTTCCGGGGTGTCGATGCCCTGATCTGGACTGTGGTTCTGGCCCGCGCCTTTGGCCCCGGCCCCCTGACAGGCGCGCTTGCGATCCTGATCACCGACACCGGCACATTCGGGAAGATCTTTTCGGAAGCGCTTGAAAATGTCGATCAGAAGCAGATCGAAGGGGTCGCCTCCACGGGCGCGAAGCACTTGCAACGCTACAGGTTCGGCGTGATCCCGCAGGTGGTCCCGGTGTTGCTTGCCCAGATCCTCTATTTCCTTGAATCCAACACGCGGTCGGCCACCATCATCGGGGCCATCACCGGCGGCGGAATCGGACTTATGCTGACGCAGGCGATCCAGACCCAGAAGGACTGGGAGGAAGTGGCCTACTACATTGTTCTGATCATTGTCATGGTCATCTTCATGGACTGGTTCTCAGGTTGGTTGCGCGGCAAACTGATCGGGAGCAAAGACTGATGGCACGGCTTTCGGCAAGCCGCCCGTTCATCCACCCCGAATGCGAGATCACGGATAGTACCTTCGGAGCTTTCGTGGAGATCGGCAAAGGCAGCCGTGTGGCAAACTCGCGCATTGGCGACTACAGCTATTGCGACAGATACGCCGACATCGCGAACGCCCAGATTGGCAAGTTCGCCAATATTGCAGCGTTTTCGCGGATCGGAGCGACCGACCACCCCCTCGACACGGCGGCCTGCCACCATTTCCTGTACCGTTCTGACGATTACTGGGATGACGCCGGGCGGGACATGGAGTTCTTTGAACGCCGCAAATCCCGTACGGCCTTTGTCGGCCACGACACCTGGATCGGGGCGGGCGCGATTATCAAGCCCGAAGTCACCCTTGGCCATGGTGCCGTGGTGGCGGCTGGTGCGGTCGTGACCAAGGATGTTGCCCCCTACACCATAGTGGCCGGCACCCCTGCCAAACCTCTGCGCCTGCGGCAACCGCGCGAGATTGCGGACCGCCTGATTGCTTTGGCGTGGTGGGACTGGCCGCATGAAGACATCCGGCAGGCACTGGATGATTTCCGCTCCCTCAAGGCAGAAGCGTTTCTTGAGAAATACGAGGTCTAGCCGTCCAACGTAAGCGTCACCCTGTCGCCCGCGAACCAGGTCCGCCCATATTCGACGGGCAAGCCAGAGCCGTCCACGTTCACCCCCGTGGACCTCAGAAGCGGGTCTCCTTCGGGCAGTTGAAGATGCAGCGCGTGGGTGGCGGTAGCGCGAACGGCGGTCAGGCGCGTCGAGGCGCGCGTATAGTCCGATATCCCGACAACGCGCAGGGCCTCGGTCACACTGCTGGTTTCGCTCAGGGCCTGTGCGATGCCTGCAAGGCGCGCCAGTGGAAACAGGCTTTCGAATACCGCGATGGGCTGTCCGTCAGAAAGAGAAAGACCGTGGTAGGCGCAAACCGGGTCACATGGGGCGATCTGCAACGCCTTGGCTTCCCCCGTCGTCGCCGACCGCACCTCCACCTGCAAGACGCGCTTGTCTGGCCGTCTGCCGGCCGCAATCAGATTTTCATGGAAGCGGACCCGCGTGCCAATGGGATAATCGGTTGGTGCTGCCGTCACAAAGGCCCCCGCGCCGCGCCGCGTGCGCACCAGCCCCTCTTCAACCAGGGCCGAGAGCCCATGCCGCACGGTGTGGCGATTGACGCCGAACCTGTCGGCCAGGTCGGCTTCGGTCGGCAACCTGTCACCGGGGGAATAGCGACCTTCGGCTAGATCGCTTCGCAGCGCATCGGCAATGGCCTGCCAGATCGGAGTCTTGCTGCCCTTGTTACGCAAAATTCACAAAACTCCTCTGTCTTCGCGGGGCGAATCCGCTAGAATAAGTATAGTTGTATAGAATATGGAAAAGTTGTCGAGATGAAAGACACTTTCGATGAAAACACCGCTCGCAGGGCCTGGATGGCATTGCTTGCAAAGGCGCCCGAAGGCCGGGTTGCCGCCTTGCTTGCCGCAGCGATGGCGCGCCCGGTCTTCGACTGGCTGCGCGCACCGGAAATTGGCAGCGCCATGGTACGTGGCCGGGCAGGCGGAACGGGCGCGCCATTCAACCTCGGCGAAGTGACTGTGACGCGCTGCGCTTTGACGCTGGAAAGCGGCGAAGTGGGGCACGCGTACATACAGGGGCGGCGCAAGGCAGATGCCGAAGCGGCCGCTCTGGTCGATGGCCTGATGCAGGGACCGGCGGCAGAACAGGTCCGCAAGGCGGTTCTGGAACCCCTCGAAGCCGAACGGAAAGACCGCGTTTCGAAACGCGCCGCCAGGGCGGCCGCCACCAAGGTCGAGTTCTTCACATTGATGCGGGGAGAGGATTGATGCAGGCCGAAACACTTGCAGGCGGATTTGACACTCCGGCGGTGCAGTCCGCCCATGCCTTTCGCGGCCTGCTGGAGGCGATGGCACGCCCCGGAACCGTACGGCAGATTGGCGGCGCGGCACCGCCCAGGCCCCTGTCCCCGGCCGCCGGTTGCGCTTTGCTGACGCTCTGCGACACCGATACGCCGGTCTACCTTGCCGGCGGCGCTGATTGCGACGCCGTGCGCGCCTGGCTGGCGTTTCACACCGGGGCACCTTTGACCGGACCGTCTCACTGCGCCTTCGCCATCGGGCGATGGGAGGATTTGCTGCCGCTGAGCGCCTACCCGACCGGAACGTCCGAATATCCCGACCGTTCTGCGACGCTGATCGTGGATGGTACCGATTTTGCCAAGCCAGGCGCAGTCCTGCGGGGGCCCGGCATCAGCGGGCAAGCCACCATGGCCCTGCCCGGGATCAAAGCCTTTCAGGACAACAACGCGCTTTTTCCCTTGGGCCTTGATTTCATCTTTGCTGGCGGAAGTCGGATCGCAGCATTGCCGCGTTCGACGAAGATCACCGCGCCCGCCACCGTGACGGAGGTCTTCTGATGTATGTTGCTGTAAAAGGCGGCGAACGCGCCATTGAAAGCGCCCATGCCTGGCTTGCGGAAGAGCGCCGGGGCGACACGAGCATTTCCGAACTCGGCATTCCGCAGATCCGCGAGCAACTGAAGCTTTCCGTGGATCGCGTGATGGCCGAAGGTTCGCTCTATGATCCCGACCTCGCGGCCCTTGCGATCAAGCAATCCCGTGGCGATCTGATTGAGGCGATATTCCTGATCCGGGCCTATCGCACGACGCTGCCCCGGTTCGGGGCGTCCAGCCCCGTCGACACGGGCGCGATGTCCTGTGATCGCCGTATCTCGGCAACCTTCAAGGATCTCCCGGGCGGGCAGATTCTGGGGCCGACGTTCGACTACACGCACCGTCTGCTCGATTTCAAGCTGGCCGCCGAGGGGGAGTTGCCCCAGGCCCCCACACGGGAGGCTACCCCCGGGAACGTGCCCCATGTTACCGAATTCCTGAACCGCGAGGGCCTGATCGAAGAGGCACCGCACGACGACACCCCACCGCCCGACCTGACCCGCGAACCGCTTGAGATGCCAGCGGACCGCGCCCTGCGCCTTCAGGCCCTGACCCGGGCGGACGAAGGCTTTACTCTCGGTCTCGCCTACTCCACCCAGCGCGGCTATGGGCGCAACCATGCCTTCGTGGGTGAATTGCGGATTGGCGCGGTCGCGGTCGAAATGGACATCCCCGAGTTGGGTTTTGCCATCGAGATCGGCGAGATCACCTTGACAGAATGCGAAACGGTCAACCAGTTCAAGGGATCGAAAACCGAGCCGCCGCAATTCACGCGCGGCTATGGTTTGGTCTTCGGACAAAGCGAACGCAAGGCGATTTCCATGGCCTTGGTCGACCGTGCGCTGCGCTGGGAAGAGCTTGGCGAAGACAACGTCGGCGCACCCGCGCAGGACACCGAATTTGTCCTTTATCATGCAGACAACATTCAGGCGACGGGCTTCCTCGAACATATCAAGCTGCCCCACTACGTCGATTTCCAGTCCGAGCTGGAGCTCGTGCGCAAGCTGCGCCGTGAGGCCGGCGCAACTGAAACTCAGGAGGCCGCGGAATGACCGACCAAGCCTACAACTTCGCCTATCTGGATGAGCAGACCAAACGGATGATCCGGCGTGCGATCCTGAAAGGGCTGGCGATCCCCGGGTATCAGGTGCCCTTTGCCAGCCGCGAAATGCCGATGCCCTATGGCTGGGGCACGGGCGGCGTTCAGGTTTCGGCCGCAGTGCTGACACCCGACGATACGTTGAAGGTCATCGACCAGGGGGCGGACGACACGACCAACGCCGTATCGATCCGCACGTTCTTTGAACGCACGGCGGGGGTAAAGACGACAACCAGAACCACCGACGCAAGCGTCATCCAGACCCGCCACCGTATCCCGGAAGAGCCGCTCACCGACAATCAGATCCTTGTCTACCAGGTTCCCATCCCCGAACCCCTGCGCTTTCTGGAACCCCGCGAAAGCGAGACCCGCAAGATGCACAGCCTTGAGGAATACGGGCTGATGCATGTGAAGCTTTACGAAGATATCTCCCGGCATGGCCATATCGCGACGTCCTATGCCTATCCGGTCAAGATCGAGGGGCGCTATGTCATGGACCCGTCGCCGATCCCCAAGTTCGACAACCCGAAGCTGGGCGACATGGCCGCGATCCAGCTTTTCGGCGCAGGGCGCGAACAGAGGATCTATGCGTTGCCGCCCTACACGCAGGTGGTCAGCCTCGATTTCGAAGATCACCCATTCGAAGCCAGCAAGGCCGATCACCCCTGCGGCCTGTGCGACGCGACGGACAGCTATCTCGACGAGGTCATCATCGATGATACCGGCGGGCGGATGTTCGTCTGCTCGGACACCGACTATTGCGCCGCGCGTCAGGCGGCAGGTTTCAAAGGAAAGGACGCGGCATGAGGCCCTTGTTGTCAGTGCAGGGCGTAGCCAAACGCTACGGTGCGCATATCGGCTGCGCCGATGTCTCCTTTGACCTTTATCCCGGTGAAGTCATGGGCATTGTCGGCGAAAGCGGATCCGGCAAGTCAACGCTGCTGAATTGCATGGCCGGGCACCTTGCGCCCGATGCCGGACAGGTGGTGTTTGACACCCGCGCGGAGGGACCGAAAGACACCGTTACAATGTCGGAGCCCGAGCGCCGGATGCTCTCGCGCACCGACTGGGCCTTTGTTCACCAACACGCCCGCGACGGGCTGCGCATGGGGGTTAGCGCAGGCGGCAATGTGGGCGAGCGGCTGATGGCTGTGGGCGCGCGTCACTATGGCGAAATCCGCGGTAAGGCCACCGATTGGCTGGAGAGGGTCGAGATCGACGCCGCGCGCATCGATGACCGCCCCACAACCTTTTCAGGCGGCATGCAGCAGCGCCTACAGATCGCCCGCAACTTGGTGACGGGTCCGCGACTGGTCTTCATGGATGAACCCACCGGCGGGCTGGATGTGTCGGTGCAGGCACGATTGCTTGATCTTTTGCGCGGCCTTGTCCGTGACATGGGGCTTTCGGCCATCATCGTCACGCATGATCTGGCCGTGGTGCGGCTGTTGGCCGATCGGCTGATGGTGATGAAATCCGGCCGCGTGGTCGAGGCGGGCCTCACCGACCAGGTGCTGGATGACCCCCAGCACGCCTATAGCCAGCTTCTTGTTTCTTCCGTCTTGCAGGTGTGAGCCATGATTGAGCTAAAGAACGTGTCCAAGACCTTCACTCTTCACAATCAGGGCAGTGCGGTGATCGAGGTCATCAGCGGCGTGTCCTTTGCCATTGCGCCGGGCGAATGCGTCGCGCTGACCGGAGCTTCGGGCGCGGGAAAATCGACCCTGATGCGCATGATCTACGGCAATTACCTGACGCAATCCGGATCCATCCATATCGGTGATCTGGACATCGTTCAGGCCGAGCCGCGCGAGGTCATAGCGCTGCGCCGCGAGGTGCTGGGCTATGTCAGCCAGTTTCTGCGTGTCGTCCCGCGTGTCCCAACGCGCGATGTCGTCGCCGACCCGCTTCGGGCTTTGGGCGTTTCCGCAGAAGAGGCACAAGCACGGGCGCGGCACCTGCTCGGTCAGCTCAATATTCCCGAAAGGCTCTGGTCGCTGTCCCCCACGACCTTCTCGGGCGGGGAACAGCAGCGTGTGAACATCGCACGGGGATTTGCCCATGAATATCCGGCCTTGCTTTTGGATGAGCCCACGGCAAGCCTGGACGCCGCCAACCGCGAAGTCGTGTTGTCCCTGATCGAAGAAGCCAAGGCGCGCGGAGCAGCCATAGTAGGGATCTTCCACGACGAGGCCGCCCGCGATCGTGTCTGTGATCGTCAGGTTGATGTCAGCGCCTTCACGCCCGGACTGGCCGCATGACAGCCGGGCGCCTCATCGCAGTCGTTGGCCCGTCGGGCGTGGGCAAGGACAGCGTGATGCGGGGTATTGCCGAGGTCACGCCCAATATTCACCTGGTCCGGCGCGTCATCACGCGCGCGCCGGGCCTTGGCGGCGAGGACTACGACGCCGTTTCAATTCCGCAGTTCCAAGGCATGGCACAGAACGGCACATTTGTCGTCCATTGGGGCGCGCATGGCCTTTTTTATGGCATCCCGCAAACGGTCAGATACCAATTGAACAAAGGCACGGACTGTCTTGCCAATTTTTCGCGCAAAGCCCTTCAAGCCGGCGCTGATGCCTTTCCCAACTTTTTGGTTCTGAACATAACCGCCAGCGCCGAGACCTTGGCGACGCGTCTGGCCGACCGCGGACGGGAATCCGAAGCCGAGATCGCGAGCCGTCTGGCGAAGGCCGACAAGCCTCTGCCAGACGGACTTGACGTCATTCATCTGTGCAACGATGGACCTCTGGAAAACACGGTCGCCCGCGCCGTCGCCCAGCTTCAGCCGGCGAGCGTGTAGCGGTGGATCAGTTCGAACAGTCCGTCATCCCTTTCGCCGCACAACGCGATCTGATCGACGGTGAACGGCGTGGGCAATGCGGGCAAGTTCCCTTGGATTGTCTCCAACCATGCGCCGCGGGTCTCCAGCGGCAATTTGCCCGTCAGCGTCAGGTGAAACCGGAACTCCTCCATGACGTATGGATAGCCCCATTCCATCAACAGCGCATCTTGCCGCGCGGTCAGTCCAGACTTGCGTCTGCGGGCAATCTCATAGGTGTCGGGTTCTGCACGGAAGCCATCAAGCTCGCGCACGCAGGCGTACGCAACCCGCCTCAGCGCGTCGGTCGGCCCAAAGGGCGTGAGTGCAATGAGATTGCCAAGCATCATTGGCGCCAGCCCGTCGCAAACCGCCGGAGCGAGAGAGGCTGCCATTCGTTCCGCGGCGCGTTCCAACTCTGTCAAACTGCGCCCGGCACGCATCCGGAAAGGTGGCTTGAGCGTCCCGTGAAACCCGTATTTGCGCGGTGTCACGGTTATGTCACCCAAACCGCGCAATCTGGGCTGCGCCGCCATGCGCGCGCGCGAAATGTCCCAACCCAGCCAGGACGCACCAAACTGTGCCAAATCACCTTCGGGCGGCACATAGTAAATCGCAAATCGAGAGTATGACATGAATTCCCCTTTCTTCGCGCAGTCATTGGCAAAAACATGTGACACCGACGTGTCAAATGATCTGTGCCTTGCAAATGCAAAGCTCGTTCTGGCCGATCGCGTTCTGCATGGTGCCATTACCATCGAGAATGGTGTCATCACAGAGATCACGGAAGGCGATGGCTTGCCGACCGGCGCGCTGGATTGTGGCGGCGACCTGGTGCTGCCGGGCCTCGTCGAGCTTCATACCGACAATGTCGAACGTCACATTGAGCCTCGCCCCGAGGTGGATTGGCCACATCTTCCTGCCCTTCTGGCACATGACGCCGAGCTGGCCTCGACCGGGATAACGACCGTCTTCGATGCCATGCGGGTCGGTTCGATCCACTCTGGCAAGGGGCGATATATCGATTACGCCCGCAAACTGGCAGATGAACTGCTTGCTGCCCGCGCCGAAGGCATGTTCAAGATCAGCCACTTCCTCCACCTGCGCGCCGAAATCTGCTCAGAAACCTTGCTTGAAGAGCTGGCCGCCTTTGGCCCAGAGGATCGCGTCGGAATCGTAAGCCTGATGGATCACACCCCCGGACAGAGGCAATTCCGCGACCTGACGGCGCTGAAGACCTATGTCGCCAAAAAACGCGGAATGAACGAAGCTGAATTTGCAGACCATGTGCAGAACCTGCTGAGCCTGCAAGAGCGCTTTGGCGCCAGACATGAAGCAGGCGCCGTCGCGGAATCGGTTCGGCTGGGTGCGGTACTGGCAAGCCATGATGATACAACGGCAGACCACGTCGCAACGTCAGCCAGGAACGGTGTCGGTTTTGCCGAGTTCCCCACCACCATCGAAGCTGCCGAGGCATGTCGAAGCCACGGGATCGCCGTGATGATGGGGGCGCCGAATCTGATCCGCGGCGGGTCACACTCGGGTAACGTCGCGGCCGAGGACCTGGCAAGACAGGATCTTCTCGACATCGTCTCTTCTGATTATGTGCCTTCGGCGCTGCTCTTGTCCGCGTTCCGCCTTGCAGATGTCTGGGATGACCTGCCCCGCGCGGTCGCTTCGGTCACACGCAATCCGGCCCGCGCTGCGCGCTTGAATGATCGTGGAACGCTCCGGCCCGGGATGCGGGGGGATGTGCTGCAGGTGCGTCAGGCGGGACGAGCGCCGCTGCTGCGTGGAGTCTGGAGCCAGGGCCGAAAGATTGGTTGAGCGGATTATCCGGGCGGGCACAATTTTCCTCCAGCCCGGTTTCGCTTCGGCACCGGCAAGCATCTGCCGCACGTGAGAAAACCCGCCGCGACGTGCCCAGGTCGAAAAGAAATTCACCGGCCCTCCGGCTTCATCCCAGCCTGTCCGACCTTTACCGGGCCAAGATCCGCAACCAGTCCTCCGCCCTGCAGGACCCTGGCCTCAAGATGGAAGCGGCAGAAGCGCTGCGTGGGCTGATTTCCGAGGTTCGGATGGGTCCAGACGAAAACGCGCCAAACGGTCACCACATTGAACTTTCCGGGGAAGTGGCAGGTATTCTGGCATTGGGAGGGGCAAAACGACTCGGCCCGCGCAAATTGCACGGGCCGAGTCGGTTACGATGGTTGCGGGAGCTCGATTCCAGAAATACTTGCCTTTGTATTCCACGCCTAGGATCGATCACGATCACTACGCAGCATCTTAGCTAGTTTCTGGCACGAGGGGCGGATTTCGTTGAAAAAGTCGGCCTGAGAATGCGTTTTGAGCTGCCCTCAGGCTCGGGTTTCGCCGTTTGGTTCGGACAATGGTGTTGTTGCAGAACTCCTACCGTGAAGGATTCACATCACGAATCCATGCGGTTAGACGAGCGGCATGAGCAAGCCCAAGCCCGCCCGCTACCGCACTACGAACTGGTCCACCTACAACGATGCGCTCAGGAAGCGCGGGTAACTGCTGATCTGGCTGGACAAGGAGATGACCTGGCACGCGCCGCATGAGGGACGCCCGGGGCGCCCGCCGGTCTTTTCGAATGCCGCGATCCAGTTTTGCCTATCGATCAAGGTTCTGTTCAAGTTGCCGCTCAGGCAGACAGCCGGGATGGTCGCGAGCCTCCTGCGCTTGGCCGGGCTGGACTGGCCCGTTCCGGACTACTCGGCGCTGTGCCGCAGACAGAAGACGCTCAAGGTGCAGACCCCCTATCGCCGCGCCGGCGGGCCGCTGAACCTGCTGGGGCATTGTTGCAGAACTCAATCCTGGGGCGTGTCCGCCCCTTACCCCGCTGACGTCAGGCGACGCGAATAGTCTCAGCGGTGCCGAGTGCTTTGAAGCGGTTCATGAGTGCGATGCGGTTGTGGATTTCGGCGGACTGGCGTTCGCGGTCTCTTGCCATCATGCGCTCGTCGAAGGATTTCAGGCAGCGCATCTTCGCCTCGATTCGGCTGCGGGCGTGGTATCCCGTCCAGCGTTTCCAGGAAGCCCTGCCGTAATATCGCGTTGCGCGCAGGGTTTCGTATCGGGGGCGTGCCGACGGGCTGTCAACCTGCCATAACCGCCCGTTCTTGCGGATCGGAATGGCCTAACGCGCGAGGATGGCGGTGTGACAGCGGCGCGTGTCGTCGGCGCAGTCGGCAGTTGCGGTGCCGATCTGCTCGTCTTCCGGGACTTGTCCAAGGAGGTCTGGTAACACGGAATTGTCGCCATCACCAAGGAACTTGATCCCGGTGCTGTCCACGAGCAGGTTCAGCGGGCCATCTGCGCGGCGATAGGGAACCTGCATGGCCCGGATCTTTTGCCTGCGGCACAGCGTCGAGAAATCCGGCACAGTCCAGTCCCACTAACTTTAGCAGGCGCACTACCATCTCGGAAGCCTGGCGCAACGGCAGCTTGAAAAGGATCGTGATAGACAGGCAGAATTGGATGGCGGCATCGGAAATTACTGCTGACGGCCCGGGCCGACCGTAACGCGGCGCGAAGCAGATCATGGCCCTGTCGACCCAGATCACGAGCGCCCCCCGCTTCCGAAGCGATGCGTTGTAGCTGGACCAGTTCGTCGTGCGATAGCGGGCGGGAGGTGGTTTGCTCATGCAGCCCCTCTGACCGCAAGGATTCACGAAGTGAATCCTTCAAGGCGATAGTTCTGCAACAACGCCCCTTGAACCCCCAGTACAGCGCGAAAGCATGCAGCTTCGGATTGACCACCACCTCGCGCGAGTCCGGGTCATGGTGCTGGATCAGCGCCCGGGCATTGTCGAGCAACACCTCCTCGGGCACGCCACCGAAAGGCACGGAAGCGGCTCTCCATACCGTCGAACCAGTGCGCCTAGCGTTCGCCCCGGAAAGCTCGGGCGTACAGCCTGCGGGAATAGCCGAGCGTGGCAACGAAGAAGAACACCTTCTCCATCTGGTCCCCGATCGCGACACGCCGCTCTCCGAAGTCGATTTGCAGCTGCTGTCCCGGTCGCATCTCGAAGCGCACCGTCGCGCGGGGCTCGGCGCGCAGCTCCTGGCGCAGGTGGGCGCCCGCGCGCTCGACCGTGCGCAGGCTCACCGCGATCCGGAGCTCCGCCGCAGGTTCCTGCCGAACCACATCGGCATTCCCAGCATGGCGACGGAACCGCTCCTCAAGCCATGCCTCATGACCATCGAGCGCTCGAGGCCGCTGGGCCTTCGCGGCGCACCAGCTGCCCTCCGCCAGCCATCGCTTCACCGTGTTCCGGAGAGCACCCCAGTTCGGCCGCGATCCGCTTGATCCCCCAACCGCCCATTCAAGAAGATGGCATGCGTACCGCGACAGGCCCAATGGCCTGTCCCGGCATTTTTGACGCGCTTTGCAACAACGGCTTTCCGATAGATCGGCCTTATCAGACAGGTCGCACGTCCGCGTCAGCTCTGACTGACCGCGTTCATCACACCGACATCGTCACGCACCGCACGGCCGGCCTGGATCACCGTCACCACCTTGTTGTCGTGTTGACCGAAACAGGACAGATCCTCCAACGGGTTCGCGTCGACCACGAGAAGGTCGGCATGGGCACCTTCGGCGATCTGACCCACAAGGCCTTCCATGCGCACTACCTTGGCGTTGTTGATCGTGGCGTGGCGCAGCGCTTCGGCGGGGCCGCAAACCTCTTGGTGGATCTGAAGACCGTCGCCCTGATACCGCTTGGGCGACCAGCAGAGATCGGTGCCATAGCCGATGTTCACGCCCGCCTTCTGCGCCACCTTGAGCGATTCAAGGCCCGATTCCAGTACTTCATCGTTCTTTTCGGCGTTCTCGTCGCTCCACCCAAAGCTTTTGCCGTATCTGCCATCGGCCTGATAGGTGATCAGCGTCGGAACCAGATGCGCGCCTTTTTCGGCCATCAGGGCCGCGCTTTTGTCCGAAAGGAAGTTGCCGTGTTCGATCGACCGCACGCCCGCCGTCACCGCCCGGTGAATGCCGATATCGGAATAGACATGCGACAGCACATAGCGCCCGCAGCGTTCAGTTTCATCGACGATGGCGTAAAGCTCTTCCATCGAATATTGTGGATGGATTAACTTGTCGCCCGGCGAAGACACCCCGCCGCCCGCCATGATCTTGATCTGATCCACCCCTTGCCGCGCGTTCTCGCGCACCGCCTTGCGCACCTCGTCCACGCCATCCGCGATGATGGAAATCCCGCCCAGGTCGGACGAACAATGGCAGGTGTCGGCCCGCCCCCGATGATCGCCGTGCCCGCCGGTCTGCGACAGGATGCGCCCCGACACGAACAGGCGCGGCCCGGAGAATTCGCCCTTCTCCAACGCGCTACGATGCCCCTGATCGGCGCCCCCGGCATCACGCACGGTGGTGAAGCCGCGCATCAGCATCCCGTGCAGATGGTTGCCCGCCCGCGCGGTCAATTCCGAAGGCAGAACAGATTTGCCATCGTTGAACTGACCGATGAAGCAATGGGCGTGGCAATCCAGAAGGCCCGGCGACAGATATCGCCCATCAAGCGACACGCGCGCGATGTCGCCGTCCAACTCGCCCTCGGGAACAATTGCCTTGATCCGCCCGTTGCTGACCACCACAGCCCGTCCGGTCAGGATCTCGCCCCCCACCACATCGACGATGTGGGCATCGGTCAGGGCATAAACTTTCTGTGTCATGTGTCGTCCTTTTCATCGGTCTTGCCTTCCGGCAGGACATATCCGTTTCGCAGATCATATGCATGGGCACCGGAATCGCGTTTGGCCGGATCGCCCCAACCGGCGCCGCCGGCCGAATAATTGGTGAAGGCCTCGCCCTTTTGCAGAACCTCGCGGTACATCCCCACCTTTTTTTCCTGCGCGGTGCCGGGGCGCAGGACCATATGATTTTTAATCGGCGACGAACCGCCGCCGTACAGCCCCCAATTGGTGGTCTTCGATTTTTTCTTCATCGAAATCACCTCCATCTCGCCGCGCATATGGGCGCGCCGCCGCACGCCCAAGCCGCCGCGGTACTGTCCGGTGCCGCCTGATCCTTCGATCAGTTCCAGTTCATCGTGGAAGATGTTGGATTGCCGTTCCAGCACTTCGATGGGCGTGTTGCGCACAGTGCTGGTCGAGGGGTGTTGCAGCGCCGTCGCCCCGTCGTGGCGGTGCGTGGCGCCCCATCCGATGCCTTCGTTGTTGGACGTCACGAAGGGCTTGCCAGTGCGGTGGTGCCGCCCCACGGCCATGAACCCCGGTTCGTCCCCACCCGAAGACACCGGCAGCCAGTCGATGGCGGGAGCCAGCGCCTTGGCGATCAGTTCGAACGCCACCATTTTCGTCCAGGGCATATAGGTCGCTGCCGGATAGACCGCGTGGAACAATGTGCCCGGATCGGCCTTGACCGTCAGGGGCATGTAATTGCCATGGTTGGACGGCGCATCGGGCGAGGTGAGAAATTTGAAGTACGTCTTGGCCATCGAGATCGTGCCACCGAAGGGCGCGTTGACCGGGCCTTTGACCTGTTTGGACGATCCGTTGTAGTCGGCGGTGAAGCTGTCTTCGCCAATCGTCACCTCGACCGCCATGCGGATCATGTCGTCGGTGATGCCGTCGTCGTCCAGCCATTCCTCGGCCGACCAGGTGCCTTTCGGCAGTTTGGCCAATGACGCCAGCGTCTTTTCATGGGCGTGATCAAAAAACGCTTCAATGGCACCGAATGTCCGTTCCCGCCCGAAGCGCGCGAAAATCTCGCGCACTGCCGCTTCGCCCGTGCGAAGGCACGCCACCTGGGCGCCGAAATCGCCTGCGATCGCCTCGGGCAGGCGCGAATTGTATTGCAGGATCTGCCACAGATCCTGATCCAGCACGCCTTCCTTGATGATCCGCAGTCCCGGAACGATCAGTCCTTCCTGGTGAATATCGGTGCTGTCGATCACATAACCCGCATCCTTGGCCCCAAGGTCCAGCCAATGCGCCCGCACGCACAGAAACATGTCGATCCCGTCACCACCCGGCAGGAACACCGGCGACATCAGCAGGGCATCGGACGCATGGGCCGAGTTCCAATAGGGATAGTTCAACATCACCACATCGCCGGGGCGCAGGGTGGAAAGGTCCAGCTTCTGAATCAGCGTCTTCAGCGCGTAATCGTTGGCCCCGATGAAGGATGTGATGCCCGCCGCCTCGGCCACCATGCGGCCCTTGCTGTCGGCGATGGAGATGCCGAAATCCAGCACTTCGTAGATCACCGCGTTGAAGGCCGTGCGCACCAGGGTGCGGCGCATCTGTTCGGCCGCCGAAAAGAACAGCCCCGATACGATTTCCAGCTCTGCCGCCTTGCTGACCGTCATTGCGCGCCCTCCCCGTCGATCCGTGTTATGGAAATCATCCCGTAGTCATCCACCCGTGCCTGTTGATCGCCGCGCAGTCCCAGCGACGACCCCTCGTCGGTGATCAGCAGCGGCCCCCTGTAGGTCTTGCCCGGTTCCAGCGCATCGCGGCGCAGTTTGCGGCAATCGGCCATGCGCCCGGCGTGAGCGTCGAACATCCGGTGGTCCGCTTCTGCCGCCCCGGGGGCGGGCGCGGTCAGGCCGGCGGAAACCTCGGGCTTTTGCGCCGGGATCACCAGCTTCACCATCAGCGCGGTGATCTCCGCCTCGGTATCGAAGGTATGGCCAAACCGGGCCTTGTGCGCCTCGGAAAACCGCGAAAACAGGATCTGCGCATCCTCGTCCGGCGACCATGCGACACTTAGTGTGTGCTCCTGACCGACGAACCGAAGCCGAGCGGAAAAGCCGACCTCGGGGTCGGCATCGGCGCCGATCCGTTCGCGCAGGGCGGCCAGGCTGCGGGCGTGCAGATCGTCGGCGATGGTGCGCACATCGGGCAGATTGCCTTCGCCCACCGCCAGCATCACCGAGGCGCTTTCGGCGAACGACAGGTCGCTGGCCATCATGCCCCATGCCGAAAACACCGAAGGCAGCGGCGGCACGACCAATTCGGCCATATCCAGTTCGGCAAACAGCATCGGCCCCAGAAGCGGCCCGCATCCGCCGAACCCCAGCATGGCGAAATCGCGCGGGTCCAGACCCTTTTCCAGCATCATTTCCTTGACCGACGACGCGGTGCGCGAAATCAGCACATCGAAGATCGACCGCGCCGCATCTTCCAACGACAGACCCAACGGATCGCAGATCGCCTTTTGCATCGCTTCGGCGGCCAGATCGTAGGCCACCGCCATTTCCCCGCCCATGAAGTTCGTCGTGTCGATATAGCCAAGGATCAGCGCCGCATCGGTAACGGTGGGTTCGGTGCCGCCGCGTCCGTAACAGGCCGGGCCGGGCACGGCGCCGGCACTTTCCGGCCCGACCCGCAAAAGCGCGTTGTCGATCCGCGCGATGGATCCGCCCCCGGCACCCAGGGTACGCAGATCGAAGATCGGTTGCAGGATCGGAAAGGTCTCGATCCGCGCCTCGAACACATCGACAGGGTTGTGATCGACGATCAGGCAGGCATCGAGACTGGTCCCCCCCACATCGACCGAGATCACGTTGGGGCGGTTGGTCACCCGGCTGACGTGCAGCGCGCCGGAAACACCTCCGGCGGGGCCGGACAACACGGTCGAGATCGGCTGTGCCTCGGCAAGGCCGAAGGTCAGCATCCCGCCGGACGAATTCATCACGTACTTGCGCCCGTCAAAACCTTCGCCTTCAATCCCGTCGCTCACGCGGTCGAGGTAATTCTTCAGCACCGGTTTGATATAGGCGTCCAACACCGCGGTGCTGGTGCGTTCGTATTCGCGGTATTCATTGGCCAGAAGCGCGCCCGCCGACACCTCCATGTCGGGGCAAACCTCGCGCACGATGTCGGCAGCGCGCCGTTCGTGGGCCGTGTTGGCATAGGAATGGAGAAAGCTGATGGCGATTGCCTTGCATCCTTCGGCCTGCAATTCTTGCGCGGCCCGGCGCACCGCCTCTTCGTCCAGCGGCGTGATCTCGTCGCCCACATCGTCCATCCGCCCGGCAACGCCGCGGATGTGGCGGCGTTCGACGATGGATTTGGGCTGGGGATAGTCGAACCGATACATATCAGCGAATTCCAGCGCCCCGCGCCCGATTTCCAGGATGTCGCGAAATCCTTCGTTGGTGATGATCCCTACCGTCGTGCCCTTGCGTTCCAGCACGGCATTCAGACCCAAAGTCGTGCCATGGATAAATTCCGAAACCTGCGTGGCGGGCACGTCCAAGCGCCCGATGGCTTGGATCACGCCGCGCGCGGGATCGTCGGGAGTCGTGGGCAGCTTGAACGCCTTGACCGACTGAGAGGCGAAATCGAAAGTCACGATGTCGACGAAGGTGCCGCCGATGTCGATCGAAAGTTTATGGTCTTGCATGGACGTCCTCATCAATAGACAGCCTCAAGAAGGCTGGCAGTGTATTCCTGCTGCGGATTGTTCAACACCTCGCGCGCCGCACCGCTTTCCACCACGCGGCCCTGGAACATGACGTAAACCCGGTCACACAAAAGGCGTGCGACGTTCAGGTCGTGGGTGATGAACACCATCGTCAGGTCGTGATCGCGGATCAGCCGGGTGAACAGTTCCAGAACCTGCGCCTGGATCGACACATCCAGCGAGGACAGCGGTTCGTCGCAAACCAGAAGTTCGGGTTCCACCGCCATGGCGCGGGCGATGGCGATACGCTGGCGCTGACCACCGGAAAATTCGTGCGGATAGCGGTCGATGTCCTGCCCGCCCAGACCGACCTCGAACATCAGTTCGCTCACCCGGTCGTCTTGCTGGGCGCGGGTCAGGTCCGGCCTGTGGATGATAAGGCTTTCGCGCACGATATTGCGGATGGTGGCGCGGGGGTTCAGCGATCCATAGGGATCCTGAAACACGATCTGCACATCGGATTTGAAGGCCATCAATTCGGCCTTGGAATATCCGGTCACATCGCGGCCCTTGAACCGGTAGGTGCCCGCGTCGTGTTTCAAAAGCCGGGTGATGATGTTGGCGACGGTCGATTTTCCGCTGCCGGATTCGCCCAGGATTCCGACAATTTCGCCCTTGTTCACCACCATGTCGACATCGCTGAGCGCGAATGACCGGGTGCGCACCAATGCACGGCTGGCGAACGTCTTGCCCACCCCCTCCAGTGTGACCATCGGTTCGGACATCACGCCCCCTTTCCAATGATGCAGGCGCTGAACCGCGCCTGCCCGGCGTCGTTGATCGGCAGAGGCGTGGCGCAGCAGCGATCTTTGGCGAACGCGCAGCGGTCGGCGAAGGAACAGCCGGCAAGGCCAAACCCCGCTCCCGCCGGTTCACCGGGAATCGGGCGAATGTCGGCCAAGGTCTTGTCCTTCGTCGGGATGCAGTCGAACAGCGCCTGGGTATAGGGATGCACTTCCTGATGGGCCAATTGATCGGCCTGGAACAAGTTCAGGAATTGCCCGGAGTATAGCACCCCGATCCGGTCCATGCTTTGGCGCAACAGCTCAAGGTTATGGGAAATCAGGATCACCGACAGCCCGCGCGTGCGGCTGCGTTCGACAATCAGATCGACGATCAACCGCTGGGTGGATGCATCCAGCGCGGTCGTAGGTTCATCGGCGATCAACAGCTCGGGTTCCTGCGCCAGAACGATGGCGATGACGATCCGCTGGCGCATCCCGCCGGAAAACTGGTCGGGGAACTGGCGAAAGGCAATGTCGGGTTCGGGGATGCCCACTTCGGCCAGCACGGCAATGGCCGCATCGCGGGCCTCGCGCGATTTGGGCGAAAGGCCGCGCGCGAGATACAAAGCCTCGGTGATCTGGGCGCCCACGCGCATGGACGGGTTCAGGGACGAGAACGGATCCTGCGGTATGAACCCGATCCGCTTGCCCAGAAGGCGCTTCATCTCCGTGTGATGGCTCTTGGCGGGCATGGTGCGCCCGTCGAACGTCACCTCGCCACCCGATACCACGGCATCGTCGTGCAGGCCAAAGACCGTCCGGGTGAACAGCGTCTTGCCTGACCCGGATTCACCGACGATGCCGAACAATTCACGCCGCCCCACCGACAGGCTGACGCCGCTGACCATTTCGCGGCCCCCCTGGCGCAGCGCAACCGACACCCGGTCAAGTCGCAGAAGCGGATCGTCCCGCACGCTCATGCCCGTCTCCTTGTCGTCGGGTCCAACTCGCGGCGCAGCATGTCGCCGATGATGTTGAAGGCCAGCGCAGTGACGAAAATCGCCAGCCCCGGCACCATCACCACCCACCAGGCACTGCCCGCGTGGGCGCGGCCCCCGGCGATCATCGCGCCCCATTCGGGCGCCGGGATCTGCGCGCCGACGCCGATGAACGACAGGCCGGAAATCGCCAGCATCACCGCCGAAATGTCCAGCGTGACCTGAATGATCAGCACGTCAAAGGCGTTGGGGATGACGTAGAACACCACCTTGCGCCAGGTCGGCACGCCCAGGGCCGTGGCCCCGGCGACGAAGGGTTCGGACAGGATATCATTGGTGATCATCCGCGACAGACGGGCATAGTTGGGCCACCACGAAAAGATCAACGCCCAGATCGCCGCCTCAAGGCTGGAGCCAAGCGCGGCGGCGAACCCCAGCGCCAGGATCAGCGGCGGAAACCCCAGCCAGATGTCGGCCAGCCGCATCAGCAGATTGTCCAGCCATCCGCCCACGAAGGCCGAGGTGATGCCGATCGCACAGCCGATCACCAGCACCACGGCAATCACCACCAGCGTCGACAGGATGGTCAGTTGCGCCCCCGCCATGAGGCGCGAGAGCACATCGCGCCCCGATCCGTCGGTGCCCAGCCAATGTTCGCCCGAAGGCGGTTGTAGCTTGCCGCGAAAGTCGATCTGAAGCGGGTCATAGGGGGTAAACCAGCCGCCGAACAGCGCCATGATCAGAATCGCCACCGCGAGGAAGATCGCGGCCCACTCCAGGGCGCCTTTGGGATAACTTGTCAGGTTGCCCATCACCCTTACCCCTCTGCCCGCTTGCGGGGGCTGAGCGCATAAAGCGTCATGTCCACCGCCAGATTGGCCAGCAGGAACACCAGCCCCACCACGAACACGACGGCCACGACGCCATGAATGTCCGATTGCGTCACCGCCTTCACGGCATAGCGCCCGATGCCGGGGCGTCCGAAAATCTCTTCCACCAGCACGGTTGCGCCCAGCATCCAGCCAAACTGCATTCCGAACACGGTCAGCGATGGCGTGGCGCCATTCGGGAACACGTGGCGGAACATGATCCGCCCCTCACCCGCGCCCTTGGCCCGCGCCAAGGTCACGTAATCCTTGCGAAATTCGCCGATCATCGACGTGCGGGTGATCCGCACACCCACGGCGGTGAACAACAGCGACAACGCGAAGGCCGGCAGGATCAGATGCGACAGCACGTCGAAGAACACATCCGGCCGCCCCCGCAGGATGGAATCGAGCAGATAGAACCCCGTGATCCCCTCGAACGCGCGGTACTCGAACCCGATGCGCCCGGCGACCGGGAACAACTGCCAGTCGGCGGCAAAGCTCTGTTGCAGAAGGATCGCCGTCCAGAAAATCGGCAGACCGGCCCCGGCCATCGCGAACAGGCGCACGATGTCGTCGAAGGTCGTGCCGTTGTAACGCGCGGTCAAAAGACCGACGGGCAGCGAGATGGCCAGGTTGATGACCATGGCGATCACGACCAGTTCAAGCGAGGGCGGAAGTTCGCGCAGCAGGTCATCGAGGATCGGCTGATGGGTAAACCATGAAGTGCCCAGATCGCCCTGAAGGATATTGCCGCAGTAGATCAGGAACTGGGTGACGAAAGGTTCGTCCAGGCCCATTTCGGTGCGCAGGGCGGCGATCTTCTCCGCCCCGGCGTTCGGCCCGGCGGCGGCGATGGCCGGATCGCCGGGCACCACATGGCTGAGCAGAAAGGTGATGAACACCAGAACGAACAGGGAGAGGGCCGAGAAGGCGACCCGTTGCAGGATATATGCCATGCGCGCGCCCCCTCCCGCCCGATCAGTTGACCGAGATGTTCCAGTAGTTGAACGTCTGGTGATGGGCGGCGTTGTAGATATAGCCCTTCACCTTGTCCGACATGGCCACCACCGATCCGGGCAGCGAGACGGTGATCACCACGTGATCCTGGCCGATCAATTCCTGCACCTGGCCGTAAAGCTCGGCCCGCTTGGCGGGGTCGGATTCGCTGGCCGCCTCGTTCAGCAGGGCGTCGACCTCGGGGTTGGAATACTGCGCCCAATTGTACCCGCCGTTGGCCCCGGAATTGGCCGAATTGAAGGTCGTGTTCAGAATGGCGTGGGGGTCGGGAAAGGTGGGGAAGTTATAGATCATGTTGATGTCGGATGTGGTAGCCACGTCCGTCACGGTCGCCGCCTGGGCGGGCCAGGTCATGCCTTCGGCATTCAGCGTGATGCCAAGCTGCGACAGGTTCGACTGAAGCTGTTCGACCGCGCTGGTCTCTTCCTGGATGCCGGGCAGATAGCGCACGGTCAACTCGGTCCCGTCCCAGCCGTTTTCCTCGACCATGGCGCGCGCGGCGTCCAGATCGAAGGGCAGTTCGGTGCCGGAAACATGGCCCATCCAGTCGGGCGGCAGCGGGCCGTCGGGCAGGGTGCCGAAACCGGCGAGCACGATGTCGAGGTGAAGTTGCCGGTCGAACGTCTGAGCCAGCATCTTGCGGAACGCCGGATCGCCGGTCGGCCCTTCGCTCGCGGTGTTAAACTGAAAGAACAACGGGGTGGCGGCGGCGCCGATGTCGACGGCAAAACCTTCGGTG
The DNA here is from genome assembly GCF_020529025.1 of Oceaniglobus trochenteri. Taxonomy (GTDB): domain Bacteria; phylum Pseudomonadota; class Alphaproteobacteria; order Rhodobacterales; family Rhodobacteraceae; genus Oceaniglobus; species Oceaniglobus trochenteri. Next base: position 81,701 of record NZ_JACNMM010000015.1, read on the forward strand.
TCCATCAGGGATTGTTTGTCCTCGACAGTGATGTCTGGTGCGATATGCACCTCGCCCGAGCGCAAAAGCGCCATCTGTGTCGAGGGCTCCGAAACATAGCGGAACAGCACCTCGGCCACATGATCGCCGTCCCAGCCACCCCAATAATTGTCGTATGCGGTCAGCGAAACCGCCTCGGTCGGTGCGTAGGAATTCACCTGATAGGGGCCCGACCCGGCATCGTTAACGGCCAACCAGCCACGCGCGTTGTCATCGCCCATGTGCGGCTCAACCATCGCCTTGCTGACGATGTAAATTCGCGACAGGGCCGAAATGAATGGACCGAAGGGGGCATCCAGGGTCAGCTTCACGGTGGTGTCGTCCACCGCGTCGGCCCCCGCGTAAGGCCCCATGTCGTTCATCACCGCTGCCGATGCCGCCTGAAGCCGGTCCAGCGTGAACACTACGTCGGCGGCGGTCAGCGGGCTGCCGTCGTGAAAGGTGACGTCATCGCGCAGCGTGAATGTATAGGTCTTGCCGTCTTCGGAAATGTCCCAGTCGGTCGCCAGTTGTGGTTCAACCGCAGTCTTCCCCGCGGGGAATTGCACCAGCGTGTTGTAGACCCCGACCAAAAGCTGATTGACGGTGGAATTGACGGCATTCGCCGGGTCCAGGTTTTCCGGCGTTTCGTTTTCGGCAATGACCAGAACACCAGATGGAGCGGCCTGAACCGGCATCGCTCCAACCAGCGCCAGCATGGAAACAGAAACGCCCAATATCCGCGCCGCGGTAACGGTTTTCATTGTATTTCCCCCTGTGATTGACCTTCAACGGTATACCAACAGCATCCCGTTTTTTAATCAAGCCTTTTTTTCAGCCCCTCCCACAAGGGCAAGCCAAAGGATCCGCCAGGGCGGTTCACACGGGTTTGAAATGCTTGAAAAACAGGCCTTGGGCGAACGCCCTATCTATCCGACCGCCTTGACCGCGAATCGGAACAGCGAACGGATATGGGTGGTCACCGCCTGCTTGACGCCGCGCACATCCCTGTCTGCCAGGGCGTTCAGGATGCGTTCGTGTTCGTTGGAATCCCGCGCGACACGTTCGGCCAGCCGCTCGATCTCGAACAGTTGCGTGGCGCTGCGCAACGATACGATGATCTCGCTCAGAACTTCGTTCCGGCAATGGCGGATGAACAATTCGTGTACTTCGTCATCCGACCGCCAATGCGCCAGCATATCGTAAGGATCGGCATCGCGCACGGCGATGACATTGGCGCGGGCCGCCTCGATCGCGTCGTGCGGTACATTGTCGATAGCCAGCGCCGCCGCCTCAGGCTCGACCATCTCGCGCACGCGGAGGCTTTGCAGGTATTCTTTCAGATCGACTTGGCGCACCAGATAGCTGCGGTTCGCGCCTTTGCGCAAAAGCCCCTCCCCCTCAAGCCGCTGCATTGCCTGGCGCAATGGGGTGCGCGATACGCCCAGCCTCTTGGCCAGGTGAAGTTCGACAAGCGGCTCACCGCCGACAATCTCGCGGGTGCGGATCAGCTCGGCCAGGGCGGAATAGGCTTTGTCCGAAAGGGTCTTGCCTTTGCGGGGCAAGGGCGGCACCGCCGATCTTGCCGCTGCATTCGTTCCGGTCTTGTCAGTCTCAACGCCCATCGCTTCAGACCATCATCCTTATCCGCCAATCGCTCCGCCAACGCGGGGCGCACCAAGGCCGTTTCCAATGGGCCGCAGTGCTAGCGCAATTTGCCCAGTCGGAACAGCGATTTCAACGTTCGACAGGCAGCACCCATGCGAGAACCTGCAAAAATCGGTTGCACCGAGGGGCGAACGTCGGGTTAAATACGGTATACAATCTGTGTGCAATACATTCACAACCAAGGAACCGCCATGGCTGAGGGGACAGACGCGCTCGACTTTCTGCAACGCCTTGTCGTCGCCCAGGCGAAAGGCGAAGCCGCGGTGCAGGACGTCATCGCCGAAGCGCTGTCCGCTGCGGGCTGCACCTTTCAAAGCCACAGCTATCTGCCCGCCGATGTTCCGGTGACGGGTGAATTCGCCGTGGCCGAAAATGCCGATCCTCATGAACGCACGGCCATCGTGGGCACCCTGCCCGGCACCGATCCTGCCTGCCGCAGCCTTCTGATGTTCGCGCATCCCGATGGCGAACCCGCGCACGACACATCACGCTGGACCCATCCGCCCTTCCAGACCACCCGCATCGACGGCCGCATTCATGGCTGGGGCGTGGCCGACGATCTGGCCGGATGCGCGGCGGCGGTGCTTGCCATCCGCCATCTGGCCCAGACCCCCGGCCCGCGCGGCGATCTGATTTTCGCCTCGACACCGTCCAAACGCCACGCCCGCGGTGTTGCGGCGCTGTTGCACCGGGGGGTGAGGGCGGATGCCGCGTTGTACCTTCACCCGGCGGAATCCGGGCGCGGCATGGCCGAAATCAAGGCCGTGACCTGCGGCCACCTGGAATTTCGCGTCACCGTCTGCGGCCGCGCGCCCGACACCCATGAACCCAGCCACACGGCGTTTTCCCATCTGGCGGTCAATCCTGTGGATAAGGCGGTGATCCTTCATGCCGCGCTGATGGCCCTTGCCGAAGACCGGGCGGAACGGATCCGCCACCCCCTGATCGAAGCCGAGGTGGGCCGCGCCAGCAACCTGCACGTCGCGGCGATTCAGGCTGGCACCATGGGCGCGCTCTCACGGCTGGCCCCGGAGTGCGCGCTTGGCTGTGCGCTTTCCTTTCCGCCGGGCGAATCCCCCGACACCCTGCGCAGGGAAGTCGAAACCGCCCTTGCCCGTGCCGCGCAAGCCGACCCCTGGATGGCCGACCATCCGCCACAGATCGATTGGCTGTCCGGCGTGACCGGCGCCGAGGTTTCCCGCGATCATCCCTTGTGGAAGGTCGCCAGCGGTGTCGTGGGCCGCGCCACCGGCGCCGAACCCGTGGTGAATCCGATGCATACCGCAAGCGACATTCGGGTGCCGATGATCGAGGCCGGCATTCCCTGTGTCGGGTTCGGCTGCCTGGCCGGCGATCTGACCCACAGCGGACGCCACGATGAATGGGTGGATGCCGCCGATTACCTGCGCATGGTCGATGTCACCGCTGCCATCGCCGCCGATTGGTGCGCGGGCGCGAGGGAATAACGGCAGATGCAATCGATCGTGCGAACAGTGAGCGGCGACATCGCACCCGATACTCTCGGGCCTATCGCCTTTCACGAACACCTTCTGTTCGACATCGCGCCCCCCGGATCGGGCGCAGGCACGCCCATAACGATGCACAATCGATGGCAGGCGGATTACCTCTCCAACGTCAATCCGGCCAATGCCCGCCAGACCGACCGCAACGCGGCGGCGGATGAATTGCGTGCCTTCGCGGCCGATGGCGGCACCCTTCTGGTGGATCAATCGGTCATCGGCCTAGGCCGCGACCCCGAAGGTCAGCGCGCCGTCGCCCGCGCCACGGGTGTGGCGGTGGTGGCCGCAACCGGCACCTATACCGCCCCCTATCTCAGCGAGGCCATCAAAGCGCTGAGCGTGGCGCAATTGGCCGATCTGTTCACCGCCGAAATCACCGAGGGTATGGATGGCACCGATGTGCGCGCCGGGCTGATCGGCGAAATCGGATGTTCCTGGCCGCTGGAACCTGCCGAACACCGCGCCTTGATCGCCGCCGCCCAGGCCCAGAGACGCACCGGGGCAGCCGTCAGCGTGCATCCAGGGCGCCACCCCGACGCCTGCGGACAGATCCTCGATATTCTTGAAGAATCCGGCGGCGATCTGTCACGCACCGTGCTGTGCCACATGGACCGCACATACCCCGACGGCACCGGAGTCCTACCTCTGCTTGAGCGGGGCGCCAATGTCGAATGGGATTTTTTCGGCATCGAACAATCGCACTACTGGATGGGCGAGGTCGTGCTTCCGACCGATCTGGACCGTCTGCACCTTATTCACGATCTGGCCCGCCGGGGCTTTGGCGACCGGATCACGATCTCGCAGGACATATGCACCCGCACCCGAATGATCGGTTGGGGCGGCCATGGCTATGGCCATTTCCTGCGCAACGTGCCGCCGCTGATGCGGCGACTGTCAATGGCGCCCGATCTGATCGACGCGCTGCTGCGGCGCACGCCCCTGCGCCTGCTTACCCTGAAGGAGAAGTCCCCATGACGCGGTTTCGCGGCACATTCACCGTAATGATCACCCCGTTCGGGCACGACGGCGCGCTTGATCTCGGGCGGCTCGCCGCCTTTACCGACTGGCAGGTGCGCGAGGGCATTCACGGGCTGATCCCGCTGGGATCCACCGGCGAATTCCTGTCGATGACCGACGACGAACACCGCGCCGCCGCCGCCTGCGTCGTCGATACGGTGGCCGGGCGCGTGCCGGTCTTGATCGGCGCCGGGGCCGAACGCACCGAAGATTGCATGGATCGCGCCCGCATGGCCCGCGACGTCGGCGCCGACGGAACGATGATCATCCCGCCATTCTATTCCACCCCGACGGAACCCGAACTGATCCGCCATTACGAACGCATCGCGGCCGCGACCGACCTGCCGATGATGATCTACAACAACCCCGCCACCGCCAATGTGGACCTGACCCCACCCTTGGTGGCGCGGCTGAGCGAGATCGAACATGTGGATTACATCAAGGAATCCACGATGGACCCGACCCGGATTCGCGACATCCTGGATCTGTCGGACGGGCGGATGTGCGTCTTCGGCGGGATCATGGGATACGAGAGTTTTTGCAGCGGCGCCGATGGCTGGGTGGCGGTGCCCAGCAACCTTCTGCCCGCCGATTGCGCACGGCTTTACGATCTGACTATGGCCGGCAAGCACACCGAAGCACGGGCACTTTACGCCCAGATCCTGCCGGTGATCCGGCTGGTGGGCGGGCACCGTTACGTGTCGGCCACAAAATCGGCACTGAACCTGATGGACCACCCGGTGGGCGATCCGCGCGCGCCGCGCCTGCCCACACCCGCCGGCGAAATGGAAGCCTTGCGCCGTGCATTAGAGGATGCAGGCGTCCGTCTCAACGACGCCGCCTGACCCGCGATGGTGCCCGAGACGTTCACCTTCACCTTCGACGGACAAGAGGTTTCGGCCCGCAGGGGCGACTCCATCGCCGCTGCCCTTGCCGCCGCCGGAACGTTCAGTCTCGGTCGGCGCATGTCGGCACGGGCGCGGGGGGTCTATTGCGGGATGGGCGCCTGTCAGGATTGTCTGGTGACAGTCGACGGGCACCGCTCGCTGCGCGCCTGCATGGCCGAGGCCGAACCGGGCATGAATGTGGGCACGCAGGACGATGGGTCGGGGGCGGTGATCCCGGCCCCCGGCGACGCTCCCGCGGCCACTGACAGGACTTGCGACCTTGCCATCGTGGGTGCCGGGCCTGCCGGGCTTGAGGCCGCAATTGCCGCCACAGAAGTCGGGCTGACGGTGCTGGTGATCGACGAACGCAGCGCGCCGGGCGGGCAGTATTTCAAACCCCCCAGCGACGGCAGCCGCAAGCCGGGCCGCGATAGACAGCACCGCCGGGGCGATGCGCTGCGCGACCGGTTCGCGGCTTGCGGCGCCACCCTGATCGACCGTGCCACGGTCTGGTTCGCGCGCGGCACTGAGGACGGCTTCGTGCTGCGCTTCACACGTGACGGCACGGAAACCCGAGTGACGGCGGCAACGGCTATCCTGGCCACCGGCGCCCATGAGCGCCCTGCGCCCGTGCCCGGCTGGACGGCACCCGGGGTCATGACCATCGGCGCGGCACAGACCCTTGCCCGCCGCTATGGCGTTGCGCCGGGCAAGCGGATCCTGATTGCCGGGCAAGGGCCGCTGGGCCTGCAACTGGCGGTCGAGCTTATGGAAATCGGGGCGGATGTGGTCGGCGTGGCCGAACGCAGCGCCATGCCCTTGCAGCGCCTGATCCGCATCGCCATGGCCGATCCAGGGCTGGCGGCCTCCGGGGCTGGATACCTTCTGCGTCTGCGGCGGGCCGGCGTGCCGCTTTGGCGCACCTCCGAGGTGACGGCGATCGGCGCGCCCGGAACCGATGGGCTGCGCGACGTGACGCTGGCCTCGACCGGCGGCGGCGACATCCGCAACCAACGCGCCGATGCGGTCTGCATGGGCGATGGGTTCGTCCCGCAGATCGAACTGGCCCGCCTTCTGGGCTGTCCGCTGGAGCCGGGCGGCACCATCGCCCGCGCGCCCGACGGGGCGACCGCCCGGCCCGGCCTTTGGGTCGCGGGCGACGGCGGGGGGCTTGGCGGCGCGCAGGCGGCCATGGCGCAGGGGCGGCTGGCCGGGCTTTCCGCCGCGCGCCACCTTGGCCGCGACGCCCCCGAGGATGGCGCGACCGTCCGCCGACTGACCCGCGCGCAACGGTTCCAGGCCGCGCTGTGGTCGGCCTATAGCGCCCCCACGCGCGCCGCGCCAACGGGCGATACCATCGTTTGCCGCTGTGAAACCGTCACCGCAGGGCAGATCGGCGCCGCCATCAACGCGGGCGCAACCGATCCGGGCGCCATCAAACGCAGCACCCGCTGCGGGATGGGACGCTGCCAGGGGCGGTTCTGCACCCCCACCCTGCTGTCGATCCTGCAATCGCACGGCGTGAAAACGCCCCCCGCCGCGCTGGCCGCGCCGCAACTGCCCGCCCGCCCGGTGCGCGCGGGCCAATTGCTGCGCGAAAAGCCCGAATGGGGCGGCCACCGCGAGGCACGCCCTTCGGCCCGCCCCGAACCGCCCGCGACTGCGCCTTTGCCGATAAGCCGCGCCGATGTCGTTGTGATCGGCGCGGGGGTGACAGGGCTGGCCGCCGCGCGGCACGCCGCGCTGTCGGGGGCCAGCGTCCTGTGCCTTGAGCGTGGGCGCGCGGGCGCCGAAGCCTCGGGCGGGAACGCGGGCAGCCTGCATCTCCAATTGTTGTCGTGGGATTTCGGCGCCAAGGCAGTGGCCGGAGGGTCGCCCGCCCTACGCACCCTGCCGCTACAGGCCGAATCCATCGCGCTGTGGTCGAAGCTGGAACAAGAACGCGGCGACGATTTTGAAATGAAGGTGACCGGCGGTCTGATGCTGGCCGAGAACCCCGACCAGATCGAATTTCTGACCGCAAAGGCCCGCGCCGAGGGCAAGGTCGGCATCGAAACCCACGTCATCGGCAAGGACGACATCGCGCGCATAGCCCCGGCCCTGTCGGACCGGTTCGTTGCCGCCGCCTGGTGCCCCGGCGAGGGCAAGATCAATCCGCTGGCCGCCAATGATGCCCTGCTGGCCGCCACGCGGGACGTCGGGGCGGTGGTGGCCGAACGCTGCCCTGTTCTGGCCATAGAACGCGACGGCGACGGTTACGCCGTGGCGACCGCCGGCGGCACAATCCACGCCACCCGCATCGTCATCGCTGCGGGCGGGTGGAGCGCGCAACCCGGCGCGATGCTGGGCGTTTCGTTGCCGATCCGGGGCGCGCCGTTGCAGATGATCGTCACCGAACCCGCACCGCCCCTGGTGCCCTGCCTTGTCGCCCATGCCGACCGGCACCTGACCCTGAAACAGGCCACGGCCGGCGGTCTGTTGATCGGCGGCGCCTGGCCCGCTTCGGTCAACGCATCCGGCCAGTCCGAGGTTCTCCCCGAAAGCCTGGAAGGCAACCTCTGGGTTGCCGCGCGCACGGTGCCCGCCGTCGGCGGGCTATCGGTGGTGCGAAGCTGGGCCGCGATGAACATCGATATCGACGGCGCGCCGCTGCTGTCGCACCTGCCCGGCCATCCCAATGTCGTCGTCGCGGCCACTGCCAACGGTTACACGCTTGGCCCCCTCGTGGGCCGCGAGGCGGCGACCGGCGTTCTGGGCGGGCGGATGCGCAACGACCTGCAAGAATTCGACCTCACCCGTTTCAACACCTGACCCGAAAGGCACAGACCCATGAGCGACATCAAGATCACCGCAGGCCCCTGGACCCTGGAAGCGCGGCTGGAGCGTGAGGCCGCCCCTGAGACATGCGCCGCGTTCGAGGCGCTGCTTCCTTGGGAAAGCCAGCTTGTCCATGTGCGTTGGAGCGGCGAGGGCGTGTGGATTCCACTGGGCGACCGCAAGTTCGGCTTCGGCTATGAAAACCACACCAGTCATCCGGCGCCGGGGCAATTCATTTTCTATCCCGGCGGGATCAGCGAAACCGAGGTTTTGCTGGCCTATGGCGGGCTCGATTTCTCATCGAAGATGGGTCAACTGGCCGGCAACCACTTTTTGACCGTCACCAAGGGCCAGGAACATCTGGCCGAACTTGGGCCGCATGTCCTTTGGAAGGGCGCGACCGACATCAGGTTTGAAAAGATCGGCTGACCGCCTTTTTTTTCGGCACCGGGCAGGATTTCCGGCCCGGTGCAGACACCGCCCGCGCAGAGGTGTTGACAGAATCGCCCCCTTAAATAGTATACAATCGGAATACACAAAGAACGCAAGCCCGAGAATAATCCGACGCCGGCCAACCAGAGCCGGGCCGGGATTTGCGACACACCCGACCCCAACAGGAGTGACATCATGCTTTCCATCCGCTCAAGAGGCCCAATCTCGCGTACCGCCCTTGCCCTGCCATTGGGGCTGCTGGCCCTTGCTGCCGCGCCCGCCGCCGCACAGGACACGCTAGTCGTCGACGCCAACTTTCAGTTGAAGACCGCCGACCCAGCCCGCGCCTTTGAACCGACTGCCAGCCTTGTCCTGCACCCCGTTTACGAAACGCTCGTCACCTTCGAAGGGTCCGACGTGACGCAGGTTGTGCCGCTTTTGGCCAATGTCCCCGAGATCTCGCAGGACGTGAAGACCTTCACCTTCACCCTGAACGACGGCGCCACCTTCAGCGACGGTTCGCCCGTCGAAGTGTCGGACGTGGTGTTTTCCCTGGAGCGCGCTCGCGATCTGAAGGGCAGCCCGTCCTATCTGATGCGCGGCGTGTCGGTCGCGGCGGGCGATGCGCCTGGCACCATCGTTCTAACCACCGAAGCGCCCGATCCCGCCCTGCCCTTCAAGTTGACCAACCTAGCGCTCAGCATTCTGAACGCCGACGTGTTGAAGGAAAACGGCGGCACCGCCACCCCCGAGGACGGGGCTGAACGGTTCCTTTCGGAAACATCTGTCGGATCCGGGCCATACGTCCTGACCAAATTCGACACCTCTTCCGAAGTGATCCTGGAATCCAACGGCGCCTATTGGGGCGATGCGCCGGTCTATGACCGGATCGTTGTGCGCAACGTCAACTCCAACGCCCAGCAGATGAACGTCGCGCGCGGTGCGTCGCAGGTCGCGCTGAACCTGCGGCCCGATCAGGTTGGTTCGATCGAAGACCGGGTGAACGTGTTTTCCGGCCCGGCCGCCGATATGGGCTTCATGTTCCTGAACGGCAACCCCGAGGTTTCCGAACTGTCCACCAACGCCGATCTGCGCGAAGCGGTTCGGTACGGCATCGACTATCAGGGCATCATCGACTTTATCGGCGAAGGCGCGGTGCAGCCCGCCGGCATCATCCCGACGATGATCGAGGGATCCTTGCCCACTGATCAGAGACCCACGCGCGATGTGGAACGGGCCAAGGCCGCGCTGGGGCGCAGTGGGCTGAACAACCCTACCCTGACCATCAGCTATGCCGCCGACCTGGCGAAGTACGGCATCGCCTTTGCCGACATCGCCGCAAAGGTGCAGGCCGATCTGGCCGAAATCGGCATCAATGTCGAATTGAACCCGGAATCGGTGCAGGCGAACCTGGACAACTACCGCGGCGGCACGCTTGAGATGAGCGTTCAGTGGTGGGGCGGCACCCCGCACCCCAGCAATTCGCTTCCCTTCACCTCGGGCAAGCTGGTCGGCCTTCGCGCTGGTTGGGCCGAGGGTGGCTCGCCCGAACTTGAAGAACTGGCCAGCAAGGCCGAGGTCGCATCGGTTGCCGATGAACGCATCGCGCTTTACCGCGAGTGGCAGACCAAGTTGAATGAAGTGGGCCCGTTCATCCCCTTGTTCCAGCCGCCGGTCACCCTGGTGGGCACCAAGGACATCGAACCCTTGGAATACAACCCCATGTGGACGGTAGACTTGAGCGACGTGCGCCCCGCACAGTAACGAAAGGACCGGTTCGGGCAGGGATGATACCACGATGATGCAGATGATAAGATCAGGATGGTATCGCCTGCCGGGCCTGTTGCGTTTCACGCTGGGGCGGCTGGTGGTGGGCGCGCTGCTGTGCGTGGGCGTGACGTTCATTTCCTTTACGCTGACGCAGGTGGTGCCGGGCGATCCGGTAATGGCCAACCTGGGCGAACGGGCCGCGTCCGACCCGGAAATCGTGGCGCTTTATCGTGAACGCTACGGATTGGACCAATCGCTGCCGGAACAATACGCGCGCTATCTGGGGCGGCTCTTGCAAGGCGATCTGGGTGAATCTCAACAGACCCACCGCCCCGTCGCCACCGACCTTGCCACCTACATGAGCGCGACGATCGAACTGGCCATCGTGGCGATGATCCTGGCCATGGCCGCGGGTGTTGCTTTGGGCATCACTGCCGCCGTCTGGCGCAACCGCTGGCCCGATCAGGCAATCCGCGTGATTTCGCTGGCGGGGGTATCGGTGCCCACGTTCTGGCTGGCGCTGGTGTGTCTTTACGTCTTCTTTTTCAAGCTGAACCTGTCGCCCGGTGTCGGGCGGCTTGGCCCCGGCACGCCGGCCCCGCCCACGCTGACCGGGCTTTATACCTTCGATGCGCTGCTGTCGGGCCAATGGGGCCTGTTTCGCGAAGCATTGTCCTATATCGCGCTGCCAGCCCTTGTGCTTGCCACCTATACCACAGGGATCGTCACCCGGTTCACCCGCGTGGCGATGCTGGATTCGCTTGGCAACGACTACGTGCGCGCCGCGCGGGCCAAGGGACTGCCCGCGCGCACGGTGATCCTGCGCCACGCCCTGCGCCCGGCACTGGCGGCCATCGTCACCGTTTCGGGCATGGCCTTCGGGCGGATGCTGGCCGGGGCGGTTCTGGTGGAATCGGTCTATTCCTGGCCGGGGCTGGGGCTTTATGCCTACCGCAGCGCGCTGACTCTGGATTTGCAGGCAATCATGGGCGTCAGCCTGATTATCGCCGTGATCTACATCCTGGTGAACCTGGGGGTGGACATCCTTTATGCCGTGATTGACCCTAGGATCCGTTACTGATGGCCAACGTTACCACGAACACCCACCGCGTAGGGCGCAAGCGCAGGTCGGAATGGATGCAGCCTCTGGGCCTGATCGGGGCGACGATCCTGATCGCCTTTGCGCTGATCGCCATCGTCGCACCGCTGGTCGCGCCCTACGATCCACTGGCGCAAGAGGCGCGCCGGCTGATGCCCCCCAGCGCCGACCATTGGTTCGGCACCGACCAGTTGGGCCGCGATGTGTTCAGCCGGGTGATCCACGGCGCGCGACTGTCGTTGCCCTACGCGCTGCAACTGGTGGTGATGGCGGGGATTCTCGGCACCGTCCTTGGCGCCATCGCCGGGTTCTTCGGCGGCTGGGTGGACGGCGTGATCATGCGTGCCGCCGATCTGGTGCTGGCGTTTCCCGACATCATCTTGGCCATGGCGGTGGTCGCCGCCCTGGGGCCAGGGCTGTTCAACGCCGTCCTTGCGGTGGTGATCGTAAGCTGGCCGATCTATGCCCGCGTCGCCCGGTCGATGATCCTGACCCTGCGCCAGGAACCCTTCGTGCTGTCGCGCCGCCTTCTGGGGGCCTCGTCGATCCGCACCCTGTGGTCCGAGATCCGCCCCAACATCACCGGCCCGCTGGTGGTTCTGGTGGCGCTGGAATACGGCCATGCGGTTCTGATCCTTTCGGGGCTGTCATTCCTGGGTCTTGGCGCGCAACCCCCGGCGGCGGAATGGGGCGCGATGGTATCGGAAGGGGCCAAATACTTCGACAAATGGTGGATGAGCGTTTTCCCCGGCCTTGCCATTCTCATGGTGGTAATGGCCGCCAATTTCCTGGGCGACACCCTGCGAGATGTGATCGATCCGCGCAGCAAAAGGCACCTGTCATGACCGGCGCGCCGCTCCTGGATGTCACCGACCTGACGGTCAGCCTGCCCCACCCCGATGGCAGCCGCCTGTTTGCCGTGCGCGATCTGAACCTGCGGGTGGGCGCGGGGCAGATCGCCGGGCTGGCGGGCGAAAGCGGTTCGGGCAAGTCGATCACCTCGCTGGCGCTGATGGGGCTTCTGCCCGATGGCGCGAAGGTCAGCGGCAGCGCGATGTTCGAGGGGCGGGATCTTCTGTCCATGTCCGCGCGGGACCGGGCGGCGCTGCGAGGGCGGCAGATGGCAATGATCTTTCAGGATCCGATGACCGCGCTGCACCCGATGCTGTCGATCGGGCGGCAGATGACCGAACACTACCGCCACCATTTCGCCACTACACAAGCCAAGGCCATGCGCCGCGCCGAAGAGATGCTGGACCTCGTGCGTATCCCCGATCCGCGCGGTGCCCTGAAACGCAGCCCGCACCAGTTTTCAGGCGGGATGCGCCAGCGGATCGCAATTGCCATGGCCCTGTGTTGCGAACCGACGCTGATCATCGCGGACGAGCCCACGACCGCCCTGGATGTGACGGTGCAGGCGGGAATCCTGCGCCTGTTCGAACGTCTCCGCGGTGAGTTGGACCTGTCGGTATTGCTGATCACCCACGATCTTGGGGTGATGTCGGCGGTCGCCGACCGGGTTTCGGTGATGTATGCCGGGCGGCTGGTGGAAGGTGGCGCGCGCGCCGATGTCCTGACCCGCCCGCGCCATCCTTATACCCACGGGTTGCTCAACGCCCTGCCCGGCGCGGGAGGCAGCGGCGGGATGCAGACCATTCCCGGCCTGCCGCCCTCCATCGCCACCCATCCTCCCGGCTGTGCGTTTCATCCGCGTTGCCCGTTCTGCGCCCCGTCCTGCAAGGTGGACACACCACCGCTTGTGGCGATCAGCGACGACCGACGGATCGCCTGCCCCATCGACCCGCTTGCCCCGAAAAAGGTCACGGCATCATGAGCCTTCTGGAATTGCGCAATGTGACGGTCAGCTATCCGGGGCCGCGCGGCCAGCCGGTTCACGCCGTGGCGGGCGCCGATCTGGATGTGCTGGCGGGCCGGGTGACCGCGCTTGTCGGCGAAAGCGGCTGTGGTAAATCCTCGCTGGGCAAGGCGGCAGTGGGGCTTTTGGCCCCCTCTGGTGGAACGGTGCGGTTTGACGGCGCACCTCTTGGCGCCCTTGGCCGGGGCGCTCGCCCGGAGGCGCAGCGGGCACTTCAGATGGTGTTTCAGGATCCCTATTCCTCGCTAAACCCGCGCCGCCGGGTGGGCGCGCAGGTGGCCGACGGCGTGCTGGCCGGCCCCGATGCCGATACCCCCGACATCGACGCCAAGGTCGGTGAGGTGCTGGAGCGCGTCGGCCTGCCCGCCCGCATCGCCAGCCAGTTCCCGCATGAATTTTCCGGCGGTCAGCGGCAGCGGATCGCCATCGCCCGCGCCCTGGCCGCGCGACCCCGCTGCATCGTCGCGGACGAACCCATTTCGGCGCTCGATGCCTCGGCGCAGGCGTCGGTCGCGATGCTGCTGGCGGATCTGGTCAAGGAGACCGGGATGGGCCTGCTGTTCATCTCGCACGACCTGTCCATCGTGCGCCGGATCGCCGATGACATTGCGGTCATGTATCTTGGCAAGATCGCGGAACGCGGTGCCCCCGACGATCTTTGGCGCGCGCCGCTGCATCCCTATTCCGAAGGGTTGATCGGCGCGATCCCCGAAGCCGACGGCGCCGGTCGCCTGCCTGCCGACCTGCCCGGCGATGTGGCCGACCCTGCCGAACCGCCGTCGGGGTGCCGGTTTCATCCCCGCTGCCCCATGGCGCAGCGGATCTGCGCGACCGACCAGCCGGTCCTGCGCCCATTCGATCCCAACCGCGCGGCCGCCTGCCATTTTGCCGGAGACCGCGCGACCTGAACCGTCCCGCCACCGCGCTTTCATCGGTCAGCCGGCCCGATGAAAGCGCGACAAGCCCAGCGGCAATGCCCATGACGGTTGCTAGGTGTTTGATCCCGCGGTTTCGACTGCGAGGATTGATGTTCAGCAGGAAATAACGCGCGACAAGACAAAAACGGCCAAGAATGCGCTCTGGTTCTTCGGAGTCGGCGTGTCGCAATATGAAAACGCCTCCCAGAATCTGG
>NZ_JACNMM010000016.1 GCF_020529025.1 Oceaniglobus trochenteri
TATCGCCGACGCGGCACATCCGCAGCAGAGAGGACTTCGATCTCGGGTCTGAACTTATGGTCGGCCATAAGGTCGGACTTAGCACCGACGCCGAAATCCCGTCAGACGGCCTCCGCCGCAGGGATACAGATGAGGGGGCAAATCGGAAGTTCCCGCGTCTTCGCGTAGGCAGATAGGGCAGCCCTGGACGATGGTGCTCCGGATTCCACGGGCATGATAAGGCTCGCCTCTGAAGACGTAACTTCGAGCGGCGATGTAATGGGGCGACCATGCGCGCAGATCATCGCTGTTAGTCCCCGACAAATCCGCCAGCTTCTGCAAGGCTTCGGGACCACCGTCTATGACCGACTTGAACGGTAGCCCCATATCCCGGCCGAATTCGGACACCTCAATGCCGTTCCGTGCGGCGAGGCGCGACATCAGGGAGAACCCGGTTTCGCGTAAGTTCAAAGAAACCGTGAGTGGCAGGCGGCTGGTCAACTGGCGCTCCGGAGCACTGGGTGAATACAACTCATCCAAATGATAACGTCGCCCGACATCGCGAGATAGCCTTGATTGGACCATATGATGGCACATTGCCCCGCAGCAGGAAGGTGTGCAGCCCGGCTACCACATCGGCACGCCCTACGCCCCGAACCTCGATTGACTTGCCGACGTCCATGACGTCCTCGGATGCATCGGCAATCACCAAATCCCCATCCTTCACGCGGGGAAGCGTAGCCACCTGTCCCGGCGTGATTTCGGGCAAGCGGCTTCTGGAAAGGTCCAGCAAGACGGATTTCATGCCATGAATATCACCATAATGAATGTAACCGACGCCGAGGTTGGTCCCAAGTTGAGAGCGCGATGCCGACCCGGTGCGCAGGAATTGGAAACACTGGCCAAACGTTGTTTCATTCCACTCCCCCGAGAACCCCGGCAGGCGGCGCTTGGCGGTCAGGAGGTCCTGCATCGCGCCCTGCTTGATGAGCCGCTTCTTGGCGATCAACCGCTCCAGCCCCTCAATCAGCGCATCCGCATCCGAAAGCGCCTCGGCGATGGCTTCTTGTTCCCCGGGATCGGTTATGGCCCACATCGGAACAGTGTGGAGATCATTGCGGTTTACGCCCGGGACACCCGTTTTTCCGCTGTGCTCGTGAAAATCCAATCGACTCAGGAGATAGTAGCAATATTTCTCGTTGTTCCCTTGGAAGTTCGACACAAACAGCGTCGTGTTCAATGGCCAATAGGGACCTTCGGAATAATAGACCTTTCCGATGGTTCCATAGCGACCGGTAACAACACCTGGGCCGTGCTTGGCCGGAACTGCGTGGAAATCTTCGGCCCCTGACGATGAGATAATTGGGATCTGCCCTTCGCGTCGTTCCTTTTTGGGAAGGTCGAACCCACGTTGAAGCGTCATAATCTCCCCGAGGGACTTCTCGGTCCAGCTTGATGTCATTGCGCAAAACCCATGGCCTGAAGGTGTTCAGAGACTCTGGAGGATAAATTTTCCAGCGTGGCGGTAATTTCACACAACGTGTGCCCATACCGCTCCGTCAGCACCCGCACCCGGGCGGTCAATTGCTCCGTCCGGGCCTCGATCTCGGCCTCGATCAGCTCGGCGATGTCGGTCAGCCATTTGTCCTCCACGACCAGCGCGCGGATCTCCTCTTCGGTAAGATCAGGGTATTTCTTTAGCGTGGCCTCCCTCAGCGCCTCCTCGGCCTCCTTGACCGCCTTCTTCGCCGCCGTCTCCGCCGTCATCAACTTGGCCACCCGTTTCAGCAGCGGCGCCTCTTCGGCATCGGCCTCAGCGCCGCGCTCGAGCATGCCCTGATCGCGAGGTTCGGCACTTTGGGCCGGGTCGAAGACGAGTTCCTGCTGCGCTCGGACAATGGCCTGGTCTTCACCAGCCACCACTTCACGGCCATCGTCCGCAGCTACGGGCTGAAGCAGGAGTTCATCACCCCGCACTGTCCGCAGCAAAACGGCATGGTCGAGCGCTTCATTCGGACGCTCAAGGAGCAGTGCGTGCATCGCCACCGCTTCGAAAGCATCCAACATGCGATGCGCGTCATCGGTGACTGGATTGCCTTTTACAACAACCACCGCCCTCACCAGGCGCTTGCCATGCGCACGCCTGCCGAGGCATTCAGATTAGCGGCTTAACCTGAGCAGATTCCGCTGGGTCAATACAGCCGAACTTTGGCGCCGGTTGCGAGCTGGCGGTTTCCAGGGCAGCCTTCGTGTCGTCGGAGAATGGGCAACACGCCAGCGCCGCGCAGAGCATGCTGTGCCATCGGGCACGGCAAAGTCGCCGCCCGCCCGCAGGATTGCGCGCTTGCTGACCATGGGCCAGGATCATCTTTGCAGGTCAGATGCCATCCAGGTCGCAAGGATCAAGGCCGCATTGCCGGCTCTTGCGACAGCCCGTCGGCTGACGGACCGCTTCACGGATATGGTGCGCAATGCTCGTGAAAACGCGTTGGAAATATGGTTGGATGAGGCGGAGGAGAGCCTGCTCGGCGCCTTCGCCCCCGGGCTTCGGCGAGATCAGGCTGCGGTCGCCGCAGCCCTGCGGGAACCATGGTCGAACAGACAGACCGAGGGACAGATCAACCGCCTCAAGACCCTCAAGCGCCAGATGTATGGTCGGGCGAACATCGATCCGCTCAGGGCCCGGCTCGTTGAAGCGTCCTATTGAGGAGGAGCGCCGAGCCTGCACCAAAACTGAGGCAGAGCCAGTTTTGCAGGCCGAAACACATTGGGGCGGGTATCGAAGATCAGGCCTGTGTTGCGGTTGGTACGGGTCTGTCGATCAGTCAGAGTGCGGGGTGTCGGGGGCCTGGCTGCGGTGCAGTTCGCCCATGTCCAGCAGGGGCGAGGCATCCAGCGCCGAGGCGTTCAGCATCGAGACGACACGTTCCAGCGCCGCGACGATCATCGCCTGTTCCCAGTCGGCCAGAGCCTCGAACTCCTCGACATACTTCTGCTGAAGAGGGTCCGGCGCGCCCTCGACCGCATTGCGGCCCTTTTCGGTGAGCATGATGTTGGTCTGGCGCCGGTCGGTGTCAGAGCGGCGGCGTTCGATCAGCGCCTTGGCCGCCAGCCGGTCAAGCAGGGTTGAGACAGTCGCCTGGCTGACGCCCATCTGCAGGGAAATCTGCTTTGGGGTGATGCTGCCGCAGGTCAGCACGATCTGGAGAACCCGGATCTGTACCGGGGTCAGGCCGGCCTCTTGTGCGAGGGTGCGACCGTAAAGCTCGGTGGCGCGCAGGATGCGGCGCAGGGCGACAAGGGAGGTATCGGTTCTGTCCACAAAGTGATCCCGGGCGGTTGCCGGATCAGTCTACAGGCCATGCTACGCTCCGCAACATTGAAGATATATCGGCAGGCTAAGTAAAAATGTGCCGATTGGGTGGCGGATTTGCGATATTCCGGAAAAAATTTCCCGTAAGACAATGATAATAAACGTAAAAAACGGCAAGCACATAAACTTACTTAGCCTAATTGATCTTCTTGAAAAGCACCGTATATCTAGGGGCGCCGACATCAACGAGAGAGTCCGAGGTATCCCGTGGTTGATATATGCCCCACCAAGTCGCGTCGTGACGACGTGCAGTTCCGCAAGCCCGAAGCCGAAGATGGCGCCGCCATCTGGGCGCTTGTCGCTGCCTGCAAGCCGCTCGACGAGAACTCCATGTATTGCAACCTGATCCAGTGCGACCATTTCCGCGATACCTGCATCCTGGCCGAACTGGACGGTGAGCCGGTGGGCTGGATTTCGGGCTATGTCCTGCCCAGCGACGCTGAATCCTTCTTCGTCTGGCAGGTTGCCGTGTCGCCCAGGGCGCGCGGGCTGGGCCTGGCCAAGCGGATGCTGGAAAAGCTTCTGGCGCGCGACGAATGCCGCGATGTCACCCGGATGCAGACCACGATCACCAAGGACAACGACGCCAGCTGGGCCCTGTTCCGCAGCTTTGCCGACGCACAGGACGCGGAACTGGACCACGAGGCCCACTTCGAAAGCGATACCCATTTCCAGGGCGAGCACGACACCGAACACATGGTGACGATCAGCCTGCCTGCCACCGACGAGCTTGACGCCGTGGCCTGAACGGCCCGCCAGCTCGCGATCCGATACCGAAAAAGGAAACTGCAATGACGACTGATACTTCAGCCGACACGACCATCTTTTCGCGCCGCGAATCCCAGGTGCGCAGCTATTGCCGCAGCTTTGATGCGGTCTTCAACCGCGCCAGCGGTTCCACCCTGCATGATTCACAGGGCAACAGCTATACCGACTTCCTGTCGGGCTGTTCCTCGCTTAACTATGGCCACAACGACCCCGACATGAAGGCCGCATTGGTCGAGCATATCACCAATGACGGCATCGCCCATGCTCTGGACATGTACACCGATCCCAAGGCCGCGTTCCTGGAAACCTTCGAGCGTCTGGTGCTGGCCCCGCGCGGGATGGACCACAAGGTGATGATGACCGGCCCGACCGGCGCCAATGCCGTCGAGGCCGCGATCAAGCTGGCGCGCAAGGTGACGGGGCGCACCAACGTGATTTCCTTCACCAACGGTTTCCACGGCATGACCCTGGGCGCGCTGTCGCTGACCGGAAACTCCGGCAAGCGGGGCGGTGCCGGGGTGCCGCTGAACGGCGTGACGCATCTGCCCTACGAGGGGTCGCTTGGCGATGATGTCGATACGCTGGCGCTGATCGAAACCATGCTGGACAACGATTCCAGCGGTATCGACGCCCCCGCGGCCTTCATCCTGGAGCTGGTGCAGGGCGAAGGCGGCCTGACCGCCGCATCGCCGGAATGGGTGCAGGGCATTGCCCGGCTGGCCAGGAAACACGGCGCCAAGCTGATCGTCGATGACATCCAGGCCGGGATCGGGCGTGCCGGAAGCTTCTTCAGCTTCGATGAGATGGATATCGAACCCGACATGGTTCCGATGGCCAAATCGCTCTCCGGCTTCGGCCTTCCCTTCGCGATGCTGCTGGTCAAGCCCGAGCTTGATGTCTGGAAACCGGCCGAGCACAACGGCACCTTCCGCGGCAACACCCACGCCTTCGTGACGGCCCGGGTCGCGCTTGAGAAATTCTGGTCGGACGATGCCTTCAAGACCGAGATCGCCGAAAAGGCGGTGGTGCTGCGCGACGGGTTGCAGCGCATTGCCGACCTGATCCCCGGTGCCCGCCTGAAGGGGCGCGGCATGATGCAGGGGGTCGATGTGGGCAGCGGCGCGCTGGCCGGTGCGATCTGCGCCGAGGCTTTCGCCCGCGGGCTGGTCATCGAAACCTCGGGCGCCGAGGACGAGGTGGTCAAGGTTCTTGCCCCGCTGAC
The DNA here is from genome assembly GCF_020529025.1 of Oceaniglobus trochenteri. Taxonomy (GTDB): domain Bacteria; phylum Pseudomonadota; class Alphaproteobacteria; order Rhodobacterales; family Rhodobacteraceae; genus Oceaniglobus; species Oceaniglobus trochenteri. The sequence goes on from NZ_JACNMM010000016.1 coordinate 5,343, forward strand.
CACGCCGATGGAACAGTTCGCGCAGGGGCTTGAAACCCTTCTTGGCGCCGCCCGCGCCAGCACCGAAACCAAGATCGCAGCGGAGTGACCCCATGATCGTTCGTGACATCGAAGACCTGAAGAACACCGACAAGGATGTGAAGGACGCCCGCTGGACCTCGGTTCGCATGCTGCTGGCCGGGGACGGGATGGGCTTTTCCTTCCATATCACCACGCTTGAGGCGGGTTCGGAACATACGTTCCATTACAAGAACCACTTCGAAAGCGTCTATTGCATGTCCGGCAAGGGGTCGATCACCGACCTTGGCACGGGCAAGACCCACGCGATCCGCCCCGGCGTGATGTATGCGCTTGATCAGCACGACAAGCACATCCTGCGGGCCGAGGAAGAGCTGGTCATGGCCTGCTGCTTCAACCCGCCCGTCACCGGAACCGAGGTTCACCGCGCCGACGGCTCCTACGCAGCGGCCGAGTGATCCGAAGCGGCGGCGCGCCGCTTCTCAACGCCCCGGGGCCGCGCGACAGGCGTTTGCCCGGGCCCGGGGCGCCGAAATTTGCCAAGACAGAAAGAGGCGCCCCCGCCAGATGGGGCGAGCATCCATGAGCAACGATACCCATACCGTCGAGAAGATCGGCGGCACATCGATGAGCCGTTCGCGCGAACTCCTGCAGCCGCTGCTGCTGAATGGCGGAGGTGAACCTTACGGCCGGGTCTTCGTCGTCTCAGCCTATGGCGGCATCACCGACCTGCTGCTGGAACACAAGAAAACCCACGATCCGGGCGTCTATGCCCATTTCGCCAATGCCCAGAACGATCATGGCTGGTCAGATGCCCTGAACGGCGTGGCCCAGGCGATGTGCGAGGCCCACCGCCAGGTTCTGGACGCGCCGGGCGACATCCACGAGGCCGACGATTTCGTGCGCGAACGGATCGAAGGGGCGCGGTCGTGCCTGATCGACCTGCAGCGGCTGTGTTCCTACGGGCATTTCCGCCTGCGCCAGCATATGGGCATCATCCGCGAGCTTCTGTCGGGGCTGGGCGAAAGCCACTCGGCCCATGCGACCACGCTTCTGTTGCGCCGTGCCGGTGTGAACGCGCGTTTCGTCGATCTCAGCGGTTGGCGCGATGACCGCGAGGTCACGCTGGACGAGCGGATCGAACAGGCCTTCCGCGATGTCGATCTGTCCCGCGAACTTCCCATCGTCACCGGCTATGCGCAATGTTCCGAACATCTGATGTCGTCCTATGACAGGGGCTATTCCGAAGCGACGTTCAGCCGTGTCGCCGCCCATACCGGCGCGGCCGAGGCGATCATCCACAAGGAATTTCACCTCTCGTCGGCCGATCCGAAACTGGTGGGGCTGAAGAACGTCAAGAAGCTGGGCCATACCAACTATGACGTGGCCGATCAGCTTTCGAACATGGGGATGGAGGCGATTCACCCCTCGGCGGCCAAGACATTGCGTCAGGCGGGAATTCCACTGCGCGTCACCAATGCCTTCGATCCCTCCGACCCCGGCACCCTGATCGACGATGCCCCGGCCGAGCGCCCGCAGGTCGAGATCCTGACCGCGCTCGATGTCTTCGCCTTCGAGGTGTTCGAGCAGGACATGGTGGGGGTCAAGGGCTATGACGCCACGATCCTTCAGGCCCTGACCCGTCACAAGGTCAGCATCGTTGCCAAGACATCCAACGCCAATTCCATCACCCATTACGTCGATACCTCGCCGAAACTGGTGAAGCGGGTGGAAAGCGATCTGGTGGAGGAATATCCCACCGCCTCGGTCACGACGCGGGGCCTGACGGTGGTGGCGGCCATCGGGCGCGATCTGAAGGGGCTGAATGCCCTGGGGCAGGGGCTTGCCGCGCTTGAGAAGGCAGGGATCACGCCCATTGCCGTTCAGCAGGGGCCACGCAACGTGGATATCCAGTTCGTCACCCGCCGCGAGGACGGCGAAACCGCCGTGCGCGCCCTGCACGAGGCCCTGATCGAACGGGCCGCCGCCGAAACGACGAAGCCCAAGCGCGACAGCAGCGCCAAGGGCAAGGAGCCGCTGGCGGCCTGATATCAATTGCATTGAGCGAGTAGGGGGGGGGGGCGCTGCGCCGGCAGCGCCCCCGTTTCGTTTCAGCGATATTCCCGGTGCAGCAGGCGGGCCTGTGGGCAAGGCCCGGTCAGAGGGCGGGCCGCGCGCTTTGAATGTCCCATCCCTTGCTTGCTTCCTTCAGGTACCGAAGAAAGCTCTGCACCTTCATGGTGCGGTGCAGGTCCACATGGGTGACAAGCCATAGCTCGGCCGTCCATTCGGGGCGGGGGGGCATCACTGGTATCGCCTCGGGGGTCAGCCGGGCCTCGTAGGTCGACATGAACCCCAGGCCAGCCCCGGCCAGCATCGCATCGCGCAGCACCCGCCCGTCGGTGGCGCGATAGGTGATGCAACTGGCCGGAACCGTGCGGAAAAGCCACTTGTAGAAAGGCGCGTTGGTTTCGGTGTTGTCTGCCGCGACGAAACGGTGGTTCGCCAGGTCGGCATCGGTGGCCGGTGTGCCATGCCGTTCAAGATAGGCGGCGCTGCCGTAGATGCCGAAGGTATCGCTCAGGAAAGGTTGCACCACGTTGTCGGCCTCGTCCGGGACGGCCCCGGCGCGGATTGCCACGTGGGCCTCGCCATATTCCAGCCGGAACAGCCGTTCGTCGGTCAGGAACCGCACTACAAGGCCGGGGTGGTCGGCCTGGAACGCCGCCAGAACCGGGGTCAGCAGCCGCGACAGGGACGCGATCGAGGTCACGACAAGTTCGCCGGTCACCGAGGCGCCCTGTCCCCGGATGCGCCCGGCCAATTGCGTGAACTGATCGTCGGTGGCCTGTGCGACCTGAAGAAGGTCCGCCCCCGCCTCGGTTGCCGTATATCCGCGCGCGTGGCGTTGGAACAGCTTGACCCCCAACTGGCCCTCAAGCGCGTCGATGTGGCGGATCACGGTGGCATGGTGAACGCCCAATGCCTCGGCCGCGCCGCTGACCGTGCCAAGGCGGGCCACATGATAGGCGGTCCTGATCTCGTCCCAGGTGTTGATCGTCATTATATCCGGTCCGTTCCTGCGTGTCGTTTCCATCCAGACGGCATTTTCCTGCTGGTTACAAGGCCGTGGAACCGGTTGGAAAGCCCGCGCGATTTCACGGCGCCGTGAGGGCGGGTTTCAAGTGCAGATTGTTAGATGCCGGTTCGGAATGGCGATTGTAACATTCGGGCAGGCCCGCCGCTGTTGCGCGCAACATGGCCCCCTGATTCGGCTGGTTTTGGCCCCTACATGCCCTTGCTTTGCAGCCCTACGTTGGCGCGCAGAAATCCGTCGCTTCCTCCCCTTTATGTGATGTGCATTTGCGCACAGTGGTCCCGATAGTTTCGCCCCTACCGTTCCTTATCGCGCGGGTCCATCTGTCCATCACAGCAGGCGGACAGCGAAACGAAGCACCGCCTCAACATCTCAACCGGGGCCTGGCATGACGCCATTCCCCACGTCAGTAAAAAGGACCAATATCATGAAACTGAACGCATTTGTCGCCGCCCTTGCCGTTGCCGCAACTTCGGTTGTCGCCGTTCCCGCCGTCGCCCAGACCTATTCGCAGGGCCACATCCAGCTGGCGCGCAGCGTTGGCGTTGCCCCCGGCACCCTGACCACCGCCCAGCTGATCGAACTGGACCAGGCCCAGAGTGAAGGTGGCGCCGCCGGTCGTGCCAAGGCCGAGTACATCCTCCAGTCGGCCGGTGCCGAGCGCATCTCGACCTCGAACGCCGAAGATCGTGGCCGCGCCATCCTGCTTGAGCGGGCTCAGCACGAGAACAATGAATTCCTCATCGACCAGCTGAAGAAGGACGTTGCCAACAACACCGCTTCCGACCTGGGTTCGGTGTCGCCCGGCAAGGCCCAGCTGGCCGCCTCGCTGAACGTCGATCCGGCCGAGTTCACCACTGCCGAACTGGTTGCGCTGAAAACCCGCCTGGATTTCGCCGACAACTCGAAGTAAGCGGTCTTTCCTCGCTCTCCCCGACGGGCGCCGGTCACACGGCGCCCGTCTTGCGTTTAGGGGGGGGCACGCACTTGGTTGACTCGCCCCGCGCGAACGGGTAATTCGCTTTCCAATTCCGGGAGTCTTTGTGTCTTCCGGTCCTTGCAGTGTGCAAGGATCGCCCCCCACCAGCGCGTTGCGCCCGTGGGGGCACATGTCGTTTGCCGAATGTCCCTTGGGGATGTGCGGCGCCCGGGCCAGGCCCGGATTTGAAAGTGACCCGGTTCGCGCCCACATGCGGACCATGTAGAAACCGCCCGCAAAGGACCGCGTGCCATGTTTGAAAATCTGTCCGAACGCCTGAGTGGCGTGTTCGACCGGCTCACCAAACAGGGTGCCCTGTCCGAGGATGACGTCAAGACCGCCCTGCGCGAAGTGCGCGTCGCCCTTCTTGAGGCGGATGTGTCGCTGCCCGTGGCGCGCGATTTCGTCAAGGCGGTCCAGGACAAGGCCACCGGCCAGGCGGTGACGAAATCGGTCACGCCGGGCCAGCAGGTGGTCAAGATCGTCCATGACGAACTGGTGCATGTGCTGGCGGGCGATGACGAAGACCCCGGCAAGCTGCGCATCGACAACCCGCCCGCCGCGATCCTCATGGTGGGTCTGCAGGGTTCGGGCAAGACGACGACCACCGGCAAGCTGGCCAAGCGGTTGAAGGACCGCGAGGGCAAGCGCGTCCTCATGGCCTCGCTTGACGTGAACCGCCCCGCCGCCATGGAACAACTGGCGATTCTCGGCACGCAGATCGGTGTCGATACCCTGCCCATCGTCGCGGGCCAGCGCCCCACCGACATCGCCAAGCGGGCGAAAACCCAGGCGGGTCTGGGCGGCTATGACGTGATCATGCTCGACTCTGCCGGGCGGTTGTCGATCGACGAAGAGCTGATGACCGAGGTCGCGGCGGTACGCGACATCGCCCAGCCGCGCGAAACCCTGCTGGTGGTCGACGGCCTGACCGGCCAGGATGCGGTGCACACCGCCGAGAATTTCGACCAGCGCATCGGCATTTCCGGTGTCGTCCTCACCCGGATGGATGGTGACGGACGCGGCGGTGCCGCCCTGTCCATGCGCGCTGTCACCGGCAAGCCGATCAAATACGTCGGCACTGGCGAAAAGCTGGACGCGATCGAGGAATTCCACCCCGAACGCGTGGCCGGCCGCATTCTGGGCATGGGCGATATCGTCAGCCTTGTGGAAAAGGCGCAGCAGACCATCGAGGCCGAACAGGCCGAGCGGATGATGAAGCGCTTCCAGAAGGGTCAGTTCAACATGAACGACCTGAAGATGCAGCTTGAACAGATGCTGAAGATGGGCGGCATGGAAGGCGTCATGGGAATGATGCCCGGCATGGGCAAGATGCAGAAACAGGTGGCCGACGCCGGTTTCGACGATTCCGTGCTGCGCCGCCAGATCGCCCTGATCCAGTCGATGACGAAGAAAGAGCGTGCCAACCCCGGCCTGCTTCAGGCCAGCCGCAAGAAACGCATCGCCAAGGGTGCGGGGCTTGAGGTCAGCGAGTTGAACAAGCTTCTGAAGATGCAGCGCCAGATGGGCGACATGATGAAGAAGATGGGCAAGATGGGCAAAGGCGGCATGCTGAAACAGGCCATGAAGGGCATGTTCGGCAAGGGTGGCATGCCCTCCGAGGCCGACATGCAGGCGGCGCAGGCCCAGATGGGCGGCAAGCTTCCGGGCGGTTTCCCGGGTATGGGCGGAATGCCCGGCATGGGTGGCGGCGCGCTGCCCCCCGGCCTGTCGGGTTTCGGCAAGAAGAAATGAGCGACCGGATGCAGCACACCACCATCGAGATTCCGACTCTCAGGACCGAGCGGCTGATCCTGCGCGCGCCCAAGGCCAGCGACCTGCCGGACTATACCGCCTTTCGCATGTCCGACCGCACCGCCTTTCTGGGCGGCCCCTTCACCGAGGCGCAGGCCTTCGACCAACTGGGCGAGATCATCGGCCACTGGCACCTGCGCGGCATGGGCCGCTGGATCGTCGCCGATGGCGAAACCGACGCGCCCCTGGGCATTGTCGGGTTCTTCTTTCCGGTGTTCTGGCCGGAACCCGAACTGGCCTGGTCGGTCTTCGAAGCGGGCGAGGGGCGCGGCGTCGCTTACGAGGCGGCCCTTGCCGCCCGCGCCTTTGCCTATGACAGCCTTGGCCTGACCACGCTGATCAGCTGTGTCGATCCGCTGAACACCCGCTCGGTCGCGCTGGCCAAGCGCATGGGCGGCTGGCCCGAGGGCAGTTTCGAACACCCCGACAAGGGGACGATCCATGTCTGGCGTCATCCGGGGCCCGAGGCGTCATGAACGCACCCACCCTCACCACCGACCGTCTGACCCTGCGCAGGCCGCAACCTGCGGATTTTCCTGCCTTCGCGGACCATTGCGCCAGCGACAGGGCCGATTTTTCCACCGGGCGCCTTCATGCCCGGGCGGCCTGGCTGGAGTTCGCGGCGGCCGCCGGTTCCTGGGCGCTGCACGGGTTCGGGGCCTGGTCGATCGAGGATCGCGCAAGCGGTGCCTACCTGGGCGAGGTGATGCTGCAACATCCGCCCCATTTCCCCGAGCGCGAGCTGGGCTGGACCCTGATGGCACCCGCCGAGGGCAGGGGTTATGCCGCCGAGGCCGCGACCGCCGTTCTTGACTGGGCGCGTGAGCGCGGCGACGGCGCACCGGTCAGCTATATCTCGCCCGGCAACGCGCGCTCCATCGCCCTGGCCAAACGGCTGGGCGCGGTTCACGACCCCGACGCCCCGCTGCCCGATGGCGAAACCCCCGCCGACACCACCGTCTATCGTCACAGGTTCACACAATGACCGACAACATCCAACGCGCCGCCGACTTGCTGGCCGATCACCGCAAAAGCATCGACCGGCTTGATGCCATCCTCGTCTATACCCTGGGCGAGCGGTTCAAGCATACCCAGGCGGTGGGCGCATTGAAGGCAAAGCACGATCTGCCGCCCTCGGACCCGACCCGCGAGGCGACACAGATCGCGCGGCTCGAAGCCCTTGCCAAGGATTCCGATCTCGACCCGGAATTCGCCAAGAAATTCCTGGCCTTCATCATCCAGGAAGTCATCAAGCACCACGAAATCCACAAATCCTGAGGGCCACGCGCCCGACCCAGCCATTCAAAGGAGAACACCAAATGGCCATGAAGATCCGTCTCGCCCGTGGCGGCAGCAAGAAGCGCCCCCACTATTCCATCGTCGCCACCGACAGTCGCATGCCGCGCGACGGTCGCTTCCTGGAAAAGCTGGGCACCTACAACCCGCTGCTGGCCAAGGACGACGAGAACCGCGTGAAGATGGATGTCGAGCGCATCCAGTACTGGCTGTCCCAGGGCGCCCAGCCCACCGACCGCATCTCGCGCTTCCTGGAAGCGGCCGGTCTGCGTGACAAGAAGGTGCGCAACAACGCCAAGAAGGGCACCCCCGGCAAGGCCGCCGTCGCCCGCGCCGAGGAAAAGGCCGCCAAGGCTGCCGCCCCCGCCGAAGAGTGAAGCCAATCGCCCCGCGCCCCCCGGCGCGGGGCTTTCCTGTTGGAATGTCAATGTGATGCCCAAGGACGATCTGATCTGTGTCGGTGCTGTCGGTGGCGCCTTCGGCGTGCGCGGCGATGTCCGGCTGAAAAGCTTCTGCGCCGATCCTGCGGCCATCGCGGAATATGGCCCCCTCACCACCGAGGATGGCACGCGCAGCTTCGACATCACCCTTACCGGCGCGATCAAGACGGGCTTTTCCGCCCGCCTGTCCGGGGTCGAAACCCGGGAAGAGGCCGACGCCCTGCGCAACATCCGGCTGTTCGCCCCGCGCGACCGCCTGCCGTCGCTTCCCGATGACGAATATTACCACGCCGACCTGATCGGCCTTCCGGTGCACGACACCGGCGGCGCGCTGATCGGCAAGGTGCAATCGGTCCAGAACCACGGCGCGGCCGATCTTCTGGAACTGAAACTTCCCGGCGTGGCCGAAACGGTTCTTCTGCCCTTCACGCTGGCCAATGTTCCCACGGTCGATCTGGGGGCAGGGCGCATCGTTGCCGATCCCCCCGAGGGTCTTCTTCCCTGAGCATGGGAACAGGCCGGGCCCGGGCGGCGTTGCTTCGTCAATACGGCGCCAATGCCGCTGACAAAGGGACAGACCCATGCTTGAACTCATTCTTATCCTCATCGTTGTTGCCGCCGTCGCGGCGCTGCTTGGTTTCGGCCGCATCTCGGGTGCGGCGCTGACCGGTGCGAAATTCCTGATCGGCCTCGCGCTGGTTCTTTTCCTGCTGGTACTGCTGGGCATAATCGCCATCGCCTGAGCGGGGGCGGGCGGTTTCACGGGTTCCGTTCCCGCGCTCATATGCTAGGGCAGTGCGAAATTCCCGAACCGGTATGTTCCCATGACCGAACCGCCCGCCAAATCCCACGGTCGCCTGTCCATCCAGGCCACGGCGCAACCGCGCGTCCTGATGACCGACAGGCCGGATCTGCACGGCGCCTGGTGCGCCCGCATCATCACCCTGTTCCCCGAGGTCTTCCCCGGGGTGCTGGGCGCTTCACTGACCGGAAAGGCGCTGCAAGAGGGGCTTTGGCGGCTTGACGCCATCGACCTGCGCACTTTCGGCGAGGGCAGGCATCGCAACGTCGATGACACGCCCGCGGGGGGCGGTGCGGGGATGGTGCTGCGGGCCGATGTGCTTGACCGTGCCATCCGGCATGCCGCGCGCGGAACGCCCGCCGACCGGGGCCGCTGGCCACTGGTCTACCTTTCCCCGCGCGGCAAGCCCTTCGATCAGCGGATGGCCGAACGGTTTTCCAGGGCCGACGGAATCACCCTCCTGTGCGGAAGGTTCGAAGGCGTGGACGAGCGGGTGATCGAACATCACGGCATCGAGGAAGTGAGCCTTGGCGATTTCGTCATGACGGGGGGGGAGATCGCCGCTCAGGCCTTGATTGACGCCACCGTCCGGCTTATACCCCGCGTGCTCGGGAATCATGCATCCACGGAAGAGGAATCCTTTTCCACCGGTCTGCTGGAACATCCCCAGTATACGAAACCCGCCCATTGGGAAGGCCGCGACATCCCCGACATTCTCCTGTCGGGCCATCACGGCAAGATCGCCCAATGGCGCCGGGACATGGCCGAAAGGCTGACAAAGGAACGCCGCCCTGATCTCTGGCGGGCATATTGCGAAAGCCGCGGTATGGACCCGAAGGATGACCAAGAGCTCTGAGGGCGCATCACACGTTGCGGGCAAACCCGTGCAAACATGAGGAGCCGTCAGATGAATCTGATCGCACAGCTGGAGGCCGAACAGGTCGCCGCACTGGGGAAAGAGATCCCCGATTTCAAGGCGGGTGACACCATCCGCGTCGGTTACAAGGTGACCGAAGGCACCCGCACCCGGGTGCAGAACTATGAAGGCGTGTGCATTTCGCGCAAGCACGGCAAGGGCATTGCCGGTTCCTTCACCGTTCGCAAGATTTCCTTTGGCGAAGGCGTGGAGCGTGTGTTCCCGCTGCATTCGACCAACATCGACAGCATCACCGTGATCCGTCGCGGCAAGGTGCGTCGCGCCAAGCTGTACTACCTGCGCGCCCGTCGCGGCAAATCGGCCCGTATCGCCGAAGTCACCAACTATCGGCCCCTCGCCGACAAGTCTGCCTGAGGAGACGCGTCATGAAAAAAGATACTCATCCCGACTACCACATGATCGACGTCAAGATGACCAATGGCGATGTCGTTCAGATGAAATCGACCTGGGGCAAGGAAGGCGACCAACTGGCGCTGGATATCGACCCCTCGGTTCACCCGGCCTGGACCGGCGGCAACACCCGCCTGATGGACACCGGCGGCCGCGTGTCGAAGTTCAAGAAGAAATACGAAGGCCTGGGCTTCTAAGCCGGGTTTTCACCGCGAATTCGGAAGGCCGCCCCATGTGGGCGGCCTTTTTCGTTGGCCGGAACTGCGGTTGCGAAAACCTGCTAGACCCTGTGCCAGCATTGCCCCAGATGCGCCCCCACGCGCAGGGCCTGGGCCGCGACGGTCAGCGCCGGGTTGACCGCCGCCGACGCGCCGTCGACGCCCGACCCGATGATCACCACATCGGGGCAAGGCGCCGCCTGCTGCGCCTCGGTGGTCATCGCCTATTGCCCCGGGCGGGAAATCTGCAAGGTGATGCTGCCATCGGCGGGGTAGAGCGGAATCAGGCAGGCCTGAAGTGCGTGATAGATGTCGGGCTTGCCGGTAAAGACACGTTCGACCGGTTGCAGGTCGGTGTCGAGTTCGGGAAACCAGCCGCCGAAATCGGGGTCCATCAGGTGGCGGGCGGAAAAGCTCCAGATGCGGCGATACCAGGTTTCGAAAACGGGTTTGCCGGTCGAGCGCAGGAGGGCGCTGGCGGCGGCAATGCCTTCGCAGCAGGGCCACCAATAGCGATCGGGCACATCGGGCCGACCGTCCCAGCCAAGGGTGTAATAGAAGCCGCCCTTTTCAGCATCCCACCCGGTTTCACAGGCGGTCAGGAACATGGATTGCGCGGCTTCGGGCATCCAGTCGTGCGCCCGCCCGCCCAGTTCCCACAGCTGGATCAGCAGCCGCGCCCACTCCAGCGCATGGCCCGGCGTCACGCCGCGCGGGCGCAGCATCGGATCGCCGGAATAGTCGCGATCAACCGTCCAGTCGGCGTGGAAATGTTCGGCCACGCGCCAGCCTTCGGCGCGGGCATGACGGTTGATGATCAGCTCCGCGATGCTGTTGGCCATCTGAAGATAGCTGGAGTCCTGCGTCGCCTCGAAGGCGGCCATCAGCGCCTCGGTCAGGTGCATGTTGGAATTCTGGCCCCGGTAGTCGCTGATCGCCGACCAGTCCGCCTTGTATTCCTCGGTGGTGGCACCTGCCTTTGCGTCCCAGAACCGGTCGTGCAGAACCTGCGTGATGTCGCCCAGAAGCCGGTCGGCATCGGGATGGCCGACAACCTTGGCCGACGAGGCCGCAAGCAGGACGAAGGCATGGCCATAGGCCTGCTTGCTGTCGTTCGACGGGCCGCCGTCGCCCATGGTCCAGAAATATCCGCCATGGGTTTCATCGCGGTGGCCGGACCAGAGAAACCGCATCCCGTGGTCGATGGCCGCATCCGCGCCGGGCAGCCCCTGAAGGTGGGCGATGGCCGCGCAATGCACCATCCGCGTGGTGATGTGCAGCTCGCGGTTGGGCGAGTCGAGCCGGGGTTCGCCCATGCGGTCGAGATCGTGAAAGCCGCCTTCGGGGTCGATCGAGACGGGCAGGAAGAAATCGACAAGCCCGCCTGCCTGGTCCAGCAACCACTGTCTGTGGGCCGGTCGGTCGATGAACCTGGGGCCTGTTGCGTTCGACCAAAGCGATGTGGTGGTCATTGCCGTTTCTCCTTTAGGCGCATTCCCTGCCGGTTTATCGGCGCCAATCGGCAGGGCTGCAATCGTCATCTTCGCACGGGCCTTCCGAGCGCCTTGCCTGCCGTTGGATCTTCCTCCATCCTCCGCCCGGCGGGTTGTTGCCCAGCCGCGGGCAGCGCCGCCATGACGGGCCGATATCGTTGCGATGGGCGGCGAATCGCCCATGAAACAAGCAGTGCGGCGCGAAAGCCACGAAAGTGGCTGGCGTCCCTTGGAGACTGCCATTAACCTGTGGTAGTTTTTCGCGTAACGTGATTTACGAGGCTCAACTCGAGATTTTTGGTGAGGACCCAATGAAGATTTCAAATTTCATCCCGACAGCCGCCGCCGCCGTTTTTGCACTGGGTACATCGGCCAGCGTCGCCGCAGCCGAGACCTGCGTTATCGCCCTGCCGTTCGATTTCGGCAGCGCGGCCGTGTCGACCACGAACAAGGGCCTGCTGGATATTGTTCGCAGCAAATACAATGGCAAAACCGTCGATCTGGCGGGTTACACCGATGCCGTCGGTTCCGAAGCCGCGAACCTGGCACTGTCCAAGCGCCGTGCAGCAACGGTTTCCGACTATCTGACCAGTGGCACCTCGATCAAGGTGAACAACGCCACCGGCTTTGGTGAGAGCAACCTGAAGGTCGCCGATACCGGCCCGAATCAGCTGAACCGCCGCGTGGAAGTGACGGTTTCCGATTGTAAGGCCGAAGACTTTGACAACCTGCCTGCCGGTGCGGGCCTGCTGGGCGGTGCCGGTGCGGCAGCCGCTATCCTCGGCGCGATCGTGATCATCGGCGCCCTGGGCGACAACGGTGGCGGCGACGGCACCAGCGGATCGGGCTCGGGTTCGGGTTCGGGCAGCACCGGTGGTTCGGGCAGCGGTGGCGGCAACTAAGCCGCTCCGACCCAAGACCACAGACTTTCGGAACGGCGCCTTCGGGCGCCGTTCTTCGTTTGCAGTCGGGCAAGGAACAATATCGGGCAGGGCGCGTTTTTCCTTCAACTTGAAAGGGAAAACACCATGAACGGGATCATCTACCTAGTCGGACTTATCGTCATCGTCTTGGCGATCGTGCAGTTCGTCCTGTAACCCATCGCAACCGGCAAGTTCGGTTTCCAGAAAGCGTTCGAAGGCATCCAGATGGATGGCTTCGAACTGTCCGAAGGCCTGCATCCAGATCGAAGCATCGCGCAGGGCATCGGGCTCCAGCTTGCACCACTTCACCCGCCCGCGCTTTTCCTGCGTGATCAGGCCTGCCGTGGCCAGAACGCCAAGGTGCTTTGAAATGGCGGCAAGCGAGGTCGAGAAACCGTGCGCCACATCGGTCACGGCCATGTCGTCTTCCAGCAACATTGACAGGATCCGCCGCCTTGTGGGATCGGCCAGGGCGGCGAAAATGGTGTCGAGGTTCTGGCTCATGGCCCGAGCAGTGGCACTGCCCTGAATGTTCGTCAACCGTATGGTTGAATATGGCTTTGGCGGGCATTCCAGCCTGAGGGTGAGGAGCGGCGCAGGATTGCCTTTGCTGACCGCAAGATAAAGCGAGTAATTTCAATGAATTATACGGCCCGTTCTGCGTTGCAGCGACGGCTTGACTCGGGGCGCCGGCATTCATAGTGTCCGCGCAGCCGTCCAGAGGGGGTGTGCCTTGGCCGATGATCCGCAGAGCGAGCGCATGAAGGCGCTGGACCGCAAGATCGCCGCTGCCAAACAGGCCAATGCCCCCAAGGCGCGGCAGGATGAACACTATTCCACGGCGAACATCGCCTGGCGAATGGTGATCGAGCTTGTGGCCGGTCTTGGGATCGGCTTTGGCATCGGGTACGGGCTGGATGTGCTGATGGGCACGCTGCCCATATTCATGCTGATATTCATAGGCCTGGGGCTGGCTGCCGGTGTGAAGACGATGATGCGCACCGCGAAAGAGCTTCAGGACGACGCGATACGCGCGGCGGGCGAAGACCCGCACGCGTCTGACAAAAGGGACTGAGGGCACATGGCAGCCGAAGGCGGAAGCGGTCTGAGTATTCATCCGATGGACCAGTTCAAGGTTCAGCCCCTGTTCGGGGACGGACCGGTGGGCATGTTCACCATCACCAACGTCACCCTGTGGCTGGCGCTGGCCGTCGGTGCGGTTCTGCTTCTCATGGTGCTGGGCACCAAGGGGCGCGCCGTGATCCCCGGGCGGGCGCAGTCGGTGGCCGAACTGGCCTATGGCTTCGTGCACAAGATGGTCGAGGACGTGTCGGGCAAGGAGGGGCTCAAGTATTTCCCCTACATCATGACGCTGTTCCTCTTCATCGTATTCGCCAACTTCCTGGGCCTGATCCCCATGTCCTTCACCACGACCAGCCACATCGCCGTTACCGCGGTGCTGGCTCTGGGCGTGTTCCTGACCGTCACCATCCTGGGTTTCGTGAAGAACGGATCGAAGTTCCTGGGCCTGTTCTGGGTGTCCAGCGCGCCCCTGGCCCTGCGCCCGATCCTGGCGATCATCGAGCTTATCTCGTACTTCGTGCGCCCGGTCAGCCACTCCATCCGTCTTGCGGGCAACATCATGGCCGGTCACGCCGTGCTGAAGGTGTTCGCCGGTTTCGCAGCCGTCACCGCCGTGGCGCCGATCGCCATCGCGGGCATGGTCGGGGTCTATGCCCTGGAAGTGCTGGTGGCCTTCATCCAGGCCTATGTTTTCACGATCCTGACCTGTGTGTACCTCAAGGATGCCCTGCATCCCGGTCACTGACGGTCAGCCCGACACAACATCACATCAATACCTAATTCCATCGTAAGGAGAGAAGACATGGAAGGCGATATCGCACAAATGGGTCAATTCATCGGTGCCGGCCTGGCCGCCATCGGTTCCGGCGCCGCCGCCATCGGTGTGGGCCACGTTGCAGGCAACTTCCTGGCGGGCGCCCTGCGCAACCCGTCGGCTGCCGCAGCCCAGACCGCGACCCTGTTCATCGGCATCGCATTCGCAGAAGCGCTGGGGATCTTCTCGTTCCTCGTCGCGCTGCTGCTGATGTTCGCTGTCTGATCCAGCTTGATCCTTACGGCCGGGTGGGCGGAAACGCCCGCCCGGTGGATTGCAAGGTTTCAAGGGGGACGACATGGCAACCGAAACAGCTGGGCACGGGGCCGATACGGTCGCCCATGAGATCGAGGCGGGGATGCCCCAGCTCGATTTCTCGACCTTCCCGAACCAGATATTCTGGCTGATCGTAGCGCTGTTTGCGATCTATTTCATTCTGTCCCGCATCGCTTTGCCGCGCATCGGGTCGGTTCTGGCCGAACGCCAGGGGACGATCACCAACGACATCGCCGCTGCCGAAGAGCTGAAGCTGAAGGCCGTCGAGGCCGAGAAGGCCTATGACAAGGCGCTGGCCGATGCCCGCGCCGAGGCAGGACGCATCGTGGCCGCCGCCAAGGCCGAGATTCAGGCCGATCTGGACGACGCGATCCAGAAGGCCGACGCCGAAATCGCAGCCAAATCCGCCGAGTCGGAAAAGGCGATCAACGAGATCCGCGCCGGTGCCATGGAAAGCGTCGAGGCCGTGGCCAAGGATACGGCCGGGGCAATCGTTGCCGCACTGGGTGGGTCCACCGATCAGGGCGACATCGACGGTGCCGTTCAAAGCCGGTTGAAGGGGTGAGAGATATGCGCAAGTTGACACTCGCCCTGACGGTCGCGCTGGCGGCAACGCCCGCACTTGCGGCATCGGGGCCGTTCTTTTCGCTGGGCAACACGGACTTCGTGGTCCTGATCGCCTTCATCCTGTTCATCGCGGTGCTGATCTATTTCAAGGTTCCGCCGATGCTGACGGCGATGCTGGACAAGCGGTCGGACGAGATCAAGTCGAACCTGGACGAGGCCCGCAGCCTGCGTGAGGAGGCTCAGACCCTTCTGGCATCCTACGAGCGCAAGCAGGGCGAAGTTCAGGCCCAGGCCGACCGTATCGTCGCCGCCGCCAAGGAGGAGGCCGACAGTGCCGCCGCCAAGGCCAAGGCCGACCTCGAGGTTTCGATCCAGCGGCGTCTGCGTGCAGCGGAAGAGCAGATCGAATCGGCACAGAGCAACGCCGTGAAGGAAGTGCGCGACCGCGCGATCCAGGTGGCTGTCGCTGCTGCGGCCGATGTGCTGACCAAGCAGACCGATGGCAAGCGGGCATCGGCCCTGATCGACGATTCGATCAAGACGGTCGAGGCCAAGCTGCACTGATCGCAGCGTCTGGTGTAGAATTTGGAAAAGGCCCGGGGCGGATGCTCCGGGCCTTTTTCCTTGGGGCGCCTCTCTTGCCTGAGGTTGCGCCCTTGGTGGGCGCCGGACTGGGGCGCTGCCCCAGACCCCGGGATATTTCAGGACCAAAGATGGGGGCACCTAGCGGGCCTGTTCGTGTTCCAGCCTTTGGCGCGCGATGGTTTCGTTGCGTTCCGCTGCGTGCTGGTCGCTGAGGGCCGTGCGGACATAATCGAGATGGGTTTCGATGGCGGCCCGGGCGGCTGCCGGATCGCGGGCCTGGAGCGCGGCGTTGATGAGGCGGTGCTGGTCGAGCAGCATGGCGCGGGTGGTGCGTTGCTTGAACATCACCTGCCTGTTGTAGAAGACGCCCTGGCGCAGCAGGTCGTACATCGAGCGCATCATGTGCAGCATCACGACATTATGGCCGGCCTCGATGATGGCAAGGTGGAAGGCGGCGTCGAGCTGCGAGTCCTGTTCGGGGTCGCCGCTGCTGTGCTCCATCTTTTCCAGCAGGGTCTGGACCAGCCGCAGATCGGTTTCGGTGCCGTGGCGGGCGGCGCGTTCAGCGGCCAGCCCCTCCATGTCGCGGCGGAAGGCGATGTAGTCGAAGACTGCCTCGGGGTGGGCGGAGAAGAGTTGGGTCAGGGCCGGGGGGAAGGCGGCGCCCAGGCTGGCGGAAACGAAGATGCCTGCATTGGCCCGGCTTTCCAGCAGGCCGCGCGATTGCAGGGCGGCGATTGCCTCGCGCAGGGAGGGGCGGGAGACGCCCAGTTTCTCGGCAAGGTCGCGTTCGGAGGGAAGCCTTTCGCCGGGGCGCAGGATGCCGCGCAGGATCAGCAGTTCGATCTGGCGCACCACGGCGCCGGATAGCTTTTCGGGCTGCACCCTCTGAAACGGCATGGTCTGGGCCCCCGGTTGAATTGGTCAAACGATATGACCAGCGGCGAAAGGGGGCAAGGGCAACGAAAAAGGCCGGGCGCTGTGGCCCGGCCTTTCCCTGCATCTGCTGTCCCGATCAGTTGGTCGGGCGGATGATGATGTCGACGCGGCGGTTCTGCGCCCGGCCATCGGGGGTGAGGTTCGAGGCGAGGGGGCTGTCTTCGCCCATGCCCACGGCGCGCAGGCGCGATGATGACACGCCGTTCGAGGCCAGGATCGCAGTGACGGCCTGGGCGCGGCGCTGGGATAGGTCCAGATTGTAGGCGCTGGAGCCGGTGTTGTCGGTGTGGCCCTGAACCTCGACCACCGAATTCGGGTAGCGGTTGAGGTTGGCGGCCAGCACACCAAGATCGCTGCGCAGCCCGCTGGCGACGGCTGTGCTGTCGGTGGCGAAGAGGATGTCCTGGGGCATGCGCACCAGAAGATCGTTGCCGCGGTTCACGACCTCGATCTGGCCATTGCCGAAGTCGCCACGCAGTTCCGCCGCCTGCTTGTCGAGGATGTTGCCGACAACGGCACCACCGGCGGCGCCGATGGCCGCGCCGATGGCGGCGTTCTTCAGGCGGTCGCTGCCGCTTTCCTTGGTGCCGCCCAGAACGGCGCCGATGGCGGCACCGGTCAGCGCGCCGGTGCGGGTGCGGTTGGGATCGCCTGTCATCGGGTCGGTACAGGCCGTCAGGGCAAAGGTGCCTGCGGTCGCGGCCAGAAGGGCATATCGTTTAGAAATCATTTTGTCCTCGCTCGAATTTCGACACATCTCCAACGTGTGATATAGGCCATCGGGTTCCATACCTGACAGGAAGAAATGCGCCGTCGGCGGATGATCGCCGCACGTTTGCGTGTGGTTCAGAGATCGGTGACGGCCGATTCATGGGCCAGCATGGCGCGTTTCACCGGCAGGCCCCAGTGATAGCCCCCCAATCCGCCGGATTTGCGCAGGGCCCGGTGGCAGGGAATCAGCCAGCTTACGGGGTTGCGGCCCACGGCGGTGCCCACGGCGCGTACGGCCTTGGGGTTGCCGATGCTCTGGGCGATGTCGCCATAGGTGGTGACATGGCCGGTGGGCACGGTCAGCAGCGCTTCCCAGACCTGCAACTGGAAGGGCGCCCCGATCAGGTAAAGCGGCGTGGGGTCATCGCCCGCCGCCGCCCCGAAGGCCGAACGCACCCAGGGGCGCAGCATTCCCGCGTCTTCGCGAAAGGTGGCGCGGGGCCAGCGCGCCATCAGGTCGTCGCGGGCTGCCGCTTCGCCGGTTTCCGCGGTGAAGGCCATGCCGCAGATGCCCCTTTCGGTGCCCAAGACAAGGGCAGGGCCGAAGGGGCTGTCGAAGAGACCATGGCGGATGGTCAGCTCCGCGCCCTGGCGGGCGAAATCGCCCGGCGACATGGATTCCCAGCGCAGGAAAAGATCGTGCAGCCGTGCATTGCCCGAAAGCCCCACGGCATCGGCGGTGGCCAGCGTCGTGTGCCTGTCGCGCAGCAGGGTCTTGGCATGGCCCAGCCGCAGGTATTGCTGAAACCGCTTGGGCGAAATTCCGACCCAGCGCGAGAAGACCCGCTGGAAATGTGCCGGCGACAGGTTCATGTCACGGGCGATATCCTCAAGCGTCAGGTCGCGGCCTTCGGGGGCGTCCAGGCGTTCGATGGCGCGGCGCATCAGCGGCCAGTAATAACTTTGCTCGATATCTGACATGGGGTGCCTTTCTGTCGTTGCGGTCAGAATAGGCGCGCCATGCCCGCTGCGCGATCCGGTTTTTGCGCATTGGCGCCCGGTTCGGGGCAATCCGGGCTTGTTTGGTCCCGGGCGCTTGGGCATTAGGGGGGCATGGCGAAACAGCTTTCCTATCGCACGATCCACGAGATCTTTGCCCGGTTCCAGGCCGCCGAGCCGGAGCCCAAGGGCGAGCTTGAGCATGTGAACCTGTTCACGCTGGTGGTGGCCGTCGCGCTGAGCGCGCAGGCCACCGATGCCGGGGTGAACAAGGCGACGCGCAAGTTGTTCGCCCTGGCCGACACGCCCGAAAAGATGCTGGAGCTGGGCGAGGAAGGCGTGACCGAGCATATCAAGACCATTGGCCTGTTTCGCAACAAGGCGAAGAACGTCATCAAGCTCAGCCGCCTTCTGGTGGATGAATACGACGGTCAGGTGCCGTCGTCGCGCGCCGCGCTGCAATCGCTGCCCGGCGTCGGGCGCAAGACAGCCAACGTGGTGCTGAACATGTGGTTCGGCATTCCGGCGCAGGCGGTCGATACCCACATCTTCCGCCTTGGCAACCGCAGCGGAATCGCGCCGGGGCGCAATGTCGACGTGGTGGAACGCGCCATCGAAGACAACATCCCCGCCGAGTTCCAGCAGCACGCCCACCACTGGATGATCTTGCACGGACGCTATGTCTGCCTGGCGCGCAAACCCAAATGCGCCGCCTGCCTGATCCGCGATCTCTGCGCCTACGAGGATAAGAACCTATGAAGAAGTTTCAGGTTGTCGGTATCGGCAACGCAATGGTCGATGTGCTGGCCTCGTGCGACGATGCCTTCCTGGCCGAAAACGGTGTCGAGAAGGGCATCATGCAGCTGACCGACATGGCGCGCGGGGTCGAGCTTTACGGCAAGATCGGCCCGGCCAAGG
This sequence comes from Oceaniglobus trochenteri, assembly GCF_020529025.1. GTDB lineage: Bacteria > Pseudomonadota > Alphaproteobacteria > Rhodobacterales > Rhodobacteraceae > Oceaniglobus > Oceaniglobus trochenteri. Next base: position 24,643 of record NZ_JACNMM010000016.1, read on the forward strand.
AGATCAGCGGCGGTTCGGCGGCCAATACCATCGCGGGGATCGCGCATCTTGGCGGGCGGGCCGCCTATGTGGGCAAGGTGAAGGACGATCAACTGGGCGCGATCTTTGCCCATGACCTGCGCGCGCAGGGGGTCAGCTATGAAACCGCCATGGCCGGCCCCGAGGCCGATGGCGAAACCGGGCGCTGCATCGTTCTGGTGACGCCGGATGGCGAGCGGTCGATGAACACCTACCTTGGCGTGACCGAGTTTCTGGCGCCAAGCGACATCGACGAGGCCCGGATGGCCGAGGCCGAGTGGATCTACCTTGAAGGCTATCGCTTTGACGGGCCCGACAGCCACGCCGCCTTTGCCAAGGCCATCGCGGCCTGCAAGGGGGCGGGGGGCAAGGTTTCGCTTACGCTGTCCGATCCCTTCTGCGTGTCGCGCCACCGTGAGGCCTTCCGCGCCTTGATCCGCGATCACGCCGACCTGCTGTTCTGCAACCGCGCGGAAATGCTGTCGATGTACGAGACCGAGGATTTCGACGCCGCGCTGGCAAAGGCCGCGTCCGAGGTGGCCATGGTCGCCTGTACCGACAGCGAGAACGGCGCCCACATCCTGACGGGCGGGCAGCGTTGGCACGTTCCGGCGACGAAGGTGAAGGTGGTCGATGCCACGGGCGCGGGCGATCTGTTCGCCGGGGCGTTCCTCTGGGCGCTGTGCGAAGGCATGTCCCCCGAGGATTGCGGGCGCGCCGGTTGCATCGCGGCGGGCGAGGTGATTTCCCATATCGGAGCCCGGGCCGAAACCGATCTGACCGCCCTGTTCAAGCGGCACGGGCTGGGCTGACCCTTCCGGCGAACGGCATTTGTCATGCAGTTTTCGTTGCGCGGTGAAAAACTGTCGCTACTCTGATCCCATTGTTTACCGGGATTGGAGGATGTCATGGCTTTTCGAAGTGCGTCTTTTTTCACATCCGCCCTCTGCATCGCCGTGATGCTGATCGGCGGGCCCGGCGCGGCACAATTGGCCCGCCCGGCAGAGGGTGTCGGCATAGCGGTTGACGGGGCCACCCCGACGCCCGCGCCCACCCCGGCCCCTGCGCCAGCGCCAAACCCGGCCCCGGCGCCAAACCCGAACCCGGCACCCGCACCCGCGCCGAACCCGGTGCCGCCGCCGGTGCCCGCCCCCAACCCCGGCCCGCCGCCGGTGCCGCCACCCCCCGAACCCGAACCGGTGAAGGAACTGGCCTATCACATCGTGATCAACGGACAGCCGCAGGGGCCGTTCAACGCCGAACAGCTCAAGGCCAAGGTGGCCAGCGGCGATCTGGTGCGCAGTTCACTGGTCTGGACGGCGGGCATGACCGATTGGGAGGAAGCGGCAAAGGTGCCCGACCTCGTGGGCATCCTTGCCTCGGTCCCGCCCAAGCCGAAGTTCGATGCCGCCGCCTTCATCGCCGGGGTCTGGGTGGCCGACCCACAGCAGACGCAGATCCCCAACATCGGGCCGGCCACGGTGAACGCGCGCACGACCTATAACCGCGATGGCACCTATTCCTTCCTTGGCACCGTCGACGCGATGATACAGGGCTATCCGACCCGTCAGACCATCACCAGCGACGGCACCTATACCGCGAAGGAACAGGGGCCCGGCAAGATCCTGATCACGCCCAACGGCATGATCACCTACAGCATGGCGGGTCAGCAGCCGCGGACGGATTCCAACAACACGCCCTTCGTCGTGACGATCGCGGATCAGGACACCCTGGTCAGCGACGATGGAACCCGGTCGCGCCGGCTTCGCTGACCGGTTGCGCCGCGCGGTCTGCGCGGCGCTGCCGGGCCGTCAATCGCCCAGCTTGGCGTGCACCTCGTCCAGGTCGATTTCGCCGATGGGCATCTTGTTGGCCGGATTGTCGAAATCATAACGGAACAGTTCGAAGTCGCGTTTGTAGATCTCGCGCACCAGGTGCATCGACAGGTCGTCGAAGTAATCCTCGACCGGGTGCGCCCGCTTGGGGCCGTGGCCCTCGGATTCGTTGAACCGGGGAATGTCGGACAGCACCACGGGATGCGGCGTTTCGATCCGGTTCAGGACGTCCTGCATCCCGTCGTTGAACCTCTCGGTCCAGAAGATGCTGTCATACCGCCCGCCGTTGACGATGAATGTCGAAACATGGCCGGACATGGCCGACCAGTGAATGTCGGGGTCCATGGGTTTGCGCCAACGGATGGTATCGCGCACGAACAGAAGGAAACGGCGGAACGAACGGATCTGGTCGAAATCGTCCTGCCCGTCGTCGCCGCCCACCTCGATCCCGTATTTCTGGATCAGCAGCGGCACGAGGTTGCCGCGATAGCGTTTGCCGTTGCGCTGTATGCCGCAGATCTTGTCGAAAAAGCTGGACAGGACGCGGGTATAGGGGTTGCGCACGCAGGTGAAGGCGGGGGCGCTGTGGTTCTGCACGGCGCGGGTGATCAGGGGCTGGCTTTCGTCGATGGCCCATTTGTGCAGCCCCGAGGTGGCATCATGGATGTCGCCGTCGAAGAACCGACCGTGATCGGAATAATAGAGGATCTGCCCGATCGTCGAACAGGCACATTTCGGGACGACGCGATAGACAACGCTTTCGCTTGTCGTCATCCAGGTTCCGGGAAACCCCATGGCAATTCCATCTCCTTGCTTGCCCCGTTTATGTGACAACGCCGCGCGAATGCACAGAAAAATCCCGCTGTTGCGGTCGTCAGGCTGACTTTTCCCCGTTAGGGGTTAAAACAATACCAGCAAGAATGGCAGTACCGTCGCTCGAATGGCAAGAATCGCTTTCATCCTGTTGTGCCACAAAGACCCGGAGGCCATCATCCAGCAGGCCCGCCGCCTGACGGCCGTGGGCGATTTCATGGCGATCCACTTTGACGCCCGCGCCAGCCGCGCCGATTTCGACAGGATTCGCGCGGCCCTGCGCGACAACCCCAGGGTGACCTTCGCGCGCAAGCGGATCAAATGCGGCTGGGGCGCCTGGAGCCTTGTGGAAGCCACCCTTCTGGCGGTACGCGCGGCCGTCGATGCCTTTCCGCGGGCCACCCATTTTTACATGGTGTCGGGCGATTGCATGGCGATCAAATCGGCCGAATACGCGCATCAGTATCTGGATCAGGACGATGCGGATTTCATCGAAAGCGTCGATTGTTTCGAAAGCAACTGGATCAAGACCGGCTTCAAGGAAGAGCGGCTGATCTATCGCCATTTCTTCAATGAACGTACGCGGAAATGGCTGTTCTACCGGTCATACGAATTGCAGAAGTGGCTGGGGCTGACACGGGCGGTTCCGGGTGATCTGCAAATGATGATCGGTTCGCAGTGGTGGTGCCTGCGGCGGCGCACGGTCGAATCGGTGCTGGCCTTCTGCCGGTCGCGCCCCGATGTCATGCGGTTCTTCCGCACCACCTGGATTCCGGACGAGACCTTCTTCCAGACCATCGTGCGCCATATCGTACCCGAGGTTGAAATCCGGTCGCGCACGCTGACCTTCCTGATCTTCTCGGACTACGGCATGCCCACGGTGTTCTACAACGACCACTACGATCTGCTGCTGGCCCAGGATTACCTTTTCGCGCGCAAGATCAGCCCCGAGGCCACCGCGCTGAAGACCAAGCTGGGCGCGCTTTACGCGGCAAAGGGCGCGCGTTTCCAGATCAGCCGGGAAGGGCGCAGCCAGCATGCCTTCCTGACCGGGCGGGGCCGCCAGGGGCGCCGCTTTGCCCCCCGGTTCTGGGAAACCGAATCGACCCTGGGGCGCGAGCGCGAGCTGATGATCCTGATCTGCAAGAAATGGCACGTCGCCAAGCGGCTGCTGGACAGGATCGCCGCGACAACGGGCATGCCAGCGGTGGATTTCCTGTTCGACGAGGAGAACGCCCGCCTGCCCGATCTGGGCGGCATCCAGCGCACGCTGGAAAAACGCACGCGCCACCGTCGGGCGCTGATGCGGATGCTGTTCGACTACCACGAAACCGACCGGCTGATCATCTGTCTCGATCCCGACAACATGGACCTGCTGCGCGATTTCCAGACCGACCGTTCGACAACGCGGCTGCTTGAGATCAAGTGCGAGTTCAGCGACGACTATCTTCTGGGGCATGCCCAGAGGGTGGGGCTGGCCGGGGCGGGCACCCCGCAAGAGACGCTGGACACCCTGTTGCCGACGATCCGCGCCGATGTGGCCTATGAAAGCGATATCCTGCGCGATGCGGATTTCGACGATTTCCACCGCATCGAGGAAACCGGAGACACGGGCCGCAACGCGGTTGTGCTGGCGGCCTTCCTGTCGATCACGATGGACAAGGCGCTGGAACTTGCCCAGACTCCGGGGCTGTTCGATGACTGACGACCCCGACAACGGAGCCCGCTATGGCCTATGACTATGACGACCAGAACATCTTTGCCAGGATCCTGCGCGGAGAGATACCGAACTCCACGGTGATGGAGACCGACCACACCCTGGCCTTCCGCGACATCCAGCCCCAGGCGCCCGAACATATCCTGGTGATCCCCAAGGGGCCCTATGTCTGCCACGATCACTTCGCCCTCGCGGCAAGCGAGGCGGAGCTGGTGGATTTCATGCGGGTGAGTGGCCGGATCTGCGCCGAACTGGGCGTGCAACCGGGCGAGGGCGGGGCAGGGTACCGCACGATCAGCAATGCCGGCGGGCACGGCGTTCAGGAGGTGCCCCATTACCACCTGCACATCCTGGCAGGCCGCCCCCTGGGCCGGATGCTCGAACAGGCCTGACCTGGCGGAGTCGCGCAGGGCGCGCCATGCTATTTTTACGGCAGCGCCCGGCGCACCCGCCCCGCGCCGGTTCAGGGGCTTGCGCGGGGTGCGACCGGGTGTTCTTGGCCGTGATAAAGCCATGTGTGCAGCTGGGGCTCCGTTCGGAGTGGCTCTGATGATGTGACCGCCCCCCGACGGCATCGATGTGCCAAGGTGGGTCTGCGATGATCCACAAAGGAGGACGGTCATGTCGGAGATTATCACGGTCGGGCTCGATCTGGCGAAGAATGTGTTTCAGGTCCACGGGGCAGATGGAGCGGGGCAACCTGTTCTGCGCAAGAAGTTGCGGCGAGCGCAGGTTCTGGAGTTTTTCAGTCAGCTGCCGTCCTGCGTTGTAGCGATGGAAGCATGTGGCGGCGCACATTACTGGGGCCGCGAGATCGGTAAGCTGGGCCATGAAGTGCGGCTGATCCCGCCAGCCTACGTGAAGCCCTTCGTTAAGCGCCAGAAGAATGATGCGGCCGATGCCGAGGCGATCTGCGAAGCGGCGCTGCGCCCAACGATGCGCTTCGTGCCAGTGAAGAGTGGCGAGACCCAGGGCGCGGCGATGGTGTTCCGGGTTCGCGAGCTTCTGATCCGTCAGCGCACCCAGGCGATCAATGCGCTGCGCGGTCACCTGGCCGAGTTCGGGCAGGTCGTGCCACAAGGAGCGGCCAACGCCTCGAAGCTGATTGTTATCATCGAAGACCCGGAGAGCGGCTTGCCTGCTGAGGCGACGGCCACCCTGCAAGTTCTGATAGGTACCCTGGCACAGCTCGAGGCGCAAATCAGGAAGCTCGATGCCGAGATCGCCCGCTGCGCCAAGGACAACGAGGTGGCGCGGCGCCTGATGACAGTCCCGGGCATCGGCCCGCTGATCGCTACGGCCATCGCGACCCTCGCGCCTCCGCCCGAAACATTCCGCAAGGGTCGGGATTTTGCGGCCTGGCTCGGTCTTGTCCCGCGGCAGCATTCGACCGGCGGCAAGCAACGGCTCGGAGCGACGACGAAGATGGGGGAGCGGTCGCTTCGCCGTCTGCTGATCATTGGCGCCAACAGCGTTATCATCAAGCGGCACGTCCATCGCGAGGCACAACCCGGCACATGGCTGGGTAATCTGCTGACACGCAAGCCACCGATGCTGGCGCGCGTCGCCCTTGCGAACAAGATGGCGCGCATCGTCTGGGCCTTGATGGCCCGGGGAGGTGTCTATCGATCTCCGGTCGGCGCGGTGTAGAACTAACGTCGGTCGCGAGGACGTCGGAGCGTAAGAGGGCAAGGAGCAGTTTGGCGCTATAGTCGTGAGACGGGATCGGGAGAACCAGTGCGCAACAGAGTGCCATCGAGCACGCGGCTTTGATCTGGATCCGATCTTCGAACACCATACGGGCCCGCGGCATGATTGCGCCGCATACGAGGCCGGATACATGTCAGCACCCGGTGACGCGTCAGCAACAACTCCGAAATTACCTCTTGCGCAAGGGGCGGTTATACATGTTGCGCAAATCGGGTGATGGATTCATCTCGTGAATCCAGCGTGATAGCTGGATGGAATGAGCAGACGAATACCTCCGACTTATAAGATCAAGAACTGGCGGACCCATAACGAAGCGCTGAAGCGCCGTGGCTCGCTGACGATCTGGTTCGATCCCGAGATGACTTGGGAGGCCGAGCCGACCGGCAAGCGGGGCCAACAGCCCATCTATGGCGACGCCGCGATCAAAACCTGCCTGACGATGAAGGTACTGTTGGGCACGGCGCTCAGGCAGACGTATGGCTTCGTGGAAAGTCTCCTGCGATTGAGTGGATCGGACTGGTCGGTGCCGGATTTCAGCACGCTTTCACGCCGCTGGAAATCTTTCGCCGTGAACATTCCTTATCGTGGTTCTGAGGGGCCGCTACATCTGCTGATCCCTCTCGGGCAGCGGACAGCACTGGGATAAAGGTAGAGGGCGAAGGCGAGTGGAGTGAGGAGGATCAGAAAGCAGTCTGGGGGACTGTTTTCCCGACAAACGCGCAAGCACGGTGGCTCGAAACGCCGCGTGTGGCGCAAGGTTCACCTTGGTATCGACGAAAAGACACTGGAAATCCGAGCAGTCGGGTTCACCAGCAGCGACATTGGCGATGCGCCGATGCTGCCAGAACTGCTGGATCAGATCCCGCCCAAGCAGGAGATCGCCAGCGTCACGGCAGATGGCGCCTACGATACGCGCAAGTGCCACGATGCCATCCACTGCCCGGCAGTGCATGTTCATATGCACGAGAGGGGCCGACCGAGATGCCAATGCCGTCGTCCCGCCCGGCAAGAACGCCAAGCCCTGGAAACCCGACACCGCAGGCGCGATTGCCCGCAACGAAGCGCTGCGGGCGTCGAAATACCTGGGCCGGGCGCTTTGGCGGAAATGGAGTGGATACCACCGCCGAAGTCGTGCCGAAACCAAGATGCACTGAATGAAACCGCTGCGGCAAAAGTTGATGGCACGGGACCCTGACCGTCAGGTTGCCGAGCTTCAGCTGCGTGTTGCCCTCATGAACGGATCCCCCTCACAGAGGCCGTGGAACAGGTGTGTCTGGGGCAAGGGGAACCTTGGCCGTCACCCGATTTCCGCAACAGAGTCGCGTGGATCAACACTTTGCCGACATGGACAGGCCGGACCGGGCGCTGTGTCGCCGTTCCCGCGGTGACGAAAGTAGTCGCCCGGAAGCGGCCTGGGAGAACCGCATCCGGTGGGAAGTCATGCCGGAACCTGTCTTGGTTCCCCGACTAGGGATGGTCCCCGTTTGGTGGTGTGAGGGTTCCGTTCAGTGTGGCTTGTTTGAAATCGGTAATAAGTACGCCAATCCTTATGTCCCACGGCCCAGCGGTGGGAAGGGTTACGGGGCCGGCCTGCCACATCCCGTCAGCCAGCAGATGCGCGCTTGTCCTGATCGGGCCGATGCCGTTCTCCGGGTCGTTGAAGGTAAGGCTGACCTCCTTCGGCCGCAAAGGGCCAAAGTCCGTATCAGCAAACGTGAGCGACAGGGAAACGGCGGCCGGTGGAGCGGCGGAAACCTCAAGGTCAGCCATGATCTCTGAGCCGTGCAGGTGCAGATAGATGGGGCCGCTTGCCGTTTCGCTGCCCGGTGGAGGTGTCAGCCGGAAACACATTGCAACCAGCAGAACCAGGGCGCCAAGCATGATTTCCGCCCCGATGCTGCGGCGCAGTCTGATTTGCGCAGTGTCCGGTGACATGGCCATGGCGGGGGTAAGCCGCGTCTTGTTCCAAAGCGCCAGCCCCAACATGCAAGCCACCAGCACCAGTTTCAGCGCAAGGAGTTTCCCCCAGTCCGATGCGATCAGCGCGGATGGTCCTGCGCCACGGATCAGCACCAGACCAATCCCCGATGCCACAAGAACGATCACCGCAGGCAGTGCGACATGCGAGAACCGGCGCAGGGCGGTCAGGCCATCCGGCCTGGAAAGACCGGCCAGCAACGGTGGCAATCCTCCGATCCAGAAAATCAGAGCGGTTGCGTGAAATGCCATCAAGGGCTGACCGATCCAGCGGGCACCCCCGCTGCTGGCGTGGCCGGAAACCGCGAGCGACACAGCCCCGAGTGCGAGCGCCAGGAACGCAACCGGCGTGCGGTTGCGCCAATGGCACCCTGCAACCAGGGCCGCTATCCCCCCGAGAAGAAGCCCCCAGCCACGCGGCGTAGTGACAGCCGCCAGCCAGGGGGACAGCGACAGCAGATCCCGTGACCCCCGCCCCAGCAAGTCAAGCCCGTATGCCCCAAGGGCAATCAGCGCCAGCGGCATTGCGGCCAGCGCTGCACCCTGACCACGGCGGGCAGCACCGGGGGACAGGGGGGCAACGACGGCTGCGTAAAGGGTCGCTCCGAGTGCGAGAATCATGCTCATGATGGCGAGGAACCGCGCGATGATGGCGGGCACGGCAGAGCTTGGAGTGTCGGGCGGTGCCATGCCCGTCGCCTCGCCCAGTGAAAACACGAGGGCCCCGCCGATGGGATGCCCGTCAGCCGAGACGACCCGCCAGTTCAGCACATAGGTTCCGCGCCCGGAGGCAGGCGGCGCAGACAGCGACAATCCGTCAGGACCTGCCGTCGCCGTTGCATCACGGCGCGTTCCGTCTGGCAAGAGCCAGTCCGTCGCAAGGGCGCCGACAGGTTCGCTGAACCGAAGGATCACTTCGGTCGGCAAATCGTCAAGCAAGGCATTTGCTGGCGGGGTGCTGCCCTGAAATTCGGCGTGAGCAAAGGCGGACAACGGGGCCGCCGCCAGCAGAAGAAACATGAATATCGGGCAAAGAACCCTTGGTAGATTTTTCATCGCGATACCCATCAGTCGCCTCATTCCTGTTGTTCGGAAATGCGCCCTGCCGGATGTTGCACCAGATCCGGCAGGGGGTGGGGCCGCCCGAAGGGGGCGCCCCTGTTCGCCTTGCGGGGCTAGTGGCCGCCGTGGCCCGGTTCGGTGATCTTGATGCCCGGTGCCGGGTCTTCGAGATCGTGGGGGTCCTGCCCTTCGGCGGGGATTTCAATCCAGCGCTCGGCACCGTTTGCACATTCCTGAACGACGGGGAAATAGACGGTTGTGCCTGCCGCAAGGCGATCGGTCAGTTTGCCGCGGAAGGCGAACTGGTCGAAATAGGCATCCGGCAGTTCACCCGTCCAGATCAGCTCCTTGACGCCTTCGGTCAGTTGCGTGCCGTAGTAGTCATAGGATTGCTCATAGGCGCCGGTGACAACCTCAAGTGTCCAACCGGCTTTCGGAACCGGTTTGACGGCAATCACGCCTTCGGGAATCTGCACACGCACTTTCAGCGTCGGCTCTCCGGCGCAGCCATGGCCGATGCCGATCTTGCCCAGATAGGTGGAACCCTGCTGGGCCTGCGGGGTTTCGAAGCTGGAATGCGCGAATGCCGCCGAAGTCGACAGAGCAAGCGCGGTCAGCGTGGTGAGGGTGGTCTTCATGGTTTTCTCCAATGGACAGATGATTGACAAGGCGGCCGGGCTGCCCACCCGACCTTTCACCGCCGCCGGGTGACGGGATGAATTTCGAGGTTCAGGAACAAGGCGAAGGGGCAGGCACGGACCGGCCGCAGGCACGGCGAAGTCGGTCGTCTGGCCTTATGAAACGTGCAGTACGGTCAGAACGGCATCGCGGAGGATGCCCCCTGAAAGCCGATCACGGTGGGCCCCTGCGCCCCGGAATATGTCAGGAAAACAGTGGGGGTGCGCGCGGTTGGTGTGGCGTGGCATCCGACACAAGGGCGTGGCGCCGATCGACAAGCACGGTCCGGAACATGCCGAACTCGGCCGGAGTGGCGAGCGTGACGAGCCATGCCTGCACCAGCACAAGCGACAAGGTGATGGCAAGACAACCCGAGGTCTCGGACGGGGCATGGTCTGCAGGCTGCTCATCAAGCGTGCGGCCGTCTTCAGTCAACCAGACCTCGGTGGGGCCTTCCGGTGTGCAAAGCACCACCGCCATGCCATCATCGCCCGCAACCCGCATGAAGCCTTGCGCAACAGTGCCCGAGAGGACGAGAGACACCAGAAGAAGGGTTCTGAGCACAATGCCGAGGCCCGGCAGGCGCAACCCGCCGCCCGTTCGACCCGCAAGAGAATGCGGAAGTTTTGCGCTACAGTCTGGCACGTTCGGTGTTCTCCACGGCGCAATCGGTAACGGCAGGGTCGGGTTTTATCAATAGCGAGAATGACCGCTCGCCCTTGCAACCCCGCATTTGCAAAGCAGGAAATGCGGTGCGGCAGATTGACCCCGGCGCACAAATGGCCTTGAGAGGATCAAAACCCCCCGGTTTCGCAAGGCTGCGCGTCCCCCCATTCAACGCCCGACGTGCGGCTCAGACCTTGCTGTCGGCGTCAGCCCGCGCCGGTGATGCGTCGGGTTCGCCCAGCCTCTCCATACCCTCAAGCATCGCGATCGCATGCGCGGCGTATGGCCCGATCCAGCGCTTCTGAACGTCATGGATCGGAAGGGCATCGAGATGGTTCCAGCGTTCGCGGCCGCGCCGTTCGACAACCACCAGCCCGGCCTTCTCCAGAACCGCGAGGTGCTGCATCACCGTGCAGCGGTCAAGTGCCGTCAGGGCCGCGCACAAGGCGCCCGTCGTTTGCGGGCCGTCCTTGATCAGGTCCAGGATTCGCCGCCGCACCCGGTGGCCGAGCGCCTTGAACAGGACGTCATATGCATCTTCCGTTGACATGTTGTCGTTTTATAACATGATTGAAGGGAAAGCAAAGAGGAGTCGCATCATGGAACTGAAATTCACCGTGGCGGGGCGCATATCCAGACCGGTCGACGAGGTGTTCGAAGCCGTGGTTTCACCTGACCGCCTTTCAAAATATTTCACCACCGGCGGGGCGCGGGGGCGGCTGGAAACCGGGGCCGAGGTCACCTGGGACTTTCACGATTTTCCCGGCGCCTTCCCTGTCATGGTGCAGGAGGTCGTCCCGAACGAAAGGATCGTGCTGCAATGGGAGGCGGATCATGCAACCGCCACCTGGACGACCGTGACCATGGAGTTCAGCCCGCTGGACGACAACCGCACCCTGGTTCGCATCAGCGAATTCGGCTGGCCCGAAACACAGGCCGGGCTGACCTCCTCTTTCGGGAATTGCGAAGGCTGGACGGGGATGCTCTGCGCCATGAAGGCCTGGCTGGAGCATGGGATCAACCTGCGGGACGGATTTTACAAATAGCCCGGGTGGGCAAGAAGGAGTGACATGACATGGAAGCCGGAAAGAACATCGCCATCAAGGTGCCGCTGCATCGCTGGGAGGAAACGGTGGCCTTCTATCGCGACAAGGTGGGGCTGCCGGTCGCCCGAGAGCTGGAGAACAGCACCGGGTTTGCCTTCGGCAGCCTGACCCTCTGGATCGACCGCGTTGCGCATCAAAGCCAGGTGGATGTGTGGATCGAACTGTTCGACGACGACCCCGACGCCGCGCTGAGACGCCTTGGCAGCCCCTGCCGCGACGAGTTGGAGCCCCTGACCGACGTGACCGGCCACTGGACATCGGACCCGGCGGGAACGGTGATCCTGTTGCGGAAAGAGAAGATGGGATGAGGGCGTAACAAAACCTTAACCGAACCTTCGTTTTCCCAACACGTTGGGCTCGCAGAGAGAGGGGCAGATTCTCAACCACAGGACAGAATATGACCCTTCCCGTCATCGGTGCGGCGCTTGGAACCGCAGACCTTGAAACCTATCGCGACTGGATCCTCGAAAAGCAACGCGACCTCGAACTTCAGTCCTTCCATGCTCCGGATGTGCTGGGTGGCGACTGGCAGCCCGAAGCAGACCGGATCAAAGCGCTTCTGGATGGCTATACCGGGCGGCTGGGCATCCATGGGCCCTTCTGGGGGTTCACCATCCATTCCATCGACCCCGAGGTCCGCGCGGTCGCAACCAGGCGCATCAACCAGGGGCTTGATGTCTGCCAGGCGGTCGGGGCCACGCAGATGGTGATTCATTCGCCCTATTCCGCCTGGGATTACAACAACTTCGACAACCTGGAACATGCCCGCGAGATGGTAATCCGCAACACCCACGCGACGCTTGCGGGGGCCGTGAAGCGGGCCGAGGATCAGGGCGTCACGCTGGTCATCGAGAATATCGAGGACATCGCCCCCCAAGACCGGCGGGTGCTGGTCGAGAGTTTCGACTCTCACGCGCTGCGCCTTTCGATCGACACGGGCCACGCCCATTACGCCAATGGCACCAATGGTGCCCCGCCGGTCGATTACTATGTCCGCGCCGCGGCGGGGCTTCTGGATCATGTCCACCTGCAAGACGCCGATGGCTATGCCGACCGGCACTGGGCGATCGGCGAAGGCACGATCTGTTGGCACGCGGTCTTCCGCGCCCTCGCCAGGCTGGACGAAAAGCCCCGCCTGATAATGGAATTGCGCGACAAGGCCGGCATACCGGCGTCGATGGATTTCCTGACGCGCGAGGGGTTGGGCCAATGACACTGAAAATCGTCGTTCTGAGCGACCTGCACATCGTGCGCGAAGGGGAACTGACCCATACGCTGGATACTGCCGACCGGCTGGCGCGCGGCGTGGCGGCCATCAATGCGCGCCATGGGGATGCGGATTTCTGCGTTCTGGCGGGGGATCTGGCCGACCTGGGCGAAGCCGAGGCCTATGTCCGGCTGAAATCGATCCTCTCGGCGCTTGCGGTGCCCTGCCATATCACCCTGGGCAACCACGACAACCGGCCTGTCTTCCTGGACATCTTCGGCAAGGATCACGAGGCCGAGACAGGCTGTATCGACAAGGTCATCGATCACAAGGGGTATCGGACGATCCTGCTGGATTCCTCCGAGCCGGGCATCCATCCGGGGGTGCTGACCGACGCGCAGTACGACTGGTTGGAGGACCGGCTGCTGGAGGCGGCGGACAAGCCCGTCATCGTGATCCTGCACCATCACGCCAACCCGCTATTCACCCGGGTCGACCGGATCATTCTGCGCGACGGGGCGCGGTTGGCCAATATGCTGGCGGCCCATGGCGATGTTCGGCAAGTGATTGCGGGGCATGTTCACTACAATTCCACGGCGCTGTGGCGGGGCATTCCCTTTACCACGATGTCGGGGAACCACTACAACGTCACCCCCAACCTCGACGACGGCCCGATCGAGGAGCTGGACGGTCCGGCGCAGATGGCGGTGATCCTGGCCGATGCCGACCAGACACTGGTGCATTTCGACAGCTATATCGACAGCAGCGGCGTGATCGTCACACGCTGACGAAAAAGGGCGGCCTGCGGGCCGCCCTTTTTTTGGAACGTCGGAGTTTCCGACGACAATCGGCCCGTCGGGGCCCGGTTCAGAGTGTCGGGTCCAGCCGGTCGCGCAGCCAATCTCCGGCCAGCGAGATCGCCAGGGTCGTCAGCACGATCACCACCGCCGGCGACAGCATGATCCAGGGCGCAGTGGTCAGGTATTCGCGGCCGAAACCCACCATGTTGCCAAGGCTGGTATCCGGCGGCTGCACCCCGAGGCCAAGAAACGAAAGGCTGGATTCCATGAGGATGATCTCGGGGAAGGTCAGCGTCATGGAAACGATCAGGGTCGAGGCGACATTGGGCAGGATGTGGCGCAGATAGACCCGCGCGGGTTTCGCCCCAAGCTGCACCACCGCCGCCGCATAGCCCTGCGCGCTTGCCGAAATGGCAAGCCCCCGGGTGATGCGGGCATAACGCTCCCAGCCGTAAAAGCCCATCAGGCAGACCAGCAACAGCATCGAAGAGCCGAAGAAGGCCAGCACCGCCAGCGACATGATGAGAAAGGGCAGCGCGGCCTGAAAATCGGCCAGCATCACCACCACATGTTCAACCACTCCGCGGAACTTGGCCGCCATGAAGCCCAGCAGCGTGCCGAAGAAGGCCGAAATCAGCGTGGCCCCGAAGGCGATTACCAGCGAGGAGCGGACCGACTGGATCAGTCGGGACAGCACGTCGCGGCCCAACTCGTCCGTTCCCAGCCAGTGGCTCGGCGTCCCCGGCGCGGCCAGCCTTGTGCCAAGGTTCATCTGGGTGATCGGATAGGGCCGCAGCACATCCACGAAGAGCGCGCAGAGCACCATTGCCAGCAGCCAGAACAGTGACAGTTGCACCGTCAGGGGCATCCGCGCCTTGCGGCGTTCGGCAGGGAGGGGGGGATTGAGGTTTGTGACAGCCATGTCCGTTTCCTTAGTGTGCCGGGGCGGTCTGGCGCAGGCGCGGGTCAAGCCAGCCGTAGAGAAGATCGACCGTCAGGTTCGATACCACCATGACGGCTGCGACCAGCAGCAGGATGCACTGCACCACCGCCAGATCGCGGTTGGTGACCGACACGATCAGCAGTCGCCCCATGCCGGGCCAGCTGAAGATCGTCTCGACGATGATGGCTCCGGCGATCAGTGACCCCACCATGAAGCCGACGATGGTGACAATCGGCACCGCTGCATTCGGCAGCGCATGGTTGCGGACGACATCGCCCCAGCTGACCCCCTTGGCCGATGCCGTGCGGATATAGGGCTGGCCCATCACCTCGATCATCGCCGAGCGTGAGAAGCGGGCCAGAACGCCGATGCCCCCGATGCTCATGGTCAGCACGGGCAGGATCGCGTGTTGCCAGCTGCTGGCCCCGCCCGATGGCAGGATGCCCAGGGTGACCGCGAAGATCAGCACCAGCAGCAGGCCCAGCACGAAGGAGGGGACGGTGAAACCGACGATCGCCGTGACGATCACCCCCCGATCCGCCAGCGTGCCGCGTTTCAGCGCCGCATAGATGCCCGCCGGGATGCCGAAGGCCAATTGCAGGATCAGGGCGGGGATCGTCAGTTGCAGCGTGGCGGGAATGCGCTGCATCACCAGGTCGATGGCCGGTGAACGGTCGCGCATGGACAGGCCGAAGTCGCCGTGCAGCATGGCGCGGAGATAGGACAGGTACTGTTGCCAGATCGGATCATCCAGCCCCCAGCGGTCGCGGAAATCCTGCACCACGTTCTGTGGTACATCCGGGCCCAGCAGCACCTGCGCCGGATCGCCCGACATCCGCAGGACCACGAAGGCAAAAGTCATCACCGACAAGACCGTCAGTCCTGCCCGGAAAAGGCGGGAGGTTACGAAACGTATCACATGAGGCTCCAGTTCAGGCCGGTTCGGTCAGGGCGGCGGGGGCGACGAGATGGCAGGCTGCGCTGCGCGCGCCGCCCACGGCCCGGGTCTCGGGAATGGCACGGCGGCAGCTGTCTTCGGCCATGGGGCAGCGGGGATGAAAGGCACAGCCGGGCGGACGGTTGCCGGGGTCGGGCGGCTCTCCCTGGAGGATGATGCGGCTGTTGGCTGCGCGGCCGGGTTGGGGCACCGACGAAATCAGGGCCTGCGTATAGGGGTGGCGGGGATCGGCGAACACCGCCTCGGCGGGGCCTTCCTCGACGATGCGCCCCAGGTACATGACCGCGACACGATCGCAGAGATTGCGCACCACCTTCAGGTCGTGGCTGATGAAGACCATGCCAAGGCCCCGATCGCGCTGCAGGTCGGCCAGAAGGTTCACCACCTGCGCCTGAATGGAAACGTCAAGCGCCGAAACCGGTTCGTCACAGACCAGCAACTCGGGTTCGGTCATCAGCGCCCGCGCGATGACCACGCGCTGGCGCTGGCCACCCGAAAGCTCGTGGGGGAATTTCCCGGCCTGGTCGGGGCGCAGGCCGACCGACTGCATCACCTCGCTGATGCGCGCGCTGCGGCTTTCCCCATCCCCGAGGTGGTGGATGTCCAGCGGTTCGCGCAACTGATGTGCGACACTCAGCCGCCGGTCCAGCGCGGCCAGCGGGTCTTGATAGACCATCTGGATGCGCGCCCGCAGGGCGCGCCAGCCCGGGGTGCCGAAGGCTGGCATGGGGGCGCCGTCGATGTGGACGGTACCCTTCTGTGCCGCGTCGATACCCAGCAGCACCCGACCCAGCGTCGACTTGCCCGAGCCGCTTTCGCCGACGATGCCCAGAGTCTCGCCACGTTTCACCCGAAGGCTGACGCCATCAACCGCCCGCACCCGGGCAGGGCGCCCCAAAAGGCCGCGGCGGGCCGTATAGACACGCACAAGACCGCGGGCATCAAGAAGCTGGCTCATTGGTATTCTTCCTGCCGATGGACGATGTCCTGCGTGATCGGCACCGGAAAGGCGCAGGCCAGCTGCCGCCCTTCCGGCTGGGGCAGCAACTCGGGTCTGTGCTGACTGCAAAAGGCGCGCGCCCGGTTGCAGCGCGGCGCAAAGGCGCAGCCCGGCGGCAGTTCGCGCGGGTCCGGCACGGTGCCGGGGATCGGGACCAACCGCCGCAGCGGGCCGCTGAGCGTGGGAATCGCGTCGAACAGCCCCCGGGTATAGGGGTGGCGCGGGGTCTCGAAAAGCTGACCGACATGGCCTTCTTCGATGATCTTCCCCGCATACATCACGCAGACCCGCTCACAGACCTGCGCCACCGCCGCAAGGTCATGGCTGATGAAGACTGTCGCCATCGACATTTCCCGGCGCAGGGTGACAAGCAGATCAAGGATCTGCGCCTGTATCGTGGCATCAAGCGCCGTGGTCGGTTCGTCCGCGATCAAAAGGTCGGGTTCGCCCGCCAGCGCCATGGCGATCATCAACCGCTGGGCCTGCCCGCCGGAAAATTCGTGGGTGTAAAGGCTGAAGCGGTTGCGCGCATCTGGGATGCCGACAAGATCCATAAGCCGCAGCGCCTCGGCCCTGGCGGCGGCCCCGGTCAGGCCACGGTGCAGGCGCAGGGCTTCGATGATCTGCTGGCCGACACGGATCACAGGGTTCAGCGCGCTGGATGGGTCCTGGAAGATCATCGCGATCCGTCCCCCCCGCACGCGTTCCAGTGTCCGGCGCGGCGCGGTGGCCAGATCCTGCCCCTGCAGGCGGACCGAACCGCTGACCGTTGCCTTTCCGGGCAGCAGGCCAAGGGCGGCCAGCCATGTCACCGACTTGCCGCAGCCGCTTTCCCCGACAAGGCCCAGGGCCTCGCCCGGCGCCACGTCAAGGTCGATGCCATGCAGTACCGGAACGCCGTCGAAGGCAACCCGCAGGTTCCTGATCTCAACCAGATTGTCCATGTTGAACGGTCCTTGGAAAAACGCGAAAAAGGCGCGCCCCCGGAACCGGGAGCGCGCCAGCAGGGGGTCAGGATTGGCCGGGCCAGTTCGAGGCGCGGAAATCCATGGCAAAGGCGGGGGCTGCCTTCCAGTTCAGGCTTGACCGCATGCCCGTGAAGACGGCGTTCTGATGCAGGATGTTATAGGCCGGGTCCTCGCGCTCGGCGATCGTCAACATCCGTGCGATGGCCTGCTTGCGTCTGGCGTGGTCGGTCGACGTTTCCATCACCTGGCAAAGATCGTTGAACTCGGCATTGGTCCATTCGCGGTTCTGCTGGGCCGAGCCATTGGGCCCGAACTGCACCACCATCGGCGAGATCGGATCGTTGATCGTGTTGGAGGCCGACCAGTCGCGCACCCCGCGCGGGGTATCCTGTGCAAGGATCTGGCCCCAGTTCTCTTTCATCTCGATCTCGACGTTGAGACCGACCTGGTTCCACATCTCGGTCAGGATCTGTCCGTTGGGCACCTGATTGATGTAGTAGTTGTTCAGCAGGCGGAAGGGGATCGGATCGCCCTTGTAGCCGGCGTCCTTCAGCATCTGGCGCGCCAGTTCTGGGTCGTACTCGGGGGCGGCCCAGCCTTCGATGAACATGTCCGAGGTGCGGAAGCTTTCGAACTGAAGACCGGCGGGCACTTCGGTCTGATTGGCCCAAAGCGCCTCGACGATGGTCTTGCGGTCGATCGCATGGGTCATGGCGCGGCGCACCAGCGGGTTCTGAAGTTGTTCATGGTCCTGCGTGAAGACGTTCACGCGGTGGTTCCAGATGGTGGAGTTCTGCACTTCCAGACCCGGCGCGTTCATCACCGTTCCCAACTGGTCGGGCGGCAGGTCGCAGGCGAAGTCATATTCGCCGGACAGAAGGCCGTTCACGCGGCTTGCAACTTCCGGCACTTCCACGAAGGTGATCGTTTCCAGGGGCGGGCGGCCACCCCAGTAATCATCATGGGCCCGCAGCGTCAGCGACACGTCGGGCTGAAAATCCTCGACGTAGTAGGGGCCGGTGGTGACCGGCTTCTTCGCCCAGTCATCGTAGGACGATGCTTCGTCCCAGGCCCGGCGGTTGGCAACGATGCTGCCGCCGGCGTAGAGGCGCCCTTCCATCGTCACATCCGGCGTCGCGTTGTGGAAGCGCACAGTATACTTGTCGACGGCCTCGACCCCGGCCAGCGAGGGCCACTTGCGGCGCGCGATGCCCGGCAGGGCGGCGGGAATATCCTTGCCCGTCGTGCGCGTATAGTTCTCGGCATAGATGGTCTTGCCGCCCGCCGGCTGCGTCTCGCCGAAAAGCCGTTCGGGGGAAAGCGAAAAGACCACATCCTCGGCTGTCATCTCGTCGCCGTTGTGGAATTTCACGCCCTTGCGCAGCTTCAGTTCGACGGTCTTTTCATCCAGCCGCTTCCATTCGGTCGCCAGGCCCGGCACCGGGCCCTGGTTGCCCATCCAGTCGCGCAGCAGCAGCCCTTCCCAGAGGTTCGGGAAAAGCGCCCGCTCGCCGACATTCGACTGTTCGTTCCACGGGTCGAGCGTGTTGTTGATCACGACTTGCTGTACCGCAATCCTGATCGAGGGACGGTTTTGCTGGGCGCGCAGATGGCTCGGCAGGAAAAGCCCGGAGGCGGTCGCCCCCATCAGGCCCATGACGTGACGTCGGTTCATATTCATCGTGAAGCTCTCCGGTCGGTTCGCTTTTGCGAGGCAAATGTTGATCAGCGGGCGGCGCATCGGCCCGCCCGGCGTGTCTTCGTAGACCGCAGAACCGCTACAGCTATGTGATGCTCGGATGACATCTGCATGAAACGCCGTCCCCCTCCGGCGGCCTTTGCCGCGCCTGGGCTGAAAAGGGGGTGCTGCGCGAAACAGATGGGGTTCCTTTGCGCCCCGGCTGTGTCAGACCCCGCCCCAAAGAAAGAGGAGGCGGGCGCACGCGGGGTGTGGCCTTGCCCGGGCGGGGGCGATAGGTATCATGACGCCTGACCCGACCGATTTGAAAAGAGACAGATGATGAACAGCCAAGCGCCTGAAACCGAAATCGTTCACAGCCGCCGTGTCGCCTGCGATGGCGGCGAAGGGGCGCTGGGACATCCGCGTGTCTGGTTGCAGATCCCGGTCGATACCGGTTGGGTCGAATGCGGCTATTGCGACAAGCGCTATGTGCTGGAAGGCGACGGAGACGACCATTAAGAGGGCGCCGTCCGGCCGAGGCCGGGCGCCAGCGGGACCCGTGCCCGCCTGAAAGGCGGGGATGGGGATGTGAATTGGCGCCTCTGGCGCCTCCTTTGGATCGGGTGCGGTCCGGGGCAGGAGGAATGATATGGGCGACACGTTCGGCAAAGGCCATCACCTGAGCCTGGTGGATGGCTCGGCCTTCATATTCCGGGCTTATCACGCGCTGCCGCCGCTGACGCGCAAGTCCGACGGCTTGCCCGTGGGGGCGGTCAGCGGTTTCGTCAACATGCTGTGGAAGATGATCGAGGACAATCGCGGCCCCGATGCCCCGACCCATGCTGCCGTCGTCTTCGACAAGGGCAGCCACACCTTCCGCAACGAGATGTACGATCTCTACAAGGCCAACCGCGATGAGATGCCCCAGGATCTGCGCCCGCAGATTCCGCTGACCCGCGATGCCACCCGCGCCTTCAACATCGCCTGTCTGGAACAGGAGGGGTTCGAGGCCGACGACATCATCGCCACGCTGGCCTGTCGTGCCCGCGAGGCGGGGGGGCGCGTGACCATCATCAGTTCCGACAAGGACCTGATGCAGCTGGTGGGCGGCGGTGTGGAAATGTTCGACGCCATGAAGAACGCCCGCATCGATGCCGAGGGCGTTCATGCCAAGTTCGGGGTCGGCCCTGACCGCGTGGTCGACGTGCAGGCCCTGGCCGGGGATTCGGTGGACAACGTGCCCGGCGCGCCGGGAATCGGGATCAAGACCGCAGCCCTGCTGATCAACGAGTTCGGCGATCTGGACACGCTGCTGGAGCGGGCGGGCGAGATCAAGCAGCCCAAGCGCCGCCAGACCCTGATCGACCATGCCGACCAGATCCGCCTGTCGCGCCGGCTGGTGCAACTGGATTGCGACATGGAGCTGGATTACAGCCTCGAATCGCTTGAGGTGAAGCCGCCGGTTGCCGACGATCTGCTGGGCTTTCTGGCCGAGATGGAGTTCCGCACCGTCACCAAGCGGGTGGCCGAGGCGCTGGGCACCAAGGCCCCGACCATTGACGACACGCCCCCCGCCCCCGAGGATGCGCCGACACCCGATGCCGTGCCCTTCGACGCCGATGCCTACGAGCATGTGAGGGATGCCGAGGCCCTGAAGGCCTGGATCGCCCGGGCCCATGCGCGGGGCTGGGTGGCCGTCGATACCGAAACCACGGCGCTTGATGAAATGCGCGCCGATCTGGTGGGCATATCCCTGGCGGTCGAACCGGGGCAGGCCTGCTATATCCCGCTGACCCACCGCGCCGAGGCGACGGACGACCTTTTCGGCAGCGAGGACCTGGCCGAGGGACAGATGGACCCGGACGAGGCGCTGGTCCTTCTGAAGCCGCTTCTGGAAGACCCGGCGGTGATGAAGATCGGCCAGAACATGAAATACGACGCCAAGATCTTCGCGCGGCACGGCATTTCCATCGCGCCGATCGACGACACAATGCTGATGTCCTATGCCATGCATGCCGGGTTGCACAATCACGGCATGGACGGGCTGGCCGACCGTTATCTCGGGCACACGCCCATTGCCATCAAGTCGCTTCTGGGCACGGGCAAGTCGGCAAAGACCTTCGACCGGGTGCCACTGCCGGATGCGGTGAAATACGCGGCCGAGGATGCCGATATCACCCTGCGCCTCTGGCAGTTGTTCAAGCCGCAATTGCACCGCGCGCGGGTGACGACGGTCTATGAAACCCTTGAACGGCCGCTGGTGCCGGTCCTCGCGCAGATGGAGATGCACGGGATCGAGGTGAGCCGCGACACGCTCTCGCGCATGTCCAACGCCTTTGCCCAGAAGATGGCGGGGCTCGAGGCCGAGATTCACGAACTGGCCGGGCGCAGCTTCAACGTCGGTTCCCCCAAGCAGCTGGGCGAAATCCTGTTCGACGAGATGGGCCTTGAGGGTGGCAAGAAGGGCAAAACCGGCGCCTATGCCACCGGCGCCGACGTGCTGGAGGACCTGGCGACAGAGCATGACCTGCCGGGCCGGGTTCTGGACTGGCGCCAGCTTTCCAAGCTGAAGTCGACCTATACCGACGCGCTTCAGGAACACATCAACCCCGATACGGGGCGGGTGCATACGTCTTACTCCATCGCCGGCGCGAACACCGGGCGGCTGGCCTCGACGGATCCGAACCTGCAGAATATCCCCGTGCGTTCCGAGGAGGGCAGGCGGATCCGCGAGGCCTTTGTCGCGCCTGAGGGCAAGCGGCTGGTGTCACTGGATTATTCCCAGATCGAATTGCGCATTCTGGCCCATGTCGCCGGGATCGACGCGCTGAAGCAGGCCTTCCGCGACGGGCAGGATATTCACGCCATGACGGCGGCGGAAATGTTCGGCGTGCCGCTCGAGGGGATGGACCCCATGGTGCGCCGTCAGGCCAAGGCGATCAACTTTGGCGTGATCTACGGGATTTCGGGCTTTGGCCTTGCGCGCAATCTGCGGATTCCGCGTGCGGAGGCTCAGGGCTTCATCGACCGTTATTTCGAGCGTTTCCCCGGCATCCGCGATTACATGGACGAAACCATCGCCTTCGCCAAGGAGCACGGATATGTCCAGACGCTGTTCGGGCGCAAGATCAACACGCCCGAAATCAACGCCCGCGGCCCCGGTGCCGGTTTCGCCAAGCGGGCGGCCATCAACGCGCCGATCCAGGGCAGCGCGGCCGATGTGATCCGGCGGGCCATGGTGCGGATGCCACAGGCCATCGCGGGGCTGCCCGCAAAGATGCTGTTGCAGGTGCACGACGAACTTCTGTTCGAGGTCGAGGAGGGTGCGGTTGACGATCTGATCGCCGCCGCCCGTGATGTGATGGAGGGGGCGGCGGCCCCGGCGGTGCATCTGGACGTTTCCCTGAGCGTGGAGGCCGGGCAGGGCGCCAATTGGGCCGAGGCCCACTGAGGCCAGTACCCGGGGCAGGATTGCCCCGGCACGCCGCCCACCCGCTCGCCCCGGCGCGCCGGGGCAATCCTGATAAACCGGTGGCCGGCCGCTTAGCCCCGGGTGAAGCGGAAGGTTGTCACCTGGTGATAGGTTGCACCGGGGGACAGGGTGATGGAGGGAAACCCGGCATGGTTCGGGGCATCGGGCCAGGCCTGGGGTTCGATGGCGATTCCGCAGTGGCGCCCGTAGGAATGGCCGTGAAGCGAGGGCGTATCGCCGGTGTCGATGGTGCCGGCGCCGAAGATCTGCACGCCGGGTTCGGTGGTGGAAATCTCCATCGTCACGCCGCCGCTCCCCGTCAGGGCCAGAACCGGCGTCAGCCCGCGCCGGGCGGGGGCGAGGCAGAAGTTGTGATCGAGTTCGGGAATATCGCCGGGGGCGATGCGACGGGCCTCGCGGAAATCGAAGGGGTGGTCGTCCAGCGGAACAAGATCGCCCGTGGGCAAGATCACCTCGGGGTCGACGGCCAGCACGTTGTCGGCATCAAGGCGCAGGCTGTGGTCGGCCCAGGTTTCGGTGCCGTCAAGATTCCAGTACCCGTGATGGGCAATGTTCATCAGGGTTTCACGATCGCTTGTCGCCATGATGTCGAGGTGCAGCGTGTCGCCCTTCAGCCGATAGGTGACCGACAGGTGGCGGTTGCCGGGAAAGCCGCCGCGCCCATCGGCAAGGTCCAGCGTCAGGGTCACGAAATCGGGCCCGTGATCGCCCAGCGTCCAGACGTCATGCTGGCTGCTGGTGGGGCCGCTGTGCAGGGTCACGCCCTTGATATCCTGCGAGAAGTGGCAGGTTTCACCGTCGATGACCGCCTGTGCGCCGCCGATGCGGTTGGCGACCGGCGCAATGACCGAGCCGAAATGCGGGAACTTTCCGTCATACGAGGCAAGGTCGGGAAACCCCAGGGTCAGGTTATGCGCGACATCCTTCAGGCGCAGCGATTGCAGCACCGCGCCATGGGTCAGGACGGTGGCGCGCAGGGTGCCGTTGTCCAGCGTGATCGCCTGCACCTCGCGGCCGTCGCGCCGGGTGCCGAAGGGTTTTACATTGTCTGCCATGTGACACCTGCCGCCTTGTGAGTGAGCCCCCGGAACGTGATGTCCTCGGGCGAATAGTTGAACCAGAACCGGTGGGTCGTGGTGTCGCGGATGCGAAGCCCTTCGGGAAGGGCGATGGTTTCGATCCCCACGGCGGCGCAGGCCCCGGCGATGATCCGGTCAAAGGCCGCCTCGTCTGGCCAGCCGGCCAGATAGTGCAGCTTGCCGGCACTGGCGATGGCGGGCCGTCCGTCGGCGGTGGTTTCGCTGACGGCGGCGCTGTCCAGATGTTCGAACCAGTGGGCGAAGGCGCCGCCTTGTTCCAACGGTACGGTGGTGCCGGGCGGCAGGCTTTCGACCAGGGAAACCACGGCATCAAGGCCGGGCAGGTTGGGGGGCAGGGGCACCGGGATGGCCATTTCCGGGGTCTTGGCATTGCTGCGCGGGCCGATCAGGGCGGTGCCCTTGAACCGGGCCAGTTGATCGAGCAGGGATTGCGGCAGGGTGGCGATGCCGGGTGCAAGGATCAGGTCATAGCCCAGGATATCGCCCGTGGCGTTCACCACGTCCACCGACAGCCCGGCGCGGCGCAACGCGCGGTAGGTGGCGAAGGTCAGACGGAAGTAATCGAAATCGGCGCCCTGGGGTTGCGTTTCCCATGCCCAGGCCGAGGCATAGTCGAACACCAGCGCCACGCGCGCCGTGGCGGTGCCGGTCTCGGGGAAATCGGCCAGTTCCCTGGCCACCTGTGCGGCTTCGGCAAGGGCGGGGGCATCGGCGCTGTCGGGGCGCAGAAGGCCGGCGTGCTGCTGTTCCTGTGCGAAGGAGGCCTGGCGCCAGCGGAAGTAACACACCGCCTCGGCCCCGTGGGCGAAGGCCTCGTGCGCCCAGAGGCGGGCCATGCCGGGCAGGGGGGCGGGGTTGTAGGGCGCCCAGTTCACCGGGCCGGGCTGTTGCTCCATCACCCACCATCTGCCCCGGCCAACGGCGCGGTAGATGTCATGGTGAAAGGCCTGCATGTCCGGATCGCCCTGGCGCAGGAAATGCGCCTTGTGATCGGCGCTTGCCTCGATCCGGTCAGAGAGGAACCCGATGGGATAGGAATCCCAGCTGGCGATATCCAGATCGGCGCCCACGGCGAAATGATCAAAGGCGAGTTCGCGGCCCATGTAGTTGTGGATCAGCGGGCGGTCGGTGTGCTTGCGCAGCACATCGGCCTGTAGCTTGTTGAAGCTGACCACCTGATCGCTGCTGAACCGGCGAAAGGCCAGGACATGGGCCGGGTTCGGTTCGGTCACGGTGAGGTTGGGCAGGTCGATATCGTCGATCTCGTCGTATTCCATCGACCAGAAGACGTTGCCCCAGGCGCGGTTCAGGGCGTCGGCGGATTGGTAACGCTGGGCGCACCAGTCGCGGAAGGCATCGCGCGCCGCGCTGGAATAGCTGACCGTGGTGTCGTGGCAGCCATATTCGTTGTCGATCTGCCAGGCGTGGATATGGGGATTCTTGCCATAGCGTTCGCCCAGAAGGGTGACGATGCGATAGCATTCATCGCGGTAACCCCGGTGCGAAAAGCAGTAATGGCGACGCGAGCCGAACTTGCGCGGCTTCCCGGCGGCATCGACGGCCAGCATGTCGGGGTGCTTGTCCAGCACCCAGTGGGGCGGCGTGGCTGTGGGGGTGCCGAGTATCACCTTCAGCCCCGCCGCGCCCAGAACGTCGATGGCACGGTCCAGCCAGCCGAAATCGAACGCGCCGGGGCGCGGCTCGATCCGGCTCCAGGCGAATTCACCGATGCGAACCCAGGTCAGGCCCGCGGCCACCATGCGTGCGGCATCTTCGGGCCATTGGTCTTCGGGCCAGTGTTCGGGGTAATAGCAAACACCGGTTGTTCGGGGGGGCATGGCCGTTTCCATCGTCGCTGCGCTCAGAGCTTCACCTGATGTTCCGCCTGGCCCTTCACGTCGGTTTCGATCGCGAAGGTCTGACCTGCGGCGGGGCCGTCATCGTTGACCGCGGCCGAGGTGCAGAACAGCGTCGTCATGTCGGGGCCGCCGAAGGCCGGGCAGGTGATCTGCGCGGCGGGCAGGGGGAAATGCGCCTTTTCCTGGCCATCGGGGCCATAGCACCCCACGCGCGCGGCGCCGAAGAAGGCGATCCACAGGTTGCCGGCGGCATCGAACACGGCACCGTCGGGGCGCAGTTCGGTTTCGCGCAGATCGACATGCACTTCCGGTTCGCCCGCGGGCCAGCCATCGGCGTCCAGGGCGACGCGGTGCACGACCTGGGTCTTGGTGTCGGTGAAGCAGGCGGTCTTGCCGTCGGGGGCAAAGCTGATGGCGTTGCTGATGGTGATCGGATCGAAAAGCTTGCGCACTTCGCCCTTGTAAAAGCGATAGATCGCGCCGCCGTCCTGGCCGGCGTCAACGCGCATGGTGCCGATCCAGAAGCCGCCGTAGGGGTCGGCGCGGCCATCGTTCGACCGGGTGTCGGGGTTGTCGGCGTCCAGGGCACAGATGGTTTCCTGCGCGGCGGTTTCCAGGTTGAAACGGAACAACCGCGTGGCCGAGGCGATCAGCAGGTTCTCGTCATCCAGCCAGCCGGCGGCCGAGACATATTCGTCGAACTGCCACTGGCGGGTCTGGCCGTCGCGGTTCTGGAACAGCTTCTTTCCCAGGATGTCGAACCAGAACAGGCAGTTCAGGCCCGGATGCCACAGGGGGCCTTCGCCCAGGGTGCAGGGTGTCGGATCGAATACGGAGATGTTCATGCTACTGCCTCATCATATGCTTTTACCATGGTCGCGGCGCGTGCGGCCACGTCGGACACGCTGTCGCCGGGGCGATAGAGGGCGGTGCCGATGCCAAAGCCCTCGGCGCCCGCGCTCAGCCAGTCGCGGAAGTTGTCGGGCCCCACGCCGCCCACCATGAACACCTTGGTGTCCACGGGCAGAACGGCGCGCAGGGCCTTCAGCCCCTCGATGCCCATCTGGAACGCCGGGAAGACCTTGACGCCATCGGCGCCATGCTTCAGCGCGGCAAAGCATTCGGTGGGGGTCAGGATGCCCGGAAAGCTTTGCATTTCCAGAACCTTGGTGGCGCGGATCACCTCGGGGTCGCAGTTGGGCGACACGATCAGACGGCCGCCCACGCGATAGACGTTTGCCACCTGCTCGGGCGAAAGAACGGTGCCCGCGCCAATCAGCGCGTCCTCTCCATGGGCCTGCACCATCGCCTCGATGCTGTCATAGGGCGAGGGCGAGTTCAAAGGCACCTCGATCCGGGTGATCCCGGCCTCGATCAGGGCGGCGGCAACGGGGGCGGCTTCGGTGGGGTCGATTCCGCGCAGGATGGCGATCAGGGGGCGGCTCATGTCGTGGGCTCCTTCGTGAGGGAATGGGCGGCGATCAGGCCGGCCCGTGTAAGGGCATCGCCATCGGTGCGTTTCGCGGTGATGCCCTGGGCGGCCAGGGCCGTGGCGTAATGGGCGCAAAGCGTGTCGGCGCCGATCAGCGCCACCTGCTGGCCCAGCCAATAGGGCCGGGTCGCGGCCAGTTCGGCCCCGATCAGCAGGCCCGACAGGCGGGCGCGGGCCGAGGCGTTGGGCAGGCCATGCAACAGGCCCTCGGCGCGCAGGGCAAACAGGCGGGCGGCCAGGGATTCAGGCTTGGCCAGGCCGTCCGAGAGGGCCGCGTCAAAGGCGTCATCATCCCAGCCATCGACGGACACGGAGTGGCGCAGCACGCTGTGGCCCGAAATCGCGGCAAAGAGATCGCCGGTCATGGCGGTCTGAAAGCTGACCACCTCGCCGGCGCTGATGTGCACCCATTTGGTGTGGGTGCCGGGCTGGCACAGCACGCCGTCGAAATTGGGGTTCAGGGCGATGAAACCTGCGATCTGGGTTTCCTCGCCGCGCATCACGTCGGCAGGCTTCTGCTGTTTCAGGCCGGGCACGATGCGCACGTCAAGGCGCGCATCGGTCGTCGGGGCGCGGGTCAGGTCGGGCGACAGGGGCGGGCAGGGCACGGCGCAATAGGCCGCCTCGATCCAGCCCTGGCGCGCGCCCACCATGCCGCAGCAGATGATGCGCATGGGATTTTCGCCGTCGCGCCCGCCAAGCCAGGCGCCCACCATGTCCAGCAGGGCGGGT
Source organism: Oceaniglobus trochenteri (assembly GCF_020529025.1). Taxonomy (GTDB): domain Bacteria; phylum Pseudomonadota; class Alphaproteobacteria; order Rhodobacterales; family Rhodobacteraceae; genus Oceaniglobus; species Oceaniglobus trochenteri. Next base: position 52,458 of record NZ_JACNMM010000016.1, read on the forward strand.
TCGTAACCCTCGCGCTCAAGCGTGCCCATGCCGGCCGACGACCGGGCATCGGCCAGGATTTCACCATCTGCGCCCATGGCCCAGGCGCGGCAATGCGTCGTGCCCCAGTCGACGGCGATCCATTCGGGGGTGATAGCCTTGGTCATCTTCATCCTGTCGTTACAAAGCCGCCATCGACGACAAGGGCCTGCCCCGTCACCATACGCGAAGCATCCGAGGCCAGAAAGAGGGCCGGGCCAACCATGTCTTCGGGGCCGATGCGCACCGGAAGGGCCTGGCGGGCGATATGGGTGGAAATGTCGTCTTCGCTGACCACTTCGCGCAACTGGCGTTCGGTCAGGACCATGCCGGGCGTCAGGGTGTTGACCCTGATTCCATCGCGCCCGAATTCATGGGCATGGGCGCGTGTCATGGCGTTGATGCCCGATTTCGAGGTCGTATAGACCGGCATTCCCGCATGTCCCATCATGTAGGAGATCGACGACAGGTTCACCACCGCCCCGCCACCGGCCGCGCGCATGCCCGGCACCACCGCCTGAAGCGCAAAGAGGAAGGGGCGCAGGTTGATGGCGATCAGGTTATCCCATTCCTCGGGGGTGACATCCATGGTCGCATGGCGCCTGTCGTTGGCGGCATTGTTCAGCAGAACCGTGATTGGCCCGTTGGCCCGGGCGGCTTCGGCGATGGCACCCTGCAGGGCGGCGATATCGGTGACGTCGCAGGGTTGGAACCAGGGGCGCTGGCCGTGCTTGCGCTCCATCTCGTCCTGGAAGGCGCTGGCATCGCTGCGCTGCACGAAGGCCACCTTCGCCCCCTGCGCCAGGAAGCCGTCGGTCAGCGCGGCGCCGATGCCCGAGCCGCCGCCGGTGATGAACACCGATTTTCCGCGCAAATCGGGGAATGTTGCTGTCATAGTCGCGTTCCTTCGATCACCCACATGGATTGTGGAAAGGCCCAGGGCAGGGTCAGGCCGTGTTGCATCAGGTACTGGCCCGAAACCTCGATATCTCCGGATTTCAGCGCGGGATCGCCGCGCGACAGGCCAACCGCATCAGCGCGGTTGGCAAGGTGCATACGATATCTTGCCCCAGCGTCAAGGCCGGTCAGGCGCAAGGGGCGCGGCGCGATCTGGGCGCTGGTTTCCGCCTCCCCCGCGAAGACGACGAAACGCGCGCCGTCGCGTGACAGCTGCTGTTCCGCGATCACCGAGGGATCGGCACTGTCGAGCCGCAGGATATCGCCCCGGCACATCCAGCCGCGGTTGGCCTTCCACCAGGCGGTGACCTCTTGCAGGACGCGCGCCTCGTCCTCGGTCAGTTCCCGTGGGTCCATCTCGAACCCCATGTGGCGCTGCGCGGCCACCCAGGCGCGGAACCGGATGTCCAGAACCCGCCCCGAGGTGTGGCACTGGCGCGGGCCGACATGGCTGCCGGTGACGGCCATGGGCAGGAACAGGGCGGCGTCGTGCTGGATGCGCAGGCGTTCCAGCGCATCGTTGCTGTCGGAAAGCCAGACGCGCGCGGTGCGCTTCAGGATGCCGAAGTCGATCCGCCCACCGCCGCTGGCGCAACTTTCCAGTTCGACATGCGGAAAATCGGCGCGCAGCCGGTCGAACAGGGCATAGGTGCCGCGCGTCTGGGCCGCATCGGGGGCGGGCAAAACGCGGTTGTGATCCCATTTGACGTAATCGACATCATGGGCCGACAGCACCGCCGCGATATGGTTGTAGAGGTATTCGCGCACCTCGGGCAGGGCGATGTTCAGCACGAATTGCTGGCGCCCCGGGATCTGGTCGGCGGGGCCGAGGATCCAGTCGGGGTGGGCGCGGGCCAGGTCGCTGTCGCGGTTCACCATCTCGGGTTCGAACCAGATGCCGAAACCCATGCCCTCGGCCTTCACATGGTCGATCAGCGGGGTCAGGCCACCTGGGTACTTGCGCGGATCAATCACCCAGTCGCCCAGCGAGGTCGTGTCATCATCACGCCGCCCGAACCAGCCATCGTCCAGCACGAAGCGTTCAGCGCCCAGGGCGGCGGCGCGGCTGGCGATGTCCTTCAGCTCGGCCAGGTCGTGGTTGAAATAGACCGCCTCCCAGCAGTTGTAATGCACGGGGCGCGGGCGGTCCGGGTGCGGCCATGTCACGATCCGGTCGCGGGCGTGGCGCTGATGGGCGGTGGCGATGCCGTTCAGGCCGGTTGTGGAATGGGTGAGGTAGATCTTGGCCGTCTCGAACCGCGTGCCCGGTTCGGTTTCGCTCTGCGCGGCATGGCCGAACTGCACCTGGCGGCGGCCATCGGGCAGTTCCTCGGCAATCATGCGGTGTCCGCCCGACCAGCCATAGTGCAGCCCGAACGCCTGGCCCTGCGTGTTCGTGGTGCCCCGGCAGGGTAGGATCAGGCCGGGGAAATGTTCGTGCCCGCTGCGCCCTGTGCGGCTTTCGCGCATGTGGATGCCGGGGGTCCAGGGGGTTCGGTTCAACCGGAATTCGCCGATCCACCGGCCCGAAACGTCGATCACCTCATCGGCAAGTTGCGGCGCGGGCAAGACGGGGGCGGCCAGCCAGTCGAGGTGGATGGGGTGTCCGCAGGTGAGTGTGGCCCGTGCGGTTATGAGATCGTCGTGGGCGGTGAAGGTGGCGGTGTAGGTGAGGGCGTTTCGCGCATCTTCGCAGGTGAAGCGCAGCACATCACCATCCGTTCCGCCCGGCGGCAGGCCGGGCATCCCCCGACCGCCCCCCCGGGCGGGGGCTTCTCCCCCACCCGCGACCGGGGGATGCCCTTCGTTTATTGTATCGGACGTTGTCACATCTCTGAGCGCAAATGTGGGAAGAATTATCGCCCCCCCACCATCCCGCAGCATCATCCCCGGCTGGCCGGGAAAGCTGCGCCGCGCCTCGGGGGACAGCGACAGGGGCGGGCTGGCATCCAGCATCCCGCCCGTCACGTCCATCACCGCCGCCGATGCCAGCGTTTCCAGGTCTTCGTCTTCCGGCAGGGGCGCGCCCCAATAGATGCATTCGGGCAGGGCGTCGTCGCGGCTGACCAGGACAAGGGTCTGGTCGCGGGTATCCATCCGCCAGGCGCGGATCGTTTCGTCGGTCATGGTGGTCCTTATTTCACGGCGCCAAGGGTCAGGCCCGCGATGAAGTGTTTCTGCATCAGGAAGAACATCGCCACCGGCGGCAGGGCGGCGACGATGCTGCCCGCGCTCATCAGGTGATAGGCCGCGCGGTACTGGGCGTTGAAGCTGGTGATGCCCGCCGTTACCGGCTGGCTTTCGACGCCCTGGGTCAGCACGACGGCCCAGAAGTAGTCGTTCCAGATGAAGGTGAAGATCAGAACCGCCATGGCGGCAAGCGCCGGTTTCATCAGCGGCAGGACGACGTACCAGAAGATGCGCCATTCGGCCACGCCCTCGACCCGGGCCGCCTCGATCAGTTCATAGGGCAGGGCGCGGATGAAATTGCGCATGAAAAGGGTGCAGAACCCGGTCTGAAATGCGATATGAAACAGCACGAGGCCGGTCTTCGTATTGTAAAGCCCCATGTCGAGCGTGAGATCGCGCACCGGCACCATCAGGATCTGGAACGGCACGAAGTTGCCCGCCACGAACATGAAGAAGATCCAGAGGTTCGCCTTGAACCTGTAGATCCCCAGCGCGAACCCCGTCATCGAAGACAGGATGATGCAACCCACCACCGTGGGCACGGTGATGAAAACCGAGTTCAGCAGGTAGCGCGGCATGTCGGATTCGAAGAAGACCTTGCCATAGTTGGTGAGGCCTTCGAAGCTGGAGGGCCAGCCCCAGTAGTTGCCGGTGGTGAAATCGGCGTCGGGCTTGATGCTGAACACCATGATCGAGATCAGCGGCAGCAGCCAGAGCACAAGGGCCACGGGCAGCAGCGACTGGTAGGTCAGCTGCCATGCGCGGGGGGTCTTTTCGACGGGGGTGGGGAACATGGCTTAGCCGTCCTTTCGCTGAATGGCCCTGCGGGCCATGCCTGCGGCGCGAGTATTTGGACAAAGAAGAAACTGGGCGGTCATCTTGCCTTGTCCTCCTGGTACATCGACCACAGGAAATAGGCGATGAAGCAGAGCATGATCAGGAACAGCACCACGGCGATGGCCGCGCCGTATCCCATGCGGAAGCCGTATTCCGACAGCGCCACTTCGAACATGTAGAAGGACAGCACGCGGGATTCGCCGAAGGGGCCGCCGTTGGTCATGATCGAGATCAGGTCGAAACTGCGCAGCGCGCCGATGATGGTGACGACGAAGGCGATGAAGGTGGCGGGCTTGAGCTGCGGGATGATGATGTACCAGAGCATCTTCCAGCCCTTGGCATTGTCCAGCCGCCCGGCCTCGATCTGTTCGGGGTTCACGCCGTTCAGACCGGTGAGATAGAGGATCATGCAATAGGCCGTCTGCGGCCACAGCCCCGCGGCGATGATGCCGTAGGTCACATAGGTCGGATCGCCCAGCACGTTGATCGGGCCGAGGCCGACCCAGCCGAGGATGATGTTCAGCAAGCCGAAGGTGGGATCGTAGAACCAGGTGAAGACCAGGCCGACGACGACCTGCGAGATCACGAAGGGAAAGAAGAACAGGGATTTGTAGAGGCGGATGCCGGTGACCGTCTGGTTCAGGAACAGCGCGATGAACAGGCCCGCCGGAATGGCCAGCAGGTAGAGCACCAGCCAGATCAGGTTGTTCCTGAGCGAGGTATAGAAGGCATCGTCATAGTAGAGCTCTTCGTAGTTCTGAAGGCCGATGAATTCGGGCGCGCCCAGGCCATCCCAGCGCAGCGTCGAGATCTGGAACGACTGGAAGATCGGGAAGATCACGTAGAAGGCAAAGAAGATCATCCCCGGCGCAAGGAAGAGCCAGGGCGAGATCGCGATCTGGTTGCGGTGCCACCAGTTGCGTTTCGGCCCCTGGGGATGGGTGTCGGGCAGGGTTGCGTGGGTCATGGGGCCACCTGGTCTTGGGTGTGGGGCGGACCGGGTCTGCGCCGCGCGGTCCGGGTGTGGGGTGGGGCGGCACCATTGGCCGCCCGCAACCCGTTTCATGCCGTAACTTGGCGTGGATCAGTAGATCCGGCCGCGGGCCCGCTCGAGCCGGTCGAGGATCTTGTCGATGTTGTCGGGGCGGACCATGAATTCCTGGAAGCCCTCCATCGCGACCTTGGCCATCTCGGCGGGGGCGTCACGGTCGAAGAACTGCGCGATGCCGCCCGGTGCCTTGTTGGACAGGACATCGAAGCCTTCCTTCAGGAACTTGTCGTCATCCACCGAGGAGTTCGAGTTGACCGGAAGCTGACCCAGCGCGTTGCCCGCGTTGATCAGGGTCTGGTTGTCGGCCGAAACGACCCATTTCAGGAAGGCCTTGGCGTTGTCCTTGTTGGCCGCACCGCTGGGGATGTGGAAGGTGTCGGTCGGGGCGTCTTCGCCCAGTTCGACATCGGCGTTGATCGCGGGGAACTGGAAGTAATCCAGCTGATCGTCGCTCAGGCCCGCTTCGCGCAGGGGGGCCACGGCGAAGTTGCCCATCAGGTAGGCGGCAGCATCGCCACCGGTCATGAAGGGCAGGGCCTCTTGCCAGCTATAGGCGGTGTGGTTGTCGATGAAGGCGCCCATGTCGATCAGCTCGCGCCAGTTGGCGAAGGTCGCCTTGACGCCGTCGTCGGTCCAGGGAATCTCGCCCGCCGTCAGCTTCATGTGATAGTCGAAGCCGTTGGTGCGCATGTTCAGGTAGTCGAACCAGCCACCGGCGGTCCACAGGAACTTGGTCCCGATGGTGAAGCACTTCACGCCGTTGTCGAGCAGGGTCTGGCAGTTGGACTTGAAGGTGTCCCAGTCCTGCGGTTCGCTCAGGCCGTACTGGTCGTAGATATCCTTACGATAGTAAACGCCCCACTGGTAGTAGGTATAGGGCACGCCCCACTGCTTGCCATCCATGGTCATCGCGCCCTTGGTGCTGGCGAGTTCCTCGGACAGGGTGCCTTCCCAGATGTCCGACACGTCCTCGAACAGGCCGGCGTCCACATAGGGGGCCATGCGGTTGCCCGCGTACCAGTTGGCCACGTCCGGCGAATTGGCGGTCAGGAAGTTGCGGATCTGGGTCTTGTAGGCTTCGCGGTCGATCACCGTCAGTTCGATGTTCAGATCGGGGTGCATTTCCCCGAACCGCTCCACCATGCCTTCCATCACCGCGCGGGGCGCAGGGTTGGACATGTCGGAAAAGATGATCAGATCCCCGGACAGGTTCTGCGAATGGGCATCGGCAAGGGCGCCCGTTGCCATCACGGCAGAGACGCCAAGCGCCGCGGCGGACGCTGTGAGTTTGCACACCATAAGTTGCTCCCTAGATGGTTCCATTATGTGAAACTTGGTTTTAGATATTGAAATGATAACCGCATTGGCGCTATGGATGTCAACAGTTTCCTGCCCCCGGAAGGCTGACCTTGCGTCAGAGCAGCGGGCGTTTTGCCCGCAGGGCAAGGGCAGAAACAGGCGAGAGGATGGATGGCATGCCGGACCGGTCAGGGCGACCGTCAGCAGGTGAGGCGCGGGGTGCGGGCACCGTGGGCAAGGCGCTTGCCGTGCTTGACCAGGTGGCCGGTTATGGCCGTCCGGTGCGCTTTGCCGAGGTGCAGCGCGACAGCCCCTTTCCCAAGGCCACGCTCTATCGGCTGATCCAGACGCTGACCTCGCAGGGGATGCTGCGGCTTGACCCCGAAAGCGGCACCTATGCGCTGGGGGTGCGGCTGGTGCGGCTGGCCCATGCGGCCTGGCACACCACCTCGCTTGCGCCGATCGCGCGGCCCCATATCGATGCGCTGTCCGCCGAACTGGGCGAAACGGTTCACCTGGCGCAGCTGGACCATGGCCAGGTTCTGTATGTCGACAAGCGCAACGCAACGGTCCCGGTCAGGATGTATTCGCAGGCGGGCAAGGTGGGCCCGGCCTATTGCACCGGGGTGGGCAAGGCGATGATGGCATTCCTGCCCGCCCCCGACCTTGAAGATACCATCGCGCAGCAGTCGTTTCACCGGTTCACGCCCAATACGCTGACCGACCGCGCAAGCCTCTTGCGCGATCTTGCGGCGATCCGCGACCGTGGCCATGCCTTCGACGACGAAGAGCATGAGGCCGGCATCATTTGCCTGGCCGTGCCGATCCTGACCGATGGTCGCCAGGTTCTTGGTGCGATCTCGGTCACGGCCACCAGCGCGCGGCGCAGCCTTGACGAACTGGGCGAACTGGCCCCCGCCCTGCGCGCCGCGGCCCGGAAGATCGCCACCGAGGCATCGGCATGGCGGTTCCCCGACCGTGCCGCAGAACCCCTTGCAACAACAGGATGAATCCATGTCAGGTGTGACACTTTCCAATGTTATGAAGCGCTACGGCGACGTGCAGGTGATCCACGGTGTGGATCTGGAAGTCGCCGATGGCGAATTCTGCGTTTTCGTCGGGCCTTCGGGTTGTGGCAAGTCCACGCTCTTGCGGATGTTCGCGGGGCTGGAGGAAACGACGGGCGGCAAGATCGCCATCGGCAGCCGCGACGTGACCCGCGACGACCCGGCCGAGCGGGGCGTGGCGATGGTTTTCCAGACCTATGCCCTCTATCCGCACATGACGGTGGCCGAGAACATGGGCTTCGGGCTGAAGATGAACAAGCATCCCCGCGCCGAGATCGACAAGAAGGTGGCCGAGGCCTCGCGCATCCTGAAGCTGGACGATTACCTGAAACGCAAGCCGGCGGCCCTTTCGGGCGGGCAGCGGCAGCGGGTGGCCATCGGGCGGGCCATCGTGCGCGGCCCCGAGGTGTTCCTGTTCGACGAGCCGCTGTCGAACCTCGATGCGGAACTGCGGGTCGAGATGCGGGTGGAAATCGCCCGCCTGCACAAGGAAATCGGCGCGACGATGATCTATGTCACCCACGACCAGGTCGAGGCGATGACCCTGGCTGACAAGATCGTGGTGCTGCGGGCCGGTGTGATCGAACAGGTGGGGGCGCCGCTCGATCTTTACCGCGATCCCGACAACCGCTTCGTGGCCGGTTTCATCGGCTCACCGGCGATGAACTTTCTCGAAGGCAAGGTGACCGATGGGCGGCAGGTGGCGGTGTCGTCGCTGGACAAGGCGCTGCCGGTGCAGGTGCAGGTGCCCGCCGAGGGCACGGCAGTGACCCTGGGCATCCGCCCCGAACATATCGAGATCACCGAGGGCAGCACCCACACCGTGGAACTGACCGAGGCGCTGGGGGGCGTGTCCTATGCCTATCTGGCGGGTGCGGATGGCGAGCGGATGATCGTGGAGGAACGCGGCGATCTGCGCTCGAAGGCGGGCGACAAGGTTGGCATCGCCTTCGATCCGGCGCGCGCGATGCTGTTCGATGCCAAGAGCGAAGCGCGCATCCGATAGCGCGCAAAGGAACTTTCAATGCCTCCGGCGGGGATATTTCAGGACCAAAGATGAAGACAGGATGGTCTTTGCGATCATAGGTCTTCAAATATCCCCGCCGGAGGCTCCGACGGCTGACTAGGCCGCCGTCCGCCCGTAGTACAGCGAAACGGTATGCTCGGCCTCGGCGAAGAACAGCCAGCGGGTGATCAGCACGCCGCAGAGGTGCGACAGCACGGCCAGCGCCGCCATGACGTGGTGGAAGGGCAGCAGCAGAAGCGCGACAGGCGCCGCAAAGGCCAGCACCAGCGCGATGGAGCGCAGCTTCGTGGCATGTTTGCGGGCGATGACGAAGACCATCTCCTTCGTGAGGTAGTTGCCCTCGGAGTGGGACGATTCGAACAGGCGCACCTTGCCGATGCCGCCCAGCCCGGTCGCGGTTCCGGCGGTGCTTCCCGCGGCGGCGAACCGGGCATCCCCCGCTTTCCAGGCGGCGAACTGGCCGATGCCGGTCAGGACCAGGAAGGCGATGGCCACCGTAACCTGACCCGACAGAAGCGCACCGCCCGACAGCGCATAGGCGATGAACATCGCGCTGGTGGACCAGTGATGCCAGCGCGGCACGCTGCGGATCGAGGCATAGATCATCGATGTGATGTAGACGGTTCCGATCGATGCCAGCGCGCCAAGCCAGCCGATGGGCGCGAGGCGCAGGCCGAAGAACACCAGTGGCGCTGCGAAAATCGCCATAACCACCAGCGTGAGGACCGAGGCCCAGCCTTCGCGCGAGAGCCAGGAGGTGCGCCACTGGGTGAAGGCCTTCAGCGCCCGTTCGGGGTGGCCCAGGTGGAAGGTGGAAAACACCAGCCCGCCGACCGCCAGCAAGTAGGCGATGGCGAAGAAGGCGAAGGCCGACATCCCTTCGACCCGCGGAAAGCCGAGACCCAGGAAAGCCAGCAGACCGAAGCCGATGCCCGACAGCGTGGTGAAGGCGATGATGGAGGCGGCGGGGTGCATCAGAGTTTCTCCAGCGCGCGGTCAAGCCAGCCCAGGAACCCCGAGGGCGTCTCGGCCACGGGTTGCAGGAAGGGGGCAAGCACGTCGATGTCTTCGTCGCGGGGGCGGGGGGGCAGGTACTTGTTCACCGGTTTCGTCCCCTGTTCGGGCATCAGATCGAAGCCGCCGCGTTCTGCCACAAGGCGGCTGACATCGCTGTCGGGGTCGGCCAGGTCGCCGAAGTGGCGCGCGCCGGCCGGACAGGTGCGCACGCAGGCGGGCTGGCGGTCTTCCTCGGGCAGGTTCTCGTTATAGATCCGGTCGACGCAGAGGGTGCATTTCTTCATCACCTGTTCGACCGGGTCCATTTCCCGCGCGCCGTAGGGGCAGGCCCAGGCGCAAAGCCCGCAACCGATGCAGTCGGACTCGTTCACCAGGACGATCCCGTCTTCCACCCGCTTGTAGCTGGCGCCGGTGGGGCAGACGGTGACGCAGGGGGCATCGTCGCAATGCAGGCAGGATTTCGGGAAATGCACCGTTTGGGCGGGGCCGCTTTCGGGCTGCACCTCGAAGGAATGGACGCGGTTCAGGAAGCTGCCCACGGGTTCGGCACCATAGGCATCCTTGTCGGCCAGGGGCGCGCCGTAGTTTTCGGTGTTCCAGCCCTTGCAGGCGGTGACGCAGGCATGACAGCCGACGCAGGTGTCAAGGTCGATCACCAGGCCCAGCTTGCGTTGCGTGGATGCGGGAAGCTCGGTCATGGGTTCAGCCCCCTGTCTTCTTCTTTGCAAAAATACTCAAATTCCACAATGGCCCCCATCACGACCCGACCTTCCGGGTCACGTTGGCCGGCGCCGGGGGCACCGGCGACGCCTGCGCCGGGATGTCGGGATAGCTGCGGCTGGGGGCGCGCACCTTCTCGATCCTGACGCGCAGGTCGAACCAGGCGGCCTGGCCGGTCACCGGGTCGGAGTTGGACCAGCGCAGCCCGTCGCCCTTGGGGGGCAGCAGCTCGTGGATCAGGTGGTTCAGAAGGAACCCCTTCTTCGCCTCGGGGGCGTCGTCGTCCAGCGCCCAGGCGCCCTTGCGCTTGCCTATGGCGTTCCAGGTCCAGACGGTATTTTCGTTCAGCGCCGCCATCAGTGCCACGGGCACGGTGATTTCGCCATGCATCGAACTGACGCGCGCCCAGTCGCCGTCGCGGAACTTCTGTTCTTCCCATATCTTCGTCGGAACATAGAGCGGATTGTGCCCGTGGATCTGGCGCAGCCAGGCGTTCTGTCCGCCCCAGGAGTGATACATGGCCATGGGCCGCTGGGTCAGGGCATGGACCGGGTACTCCACCGGGTCGGCATGGCCATCCTCAAGCGGGGGATACCAGATCGGCAGCGGGGTGAGGGTGGCCTTGATGCGTTCGCGCAGGTGGTCGGGGGGCTGGCGGGTGCCGTGGCCTTCGGCGGCCAGCTGGAACCGACGCAGGGGTTCGGACCAGAGCGAGAAGATATAGGGCGCGGGCTTGTCAAAAAGGCCGATCTTTACCGCCCAGTCCTGGTAGGCGCGGTTCCAAGGCTTGTAATACAGTCCTTCTTCGGGGATATGCCCGATCCAGAATCCGCCGTGTTTGATGTATTCGTCGATCTGCGCGCCGTTCGGGTGGCCCCGGCCGTGTTGCATGGTGGTCTCGGCTGCGCCATCGCCCACCCGCCAACCCGCCAGGGGGCCGACACCGGGGCGGCGTTCGTGGTTCACGATGTAGTCGGCGTAATCCTTGAACTTCTGTTCGCCCGTGTCGGTGACGAAGCCGGGCAGGTTCAGCCGCGCGCCCAGGTCGATCAGCGCCGACTGGAAGCCCTTCACGTTGCGGTCGGGTTCGACCACGGGCCAGCGGATGGCATCGGCGGCGGCATCGGCCTCGCAAATGGGACGGTCAAGCAGCGAGATGCAGTCGTGGCGTTCAAGATAGGTGGTATCGGGAAGGATGAGGTCGGCATAGGCGACCATTTCCGACGAATAGGCATCGGAATAGATGATGTGCGGGATGACATATTCGCCGGTGTCGTCCTTGTCGGTCAGCATCTTCATGACGCCCGAGGTGTTCATCGACGAATTCCAGGCCATGTTGGCCATGTACATGAACAACGTGTCGATCTTGTAGGGGTCGCCCGCATGGGCGTTCGAGATCACCATGTGCATCATGCCATGGGCGGACATGGGGTTTTCCCAGGTGAAGGCCTTGTCGATGCGCGCCGGGGTGCCTTCGGGGGTCAGGGCCAGGTCGTCGGGCCCTTGGGTAAAGCCCAGGTGCGGCCCGTCAAGCGGTTTGCCCGGCGTGACCTTGCAGTGGGGCTTGGGGTGGGCCGTCGCCGGTTTCGGGTAGGGCGGTTTGAACCGCATTCCGCCGGGGGTTTCCACGCTGCCCAGCAGGATCTGCAACAGGTGCAGGGCGCGGCAGGTCTGGAACCCGTTGGAATGGGCGCTGATGCCGCGCATGGCATGAAAGCTGACGGGCCGGCCGATCATCTTTTCGTGCCGGGTGCCTCGGAAATCGGTCCAGGGCTGGTCGATCTCGATCGCCTCGTCAAAGGCGGTGCGGGCCAGGTCGGCGGCGATGCGGTTGATGCGGTTTGCGCTTAGCCCGATCTTGGGTGCGATGGCCTCGGGGGCGTATTCCCCGGCCAGGTATTTCTCGGCGATATGCTGAAACACGCTGCGGTGGCTGATGCCCGCCCGCCGCAGCGAGCCGGAGAGGTCGGGGCGCACGCCTGTCCCGTCGAAGGGGGCCGGTTTGCCGGTGGCACGGTCGATCACCAGATCGCGGCCATCCTCGGTTTTCAGCAGCAGGCCGAATTCGGGCGATTTCGGGTCTTCGTTGACCAGCACCGGGGCATTGGTGAACTGAGCAAGATAGTCGAGGTCGATCTTGCCCGCCTTCAGAAGGCAGTGGATCAGCGACAGGATGAACAGGCCATCGGTGCCGGGGGTGATGCCGATCCATTCATCGGCAATGGCGTTATAGCCCGAGCGGATGGGATTGACGCCGATCACCTTGGCGCCGCGTTTCTTCAGCTTGCCCAGCCCCATCTTGATCGGGTTGGAATCGTGATCCTCGGCCACGCCGAACAGCATGAACAGCTTGGTATTGTCCCAATCGGGCTGGCCGAATTCCCAGAAGGCGCCGCCCATGGTGTAGATGCCCGCGGCCGCCATGTTGACGCTGCAAAAACCGCCGTGGGCGGCGTAATTCGGCGTTCCGAAGGCCTGGGCCCACCACGAGGTGAAGCTTTGCGACTGGTCGCGCCCGGTGAAGAAGGCCAGCTTTTCGGGCGCCGTGTCGCGGATCGGTTTCAGCCATTTCACCGCAAGGTCATAGGCCTCGTCCCAGGAAATCTCCTCGAACTTGCCGCTGCCGCGTTCGCCGACCCGCTTCATCGGCGCACGCAGGCGGGCGGGCGAGAGGTGCTGCATGATCCCGGCCGACCCCTTGCCGCAGAGAACGCCCTTGTTCACGGGGTGATCGCGGTTGCCCTCGATATAGGCGACCTGCCGTTTGCCGTCGGGGCCGTCCTTGAGGTGCACGTTGATCCCGCAGCGGCAGGCGCACATGTAGCAGGTCGTCTTGCGGATCTCGTCGCTGACCTTGGGCGAGGTGTCGATCTGCGGTTGGCTGTGGGACATGGCAGGTCTTCCGGCTGGTTCGGGGGCACACTAGCCCGCTGTTCGGGGGAGTGCGAGTCTGGCGATGGGCCGCTGGCCGAAATGGCGCAGCGCCCGGATGCACGCACTATCCGAGCGCGTCTGCGCCAGGTGCCTCGGGCGGCCCGACAGGCGGGTGGCGTCAGGAACCGGCCATGTCGTCGGGGCTGATTCCGGCGACGGAGACCGGCGCCTTCATGGCATCGCGGCGGAAGGGTTCGCCCAGCTCCTGGTTCAGCATCACCTCGATGAAGGTGGTTTCGCCATGCTGCATCTGGGCCTTCACGGCGGTGTCGAGCGCGGCCGTCAGCCCCTCCATGGTATCGACCTGCACGCCCGTCAGCCCGCAGGCGCTGGCGATGCCGGCATAGGAGACGCGGGGGTTCAGCTCGGTTCCCACGAAGTTGTCGTCGAACCAGAGGGTGGTGTTGCGTTTTTCGGCGCCCCACTGGTGGTTGCGGAAGATCACCATGGTGATCGCGGGCCAGCCTTCGCGCCCGACGCTGACCATCTCGTTCATCGAGATGCCGAAGGCGCCATCGCCCGCAAAGCCCACCACGGGCACGCCGGGCTGACCGATCTTGGCGCCGCAGATGGCCGGAAACCCGTATCCGCAGGGTCCGAAAAGCCCGGGGGCCAGGTATTTGCGGCCCGCCTCGAAGCTGGGATAGGCATTGCCGATGGCGCAGTTGTTGCCGATGTCCGAGCTGATGATGGCATCGCGCGGCAGGGCCGACTGGATCGCGCGCCAGGCCTGGCGGGGCGACATCTTGCCCGGCTCGCGGTTGCGGGCGCGTTCGTTCCATGTGGTGCCGGGATCGTCGGCCTCGTGATCGAGGCTGGTGAGTTCCTGCGCCCAGGCGGATTTCGTCTGGCTGATACGCGCTCTTCGGTCCTGGCGTCCCTCATCGCCCGCCGTGTCGGACAGGCGGTGAAGCAGCCCTTCGGCCACGCGTTTCGCATCGCCCACGATACCCAACGCCACCGGCTTGGTCAGGCCGATCCGGTCGGGGTTGAGATCGACCTGGATCACCTTGGCGCCGGTCGGCCAGTAGTCGATGCCATAGCCCGGCAGGGTGGAGAACGGATTGAGCCGGGTGCCAAGCGCCAGCACCACGTCGGCCCGGGCGATAAGCTCCATCGCGGCCTTGCTGCCGTTATATCCCAGCGGCCCGGTAAACAGGGGGTGGCTGCCCGGGAAGGCATCGTTGTGCTGATAGCCGACACAGACCGGCGCATCCAGACGTTCGGCCAGGGCCATGCTGGCCGGGATGCCGCCCGACAAGACCACCCCGGCACCGTTCAGGATGACCGGAAACCGGGCCGCGCCCAGAAGGTCGGCCGCCTCTTGCAGCGCCTTTGCGCCGCCCGAGGGCGGTTCGAAACCGGCAATGTCGGGCAGGGCGATGTCGATGACCTGGGTCCAGAAATCGCGCGGCACGTTGATCTGGGCCGGGGCACTGGCGCGTTTGGCCTTCAGGATCACCCGGTTCAGGACCTCGGCCATGCGCGAAGGGTCGCGCACCTCTTCCTGCCAGGCCACGCAATCGCGGAACAGGTTCATCTGCTCCATCTCCTGGAAACCGCCCTGGCCGATGGTCTTGTTCGCCGCCTGGGGTGTCACCAGAAGCAGCGGCGTGTGGTTCCAATAGGCGGTTTTCACGGCGGTGACGAAATTGGTGATCCCGGGGCCGTTCTGGGCGATCATCATGCTCATCTCGCCGGTGGCGCGGGTATAGCCGTCGGCCATCATCCCGGCCGTCATCTCGTGCGCGCAATCCCAGAAGGCGATGCCCGCCCGGGGAAACAGGTCGGAGACCGGCATCATGGCCGATCCGATGATCCCGAAGGCCTGGCGGATGCCATGGGCCTGAAGGGTTTTGACGAAGGCTTCCTCGGTGGTCATTTTCATCGGTCGTTCCCCATTTGCACTGTTTTTTTCTATCGCCATCCTGTCGCGGACGATAGGCCCTGTCGCCCGGCGTTCAATCGTCGTGGGCCAGGATGTTCAGCAGCTTGCCAGCCGGATCGCGCAGGAAGAACCGGCGCACGCCCCAGGGCTCGGTTGCCGGGCCGTATTCGATGGCATGGCCCAGGGTACGGGCGCGGGCCAGGGTTTCGTCAAGATTGTCGACCTCGATCGACAGGTCGGGGACGGGCGTGCCCGATCCGCCCTCGCTGGCGATGCCAAGCTGCACCCTGGCCGTTTCGGGTGAGGTGAGGGTCACGATCCAGCCGTGATCCATCGCCACCTCGAGGCCGAAGAGATCGGCATAGAACTGCCGCACCTCGGGGAGCGTGTCGGTGGCGATGTTTGCGACGATGCGTCTGACGGTCATGGCGGGCCTTTCCTGGCTGCGGATGCTGCATCCTTGCATGAAACACCGCGCCCCGCATTGCCAGCAAGGCCGCCATGGGTATAGTGCGCGCTTCATGAACACGGGCGGAGGCAGCATGGGCGTTGACGTTGGCATCATCATGGGGAGCCAGTCGGACTGGCCGACCCTGCGCGGCGCGGCAGATATCCTGGACGAGTTGGGCGTAAGCCACGAGGCGCGGATCGTTTCCGCCCATCGCACCCCCGACCGGTTGTGGACCTACGGCAAGGAGGCGGTGGGGCGCGGGCTTCGGGTGATCATTGCCGGGGCCGGCGGGGCGGCGCATCTGCCGGGCATGATGGCAAGCAAGACCCGCCTGCCGGTGATCGGCGTGCCGATCCAGACCCGGGCGCTGAACGGTGTCGATTCGCTTTACTCCATCGTGCAGATGCCGCGCGGTTTTCCGGTCGCTACCATGGCCATCGGTGCGGCGGGGGCTGCCAATGCCGGGTTGATGGCGGCGGGCATTCTGGCCCTGAACGATCCGGCCCTGGCCGAACGGTTGGAAACCTGGCGCGCCGCGCTTTCGGCGTCGATTCCCGAGGAGCCCGTCGATGAGTGAAGCTTTGCGTCCCGGACAGGTGATCGGAATTCTGGGCGGGGGACAGTTGGGCCGGATGCTTGCCCTGGCCGCCGCGCGGCTGGGCCTGCGCTGCCATGTCTACGAGCCGGGGGCAGGTGCGCCGGCCGGTGAGGTGTGCGGAGCCCTGACCACCGCCGCCTACGATGACACGGCGGCCCTGCGGGCCTTCGGGGAATCGGTCGACGTGATCACCTACGAGTTCGAGAACATCCCGACCTCGGCGCTGGACCTGCTGGAAACGATCCGCCCGATCCGCCCGGGGCGCGAGGCGCTGCGGGTGTCGCAGGATCGCCTGACAGAGAAGCGGTTTCTCGAGGGGTTGGGCCTGCGGGTTGCACCCTTTGCCGATGTGCCCGACCGCGCCGCGCTGGACAGGGCCCTGGCACAGATCGGCGCCCCGGCGATCCTGAAGACCCGTCGTCTGGGCTATGACGGCAAGGGGCAGGCGCGGATCATGGCACCGGATGACGCCGACGCCGCCTTTGCCGCTATGCAGGGCGCCGATGCCATCCTGGAGGGGTTTGTCGATTTCAGCCACGAGGTTTCGGTGATCGGGGCAAGGGGCACGGACGGGCAGGTGGCCTGCTATGATCCGGGCCAGAACGTGCACCGCGATGGCATCCTGCACACGACGACCCTGCCCGCCGAACTGAGCCGCGCGCAACTGACCGATGCGGTGATCCTGACCGGGCAGATCCTGAATGCGCTGGACTATGTCGGCGTGATGGGGGTGGAACTTTTCGTGACCAAGTCGGGGCTGATCGTGAACGAGATCGCGCCGCGGGTCCACAACTCGGGTCACTGGACGCAGGACGGGTGTGTCGTCGATCAGTTCGAACAGCATATCCGTGCGGTGGCGGGCTGGCCCCTGGGCGATGGCCAGCGGCACTCGGACATCGTGATGACCAACCTGCTGGGCGATGACATCGACGAGGTGCCGGCCCTGGTGCGCGATCCCGCCAATGCCCTTCACCTTTACGGCAAGGCCGAAGCGCGGGCCGGGCGCAAGATGGCCCATGTGAACCGGCGCATCGGTCCGGCGTCGCGCTGAACCCGAACCTGGCGGAGGCGCGCTGACGCGCGCCACGACATGTTTTTGTGCGCGCCCCTGGCTGGTGTTTCGTGCCGGTTCAACCGCCCGGGCGGGGTGCGGCCGCGGGAATGGATATTTTCAGACCAAAGATGAGAGGGCGCGGCTGGGCTAACCCTCGGGGTGGACGAACCTGCCGGTGCGCAGGAAGGAAACCACCTGGGCGATGACCGAGGGGCTGATCATCATGAAGGTGTGGGTCACCGGCATCACGATATGGTCGTCCATGCCGCGCAGCACCGTCGAGGCGACCGAGACCTTGCCGTCGTCCGGGCCGGGAATAAGCGTCGAGTAGATCGGGTTGAGGGAGCGGTTGCCCGCGATGACGCCCAGTTCAAAGCGCGGCAGACCCAGGCTGTTGGGCAGATCTTCGGTGCCCGTTCCCAGTTGCAGCCCGGCGGGGCCGTTGAGCCATTGGAACGGGCCGAGATCCCCGAAGAAATCCACCAGTTCCGAACCGTGGTTGGGCGGGCCCATCATCACCACGCGGCCCATCCGGGCGGGGCGGTTGTTTTCCAGCCAGGCGCGCACGAGGATTCCGCCCATGGAGTGGGTGACGAAGTGGACCGTTTGATCGCCGCAGTCGGCCACCGCCCTGGGGACGGTCTGTTCCACCAGATCGGCGATGGGGGCGTCGGTGGAAGGATAGCCGGCGTTCACGGTCGTGAAGCCCTCGAATTCCAGGGCTTCGGCCATCACCAGCATCGAGGCGGAGGAGCGGGCAAGGCCGTGCAGCAGCACGACGCAATCGGCCCGGGCGAGGCCGGGCAGAAGACACAGGGCGAGGATCAGGAAAGGGCGCATACCGGTTTATATAGCACGCCTTGCCCTTGGGGGCAGGGCCGTTGACGCAGCGGCATGGCTTTCAGGGTCGACGCACGCCCAGGGCGATACCGCCCAGCACCAGAACGCCCGCAAGCGCCAGCCGCCCGGTCAACGGTTCGCCCAGAAGCAGAACGCCGCCGAGCGTGGCCAGCACCGGCACCAGCAATTGCAGCAGCGCCGCGCCGGCCGAGGTGAGCCGGGGCAGAACGGCGTACCAGAGCGCATAGCCCAGCCCTGAGGTGACAACGCCTGACAGAACGGCGAGCGCGATGCCGTCGGGTGTTGCGGGAGCCGTTGCCGGTATCGTCAACAGCAGCGCCGCCGCCACCAAAGGTGCCGACAGGATGAAGCTTGCCGCTGTTGTGCCAAGCGGATCGCCCGTGCGCCGCCCGATCAGCGAATAGGCGCCCCATCCCAGTGCTGCCATGGCCATGAGGGCGCCGTGGGCCATCGAGGGCGCCGTGCCACCCCGCGGCCAGAGCAGTACCAGCAGCCCGCCAAGCGCGATTGCCGCCCCGATCCAGCGCGTCAGCGGCAGCGGTTCGCGGCTCAGCGCGGCGCCCGAGAACATCACGATCTGCACCCCGCCGAACAGGATCAGCGCACCGACGCCACTGTCCAGCGACAGATAGGCCAGCGAAAAGCCGATCATATAGAGCGTCAGCGCCAGCGCGCCGGCCAGCCGCCCGCGCAGGCGCAAGGTGCGATCCCTCAGCGCCACCAGAAGCCCGAGGGCAACGGCCCCCGATGCCACCCGCAGCAGTGAGAACATCAGCGGATCGATGCGGCCCGCACCGACAGCGGCCCGGTTCAGCACCGAATTCCCGGCAAAGCACAGCAGGACGATGGCGACCAGCAGAGGCAGGGCGATCGTTACACGGTTCATTGCCTGTCCTTCCGCGTTGGGGTGTTGCCTGTGTCCGCTTCCTGGCCGCGCAGGGCAAGGGGCGACAAGGTGGGCGGCGGGCATGAAAAAGGGGCCCGCGAGGGGCCCCTTTCATTCCTGCGACCGGGGGATTTCGGCGGTTTGCCCTTGGCCAACCGCCTTTTGCAGCCCCAGTTTCGTTTCCCGAGGAAACGAAACTTACATCATGCCGCCCATGCCGCCCATGTCGGGCATGCCGCCGCCGGCGTTGCCGCCGTCTTTCGAGGGCTTGTCCGCCACCATGGCTTCGGTGGTGATCAGCAGACCGGCGATCGAAGCGGCGTCCTGCAGTGCGTGGCGCACCACCTTGGCCGGGTCGATGACGCCGAACTTGAACATGTCGCCATATTCTTCGGTCTGGGCGTTGAAGCCGAACTTGAGGTCGTCGGATTCACGGATCTTGCCCGCAACCACCGAACCGTCAACGCCCGAGTTCTCGGCGATCTGGCGCAGCGGCGCTTCGAGAGCCTTGCGGACGATGGCGATGCCGATGTCCTGGTCGCTGTTGTCGCCCTTCAGGCCGTCGAGCGACTTGGCACCCTGCACCAGGGCCACACCGCCGCCGACGACGATGCCTTCCTGAACCGCAGCGCGGGTCGCGTTCAGCGCATCGTCCACACGGTCCTTGCGCTCTTTCACTTCGACTTCGGTCATGCCGCCGACGCGGATCACGGCAACACCGCCGGCCAGCTTGGCCACGCGCTCTTGCAGCTTCTCACGGTCGTAGTCCGAGGTGGTTTCCTCGATCTGGTTGCGGATCTGGGCCACGCGGGCTTCGATCTCGGCCTTTTCGCCAGCACCGTCGACGATGGTGGTTTCGTCCTTGGTGATCGACACCTTCTTGGCCGAACCCAGCATGTCCATCGTGACATTCTCGAGCTTCATGCCGAGGTCTTCCGAGATCACCTGGCCGCCGGTCAGGATCGCGATGTCCTGCAGCATGGCCTTGCGGCGATCACCGAAGCCCGGCGCCTTGACGGCGGCGATCTTCAGGCCGCCACGCAGCTTGTTCACCACGAGGGTCGCCAGGGCTTCGCCCTCGACGTCTTCGGCGATGATCAGCAGGGGCTTTTGCGACTGGATGACGGATTCCAGCAGCGGCACCATCGGCTGCAGCGACGAGAGCTTCTTCTCGTGCAGCAGGATCATGCAGTCTTCCAGGTCCGCGATCATCTTGTCGGGGTTGGTGACGAAGTAGGGCGACAGGTAGCCACGGTCGAACTGCATGCCCTCGACCACGTCGGTCTCGGTCTCGAGGCCCTTGTTTTCCTCGACGGTGATGACACCCTCGTTGCCGACCTTCTGCATCGCGTCCGCGATCTGACGGCCGATTTCCTTTTCGCCGTTGGCGGAAATGGTGCCGACCTGGGCAACTTCGTCGCTGTCGTTGACAGGGCGCGAAGCGTTCTTGATGTGCTCGACGACCTTGGAGACGGCCAGATCGATGCCGCGCTTCAGATCCATCGGGTTCATGCCGGCGGCAACCGACTTCATGCCTTCCTTGATGATGGCCTGGGCCAGCACGGTGGCGGTGGTGGTGCCGTCGCCGGCTTCGTCATTGGTGCGGGAAGCGACTTCCTTGACCATCTGGGCGCCCATGTTCTCGAACTTGTCTTCCAGTTCGATTTCCTTGGCGACCGACACACCGTCCTTGGTGATGCGGGGGGCACCGAACGACTTGTCGATGACGACGTTGCGGCCCTTGGGGCCCAGGGTCACCTTGACCGCATCGGCCAGGATGTTGACGCCCTTGAGCATACGGTTGCGTGCGTCGGTGTTGAATTTGACGTCCTTGGCAGCCATTGCAGCTTACTCCTTGGGATGTTGTTGAAAGGTAAAGGGATCGACGATCAGTCTCAGGCGATGATGCCCAGGATGTCGGATTCCTTCATGATCAGCAGTTCTTCACCATCGAGGGTGACCTCGGTGCCCGACCATTTGCCGAACAGGATCTTGTCGCCCTTCTTGACGCCCATCTCGATCAGTTCGCCACTGTCCTTGCGCGCACCGGCGCCACAAGCAACAACTTCGCCCTCGGCGGGCTTCTCTTTGGCGCTGTCGGGGATGATCAGACCACCCTTGGTCTTTTCGTCGCCTTCGACACGGCGGACCAGCACTCGGTCATGCAGCGGAGTGAATGCCATCTGTGAACGCTCCTCAGGTTCAAGTTTCAATCATGTTAGCACTCGGTAAGGGTGAGTGCCAATGATCGCGATTTAGGCAGTGCATGGCGCTGTGTCAACTGTTCGGGAGGGGGCAGTGACGAAGATTTCCGCGCAAGGCGCCGAGGCGGCGAAAGGGAATCTTAACGGGGGTGGGTACATCATGAAACCTGCGCGACCGCAACCCGAGGGCCCCGGCAACGGAAAGACCACCATGAAAGACGATTCCCAGGCCGAACTGACACGATATTTCGCGGATCTGATCCTGCAGCACACCACCGACGCGATTCTGATGACGGACCCGCAGGATCGCGTGGTCTGGCTGAACCCCGGTTTCGAAAAGATGTACGGTTACCGGCTTGAGGATTTCCGCGACATGCTGCCCGAAGAGTTGCTGAATTTCGCCGAAAGCGACGAAGAGGTGACGCGCCAGGTGATCCTGGCCCTTGGCGAACGCCGCCCGTTGCAGGTGGAAATCCAGAACATGCGCAAATCGGGCGAACCGCTCTGGGTTGAAAAGAAACTGATGCCGCTTTTCGATGGCGAGGGGCGGCACATCTACAACATGTCCGTCAGTCGCGACATTACCGAACGCAAGGCGCTGGAGAAAAGCGCCCAGGAAATGATCGAGAGCGAGGCGCACCGCCAGCACGAACGCCGCCTGCTGAGCCAGATCAGCGAATGGCTCTATTCCGCCAAGTCGCTGGATGAACTGCTGATGGTGGTGAAGAAATCCATGCAAACCCTGCTGCCCGAAGCCGAGGGGCAGCTTTACATCTATTCCAATTCCCGCGACACGCTGGAACTGGCCGCGCAATGGGGCGACGGCGAACCCCACGCCCATATCGGGGCCGAAGATTGCTGGGCCCTGCGGCGCGGGCGCGCCTATTCCTACGGGGTCAAGGCCATCGAATTCACCTGCGGCCATGTGCAGGGCGAAGGCAGCCCCTATTTCTGTCTGCCGATCATTGCCCATGGCGAAACCATCGGGCTGCTGCATCTGTGCTTTTCGGCCTTTGACCGCGCGATCATGCCGCGCGGGTTCATCGAAACCTTCGTGCAGCAGCGATGGGAGGTGGGCCTGCTCTGCGCCGAACAGATCAGCCTGGCGGTGGCCAACGTGCAGTTGCGCCACGAGTTGCAGGATCAGTCGGTGCGCGACCCACTCACGAATCTCTGGAACCGGCGCTGGTTTCTCGATGCCTCGCACAAGGAGCTGAACCGCGCCCGGACGAAGGGCCTGCCGGTGTCGCTGATTTCGCTCGACGTGGACCATTTCAAGAAGTTCAACGATCATCACGGGCACGATGCCGGCGATATCGTGCTGCGCGAATTCGGCAGCCTCTTGGCGGCGACCTTCAAGGATGATTTTGCCCCCTGCCGGATCGGCGGAGAGGAGTTTGTCGTGCTCTGTTCGGGCGTCCCCCACGATCAGGCCATGGCCCGCGCCAATGCCTTTCTGGATGAGGTGACGCGGATCGAGGTTCATTATGGCGGCGCCCGCCTGCCGCGGATCAGCGCCTCGGCCGGGGTGGCCAGCTTTCCGGAAGACGGCGAACAGGTGCTGCGCCTGATGAAGGTGGCCGACGAGGCGCTTTATGCCGCCAAGGACCAGGGGCGCGCCCGTGTGGTTTCCAGCCGGGCGAAACCGCCCAAGCGGGTGGCCTGAATGGGGTTGCTGCGATGGCTGCTGCGGGCGCTTGGCGCGGGGCGCTCAGATGCGGGTCTGCACCATGTCGTCGAGGGCATCGTAGAAGGTGACGGCGCCCACCTCCCAGAAGGTGCCGTCATTGTCGGGAAACACGCCGATGCGCACGCCGCCCTCGTCCAGGTCGTCGATCCAGTGCGCCCGGAACTCTTCAAGCGTGATCTCGGTCGGAGTATTGCCGGGAAACAGCAGATCGGCGATCAGCTGCGCCAGGGCGCGGTCGGACCAGACGGGCAGGTATTCGAACCCCTCGGGCGCAAGCGGGGTCAGCCAGCCCGATTCGCCGTGCAGGGTCCAGAAGGCGCCGGTTTCGGCAACGCGGTCGACCGTGGCCCAATACCGGTCTTCCGGGTCCAGCGACAGCAGCGCCGATATCTTTTCCTGGTCCATCGTCTCAGTCCTTGTTGTTGCGGATCGCGGCCGCGCCGCGTGGTGTTATGGCGTAGATGCCTTTTTCCACCCTCTCGAACCAGCCGTAATGATCGGCGGCCATCATTCGCGTGGCGCGGGCAACGCCCGTGGCCCGTGCCACTGCCGCCCCCTTGCTTGGCCCATGGTCCAGCAGATGGGCGGCGCAGAGGATCGCATCCTGCCGATAGGCCGTCACCAGCCCGGCCCGCGTGGCGCCACCGGTGTTCGGGTCTCCCACGCGGCGGGCGAATTCACGCAAGAGCCGGCCCAAACGCGGCGCCGACTTGCGGGGCTGATAGGGGCCCGGATCGCAATGCACCTCCAGATGCCCGTCGCGCAGGCGCACGGTGATCAGGCCCAGCCCCAACCGACGACAAAGCGAGACATTCTCGCGCAGATTGCGCCGGGCGATCCGCCCCTTGGGCAGAGGCACGGCAAGGTAGACGGCATCGCTCAGCGCCTGGCGGGCGATGCCCTGATGCAGAAGCGTCAGGGTGAACCCGGTCTTGAGTTCGACGATCACCGGCGGTTCGTCGCCCCGCACCGCCACCACGTCGGCGGCGCCCACCTCGGATTTCACCTCGTAGCCCTGGGATTGCAGGAAGGCCTTCACGGGCGGGTAAAGATCGGTTTCGCGAGGGGCGGTCATGGCATCGGTGATAGCGGGCCGCCCGGCGCCTGTCAGGTCGAAAAACCGGTGCGCCGCCGCCGGGGTGCTGGGAACGTGACATCGCGCGCGCCCGCACCTATAAGCGGCGCAAAATCACAACCCCGAGGGATTCCCATGACTACGCTTGTCTTCGGACACAAATCGCCCGACACCGATTCCACCGGTTCGCCCATCATCTGGGCCTGGTACACGACCGAGATCCTGGGCAACCCGGCCGAACCGCGTCTGCTGGGTGAACCCAACACCGAGGCGAACTTCGTGCTTGACCGCTGGTCGCTGAGCAAACCGCAGATCATCGACGGGGTCGAGGACGGCGCGCAGGTCGTCATCGTCGACACCAACAACCCCGCCGAACTGCCCGCCGGGATCAACGATGCCGACATCACCGCGATCATCGACCATCACAAGCTGGTCGGCGGTCTTGAAACCCGCGGCCCGATCGACATCACCATCCGCCCGCTGGCCTGCACCGCCACCATCATGCACGACCTGATGGGCGACGACGCGGCGAAGATGCCGGACAACATCAAGGGCGCGATGCTGTCCTGCATCCTGTCGGACACGCTGGAATTCCGCAGCCCCACCACCACCGATCACGACCGCGCGTTGGCCGAAAAGCTGGCCGGTGAGCT
This sequence comes from Oceaniglobus trochenteri, assembly GCF_020529025.1. Lineage (GTDB taxonomy): Bacteria > Pseudomonadota > Alphaproteobacteria > Rhodobacterales > Rhodobacteraceae > Oceaniglobus > Oceaniglobus trochenteri. Next base: position 76,935 of record NZ_JACNMM010000016.1, read on the forward strand.
GGGCATCGACATCGCCGGCTATGCGGCCGAGATGTTCGCGGCCAAGTCCGACGTTTCGGCCTTTTCGGATGCCGAGCTGCTGCGCATGGATTCCAAGGAATACGCCGTGGGTGACACGAAATTCCGGGTTTCGGTGCTGGAAACCACCTCGCCCAAGATGGTGCTGGACCGCAAGGACAGCCTGATGAAGACCATGGAAAGCGTCGCGGCCGAAGACGGCGTCGACCAGGTGCTTCTGTTCGTCGTTGACATCCTGAACGAAGAGGCGACGCTTCTGGTGCCCAACGACCTGGTGAAACAGGTGGCCGAGAAATCCTTTGCCACGGTCTGTGGCGGTGACACCGTCGTGCTGCCCGGGATCATGTCGCGCAAGAAGCAGATCATCCCGAACCTGGCGCTTTGACGGCGCAGACAGGTTGCAGAATCGGCCGTCCTTCGGGGCGGCCTTTTTCGTTTCGGGGCTGCGGTGGGTTTCCGGGAAGAGGCCTGTCAGGCCCCTGCCGCGCGGAAAAAAGAGCCGACACGCCCCACCCCCGAGCAGTAGGGCAGTGCGCGTCGGTTCGTGTGTTTAACCGCCTCCGCGAAGGGATGTCCTGCGATTCCGGCGGGGCAACCTCAGGGTTGATCGAAGGCGTGGCCAAAAAACCACGGCCTGCGACAGTATGGATCATCACGCGGCGTTGATCCGGCCCGATCCGGGCTATCTATTGGGGCGGCCACCACAGGAGCATCCCCATGTTCGGCTTCGAAGCCATTGATCTTGCCCGATTTCAATTTGCCTTCACGATCAGTTTCCACATCGTCTTTCCGGCCTTCTCGATCGGGCTGGCCAGCTATCTTGCGGTGCTGAACGGCCTGCACCTGCTGACCGGGCGCGATATCTACCTGCGGGTTTTCCAGTACTGGAAGAAGATTTTCGCCGTCGCCTTCGGCATGGGCGTGGTGTCGGGAATCGTGATGTCCTACCAGTTCGGCACCAACTGGAGCGTGTTTTCCGACAAGACCGGCCCGATCCTGGGCCCGCTCATGGCCTACGAGGTGCTGAGCGCCTTCTTCCTTGAGGCGGGCTTTCTTGGGGTCATGCTGTTCGGGCGCGAAAGGGTGGGGCCGGGGCTGCATTTCCTGGCCACGGCCATGGTGGCGGTGGGCACGCTGATGTCGGCCACCTGGATCCTGTCGGTCAACAGCTGGATGCAGACGCCCGCGGGCTGGGCCATGAACGAGGCGGGGCAGTTCGTGCCCGAGGACTGGTGGCAGATCGTCTTCAACCCCTCATTCCCCTACCGCCTGGTGCACATGGTCCTGGCCGCCTTCCTGACCACGGCCCTTGTGGTGGGTGCGGTCGGGGCCTGGCACCTGCTGCGCGACAGCACCGACAAGGGCGCGCGGCTGATGTTCTCGATGGCGATGTGGATGATCCTGGGGACCGCGCCGTTGCAGATATTGGCGGGCGATCAGCACGGGCTGAACACGCTAAAGCATCAACCCGCGAAGGTCATGGCGATGGAGGGGCATTACGACAGCCACCCCGAGGGTGCGCCGCTGATCCTGTTCGGCATTCCCAACGCGGCCGAGAAGCGCATCGACCATGCAATCGAGATTCCCAGGCTCGGCTCGCTGATCCTGCTGCATGATCCGAACGCGCCCATGGCGGGGCTGGATACCATCGACGACGACAAGGAACCGCCCGTCGCCATCGTCTTCTGGTCGTTCCGGGTGATGGTGGGGCTGGGGCTGGCCATGCTGGGGCTGGCCTTCTGGGGCGCCTGGCAGCGCTGGCGCGGAAAGCTCTTTGTTTCGGACTGGCTGCACCGGGCGGCCATCGCCATGGGGCCCATGGGGTTTGTCGCGGTGCTGGCGGGCTGGATCACCACCGAGGTCGGCCGGCAACCCTATACCGTCTATGGCCTGCTGCGCACCGCCGACAGTGCATCGCCCTTGCAGGCCTCGGCGGTCACTGCATCGCTGTTGTCCTTCATCGTGGTCTATTTCATCGTTTTCGGCATGGGCACTTTCTATATCCTGCGGCTGATGGGGCGGCCCACCCAGACCACCCAGGGCCGGCTGGACGAGGGGCCGATCCGCACCGCCGGCACCACCCCCGCCGCGCAGACCGAAAAGAAGGAGCGGCAAGATGGCGTTTGACCTGGCATTCATCTGGGCGGGCCTGATCGCCTTTGCGGTTCTGGCCTATGTGGTGCTGGACGGGTTCGACCTGGGGGTCGGCATCCTGTTTCCGGCCCTGAAGGACAGCCGCGAGAAAGACCTGGCCATGAACAGCGTCGCCCCTGTCTGGGATGGCAACGAAACCTGGCTGGTGCTGGGGGGCGGGGGGCTGTTTGCCGTCTTTCCCCTGGCCTATGCGGTGGTGATGCCCGCGCTTTACGCGCCCATCATCGCCATGCTGATCGGGCTGATCTTTCGCGGCGTGGCGTTCGAATACCGTTGGCGCACCCACCGCGCCCAGCACTTCTGGGACAAGGCGTTTTTCGGCGGGTCTGTCCTGGCCGCCTTTGCCCAGGGGGTTGCCTTGGGGGCGCTGGTGCAGGGAATCGAGGTTGAGAACCGCGCCTATGCCGGGGGCAACTGGGATTGGCTGACGCCCTTCTCGATCCTGACGGGGGTTGCCGTGGTGGTGGGCTATGCCCTGCTGGGGGCGACCTGGCTGATGATGAAGACCGAGGGGGCGGTGAACGATCACGCGCGCCGCCTGGCCTGGCCGACGGGCATCGCGACGCTGGGCCTGATCGGCGCAGTCAGCGCGATCACGCCGTTTCTTGACAACGAATACCTGTCGCGCTGGTTCTCGGGCTGGACCATGGCCTTTACCGGTATCGTCCCGCTTCTGATTGCGGGCTGCGGCTGGCTGCTGTTCACCGGGTTGAAATCGGGGCATGACACGCGGCCCTTCCTGGCCGCGCTGGGCATGTTCGTCCTGTCCTTCGCCGGGATCGGAATCAGCTTCTATCCCAACATCGTGCCGCCCTCGCTGACGATATGGGAGGCCGCGGCGCCCGACTCTTCGCTGTGGTTCGTCCTGGTGGGCGCCGCCGTCCTGATCCCGATGATCCTGGCCTATACCGCCTATGCCTACTGGGTGTTCCGCGGCAAGATTGACCCGGACGAGGGGTATCACTGATGGGGCGGCGCCTGATGTGGTTCCTGTTCTACTGGGCCTTGGGCGTGGGCGCCCTGACGGTTGTGGGGCTGGCGATCCGGGCCTTCATCGGCTGAGCTCAGCCGATGTATTTCACCCCCTCGGTGTCCAGCAGGGCGCGGATGGCGTCGGGCATGTCCAACCCCGCCTCGACCCGTGCGTCCAGGGCCGCTTCGGTGGTGCGCACCTTGTCCAGCACGGCGATCACCGCGTCGATCTGAGCGAATGGCACGACGACCACGCCGTCGATGTCGGCCACCACCATGTCGCCGCTTTCGATATGCTGACCCGCCATTTCGATGGGCAGGCCCACGCGCCCCGGCCCCTTGGTGAAGGGCGAAGCCGGCGTCAGCCCCGTGCACCAGCAGGGCAAGCCCGCCGCGACGATACCGTCGTAATCCCGCATCGGGCCATCGGTGACATAGCCGACCGCGCCGTTGTTGCGCATCATCCCGGCCAGCCGATCGCCCGCCGCAGCACAGCCCTGGAAGCCGTCGAAGGCCGACATCACCATGTCGCCCTCCTGGATCTGTGACAGTGCCGCCATCAGCGCCAGAACGTCGCCCGGCCCGTTGTCGACGGTCAGGGCCGGGCCTGCCGCGGCGCATTTCAGATCGCGTCCCTCGCCGATGGGGCGGACCTGGCGCGCCAGCGCCCCCTTGCCGAACATCGCATCGTTGACAAAGCCGGTGGGCACGCCCTGAAAGGCGGCAATCTGCGCGTCGGTCGGGCGGGGCCGGTTGCGCGAGATGGTCAGGAGGGGCGGATCTTCGATCATGCTGGGGTTCCTTGGGGCAGTTTCCGCGCTTTTTTCGATCAACCCGCCGGAAATGTCGAGCGGCTTCGCCCGCCCCCGGATCGCAGTTGCAATTGGCCCTATCGCGACGGGATCGTCTGCGCCATTATCGAGGCAGGATTCCTGCCGGAGCACGCCCCATGAACATTCCCTTTCAGACCAACGATCCCGAAAGCATCGTCGAAGCCGACCGCGCCCATGTCTGGCACCACCTGATCCAGCACAAGCCCTTCGAGACGGTCGATCCCCGCATCATCGTCGAGGGGCGGGGCATGAAGGTGTGGGACATCAAGGGCAAGGAACATCTTGACGGCGTCTCGGGTGGCGTATGGACCGTGAATGTCGGCTATGGCCGCGAGAGGATCGCCGACGCCGTTCGCGATCAACTGGTGAAACTGTGCTATTTCGCGGGGTCTGCCGGGTCGATCCCCGGCGCGAACTTCAGCAAGCGCCTGATCGAAAAGATGCCGGGCATGTCCCGCGTCTATTTCGCAAACTCGGGGTCCGAGGCGAACGAGAAAGCCTTCAAGATGGTGCGCCAGATCGCCCACAAGCGGTATGGCGGCAAGAAGAACAAGATCCTCTACCGCGAGCGGGATTATCACGGCACCACCATCGCCTGCCTTTCGGCGGGCGGGCAGGAGGAACGAAACGCGCAATACGGCCCGTTTGCGCCCGCCTTCGTGCCGGTGCCCCATTGCCTGGAATACCGCGCCCATGAACAGGGCTGGGGCGATCTTTCCGGTGAGGCGTATGGCGTGCGCGCGGCCAAGGCCATCGAAGAGGTGATCCTGCGCGAAGGCCCCGATACCGTGGGCGCCCTGTGCCTTGAGCCGGTGACGGCGGGCGGCGGGGTCATCCCGCCGCCGCCGGGATACTGGGAAACGGTGGGCGAGATCTGCCGCAAGTACGATATCCTGCTGCATATCGACGAGGTGGTCTGCGGCGTCGGGCGCACCGGCACCTGGTTCGGATATCAGAACTACGGCGTGCAGCCCGATTTCGTGACCATGGCCAAGGGCGTTGCCTCGGGCTATGCGGCGATTTCCTGCTGCGTGACCACCGAGGCGGTCTTCGAGATGTTCAAGGACGACAGCGACGATCCGCTGAACTATTTCCGCGACATCTCCACCTTCGGGGGCTGCACCTCGGGGCCGGCGGCGGCGCTGGAAAACATGGCGATCATCGAAGAGGAAGGCCTGCTGGACAACACCCTGAAGATGGGCGAGCGGCTGATGGGCAACCTGCATGCCCTGGCCGAGAAACATGCCGTCATCGGTGACGTGCGCGGCAAGGGGCTGTTCTGCGGGGCCGAACTGGTCAGTGACCGGGCCGACAAGACGCCGCTGGATGAAAAGCTGGTGCAGAAGGTGGTGGCCGACTGCATGGGGCAGGGCGTGATCATCGGCGCGACCAACCGCAGTCTGCCGGGCTATAACAACACCCTGTGCCTGTCGCCCGCCCTGATCGCCGGGCCGGACGAGATTGACCATCTGACCGACGCCATCGACCAGGCGCTGGGGCGCGTCCTGGGCTAGGGCGCCTCCGGCGAGAGTATTTTCGGCAAGAAAGAGCAGGCGGAATCGCCCCGCGGCTTTCCTGCCGGAAACCCTCTCGCCTCGGTGTCAGGCGATGATGTCGGGGAAGAGTTCGTCCTCGATCTGGGCGATGCGGTCCTTGAGGGCCAGCTTCTGTTTCTTCAGCCGCCGCAGGGTCAGGGGTTCGGCGCTGACGCGGTCCTGCAGGGCGTGGATGGCATCGTCCAGATCGCGGTGTTCGCGCTTCAGAACCTCAAGCCGGATTCGCAGGATTTCTTCGTGGTCCAGTTTGCTGGAAGCATTCATTTTGGCGGTCTTTTCTTATTGTCCGGCACAGGCCGCACGCTAGCCTGATTCGTCGTCGGGGCATACGGGCATCGGTGCCCAACCCTTGCAGAGTTAACGAATTCTTCCCATATCTTGGAGCAGGCCGCCATAACGGGGCCGCAATTATGGAACACAGTCGCTTCAGCAAGGACGTGTCGATGACGAAAATGGCTTTGGGATCGCATCCCTTCCTGCTCGGGTTCGAGCAATTGGAACGTTTGGTGGAACGCACGGCAAAGGCCGACTCGGGCGGGTATCCGCCCTACAACATCGAACAGACCAGCGGTACAGGCTATCGGATCACGCTTGCCGTGGCCGGGTTTGCCGAAGACGACCTTTCGATCACCGTCGAAGACCGGCAACTGGTCATCCGGGGCCGCCAGGACGAGGCCGAGGAAGGCCGCGTCTTCCTGCACCGGGGCATCGCCGCGCGACAGTTCCAGCGCACCTTCGTTTTGGCCGAGGGTGTGGAAATCGCCGGCGCACGGATCGAAAACGGGTTGTTGCACGTTGATCTGAAAAGAAGCGTTCCGGAAACCGTGGTGCGCACGATCGAGATTACCAGAGGTTGACTGTGAGAGGGGTGACCGAGATGGAAACGAAAAGCGAAACTCCGATGGATGCGATCGACAGCATCGTCTACGTCCGCCCCGTGAAGGTGGAAGACCTGCCCGAGGACGTGCGTGAACAGGCCGATGGCCTGACCGAGATCTACGCCGTCCACAACTCGGACGGGGACAGGCTGGCGCTTGTGCGCGACCGCAAGCTGGCCTTCATCGTCGCGCGTCAGAACGACATGGCACCTGTCAGCGTCCACTGACGCGACGAAGGCACCGCAATCTGCGAACGGCCCCCGGAAACGGCGGGCCGTTTTTCGTCAGGCGGGGGGCTGCCAGATGTCCTTGTGGATGATGACATCGGCGTTGGGGTATTTCTCAAGGATGGCCCGGCGCAGGGCGGCGCCGATGTCATGGGCCTGTGACAGCGGCTGATCGCCGTCCAACTCGATATGCAGGTTCACGAAGGTCACGCTGCCGGCGGTGCGGGTCTTGAGATCGTGAAAGCCGTGAACGCCCGGCCAGTCGCGGGCGATCTCTTCGATCCCGGCAATCATCTCGGGGTCGGCGGCCCGGTCCATGAGGGCGTTCCAGGCACCGCGCCCGACGCGCAGGGCCCCGATGGCCAGCATTGCCGCCGCACCCAGGGCGACGACGGAATCGATCTGCCCCAGCCCGAACCGCGCCGAGGCCCAGAGCGCCACCAGCGCGCCGACATTCGGGATCAGATCGCCCAGGTAGTGCAGCTGATCGGCCATGACGACCCGGCTTCGCGTGCGCCGCGACACATGCCGTTGAAAGACCACCAGCGCGAGGGTGAGCGCGATGGAGAAGACCATCACCGCCATGCCGATGCCCTCGGCCATCAGGGGCGCCGCTGTTTCGCCGCGCCACAGGCGAAGGCCCGCCGCGCCGCCGATCACGCCGGCCGAGACCAGCAGGAACAGCGCCTGTCCCAGTGCCGCCAGATCCTCGGCCGAGGTGTGGCCGAAGGCGTGGTCTTCATCGGGCGGACGGGCGGCATAGGTGACGGCGGCAAGGCCGCCCAGGGCCACCATCAGGTCAAGCCCGGAATCCGCCAGCGAGGCCGCCACCGAAAGCGCCCCTGTCGCGGCATAGCCCCAGAGCTTTGCCAGCACCAGAACGACGGCAACGGTGACCGAGGCCACGAGGGCCGATTGATTGAGACGCGAGTCGGAGGCGGATTGGGGCATGGCGCGTCATTGCCCCGGCGGGCAGGTCTGCGCAACCCCCCGGGTCATTCGGGTAGTGGGTCAGTTTGAAATATCTTTTTTCGCGCGGGGTTTGTAGGGGCCACGCTTCATGGGCGCAGCGTCCTCCGCCTTTTCCACCAGCGCTACGATATCATCAACAGTCCAAGGCGATGCGACA
>NZ_JACNMM010000017.1 GCF_020529025.1 Oceaniglobus trochenteri
GCTGGTTGGCGTCACGGGGTCTTTTGGGCTTGTTTGTCATGTACCCAAGATAGTGCCTCGCGCGGGTCGGTGCAAATGGTGCCTCGCGCGAGGGTTTACTTTCTGATTTCAAACTGACCCACTACCGAATTTCCTTTATCGTTGTCCATTCGATGGTTTGATCTATAAATTCGTCGTCGCCGTCCTCGCTAACCCACTCCATACGGACCTGAAACTCTCCCGACATATGATATTTCAAAACGTCAAATATTGGGTTGGGAATATTACCTGACAACACACGCGCCGCCTCCTTCACCGGGTCAGGCGCGGGGGTGTCTCCTTTGCGAAGGGCGCGAATGGCCTCGACGCGATCGCTGATGGTGTGCAGGCCTCCTTTCGCCATGCGCCGCGCCGCCGCCTCAATCGCCTCGTTCCATGCGGCATCCCGCTCGGCCTCGGCCTTCTCGGCCCGGTCCAGTAGGGCGCGAAGGGTGGCAGCGGTTTCATCGCGATAACCTGCGTCTTGGCTGTGAACGCCTTTAGCCCGAATGTCTCGTGCCCATCCGGCGTAGTATTCGGCCATTATCTCAACAGCCTCCCGGCTTGTGTCTGCCTCACTCATTGCTCTGTTCCTTTCAGGGCGGCGCGCGCGCGTGACAGGGGGTCTTGGCCCTTCGGCCAGTCGGCATCGTCCGTAAGCTGGCTGCATTCGACCAGATCAGACAGCGCATCCCGCAGCCTCTCGTTCTCGTCCAGTGCTGCGGTGAGGGCGGCGGCGGCGGAATCCAGTTCGTAGGCTTCGATGGTCGCGGCCCTCATGCGGCGCATGGTGTCGGCAACGCGCTTGATCCGCTTCACCAGTTCGCGGGGGTCTGTGTCAGTCATGTCATTCATTGGGTTTCGTCCCGTTCTGCACCAACTGGATAAGCGCGTTTCTCCATTCATGATCCATCCGTACCGCGCCACTCATTTGCTCCATCCCAGCAATGACGGGGCGAACATCTAGAACACCCTTGATCTGCCGGATGGCGTCAATCGTCGGCTGGGCGTCGTCGTCTCTTATCGGCGCTTCCAGTGTCACAATGTAGGCTGTGTGTCTGTCGGTCATATCCCTCTCCTGTAATTGCCCCCTGCCCATTTGGCGCGGACAGGGGGCGTCTGGGGTTGGCGCACTACTCGCCGTCGCGGCTGGTCCCCGCCGCCGGGTTAGCCCCTGGGTGGGGATGGGTTAGGGCCAGCGTTCGCGGCTGCGGGTTTCCGTGGGGTATGCTCTTTGGTTCAACGAACCTGTGCGAACCGGCAAAACCTGCACAGACCAAGAACACGCCTGCGCTAGGGGCAGTTCTTTTGCGGGAAAGCCCTTATTCTGCGCGGGGTGATGCCCCCTCCTAAGGGGCAGGTTGCAGGTTCGAATCCTGCCGGGGTCACCAAGTGCCGGGAGGGGAAACGTTCTGTCCGCGCCGATCCAGCGATATTGCAAGTGATGTGGCAGGATTTACCGGAGGCGAGGGCCCGGCTTCACCAGCGGGTGAGGGCCTTTTCGTCGGCGTCGCGGGGGGCGACCCATTGGGCGCCGCTGGCGGTGACTTCCTTCTTCCAGAAGGGTGCGCGTGATTTCAGGTAGTCCATGAGGAATTCGGCCGCCGCGAAGGCATCGGCGCGGTGGCGCGATGCCGTGGCCACCATCATGATCGGTTCTGCGGGCGCAAGGCGGCCGTGGCGGTGGATCACCAGCGCATCGCCTAGGGCAAACCGGCCGCGGGCGGTTTCGATCATCGCCTCGATCGCGCTGCCGGTCATTGCCGGGTAATGTTCGATCTCCATGGCGACCAGATCGCCCCGGGCGCTGTTGCGCACGATGCCCGAGAAGCTGACCACGGCGCCCGCGTTGGATTGCGCGGCGGTGAAGGCGTTCAGCTCGGCCCCCGCGTCAAAGGCGGCTTCCTGCAACCGGACGGTCATTTCAGCCGCCCGTCATCGGCGGGAAGAAGGCCACTTCGCGCACGCCGGCCAGGGGGGCGTCGAAATCGGTCAGTTCCTGATCGACCGCGACGCGCAGGGCCGACAGGTCGGTGAAGGCCATGTCATAGCGGTCTTCGCGGGCGCGCAGCTCGGCCACCAGGTCGGCCACGGTGGCGGCCGAGGTTTCCACGCTTTCGCGCGGCAGGCCGATGCGTTCGCGCACCCAGGCGAAATAGACGACATCGATCATTTGCGCGCCTCGTCCGTCAGGAAGGGCAGGGCCTTGCGGAAGTAATCCCAGCCGGTCATCAGCGTCAGCGCGGCGGCCACCCAGAGCAGCGCAATTCCGATCCAGCCGGCCCAGATCCGCGAGGCATCAAGCCAGAGAAGACCCACCTCGTCGCTGAGCGTTCCCGAGAGGATCGAATCGACCATCTCGGGGTCCATGCCGACGGTGCGGTCGATGAAATGATGCAGCAGGATGCCCGGTACGAACAGAACGGCAATCGCCGTCATCTGCGCCGTGGTCTTCCACTTGGCCAGTTTCGTGACCTTCAGAAGCCCGGCCTTGGCCCCGAGGAATTCGCGCAGGCCCGAAACGAAGACCTCGCGGAACAGGATCATGGTGGCCGGCAGGAGAATCCAGGGGTTCATGCCCGAAAAGCCGGTGATGACCAGAAGGGCGATGACCACCATCGCCTTGTCGGCGATCGGGTCAAGCATGGCGCCAAAGCGGCTTTCCTGTTTCCAGGCGCGGGCCAGGTAGCCGTCGATCCAGTCGGTGATGGCGGCGGTCACGAACAACACCAGCGCGAACCAGTCGGCCCAGGGGCGGGTGAAATACAGGAACATGATGGCGACGCCCGGCGCGGCCAAAAGACGGAGCACCGTCAGGATATTCGGGATGGTCCAATTCATGGGCCAGAGATAGCCCTTCGGCGCAGCGGTTGGAAGGCAGAGTCGTCATCGGAACCGCGGCTGATACAATTTTGTTTGCACCTTGCGCCGATTGACTTTGGCCTGTCGCAGGCCAACAACGGGGCGACCGGGCGAGGGCAGCATGGCAAACGACAATTTCCGATTGCGCGGCCAGACGGTTCTGGCGGACGGCTTTACCCGGCTGTCGCGGTTCGAGTTCGAGCTGCGCCGCCGCGACGGCACCTGGCAGCGGATGGACCGCGAGGTGTTCGAACGCGGGCACGGTGTCTGTTGCCTGCTTTACGATCCCGAAACGGGAACGGTGGTTCTGACCCGCCAGTTTCGCGTCGCCGTGGAAATCGCGGGGGACGACGGTATGATGATCGAGGCCCCGGCCGGCCATCTTGACGGCGCCACGCCGCGCGAAAGGATGCAGGCCGAGCTGGAAGAGGAAACCGGATACCGGATCAGCGACCTTTACCCGGTGGGCAACTTCTACATGACGCCGGGTTCGGTATCGGCCTATCAGCGGCTGTACCTGGGCCGCTACAGCGCCGCCGACCGGGTGGCCCCGGGGGGCGGGCTGCGCGAAGAGGGCGAGGATATCGCCGTGCTGCACCTGCCCTTGACCGAGGCGCTGGACATGGTGGCCGACGGGCGCATCCAGGATGGCAAGACCGTGATCCTGTTGCAGGCGCTGGCACTGCGGCTGGCGCGTGGCGAAGGCGCTTTCGGCGCACCGGGGCGCCAAGCCTAGCGCGAGAAACGGGCCTTCACCCGCGTCAGGACACGGCTTGACCAGGGCAGCAGGACATAGCTGATCAGGGCCACGTTCACCGAGATCAGCAGCAGGCTGCGCAGGGGTGCGGGCAGGGCGGTGGGCAGCACGAGGTCGGCGAGATGGCCAAGCGCCATGCCCGACAGGAAGATCCAGAAGATGAGGATTGCGACGATCTCGATCTTGCGCAGACTGGCCTGCGGGCCCAGCAGGAAGGAAAGGCCATCGAAGGTCGTGTGTTTCACGCTTTCCTGCGGGTGACGCTCTAGCTGGGCAAGGAACGTCTTGCGTACATCCGAGCTTTCCCAGCGCAGCAGGTTGGCCCGTGAATCGAAGGCGAAGACGGTGACAAGTTCGCAGCCGTCATCAACCTGTGTCAGGCTGTTCTGCTCGCCCAGATAGCCGGGCTGCCTGGCGGCGGCCTTCTGAAGGTTTTCCAGCGCGGCGCGGATGTCCTTGGCCAGCTCCGGGCGAAACCTCCGGGTGATGACGGAGAGGACGGGTTGGGCATCCTTGGACATCTGCAATCCCTTCTGCGGGGTGGTGCGGCGCGCACGGGCAGGCGTGCACTAACCCTTCTCATGGAAATAGGCATAGATCTTTTCGGCCAGGTTGCCCGAGATGCCATCGACCGCCTTCAGATCCTTCAGGTCGGCCCGCGCAACCGCCTTGGCGCTGCCGAAATGGGTCAGCAGGGCGCGTTTGCGCGCCGCGCCGACGCCCGGCAGATCGTCAAGCGGGGTGGCGCCCACGGCCTTGGCACGTTTCGCGCGATGCGCGCCGATGGCGAAACGATGCACCTCGTCGCGCATCCGCTGGATGAAATACAGCACCGGGTCGTTGTGGCGCAGGGCCATGGGGGGCTTGCCGGTGCGGTGGAATTCCTCTTTCCCGGCGTCGCGATCTTCGCCCTTGGCCACGCCCACCATGGGGATGTCGCCCACGCCCATCGCGTCCATGATCTCGCGCACCGCCGAAACCTGCCCCTGCCCGCCGTCGATCAGCAACAGATCGGGCCATGTGCCCGAGGTGCGCTCGGGGTCTTCCTTCAGCAGGCGGGCGAAGCGGCGGGTCATCACCTCTTTCATCATGCCGAAATCGTCACCCGGGGTCAGGTCGGTGCCCTTGATGTTGAACTTGCGGTACTGGTTCTTGATGAACCCGTCGGGCCCGGCCACGATCATGCCGCCCACGGCATTGGTGCCCTGGATATGGCTGTTGTCGTAAACCTCGATCCGCTGGGGCGGGGCGGGCAGGTCGAAGGCCTCGGCCAGGCCTTTCAGAAGCCGGGTCTGGCTGGCGGTCTCGGCCATCTTGCGGGCCAGGCTTTCGCGGGCGTTGCGCAGAGCTCCGGCGACAAGCTCCTGCTTCTCGCCGCGTTGCGGTACGGCGATTTCAACCTTGGCGCCACGCTTTTCGGTCAGGGCCTCGGCCATCAGGTCGGCGTCTTCGATGGCGTCGGACAGCAGGACAAGGGGCGGCGGTTCGCGGTCGCCATAGAACTGGCCCACGAAGGCCTGCATCACCTCGGCCGGGCCGGCCCCGGCACCGGTGCGCGGATAATAGTCGTGGTTGCCCCAGTTCTGGTTGGCGCGGATGAAGAATACCTGCACGCAGGCCTGCCCCTGTTCCATGTGAAGCGCGATCACGTCGGCCTCGGCCACGCCCTGGGGGTTGATGCCCTGTCCGGCCTGCACCTGGGTCAGGGCGCGGATGCGGTCGCGCAGGGCGGCGGCGCGTTCGAATTCCATCGCCTCGCTGGCGGCCTCCATGTCGCGGGCAAGCTCGGACTGGACGTTGGTGGACTTGCCTTGCAGGAACCTCTCGGCATCCTTCACCAATGCGCCGTATTCCTCCTGGCTGACATAGCCGACGCAGGGGGCCGCACAGCGTTTGATCTGGTATTGCAGACAGGGACGGGTGCGCGATTCAAATACCGAATCCGTGCAGTTGCGCAGCAGGAACACGCGCTGAAGCTGGGTCAGGGTGCGGTTCACCGCGCCCGCGCTGGCAAAGGGGCCGTAGTAGCTGCCCTTTTCCTTCTTGGCGCCCCGGTGCTTCTTGATCATGGGGAAGGGGTGTTCCCCGGTCACAAGGATATTCGGGAAGGACTTGTCGTCGCGCAGCAGCACGTTGAACTTGGGCTTGAGCTGCTTGATGAGGTTCTGTTCCAGCAGCAGCGCCTCGGTCTCGGTGCGGGTGGTCAGGAACATCATGCTGGCGGTTTCGCGGATCATCCTGTCGATCCGGGGCGAATGGCCGTTGGGGTTGGCATAGTTGCTGACCCGCTTGCGCAGGTTGCGCGCCTTGCCGACGTAAAGAACCGCCCCCCGCGCATCCAGCATCCGGTAGACGCCGGGCGAATTGTCCAGCGTCCGAAGGTAGGATTGGATACAGGCGTGGCCGGTGGGGCGGGGGGGTGAATCGGTCATCTGAGCACCTTCGCGATTCCCGGGATTGTCTGCAACGGCGCGCCGGTCTCGGCAAGGGCGAACATACCCACCGTTTCTGTGGATAAGTCTGCGGGCAACTTCTGGAAGGTGGCCATTTCCCATTTGTTTCGGCAGGTTTCACCGCTTTGCCCAATTTTTAGGCGGTATCTTAACCTGTTGAAAACAATGTATAAGTTTTTCCACATATCACAACCGACTGAATTCATTACAGAAGATGTAACATTCGCATGACGGTTTCGGGGCCGGTGCACAACTGACGCTGGGGCAGTGCCCTGTCGGGCCGCGCCGGGGGAGGAAAAGCGCCAGACGGGCGGCGGCTCTGCCGCGATTGGCGGCGCAATAAAGTTGCGAAACGGCAGGGCGGCACCGACAGGAAACCTCGCGCCGTTACCAGACCGTAAGCAGGACATAGCCCCCGTAAAGCGCGGCGAAGATCGCGCCCCAGGCCCGGCCCATGGTCCAATGCCCGATGACGAAGGGCATCAGCAACAGCGACGCCCCCAGCATGACCCAGAGATCGAAGGTCAGGAACTGGTCGGTCACGGGGATCGGGCCGATGAGGGTCGAGATGCCGATGATCGCCAGCAGGTTGAACATGTTGGACCCGATGACGTTGCCCATGGCCACATCCGCCTGCTTGCGGAAGGCCGCCATCACCGTCGTGGCCAGTTCCGGCAGCGAGGTGCCGACCGCCACCAGCGTCAGGCCGATCACGGTTTCGCTGACCCCGTAATCGCGGGCGATGCCGGTGGCGCCCTGCACCAGCATGTCGGCCCCCAGCGGAAGACCCACCAGCCCGACCGCAAGGAACAGCGCGATCTTGTAGCCCCGCATCGACGGATCGGCGCCCTCGACTTCGACTTCCACCTCGGCTTCGGCCTTCTTGCCGGCCCGCCGGTGGGTGAGGGCATCGCGCAGCTGATCGGCCAGGATCAGCGCCAGCGCCGCCAGCATGATCAGCCCGTGCCACCAGGTCAGCGGGCCGAAGAAGCACAGGCCGATGAACAGCACCGTGGCGGCCAGCATCATAAGGTAGTTCTTGCGCGTTTCGGCCCCGGCCATGTGCATCGCCGCGATCATCGCCGGGATGCCCAGCACCAGAAGGATGTTGGCCGTGTTCGACCCCACCACGTTGCCCAGCGCAATGCCCGGCGCGTCGTCAAGGATCGCGCTGACCGAGATCAGAAGCTCGGGCGCCGAGGTGCCGAAGGCCACCACGGTCAGCGAAACGATCAGCGCCGGGATGCCCAGGCGCAGGGCCAGGTTCACCGCGCCACGAACCAGGGAATCGCCTGCCAGAAGCAGGATCACCAGACCGATGCCCACATAGGCGAAATCGTGCATTTCAGGAGGTTCCCTTGCCGCAATCGCACGGCCCCTTGCCGATGCGATACCGCCCGCAGCGGTGGCATTTCTTGGATTTCAGACGTTTCTGACCCGGAAACCGGAGCTTGCCGAACATGGCAAGAACGATCATCCCGATCAGGAAGAAGGTGACGACCTTGATCATCAGAGCCCGAACCGCGCAAAGGCGGCGCGGTCTTCCAGTGCGCCGATGGCCGCGTCGCCCAGGGACAGACCGATCCGCGACAGGAAGGGCCGCTTGCGCGACAGGACGTTGAAGCGCACCTTGTCGCCGAAAAGCTCTTTCATCTTCGGCACCAGGTGGGCGATGCCGTCGATCAGCCCGACCTCCTGCGCACCTCTGCCGGCCCAGATGTCACCGGTGAACAGATCGCGCCCCTCGGGCAGCTTGCCTGCGCGGCGGCTTTTGACCTGGGCGATGAAGGCGGCGTGTATCTGTTCCTGAAGGGCCTTCAGGCGCTGGATGTCCTCGGGCTTTTCCGCCTGGAACGGGTCGAGCATGGATTTGGAATTGCCCGCCGTATAAACCCGCCGCTTGATGCCATGACGCTCGATGAAATCCTCAAGCCCGAAGCCGGCCGAGATGACGCCGATCGACCCGACGATCGAGGTTTCGTCGGCCCAGATGTGATCGGCCGCACTGGCCAGCCAGTATCCCCCCGAGGCGGCCACATCCTCGACGAAGGCGTGAACGGGTATGTTCTTTTCCCCCGCCAGCCGCCGGATGCGCGCCGCGATCAGCGAGGATTGCACGGGGCTGCCCCCCGGTGAGTTGATGGCCAGCGCCACCGCCTTCGGTTTTCCGCGCGAAAACGCCTTTTCGATGAGGGCGGCAAGCCCGGCATCGTTCAGGCTGCCGCGCCCGCCGGTGGAAATCACGCCCTCAAGGCGGATCACGGCGACGGTGGGCGGTTTGGGAAGGAAGGGCACAAAGCGTTTCATCCCAAGCCATGTAGCGCCTGCACCGCCCCGCAACAAGGCCGCGGGC
The DNA here is from genome assembly GCF_020529025.1 of Oceaniglobus trochenteri. Lineage (GTDB taxonomy): Bacteria > Pseudomonadota > Alphaproteobacteria > Rhodobacterales > Rhodobacteraceae > Oceaniglobus > Oceaniglobus trochenteri. Next base: position 8,444 of record NZ_JACNMM010000017.1, read on the forward strand.
TTGCGATGTTGGGACCGACTTCATAAATCCAATGCAGGAGGCCGCGATGATTGGCTGGATGCAACGACTGATCGAACGACAGATCCTCAAGGCTCGGGCCACCGGTCAGCTTGAGAATCTTCGCGGCGAGGGTGCGCCCCTTGCGGACCGCCCCGAGGCGGCGTTCGTGGACGCAGGCGAGGCTGCCGGGTTTCGGATGATGGCCGAAGCGGGCGTGCTGCCTGCCGAAATCCTGCTGAAAAAGGCGGTCATCGCCCAGAAACAACGGATGGCCACCATCTCCGACCCGGAGGCTCGCAAGGTGGAAATGGCCAAACTTTCCGATTTGATGCTGCGTCAGTCGATTGCTGAGGAAAGCCGCCGCAAATTCATGCGGTGACGGTCATTTCCGCAGGCGATACCCGGTGCGGAAGATCCAGGCGATCACGGCCAGGCAAACCAGGGTAAACCCGGCAATGGCAAGCACGCTCCAGCCCACCGAAACGTCGGCGGCGCCAAAGAAAGCCCAGCGGAACCCCGACACCAGGTAGACCACCGGGTTGAACAGGGTGATCGTCTGCCAGACCGGCGGCAGCATGGTGATCGAGTAGAAGGAGCCGCCAAGAAACACCAGCGGCGTGACGATCAGCATCGGCACCAGTTGCAACTGTTCGAAATTGCGCGCCCAGATGCCGATGATGAACCCGAACAGCGCGAACGACAGGCAGGTCAGCATCAGGAAGCCGATCATCCAGAAGGGATGCAGGATGGTGATGTCGATGAAAAGGAACGACGTGCCCAGGATGATGAGCCCGATCACAAGCGACCGTGTGGCTGCCGCCAGGACATAACCCGCCGTCACCTCGATGAAGGACGCGGGGGCCGACAGCAACTCGTAGATCGCGCCGCTGTACTTGGGGGCGAAGATCCCGAAGCTGGCGGCGCTGACCGACTGCACCAGCACCGACAGCATGATCAGCCCCGGCACGATGAAAGCGCCATAGCTGACCCCTTCGACGGTTTCGATCCGGCTGCCGATGGCCGCGCCGAAGACCACGAAGTAAAGCGAGGTGGACAGGATGGGCGAGACGACGCTTTGCAGCAGGGTGCGCAGGGCGCGGTTCATCTCGAAGGTATAGATTGCGCGGATGGCGTGGAGGTTCATTGGGCATCTCCCTGCACCAGATCGACGAAAATGTCTTCAAGGCTGCTTTGGTGGGTCTGCACGTCGCGCAGGGTCAGCCCTGCGGCGGAAATATCGGACAGCAGCTTGGTGATCCCGGTCCGTTCGCCCCGGGTGTCATAGGAATAGACCAGCGTGCCGCCCTCGCCCAGTTCCAACCCGTAGGGCGCCAGCGTGTCGGGCACGGCATCGACGGGTTGCTGCAATTCGATGATCATCTGCTTGCGGCCCATCTGGCGCATCAGTTCGGCCTTTTCCTGGATCAGCTTGATCTCGCCCTTGTCGATCACGGCGATGCGGTCGGCGATGGCCTCGGCCTCTTCGATGTAGTGGGTCGTCAGGATGATGGTCACGCCATCCTTCTTCAACTCGTCCACGATGCGCCACATGTCCTTGCGCAACTCGACGTCGACGCCGGCGCTGGGTTCGTCCAGGAACAGGATGCGCGGTGAATGGGCCAGCGCCTTGGCGATCAGAACCCGGCGCTTCATGCCGCCTGACAGTTCGATGATGCGGCTGTCGCGCTTTTCCCAAAGCGCAAGGCGGCGCAGCACCTTTTCGATCAGGGCGTCATCCTGCGGAAAGCCGAACAGCCCGCGGGTGAAGCGCATGGCGTTGATGACCTTCTCGAAGGGATCAAGGTGAAGTTCCTGCGGCACCAGCCCGATCAGCCGGCGCGTGGCGCGGTAATCGGTCACCACGTCATGCCCGCCCACCGTGATCGTGCCGCCGGTCAGGCGGGCAATGCCGCAGATCAGCGAGATCAGCGTGGTCTTGCCCGCGCCGTTGGGGCCGAGAAGGGCCAGAACCTCGCCTTCGCGGATGTCCAGGGAAACGGTTTTCAGCGCCTGGAACCCGCTGTCATAGGTTTTCTGCACGTCGCGCACGCTGACGATGTCGGCCATGGGAAATCCTCGGGAAAGTTCACGCATCTGTGCCCCGAACCCGAGGCAGATGGCAAGGTGCCATGGCGCAGGGGGCATGTGCAAGGGCGCGCAGTTCCCCCTGTTCCCCCGCCGGACCATTGGCTAGGGTGGCGCCAGAACCAGGAGGCGCCGAATGAACAAGACCGCACGCAGGATATACGAGACGATCCGCCACGACCCGATCGTTTCGCCCCATGGTCATTGCGAACCGTCGTGGTTTGCCGATGACGCGGCCTTTCCCGACCCGACGACCCTGATCCTGACCCCCGATCACTATCTGTTCCGGATGCTGCTGTCGCAGGGGGTGTCGCTGGCCGATATCGGGATCGGCACACCGCCCGACCAGCGCGACAACCGCGCGATCTGGAACCTTTTCGCCGCACATTGGGACAGGTTCCTCGGCACGCCCTCGCACAGCTGGCTGACCTACATGTTCCGCGAGACTTTCGGCTGTGACCTGGCCTTCGGGCCGGATACCGCCGATGAAATCTACGATCACATCGACGCCGCCCTGAAAACGCCCGGGTTTCGCCCCCGCGCGCTGTTCCGGTCGTTCAACATCGAAACCCTGGCCACCACCGATGCCGCCACCGATCCGCTGGTCCACCACCAGACGATCCGCGACTCGGGGTGGGAGGGGCGGGTGATCCCCACTTTCCGCCCCGATGCCCTGTTCGATCCCGCCGATGCCCGCTTTGCCCCGGCCATGGCCGAGCTTGAGAAGATGCACGACATCGAGGGTTTCCCCGGTTTCCTGGATGCGCTGCGCCAGCGTCGCGCCCATTTCAAGGCACTGGGCGCCACCGCCACCGATCACGCCCAGGAGGTGCTGCGCACGGCCTGGATTCCCGAACGGATGGGCGATCTTTACGCCAAGGCGCGCAAGGGCACCTGCACCGCCGAGGAGGCCGCCGATTTCAACGCCCACATGCTGGTCGAATCCGCGCGGATGAGCTGTGACGACGGGCTGGTGATGCAGATCCACGCCGGATCGCGGCGCAACACCAACGCCGCCCTGCTGCGCAAGTACGGGCGCGACATGGGCGCCGACATTCCGGTGGCCACCGATTGGGTGCGCGGCCTTGGCCCCTTGCTGGATCAGGTGGGCCATGTCGAAGGATTCAACATGATCCTCTTCACCCTGGACGAATCCACCTATTCGCGCGAACTGGCCCCCATGGCCGGGCACTGGCCCTGCCTGCGCATCGGGCCGCCCTGGTGGTTTCATGACAGCGCACGGGGCATCGCGCGGTATTTCGACCGGGTGGTGGAAACCGCCGGGTATCACAACCTGGCCGGCTTCAACGACGATACCCGCGCCTTCTGTTCGATCCCGGCGCGCCACGATGTCTGGCGCCAGGGGGTTGCGACGCACCTGGGCAAACAGGTCAAGCGCGGGCTGTTCGGCATCGACGATGCCACCCGCATCGCCGGTCTGCTGTCGACCGGCCTGGCCCGCAGCGCCTATCGGCTGGAGATTTGAGAATGAACCGCATCCTGCATTTCGGCATCGGCAATTTTCATCGCGCCCACCAGGCCTGGTACACCCACAGGGCCGGCGGCTGGAAGATCACGGGCGTTTCGCTTCGCTCGGCCGGGGTGCGCGACAGGCTCGCCCCGCAGGATTTCGGCTATACCCTTGTCATCAAGGACGCAAAGGGCGTGTCCCATGCCTGGATCGACGTGATTGATGAGGTGCTTGTGGGCGCCGAGGACGCAGGGCGGATCATCGAAAGGATCGCTTCGCCCCGGACCCATGTGATCACCTTCACCATCACCGAGAAGGGCTATCACCTGGACCCGGCCAGCGGGGCGCTGAATGCCGACGATCCGGCGATCCGTGCCGATCTTGATGGCGCAACGGGCACCGTTTTCGGTTTTCTGGCCCGGGGACTGGCCGCGCGTCAGGCGGCGGGGGCAGGGCCCGTCACCCTGGTGTCCTGCGACAACCTTTCGGGCAATGGTGAAAAGCTGAAGAAGGCGCTGACAGGCTTCTGCGACATCGCCGCGCCCGATCTTGCGCCCTGGCTGGCCAGCCATGTCAGCTTTCCCGATACCATGGTCGACAGGATCACGCCTGCCACCACCGATGCCCTGATCGACGAGGTGAAACAGGCCACCGGGCGCAACGATGCCAGCCCGGTCGCCACCGAAGCCTTCAGCGATTGGGTGATCCAGGATGACTTCGCCGGCCCACGCCCGTCGTGGGAGGAGGTGGGCGCGCGCCTGGTCGATGACGTGGCCCCCTATGAGCTGCGCAAGCTGCGGCTGCTGAATGGTGCGCATTCCTGGCTGGCCTATGCCGGAACGCTGGCGGGCCACACCCATGTTCACGAGGCGATTGCCGACCCGGACCTGTTGAAGGGCGCGCGCAGCGTCATGGCGGAAGCAACCGAAACCCTGCCCGACGAAATCCGCGCGGAAACGCCCGCCTATGCCGATGCCCTGATTGCGCGGTTCACCAATCCCTCGCTGCATCACAAGCTGCGCCAGATCGCCATGGACGGCAGCCAGAAGCTGCCTCAACGGCTGGTGGCACCCTGGCAGGCGCGTCGGGATGCGGGGCAGGCGGCGGATGCTATCGAAACCGCGATTGCGGCCTGGGTATCGTTCGTATTGTCGGAAACGGCGGCGGGCCGGGCGCTGGATGATCCACTGGCCGAGGCTCTGGCCGATGCCTGCAACCAGGACGAACCGGTTGCCGCGATCCTGAAGGCGGCGGGCCTTCCCGACGCCCTGGCGCAACCGGTGATCGACAAGCGGGCAGAGGCCGGGAACGGCCGGTAGGATCAGTTGCCCTGGTTGACCCGCTCGATATAGCCGCGCAGTTCCTCGGCTTCGTGGCGGGCATCGCGCAGCCCGTCCATGGCGGCGCGCAGTTCGGCCTCGGTCTGGGCAAGCTGGTTCTTCAGTTCCGTTTCGCGTGACTTGGCATAGGCCACGGCCTCGTCCCGGGCCTCTTCGGCCTCCTGCATGGCCTGGGCCATGTTATCGAGTTCGCCGATATCGCTCTGGCTGACGCGGGTCAGGCGATGGACCAGCCAGCAGGCGAACCAGCCAAGGGAAAACGCCACGAACAGGATGATCGCAGTGACAACGATGAATTCAGTTCTGTTCATTTTCCGTTCCTGCGCCGCCTGTGATGATTTCGCCTTCTTCGGCCTCGGGCGGATCTTCGTCCAGGTTCCTGTCGGCCTCGGCGTCTTCTTCGGGCACAATCAACCTGAATTCAATCCTGCGATTGGCCTCGCGCCCTTCTTCCGTCTCGTTGGTGGCGATGGGGCGTTCCTCGCCATAACCGATGGCGACAAGGTTCGCGGTGGCGACACGGCGGGCGGCAAGGGCGGTCAGCACCGCCTCGGCCCGCGACTGGGACAGTTGCTGGTTCATGATCTCGCGGCCTTGGCTGTCGGTATAGCCGCCGATCTCCATCTGCACGTCGTCGCAGGTGCGCAGCAGTTCCGCGATGCGTTCGACGGTATCGCGGGCGTCGGCGTCGATCTCGGCCGAGCCGGGGGCGAAGGTGATCTTGCGCACCGCCAGAACCTGGTTGATCTGCTCGACGCATTCCTCGGGGGTGGGCAGGCCCAGCACCGGGTCCAGCTTCTTGTCATAGGTGATCTTGAGGGTGAAGTTCTCGGCGCTGCCCAACTGGTCGGACAGGATGCGCGACACCTCGGCGCGGGCGTCGGGGTTGCCGGTGCGCCCGGTCACGTCCACCACGTCGGGCTGAACCACCACGGTGCCCTCGTGCAGCAGGGCCAGCGAATCCAGCGCGGCCAGCACGCGGGGGAGCCAGCCCTCGGGCAGGCTGTCGTCGCTGCGGGTGGCGTCGGTCACCGCTTCCATCCCGAACCGGGCGCGGGCGAAACTGCCCATGGCCTTGCGCGCCCGCTCGGCCCCGATGCGCCCGCGCAACTGCACGGCACCCTCTTCGTTGCGGGTGGCGACGAATTCGGGTGCGCCGGCGCCATCGCCGGTGCCGTCGATCACCACCGGTTCGGGCAGCACCGCAAACAGCGAAAAGCCCAGCGGCAGCGCGCCTTCCAACTCGCCCACCCTGCGGTCGAAATCGGCCTGCTTGGTGTCGGCCTGCCCCACCAGCGTGATGTCGGCATCCGACAGCGTGACGGAACCGCCCCCCAGGTCGGCCAGTGCGTCGATCGCCGCCACCGCCGCCTGGGGCCACTCGGGGCTGGGCACGCCCAGGCCGATGGTGCAGCTTGCCTGCCCCTCAAGCCCGGCGGTGCGGGCGGCGGCCAGGATACGGTCGCGCCCCTTTTCCGTGGCGGCCGAACAGGCGTCGAAGCGCGCTCCGTCGCCGTCGATCAGAAAGCGCAGGGTGAAGGGGGTGATCACCGGGCGCGGTGCGGCAATGGTCATGGCCAGGCGCAGCCCCTCGGGCGCGGCGCGCGACAGATCGCTTTCCAGGCGCCGCTTGGCATCGCGGCTGTCGGAAATGGCATCCACCAGAACCTCGTCCGCCGCGATGGAAATTTTCGAGCGCGGCAGCTTGGCCAGGGCCATCAGCCCGAAATCCAGCGCCGTGTTCCAGCCTTCGGGCGGCGTGTAATCGGCGATCTCGAGAAGGTCGCTCACCTCGCCGGCGTCCTTGATCTTGCGGACCTTTTCCAAAAGCGCCGTGCGGTCGGTGGCGGCGGGGATCAGGCCGATCAGGGAAATGCCACCGGCGTTGCGCAGGATCTCGACCGAGAAGCGGGGCGCTTCGATCACGGCGGCGGCGGCCACTTCCATCTGGTCGATCACCCGGGCGGCATCGACGATGCCATTGGCCACGGTGATGGCGCGAAAGCGCGTCGCCTCGTCGGGGGCGGTGCCTGCCAGTTCCAGTTGCAGGCCGTCGGCCGAAACCGACACCCAGTCGTGCCCCTGGTCGCGCATTGCCGTCGTCACATCCGCAACCGATGTCTTTTCGATCTTGGAAACCGCGAAACTGGCCGAGAACACGGCGATGATCGCGGCCAGCCCGAAGGCAAAGAACGCGGGAATGAACGGGGCTGAGCGCATCCGGGCCTCTTGGATCAGATCGGTACCGATCCTTTGTCTAGTGCGCCGGGCGGTCGGGGGCAATCAAAGCAGCGCGGCGATGGCGAGAAACAGCGCAGCCAGAAGGCCGGCGTTGCGGTTGCTGCGGAACAGCGCCAGGCAGGTCGCGTTGTCGTCGATGTCAAGCCGCCCCAGTTGCCAGGCCATGTGCCAGCCCATGGCCCAGGGCGCGCCAAGGGCAATCACAAGCGACAGCACGTTCGCCTGCCCCACAAGCCCCGCGATCACCGCCAGCGCCATCAGTGTGACCGTGCCCACCAGGAACCGGCGCAGCCAGGCATGGGTGTTGTCGCCAAACAGGCGGGCGGTGGATTTCACGCCGATCAGGGCGTCGTCCTCCTTGTCCTGGTGGGCATAGATGGTGTCATAGAACAGCGTCCATCCCACGCCCGACAGGTACAGAAGGACAGCGGGGGTGGCGACATGGCCCGCATGGGCCGCATAGACCAGAAGCGCGCCCCAGTTGAAGGCCAGCCCCAGGAAGATCTGCGGCCACCAGGTGAACCGCTTGGCGAAGGGATAGATCGCCACCAGCGCCAGCGATCCGATGCCAAGGGCGATGGCGGTGGCATTGAAGGTCAGCAGGATCAGGAAGGCCAGCAGGGCCTGCGCCACCAGCCAGGCCAGCGCCTGCCCCGAGCTCACCTGCCCCGAGGGGATGGGCCGCGACCGGGTGCGCGCCACCGCGCCGTCGATGTGGCGGTCGGTGATGTCGTTCCAGGTGCAGCCCGCGCCACGCATCAGCCAGGCGCCGATGGCACAGCCCGCGAAGATCCACAGGTCGTACCAGCCCATGCGCCCGCTGACCGCCATCGCCAGGAACAGGCCCCACCAGCAGGGCAGCAGCAAAAGCCATGTGCCGATGGGCCGGTCCGCCCGCGACAGCCGCAGATAGGGCCGGGTGGCCGCCGGGGCCAGCCGGTCGACCCAGTTGCCGGCAGGGGCATCGGCCACCTGACCGTCTGGTATCTGGGAAGTGTCGGACATATGTTGGCCCCATGGCATCGAACGTTCGACTTTACCTAGACCATCCCCTGTCCCCGGGGCAATCCTGCGCGCTGACGCAGGCCCAGTCCCATTACCTGTTCGGGGTGATGCGGCTTTCCCTGGGCGACAGGCTGACCGTCTTCAACGGCCAGGATGGCGCCTGGCGGGCCGAGGTTCTGCGCGCCGACCGGCGCAAGGGGGTGATCGCCGCCGTGGAGCAGACCGCGCCCCTGGTGATGCCGCCCGATGTCTGGCTGCTGTTCGCCCCGATCAAGAAGGCGCGCACCGATTTCATCGTCGAAAAGGCGGTGGAACTGGGCGCCGCCCGGGTGATGCCGGTGCAGACCGAATACACCAACGCCGAACGCATCCGCCAGGACCGGCTTCAGGCCCATGCGACCGAGGCGGCCGAGCAGTGTGGCGGCACCTTCGTGCCCCCGGTCGATGACCTGGCCCGGCTCGACAGGGTTCTGTCCGACTGGCCTGCCGACCGGCACCTGATGTTCTGCGACGAATCGCGGCTGGGCGCGGCGACATCCCTGGCCGATGCGCCGCGCGGGCCCTGGGCCATCCTGATCGGCCCCGAAGGCGGCTTTTCCCCGGCCGAGCGCGCGCGGTTGACCGCGATGGAAATGGCACACCCCGTCTCGCTTGGCCCGCGCATCCTGCGGGCCGATACGGCGGCCATCGCGGCGCTGACCCTGTGGCAGGCCGCCCTGGGCGATTGGGGATGAGCGGCTTCATCCGCCCCGAACTGCGCGCGGCCCTTGCCCCCTGGCGCGAGGCGCTGCTGGGCGCGGCGCTGGTGCTTTTCGGGCTCTACTGGGCCTTGTGGGGCGGTGGGCTGATGCGCTGGGTCGGCGGGGCGATCCTGCTGGCCGGGGTCGCCATCGCGCTGCCGGCGGTGCGGCGCGCCAGGTTTCCCGGTGCGGGCAACGGTCCGGGCATGGTGGACGTGGACGAACGCCAGATCACCTGGTTCGGCCCCGACGGCGGCGGCGCAATCAGCATCGACGCCATCGTGCGCGTGGAATTCGACACCCGACAGGGCCGCACATGGGTGTTTCACACCGACGGCGCCGCCCCCCTGCGGGTGCCCGCCGATGCCGCCGGGGCCGACAAGCTGTTCGATGCCCTGGCCCCGCTGCCGGGGCTGGATTACGACGCGGCGATCCGCGCGGCGCGCCACGTCGCACCATCGGCGGGGGGCAGCAACGTCCATGCACTGGTACCGCGCGCCAATGCGCCCAAGGCCCGGAACGCGGATCCCCAAGACATGCGCGGAAACGCGAACCCCCAAGACGTGCGCGAAAACGCGCAACACCTGTTCGTCATCTGGCAGCGCGACCGCGCCCGCCTGCATTGACAAGCACCCCGTTTCCTTTCAACCCTCGGCCCCCAACGCCACGTTCATCATCGGAGATCCTGCCCCATGTCCATTCCCCAATCCGGCGGCGGCCCGATCGAGCGGCACGAACAGATGGCCGAATACATGGCCTCGGGCTGCAAACCGCGCGAAGACTGGCGCATCGGCACCGAACACGAGAAGTTCGGCTATTGCGCCGACACGCTCAAACCGCTCCCCTACGAAGGGGAACGCTCGATCCATGCCGTTCTGGCCGGGCTGCGCGACAGGTTCGGCTGGTCGCCCGTGCTGGAGGGAGGCAACCTTCTGGGGCTGGAAAAGGACGGTGCCAACGTCAGCCTTGAACCGGGCGGCGCGCTGGAACTGTCGGGCGCCCCGCTGGAAACCATCCATCAGACCTGTGACGAGGTGAACGTGCACCTGGCCGAGGTGAAATCCGTGGCCGATGAGATCGGCGTGCGCTTCATCGGCCTTGGCGCCGCGCCTGAATGGACCCACGACCAGATGCCGCTGATGCCCAAGGGGCGCTATCGGCTGATGAACGATTACATGGATCGCGTCGGCACCCACGGCAAGCAGATGATGCGCCGCACCTGCACGGTCCAGGTCAACCTCGATTTCGGCTCCGAGGCGGACATGGTGCAGAAGATGCGCGTGGCCATCGCCCTGCAACCCGTCGCCACGGCGCTGTTCGCCAACTCGCCCTTCTTCGAGGGCAAGGTGAACGGCCACAAATCCTGGCGCAGCCGGGTCTGGCGGGGCCTTGACGATGCGCGCACCGGCATGGTGCCCTTCGTGTTCCAAGAGGGTTTCGGCTTTGAACGCTGGGTCGAATACGCGCTGGATGTGCCGATGTACTTCGTCTACCGCGATGGCAAATACATCGACGCGCTGGGCATGTCGTTCCGCGATTTCCTGCGCGGCGAACTTCCCGCTTTGCCCGGCGAACGCCCCACGCTCAGCGATTGGGCCGACCACCTGACCACCCTCTTCCCCGAGGCGCGGGTAAAGAAATACATCGAGATGCGCGGCGCCGATGGTGGCCCCTGGCGCCGCCTTTGCGCGCTGCCGGCCTTCTGGGTCGGGCTGACCTATGATCAGGGCGCGCTGGATGCCGCATGGGACCTGGCCAAGGGATGGGATGCCGACACCCGCGAGGCGCTGCGCGTGGCCGCGTCTGAGGATGGATTGCAGGCGCAGGTGGGCGGCATTTCCATGCACGACCTGGCGCGCGAGGTGGTGGCGATTGCCGACGCCGGCCTGAAGGCGCGGGCGCGTCCCGGCGCGGGCGGGCTTATCCCCGATGAAACCCACTTCCTGAACGCGATCAAGGAAACCCTGGAAACGGGCCGCACCCCGGCCGACGATCTTCTGGCCGACTACCACGGCAAGTGGAACGGGGATCTGTCGCGCATCTACGAGGATTACAGCTACTGATCGCCCCGGCGCGGCAAGGCGCGGTTCAGGGCGTGATACAGCACCCCGACCGCCGCGCCCCAGCCCGCGCCGAACAGGCAACCGAAGCTCCAGCCAAGGTTGATCGCGATCCCCGGCGACAGGGCCTCGCCCAGGATCAGCGAAATCTGCGCCCAGATCACCAGCGGCGAGGCCACCCCCGCCACCAGCCCTGCAAGGGCAAAGACCAAGATGCGCGTGCCCCAGAAGCGGGCCGCGACATACATGGCGGGTATCCCCAACAGGATATGGCAGGGCAGCCCGAATAAACCGGCCAGCGCGGGCAGCATCAGGATGGTCGCCCCCGCGTAGAACAGTCCGTAGAATATGCCCAGGTGCAGCGCCGGAACCAGCAGGACGGCAAGCGCGAAGGGCTTGGTCGCCGGTCGCCTCACTGGCCGGGTTCGGGCAGGACCACTGTCGAGAACCCGCCCTCGAAGACCGAAATCGCCTGCACGCAGGGCTGTGCGCCGTAACCGCCGCAATTGCCACCGTGCCGCCCGATCAGCATCAGGGGCAGGCCGTTGAATTCGGTCAGGCGCCACAGCCCGCCTGTCCAGCTTTCGGAGCGCGCACCGTTGACGACAAGGTGCAGGATGCTGCCACCGGTGCCGTGCCAGAGCGAATAGTTCAGCGAACAGAGCACATAGTTGAAATCCACCACGGCGTCGTTCTTCTCGCCCTCACCGTCCAGGTCGACCCAGGTGATGGCGCCCGGCTCCACCAGAAGCTCGGGCGTCGGCGCCTCGGGGTCGCCTTCGGTCACGTCGATGCGGCATTCCTCGGCGGCGGCGTCCAGAATGGCGTCGATGCGCGGGTTGCCCGCCTCCTCCTGCGCGGGGGCCATGGTGGGCAGAAGACAGCAAAGCGCGATGGCATATCTCATGATTTCTTTCCGATCCGCGGCTCCGTTCCGGCGCGCAGCCGGGCGATATTGGCCGAGTGGCGCAGGAAGATCAGCGCCGCCATGGCCACCAGCATCAGCGCCAGTGCGCCCTTGCCCATGGCCAGCGCCACAAGGGGCGCCAGCGCCGCCGCCGCCAGTGCGGCCAGCGAACTGAACCGGAACAGCGCTGCGCAGACGGCCCAGGTGGCGCAGGCGGCCAGCCCGACAGGCCAGGCCAGCGCCAGCACCGTGCCAAGGAAGGTCGCCACGCCCTTGCCGCCCCGGAACCCCAGGTAGACCGGATAGCAATGGCCCAGAAAGGCGGCGAAACCGGCAAACAGCGCCGCCTCTTCCCCGGCCAGCCAGCGCGCCAGCAGAACCGCGATCGCGCCCTTGCCCGAATCCAGCACCAGCGTCAGGAAGGCCGCCGGCCTGTGCCCGGTGCGCAGCACGTTGGTGGCCCCGATGTTGCCCGATCCGATCTGGCGCAGATCGCCCAGCCCGAACAGCCGCGCCATGACCATGCCGAAGGGCACCGCCCCCAGCAGATAGCCCAGAACGGCCGCAAGAAACCAAACACCCACTGTCATGCCTGTCACCCGTTGCCTTTCGCCGTCATCTTTGGTCCTGAAATATCCCCGCCGGAGGCATTGAAGGCAAATGTCGCTCCGGAAGAGAATTCAGTGCCTCCGGCGGGGATATTTGCCGACCAAAGATGGGCCATGTCAGTCTCCATGAACCTGTGTGCCGCCCACCCAGGTGCCGATCACCCGGCCCTCCATCCGCTGGCCGTCGAAGGGGGTGTTCTTGGATTTGCTGAGCAGGGTGAACCGGTCAAGCACGAAGGGCGCGTCGGGGTCGAACAGCACCAGATCGCCCGGGGCGCCCGCGCTCAGCCGGCCCTGGGGCAGGCCAAGACGGCGCGCCGGGTTCAGCGACAGCGCCCGCCAGAGTGTCGGCAGGTCGATATGCCCGGCGTGGACCAGCCGCATGGCGGCGGGCAGCAGCGTTTGCAGCCCCACGGCGCCGCTGGCCGCTTCCTCGAAAGGCAGGCGTTTGGATTCCTCGTCCTGGGGCGTGTGCATGGAACAGAGGATGTCGATCCGCCCGTCGGCCAGGGCCTCGATCATGGCGATGCGGTCATCCTCGCTGCGCAGGGGGGGCTTTATCTTGAAGAAGGTGCGGTAGTCGCCCACGTCGAATTCGTTCAGCGTCAGGTGGTGGATGCCCACCCCCGCCGTCACGTCCAGCCCGTTGCGTTTCGCCCGTTCCAACGCGGGCAGGGCGCGGGCGCTGGTGATCTGGTCGGCGTGGTAGCGCGCGCCGGTCATCTCGATCAGCGCCATGTCGCGGTCCAGCGCCATGCGTTCGGCCATGGGTGATACCGCCGGCAACCCGCGCAGCGAGGCGAACTTGCCCGAGGTGACGGCGGCGCCCCTCGACAGGCCCGGATCCTGCGGATGGGCGATGACCAGTGCGCCCAGCGAACGGGCATAGGTCAGGCAGCGCGAGAATACCTTGGTGTCCTCCACCACCCGGTCGCAATCGGTGAAGGCGACGGCGCCGGCGTCGGTCAGAAACCCGATCTCGGTCATTTCGCGCCCCATGCGCCCCTTGGTCAGCGCGGCCATGGGCAGCACGCGCACGGCGCTGTCGGCATTGGCGCGGCGCATGACGAATTCCAGAACCTCGGGCGTGTCGATGGCCGGTTCGGTGTCGGGGCGGGTGACCATGGTGGTGATCCCGCCCGCCGCCGCCGCCCGCCCGGCCGAGCGGAAGCTCTCCTTGTGGCGTTCGCCCGGTTCGCTGATCTTCACGCCGATATCGACGATGCCGGGGGCCAGGCAGTGGCCCGCGCAATCGACGGTTTCGACCGGGCCTTCGCCGGGGCCGTCGACGATCACCCCGTCGCGGACGAACAGATCGCCGGGGGTGTCGGTGCCGGTTTCCGGGTCGATCAGGCGGGCGTTGGTGAAATGCAGTGTCATGCGGCGTCTTTCTGGATGTCGCGCAGAAGGCTCAGCACCCGGCGCCCGTCCTGGATGTATCGGAACCCGATCCTGTTGCGGGGCGTGGTCCGGTCGGTCCGGGCGGGGGCCGTGTCGAAATAGATGCTGTCGGGCGGACCCTGGATCAGCTCGATGGGCGTATCGCGCGAGATTTCGTAGGATTGCAGGCGGCGCTGGCCCGCGGTGGCGGTGGCGACATAGGCGCGCTTGTCGGTCAGCGTATAGAATGTGCCACGCCGCACATAGGCATCCCAGAGAAACCGCCCGAAAACGAGGTAGAGCCCGATCAGCAGGAAGGGCAGCCCGAAGAGCGGAAAGATCATGCCGATGATGCCGACGGAGTTGCCGATGGACGCCGCGCCGGCCATCCAGAAGGCAGCGAAGCCGGCGAAGAACAGCCCGAAGCCCGACAGGGCAAGGCCGCCGGTCAGGTGCAGCCCCCCATCGGGCGCGCCCTGCCAGAGGATCTGTTCGTCATCGTCCAGGATGTCGTCCCATCCCGGCGGCGGGCTGCTCATCCCTTGCCCCCCATGACCAGCAGGAGGACAACGGCCAGCGCGGTGACGGCGGCCAGCCCGATCAGCAGCGTGCGGCGCGAGGCGCGATGGGCGTCTTCGGGGGTGCGGCCGCCGGGCAGGGTGCCCTTGGCGCCGCCCTGGGGCAATTGTTCGAACCGGGGCGGCGGGGCGGTCTCTTCGCCATAGCTGGCGACAAGGGTGCATTCGTCGTTGGGATGCAGGGTGCCACCGGCCCTGTCGAAGGCCCGGCTGCGCAGCACCGCCACCGAGCCGGTCAGCGCCGACAGGCGGTCACGGTCGGCTGCCAGGGTGGCGGGGGCAATGCCGTGGCCCTGTTCCAGCAGCCCGGCCAGGCCCAGGCTGTCGAGATCGCGCAGGGCGGTCAGCTGGACGTGATCGGGGTTCAGGGCGGGGGTGCCAAGCGCCTCGGCCAGGGGGGCCAGGGTTTCGGCGTGGTCGATCATCGCCACCAGACGCGGCGAAAGCTGAAACACGCGCACCACGCCATGTTCGTCGGGGGCGATGGTCAGCGGGGCGTTCATGCCATGACCTCGCGGGCGGGGGGGGCCGCGCGGTTGCGGGCCAGCAGGTCCATCGCGGCCATGCGCACGGCGACGCCCATTTCCACCTGTTCCTGGATGACCGAACGGTTGATGTCGTCGGCCAGGGTGCCGTCAATCTCGACCCCGCGGTTCATCGGGCCGGGGTGCATGACGATGGCGTCGGGCCTGGCGCAGGACAGTTTCTCGGCGTCCAGCCCGTAGCGGTGGTAATATTCGCGTTCCGACGGGATGAAGCCGCCGTCCATCCGCTCTTTCTGGAGGCGCAGCATCATTACCACGTCGACACCTTCCAGCCCGGCGCGCATGTCGTCGAACACCTCGACCCCCCAATCGGCCACGCCGGCGGGCATCAGGGTGGGTGGGCCGACCAGGCGTATGCGGTTCTCCATCTTGCCCAGCAGCAGGATATTGCTGCGGGCGACGCGCGAATGGGCGATGTCGCCGCAGATGGCGATGGACAGCCGGTGCAGCCGCCCCTTGGCGCGCCGGATCGTCAGAGCATCCAGAAGCGCCTGCGTGGGGTGTTCGTGGCGCCCGTCACCGGCGTTCAGCACGGCGCAGTTCACTTTCTCGGCCAGCAGGTTCACCGCGCCCGAATGGGGGTGGCGCACCACCAGAAGATCGGGGTGCATGGCGTTCAGGGTCATCGCCGTGTCGATCAGCGTTTCGCCCTTCTTGATGCTGCTTGCCTGCATCGACATGTTCATCACGTCCGCGCCCAACCGCTTGCCCGCCAGTTCGAAGCTGGCCTGGGTGCGGGTGGAGTTTTCGAAGAACATGTTCACCTGGGTCAGCCCGGCCAGCGCATCGCCATGCTTGCGCGCGCCCCGGTTCAGGTCGACATAGCGGTCGGCCAAATCCAGAATTGTGGTGATTTCAACCGGATGCAGGGGTTCGATGCCCAGCAGGTGTCGGTGTCGAAAGGTCATGCTTTGCTGCCCCCTGTTCCGGGATGCAGTTACCTGAAACCCCGCCTGCGGGTCAAGCGCGAGGGGGGAGTATCGGGCGCTCCGGGGGCTGGACAGGGCAGGGCGGCCCTTGCGATACTTGGGCGGGAATTGCCAAGATGGGGGCAAACGATGCCGATGCCCTGGACATATCGACATGCCACGCGCGAATGGCGGGCGTTTCTGGGCGATGTGAAAGAGTTCATGTCGCTCGAGTCGGACAATTCCGCCTATACGGCGGTGGATGGCGTGTTCCAGGTGTTCCGCCGACGGCTGAGCGCGGCGCAGGGGCTGGCCTTTGCCGGGGTTCTGCCGTCGGTGCCGCGGGCGATCTTCGTGAAGGGGTGGGATGTCACCCGCCCGCCTGTTCCCTTCGCCGACCGGGCCAGCCTGATCGCCGAGGTGAAGGCGGTGCGCCGCCACCACAACCTGACGCCCGACAACGCGATCGAGGCGACGGCCCGCGCCCTGCGCCGGGCCACCAACCCGATGGATTTCGAAAGGGTGCTGGCGGGGCTGCCCGCCCCGGCGCGGGAATTCTGGGCGGTCGAAACCGACGATCCCCGCGATCTGGCGCAGCGGATCGTCTGATCGGATTTCGCGCCATGGGCCATGGGAAAGTGTCGCGCGGGGGCGTATGATCGGCGGCATGGGGATTCTGACCGTGGACGATATGGACTTCGACGCGCTGCACGCCGCCCTGGCGTGGCAGGTCGAACTTGGCGTGACCGAAGCCATCGGCGATGTGCCGGTCGACCGTTACGAAACCCCCGCCGAGGCGCCCAAGGTCGCCGCCGTGGCCCCGCCGGCCCCCCTGGCCGCGCCGCCTACGGCAGGCCATGCCGCGCCGGTGCAGGGCCCCGACCCGGTAGCGATTGCCCGCGACGCGGCGGGCCGGGCGCCAGACCTTGCCGCCCTGCGGGCCGCCCTTGCCGATTTCGACGGATGCGAGTTGAAGCGGGGCGCGCGCAACACGGTCTTTGCCGACGGCGCGCCCGGTGCTCGTGTCATGGTGATCGGCGAGGCGCCGGGCCGGGATGAGGACATTGCCGGCAAGCCTTTCGTCGGGCGGGCCGGTCAGCTTCTGGACCGGATGTTCGATGCCATCGGGATGCAGCGCACCGCCGAGGGGCGCGACGGCCTTTACATCACCAACATACTGCCCTGGCGCCCGCCCCAGAACCGCGACCCCGAGCCTGCCGAGATCGCCATGATGCTGCCCTTCGTCGAAAGGCACGTCGAACTGGCGAACCCGGAGATCCTGGTGCTGATGGGCAATATCAGCTGTCACGCCCTGCTGGGCCGCAAGGGGATCACCCGGCTGCGCGGCGCCTGGGCCGAGGCGCTGAACCGTCCGGCGCTGCCGATGTTCCATCCCGCCTACCTGTTGCGAAACCCGCTGGCCAAGCGCGAGGCCTGGCACGACCTTCTGATGCTTCAGGCGCGGCTGCGTTAGGGCGCTGGTCAGGGGGTTGCGGGCGGTGCTATTGATCCGGTCATGCCCATGGACATGCTGACCCTTCTGGCCTTCATTCCCGCCGCTCTGGTGCTGAACCTGACGCCGGGGGCCGACATGCTGTTCTGTCTCGGGCAGGGGCTGCGCGGGGGCGCGCGCCCGGCCCTGGCGGCCAGTGCGGGCATTTCGACGGGGGCCATGGTGCATGTGCTGCTGGCCGGGCTTGGCCTGGGGGCGGTGATGGCCGCCGCGCCCTGGCTGTTCGAGGTGATCCGCTGGGCCGGCGTGGGCTATCTGCTGTGGCTGGCCATCGTCACGCTGCGGGCAAGGCCGCGCACCGCCATTCCGCCGGTGCGCCCCTCGCGGGCCTATCGCGACGGGCTGCTGGTGAACCTGACCAACCCCAAGGTGATCCTGTTCGTGCTGGCCTTCCTGCCGCAGTTCGTGCGCCTTGACGCGCCGGTGCTGCCGCAGTTCCTGGTGCTGGGCGCGGTGCTGGCCCTGGGCGGCTTCGTGGTGAACGGTGCCGTGGGCATCGGCGCGGGTCGGGTTGCGGCGCGGTTGTCCCATGGCCCGGTGCGCGCCCTGGGCTGGATCAGCGCCGGGATATTTGCCGCACTGGCCCTGCGGCTGGCATTTCTGGAAAGGGGATAGGCATGACGGGTATCGACGAGGACAAGCAATTTCTGCCGGTGCGCATCGCCGTGCTGACGGTGTCGGACACGCGCAGCTTTGACGACGACCGCTCGGGCGACACGCTGGTGGCGCGGATCGCGGCGGCGGGTCATGTCCTGGCGGCCCGCGCCATCGTGCAGGACGACCGCGCGATGATCGCCGACCGGCTGCGCGGCTGGTGCGCCGACGATCAGGTCGATGTCATCATCTCGACCGGGGGCACCGGCCTTACGGGGCGCGACGTGACCGTCGAGGCGCACCGCGATGTCTATGAGAAGGAGATCGAGGCTTTCGGCACCGTCTTCACCATCGTCAGCATGAAGAAGATCGGCACCAGCGCCGTGCAAAGCCGCGCCTGTGGCGGGGTGGCGCAGGGCACCTATCTTTTTGCCCTGCCCGGCAGCCCCGGCGCCTGCAAGGACGGATGGGACGAAATCCTCGCGCCGCAACTGGACTATCGCCACCGGCCCTGCAACTTCGTCGAGATCTTCCCGCGTCTGGACGAACACCTGCGAAGGAAATGACACCCACGCAGGTTTGAAAGGGAAAATGGCATTAACGCTTGGCGCTTGGGCCCGGTCCGCTACATCATGCAGCAATTGAAACCGGGATTTTGTTAGATGCGCTTTCTCCGCCGCTCCTTGGTCGGGCTGTTCCTTCTGGCGACAACGCTGGGCCTGCTGGCGCTTGCCGGGCAGGGGCTTTTTGCCGCCTTCGAGGCGCGCAATGCCGACAAGGGCGGCGCGCGTCCGGCCCGCGAACGGGTGCTGGCGGTGAATGTCGTTCCCTTCACGCCCGAAACCGTGGTGCCTGTCCTGTCGACCTTCGGGGAGATCCGCAGCCGTCGCACGCTTGAGGTGCGGGCCAGCGCGCCGGGCGCGGTGGTGGAACTGGGCGAAGGGGTGCGCGATGGCGGGCGGGTGGCGGCGGGCCAGCTTCTGTTCCGGATCGACCCGACCGATGCCATGACGGCGCTGAAGGTGGCCCGGACCGATCTGGCGGATGCCGAGGCCGAGTTGCGCGACGCTCGCCGTTCGCTGGAACTGGCGGGGGAGGACGTGGCCTCGGCCCGCGCCCAGGCCGATCTGCGCGAACGCGCCCTGCAACGCCAGCGTGACCTGGCCGACCGGGGTGTTGGCACCGCCGCGGCGATCGAGGCGGCGGAACTGACCGCGGCTTCGGCGCAGCAGGCGGTTCTGTCGCGCCGTCAGGCCCAGGCGCAGGCCCAGGCGCGGCTGGATCAGGCCACGACCCAGCTGAGCCGTGAACGCATCGCCCTGGAAGAGGCGCAGCGCCGGGTGGACGACACCGCGATTCACGCCGAATTCGACGGTATCCTTGGCGATGTGACGGTGGTGAAGGGGCGGCTTGTCACCAGCAACGAAAAACTGGCGCAACTGGTGGACCCGGACGCGCTTGAGGTGTCGTTCCGGGTGTCCACGCCGCAATATGCCCGCCTGTTGGACAGCGCGGGGCGGCTGATCGACGCCCAACTTGCCGTTTCGCTTGAGGTGAACGGGTTCACCCTGGCCACCGACGGGCGGATCACCCGCGAAAGTGCCGCCGTGGGAACCGGCCAGACCGGGCGGCTTCTGTTTGCCGACCTGCAAAGCGCCACCGGCTTTCGCCCCGGCGATTTTGCCACCGTCGATATCGACGAACCGCCCCTTGAAAGGGTGGCGCGCCTGCCTGCGGCGGCCGTGGATTCGGCCGATACCGTTCTTCTGGTGGGCGAAGAGGACCGCCTTGAGGTGGCCGGGGTGGACGTTCTGCGCCGTCAGGGCGACGATGTGCTGGTGCGCGCGCGCGGCCTTGCCGGCCGCGACGTTGTGGCCGAGCGGTCGCCGCTTCTGGGCGCCGGGATCAAGGTGCGCGCCCTGCGCCCCGGCGCGGCGGATGCCCCGGCCGAACCCCCTGCGCCCGCCATGGTGGAACTGACCGAGGAACGCCGCGCCCGCCTGATTGCCTTTGTCGAGGGCAACGAGAGGATGCCGAGCGAGGCGAAGGAACGGGTGCTGGCGCAGTTGCGCGAAGCCAGCGTTCCGGCCCAGACGATCGAGCGTATCGAATCCCGGATGGGGGGCTAGGCCATGGCGCTGCGTCGGCTTCAGGGGGCGGGCGGCATCCTGTCCTATTTCGCCCGGCACCGCACGGCGGCCAACCTTCTGCTGGTGGTGATGCTGGCCCTCGGGGTGGCCTCGGCGCCCCGGATGCGGGCGCAGTTCTTTCCCGATGTGATCATCGACAGCGTGTCGGTCAGCATCGCCTGGGATGGCGCGGGCGCCGAGGATATCGACGGTGCCATCGTGCAGGTTCTGGAACCGGCGCTTCTGGCGGTCGAGGGGGTCGAGGGTTCATCGGCCTCGTCCTCGGAGGGGCGGGCGCGCATCCGGCTGGATTTCGAACCCGGCTGGGACATGGCCCGCGCCGCCGATGATGTGCAGGGCGCGGTGGATTCCGTCACCAACCTGCCCGAGGATGCCGAAGACCCCGAGGTGCGCCGCGGTGCCTGGCGCGACCGGGTGACCGATGTCGTCATCCATGGCCCGGTGGGGGTGGACCAGCTGGGCCGCTTCGCCGACGAATTCACCGCCCGCCTGTTCCAGGCCGGTGTCACCCGTGTCACCCTGCGCGGCGTGGCGGCGCCCGAAACACTGGTCGAGGTCGCGTCGATCTCGCTGATCCGCAACAACGTGACCATGCGCGAAATCGCGGCGGCCATCGCCGAGGGGGCCGAAACCAAGCCGGCCGGCGACGTGTCCGGCAGCGCCCGTGTCCGCACCGGCGTTGAGAAGCGCAGCGCCGACCAGATCGGCGATATCGTCCTGCGGTCGAACCCCGATGGCAGCAAGCTGCGGATTTCGGACGTGGCGCAGGTGCGCGCCGAGGGGATCGACCGGGACCGAGCCTATTTCGTCGGGCCCAACAGCGCCATCTCAATCCGGGTCGACCGCACCGACCGGGGCGATGCCATCGCCATCCAGCGCCAGGTCGAAGAGGTGGCCGAGGAAATGCAGCTGGGCCTGCCGCGCGGCGTGAAGATCGACCTGATCCGCACCCGGGCCGAGGCGATCACCGGGCGGCTGAACATCCTGCTGGACAACGGGATCATGGGGCTTGGCCTTGTGGTGCTGCTGTTGTTCCTGTTCCTGAACGCGCGCACGGCCTTCTGGGTGGCGGCGGGCATTCCGGTGGCCATGACGGCGGCGGTGGCGCTGATGTATGCCGCCGGGCTGACCCTGAACATGATTTCGCTGTTCGCGCTGATCATCACCCTGGGGATCGTCGTGGACGATGCCATCGTGGTGGGGGAACACGCCGATTTCCGGGTGCGCCGTCTGGGCGAAACCCCGGTCGATGCGGCGGTCAACGCGGCCCAGCGGATGTTTCCGCCGGTCTTTTCGGCCACGCTGACCACGGTGATCGCCTTCATGGCGCTGGTGGCCGTTGGGGGGCGTTTCGGCGATCTGATCTCGGACATTCCCTTCACGGTGATCGTGGTTCTGATCGCCTCGCTTGTGGAATGTTTCCTGATCCTGCCCAACCACATGGCCCATGCCATGGCGCATTCGGCCAGGGCCCATTGGTACGACTGGCCGTCGCGCACGGTGAACCGGGGGTTTTCGTGGGTGCGCGACGTGATCTTCCGGCGGCTGATGGCGGGGGTGATCTGGGCGCGCTATCCGGTGATGGCGGGTGTGATCCTGATTCTGGTCAGCCAGGGCGCCCTGTTCATCCGGGGCGACGTGACCTGGCGGTTCTTCGCCAGCCCGGAACAGGAATCCATCAGCGGCAACTTCGCCATGGCCCCGGGTGCCACCCGAAGCGACACCATCGAGATGATGCGCGGGATACAGAAGGCGGTCGAGGATCTGGGCGCGAAATACGAGGTCGAGTTCGGCCGCAACCCGGTTGATTTCGCCATGGCCGAGGTGGGCGGCACCACCGGGCGCGGGCTGTCGGGCGAAGATACGAAGGACGCCGATCTTCTGGGGTCCATTGCCATCGAACTGATCGAGGCCGACCTGCGCCCCTATTCCAGCTTCAAGTTCCTGGGAGAGTTGCAGGATGCCGTGCCATCGCATCCCCTGCTGGAAACCCTGTCGTTCCGGCGCTGGGGGTCGGGGCCGGGGGGCGATTCACTGGATGTGCAGATCTTTGGCGCCAGTGCCGCGCGCCTGAAAGAGGCGGCGGAATCTCTCAAGACCACCATGGCGCAATTCGGCGAGGTTTCCGCGCTTGAGGATACGCTGGCCTATGACAAGGAGGAACTGGTGCTGGACCTGACGGCGCAGGGTCAGGCGCTGGGCATCTCGATCGATGCCCTGGGGCGCACCCTGCGCGACCGGCTGAACGGGATCGAGGCGGCCAGCTATCCCGACGGGCCACGCTCGGCCCGGATCATGGTGCAACTGCCCGAGGACGAGCTGACGGCCGATTTCCTTGACCGCACGCTGATCCGCACGGCGGGCGGCGATTACGTCAGCCTGGCCGATATCGTGACGGTCGAAAGGCGCGGCGGCTTTTCCACCGTCCGGCGTGAGAACGGCCTGCGGCTGGTGTCGGTGACCGGCGACATCTCCGAAGACGACCCTGCCCGCGCCGCCGAGATCGTCGAGCGGTTGCAGACCGAGTTTTTGCCCGCCCTTGAAGAGAATTTCGGCGTCACCACCCGGCAATCGGGCCTGGCCGAACAGGAGAGCGATTTCCTGAGCGATGCCGCCGTCGGCTTCGGGCTGTGCCTGCTTGGCATCTACCTCACCCTTGCCTGGATATTCGCCAGCTGGACACGCCCCATGGTGGTGATGGCGATCATTCCCTTCGGCCTCGTGGGTACGATCTATGGCCACCACCTGTGGGATATCCCGCTTTCGCTGTTCTCGGTGGTGGGGTTGATCGGGATGACCGGCATCATCATTAACGATTCCATCGTCCTGGTGTCGACGGTCGATGAATACGCGGCCGAGCGCGGGCTGATCCCGGCGATCATCGACGGCACTGCCGACCGCCTGCGCCCGGTCTTCCTGACCACGGCGACGACGGTTCTGGGCCTTGCGCCGCTGCTTTACGAAACCTCGTCCCAGGCGCAGTTCCTGAAACCCACGGTCGTCACGCTGGTCTACGGGCTGGGCTTCGGGTTTGTCCTTGTCCTGCTGGTGGTGCCGGCGCTTCTGGCGATGCAGCAGGACCTGGGCAAGCAGTTCGCGGCCCTGCGCCGCACCTTGGGGTTCCGGCGCGGTGCGCGGGGCGTGGGGCTTGCGGTGGCCATGGTTGCGCTGGCCGGGCTTGGCTGGTTCGCGCTGACCTTGGGGGCGGTGATCGTGACCGGAGATTTTGCCGCGCCGCTGGTGGGTGTCCTGCCCGCCGCCCCGGCGCCCGCCATGGCGCTGGCCGTCTTCCTGGCCGGGGTCGCGGCGCTGGCGCTGCTGACCTATCTGGTGGGGGCCATGGTTTTTGGTCTGCGCCGGGGGCGGTCGGCCTAGCCGCAGCCGTGGATATCGACCGCGCCGCGCTGCCCCAGAAGGGTGAAGCGCAGGCGCGAACGGTCCAGCGCCAGGGGCGCGCCGCCATCGGGCAGGATGTCGACCGACGCCTCAAGGGTGGCCCCCGCCCGCCGCGTGGTTGCCTGCGAGATCCAGACCGGGGCGCCGGGCAGTTCCACCACCACGAATTCGTCGCCGCCAAGGGGCGGCAGATCGACCTGCGCGGTCAGGCGCAATCCATCGCTTTGCGCGGCCACGTCGCAGCGCACGGGCGAGGCGCCGGCCTCGCGCGCGGTCATCGGGCGATCGTTGATCGCGGCGACGATGCGCGCGTCCTTGCGGGTTTCGCCCCGGGGCAGATCGGCGGCGATGCGGGCGGTGACCGGCACGCAGACATGTTCGCACACGCCCATGCTGACGGTGCCGCGCAGGGCAATGGCGCGGTCGGCCTGAAGGGGGGTGAATTCGATCGGGATCACCACCTGCTCAAGATAGCCCACCGAGGTATAGCCGTTCTGCCCGAAGACCTGGGGCACCGGCCAGTGGATGGCCACCGCGCCCAGGTTGTCGGACCCGCCCCAATCGAACTGGGCGGGGATGCCGGCATCTCCGGGGGCGCGCCAATAGGTTTTCCAGCCGGGCACCAGGGTGATGCGCAGGGCTGCCATGTGGGTGCCCTGGGCCGTGCGCCAGCCCGGCAGCACCTGAAGCTGGGCAAGATCGTCAAGCGTCTGCGCGCCGACGGGTCCGGCAAGCGACAGGCAGAGGGCAAGAAGGCGCAGGGTGGATTTCATGGCGCGACCCTAGCCATCGCGCCGGGGATTGGAAATCACAAACCGGCGATGGCACCGTGTGGGCGCGGGGTGTTGGCTTGCACATCGGCGCGGGCTTTGTCACTGCTTGCACATGACACAGGCCGAAACATCCCAGGATCTGATGGGCAAGCTGCTGATCGCCATGCCGGGCATGGACGATTCGCGGTTCGAGCGCAGCGTGATCTACATCTGCGAACATGATGGCGAGGCCACCATGGGGCTGATCGTGAACAAGCCGCTGCCCGAACTCGCCTTTCCGGCGCTTCTGGAACAGCTGGACATCGAAACCGACGGCCGCACCCCCGACATGGCGGTGCATTACGGCGGGCCGGTGGAAACCGGGCGCGGTTTCGTGCTGCATTCGGCCGAATACAGCGCCGCCGACGGCACCCTGCCCCTGGGGCAGGACTTTGCCATGACCGCCACCCGCGACGTGCTGGACGACATGGCCACGGGCGCGGGGCCGGCACGGGCGATCCTTGCGCTGGGATATGCCGGATGGGGCCCCGGGCAGCTGATGTCCGAGATCCTGGAAAATGGCTGGCTGACCTGCCCGGCCGATCCCGCCGTCGTCTTCGCGGCCGAGGACGATGCCAAGTGGAGCGCGGCCCTGGCCCTGATGGGGATCGACCCGCTGACCCTGTCGGCCACGGCGGGCCGGGCCTGAGCGGGGACTTGCCCGCCCGGGGCCTGCATGCAACTCTGAAATTGCAACGATAGGCGGGTGATGGAAGCGGAATTCGAGAATCTCATCGGGCAGATCGCGATTCTGCGGCAGATGCTGACGGCGCAGGCGCTGAACCTGATCCTGCCGTCGCGGCTGTATCAGCTTGCCATCATCCTGGGGTGCATCATCCTGGCCTGGCTTCTGAACCGGTTCACGGTCGAGCGGATGCGCGACTGGATGCGCACGCGGGAAAACTGGGTCAAATGGCGGCTGCGCGCGTTGCTGGTGATCAACCGGCGGCTGACGCTGATCTATTTCGTTGCGCTGATCTGGGTCGCGACCTGGATCATGCGCTGGATTCACGTCTTTCCGTCACGCTCGTTCCTTCTGGGGCTGGCCGCCAGCATTGCCACGGCCTGGCTGCTGGTGGTGCTGATCACGCGGCTGGTGCGCAACCCGGCGCTGCGGTCGGTCGTGCGCTGGGGGCTGTTGGTCTATGTGACGCTTTATTTCCTGGGGCTGGTCGACGAAACGGCGGCCTTCCTTGACGACATGGCCTTCGAGGTCGGGAAATTCCGCCTGTCGCTTCTGGTTCTGATCAACGCGCTGGTGGTGATCGGTGTGCTGTTCACCGGCGCGCGGCTGATCACCCAGACCAGTTCGGCGCGCATCCGCCAGAACGAGAACATCAGCCCCTCGATGCAGGTGCTGGCCGTGAAGGCGATGCAGCTTCTGCTTTACGGCGCGGCCTTCTTCCTGGGGCTCAAGGCGGTGGGGGTGGACCTGACGGGCCTTGCCGTCCTGTCGGGGGCCATCGGTGTGGGCCTTGGTTTCGGCCTTCAGAAGGTGGTCAGCAACCTTGTTTCGGGCATCATCATCCTGCTGGACAAGTCGATCAAGCCGGGCGACGTGATCTCCATCGGGGAAACCTTCGGCTGGATCAACGCGCTGGGGGCGCGCTATGTCTCGATCACCACGCGGGACGGCAAGGAATACCTGATCCCCAACGAAGACCTGATCACCGGGCAGGTGGTCAACTGGTCGCATTCCAACCACTTCGTGCGGCTCGACATCCATTTCGGCACCGCTTACGGCGACGACCCCCACAAGGTGCGCGCCATCGCGATCGAGGCGGCGGCGTCGGTCCCACGGGTTCTGGGCGACAAGGCCCCGGTCTGTCACATCGTCGGCTTCGGAGACAGCTCGGTGGACTACATCCTGCGGTTCTGGATCACCGATCCCAGCGCCGGCCTGACCAACATTCGCGGCAACGTCTACCTCGCCCTCTGGGATGCCTTTCACGAGCACGGAATTTCGATCCCCTTTCCCCAGCGCGAGGTGCGGATGCTGGGCGGCGAAACTTCGCCGATGGAGCAAAAAACCCTGCCGGAGGACTGAAAGCGGGGCCTTGGCCTGCGTTTCTGTGTTCACCGGGTCACGATCGGTTGATCATGGGGCCATTCGGGGCCTTCAGCCCAAGGAAACATGGCTTTTTCGGGGCAAGTTGCTGTACAAAGGTCGCCGGGCCTGTAGACTTTAAAAAAAAACGAATGGCGGTGTTACGAGTATGATCTCTCTTCGAGGGTTGCGCGCGTGTGCGGGAATGGCCGTGCTCGGGCTTTGGATGACGCCGGTTTCGGCGCTGGAAAATCTTGAATTCCGTACGCCCGGCGCCGATGAGGCTCTGGCCGATGAGTTGCGCCAGTCCTCGTTGCTGATCGCGGCGCAGAACGAAGGAAACAACGACCCGCAAGAGCTTTTGGCGGCGGCGAATGCCGATTACGGTCGTCTTGTCGGCACGCTTTACTCTGAAGGGCGGTTCGGCGGTGTCATCAACATCATGGTCGACGGGCGCGAGGCTGCGGGCATTCCGCCGCTGTCGGCCCCCGATGCGATCCGCACCATCGTGGTGACGGTAAAGCCGGGCCCGCAATACAACTTCTCGCGCACCGAGATCGTACCGCAGGCCCCGGGCACCGTGCTGCCCGATGGGTTCGCCCCCGGTCAGCCCGCCCGCACCCCCGTGATCCGCGACAGCGTGGCGGCGGTGGTCGACGGCTGGCGCGACGTGGGCCGCGCCAAGGCCTCGGTCGCGGGGCAGAAGGTGACGGCAAACCACAACGTCAAACAGCTTGCCGTGGATGTGGGAATCGCGCCGGGGCCCGAGGTGCGGTTCGGCGACCTGCTGTTGAAGGGCGGCGACAGGGTGCGCCCGGCCCGCCTGCGCAAGATCGCGGGACTGCCCACGGGTGAAATCTATTCCCCCGAGGCGCTGGAGCTGTCGGCCAAGCGCCTGCGCCGCACCGGAACCTTCAAGTCGGTCTCTCTGACCGAGGCGGAAACCCTGCGCCCCGGCGACGTGATGGACATCACCGCCACCCTGACCGAGGAGAAGCCCCGCCGCATCGGTTTCGGCGCCGAAATCTCGACGGTCGAGGGGCTGGCGCTGTCGGCCTTCTGGCTGCACCGCAACCTTCTGGGCGGGGCCGAACGGCTGCGCCTTGAAGGCAACGTGACGGGCATCGGCGGCGACACGGGCGGCACCGATTACAAGTTCTCGGCCCGCTACGGACGCCCCGCAACACCGGACGCCGACACCGACCTTTATATCCTGGCCGAGGTCGAACAGGTGAACGAACCCACCTATTCCGCCAAGACCGGGCGGCTGGGCTTCGGGTTTGACCGCTACATCAACGATCAGCTGAGCGTTTCGCTGGGGCTGGCCTATGTCTATTCCCAGGACACCGACGCCCTTGGCACGCTGTCCTATCACCACCTGACCCTGCCCCTGAACGCGACCTATGACAGCCGCGACATGCCGCTGGACGCCACCAAGGGGTATTTTGCCGATGTCGACGTGATGCCCTTCCTGGGCGTCAGCGGCAGCGAAAGCGGCGCGCGCGTCGCCTTCGATACCCGCGCCTACAAGGCCTTCGGTGACGAGGGCAAGTTCGTGCTGGCCGGTCGGGTGCAGGGCGGTTCGATCATCGGCGCATCCCTGACCGGGGTGCCAAACGATTACCGGTTCTATTCCGGCGGCGGCGGCACCGTGCGCGGGCAGGCCTATCAATCGCTGGGCGTGATGGTGAACGGCGAGTTGACGGGGGGCCGGTCGTTCCTGGGCTTGTCGGGCGAACTGCGCGCCAAGGTGCGCGAAAGCATCGGCGTGGTGGCCTTTGCCGATTTCGGGCTTGTGGGGGCCGACAGCTTCGGTGGCGATGCCGATACCCACGCAGGCGCCGGGCTCGGCCTGCGCTATCTTACACCCATCGGGCCGATCCGCCTTGACGTGGCGGCGCCCATCGGCGGCACATCCAGTGGCGCCCAGGTCTATGTTGGAATCGGGCAGGCATTCTGATGCGTATACTTTCCTATCTTCTGCTGGCGCTGACACTTCTGTCGGGGCCGGTCCTGGCACAGGATGACGACGGTGGCGGTTTCCTGGAACGCCTGATCGAGGACAACCTGTCGGGCGCGGGCCGCGAGGTGAACATTCGCGGCTTTGCCGGTGCGCTGAGTTCGAAGGCAAGCCTGGACGAACTGACCATCGCCGACGACGAGGGCATCTGGCTGACCCTGCGCGACGTGGAACTGGACTGGAACCGCTCGGCGCTTCTGCGCGGGCGGCTTGAGGTGAACGCCCTGACCGCCGGCGAGATCATCGTGCCCCGCGTTCCCGGGTCGGACCCCGAGGCGCCCGCCCCCGAGGCGACGCCCTTTTCCCTGCCCGAACTGCCGGTTTCCGTCCGGATCGAGGAAATCCGCGCCGAGCGGGTGGACCTGGGCAAGGCGCTGTTTGGGGCGGCGGCCGTTGTTTCGCTTGACGGATCGGTCAGCCTTGAGGGCGGCGAGGGCCAGGCCAAGATCGCCATCGAACGGATCGACGGATCGGAAGGCGCGCTGACGCTGGATGCCTCCTACATGAACGAAACCGAGGTTCTGGCGCTGAAGCTGAACGTGACCGAGGCCGCTGACGGGATTGCCGCCAACCTGATGAACCTGCCGGGGCTTCCCGCCCTGCGCCTTGATGTCGACGGCACCGGCCCGCTGAACGATTTTGCCGCCGATATCGAGCTGGACACCGACGGCGAACGTCGCCTGACCGGCACGGTCGAACTGACCGCGACGGGCGAGGGCGATGCCGTCACGCGCGGATTCTCCGCCGAGATCGGCGGCGATATCGCGCCGGTCTTCGCGCCCCGCTATCGCCCCTTCTTTGGCCCCGACATCCGCCTGATCGCCCAGGGCGAAACCCGCCCCGGCGGCGGCGTGGTGCTGAACCAAATGGACCTGAGCGCCGATGCGCTGAACCTGAACGGCAAGGTCTCCATCGGGGCCGACGGTCTGCCCGACCTGATCGATGTGACGGGCGAAATCGTGGCAAAGGATGGCACCCCCGTTCTGCTGCCCATCGCGGGCGATGCCACCACGGTCGAACGTGTCGGCCTGTCGGTGCAGTTCGACGCCTCCCGCGGCGAGGATTGGACCGGGGAAGTCACGCTGGACCGGTTCGTGCGGCCCGAAATCATGATTGAACGTGTCGTTCTCGACGGGTCTGGGCGGATTGCCGATGGCACCGAAGGCGCGAAATCGGTCACGGCGGCCTTCGATATTGCCGCCAACGGCCTTTCGGCCCCTGACGAAGCCGTGCAGCAAGCCATGGGCGACGCGGCCGAAGGAGCCGTTGCGATCCGCTGGACCAGTGGCGGCCCGATCATGCTCGACACCCTGAAGCTGAGCGGCAAGAGCTTTGCGCTGGACGGATCGGGGCAGGTCGAACAGGGCGAGAACGGCACGCTTGCTTCTTTGGCGGCGGTGCTGAAGGCGCAGAACCTGAACGCCTTTTCCGGACTGGCCGGGCGCAACCTGGGCGGCGCCATCGAAGCGCGCGTTTCGCTTGAATCGCGGCCTCTGGACGGTGCCTTCGACCTGGCCCTGAACGGCACCACCATCGATCTGCGCATTGACCAGGAACAGGCCGATGCCGTTCTGGCCGGTGAGACCCGGATCGACATCGAGGCGACGCGCGATGAAACAGGCACGAAGATCAGCAAGCTGAGCCTTGAGAACCCAGCACTGTCGGTTGAAGGTTCGGGCGATCTGACCTCGGTTGCCAGCAACCTGCGCGCCAACATCCGCCTGGCCGATGCCACGGTGTTGGACCCCAAGCTGGATGGCCCGGTGGACGTGGCGGCGGTGGCGCAGATGGCCGATGGCACCTGGAACTACCAGTTACGCGGCAGCGGTGTCGGGGCGCTGATCGACAGCACCGGAACCATTGCCGGGCTGGACGATCCTTCGCCGCGCATCGACACGAAGACCGAGGCGCAGGTGGATGATCTGGCCCGCTTCTCGGGGCTGGCGGGGCGTGACCTGGCCGGTTCCCTGACGCTGAAGCTGAACGGATATACCCTGGCCAACCTGAACCAGGCCGACATGACGGTGGACCTGGTCAGCCGGGGCGTGAAGCTGGGCGATGCGCGCTTCGACGACCTGCTGGTGGGGCGCACCGATCTGTCGGCGCGCGTCGAACGGGACGGGCGCGTGGTGACGGTGCAGCGGTTCCTGCTGAACGGCAGCGGCGCGGGCCTGCGGGCCGAAGGGGCGGGCCAGCTGGAAGGCCTGGGCGAGGTCGCGCCGCTGGTCAGCGGCATGGTCGATGCCTCGGTCAACAGCCTTGCGCGGTTCTCGGCCCTGGCCGGGCGGCGGCTGAGCGGGGCCGTCGATGCGACGGTGACAGGCTCGGGCCGTCTGGACGGCAGCGAGGTCGACGCCGACCTGTCGCTTGAGGCGCGGTCGGTTTCCACCGGCATGGCGGATATCGACCCCCTGCTGGATGGTTTGGTCAGCCTTGAGGGCAAGGTTTCGCGTCGCGACGACACGGCCACCATCGACGGCCTGCGTCTGAGCGCGGCGGCCCTGGGCCTGAACCTGACCGGCAGCGCGAGGGGGGAGGACATAACCTCCTCGGCGCCGCTGATCGTGCTGGATGCCGATCTTTCCGCCGACACCCTGGCGCCCCTGTCGGGGCTGGCGGGCCGGTCGCTGGGCGGAGCGGTGGACGTGACGGTGAAGGGCCAGGCGCGCCCCGATCTCAGCGTTCTCGACGTGGTGCTTGACGGTGAAACGCGCGCGCTGCGGCTGGGCCAGGAAAACGCCGACCGCCTGCTGCGCGGCACGACCGACCTTTCCCTGACCGTCAAGCGCGACGGCGAAACCATCGAACTGCCACAGCTGAGCGTGGTGAACGACCAGATCACCGCCAAGGCCGACGGGCGCTATGCCGCCGGGCAAAGTGCGCTGAAGGCCGATGTGACCATCGCCGATCTGCGCGATCTGGATGCCCGCATGACGGGGCAGGCCAAGGTCACGCTTTTCGCCGAAGAAGTGGGCGATCAATGGCAGGTCACGCTGGATGGCAATGCCGCCGATGCGGTGGTGAAGGCCAGTGCGGCGATCACCGATGCCCTGGGGGCCAATCCCCTGATCGACGGCAGTGCCACCCTGCGCGCCGACGATCTTTCGCGCTTTGCGCCGCTGGCCAACCGGCCCCTTGCCGGTTCGCTGAGTGCCGAGGTGAAGGGCAGCAGCCGGGTCGACCTGTCAAACTTCGATGTGAACGCCGATGTCACCGGGCGCAACCTGCGCGTGGGCCAGGCCGAAGCCGACCGTATACTGGGCTCCAGCACAGATATTACCGTGGTGGCCGACCGGGAAAATGGCGGGCGGATCAACGTGCGCACCTTCAACCTTGCCACGCCCAGCCTGACGGCCCGCGCCGACGGGCAGCTTCTGGGCACCGATGCCAACCTGAACCTGTCGGCCCGCCTGGCCGATGTGGGCCCCTTCGTGCCGGGGCTGAACGGCCCTGTCACCGTCGATGGCCGGGTGCGCAGCACGGGCAGCCAGCTTGACCTCGCGCTGTCGGGCACCGGTCCGGGCGGGGCGACCGTGCGGGTGGATGGCACCGTTGCGCAGGATTTCTCGCGCGCGAATGTCGATCTGACCGGCAATGCGCCCCTTGCACTGGCCAATACCTTCATCGAACCCCGCGCCCTTGAAGGGACGCTGGGTTTCAATGTCGGGGTGAACGGGCCGTTGCAGCTTTCCTCGGTGTCAGGGCGGCTCAGCACCCAGGGGGCACGGTTCATCGCGCCCAATCTCAACCTGGTGCTGGAGCAGATTGCCCTGACCGGCGATCTGTCGGGCGGTCGCCTGAACCTTGATCTGCGGGCGGCCAAGGAAGGCGGCGGGCAACTGACCGTGACCGGCCCGATCACCCTAAGCGGCGGTTTCAATGCCGACCTCGATGTGCGGGCCGTGGGGGTGGTGGTCGAAGACCCGCGCCTATACCGCACGCTGGTGAACGGTGCGATCACGGTGAACGGCCCGCTGACCGGCGGGGCCCGCGTGGCGGGAACGCTGGACCTGGTCGAAACCGACGTGCGCATCCCCTCGACCGGGTTGGGCGCCACGGGGCCGATCCCCGATGGCCTGGTGCATGTGGGCGAACCGGCGGATGTGCGGGCCACCCGCGCCCGTGCCGGGATGATCGAACAGGGCGGATCGGGCGGTGGCGGCGGTGCGGCCGTGGCCTATCCGCTGGACCTCACGGTGCGGGCCGAGAACCGTATCTTCATCCGTGGCCGGGGGCTGGATGCCGAACTGGGCGGAACACTGACGCTGACGGGAACGACGGCCAATATCATTCCGGCCGGGCAGTTCGACCTGATCCGCGGGCGGCTTGACCTGCTGGGCAAGCGGCTGACCATGGAAGAGGGCAGCATCCAGCTTCAGGGCGATTTCACCCCGGCGATCCGCCTGGTGGCATCCACCGACGCGGGCGATGTGGTGGTCTTCATCGTGGTGGAAGGCCCGGCGCTGGAGCCCGAGATCAACTTCCTCTCGGAACCCGAACTGCCCCAGGAAGAGGTTCTGGCCCGCCTGCTGTTCGGCAAGTCGATCACCTCGATTTCTCCGTTGCAGGCGGCCCAGCTTGCCTCGGCGGTGGCGACTCTGGCGGGCAAGGGGGGCGATGGCATCATCGGCAACCTGCGCAAGAGCACCGGTCTGGACGATCTGGACATCACCACCGACGACGAAGGCAACGCCGGCCTGCGCGCGGGCAAGTACCTGTCGGAAAACCTCTATACCGATGTGGAGGTGAATTCGTCGGGCGAGGCCGAGATCAACCTGAACCTCGACCTGTCGCCGTCGCTGACCATCAAGGGCGGTGCCAGCAACAGTGGCAACACCTCGCTGGGCATCTACTTCGAGAAGGATTACTGAACTTCGTTCTCGCCGGATTCCAGCGTGAAATCCGCCAGGTTGAACGTGACCCTGACCTGATAGGCGTCGGGGTCGCTTTCATCCACCTCGGCCACGCCGCCCAACTGCATCACGAAGGCCGCGATCAGTTGCGAACCCAGGCCCGAAACCTCGTCCTGGGTGGGGTCGATGACGGGTGTGCCGGTCGAATTGCGCACGCAAAGCTCGATCTCGCCCGACTCGACCGGGCGCAGTGACAGGAAGACCCAGGGCGCGCCTTCCTTCGGGCGCCCGAGGTACTTGAAGGCATTGGTCATCGCCTCGGTCACCAGCAGTGACAGCGGCACCGCCTGGTCGGGGTAAAGAAGGACCGGCTCGGTCTCCATCGAGAAATCGACGTGCTGACCGGGCAGGGCCGCCGAGCGGGCCAGTTGCCGCGACAGGTCGGCCACCAGAAGATCGGCCCGGACCTCGGACAGGATGCTGGCCTGGTAAAGGCTGCGATGGACGGTCGCCAGGCTCATCACACGGTCCTGCAGGCGGCGCAGCATGAACTTGGTTTCGTTGTGGCGCGACCGGCGGATCTGCATGTTCGTGATCGAGGCGATCAGTTGCAGGTTGTTCTTCACCCGGTGGTGCACCTCTTTCAGCAGCACGTCCTTTTCATGCAGCAGGTTTTCCTGGTCGGCCTCGTCGCGCAGGATCTGTTCGGTCATCAGGGCAAAGGCGTCGGTGACTTCACGGATTTCGGCGGGCAGGTCGGCATCGGGCATCTTGCGGATGCGGCGCGTGGCGCTGAAGGCGCGGATGTTGCGCCGCAGGCTGCGGATGTGGCGGATGACCAGGCGGTTCACGGCGACAAAGGCCACCGCCAGGCTGGCCAGCCACATCAGCACCGGCAGAAGAAGCGCCGGAACGATCTGCGGCAACCCGATGATGGCGGTGTTGTGCGGCCAGATTGCAAGGGTATAGACCTGTCCGTGCACCAGGGGCACGACGGTGAAGATCTGTGCCTTGCCGCTGCGGTCGACATCCTGGAACACCAGCCCCCGGTCGCTGGTCAGGGCGGCCAGCGCGCGGTTGGCGGGCAGGCGGCGCTCCACCTCGTCCAGCCCCATGCCCGAGGTCAGGGGCACGCCGTTCTGGTCGAAGGTAAGGACATCGCTTGGCGTCATGGTCTGCTGCGATGTGGGCTCGATCGTCAGGGCGGTATGGGGGATCGACAGGCTGACAAAGCCCATGGGCTCACCGTCCAGGAACACGGGTTCGGTCAGAATAAGCGCCGGAATGCCGGTTACCTTCCCGGCCGAGGTTGAACTGATGGTGGGCTTGGGGTTTTCCAGATAGGCGGTCACCTCGCCTTCGCCGTTCATATCCGCACCCACGCCGTCAGAGGCGCAGGCAAGAATGCCATCGGCATTCACGAAACCGGCGAAGGCGATATTCTCGCGCCCGCTTACCAGTTCGCGCATGTGGGCCGAACAGGCCTCGGGGTCGCGGATCAGCGTGGGGATCAGAAGCGCCAGCGATTGCGCAACGCCCGCGCTGCGGGTGACGATGCGCCTTTCGCTTTGGGCCGCGCTGAGGGTTTCGCCCAGAAGCGAGGTTTCCACCCTTTCGTTGGCATCGCGGATCACCCGATAGGATTGCAGCATCGCCATGATGCCGACAGGCAACAGCGCCAGCCCCAGCAAAAGCACCAGTCGCACGCCCAACCGATTGAGCGGCTTGAATCCCATTCCAGCCGGCAGCATGTCAGCCAGACTGCGGTGAGGAGGCCAGAACGGCAGCGGTGTTGGCGTCCGAAATCGTCGGATCTTCGCCCTCGGCCAGTTCCAGAAGTTCGGCCAGACGCTTGCGCCCACGGTTGGCGCGGCTCTTGATCGTGCCGACGGCAACGCCACACATCTGCGCCGCCTCTTCATAGGCAAAGCCGGAACCGCCCACCAGGATCAGCGCTTCGCGCTGTTCGTCGGGCAGTTTTTCAAAGGCGCGGCGGAAATCGTTCAGGGCCAGCCGTCCGTCATGGGCCGGTTTTTCCGCCAGGTTGCCGGCCATGACGCCGTCGATATCCTCGACCTCGCGCTTGACCTTGCGGCGGCTGGAATAGAAGGCGTTGCGCTGGATGGTGAAAAGCCAGGCGCGCAGGTTGGTGCCCGGCGTGAACGACTTGATGTTCTTCCACGCCTTTTCGATCGTGTCCTGGACAAGATCGTCGGCCATGGCGGAATTGCGGGTCAGTGACATTGCAAACGCACGCAGCGCGGGCAGGTGATCGACCAGTTCATCCCGAGGATCGGGTTTATTGTTCATTCGGTTTTTCCTGATCGCGCAACTTGTCCAGCAGCTGTCGGAACCGGTCGGGCACTGCCTCCGGTTCGGTCTCTCGATAGACCCGACGCAAATTTTCGTCGATTTGCTTCATCACGTTTGAAGTATCCTTGCCTGGGGTCATATCTGCTGTTGTCTCTTGTATAAAAAGTTGCGCGCACGGGGAACCAACACCACCTTTCCACGTTTGGTTCCCGACGCGTCAAAAAAAACCAAGGACAGTGACCAGAATGAGCTCATCTTCCCAAACCACCGATATTTCGGATCAGATCGGTGGCGACCTTCCCTTCCTGCGCCGCTATTCGCGTGCGCTTACCGGCAGTCAGGAGACGGGTGACAGGTATGCCGCCGCCACGCTTGAGGCGATCCTGGTCGATCGTTCCATCTTTCAATCCTCGCTGCGCCCACGGGTTGCCCTGTTCCGGGCCTTTCACCTGATCTGGTCGACGGCGGGTGCCCCCACGGCCGATACCGAAGACCCGGTGACGCGGCTGGAATCCGCCGCGCTTGACCACATGTCGGGGCTGACCAACAATTCACGCGAGGCGCTTCTGCTGTCGACCATCGAATCCTTCACCTACGAGGAAGTCGGCCAGATCATGGATATCTCGGCCGAAGAGGCGCATGGCCTGGTCGATGTCGCGATCTCGGAAATGCAGCAGTCGATGGCGGGCAACGTCATGATCATCGAGGACGAGGCGATTATCGCGATGGACATCCATTCCATCGTTTCCGAAATGGGCCACTCGGTCACCGGCATCGCCCGCACCCGCAAGGCAGCGGTCGAACTGGGCACCAAGAAGCGCCCCGACCTGATCCTGGCGGATATCCAGCTGGCCGACAATTCGTCGGGCATCGACGCGGTGAACGACCTTCTGGCACAGTTCGACGATATCCCGGTGATCTTCATCACAGCCTTCCCCGAACGCCTGCTGACGGGCGACAAGCCCGAACCGGCGTTCCTGATCTCCAAGCCCTACTCGGAAGAGCAGGTGCAATCGGCGGTCAGCCAGGCGATGTTCTTCTCCAGCACCGAAACGCTGAAGGCGCCGGTCTAGGGATGAAGCGCCCCGAACAATAAAAAAAGCCCCGTCACATCGTGTGACGGGGCTTTTTTGATCCGCTGGCCAGGGGTGGCCCTATTTGATCGACCGCCCCGAAAGCCGCGCCACAAGCGTGACGACGAACAGGACAAGGAAGACGAAGAAAAGGATCTGGGCGGTCCCAGCCGAAACGCTGAGCACACCGCCAAAGCCGAGAACGGCCGCTATCACCGCGACCAGAAAGAAAAATATTGCCCATCCAAGCATGGCAACTCTCCTGGTTTGTTTCATGTGTTCGTATGCCCCAACGGGCGTTGACTCATGAACACCAACTTGCGCGGATCGGTTCCGCCGGCAACGTTGACGATGTTATGATCGTCGCGATGGAACCGCTTTGTTCCTGCGGCGTTGGTGGGGTGACTGACAGAATTTGTTTTGAAAGGACTGCAAGATGGCGACATCCAAAATCGTGACCACCGAAGATCTCTCGGCGCAGGTTGATACCCTGAAGTCGGACATCGCGGGTCTGACCAAGATCATTGGCGACCTGACCAAGACCAAGGGCGAACAGGTGGCCGACGGGGTGCGCGCGCAGGCCAATTCCGCCCGCGAAGCAGGCGAGGCACAGCTGGCCGAGTTGCAGAAGCACGCCCGCAGCGGTGCCGAAAGCGCCGAGGAATATGTGCGCAACAATCCCGCCACCGCCTTGGGGATCGCCGCGGGCATCGGTGTGCTTGTCGGTCTCATCACCGCGCGTCGCTGATCCATGTTGGATCGTCTTCTGGCGCCGGTCCGTGCCGCTGCGGCACGGGCCGCGCGCAAGGCCGCCTTCGGGGCGGTGGGGGTGATTTTCCTGCTGGCCGGATTGGCGTTTCTCACCGCTGCGGCCTGGATCGCCCTGGCGATTGCCTATGGTGCGCTGATCGCGGCGCTGGTGATCGGCCTGGCCTTTACCGGCTGCGGCCTGATTTTCCTGGCCGTCGCCACTAGCAGCAGCAAATCAGGCAAATCGCACCCACCCCAACATCTTCACCAGGAAAAGCGCCCGCCGGCGGCCGTATCGCAGGCCCAGCTGATCGACGCCTTCATCGGCGGGCTGAATGCCGGCAAGACTATGCGGCGGAGATGAAGCGGCTGATGACGGCGGCAAGGGCCTGGTCGGAAATGGGCCAGCCCAGAAAGACCAGACCGTCGTCGGCATCTTCGTCCTGCCAGGTCAATGCCTCTCCCAGAACCACGACATGACGCGCGACGCGCCGGACCCAGGCCAAGGCAGGCGAATCCGGCGCGCTGACCAGATCGGCGGCGATGATGGCAATGTGAAATCCCGTCTCGTCCTCGTCTCCCGTTTCATGAGGGGGCAGGGCGTGCAGGATCACCGGCCGCAGATCGGGCCGTATCTGGATGAAACCCTCGGCAATATCGCTTGCGACAAGGGCCTGGGGTTCGAGAATCAGGATTTTCGTTTCGCGGCTGTCAAAGCCAGTCTGGCATGCCATATTCACGGTATTCCCCTTCTATTAGGGGGCAAGTATGGCCGGGCAATGCGACACGCGCATTAAACTGCGACATATCACGGAGAACAAGATGACCGTTCGCTGTTCCGAATGCCCGCTGCGGGATCGCAGGATATTCGCGCCTATGACGGCCGAGGAGGTGGCCTTCATGACCCGGTTCAAGGCGGGTGAGCTTTCGGTCGAGGCGGGCACCCAGCTATTAATGGAGGGGGCGAATTCTCCTCAGCTTTTCACGGTCTTGTCGGGTATGGGCGTGCGCTACAAGACCTTGGAGGATGGCCGCCGTCAGGTGCTGAACTTTGTCTTCCCCGGCGATTTCCTGGGGATGCAGGCGGGCATCATGGGCGAGATGAGCCATTCCGTCGACGCCACCACCGATATGTCGTTGTGCGTCTTCAGCCGCAGCGAGGTATGGTCATTGTTCAAGACGCGCCCGGAACGGGCCTTCGATCTGACATGGGTCGCGGCGGTCGAACAGAACTTCCTGGGCGAGGCGCTTTCTGCCGTGGGGCAGATGGACGCCACCCAGCGGATCGCCTGGGCCTTCGTGCGCCTTTTCGGGCGCGGGCAGGCGGTGGGCATGACCGAGGGGCACACCATGCCCCTGCCATTCCGCCAGCAGGACCTGGCCGATTCCCTGGGCCTTTCCCTAGTTCACACGAACAAGACGCTGGCGCGTTTCCGGGAACGGCAGTTGGCAAGCTGGGCCGACGGGCTGTTGTCGATCACCGACATGCGCGCCCTGGCCGAACTGGCCGGGATCGACCACGAGGCGCCGGAGATACGCCCCCTGATCTGACCCCGGGTTCAGGCGTCGCCCTCTACCGGTTCTTCCTGCCGGGCGAAGGGGTCGGGCAGGGGCGCGGGGTTCACGGGCGCGCCCTCTCCGAACATCAGGTATCTGGCGCGGTCCAGCTCGGCGTTCAGGAAACCGCCCAGCAGCACCACGTAGGCGCTGATGTAGAACCACATCAAAAGCGCGATCACGGCACCAAGCGTTCCGTAGATTTCGTTATATTTACCAAAGTTGGCCAGGTAGAACGAAAACCCATAGGACGCCGCCGCCCAGATCAGCATGGCCACCGCGGCACCGGCGGTAAACCAGCGCGGCCGTTGATTGCGGCGGTTCGGACCGAAACGGTAGATCACGCTCAGCCCGAACAGGACGACGGCCAGCGCGATCACCCAGCGCGCCGCCGACAGCGCAAGTTCGGTCAGCGGGCCAAGGGGCAGCAACAGCAGGATGATGGGCGCAATGACGACCGATGCCAGCGCCACCAGCGCGACCCCGATCAGCGACAGCGTCATGCCAAGTGCAACTAGAACCTGCCGGAAACTGGTGCGGTTGCCGACCCGGTAGATTGCATTCAGCCCGCGGATGAGCGAGGCCACCCCCGCCCGCGTCGACCAGAGCGCCGCGAGCATCGAGATGATCGTCGCCCAGCCAAGCGCGCTGCTGCGGGTCGAGATCAGGCGTTGAACCTGAGAATTGAGGATGTCGAAGGCCTGTGCAGGCATGAAATCCTGCAACAGGTCCAACTGGTTCTGCACGATGATCGGGTCCGAAACCACGCCCCACAGCGCAATGATGGCCGCAACCGCGGGGAAAATGGCCAACATGCCATAAAATGCAACCCCGGCCGCGATGAGGCCGAGGTTCAATTCATCCATTCCCCTGAAGACGGATTTACCGGCCCGCCACCAGAGCCTGAAAGTCGGGTGCATTGCTCTCCCTTCGATCTGCGTCAGGCCGTTTGACCACGCGGTCCGGCAAAGAACCAGATAATAAAGCCGATGACGGGCAGGATCAGCACAAGTAGTGCCCAAAGAACCTTGGCCCCGGTCGACGCCCGAGAGTTGATGATCGCAACAAGGGCCCAGATGTCCAGGATGAGGACGACGAGGCCGCCAATTCCTTCAAGCATGATGAATTCCTTTTGATGTTCTGTTGAGGGGGCAACGTCCGTTCGGTTCGGAAAGTTCCCTTGGCCCGCATGACCACAGGGCGAGTCGCCCGGTGATCCATGGCCGGGACGGCGAAATGGCTGGCGCGGAGCGTCGCTTCGGCGGGATGGAAAAATCAGGATAAACAATTAATTTCAATAGGGTGGCATGGGACGCCGCGACTGGAAATGTCGGTGGCTGAGCTTTGAAAAGCAAAACTTGACGAAATTGCAACCGGTTGCAATACTGCCCGCAGAACAGCCGCCAGAGTGGCGGGTGGGGCAGGGGGGGACGCGGTTGGAATTTGCGCTCAATCATATGGCCGCGCCCGCGATGAGCGCCCGTGACCTTCTGTCCATGGCGGCGCGGTTGGGCTGTGTCGGTGTCGAATTCCGCAACGATCTGGCCAGGCCCCTGTTCGACGGTGAGGCCCCCGCCACCATCGGCGCGGCGGCACAATCGGCCGGACAAAAGATCCTGGCCCTGGCCGAGGTGAAGGCCTTCAACGATTTTACCGAACAGACCCGCACCGCCGCCGAGGCGCTGATGCAGGCCGCGGTGGCCTGCGGTGCGGCGACGATCGCGCTGATCCCGCGCAATGACGGTCGGCGTCTTGGAGAAAGCGAAAGGCGTGCCGATCTTGCCTTTGCCCTGAACGAACTTGCGCCGATGCTGGAACGTCACGGGCTGATCGGGCTGATCGAACCGCTGGGGTTTGAAACCTGCAACCTGCGCCACAAGGGCGAAGTGGTTGAGGTGATCGAAAGCCTTGGCCAGGCCGACAGGTTCAGGCTGGTGCATGATACCTTTCACCATCACCTGGCCGGGGGCGGGCCGGTCTTCGCGGCGCAGACGGGTATCGTGCATATCTCGGGGCTTGCCGATCCGGCGCCATCGGTGACGCAGATGCGCGATGGGCACCGGGGCCTTGTGGATGCCCATGACCGGCTGGACAATCTGGGCCAGATCGCCGCGCTGCGGGCCGCGGGATACCACGGCCCCCTGTCGTTCGAGCCTTTCGCCCCCGAATTCCACGCCCTGCCCGACCCCGAAGCGGCGCTTGCACGTTCGATCGCGTTCATCCGGGCCGGGCTGGGTGATGCGGCGGCATGACGGAACAAGGATACACCCCAAAAGGGGGAACCCGGCAGATTGAACGACGTGCGCCGGGCGCGTCACTTGGGAGGAAGACAATGAAAAAGACACTTATGGCCATCGGTCTGAGCGCGATGATGTCGACCACGGCAATCGCGCAGGACATCGGCGTCACCATGGCACGGTTCGACGACAACTTCCTGACCGTGCTGCGCAACGGGATCATGGAATATGCCGGCGAGGTCGGCGCGCAGATCCAGGTGGAAGACGCCACCGACGACGTGGGCAAGCAGTTGAACCAGATCCAGAACTTCATCGCCTCGGGTGTCGATGCGATCATCGTCAATGCCGTCGATACCTCGGCCACCGTTGCCATGTCGAACGCCGCCGCCGAGGCGGGCATCCCCCTGGTTTATGTCAACCGCGAGCCGATCAACGTCGACGACCTGCCCGACAACCAGGCCTTCGTTGCATCAAACGAGATCGAATCCGGCACCCTGGAAGCCTTCGAGATCTGCAAGCTGCTGCGCGCCCAGGGCAAGGCGGGCGGTGCCAATGTCATCGTGCTGATGGGCCAGTTGTCGAACCAGGCGGCGGTGCAGCGCACCAAGGATGTCGAAGACGTGGTGGGCATGGACATGTGCAGCTTCATGACCATCGTTGAAAAGCAGACGGCCGAATGGGACCGGGTGAAGGCCCAGGACCTGAT
This sequence comes from Oceaniglobus trochenteri, assembly GCF_020529025.1. Lineage (GTDB taxonomy): Bacteria > Pseudomonadota > Alphaproteobacteria > Rhodobacterales > Rhodobacteraceae > Oceaniglobus > Oceaniglobus trochenteri. Next base: position 50,333 of record NZ_JACNMM010000017.1, read on the forward strand.
GACCAACTTCATTTCGGGCGGCGTGGAATTCGACGCGGTGATCGCCAATAACGATGAAATGGCCATCGGCGCGATCCAGGGCATGAAAAGCGCCGGCATGGACATGGGCGAAATGCTGGTGGGCGGGGTGGATGCCACCGCCGATGCCCTGGCCGCGATGAAGGCGGGCGATCTTGACGTGACGGTGTTCCAGGATGCCGCCGGGCAGGGCGCGGGCTCTGTCGATACCGCCATCGCCCTGGTGAACGGCGAGGACGTGGATCAGAAGGTCTACATCCCCTTCAAGCTGGTCACGCCCGACAACCTGGATCAGTTCATGGGCGCCAACTGATCGCCACCTGACGAAATCCGCCGCGCCGGGCAATCGGCGCGGCGGCCCAAAACGACATCCAGTACAGGGGAAAACCATGGCCGAGGCAGCCGCAAGCGCCGACATTTTCGGTGGGCGCAAGAAGAAACGACACTGGCCGCCCGAGCTGAACGCGCTGGTGGGCCTGATCGGCATCTGCATCATCTTCGAGGTTCTGGGCTGGTTCCTGCGCGATCAATCCTTCCTGGGCAACACCGTGCGGCTGAAGATCATGATCCTTCAGGTGTCGATCATCGGGATCATCGCCATCGGCGTGACACAGGTAATCGTGCTGGGCGGGATCGACCTGTCGTCAGGATCGGTCGTTGGCGCCACGGCCATGATCGCCATGAGTTTCGCCCAGGTGGGCACCTATGACCGGGCCGTCTTTGCAGAACTCGGCTGGGTCGATCTGCCGGTGATCGTGCCGATCCTCGTCGGTCTCTTGTGCGGAATAGTCGCCGGTCTGATCAACGGCGTGCTGATCGCCTATACCAAGATTCCGCCCTTCATCGCCACCCTGGGCATGATGGTCTCGGCGCGCGGTGTCGCGTCGTGGTGGACGAAGGGCCAGCCGGTCAGCTTCCCGACCGACAGTTTCGCCGCCCTGGGCCAGGGGATGATGCCGGTTTTCCTGTTCCTGGCCATCGCCCTGCTGTTCCACCTGGTGCTGAAATACACGATCTATGGCAAGCACACCTATGCCATCGGGTCCAACGAAGAGGCCGCCCGCATGTCGGGCATCAACGTGGAACGGCACAAGGTGCTGGTCTATGCCATCGCCGGGATGCTGGCCGGCTTCGCCGCGCTGGTGCTGGCGGCGCGGGGGCTGACGGCGCAATCGGGCATGGGGATCATGTACGAACTCGATGCCATTGCCATGGCCGTGATCGGCGGCGTGTCGCTGTCGGGCGGGCGCGGGTCGATCGTCGGCACCACCATCGGGATGCTGATCTTCGGGGTCATCATCTCGGGCTTCACCTTTCTCAGGCTCGACGCCTATTACCAGGACATGATCAAGGGCGCGATCATCGTCGCCGCCGTCGTGGCCGACCAATACCGCCAGCGCCGCCGCGCCATGGAGTCGTGATCATGAGTGACATCATCCTGAAAACCGAAGGTCTGACCAAGCATTACGGCGGCGTGCATGCCCTTGAGGATGCGAATTTCGAGATCCGCAAGGGCGAACACGTCGCTATCATGGGCGACAACGGGGCGGGGAAATCCACCTTCGTGCGCCAGATCACGGCGGTGGAACAACGCACCCGCGGCAAGGTGATCTTTGACGGGGAGGAGGTTGATTTCTCGGGCCCGCTCGACGCCCGCGAGGCGGGGATCGAGACGGTGTTCCAGAACCTCGCCCTGGCAGACGATCTTGACGTCCCGTCCAACCTGTTTCTGGGGCGCGAGTTGCGGCTGTTCAACCTGGGGCCGTTTTCCATCCTGAACAACCGTGCCATGCGCAAGGCCACCGAAGAGGGGCTGAAACGCACGGGCGTGAAAATCCCCAACCTGTCGAATTCCATCCGCAACATGTCGGGCGGGCAGCGCCAATGCGTCGCCATCGCCCGCACCGCCACCTTCGCCAGCAAGCTGACCATCATGGACGAACCCACGGCGGCGCTGGGGGTGCAGGAAACCGCGCAGGTGGAAAACATCATCCGCACCCTGAAGGAATCGGGCGAAAGCCTGATCATCGTCAGCCACAACATGCGGCAGGTCTTCGATCTCGTGGACCGGATCGTGGTGTTCCGACGGGGGCGGATCGTGGCCAACCTGAAACGCGAAGAAACCGATGGACAGGACGTGGTCGCCTATATTACCGGAGCCAAGACCGGCGCCGAATATGAAGGCGCTGCATAGAAAGGCCGGAACGATGACAGTCAGATTTGCGATACTGGGTGCCGGGCGCATCGGTCAGGTGCATGCGGGTGCCATCGCCTCGGTTCCCGGTGCCACACTGGTGGCGGTGGCCGACCCGATGGAGGCTGCGGCAAACCACATCCGCGACACATTCGGCGCCGAGGTGCGCAGCATCGACGCGATCGAAGGCGCAAACGACATCGACGCCGTGGTGATCTGCACCCCCACCGACACCCACGCCGACCTGATCGAACGCTTCGTGACGGCGGGCAAGGCGGTGTTCTGTGAAAAGCCGGTCGATCTGTCACTGGCCCGGGTCAAGGCCTGCCTGAAACACGTCGAGGCGGCAAAGGGCACCCTGATGGTGGGCTTCCAGCGCCGGTTCGATCCGGATTTCAACGCCCTGAAGGCCGAAATCGACCGCGGTCGCATCGGGCCGGTGGAGATGGTGACCCTCACCAGCCGCGATCCCGGCCCGCCGCCGGTGGATTATATCAAGCGGTCGGGCGGCATTTTCCGCGACATGACGATTCACGATTTCGACGTGGCGCGCTGGCTTCTGGGTGAAGAGGTAAGCCATGTCATGGCCGCTGCGTCAAACCTGGTGGACCCCGAGATCGGGCAGGCCGGCGATTTCGACAGCGCCAACGTGATCCTGACCACCGCGAGCGGGAAGCAATGCACCATCACCAACACCCGCCGCGCCAGTTATGGCTATGACCAGCGGATCGAAGTGCATGGCGCCTCGGGCAGCGTTTCGGCCGAGAACACCCATACCGCGCGGATCGAGATTGCCGACGCGAACGGCTATCACCGCCCGCCGCTTCTGAACTTCTTCATGTCGCGCTATACCGCCGCCTATGCCGCCGAAATCGCCGCCTTCGTCGATTGCGTCAGCAACGCCACGACGCCCCCCACAACGGGCCACGACGGAATGATGGCCCTGGCCCTGGCCGATGCCGCGCTTCTGTCGGTGGCCGAAGGGCGGCGCGTGGCCCTGTCGGAGCTGATCTGATGTTCAACTTCGACCATCCCTTCTATCGCCCGCTCTGGCGGCGCATCGTCATTGTCGGGGTCTGTTTCGGCTGGGCCCTGTTTGAACTGTGGCAGGGCGCGCCCTTCTGGGCCGTGATCTTTGCCGGTCTTGGGGCGCTCTGTGCCTATCACTTCTTCCTGGTTCCCCGGAACGACTAGGCCATGGCGATCACGCTGAAAGATGTGGCCGAACGGGCGGGGGTGTCGCGCTCGGCGGTGTCGCGCACCTTTACCGAGGGCGCCTCGGTCAGCGAGAAGACACGCCAGAAGGTGAAACAGGCGGCCGAGGAATTGGGATACAGCCCCAATGCCCTTGCCTCGTCGCTGACCACCGGGCGGACCAAGCTGATCGGACTGGTCAGCAACAACTTCCACAACCCGATCTTCCTTGAGGTGTTCGATCTGTTCACCCGCGGGCTTCAGGACCGGGGGTTGCGCCCGTTGCTGGTGAACCTCTCGGATGAACGCGACCCCGACGATTCTCTGGTGCTTCTGCGCCAGTATTCCGTTGACGGGGTGATCGTGGCCTCATCCACCCTGCCGCCCAGCTTTGCCCGGGCCTTTCGCGATGCCGGGGTGCCGGTGGTGCATTCCTTCGGGCGCCACGCCAGCACGCCCGAGGTGCACGTGGTGGGCATCGACAACATCGAATGCGGGCGCATGGCCGCGCGCACGCTGGTGGCGCGGGGCCATCGGCGCGTGGCCTTCATGGGCGGACCGGAAACCGCCACCTCGACCCAGGATCGCCTGCGCGGTTTCGTCGATGAACTGGCCGGTCACCCCGACGTGGCGACGACCATCAGCTTCGCCGCCGACTATTCCTTCGATGCCGGGCGGGCGGAAATGACGCGCCTTTTGCGCAATGCCCCGGCCGAGGCCTATTTCTGCGGCGACGACGTGCTGTCGATCGGCGCGCTCAGCGCGATTCAGTCGGCGGGGCTGGCCTGCCCGGGGGATATCGGGATCATCGGGTTGAACGACATGGAAATGGCGCGCTGGGAAAACATCAACCTGACAACCATCCGCCAGCCGATCGAACAGATCATCGCCTCGTCCATCGAACTGGTTGTCGCCATGCTGACCGAGCCCGAGCGTTTCCCCGAAGCGCGGCTTTTTCCCTGCCACATCATCGAACGGGGCACCCTGCGCCCGATCCGCCAGCCGGCCTAGCGGACCGCGCGCGCGGCCAGCCAGCCCTGCCAGGCGCGGGCGCTGCCGGCAAAGGCGTTCAGATCGACCTCCCCCTCGATCCCCTGCGCCAGCCCGGTCGAGGTGTATTGCCAGAAGCTCCAGCGCGCGCCGGGATAGACCTTGGAGGGATGCCCGGCCACCGAACGCAGCCAGACCTCTTCGCCCAGGGCCGCGATGTCGTTGCGGTCCCAGAAATCCGGGGTCGTATAGATCACGGGCCGTTGGCCGTAATGGCGGGTGACGATGTCGATGAAGATCCGCGCCTCGCGCCGCACCACCGCCGGATCGGGGCGCAGGCGGCAGGTGGGCGAACGGTGGTTCCATTCCAGGTCCAGCACCGGGGGCAGGCTGCCGGCCTGGCGCGGGACATTGGCGATGAACCAGCGGGCCTGCACGGCGGCGGGGGTGCAGAAATAGAAGAAATGATAGGCCCCCGGCACCACACCGGCCTGGCGCGCGCCCTCCCAGTAATCGCGGAACTTCGGGTCGATCACATCGCCGCCCTCGGTCGCCTTCAGCCAGGCGAAGTTCACACCCCCCTGGCGGGCGCGCGGCCAGTCGATGTTGCCCTGCCAGCGCGAAGCGTCAATGCCGTGAACGGCGTGGGAATTCGGGCTGGGGCCGTCCCATGGATGCGGGTCGGCGTCCTGGAATTGCGGGCGGATCGCAGCGGGAAAGCCCGAGCCGGCGGTGGGTGGCGCGCTGCGCGGGCCGCCGCAGGCCAGAAGGGTGAAACCGAGAACGAGGAACAGGAAAATACGCATGGCCCAGTCATACCGCGCCTGCGCTTCGCAACCTAGCACCGCTTCGCACCGAAGGCGGAGAGCCGCCGGTCAGTGAAAGCGCGCGGGCGATAGGGCAGCGACGGTTTCAGGGGCCAAGCCGGGCTTTGTGCCGTTCACCAGGGCGCCAAGCAGCCCTGCCGCCGCCGGGGCCGTCTGAAACCCGTAGCCGCCCTGACCGGCCAGCCAGAACAGGCCCGCAACCCCTGGGTCGGCGCCAATCACCAGGGCGCGGTCGGGGGCGAAGGTGCGCAGCCCGGCCCAGCTGTGTTCGATCCGGGTGACGGGTTCGCTGACCATCTCTTCGTAGCGGTACAGCCCCTCGGCCAGCACCATGTCGTCGGCCCATGCATCCTGCGGCGGCACCGGGTGCTGTTCCGAGGGCGAGATCAGCCAGCGCCCGGCATCGGGCTTGGCGTACCAGCTTTCCTCGACTCCATCGACGAAGGGCCAATGGGTCACGTCATGGCCGCCCGGAGCGGCGATCACCGCCATCGACCGGCGATAGGGTTGCAGGCCAAGAGGCGCGGCTCCGGCCATCTGCGCCACGCCGTCGGCCCATGCTCCCGCGGCGTTGATCAGGATGTCGGCCTGCGCCTCGCCCCCGGGCCAGCGCAGGTGCCATTGCCCCCCGGCACGTACGATCCGGTCAACCCGCGCGCCGGTGACGATATCGGCCCCGTTCTTCAGGGCCACCTTGCGATAGCCCTGGATCAGAAGGTCGGTGTCCAAGTCAAAGACATCGGGGCGATACCCGGCATGGGCCACGGTCGCGGGGTTCAGGATCGGGAACATCTGCCGGGCTTCGTCAAGGCCCAGATGCTCCATCCCGAACGAGGCGGTTTCAGCCTCGAAGGCGGCGCGCTGATCTGCGCGGGCCAGCATCATCACCCCGCGCTGGCGCAGGCATCCGGTATCGCGCAGATGCGCGGCGCTGGCCCGGTTCAGTGCGCGCACGATGTCGTTGCCGTAGTTTTCCAGGAACATCGCGGCCGACCGCCCCGAGGCGTGATAGGCCAGATGCTCCTCGGCCTCTATCAGCGTGACATGGGCGTTCTCTGACAGGACCGCCGCGGCCGAGACCCCGGCGATGCCGCCGCCGATGATGACGATGTCGCTCATGCCTCCTCAAGCCGGTCGGTGGCCGGAGGCGGGGTGGGCGAAAGCGCCGAGATACGGGCGTAAAGCGCATCGTCCATCTGATATGTCAGCGCGTCGAGCGAGGGTTGCAGCTGTTCCTCGGTGCGGGCGCTGATGATCGGGGCGGTGACGCCGGGGTGGCGGGCGGCCCAGGCCACGGCCAGTGTCGCGGGATCGACGCCAAGGTCGCGCCCCAGATCGGCAAGGGCCACCGCCGTTTCGCGCATCCAGCCCTGGCCATAGCGCTTGTTGTACATCTCGACCTCGTCCAGCCGCCCGCCCTGGCCCCTGGCGTATTTGCCGGTCAGAAGGCCGCCGCCAAGGGGTGAATAGGGCACGGCGGCGATGCCTTCGGCCTGCGCCATGGGCAAGATCTCGACCTCGGCCTGGCGTTTCACCAGGTTGTACATCGGCTGGATCATCGCGATCCGCGTGCCCAGCCGCGCCGCCACGGCCTGGGCTTTCATCACCTGCCAGGCCGAGAAGTTGGACACGCCGATATGGGTGAACTTTCCATCCTGTTGCAGCCCGGCGAGGGTTTCGAAGGTTTCCTCAAGCGGCGTGTCGTCGTCGAACCGGTGCAGGTAGAGGATATCGACACGCTCCATCCCCAGCCGCCCAAGCGACTGCGCGAAGGTGTCGGTGATGTTGGCGCGCCCCGATCCGCCCTCGTATCCCGCCTTGGTGGCAATGATCACGCTGTCGCGTTCGGGCGCGGCGAAGCGGCCCAGCAGGCGTTCGGATTCGCCGCCGTTGTAGGCATAGGCGGTGTCGAAGAAATTGATGCCCGCCGCGCGGCAGGCGTCATACATGGCGTGCGACCGGGTTTCATCGGCCTTGCCGCCAAACTGCATGGCGCCAAAACAGAAACGGGACATCGGGGTGCCATCGGGGCTGGTGATCTGCTGTGTCATGGCGCGACGGTGCCACGGGGGGCGGGGCCGGGCAAGGGGACAACTGCCTCAGGCGTCGCAGGAGAGGATCAGGATCGGGGTCAGGCCCTTTTCGATCCGCCGCCCGTTGACGAAGGCGGCCATTTCCAGCGTGTCGGTCAGGATATCCGGCGCGCGCCGTTTCAGATCGTCCGTGTTTGTCAGGTGCAACGTGACCGGCCCTCCGGCGGCGACCGTGCCATCGTCGTCGAGCCATGTCATGCAGTCGATCCAGGCGTCCCGATTGTGACCGTACCAGTCGGGAAACCCGAAGGCGTCGGCGAAGACCGCATGGAATGATGGCCAATCGGTGATGCCTGTACAGTCTATCGCTACCGCTTTGCCCATGTCGTGTCCTGACGTGCGCCCCGAGCGATCAGGGCGCACGCGTGGATTACAAGATCAGTTCGGGATCTCGCCGGTCAGCCCTTCGACGTAGAAGTTCATCCCTGCCAGGGTGCCGTCGTCGGCGGTTTCGCCCTCGGCCAGCCAGTCACTGCCGTCCTGCTTCTTCAGCGGGCCGGTGAAGGGATGATAGCTGCCGTCGGCGATGGAATCCTTCAGCGCAAGCGCCTCTTCCTTGACGTCTGCGGGAACGGCGTCGGTGATGTCACCGATACCGACCATGCCGGCGCCGATGCCATCCCAGGTGTTGTCGCTTTCCCAGGTGCCGTCCAGGACAGCCTGGGTGCGGGCGATGTAATAGGGTGCCCAGTTGTCGATGATCGAGCTGACCCGCGGCTTGGGCGCGTATTCGGCCATGTCCGAGGCCTGGCCAAAGGTGATCACGTCGCCAGCGGCCTGCGCTGCGGCTTGCGGTGCGGTGGAATCGGTGTGTTGCAGGATCACGTCATTGCCCTGTTCGATCAGCGCCTTGGCGGCGTCCGCCTCTTTCGCGGGGTCGAACCAGGTATAGGCCCAGATGACGTTGAACTGGACATCGGGGTTGGCCTTCTTGGCGTGGATGAAGGCGCTGTTGATACCGCGGATCACCTCGGGGATCGGGAAGGACGCGATATAGCCGACCTTGTTGGTCTTGGTCATCTTGCCGGCGATATGCCCCTGGATGGCGCGGCCTTCGTAAAAGCGGGCCGAATAGACGCCCACGTTGTCGGCGGTCTTGTAGCCGGTGGCGTGCTCGAACTTCACATCGGGGAACTTGGCGGCGACGTTGATGGTCGGGTCCATGTAGCCGAAGGAGGTGGAGAAGATCAGCTTGGCGCCCGAGAGGGCCATCTGGGTCATGACACGTTCGGCATCGGCGCCTTCGGGCACGTTTTCCTGGAAGACGGTTTCGACCTTGTCGCCGAAGTGTTCGATGAGCTTCAGGCGGGCCTGATCGTGTTCATAGGTCCAGCCGCCATCTCCCACCGGGCCGACATAGACAAAGCCCACCTTCAGCGGCTTGTCCTGCGCGAAGGCGCCCGTGGCCAGCGCGGCCAATGCGGCCGTTGCGCCCAAAAGTGTTCTGCGTTTCATTTCGTGTTCCCCCTGTGAACGCGACCCCCGGTATGGGGGCCAATGGTTAATTTGCCCCTAAGACGAGGCATGGAAAATCCGGCCCAGCATCGCGGGTGCCGACCCCGCCGCGCCCCTCTGGCGGGCGGACATGACGACAAGTACGGCGATCGTTATCAGATAGGGCGACATCGACAAGACCTCGACCGGCACGGGCAACCCGGCCGCCTGAAGGTTCAGCTGCAATACGGTGATGCCGCCGAAAAGATAGGCGCCCAGCAAAACCCGCCCGGCACGCCAGCTGGCAAAGACGACGATCGCCAGCGCGATCCAGCCCGCGCCGGCGGTCATGCCGTCGGTCCACTGCGGTACGCGGATCAGGCTGATATAGGCCCCGCCCAGCCCGGCACAGGCGCCCCCGAAGGCGATGGCCAGAAGGCGGATGGGCACGACACGATAGCCAAGCGCATGTGCGGCGTCGTGGCTTTCGCCCACCGCCCGCAGGATCAGGCCGCCACGGGTGAATTTCAGGAAGGCCCAGACACAGGCCACGAGGGCAAGGGCGAAATAGACCATCCAGTCATGGTTGAACAGGATGCGCCCCAGCACCGGAATATCGCTGAGCGGGCCCATGTCGATCCGCGTGGTGGCCGGGGGCTTGATCCCCCGGTAGGCCTGGCCGACCATCGCGGAAACACCCAGCCCGAACAGCGTGAGCGCAAGGCCCGTCGCCACCTGGTTGCTGAGCAGATACTGCGTGAGCAGCCCGAAGATCAGCGCCATGGCGGCCCCGCCAAGGGCGGCCAGGGCAAAGCCCAGAACCGGGCTGCCGGATTCCACCGCAACGGCGAAACCGCAGATGGCACCGGTGATCATCATCCCCTCGACCCCGAGGTTCAGCACGCCGGATTTCTCGACCACCAGCTCGCCGATGGCGGCCAGGATGATCGGGGTGGCCGCCACCATCAGCGAGGCAATGAGAAGGACGGGATCAATCGCGCCGAGATTCATGTGATGGCACCCTTGCCGATACGAAAGCGGTAATTGGTAAGAACGTCGACGGCCAGAAGGAAGAACAGCAGCATTCCCTGGAACGCCTGGATCGAGGCACTGGGCAGGCCCAGCATGAACTGCGCCAGTTCGCCGCCGATATAGGTCAGCGCCATCAGCAAGCCGGCCAGCAGGATGCCGACAGGATGCAGCCGCCCCAGAAAGGCGACGATGATCGCGGTAAAGCCATAGCCGACGTTGAAGTCGATGCTGATCTGCCCGGCGGGGCCCGAAACCTCGAACAGGCCGGCCGCGCCTGCCAGGGCGCCCGAGATGCCAAGGCACAGCAGGATCAGCCGCGTCGGATTGACCCCGGCGAAGCGGGCGGCGCGGGGGCTTTGGCCCGCAAGGCGGATGTGGAACCCGGTCATGTGCCGGTTCAACAGGACATAGGCGAAGATCACGGCGATGAAGGCGGCCACGACGCCCCAGTGCATGCCGGTGCCCGGGATCAGCTCGAGGTTGGCGGCAGATGGATATTGCTGCAAGTTGCGGCTGCCCGGAAAACCACCGCCCTCGGGGTTGCGCAACGCGCCAAGCGCCATCGAGGCCAGAAGCTGTTCGGCCACGTAGACCAGCAACAGCGAGACGAGGATTTCATTTGTGTTGAACCTGGTGCGCAGAACGCCCGGTATCATCGCCCAGGCCCAGCCGCCCAGGGCGCCTGCCAGCACCATCAGCGGAAAGATGATCCAGCTTTCCATCGGGTAGAAGGCCAGCCCCACCGCCGCGCCGCAAATGGCCCCGATGATGTATTGCCCCTCGGCGCCGATGTTCCACACCCCGGCCCGAAACCCCAGGGCAAGCCCGGTGGCGATCAGGATCAGCGGCCCGGCCTTGACCAGAAGCTGGGGGCGCGAATAGGCGGCGAACTGCGGGTCGAACAGCGGGTCCCAGAAGATCGTGCGGATGGCGGCGACGGGATCCTTGCCCAGCAGCGCGAACATGATGCCCCCGGCAATCATCGTCAGGACCACCGCGAGAATCGGGGTGGCGGCTGTCCAGAACCGCGAGGGTTCGGGGCGTTTCTCCAACCGGATCATCGGGTCGCCTCCGTGGTGCCGAAAGAGCTTTCAATGCCTCCGGCGGGGATATTTGAGGACCAAGGATGGTGGGGTTCAATGGGCGACATGGGCCACCTCCATGTCGTGGGCGCCGCCCAGCATCAGGCCGATCTCCTCGACGCTCAGCCCTTCGGCAGGGCGGGCGGGGGACAGGCGGCCTTCGTTCATGGCGCAGAACCGGTCCGAGACCTCCATCAACTCGTCAAGGTCCTGGCTGATGACGATCACCGCCGCACCCTTCGCCGCGAGGTCAAGCAGGGCCTGGCGGATCGCCGCCGCCGCGCTGGCATCGACGCCCCAGGTGGGTTGGTTCACCACCAGAACGCCCGGGTCCTGCAGGATTTCGCGACCGATGACGAATTTCTGAAGGTTGCCCCCCGACAGCGAGCGCGCCGCATGGCCGGGGCCGGGGGTGCGCACGTCGAAGCGTTCGATCACGGTCTGGGCAAAGCGTCGCGCCGCCGCCCAGTTCAGGAACCCCCGGTGCGCCAGGTGCTTGCGCTGCGAGGCGGTCAGCATGGCGTTTTCGGTCAGGCTCATGTCGGGGGCGGCGGCATGGCCCAGCCGTTCTTCGGGGGCGGACAGAAGGCCCAGGGCCCGCCGCGCATTGGGCCCCAGGTGGCCGATGGGCGCGCCGTTCAGCGTGACGGCATCCCGCGCCGTGGGGGCTTCGCCCGACAGCGCGGCCAGAAGCTCATCCTGGCCGTTGCCGGCAACCCCGCCGATGCCCAGAACCTCGCCCGCGCGCAGATCGAGGGTGATGTCCTTGAGCGAGGTGCCGAAGGCATGGGGCGCGGCCATCGACAGCCCCTTCACCGTCAGCACGGTATCGCCCACCTCGGTGCCCTCGCGGCTGGGGGCATGCAGGGTCTGGCCCACCATCAGTTCGGCCAGTTCACTGGCGGATTTTTCGGCCGGCGTGCAATTGGCCACCACCTTGCCCAGCCGCAGCACCGTGGCCCCGTCGCAAAGCGCGCGGATTTCCTCGAGCTTGTGGGAGATATAGAGGATCGCCGTCCCCTCGGCGGAAAGCTGGCGCAGGGTGCGGAACAGGATATCCACCTCCTGGGGGGTGAGAACGCTGGTCGGTTCGTCCATGATCAGCAGCTTGGGGTCCTGCAACAGGCAGCGGATGATCTCGATCCGCTGGCGTTCGCCCGCGCTCAGCTCGCCCACCCGGCGGGTCGGGTCCAGCGGCAGGCCATAGGCCTCGCTCACCTCGCGGATGCGGGCCGAAAGGGTGCGGCGGGGGGGCGGATTGTCCATGCCAAGGCTGATGTTCTCGGCCACGTCCAGCGCATCGAACAGCGAGAAATGCTGAAACACCATCGCCACCCCGGCAGCGCGCGCCGCGTTGGGGTTCACCGGCGCATAGGGCGTGCCGCGCAGGGACATGGTGCCGCTGTCGGGGCGCACCAGGCCATAGATCATCTTGACCAGCGTGGATTTCCCGGCGCCGTTCTCGCCCAGCAGCGCATGAACCTTTCCGGCGTGCAGATCGAACCCCACATCGGAATTGGCCACGACGCCCGGATAGGCCTTGGTCAATCCCTCGATCCGCAAGAGCGGTGCCGTTTCGTTCACGCGTTTCCCCCCGCTGTCGTGAATGCCACCCAGCCCGACAGTAACGACACCGTGATGTCGACTGCAATGGCCTGATTTGATTTTGCAATCCGGGGTTGCACCCCCGGTGCCATGCCGAACCTCAAGCCTGCACCCGCTGCACGGCGCGCAGCACCTGTTCGGCGGTCGCCGGGGCGTGCAGGTCGGGATAGCTTTCGCCGCAGGCCGCCACCGCCTGGCTGAGCGCAAGAAAGGCCGATATGCCCAGCATCAAGGGCGGCTCGCCCACCGCCTTCGACCGATAGACGGTGTCGGCGCGGTTCGCCGCATCCCAGAGCGCGACGATGAAAACATCGGGCCGGTCCGAACAGGCCGGGATCTTGTAGGTGCTGGGGGCATGGGTGCGCAGCCGCCCCTTGTCGTCCCAGACCAGTTCCTCGGTCGTCAGCCAGCCGGCGCCCTGCACATAGCCGCCCTCGATCTGGCCGATGTCCAGCGCCGGGTTCAGCGATGCACCGGCATCGTGCAGCAGGTCTGCCCGCAGGATGCGGTTCTCGCCGGTCAACGTGTCGATCACCACCTCGGTGACAGCAGCACCATAGGCGAAATAGTAAAACGGCCGCCCCCGCCCGGCGATCCTGTCCCAGCTGATGTCGGGCGTGGCATAGAACCCGGTCGACGACAGCGAAACCCGGTTCTGGTAACAGAGGGCCGCGGCCTCGGCGAAGCCATAGCGCGCATCCGCCACCCGAACCTCGCCGCCGGAAAAGACAACCGATGCCGGGTCGGCCTGATGCAGACCGGCCAGAAGATCGGCCATCCGGTCGCGGATCGTGTCGCAGGCCGCCTGTACCGCCATGCCGTTCAGATCGCTCCCCGATGACGCCGCCGTGGCGCTGGTGTTGGGCACCTTGCCCGTGTCCGTTGCGGTGATCTTCACCGCGCCGACATCCACCCCGAACCGCGCCGCCGCCACCTGCGCCACCTTCTGGAACAGGCCCTGTCCCATTTCGGTGCCGCCATGGTTCATGTGGATCGAACCGTCCTGGTAGACATGCACCAGGGCACCTGCCTGGTTCAGGTGGGTCAGGGTGAAGGAAATGCCGAACTTGACCGGCGTCAGGGCAATTCCACGCTTCAGAACCGGGTTGTCGCGGTTCCAGGCCGCAACGGCTGCGCAGCGCGCCTCGTAGTCCGAGCTTTCCACCAGCCGGTCCACCATCTCGTGCAGGATGAAATCGGTGACCGGCATGTGATAGGGCGTGGTCTGCCCCCCGCCCGATGCGGCAGCCACATCGCCCTCGGCCGACACCTGGGCGCCCGCCCCGCGCGAGGTCAGGTCCTCCTGCGGCTCTTCCGCCATCTTTGGTCTCAAAATATCCTCGGGGGGGAGGCCGGAGGCCGGGGGGGCAGACAGCCCCCCATCCCCGCTCGCCGCAGGCGCGGACGCATAGAAATTCAGCCGTCGCACCGCCAGCGGGTCGCGCCCCACCGCATGGGCCAGGTGGTCCAGAACCCTCTCGATCCCCACCATTCCCTGCGGGCCGCCGAACCCGCGGAAGGCGGTGGCGCTCTGGGTATTGGTCTTCAGGCGGTGGCTTTCGATCCGCACATGGTTCAGCAGATAGGCATTATCGGCGTGCAGCATGGCACGGTCGGCCACCGGCAGCGACAGATCCTGCGCCCAGCCGCAGCGGGCGTACTGGATGAACTCCAGCCCCAGGATGCGGCCCTCGGCGTCATGGCCCACGCGATAGGAAATGCGGAAATCATGCCGCTTGCCGGTGATCACCATATCGTCGTCGCGGTCATAGCGCATCTTGCAGGGCCGCCCGGTGGCCCGGGCCGCCACGGCGCAGATCACCGCCAGGGCGTTGCCCTGGCTTTCCTTGCCGCCGAAGCCGCCGCCCATGCGGCGGGTCTCGACGCGGACCGCATGCATCGGCAGGCCAAGCGCCTCGGCCACCTTGTGCTGGATCTCGGTCGGGTGCTGGGTCGAAGAATGGACGGTCATGTCGCCGCCCTCCTGGGGCAGCGCCAGCGCGGCCTGTCCTTCCAGATAGAAGTGTTCCTGACCGCCGATCTCGATCCGGCCTTCCAGAACCAGGGGCGCCCCGGCGATGGCGCTGTCGCAATCGCCCTTGGAATAGATGCGCGGGCCGTCCTCGAAGCGGCTGTCGGCGGCGAGTGCGGCGTCGATGCTCAGGATCGCGGGGCGTTCGTCGTAGGCGATCTTGCCCAGGGCCGCGGCCCGGCGCGCCGCCAGGTGGCTGGTGGCGATCACGGCGAAGATCGGTTGCCCGACATAATGCACGCTACCATCGGCCAGCAGCGGTTCGTCATGGACCGAGGGCGAGACATCGTTGGCAAAGGGCAGATCGCCGGCCGTCAGCACGGCGACGACGCCGGGGGCGGCGCGCACGGCGTCAAGATCCATTGCGGTGATCGCGCCGTGGGCCACCGTCGCGGTGCCGAAGGCGACATGCAGGCAATCGGCTGGAACCGGGATGTCATCGACATAGCGGGCGCTGCCCGTCACATGCAGGCGGGCCGCGTCGTGGGGCAGGGCGCGGGCGGCCGGATCGGGAGAGCGTTCGTCCTTCATGCCCGAACCTCCAGCACGCGGGTGGCGGCGCCCAGATCCTCGAGCAGATAGCGGGTCAGCAGGCCGCGCGCGGCATCCAGCCGATAGGCAGCGCTGGCGCGCATGTCGCTGAGCGGTGTGAAATCCGTCGCCCAGGCATCCCAGGCACCGGCCACCGCCTCGGCCCCCCAGGGTTGACCGGTCAGAGCCTGCTCGACCGCGCGGGCGCGCTTCGGGGTGCCGGCCATGCCGCCGAAGGCGATCCGCGCCTCGACGACCTGGCCATCGGCGATGCGCAGGTTGAAGCAGCCGCAAAGCGCGCTGATGTCCTGATCGAAACGCTTGGATATCTTGTAGCATTTCAGCCGGTCGTCCTGGCGCGGGATGCTTACCGCCTCGACGAATTCACCGGGGGCGCGGTCCTGCTTGCCGTAGTCGATGAAGAAATCCTCGAGCGGAAGATCGCGCCTTTCGTCGCCGCGCCGCAGATGCAGGGTAGCCCCCAGCGCGATCAGCGCGGGTGGGCCGTCACCGATGGGCGAGCCGTTGGCAATGTTGCCACCCAGGGTTGCCGCGTTGCGCACCTGCACGCTGCCATAGCGGCGGATCATCTCGGCCAGGTCGGGGTGATGGTCGGCCATGGCGGGAAGAAGCGCGCTGAGGGTGGTGCCGGCGCCGATGCGGATGGCGGTATCCGTTACCTCGATCCCGCGCAGATCGGCGATGCCGCCCAGAAAGGCGGTCTGCCCCAGGTCGCGCATGCCCTTGGTGACCCAAAGGCCCACGTCGGTGGCCCCCGCGATCAGCGTGGCGTCGGGGTGATCGACATACCAGCGCGCGAATTCATCGGTGGTGGCGGGTTGGAACGGGGCAGGGGGGCTGTCTGCCCCCCGCGGCTCTGCCGCTCCCCCCGAGGATATTTCGGGACCAAAGATGGGCGGGGCCAGCCATTCGGGAACGGGGGCGCCCTCGGCGGCGCGGGCGGCGCGCACGATGGGCGCATATCCGGTGCAGCGGCAGAGGTTGCCTGCCAGTTGATCGTCGTGGTCGGTGCGTCCGTTCAGGTGGGCGGTGGCCATGGAGACGATGAAGCCCGGCGTGCAGAAACCGCATTGCGCGCCGTGGTGGTCGATCATTGCCTGCTGCACCGGATGCAATTCGCCGTTGGGGCCTGAAATGCCTTCTACGGTGCGCACCGCCTTGCCCGCCAGTTGCGGCAGGAAGAGGATGCAGGCGTTCAGCGCGCGGTGGCCGCCCTCATCGCTGACCATCACGGTGCAGGCGCCGCAATCGCCTTCGTTGCAGCCTTCCTTGGTGCCGGTGAGGCGGCGGTTTTCGCGCAGCCAGTCCAGCAGGGTACGGGTGGGTGGTTCGTCGCGCACCTGAACGGTTTCCCCGTTCAGAAGAAACGTGATGCTCATTCGGACTGTTCCGCCACCTTCTTTTCGTTCGGGCCATCGCGCCCCCACCCGATGCGGCGTAAAGCGGCAGGCGCGGCCCTTTGACACAGTCAAACGCGGAACGCGTCGCAAAGCAAGGGGGAAGGACGGCGCCCTGTCGCGGTCAGTTCATCGTGATGACGCCACAGGCCAGGCGCCCACCCGCGCCCGCCTCGGGGCCATAGCTGTCGGGGTTCTCGTGCAGGATGATCGCCGCGCCGTCATCGTCGAAGAGGGAGCTGTCGGCCCCCGGGTCGAGCGAGACGGTGTCGGTGAGGATGTCGGCGCGGGCGGTGCCATCTTCGGCGGCGAAGACATTGGGCAGGTCCCCGGCGTGGCGGCCTGACGCGTTCAGGATGCCGTGTTCGGCCCCGGCGGGGTTGTAGTGGTCGCCGGCCGCGTCGAAGCCGGGGGAGCAGCTGCCGGTTTCGTGGATGTGAAAGCCATGGCCGCCGGGGGCGACGCCTTTCAGGTCGGCCTCGATCAGCACGCCGTGGGGTGTCTGGGTCAGGCTGACCTGGCCCATGTCGGTGCCGTCGGGCCCCTGCATCGTGGCGGTGGCATCTGCGGCCAGGGCGCCCGACGCCATGAGGAGCGCGGCTGTCGTCATCAGGGGCAGTTTCATGGGGTATCCCTTTTCATCGCTGGAGGTGACTTGGTGACGTAGGGTCAATGCGCCGGTTCCTGCCGGGGTTCCGCCGCGGGCCCGAGGGGGCGCAATTTCGCTTTTGGTTTGCCGCGCCTTGGGCTAGCACCTGAGGGATGATCAATCCCGGATTCATCCACCTTCGTCTGCACACCGAGTATTCCCTGCTGGAAGGCGCCATGCGGCTGAAGAAGCTGCCGGGCCTTTGTGCCGCAGGCGGAATGCCCGCCGTGGCCGTGACCGACACCAACAACATGTTCGCGGCGCTGGAATTTTCCGTCGCCGCCGTCGATGCGGGGGTGCAGCCGATCATCGGTTGCCAGGTCGACCTGGCCTTTGATCCGCCCGCTCCGGGCGAAAGGGCGCGCCCTCCGGCGGCCATCGTTCTGCTGGCCCAGGACGAGGCGGGCTATGGCAACCTGATGAAGCTGAACAGCGCGCTGTACCTCGACAAGCACGGCGCCCTGCCCGAAGTCACGCTGGAAGAGCTGGAGCGGCATTCGGGCGGCCTGATCTGTCTGAGCGGCGGGCCGGACGGACCGGTGGGCCGCTTCCTGCAGGCAGGCCAGCGCGCCAAGGCCGAGGCGATGATGCAGCGCCTGGCCGCGATCTATCCGAACCGGCTTTATGTCGAGTTGCAGCGCCACCCCGGCGAGGATGGCCGCCCCCCCGAGCCCGAGCGCCTGACCGAGCGGGGGCATGTGGAAATGGCCTATGCGATGGACCTGCCGCTGGTGGCCACCAATGATGTCTATTTCCCCAAGGCCGAGATGTACGAGGCCCACGATGCGCTGATCTGCATCAGTGAGGGCGCCTATGTCGATCAGCAGGAGCCGCGCCGCCGCCTGACGCCGCAGCATTATTTCAAGTCGCCCGCCGAGATGGCCGCGCTCTTTGCCGATCTGCCCGAGGCCACGGCCAATACCGTCGAGATCGCCCGCCGCTGCGCCTATCGGGCCGAACGCCGCGCGCCGATCCTGCCGCGCTTTGCCGAGAACGAGGTGCAGGAATTGCGCCGCCAGGCCCAGGAGGGGCTGGTGGAGCGGCTGAAGGTGATCCCCCACGCCGCCCCGGTCGAGGAATACGAAAAGCGGCTGGAGTTCGAGCTGGGCATCATCGAGGGCATGGGCTTTCCGGGCTATTTCCTGATCGTGGCCGATTTCATCAAGTGGGCCAAGGATCACGACATTCCGGTGGGCCCCGGGCGCGGTTCGGGTGCGGGTTCGCTGGTGGCCTATGCGCTGACCATCACCGACCTCGATCCGCTGCGCTATTCCCTTCTGTTCGAACGGTTCCTGAACCCCGAACGTGTGTCGATGCCCGACTTCGACATCGACTTCTGCATGGATCGCCGGGAAGAGGTGATCCGCTATGTTCAGGAGAAATACGGCCGCGACAAGGTGGGCCAGATCATCACCTTCGGCGCGCTGCTGTCCAAGGCGGCGGTGCGCGACGTGGGGCGGGTCTTGCAGATGCCCTATGGCCAGGTGGACCGCCTAAGCAAGATGATCCCGGTGGAAGGGGTGAAGCCTGTCAGCATCGAAAAGGCTCTGGCGGATGAGCCGCGCCTGCGCGAGATGGCACGCGACGAAGAGGTGGTGGCGCGGCTGCTGGAATACGGTCAGCAGGTCGAGGGGCTGTTGCGCAATGCCTCGACCCATGCCGCCGGGGTGGTGATCGGCGACCGGCCGCTGGACGAGCTGGTGCCGCTCTACCAGGACCCGCGCTCGGACATGCCGGCGACCCAGTTCAACATGAAATGGGTGGAACAGGCCGGACTGGTGAAGTTCGACTTTCTTGGCCTGAAGACGCTGACCGTGGTGCAGAATGCCGTCGATCTGATCCTGGGGGGCGGGCGGCCGCTGCATGTCTCGGCGGACGGGCGCGAATTGTACCAGCCGCCCGAGGGGGGCGAGAACGACATCAACCTGATCCCGCTGGACGACAAGGCCAGCTATGATCTTTACGCCAGCGCCAAGACGGTGGCGGTGTTCCAGGTGGAATCCAGCGGTATGATGGATGCCCTGCGCCGCATGAAGCCGACCTGCATCGAGGATATCGTCGCGCTGGTGGCCCTGTACCGGCCCGGCCCGATGGAGAACATCCCAACCTATTGCGAGGTGAAGAACGGTCAGAAGGAACGCGCGTCGATCCACCCGTCGATTGACGGGATCCTTGAGGAAACCCAGGGCATCATCGTGTATCAGGAACAGGTGATGGAGATTGCCCAGGTCATGGCCGGGTATTCCCTCGGCGGCGCCGATCTGCTGCGCCGTGCCATGGGCAAGAAGATCGCCGCCGAAATGGCCAAGGAACGCCCCAAGTTCGAAGCGGGCGCCAAGGCCAACGGGGTGGACAAGAAGAAGGCGACCGAGGTTTTCGACCTTCTGGAGAAATTCGCCAACTACGGGTTCAACAAGTCGCACGCCGCCGCCTATGCGGTGGTGTCGTATCAGACCGCATGGCTCAAGGCGAACCACCCGGTGGAATTCATGGCCGGGGTCATGAACTGCGATATCCACCTGACCGACAAGCTGGCCGTCTATGCCGAGGAGGTGCGGCGGGGGCTGAAGATCGGGATCGTGCCGCCCTGCGTCAACCGCTCGCAGGCGTCCTTCACGGTGAAGGATGGCAAGGTCGTCT
This sequence comes from Oceaniglobus trochenteri, assembly GCF_020529025.1. Taxonomy (GTDB): domain Bacteria; phylum Pseudomonadota; class Alphaproteobacteria; order Rhodobacterales; family Rhodobacteraceae; genus Oceaniglobus; species Oceaniglobus trochenteri. The sequence continues at coordinate 70,072 of NZ_JACNMM010000017.1, forward strand.
ATGCGCTGGGCGCGCTGAAGAACGTCGGGCTTGAGGCGATGAAGCTGATCACCGAGGCGCGCAAGGTGGATGGCGTGGACAAGCCCTTTGCGACGCTGTTCGATCTGGCGCGCCGGGCCGATCTGAAACGCGTGGGCAAGCGGCCGATGGAGATGCTGGCCCGCGCCGGCGCCTTCGACGAGCTGGACCCGAACCGCCGCCGGGTATTCGATTCGCTCGACGCGCTGGTGAACTATTCCGCCGCGATCCACGAACAGAAGAACAGCAACCAGGTGTCGCTGTTCGGCGAGGCGGGTGACGATCTGCCCGAACCGCGCCTGTCACGGGCGGCCGACTGGCTGCCTGCCGAAAAGCTGGCCGAGGAACACAAGGCCATCGGTTTCTACCTGTCGGGGCATCCGCTGGACGACTACATGGCGGCGCTGAAACGCAAGAAGGTGACGACGCTGGCCGATCTGTCGGTCGAGGTCGCCAACAAGGGCGCGCGGATCGCCAAGCTGGCCGGCTCGGTCGCCGCGCGGCAGGAGCGCAAGTCGGCCAAGGGCAACCGCTTTGCCTTCGTGCAGATGTCGGACCCGACCGGGCTCTACGAGGTCACGCTGTTTTCGGACACGCTGGAGAAATGCCGCGATCATCTTGAGCCGGGAATGAACGTGGTGGTGACCGTCGAGGCGACCTATGAATCCGAACAGTTGAAGCTGCTGGGCCGGTCCGTCGCGCCCATCGACACGGCGGTGGCCGATGCGGGGGGTGCGGGCCTGCGCGTTTTCGTGGACGAGGAAGAGGCGATCGCCGCCGTTGCCTCGGTTCTGCAACGGGCGATGGCCGATCAGAAGATCCGCGCCCGTGGCCCCGTGCAGCTGTGCCTGCGCCATCCCGACCTGCCCGGCGAGGTCGAAGTGTCGCTGGGGGCCGATTTCCCGGTGACGCCGCAGATCAAGAGTGCGATCAAGTCGCTGGGCGGCGTGGAAACGGTTGAGGATCTTTGATGCTGGTGCATGTTCGGACAGCCCTTCTGGCCTTGATTTCGGCCTTTGCCCTGAGTGCATGCGGGGGCCTGCCCTTTGCGCCAAAGGATGCGCCGGTGCAGGGCCTTGCGGCCGAGCAGGCGGGGCTGGACGCCGACGGTATGCCCCTTGCGCCGGACGAGGGCGCGGCGCCCGAGGCGCGGCCCGATGGTGCCACGGGTGAGGCCGAAACCGGCGACACGGAGACGGCGCCGGAGCAAACCGCTGCCGTGGAACCGGAGCCACAAGGGTTTTTCGGTCGCCTGTTCGGAGGCGGGCGGGCAGGTGCGCAGGGCGGGGCCGCGACCGGGCTGTTCGGTGCGGCCAACGCCGCACCCGGCCCCGGTGCGCTGGCCCCCGAAGTGGCGAAGAACACTGTGGTGCCCTTTGGCGAGGTGGCCACGGTCTGTGGGCTGTCGAAAGGCGATCTTGGCGATGCGGTGGCCCAGTCGCCGGCCGAGGGGCGGGCGCGCTGGCAGTTGCACGATCCGATCCCGGCCTCGACCGGGCCGCGCACCCAGTATGTCACCGGGTTCCGCGACCGCTGTGCGCGGCAGGTGACCGGCGCGCTGGTCCTGTTCGGTTCTGCCGACGTGCATGAGGCCACCCGGTACGACAGCGCCAACACCCGGCCCTATTCGGCCACCGACACCGCCTATGAGAAGGTGAAATCGCGCCTCTGCGGTGTGCGCCCGAACGTGCCATGCCCGGCCGACCGGTTGGAGCGCCTGAACAGCGAGGTGAGCTTTGTCACGGTTTACCCGCAGTTCGGCGCCACGTCGGAATGGTTCGAACTGTTGCTGGTCGACGGGCAACTGGGCGCCAGCGCGATGAGCGGGCAGTAGCGCGACGGGGGTGACGCGCGGCTGCGCCGACGCCCCACCCGCCGTCCCGCAATCACCAGTGCGGCGGGCGTTGATCGCCCAGCGGCACACTGCCGCCTTCGGAAAGCTCGCGCTCGGCTTCGCGTTGCATCACCATGGCCAGCCGACGCTCGAGCCGTTCGATCCGCCCCTGCTGATCGGCGACGATGTCGGACAGGTCGTCAGCCACCCGCGTCAGGTGGGCGATCCGTTCCTCAAGCTGGTGTTGTGCGTCATCCATGGCCGCAGCCATAGCACCGCGCCGGTGGGATGATCCAGCCCCGACCGCGCACCGCGTCGGGGCGGCCTGTTCCCCGGAACGACCCGCGACCTTGCCCCCGTGGCCACCTTGGGCTAGACGCTGGCGCGAAACGCACCTGCGAGAGTCCCATGGCCAAACCCAAGAAGACGCCCCGCCCCAAGGCCCAGACGCCCAAGGGGTTTCGCGATTATTTCGGCGCCGAGGTGACGCGCCGCAAGGCAATGCTGGATAAGATCGCCGAGATCTACCATCTTTACGGCTTCGACGCGCTGGAAACCTCGGGGGTCGAGACGGTCGAATCCCTTGGCAAGTTCCTGCCCGATGTCGACCGCCCGAACGAGGGGGTCTTCGCCTGGCAGGAGGAGGATGCCGACTGGCTGGCTTTGCGCTATGACCTGACGGCGCCCCTGGCCCGGGTCGCGGCGCAGTACCGCAACGACCTGCCCAGCCCCTATCGCCGCTATGCCATGGGGCCGGTCTGGCGCAACGAAAAGCCGGGGCCGGGGCGGTTTCGCCAGTTCTATCAGTGCGATGCCGATACGGTGGGTGCGCCCTCGGTCGCGGCGGATGCCGAGATCTGCGCCATGCTGGCCGATGTGCTGGAGGCGGTGGGCATCGCCCGCGGCGATTACATCATCCGCGTCAACAACCGCAAGGTTCTGAACGGCGTGATGGAGGTCGCGGGCCTGTCGGGTGACGACAAGGAGGCCGAACGCGGCATCGTGCTGCGCGCCATCGACAAGCTGGACCGGCTGGGCGTGGACGGCGTGCGGGCCCTGCTGGGTGAAGGGCGCAAGGACGAAAGCGGCGATTTCACCAAGGGCGCGGGGCTGGGTGACGCTCAGGCCGAAACGGTCATGGGGTTCATGGCCGCGCTGGGGGACGATGCCTCGCAAACCCTGGCGACGCTTCGTGGCCTGGTTGCAGGTTCGGCCGTCGGCAACGCGGGTGTGGACGAACTCGAAACGATCGCCACGCTGCTTGCCGCCCAGGGCTACGGCCCTGACCGGATCGTGATCGACCCCTCGGTCGTGCGTGGCCTTGGATATTATACCGGTCCGGTCTACGAGGCCGAGCTTACCTTCGAGACGCTGGACGAGAAGGGCAAGCCGCGCCAGTTTGGCAGCGTTGCCGGGGGCGGGCGCTATGACGACCTGGTCAAGCGCTTCACCGGGCAGGAGGTTCCGGCGACGGGCGTTTCCATAGGGGTTGACCGGCTTCTGGCGGCGCTGGCCGCGCAGAACAAGGACGTCGAGGCCGAGGATGAACTGGTGGTCGTCACCGTGATGGACCGCGACCGGATGGCCGATTACCAGGCGATGGTGGCCGACCTGCGCCGCGCCGGGATCCGGGCCGAGGTTTACCTGGGCAACCCCAAGAATTTCGGCAACCAGTTGAAATATGCCGACAAGCGCAATGCCGCCTTTGCCGTGATCCAGGGCGGCGACGAACAGGACCGCGGCGTGGTGCAGATCAAGGATCTGAAGCTGGGCGCGCGGCTGGCCGAAACCGTCAGCCACGAGGAATGGAAGGATCAGCCCGCGCAGTTCGAATGCGCGCGCGATGCCATGGTCGGTGAAATCGCCAAACGGCTTGGGCGCGACTGATGCCCGCAAGAACGATCCCGAAAGCGGCCATACTGGCCGAAGCGGCGCGGTTGCGCGCCCTGTTCGACGACGCGGGTGCGATGCCGGTGGCAACGTCGATCCTGCAACCGGCGGGGGCCCTGCTGGACCTTTATGGCGAAGACATCCGCGCCCGCGCCTTCACCACCTCTGATCCGCTGCACGGCGAGCAGATGCTGCGCCCGGATTTCACGGTGCCGGTGGTGCAGATGCACATGGCGGGCGGGGCCGACCCGGCCCGCTATACCTATTCGGGCGAGGTGTTTCGCCGCCAGGAGGACGACCCCGACCGCGCCCGCGAATACATCCAGGTCGGATTTGAGCTGTTCGACGGCAGTGACCCGGCCCGCGCCGACGCCGAGGTGTTCGCGCTGATCGCCCATGCCCTGGCCGAGATTCCGCTGCGGGTGGCCACCGGCGACATCGGCATCCTCAGCGCGGCAATCCGCGGGTTGCACACCAGCGACCGGCGCAAGGCGGCCCTGTTGCGCCACCTGTGGCGCCCGACGCGGTTTCGCGGCCTGCTTGACCGTTTTGCCGCGGGGCCGGACAAGCGGAGGCTGAAGCTGCTGCACTCCGATGATCCCTTCCGGCAGGCCGGCCCCGAAATCGGGCTGCGCAGCCGCGCCGAGGTTGAAACGCGCCTGGCGGCCCTGCGCGAGGATGCCCAGGAACCGCCGCTGCCCAAGGCGCAGGTGCAACTGCTGGACGATCTTCTGAATCTTCAGGATCGCGCCCCGGCCGCCCTGCATCACCTTCAGGATCTGGCGGTGGACATGCCCGCGATCTTCCGCGCCGTGGAAACGCTCGAGGTGCGGCTGGACGCGCTGAGCGAGAGGGGCATCGACATCGACAAGCTGGATTTCGAAGGCAGCTACGGGCGCACCAACATGGAATACTACGACGGCTTCGTCTTCGGCTTCTACGCCGAGGGGCGGCGCGATCTGCCGCCGGTGGCCCTTGGCGGGCGCTATGATGCCCTGACCCGCGTTCTGGGGCAGGGGCGTTCGATTCCGGCGGTGGGGGCGGTGATCCGGCCCGACCTGGCGCTTCTGACGGGGACGGCACCATGACCCTGAAACTTGGCGTGCCCTCGAAGGGGCGGTTGATGGAAAAGACGTTCCAGTGGTTCGCAAACTACGGGATCACCCTGGCGCGCACCGGATCGGAGCGGGAATATTCCGGCGTGGTCGAAGGGATCGAGGGCGTCGAACTAGTGCTGCTGAGCGCCGGAGAGGTGCCGCGCGAACTGGCCGCCGGGCGCATCCACATGGGCGTGACCGGCAGCGACCTTGTGCGCGAGAAGCTGCCCCTGTGGCACATGCAGGTGACCGAGCTGGCCGAGATGGGGTTCGGCCATGCCGACCTGATCATCGCGGTGCCCAGCCATTGGGTGGATGTCGAAACCCTTGACGACCTGGACGCAGCCGCCGCCGCCTTTCGCGCCCGCCACGGGTTCCGGCTGCGGATCGCGACGAAGTATCACCGGCTGATCCGCAACTACCTGCGCACCCACGGCGTGGCCGATTACCAACTGGTCGACAGCCAGGGCGCGACCGAGGGCACCGTGCGCCAGGAAACCGCCGAGGCGGTGGCCGACATCACCAGCACCGGTGAAACCCTGCGGGCCAATCACCTGCGGATGCTTTCCGACGGACCGGTCCATCAATCGCAGGCCACGCTGTTCACCTCGATGATCGCCCCCTGGGATGACGAGGCGATGGCAGCCAAGGAACAGATCAAGGCACGGCTGGGCCTGCGCGACTGAGCGCTGCCGCTCAGCGCACGCCGATTTCGGCCAGCGCGGCCTCAAGCTGGGGCGGCAGGGCGGCGTCGGCCTTGCGCCCCTCGGGCAGGTCGCGGGGCGCATCGGCGCCGGGCAGATAGCGCCAGCCCTGGAAGGGGCGCTTGGGCACGATCTCGGTCCGGATCACCTTGCCGTCCAGCACGATGCCGCAACGGCGGATGCCGTCTTCACCGATGATCTCGCGGAAGCCGGTGATCTGCTGGCGGGCCTGGATCAGCCCGTTGATCACCCAGTACATCGACCCGCCGGCCAGAATTTCGTCTGTCCGTTTCGGCCACATCCGGGTGATGTGGTAATAGGCACCGTCGGCCACCTGGCGCGACCGGTGCCTTTGCCAGTCGATCAGGTTTTCCACGGATTCCGTGCCGACGCTGAGCTTCAGCATGTTCAAAGGATTGGACAAAGACTCACCCCCAAGTGATGCCGATATGGTATGCCATCGGGCCGAGAGTTCAAGGTGTGGTGGAAGATCGCCGATCCATGGCGCTGCGTCACGTTGTGCCGAAGGGCGGCACTTGCTAATCTGGAGGCCTTCCCCGACTCGCCGGACCATAACATCAGGAAACCGCCCATGACCCGTTTTGCCGCCCCCATCGCCGAGCAGATCTGGGACATGAAGTACCGCCTGAAGGCGGCCGACGGCACCCCCGAGGACGTGACCGTCGAAGATACCTGGCGCCGGATCGCCCGCGCCACCGCCGCGGTCGAGAAGGACCCGGCCCATTGGGAAGACAGGTTCTATGCCGCGCTGGAGGATTTCAAGTACCTGCCCGCCGGGCGCATCACCGCAGGCGCGGGCACCGGGCGCAAGGTGACGCTGTTCAACTGCTTTGTCATGGGCACGATCCCCGACAGCATGGCCGGCATCTTCGACATGCTGAAAGAGGCGGCGCTGACCATGCAGCAGGGGGGCGGAATCGGTTACGATTTCTCGACCATCCGCCCCAAGGGATCGGACGTGAAGGGCGTCGCGGCCGATGCCAGCGGGCCGCTGTCCTTCATGGACGTGTGGGATTCCATGTGCCGCACCATCATGTCGGCCGGATCGCGGCGCGGCGCGATGATGGCCACCATGCGCTGCGATCACCCGGATATCGAAGAGTTCATCACCGCGAAATCCGATGCGGCCCGGTTGCGCAACTTCAACGTCAGCGTCCTGGTCACCGATCCCTTCATGGAGGCGGTGAAGGCCGATGGCCCCTGGGATCTGATCTTCGACGGCAAGGTTTATCGCACGGTGCGGGCACTGGATCTTTGGAACGCGATCATGCGCTCGACCTACGATTTCGCCGAACCCGGGGTGATCTTCATCGACCGGATCAATGCGGCCAACAACCTAGGCTATTGCGAAACCATCGCCGCCACCAATCCCTGCGGCGAACAGCCCCTGCCGCCCTATGGGGCCTGCCTTCTGGGGTCGGTCAACCTGGCGCGCCTGATTTCCGACCCCTTCGGCCCGGCGGCCAGCCTGGACGAGGCGGCACTGGACGACCTGGTGGCGGTGGCGGTGCGGATGATGGACAACGTGGTGGATGCCTCGCGCTTTCCGCTTGAGGCCCAGGCCGAGGAGGCGCGCGCCAAGCGGCGGATCGGGCTGGGGGTGACGGGGCTGGCCGATGCCCTGCTGATGGTCGGGGCGCGCTATGGCTCGGAGGAGGCGGCGCGTCTGACCGAGCAATGGCTGCACCGTATCGCCCGCGCCGCATATCTGGCCTCGGTGGACCTTGCGACCGAGAAAGGCGCGTTTCCGTTGTTCCACGCCGAAAAGTACCTGGCCTCCGGTGCGATGCAGGCCATGGACGCCGACGTGCGCGATGCCATCGCCAAGAAGGGTATCCGCAACGCGCTGCTGACCTCGATCGCCCCGACCGGAACCATTTCGCTTTATGCCGGAAACGTCAGTTCGGGGATCGAGCCGGTCTTTGCCTATGCCTATACCCGCAAGGTATTGCAGAAGGACGGCAGCCGCACCGAAGAGGAAGTGGTGGATTACGCCGTGCAGATGTGGCGCGACCGGATGGGTGACGCGCCGCTGCCGGATCATTTCGTCAACGCCCAGACGCTGGCACCGCTGGACCACGTCAGGATGCAGGCCGCGGCGCAGAAATGGGTGGATTCCTCGATCTCGAAGACCATCAACTGCCCCGAGGATATCACCTTCGACGCCTTCAAGGATGTCTACATGGCCGCCTGGGACCAAGGGTGCAAGGGCTGTACCACCTACCGTCCCAATGCGGTGACAGGTTCGGTCTTGAGTATTTCCGGCAAGAAAGAGGGAGAGGCCGCGCCCATGCCTCTGGCCACCGATCAGGGTGAACCCCAGGTGCCCCACGGCGACGTCGTCTATATTGCCGAACCGCTGGATCGGCCGCAGACCCTGGAGGGCAACACCTACAAGGTGAAATGGCCTGACAGCGAACACGCGCTTTACATCACCATCAACGACATCGTCATCGGCGGGCACCGCCGCCCCTTCGAGGTTTTCATCAACTCCAAGAACATGGAGCATTTCGCCTGGACCGTCGCCCTGACCCGGATGATCAGCGCCGTGTTCCGCCGCGGCGGCGACGTATCTTTCGTGGTGGAGGAGTTGAAGGCCGTCTTCGATCCGCGCGGCGGCGCGTGGATGCAGGGCAGATACATCCCCTCGATCCTGGCGGCAATCGGCGGCGTGATCGAACGCCACATGATCGACACCGGGTTCATCGCGGGCGAGGGCATGGGCCTGAAGGCGGACCCTCACGCCGAGATCACCCCACCGCGCGGCAAGGCCTGTTCGTCCTGCGGCAGCTTCGAGATGCGCATGATCGAGGGCTGCATGACCTGCGCCAACTGTGGGTATTCTAAGTGCGGGTGAGTGGTTGGGCTGATATAGAAGGCAGAAACAGGAATAGTCTTCTCAAAAGCAAGCAATAGCGTGCGCAAGGCCTGTCAAGAGGTGATTCCCTTGATGGATCACTATTTTGTTATCGTGATTTTCCGTTAAAATACATAACCTTATCGGCGCCTTGCGCCTCAAGGCTGGTTGCGACCAACATCCTTCGCGGTGCATCGACCCTGGCTCGACCGAATGTTCGGGAACGGGGGCGCAACGCGGCTTGGGCGGATGGGCCCGGTGACCTTCCAAGGAGGCCTTTGGGGGGGCGTGGAATAACGAAACCCAAGGCCCTTATTTTCGCCGCAGCCCTTCGATGGAACGCTGAACCGGCAGGGCGTTGACACAGACCTCAGATTTGGCCTATCCGATGTCCACCATGACTTACAGTATTCGGCATATTCAGGGCGCAATACGCGCGATTTGAACCCCACCTTGGGGGCCGGTCACTTCTGTCATTTTTCCAACAGCACTGACGCCAACATGGCCGGGCCTTTGCCTGCGGCCCTCCCGGTTTTTCAACCAGAGGAGACCACACAATGTCCACCCTACGCAAACCCGAAGCCAGCAACCGGATCATCAGTATCGGCACCGGATCGCGCCACGCCCATCGACATCGAGTGGGGGGCGGTCATGGATAAGCTTCAAGCCCGCCGTTTTGCGGTTTTGTCCCCGGATCTTGTCGTGCCGCGTCTTGAGGATATGGAGCGCGATTTTGTAAACGCATGGCTTCGCATGAAAGGAAACCTTTTGTCAGGGGGCGCGGACAAGCTTGGCTACGGACAGGAGAAGAAGGCAAAGGACCTTGCGGCAAACGCGCATTCCCGTCGGCTGCGTCAAGTCGGGCTGACTGCCTTGGCAAAGGAAGCTCGCATTCAGGTCACGGCCCTCGCCCATTCTGGTGCTTCCCTTTCGGGGCCATCGACCCGGGACGCGGTTTACCAATTTGCCGCCGATCTTCATGGTGAGAGCCCGTGGATGCGGGAGGTGTCCGCGTGGATCATGCATAAAATGCTGGCGCATGTTTGCACTGGCGGCTGCGGTCTTGCCTTGCCGCCCGTGATCCTTGCCGGGCCGCCGGGCAGCGGGAAATCACATTATGCGCGGCGCATGGCGGAACTGGCCGGGGCACCCTCGCGCCTGATCGACGTTGGCGGCGGCAGCGCCGGATTTCGGATCACCGGCACCGAGAAAGGTTGGGGTAGCGCACAGGCCGGCATTCCCGTCGAAACAATCCTGTCAACCCATGTCGCCAATCCGGTGATGGTGGTCGATGAGGTCGACAAGGCTGGAACGATGCAGAGCACGAAGGGCACCTCGACAAGCCTGACAACGGCATTGCTGCCGTTGCTTGACCCGGGCACAGCGCGGCGCTTCGAATGCCCGTTTCATCGGCTGCCCTTCGATATGTCCCGCGTGATCTGGATCATGACGGCCAACAACGCAGATCATATTCCCGCGCCGTTGCGTGATCGAGCGCAGATCTTTCACCTTGCGGGGTTGACTGCGGAGGACGCCATTGAACATTTCGACCGACTGTCGGCCGGTTGTGGCGATCAAGCCGAACGTGACGATTGCCGCGCCTTTGTCGCCCGGATGGCAGGGGCACCGCGTGGGATCAGTCTGCGCCAGATCCGCCAACTGGCAGGAGCGCTCCGATCGTCGACCGCTCCGAACATTCATTGACAATCTGCCGGTTCCATTCGTGGAGCCGGCACTTGCTTTGATACAATGGGCAGCGCAAGGTTGCCGCTCGATTCAGCGCTTTTCCTCCTGCAACCGAGGTCGGAGTGCAAAACCGCTCGCTTCCAGGACCGTCCATTGAAACACAGGACCGTAGTCCAAGCCATCCGGGCTGAATGGAGCTACTTCCTGTTTCTTGAGCGCCGCCCTCAGTGACTGCCAACTTTGTCCTCGCAAGATCGCCAGTTCACGCAGCGTGATAAAGTTGTCCTTGAACGCAGCAATATCCTGCTGTTGCATGTAGGGTTGTTGAGCGCGGGTCTTGGGATTGGGGGCCAATGTTGCGGACGTGTGTCCCTTCCTGATCAATCTCCCGGCTTGCAGCGGTTTCAGGCCGACAGAGCGCGCGAAGGCCTCAATGGTCATCCCGGGGGCATTGGGCCGGTTCAGGGTGTTTTCAAGCTCTTCGAAGTAAACCAGGATACTGGCATAATCGTTCTCACTTTCCAGTTTGCCAATGCGGGTGAGACGCCCCTCGGCAATCAATTTGATCACTTGCCCTGGGCGGATTTTCAACCGTTGACTGGCTTTGGCTAAATCGACCCAGTTCTTACCCGGTGACAGAACCGTTTCAGCGCCGCGCAACAGATCGTTGATGAAAGAGCGCGCTTGTCCGAGGTCCCACAACGGTTTGTGTCCGGCGGCTGCCAGGTTGGGAGGGAAATATCCGTCTTTCCGAAGGAGCTCGAATTGCGATCGCGACAGACTCAGTTCATCTTGTAACTGTAGCGCACTGACCTGCCGGTTGATGCTGTTCAAGAAAGGGGCCGCGAGATCAGCGTCGAAGACATCCCAACGATCATCACCTTCATTGCCGATTATTCCCGCGTCAGCCAACAATTTGCGCAACAATCGCGCATCCACACCCACCTCGTGGGCAGCCGTGATGACCGAGTGCTTTCGCCTTTCCAACACGGGTTCGCCCATCAACTCATCCGTGGGGCCAAGCGGCCAGGTTTCCAGAATATGGTCACGCAGAAGCGCTCGGAACGGCGCGTAGTCGTCGCCCGTCAGGTCATATGAAAGGCGGTCGTAGAGCACGCCATATTTCTTTTTGGGTCCTTCCCAAGTTTCTCCGATCTGGTCCTTGAGATCGTTCAATGCAACGATGATCCCGGTTTTGCCTTGACGGGCAACCTCATAGCCCATCTGGTAAAGCGCCCAACGTGATCCTTCACCCACCCATGACGAGGGGAATTCAAGGCGAACCAACGCTCGTCCCAAAAGGTCGCAAAAAACGCAAGCTGCGTAGAGCCGATGTTGATCGAGCCAGGCATCACCGGGACCATGCAATAGTCGGCGGTCCAAATACTCATCAAAGGCAGTGGATTCCCGGACTTCTCCGTCCAGTTCTCCGGACAGGATTGCTGGTTCAATTTCTTTGAGCCGTTCCGCCGTGTCCAAGCGGCGCGTCAGATTTGGCTCCTTCCATAGATCGACGAGCGAACGACCGTGCAGGTGGCAGTAAGTAGAATGCTTGGGCAACCAGTCTCCTTTAATCGCCATAGCCAGATGAGGGTAACCATCCGGCGTGGACCGCGGTTTAGGCCGCTCGCCGAAGTTCGGACGCCTTCCAATTCCAGGGCAGCAGATCCGGCACCCGAGAAGCCGTCGTGCCGGGTAGCCTGGCAAGGACATCAGCGAG
>NZ_JACNMM010000018.1 GCF_020529025.1 Oceaniglobus trochenteri
CGCGAACAGGCGGAACAGAAACACAAGGCCGAGGCCGAAAGCCTCAGGGCCGAGCGTGACAAGGCCCGCGCCGAACGCGACAGCGCGAAACAGGGCCGCGAACAGGCGGAACAGAAGCACAAGGCCGAGGTTGAAAGCCTCAGGGCCGAGCATGACGGCGAGAAAACCGCCCACGAAGAGGCCCTTCAGGCGCAGCGGGGCGAGATCGACAGGCTGACCGGTGAACGCGACGCCGCCCTGACCGAAAACGCCGATCTGAACGCCGCGTTGCTGCGCCTGACCACCCGGAACCAGGCATTGCAGGCCGATCTCGAGACGCGGTTCCATGAACTGGCCGACATCACCCGCCGGGCCGAAACCCTGGATCATGACGCCGCAACCCTTCGCGCCGACATGGCGGCCCTTGCCGCCACCCATGCAGAGACCGTCCAGGCGCAGCGGGACGAGATCGACAGGCTGACCGGCGAACGCGACACCGCCCTGGCCGAAAACGCCGATCTGAACGCCGCCCGGCACGATCTGCAGGCCACGCTGCTGCGCCGGACCGCCCAGACCCAGGCTTTGCAGGCCGATCTCGAGACGCGCTTCCGCGAACTGGCCGACATCACCCGCCGGGCCGAAGCCCTGGACCGTGACGCCGCCGCCCATGAACAGGCCGTCCTGGCGCAGCAGAGCGAGATCGACAGGCTGACCGGCGAACGCGACGCCGCCCTGGCCGAAAACGCCGATCTGAACGCCGCCCGGCGCGATCTGCAGGCCGCACTTCTGCGCCAAACCGCGGACAAGGATCTGTTGCAGGCCGATATTGCGATCCGCTTCCGCGAGCTGGCCGACATCACCCGCCGGGCCGAAACCCTGGAAGCACGGAACACCGAACTGCAGACCCGGCTGTCCGCCGCCCTGCGCGGGGGGCCCGACAACCAGCAGAAAACCGCACCGGACGACAGCGCCACCTGGCCCCGGGAACGCGACCTGATGCAGCGTGAAATAGAGCAGACCAAGGCCATCTACGACAACGCCATCGCCGATGTGGCACAGCGCCTGACGGCCCGCGACAAGAAGGTTCGGGAAATGTCGGCCACCCTGCGGGAGGTGAAACAGACACTTGCCACCACCCAGGGCGAGCTGTCCAGGGTCGGCAAGGAGCGTGACGCCCTGCAGGCCCATGTCGAAGAGCTGCACAACAGCAGTTCCTGGAAACTGACCCGGCCCCTGCGGGGCATCCGCGGCAAAATGGGCAAGTGAAACCATCTGAATCATGAAACTTCCTTCCCGCATCGTCCTTCATGTCGGCACCACGAAAACCGGCAGCACGCTGGTCCAGAACGTTCTGGATCGCGAACGCGCGGCGCTGCTCAAGCGGGGCATCCTGTTTCCCGCCACGCCGTTCACCCGCAAGGACCCGGACGATCGCAGCCGGACATCGGGCCATCTCGAACTGCTGCGCATGCTGGAGCGGGGCGACCTTTCGGCCTTCAGGAAAGAGCTGGAAGAGGCCGGAACCAAGGTTCACACCCTCCTGCTGTCAAGTGAAAGCCTGCTGGACCGTCCGCGGCCGAAAGGCTTTGAGAAGTTCCGCGAGATGCTGGCGGGCCACCGTGTCGATATCGTCGCCCTGGTCCGGGACCAGGCAGGCTGGTTGTCGTCCCTCTATTACGAGAACGTGACCAAGGGCTGGAAGCGCGAGACCCGAACCTTCGATGAATTCTGCCAGGAGGCCATCGAAAGCGGCCTGCTGGACCATGACCGGAACATCCGCGACATGGGCCGGTCGCTGAGCGCGGCATCGGTCCGGGTTCTGAACTACAACGCCCTTGCACAACGCGGCACCCTGCTGCGCGAGACGCTCGCGGCCCTGGACTGCCCTGTCGAGATCGACGAGGCCAGGACGGAACAGCGCGACAATGTCTCCTACATCCTGCCCGAGGCGGTCGAGGCCCATCGCAGGCTGAACACCCTGATGGTCGAGGCGCCCTCGGCCACCACGCTGGCGGTTTCCCATCTTCTGCGCAAGAAAACCCGTGATCTCGGGGAAACCGGTTCCCCGGCCCTTCACCCCTCGCGCGGGATACGCGAGGCCGTGCGCGAAGCGACGGCATTGTCCAACGCCGCCCTGTCGCAGGCCCATTTCGACAATGCGCCCTTCGGCCCCGACCGGGACTGGGTGGAACAACCGGTTCCCCCCCTGCGCCGTGATCTTGAAGACCGCCTGTTCGATGCCGGCCTGGGGTACTTCCTGCGCCAGGAACATCCGATATCCCTGCCCGGCGTCACGCTTGAACATCCGCCCCATGCCCTGCCCGGCCTGATCGCGAAATGCCGTTCTGCCTCCGTGATCCTCAGCTTCGAGCCCGCCCTGGCCGAGTTCCTGGCGGCGGGCCTGCCCGGCCGGTTGATCTTTGTGGCCGGCGCCGACCCCTTTCGCAGCATCGCCGCCCTTCGCGTCATGGACCGGGCCGACAGCCCCGGCCGGGTTGTCTTCCTGAAACCGGGACAGGACCCGCGAAGCGACGCCGAGGCATTCTGGCAGGCCGATTATTTCCGCCACCCGGATCTGATCCTGCTGCCGACCCGGCTGGCGCCCGATCTTCTGTCCTGCCTGCCCGAACGGATCACCCGGCCGGTCCGGGTGCAGGTGCTGAGCCAGGGCATGGGCCCCTACCGCGAGACCACCCTGACGCCCGCCCCCTGACCCCCTGCGGCATCGAAGGTCAGACCCCGTCGGGAGAGGCCAGGTTTGCCAGGATGTCGTTCAGTGGAACCTCGGCCTCGGGGGGGCGGGAGAACCGGCTCTTGCGGGGTGGAAAAGGCACGAACACGCCCTCATCCGGCATCCGTGCGGCCTGCCAGCCGCGCCAGCTCTCGCGATAGGCGGCCCTGGCCGGCGTGACCCCGTGATCGGGATGGATGCCCGTCACCGGGTTGTTCGTCAGGCTGCCGGCCCAATCCAGCGACAGGTTCGCGCAAACCGGAAAGGCCGGAGCGGCACGGCCCAGGGCCGCCGCGACCCGGCCCATCATTTCCTTGTCGGCGCCGAAGCGGGCGCAATCCCATGATCCAAGACGCTCACGAAGCAATTGGTGGTGAAACAGGGTCGATGGCGCACAGACCTGCAGCACCCCATCGAAGACTTCGCGCCCCACCGGCCTGATCTGCGAAAACCGTCCCTCCACGGTCATGCGCAGCATGGAAAGCGTGCTGACCGGCAGGGCCGCGCCCCCTTCCCCGGCCACCCGGTCCATATGCAGCGCCAGCCGCTGGGGATGGGCCCATTCATCGGTATCATGGCAGGTGATCCACTGCCCCGATGCCCGTTTCAGGGCGATGTTCCGGCTGACATAGGGCCCGACGTTCACCGCATTGCGCAGAACGTGCAGCCGGTCGTCCTCGGCCGCAATCCGGGCCAGAAGGGCCGGTGTCGTGTCGGTGCTGGCGTCATCGACCACGATGAGTTCCAGGTTGCGCCAGCTCTGGCCCAGGATCGACCGGATCGACCGGCCGATGGTGTCGCGGGCATTCCAGGCCGCCATGATGACCGTGATCTTCGGGCCACCGGTCACGGCCGGCACATCCCGGGCGGCCAGGCGCGCAAAGGCCGTTGCCCCGCGGCGCAATTGCAGCGGATCCTGCCCCAGCGCGGCAAGATAGGCATTCAAATGCCGCATCCACCGCCCCGGTTTGTGTACCAGCGCATTGCAGTGCAGGATTTCCACCGCGTGACGCGCCGAAGCGGCAAGATCCCGCCGGGCCAGTTTCAGGGCAAGCGGTGCCTGCCCGGCCTGCATCAGATCGTCCGCCGCCTTCAGCACCGCCCCCCGGTCCAGCCCCCGGGGATGGGGATGGTTCAGGTGATGCAACAGCGGGTTGGCCCCGCGCCGCCGGGCGCCTGCATGGGTCTGAAGGTAATATCGTGCCGAAAACCGCGGCCCGGGATCGTAGTTTCCGGATGCCCCATGGGCCAGGAAATGCGCGGCGGGGTCGCCCCCGGCCACTTCGGGATAGCGTTGCCGGTACCAGTCCGGTTCAAACAGGGGCGTGCCACGGATGCTTTCCAGTTTGTCGCCCCTGGCCATGCCCATGGATACCTGCCGTGATTGTCCTGCGACGGGGTTGGAAATTCGACCAAACCTTCATAAGAGCAGTGTCTAGCACCTCCCACAGGCGTCGCAAACCCGGTTCCTTCTGACGCAGCACCAGGCACGCACAACAGAAGATTGGACATGTCATGAACCGATTGCTTGGCCTGTTTTCCAGATTTTCTGCCGCTCACCTGGTTTTGTCCGGCCCCACCGGCCCCCTGGAGGGCCCCGGGGGCGGCACCATCGGCCACCTCTCGGGGGTGGAACTGCGACAGGACCGGCTGCATGTGCACGGACGGGTCGAGGCCGGCCATCCCCTGGTCACGCTGCATGTGGGTGCGATGACGGCCCAGGCCCGCCCCGGCCCCTCGGGCGGGGCCTTTGCGGTGAACCTGCCGCGCCCTGTCGGGCTGTCCCTGCGTGATTTCCGCGCCACCCTCGACATCGAGGGGGCCCCGCCCAGAACGATCACCCTGCAACGCCCCGAACCCGTGATGGCGCGCCAGGTCCTGGCCTTTGCCGCCACCCTCCTGCGCCTGGGCCCCGACATTGCCCGCTGGTATCTGCGCCAGGATCATCGCAGCAAGGCGCGGATCAAGGCGGGGCTGGGTCTGAACCGGACGATGACGGCGGCCGGCCCGGTGGCGGACGACTTGTTTTCACCGCCCCCCGCCTCCTCTGCCGACGGGGCCGCGCCACGGGGCATCACCATCGTCCTGCCCGTCTACAACGCGCTGGAGTTGCTTGAGAATTGCCTCGATCGCCTGGCGCGCCATACCGACCTGCCCTGGACTCTCGTCGCGGTCGAGGACGGTTCCAGCGATCCGGCGGTCCGCCCCGCCCTGCGCGCCTGGGCCCAAGGCAGACCGCCTGGCCAGGTGCAGTTGATCGAACAGGACAGGAACCGCGGCTTCATCGCCAGCGTGAACACGGCATTCGCCCGGATACGGGAAGATGCCGTCCGGCGCGAACAGCCGGTGATCCTGTTGAACACCGATGCCCTTGTCCCGGAAGGATGGGCCTCGCGGCTGGTCGCGCCCCTGTCGGAGGGCGCCGATGTGGCCAGCGTGACGCCGATGTCCAACGATGCCGAGATCTTCACCGCCCCTGTCATCTGCGCCCGCCAGATGCTGCAACCGGGCCAGGGCGATGCGATCGACGAGGTGGCACGCAGCCTGTCCCCCGCACGGGCCTTGGCCGAGGCGCCGACGGGCGTCGGGTTCTGCATGGCGCTGGCGCCGCGTTTCCTGGCCCTGGAACCGGGGTTCGATCCGGTGTTCGGCCCGGGATACGGCGAAGAGGTGGACTGGTGCCAGAAGACGCGGCGGCACGGCGGGCGGCACCTTTGCACCGCCAGGCTGTTCGTCGAACACCGCGGCGGCAGCAGCTTCGGCTCCGAGCAGAAGAAGGCCCTTGTGGCGCGCAACAACCGGACCGTATCCCAGAGATACCCCACCTATGACCGCGAGGTGCAGGATTTTCTCACCGTCGATCCCCTGCGCGGGCCGCGCCTGGCGCTGGCGCTGGCCTGGGCCGGGGCGGCGGCGGGGGACACCGGGGTGCCGATCTACCTGGCCCATGCCCTTGGCGGGGGCGCCGAGAACTGGCTTCAGGCCCGCATTGCCCGGGATGCCGCGGCGGGCCGGCCTTCGGTCGTCCTGCGGGTCGGAGGCAGCGAACGCTGGCAGATCGAGGCCCATGCCCGGGGCGGGGTCACGGCCGGATGGACAGAAGACCTTGCCCTGGTCGAACGGCTTCTGCTGCCGCTCAAGCGCAGGGTTGTCATCTATTCCTGCGGCGTCGGCGATCCGGACCCGGTGGAACTGCCCGCCATCCTGCTGCGCCTGCGCCGCGGCCCCGAGGACAGGATCGAGGTCCTGTTCCACGATTATCTGCCTGTTTCGCCCTCGTTCACCCTTCTGGACGGCCAGGGGGCCTATCGTTCGGAGCTCTCGCCCGCGGATCCGGCGCATGTCGCGCTGCGTCCTGACGGCACCCCCGTCGATCTGGCGAGCTGGCAGGCGGCATGGGGCACCCTTCTGCGGGCCGCCGACCGGATCCGGACATTCAGCCCCTCGAGTGCGGAAATCGTCTCTGGGGTCTGGCCCGGCCTGGAAGACCGCATCACGATGTCGCCCCATCGCCTGCCGACGCTGCCCGCGCGGATCGACGTTTCGCCCCGCGCCCCGCGCGTTCTGGGCGTTCTGGGCAATATCGCGCCCCACAAGGGGGCTGGCATCGTGCAGGCCCTGTCGCATCTCGACCAGGGCGAACGCGGCGGCAGGATGGTGTTGATCGGCAACATCGACCCGACCTATCCCCTGTCCCGTGGCTGTCCGGTTCACGGCGACTATGCCCCCGGCGACATTCCGGCCCTGGTGGCGCATTACGGGATCACCCACTGGCTGATCCCCTCGGTCTGGCCCGAGACCTTTTCCTTTACCACCCACGAGGCCCTGGCCACCGGCCTGCCCGTCCTGGCCTTCGACATCGGCGCCCAGGGCGACGCGGTACGCAACGCGCCCAACGGGCGGCCCCTGCGCCACGATCCCGACACCGCGCCGTTGCCGGCACTGCTTGCGGCCTTTGCCCGCCCCACAGGAGAGCCCTCATGAAACTGCCCTACTGGCTGCGTCCACGGTGGTCGGATTTCGGCCGGGCCGACACCCTGGACCGGGCCCGCTTTGCCCAGGACATGGCCCTGCCCCTGCCCGACCTGCAATACGTGATGTTCTTCACACCCCGGTCGGGCAGTTCCTGGGTCGCCGACATCCTGACCCGGACCCGGCGGATGGGCCGGGTCAGTGAATGTTTCAACCCCAGGTTCATGGGGTCGATGACCCGGTCCCTGAACGCCACGAGCCTTGGGGAATACTGCGCCGTCCTGCCCCGCCGCCTGCAAACCGACGGCACATTCGGGTTCCAGATCACGCAGTCCCAGAAACGGGCCGTTTTCGGGCGGGACAGGGCCTTTCTGAACCGCTTTGCCGGGCAACCCTGGGTCTGGCTGATCCGCAGCGACATCGTGCTGCAGGCGGTGTCTCTCTACAAGATGGAGGTGGGCCGGATGTCCCATGCGCCACAGATGAAAGGCCGCGACATCAAGTCCGAAGAACGCGCCCTGCCCTATGATGCCGGGCGGATCGGGTACTGGCTGGAGCATATCCTGCAGATGGAACGCAAGACCGAGGCCCTGATCGCCAAGGCCGGCATAACGCCCCTGCGGCTCAACTACGAACGCAACGCCCTTCTCAAGCCCAACCATATCGCCAATGTCATCGGCCGCCACATCGGCCGCCCGACGATGCGCATGACCCCGATCGCCAGCCCCCATTCCAAGATCGGCACCGACCAGAACGCCGCCTTCGCGGAGCGCTTTCGCGACAGCCACCGCGACCGCATGAAGCGGATCGAGGACGAACGCGCCGACATGGTGGAAAACAGTGTCTGTTACGGCCCGAAAGGCAGCTTTCCCGACGCCTGACGCCCCGGATCAGAACCGCCCGACGGCGGCCGCAAGACGGATCATCAGATCGCCCGCGGCACTTTGCCGCCAGACCCCGGCCGCCTTCGGCCCACCGGCCCTGGCCCCGCGCCCGCGGTTTTCACGCCAGGCGCGGAACCTGGCAAGGCAGGCGCGGTTCTCGGGGGTCAGGTGATCGCCCACCCGCATCAGCGCGGCGATATTGCAATCGATCCAGGTTGCATACTGCCTGTCCCAGATCATCGACAGGCGGCTGAACAGTTTTCCGGCCCCCCGGTTCGCGCCCAGCAGGTTGCCGCTGTGCTGGCGGTAATACAGGCCGGGGCGGTCGTCGTTTATCACGCAGGCCCCCAGACCCGTCATCAGCAGGTAGATCCACCAGTCATGATGGGGCACCCCCCTGTCCCGCAGGGCCAGGGGCGCGGTGCGATGCAGGATCTCTGCGGCAACCGGGTTCAGAACCAGCGTGTTGCCCGCCAGCACGTTCTGCACCAGGGCATTGCCAAAGGCCGGCGGATGGGGATGGCGGCGCGATTCCCGCCTGGGCCGCAGGGCCGCATCCGTCACGATGGTGCGGCTGGCATAGACCACCGGGCGGTCCGCATCCTGCTGCTGCGCAAGCGCCAGGGCATGCTGCAACCGGTCGGGCATCCACACGTCGTCCTGGTCGCAGAAGGCCAGCCAGGCCCCTTCGGGCCATCCTCCCCTTTCGGCCAGGGACAGGAAGTTCGCGGCACTGCCCCGGCCGGGGCCCTTCACCAGGGTGACGGTATGGCCCGGGTGGCTTTCGGCAAAGCTGCGCACGATGGCGCAGGTGTCGTCGACAGAGCCGTCGTCGCTGACATGCAGGGACCATTCTCCATGGGTTTGTGCCGCAATGGATTGCAGTTGCGCATCCAGATGCGCCGCCCCGTTGCAGGTTCCCATAAGGATACAGACATGCGCCGACATACTGAACTGTGCCACCTTCGGAATGTGGTCTGGTCAACCTGCGCCGCTCTATGTAGGAAGATACCTGATTAATCAATCGCGCCTTTCATATCCCGCTTCCTCGCAGGCCCCTGTTTCCCATGGCAGACACACCCCTGAACCTGAACGCCGTGCCGCGCAGCAAGATGCGCGCCCGTCACTGGCTGGTCATTTTCAGCTTTTTCTTCGCCGTGGTCGCCCCGACCGCGGTGGCCTGGTGGTACCTGTGGGAACGTGCCTCGCCCCGGTACGTGTCCACCGTCGGTTTTTCGGTGCGCACCGAAGAGGTGGGATCGGCCATCGAGATGCTGGGCGGGATCGCGGAGCTCTCCGGTTCCAGCGGATCGGATACCGAGATCCTCTATAACTTCATCCAGAGCCAGGAACTGGTCAGCCAGGTCCAGAAAGACCTGGACCTGCGCGGGATCTGGGCAAAGGGCGACCCGGACAGGGACCCGATCTTCGCCTATCACCCCCCGGGGTCGATCGAGGACCTGGTCCAGTACTGGCGGCGGATGGTCAAGGTCTACAATGACGGCAACGGGTTGCTGGAACTGCACGTCCAGGCTTTCACGCCGGAAGATGCCCATGCGATCGCGCAGATGATCTATGAAGACAGTTCCGAGATGATCAACCGGCTGTCGGCCATCGCCCGGGAAGATGCGACCAAATACGCCCGGGAAGAACTGGACCAGGCCGTGATCCGCCTGAAGGAGGCCCGTGAAACCCTGACCCGGTTCCGCAACCGGACCCAGATCGTCGATCCCTCGGCCTCGGTGCAAAGCCAGATGGGGCTGTTGTCGTCCCTGCAGTTGCAGTTGGCCGAGACCCTGATCGATCTCGACCTGATCAAGCTGACCGCATCGGGCCAGGACCCCCGCGTCGCCCAGCTTGAGCGCAGGGTCTCGGTCATCGAGGACAGGATGCGCCAGGAACGCGAAAAGCTGGGGTTCGGTTCGGGGCTGGGCGACAACGAGGGCAGCAATGCCTTTGCCGATCTCGTCGGCGAATTCGAGAGGCTTTCGGTGGACCGCCAGTTCGCGGAGCAATCCTATACCGCGGCCCTGGCCGCCTACGATGCCGCCACCGCCGAAGCGCGACGCCAGAGCCGGTATCTGGCCGCCCATGTCCGCCCCACCCTGGCGGAATCGCCCGAACACCCCCAGCGTTACAAGCTGCTTGGCCTCGTGGTCCTGTTCAGCTTCCTGATCTGGGCCATCCTGGTTCTGGCCGGCTATGCGCTGCGCGATCGCAGCTGATCGTCCGGCGATGGCGGCGCCATGATCATTCTCAAGGATCTGACCAAGGTCTTCCGGTTGAACGGTCGGCGCAAGATCGTGGCGAACCGGATCAACGTGACCTTCCCCACGGGCGTGTCCGTCGGGCTTCTGGGGCGGAACGGGGCCGGCAAGTCGACCCTGCTCAAGCTGATCGCCGGAACGACCCACCCCACCTCGGGGCGGGTCATGTCCACCGGCACCGTTTCCTTTCCCGTGGGTCTGGCCAGTTCGCTGCACCCCGATCTGACAGGCGCCCAGAACACCCGCTTCGTGGCCCGCATCTATGGGGCCGATACCGATGCCCTGATGGATTATGTCGAAGCCTTTGCCGAACTGGGTGAGCATTTCCACCTGCCGGTGCGGTCCTATTCCTCGGGGATGCGGGGGCGGTTGTCCTTCGGCATCAACATGGGGCTGGAGTTCGACACCTACCTGGTGGACGAGGTGACGGCGGTGGGCGACCAGTCGTTCAAGCAGAAAAGCCGCGACGTGTTCCTGAACCGCATGAAGGATGCCGGCGCGGTCTTCGTCAGCCACTCCATGGGCGCCATGCGCGAAATGTGCACCGCGGGGGCCTTTCTCGACAATGGCAAGCTCGAGTATTTCCCCGAGATCGAGGACGCGATCGACCGCTACATGTTCAGCATCGACGAAACCATGTCGGAGCTGATGCCGAAACTGCCCGAGGGCGCCGCCGAGATGAAGTTTCCGCGGGATGCGCGGATGCTCTTCGGCATCGGCCTGTCCCAGACCCGGGCGGATTGGCTGGGCGATTGCCTGCGCCGCCATCGCCCCTGCCACTTTGCCAAGACCCGCGAGCCGAACTATTTCAACACCCGCGCCAACATGTCGGACATCATACGGGACAGGCGTTTCAAGACCGCCCAGCAACTGGCACAGCGGATGCAGGCCGAAACCGGCGAGACCCAGCGCAATACCCTGCGCCTGCTCAGCGAGGTCAGCGCACTGGTCTCATTGCACACCGCCCCCCTGGAGGGCCCCGACCGGCACGACGCCTATATCGACTATCTGCTGACCGGGCGCAAAACCCAGCCCGTGGTCTGCGATTTCACCCCGGGCTATGCCCTGCTGCCCAAGGCGGAACTGACCGAGATGTCCACCGTCGGCTGGGCGCGGTTCGTGGGGGTGCTGCGCGATCCGGCCGAACGGCTCTGGGCGCAGGTCTGGGCACGACTTCCGGGGCGTAACCGCACCCCCGAAGCCTGCGAAGATGCCGCGCGCCTTCTTCTTGCGGCCCCCGAAGAAGAGCTGCCCAAATACCCCGAAACCGATTACCGCCGGATTGTCACCGACCTGGAAGAGGTTGTCGGACAACAGCGCGTGTTCTGGCTGTTCCACGAAAACCTGACCGGGCGCGCGGCCCTGCGGGCCTTCTGCGATTTCCTCGACATTCCCAACGTTCCGGAAATCAGCCTGCCCCCCCTGCCCGAAGCGGACGAACCCGCCATGCCCGATGACATACGCACCGGATTCCATCGGATTCTGGCGCCGCAGTATGACGCGATGAAGGCCCGGTTCGGCGATGATCTGCCTGCGGCATGGGGCAATGCCGGGCCCGGCGAGGGGCCCGGCGGCCGGCTGCCTCAGCCCGCTTCGGAAAACCCGGGGCGGCCGATCGAGTCATAGGCGCGGAAGCCCGCGGCCTTCACATCCGAAACCGCATAGACATTGCGCAGGTCGGCCATGTGCGGCGTCGCCATCGCCTTGGCGATCCGCTCCAGGTCGAGGGCGCGGAATTCGTTCCACTCGGTCAGCAGAACCAGCAGGTTCGCCCCCTCGCTGGCGGCATAGGGGTCTTCGTGCCACTCGACGCCCGGCAGCAGGGCCTCGCCCTCGTGCCGCCCCTGGGGGTCGATCACCCGCACGGTCGCCCCGCCGCCCACCATGGCCGGCACCAGCATCAGGCTGGGTGCATCGCGCATGTCGTCGGTATTGGGCTTGAACGTCACGCCCAGAACCGAAATCGTCTTGCCGTTGAACGATCCGCCGCACATGTCCAGCAGCTTGTCCACCATCCGCCGCTTGATGTCCTCGTTGATCTTGATGACGGCTTCGGTGATCATCATCGGCGCGGCATGTTCCTGGCCGATCCGGGCCAGGGCCTTGGTGTCCTTGGGAAAGCAGGACCCGCCATAGCCCGGCCCGGCATGCAGGAACTTGTTGCCGATCCGCCCGTCCATGCCCATGCCCTTGGACACTTCCTTGACGTTGGCACCGACCTTTTCGCAGAGGCTGGCGATCTCGTTGATGAAGGTGATCTTTGTCGCCAGGAAGGCATTGGCGGCGTATTTGATCATTTCCGCCGATTCCAGATCGGTGGTGACGATCGGAAAATCGCGCAGGTACAGCGGGCGATAGATATCGGCCATCACCTTCTGGGCGCGGTCGTTCTCCACTCCGACGACCACCCGGTCGGGCTTCATGAAATCGTCGATCGCCGCGCCTTCGCGCAGGAACTCGGGGTTGCTGGCCACATCGAAATCGAGACCGGGGTTGGTTTCGGCGACGACATCGCGCACCCGGCGGTTGGTGCCCACCGGAACGGTCGATTTCGTGACGATCACCACGTAGTCCTTGGCGATCTGCGCGATCTCGCGGGCGGCGGTCATCACATAGGTCAGATCGGCATGGCCATCCCCGCGGCGTGTGGGGGTGCCCACGGCGATGAACACGGCTTCGGCACCCTCCATCGCCTCGGCCAGGTCCAGCGTGAAGCTGAGCCGCCCGGCCTCGACGTTCTTGGCCATCAGGACATCCAGCCCCGGCTCGTAGATCGGAACCTCGCCGGCATTCAGCATCTCGACCTTGCGGGGGTCCTTGTCGACGCAGACGACTTCGTGCCCAAAATCGGAGAAACATACACCCGAGACAAGCCCGACATAGCCTGTTCCAATAACAGCGATACGCATCCTAAAATTCCTTGCCTTGAAAATCCGCACCTTTGTGCGCGACCGGTTTCCGCCGCTTCCTTCACATATTCGAAAAGAAAAGGGAACCTTGAGATAGGCCCCCCGGCGGCATTGTGGCGGGTCTTGGCCTTTGGCCTGCAAGCGCGTAGAACGCCCCTGCTGTCGTCATGCGGCATCCCGTTGAAAGATACCTGATGGTGACCCATAACGCCCCACAGATGTCAGCCCGCCGCAACCGCGGAAAGATATCCTCGTTCCGGATCATCACCGCGCTGATCCTGCGCGAGATGAGTTCGACACACGGGCGTTCTCCGGGGGGATACTTCTGGTTGGTCCTGGAACCGGTTCTCGGGATCATGTTGCTGAGCTTCATCTTCGCCTATGGCTTCAGAACCCCCCCCCTCGGGACAAGCTATGCGATCTACTTCGCCACCGGCATGATGCCCTTTGCCTTCTTCAACGACCTGAACGGCAAGGTTTCCCAGTCGATCAACTATTCCAAGGCGCTTCTTGCCTATCCGCGCGTCACATTCGTGGATGCGATGGTGGCCAGAGTCATTCTCACGCTCCTTACGCAGATGCTCGTGTCCTGCCTCGTGTTCAGCGGAATTCTTCTGGCCTTCGAGACGCGGACCGTCCTGCAGATCGAACGGGTCTTCATGGCCTATGCCATGGCCACCGCCTTTGCCGCGGGTGTGGGGACACTGAACTGCTACCTGTTCACCGCCTACCCCCTGTGGCAACGGGCCTGGGGCATTGCCACGCGCCCGCTGTTCCTGATTTCCGGTGTGCTGTTCCTGTACGAGGCCATGCCGGCGGGCATGCAGGATATCCTGTGGTACAATCCGTTGCTGCATGTCACCGGCGAGATGCGCGGGGCCTTCTATCTGCAATACGAGGCGAAATACGTCTCGCCGGCCTTCGTCTTCGGGGTGTCCCTGGTTCTGATCATCAGTGGCCTTGTTCTTCTGAGACGCTATCACCGTGACATGATGGAGCGCTGAGCCCTGCCCCGGGGCGTTGTTCTTGCGTGCCCGATGCCAAGTCTATAGCAATTTCCAGACAGGGTTGCGCAGAGGGTTCCGATGACAAAAATCACTCCGGTCGTTCTGTGCGGTGGTTCGGGCACCCGATTGTGGCCGCTGTCCCGCAAGAGCTTTCCCAAGCAGTTCGCCCGGATCGCCGGGGCGGACACCCTGTTCCAGGCCTCGGCGCGGCGGCTTTCGGAACCTTCGCGGTTCGAACCGCCGATGGTCGTCACCAACAGCGATTTCCGCTTCGTCGTGACAGAACAGCTTCTCGAGGTCGGCATCGATCCCGGCCCGGTCTTCGTGGAACCCGAAGGGCGCAACACCGCCCCTGCCATCCTGGCGGCCGCGCTCTTTGCAATGGAACGCGACCCCGACGCAGTCCTTCTGGCCGCCCCAAGCGACCACCTGATCCCCGACACCGCCGCCTTCGACAGGGCCGTGCACCATGGCCTGGACGCCATCCGGCAGGGGCGGATCGTTACCTTCGGCATCGCCCCGACGCGCCCCGAAACCGGATATGGATATCTTGAACTCTCCGCCCCCCCCGATGGCTCGGGCTGCGCGACCGACCTGGTGCGCTTCGTCGAGAAACCCGACCGGGACACCGCCGCACACATGCTGTCGGAAAGCAACTTCCTGTGGAACGCCGGGATCTTCCTGTTTCGCGCCAGGGATCTTCTGTCGGCATTCGAACGCCATGCACCCGATCTGATCCCCGATGTGCGCCTGGCCGTGGAGACGGCCGAACCGGATCTGGGCTTCCTGCGGCTGGCGCCCGAACCCTGGTCACGGCTAGAGAACATCTCGATCGATTATGCCGTGATGGAAAAGGCCGGAAACTTGTCGGTGGTTCCGTTTTCGGGCGACTGGTCCGACCTGGGCGACTGGCAGGCCGTATTCCGTGAAAGCACGCGGGATAGCGATGGCGTGGCCACATCGCCCTGCGCCCATGCGATCGATTGTCACGACACCATGTTGCGCTCGGAGAACCCCGATCTTCAGGTGGTGGGCATCGGGCTGCGCAACATCATCGCCGTTGCGATGCCCGATGCCGTCCTGATCGCGGACATGGGCCGCGCCCAGGACGTCAAGCAGGCCGTCTCCCTGCTGAAAGCCCAGGGCGCCCCCCAGGCCGAGACATTTCCCATGGATCACCGCCCCTGGGGCCACTTCGAGACACTGGCCCTGTCGGACAAGGACCGTTTCCAGGTCAAGCGTATCGTGGTCAAGCCCGGTGCGACCCTCAGCCTGCAAAGCCACATGCACCGGGCCGAACACTGGGTCGTGGTCTCGGGGACGGCGCGGGTCACCATCGACGACAAGGTTCAGCTTCTGACCGAGAACCAGAGTGTCTACATCCCCCTGGGCGCGCGCCACAGGCTTGAGAACCCGGGCAGGGTGGCGATGGTGCTGATCGAAGTCCAGACAGGGATCTATCTGGGCGAGGACGACATCATCCGCTACGAAGATCTCTATGCGCGCGGACAGGGCGCCAAGGGCTGATCCCGGTTCGAACCTTTCGCATGCGAAAGAAACCGACGGCCCGGGCGGGGCCTCAGTACCAGCGCCCGATCGCCAGCAGATGCACGACGACATCCACCGCCGTCGTAGCCGAGGACATCATCGCCGCCTGCACGAAGGTGACCTCGGACAGGCCGACCCCCCGGACCGACACGGAATGCGCCCGTTCAGCCGCCGAGAGGATGTCGATTTCCCCCGTGGCCGTCACGGCGCCGACACTGGAAAAGGCTGCCGGATATGTCCAGTTCACCACGCCCGTCCTGTAGGGATCGCCGCGGGTTCCGCTGCCATAGGCCACACGCGACCCCAGGTTGATCCGCCGGGTGCACATCTGCGTTCCGTCGGCAAACCGCGTGAAGCCGCCATTGGCGTTCGTGCCGCTCTGGAATGCGGCGCCGCTTGGCATCCCGCCCGACTGAGCCACCGTGCCCACCAGGTTGCCGGGGCTGTATCCGTAATCGGCCCGCATCAGGCGCCCCGGCGAGGTATCGGAGGGGCCGGCCTGCACCGCTTCTCCCGAGACCCGCCCGCTGGTGGCATCGAACGCCAGCGCCGTGGTCCAGGCGCCGCCATCGGGGCTGACCTTGATCGACAGGTCGTCATCGCCGCTCAGGCCGATCTCGGCCCGCCCCGAGAAATCGGTCTGATACAGCAGGCTGGCCGTGTCCGGGGCGGTGGCCTTGTTGATCTTGAGCTGATGCCCGCCCCCCGCATGGTTCAGCAACACCGCCGGCGAGGACACGGCCAGACGGTTGGTGGAATCCGCCGTGGTCGCGACGCCCAGGGTCGCGACATTGCCCAGATCAAGGCTACGGTTCTGCCATGCCGTGCCGTCGAAGACCACGCTGGTGCCGTCGGCCAGGACCTCGGCCCGCCAGCCATGTTCCGGCATGGCAAACCGCCAGGCGGCCCCATCGTAGGTGGCCACGGCCTGTTCGTGGCCGGCCCAGGCTCCGGTGGCATTTTCACCCACGATATGGCGCTGCCCCGCCACCGGCACGGCCGGGGGCGTCGGCAGATCGCGGTTCCGCACCGCAAGCTGCACCAGGGATTCGATCTGCAGAAGGGCTTCGTTGTGGGTGACATGCTTCTGCGCCTGCGAGGGCATCAGCAGCGGCAGGGACAAAACAGGCGAGGTATCGGACATTGCAGGCCTCATGTATCAGGGACCCCGCAGACGATAGGCAAGTGCCATGAACAGACCCTGATACCGGCGCGCGCAGGACGCGCCGGTCGCGCAACGCCCCCCGTGCTCAGTCGGCCTGCCCGCGCAACCAGGCTTCCAGCCTGGCACAGAAGGCATCGTCCACCCCCGCGCCCGTCAGCTCCAGGCGCCCGGCCACGGCCCGCAACTTCATCTGCGGTGAAATCCTGTGCACCGGCGCCCTGTCGAAGGAAACGCCGGGGGCCTTTTCCTTCCGGCCCGGCCGGGCCGCGGCACCCGTCCGTTTCTGCAGATCCTGTATCATGGCCCTCTCTGTCTCGGCGGTCCGCGGCCCGGAATCCGCAAGGCCCCTGCGCAGCCGCTCCCCGAGATCCGGATCGCGGCCCAGGGCCTTGGACAGTGCCAGCCCGTCACGCTCGGTCAGCGCGGCCGGAAACTGCACCACCCCATCCAGTGCCGCAACCACGGGCAGAAAGGACTTGATCTTCGAACGCCGGGCATAGGAGGCCGATGAAAACAGGCTCTGCAAGGCGGCTTTTTCCGTGTCATAGACCCCGACCTCCAGGGCCTTGGCCACGATGCGCGCCCGCTCGAAATACGACAGCCCGGCGCGGATCTCGTTTTCCTCGACCATCGCCACATAGCTGTCGGCCAGGCTTTCCGGCTGGCGCACCAGGGCCAGAACCCGGGCGAACCTGGGCGCGCCGGTCTTCTCGAACAGCCCGCGCAGGGCCAGAACACGCCGCCAGCCCGAGATCAGCCCGAAGCGGGCCGTCCCCTCGGAACTGCCGGGCAGGGACTGCACCTCGATCGGTGTCTGCTGTCCCCGCGCCGTCAGGCTTTCCTTGAGGGCCGCCATCGCCTCGTCATCGGCCTGCAGGCGGTCGCGCACCAGGAACCCCGTATCGATCTGATCCAGGTCCAGGACGCGCACCATGCGCCCTTCCTCCTCGGCCCGCACCAGAACCTCGGACAGTTCCCCCAGGGCCGCCACTGCGGCGCTGTCGCCGGCGACCTGGGCAATGGGCGGGCGCAACCCGGTGGCAATCGCGCCCTTGCGCACCGGTTTGTCGTCATCGGCGGCCCGCCCGGTTTCGGGGGACAGCATGCCCAATCGTTTGCGTTTCGCCATTCCTGTCTTCCTTCCTTCACCCGGTCCTGTCGTCCTGGGCCATCTCGTCCCGGCGCCATACGCCGACCAGAAGCCGTTTGAATGCCGCATAGGTGGCATCGAAGGCCTGTCGCCCGCGCACATAGGTTTCGCGGTTGAAATCCCGGTAGTCGGCTTCGTAGATGCCATTCACCTGTTCACCGGCCTGGCCGATCAGGGCCGTGAAATCCTGCCTGTGCGGCGACAGGACCGATCCCAGATAGACCTGCATCAGGGCGGCCAGTTCGGCCTGCTGGCTGCTGTCATAGCGGGTGACGACGGCCCGCACGGCATCCCACTCGAAATGCAGCCCCTCCCGCCCCAGGGCGCGGGCCGCCATGTTCTCGACTTCCTCGATGCTCGAGAAGGTGGAATGCAGCATGTCGAAGAACCGCCCGGTGGAATCGAATTCGAGAAAGGACGCCCCCAGCGGCACCAACAGGATATCCGCCGCCGCCAGGCCATTGATCGTCAGGTATCCAAGGGCAGGGGGGGTATCCAGGAAGATGATGTCGTATTCGTCCAGAAGGCCGTCGGCCTCGAGCCGGTCGGTCAGGGCATCCCACAGCTTCCACCCCCGCGATTGCATGCGCCAGACGGGAATCTGGAACTCGGCCCAGTAGAGGTTCAGCTGGGCCCCGATCAGGTCGATGTTGGGCCAGTGGGTCTTCTGGATCAGATCCTGCGCGCCGATCTTCAGGGCTTCGGAGAGGGTATCGTCCAGCGGCAGCGGGTCTTCGCCCCGGTCGCTTCTGGCGCGGTTGTCCCGTTGCAGATGGCTGGCGTAGTGGCGCGCCAGAAGCGGAAAGACGGTGGACCATTCATCTTCGACCCGGCCGCCGAAAATCGAGGTCATCGACCCCTGGCTGTCCAGGTCGACCACCAGCACCCGGTATCCGTCCAGGGCGGCGGACATGGCCAGGTGGGCGCAGGTCGATGTCTTTCCCACGCCGCCCTTGAAGTTCGCCACCGCCACGATCTTGGCGGGCTGACCTTCGGGGCGATAGGGCCGGTACTCCTTGGCCTGGCTTCCCTCGGCGGCGAAATGGGCGCGCAGCCGAAGAACCTCGTCCAGGGTAAACCACTTGGCCCCCCCATCCGAGGCCGAGCGGCCCTGGGGCAGGGCAGGGTTCTGGCGCAGCACCCGGCGGAAATGGGCCGCCGCCACGGGGATGAGATAGCGGGTGATCTCCCATGTCGAAAACATGCGAAGCGTCTTGCGCCCCTCCTGGTTCAACCCGCGCCCGGCCAGGTCGGCCCGCCCCCTTGCGCAGGCCTCGGCGATACGCGCAAAACCCGCGCTGTCGGTTGCCGCGCCCAGCTCCTCCATCGCCTTGTCCGGATCTATGTTGAAATAGGGGGGGAGGTCGAAGGTTTCGGATGCCATCAAAATTTCCATGTAACGCCTTTTCTCAAGCATACCACAAAAGATGGATCATGAAAGGTTTCGCGGCATTCGCACCGGATATTTTCGCAGGATTCGCCCCTGGTGGCCGTGAGAACGCCCGTTGTTGCGGGGATTTTGAGGCCGATCCCGAAAACCTCCCAAGTTATTTTTTGTTATTATATAGTTAAGGCTTTCAGGGTGTGATGCCATCCTTCTGATTTTGCGGCCTTTTCGATGATATCTTCCGGGTGTGGTGACTCTGAAACCACGCTAGGCCGATTCCGAACCCCCGACAAAGCGATTCCGAACCCCCGTCGCGGCGGAATTCGCTCTGGATCGGGCCAGTCGGCAAATCTATGGTGGGTGTCATTGAAACCACGAAGATGAAGCGGCTCGTCAGAAGCCGCGCGATCATCCACAGGGCAAGACGATCGGGGCGGGCGATGAATGCAACCAGCGTATCGGAGGGGGGCGGAGGGCTGTCACCCGTGCGTCACCCCACCCCGGATTTCTTCGTCTGCGACATTTTCGATGCGGCCCCCAAGGATGACATGGCCTCGATGGAGCATCCCCTGTTCAGCCTTGCCACCCGCCCCGACCGGCGGATCCTCAGCTACGAGCACAACGGAACCTGCATCGAGGTGACACCCAGCGTGAAAGGCCTGGCGACGATCCACGACAAGGACATCCTGATCTATTGCATCAGCCAGCTGATGGCGGCGCTGAATGCCGGCCAGGCCGTCAGCCGCACCTTGCACCTGCGGGCGCATGATCTTCTGATCGCGGTCAACCGGGAAACCAGCGGCGATGCCTACCGGCGCCTGCGCGAAGCCTTCGAGCGGCTGGCGGGCACCCGGATCACCACGAATTTCGAAACCGGCGGGCAGGAGGTGACCAGCGGCTTCGGCCTGATCGAAAGCTGGCAGATCGTGCGCAAGTCGCGGGGCGGGCGGATGGTGAGCGTTGCCGTCACGCTGTCGGAATGGCTGTTCCGGGCGGTCCTGTCGAAATCCGTCCTCACCCTCAGCCGCGATTATTTCCGCCTGCGCAAACCGCTCGAGCGGCGGATCTACGAACTGGCCCGCAAGCATTGTGGCCGCCAGCCCTCGTGGCGGGTGTCGATCGATACCCTGTGCAAGAAATCCGGGTCGGCCAGCCCGCGCCGGGTGTTCCGGAAGATGATCCGCGACATGATCGCGGCCGATCACCTGCCCGACTACCGCCTGTCCGAGGAACCCGGAGACATCATCCGTGTCACCTCGCGCATCGACTCCGGGCAGCAGGCAGGCGCACCGCCCCACCTGGAGGCCGCCACCCTGGATGCCGCGCGCGCCCTGGCGCCGGGGGCCGATGTCTATGCCCTGGTGGCCCGTTGGGAAGCGATGTGGCGCAACACGGGAAGTCCGCGCCTGCGCAGCCCCGACAAGGCCTTCCTGGGCTGGCTGGCCAAGCAGGAAGGCTGACCGGCCGGGTGGTGGACAGGCTGGGGAGGCCTTGCTAAGAGCAACCCGATATTGCTTGTGATTTGAGGTGGGCTTTGGACGTCGAGGATACGCTGCTTGCCGGCGTCAAGTTAATCACGCCGCGCCGTTTCGGCGATCATCGCGGTTTCTTCTCCGAAAGCTACAACCGCCGCGCCCTGGAGGCCCATGGCGTCGATGTGGAGTTCGTGCAGGACAACCATTCCGTGTCGCAGGAAATCCGCACCGTCCGCGGGCTGCATTTCCAGGCGCCGCCCCATGCGCAGTGGAAACTGGTCCGTTGCGGGCGCGGGGCGCTGTTCGATGTCGTGGTCGACATCCGCCAGGGCAGCCCCACCTACGGGCAGTGGGTCGGGCATGAACTGTCGTTCGAGAACGGGCGGCAGCTGCTTGTGCCCGCCGGGTTCGCCCATGGCTTCATGACATTGGTGCCGGACACGGAAATCATCTACAAGTGTTCCGACTACTATGCCCCCGAAACCGAGGGTGCCCTGTTGTGGTCCGATCCCGATGTCGGGATCGACTGGCCGCTTGCGCCCGAAGGTGCGGTACTGTCGCAGAAGGACGCCATCGCGCCGCGTCTTGCGGATCTGAAGACACCCTTTGTCCAGGAGACATGACCGATGAAACTTCTGATTACCGGGGGTGCCGGCTTCATCGGCTCCGCAGTGGTGCGTCTGGCAATCGCGCGGGGGCACGGCGTGGTCAACCTGGATGCGCTGACCTATGCCGCCTGCCTTGAAAACGTGGCGGATGTGGCGGATCATCCCGATTACGCCTTCGTCCAGGCCGATATCTGCGATCGCGCCGCCCTGGATGCGGCCTTTGCCGCACATGCGCCCGACGCGGTGATGCACCTGGCGGCGGAATCCCATGTCGACCGTTCCATCGACGGCCCCGGCACCTTCATCCAGACCAATGTCATGGGCACCTTCCATCTGCTTGAAGCGGCCCGGGCCTACTGGACGAAGCAGGGGCGTCCCGACAGCTTCCGCTTTCACCACATCTCGACCGACGAGGTCTTCGGCTCGCTCGGGGCGACGGGGCAGTTCACCGAAACCACGCCCTACGATCCGCGCAGCCCCTATTCCGCCTCCAAGGCGTCTTCCGATCACCTGGTGCGCGCCTGGCACGAAACCTACGGGTTGCCGGTGGTGCTGACCAATTGTTCCAACAACTACGGCCCTTACCATTTTCCCGAGAAACTGATCCCGGTGGTGATCCTGAATGCCCTGGCCGGGCAGCCGATCCCGATCTACGGCAAGGGCGACAACATCCGCGACTGGCTTTACGTCGAGGATCATGCCGATGCCCTGCTGCTGGTCATGGAAAAGGGCGCGAACGGCGAAAGCTACAATATCGGCGGCGAGAACGAGCGCAGCAACCTCGACCTGGTGCGCACCATCTGCGGCATTCTCGATGAGAAGCGGCCGCGCGCCACGCCCTATTCCGATCTGATCACCTTCGTGACCGATCGCCCGGGCCACGATGCGCGCTATGCCATCGACCCCACGCACCTGCGCAACGAACTGGGCTGGCGCCCCAGCGTCACGGTGGAACAGGGCCTGGAACGGACGGTGCAATGGTATCTGGACAACGAAGACTGGTGGCGGGCGTTGCAGAAACGCGATGGCGTGGGCAAGCGGCTGGGCACGGGATGAGACATCGCTCCCGCCTTTGTCCCCGGTCCTGCGAAACCCGGCCGTCATGACGGTTCTCGTCTTTGGCCGCTCGGGGCAGGTTGCCAGCGAATTGCGCCTGCTGGGGCCCTGCATCGCCCTGGGGCGCGACGAGGCCGACCTGGAAGACCCGGCGGCCTGTCGCGCGGCGATCGAAAGGCATGGGCCAGCCGCCGTCGTCAATGCGGCCGCCTTCACGGCGGTGGACCAGGCCGAAACGCAGGAAGCGCTGGCCACCCGGATCAACGGCGAGGCCCCGGGCGAAATGGCACGGGCCTGTGCCGCGCGGGGCATTCCCTTCGTGCATCTGTCCACCGATTACGTGTTCGACGGCACCGGCACCGCGCCCTGGCGCCCGTCGGACCCTGTCGCGCCGCAGAATGCCTATGGGCGCTCGAAACTGGCGGGGGAAGAGGCGGTCCGGGCGGCGGGCGGCATCCATGCCATCCTGCGCACCTCCTGGGTCTTCTCGGCCCGGGGCGCGAATTTCGTCAAGACGATGCTGCGCCTGTCGCAGACCCGTGACGCGCTGAACGTGGTCGACGATCAGATCGGCGGCCCGACCCCGGCCGATGCCATCGCCGCAGCCTGCATGACCATCGCCCGCCAGCTTGCCGCAGATCCGGCCGGATCGGGCACCTATCACTTCAGCGGAGCCCCCGACACCAGCTGGGAGTCTTTCGCACGCGAAACATTTTCCAGGGCCGGCCGGCCGGTCGCGGTGACGGGCATACCCACCTCGGCCTATCCGACACCGGCCAGGCGGCCGCTGAATTCGCGGATGGACTGCAGCAGCCTGACCCGGACCTTCGGAATCGAACGCCCGGACTGGCGCGACGGACTGGACCGGGTACTGGCACAACTGGGGCAGGTCGACTAAACCGCAGACGCACCATTTGAACGCAAGGAATTAAGATAATGACGGATCGCAAGGGCATCATCTTGGCAGGTGGTTCGGGAACGCGGCTCTATCCCATCACCATGGGAGTCTCCAAGCAACTCCTGCCGATCTTCGACAAGCCGATGATCTATTATCCGCTGTCGGTCCTGATGCTGGCCGACATCCGCGAGATTGCCATCATCACCACCCCCCACGACCAGGATCAGTTCATCCGCACCCTGGGCGACGGCAGCCAGTGGGGCATTTCCCTGACCTACATCGTCCAGGACAGCCCCGATGGCCTGGCCCAGGCCTATCTTCTGGCCGAGGATTTCCTGGCCGGCGCACCAAGCGCGATGGTGCTGGGCGACAACATATTCTTCGGCCATGGTCTGC
Source organism: Oceaniglobus trochenteri (assembly GCF_020529025.1). Classification (GTDB taxonomy): domain Bacteria; phylum Pseudomonadota; class Alphaproteobacteria; order Rhodobacterales; family Rhodobacteraceae; genus Oceaniglobus; species Oceaniglobus trochenteri. Next base: position 23,433 of record NZ_JACNMM010000018.1, read on the forward strand.
CCGACATGCTGGCCGAGGCCCGCAGGCAGCCCGAGGGCGGAACGGTCTTCGGCTATCATGTGGCCGACCCCGAACGCTATGGCGTCGTCGATTTCGACAGTGCGGGCACGGTGCGCAGCATCATCGAAAAGCCCGAGAACCCGCCGTCGTCCTATGCGGTGACCGGGCTTTATTTCCTCGATGGTTCCGCGCCCGACCGGGCGCGCCGGGTGCGCCCTTCGGCCCGCGGCGAACTCGAGATCACCTCGCTTCTGGAAAGCTATCTTGCGGATGGGCTGCTGTCGGTCAAACGCATGGGGCGGGGCTATGCCTGGCTGGACACCGGCACCCATGGTTCGCTTCTGGATGCGGGGAATTTCGTGCGCACGCTGCAACTGCGCCAGGGCATGCAGACCGGCAGCCCGGACGAGGTGGCGTTCCAGATGGGATGGATCGACAAGAAGGCGCTTCTGGAGCGCGCGTCGACCTTCGCCAAGAACGACTATGGAATCCACCTCAGGGCGCTTGCACGCGAAACCGACCACTAGTCGGGCGCAGGCGGCCGGGAATCTGTACCTCGTTGCGACTTTGAGGTAACGCTGGCCTGGGATGTACGGAAATACGGGTGAAGATGCATGAGTACTGAAGCTGGGGTCGTCATGGTCACGGGAACCGCACGGGGGGGCGTGACGATGATCGCAGAGGCCCTGAATGCCCATGCATCGGCCTGTATCGGGATCGAGCGTTACAAGTTCCGGTTCCTGCGCCACAAGACCTATGATGGCGAATTGTTCGAGAAGGAGCGCTTCTTCCGCTTCCGCAAGGCCGACACGAACCAGACCCCCGACCGCTCGGCGGCGCTGCAGAAAACCTATCTGCTGATGAAGGCCAAATGGGACGGCGCCAGGATCGTCGGCGACATGGTTTCCGACCTGCTCCCGTTGCAGGGCGACATGATGCAGGCCAACCCGGGGATGCGGTTTGTCTGTGTCCTGCGCAACCTCAAGGACGTGGCGCTGTCCTGGGAGGCGCGGGCCAATCGCACCGGATCGGCCTGGCCAGCGGAAAAGGGCTTTGCCGCCGCCTGCGAGAAATGGGCCCAGCATCAGGCCGACCTGGCCGCCCTGGTCGATCAGCCCGATCTGCGGTCACGGATATTCCTGCTTGATTTCGACCGGCTGGTGGAGGACAGGCAGGCCCAGGCCGACGCCCTGCGCGGGTTTCTGGGGCTTGGGCAGGACCGCAGCTATCTTGGCGAATTCGAACGCCACGCCAGGCACCTGTCGCGCCAACCGGTCCACCGCATTCCCGAACAGTTTCACGATGCCTACAAGGCCGTGAACCAGGCCCCCGCCCGTCTTCTGCGCCGCGCCGCACAGGAGGATCTGGAGCAGTGGGGAAAAGAGGCCGCCGGATGACGGGAACGGTGGCAATCCGGCCTTGCCCCCGGCCCGCCGCACAGGCCGGGTGAGATCGCGACATCACCGGGGCAGGCAGGTTCAACCTGGCGCCCGGTTCCACCGGCGGTTTTCCCGCGGGCCCTCGACATGAAACTCTCCGCCGCCCATGTCCCCCGGGATCTGATTCATCATACCCTGGCCTCGCGGTATTTCTTCGTGCTGTCGTCGCGAAGTGATGAAGGCAGGTTTGCCGATTTCTTCCGGGGAACCGGCTTTGCCAGAAGCGGGGTCGTGTTCGGGGCTGCGGGGTTCCGCGCGTTCCGGGCCGCCCACCCCGACCGGTTCCTGTCCGATGAGCTGGAAGACGGCCGGTTCGTGATCGGCGAGGCGCGGGGCAAGGCGTATATCCTCAAGTCCGATCCGATGGGCAAGGCGGTCCTGTACCTGTGGCGCGAGGGGGCGCAATGGGCGGTCAGCAACAGTCTCTATGTGCTGGCCCGCGAGGTCGAATGCCTCGGCCATCGTCCGCGGATAAATCCGGGCGCGCTTGCCGTATTCTCGGCGGGCACCGGGGGGCGGGATCACGGTCAGCCGATCAGCCCGAACACCGCCCTGTCCGGGGCGGTCACCGTACCTCTGGGGCATGCCCTGCACATTTCGTTCTCATCGCGCGAACCGCGGATCGAACTGGTGCAGGATGCGGCGTTCGAAATCGGCGAGCGCGGCGCCCGGCCCTATCTGAACCGGCTGAACGGTTTCATCGACACCTGGCGCAACAGGTTCGCGACCCTGGCCCACCATGGCGTGAAGCTGCACCTGGAACTGTCGGGCGGCAAGGATTCCCGTGCGGTTCTGGCCATCATGAAATCCTGCCTGAATGACAGGGACATCGTCGCACATACGAACCGGGACGGGTCCGAGGACATGCCGATTGCCCAGGCGATCATGAACGATCATGTGCCGCGGCAGGTCTCGGCCCCTGTCGGCAATCCGACGCCCAGCCTGTCGGAGTCCCTGGCCCTGCACCTGATGAGCGTCGGCGGGGTGCGGCGGACGCATCTGTGCGACTACCTTCTGGAACCGCTCGATTACTGCACGGTCACCGGCGGGGCGAGTTTCGATACAAAGGTGTTCCGGTCTCCCTTCGCCAGGCGGATCGGGAACGCGCAGAATACGCGTCTGATCCGGAACGAAGGGATCAGGGCAGAGGTGATCGCGCAGTACCATGCCGGGCTGGAGCCCTTTCCCTGCGAAGCCTCGGACCCTTCGGCGATCCTGTTCCACTACTGCGGATACCGCAGCCGGTTTCACTATGGGATGCGGACCTTCCTGTCGAATGCGCAGGTCGTCTCGCCGCTGCATTCCAGGGATATGGTCGATATCGTCCTCAGTGCCCCGACCATGAAATACGTCAGCCAAAGCGGGATCAACTACGACATCGTCGACATATGCGCCCCCTATCTGCGGCATTATCCCGTCACCGGGCGGCAGGACGACCCGAAACTGGTCTCGCGGACGGTGCCGCGGCGCGATCTGCCCCGCCCCGCGATATCGGAGGTCTACGGCACCCCGAACGGCCAACCGCCCCGGGAGCGATATTCACGGGTATACGGGCCGGGGGGGAAGACAGTTCTCGAAAATTCTCTTACGAAGGCCATTGACCGCTTCGGGTACATCTTTGAAGACAGCGTGACAGAAAACGCCCGTATGGAAATCGAGAAAGGCCGGGACATGGCACAGTGCCGCAACGCATTCCTGCTGTGCAGTCTGGACCGCATGTTTTGATCGAACCTGAATTCTTTCCAGGAAGGCCCTGAAAAAAGGGAGCATTACCCATGTCCTACACGCCCGCCTTTTCCGCAGACGAACCGCGCGTCAAGACGCATCAGTATCTGTTGCCCGACGCCGGGGGTCGCAGGATCCTCTATACCTACATCCGCAAGAACGGATGCAGTGCGTTCAAGAACTACATACTTGCCAATGCCGGGCTGAAATCCCTCTCCGATCCGGGCATATCGAAATACCGGGTCAAGCGTACGCCGGGGGAAGCGGATGCACCGGACCTGTCGATCTTCGTCTATCGCGACCCGCTCAAGCGGCTGGTTTCGGCCTATGTGAACAAATTCGTGGTGCAGGCCGGGGCCAAGGACGTGTTCGCGGTTTACACCAAGCACACGGGCAGGGACCCGCAGGAAGCCAGTTTCCTGGATGTCCTGACCTATCTGGAACTGGGCATCGAAAAGATGGATCCGCATTTCTGGCCGCAAAAGGCCCACCTGCTGACCATCCCCTATACCCACCCGATTCCGCTGGAAGACATGTCGGCAGAGATGTCCCGCATCCTGGGCCAGCAGAACACCATCGACATGTTTCAGCAGAAGGCCAATTCCACCCAGTACGGAAGCGCGGAAACCTCGGCGCTGGCCGATCTGCCGGCCAGGGAACTCAGGCGCTTGCGGGACGAGGGGCGGTTCTTCTCTCCCGAAAACTTCGTCACCGACGAAACGCGCCCGCGGGTCGATGCGCTCTACAGGCAGGATTACGACCTGATCGACCGGTTGACCCGGTCGGCCTGATGCGGGCCTGACAGGGGACGTGCCGGCGGGGCAGGGGGCGAAGGATCACGCCGCCAGCCGCCGCCGGGCGGCGATCCTGTCGATCATCACCGACAGTTCTGCCGCGCGATGGTCGAAGGTGTGGCCGGCCATCACGATGTCATGGGCGCGGCGGGCCTTTTCCAGGTAGGGTTCGGGATTTTCCAGGCAGTCGCGCAGGATCGTCGCGAAGCTGTCGGCATCGCCGGCCTGGGAAATGGCATCGCCGAACACATCGGCCAGCCCGGCGACGGGATCGGTCAGGATCGGGGTCGCGACCCCCGATCCGTCGAACAGCCGGTTCGACAGAAAGCCGTTTTCGCGCATGCTGTCCCAGTGATCGTTCAGCAGCATCAGGTGGCCGCCGTAGAAATCGGGCAGGTCGGCATTGGCCACCGAGACGCCGCTCAGAACGCCATCGGGCAGGACACCGTCCCAGCCGCCGCCATAGAGCTTGAGCGGAATGTCCTTTTGCAGGCACCATTTCACCATGGTGCGGTATTCCTTGCGGGAATTTCCGACGAACAGGCAGGCGGGTTCGCGGGGGCGGTCGGGGTCGGGCCGGAACAGCGTGGCATCGGTGGCCTGGTGCAGCACGCTGACCGAGGGCAGCCCCCGGGCGGCCAGTTCGGCGGTGTAGATATCCGAGGCGACGAAGACATGGTCGTAGTCGGCATATTCATCGTCGGGAATCCGGTCGGGATGCGAGATGACCCACATGATGTTGATCTTCGAGGGGTCCACCTTCACCCGGTGCCGCCCCCGGATCGCCAGGACCACGTCTTCGCTGGCCGATTGGGCATACCACATGTCGGCCGTGTCGACATTGGCCTGGTGGCCGATGCGTTCGAAGGCGGCCGCCAGGGAATTGGCGAAGTGGTAATCGCCCCACATCGGGGCTTCCTTCAGGTTGGGCGTCGAGATCTTGACGCGGATCGCCAGTTCCTGAAGGGGGCGGAAAACCGCCCCGAGGGCCGGCGCGGCCCCCTGTGACGGTGGCAGGAAGGTGACATGCCCACCGTCCAGCAGGAAATCGGACCCGGCAAGGCCCAGGGTGATGTCGCGGGGGTGATCGGCCCCTGTCACCCGGGGCGGCAGGACCATCACGAAGCGCCCGCCCTCGGCGGCCCGGGCCACGGCGACGGCCAGGGGGCCTGTATCGTCGAAGGCGATGACGGCCGCATCCCGGCCGGGGTGGCGCAGGTTGTGGGCGCGCCCCGTGATCAGACCGCCCTGCACCCGCTCTACCCGGCCCGACCAGCCACCGACCTGGATCTCCAGCGCGGGATGGCCGGGCCGGTTCAGCGTCAGGTCGCCAGTCGGGCGGGGCTCGATCAGCAGCCTGCCGGTTCTGCCGATGGGCAGAAGATCGGCGGCCGTGCCGTTCCGGTCGGTGATGGCAAGGCCGGAGGGATCTCCGGCCCCGATCACCACACCGTCATGGACGATGGGAACGATCGTCGCCTCAGGGGGTGCCATGGATCAGTTCCTCCTGGGGAATGTCGTGCAGAAGCCGGTACAGGGCATGGGCCAGGCGCTCCTGCGCAAGCTCGGGATGACAGGCGATGCGATGAACGGTCAGGCTGCGTTCGGACAGGCGTTGCATGCCGTTGGCATCGCCCAGCAGCTTGCGGACCTTGTCGAAGATCCACTTGGGATCGTTGACCTTGATTTCATAGGCGGCCCGGGCATCGATCCACTGGCGGGCAAACCCGGTGGCGCGGGCGCGCCCCTCGTCGGGCAGGACCGCACATGGCACGCCCCGTCCCTGCAGGGCGTTCAGCAGGGACAGACCGAAAGGGTCCAGCTCCGACACCGGGGTCAGGTTGACGGCCATGGCAACCCGGCCGATGGCCGCGGGAAGGTGATGTTGCGGATCGACCTCCAGGGCATGAACCCCCGACCTGTCGATCTGCGTCCAGCCCAGTTCGTCCATCGGCGGAACAAGAAGGGTCAGGCCGCGGCGCTGCGCCTCGGTGACCAGCTGTTCGCGCAGCTTTGCACGGGCCGGCCTGCCGGCCTGCTGGGGCAGGATGGTCAGGACGGTCATGTCGGCATTCGCATGGGGGCCTTCGGGCAGGTCGACCGGAACCGCCCCCATGTGGAAGCGGAATGTCGGCGTGTCGAGCGCCTGCAGCACGTTGCCCTCGCCCGATCCGCGCAGCCGATAGACCAGCCGCGGTTCAAGTCCGTGGATCGACCGCAGGTATTGCGCGCTCAGCCCCACCCCCAGAACCGGGCAGCCGCGCAACATGCCGCCAAGAGCCTTGCCCAGGCGCGCGGGATCGCGTTGCAGGGCGGCGGGCACGCCATGGCGCGTCAGGCCCTCCACCCGGGGGCCGGCATCGGCGGTTTCGGCATCCACCCCCAGGACGATCAGGTCGACATCGACCAGGCGCGCGGCCATGCGGGCCAGGTTCTCGGCAAGCATCCGGTGCCGCGTGTCCGGGGCGGCTGTCGTCTGCCGGCGTTCGGGATCGTTGCACAGGATGGCGATGCGGCCCCGCCGGGGCCAGTCGATCTTCAGGCGCTCGTGGCCCTCTTCAAGGCGCTTGCGGGTCTTTTCGTTCACCGTGTTCTGGGTGCCCGCCCCCATGAAGAGATGCGTCACCTGGCCCCAGGCCACGTTGCGCCGGTAGAAGACGCCGACGTGGTTCACGAAGACCGGCCGGAAGACCGAGGTATAGCGCAGCGACAGGTCCCAGTCCTGCAGCCGCGGCAGATCGTTGTCAAAGCCCCCCATCCAGTCATAGACCCGCCGGTGGTGGACGATCGAGTTGAGATCCATGAAGTTTTTCGACGACAGCGGGATCGGGCGGAAATGCGACCGCGGAATGTCCAGCAGGCGCACCCGCGCGCCGGTGATCTCGGTGTCCAGGAAGGTGCTGTAGGCGATGCAGCAGCCCGGATTGCCCATCAGGCGGCGGATCATCATGCTCAGGAACAGCGGGTGCCAGATGTTGTCGCTGTCGAGATAGGCGATGTATTCGCCGCGCGCCCGGGCCAGCCCCTTGTTGCGCGCCCCCGCCCCGTTGGATTTCAGGAACTTCATGTACCGGATGCGGGGGTCGTCGAACCCGCGCACGACTTCGCTTGTCCGGTCGTCGCTGGCGTCGTCGCAGACGATCAGCTCCCAGTTTTCGTAGGTCTGCTCAAGCACGCTCTGGATGGCTTCGCCGATGGTGAAGGCACGATTCCAGCTGGGCATCACGATGCTGACCAGGGGCGCGCGCTCCAGTCCGACGGACCTGATTTCGCGGCGCATGAGCTGTTCGTCCTGCGCCAGCTCCGCGCGGGTGGCATCGGGCAGCTCCAGGCGCGAAACCCAGGCGGCATAGATCGCGCTGGCGGGGTTCTGGGCCTGGGTGGGCAGGGGAAGGCGGGTGGCGGTGAAGGTCGGCGGCAGGGGGGGCAGGGGCTCTTCGGCCGGTGCGATGGTGTCCTGCGGGCCGGTGTGCTGCAACTGCCGGGCGGTGTCAGGTGAAAGCCCCGCCAGGGTTTCGATCTGCCCGGGGCGCAGGACCAGGGACAGGGCAAAGGCACAGGGCAGCCGCCCCTGTGCGATGGCCTCGGCCAACTCGGGGTATGTCTGGCGGGCAGTGGTTTCGTCGAAGAACGGCCCGGGGCCGATACCCCCGGGGGCGCCGACGTCCCGGTAATGGGCGATCAGGGCCTCGGGGTCTTCCAGGGCGGTGGCCCCGGGGTGGGACCAGCGATACCAGAGCGGGTCGAAACGCGCGTCGGGGGCTGCGCAGAAGGCCGAGAAGGCCTCGGTCGCCGCGGCACAGCTTTCGTCGCTCAGGCTTCCGGGGGGCAGTTCGCGCAGCGGGGCAGGGGCCAGGCCACCCCCGGTCAGGGCCAGGCGCGCCAGGGTCGTGCCCGCGAGGTCGCGCACGACGATGCTGCCCGCACCCGGGGGCAGATCGAAGGCGATGGTGTCGCGGCGGGCCTCGCCCTGGAGGATCTTGCCGTCGGCCAGCAGTTCGAAATCCTGCGCGACCGGCCGCCCCTTCAGGTCGCGCAACCGCAGGGCCAGGCGATGGCCCTTCAGCGACACGATGTCCACGAAAGGCCGCCCCGGGACGAGGCGAAAGTCGACGGGCGATCCGTCGAGGGGGGTCAGGGTGCCGCTGAAGAAGACCTGCGCCCTGTGCTGCGCGCCGTCCTTCAGGTCCTCGGGTATCGCCAGGCGGAAGCCGGGGCGCAGACCGCTGCCAAAGCCCGGCACCTCGTGGCGCAGGGCAATCTCGCGCGGGGTCTGGTCGTCGAAAACCACCGAGACGCCGGTGCATCCCAGGGCCCAGCCGCTGATGGTTTCGCTTCCGGCCTCCAGAAACGCCACGCCTTCGGCCGGAACGGCATCGGCCTCGGTTTCGTCGGCAAGGGGATGCTGCCCCGAGGAGGCGGGAACGTCCAGTGTTCCGCCCCGCAGGATCGGCCCGTCGGCCCCCAGCCGCAGTTCCAGTCGGTGCGCGCGCCCGTCTCTCAGGCGCTTGGGCAGGGTCGTGTCGAAACCGCAGTGCAGCGGCCCGAAACCGGCCGCCGACACGTCTTCGCGCGGGATGTCCGCCACGATGTTCATTTCCGGCTTGCCGTCGACATAGAGGCTCAGGAGGGCGGGCTGATCCGGTTCGTTCGGATCATGGGCCCAGCCGGCCACCCGGAGGCTGTCGAAATGATCGATGTAGCCCGGCGCGCCGCGGCTGCCGATCAACCGGGCAAGCCGGGAAAGAAAGACCTTCATTGTCATCGCGATAGGCCTGTTTCCTGGGGCAGCATATTGTCTGCGGTATCGGGGCGGGGATGAACGGGGCGTCTCAGGACGGGGCGTTCCGATGGAAGGTGTCGGCCCATGTCGCGATCTGTTCGTCCGAAATCTTGCGCAGCCCCCGGATGTGCCCCTGGGAAACGGCCTTGTAGGGCTCGATGAACTGGGGGGGCACCTTGCGCGTCTTGCGGGCCGTCACGAAGGCCGCATGCTGGTGCAGGGTCTGCAGGAAGGCCCCGTTCGGCGCCAGCCCGAGAAACGCCGAAAGGGCGGCTGCCGTGCGCACCGGATCGTCGTACATCGTGTCGTAGTCAAGCATCAGGATCTTTTCGCGCATGGGGCGGTCGAGCATCAGGTCATGCAGTGTCTGCATCTGTTCGGCCCAGCTGGCGCAGGCGGCCTCGAACCCCTTGCCCGCAGGCCAGGAGTCGCGCGGCTTGTCGGCGCGCGTCTGCCAGGACAGGGCCACGTCCTTGAGGTTGCGCAGGATGCAGATATACTTGAAATCCGGGTTGGCGGCGATGAAATCCGCCAGGATCGGCAGAAGGTCGGGCACCTTGTCGCCGATGATCTCGGCATCGTCCCACTTTTGCGCGATGGAATCGTAGACGGGTTTCCAGGCCGGGCGCAGGGCAGGATCGAGATTGGTATCATCGGGCCGGAAGTCGAAGAACCGGTCGCGCTCGAAGAAGGCGGGGGAATAGACGTTCTTCCTGAGATACTGGAACTTGAACCGTTCGATCCCGAGACAGACCCGGGGATGGGCATTCAACAGCTCTCCGAGTGCCGTCGTGCCGCTTCTGGCGACACCGGTGACGATAAGATGTTTCTTCTCGCTCGACATGAATTCTTTCCATATTGTGGCACGAAGGCGGATGCCCGGCCCTCACTTCGGTCGACCGGCGGTTTCATGTTGCGGCGCATCTGGCGGAATGGGCCTGTTTTTATCGGTTATGTGCCGCAGTATGCCTGCCTGCGCAACCATTTTACCGACGGGGGCGGGCTCGGTTTTGCCTTGCGAAGCCATGGCAAAACCCGTTTTGTTGCCATAAATGAGGCATGCAGGCGAAAACGTGCCGCCGATGGCCTGTCGGCGCGGCCGTCCGGACGGCGGGGCCCGAAAAACATAGGATCTGACCAAAGATGACTTCTTCCAAGGATGCGCTCGAGACCAGCCGGAACAATCCCCATGGCCGCTGGAGCGGGGGCGAGGGCGCGGCAGAGGATCGCATCGCGGAACGCATCGTCGTGCCGGCCGGGCGGCAAAGCTTCACGGCCCGGCCCGGCGACACCTTCTTCGCCATCGGGTCCTGTTTCGCGCGCAATGTCGAGGAACGGCTGGAAATGGCCGGCGCCACGGTGACCAGCCGCAGGATCGACGTGCGCGACCTGGGCAACGCCTCGGCGCGCGAGGGCGGGGTGTTCAACAAGTACACGCCCCCCTCGATCCTGCAGGAGCTGAAGTGGGCCGCCGGGATCGAAACCTATCCCGATACGGCCCTGCTGGACGTCGGCGGCGGGAACTTCATGGATCCCTATCTTTCGGGAAAGGCCGCGCAGGGCCCGAAATCCGAGATGCTGGCCCGGCGCGCCGAAATCGGCAGGTATTTTGCCCAGGCATTTCAGGCCGACGTGGTGGTCCTGACCCTGGGCCTGATCGAATCCTGGGTCGACCTGAAAACCGGGCTGAGTCTGAACGAGGCGCCGCCGCCCCGCCTGTTGGCGCGCGGGGGCGACCGTTTCGCCTTCGAAGTGCTGAGCCAGGAAGCCTGCGAGGCGGCCCTTGAAGAGATCTGCGCGATCTTCAAGAGCCACGGCAAGCCGGGGCAGAAGATGATCGTGACGGTTTCGCCCGTCCCGCTGGGGCGCACCTTCACGCAGGACGACATCATCGTCGCCAATGTCACCTCGAAGGCGACGTTGCGCGTGGTGGCGCACCGGGTGGCCGAACGGACCGAGGGCATGGATTACTTTCCCAGCTACGAGGCCGTGCTGCATTCCGATCAGAACCTGTCATGGCAACGCGATCGCCGCCACGTCAGCGACGTGGTGGTCGGTCACATCATCCAGACGTTCCTGCGCCGCTACGGAGTATCGGACGCGCCGCTTCCGGACCTGGGCGAAGCCATCGACCGGATGAAAAGCGATCCCTCCTTTCAGAAATGGGCCGCCGAGGCCGACGATACCGAGGCGCTGCTTGCACGTCTGAATGCCGAGGTGAACAAGTACAAGAACATGAGCATCAAGCTTCAGAAAGAGCTCAAGAAGCTTGCTCCCGGCCAGTAGCAGGCCGGCCCCTCCTTTGCACAAAGCGCGATCCGCGCACCCCTTGCCGGGGCCTGCAACCGGGCGGGCAGGGCGTGGCAGATCGGTGACACCTTTGTCGGTTTAATCAAAAGCCCCCTATCCAGGCAGCGGTTTTTTTCCGACGTCTTAATGAATTCGAAGCGAAAAATCGCCCATCAAGGTCCCGGAACCATTGCCTGCTTGCAGGGCAGGCATTTTAAAATTTGTTAGGAATCATCCAAAATGCCAATAACGATTGGCCGCTTGACTGCGGACTCCGACCGGATCACCGGAAACAGCGATGACGAACTGATCGAAGTTCCCTCCAGCAACGCGAACCTTTCCGCGCTGGACATCCTGGAAGGTCGGGGCGGGTTCGATACATTGCTGTTCGAACGCACCAATCCCCTGGGCATCAACGCGGCGAACCTGATCGGCGTCAGCGGGATCGACAACCTTGATTTCCGGGCCACCAGCACCGCTACCGTCACCCTGAGCGATCGCCTGATCCTGCAATCCGACAACGATATCCTGCGCCTGACCTTCGATGCGGACCCGCTTGCCCTCGACATGCGGGATGTCACCCCGGGCACCGGCACCGTCGAACTGTTCGGAACCGGCAGGGTCACGCTCTATGACGCCCCGGCCCAGGCCGTCCGCATCGCGGATGCGGTTGCCGACGGGGGCCATGTCATCGGTGGCACGGGCCGCGACACCCTTGCCGGGGGCAGGGGCGCCGATACCCTGACCGGCAACGACGGCGATGACAGCCTCGTGGGGGGCAACGGGAACGATGTCCTGTCGGGCGGCGGCGACAACGACCGGCTGCTTGGCGGCGCGGGCGCGGACCGGATGAGCGGCGGATCGGGGTACGATGTCCTGACCGGCGGCAGCGGCAGCAACACCGCCAGCGGCGGGGCGCAATCCGACACCTTCGTGGTCAGCGCGGCGGAAAACCTGTCGATCAGCGATTTCGACGCCACCGATCCCTTCGAGCGGATCGACCTGCGCAATGTCGGCGTGTCCGGCTTTTCCGACCTGCGGATCGTTGCCGACGGGGCAGGGGCCCGCGTCAGCGTCGGTGACGTGGTCATCACCCTGAGCGGCGTGGCGCCATCGGCGCTGAGCGCGGCGAACTTCATCTTCGCCGGCGACAAGGTGCAGACCCTGGCCCAGGAACTGAGCAGGGCACCCGATTTCGAATTCAGCGAAGACCGCGACATCTTCGCCGGCACCGGCGGGGACGAGGTGTTCGAGGTGAAGGGCAACTTCGGCAAGCTGACCAACGACGATACCTTCGATGGCGCCGGCGGTGTGGACACCCTGCGCATCTGGGGCGATTCCCGCGCGCTTGCCGAAAACCGTCTGGGCGGCATGTCCGGGATCGAGATCTTCGACCTGAGCGGCGCAACCGACAATGGCGGTCCGCTCGAGGTGCAGGTCACCCAGAACATGGTCGATTCCTCGTCGACGGGGGCGATCACGGTCAGGTTCGGGACCAACGACATCACCATGCTGACGGGATCGGTCGGATCGGCGGAAGAGGTCATCGTCGAGGGAACCGGGGTTGTCCGCCTGCGCGATGTCGACGGGCAGGGGGTCACGATCTCGGACGCCTATGACGGCGTCGTGCTGGGCCAGAACAAGGACGACACGATCATCGGTGGCGCGCGTGACGATTCCATGCGCGGCGCCGATGGCGACGACACGATCATCGGCAATGGTGGCGACGACACGATTGCCGGCGAGGCGGGCAACGACGTGCTGGCAGGTGGCAGCGGCACGAACCACATCACGGGCGGCGCCGGAACGGACACCTTCGTCATCACCGCCGGCGGGTCCACCACCATTGCCGATTTCGCGGGGGCGGCCGCCTTCGAACGCATCGATCTGCGGGCCTTCGAAGGCCTTCGGTTCCGTGACCTGACCATTGAAACCCCGGTTTCGGGGCGCACCCAGGTCACCCTGCCCGACGGGACAACGATCACCCTGCTTGGTGTGGCCGCCGACAGCCTGTCGGCCCGCGACTTCGTTTTCGAAGGCGACGCGGTACCGCAGCAGTTCGTCCTGTCGTCCGGTGCCGACACCATCCAAGGAGGAAACGCCAACGACCTGATCGACCTGATCGGGCAGACCAACCAGCTGGATGCCGGTGTCGACCGGGTCGATGGTGGTGCGGGCATCGACGTTCTGCGCGTCTTCGGTGCCGATCGCGTGCTGGGCGATGTACGACTGGATGCGCTGAACCGGGTCGAGGTGATCGACCTGACCAATGCCACGGGCACCCATGACGTGGCGATCGATGCCGACAACGCCCGCAGTTCGGACACCGGCGCGATCACCCTGCGCTTCGGAGATGCGCCGCTGAACCTCAACACCGGCGGTGTGACCTCGGCACGGCAGGTCGTGCTCGAGGGATCGGGCGCGGTCACGCTGGCGGCGGGAACGCCCGGTCAGATGGTCAGCGTCAGCGATGCCGTGGGTGGCACCGTCACCGCCGGGGTCAGCGCCGCCCACCTTGAAGGTGGTGCGATGGGCGACCGGCTGACCGGCGCCGAAGGGTTCGACACGATCCTGGGCAATGGCGGCAACGACACCCTGGAAGGCGCCGGGGGCAACGACACGATCTTCGGCGGCAGCGGCCGTGACCGCATCACCGGCGGTGCGGGCGAAGACCGGTTGTTCGGGGAATCCGGCAACGACACCCTGAACGGCGGCGATGGATACGACCTGATCTCGGGCGGCGCCGGCAGCAATGTGGTGACCGGCGGCGACCGGGCCGATGCCTTCATCGTCACGCCCGGCGAACAACTCACCATCACCGATTTCGCCATGGGCGACATCTTCGAGCGGATCGATTTGCGCGCCTTTGCGGGCCTGTCCTTCGGCGATCTGAACATCGCCGCAAGGGGCGGCAACGCCGTCGTCGCCCTGCCGGACGGAACGACCATCACCCTGAACAACGTGACGGCTTCCGACCTGGACGCCGGGAAGTTCGTGTTCGACGGGGATCCGCGCGTCCTGTTCGCGGCGGGGCTGAGTGCCGCGTTCGATTTCCAGTTCACGGCAGGCGAGGACAGCTTTGCCGGAACGGCCGCCGACGAGATATTCGACCTGACGGGCCAGTTCTCCAACCTCAGCGGGATGGAGGATACGGCCTCTGGCGCTGTCGACGACGGCATTCTCGACCGGTTCGACGGGGGGGAAGGCATCGACGTGCTGCGCATCAGCGGCGCCGACCGTTCCCTGTCGCCCGACCGGCTGTCGGGGATGAACGGGATCGAGATCATCGACCTGCGCGGTGCCACGCTTGTCAACGAAAGCGCTCTTGCCGTGACGGTGGACGCCGACATGGTCGCGCAGTCGGACAACGGAAAGATCCGCATCCGCCACGGTGAGAACCCGCTGTTCCTGGATACCTCGGATGCGCCCGAAGGCTCGGTCATCACCGAGGGAACGGGTCGGGTGACCCTGCGCGACGTTCCCGGCCAGAGTGTCATCGTCTCGGATCTGGTCGGTGGCGACATCCTCGACGGCAACGACGGCAACCTTCTGGTGGGCGGTGCGATGAACGACCGGTTGAACGGTGCCGATCGCCCCGACACGATCTTCGGCGGGGCCGGTGACGACACGCTGCTGGGCGGCGAGGGCAACGACATCCTGACCGCCGGTGCGGGCAACGACATCCTGAGCGGTGGCGAGGGCAACGACATCCTGATCGCCAATGCCGGGGCAAACCGTCTGAACGGCGGCGCCGGATTCGATCAGTACGTGGTGAAGGATGGCGCCCTTGGCACGGTTCTGACCGACTACAATCCGCGCAACTTCGTCGAACGGATCGACCTGACCGATCTGGACGATCTGCGCAGCATCGATGACGTCACCATGGTGAACGTGGGTTCGGATGTGCGGATCCAGGCGAACGGGCTGGATCTGACCATCCTGAACGTGCAGACCAGCCAGCTGGACGACGGGGATTTCCTGTTCAAGGGCGAAGACCCGCTGCTTTACAATGTCGCCGCCGGAACCAGCGGCTCCGAGTTGCAGCAACTGTTCGACGGTGTTCCTGCCGGGGCGCTTATCCGGATGGCGGCCGGCACCTATTCGATCCGCGAAACCCTGGTCATCAACCGCAGCGACATCACCGTCGAGGGGGCCGGAGAGGGGCAGACGATTCTGCGCTCGGACATTCCCAGGACGAATCCGGGGCCGACCATCCTGGTAACCCCCGATGACCTTCAGGTGCGTTACGGGACGGCCGCCAGCGATGTGCCCGAAGGCAGCAGGACGGTTCTGCTGCCCGATGTCGAGGCCCTGCGCCTGGCCAACCCCGACCAGGAATTCGACGATTTCGAGGTTGGCGATCTGGTGTTCCTGTTCCAGGCCAACGACGAGGAATACCTCATCGAATCCGGCAACCTGAACAATCCCGACCGGGCCGACTGGCGCCAGCCCACGGCCGAAACCGAACTGGAGGCCGAGCGGTACTACCTGCGCGAATTCCGTTCGCGGATCGAATCCATCGACGAGAACGGCGTGGCCACCCTGGCAGAGGCTTCGCCCTACAGCTTCGCGGCTGGGGTGGCGAACATCGCCAAGAACACCTTCCTCGAGAACGTGAACCTTTCGGGCTTCACCATCCAGGGCAATTTTGACGATGATGCAGGCGGTGCGCCCGACCCCTTCCTCTTTGAAACCACGATCGAGGAATGGGAATCCATCGCGGCGCTGGAATTCGACGGTGTCCGCGACAGCGACCTGAGCAACATCACGATCACCGATCCCGCGGCCCATGCCTTCAAATGGCAGCGTGCCCATGAAACGACGGCAGAGAACCTCACCGCGGTCGGCGCCCACAACAAGGACGGTTCGTCCGGCTATCACTTCTTCTTCCAGGAAAGCTTCGCGAACACGCTGACCAACCTGTCCAGCACGGATGCACGTCACGCCATACTGTTCTCAAGCGAGAATGCCGAACACTTCAACACCATCGGCCTGAGCTTCACGAACCGCGACATCAACTTCCACGGCAGCGCCGACGACGAGAACACCATCGTCGTGGATCGCAACGAACAGGATTACCCCGCCGGATCGCAGCCCCAGTGGAAGGCGGTGAACCCCGGGGTGCAGGGCCTGCATCCCAAGGAAACCATCGAAGAGAACGACGTGACCTTCCGCTTCGCGCGCACCAGCGATGAATCGGATATCGTCGTGGCCCATGTGGACGGCGGCAACATCGGGTTGCGCGACGGCAGCGACCTGGGCATCGGGCAGGGCGGCAACGACACCCTGAGCGGTGATGCCGGCAACGACACCCTGCAGGGCAACGGCGGCGACGACATCCTCGAGGGCGGCGACGGCAAGGACGAGTTGTACGGCGGAGCGGGCAACGACCTGTTGCGCGGGGGCGATGACAACGACCTGCTGCGCGGCGGCGATGGCAACGACACGCTCAGCGGCGGGGCCAATGGCGACAACCTGTTCGGCGGAGCGGGGCAGGATACCTTCCTGCGAACCTATTTCGACTTCACCGACACCTACCTCGATTTCGAGGCCGGAGCGGGCGGCGACATCATGGATATCCGCGGGTCGGCCTATGGCCGGTTCTCGGAGCTGTTCCTGGAGCAGCGCGGCGATGATGTGGTGCTGGAATTCGGGCCGACAGGTTCGACCACGTTCCGCAACACCAGGGTGGCCGATCTTGTGGCCGCGAACTTCGTGTTCAATGGGGACAACACGCCGGGTCAGTCGATCACCCTGAAGGCCACCGAAATGAAGGCGGTGGGCACGAACCGGTCCGACGACTTCTTCGCAAGCCGCGCCCATATGGACAGCAACACCTTCGCCATCCTGGGCGGGAAGGGCTATGATCGGATAACGGTCGCGCAATCCAGCCTGAACGCCGACCTGGGCGCGACGGGCGCCTATTCCGGGATCGAGGAATTCGATCTGTCGGGGGTGGGCACCCTGGGGCTGACGATCGATAACAAGCTGGTATCGCAGTCCAACAGCGGCAAGCTCTATCTGGCGATCGGCGATGAAGGCACGCCGGTCCTGCTGGATGTCGGGCCGCTGGGCCGTGGCAAGAACGTGTTCATCGACGGCGCACGCGAAGTCCGCCTGACGGGCGGGCGCGAACATACCGTCAAGTCGGCCGATGATACCGGAACCAATATCGTCGGGGACGACCTGCGCGATATCATCTTCGGCGGGCGCGCCGGGGATTCGCTGCGCGGCGGGGATGGCAACGACAACCTGTTCGGCTCGGCCGGCGACGATACGCTGCGCGGTGAAGGCGGGAACGACACGATCAACGGCGGCCCCGGCTCGGATACCATCTATATCGACGATCTCGGGGATCGCGTGGCGGAAAGCAACCGCTGGGAGGGGACCGATACGGTGATCTCCTCGGTCGATTTCCGCATGGGCCGGGCGCATATCGAGAACCTGGAGCTGACCGGGGATGCCCGGCTTGGGGCCGGGAACGGATTGCGCAACATCATCACCGGCAATGACGGCGACAATATCCTGGATGGCGGCAAGAACGTGGATACGCTGATCGGGGGTGCAGGGGACGACATCTATCTTCTGCGTGCGCCGGGCGACAATGCCGTCGAAGAGGCCGACGGGGGAATCGATACCGTGCGGGCCTTCCGCTCGATCGAACTGGATGCCAATGTCGAGAACCTCTATATCCAGACCCTGCGCAACGCCGCCGGCGAAGGTGTGCCCGGGGTCAACGGGATCGGGAACAATCTGGACAACATCATCGTCGGCAACCCCTTCGACAACGTCATCGTCGGCCGCGAAGGCAACGATACGCTGCGTGGACAGGCCGGCGCGGATACCTTCGTGTTCGACCGTGCCCTGGGGGCCGACAACGTGGACC
Source organism: Oceaniglobus trochenteri (assembly GCF_020529025.1). Classification (GTDB taxonomy): domain Bacteria; phylum Pseudomonadota; class Alphaproteobacteria; order Rhodobacterales; family Rhodobacteraceae; genus Oceaniglobus; species Oceaniglobus trochenteri. The sequence goes on from NZ_JACNMM010000018.1 coordinate 41,349, forward strand.
GGATACTCGACTTCAACAGGAACGAAGCCGATGAAGGCGATACCCTGCGCATGAGCCAGGATGTCTTTGCCGGCGTGACGAAGGGGCAACTGGACCAGGATCTGTTCGTCGAGGGCAGGGCAGCTGTCGATGCCAATGACCGCTTCATCTTCGATCAGGCCTCGGGGCAACTCTGGTTCGACGGCAATGGAAATGCAGCCGGAGGCCAGGAGCTGATCGCGATCTTCGAACAGGACGCGACCGTGTCGGCAAGCGATATCTTCATCGTCTAGGGCCTTCGGGCGCCGCCCCGGGGCCAGGTGACGGCAAATGCACGATCGCGCGAAAGGGCGGACCGTGCATTTGCCGCCAACCCCGATCCCGCGCGCCCGGAGCCTGCCTTGGAACGCGGTGCGGCGGTCAGACTTCGAAGTAGTCGCGGTACCAGGCGACGAAAGCCGCGACCCCGACCGGCAAGGGGGTTCTGGGAAGGGGCCCGATCAGGGCCTCGATCAGGTCGGTGCTGGCCCATGTGGCAGGTACATCGCCCGGCTGCATGGGCATCATCGTCTTGCGTGCCGATTGCCCCAGCGCGGCTTCGATCGCCTCGACGAAGGCCATGAGCTCTACCGGGCGGCCGTTGCCGATGTTCACGACCCGCCAGGGGGCGACGGATGACAGGCTGTCGGTATCGCCCCGGTGGGTGGCGGGGGCCGGCACGGCATCGATCAGGCGCAGGATGCCATCCACAAGATCGTCGACATAGGTGAAATCGCGCTGCATCCGGCCGTGATTGTAGATCTCGATCGGCTCATTGCGCAGAATGGCCCGGACGAATTTGAACAGGGCCATGTCCGGGCGGCCCCAGGGGCCATAGACGGTGAAGAACCGGAAGGCCGTTGTCGGTATACCATAGAGATGGGCATAGGAATGGCTCATCACCTCGCAGGATTTCTTGGTCGCCGCATAGAAGGACATCTGCCTGTCGGTCTTGTCGGTCTCGCGATAGGGCATGGTGGTGTTTGCCCCGTAGACCGACGAGGTCGAGGCGAAGAGCAGATGTTTCGGGGGATGCGCGCGGGCCGCTTCAAGAAGCCGGTAGGTTCCGGCAATGTTGCTGTCGAGATAATCCTGCGGGGCGTCGATCGAATGCCGCACCCCCGCCTGTGCCGCCAGATGGATCACGACATCGGGGCGATCCGCGGCCAGCACATCCTGCATCACCCCGGGGGTCTCGATATGGGCGTCGATCGCGCGAAACCCCGGCAACGCGGTCAGCCGGCTTTTGCGGGCGGTCTTCAGGGCCACGTCGTAGTAATCGGTCATGGCATCCACGCCGGTCACCTGCCATCCCTCGGACAGCAGCCTGTGGCAAAGATGGTATCCGATGAAGCCGGAAGATCCGGTAACGACTGCGCTGGATGGCATGGGCTCGCCCTGAGTTTCGGCCCTTGGTATTTCAGATGCCCGGATGGCGCAATCATTCTGGGGGTGACGCCCGGGGCAAATGCCCGGCCGACACAAAATTCAACATAACCCTGATTATTAAGGATGTATTAACCCCGGGGTGCGCGCTACCGTGAAGTGCGACTCCTATCAGAAACCAATGGGTTATCTGATAGGAGCTCATGGCATGGGAGCCGTTTACACGCAACTATCACTGAAAGAACGTCGCAAGATCGAGGACTGGTGGCACGCAAGGGTGCCTGTCAGAGAGATGGCACGCGTCTTGAACCGCCACAAATCGACGATCTTTCGCGAAAAGATGATGGAAGAGATGGCCCGATCACCCTCCCCTCAGAAGCAATAGGAGTCGCACTTCAGGTATCGCTCACACGGCCCGCAGGGCGCCGGCACGTTCCCGGCCCGGGGGGCATGGGGGCATTTTGCCCCCTGCCCGTCCGGTCCGTTGCCCAGGCCGCCGGGGGTCAGCGGGCGGCGTTCAGGGCGGTGCGGGTTTCGGTGGTGGCCAGCACGTCGTGCAGCCGCTGGAACTCGGCCCGGGCCTTTTCCTTTTCCCCCAGCCGCAGGTAGGCATAACCGCGCAGCATCGCCAGGTCGCGGCGCAGGTTGCCTTCAAGCTGTTCGAGGGCGTTGAAGTAATCGACGGCCCGCTGGTTGTCGTTGGCGTTGAAGGCCTCGACGCCGCGCTGGTCCAGGATGATCGCCTCGACGTTGCGGCGCTGTTCGTCGGTCAGGTCGGTGGCGGCGGCAACGCGGGCGGCATCGTCGGTCATCGTCCGCTTGAGAAGCGACAGCGCCATGCCGAAGCGTGCATCGCGCCTGACCGTGGCACCCAGCCCGCCCTCGGCCACCGCCGAGAACAGCGCCAGGGCCTCCAGCGGACGTTCCATGTTGTAGGCGCACCAGGCCCGTTCATAGGCCAGGTCCAGCGAGCGGGGCCGCGCCGAACGGGCCAGGCAATCGCGGAAGGCCCCCGACTTGGCGGCGCTGCGGGTGGCGCCCAGCCGGCCATCGCCCGAGCGGGGCAGCGACGACAGCGCCGGGGCCGTCACCACGGGAGCGGCAGGGGCCGCGACGGGTGCGGGCACCGGTGCGGATGCACTCGGCGCCGGGGCCGGGGTGCGCGGGGTGGCCGCCGGTTTCGGGGCGGGTGCCGGGGCCGGGGTGGCGGCGGGCGCGACCGGGGGTTGCGGCGCGCTGCCGCGTCCGCGCCCGGCCAGCAGGCGCTGACCCAGGCCATCGAAGGTGGCGGCGTGGTTGGGGAACCGCTGCCTGGCGACACTCACCAGGCTCAGAAGCTCGTTGTCGCTGGTGACGGCCTCGGCCTTTTCGATGGTGGCCACCAGGTCGGGGATGGTGGTGCAGGCATTCACGATCTGGCGATAGGTGGCCAGGGCGCGTGCCGGGCTGCCCGCCGAGGTCTGCAGTTCGGCCAGGTTCCAGGCGTTGTTGATCCGGTCGCAGCGGAACAGCGCCGGGGTCTGGGCCCCGGTGCGGGTGGCGGCGGCCACGTCGCGCCCGTTCACCGCGCGGTCGAAGGTCACCTGGGCCTCGGCCAGTTCGATGGCGCGCGCCAGGTCCGAGGGCATCTGCCAGCCGGGATAGCGGGCCTTTGTCTGTTGCACCACCCGGCGCATGCCCTCGATGTCGCCGCGCCCGATGCGGGCATAGATGTCGGCGATCTCGGTGGTCGGGCCGCTCTGGGCGCGGTTCAGCTCGCTCAGGTCGGCGGGCGGGGTCCAGCCGGGGAACTGCGCCTTCAGGCGGCGGATCTCGGCCTGGATCGCGGCGGTTTCATCCTTCTGGATGTAGAACCGCAGGGCGCGCAGGTCTTCGGAGCCGGGCACGGCCTGGGCCAGCGCGGGCCCCGAGAGGGGCAGCAGGGCCAGAACACAGATGGTGGCAAGGGAACGGAAGGGTTTCATAGGGGCACACACTCCGGGGCGGCGGTGATCTGGGCGATCAGGGCCATCAGGTGAAGGGTTGCGGGATAATAGGCCTGGTCCTGCGTGCGGTAGCGCGCGATCGCGCTGCCCCGCCGGTCACCGACGGCACAGTCCACCACGCCGGCCACGGCACCGTATCCCACGTGGCGGCTGGTTTCGATCACGTCGCCCGAGGCGCGGGCGAAGACGGTCACATGGTTTCCCGCGCTGGCCTGGCCGCTGTTTTCGGCACGCCGATAGGCCTGGGCCTGGCGCATCAGCGCCGGATGGGCGGTATTGCCCGACCATAGCAGGAACAGCGGCACGCGGATCGCCTCGTATCCGTTGCGGTCTTCGCGCCCCTCGGGAATGGCGGTGCCGGAGGGGCCGATGGCGATCCAGTCGGGGATCAGCCCGTCGCGCGCCAGATCGGCCATCAGGGTTTCGCCATCCGCGGCACAGACCGCCAGGTCGCGGGTGCCGGTGGCGCGGGCCACTTCGCGCATGGCGCGGGGCATGTAATAGGAGGGGTTGATCACCAGGCTGTCGCCCTGCACGAAGCCCTGGGCCGCGGGCAGGAACAAGAGCCGCCCCGATCCGTCGGGGGCGGGACGCACGCAGGTGGCCACCAGGTCGCGGGCGATGGCGCCGGCCCGGTCGATCAGCGCCGGGGCCCCGTCGCGCGTGCCCCGCAGCACCAGCCCCCAGGCATAGAACAGATCGCCGTCGCTGGCGTTGTTGCGGTCGGGCACGGCCTGGCTGCCCTGGGGAAGCCAGCGCCAGGCCAGAAGGGCATCGCCCCGGATCGCCAGGTTCGCCTCGGTCCAGGCGAAGATGGAATCAAAGGCCGCATCGTCGCCGAAAAGCGCCGCCAGAAGCAGGCCATAGCCCTGGCTTTCGGAATGGCTGGCGCCCTTCTGCAGGCTGTCGACCACCCTTCCGTCATCGGTCAGATAGGCCGCCTTCCAGGCCGCCCAGGGCGCGGCCAGCGGGTTGTCTTCTTCGGCCAGGAAGGGGTTGAACCCGTCGCGCGCCAGCGCGGCGAAGGGAAGGGCGGCCCCCAGGGCGGCAGCCCCCAGGCGGCTCAGGGCGGTACGTCTGTTCATCGTTTGCGCCGTCCTCTGGTGGTTACGACAAAGATCAGCGCCAGTGCGACCGACAGCAGCGTCAGCCCGAACAGCGCCAATCCGAAATAAAGCGGCGACCACGAGGCATAGTTGCCCGCGACATCGCGGAAGTTGGCCAGGGTCAGCCCCTCGAACAGGCGCGGCGGATCGTTCCGGTCGTGCCAGCTTTCCCAGGTGCCCTCGGAGGTGAGAAGGGCCACCCGTCCGACAGGGCCATGGGCCGAAAGCCGCGCCTGGGCCAAAAGGATGCTGGTGCGCTGGGGGTCGGCCCCGGCGCCCAGCACCAGCCACAGGTCCTGCGCGGCCTCGGCATCGGGCAAGAGAACGACGGCCTCGCCCCGGCGTGCGGCCAGCCAGTCGGCCAGGGGCGGATCGCCGGGCAGGGCCAACTGGCGCAGGCGGTCTGCCACGTCCTCGAGCAGGCCAAGCAGGGCGCCGGGGGCATCCTCGCCCGGGGTATCGGCATCCGCCGCCGGGGGTGTTGCCGTATCGGCGCCGGTTTCGGCCTCGGCGGGGGGGGACAGCACCCGGTCCAGGTCGCGGCGGGAAATGCCCAGCCCGCCTAGGGGGATCCCGGGCGCCGACAGGTCGGCCACGGTCAGGCTGGCGCCTTCAAGGCGGGTCGTCTCGGCGATCGGGCGCAGGGTCGAGCCGAGAACGGCCAGGGTGTCGGGCACGATGGGCGCGGTCGGGGCCTCGAAGCTGGCCGGCACGATCTGGTCGGGGCGCAGCGCGCGCAGCACCGCCGCCATTCCGGGCACCGCCATGCGCGGGCTGGGCGCCACCTCGAGCGTCGAGGCGCTGTCGATGCGCAGCAGCGGCGCGACGATCGGCGGACAGGGCAGATCCGGCGGATCGCCCGGCACGATGGCCACGAAGGTCAGGGCATTCACCCCCGGATGCAGCAGCCGCGCGGGAAAGCCCACATCCAGAAGCGGGCGCGCCTCGTTGGCGCCACGGTCCAGCGGCAGAAGCCGCACGGTGGTGTCGTTCACCTTGACCAGCATCAGCGCCCCTTCGGGCAACCCGTCGGCGAAATCATAGGCCAGCCGCAACAGCGCCTTCTGCGAGGCCAGCACCAGCCAGTCGTCGGGCAGGCGGAATTCGACCGGCAGTTCGGCATAGCGGTTGAAGGTCAGAAGTTCGTCCTGGATCAGCCCGGCCAGCGGGGTCGTCGTGCCGGGGGTCAGCAGGGCATTGCCCCGCACCGGGGTGGGCAGGGGCAACAGGCCGGTGAAATCGGGAAGCTGGCCATCGGCACCGGTGGACAGCACCAGCACCAGCGCACCGTCGGCCCCGCGCCGCACCTCGGCCAGGGGGGCGCCGCTGCGCAGCACGGTGATGCGCGCATGTTGCGGGCCGGCCTCCTGCACGCCGTAGACGGGTTCCGGGCGCAGGATCACCGGCGCGCCATCGCGCAGGGCGGCCAGGCGGGCGGGAAAGCCGTTCAGAAGCTCGGCATCGGCGGGGTTTTCCAGGCGCACCGGCAGGCTGCCCTCCATGGCCAGCTGCGCGCGCAGGGCCAGGGCCAGGTCGACGGGATCGGTCGCCAGGTCGCCGGCGGTCATCGCGGCGCCGCTGGTGTTGGTGTCGATCTCGGTCCAGACGGCGAAGGTGGCATCGGGGCCACAGAAGATGCGGTGGGCGTGGCGCACGGCAATCTCGATCCGGTTGCGCCCGCCCTGCAGCAGGGTGCCGGGAAGGGTGATCGGCTCGAAGCCCTCGAAGGCGGTCGGGCGCACCGGGTCAAGCGGGATGCCGTTGACGGTGATGCGCAGCTCCGACTGTTCGGGCAGCACGTTGATGGCGATGCGGTAGGAGATCACCAGGTCGCGGGCGATGCTGCCCTCCGGCAGGTCGACGAAAAAGCCCGCCTCCTGCACCTCGCCCGACAGGCGGGTGATGCCGTCCATGGTGGGGCGGTCGGCGCGCAGGGGCAGAAGCAGGGTCGCGACGGGGGCGGGGGGCGCCACGGGGGGGGCGCCCGCCCCGGGCGCCGGTGCCCCGGCGGGGGAGCCGGTGGCGCCACGGTCGTATTGCGGCAGGGTCAGTTCGTCTTCGGGCACCGGTTCGGCCCCGGTAACGCCGGGGGTTTCGGGCAGGGCGACGGGAATGTCCGGCGCCGGTGCCTCGGGGACAGGGGCCTCGGGGGCGGCGGGTGCCGGAATGGGTTCGTCCAGGATCGGCCCCAGATCGATCACCGGCACATCCTCGGGGGGGGTCTGCCCCTGCTGGGCCTGTCCCGGCAGGGCAAGGCCGGCCCCGAGCATCAGGGCCAGGAGGGCGAAAGCGAAACGCGGCATCGTCAATTCCCCGCCTGCGGGCCCGCGGGTGCGGGGCCTGTGCCGCCGCGCGGGGGCGGGGCGGTGGTGTCGAACCGGGCGATCTGGGCATCGCGGGCGATGGTGTCGAGGTCGACCCCGAAGGCCAGCAGGTGGACCGGCTTGGATGCGGTTTCGGGCGCGGTGCGCAGGGCGGCGCGCCGTCCCGGTTCGCGCGCGAGGTCGGCGATCAGCGCCGGGAAGCCGCTGATGAACAGCCACAGGGCATAGCCGAACCCGGCCAGCATGCCCTTGCGCCCGGAACTGGCCGCGCGCACCCGGCGCCAGCTTTCGCTTTCCCCGAAGATCAGCAACGCGACGGTCTGCTGGGCGGCCGTGTCCTGCTCGGCCTCGTGCAGAAGGTGCAGCATGTGGCCTTCCGGGGTGGTGCGCACGTTCATCACCCGGGCCAGGATCGGGGCGGCCAGGTGCTGGGTTTCGGTGAAATGCGGGCAGAAGTAGATGTTCCTGTCCTTCAGCTGGCTGACCACGGTCGCGCCGGGCGTGCCGTTGGCCACCAGAAGGCGCACACCGCTGGTCGAGGCATTGACGATCCTGACCTCCAGTTCGTCCTGGGGTTCGGGGCCGATCCACATGGTGGCGGGCATGTCGGTGGCCACGCGGGGCGCGGCGCGGCGCTGCTGTTTCTCGGCCACGGCACGATAGGCGATCGAGACCAGCAGGAAATTGAAGATCCCCCAGCCGCCGACGACCGCCAGCACCGACCTGTCGCCGGGAAAGGCGACCCAGCGGATGCCAAGGGCGATCAGCCCCGCCAGCATGGCGATCCAGAGGATGGTCAGGGGCCAGTGGATGGGCGAGATATAGTCCTGCTCGAGGGTTTCGTCCTTGGCCGTCACGTTGAACTTGGCCCCGCGCGGGCGCAGGATCGTCTTGAGCACCGCGCGCGCCAGGTAGGGCGCCTGGGCCACCTCGTAGATTTCCGAGATCAGCGGCCATCGCACCCGGGCATAAAGCGCGTTCTGCACCAGGAAGGACACCGCCAGGTAGGTCAGCATGTAGGCCATGACATCGGGGAAGGTGGCGACGAAGATTTCCACCCCGAAGAACAGGTAGACCAGCGGCACCAGCAGATAGGTCAGCCGGATCAGCGGAAAGAGCCAGAAGCTCATGGAGTTGATGTAGCAGAACCGCTGCGGAATCCGCAGGCCGCGCCGGAACAGCGGGTTCTTCAGCAGCAGCATCTGCATCATGCCGGTGGCCCACCGCCCGCGCTGTTCGATGAAGGAGGCGAAGGTTTCCGGCTGCAACCCGGCGATCATCGCCCGGTCGAGATAGAGGCTCTTCCAGCCCTGGGAATGGATTTCCAGCGCGGTTTCGGCGTCTTCGGTGATGGTTTCCCCGGCAAAGCCGCCCACGCTGTCCAGCGCGGCGCGCCGCAGCACGGCGGCCGAGCCGCAGAAGAAGGCCCCGCCCCAGCGGTCCAGCCCGCGGTGGATGCGCGAATAGAACATCTCGTTCTCCGGCGGGCAGTCGGCGCGCAGCTTCAGGTTCCGCTGGATCGGATCGGGGTTGATGAAGAAGTGCGGCGTCTGCACCAGGAACAGCTTCGGATCGTCGGCGAAATAATTCACCGTGCGGGCCAGAAAATCGCGCGACGGCACGTGGTCGGCGTCGAAGACCACCACCAGGTCGCCGGTCAGATCCTCCATCGCGGCCGACATGTTGCCGGCCTTGGCGTTTTCGTTCCTGGCGCGGGTGGAATATTTCACCCCCAGTTCGGCGCAGAGCTTCTGCAGGTCGGCCCGCCGCTTGCGCGCGGCGGCGGCCAGCTCGGCATCGTCGGAATTGCACCGCTGATCGGTGCCCCCGTCATCGCACAGAACCACCGTGCGCTTGTCGGTGGGATAGATCATGTTGCGCGCCGCGGTGAGCGTGATGCTCAGCATCTCGATCGGCTCGTTGTAGGAGGGCACGAGGATATCGACCGTGGGCAGCTTGTCGGGTGTCACCTGGGGGGGAAAGGGCCGGTCGGTGGGGTCGGCGTTGATGAAGGCGTTCAGCATGAACACCAGGATCGAATAGGTTTCCACCACGAACAGCAGCACCGCCACCAGGAAGGCGACCGAGACCGAGGGATCGGGGATCGTTTCCAGCAGCCGCCACAGCCAGTAGCGCATGACGATCACCGTCGCCGTGGCCAGCAGTACGAAGCGCGGGATCATCGCACCGGTGAAGGGTTTCAGAAGCGCCACGGCAATCACCGCGACAATCCCGAGAAAGGCCTGCCCACCTGTCGAGGTGGGCACGCTGACCAGGATGACGATGGGAATGCAGCTCAGCGCCCAGAGCGCGAAGACCGGACGGTTTCGGGTTCCGCCTTTGGAGGCAAGGAAGGTCATGGCGCTTGGGTCATCTTTCCATGGCTATTGCGGAGGGGCCGCAAGCGGTGACAGGATACGGCTGCCGGTTGCCGTGCCCAGTCGGACCTGGGTGTCGCGGATCGGGGCCAGCGCCTGTTCGATGCTGCCGTCCACGCAGTTGCGCAGGAACACCTCAAGCGACCTCGTGCCGCGCGGCAGGCTGCGCGCGCCGCTTTCCAGCCGGCGCAGGGCCAGCACGCAGTTGGTCGAGGCACCGCTGCGCCATTCCTGCCAGACATAGCTGCCCAGGGAATCCTCGGCCGTGCGCAGGTTGCGGTCGTCCAGGGTGCGGAAGGGCGCGGGCACGCCGCCCGCCCGTTCGACCACCCCGGCAAGATCGAACCGCCCGCCGATGCCGCCGCCATGGGCGCGCAGCCAGAGGAAGTTGTCGCCTTCAAGAGAGGTGGCGTTTTCCAGGCCGATGATCTGTTCGCCGCTGCCTGCGCCGGTGCGCTGGATCACGGTCTGCGCGGCGGGGGCGGTTGTCCACATCTGGTTCAGGCGGGTGACGCTGAACTGCGGGCTGGGGCGGGCCTCGCCCAGGTCCAGCCCGCCGAGGCCGAAATCGTCCAGGGTGGGAACGGCGGCACAGGCCGCCAGGGCCAGGGTTGCGGTCAGGGCAGCCCGACGCAGGGCCGGGCCCGCCATGGCGGACAGGGCGCAACGCATTGCGGCACACATCATCATTTCTCCCCTTCACGCGTGGAGACTATAGTATGGTCAGTTGGATCCGACGCTGCTCATTGCCGATCTCCGGTCCCGCTGAAGCGGGCTTCTCGTGACATCGGCGCATTTACCTTTACGGAACATCGGGGGATTTTCCAGCCCGCAATTCGAAAACGCCCGCATCCTGTGGTAATTTCCGAACGGGTCGGGGTTTTGCGCCACAGATCGCCTCAATAGCAGATCGCACCAATTACAGATCGCATCAATTGCGGCGTAAAGATGGTCAAAGCCCGGAAGGCTGCCCTGATTTGCGCCACAAGATGTCCCGCTCCGGCCACAGGCCCTGCCGAATTGCGCCACGATGGCATGGTTAACATTCTTTCACGGCCCGTAGCATCGGTTGTTCATGGGCCCCCTGTCGGAGAACCGGCGGGCCCGGAAGACAGGATGGCGACCCATGACCCAGATGACACTTGCACAGCCGAAGATGCGCACCCCTGCCGACCACGGGATCACCGCGCGGATCGCGGACATGGCGCATCTGGTGCAGGGGCCGCGCGCACGCCTGTTCCTTGTCCTGATCGCGGTGACGGTCCTGCCGCTGCTGGGCAGCGTCGCCTGGCTTCTGGCGGGCGCGGGCACCGGAACGATCGACCCGATCCCCTATACCGTCGCTGTCGGCCTTGTCGGGCTGACCTGGCTGATCTGCGCCAACCACAACATGGACATGCGTGCGGGCCGCGGTGCCGCCCTGCACCGGACCCGCCACCTGGAAGCCGCCCTGAACGCGGCCGAAGCCCGTCTTGCGGACATGGCCGGACAATGCGCCGACCTGGAACGCCAGCTGAACCTCGACCCGCTGACCGGTGTGAACAACCGCCGCGGGCTGGAAGCCGCCTTCGACGCCCATGGCGCGGGCACGGTGATGGCGCTGCTGGACATCGACCATTTCAAGAAGATCAACGACACCTACGGCCATGCCGTCGGCGACCGGGTGCTGAAGGATTTCGCCCGCCTGCTGCGGGTGCGCCTGAACGATGCGCTGCCGGTCTACCGGGTGGGCGGCGAGGAATTCGTGGTCTTCTTCCCCGAGGCCGAGCTGGAAACCGTGGCGGCCTTCTTCGACAAGTTCCGCCGCGATCTGCAACTGGACACCTTCACCCGCACCACCGACCGCGTGCCGGTGTCCTTCTCGGCCGGGCTGGCCCTGCGCAATCACGCGGGCCTGGGCTTCAGCGAGATGTTCAAGCTGGCCGACGACCGCCTTTACGCCGCCAAGACGGCAGGGCGCGCACGCACCGTCTTTGCCGAGGACGCCCCCGAAGAGATCCACGCCCTGGCAAGCTGACGACGACCGGCGCGGCGGGCCGGGGGCAAGCGCCCCCTTCCCCGCCCCCGACAGCCAGGCAAACGGTCAGGCGGAACCGCCGCAATCCGGTTTCGGGCCTCTTTCCGGGGGGCGGCAGGCCGCGCCCCGGTGGTCGGTCCGGGCCCTGTTCAGACGATGTTGAAATCGTCGGCGGCCAGGGCGTTCTGGTTGGACAGCACCGCGAAAAGCTGCTGTGCCGCGGCACCCGATCCGTCGGCGTCATACCAAAGCTGACCGGTGTCGCGATCATAGATGATGTGGTCGTTGGCATCGCCAGCCGAGGTGCCAAGGTGGAAGTTGTCGGCCCTGAGATGGTCGTCGGCGTCCCGGTCAAGCCCGGCAAACACGTTCGAGCGCAGCAGGATCTGGTCGTCGCGGGCCAGGAAATCGGTGATCGTGTCGATGTTGTCGGCCCCCAGCGCCCGGTCGAAGACGAAGGTATCGTTTCCGCCGTTCCCGGTGATCGTGTCCGACCCCTCGCGCCCGGCGATGGTGTTCCCCAGACCCGATCCGACGATGACGTTGTCCAGGCCATTGCCGATCCCGACCTCGGCGTCGCCCAGCAGGCGCAGCCGTTCGACATGGGCCGAAAGCGCGTAGTCGACGCTGGTGCGGATCATGTCATCGCCCGCGCCGAAACCTTCGATCACCACGTCCTGCTTGTTCTCGACCACGTAGACATCATCGCCCAGCCCCCCCAGCATGGTATCGACGGCCCGTGCCGCACCGTTCAGCACGTTGTCGCCGGAATTGCCGCGCAGGGTGCCCGACAGGGTGCCGTAGCGCCCGTCATAGCGCGAGGCGTCGATGTCGTCGGTGCCCACCAGGGTGATATTCTCGATATCCTGGTAAGATTGGGTGAAATCCACCGAAACCGACGCGATCACGGTATCGCGGCCGTAATAGTTGCCGCTGTACTCCGAGCGCAGGAGGTCGCCGGCATCCTCGATGAAATAGGTATCGTCGCCCCGGCCGCCGTAATAGGTATCGTCCCCCGCGCCGCCGCGCAGGGTGTCGTTGCCGCCATCGCCGAAAAGGGAATCGTTGCCGCCAAGCCCCTGCAACAGGTTGTCGGCGTTGTTACCCGTGATGCGGTTGTCCCCGGCATTGCCGTTGCCGACCCGCGCATCGCCCTGAAGGTAAAGGGATTCAAGCGCCGCCGCCAGGTTCGTGTCGAGGGTGGAAAACAGCGTGTCGTTGCCACCGTTCGCGGCCTCGATCACCCGGTCGCCGACATCGTTTATGAAATAGCTGTCGTTGCCAAGGCCCCCCGCCATCACGTCGGCCCCGGCGCCACCATCCAGCCGGTCCTGCCCGGCGCCCGAAATCAGCGTGTCGTTGCCGTCGCCGCCGTAGAGGTCGATACTGCGGTCCTTGGTCATCACGATCCGGTCGTCGCCCCCGTACCCGAAGACGTCGATGTACTGTCCGACCGAGGTGATCCGGATGCTGTTGTCCAGGTTGTTCGCCAGGACATCCAGATAGGAGGACGACCCGGTCACCGAGATGTTCTCGACATGCTCGCCGCGCAGATCGACGTTGGTGTTCACCGCGATCACGTGGTCGGTTCCGCTGTGGATATCCAGTTCGACCACCCGGTCGCCGTATCGGCTGTAGTAGCGCGATCCCGATGTCACCACGTAGGTGTCGGATCCGTCGCCGCCGATCATCGTGTCGTATCCGTCGCCGCCGTTCAGCGTATCGTCGCCGCCCTGCCCGATCAGCGTATCGTTGCCCCGGCCGCCGAAGATGGCATTGTCGGCCATGTTGCCGGTCAGTTCGTTGTTCAGGACATTGCCGAACAGGTTGGCCGCCTGGGTCATCTTAAGGGCGATGTTCTCCACGTTCTCGATGGCCGCCGTTTCGATATAGGCATGCACCGTATCGTCGCCCGCGTACCGGGCTTCGCTCACCACGTCGCCCGCATCGCGCAGGATATAGAGATCGTCCCCCATCCCGCCTTCCAGGGTGTCGTTGCCCATCCCGCCATCAAGGGTGTTGTTCCCGACATTCCCCAGCAGCAGGTTGTCCAGATCGTTGCCGATGCCCCTGAAGTTTCCGTTGCCGGTCAGCTCAAGCTCTTCGAAATGGCCCACAAGGGTGTAATCCATCTCTGCGATCACCCGGTCCGTGCCTTCGAAGTCGCGGCTTTCGATCAGCACGTCATGGTCGTCGGTCCCGGAGGACACCCAGTAGATGTCCGACCCCGGGCCGCCACGCAGTTCGTCCACGCCCTCGCCGCCGAACAGCGTGTCGTCGCCGAAAAACCCGCGGATCGTATCATTGCCCGCCCCGCCGTTCAGCAGGTCGCCGTCATTGCCGCCGTCCAGAAGGTCATCGCCCTCGCCGCCCAGCACCGTATCGTCACCGCCCTCGCTGCGGATCGTGTCGTCGCCGATGCCGCCGTCCAGCCGCTCGGGCGCGTCGGTTCCCACGATCAGGTCATCCTCGGTAAGGCTGCCGTTGGGCAGCGAGGACAGCGCGATTCCCTCGCCCGCGGCAAAGCCGCTGCCGGGCAGCGGATTCGTGGCCGTGCCCGCGGCAAGCATGGGCCAGAAGGTGGCGGCATCGCTGATGTCGAACAGATCGCCCCCCAGCAGCACCGCATAGCCCCGGTCCTCGACGGTATCGTGCAGGGTCAGGGCATAGGTCGTCTGATCGCTTCCCCAGTCATAGCGCACGATATAGGTGTCGAGATAGGGATCGGGGGCCAGGATCGAGGTCTGCCCGATCAGGACATCATAGACGTCGATGTCAAAAGAGCTGTTGAACAGCCCGTCCGGTTCGCGCCAGTTGACCGAATAATCCAGGAAAAGATCCGAACCATCGCTCTGGATGGAGAGTTCGACCGGTTGGAAATCCTGTGTGGAAAAACCGGTATAGCGATAAGTCGTCACGTCAAATCCCCTTCATGCCCAAATGCTTGGTGCAAAGGATACAACCGGCCCGGCCTTGGTGCATGGCGCCATCGGGGTATCGGCGAAATTCCGCCGATACCGGACAGGGCCATGCCCGCCGTCAGAACAGAAAAATATCCTCCGCACTCAGATCGGCATCTTGCGCGAAGGTGGCGATCAGTTTCTGCACCGCACCGCCCGTACCGTCGGCGTCGAACCACAGCTGCCCTGAAGGCCGGTCGAAGATGAAACGGTCGTCGGCATCCATCGCTGCCGTGCCGGAGCGGAACAGGGCCGGATCCAGCCCGCCCGCAGCCATGTCGCCGAAAACAGCGCCTTTCATGAGCAGCCGATCACCTTCATCCGCCTCGTTGGTGTTGAAATCGATGATCCGGTCCACGTTGCCAGGCCCCGGCGTGCGATCGAAAACGAAGGTGTCGGCCCCCGCCTGCCCCTTCAGCGTATCGCGCCCACCACGTCCGGTGATGAAATTGTCGAAAGGGTTTCCGACGATGGTATTGTCCAGATCGTTGCCGATTCCGTTGACGCCTGCCACCCCCTCGCCTGCGGCGTTGCGCAGAGTTTGGATGTAGAGGTTTTCGACATGGTCATCCAACGCAACGCTGCGAAAGGCCAGAACGGTATCGATTCCGCCATTCGCCTCTTCAACAGCGTTGTCACCCGGCGCGCGCAGCAAGTAGCGGTCGTTCCCCAGCCCGCCCACCAGCGTATCGACGTTCCTGCCCCCGTCCAGGATGTTGTCGCCGTCGTTACCAGTGATCAGGTTGCGAAGGCCATTGCCGGCCCCCAGGCGGGCCTCTCCGGTCAGTTCCAGGTTTTCGATGTGCCGGTTGCCCATGCGGAAATCGACATTGCTTGCCACAGTATCCGTCCCGGCCCAATTGCGGCTTTCGATCACCCGGTCTTCCACATTGTCGACGATGAACCGGTCACTGCCCGGCCCGCCGATCAGCAGATCCGCGCCGCCCCCGCCATCGATCCTGTCGTCACCGACACCACCGTCGATCGTGTCGTTCAGGGAGCCGCCCGTCAGATCGTCGTTTCCTTCCATTCCGTTGATCGCAATGGCTTCATCACGACCTCTCAGAACGTCGTTGCTCCTTTCGCCGGACATCATGATGCCATCATCGTCAATGACCGTGAAGTCGGCGCTGATCAAGGGAGCGACACCGAAACCGGGATCCGTAACCTTTTCGTAGACGGAAAACCTGAAAAACTCGTTCTTCTCTATCGCGTCATCCGCATTGAGCGTCGCCCTGAAGGGCGTGGGGTCCTCGAAGGACACGAAACCCGAAAGCGCAAATTGGTTGGCCGGTTCGCCACCGATCTCGTTCGACCAGAAGGTATCCCAGAAATCCGTGGCCGAACCTGTAATCCCCTCGATGCGAACATATGCCGAGCGGAAAACCGGGTCGATCTGCTCGACCATGAATGAAAGACCCCGGCCAGGCCCCTCGCGTGACCCCCTCAAAGATCCTTCCTGAACCGAAAAACCGAAGCTGCTGAAAATACGAAAGGAACCATTGTCGGAAACAATCTCAGCCATTTGTGCTTTCCTGTGGGAAACCAAGCCGAATACTTGGCGCCAATAGCGTCATCACAAGGCAACCTTTCGGGCAAGTGCATTTCCGGCGTGTTGAAAAGGGGCGCCAATATAAAAAAGGCTGCCTCTATCTGCAGGGACGACCGGTATTCGTATTGACCCTCACAGGAAGCGGCCCCTTTCCGTCAGACGACCCGCGAAAGGCAAGGGCCATTCCCCGCCCCCAGCATCGTTTCCCCCTGCGCCGGCGTGCCGGGCGGTCAGAAGAACCATATGTCCTGCGCGTCCAGGGTCACGTCGCCCTCGAGGATGAAGGTCAGCATCTGCCGCTGCGGGCCGGTGCCGTCGGGGTCGACCCAGAGGGCGCCCGTGGCATCGTCATAGATCACCCGGTCGCCGCCGTTTTCGGCCACCCTGCCCGGCTGGAAGGCCCCCGCCGGCAGGGCCCCCGGCAACAGGCCGAACAGCGCGGCCTTGATCCATATGGCATCCTCGCCGGGGGTGAAATCGATGATCCGGTCCACGTTGTTGCGCCCGGCCTGCCGGTCGAACACGAAGGTGTCGCTGCCGCCCAGGCCCTTCAGCGTATCGCGCCCGCCCCGCCCGGCAAGGATGTTGTCGCCCATGTTGCCGACGATCAGGTTCGCGTCATCGTTGCCGATACCGTTCAGATCCGCCGTGCCCTGAAGATACATCCGTTCCACGTTGTCCGGAATCCGCATGGACCGGAAGGCCCGCACCAGGTCGATGCCGCCATCGGCCAGTTCGATCACCGTATCCCGGGGGGCGCGAACGAAATAGGTGTCGTTGCCCGCCCCGCCGATCAGGCGATCGTTGTTCCGCCCGCCATCCAGGATGTTGTCGCCGGAATTGCCGGTGATGACATTGACAAGACCGTTGCCCACCCCGCGGATATCGCCATCCCCCGTCAGGACCAGATCCTCGACATGGGCCCGGCGCATCCAGAAATCGACCGAGCTTTCGACCGTGTCGTGGCCTTCCCAGCGGCGGCTTTCCACGATCAGGTCGTCGATGTGATCGACCCGGTAGCGATCCGACCCGGGGCCGCCGTTCATGTGGTCGCCCCCGGGGCCGCCGTCCAGGTGATCGTCGCCCGCACCGCCCATCAGGGTATCGGCCCCCGCACCGCCCGTCAGGGTGTCGCGCCCGCCGCCGCCGGTGATCAGGTCGTTGCCGCCCCCGCCGCTGGCCTCGGCGATCTCCCGGGCCAGAAGGCCGCTCCATTGCGGCAAGAGCCGGTCACCGTCCAGCAGGACCATGTCCGCGAACTGGGCCGCCGTCAGCGGCGCGCCCGACCGGGTCTCGATCTCCAGGACTTCGGAGCGGAAGGTGATCTCGCCTCCGCCCGGCAGGGAGCGGAAGGTCAACTGGTCCGGGTTGCGCAGGAACACCCAGCCCGACAGGTCGATGCGGTCGATCCCGACCTGGAAATCGGTGATCCTGTCATCTTCGCCGTCGGCGTGGAAAATGAAGGTATCGGCTCCCTCCCCCCCCGACAGCGTGTCGCGCCCGGCCCCGTCCATCAGGACATCGTTCCCCGCGCCCCCGACCAGCCGCTCGTTCCCCGCGCCGCCGGCCAGAACATCGTCACGGGCGCTGCCGCCCAGGGTTGCCGCGCGCCCGTCCCCGACGATTGTTTCCCCAAGCGCCCCCAGCCCCGGGGATATCCAGGTCAGCCCCGGTTCCGTCGCGCTGCTTGCGGCAATGCCCAGGGCGCCGTCACGGGCCATCATGTCAAGCGCCGATATGTTGTCCAGCGACAGATCGGCCCTGTCCGCCAAGGTCGACAGGTGCAAAAGCCGCCCCCCCGGCAGAAGCTGGAACAGGCTGATCCCGTCTTCGGTGCCTGCCACCGTCACGAAGACCATGCCGTCGATGCCGGCAACCGCCAGGTGCGCGGCCCCGCCGAACCGGCTGTCCCCCCTGTCCAGCAGGTGATCGGTGACGGTGATGCCCCCGCCGGGGCCGATCTCGAAAACGCTCAGGCTGCTGCTGCCCCGGGCGCCGACCACGGCATAGGTCCGTCCGCCCACCTCGGCCACCTCCAGGGCCGAGGGCATGGAAATCCCCAGCCCCTCGGAGAGCCCGTGCCGGTCGGCCAGGGCGGGGCGGCCGCTCGGGGCCAAGGTGTAGGTGGCCAGGGCATCGGGGCCGTCGGTCAGCGCCAGCAGAAGATCGTTGCCCCCCGAACGCACCCCCTTCAGCGCGGTGATCCCCGCGGCCGAGGCCTCGAGCCCCGAAAAGACGCGAAAGCCCCCGCCGAAGGTTCCGGGCGCGCCGGGTTCCCAGACCTCGATGTGGCGGCTGCCCGAACGGGAGCCGTAGACATGCCCGCCCTGGGCGCAGACCACGGCCAGGTCCGCGGGCAGATCGCGCATCGGCTGGAAGCCACCCTCGGCCAGATGCCCGGTCTCCTGCCGCGCGAAGGCCCACAGCCCCGCATCGTTGACGCCTGTCGCGGCCAGGATGCCCTGCCCGCCCGGCTCCAGCAGGCTGAGCGTGACCCCCTGGCCCACCTGCACCCCCCCCGGCAGGGCTGCCGTATCCAGGCGCGTCACCCCGACCGGGGCGACCTGCCATGCCGACAGGCCGGCCCCGCCGGGCCGGGTCGCCGCATAGATCATCGGCTGCGCCATCGACTGATCGATGAAAACAGCCTCTACCCCGGCGAGGAAGCTGTCCTCGTCGCCAACCCTGCGGGCCGAAATGCCCAGGTCTGCCTGTATCATGGTCCCGAACCTCATCCCCCGGAGACGGAACCTGAGGCATCGGGGCTAACGGCAGCTTAGGGTTTTGTGGCCGCAAAAAGGCTCTTTCATAAAGCCCGAGGGTTTTCCGAAAGGACCGGGAAACACCCGTGTCGAAGATGTGGCAAAGCCGTCCGGGCCCCCTCGCCCCCCGAAGCTTGGCGACCCGATGCTGCTTGACCCATCATCCCCGAGCGGGTACGCCAACCCTGGTCGGCTTGCCTTCGTTTTTCCCGGCTCGGCGCCACCGACGGATTGCACCGGGACTTTTTTGATTTTGGTGATAGATGAAAAAGATCCCCTTCAACAAACCGTCCCTCGTCGGGTCCGAACTCTCCTACATCAGCGATGCGATCTCGCGCGGGCAGCTGTCGGGCGATGGCCATTACACCAAGAAATGCAACGCCCTGATCGAAACGCTGACCGGCGCGGGCAAGGCGCTGCTGACGCATTCCTGCACCGCCGCCCTGGAGATGGCCGCCATCCTGGCCGATCTGCAGCCCGGCGACGAGGTGATCCTGCCCTCCTTCACCTTCGTGTCCACCGCCAATGCGGTGGCCCTGCGCGGCGCCGTGCCGGTGTTCGTGGACATCGACCCCGAAACCCTGAACATCGACCCCGCAGCAGCAGCCGCGGCCATCACCCCCCGGACGAAGGCGATCATCGCCGTCCACTATGCCGGTGTGCCCGCCGAGATGGACGCCCTGGGCGAACTGTGCGACCGGCACGGGCTGATGCTGATCGAGGATGCGGCCCAGGCCATGGGATCGACCTACAACGGCCGCCCCTGCGGCAGCCTGGGCGCACTGGCCGCCTTTTCGTTCCATGAGACCAAGAACATCATCAGCGGCGAGGGTGGCGCGCTGACGATCAACGATCCCGACCTGGTGGTACGCGCCGAGATCATCCGCGAAAAGGGCACCAACCGCTCGCGGTTCCTGCGCGGCCAGGTCGACAAGTACACCTGGGTCGACATCGGATCGTCGTTCCTGCCCGGCGAACTTGTCGCGGCCTTCCTGTGCGGCCAGCTGGAACAGATCGAAACCGTGAATGCCCACCGGCTTGCCACCTTCGACCTCTACAACGAGGCCTTCAGCGATCTTGCCGACAGCGGGCGGGTGCGCCGTCCGGTCGTGCCGGGCCACTGCCATGCCAACGGGCACATGTTCTATCTTCTGCTGCGCGACATCGACGATCGCGATGCCTTCATCGCACAGATGCGCGAAGACGGAATCGCCACGCCGTTCCACTATGTGCCGCTGCATTCCTCTCCGGCCGGAAAGAACCTGGCCCGGGCCGCCGGAAGCATGGCCGTGACCGACGACATCTCGGCACGCCTGGTGCGCCTGCCCGTCTATTACGGCGTGATGGATGAGACCGACCGCGTCATCAACGCCACGCGGCAGTATCTCGAACGGAACTGACACGGCGGCTTGCGGCGATGGGCGGCACGGGAAATGTTTTCCCGCCATGTGGCTTGCCGCCTTCCGGCCCCGCCGTTAGTCATGGGTTCGCTGCCCTGCACCCCCTTTCGACGACCGACCGGGCACCGGCATCGCAGGTGTTCGCAACGACGCCTTGATCGACCCAAGTAAGGCCAACACAATGCGACAAGACGATCTCATCTCTTTGTTCAACGCGATCCAGACGGGCAACACGCAAAAGACCGTGTCCGAAATACAGCGCCTGTCGACCTATCGCAGGAAGATCGTCCTGAGCCGCGATTTCTGCACGGCCCTGCTTGACCCGCTGGCATCGGACGGGGCCGACCTGAGCCAGGGGCTGATGCTTGCCGCGCTGCTGCAGCGCCAGGACACGAACAAGTTTCACCCGATGAACCATTTCCTGAAGGCCGCCCGCACGGCCCAGAAGGATGCAAGGCCCATCGACAACTTCTTCAGGATGCACCTGCGGTTCTCGATCATGCGCCGCAAGAAGGATTTCGTGTTCCACGAAGAGCTGAACAGGAACACCTATCCCCACGAACTGGCGAACGTCCAACTGATCCAGCGCCGTATCGGCACCTGGCAGCGCCCCGGCAATGCCCCGGAAGAAGGCGTGAAGACCATCGTGTTCTGTGCCTCCTTCCTGCCCGAAAGCCAGTACATCAAGCATGCCCAGCTGATCATCGACAACATGGTGTTTCTCAGCGCCTACCGGAAGGATTTGCGCTGCGTGCTGGTGCTGACCCGGGAAACCGTGTTCGACGACGAAGTGTTCAGCCACTTCGCCAGGGAAAGCGACAACATCGAGGTTCTTCAGGAGAAGCTCGACGTGGCGAATGCGCGCCACGGGATCGACCTCGGCCTGGTCGCCGTCGACGAGACCCTGGACAGCTTTGCCAGGTTCCAGGCCGCCACCCGGATCATCCGCGACATCGACCCCTATGCCATCTTCTACGCGGGGGGGTATTGCAAATGCGAGAGCTTCTTCGTCTCGAGCTATCTGCGCGATGCCGTTCCCTCGGTGTTCCTGGCGACCTCGGCCAGCAACACGGTCGCCCCGCAATATACCGCGGTCTTCTCCAAGGACGACAAGAACCCGCTGCCCGGCGCCGAGGGCAAGATCAAGCTGGTTCCCAGCGCCTCCTTCGAAGGATTCCAGCTGGACACCGACCCCGGAGACGATGATTTCATCCAGAAGCACGCCGGCAAGAAGATCATCTTCAGCGCCCTCAGCAACGAGCGTATCCACAACGCCCTTTCCGCCTGCGACGATGATTTCTTCGTCCAGCTCAAGGCCTTCCTGGAAGGCAACCCCGATGCGCTGTGGGTGATTGCCGGCGTCAAGAACGTGGGCCAGGTCGAAAACCTGAACCCCACCTTCGCCGCCCTCGTGAAACAGGGGCGGATCGTGGTCAAGGGCCTGATCCGGAACTTCGGGCATTACCTGACCGCGGCGCGCGTCTTCGTCAGCCTGCCCAACAGCGTGGGCGGCGGATTTTCCGGGTTTTCCGCCACCTACAGCGAGATTCCGACGGTCTATTGCCTCAGGTCCGACCTGCCCGGCCTGTTCCACCTGCCGGACCTGGGCTTTGACGATACCGATTACACCGGGTTCTTCGCCGCCATCGACGGGCTGCTGAACGATCCCGAACGCTATGAGGCCGCGCGCCAGCGGCTGCGCGAGATCAAGGGCGCCTTCAGCCTGGAAAGCGTGGGGGGCAAGCGGTTCGAGGCGCTGGAGCAGGTCGTCGCCGATTTCCACGCCCCCCCGGCCGGGGAGATTGCGCAGGACGGCGACGAACCGCGCCAGGGTGCGGACGGCGACGAACCCGCCCCACAGCGGAATGTCTCGCAACCGTCGTGAAACGGCTCGACGCAACCGGCCGGATCGTCGAACATGGACGTTCAGGCCCTCATACGGGATACGAAACATGAAACATGCGGTCGTCCTTGGCGCCGGGGTTTACCAGCTTCCCCTTTTCCCCAAGCTTGCGGCACGGGGATATCATGTGACGACCATTTCACGGGATGGCGATTACCCCGGGTTCGACCGGGCCGATTCCGTGTTCAAGTGCGACATCGTCGATCGCGAGGCCATTCTCGAGTATTGCCGGTCCCACGGGGTCGACATGATCGTGACCACCGGGTCGGATGTGGGGCTTCCCTCGATCGGGCTGGTGAACGACCGGCTGGGCCTGCCGGGCATCGGGTTCGATTCCGCGAAGTGGTCTTCGTCCAAGCAGAAGATGAAGGACCGCTTCGTCGCCTACGAGGTGCGCGCCGCCCGGCAGCGCCGGCTGGCCGATTACATGGAGGCCACCCCCTTCCGCCCCTTCGTGGCCAAGCTGGACGTCTCTTCGGGAAGTGCCGGGGTCTTCATCATCCGTGAGCCGGAGGATTTCGCCGCCTTCGGCCTTGCGGACAAGCCTGACCTGATCCTCGAGGATTACATCGCCGGGCTCGAGTTCGGGGCCCAGGTGGTGATCACCGACCGGGTCGAACGGATCTACATCCACACCGACGAAACCTATATGGGGTCGGCCCCCGTCCCGGTGGGGCACGGATCGCATTTCGCGGACCTGCCCTTCGACACCGCCGACCTGATCGAACAGGTCGAACGCTCTCAGCGGGCGCTCGACATGAAGGACTGCATCGCCAACTACGATTTCATCCTGAACGAGGACGGCTGCCACATCCTGGAGGTGGGCGCGCGGCTGGGGGCGACGGGACTGGCCGAACTGATCGCCCATTCCCACGACGTTGACCTTTATGATGTGGCGATCGACCTGGCGCGCGGCGATCGCGCGGCGGTGCGCGCCCGGCTGGGCGACGGGCCGATGGTGGCGCAGCCGGCACAGAGCGTCGAATCCTACCTTCTGTTCTCGGAAAGCGACGGCCGGCAGATCACCGCCGCCGTCGCGGACATCCTGCGCCGGCATCCCGACGTCATCTCGCATGAGCTGGACAAGGCGCCGGGCACCCCGGTGGACCGGCTGCGCAAGGGGTCGGACCGGTTCGGCATGATGGTGGTGCGCGCCGATCCCGCCCGGCCCTACGAGGTTTCGAAATCCATCCTGGCGGCGATCCAGGATGTGATCTGAACATGGCCCGGATATTCGAGGGAGCCCGGGTGACCGACAGCACGCTGGCCGAAACCGTGACCATCGGCGACCGGTCGATCGTGACCGGGTCCGAGCTTCTGGATGCCGTGCGCATCCAGCGCGACAATTACATCCAGGCCAGCCGGATCGGATCCTTCAGCTATACGGGCCAGTCCACCCGCATCTTCGCGGCCCGGATCGGGCGGTTCTGCTCGCTGTCCTGGAACGTGTCGGTCGGCCCCAGCGAACACCGGATGGACAGCCTGACCACCCATGCCCTGAACCACGATCACAGCTGGGGCGTCTTCACGGAAGAGGCCCTGCCCGTGACGAAATTCGCGGGCGAGACGGTGATCGGCCATGATGTCTGGATCGGCTGCGGTGCCTTCGTGAAGAAGGGCGTGCATGTCGCCGAGGGCTGTGTCATCGGCGCCAACAGCGTTCTGGGCCGCGACACCGAACCCTACGGCATCTATGCCGGCAGCCCGGCGCGCCTGATCCGGTTTCGCCACCCCCCCGAAATCATCGCCGCCCTGGCCGGGCTGAACCTTTATGACCGCCCGGACGATACCGTTCTTGCGGCAATGCGCCATGTGGCCGGACGCCCGCTTGACATGGCGCTGATCCAAGAGCTGCACCGGCTCTTGTGACGGATGCCGGCTATTCGCCCAGCGTCTGCTCCAGATCGGCGACCCATGCCCGGGCTGGGTTGAAATCGTAATCCGTGACCAGGCGCCTTGTGTCGTCAAGTGTGCGCTCGGCCACCAGTCGCCGTTCCTGCCCGGTCAGCAGCCCCTCGCGATTGACACCCACGTTGCGCTTCATGGTCAGCTTTTCCAACAGCGGCGGCATGTCGATGAACTTGTAGAGGTTGCGCATGAAGGCGCGCCGGTCGTTGGTGAACAGATCGAAACCGCCCAGAAACATCCGGTCGCCTTCGAAAAAGGACCGGTACCTGTCCAGTTGGGTGGCATAGCGCGACACTTCGATCGCCAGCAGGATCTGATCCTCGCGTCCGATCTGGCGCCCCTGCCGGATGTTGTGGGCGATGTGGGATTCGACCCGGTCGATCGGATGACGCATCATGTAGATCAACTTGACCGGCCGGGGCAGCCGCGCGATCCTTTCGGGGATCTCGTGGTCGTCCAGACCGAAGGCGCTGGCCGGTTTCGAGTAGTTCGTGCTGGAATCCAGCGTGTAGCGCACCCCCGGTTCGATCGGGAAGATCTCGGGGTAGTTCTCGACATCGTCGCGCCCGGTGAAGAAGTCGTTCTCCTTCCGGACCGAATCCACGATCTCGGGGTTGCGGATCAGCATCTGGTGCAGTGTCGTCGTCGCGCTCTTCATCGCTCCGATCATGATGATATGCGCGAAATCCGGGGCCTGGTTCACAATATGTCTCCTGCGCGTCGGAACGGGCGGCCGCAACCGCCATGACGACTGTAACGTTTCGGCGTTTACTAATGCCCTGTCGTCGTCAGGTCTAGGGCGTTCCGCCGGAACGGCAGGCGTCCGACCCTGTGGACAGGGCTGGCATCCCGGCCCGAAAACACGCCCCGGCCCCGCCGGAGCGCGACGTTGACGCGTTCGAAGTCGCAGCGTAAGCAGACGCCGAGAGATGGTCCTGCTGAAACGGGGAAAGTGTATTTTGGCCCCGGGTCTTCGAATCTTTGCCAGGAAAGACCAAAATGGTATGCAGTTCAGTTCAGAGCCGGACCGGCCCGGGACATGGGTATTTCAGCACAGTATTTCAAAGAACGATTGAACGAGGGGAGTTTCCACACCATGAAGACCGATGAGTTGCCCGACTCTGAAATTGCGTATTTCGACGCTGAATGGTACCGCGAGACCTATCCGGACGTCGCGCATCTGGGCATGCCGCCGCTGGAGCATTTCCTGAAGTACGGGGCCGGTCTCGGCCGCTCGCCGGGGCCCGAGTTCAATGCCGCGCTCTATCGCTGGCGCAACGACCTGCCGGCCACGGAAAACCCGATCGCGCATTTCGCGCGCAACTACACCTTCTCTGCGCCGCGCACCCAGGAATTTCCCATGGGTGACCTGAAGCGCAAGCTCTGGGGCGGTTTTTCCCGCAGTACCCTGGAATTGCTGCACGCGCTCACGGCCGACAAGTCGGCAAAGGCCAGCGTCCGGGCCGATGCCGCGCTGTTGCTGGCACGCTGGTACGCCCTGCAGGAAATGTGGGACGAGGCGCTGGCCCATATCAACATCATCAAGGCCGTCGACAAGGCCCGCTTCCGCAACCGCAAGACCAAGATCCTGCTGATCGATTGCAGCATCCGCGCCGGCCTGTTCGAACAGGCCCGCAACTACATCGATTTCGAACTGGGCAAGGGTCAGCAGGGCGATTTCGTCTGTGCCCTGATGAACATGGTGGGCCAAGGCGGCGAAGACGGCCAGAAACGCAGCCAGCTGGACATCCTGAACGCCTTGTACGAAGCGCACGGATTTGTCGGCGTCCGGCTGAAAGAGCCGGAAAAGGGGTTCGTCTTCGGCAACATCCTGGAGGAACGACCGGAAAGGACGGTGGATGACGGCCCCCTGGTCAGCATCCTGGTGCCGGTCTACAACGCCGGCGAATTCCTGGGCGTCGCCATGCGTTCGCTGTTGTGCCAGAGCTGGACCAACATCGAGATCATCGCCGTCGAGGACCGCAGCCCCGACGACAGCTGGGAACAGCTCGAGGAGATGGCCCGCCAGGATCCCCGGCTCAAGATCTACCGGAACGACGTGAACATGGGCGCCTATCCGACCCGCAACAGGGCCATGAGCCTGGCCTCGGGCGATTACATCACGGTGCACGACAGCGACGACTGGTCTCATCCCCAGATGATCGAGGCCCAGATGCGCGCCCTGCTCGACAATCCCGAAGTGCGCGGCACCTGTTCGATGATGACGCGGGTCTACCCCGACCTCAGCTTCATCCTGCGCCCGCAGCGCGAGAACCTGGAGTATGTGCACCGCAGCTATCCCTCCCTGCTCTTGCGCCGGAGCGATCTGCAGGAACTGGGCGAATGGGATTCCGTCAGCGCCAACGCGGACGACGAACTGATGCAGCGCGCCCGCGTCAAGTGGGGCGCCGACAGCATTCTGGACATCCACAAGGAGGTGCCCTTCTCGTTCTTCCTGGTCCACGAGAATTCACTGACCCAGCAGGCAGGCACCAATCTCAGCAGTCTCACCTTTGGCATCCGGCGGGAATATTCCCGTCAGGCCACCTATTGGCGCACCCACAAGAAGGACGCCGAAAAGGACGGGATGCAACTGAAACGGACAAGCCTGAAAAGCCCCTTCCCGATTCCGGCCGGCCTGGCCCCGAAGAACTGGCCGCGCGATACCTATTACGACCTGATCATCGTTTCCGATCTCAGCCTGCTGGGCGGCACGCGCCGCTGCAACGAAGGATACATCCGCGCCGCCCGCGCCAGCGGGCTGCGGGTGGGGCTGTTCCACTGGCCGCGCTTCGATCTGAAACTGGCCGAAGTGGCCGATGAATACGTCGAGGCCTCCTATGACGAAGGCATCGACATCCTGGTGCCCGAGGACAAGGTGCAGGCCGGCCTGGTCCTGATTCACCATCCGCCGATCCTGGGCACCCGCATCGATGCCGTGCCGCAGATCGACGCGGGGAAGGTGGGCATCCTGGTGAACCAGTCGCCGATGCAACGCTGGAGCCAGAACCCCACCTATTACACCGGCCCCGAGGCTTCGCAGATGTGCCTGAGCCTGTTCGACAAGGTGCCCGAGTGGATCGCGATCTCGCCGCGCACCCGGCACATCCTGGAAAAGACCGGCGGCTTCACCCAGCTCAGCAACGACATCTGGTATCCGCCCCTGGGGCGCGATCTGCCCGAAAAGATGCCCGCCCTGCCCAAGGGTCTGGGCAAGGGCGGCGTTCCGGTCCTGGGGCGGCACGCCCGCAGTCACTGGACGAAATGGCCCCACACCGCCGACGGGCTTCGTGACGCCTATTGCGCCGATGCCCATGACATCCGGGTCAGGTTGCTGGGGGGCGCGAAGGACCCCCAGAAGATGCTGGGCACGCTGCCTGCCAACTGGGAGGTCCTGGAATTCGACTCTGTCGAGGTGGCCTCTTTCATCCAGGACCTGGATTTCTTCCTGCACTACGTCCACGAGGATTATATCGAGGAATTCGGGCGCAACGTGATGGAGGCCATGGCCCTTGGCCGGGTCGTCATCCTGCCCCCCGGTCTTGCCGACATCTTCGGCGACGCCGCCGTCTATGCCGAGCCGCGCAACGTGGCGGATACCCTGCGCAAGCTCTGGGCCGACCCCAAGGCCTATCGCGCCCAGGCCGAGAAGGGCTTTGCCTTCGTCCGCAAGAACTGCGCCCCCGATGTCATCGCCCGGCGTCTTGTCGGCGCCATTCCGGCCCGCGCCCAGGCCCAGGCCGCCCAGTAGCGGCGGGCACGATGCAGCCAGGGAACAGATGTGAAATGAATTTTTCCGGGGAACGCAATGATTTCTAAAGAGCCTTCGGCCCCGGCGCCGACGTCCTCGTCCGAGATGGATTTCTGGACCATATCCCCCCGGGAGATCCTGTGGCGGTGCAATTACCTGGACGATTCAGGCTATCTGGCCCATGTCCCGTTCCTGTTCTGGCTGGTCCGGGAAGGCAAGCCGCGCCAGATCGTGACCCTGGGCCTTGAAACCGGGGTTGCGCATTTCGCCTTCTGCCAGGCCATCGACAGGCTGGGGCTTGCCACCCTGATCTACGGGATCGCGCCCGAGCGCCCCGATGGGGAAAACGCGATCGACGAACGCATCGAACGGCACAATGCGCTGAACCATGCCGATTTCTCGCGGCTCTACACGGCCCCCCCGGCCGCCGCGGGCGACCATTTCGCCCCCGGCAGCATCGACATCCTGCTGCTTGACACCGGGCTGAGCGCGGCGACCTTCGAGATGATCGAGACCACCTGGGCCGACCGGCTTTCGGATCAGGGGATGATCGTCCTGTGCGGCACGGATCCTGCACAACTTCCCGAAAAGGCCAGGGCCGGGCTGCGGGCCTTGCACGAGAAATACGATCACATCCATTTCCCCCACGGTTCCGGGCTGACCCTCTTTTTGACCGGCACCGTACATACCCACCGCCTGAAGATGTTCGCCAGCCAGGAAAGCGGGCGCAGCGACCACCGCACCCGGCAACAGATCTTCCAGCGGCTCGGCATGGCCCATCTCCATGAATACGAGCGGCAGAAATCCTTCGACGCCGAGAGCGGCACCCGAAAGCGGATCGACGCCCTGCAGGCCGATCTGCTTCAGGCCCGAACCGCGACAGAGGCGCTGCAGGAACGGATCGACACGGTCACGGACGCCTACGAAAAGCGCAGCCTGGTCGTGACCCGGCTTTATGCCCGGCTGTTCGACCTGGAAGCCGAGGCGGAAACCCGCGCCAGGGATCGTGACGCCGCGCAAGAGGCCCTGCGCCAGCTTGAAACGGTCGAGGCCGAACGCAAGAGCGACCTCGAGGCCATGTCCCACAAGCTGGTCATGGTGCGCGCCGAACGCGACGCCGCCCGCATCGGCCTGCGCGACGTGGAAGAACGTGAGGACGAGAACCAGAAGAAAAGCGAACAGGCCCACAAGAACGCCCTGAAGGCCCTGACCGAAGAGCGCGACAAGGCCCGCGCCGAACGCGACAACGCGAAACAGGGCCGCGAACAGGCGGAACAGAAACACAAGGCCGAGGCCGAAAGCCTCAGGGCCGAGCGTGACAAGGCCCGCGCCGAACGCGACAGCGCGAAACAGGGTCGCGAACAGGCGGAACAGAAACACAAGGCCGAGGCCGAAAGCCTCAGGGCCGAGCGTGACAAGGCCCGCGCCGAACGCGACAGCGCGAAACAGGGCCGCGAACAGGCGGAACAGAAGCACAAGGCCG
>NZ_JACNMM010000019.1 GCF_020529025.1 Oceaniglobus trochenteri
GATCCGCCCCTCGCAGAACACGAGGATGCGGTCGCTCAGGGCCAGCAGTTCGGACATGTCCGACGAGATCAGCATCACCGCCCGGCCATCGTCGGCCAGGGCGGTGATCTTCTGGAAGATCTCCTCCTTGGCGCCGATGTCCACGCCGCGCGTGGGTTCGTCCAGCAGCAGAAGGTCGGGATCGGTCAGCAGCCAGCGGGCGATGATCGCCTTCTGCTGATTGCCCCCCGACAGGTTCGTGATCGCGGCATCCTTGTCGGGGGTGCGGATCGAATGGTCCGCGATGGCGGTCCGGGCCACCCGGGCCTCGGCCCGGCGGGACAGGGCCGCGCCCCTGGAAAAGCTGGGCGGGTGGGCCGCGCTGATGTTCGAGGCCACCGACATGGACAGGAACAGCCCGTCCTTGGCCCGGTCCTCGGGGACATAGCCCAGGCCCTGCGCGATGGCCTCCTGCGGAGAGCGGATGGTCGCCGGACGTCCGCCGATCGTGATCTGCCCCGCATCGGCCCGGGCCACGCCGAAGATGGTTTCGGCCACGGCCGTGCGCCCCGCCCCCACCAGCCCGCCGATGCCCAGCACCTCGCCCTTGTGGATGCGCAGCGACACGTCGTGGAAATGGCCCGCGCGGCTCAGCCCCGACAGCTCCAGCGCCACGCTGTCGCGGGTGACCTGCCGGGTGGCCCGGGGGGCGATGTCGCGCCCGATCATCAGGCGCACCAGGTGGTCCACGCCCTTCACCTCGCCGATGGCCAGGGTCTCCACATGGGCGCCATCGCGCAGCACCATGACCCGGTCGCTGATCTCCATGATCTCGCCCAGGCGGTGGCTGATGAAGACGATGGATTTTCCCTCGGACGCCAGTTGCCGGATGATCCCGAAAAGGCGGTCGGTCTCGGAGGGGGTCAGCGGCGCGGTCGGTTCGTCCATGATGATGACGCGGGCATCGCGGGCAAGCGAACAGACGATCTCGACCAGCTGCTGATCGGCGATCGAAAGGCTGGACATCGGCGCGTCGGGGTCCAGTTCGACATCGAACCGCGCGAGGATCTGGGCGGCCCGGTCGTGCACGCCCTTCGGAGACCGGAACGAGAGGGGCCTGAGCGCCCCGACGCCGATCTCGATGTTCTGCGCGACCGTCAGGTCCTGGAAGGATATCGGCTCCTGGTGGATCAGCGCGACACCGGCGCGCTGTGCCTCTTCGGGGCTGGCGAAACGCACCGGCCGGCCGTCCACCAGAACCTCGCCCCGGGTCGGCGGGTGCACCCCCGCCAGCGCCTTCATCAGGGTGGATTTTCCCGCCCCGTTCTCGCCCACGAGGGACAGCACCTCGCCACCGCGCAGTTCGACCGTGATGTCGCGCAGCACGATGGCCTGCCCGAAGGCCTTGGACAGGCCGCGGGTGGCCATCAGGGGCGCATCGCTCATTCCGGCAGCCCCAGCTTGTAGACCCGGTTCGCGTTGCCGCGGTAGAACCTGCGCAGGTCGGTCTCGCTTACGCCGGAAAAATGCCTGTCCAGCACCTCGACCCAGCGCGGCAGGGTGGTGGCCTGGGTGCAGACGGGCCAGTCGCCCGCATAGATCAGCCGGTCAAAGCCGAAGATCTCGACCACCGCGTCGATATAGGGCTTCAGGTCGTCCTCGGTCCAGTTGTCGTGATCGGCCTCGACCGGCAGGTCGCTGAGCTTGCAATGCAGGTTCGGGTTCGCCGCCATCGTCTTCAGGTGGCTGCGCCAGGCCCCGATCTCGCCCTCGGCGATACCGGGCTTGCCGCAATGGTCGAGGATCATCACCGTGTCCGGCACCTGCGCGACCATTTCGGCGGCCTTGCCCGCCTGGCTGTGGTGGATGTTGATGTCAAAGCTGAGACCCGCCTCGCCCAGCAGGTTCACGCCTTCGACGAAACCGGGCCGCAGGCAGAAATCCTCGTCCGGGTTGAACTCGATCATCCGGCGGATGCCCACCACGTCGGGATGTTTCGATTTCAGATGTTCGATGAAGGGGCCCATGTCCGCGCCCAGTTCCACCGGGGCCTGCGCGACGATGGCCCGGATGGGGGACCCGGCGCCCATGTTCTCTTCGACGAAGCGCACTTCCTTCAGGTATTCCCCCTGGTCGACGAAGCATTCGACGAAGACGGCCGCCTCGACCTCGAGATCGCCCAGGTCGTGCAGATAGTCCTGCGGCAGGCGGGGGCGCTGCATGAAGGCATTGCCCTCCTGCCAGCCGATGCGGATGCGCTCGGGGTTCCAGATGTGCAGATGGGCGTCGACGACGGGAAAATTCGGCATCGGGTCTCTCCTCCTTCTTGCGGCGCGGTCAGCGGATCAGCCTGAAAGTCTCGGCGTCGGGTTCCTTCAGCGTCAGCCCCAGGCCGGGCTTGTCGTCGGGCAGGTCGATATGCCCGTCCTTGGCCACCGGTTCACCGTCGAAGATGTACCAGAACAATTCATTGCCCACCTCGACGGGCACCTGGGGAAAGTACTCGGCGAAGGGCGCGGTCACCGAGGACAGCGAGACGTGATAGTTGTGCACCTGCCCCGCGTGGGGCATCACCGCCACGTCGAAGGCTTCGCACAGGTGGGCGATCTTGGCGGCGGCCGTGATGCCGCCGACGCGGTTGGTGTCGAACTGGGCGAAATCGACGGCCCGCGCCTCGATCAGGTGGCGATATCCCATGAGGTTGAACTCATGCTCGCCGCCGGCGATGGGCACCAGGCCCATGGCGCGCAACTCGGCATAGCCGGTGATGTCGTCGGCGATCAGCGGCTCTTCGAGCCATCGCAGGTTGTAGGGGGCAAGGCGGCGGACCATCTCGCGCGCATATTCCAGCGACCAGCCCATGTAGCAGTCGGCCATGATGTCCACGTCCTCGCCCACGGTCTCGCGCAGGGTGCGCACCAGGTCGATGTTCTGGCGCATTCCCCTGGCGCCATCCTTCGGCCCCCAGCCCATGCGCAGCTTCATCATGGTGAAGCCCTGGTCGAGATAGCCCTGCGCCTCGGCGGCAAGATCCTCGAGCGACTGGCTGTAGAGGCGGCTGGCATAGACCTTGAGCTTGTCCTTGGTGCGGCCGCCCAGAAGGCGGAACACCGGCTGGCCCAGGACATGGCCCTTGGCATCCCAGAGCGCGATGTCCAGCGCGCTGATCGCCGTCATGCCGATGCCCTTGCGCCCGAAGGCAATCGTGCGGCGATACATGGTCTGCCACAGGAACTCGGTGTCCAGCACGCTTTGCCCGATCAGCATGGGGGCAAGCTGGGTGTCGATCAGGGTCTTGACCGCATGGGGCGCCAGCGCGGCATTGCCCAGTCCGATAATGCCGTCCTCGGTCTCGATCTCGACCACCAGCCAGCCCAGGAAGCGGAAGCCGGAAATGTCGCCGGTGGTGTTGGACACGATATCCGCCGCGCTGGTGCAGAAATTGGGCGGCATCGGCGCCACCGGGCCGGTCCATTCCCAGATCGTGGTGCGGATATCCTTGATGATCGGCATGTCAGTCGTCCTTTGCTGTCAACGGTCCAAGCCTGTCTGCCTGGGCCTGCACGAGCCTGCGCCCGTATTCGGTGATCGGCTTGAAGGGGGCGCGCGGGCAATCCCGGGCCAGGCCCAGCCGTGCGATGGCCAATGCCTTTCCGTAGGTCACGAAATGCGGGATGCCCTGCATGATCGACACCGCGACCGGGGCATGCAGCGCATAGAGCGCGCGGACCCTTTCCCCGTCGCCCGCCCCATGGGCCTGCCAGATGCCCTGGGTCAGGTCGATGGTTTCGATTCCGGGCAGGATGCCCGAGGCACCGGCATTCAGGTTCTCGGGCATCTCGAAGCCGCAGCGGCCGTTGAAGACGGCCACCCTGCCCTCGGTCGCCTCGACGATGTCGTGCAGATCCACCGCCGGGCATTCCAGCTTGGCCACCCGGAAGTTCGCGCAGCGCCGGGCAAGGGTGACGATGCCCTCGGGGGACAATCCGTAGCCCAGGAATTCGGGCGCATTCTGGATGCCCACCGGGCAATCCACGGCATCGATGACCGTGGCGAAGAAATCAAGCAGCGCCGGTTCGTCGATCTTCCCGGGCGGCGGCTGGAGGATGAGCCATGTCGCCCCGGCCGCGACGGCGCGCCGGGCAAAGGTGATCTGTTCACGGGGCGTTGCACCGAAGACGGTCACGGCCAGGCTGGCCCGCCCGTCCAGCGCCCCTGCCGTGGCATCCAGCGCCTGTTCGCGCTCTCCTGCGCTCAGCTTGGCCACCTCGGTGCCAAGACCCAGAACGGCGACACCCGCGGCGCCATGGGCCAGGGCCGCCTCGACCTGGACCCCGAAGGCATCATCCCTCAGCGTCCCGTCTTCGGCAAAGCAGGCATAGAGCATCGGATAGATGCCGGATGGAACGGACGTCATCGGAAAGCCCCCGGATGGTCAGGCAGGGCAGACCGCATCCCGTGACGCGGCCCGCCCTGCCGGTCTCAGAAGTCGTAGTTGGCGATGTTGTCGGCATCGAAGGTCGTCAGACCCTCGCGCGGCAGCACGATCCGGTTCTCGCGGATCTCCAGCGTGCCCAGGTCGCCCGCCTCGAAGGTTTCGCCGACCTCGCCCTTCAGCGTGCCGTTCGACAGCGCGACCCCCAGATAGGCGGCGGCGCGGCCCTGTTCGTCGGGCGCCCAGAGCTGGAAGGCCTCGACGGTGCCGTTCTCGATGAAGCGGCGCATCTGGTTGGGGGTGCCCAGCCCGGTCACGGCCACCTCGTCGGCCTTGCCCTGGCCCTCCACCACCTGCGCGGCGGCGGCCACCCCGACGGTGGTGGGCGCGATGATGCCCTTCAGGTCGGGATAGTTGGACAGCAGCACTTCGGTTTCGGTGGTCGATTTCTGCGGATCGTCATCGCCGTAGACGATCGTCACCAGTTCCATCTCGCTGTAGCGGTCGTCGCTTTCCAGCGTCTCCTGCATGCCGGCGATGAACCTGTTCTGGTCGGGCGCGTCCGTGGTGGCGCTGAGGATCGCGAACTGGCCCTTGTAGTCGATCAGCCTGCCCATCAGCGCGATCTGGTCACGGCCGACATTGCTGAAATCCACCGGCATGATGGCGGCATCGCGCTGATCCTCGAAGCCGGTGATGTCGGAATTGACCACCAGCACCTCGATGCCCCGGTCCCGGGCCCGCGCGAAGATGCGGTTCAGGGCATCGGGGCTGTTGGGCGTGATGGCGATCACGTCGACGCCGCGCTGGATCTGGGCGTTGAGGAAGGGGATCTGCGAGGTCGCCCCCGCATCCGCCGGCGCGACGGTCGTGAAATCGCAGCCGATCTTGTCGCAGGTTTCGGCAAAGCCCTGCACGATGCCGTCGAAATAGGCGTTGCCGGTGTTCTTCGGAATATAGACGATTTCCACGGCATCCTGCGCCTGAGCGGCAGAGGCGGCCAGCAGGCCTGCCACGGCCAGGCCGGTAAACATGTTCTTCATTGCAGTCTCCCCTATGCAATTCCCTTGGGTCAGCCTAGAAAATCGAATCCCTTCTGTCAATTAGTCTTACTAATTTACATTAAGATGAGGCGTGCTATTCTCGACCGGGCTGGATATGCAGCCAGGAAAAAGCGGAGGAGCGACATGGATCTGGGGACTGGCGCGCTGCCTGAAATCGGTCTCGGATGCGCACATCTGGGAAATCTGTTCACCATCATCGACGAGGATACCGCCGCCGCGACCCTTGCCGCGGCATGGGAGGCCGGGCTGCGCTATTACGACACCGCGCCCTGGTATGGTCACGGGCTGAGCGAGCTGCGCCTCGGGGCGGCCCTGCGCCGGCGGCCGCGCGAGGAATACATCCTCTCCACCAAGGTGGGCCGGGTCTATGACGCCAGCGCCCCCGACCCCGGGCATGTGGCCCCCTGGAAAGGCGCCCTGCCCCATGACATGCGCTATGACTATTCGGCCGGGGGGTTTGCCCGGTCCCTGTCGCAAAGCCGGATGCGCCTGGGGATCGACAGGATCGACATGGCCGTGATCCACGACCTGGACGGCAAGCACCACGGCGACCGGCGCGCGGTGCACGAGGGCGACCTGGCAGAGAGCGGCCTGCCCTACCTGCAGGAGCTGCGGGCCGCGGGGCAGATCCACAAGATCGGCATGGGGATGAACACGCATGAGGATTTCACCCATTTCGCCGGGCGGGTGGATGTCGATTTCTTCCTTGTCGCGATGCCCTATACCCTGCTTGACCAGGCTGCCCTTGCCGGCCCCATGCAGGTCTGCCAGGAGCGCGGGATCGCCGTGGTGATCGGCGCGCCCTTCGCCTCGGGGCTGCTGGCGGATCCACGCGCCGCCGGGGCCACCTATGGCTATGACGACGCGCAGGCCGGCATCCGCGCGCGCGCCATCGCCATCGACGATCTCTGCCGCAGCCACGACGTGCCCATCGCCGCCGCCGCGCTGCGCTTTCCCCTCCTGCATCCGGCGGTCAGCGCCGTGATTCCCGGGGCGACGGAACCTGCCCATGTCCGCCAGAACGTCGACCTGATGAAACGGAAGATCCCGGCCGCCCTCTGGGCCGATCTGAAACAGCGCGGCCTGATCGACCCCAAATCCCCCACGGGAGACCCGGCATGAGCACGACCGTCCTTGCCACGCGCATGCGGCTGCATCCCGGCCAGCAGGCGGAGTACACCCGTCGCCACGATACCCTCTGGCCCGAGATGTTCGCGCAGCTGCGCGATATCGGCATCACCGACTACCGGATCTTCCTCGACCCCGAGACGCGATACCTTTTCGCGGTCGTCACCACCACCGATCCCGCGGCCCTGGCCGACCTGCCCGCCCGCAAGATCGTGCAGGACTGGTGGGCCCACATGGCCGACATCATGGAGACCAACCCCGACAACTCGCCGGTCTCCGTGCCGCTGGAACCGGTCTTCGACATGTACGGCACCCGCAACGGATAGTGCTTCGCGCAACGCGACGGGGTGGCCTGCATCGTGGCGGTCTAGGGGCGGCCGCGTTTTTCGAACCACTTGGTGCAGAACCCGATGAAGGCCTTGTCGGGGTCGCGCGGGGCGTCGAGCCCGCCATCGGCCATCCAGCTGCGCCAGGCCTGTTCCAGGTAGTGGACATCCCAGCCCGGGGCGGCGGCGCGGGCGCGGTCGTGGGTGTCGTGGCCAAGCCGGATCGTGCTGGTGACGACATCGCCGCCCAGCACGTCCATCGTGCCCCGGTTCTCGAAGACGACCATCTCGCCCTCCAGCCGGATCGCGTAGTCGGGCATGTGGTGGTGGGCCTCGTCCTGCTCGACGATGGCGCCGACAAGGCGGCGGAACTCGCGGGTGGTCGAGGTGGAACCGCATTTGCGTTGCAGCGCCGGAAGGCCGACGCGCCATTGCGTCTGGCGGCCGCAATGCTTGCGGGCCAGTTCGTAGAGGCGGCGTTCCAGCGGCTTGCGAAGCCGGAAATAGTTGCGGTGCAGGGTCAGCACCTCCTGCGCCCGGATCGCGTTGAAAACCCAGTCCGAGAGTTCCACCTCGATCTCCTGCATCCGCCCGTCGCGGGTTTCGCGCACGATCCGCGCCCGGTCGATGATGCTGAAGATATCCAGCTGTTCGGTGCCCCCGGTGCTGATGTTCGTTTCGATCTGGGTGCCCTGAAGGCGGACGAGTGCCGCACGCAGCGCCTTGTAGCCGCGCCCGTCGGTCACCCGGTTCGTGGCCTTGAGCAGGTCATAGGCCTTCAGCCGCACCACCCGCTGCACCTGGCGCCCCTCGTTCAGCGCGGCGATGACCTGGCTGATGCAATAGATCAGGACATCGCGGTCATGGATCGTGGCAAGCCCGTCGGAAGAGGGGCGCACCTCGACATAGTTCTTGCCGCTTTCGTCCTCGTAGCGGCGCGATTGGTGATCCGGCTTCGTCGAAAGCGAGAAGATCGGATGCGCCATCGAGGCCATGTCGCCCTTCGGCGCGGCATCGAAGATGTCGCAGACGAAAAAGTCCTTCTGATCCTGACGATCGGGAAGGAGGGGGGACCTGCTGTCTTTCGTGATATCACACACCATGGGCCGACTTTCGTGATTTTACCCACGCTCGTCAAGCATTTCGTGATTTCACCCACGCTAGGCCGACTTTCGTGACTTTACACACGCTCTTTCGTGACTTTACCCACATTCTTTCGTGACTCTACACACGGGGGGGTCTGAAAAACTATATGTTGTCATGGGGTTGCGTGGCGTTTTTTCCGCGTAACACAGAGTCTAACACATATTTAACACCCGGCATCGGGGGACAGGCTGGTTCCAGCCACTGGAAAGCGCCGGAAAGACCGTGAAGAGTTTCCGGTAATCGGGGCATTACCAGATTGCTCCACCGACCCGACCGGAAAGGAAGCCTGCCCAGAGAACAAGAAAGGCAAGGGAAAGCCAGGGGCCGAAGGCGATGGGCGCATCCTTGGGGGCCGGGCGCAGAAAAACCCGGCAAAGGGCCGCAAGCGCCGCGAAAAGAACCAGAAGCGGCAGCGCCCCGAGTCCCAGCCAGGCCCCCGCCGCACCCAGAAGCTTTGCATCGCCCCGGCCCAGCCCCTCGGCGCCGTAACGGCGGTGGAACAGGGCGCCCAGACCGGCGAACACCGCCCATCCGGTCACCGCCCCGGCCAATGCCCCGGGGGGAACCCCGCCCATCCGCCAGGCCGCCAGGGCCAGGCCCGCAGCCAGAAGCGGCAACGACAGGCGGTCGGGTATGCGATGTTCGCGCGCGTCGATCCAGGACAGCCGCCCCAGCACCAGGATCAGCGGCAGCGTGGCCAGCAGATCGGCCATGGTCGCCCCCCCCGTCACGAGGGGCACGGCGGGCCGGCGGAATAAAAATGATAAAAAATCCTCATTTCCCGAAACTATTTTCCAAAACCATGCGTATCTGCCCTTGTGGTAATTTAACCCGCCCCGAGAGGGGAGGCCATCGCGCAGGGTTCCCTTAGTGAAGGAATATCTCGATGTATCGTAAGAAGAGCTTTGTTTTCAGCGGGACGGTCGCAACGGCGCTTGCCGCGACCGCGCTGGCCGGCTGGGCCTCGTCCCACCGTGAAGCCCCCGGAATCACGGAATCGCCCAAGATCGACGCAACCGACTTCTACATGTTCCGCAGCTACGAGCCGGGCCGGGATGGCTATGTCAATTTCATCGCCAACTACCAGCCGCTCCAGTCGCCCTATGGCGGGCCGAACTATTTCACCATGGACAGCGACGCGGTCTATGAAATCCACATCGACACCGACGGCAACGCCCAGGAAGACATCACCTTCCAGTTCCAGTTCAAGAACGAGTTGATCGCCGAGGGTGACGGTGCCGCGCTGAGCATCGGGGCCGAGGGGGCCAAGAAGGACGTGGCGATTCCGCTGCGCCAGTTCGGCATGATCACCGCCGGCGACACCAGCAAGCAGAACGAGCTGGAAAGCTATACCGTCAAGTACATCACCGGCGACCGGCGCAGCGGCACGATCCGCGACATCACCAAGACCGGATCGACCGAAAAGACCTTTGCCAAGCCCATCGACAACATCGGCACCAAGACCCTGCCCGATTACGCGGCCTATGCCGACGGCTTCATCCACACCATCGACATTCCCGATTGCGCCGAGCCGGGCCGTGTCTTCGTGGGTCAGCGCGCCGAGGCCTTTGCCGTGAACCTGGGCGAGGTCTTCGACCTGGTGAACCTGGTGCCGATCCAGGGCGCCCCCAGCGCCATGTGGCCCCAGTACAACGCCGCCACCCCCTTTGCCGGCGGCATCACCCAGGACCGGGCCAACGACGATCTGGTGGGCAAGGCCAATGTCACCTCGATCGCCATCGAGGTGCCCATCTCCTGCGTTGCGGGCAGCGATCCGGTGATCGGCGCCTGGACCACGGCCAGCCTGCCCCAGGCCGAGATCGAAGACCCCTCGCCCACCTATGAAGGCACCTCGGTTGTCGGCGGCGCCTACGTTCAGCAGTCGCGCCTCTCGGCGCCGCTGGTCAACGAGGTGGTGATCGGCCTGAAGGACAAGGATCTGTTCAACGCCGCCGAACCCACCATCGACGGTGCGCTGATCGATTATGTCACCCACCCCACCCTGCCCGAACTGGTGGAAACCCTGTTCGGCGGCGTTGCCGGGCTGCCCCAGGAACTGGCGCCCAACAACTTTCCGCGCAACGATCTGGTCACGGCCTTCCTGACCGGTTTCCCCGGGTTCAACAAACCCTCGGGCGAGGATTTCCAGGCTTCGGAAATGATGCGCCTGAACACTGCCGTTCCCGCCACGCCGCGTGATCAGCAGAACCCCTTCGGCGTCGTGGCCGAGGATCTGGCCGGTTTCCCGAACGGGCGCCGTCCGGGGGATGACACCGTCGATATCGCCCTGCGCGTGGTCATGGGGGCGCTGTGCCATCCCGTGCCTCTGGGGGCCGAACTTCAGTTCCCCAACGCGGTCGAGGATACCGAAAGCGATTTCGTGAACCTGGGGCTTTGCGATCCGGCCGACGCACCGGTGGGCAACGCCGCCTTCACGGACGGCGCGCCGATCCTGGCCAGCGAACTGCCGGCGGCCTTCCCCTATCTGAACACGCCGCTGCCCGGCGCCGGAAGCTGAGGGGGGAACAGATGAAACTGCGTTTCGCAACCCTGGCCCTTCTGGGCGCAATGACCGGCCTTGCCGCCTGTGACGGCGGCAATGGCGGCACCGGCATCGCCGGTGTGGTCAACCAGTTCGGAGCCCGCTTCGCGGCGGCCTTCTTCGCCGATCCAAATGCCGACATCCTGGTCGATCCCCGGGCCGACGATCTGACAGTCGACCCGACCGCCGATCCGATCGACGTCTAGGGCGTCTCAGGCTCGGATAGAAACGGGACACCGAAATGCGCGTTCGACCGTAAGGGAGAGGCAGTGCATTTCGGTTCCGCAAAAGCCTGAAACGCTCTGGGGCGTTTCAGGCTCTGAAAAACCAGCGCCGCCCGGAGCGATCCGGGCGGCGTTCTCATGCCCGGCGCTCTGCCGAGACTGCGCGGAACGTCCGGTTCGAGCACAAATTTCTTGCTCTTCAGTTGAAGGTGTTGCGTAGATTGGATGGCTCCATCGCCTAAAGTTTGTCCACGTGTTAGAAGGCGTTATGAAAATAGCTATCATCCGTTTGAGCATTCTCGCTGGTCTAGTAATTTCTTGGATTGTTGGCGCTCCAGAGCGCTTCTTCAGCTTCACTGGATTTATCGTATTTGGTACTTTCATTGCCTACTGTCTTGGCTACGAAGTCGTCCAATTCTGGAAGGCACGCCGAGAATAGTTAACTTTCCCGAAAGTCAGCTTCGTCCGCACACCTGACCTTCGGAGCGATCCCGGAAACCCTCTTTCGAGACTGTTCGAAAAGGGGCCTGTGCGCCGCATCGCACCCCCCCGGCTCAGGGGCGCAGCAGCCGGTCGATCAGCGCGGGCGCCGGGGCGGGCAGGGCGGCGGAGGGCGGGCCCATGCGGCGCGCCACCACATGCACCCCGGCCCCCGGGCCGCGCGGGCGGCGCAGGATGCGGCTGTGCAGGATGCGGGTGACGCCGTCGATCTCGGCCCGCACCTCGGCGGTGAAGTTCTGCGAGGTCCAGCCGCCGTTCACCGGCATCAGCGCCCCGGTGGATTGCAGGTCCTGCGCCGTCAGGAAGCCCTGCCGCGCCCGCAGTTGCAGCAGCCGCGCCGCGATCTCGGGGCGGCCCAGCATCGCCCCCAGCAGGACCGGCCCCACGGTGTTGAGGTTCACCGTCTGCGGTTCGGGCAGCACCGTCACATGGGGGCGCAGACGGTCCAGATCGCCCGGGGCCACCCCCGCCTCGAGCACGGCCCCGACATCCCCGAGCGGCCCCTCGCGGGCCACCAGGGCGGCGATGCGCGGGGCAATCTCGCCCGGGAGTTCCAGCGCCGCCAGAAGGGCCGCGAAGACCGGCCCGTCCACCAGTCCCCCGCCCCCCAGCCGGTTCAGATCGAAGCGGCCCTGCAGATCCTCGACGGCGACGGAAAACCGCCCGCCCTGCAGGCTTACCTCGTCCTGGATCACCGCCGCCCAGCTTTCGGCGAAATGGTCGGACTCGGGGGCGTCCTGCATGTCGCGCCGCAGCGCCGTCACGACCGAGGCTTCACCGCCCTGGGCCAGAAGGTCGGCCTGGCTGGCGGCGGCGCGCAGGCGCACCCCCTCAAGGGCGGTGTCCTGGGCCGAAAGCATCAGGAAGACCACCGAAGCGGCAAGGGTCAGGATCACCAGGACATTGACCAGGACGATGCCGCTCTCGGGGTCGCGCGATGGGGCGGGATGGGCGGGTTTCACGACGCATCGCCCCCGGGCGTGACCACGGCAAGGGGCACGAAAAGCCGGCGCAGCGTGACCGGCGCCGCGTCGCCTTCCCCCAGCCGCAGGCGCAGTTCCACCTCGGCGGCCCGCAGCGCGGGGGCCGGGCCGTCCGGCGCATCGGCGGGGGGCCAG
Source organism: Oceaniglobus trochenteri (assembly GCF_020529025.1). Taxonomy (GTDB): domain Bacteria; phylum Pseudomonadota; class Alphaproteobacteria; order Rhodobacterales; family Rhodobacteraceae; genus Oceaniglobus; species Oceaniglobus trochenteri. The sequence goes on from NZ_JACNMM010000019.1 coordinate 12,464, forward strand.
GCGGGGCCCCATTGCCCGCCCTCGGGCAGGAACCGCCAGCCCCAGCCCGAAACATCCGGCAACAGCGCCTGGTCCTGCGCGTCGCTTTCGCCGGGACGGGCCAGGGCGCGGGTCAGGGTGGTGTCGTCGATCCGCCAGGCGTGCCGGCGCCCCGCCACCACGATCGCCAGCCTGTCGTCCTGGAAGGTCAGCGTCCCGGGCGCGCCGGTTTCCATGTCGCCCGACAGCAGCCGCAGCGCGCCGTCGATCTGCCCCAGCCGCTCCATCCGGCCCTCGGTGCGTTCCTGGGCGCGCAGGATCGTGCTCAGCATGCCGAAGCCCACCAGCCCGATCATCGCGAAAAGCGCCAGCGCCACCAGCATTTCCACCAGGGTCACGCCCGCCTCGGGCGCCCGGCCAGCGGGGCGACGGGCGCCGGTCATGGCGCTCTCATACGGTGCCGCCCCCGATCAGCGACAGCGCGCCGCGTTCGACCTGCAGCACCGACAGCGCCCGGTCGACCACCCCGTCGCTGCCGAAACGATAGGGGCCAAGCACGCCGTTGAAGCCCTCGTCGCGGGTCAGGCCGCGCTTGTCCTGCTGGCCGACCCGGCCCAGGAAGCGGGCCATCTCGACGGAATCGAAGGCCAGACCGGCCAGAATGCCCGGCACGCTGCCGAAGGCCTCGCGGTAGGCTTCGGAAAAGGGGTTGAAGCGCAGCGGATCGGGGGCGGCATACCAGGCGCCGCGCAGGGCGGGCACCTCTTCGGCCTTGATCGCCGCCCATTGGGCCGAGCCCAGCACCTGCACCCCGCTGCCCTGGAAGGCGCCCGCCAGCCCGGCCAGTTCCGGCCCCGCCGCGGGCAGGTAGACGGCATCGGGCGCGCTGCCCCCGGCCGCCGCCGCCACCCGCGCGGCCAGCCCCGCAGGATCGCCGGTGCGCACCGCCTCGCCCGGCACGATGCCCACCTGCCCGGCCAGGCTGCGCGCCGCCGCCACCGACTGATCCCCCAGCGCGCCGGGCGGGGCGACGACGACGACGCGCCGCTTGCCCCGGGTCGCGGCAAAGGCCAGCACCGAGCGGGCCGATTGGAAGGGCGTCACCCCGTAGACAAACAGCCCCGGCCCCTTCAGCGAGGTATCGTTGGAATAGGTCACCACCGGCACCTGGCGGCCCACCGCCGCCGCCACGGCCACGGCCTGGGCGCCGAACAGCGGCCCGATCAGCATCTTCGCCCCTGCCGCCACGGCCGCGCGGGCGGCCAGGACCGCCGGTTCGACGTCCGATCCGCTGTCGCTGAGGGCGATTTCGGGGTCGCGCCCCAGTTCCGGCGCGGCAAGCCTTGCGGCATCGGCCATGATCTGTCCAAGCTGCGCCGAGCGCCCCGAGGTGGGCAGAAGCAGCGTCGCGCGGCCATCGGTGCGCGTGGCGTCCAGCCCGCCGTCACCGCCGCGCAATCCGGCAAGGCCCCCGCCATTGCACCCCGCCAGAAGGACGACACCCGATGCCGACATCATCTGTGCCAGGAACCCGCGCCGCCCGGCGTTCTGCCGGGGGGTGGCGGTCGGGGGTGAAACGGGGGCTGTGGTGGGCAGGCGTGACATGTGTTTCGCTGATCCTGTTCCTTGCGGCGCTGGTGGCCACCGCGCCTGCGGACAGCGTAACACGGGTTGTCACGCTGCCGCCACAGGTGGTTGGGCTTGAGGGGCGGCTCTGGCGGGGACGGGCCGTTCTGGCGGGCGGGCTGAGCCTTGAGTGGCGGGTGCTGCCCGGCGCGCTTGTGGCGGGGCGGCTGGCGCTGGCGGTGGATCTGCGCGGGCCGCAGAGTCTGGCGACAGGGCGGGTCTATGGCGGGCTGCGCGGTTTCGGGGCCGAGGATCTGTCGGGGCGGATCGGCCCCGAGGCCCTGACCCTGGTCGAGGCCGACGGGCTGCGCTGTTCGATGATCGCCGCGCTTGAGGGCGTGGCGCTGTGGCGGCACGCGGACGGGCTGGGCGCGCGGGGCGAGGTGAACCTGCCCGCGGGGCGCTGTTCGAACCGGGTGGCGCAGGATGTCGCGGTGCCGCCACTGCGGGTGGCGCTGTCCTCCGAGGGTGTGGCGGCGCGCGCCGCGGTCAGCACCGGGGACACGCCCCTGGGCGGTCTGCGCGCCGTGCCCGAGGGGGATGTGGTGCGCCTTGGCCTGCGCATCGAACCGGCGGGCGCGCGGCTGGTGCCCGGCCTGCCCGCCAGCGCCGCGAGCGAGCTTGAATACCTGCTGGAGTGAGCACTGCCCGCCCGCGCGACGCAACAAAATACGTCATTGAATTGCGCGAATGTGATTGATACCCTGCGGCCAATGCAAATGGATTGGCCGGGGGAGCAGGAATGCAGGGCAAGGAAACGGGCGGCGTTCTGATCGTGACCGGCGGATCGCGCGGCATCGGGGCGGCCACGGCGCTGCGGGCGGCGCGGGATGGCTGGGCGGTCCTGGTCAATTACAGCGCCGACAGCGCGGCGGCCGAGGCCGTGGTGCGGGACATCACCGCCGGCGGCGGGCGCGCGGTGGCCGCAAGGGGCAACGTCGCGCAGGAGGGCGAGGTGATCGCGCTGTTCGATGCGGCGGAACGGGCCCTGGGGCCGGTGACGGGTCTGGTCAACAATGCCGGCATCCTGGACCGCGCCACGTCCTTCGCCGAGATCGAGACCGGGCGCTGGCAGCGGATCTTCGACATCAACGCCACCGGCAGCTTCCTGGCCGCGCGCGAGGCGGTGCGCCGGATGGGCGCGGCAGGCCGGGGCGGTGCCATCGTCAACCTGTCGTCCATGGCCGCCCCGTTGGGCGGGGCGCATGAATTCGTCGATTACGCCGCCACCAAGGGCGCCGTGGAATCGATGACCATCGGGCTTTCGCGCGAGGTGGCAAGGCAGGGCATCCGCGTGAATGCCGTGCGCCCGGGGCTGATCGAAACCGACATGCAGGGCGCCTCGGGCGATCCGGACCGCGCCAGGCGCCTGGCCGAGGGGGTGCCCATGGGCCGCCCCGGAACCGCGCAGGAGGTGGCCGAGGCGGTCTGCTGGCTGTTGTCGGGCGCGGCCAGTTATGTGACGGGGGCGATCCTGCCGGTAAGTGGCGGGCGCTAGGTCAGACCGTCACGACATCGACGCCGCAGGCCGCGATGTCACGCAGGATGTCGTCGGGGGCGCCGCTGTCGGTGAAGACCCGCGTCACCGAGGCCATGTCGCAGATCACCGCCGGCAGGCTTTCGCCCAGCTTGGAGTGATCGGCCAGGATCCAGACCTCGCGCGATTGCTCGGCCATGACGCGGTTCACGTAGGCTTCGGAGGAATCGAAGGTCGTGGCGCCGGATCTCGGGTCCAGCCCGTCGACCCCCATCAGCATCACGTCGATGTTCATGTCGCGCAGGGTGCGTTCGGCGATGTGGCCGACCGTCTCGGCGGTCCGGCGGCGCAGCACCCCGCCGGTCAGCGTCACCTCGACCGTGGTGGTGTCGCGCAGCTCCAGCGCGATGTTGACCGCCGTCGTCACCAGCTTGAGCGTCTTGCGCCGCAGGATCGGCAGCGTCTGCAGCACCGTCGTGCCGCCGCCGCAGCCGATCAGGGAATTGTCCTCCAGCCGCTCGGCGGCGGCGGCCCCGATGCGGCGCTTTTCCTGGAGGAATTTCATCATCTTGGCGTCGTAGGGCAATTCTTCGCGATGCTTGGGCAGGGTCGCGCCGCCATGGGTGCGGATCAGCGACTTGACCGAATCCAGTTCGGTGATGTCGCGCCGGATCGTGGCCAGCGAGGCGTTGAGCAGCGCCGAGAGATCCTGGGCGCTCACGCTGCCATGATGGGCCAGTTCGGCAAGGATCCGCTCGTGTCGTTCGGCCTTCAACATCTTCAACCACTCCCTGGCATTGCAGACCCGCATGATCATTCGCCGGGCACAGTATCAACAATGGCAGGGAAGAACATGCGTCATTTTTGATCATCCTGACGTAGACTATTGAGCGTTTTTGGAGTAGACCCGTCTCGAATCTGACCCTTAAAAGGAACCTCCCATGGCCCGACACAAGCTTGTCCTCATTGGCGCCGGCAGCACGGTTTTCACCCAGAGGCTGGTGGCGGACATCATCCTTGCAGGCGAAGAGCACCTCTGGGAACTTGCCCTGGTGGATATCGACCCGGTGACCCTGGATGCGGTGAACAAGCTGGTGGGCAAGATGCTGGTGGCCAAGAACGCCGACATCCCTGTCACCGCCACCACCGACCGGCGCGAGGTTCTGAAGGGCGCCGATTTCGTCGTCACCACCATCGCCGTGGGCGGGCGCAAGGGCTGGCAGACGGATATCGAGATTCCGCGCAAGCACGGCATCTACCAGCCGGTGGGCGACACCGCGATGCCCGGCGGCATCAGCCGCGCGATGCGGATGATCCCGCAGATGATCGCCATTGCCAACGACGTGGCCGACCTGTGCCCCGATGCGCATTTCTTCAACTACTCCAACCCGATGACCGCGATCTGCCGGGCCATCCGGCGCGAAACCGGGGTGCCGGTGGTGGGGCTGTGCCATGGCGTGCACCATGTGGAAGGCGTGCTGGCGCGGTTCCTGGGCGTGGACGAGGGCGATCTGACCTCTTTCGGCCTGGGCCTGAACCACCTGACCTACCTGACGCGCCTGCGCTACAAGGGTGCGGATGCGATCCCGATGTTCCATGCCAAGCTGGACGAACAGGAAGCCACGCTGGAACAGGAGCTGGCCGACAAGAGGGTCTGGGACAACATCGTCACCGGGCGGGCGCCGCGCTGGTCGGATGACCCCTTCAGCTGGGGCATGTTCCGCAAGTATTCGATCTTTCCCTGCGCCATGGACCGGCACGCCGTCGAATTCTTCCCCGAGCGGTTCCCCGGCGGGGCCTATTGCGGTCACAAGCTGGGCGTCGAGGCCTTCCCCATCGACGAACGCATCGGCCTGGGCGACACCTGGTATGACGAGATGCTGAAGATCGCCAATTCGCCCGATCCCCTGCCCAAGTCCTATTACGAGAACGTCCCCGGCGAGAGCGAGCAGCTGCTCGAGATCATGCATTCGCTGCTTTACGACAAGCGCGATGTCTTCTCGGTCAACCTGCCCAACGGGGGCGCCGTGCCCTATCTGCCGAAGGATGCCGTGCTCGAGGTCAACGCCTCGGCCGTGGGGGGCGGTTTCGCCGCGTTGCAGGCCGATCCGCTGCCCCCGGCCCTGGTGGCCAAGCTCTGCGCCAAGATCGAGGCGATCGAGATCACCGTGGACGCCGCCACCTCGGGTTCGCGCGCGTTGATGATCGAGGCGATGCTGGCCGACGGATCGGTCGGAACCTCGGACCAGGCCCGCGCCCTGACCGACGACCTGATCGCGGCGCACCGCGAACATCTTCCCAATGTCGCCTGAGGACAGCATGAGCATCATTCCCGCGGATCAAGGCCGCATGATCGACCTGCCCGGCGTCGGCCCCTGCCCGCGCCCGACCGACATCGACGAAAGCGTCACCGGTTTTGCGCGGCTGAAGTCGCTGCGCATCTACCGCTTTGCCCCCGGCGTCACCATCGACGGCGACAGCGAGACGGACGAGGTTTTTGTCATTCCGCTGGACGGGACCATCGACATCTCGATCACCGGCAAGGACAGCCTTCAGGCCAGCGTCGGCCCCGGGGCGGGGGCGCGCGCCGTCTTCATGGCGCCCGATCACGCCTACAGGCTGACACCGCAGGGCGAAACCCATGTGGCCTATGCCCGCGCGGCGGCCTGTGGCCGGGTGGCGGTGCAGGCCGTCAGCGCAGCCCAGAGCGACGACCTGGCCGAGGCGCTGAGCTTTGCGATCCGCGATCTTGGCGACGGCGAAACGATCGCGGCGGGCGGGGCCCGTGAAACGCTGGTGCATGTGATCTCGGGCGCCCTTGCGCAGGGCGACAGGACGCTGGAGGCGACGGCGACGCTGATGCTGCATTCCGACAGCCGGGCCGACCTGGTGGCACGGGGTGCCACAAAGGTGCTGATCGTCACCGCCTGAGGACGCTGGGCGTCACGCGGCACCCCCGCCGCGTGACGCCCCCTGCCCCCAATGGGGCGCGATCCCATGTCTTCGTGGAACCGCAGAAGATAGCCGTCGGGATCGGCGACGACGATCTGGCGGTTGCCCTCTTCGCGGTCCCCGGTGCGATACCAGCGTTCTTCCAGCGGCAGGAACAGCGGCTGGTGGTGACGCTCAAGCGCGGCCAGCATGGGGGCCAGGGCGCTGACGCGGATCTGCAGGTTTACGCCGCGCCCGAAGGGGCGTTCCAGCGCACCGGTGTGAAAGGTGCGCCCCAGGCCGGCCTGGTCCAGCATCAGCTCGGCCCCCTCGCGCCGCAGAAGGACGAACCCCTCGTCCGGGCGTTCCCAGGCGATGGTGAACTGCAGCAGGCCGCAATAGAAATCGCGGCTGACGCGCCAGTCGCTGACCGTGAGTTCGGGAACCAGGGGCGCGCTCACCCGGCGGCTTTGGGCAGGCGCTGAACCGCGAAGTTGGAAAACAGGAAGTGATAGCCCGCCCTGTCCACCGCCGCGTCGGCGACGGGGTTCTCGCCATAGCGCCCGCCGAACAGCCAGGCGAAGCTGCGCACGGGATGGCCCAGCTCGCGGGTGAAATCCTCTTGCGCGCCGACGATCTCGTCCTCGATGCGGGCCGGATCGTCCAGCGCGACGCGGGTGTGGTTGCGGGTGTGGCTGGCCACCACGTGGTTCTGGTCCAGCGCGCGCAGCTCGTCCCAGGACAGGGCGTGGCGCCCGTCTTCGTATTCGCCGGGCACGATGGCCAGGGTGCGGCTGGCCCCGAAATCCACCTGCTGTTCGGGCGGACAGGAGGAATAGGCCGTGACCGCGAAGAACCAACCCGTCAGCCCGTGCTTTTCCAGAAGCGGGCGGGCGACATCGTGGTTGTTGCGATAGCCGTTGTAGAAGGACGGGATCACGCCGGGGCGGTCCAGCGGCCAGGTACCGGTGCGCAGGTATTCGGCCAGGACGGCTTCGTTCACCGGGGCGTAGCGGGCGCTGAGGGCGGCGAACTCCGCGTCATAGGCATCGGCCCGGCTGGCGGGCGTGTTGTGATAATTGACGACACGCAGCAGGGGCGTGAGGGGGGGAATGGTCATTGCAGCTTCTGTATCCGGAAATTCGACAGCAGGTAACGATAGCCCGCCGCGATCAGCATCCTGTCGGCGCGCGGGTTCAGCCCGAATTCGGCCCCGTGAAGATAGCAGAAGGTATCGACGCTGGCGCCCAGCCCCTGTTCAAGCTCTTCCTTCGAGGTCACGATTTCCTCGTGCAGGATATCGTCGGGGGTATCGGCGAAAAGGGCGGTGTGGTTGCGCGAATGGCAGGCCACGAAATGGCCCCGCGCCCGGGCATCGCGCAGCTCGGCCCAGGACAGGACGATCCTTTCGCCGGGGTATTCGTCGGGCCCGTAGTGCAGGTTGTGGCGCGCCGCGAAGATCCGCTGGCGGGTGACGGGCACGTTCAGGAAATGCGAGGGCACGAAGAACCAGCCGCGAAACCCGAATTCTTCCAGGATCGGCAGAAGCACATCGTAATTGTCACGGAACCCCTCGAAAAGGATCGGGATCAGCACCGGGCGCGGATCGTCGGTGCCGCCGCGCATCACGGCGTCGATCCCGCCCTCGCCCATGCCGCGATAGCGTTCGGCGCAGGCAGCGATCTGGCGGCGGTATTCCTTGGCCCGGGTGCTGGGGGTGGCGTGGAAGTTCAGCAGGCGCAGCGCACCGCCTGCGCGAAAACCCTGGGCCAGTTCGGCCGCGGTCTGTTTCGGGCTGCGGGGCAGGATGATCATGTGGTGGGCCGGGCCGAGAAGGACGAAAAGTGCACGTCAAGGAAGGTGCGGTCGGCCAGAACCTCGATCGCGCGGGCGATGTCGGCGCTGGTCTGGGTGCCGTTGCGCCGTTCCAGCGCCTCGATGATGGCGGCGAAATCGCGCGCCAGGGCCTCGCCCTCGGGGTCGGGGGGCAGGGCCGGGCGTTCGCCGGTCAGATCCTCGGCCACGAGGTATGTCGCCACGCCGATCTCGGGATAGGGGCGGCGCGACAGTTCGGCCATGTCATGTTCGAAAGCGTCGAGAAAGGCGTCGTCTATGTCGGTCATTTCTATCCCTTGACTGATCCTGCGGTCAGGCCCCGCACGTAGTAGCGTTGCAGCAACAGGAAGGTCAGCATCACCGGCAGCACCGATACGGCGACCGCGGCCTGTTGCAGCGATTGGGTGGCTTCCTCGGTGAAGGCCCCGCGCAGCAGGAAGATGCCCACGGGCAGGGTCTGCAGGTCGGGCGCGGTGCGGGTGATGGTCATCGTCCAGATCACCTCGTTCCACTGGTAGACGAAGACGAAGATCGCCAGCGTCGCCAGGCCGGGAAGCACCAGCGGCAGGACGATGACGAAGAAGATGCGGAACTCCCCCGCCCCGTCCAGCCGCGCGGCATCCAGCAGTTCGTCGGGCACGCCCATGAAAAACTGGCGCATCAGGAAGATGCCGTACCAACTGACCGCGAAGGGCAGGATGATCGCCGAATAGCTGTTCAGAAAGCCCATGCCGCCCTGCCCCAGCAGATCGTTGCCGCCGATCAGGGGGAAATAGCGCAGGATGAAGAAGATCGGGATGATGAACAGGAAGAAGGGGAACATCTGCGCCCCCAGCACCGTGCGGAACATCATGTTCGCCCCGGCAAAGCGGTACTTGGCCAGGGCATATCCCGCCATCGAGCTGGTGAGGATCTGCAGGGCGGTCACCGCCAGGGTGACGATCACCGAGTTGCGCAGCCAGACCAGCGTCGGCATCTCGGTGAAGACGCGCTTGAAGTTGATCCACTGCGGATCGCGCGGCCAGTAGATCGGCGGGCGTGCCAGGCGTTCGGCCGGGGTGCGCAGGGCCCCCAGGAACATGTCGATGAAGGGGGCGACCATGATGATCGCACCGATCACCAGCAGGCCGTATTTCACGACGGTCCAGAGCAGCGCCGTCTTGCTTCGCGATGTCACGATGGCCATGGTGGATTCCCTCTCAGTGCGCGTCGACACCGCCCCGCCGGAAGATGCGGAGCTGGATGATCGTCACGATCAGGATGAAGAAGAACAGGATGTAGGCCGCCGCCGAGGCACGGCCCATGCGCAGGTCGGCGAAGGCCATGTCGTACATGTAAAGTGCGGTCACGGTCGTCTTGCCCAGCGGGCCGCCCTGGGTCAGCACCAGCATCAGGGTGAAATAGCTGAGCCCGGTGATGAAATTCGTGATCAGCACGAACAGGATCGTGGGCTTCAGAAGCGGCACGGTGATGCGCAGGAAGACCTGCGTCTCGTTCGCCCCGTCAAGGCGCGCGGCCTCGTAATAGCTGTCGTCGATGCTGGCCAGCCCGGCCGAGAACAGCAGCATGTTGTGGCCAAGCTGCATCCAGACGAAGACCAGGATCGTCGAAAGCATCGCGATGTCGGGATTGGTCAGCCATCCGGGCCCGGGCAGCCCCAGAAAGCCAAGCGCCTGGTTGATCAGGCCGAAGCTGTCGTCCAGCAGGAATTTCCAGATATAGGCCACCGCCACCACGTTGGTGATCATCGGCAGCCAGTAGATCGACCGCCAGAAGGCCTGGCCCCAGGCCCGGGTGAAGGCATAGGCCAGGATCATGGCGATCGGTATCCCGATGGCAAGCGATCCTGCCGCGAAATAGGCGGTGTTCCAGAAGGTATCCCAGAAGCGCGGGTCGATGGTCAGCAGGTACTTGTAGTTGGCCAGGCCCACGAACTTCGGGGGGGTCAGGCTGTTCCAGCGGGTCAGGCTGATGAAGGCGGCATAGAAGATCGGCAGGATGAAGAAGATCAGCCCGAAGGCGATGACCGGCGCCATGAAAAGCCATGGCGCGACCTTCTTCGATGAGATCCGCTGCCCGAGGGTCGGGCGGACGGGGTCTTCGTCGAAGACCCGGGGGGCCGGGGTGGCGGGCATGGCGCTGGGGTCGGTTCGATCTGTCATCCTGATGTCTCCTGGTGCGACAGCGCCATGCCGTCCTGCGGGGTTACTGCTCGGCGAGGATCGCGGTGATCTCGGCATCCGCCGCCGCCAGGGCATCCTCGGCACTCATCTGGCCGGCCCAGACCTGCTCGATATAGCCGCGAAGGATGCGGTCGTTCTCGCTGGCCTGCCAGATGTTGGGCTGGCTCTTGGCGGTGCCCGAGACGATGGCCTCGACGAAGGGCGTGGTGAAGGCGTCCGAGGTGTCCATGGCCGACAGATCGGCGGTGTTGCCGCTCAGCGCGCCCAGTTCGTCCAGCATGTGGCCGGTGCAGGACAGATCGGCGCCGTCCTGGGCCGTGTTCAGCCAGTTCAGAAGCGCCCAGCTTTCGTCGGTGACATCCGAGGTGGAATCCACCGCCCAGTAGAAGGAATAGAGCATGGTGCCGCCATCGCCCTCGTCATGGGGGATGGGCGCGACGCCGACCGTGTCCTCGAAGTTGTCGCCGAAGGCTTCCTTCAGGCCCTGCTTGTTCCAGTTGGCCATGATCGCCATGCCCGCGCGCCCGGCGGGGAAATCCTCGACCGTGGAGGACAGGGCGGTGCTGCCGTCGGCGAAAAGCCTGCCCTGGCGTTCCAGGATCTTGATCGCCGCCGGGCTGGTGAAGTTGGTGGCCGTCAGGTCTTCGTTGAAGGGCGCGGTGCCCTCGGCGTACATCTGGCTGTAGAAGGGGTGCACCGCGTTGGCCACCGAGGGGCCGTAGACATAGCCGCCGGTCGTGATGTTGCCCTGGGCGTTCTTCTCGGTCACGGCGGCCGCGATCTCGGCCAGTTCGGCCCAGGTTTTCGGCGGGGCGTCATATCCGGCGTCGGCCAGCAGCTTCTTGTTGTAAAGCAGCTGGTAGACCGACAGTTCGGTCGGGATGCCCCAGATCGTGCCGTCAAGCCTGGCCGCATCGACGGCGCCTTCGCTGTAGTTGGCGCTGATGAACTCCTGCACCTCGGCGGGGGGCGTGGCCAGGGCGCCCGAAGCCACGAGCTGCGGCGCCCAGATCGAATAGATGTTGTAGATGTCGGGCGAGGTGCCGCCGATCCGTGCCGTCAGGATCGTCGGCAGGAAATCCCCGTAGGAGGCCTGCTGGAATTCGATCTTGATGCCGGGATTCTGCGCTTCATAGGCGTCGAAGCATTCCAGCAGCGGCGCCATCTGGTCCTGGTTGTAATGGGTGGCGATGGTGATGGTCTTGCTGTCCTGCGCCAGTGCCGGGGTGGCCAGAAGTCCGGCGCCCAGGACGCCGAGCGCCACCGTCGAGACCTTTTTGTTGCGAAGTGCCATTCGGTATTTCCTCCCTGTGATTCGTCGTCCGGCCCGCGCCGTCAACCTGGCGGCAGACTAGCAGGAATCGCGCAAAACCGAAGAGTTTTTTGACGGTATTTGACGCCAAGATTGATAAGTACAATCATTTCAATACCTTGGTCCTTGCTGATCCAGGCGGTTTGCGCCGGTCAGGCGCGGGGCGGGGCATTGCCCTGTGCCGGGCGCCCGGGTTGGGGGTGCCTGCTGGCCGGGGGTGGCCTCTCTGGGCATCCTTCCCGCTTTGCGCGCGCAACTCAAGCATAAACGGACATTTATCTGTTTACTTTTGATCGAACGCCGATAACATGGCCCGCATGAGCACCGCTGACCCCATATCCCGCCCGAACTCCGCCCCGCAGATGGCGCTGCATGCCCTTGCCGAAAACCGCCGGGGCCGGCAGCTTGGCCTGACCAGCGTGTGCAGTGCCCATCCCCATGTCATCGCGGCCGCGCTGCGCGGGGCGGCGCGCCATGGCCAGGTCGCGCTGATCGAGGCCACCTGCAACCAGGTCAACCAGGAGGGCGGCTATACCGGGATGACGCCCGCCGATTTCGCGCGGCTGGTGCGCGACATCGCCGCCGGTCTGGGGCTGTCGCGGGAGGCGCTTCTCCTTGGCGGCGATCATCTTGGCCCGCAACCCTGGCGCAGGCTGGGCGCCGCCGAGGCGATGGCGCGGGCCGAGGTCATGGTGGCCGACTATGTCCGCGCCGGGTTCCAGAAGATCCACCTGGATTGCTCGATGTCCTGTGCCGACGACCCGGAGCCGCTGGACGAGGCGGTGATCGCCGGGCGCGCCGCCCGGCTGGCCCGCGCGGCCGAGGCGGCGGCGGGCGAAACGCCGCCCTTCTACGTGATCGGCACCGAGGTGCCCCCGCCCGGCGGCATGGGCGAGGGTCACGAGATCGTCCCCACCCTGCCCGCCAGCGTGCAGCACACGGTCGAGGCCCATCGCGCCGCCTTCGCCGCGGCGGGGCTGGGCGCGGCCTTCGCGCGGGTGGCGGCGGTGGTGGTGCAGCCGGGGCTGGATTTCGGCAACGAGACGGTGGCCGATTTCGACGTGGCGGCGGCGGCCCCCCTGTCGCGGGCCATCGGGGCGCTGGACGGCCTCGTCTTCGAGGCCCATTCCACCGACTACCAGTTCGACAAGGCCTATCGCGACCTGGTCGCCGGGCATTTCGCCATTCTCAAGGTCGGGCCGGCCGCCACCTTCGCCCTGCGCGAGGCGCTTTATGCGCTGGAGCTGCTGGAGCGCGAACTGGTGGCGCCCGACAGGCGGTCGGGGCTGCGCGACGCGCTGGAAACCGCGATGCTGGACCATCCCGAACACTGGAACGGCCACTACCTGGGCGATCCGGCGCGCCAGGCCTGGCTGCGCCATTTCAGCCTGTCCGACAGGCTGCGCTACTACTGGACGGTGCCGGGCGTCGATGCCGCGCTGAAGCGGCTGGAGGCCAATATCGACGGTGATGACATCCCCTATCCGCTGGCGCACCAGTACCTGCCGCACCTGGCCGGGGCCCTGCGCGGCGGGGCCGTCGCCCCGACCCTGAAGGACATCGCCCGCGCCAGCGTCGAGATGGCGCTTGAACCCTATTTCCTGGCGTCAGAGCCGCATCGAGACAAAGAGGATTTCTGAATGGCAACGGTAACATTGCACGACGTCCGCAAGAAATTTGGTGCGGTCGATGTCATCAAGGGCGTCTCGGTCGATATCGAGGATGGCGAATTCGTCATCCTGGTGGGCCCCTCGGGCTGTGGCAAGTCCACGCTGCTGCGGATGATCGCCGGGCTTGAGGATGTCACATCGGGCGATGTTGCCATCGACAACAAGCGCATCAACCACGTTCCCCCCAAGGACCGCGACATCGCGATGGTGTTCCAGAACTACGCGCTCTATCCGCATATGACGGTCGAGGACAACATGGGCTTCTCGCTGAAGCTGGCGGGGGTTTCGAAGGCCGATCGCAAGACCCAGGTCGCTGCCGCGGCCGCCTCGCTGGGGCTGACCGATTACCTGCACCGCTATCCGAAAGAGCTTTCGGGCGGTCAGCGTCAGCGCGTCGCCACGGGGCGCGCCATCGTGCGCAACCCCAAGGTGTTCCTTTTCGACGAACCGCTGTCCAACCTCGATGCCGCGCTGCGCGTGCAGATGCGTTCGGAGATCCGCGAGCTTCAGAACCGCCTGGGGGTGACCTCGATCTATGTCACCCACGACCAGATCGAGGCGATGACCATGGCCGACAAGATCGTCCTTTTGCGCGGCGGGGTGGTGGAACAGGTGGGCCCGCCGCTGGAACTCTACGACCGGCCCAACAGCACCTTCGTGGCAACCTTCATGGGCTCGCCCTCGATGAACCTTTTCGAAGGCGCCGTGTCCGACGGCAGCCTTCGCGTCTTCGACGATTACGCCATGCCCCTGCCCGGCGAGGTGCGCGCCGACAGCCGGATGACCCTGGGCCTGCGCCCCGATGCCGTTTCGGTGGCGACGCAGGAGGTGCCCGGATCGTTCCGCGCCAGGGTCACCTCGCTTGAGGCGACGGGCAGCGAGACGATGCTTTTCGCCGAACGCGATGGCCGCTCGGTCACCGTGGTCGTCAAGGACCGGCTGGCCGCCCGTGCCGGGGATGCGGTGTTCCTGGTCCCGGACCCGGCACAGGCGCATTTCTTCGATGCCGAAGGCCGGCGCGCGCACTGATCCGTCCCCCATTTTCAAGGCCCGAACCATGTCAAAAATCATCGTCATATCGGATTCGCTCCATGAGCTTCCCGCAGCCGTCGCCGCGCTGAGGGAATCGGGGCATGAGCTGACCTTCGTCGAGGGCCTCGTTCCCTTTCCGGAACTGGGCGGCGCCGATCGCGCGGCGCTGCGCCAGGCCGATGCCGTCGTCATGGGCCGCGTGATGGGCACCGATGCCGATGCCCTGGCCCTGGCGCCCGCGGCGCGGGTCATCGCGCTGCATACCTCGGGGACCGACAACATCGACCTGGAGGCCGCCGCCGCCCGGGGCATCGCCGTCACCAACGTGAAGGGGGTCAACGCCGAGCAATGCGCCGAATTCTCGATCGGGCTGATGCTGGCGATCACCCGCCAGATCCGGCGCGGCGACATCGCGATCCGCAAGGGGCTCTGGGCCTCGCAGACCTCGGGAAGTATGGATGTCTGGGGGGCGACCTTCGGAATGGTCGGGCTGGGGCAGATCGGGCGGGCGGCCGCACGCCGCGCCAGGGCCTTCGGCATGGAGATCCTGTGCCACACCCGCACCCCCGACCCCGCCTTCGGCGAGGAACTGGGCATCACCTATTGCGATCTCGATACCGTCATGGCCCGCGCGGACGTGGTCAGCATCTATGCCTCGCTCAACCCCTCGACCCGGGGCATGATCGGTGAACGCGAAATCGCGCTGATGCAGCCCCATGCCTATCTCGTCAACATCGCCCGGGGCGAACTGGTGGACGAGGCCGCCCTCACCCGTGCGCTGCAGCAGGACCGGATCGCTGGGGCCGCCCTGGATGTCTTCGAGGTCGAGCCGCTGACACGCAGCCCCCTGTTCGAGCTGGAAAACGTCATCGTCACCCCGCACATGGCCGGGCTGACCAACCGCGCCAAATCCGATGCCGCGGTCACGGCCGTGCGCAATGCGCTGGCCGTGCTTGAGGGGCAGACCCCGCCGAACCTGATGAACAGACCGGATATGAAAGTTGGAGTTTGAAGATGAGTGGTGACGTGACCTGGCGCGAACTGAACGCGCAGCCCGAAGCCTGGGCAAAGCTGATCCGGAGGCTCGAAGGCGGCGACCTTGCGCTGCCGGTCGATCTCGGGGATTTCGACTCCATCGTGCTGCTGGGGTCGGGGACGTCCTATTATCTTGCGCTTGTCGTCGCCGACTGGCTGCGCCGGCGAGGGTTCGACGCGCGCGGCGTGCCCTCCTGCGAGATCATGCTCGACCCCTGGGAGACCCGCAAGAGCGACGCCCGCCGCCTGGCCATCGGGTTTTCCCGCTCGGGGGAATCGACCGAGCTTCTGCTGGCCGACGAGATTCTGCAGAAGGCCGGCTTCACCACCATCGGGGTCAGCTGCGCCGAGGGGTCGTCGCTTCTGGGGCAGGCACAACACCCGCTTCTGGTGCACGAGGGCTTCGAGAACGGCCTGATCATGCTTCAGTCCTTCACCAGCATGATCCTGGCGCTTCAGTGGCTGTCGGGCAGCGCGGAGGACCGCGCGCAGCTTCGCACCCTTCCCGAGGCGGGCCGCACCCTGCTGGCCGAGCGCTCGGACGTCCTGCGCGACCTGGCCAACCGGCGCGGCTTCAACCGTTTCGTGTTCCTGGGGTCGGGGGCCGATTATCCCCTCTGTGCCGAGGGTGCGCTGAAGATCCAGGAAATGTCGATCGCCACGAGCGAGGCCTATCACAGCCTGGATTACCGCCACGGGCCCAAGGCCTGCGCCGATGCCGACACCGCCGTTGTGCTGTTCAGCCTGGCCGACCGCGATCATGGCCGCGCCCTTGCGCGCGACATCAAGGCGCTTGGCGCCACGGTGCTGGTGATCGGCCCGGATGCCGCGGGCTATGAAGGGGTTGCCGATGCCACCGCCGCCATCCCCCAGGCCCTGACCGAGGGTGCCGGCGCCGTGCTGTCGATCCTGCCGGCCCAGCTTTTCGCCTTTGCCACCGCCATTCGTCGGGGCAAGGACCCGGATGCGCCGGTCAACCTGGCCAAGGTCGTGACCTTCTGACCGTGGCACCGCGTTTCGACATCCTGGCGGTGGGAGAGCTGAACCCCGACCTGATCCTGTCGGGGATCGCCGCGCGGGGGCCTGTCCTGGGAACGGAACAGGCCTTCGACAGCCAGACGCTGACCCTGGGCAGTTCCACCGCCATCGCCTGTGTCCTGATGCAGCGCCTTGGCCTGGCCACGGCGATGTGCGCCCTCGTGGGCGATGACGATCACGGGCGCTTCTGCCGCGATGCGCTGGAGCGTGAAGGGGTGGATCACGGCGGCGTGCGGGTGCGGGCGGGGCGGGCGACGGGCATCACCGTGTCGCTGTCCTATGACAGCGACCGGCTGCTGCTGACCCGCTATGGCACCATGACCGAATTCGGCGCGGGCGATATCGACCCGGCGCTTCTGCGCGCGACGCGCCATGTCCATTGCGGTTCCTTCTTCATCCAGACCGGCCTGCAACCCGACCTGCCCGACCTGTTTTCCGAGGCCCGGGCGCGGGGCTGTACCACCTCGCTCGACCTGGGGTGGGATCCGGCCGAAACCTGGGACCGGGGGGCGCTTGAACGAGTGCTGCCCCATACCGATGTCGTCCTGCCCAACCGGGTCGAGCTTCTGGCGGCCACGGGCTGTGACAGCATCGAGACGGCCCTTGCGCGGATGCATGGGATGGGGGCGCGGGAAATCGCGGTCAAGCTGGGCGCCGAGGGGTCGGTCCTGAGCGTGGATGGCACCCTTTGTCGCCACGCGGGCTTTCCCATCGTGCCGGTCGATACCACCGGCGCGGGCGATGCCTTCAACGCCGGCTATATCCGCGCGCGCCTGGCGGATGAGCCCTTCGATGACCGGCTGGCCCTTGGCAATGCCTGCGGCGCCATCGTGGCCCTGGCCAAGGGCGGCACCGCGGGCCTGCGCGACATGGCCGAGGCCCGGGCTTTCATGGCCCGCTGACCCCGGCCCCTTGCGGGCAGGCTGAAGCGCCGCTTTCCGGCGCGCCCCCCGGGCCTGCGCGACAGGGCCCTGCGTAGGTCGCTGGACAGGATGCCAAATGCTCACTAGCGTACCGGGTATGCCTGTTCCGGCCTGTCCGGGGTTTGGGCCCAAGAAAGTGCATCACGTTACGGGAGCGGCTTGAGCTATATGGGAACAGTGCTTGAAGCGCATGGATTGACCAAGGAATTCAAGGGGTTCGTTGCGGTCAACAATGTCGATCTTCAGGTCGAGAAAGGGTCGATCCATGCGCTGATCGGACCCAACGGCGCTGGCAAGACGACCTGTTTCAACCTGCTGACGAAGTTCCTTCAGCCCACCTCGGGGCGGATCGTCTATGACGGACGCGACGTCACCCGGATGGCCCCGGCCGAGATCGCCCGGCTGGGCCTGGTGCGGTCGTTCCAGATCTCGGCGGTGTTCCCCGAACTCAGCGTGTTGCAGAACGTCCGCGTGGCCCTGCAAAGGAAGCGCGGCGAAAGCTATGACTTCTGGCGCTCGGAAAAATCCCTCAGCCGCTATGACGAGGCGGCGCGCCACCACATCGAGGAAGTGGGGCTGAGCGAATTCATCGATCACCGCGCCGCCGAACTGTCCTATGGGCGCAAGCGGGCGCTGGAAATCGCGGCGACCCTGGCGCTGGAACCCGACATGCTGCTTCTGGACGAACCCATGGCGGGCATGGCCCAGGCGGATGTCGAACGCATTTCCGCGCTGATCCGCCGGGTGGCCAAGGGGCGCACGATCCTGATGGTGGAACACAACCTGTCGGTGGTGGCCGACCTGTCGGACCGCATCACCGTTCTGGCCCGGGGCGAGATCCTGGCCGAGGGGGATTACGAGACGGTGTCCAAATCCCCCGCCGTGATCGACGCCTATATCGGAGCGGGCCATGCGTGATCCCGCATCCTCCCGCCCGATGCTGAAGGTCGAGGATCTGAACGGCTGGTACGGCGAAAGCCACGTCCTGCACGGCGTCACCTTCGATGTGAACGAAGGCGAGGTCGTCACCCTCCTGGGGCGCAACGGCGCGGGCAAGACATCGACCCTGCTGGGGATCATGGGCATCCTGCCCCGGCGCGCCGGATCGGTGGTCTTCGACGGCACCGAAACCGTGGATATGCAGCCGCGCCACATCGCCCGGCTGGGCATTGCCATCTGCCCCGAGGAACGCGGCATCTTCTCGTCGCTCTCGGTCGAGGAAAACCTGATGCTGCCGCCCAGGATCCGCGAGGGCGGGCTGAGCGTCGAGCGGATCTATGACCTGTTTCCCAACCTCGCCGAACGGCGCCGCAGCCAGGGCACCAAGCTGTCGGGGGGCGAACAGCAGATGCTGGCCATTGCCCGCATCCTGCGCACCGGATCGCGGTTCCTGCTGCTGGACGAACCGACCGAGGGGCTGGCCCCCGTCATCGTGCAGCAGATCGGCCATACCATCGGGGCGCTGAAGGACGAGGGATTCACCATCGTGCTGGTGGAGCAGAACTTCCGCTTCGCCGCCTCGGTGGCGGATCGCCATTACGTGGTGGACCAGGGCCGGGTGATCGACATGATCCCCAACAGCGACCTGGACGCCAACATCGACAAGCTGCACGCCTATCTGGGCGTCTGACACCGGGTTTACCGACGCCTCCGGGCGTCACTTAAAGGGAGAGAGACATGCTCAGGAAAATCGCATTCGGCACCGTTCTGGGGGCGCTTGGCGCCACCACCGCCCTGGCCCAGGGCATCGACGTGAAACTGGGTGTTCTGAACGACCGCTCGGGCGTCTATGCCGACCTGTCGGGCGAAGGTTCGGTCGTGGCCGCGCGCATGGCCGTCGAGGATTTCAAGGCCGCCGACAAGGGCCTGAACGTCGAGATCATCTCGGCCGACCACCAGAACAAGCCCGACATCGGGTCGAACATCGCCCGCCAGTGGTATGATCAGGACGGCGTGAATGCCATCCTCGACGTGCCGACATCCTCGGTCGCGCTGGCCGTGGCCGACATCACGGCCGAAAAGAACGGCGTGCTGATCGATTCCGGCGCCGGGTCCACCGCGCTGACCCGCGAACAGTGCCGCCCGACCACGATTCACTGGACCTATGACACCGCCGCCCTGGCCACCGGCACCGGCGCCGCGATGACCAATGCAGGCGGCAAGAAGTGGTTCTTCCTGACCGCCGACTATGCCTTCGGCCATTCGCTTGAGGAAAACACCGCCGCCGTGGTCAAGGAAAACGGCGGCGAGGTGGTGGGCCAGGTCAACGTGCCCTTCCCGGCGCAGGATTTCTCGTCGTTCCTGCTGCAGGCCCAGGGGTCGGGCGCCGATGTGATCGGCCTGGCCAATGCCGGCGGCGACACCGTCAACGCCATCAAGCAGGCCAGCGAATTCGGCATCACCCAGGCCGGCCAGAAGCTGGCGGCGCTGCTGTTCTTCGTCACCGACGTGCATGCCCTTGGCGCGCAGACGGCACAGGGTCTGTCCCTGACCGAGGCCTTCTACTGGGATCAGAACGATGGCACCCGCGAATGGTCCAAGCGTTTCTTCGACACCCACGGCGCCCAGCCGACCATGGTTCAGGCCGGGGTCTATTCGGGCACCATGGCCTATCTTGCCGCGGTCGAGGCCGTCGGCAGCGCCGAGGATGGCAAGGCGGTTGCCGCCAAGATGAAGGAAATGGAGTTCGAGGACGCGCTGTTCGGCAAGGTCAAGGTGCGCGGCGATGGCCGGGCGCTGCACGACATGTACCTCTTCGAGGTCAAGTCGCCCGACCAGTCGGAAGGCGAATGGGATCTCTACAACGAGATTTCCAAGATCAGCGGCGAGGAAGCCTTCCTGCCGATGCTGGA
Source organism: Oceaniglobus trochenteri (assembly GCF_020529025.1). Taxonomy (GTDB): domain Bacteria; phylum Pseudomonadota; class Alphaproteobacteria; order Rhodobacterales; family Rhodobacteraceae; genus Oceaniglobus; species Oceaniglobus trochenteri. The sequence continues at coordinate 32,358 of NZ_JACNMM010000019.1, forward strand.
CGAATGCGACTTCACCAAGATGTAAGCCGCAAGCGGCACCCCGCCCTCCGGAGCCTTTCCGGGGGGCGGCATGAAAACGACGACGGGCACTGAGACGGGGCGCTTTTGAATGTTCGAGCTTCTGGGAATACCGCCGCAGGTTCTGCTGGGCCAGCTGCTGCTGGGGCTGATCAACGGATCGTTCTATGCGGTGCTGTCGCTGGGGCTGGCGGTGATCTTCGGCCTGCTGAACATCATCAACTTCGCCCATGGCGCGCTTTACATGATGGGCGCCTTCGTGGCCTGGATGCTGCTGAACTATCTCGGCATCGGCTATTGGTGGGCGCTGATCCTGGCGCCGCTGATCACGGGGGCCTTCGGCATCCTGCTCGAGCGCACGATGCTGTCGCGGCTCTATCATCTTGACCATCTTTACGGGTTGCTGCTGACCTTCGGCCTGGCGCTGATCATCCAGGGGCTGTTCCGCAACTATTACGGCATTTCCGGCCTGCCCTACCGGATTCCCGACCTTCTGTCGGGGGGCAACAACCTGGGGTTCATGTTCCTGCCCAACTACCGCGCCTGGGTCGTCGTCGCCTCGGCCGCGATCTGCTTCGGAACCTGGTTCATGATCGAGAAGACCCGCCTTGGCGCCTATCTGCGCGCGGCCACGGAAAACCCGGTGCTGGTGGGGGCCTTCGGCATCAACGTGCCGCTGCTGATCATGCTGACCTATGGTTTCGGCGTGGCGCTGGCGGGCTTTGCCGGGGTGCTGGCCGCCCCGATCTATTCGGTGAACCCCAACATGGGGGCCGACCTGATCATCGTGGTCTTTGCCGTGGTGGTGATCGGCGGCATGGGGTCGATCATGGGGGCGATCCTGACGGGCTACATGCTGGGCCTGGTCGAAGGGCTGACGCGGGTGTTCTATCCCGAAGGATCCGCCGTGGTGATCTTCGTGATCATGGCCATTGTTCTGCTCATCAAGCCCGAAGGGCTGTTCGGGAGGGCCGCGTGATGGTGCCTGAAACCACCGGCATGCCGAAACTGCACATGGCGATCTTCGCCATCCTGTTCGTGTTTCTCGTGGCGCTGCCCTTCTTCGTCTACCCGATCTTCGCCATGAAGGTGATGTGCTTTGCGCTGTTTGCCGCCGCGCTGAACCTGCTTCTGGGCTTCGGGGGGCTTCTGTCCTTTGGCCATGCGGCCTATTTCGGCGGGGCCAGCTATGTCGCGGCCCATGCCGCCAAGGTCTGGGGGCTGACGCCGGAACTGGCGGTGCTGTGCGGCACGGCGGCGGCGGCCTTCCTGGGGCTGGTGATCGGCAGCCTGGCGGTGCGCCGGCAGGGGATCTATTTCGCCATGGTCACCCTGGCCTTTGCCCAGATGGTGTATTTCCTGGCGCTGCAACTGCCCTTTACCGGGGGCGAGGACGGCATCCAGTCGGTGCCGCGCAATCCGCTGTTCGGGGTCTTCTCGATGGAGACCAACATCCCGCTTTATTTCTTCGTGCTGGCGGTGACCTTCGGGGGCATCCTGTTCATCTATCGCATCGTGCATTCGCCCTTCGGCCAGGTTCTGAAGGCGATCCGCGAGAACGAGCCGCGGGCGATTTCGCTGGGCTATGACGTGAACCGCTACAAGCTGATGGTCTTCGTCCTGTCGGCCACCTTCGCCGGGCTGGCGGGGGCCACGAAAAGCCAGGTGTTCCAGCTGGCCTCGCTGACCGACGTGCATTGGTCGATGTCGGGCGAGGTGGTGCTGATGACCCTGCTGGGGGGCATGGGCACGATCTTCGGGCCCCTGGCGGGGGCGGCGATCGTGGTGACGATGCAGAACTACCTGGCCACCTTCGGCGCCTGGGTGACGGTGATCCAGGGGGTGATCTTCGTGCTGGGCGTGCTGTTGTTCCGCGAGGGGCTGATCGGGGTGCTGGCCCGCTGGTTCAAGCGGCCCCTGTGAGCGCGCCGCGCCCCCGCGACAAATATCCCGGCATCCGGGTGGGATATCTTGGCAGGCTGCACGGGCTGCTCTAGAGGTTGACGACAACTCGATCGTTCCGAAAACAGGGAGGTTTTACAATGGATCGTCGTTCATTCATCCGCACGGGCGCACTGGGCGTCAGTGGTGCCGCGCTGGCCGCGCCCGCCATTGCCCAGGGCAACATCACCTGGCGCATGGTCACCACATGGCCCAAGAACTTTCCGGGCCTCGGTGTCGGCGCCCAGCGTCTGGCCGACCGGATCACCGCCGCCAGCGGCGGCCGCCTGACGGTTCAGGTCTATTCCGCCGGCGAACTGGTGCCGCCGCTTCAGTCGCTGGATGCGGTCATCGACGGCACCGCCGAGATGAGCCACGGCGCCGCCTATTACTGGCAGAACAAGTCCCCTGCCCTGTCGTTCTTCACCGGCGTGCCCTACGGCATGACCACCCCCGAGCTGACGGCCTGGGTGCGCTTCATGGGCGGCCAGGAGATCTGGGACGAGATCTATGACCAGTTCGGCGTGCAGGGCTTCTTGTCGGGCAACACCGGCACCCAGACCGGCGGCTGGTTCCGCAACGAACTGAAAAGCGTCGAGGACGTGAAGGGCGTGCGCTTCCGCACTCCGGGCCTGGGCGGGCGCGTCTGGGAAAAGCTGGGCGCGACGGTCACCAACATGGCCGCTGGCGAAATCTTCCAGGCGCTGCAGTCGGGCACGCTGGATGCCGCCGAATTCGTCGGCCCCTACAACGACCTGGCGCTTGGCTTCCACCAGGTGGCGAAGAACTACTACGTTCCCTCCTTCGTGGAATCGGGCCTCGCGACCGAGCTTGTCGTGGACAAGAAGAAGTACCAGGAACTGCCCGACGACCTGCAGGCCATCATCCGCGATGTGTCCCAGGCCGAGTACGACCAGGTTTCGGCCGATTTCATCGCCAACGATCCCCGCGCCCTGAAGACGCTGGTCGAGGATCACGGCGTGATGGTGCGCGACTTCCCCGAAGACATCATGGAAGCCGGCGCCAAGGCCTCGATCGAGGTGGTCGAGGAACTGCGCAACAGCGACGATCCGCTGGTCAAGAAGACCACGGAAAGCTTCATCGAGGCGCTGAACCTGGTGCGGACCCGCACCGAGCGTATCGACAGCCCCTATGTCCGCGCGCGTGAAAAGTACCTGAAGTACTGATCCGCCGTCAGGCGAATCCAGGGGGCCCGGTGGAAACGCCGGGCCCTTTTGCCGTTCCGGGGCGGTGATGGTTGCACCGTAAAGACGGTTAATTTTCCCCTTGGCGCCGCGGATCGGTCCAAATGCGGCCCAGATCGCCTGTCATTGACGCGCCCAGGCATGCCGCAACGACGGCAGAGGACAGGAGCAAGAGGAAATGACCGGTTTCAACGCATTGAGGATCGCCACCCTATCGGCACTGGCGCTTGCCGTTGCCGGTTGTGCAGGCGGATTGCCGGCAACCGAGGGTGCCGGATCCGGCCCCGAAATCGAGGTCGGCAAGAACACGCGGCCGATCGACATGCAGCGTCGCATCGAGCTGAACAACGATTTCCAGGGGCTGCGGAACCGCTATGGCAGCCTGAACCCGGCGACCGCCGAGGATCTGCCGGGCACCGGTACGGCAACCTACAACGGGGTTGCGGCGCTGGGGGCGGACCCGGACGCCCCCGAGATCCTTTCAAGCATGGCGATGACCGTCTATTTCGGTTCGGGCGACGTGACCGGGTCGATGTGGGATTTTCACGATGCCACGGGCCGGCAGGCGGGGGGCAGCGTCCAGTTGACGGGCACCCAGCGCCCCAACCTGCCCGGCGGGCCAAGCGGCGAGGCGGGCAAGTTCCGGGTGGCCCGGGTTGGCATGACGGGCCATGGCACGCTGGACTGGGGCGATCACGAACAGGAACTGGATGTCGCGATTGACGGCTACATCCACGACGACAACCAGGGTCTCAAAGGCCAGCTGGATATCGAATCGACCATCGACGACGACGTGTCGCGGATGTGGGGGATGGTCATGGTGGAAAACGACCGCGTGAAGAACCCCGTCCTCGACTGACGCCCTGCGCCGCCTGCCCCTAGCCTGCGATCAGGCGGGGCAGCCAGGTGACGATGCCGGGAAAGGCGAACAGGATGGCGATGGCAATGACCTGCAACCCGACGAAGGGAATGATGCCCTTGTAGATGGCGCTGGTGGGCAGATCGGCCGGGGCCACGCCGCGCAGGTAGAACAGCGCAAAGCCGAAGGGCGGCGTCAGGAACGAGGTCTGCAGGTTCACCCCCACGATCACGCCCAGCCAGACCGGATCGACATCCAGCGCCAGAAGCACCGGCGCGGTGATCGGGATCACGATGAAGATGATCTCGAACGTATCGAGGATGAAGCCCAGCAGGAACATGATCGCCATGACCATGGCCACCGCGGTCAGGGTGCCGCCGGGCAGGCTGGAGAGGAATTCGTGCACCAGGTTGTCGCCACCCATCAGGCGGAACACCACGGAAAAGACCGAGGCCCCCAGCAGGATCACGAAGACCATCGAGGTGATGGTCGCCGAGGCGATCACCGTTTCGCGCAGGATGCCGATGGACAGCCGCCAGCGCAGCGCCGCCAGGATCATCGCGCCCACGGCCCCCACCGAGGCCGCCTCGGTCGGGGTGGCGATGCCCCCCAGGATCGAGCCGAGAACCGCCAGGATCAACAGGAGCGGCGGCACCAGTGCCACCATGATTTCGCGCGCGAGATCCTTCTTCTCGTGCTCGGGCACCGGGGTGGCCGGACACGAGGCCGGATCGGTTACCGCCTTGAAGATGGTATAGGCCAGGTAAAGCCCCACCAGCAGAAGCCCCGGCAGCAGCGCGCCCGCGAACAGATCGCCCACCGATACCGGCACCGGCGCGAAGTTGCCCTTGGCCATCTGCACCTGGCTGTTGATGCCGCTCAGCATGTCGCCCATGAAGATCAGCACGGTCGAGGGCGGAATGATCTGCCCCAGGGTGCCCGAGGCACAGATCACCCCCGTGGCCAGCTTGGGGTCATAGCCCGCCCGCAGCATGGCGGGCAGCGAGATCAGCCCCATGGTCACCACCGTGGCCCCCACCACCCCGGTGGATGCGGCCAGCATCGTGCCCACCAGGATCACCGAGATGCCAAGCCCGCCGCGCAGGTTGCCGAACAGCTTGCCCATGGTCAGCAAGAGCTGTTCGGCGATGTTGCTGCGTTCCAGCATCACCCCCATGAAGATGAACAGCGGCACCGCCACCAGAACCTCGTTGGTCATGAAGCCGATATAGCGGTTGGGCAGGCTGCCGAAGTTGGACGGATCGAAGACCCCCAGCGCCCAGCCCACGGCGCCGAACATCAGCGACACCCCCGCCAGCGAGAAGGCCACCGGGAAGCCCAGCAGCAAGAAGCCGATGATCCCGAAGAACATCAGGCCGGACAAAAGCTCGCCGATCAGGACCGGTTCCATCAGTGTGTTCCTTCGGCGGCAATGTCAGAGGGCTTGACGGCATAGCGCATGATCGGCGGCACCAGGTCGGCCCGCCCGCCCAGCACCAGCACCGAGCGCCCGATCATCGCCAGCCCCTGAAGCGCCAGCAGGGCGACGAAGGCGATGATGAATGTCTTGAGGATATAGAGCCCCGGCATCCCGCCCACGTTGGCCGAGCCTTCGCCGTAGGACCAGGCGCGCTTCACGAAGGGCATCGAGTAGATATAGACGATGACGGTGAAGGGCAGCAGGAACAGCACGACGCCCATCAGGTCGATCAGCGCCCGGGTGCGCATCCGCGCCGGGCGATAGAAGATGTCGACGCGCACGTGATCGTCGCGCAGCAGGGCAAAGCCGGCCACGGCGGTGAACATCGCGCCGTTCAGCCAGATATAGAGATCCTGCATCCAGACATAGCTGGTGGAAAAGACGTAACGCTGTACCACGACGGTAAAGCAGACCACGACGATCCCCAGGGATAGCCAGGCAAAGACCTGGCCCACGATCCAGTTCACCCGGCAAATGGCCGCCGTCAGCGATCCAATCAGTCGCATCATTCCGCCTGACCCTCCTGTCGGCCCCTTGCCAGTTCTGCTGTGCCGCGCGTGTTCGTTGCCGAACGGACGGATCCTGACCCGTCTTTACATACTGGACCGCCGGGAGCGGTCAACCGTTGTCATGGCCCGGGCCGCGGTTCCCTTCGCGGTGACGTAGCGATTCCCCCCCTGCCCCGCTCAGTGCCCGCCGGCGGCCTTGCCCGGCGGGGGCGCCTTCATCAGCAGCGCGCAAAGCGCCAGGCCCGCGAAAAGCGCGGTCAGCAGCACGAAGACATCGATGAAGGACATCACCGCCGCCTGCCCCTGCAACCGCCCGGCCATCTGCACCAGGGCGCCGGTCTCACCGTCCAGCCCGTGGGCCGTCAGGTTGGCGGCCATGGCGTTCAGCTGGGCGACTGCGGTGTCGTTGGCCCAGTTCAGGCTTTCGCTCAGGCGTTCGTAATGCAGGGCGCGCCGGTCGCTCAGGACGGTGTTGATCACCGCAAGGCCCACCGCCCCGCCAAGGTTGCGCATCAGGTTGTAAAGCCCCGAGGCGCCCTTCATCTTGTCGCGCGGCAGCGTGCCCAGGGCCAGGTTGTTGATCGGCACCATGCACAGCATCAGCGACAGTCCGCGCAGGATCTGCGGCCAGAACAGCTCGTCGAAGTCCCATTCGGTGGTCATGCCCGTCAGCCACCATGTCGAGGCGGCAAAGCCCAGAAAACCGATCAGCAGCATCACCCGCAGATCGATACGCGACGACAGGATGCCCGCCAGCGGCGCGCTGAAGAACATCGCAAGCCCCGACACGAAGACCGTCTGCCCGATCATCAGGCTGTCATAGCCGCGCACCGACCCGAGGTAGATCGGATAGAGATATGTCAGACCGTAAAGCCCGATCCCCATGGTGAAGCTGAACAGGGAGCCGACCGCGAAGTTGGTGTCGCGCAGGGCCGAGAAATCGACGATGGGTTCGGCACGGGTGAAGGCGCGCCAGAAGGTGACGATGCCCCCCACCACCATGAAGCCCGCCAGGATGGCGACGGTCCGGTCGTCCAGCCAGTCATTGGCCGGGCCTTCCTCAAGCACGTATTCCATCCCGCCCAGGAAGGCCGCCAGGGCGGCAAGGCCCCACCAGTCGAACTTGTCGAACAGCTTCCAGTCGGGGCGGTCGAAGTCGATCAGCATCCAGGCGCCGAAGGCCACGCCGATGCCCGGGATGACATTGACCAGGAACAGCCAGTGCCACGACAGGGTGGCCGAAAGATAACCGCCGATGGTGGGCCCGACCGTGGGGGCCAGCGTGGCGATCAGCCCGATGATCGGGGATACCGTGCTGCGCTTGGCGGGGGGGAAGATGGTGAAGGCCGCGGCAAAGACCGAGGGGATCATCCCGCCCCCCAGGAACCCCTGCAACCCGCGCCAGAGGATCATCTCGCCGATGCTGCCCGACATGGCGCACATGAAGCTGGCGGCGGTGAACCCGGCCGCCGCGACGGTGAACAGGATGCGCGTCGACATGACCCGGGCCAGAAACCCCGAGAGCGGGATCATGATGACCTCGGCGATCAGGTAGGAGGTCTGCACCCAGCTGATTTCCTCGGTGCTGGCCCCCAGCCCCGCCTGGATGTCGGGCAGGGAGGCCGACACGATCTGGATGTCGAGGATCGCCATGAACATGCCGAAGACCATGACCATGAACCCGGCCACGCGGCGCGGTGTCAGGGCCAGGTCGTCGGCGGGGGCTGCCGGGGGGGCGGATCGGGCCGGTTCACCCCTGCCGGGGGCTGCAAGGGTGGCGGACATGGCCCTAGTGGCCCAGCGACACGACAGAGTCTGCCGGTTCCTGCGGCGCGGGAGCGGGCGCGGGGGTGCCGCCGCCGGTCCGGCTGTCGACCTCGACCACCACCGACAGGCCGGCGCGCAGGAAACCCGCCTCCAGCGCCTCTTGCGGGATCGAGATGCGCACCGGCACCCGCTGGACGATCTTGGTGAAGTTGCCGGTGGCATTGTCGGCGGGCAGCAGGGAAAACACTGATCCCGTAGCCGGCGATACCGACAGGACCGTGCCGTGATAGCTGTGGTCGGGGGCGGCGTCGAAGGTCATGTGGACATCGGCGCCCACGGCGACATCGCCCATCTGGGTTTCCTTGAAATTGGCCTCGACGTAGGAGCCCCCGGCGGGCACGAGGGCCGCCAGCCGCGTTCCGGGGTTCACCAGGTCGCCCACCTCGAGCGTCAGGTTGGTCACCGTGCCGTCGGCGGGGGCGCGCAGCACCGTCAGATCGAGGTTGCGCTGCGCCTGGGCCGCGGCCAGCTCCAGTTCGTGCCGCGTGCCTTCGGCCTCGGCCCGCTGGGCGCGCAGAACGCCGACCTGGGCCTCGGCGTTGGCGGTGGCGGCTGCGGCGCTGGCAACGCTGGCCTCGGCCGATTGCAGGGTCTCGACGGCGGTATCGACCTGGGCCTGGGCCGCGACATTACTGCTGGCCAGCCGGCGCACGCGGTCGGCGTTGGTCTGGGCGGCGTGCAGGTGGGCGCGGGCCATCTGCTCCATGGCCTCGGCCTGGGCCACGCCGGCCTGGGCCGCGACGATCTGGGCGTCGATGCGCGCCAGCGTCTCGCCTGCGGTGGCCACCCTGCCCTGCGCCATCTGCAACGCGATGCGGTAATCGCCATCGTCAAGGCGCACCAGGACATCCCCCGCCGAAACCCCGGCATTCTCGGAGACCGGAACCTCGGCCACGTAGCCCTGCACGCGGCTGGAGACCAGGGCGACATTGGCCGCCACATAGGCATCGTCGGTTTCCACCATGAAACGCCCGACCGTCCAGTAATCGCGCGCAAAGACGCCCCCCGCCACCAGGACGCACAGCGCCAGCGCCCCCAGGACGGCCCGCTTGCGGCGCGATCTGGGCGGCTTGGCCACCGGTTCGGGTGTCGGGGCATCGACCATGGTTTCGGCCTTTCCGGTGATTGCGCGGTCGTGACGAGACATCGGGCGTCCTTGTTCTGGCGGGTGCGGCCGGGGGCGGAACTGTTCGAACCGCTCGGTTCGATCAGGCAGGTATTCCCCTTGGTGCAAAATTACAAGACTTTATCGAACCGAACGGTTCGATTATATCCGGGCCATGACACAGCCCGTGAAACCCCGCACCCGTACCCCCCGCCATGCCGCCGGGGCCGACCCCGACAAGCGCGCCGCGATCCTGAAGGGGGCGGCCGAGGTTTTCATGACGACGGGCTTTGATGCCGCAAGCGTGAACGAGATCTGCCGCGCGGCGGGCGTGTCCAAGAGCACGCTCTATGTCTATTTCTCGGACAAGGAGGATCTTTTCGCACACCTGGTGGAGGGAGAGCGCGAGCGGCTTTTCGCGGGATTGCAGCAAAGCCTGCGTGGCCCCGGGCCGCTGGCCGACCGGCTGACCGCCTTTGCCACGACCCTGGCGCAGATCGTCTGTTCGGACGCGGTGATCAAGGCGCAGCGCACCGTCATCGCCATGGCGGAACGCCGGCCCGACCTTGGGGCAAGCTTCTACGAGGGCGGGGCGCAACGGGGGCAGGCCGTGCTTCTGGAAACCCTCGAGCGCGAGATCGCGGCAGGCACCCTGTCGATTCCCGATCCGGGGCTGGCGGCCTATCAGCTGACCGAACTGGCAACCGCCGGGCTCTGGCGCCGCCGTCTTTTCGGCAAGACCCCTGCCCCACCCGCGCCCGAGCAGATCCGCGCCACGGCTGAAAGCGCCGTGGACCTGTTCCTGGCGCGCTATGCAAGGGCCAGGACGGGGGCATCGGTGGATGGCGATACGCCGGTGTCCTGACCTAACCTGCGCTTCTGCAACGGGTTTTCAAGGCTGAAAGGCCGCCGGGCGCCTTGTGGTATCGTAAGGTACCTTGTGGTATGCATAGATATCTGGACATACCGTAACCTACCCATGCCTACCGTAGGAATGCCATGCCTGTTATACCTTTGACATGCCATGCCATGGATACTATTGCGTAAGCTACGCTATCCTTCCCATTCCAGAGGTAGACATGCCTGTCATTTCATTCGCGACATCCAAGGGCGGGGCGGGCAAGACCACCTCGGCCATCGTCCTGGGCACGGAACTGGCCCAGGGCACCGATGTCATCATGATCGACGCCGACCCGGCCCACCGGCTTTCGCGCTGGTCCACCCTGTCGCCGCTGCCCGAAAGGCTGGGCGTGATCACCAGCGGCGGCGAACGTTCGATCCAGGACGAGATCGCCCGCGCACAGCGCCAGGCCACCTTCGTGATCATCGACCTAGAAGGCTCGGCCAGCCGGCTGACATCCTTTGCCATCGCGGAATCCGACCTGGTGATCATCCCCTCGGGCGAAGAACAGCAGGACGCCGACGCCGCGATCGAGACCCTGGCCGAAATCGAGATGGAGGGCAGGGCGCGCCGCCGCCCGATCCCCACCGCGATCCTGTTTGCGCGCACCTCGGCGGCGGTGAAAAGCAAGCTCGAGAAACACATCCACCGCGAGCTGAGCCGGGCAGGGCGCGTCATGCAGACCGAGCTGCACCGCCGCACCGCCTTTTCGTCGCTGCACAACGCCGGTGGCGGGCTGCGCCAGCTTGACCCGGCCGATGTGAACGGGATCGACAAGGCCTTGGTCAACGCCCAGTCCTATGTTTCGGAAATCATCGATATCCTCGAGGAAAGCCGCCATGCCCAAACCGCTTGACATCGACCGCCTGAAACAGTTCGAAACCCCGGCGCGCAGGGATGCCACCCCGCCCGCGACCGCGCCCGACCCCGAGCCGGTGCGCGCGCCTGCCGAACGCTGGCCCAGCCGCGAACCCCAGCGCGACGGCCAGATCAGCATCAAGGCGCCCCTCGAGGTGATCGAACGCTTCAAGCGCATCTGCAAGGACGACCGGCGCACCTATGCCGACATGCTGCGCATCCTGATGGACAACCACGAATTCCCGAAGTGATCCCCCGGCGCGCCCTTTTCGTCGCCATTACCAGGACATAACCGCCCCGGGGCAGGGGGCCTTCGCCCCGATCCGGCGGTCAGTACAGGCCGTTGATCTCAAGCGGGAGCCGCTTGACGTTGCGGTTCAACAGCAGGCTGCCGCCCGGCACGGCCTCGCCCTGGGCGCCCTGCAACCGGCGGTATTTCTGTGCCGCCGCCGCCTTCACGTCTTCGGGGCTGCGCAGGATGGTGGGGCGCATGAAGACGAAAAGCGTGCGCCGCTCGCCCCCGGCGCGGCGCGACTTGAACAGGTTGCCCACCACCGGAATGTCACCCAGAAGCGGCACCTTGCTTTCGCTCAGGGTTTCGTTGTCGGTGATCAGCCCGCCCAGCACGATGGTGCCGCCATTGTCGGCCAGCACGGTGGTTTCGATCACCCGGCGGTTGGTGATCAGGTCGGCCGCACCGGGCACGGCGGCATCGATCAGCGCCGAAATCTCCTGCTGGATCTCAAGCCGCACCACCCCGCCCGAGGTGACGCGGGGCAGCACGTTCATGGTGATGCCCACATCCTGACGCTGGATCGTGGTGAAGGGCTGGGCGGTGTTGCCGTCGGTGGCGAAACTGCCGGTGCGGAAGGGCACGTTCTGGCCCACGACGATCTTGGCCGCCTGGTTGTCCATGGTGGTGATCGACGGCGTGGACAGCAGGTTGGCGTTGCTGGACTGCGAAAGCGCCTGGATCAGCAGGCCGAAGTTGCCCTGATCCGACACCCCGATGGTCAGCCCGCCGGTCAGCGCCCGCGCGCTGGTCTGCCCCAGGGCCAGCAGCACCGATTGCAGCGACACGCCCGCATTGCCAAACGACGTGGCGGCGATGCCCCCCGGCGGGGCCGCATCGCCAAATCCGAACTGCACCCCCAGCCGGTCGGCCACATCGCCCGACACCTCGACGATGGCCGCCTCGATCAGAACCTGGGCGCGGCGCTGGTCCAGCGATTGCACAAGGCCCGCCACCTCGTCGATCTGGCGGGCCGTGCCGCGCACCACCACGGCGTTCTGTTCGGTGCTGGCCTGGATCGACACCTCGGGGATCGGGCTGTCGTTGGCGCGGATCGGGCGGAAGGTGCCGTCCTCGGTGGTTTCGGCGCCCACCGCCTCGGCCACCGGGTTGGTCAATTCGGTGCGCCCCAGAAGGGTGTTGCGGGCCAGTTCGGCCACCACCTCGGCATCGGCGTATTTCAGGCGCAGCACACGGGTGGCGATGACCAGGTCGGCAGTGGGGCGGGGGGCGATGTCCATGGCGCCGGCCAGGCGGCGGATCTCGGCGATATCCTCGGTGCCGCCGCGCACCAGCAGCAGGTTCGACCCCGGATCGACCGAGAGGCGCGCGCGCGCGCCCTCGCCCAGCACCTGCACGATGGCCTGGCCCACGGTGGCGGCATCGGCAAAGCGGAACGAGATCACCTGGGCGCGGTCTTCCTCGCGGCTGTCGAAGGTGCGGGCGATATCGAGGATGCGCATGGTGTTTTCGCGGGTGTCGGTGACGACGATGGCGTTGGGGTTGGTCAGCGCCTCGATATAGCCGGTCGTGGCCACCAGCGGGCGCAGCACGCGCACCGCCTCGCCGGGCGAGAGGCGCTGAAGCTCCAGCGTGCGGGTGACGATGTCCTGGCTGCCGGGCCCCTCGCCGGGCTGGGTGGTGCCCGAGGCCAGAGCCTCGGCCTGGGGCACCACCTGCCAGATGTCGCCGGCCATCACGGCGGTATAGCCGCGCACCCGAAGCGTGGACTGGAACAGCGACCAGACCCCCCGCCAATCCAGTTCCTGGCTCGAAACCACGGTGACATTGCCGCTCAGCCCCGGATCGAGGATCAGGGTGCGCCCGGTGATCCGCGACACCTGTTCGGCAAAGACGGTGATGTCGGTGTCGCGCAGGTTGATGACGAAGCTGCCGTCGTCTTCCGCGTCCTGGGCCATGGCGGGGGCGGGCAGGGCCAGAAGAAGGCACAGGGCAAGGCGAAACAGAAGTCGGGGCAAGGGGCGCCTCATCGCAGGGGAAAGGACAGGGTAAGGGTCTTGCCGTCGCGCACCACTTCGAGACGGGCAAGCCCCGATGCGGCAATCCGGTCGTATAGGGCCTTGTCGCTGTTCACGTCGCCCACCTGTTCACCATTCACCCGCGCCACCAGGTCGCCGGGGCGCAACCCAGCCAGCCTTACGCCGCTGTCATGCTCGTTGGCAATGATATACCCGTCGTCGGTGGGAATCAGCCCTATGGATTTCAGAACCCCGGCAGGGTTGCGCTGAATCCTCTTTCGCCAGAAATCGATGTATTCCTCGGTGGTTTCGGGCGGTTCCTCGCGGGCGCGCGGGCTGGTGACGATGCGCCCGGCCAGACGGTCCAGCGGATCGTCGGGCGCGGGGGCGGTCTCTTCGGGGGTGGCCAGGTCGATCTCGGCGTCGGGGAAGGCCAGGATCTCCTGCCGCCCGTCGATGTCGAGGATCACGTGGTTGGCCGCGACGCTGACCAGCAGCGCCTGCCCGTCCACGTCATCGCCGGGCAGATAGCCCCGGGTGACATCGGGGCTGGCGATGACCGCCAGCGATTTCGCCGGGTCACGGGCCTGCACCACGCCGCGCAGTTCCAGTTGCAGGGTGGTCTGCTGCACCGGGGCGGCGGGGGCCTCGGGGGGCGGGGGGCTGCCGAAGGGGGCCAGCGCCAGGATCGCGAGGGTATCGACCGGCGCGGGGGCAGGGGGGGCCGGCGCGCGGGCGGGGGCTGCGGGCGGGGGCAGGATGTCGTTTCCGCCGCTCCAGTGCCAGGCCACCGGCGCGGCGGCCAGCGCCACCGACCCCGCGGCCAGCAGGACACCCGCAAGACGCAGCAGTTTCGCCCAACGGTTCATTGCCGCGCCCCGGTGTCAAGGAAACCGCCCATGCGCACCAGGGGGGCGGTGGGGGTTTCGGCGGGGGCGATGGCCAGGGCGATCTCGGTCAGGTCGGGGTCGTTCGTGGGGCGGCGGATCGCGTCGATGGTCCAGGCCTGGCCCAGCATGTCGATCCGCGTTTCGGGGGTGGGCAGCCCGGCGCGCAGGGCGGCCATGTACCATTCCCCGGCCCAGCGGGCGGCGGTGCGGCGTTCCAGGTCGCCGATGCGCCCGACATGGGTTTCCACCGCCCCCAGCAGCGCCACGGCCGAGGCCGCCAGGATCGCCATGGCCACCAGCGCCTCGATCAGGGTGAATCCGGCCTCGCCGGCCCGGGGGGCGGGGTGCGGGCGCGGGTTCACCGGGCCACCTGTTGCATCGCCCGGCTGGTGGCCCGGGCGCCGTTCTGTTCGATCACCCACTGGGTGGCCTCGTCACCCGTCCAGAGCACCAGGGCCAGGGGGTCTTCGCCCGGGGCGAGGGTGGCGTCGGGGCGCAGGATGTGCTGGCGCCCCTCGCGCCGCTCGGGGTCGGCCTCGGCTAGGTGCATGCCCCTGGGCAGGGTGCTGCGCTGCCCCAGTTGGGGGGTGGCGTGGGGCTGCCATCCGGCCTCGGCGTAGGACAGGAACCGGTATCCCCCGTCATCCCAGATCAGCGCCGCCGGGGTGCCGGTAAGCTGGGCCAGTTCGCCCGCGCGCTCCAGCCGGGCGACCAGGCGTTCGGCCTGTTCGCGCGGATCTCCACCCCCGGCGAGGCGGCCGACCGACAGGCTCAGCGCGCCGGCCATCACGCCGATGATCGCCAGCACCACCAGGATCTCGACCAGCGTGACACCCGCCTCGCGGTCGCGGCGCGGGCATGGCGCGGACCGGCCCCGCGCCGGGCAGGGGGGGCTATTGCGCGGCAACCTGCGCCCCGTGCAGGATGTCGGCCGCGGCACCCTCGCCGCCGGGCTGTCCGTCGGCGCCCAGCGACAGCAGGTCGAAAGGCGCATCCGTCCCCGGTGCGCGATAGCCATAGGGGTTGCCCCAGGGATCGACCGGCACCTGTTGCAGATACCCCCCGGCAACCCAGTTTTCCGGCACCGGCGGGCTGACCGGCTTGCGGGCCAGCGCCTCGAGCCCCTGGGTGGTGGTGGGATAGGCGCGGTTGTCCAGCCGGTAGAGTTCAAGCGCGCTGGCGATGGTGCGGATATCGGTGCGCGCCACGGTGACGCGCGCCTCGTCCGGGCGGCCGATGACGTTGGGCACGATCAGCGCCGCCACCACCGCGATGATCACCAGAACCACCATCATCTCGATCAGGGTCACGCCCGCTTCGGGGTGGCGCCGGGCGCGGGCCGGGCGCGCCGCGCGGCGCGGGCCTGCAAGGACGGAGTGCTCAGTCGGTCTGTCGGTCATGAAACCTTTTACCTGTCTATCCCGTATCTTCTTCAGCATATAGGCTGCACGGGAGACAGGACAGGCGAATTTCCGGTGAAACGCACCACATTGCAAGGTTTGAACGTGCCCAAGCGGCGCGATCCGCACCCCGCCCCGGCGGTGCCGGACGCCTTGCCCGAGCCTGCCGAAAACAGTGCCGAAACCGCCCTGATCCGGCGCCTGGAACAGGCCTGTTCGGCCCGCCGCATCCCCCCGCCCCAGGTGATTCGCGCCGAGCATGTCGCGCTGCTCACCGCCGATCTGCCGGTGCGCGGCACCCGCCAGCGGCTGGCCGCGCTGCCCTTTGCCCTGGAAGACCGGATCGCCGCCCCGCTTGAACGTGTGCACGTGGCCCTGGGCCCCTCGGCGGTGGTGCCGGATGCGCCCCGGCGGGTGCTGGCGGCGGTGCTGGCGCGCGATGTCATGGCCGGGGCCATGGCGCCCGAGGCCGGGCAGGGGCCTGTTCTGGCCGAAACCCTGGGCGTGCCGGCCCCGCCCCTGGACGCCGGAACCGGTGCCGCGGCCTGGGCCGTCTGGGGCATGGGCGAACGCTGCGTGGTGCGGGTGTCGGATGGCACCGGCTTTGCGGTGTCGGCCGCCATGCTGCCCCTGATCTGGGCGCGGGCCGGGCGCCCGGCCCTGACCCGGCTGGCGGCGCCCCTGCCTGGCGATCTGCCCTGCACCGACCTGTCGGGCGATCCGCCCGGCGTGGCCCCCGCCGACCTGGGCTTCGACCTGGCGCAGGGGGCCTTTGCGCGGGGCGGGGGCGGCTGGACGCGGGCCGCCGTCACCCTGGGCTGGGCGGCGGGCCTGGCCGCGCTGGCGCACCTGGGGCTGATGACGGCCGACCGCATCGCCCTGGGGCGCATCGCCGCCAGCGAACGCGCCGCCGCCCAGGCCGCCATCGCCCCGCTGCTGCCGGGCATCACCGTCACCCCCGACCCCGCGCCGCTGCTGGCGCGGCTGGCCCCTGCCGCCCCGGTACAGCGGCGCAGCGCCTTCCTGCCCCTGCTGGCGCAGGTCAGCGAGGTGATGCTGGAACAGGGCGGGCAGACCGCGCTCAGGCGGATGGGGTTCGATGGCACCACCGCGCAGCTTTCGCTGCTGATCGAGGCGGCGGACCTGGCCGCGCTCCAGGCCCTGGAACAGGCGCTGAGCGGGGCCGGGTTCGACGTGCAGAGCGGCGCCGCCACCGCAACCGAGGGCGCCGCCCAGGCCGAGTTCCGCATCAGCGGCGGGGGGCGGGGATGAGGGTTCTGGCCTCTCTCACCCCGCGCGAACGGGTCATGGTGATCGGCGGTGGCGCGGTTCTGATCGCCGCGCTGGCCTATCAGTTCGCATGGAGACCCCTGCGCGCCGACCTGGCCGAAACCCGCGCCGAAATCGCCGCCTACATGCAGGTGCAGGCCGCGGCCCGCGCCGCCGACCTGCCCGCCGCTGCCACCACCACCGCCCCCGTGCCGCGCGATCCGCCCGCCACCCGCATCACCCGCACCGCCCAGGCGGCGGGGCTGCGGCTCAGCCGGATCGAACCCGAGGGCGACCTGCTGAACGTGACCCTGGGCGAGGTGCCCTTCGAGGCGCTGATCGGCTGGCTGACCACCCTGGAAGAGGCCGAGAACCTGGGCGTGAGCGGCATCGAGATCGACCGGCGCGCCGCCCCGGGCGTGGTGTCGGCGCGCATCGCGCTGGAGGAACTGTGATGACCCACCCCGATGACGCGGCCGGGCAGGAACATCGCGCGGCCCCCGCGACGGCCCGCCTGACCTATGGCTTTGCCCGCGAACAGGGCGTGCTGCTGGTGGACGGAGAGGATGGCGCGCCGCTCTGCCGGCACCGCGCCGATGCGCCGCTTGCCGCCCTGATCGAGGCACAGCGCCTGGCCGGTGCCCTGGCCCGCTTCGAACCGGTCGATCCCGCAGCCTTTGAATCCGAGTTGAACCGCATCTACCGCGACAGCGCCAGCGCCGCTGCGCAGGAGGCCGCCGAGGCCGGCAGCGACCTGACCGCCCTGGCCAATGACGCCGCCTCGGTCGACGATCTTCTGGATCAGCGCGACGATGCCCCCGTGGTGCGCCTGATCAACGCCCTGCTGCTTGAGGCGGTGCGCGAGAAGGCCAGCGACGTGCATATCGAGACCGAGGAGAACCGCCTTGTGGTGCGGTTCCGCTGTGACGGGGTATTGCGCGAGGTGATCGAGCCGAAACGCGCGCTGGCATCGCTTCTGATCAGCCGGATCAAGGTGATGGGCAAGCTGGACATCGCCGAAAAGCGCCTGCCCCAGGACGGGCGCGTGTCACTGCGCATCGGCGGCTATGACCTTGACGTGCGGGTGTCCACCATTCCCAGCCAGTATGGCGAACGGGTGGTGCTGCGCCTTCTGGACCGGGGCCAGACGCGGCTGGGGATCGAACACCTGGGCATGTCGCAGACCGACCGCGCGGCCTTTGAACGCATCCTGGCGCGGCCCGACGGGTTGATGCTGGTCACCGGGCCCACCGGGTCGGGCAAGACGACATCGCTTTATGCCGCGCTCGACCGGCTGAACGATCGCTCCACCAACATCATGACGGTGGAAGACCCGATCGAATATTCCATGGACGGCATCGGCCAGATGCAGGTCTCGGCCAAGACCGAACTGACCTTTGCGCGCGGCCTGCGCGCCATCCTGCGGCAAGACCCCGACGTGATCATGGTGGGCGAGATCCGCGACCGTGAAACCGCCCAGATCGCGGTGGAATCGGCAATGACCGGGCATCTGGTGCTGTCGACCCTGCACACCAACAGCGCCGTGGGCGCCATTTCACGGCTGATCGACATGGGGGTCGAACCCTTCCTGCTGGCGCCCATGCTGCGCGGGCTGGTGGCGCAGCGGCTGGTGCGTCGGCTTTGCCCCGATTGCCGCGCGCCCGCCCGCGCCAGCGCGGCGCAGTCGGTGCTGCTGAACGGGGTGCTGGCCGAGGGCGCCGGGATCTTCCGCGCCGTCGGCTGCGACGCCTGCCATGGCAGCGGCTATCAGGGGCGGCAGGCGATCTACGAGGTGATCGAGGGCACCTCGGCGCTGGAACGCGCCGTGCATGACGGCGCCAGCGAGGCCGAGCTGACCCGCATCGCCCGCACCACCAGCCCCGGCATCCTGGCCGATGGCGTGGCCAAGATCGTCGCCGGGATCACCACGGTGGAAGAGGTGGCCCGGGTGGTGCGCGAGGACGCGACCCTGGCCCATGACGGTGCAGAGGCGCCCCCACCGCCCCCCACGGGCGGGGCCTGATCCATGGCCGGTTTTGCCTGGCGGGCCGCCGATGCGCAGGGGCGCAGCCGCAAGGGGGTGATCGACGCCCCCAGCGCCGCCGCCGCCCGCCAGTCGCTGCGCGCCCAGGGGCTTCTGCCGATCTCGGTCGAACCGACCCGGGCCAAAGCCACCCCCGGCGTCGCCGCCAAACCGCTGCGCGGCGGGATCTCGGGGCGGGCGCTGGCGCTTCTCACCCGGCAGCTGGCCACGCTTCTGGGGGGCGGCGTGCGGATCGAGGACGCGCTTCAGACCGTGGCGCGACAGGGGGCGACACCCAAGGTCGAGGCGCTTTTGCTGAACCTGCGCGCCGGGGTGGTCGAGGGCCGGTCCCTGGGCCAGACGCTGGAGGATTATCCCGGCACCTTCGGCGATTACTACCGCGCCACGGTGCAGGCGGGCGAAACCTCGGGGCGGCTGGGCGAGGTGATGGAACACCTGGCCGATCACGTGGAAAACCGCGCCAAGAACCGCAACACGGTGCAGCTTGCCCTGCTTTACCCGGCGCTTCTGGCGCTGGTGTCGCTGGGGGTGATCGTGGCGCTTCTGACCTTCGTCGTCCCCGATATCGTGCGGGTCTTCACCGGGCGGGGTGCCGATCTTCCGGGGCTGACCCGGGCGCTGATCGCGGTCAGCGGTGCGGTGCAGTCCTGGGGGCTGGTGGCCCTTGGCGGGGTGGTGGCACTTGGCGTCGCCCTGCGCCTGGCACTGGCGCGGCCCGGTGCGCGGCTGGCCTGGCACCGGCGGCTGACCCGGGTGCCGGGGCTGCGCGGCCTGATCCTGAAGATGAACGCGGCGCAGTTCGCCGGCACCCTGGCCACCCTCACCATCAGCGGCGTGCCCCTGACCGATGCCCTGGCGGCGGCGGGCGATACGGTGGGCAACCTGCATATCCGCGCCCGCATCGCCGGTGCCACGACACGGGTGCGCGAAGGCCAGGCCCTGTCGCGCGCGCTTCAGGATGCTGCCGTGTTTCCGCCGATGATGATCGCCATGGTGGCCAGCGGCGAGGCCAGCGGGCGGCTGGGCCCCAGCCTGGCGCGCGCCGCCACCGACCAGCGGCGCGAGATCGACAGCCTGGTCGCCGCCATCGTCGCGCTGGTGGAACCCCTGGTCCTTCTGGTGATGGGGGGCATCGTGATGCTGCTGGTGCTGGCGATCCTGCTGCCGATCGTGAACCTGAACAACCTGGTGGGCTGACGGGCGGGGCAGGGGCAGAAACCCGTCGCAAGGGCGGGACCATCACCGCTGAAAGGCCCCCGGGCACGCACCCGCGCCCGAGGGGGGGTGGGGCGTCTACATCGACGCCCCGTCGACATGGGTCGGGGACAGGGCACGGGGATCGACACCTTTCAGCGTGTTGACATTGATCGCGGCCATTTCGCTTCCGTCCGGCATCTGGCCGTAGGAAAAGCTCTGGATGCCGCAGGTCTTGCAGAAAAGATGCGCGATCTCGCGCTGGTTGAACCGGTATTCGGTCAGGTTCTCGGCGCCCGAATGCAGGACGAACCTGCCGCGTGGCGCAAAGGCCAGCACGGCGCCAAGCGGCTGGCAGCGCGCGCAGTTGCAGGTGACCGACTGATCCAGGTCCAGGTCGACATCGAAGGACACGGCCCCGCACTGACATCCGCCCCTGTAGTGCCGTTGCATGGGGTCAGTCTCCTTTTGTCGCCGCTTCCAGTGCGGCGATGTCGATCTTCCGCATGGTCATCATCGCCTCGAAGGCGCGCGTGGCCCTGTCGCGGTCGGAACCGGTTGTGAGGTCAAGCAACAGCCTTGGCGTGATCTGCCAGGAGTGGCCCCAGCGGTCCTTGCACCAGCCACAGGCGCTTTCCTCTCCGCCATTGCCGACGATGGCCGTCCAGTAGCGGTCGGTTTCGTCCTGGTCATCCGTGACGACCATGAAGCTGACCGCCTCGTTCGGCGTGAAGGTCGGGCCGCCGTTCAGCCCGACGAACCGGCGGCCAAGCACGGTGAACTCGACGGTGAGTTCATCGCCTGCCTTGCCGCCCGGGAAATCGGAAGCGGCGGTGTTGACGCGGTCGACATGGCTGTCGGGAAAGGTGGCGGCATAGAATTCGGCGGCCTTGCGGGCTTCGCCGTGGTCGTACCACAGGCAGGTGACGAGATCGGTCATCATGGTTCTCCTCTCTTTGTGGAAGGGTCCGGCGCTATTCGAAGAAGCCGCTTGGCGTTTCGCCCTGAAGGAAGGGTTCGATGAAGCCATGCAGAAGGGCGGGCTGGCTGATGACGGCGGTGTGGGATGTCGCGGGCATCACGGCCAGGCGGGAGGCTGGCAGGGGCTGGCCCATGTCGCCCATGCCGCCGCCCCCCAGAAGGCGGAACATCGAGACCGTGTGTTCAAGCGTCGCGACATCGGCGTCGCCGGTGATGAGAAGCACCGGGGTTTCCAGGGCCTCCACCGCCTCGCCCCAGGCCATCGGTTCGTGTTCCAGCGCGATCAGCTTTTCGACAAGGGCCGGGAAACCCTCGGGGTCGGCGGCAAGCTCGCGGTATTCTGCGGCAAAGGGCATATCCAGGAACATCTCGACCGTCATCTGCGGGATGAACGCCCGGAAGGCAGGCTGCCAGCCCTCGGAATCATAGGCAACCGAGGCCGCGACGAGCTGATCGACCTTCCCGGGATAATCGATGGCCAGCCGAAGCGCGGCGGCCGCCCCCATCGAATAGCCGAACACATCTGCCTTTTCGATCCCGACGGCGTCCATGAAGGCCGCCACGTCGTCTGCCAGACCGGGATAGGTGATCGGCCGGTCGATATCGGTCGTGCGGCCGTGGCCCTGGAACTCCAGCGCATAGACGCGGTGGGTTTGCGCCAGCATCGGGATGATCTCGCCCATCGAGGGGATGTTCATATAGGCCCCATGCAGGACGATCAGCGGATCGCCGGCGCCCGAGACCTCGTAATACATCTGCATGCCGTTGACCGCGACACGATCACCGGTCGGCCCGTCGTCCGCCAGGGCCGGACCCATTGCCGCAAGCGTTGCGGTCAGAAGGATAGCGCGAAACATGGTTTGTCTCCTTTCCGGAAGCGGGCCTTCATCCGGCGGCCCTGTTGCCCTCGTAGCTCAGCATCCATGGCGTGCCGTACCTGTCCGTGAACATGGCAAAGCGTTCGGCCCAGAATGTTTCGCCGGGCGCCATCTCGACGCTCTCGGCATCCTGTGCCAGCGCGTCGTGAATGCGGTCGAACTCGGCGCGCGATGTCGGGGCGATGGAAATGCGAAACCCCTGCGGCCTGTCATACATCCCTTCGGTATTGTCCGAGGCCATGACCGTGGCATTGCCCAGCGACATCGCCAGGTTCAGGACCAGGTCGTCGCCTCCGGGCATGCGGCTTTCCGGGTCGGGGGCATCGCCGTTGCGGAACACGCCGTTGATCCTGCCGCCCAGAACCTCGGCGTAGTGGCTCATCGCCTCAAGACAGTTGCCCTTGAAGAAAAGATAGAGTGTCGGTTCCATTTCCGTGATCTTCCTTGCTGTTGACGTGGTGCAGTCAGGTTCCGACATCGGCGGCCCCGAAGAAGGCGCGTTGCGCGTCGAATGCCCGCCGGAAGGCAGGGCGCGCTTCGGCCCGCGCGACGAAAGCGGCGAGGTTGGGATGCTCTTCCAGAAGCCCCGATCCGACCAGCCGGCGCAGAACGTCGGCCGTCATCAGATCGCCGGCGCTGAACCCGCCATCCAGCCAGTCGGCATCGCCCAGCCGGCGCGAAAGGTCGCCCAGCCGCGCGCGGATGCGATCCTCGACAAGGTGCTGGCGCCGTTCGAACCAGGGTTCGTCCCGTTCAAGATGGCGGGCCATTTCCCGCTCGACGATCACCGGTTCGATGCTGCTGAGGGCGGCAAACATCCAGTTGACCGCACGGGCGCGCCCATCGGCGTTTGCGGGAAACAGGCCGTCGTGGCGGCTTGCGATATGAAGCACGATCGCCCCGGTTTCAAAAAGCGTGACGTCGCCTTCCTCATAGGTCGGGATCTGTCCGAAGGGGTGCCGCGCCCTGTGCGCGGGGGCCTTCATCGCGGCAAACGAGACGGGGCGCAGGTCGTAGGGCTGACCGACTTCCTCAAGCGCCCAACGCACCCGCATGTCGCGCGCCAGGCCCCTCCCGCCATCGGGCGAGCGTTGAAAGACGGTGATGGTGGGAAGGGATCGCGAGGTCATCCTGTCGGCTCCGCCTTGCTGTCGGCCGCGAAGAGCAGTTCGATATAGCGCCTGAGGTGGTCGACACTGTCGCGCGCGGTGTCGCGGTCGCCCGTCGCCTTGGCGAGAATGAACGCGCCCTGCAGCACCGCCTGGGTGTGGGCGGCAAGACTGGCCGCTGTCCAACCCGGTTCAAGTCCACGCGCCGCCATCGCCGCCTCGATATCCGGGACCAGCGTTGCGGCATGGCCGAAGATGCTGGCGGCGCAGGCCTCGCGAAGCTCGGGGTGCGAGCCGTAGATCTCCTGCGTCATGGTGCCGACAAGACAGGTGAACTCCTCCACATCGCCCTCGATGATCGCCTTGCGAAACTCGACATATCCGATCAGCCGGTCGAAGGGGTCGTCATGGCGGTGATAGGGGGCTCCCTCGAACAGCGCGCCGGTCATCCCGGACCAATGTTGCGCCGCGGCGACGCCCCAGTCCTCCTTGTTGCGGAAATGGTGGAAGAACGCCCCCTTGGTCACACCGGCCTCGGCACAGATTTCCTCGACCCTGGTCGCGGAATAGCCCTTGGCGCGTATGATCTTGAGCGCCGCATCCAGCAACTTGTCCCGCGCCGACCGCTTGATCTGTTTCGTTGCCATTCCGACCTCCTGGTTGAGTCGCAACATACCAACCGGTCGGTTTGTCTGTCAATCCCGTCCACACCAGCACCGGCAGGATCTCGCCCGCCGCGTTGATGCCGGTCAGGCCGGCGGGCGCATTTTCAGGGCAAGGGGTCGATCAGGCTGATCTGCCGGGAACCGAGGATTTCGCGGACCGAACCGCCCCGGGGTTGGCCCGAGGGTTCAATGATTGCGCGGCTTTTCCGGCAGCCTTCAAGCTTGCCTGGAAGGCTTCCTCTGCTTCGTTCGAGGGGATGCCACCAATGGTGCCGTGCAGGCGCGTGCTGTCATACCTGTCGACCCATATCAGCGTTTCAGCCCCATGACCGCGCGATACAGGCCTGCTCCGGGCGTTTGTCCTGAAGCCGCTACGCCGAACCCACCACGCCGGCGTCCTGCAACTGCTCTTGGTCCGGCAGATCCTGGAGGCTTTCCAGGCCGAATGCGACGAGGAAGGCGTCCGTCGTCACGAAGGTGTAGGGCGCCCCGCGGCGGGGCGATCTTGGCCCGGTTGCGATCAGGTCACGCGCATGCAGCCGCCCGATCAGATCCCGGCTGATCTCCTTGCCGAAGATGTCCTTCAACCCGTCGCGGGTGATCGGCTGGTGCCAGGCAATGGCGGCCAGCACGGCGATGTCGAACTCGCCGAGATCCAGCAGTTGATCCTCGACATGTGCCGCCGCCCGGATCGCCGGCGCATAGGCGGGGCGGGTGCGCAACATCCAGCCGCCCGCCACGGGGGCAAGCTCGAACGCCCGGCCTTCCAGGTCGGCGGCAAGATCTCCAAGCAGCAGATCGACCGGGGCGCCCTGCCCCACCACGCGCGCCAGGTCTTCGCGTGACACCGGCGCGGCCGAGGCAAAGAGCACCGCCTCGATCCGCCGCATCCATTCCCGCCAGCGCAACGCGGGCTGAAGGTCGGCCAGTTCGCGATCCAACGCCGGGACAGAACGATCCGCCATCCCTAGAGCCCGTAGAGCCGGAAACTGTCGCGTCCGGTCAGTTCGCGCAGCGCGCCCAGTTCGACAAGACGGTCGCAGAGACGGCGGGCGGCCCGGTCCGGCAGGGGCAGGGCCGAAGGCGCTATGGCATCGCGGGTCAGGAAGATCGCGACCGCCGCGCCCGCGCCCCTGGCGCGCAGCTTCGGCGCCACGGCGTTCAGATGAGCCGCCCGCCGGGCAAGATCGCCGGCCAGCCCCAGGGCATGGGCCGCCGAGGCGGCAACGGCGCGATGCAAGGCCAGGCGCAGGCCCGCGCCCCGCTTGCGCAGGTCGGCGCGTTTCATGCCGGCGGCGAGCAACGGCACGACGTGGCGCCAGCCAAGCGCCCGGGCCAGCGCGGCATCCGCCAGGGCAAGCGCCGCCACCTCCGCACGCGGGGCCTCTGTCAGCACCCTCTCCAGCACCATTGCCGCGCGGTGGATCGGCGCCCCTGTCCCCGCATCCAGCCAGGTGGCGATCTGCTCCGGCGCGTGGGCCGGCAAGGCGCGGCAAAGGGCCCTGATCGACACCGGGTGTTCCACAGCGCGCCGCCAGGCAAGGTAGGTTTCACCGGCGGGGCCGGGCAGATCGCCGGGGCGCAGCAGGTGCAGCGCGTCGCGCAGCGCGCCTGTCCGCTCGGGGCGCCCCGAGAAGGCCACGCAGGCCTCGGCGGCGCGCAGGGCCAACCGCGCGCGCAACAATGAATGGGGCAGGCTGTCCTGCGCCAGGGCAAGATGCAGCTGCGCCAGCGCGGCGCCGGAAAAAAACGCCGCATCCTCAAGGCCTTCCGCCCGCGCCGGGGTGACCCACAAGGGTTTCCGACGCAGCGCGCCAAGGGTGTCGGTGGGATCGTGGCGGGCAGGTTCCATACCCGAAGCCTAGCCCGGCCCGGCGCTTTACGCCAGAGAATTGCAGGCAAACCGCCCCACCTTGCCGCGACAGAATATGTCCAATAAGTTTGCATTATCGGACCTTGGCAGGGTAGCCTGAAATCAATGAAGAAATCCCCTGAAAATACGCCGCCGGCGCGCCCTGCAACCGGGGGGGAGGCGGGCCAGGCGCGGCTGGGTGACGGCGCCTTCCTTGAGGGTGCGGCGATCGCCCTGCCCTCCCATGTCGCAGGGTCCGGCACGCTTGATCGGCTAATCGACACGGCGCGCGCCTATGCCAGGGCCTCGACGGCGCAGAACACCAACAGGGCCTATGGCGCGGACTGGGCCCATTTCGCCCGCTGGTGCCGGCTGAAGGGCATCGATCCGCTGCCCCCCTCGCCCGAGATGATCGGCCTCTATCTCACCGATCTGGCGGCACCGTCGGGCGCCGCCCCTGCCCTCTGCGTTGCCACCATCGACCGCCGCCTTTCGGGCCTGGCCTGGAACTACGCACAGAGCGGCTTTTCTCTCGACCGCAGGAACCGCCATATCGCGACGGTGCTGGCGGGGATCAAGCGCAGGCATGCGCGCCCGCCGGTCCAGAAGGAAGCGATCCTACCCGAGGACATCCTGGCCATGGTGGCCAGCCTGCCCTTCGATCTGCGCGGCCTGCGGGATCGCGCGATCCTGCTGCTGGGATACGCCGGCGGATTGCGCCGCTCGGAGATTGTCGGCCTCGATGTTCACAAGGACGACACCCCGGAGTCCGGCGGCTGGATCGAGATCTTCGACCAGGGCGCCCTTCTTACCCTCAACGCCAAGACCGGCTGGCGCGAGGTCGAGATCGGCCGGGGGTCGAAGGCGCAGACCTGCCCCGTTCACGCCGTCGCGCAGTGGATGCACTTCGCGAAGATCGATTTCGGCCCGGTCTTTGTCGCCACTTCGCGCGATGGCGAACGCGCATCGCAAACGCGCCTGAACGACAGGCATGTGGCGCGGCTTGTCAAGAAGACGGTGCTGAAGGCGGGTATTCGCGCAGAGCTGCCCGAGAAGGAGCGCCTTGCCCTGTTCTCGGGCCACTCCCTGCGCGCGGGCCTCGCCAGTTCCGCGGAAATCGACGAGGGCCACATCCAGAAACACCTCGGCCACGCCTCGGCCGAGATGACCCGCCGCTACCAGCGCCGCCGCGACCGGTTCCGCGTCAACCTGACAAAAGCCGCGGGGCTGTGAGAGGGCCTGGCCCAACCCGGAACCCAGGGTCCGAAAGCCCCCCGGTTCATTCCGGGCCCGTCACCCAGTCTTCGCGCTGATGCCGGACCCGGACAACCAGGATGCCGTCACCGGGGCGCAGGATATACAGGATCAGGTGCGCGCCGACGGGATGCACGCGGATCGGCGGGGTCAGTTCCCGCCGTTCCCGCGCCATTTCGGGAAACATCGCCAGAAGGTCGAAGGCCGCCGAAAGCCCGTCCTGATAGCGATCGGCCTGTGGGATACCGAAGCGGCCGGCCCCCTCCAGCCAGATGTCGATCAGGTCTTCCTCGGCCTTGCGGGAAAGCTGCCAGGCGCTCACCCCGTCATGCCGGGCCGGCGCGGCGCCGCGCCTCGGCCCGGATCTCTGCCATCGACCGCTTTCCGGTTCCGCTGGCCAGCCCCTCGTCCACCAATGACTGCATCCGGGCGATGGCCTCGGCGCGGACCTGGTCACGGCGGATGAGATCGCGCACATAGTCGCTGCTGTTGGCATAGCGCCCTTCAAGGCTCTGCCGTTCGACCCAGGATTTCATCGGATCGGGTAGGGAAACGTTCATCGTGGCCATGGGGCATCCTTGCCTGGAGCGTTGCGCACATGGCAAAGCTTGCCATCATCGCCGCCGGATTGCAACATCCGCCCGACTCCGACGGGGCGGCGGGGTTGCTTCACCGGTCCTGCGCCCCGCCGTCACGGGCGGTCTGCTGCTGTTCCTCGATGGTCGTGCGCTTGATGCTTGCGATGTGAACCGCCTGGGCGCGGGCCGCGCGATCCGGGTCGCGGTCGGCCAGGGCCTCGGCCATGGCGACATGTTCCTGCACCGACCGTTCGACGTTCCGGGGCTTCTGGGTCGCCCTGCGCCGCCAGTGCATCCCCAGTTCATAGAGGGCCTGCGACATCCGCTGCAGAAGAACGTTGCCCGCGGCGGCGTTCAGCGCGTCGTGAAACTGGAAATCCAGCAGGCGGAAGGCGATCGGGTCGTGGATCGTCTCGTATCCCTTGTGGGCAAGATCGCGGATATGGGCGATTGCCGCGTCGTCGGCCACGTCGCAGGCGATCCTGATAAGCTGTTCGTCAAGCACCGCCCGCGCCTGGAAATGGACCTGGGGGTCGAAATCGGCGGTCGCCGCAAGGAAATGCAGCGGCCGGATCAGCCGCGCGGGATCGAGATCGGAAACGACATGGGCCCCGCCGCGCCGCGAGGTCGTCAGCCCCATCACCGAAAGCATCTTGAGCGCCTCGCGCAGCACCGGCCGGCTGACCCCCAGGGCATCGGCCATCTTCGTCTCGACCGGCAGCCTGTCGCCCGGGCGCAGGTTTCCGACCTCGATCAGGTGGGTGATGCGCTCGACGATCTCTTCGGACAGCGACGGACGATGAAGCCCGAGCCGCGGATCGCGCTGCACGCTGCGCGCCTCCTGTTGCGACATGATCCCGAGAAGATCTTCCGCGCTGATCCGGTTCATGACTGGGCTTTCCTGTTGCTGCCGGCGTCAAGCTGGGTTTCGGCCCGCGCCCGGTCCCTGCGGTTTGCCACGGCCTGCACCAGCTTGGGAATGGCCAGGGATGCGATTAGAAGGCCCCCCACCACCGAAAGCTGGATCTCGGCGCCGATGTTCTCGAGTACCATCGCCGTCTGGATCAGCACAAGCAGCCAGAAGGCCGCGAAGGCGCCGAGGATCGAGCCGGTGCCACCGGTGATCGCGGCCCCCCCCAGCACGGCGATGACGACGACCTGCAATTCGCCCCCCGTGGCCAGATCATAGCGCACCGCCCCAAGGCGCGAAGAGGTCATCAGGCCCGCGATCGCGCAGACCAGCCCTGTCGCCACGTAAAGACCGCCCCGGACCCGCGCGGCCGGCACGCCGACCTTCGAGGCCGCCGAGCGGTTGACGCCGATCTGGTAGATGCGGCGCCCCGTCCGGCTGAAATGCAGCACCGCCGCGGCCAGGGCCAGGCCGGCGAAATAGACCCAGAGCGAGACCGGAAGACCAAGGACCGTCGCATAATCGATGCCGTACCACCACTCGGGAAACTGCGTGACCGAGCGATCGCCCAGAAGCACCTGCGCCAGGCCCCGGTAGAGCGTGAGCGTGCCGATGGTGACGATCAGCGCCGGCAGGCCGAGGCGGACGATGACCAGCGCGTTGAAGGCCCCCATCGCCGCCCCCGCCAAAAGCGTCAGCGGGATTGCCACGGCGACGGGCACCCCGCCCTCGATGCAGATTCCGAAGGTGCAGGCGCTCAGCGCCATCTGCGAGGCCACCGACAGGTCGATCTCGCCGCTGATGATGAGCATGGTCATCACCAGCGCCACCAGCCCGTATTCGGCAAAGAAGGTCGCCGAGAACAGCAGGAACTGCGGATCGGCGAAACCGGGCGACAGGACCGAGGCAACCACCGCCACGATCACCGCAAGCAGGATCGTCAGGGTCTCGTTGCGCAGCATCAGCCGCGTGAAGATGCCGTCCGAAGCGTTCATGCCGCGTCTCCCTGCTGCGTCTTGCGCCCGCCGCGCGTCTGGATCGCCCGGTCGATGCCCAAGGCCGCCAGGACGATCAGGCCAAAGACCACGTCCTGCCAGACCCGCGAGATGCCGATCTTCGGCATGATGACCTCGATCGCGGCGATCAGCATCACGCCAAGCGCACAGCCGATCACGCTGCCCCGCCCGCCCGCGATCGACACACCCCCCACCACCGCGGCAGAGATCACCTGCAGTTCGAACCCCGACCCGGTGGCGGCCGGGTTCACATAGCCGAAGCGGGACGCGAAAAGCACGCCCGTCAGCCCCACCAGCGCCCCCGACAGCACGAAGGCCAGAAGCACCATCCGGTCGGTCGCGATGCCGCGCATGCGGGCCGCGAATTCATTCGCCCCGACCGCGTAGAACAGCCCGCCGATCCCGCTGCGGTGGATCAGGACGAACATGGCGGCGACGATGACCGCCACCACGATCATGATCGGCGGCACCCCCAGCCCGCCGACCTGGCTGAGCGCGATCAGTTCGCCGGGCAGGTCGTTGGGGTCGATCTGGCGGCTGTCCGAAACGATGAAGGTAAGCCCCCGGAAAAGGCTGAGCGTGCCCAGCGTCACGATGATCGAATGGATCCGCAGCCGCGTCACCAGAAAGCCGTTGATCACCCCCAGAAGCGCGCCGATGCAGGTGCCCGCCAGGAACCCCAGGACCAGGGGCATCTCGGGCCAGGCGCGAAACAGCATCCCCACCAGGATCGCCGAAAGCGCCAGCAGCGAGCCGATGGAAATATCCACATGGCCGCACAGAAGCACCGGGATCTGCCCCATCGCCGCGACCATCACCAGCGGCATGGCAAAGCCCCAGATGATGAAGGTATCCAGGGTGGCCGCCCGCGCATCCACCAGCGCGGCAAGGCCGAAGATCAGCACGATGCTCAGCATGAGGCCGATTTCCTGCTTGCGGGTATCGCTCATGCGGCTGTTCCCCTGCCCAGATGTTCCTGCGCGCCCGCCACGGCGGCCCGCATCACGTTGTCCTCGGTCATTTCGTCTCCGGTCAGTTCCGCGGTGATCCGCCCCTCGCAGAACACGAGGATGCGGTCGCTCAGGGCCAGCAGTTCGGACATGTCCGACGAGATCAGCATCACCGCCCGGCCATCGTCGGCCAGGGCGGTGATCTTCTGGAAGATCTCCTCC
>NZ_JACNMM010000020.1 GCF_020529025.1 Oceaniglobus trochenteri
GCTGGTTGGCGTCACGGGGTCTTTTGGGCTTGTTTGTCATGTACCCAAGATAGTGCCTCGCGCGGGTCGGTGCAAATGGTGCCTCGCGCGAGGGTTTACTTTCTGATTTCAAACTGACCCACTACCGTCATTCGCGCAGTTCGTCGGGGGCCACACCCCAAAGCGCGGTCTTGCGGGCCCAGCCCCGGTAGCCGTCGGCGCGGATGCGGCACCAGTCGGGGATGCATTCGCCCAGCCGTGCGACGACGCCCTTCTCGGCAATCGCCTCGACCGCGGAATTCGGGTCGGGGCGGTCGAAAAGTCTCACCTGGTCGCCCTCGATCAACACGGTGCGCACCCCGGACAGAAGCGAGTAATGCACCCAGCCACCGGCGCCGTCATGGTCGCGCACCTGGCGCCAGTGTCCGTATTCGGCGGTGATCTCAAGCGGCAGGTCCTTGCGCTTGTAGACCCAATCGATGCGGTGGGTGAGGGACGGCCCGCGGCGCACGTTGCCCTCGGTGGCCTTCATCGACACGAAGCGCGGGATCGGCAGGTTGGTCACCGGACCCACCTTGTCGGCGGCCGAAACGGCGCCGCTTCCGGACGAAAGAACGATGAGGGCGGCCAGAACCGCCCCGAAGCCGATATTTTTGCCTGTCATTTGCCCTGCACCACTTTGTGGTTTCTCGATCGCTGCCCATGATGCCGATGTTTCGGCGCCGGGGTCTGTCGGCCGCTCTTGTGCCGCGCCCCGTTCCTTGTCACTTTGACCCAACCCATCCGGGAATAAAAGTTCAAGGGAGTAGGCAATGGCAGGTCAGCGTCTGAGTGTTGTCGTTACGCGACGGTTGCCCGAGGTGGTGGAAACCCGGATGAGCGAGCTGTTCAACGTCACCCTGCGCACCGATGACGCGCCGATGACGCGCGACGAACTGGTCGCGGCGGTGCGCAATGCCGATGTGCTGGTGCCCACGGTGACCGATCAGATCGACGCCCCGCTGCTGGCCCAGGCGGGCGAGCGGCTGAAACTGATCGCCCATTACGGCGCGGGGGTGGATCGGCTGGACGTGGCGACGGCGCGCCAGCGGGGCATTCTGGTCTCCAACACACCCGGCGTGGTCACCGACGATACCGCCGACATGACGATGGCGCTGATTCTCGCCGTCACCCGGCGCATCCCCGAGGGGCTGGCCGCCATGCAGTCGGGCAACTGGACCGGCTGGGCGCCCACCGCGTTCCTGGGCGGGCGGGTCGGCGGGCGGCGGCTGGGGATCCTCGGGATGGGGCGGATCGGGCAGGCGGTGGCACGGCGCGCGGCGGCCTTCGGGATGCAGGTGCATTACCACAACCGCAAGCGCCTGCGCCCGGAAACCGAACAGGCGCTGGACGCCACCTATTGGGAAAGCCTGGACCAGATGGTCAGCCGCATGGACATCGTCAGCGTCAACTGCCCGCACACGCCCAGCACCTTCCACCTGATGAACGCCCGGCGGCTGAAGCTGATGAAACCCAGCGCGGTGATCGTCAACACTTCGCGCGGCGAGGTGATCGACGAGAACGCCCTGACCCGTGGCCTGCGCGCGGGCGAAATCGCGGGCGCCGGTCTGGACGTGTTCGAGCGCGGTCACGAGATCAACCCCCGCCTGCGCGAGCTTCCCAATGTCGTGCTGCTGCCGCACATGGGCAGTGCCACGCTGGAGGGGCGGATCGAGATGGGCGAGAAGGTGATCATCAACATCAAGACCTTCGCCGACGGTCATCGCCCACCTGACCAGGTGGTGCCCTCCATGCTGTGACAGCCCTTGGAAGGGCATTGGTAAACCATCGATTTTTCGCGGGTCATGGAACTTCGGCGCGTTGCGGGCATTGAGTAAGCAATTCGCAACACCGAAAGGACGAAGTACATGAACTGGGATCAAATCGAAGGCAACTGGAAGCAATTCAAGGGCAAGGTTCAGGAGAAGTGGGGCGACCTGACCGACGATGACCTGGACAAGGCCGAGGGCAACCGCGAGCAGCTGGAAGGCCGCATCCAGGAACGCTATGGCAAGACCAAGGAACAGGCCCGCGAGGAAGTGGACAAGTTCCTGAACGAGAACTGAGCCATGAGCGGCATGTCCCAAACCGATGCACGCAAGGCGTTGTTCGACACCTTGAATGACGTTCAGGCGGGCATGCTGGGGGTGGAAGGGTCAGGGCAGCACATGCAGCCCATGACCCACCACTTCGACAGCGACACGGCAACGCTGTGGTTCATCACCTCGCTGAAGACCGATCTGGTAAGGGCAACGGGAATGGGCGCGACCGCCCATTTCACCGTCACCGGGTCCGATCAACGCACATGGGCCTGCATGTCGGGCCCGCTGAGCCAGAGCGAAGACGCCTCCAAGCTGGACGAGATATGGTCGGTGGTTGCCGCCTCCTGGTTCGACAAGGGGCGCGATGATCCGGACATCTGCCTCTTGCAGATGCCCCTGCACGAGGCCGCGCTTTGGACCTCGACAGGCAACCCTCTGGTCTTCGGGCTTGAAGTGGCCCGGGCCAACATGTCGGAAGACAAGAAACCCGACGTGGGCGAACACGTGGTGATCAATTTCCAGAACGCCGCGTGATGGTTTAACGAGTGATTTTTCAAGGGCCGCGCCAGCCATGGCGCGGCCCTTTTCGCGTCTGGTGGGCGGATTTGACACCGCGCGTCGGTTTCGGCTGAAACTGCGTCGGCACCCGTGGTCCGTCTGGCCCGACAATGGGCACAGTGGCGGCAATCGCTTCAGCAAGGAATCGGCAGATGAAAACCCACGTCAAAGCTCTGGTCGTCGGCGGCGGCGCCGTCGGCACCTCGATCGCCTACCACCTGGCCAGGGCAGGCTGGTCCGACGTGATGCTGCTGGAGCGGGACGAACTGACCTCGGGGTCGACGTGGCACGCGGCGGGCCTTCTGCCCTATTTCAACATGTCCTATGCCACGACCCACATCCACGACTATTCGATCAGGTTCTACAAGACGCTTGAGGAAGAAACCGGCCTGAACGCCGGGTTCTCGGTCGTCGGCAACCTGCGCATGGCGCAAAGCAGCGCGCGGATGGACGAATACATGCTTTATGCGGCCACGGCCGAAACCTGCGGCGTGCCTTTCGAATGGATGACCCCCGCCCAGATCAAGGACCGCTGGCCGCTGATCCGCACCGATGACCTGGAAGGCGCGATCTATCACCCCACCGACGGCTACATAAACCCCGCCGACGTGACCATGGCCATGGCCAAGGGCGCCCGCCAGCGCGGTGTCAGCATCGAACGCAAGTGGCAGGTGGATGGCTATCACTGGGCCGGCGATCACTGGGATGTCACCTGCACGAAGATGGTGGAAAAGGGCGGCAATCTGGTGGCCTCGGACGAACAGGTGGTGATCCATGCCGAACATGTCGTCACCGCCACCGGCAACCACGCGCAGCGCACGGCGCGCCTACTGGGGCTGAAGATCCCGGCGATTCCCGTGGAACACCAGTTCATCGTGATGGAGCCGGACCCCGCCCTGGTGGAATTCCGCAAGACCCACCCCGAACACCCGGTGATCCGCGACGCCGACGCGCAAAGCTATGTGCGCGAGGAACGCGGCGGCTGGATTCTGGGTGTGTATGAGAAAGACGCGCCCGCCCGGTTTGAATACGGCGTGCCCGACAGTTTCCGCGCCGACCTGTTCCAGCTTGATCTCGAACGGATCGAGGAACAGTACATGGCGATGATCCACCGCATCCCCAGTTGTGAGAACTGCGGGCTCAAGGACGATTTCAACGGCCCGATCTGTTATACCCCCGACGGCAACCCGCTGATCGGCCCCGCGCCGGGCCTGCGCAACATGTGGCTGGCCGAGGGGTTCTCCTTTGGTATCACCGCCGCGGGTGGGGCGGGCAAGTACCTGGCCGACCTGATGGTCGAGGGCGAAGCCGAAATCGACATGGCATCGCTTGATCCGAAACGCTTCGGATCGTGGATGACCACCGAATACGCCATGAAGAAGAACGAAGAGGCCTATGAGCATGTCTACATCCTGCACCACCCGGATGAGGAACGCCCCGCCGCCCGCCCGCTGAAGACCGCCCCCTGTTACGACCGCATGAAGGCGCGCGGCGCGCAGTTCGGCCAGGTCAACGGATGGGAGCGGCCCAATTACTTCGCCACCATCGACCACAACGATCACGACAGCCGCAGTTTCCGGCGCGGCGGCTGGTGGCAATACGCGGTGGACGAGGCACGGGCGATCCGCGAGGGCGTCGGGATGATCGATGCCTCGGCCTTCACCAAGCATTGGGTGTCGGGCCCGGGTGCGACCGCCTTTCTTGACGGGTTCACCACCAACAAGCTGCCCCGCGTCGGGCGCATCAACCTGACCTATGCGCTGACCGGGGCAGGCACCACGCGCACCGAATACACCATCGTGCGCCGCCGCGAGGATGGCTATTACCTGATCTCGGCCGGGGCCTGGCAGGCCTATGACGCCGATTTCCTGCAAAAGTCGGCCCAAGATTTCATGGCCCGCGGCGGCGCCAGCGTTCATGTGCATGACGTGACCGGGCAATGGGGCGTCTTCGCGCTGGCCGGGCCACGGTCGCGCGATGTGCTGGGGGCGCTGATCCGCGATCCCAACCCCGAGATTGCGCTGTCGAACAAGGCCTTTCCCTGGCTGTCGGCGCGCGACATCGAATTGGGCATGGTGCCCACCCTCGCCATCCGCGTCGCCTATACCGGCGAACTGGGGTGGGAGTTGCATCATCCGATGGAGATGCAGAACCATCTCTTCGACCGGCTGATGGAGGCGGGCGAACCCCACGGGTTGAAACTGGTGGGGGCGCGGGCGCAGAACTGGCTGCGCCAGGAAAAGTCGTACCGCGCCTTCGGAAACGAGTTGGGCCGCGATGCCACCCCGCTTGAGGCCGGGTTGGACCGCTTCGTCGATCTGGAAAAGGACTTTCACGGCAAGCAGGCCATGCTTGATACCGGCGTCCGCTCGAAATGCGTGACTCTGCTGATTGACGGCTCCGACGACGCCGCCCCATGGGGGCGCGAGGCGCTCTATCACGGCGATGAAAGGGTGGGGCGCCTGACATCGGGGGGATATTCCGTGGCTTTCGGCAAGAGCATCGGCATGGGCTATGTCCGCCCCGACCTGGCCGAACCGGGCACCGAACTGAAGGTGCGGATGCAGCGCGAATTGTGGAAGGCCACCGTCACCGAAGACAGCCCGCATGACCCCGAAAACGCCCGCATCCGCGTGAACGGCTGAGATCCGCGCCGCCGCCCCCATCTTTGGTCTTCAATTATCCCCGCCGGAGGCTCCGACAGAAGCCCCCGGCGCAGGTCTTGCCGGTTCAGCGCAGCATCGGGGGGCGCGCGTCCATCCAGACGCCGCCCTCGCGGGCCGAGGCGACGGCCGTGTGCACTGCCGCCATGCTGCGCAACCCATCCTCGGCGCGGGGGTAAAGATCGGCCGCCGCGTCCATGGGGCGCCCGCCCTTTTCGGCGCGGATCGCCTCGGCCAGGTCGGCATAGATATTGGCGAAGGCCAGCGGCATCCCCTCGGCATGGCCGATGGTGACACGGCTGGTGCGGTCGGCCTCGGGCGACAGGCCCGCCTCGCCGCGCTCGATCACCTGCACCCGGCCCCCGGTGGGCGTCCAGTAAAGCTGGTTGGGCTGTTCCTGCGACCAGCGCAACCCGCCCAATTCGCCGAAAACCTGGATCGTCAACCCATGCATCCGCCCGACGGCGACGGCACTGGTCCAGAGCCGCCCGACAGCACCACCCGACATGCGGAAATTGACCATCGCGTCGTCTTCCAACTGGCGCGAGGGGATGGTCGAGGCGAAATCGGCGCTCAGCCGCTCCACCTCTTGCCCCGTCACGAAGCTGGCCATGTGCAGGGCGTGGATGCCACAATCGGCGAACTGCGCCGATGCGCCCATCTGGGCCGGGTCATAGCGCCAGCGCACGCGCGGATTGTCGGCCTGGGCGGCGTCGGCGTGGTGGCCGTGGGAAAATTCCGCCACCACCACCCGCACCGCGCCCAGATCGCCGCGCGCCACCATGGCCCGCATGTGCCGGACCAGGGAATAGCCGCTGTAGCCATAGTTCACCGCGCAGATGCGGCCGGTGGTGCGGGCGATCTTCACGATCTCCTCGCCTTCCTCGACGGTCATCGTCATCGGCTTTTCGCAGAGCACATGGAACCCGCCTTCCAGAAAGGCCTTGGTGATCTCGAAATGCGTGGCGTTGGGGGTCGCCACGGTGACAAGATCGCAGCGATCCGCGCGCCCCTTTTCGCCCGCCAGCATCTCGCGCCAATCGCCATAGGCGCGGTCGGGCGCGATGCCCAGGTCGCCCGCAAAGGCGCGGCCCGCCTGCGGGTCATGGTCCAGCGCGCCCGCCACCATGGAGAACGCCCCGTCCAGCCCGGCGCCCAGCCGGTGTGCCGGTCCGATCTGGCTGCCCTTGCCGCCGCCGATCATGCCCCAGTTCAGTTTTGCCATGATGCCCTCAGAACCCGATGGATTGCAGGTATTCGCGGTTCGCCTTCGCGTCGTTCAACGGCACGGTCGCGCCCTCGGGGTCGCAATCCTGTTCGACGGTGCACCAGCCATCGAATCCGGCGTCCAGAAGCACCTGCCGCACGGCGGGAAAATCCACGTCGCCCTGACCGAGGTTGCAGAAGATCCCCTGGCCGCAGGCATCGTAGAACCCGGTGCGGTTCTCGACCGCCCGGGCCTTTACTGCCGGGTCGATATCCTTGAAATGCATGTAGCTGATCCGGCCCATGTGCCGCTTCATGAAGGCGACCGGATCATAGCCGGCATAGGAATGGTGCCCGGTGTCGAAGCAGATCTTGAGGTGCGCCTCGTCCACGTCGTCCAGCAGGCGTTCAAGTTCGGGTTCAAAGTCGATGAAGCCGGCCGCATGGGCGTGGATGCCCACGGTCAACCCGTATTCCTCGGCGCCCAGTTTCGCCACGGTGGCGATCCGGTCGCGGAAGGCGGTCCATTCGGCCTTGTCCATCTGTTCGGCCTTGTCCGCGCGTCCGGCCGTGGGGGCGCGGCGGGGCGAGATGGAATCGATCAGCACGAGGTGTTTGGCGCCGTGGGCCGTGAGTGCGCGGCAGGTGCGTTGCGCGCCGTCCATCACATCGTCCCACTGGGCCGGGTCGTGAAAGGCGCGGAACACCACGCCGCCGATCAGGGTCTGGCCGTGTTCGGCCAGTGCTTCGGCCAGCAGGGCCGGGTCTTCGGGCATGAAGCCGACGGGGCCAAGTTCGATCCCGGTGTATCCGGCGGTGGCGTTTTCGGCCAGCACGCGGCGCCAGTCGGGGTTGCGCGGATCGTTCGCAAATTCGACCCCCCAGGAACAGGGGGCGTTGCCGATGGTGATCATTGGGGTGTCCTTTCAGAAATCGGCGACCTTTACCCAGGTGCCTGTGTCATTGCTTGCAAAGGCGGCCTCGACCACCCGGTTCACTTCCATGCCCTCGCGGAAATCCGGCCATTTCGAATGGCCCGCGTGGATCGCCTCAAGAAAATCCTTCGCCTCGATGATGATCTGGTCGAGGTAGCCGGTGCCATGGCCCGGCCCCTGGCAGAAGGGCAGGTAATCGGGGTGGTCGGGGCCGGTCAGGATCTTGCGAAAGCCGCGCGTCTCATGCGGCCCGGACATTTCATAGAGCCAGAGGGCGTTCTGATCCTCACCATCGAAGCGGATCGCGCCCGCCGTGCCGTGGATTTCATAGGCATATCCCATCTTGCGCCCTGTCGCCACGCGGCTGAACATCAGGTGACCCGTGACGCCACTGTCGAAGCGCACCATCATCTGCCCCTGATCGTCGTTGTCGACCGCGACGCCGCAGCGTTCGGGATGCACCGTTTCGATCTGGGCCGACAGCGCGGCAATCGGCCCCATCAGCGCGCGGGCGGCGTTGATCATGTGGGGCGACAGATCACCCATGCAGCCATTGGCCCGCCCACGGCTGCGCCATGTGGCGGGGGCGGTGGGATCGGCCAGGAAGTCCTCGGTATGTTCGCCGCGAAAGAAGGTGGGCGTGCCGATGGCACCCTCGGCCAGAAGCTGACGGGCGAATTGCGAGGCGGGGGTCCGGATGTAGTTGAAACCGCTCATGTTCACGACGCTGGCCTGTTCGGCCGCTGCCACCATGGCGCGGCTGTCCTCCAGCGCGGCGCCCAGCGGCTTTTCGCAGAACACCGGTTTGCCAAGGGCAAGCGCAGCCTCGGCAATCGCGCGGTGGGTGGACTGCGGCGCGGCGATGACCACGGCGCCGACCTCGGGGTCGTCCACCACGGCGCGCCAGTTTTCGGCGCCCTTTTCAAAGCCGAAGGCCCGGGCATGGCGCGCGCCGCTTTCCGGTGTCGACCCTGCGATCGACACGAGGCGCGGGCGCAATGCGGTCTGAAAGATCGCGCCGACCGCGCTGTGGGCGATGGCGTGGGCCTTGCCCATATAGCCGCCGCCGATCACCCCGATCCCGATCTGTGCCATGTGGCCCCCTTCGATTCCAGAAACCGATTGCAACCGGTTGCAAAAGGCGTATCCTTGACTGGACCGCCGGGTCAATGGCCAATCTGCAAAGCGACACAGGGAGAATGAAGTGAGCGACCAACCCGAAACCGTCACCCTGACCGTGGCGCAGGCCATCGTGCGTTACCTGGCCGCCCAATACATCGAGATCGACGGGGAGAAGACCCGGCTTTGCGGCGGCGGCTTTGGCATCTTCGGGCACGGCAATGTCACCTGTCTGGGCGAGGCGCTGTACGATCACCGCGACGTGCTGCCGCTTTATCGGGGTCAGAATGAACAGGGGATGGGGTTCGCCGCCGCGGCCTATGCCAAGTACCACCTGCGCCAGAGGTTCATGTTCTGCACCGCCAGCGCCGGGCCGGGCACCGCCAACCTGATGACCGCGGCGGCGCTGGCTCATGCCAACCGGTTGCCGGTGCTGCTGTTGTGCGGCGATACGTTCCTCACGCGGCTGCCCGACCCGGTGCTGCAACAGCTTGAACATTTCGGCAATCCGGCGCTGGGCCTGAACGACGGGTTCAAGGCGGTATCGCGGTACTGGGACCGGATCACCCATCCGGCGCAGGTGGTGCAGACGTTGCCCGCCGCAGTGGCGACCATGCTGGACCCCGCCGATTGCGGGCCGGCCTTCCTGGCGCTGCCCCAGGATGTGCAGGGGTGGACATGGGATTATCCCGTCGCCTTCTTCGCCGATAAGGTACATCGCATTCGCCGTCAGGCGCCTGATGCGGAAGAGGTGGCGGAAGCGGCCGCTCTTCTCTCGGGCGCTGCGCGCCCCGCGATCATCGCTGGTGGCGGCGTGCAGTATTCGCGCGCGGTGGCCGAGCTGACCGCTTTTGCCGAATCCCGCGGCATTCCGGTGATCGAAACCATCGCCGGGCGCGCCAACCTGGTGAACGATCATCCGCTGAACCTTGGCCCTGTCGGTGTGACCGGATCGGATTGCGCCAACTGGCTGGCCGAGCGAGCCGATGTGATCCTGTCGGTGGGCAGCCGGTTGCAGGATTTCACCACCGGTTCGTGGACGGCCTTTGCCCATGATGCGCGCTTCATCTCGCTGAACGCCGCCCGCCATGACGCGGGCAAACACATGTCGCTGCCCGTGGTGGGGGATGCGAAGCTGGGGTTGACGGCGCTGGACGCCGCCATTGGCGAATACCGCGCGCCCGAAGGCTGGCGGAAGGCCGCGCAGGCCGAACGCGCCAGGTGGGACGATTACGTTGCCGACAACGTGCGCCCGGGCAACCGGCCCAATTCCTATGCCCAGGCGATCGGCGTGGTGAACGGGCTGTGTGATCCGGCCGACCGGATCGTGGCGGCCGCCGGGGGCTTGCCCGCCGAGGTGACGGCCAACTGGCGCACCCTGAAGACCGGCACCGTGGACGTGGAGTTCGGGTTTTCCTGCATGGGATACGAGATCGCCGGGGGCTGGGGCGCGCGGATCGCGCAGTCCGAGGGCGAGCCGGAGCAGGATACCATCGTCTTCTGTGGCGACGGCAGCTATCTGTTGATGAATTCCGACATCTATTCTTCGGTTCTGACCGGCAAGAAGCTGATCGTCCTCGTTCTGGACAACGGTGGGTTCGCCGTCATCAACAAGCTGCAGAACAACACCGGCCAGGACAGTTTCAACAACCTGATCGCCGACACGCCCACCGCCATCAACCCCTTTGCCGTGGATTTCGAATCCCACGCCCGCGCCATGGGGGCCGATGCGGAAACGGTGGCCAACCCCGCCGAACTGGCCGAGGCGTTCAAACGGGCCAAGGCGGCCGACAAGACAAGCGTGATCGTCATGCAGGTGGACCCCTACGAGGGGTGGACCACGGGCGGCCATGCCTGGTGGGAGGTGGGCACGCCCCATGTCTCGGACCACGACAGCGTGACCGAGGCGCACAAGGAATCCGAAAGCGCCCGGGTGCGCCAGCGAAAGGGCATCTGAATGAAACGGTTTACCGCTGAAACAGCCGATCCCGCGATCATCGTCGACGAATTGCTGCATGGCGACGGTGCCGTCCTGATTTCCGGGCTGTTCACCCCCGATCAGATCGCCGAGGCCCGCGCGATCATCATGGAGCATTCCGAGCGCGAGGCCGAGAAGGTGACCCATTTCCAGGGCGCCGCCCGCGAAGAGGGCAAGCTGAACCTGCAACGCCGGGTCTGGAACCTGTTGGCCAAGGGCGATGTCTTTGCCCAGATGGCCACCCAGCCCACGATCATGGCGATCCTGCGCCGGTTCCTCGGGACCGAGTTCATCATGGGCAGTATCGCGGCCAACCGCATCCTGCCCGGTGGCCCGGGGCAAGAGCCGCACGTCGATTACCCATACTGGGATTTCCACAAGCCCGACACGCACCCCATCGGCCTGAATGCCAGCTTTCCGATGAACGCGCAGGTGTCGGTGATCCTTGATCCCTTTACCGAGGAAAGCGGCGCGACGGCCTATGTGCCGGGTTCGCAAAAGGAACTGCGCTATCCCACCGAGGACGACGATTTTCACGGGCAGGCGCAGCGGATGCTGGGCGAACCTGGTGATGTGGCGCTGTTCTTTGGCGTGGCCTGGCATTGCGCCATGCCCAACCGGTCGGATCATGACCGCTCGGCCGTTCTCATCAACTATCTGCCGAAGTGGGTGAAACCGCTTGAGGACATGCGCGGCGCGCTGCCCGATGAATTCCTCGACGCGGCCAGCCCGGAATTGCGACAGCTCATGGGCTTCGATTACCGCTATCCCGAGGTGCTGGATTCCGCGCGCCCCGAAAACGCGGCGGGCCGGGTATGACGGTGCTTGACGGAATCCGGCAGAACAATTTCCTGGTGATCGGGCGGGCGGGGATGGATTTCTTCCCCGATCCCCCCGGCACCCGCACCGAGGATGGCGTGACCTTCAAGGCGGGCCTCGGGGGCAGTTCGGCCAATATCGCCGCCGGAATCTGCAAGTTCGGCGGCAAGGCGGCGCTCGTCACGCGGGTCAGCGACGATTCCATCGGGCGCTATTGCGTGAACCAGTTGCACCACTACGGCGTCGATACCACCCATGTGAAACCCGTGGGCGGGGAATACCGTAATTCGCTGGCCGTCTATGAAAGCCGGGTCGAGGATCACCAGACGGTGATCTACCGCAACGGGGCCGCCGATTTCCAGATGGACAGGGGCGATGTCGAGGCGGTGGATTACACCGCCTATGGCGCGCTGATCACGGCGGGCACGGTCTTTGCCGCCGAACCCTCGCGCGGCGCGGCCTTTCATGCCTTCGATCTGGCCCGAAAGGCGGGGCTGCCCATCATCTTCGATGTCGACTACCGCCCCTATTCCTGGCCCTCGCCGCAAGTGGCCGAAGAGGTGCTGAGCCGCGCCGGCGCGCTGGCCGACGTGATCGTCGGCAATGACGAGGAATTCGGTTTCATGGCCGGGGGCATCGAAAAGGGGCTGAAGAAGGCCCGCGATCTGGCCGCCAGCACGGCAGGCATCGTGATCTACAAGATGGGCGAGAAGGGCGCGATCACCCTTTCCGGCGGCGAGGAGATCCGCACCGGCATCTATCCCGTCACCGCCCTGAAACCCACCGGCGCGGGCGACAGCTTCATGGCCGGGCTGATGGCGGCGCTGGCCGCGGGCGAAGACCTGCGCGCCGCTGTGCTGCGCGGATCGGCCTGCGCGGCCATCACCGTATCGCGCCCCGGCTGCGCCCCCGCCATGCCCGACCCGGCCGAACTGAACGCCTTCCTGGGCCGCCATCCCGGCCCCAACGCATAAGGAACAAGACCCATGCACATTGCCCCCTTCGACAACCAGAACAAGCCCATCGTCGATGTGAACGACAGTTGCGTGCCGTTGAACTATTTCAACATCGTCAAGCTGACGAAGGGGCAGGCCTTCGAATATGCCGTGCCCGGATATGAAACCTGCATCGTGCCCGCCACCGGCACGGTGGATGTCGAAATCGAGGGGTTCAAGGTCGGCGGGCTGGGCAATCGCACCACCGATGTCTGGGACGGAGAGCCCGAGGGCGTCTATGTGCCCACCGGGGCGAAGGCCACCATGGTCTGCACCACCGACGCGGCCGAGGTTTTCGTGGCCGGGGCGAAATACGACAAGGTGCTTTACCCCTTCGCGGTGCGCAGCGACGAACTCGACCTGGTGCAATACGGCAGCGACGACACCAAGACCCATCGCAAGATCAAGCACATTCTGGGCAACAAGCACCATGACCGTGTGGGCCGCCTGCTGGTGAGCGAGCTGTTCACCGTCGGGCAGGGCGGCTGGTCGGGTTTTCCAAGCCACAAGCATGACACCGACCGGCGCGATGGCGACGAAGTGATCGAGACGCGCCACGACGAAACCTACAACTTCCGCTTCCGGCCCAACCACGGCAGCGGCGTGCAGATGCTGCAACGCGAAGACGGCAAGTCGGGCGATGCCTATCACCTGGTGGATGGTTCGACCATCTGCCTCGATTCCGGCTATCACCCCTGCGCCGTTCTGCCGGGGTACGAGATGTATTATTTCACCATCCTCGGCGGGCTGTCCCAGCGCAGCCTGGTGCAGTATTTCCAACCCTCCCATGCCGATCAGCTGGAAACGATCCCCGGCATCAAGGACATGATCGCAAAGTTCAAATGACACTGGCCACGCTTTCCGATGTCCTGCAACCGGCCCTGCGCGGCAACTACGCCGTGGGTGGCCTTGTCACCCTGGGGTGGGAGGACATGCGCGCCTTCACCATGGCCGCCGAATCGCTTGGGGCGCCGGTGATCCTGCAGGCCGGGCCGTCGTGCCGGGCGCATACGCCGCTGCCGGTGCTGGGGGCGATGTTCCGCCACCTGGCCGAAAGCGTGTCGGTGCCCGTCGTGGCCCATCTCGATCATGGCTATACCTACGAGGATTGCCAGCAGGCCCTTGATGCGGGCTTTACCTCGCTCATGTTCGACGGATCGCGCAGGCCGCTGGCGCAGAACATCGACGAAACGGTGCGGATCGCGGAAATGGCTCATGGTGCGGGCATTTCCTGCGAGGGCGAAATCGGTTTTGTCGGCTATTCCGGCGGCGAAGGGTCCGCCGGCACCGACCCGGACGAAGCCGCGCGCTTTGCCCGCGAAACAGGGGTGGATGCCATGGCCATCTCTGTCGGCAACGTGCATCTGCAGCAGGAGAGGGAAGGTGGCCTGGATGAGGCGCGCATCCGCGCCATCGAGGCGGTCACCGATGTGCCGCTGGTGATCCACGGCGGCTCGGGCGTGCCGCTAGCGCAGCGCCGGGCACTGGCCACCGGCAGCAAGGTCTGCAAGTTCAACATCGGGACCGAGCTGCGCATGGCCTTCGGGGCCGCGCTGCGCGCCGCCGTCAACGCCGATCAGGCGCGTTTCGACCGGGTGCAGATCCTGCAAGACACTCACGAATCCCTTTTCACGGCGGCCTGCCAGGTGATCTCGGCCTTTGGCGCGCCGGATCTGCGGCGGTGAACCGCGCCTTTTTGCCGG
The DNA here is from genome assembly GCF_020529025.1 of Oceaniglobus trochenteri. Taxonomy (GTDB): domain Bacteria; phylum Pseudomonadota; class Alphaproteobacteria; order Rhodobacterales; family Rhodobacteraceae; genus Oceaniglobus; species Oceaniglobus trochenteri. The sequence goes on from NZ_JACNMM010000020.1 coordinate 14,037, forward strand.
GTTGCAAACTGTCGCGGCACCCTCCATTGAGATTTGTGGTCCGCGATGCTATGTTCCTGCCATGCCCTGCGCCGGGGCCCGACGGCGTGCTTTGAAGGAGGACAATGATCTGTCCCTGTCTCAAGATGCAGCCTCGCTTGTGGCTGCCCCGGCCCGACGCATGACTGCCGAAGGTTCCACGCTGACCTCCGAGCAGCTTCTTTCCGAGATTCTGAAATCCCTGGACGACGACAAGGCCGAGGATGTGGTCACCGTCGATCTGCGCGGCAAGTCCGAAATGGGTGACTACATGGTCATCTGTTCGGGTCGTTCGTCGCGTCAGGTCATGTCGATCGCCCAGAACCTGACCGATCACCTCAAGCAGGACCATGACCGCCTGTGCAAGGTCGAAGGCAAGGATGCCGGCGACTGGGTGCTGATCGACACGGGCGATGTCATCGTCCACGTCTTCCGCCCCGAAGTGCGCGAATTCTACCAGCTTGAGAAGATGTGGCTGAACCCCGGTCAGCAGCAGGGTCAGGCTCCGGCCTGATCGTCTTTCGCCGTGCGTGTGCATATCTGCGCCGTGGGCCGCCTGCGCAGCGGCCCCGAGCGTGCGCTGGTTGATGACTACCTCACCAGGTTCGACCGGACAGGCCGCGCCCTTGCCCTTGGCCCCGCCACCATGGCCGAAGTCGAGGACAAGAAGGGTGGCGGCATGGCAGCCGAGGCCGCCCTTCTGGCCCGTGCAGTTCCCACCGGCGCGCTGATCTGCGTTCTGGATGAACGGGGGCGGCGGTTTTCCTCACCCGAATTCGCCGATCAACTGGCCACCTGGCGCGACCAGGGGCGCAGCGATCTGGCCTTCGTCATCGGCGGCGCCGACGGCCTCGCGCCCGATTTCCGCGCCGGTGCGGATGCGGCGCTGTCCTTTGGCGCCATGGTCTGGCCGCATATGCTGGTAAGGGTGATGCTGGCCGAACAGCTTTACCGCGCCGCCTCGATCCTGTCGAACGGGCCCTACCACCGGGCGTGATGCACCACGCGCCCCTCTTTCTTGCCAAAAATACTCAAATCCTGCCCTCACCACCCCGCGCGGCCGGTTCCGGTCGGGCGCGGATCGCGCTATCACTGCGGCAAACCAGATGAGGCGTTGAAATGACCATTCCCAAACCTGTCGTGCTGTGCATTCTCGATGGCTGGGGCCTCAACCCCGATAGATCGGCCAACGCCCCGGCCCTGGCCGATACCCCCACCTTCGACCGCATCATGGCGCGCTGTCCCAATGCAACCCTTGTCACCTTCGGCCCCGATGTGGGGCTGCCGAAGGGGCAGATGGGCAATTCCGAAGTGGGTCATACCAACATCGGCGCGGGCCGCGTGGTGGCGATGGACCTTGGCCAGATCGACCTGGCCATCGAGGACGGCAGCTATGGCGACAAGGCGCCGTTGCAGGATTTCATCGCCACGCTGAAGGATACTGGTGGCACCGCGCATCTGCTGGCGGTGGTGTCGGATGGTGGCGTGCATGGGCATATCGCGCATCTGATCCAGACGGCCCGGTTGATAGAACTGCAAGGCGTTCCCGTCCTGATCCACGCCATCACCGATGGGCGCGACGTAGCGCCCGTATCGGCGGGCAATTTCATCGACATGGTCCAGGAACATTCGCCCGACACCACCATCGCGACTGTTACGGGGCGCTACTTCGCCATGGACCGCGACAACAGGTGGGAGCGGGTGGAGCAGGCCTATCGCGCCATCGTGCAGGGGCAGGGCGCCGGTGCCGACACCGCGCATGACGCGCTGCAACAGGCCTATGACGCGCAGAAAACCGATGAATTCATCCCCGCCACCGTGATCGGTGGCTATGCAGGGATGCAGGACGGTGACGGCGTGTTCTGCCTGAACTTCCGCGCCGACCGCGCGCGCGAGATTCTGGCCGCCATCGGGTTCGACACCTTCGACGGGTTCGACCGGGGCCCGCGCCCCGAACTGGCGGCACGGTTGGGTATGGTCGATTACTCCGAGGCCCACAACGAATTCTGGACCGCCGTTTTCCCCAAGCAGGTGCTGGTCAACACCCTGGGCGAATGGGTGGCGAAACACGACAAGACCCAGTTCCGCCTGGCCGAAACCGAGAAATACCCCCATGTGACCTTCTTCCTGAATGGCGGGCGCGAAACCCCGCAAGAGGGCGAAGACCGCGCGATGCCGAAATCGCCCAAGGTGGCGACCTATGACATGCAGCCGGAAATGTCGTCGGGCGAGGTGACGGACCGTTTCGTAGAGGCGATCGAAAAGGGATACGACCTGATCGTCTGCAACTATGCCAACCCCGACATGGTGGGCCATACCGGCGATCTCGAGGCTGCGAAGGCGGCCTGCGCCGCCGTGGACAGCGGCCTTGGCCGGGTGGTGGCGGCGCTGGAAAAAGCCGGGGGCGCGATGATCCTCACCGCCGATCACGGCAATTGCGAAACCATGATCGACCCGGAAACCGGCGGCCCGCACACCAGCCACACCACCAACCTTGTTCCCGTCGCGCTGTTCGGCGGGCCCGAAGGCGTGGCGCTGCGCGATGGGCGGCTGGCCGATCTGGCGCCGACGCTGCTGGACCTGATGGGGCTGGACCTGCCGAAGGAAATGACCGGAAAGACCCTGATTCAGCGATGATCCGCGCCGCTGTCCTGTCCCTTGCGCTGGCCGTGGCCCCCCTTGCGGCCCTGGCCCAGGCCGATCCGGCGGCCATCGCCCGGCGGGCGGCAGCGCAGCTTGACCAGGCGGCGCGCGATCTGGCCGAGGCCGAGGGGTCGCGCAACCGGATCGCCGCCCTGACCCAGACGGTGCGCGCCTATGAGGCGGGGCTGTCCGCCCTGCGCGAGGGCCTGCGCCAGGCCAACCGGCGCGAGGCCGACATCCGCGCCCGTTTCGACCGCGAATCAGCGCGCCTTGGCGGGCTTCTGGCGGCGCTTCAGACCATGCAGGGCAGCCCCGAAGCCCTGCTTCTGCTGCATCCCTCGGGCGCCATCGGCACCGCGCGGTCCGGCATGATCCTGTCGGACGTGACCCCCGCCGTCCTGGCCGAGGTGACAGAGCTGCGCACCGACCTGGGCGAAATCGCCACCCTGCGCGCGCTTCAGGCCAGCGCGGCGGAAACGCTGCAATCGGGGCTGAGCGGTGTGCAGAAGGCGCGCACCCGGCTGGCCACCGCCATTTCCGACCGGGTGGACCTGCCCCGGCGCATGACCGAAGACGCCGAGCAGATGCAGCGCCTGATCGAAAGCACCGAAACCCTGGAAGGTTTCGCCAGCGGCCTGACAGTCTTGCCCGAGGATGACATCGCCCGCGATCTGCCCGATTTCGCGCAGGCGCAGGGCGATCTGCGCCTGCCGGTGCGTGGCCGGGTCATTGCCGGGTTCGAACAGTCCGACGCGGCGGGGGTGCGTCGGCCCGGATTGCTGATCGCGACGGCGCCCGGCGCATTGGTCACGGCGCCCTGGCCCGCGACGATCCGCTATCGCGGTCCGCTGCTGGACTACGGAAATGTGATGATCCTCGAGCCTGCGACGGGCTATCTGATGGTTCTGGCCGGGATGGAACAGGTTTATGGTGATACCGGTCAGGTCATTCCCGCCGATACGCCGGTGGGCCTGATGGGTGGCAATGGTTCGCCGGACCTTGCGGGTTTCGACGCTCCGATGCGCGATGAGGATGGAAAAACGCAACAGGAAACGCTTTACATTGAGTTGAGAGACGGGCCAGACCCGATGGATCCCGCCCTGTGGTTCCGAATGGATGAGGAATAATCGACAGATGAGAAAATTTGCAATCGCCGCCCTCGGCGGCACCCTGGCCGGCATTCTTCTGACCACGCAGGTGGCGGGGCCGCTTCTGGCGCAGGAGAACGACAAGGGCGGCAGCGTCTACGAACAGTTGGACCTGTTCGGCGACATATTCGAGCGGATCCGCGCGCAATATGTCTCGGAGGTGGAACCCAAGCAGCTGATCGAGGCGGCCATCGACGGCATGCTGACCTCGCTTGATCCGCACTCCAGCTACCTGTCGGCCGATGATGCGGCGGCGATGCGGGTGCAGACGCGGGGCGAATTCGGCGGGCTCGGGATCGAGGTGACGCAGGAAGAGGGCTTTGTGAAAGTCGTCGCGCCCATGGATGGCACGCCGGCCGATGCCGCGGGTGTCGAGGCGGGCGATTTCATCACCCACGTCGATGGCGAGTCGGTTCTGGGCCTGACCCTGGACGATGCGGTCGACCTGATGCGCGGCCCGGTGGGCAGCGAGATCATCATCACCGTGGTGCGCGAGGGCAAGACCGAACCCTTCGACATCTCGATCATTCGCGACACCATCAAGCTGACGGCGGTGCGCACCCGCACCGAGGGCAAATCGGTGGTTCTGCGCATCACCACCTTCAACGATCAGACCTATCCCAACCTGGAAGAGGGCCTGAAGAAGCAGGTGGAAGAGGCCGGCGGTATCGAGAACGTCAACGGCTTTGTCGTGGACCTGCGCAACAATCCCGGTGGCCTTCTAACCCAGGCGATCCGCGTGTCCGACGCCTTCCTTGAATCGGGCGAGATTGTCAGCACCCGGGGCCGCGATCCGGCCGACAGCGACCGTTACAATGCCACGTCGGGCGATCTGGCCCAGGGCAAGCCGCTGGTGGTGCTGATCAACGGCGGTTCGGCTTCGGCCAGTGAAATCGTCGCCGGCGCCCTGCAGGATCACCGCCGCGCCATCGTGATCGGGACCAAGTCGTTCGGCAAGGGTTCGGTTCAGACGGTGATGCCGTTGCGCGGCGATGGCGCCATGCGCCTGACGACGGCGCGCTATTACACGCCCTCGGGTCGGTCGATCCAGAGCCTTGGCGTGTCGCCCGACATCGTGGTGGCCCAGCCGCCGCGCCGCGAGGTGGACGAGGAAGAGGATGCCACGAACCGCCCCAGCCGCTCGGAGGCCGATCTGCGCGGTGCGATCAGCAACGATTCGGTGACCGAGGATGAGCGCAAGATCATCCTGGAAGAGCAGGAGAAGGCCGCCGAGGCCGCGAAGCTGCGCGATGAGGATTACCAGCTGGCCTATGCCATCGACATCCTCAAGGGCCTGTCCGCCCTTGGCCCGAACGAGTGAGGCACCCGGGCGCCCCGTCGGTTTCGGGGCGCCCGATACCGTCACGGCCCAAAGCGCCCCGGGGCCTGGGCCGCGACCACTTTCGCAACGTTCGGAACAGCCGTGCCGCCGAATGACGGGCGAAAGCTGCCGGGCAACCTGTGAAACCGAAGAAAACCGGAGCGAGAGATGACCCCTGACGCGATCGAGAAACTGCCCTATCGGCCCTGTGTCGGCGTGGTGCTGGCCAATGCCCGGGGCGAGGTCTTTGTTGGTCAGCGGATCGACAGCAGCGCCGCCGCCTGGCAGATGCCCCAGGGCGGCATCGACAAGGGCGAAGACCCCCGCACCGCCGCCCTGCGCGAGCTGCGCGAGGAAACCGGCGTCACCCCCGATCTGGTGCGGATCGAGGCGGAAACCGAGGGCTGGATTCGCTATGACCTGCCGACCGATCTGGTGGGCAAGCTGTGGAAGGGGCGGTATCGCGGGCAGGAACAACGCTGGTTCCTCATGCGCTTTCTGGGGCAGGATGACCGGATCGACATCACCCAGCCCCCGGCCGAATTTTCCGAATGGCGCTGGCTGCCCAAGGACCAGCTGGTCGATCAGATCGTGCCGTTCAAACGTGCGGTCTATGAACAGGTGATGACGGCGTTCGGGGGGCGGATCTGATGCGCCGGGTCTTTCTTGCCATGGCGCTTTGCGCGGTGGGCCACCAGGCGGCGGCGCTGTCCTGTCAGCGGATCGAACCGCAGGACGCCTTTGAAAAGGCCGCCGCGGCCGAGGAATCCTATATCGTCGTCCATGGCAGTTTCGCCTTCGATGCCGAAGCCTTGCCGAAAAGCCATGAACCGGGCGCGGGCGATGTGACGATTCCGGCCACCTTCACCGGTCTCGGGCTGACCGGCGAGGGATTCAGCACGCCGCTGGAATTTCGCGTCGCGCTTGACGCCCGGTGCCTTGGCCCCTGGTGCGGCACCCTGCAGCCCGACCTGTTGCAACTGGCCTTTCTGGAACGGCGCACCGATGGCTATCACCTTGAGGTCAGCCCGTGCCCCGGCCGGGCCTTTTCAACCCCGGACGAAGCGACGCTGGACCAGATGACCGCCTGCCTGAACGGCGGTTGCTGATCAGGCGGGGCGGGTGGCCTGCATCGACGGGCGCTGTGCAAAGGTCTCGTACCACCTGGTCAGGGCATCGTGGCCGTTGCGCCAGCCGCGCGCGTCGTGGCGCAGGTCGAGATAGCCAAGCGCACAGCCGACTGAAATCTGCCCCATGTCCAGCGGCCCGTTCAGGTGGCTCATCCAGCGGCTGTTGAGCGTGTCGAGGCTGCGGGCGATCTTGCCCCACTGCGCCTCGATCCAGCCGTCGAACTGTTTTTCTTCGGGGCGCACCCGGCGCTCATAGGTCATCGAAACGGCGGCATCCATGATCGCATCGCCCGTCGCCTCAAGGGTCAGCGTATCCCAGATGCGGGCGTCGCGGTAAAGCTTGCCCCCCGCGCGGGCATCGAGATAGCGGCAGATCACCCGGCTGTCATAAAGCGCGGGGCCATCGGGGCGCGACAGGGTCGGGATCTTGCCGGTGGGGTTGTGGGGCAGGATTTCCGAGGCCGAGTCGACGGGCGTTGTCGTCACCATCACCAGTTCCACGTCACCGGTCTGGCTGGTTTCGTGCAGGGTGACGACGACCTTGCGCACAAAGGGCGAGGCGGGCGATTGAAACAGTTGCATGGCGGACTCCGCTGTTGATTTTGCCGCACCCTAGGCCTTGGGCGGGGGGCTGTCCATCAAGGCCGCCAGAAGGGCCGTGTCCTGCCCGATGCCCTGGGCGGCCATCTGCGCGGCGGCATTCCTGCGGGCGGCGTCGGGCTTGTTCTGGCCCAGCTTCCATGTGCTGTCGACGGCGGTGATCGTCAGGCGGCAGGGCGCGATCTGGCGCATCATCCGCTCCATCAGGCCGTCGCTCATCTTGTCGCTGTGCCAGGGGGTCTTGGGGGTCAGCATCTGTTCGAAATGGGCCGAAAGCCTGTCCAGCACGTCGCGCAGGCGGTCGCCCGCAAGCGGCGCAAGGGTGCCGCGCAGATGCACGGCGACATAGTTCCAGGTGGGCACCTGATCAGGGGCGCCGTACCAGTCGGGCGAGACATAGCCATCGGGCCCCTGCACCGCGATCACCGCCTCCTGCGGGTGGTCCAGCAGGCGCAGGATGGGGTTCGAGCGGACAAGATGCAGATCGGCGCCTTCGCCGGTGTCGTCCAGCAGGAAGGGGACATGGGCCAGAAGGGGGCCACCTTCGGCGTTCAGCGCCAGCGTACCGAAGCCACGTTCACGGGCAAAGGCCAGCGATTGCGCGTCGGGCGTGGTGCGGAAGGCGGGGTTGGGGTGCATGGCGTTCTCCTGTCGGGGCAGGGTTAGCCGCTTTGGGGTGCCTCATAAAGCGGATGTTTCACCATGATCCGGGCAAAGCGGGCGCTTTCCAGGTGGCGGTTCAGCCAGGCCTGAAGGTGGGGCCAGGGCTGTGCGTCGAACCAGGGCCGGTCGATCATCGCGAACTGGCGGATGAAGGGAAACAGCGCCGCATCGACAAGGGTATCGCGTGGTCCGCAAAGCGAAGCGTGCTGTCCAAGCCTGTCGTTCAGCCCCGCCAGATGGGTTGCCGCCGCCTGCCGGGCCTGCACGGGGTCGCTTTCGGGAAAGCGGTTGGGGTATTTCGTACGGTCCAGCGCCTGTTTGAACGGCCCGTCGTTGGCGGCGATCAGGGCGGCCTCCCCGGGCGCGTGGTCCAGCCAGCCTCCGGGATCGTTCCGGCGCAGCGCCCAGTGCATGACATCAAGGCTCTCGTCGATCACGCCACCCTGGGTTTCCAGAACCGGCACCGTTCCCTTGGGCGAGGCCGCAAGCATCGCGGCGGGTTTGTCGCGCAGCAGGATTTCGCGGTGTTCGACGGAAATTTCCGCCACATCCAGCGCCAGCCGCGCCCGCATGGCAAATGGGCAGCGGCGGAAGGACCAGAGGATCGGCGTCACGACTGGCGCACGGCCTGCAACTGGCCGTCGATGCGGCCCGTGATGCGGGCGGGGACGATCGCGCCCACCTCCTGATCGGTGTCGAACAGGGTTTCGGTGAACTGCGCGGTGCGGCCCATGCGCGGCGTTTCCATGAGGACGGCGTGATCTGCCCCCTGCTGGGCCGCCAGATGCCGTGCCACCTGCGCATCGCCCGCTGCGCGCAGGGCGGCGGCGCGGGTCTTGATCGCGGTGCCGTTCACCGCGGGCATCCGCGCGGCGGGCGTGCCCTGACGGGCCGAATAGGGAAAGACGTGCAGCCAGGTCAGATCGCATTCGCGCACCAGGTCAAGCGAGCCCTGGAACATCTCGTCCGTTTCGGTGGGGAACCCGGCGATGATGTCGGCCCCGAACACCATGTCGGGGCGCAGACGGCGGGCCTCTTCGCAGAAGCGGATGGCATCATCGCGCAAATGACGGCGCTTCATCCGTTTCAGGATCATGTCGTGGCCATGTTGCAGCGACAGATGAAGATGCGGCATCAGGCGCGGTTCGGTGGCGATGGCCTCGAGCAGGTCTTCATCCACCTCGATGCTGTCGATCGAGGAAATCCGCAGGCGGGGCAGGTCGGGCACCAGCTTCAGGATGCGCATGACCAGGTTGCCAAGGCGCGGCTGGCCCGGCAGATCGGCGCCCCAACTGGTGAGGTCGACGCCGGTCAGCACCACTTCGTTATAGCCGCGCCCGACCAGGCGCTTGATCTGGTCCACCACCACACCGGCGGGCACGGACCGCGAATTGCCGCGCCCATAGGGGATGATGCAGAAGGTGCAGCGGTGATCGCATCCGTTCTGCACCTGCACATAGGCGCGGCTGCGGGTGCCGAACCCGTCGATCAGGTGGCCCGCCGTTTCGGTGACCGACATGATGTCATCGACCTGCACCTTCTCGGTGCCAAGATCCTGCCAGGTGGCGGGCTGCATCTTTTCGGTGTTGCCGATTACCCGGTCCACCTCGGGCATGGCGGCGAAAGTCTCGGGCTCGGTCTGGGCGGCGCATCCGGTGACGATCAGCGTCGCACCGGGGTTTTCGCGGCGCAGCTTGCGGATCTCCTGCCGGGCCTTGCGCACCGCCTCGGCGGTGACGGCGCAGGTGTTTACGACAACGGTGTTTTCCACGCCGGCGGCGGCGGTCAGCTCGCGCATCGCCTCGGTTTCATAGGTGTTCAGGCGGCAGCCAAGGGTGGCGAAGACGGGCGCGCTCATGCCAGGGCCGCCAGGAATGCGGGCGTCAGGGCGCCGGTAAAGACATGGGCGGTGGGGCCGGTCATCCAGACACCATCCTCGCGCCAGTCGATATGCAGCGTTCCGCCATCCAGGTCGATTCGCACCTGCCGCCCGGTCAATCCGCGCCGCGCCGCACCCACCGCCACCGCGCAGGAGGACGACCCCGAGGCCAGCGTCAGCCCCGCGCCACGTTCCCACACCCGCATGCGCAGGTGGTCGGGCGCGACAATCTGCGCGACCTGCACGTTGGTGCGTTCGGGGAAAAGGGGATGGTGTTCGTGTTCGGGGCCGAAACGGGTGATGTCCACGGCTTCGGCATCGTCGACGAAGAAGGTGCAATGGGGGTTGCCTATGCCGGTCGCCACCGGATCGCCCGCGATGGGCAGGTGCAGGGTGTCCATGGCACGGGCCAGCGGGATCTGGTCCCACTCCAGCAGCGGCGCGCCCATGTTCACCGAGGTCAGCCCCCCGCCGGCATCCACGGCCTGCAACACGCCGCGTTCGGTGCGCAGGGTCAGGGATGTGACGCCGGTGTCGTCCATCAGATGCCGCGCGATACAGCGGGTGGCGTTGCCACATGCACCTGCCGTGCTGCCGTCGGTGTTGAAGAAGGTCAGCGCCACATCGCCAGATTCGTCGTTGTCGATCAGGGCCAGCTGATCGAATCCGACGCCGCGGTGCCGGTCGCCCAGGGCCCGGGCCAGCGCAGCCGTCATCACCGGCCCGCCGGCGCGGCGGTCGATCACGACGAAATCGTTGCCCAGTCCGTGAAACTTCATGAACTGCACGGTTTTTCCTGCACTGTTGTCCTGCATGGCGGCCATATATCCCGCGTCCTGACCTTTTGGAAGAGAAAGCAAAAATTTAGGTCGGATTTCCGCTTGACCCCAAAATCCTCTACGGGTAGCAAGCGCCGCAGTGGGCCTGTAGCTCAGTTGGTAGAGCAACTGACTTTTAATCAGTAGGTCTCGGGTTCGAACCCCGACGGGCTCACCACTTTTCGTAGTAGAAACATCGTCTTGTGGTTGCTCTGGAAAGTTGTCCGTCCGAGCGTCCGAAGCTGTCCGACTCGGACGATCACCCCATTGCCCTCATTTCAGCGCGGCAGAAGCGGCAGAACCGGTGGTGATGACCGGTGCTGGTGAAGCTGGTCTTGCACCCGAGACAGGGGCGGCGCTTGCGCCGGGCGGCCGTTTCCAGTTTGTGGGCCATCGTGATCGCCTGATCGTAGGTGCCCTGCATCGTGCGCAGATCCCGGCCGTCGATCGACAGGGTGAAGGCGCGGCCCTGGCCCTTGATTTGAACCGCACTCATTGCGCCACCAGAACGTAGAAAATCCCGACCCACATCGCGACGCTTGCGATCATGAAGGGAAAGACCCACCAACCATGCGGTTTCATGCGTGGTCCCTTTCCACCAGTCTCGCGTGACAGGCCGGTTCCATTTCGATCGAACATTCGAGGACGTGACCGCAGGCCGGGCAGGTATGGGTGCCTTCGCCGATGTTGTACAAGTCGGTGTAACAGGCGCAGCACGTCCAGTAATCGTCGCGGTTCGGGTTCGATGTGTGGTCCGACAGCGGTTCTTGAAGGGCCCTCATTTGAGCAGCCTTTTGCAGGCGGCGACTGATGATCGAGCAAAACTTGCCAGGTCTTTCTGTGCCAGTGCCTTTTCCGCGGCGTCCCAGCCATCGTCGTCATCCGACCAGGGGCCTTCGTGGATTTCAACGGTCACAGATGGATCGCACCGTGTGATAAGATGCGGACCATACTCTCCGTTGCTGCCCTGCTTGGCTTCGATCCGGGATAGGACCTGAAGGCCTTCATGGGTTTCCAGTCGAGCGAAGTCATTCATGATTGTTCCTTTCTGGGAAGGTCTTGGGGCGGGATGTCCTGGCGTTCCATTTGATGATCGCCTCGCCCATGGTTTCGGCGACATTGTGCGTGCCGCAATCCTCGCATCCGACCGAGGGCGTTGCCGTGCAGTCCGCTGATCGGTCGGTGTAGGCCTTGCCGCCGCAGAACGGGCAGGGCAGAAGGAACGGCGCGCTCATGCCTTCTTCCTTTTCCGGTCTTTGGCCGGCCGCCTGATCGCGTTGATGGCGCGGGCGGCGGTTTCGAAGCTGGCGGGCATGTAGACATCGGCCAGTTGATCGTCGGTGGCGACGGTGTTGCCCAGCAGATCGCCGATGTCCTGGCGTTCGGCGCCGCCGTGACGGGCCCAGACGCCGGCCGTCCGGCGCAGGTCCTTGAACCACAGCGGATCCGGTCCGGTCAGGCTGGGGGCCTGTGCCGCGGCGGCGCTGCGCAGGGCGGCGAAGGCCTTCTGGAAACGGTCCATGGTGAAGGCATTGCCGCGATCCGACAGCAGCGGTGCGTCGGGATCGTCGGTCTGGGCCCGGCGTTCCGTCAGCGCCCGTTCAAGTTCGGGGTGCAGTTCCAGCAGGCCTGCCGTGCGCCGCTTGCTGCGCAGGATCTTCCAGGCCCAGACGGTGCGCTGGGGGGCGGTGGCGCTGGCCGGCCGGGTGACCTGGCGAAAGTCGCCGAGGCGCGCGTTCAGGATGTCGGTCAGGCGCTGGCCGGTGAACAGCCCGAAGAGCAGCGCATGGTGCATGGCCATGGCGCCATCGGCGCGTGCGGCGGTCTCGAGCGCCTCGAATTCGTCGAGCGTGGCAACGCGGGTGCGCTTTGGCGGGGTGGCCAGTTTCAGGCGGAAACAGGGGTTGGTGTTTTCCGGCCGCCAGCCCAGCAGTTCGGCGTAGGAAAACAGGATCGAGCACATGGCGGTCAGCCGCTTGGCCTGGGTGGTGCCGCGCGCGGTCTGCAATGCCTTGCCCCACTGGTACAGCACCGACTTGGTCATGTCGGTGACCAGTTCGTCCCCCCATTTTTCGTCGATCAGTTTCATCAGGCCGCGATAGCTGTCCTGGGTGGCGGCGGCTTTCTCGGTCAGCTGGTCGCGGCTGTAGGCATCGATCAGGGCGGTCATGCTGCGCGTGCCCGAGGCGCGCCGCTTGCCGGGGGTGGTGGCGCGGCCGGCATCGTCGTTCAGCCGCCGCGCCTGGCGCACCGACCAGGTGGGCCGGTCGGCATCGAGGTCGACCGTCAGCACCCCGGCGGCGCGGGCCTTGGCCGAGGGTTCCCACCACACCCGCCAGCTGCCGTCGGCGCGCCGTCGCTGGCGCAGGCCGGTGACCTTTTCGGTGATCGGTGCGCGGGTCATTGCAGAGTGTCCTGGTGTCTGGCGTCTTCGATCGCGCCAAGCACCGTCCAGTGGTCGATGATCGAATTGAGGCATTCGGCGCTGGCGTTCTGCGATCCACCTGCCCGCACAGCAGCGGCCATTTGTTCCAGAATTTCGGCAGTGGCTACCTTGTCGGCGGAGCCCATGAATACGATCAGATCTTCAATTAGAAGTTGGGTGGCATTCATGCGGCCAATGCCATTCATGGCGGCGTTGACAAAGCACAAATTGACCATGGTTGTTACAAGCGAACGTGCCGCGTGATCGCGCTGTTGCGCCTTCTTGCCGCCGCTCATGCCGAGGCCGCCATGCGTTCCAGCCGCACCACGTTGCCCCCCACGCGGGTGACGGGTGCCGTGCGGGGCAGGCCCTGGCGGGCGATCCATGCCTCTACCTCGGAGGCGCGCCAGAGCAGCGGGCGCGCGCAGTGGGGCATGTGTTCGGGGAACCCTTCGTTTTCCACCAGGTCCTGCCGCTTGAGAAGAAAGCCCGGGCGCGACAGGGCGAGGCGTTCCGCCACCTCGGCCGCGTCAATGAATGTCTTTGCCATGGGATGGCCCTTTCCTTTTCCTGGCCTCGAGGCGGTGCAGTGCGACGCGCAGGAAATGCGCCAGCACGATCAACCCGGAGGCGGTTGTGACGATGATCGCGATCGAGGCGAGGATCATGTCCGTCCTTGTCTCTGACCCGGCCGTGCCGCCGGACGGCCGGAAGTTTCGGGGCGTTGGGGATGGCGGCCCCCCTTTGGTCCCGTGAGCGGGATGCCTGGCGCCGGGGCGCCTAGTGCCGGGGGGCGCGCGCCAGGGCGCGGCCGAGGATGGCATGCAGGGTCTGCACCATGGCGGCGCGGCCCTGGGATGTTTCGATGTATTCGACGATTTCCTGTTCCAGGTCGGCCAGATTGGCGGCGCGTTCGGCGGCATTGCCCTGGTCGATCTTCTGGATGGTGCCGACGATCAGGCAGGCGACGGGCAGTTCACCGCGCGCGATCGCCGTGGCGACGGCCGGTTCATCGAGATTGGCGCTGAACATGGCACTGCGCAGATCGCTCCAGGCCTGCCGGTTGGCGTGATCGTAGGTGTCCATCACCGGTTCCCCCGGGGCAGATGCACCACGTTGCCGGTGGCGGGCATGTCGAAGCCGGCGGCGGCGCGGGCGCGGTGGCCCTGCAGTTCGCGCAGCAGCGGCGCCACGCAGATCTGCACCAGGTCGATCGCGTCGTCGCTGATCGGGGTGCCGTTGCTGGCCTGCTCCATGTGGCGGGCGACCAGGTCGAGCGTGCGGTCGCAGATCGGCCCGCCCGATGCGGGGGGCACGATGCAGGTTTCGGGGTGGGAAAGGGACATTTGGGGAAACTCCTGTGCGTGTTCTGCACAAGAGTTAGGAGTCGCCACCCGCTACTGTCAATACAAAATTGGTAAGTTGTACTAAATTAGTGATCCGCGTCCTCACCCATCCAGTGTCGGTACTTCGCCTTAAGGTGGCGCATCGCTGCCTTTTCGGCCAGTAAGGCCAGCGTAAAAGATGAGGCCACGCCGCTGCTATGAAGGATCACGGCTGTGATCGTTCCTATACGGTTTCCCTCCGGTCCGGCGGCCACGAAGACGGCGCCGTTGATCAGGAAAAGCCCGGCGAAGAACGCAATGAAGGCAGGTGTCTGCGCGTGAGCCTTGATGGCCCGCCGCAATTCGCCTTCCAGAAGGTAGATCAGATCTTCGTCCATTTCGCGCATGGGCTTTCGTGTCTCGGCCTGGATGCGGCGTGCAATGGCTGCGGGGCGCTGGGTCACGGTCAGGCCTGCCGCCAGCTGGCAATGACCTTGCCGCGAATGGAGACGTTGTTGTTGTCGACAATGAACACACCCGCATCTTCGGGCAGCGAACTGGCCGCGACCAAGACCGGTGGTGAAAAGCGGCGAAATACTGTACGCGCGGTGCCCTGGTTCCAATCGTAAACCTGTGCCAGCACGGCGTCGCCGGGCGCGGCACGGTCGGCGGCGTGGGTATCGACAAGAATGAAATCATCGAGCTGATAGCCTGCCAGCAGCATCGATTGCGACTGGACACGCCACACATCGACGCCGGGGCGATTGCCGCCGAAGTATTCTGCGACGGTCTGCGCCTTGCGCATCTCGGGTATTGCGGCGCGGTAGGGCGCGGCGTCGCTTTCGGCAAACCCGGGCGCAAATGTCTGGGCCTTGGGTTCATCGAGGACGCCGGCGCGCTTCAGCACCTCGTCCAGCGGCACGTTCAGAACTTCGGCAAAGGCTTGGGCCTGTTCCAGGGTCATGGCCTGTCGGCCGACATAGATCCGCGAGATCAGCGAACGGTCGCGCCCAAGCCGGGCTGCAATCTCATCGGCTGTCACGCCCGCGATCTTCTGGCGTTGCTTGAACCATTTGTCATCCATTGGTGACAGGTAGTGACTTGGCACTACCAATTCGCGAGCGGAATGTACAAAAAAAGTAATTGATTTACCAAATCGGTTCAGCCTAGATGTGGCTTATGACTTGCCACCTGACACCACTGGAAGTAGCCCAAGCCCTGTTCGGCCATATCGAGGATGTGGCCGAGGCGGCACAGTATGACCGCAAATCGGGCTATCCTTGGCGCCATGCGGCCAAGGGGCGCGCGGCCGGGGATTTCCCCAGTGCCATCGTCATGCGCCGCCTGCTGGATTACTCCAACGAGCACGGCCTGGGTCTGACGGCGGATCACCTGATCTACGGCGCAGAGAGTGCCGAGATCGAGGCCATACTGGCCAGCCGTCGCAGCATGGAGATGCCCCGCGTCCTGAACAGGATGGCGGCGCAATGAACGCATCGTGCCTCCTCCCCACCGCGCTGCCGGTGTCCCGGGCCGATGCCACGCCGCGCGCGTTTCCTGTTCCCGCGCGGCGTACTTCCCCGGGGGGTGTGCGGTTCACCCCCCGGGGATTTTTCGTTTCCGGGGGCGCGGCATGTTGAGAGACGGCGTGAGCGCAACGGTGCGGATGCCCGGCGGCCGCGTGGTGCGGGCGATGAGGGTTGCGCCGCCCACAGATTTTTCCCCTGCCCATTACAGTTTCCAGGGGCTGCGGCCCTTCGTGGCCGTGCCGCTGACCGTCGATGACCTGATCGCCATCGAGGCCGAGGCGCGCGATGGCTGATCCCCTGCGCCCCAAGCTGACGGCCCATGAACAGCTGTTCGTGCAGGCCCTGGCGGCGGCGCTGATCAGCCCGTTCCCCAATGCCAACCACAGCATGTTCATGATCGTCGCGCTGGATGAAATGTCATCGGTCGACGGGGCGCACCGCTGGATCGGGCCGATCGTGGCGGCGGCGCGGGCGGTGAAGGCCTACGGCAACCTGCGCGATCCCCTGCGCCACGGCGAGGGGGTGCGCGAGGATCACAACATGGCCCTTCTGGATTTGCGCCAGAAGCTGGCCGATTTTTTCGCCTGGCGCGCGGCGCTGATGCAAAGCGCCCTCGAGGACGCCGGGCCCAATGTCAGGGGAGTGGCGTGATGGACGGTGATTTCAAGGCAAACGAAAGGGCGCTGCGCGAGATCGAGCGCCTTTGGGCCGAGGCGGATGAGCGTGCCTGTGCCGCCGGCCGGCAGCTGGATGTCATGGACCTGGCGCGCAAGTTCGTCACCAGCGTCTGCGCCTATGAGGGCTGCGACGTGTCGGTGCGCCATGGCAGCCTGGGCCTGACGCTGGATATCTGGTTCGAGGATGGCGCCACCGCCCCGGCATCGGCGGGCACCACGTCGTTGCGCGAGGCGTTCCAGCGGTCGGGCCATCCCTTCCTGGCGAAACGCCAGGCTGATCCTGTTCCGACCCTCGGGCCGGGCCCCGCACCAGAACCGGCCGAAGCGCCGGCGGATACAGCCAGCCCGGACCCCGCGCCGGAACAGGACGAAATACCAGCGGGCCCGCCCGCCATGGGCGCCGCCGCGGTTGCCGATGGTGCAGGCCCCGATGACGGCGGGCCGGAACCCGTCGCATCCGCGTTGCCGGAGGCGGGCGGCGACGCATCTCCATCGCCGGATCTGATCCCGGCCGCCGATCCCTACAGCCCGCGGGAAACCGAGACGATCCTGAAGATGCACGCCGCCGGCGCCAGCAACGGCGAGATCGCCGCGAAGCTGGGGCGTCGGGCGCAGGGGTTCCACCATGCCGTGACGCGGATCGTCGCCGCCCGGGTGGCGCCCGATGGCGTGTCGCAGAAGGTCTGGGACCGGCTGGAGACGCTGGGCAGCACGCCCCTTTGGCAGCCCGACATGGACCTGATGCTGGCCGAACACATGAAGGGCGGCAACAAGGCGGGCACCGTGGCGCAGCTGATGGAGCTGAATGTCCAGGACGTGCTGGACCGCTGGCACGCGATCTGCCCCGACCGCACGGTGATCGGCGCGATCGACGCGCTGATCGTCGCGCTGAAGGCGCGGGTGGCGTGATGGTGGGGGTTCTGAACGAACTGCCGTCGCCGGAAATGATCGCCAGGCTGGACGCCATGAGGAAGCGCAAGCCTGTCCATCCGGACGTGAAGGCGGCTGTTGCCCGCCTGGCTATGGGTGCGGCGGTTGAGCATCTTTGTCCCTTGCGCAGCGCGCTGCTGACGACCACGACGATCGCGCTGGCCTGACATGACCGCGCGCCCCTATCATACGCTGGACGAGATCAAGTCGCTTCTGCTGGCGCAGATGCCCGGCGTCGCCTATCACTATGCGCCCTGGGTGAAGGGCGCCTATGAGAACCAGGGCAATTATTTCACCCTGAACCCGGGGCGGGCCGACCGGAACGTCGGCAGCTTCTGGGTGCGCCTGACCGGGGCCAAGGCCGGCAGCTGGCAGGACAAGGCGACCGGACAGTTCGGTGACATCCTGGACCTGATCAAGCTGCACCTCGGGTGCAGCAATGCCGATGCCCTGCGCGAGGCGCGCGCCTATCTGGGGCTGGATACCGAAGATCCTGCCACCCGCCGGATCCGGGCCGAGGCGGCCGAGAAGGCCAAGGCGCAGCGCAAGGAAGCCGAGGCGCGGTTGCGCGCCACCGAGGCCCGGCGTGCGCGCCAGGCGCAGGCCATCTGGCTGTCGGCGCAGCCCGGCATCGCCGGTACGCCGGTCGAGGCCTATCTGCGCGACCAGCGCGCCATCGACCTGCGCCGCCTGGGCCGCCAGCCCGGCGCGCTGCGCTATGCGCCCGCCTGCTATTTCAAGCAGATCGACGCCGAGACGGGCGAATGTTTCGAAGGCGAAGGCCCGGCCATGGTGGCCGCGATCACGCGCGACGGCAAGCATGTCAGCACCCACCGCACCTGGCTGGCGCGCGGGCGCGATGGCGTCTGGGGCAAGGCGCCCCTGCCCAAGGCCAAGATGGTGCTGGGCAATTATGCGGGCGGCTGCATCAACCTCTGGCGCGGCACCCGGCCGGACGGAAAGAAGCCGCCCAGCCTGGCGATGTGCCCGCCCGGCACCCGCGTCTACATCACCGAGGGCATCGAGGACGCGCTGACCGCGATGATGATGTTGCCCCATGCGCGCCATCTGACCGCCATCGCCATCGGCAACTTTGCCCAGGTGCGCCTGCCCGCCAACGTGGCCGAGGTGATCATCCTGGGGGACAACGACGGCGATCTGACCCCGCTGAACCGCGCGCTGGAGGCGCACCGGGCCGAAGGGCGGCGCGCCGGCGTCTATCTGCCCCGCACCCCGGGCTGCAAGGACCTGAACGACGAATGGCGCGCCCTGCTGGCGCAGGAGACCCGCGACCAGCGGCGCGAGGTGGCGCGATGAGCGAGGAATGGGGCCCGTGGATAGAACATGACGGCAAGCCGCGCCCGGCATTGAAAGGCGCGTGGATGAACGTCGTAACCGAGAACGGCCGCGACGAGGTGGGCGAGATGCAGGCCTGTGATGTGACTGCGCCAGGGGAGTACTCGACCTGGAATTGGGACACGCTGCCGGAGTGCTACCTTGACCACCGGATCATCCGTTACCGGCTCCGCGAGGTGGCGGGATGAGGGTGACCGATGGATCATGGTTGACCTGCTATGTCAAGCGGATGACCAAGGCAGAGTTGCAGGCGGTTATCCGCGCGATGCCCTATGCCCGCCGTGCACATCCAGACTGGATCGCCCGCGCACTGAATGCCGAGCTGCGGCACCACATCATCAGCAACCGGCGCGATCACTATGATGGCCTGTCCCGAAACGGACATGGCGCCGTGATCGGTGTCGATCTGGCCCGCGGTGCGGACACGTCGGTTACCCGACTGGTGGGGGGGCATAACCGCATCGGAGGCGAATGCCTTTCTGCGGTCACTGCCGGTCGAGGTGCCGCTATGAGGGAGAAATCCATGATCTTCTCCGTCCCCATGGTGCGCGCTCTGCTGGACGGTAGCAAAACCCAGACGCGGCGGGTGTTCTGGACGCGGAAAGACCTGCCACCACCTCATAGTGTCGCGCGGAACGGCAGCGGGTTTATCGCCTGCTGGGACGGCGGCGCGCGTCACGACATCGAACATCTGCCGAAGTCTGGAGACCGTCTGTGGGTTCGAGAGGCATGGCAAGAGTTCTTCCAGGACGAGCTCCCGCCCGAACGGCAGTCGTCGAACGCAGGGCGGATGGGTATTCCGGCTTGCCCAGGCAGGCGGAGTGTCGTGGGCTTTCGCGCCGACGGAGAGCTGCCCGATCATCCCCAACATGGGAAAGCCATCTGGCGCCCCTCTATCCACATGCCCCGCTGGGCCAGCCGACTGACGCTGACCGTCACCGATGTGCGGGTGCAGCGGTTGCAGGAGATAAGCTCCACAGATGCCGGTGCCGAGGGGTGTCCTGGGTACTACAACGCGCCAGGGGCCGACCCGGACCTTACCGACGATGAGACGGTCCTGGGCCAATTTCGCACCCTCTGGGACACCCTGAACGCCAGGCGCGGGTTCGGCTGGGACGAGAACCCGTGGGTTGTCGCCTACAGCTTCACGGTCGGGCGCGGCAACATCGATGCGGTGCCATCATGAGCCCGCCGAAGTCGCCCGATCGCCCGGTCCCCGCCCAGCCCGACAACATCACCGACCTGGCCGCCCATATCGAAGGCACCCGGGCCGAGGGGGCCGATGCCGATCTGCACCGCGATCATGAGGATCCGGGCCCCGATGCGCCAGAAGACAGCGGCCCGCCCCCGACCGAAAGCGGCAGGGGCGGGAAGCGTGGCAAGCCCAAGCGCCCCCACGGCGAGATCTTCGAGGGCAGCCCGGTCAAGGCCCTGGGCGTCGAGGGCAAGCGGTGCTGGTATCAGGACGTGCGCGGCCAGGTGATCGGGATCGAACACCACAAGGCGGCCGAGATCAGCCACCTGTTCGGCGGGCGCCTGCCGCTTCTGCGCAGCCATTTCAAGGCCATGAAAAAGGCACCGGGTGGCGGTTTCGAGCAGAACATGAAGACCTATGACGCCACGGCTGCCAGTCTGGCGATGATGGCGGCCTGTGACGAACAGGGCGTGTGGTCCCCGGCGCGGTCCCTGCGCGGGGCAGGCTGCTGGGTCGATGACGATGGCAAGCTGATCGTCCATTGCGGCACCAAGATCATGGTGAACGGCGAATGGCAGTCGCCCGGCCGATATGCGGGCAAGACCTATGCCGCGCAGGAGGCCACGCCCTTCCCCTCGGACACCCCGGGGCGCGGCGAGGCGGCGCAGGATCTGCTGGGCGATCTGCGGCGGTGGTATTTCCGCCGCCCCGAGCTTGACCCCTACATGCTGATGGGGTTCATCGCCGCCCAGATGCTGGGCGGTGCGCTGGATTGGCGCCCGGTCGGCTGGTTCACCGGCGACCGGGCGCGGGGCAAGTCCGAGCTGCAGCGCCTTCTGCTGGCGGTGCATGGCGGCGAAAGCGGGCTGGTGCAGTCGTCTGACAGCACCAAGGCCGGTATCCAGGGCCAGCTGCGCGCGTCCTGCCTGCCCGTTGCCCTGGACGAGCTGGAGCCCGACGATCGGGGCAGTCTGCGCGAGCGTGACATCATCAAGCTGGCGCGCATCGCGTCGTCGGGCGGGATGACCCTGCGGGGATCGGCCGATCACAAGGGGCACAGCGCGAACATCTATTCGGTGTTCCTGTTCTCCTCGATCCTGATCCCGCCGCTTGAGGCACAGGACAAGTCGCGCCTGATCGTCTTCGACCTCGAGCCGATCCCCAAGGGTGCGCCGCGCCTGACGCTGGACCTGCGCCGGCTGCGTCGCATCGGCGCGCAGCTGCGCCGTGCGCTGATCGATGCCTGGCCCACCTGGCTGGAGCGTCAGGGCGTCTGGCACGCGGCCCTGGCCAAGGCCGACATCCACGGCCGTGCCGCCGACAACTATGGCACCGTCATGGCCCTGGCCGACATGCTGCTGTCGCCCCACGACATCCGCGCCGACGTGGCGGCCAACTGGGTCGAACGCCTGGGCGAGGCGCTGGAGGACGAGCCGGACGACGATCCGACGAACGCCGACGACATGCTGACGCACCTGTTGAGCCAACCCCTGGACCCCTGGCGCAATGGCCGTCAGATGCCCGTGGCCGAATGGCTGGCCTATGCCGCCAATCTGCCCGGTGCCAGGGCACCCAGCGACAACACCATGCCCGACCAGGTGAACGGGCTGATCGCCACCTATGGTCTGCGCGTCGAGGGACAGCAGGAGAACGCCCGGCTGGCGATCGCCAATTCCAAACGCTGCCAGATGCTGAAGATTTTCGAAGGCACCCAGTGGGCCGGAGGCGTCTGGAAACAGGCCGCCGAGCGTCTGCCGGGTGTCGAGCGTGGCGTAAGCCGGACCTTCGCCAAGGTATCGTCCCGCGCCACGCTGGTGCCCTTCACCTCGCTGCCCGGCATCCTGGCCTTTCCCCAGAAAGAACAGTCGGGGGCGCGGTACGCGCCGCCGTCCTCTTCACCCGACATCTCCGACATAAGCGACTTCTGACCGATCATGACCACATCCGCTAACACCTTGGCGCGCCACGCCTTTCCAACCCTCCCGCACCCTGTTATGCAGGCCGGAATTCGCGTGCTGCGGCGGGGGGAAGGGGTAACACAGTGTGTTAGCCCTTGTGTTAGCCTTGTGTTAGCCCTGTTTCCCTTTGTTTTCCGTGGGTTACATGGCGTTTGCGCCGGGGGTAACACGCTAACACAAGGTTTCGCGAACCCTACACGCACACGCACGTACGCGCGCGCGCGCGCCTGCGCACTCTCTTTCTCTCTGTGTTACTGTGTTAGGGGTAGATATATATATGGAAAACAGCGGCTTAGCCTAACACAGGCCCTAACACAGGGTAACACAATCCCGATATTCCGTGTTACCCCCGCTGCCGCCTGCCTGCCCATTTCCGGCCAAGCCCTTGAAAAGGGTGCATTTTGATGCCGGGGCGCCCGACGCAATACGAAGAACTGGCCCGCCAGATGGCCGAACGGCTCGAGGGGGACCGCGAGGCGGTGCGCCAGCTGTCGCTGCTGCCTGACGAGGTGGACGGCGCGCAGATGGTTGACCAGGGCGAGGGCGACGGGACCGGCAAGCGCGGCAAGGGCAAGGCGCTGAACCAGCTGCGGGAGTTCCTGGCGGTCAAGGGATACCGGATGCCCGAGGACGTGCTGGCCGAGATCGCCGGGCTGACCAGCGGGCAGGACGCCATCGCCACCGCCATGGCGCAGGCCGAGCGGATCCTGGCATGGGCCGAGGCCGGTGCCACCAGCGTCAAGGGCGCGCCCAAGGTCCAGACGCTGCCCCAGCGCCTGGCGACGTTCCAGCAGGTGCTGGTGGCCCAGCTGCGCGCCGCCGATGCCCTGATGCCCTATGGCGCGCCCAAGGCCACGCCGGACGTGACGGTGCAGCAGGCGGTGCACGTCCATGTCCCGGCCGCCCCCAGCCGCGACCAGGGCCGCGCGATGCGCGATGTTTCGCCCCGTTCGGACGTTCGGATGCTGCCCGCCGACCTGCGCCATGAAATGCAGCAAAAACAGGACGTTAGCAAAGCGGGCCAGCCCGGTTCGGACGGCGACACTCGGACGAAAGGGCCAAGCCGTTGAAATCCCGAGGCAAAAACCCGGTTCTGCAACTGATTGAAAATCAGTGCGGCGGATGCTCTGCACGGGGCGACATCGCCCGCTGCGCCGCTTTCCCGGTGAACGAGTGCCGCACCGTGGCGGCGGTCCTGGCCGGGCCGATCCGCGCGGCGGCGACCCCCCGGGGGGGCCTGCCCGCGTCAGTCTCTCTCCCCCTCTGTGTGACCCCATACAGCATTTTGGCCTGCTCCGAGGTGAGCCTATGAGCGCGAACCTTGGTTTGTTCAAATGGGGTGGGGGGTGTGTTGCCCGTTCGGCGCCCGGGGGCGAGGGGGGCAATGCCGCCGGGCCGATGGCCGGGGGCGAGGGGGGCAATGCCGCCGGGCCGATGGCCGGGGGCGTGACGGATGATGCGCTGGAAGGTCTGTCAGCGAAGGAGGCAGTTGCGAGCCTAGACCTGCCGGGTGCGGCTGACAAGCTGGATCTTGATCCGGTGGTGACCTTCCCGGGGCCGATGGCCGAGGCCTATTACTGGTCCGACGACGATGTGGTCGCGATCCAGGGGCCGGTCGGGTCGGGCAAGACCACGACGAAGAACAAGCGCAAGCTGCGCCGGGCGATCATGATGCCGCGATCGAAGATCGACGGTGTGCGGCGCTACAAGGTGCTCTACATCCGCGAGACCTATCGCCAGCTGTGGTCGACCACGATCCCCAGCTACCTGGAGCAGTTTCCCAAGAGCATGGGCACCTGGTCGGGCGGGCGGGGCGATCCGGTGACCCATGTGATCCGGTTCGACGACGGGCACGGCGAGATCGAGTTCGTGGCCGAGTTCATGGCCTTCGGCGATGACATCATCGCGTCCATGCGCGGTATCCAGGCAACCGACATCGACCTGAACGAAGCCGACACCATGCCGGTCGAGATCCTGACCGTGGGGATCGGGCGGATCGACCGCTGGCCCGCCCGCGAACATTTTGCCGGGTTGCCCGAGGATCTGCGCAGCTACGGGCAGATCGACTGCGACTTCAACGCGCCGGACGAAGACAACTGGACCTTCCGGGTGTTCCACGATGCCGAGGAGCGGATGCGGATCGCGGCGGAGCTGACGGCGGCCCTTCCCCAGGGCACCCGCCCGATCACGATCGAATTCTTCAACCAGCCAGGCTATGGCCAGCCCGGCGCCGAGAACCTGCAAAACCTGTCGCCCGCCTACTATCCCCGCCAGATCGCGTCGATGAAGCTGGCCGGGCGCGGCGACATGATCGACCGGCTGGTCTACAACAAGGTGGTTTACCTGCGCGTGGGCGAGCCCGTCTTCAAGCGCGAGTTCAACCGGCGGGTTCATGTCAGCGACGGGCCGCTGGACATCATCCAGGGTGAACCGCTGCGGATCGGCCTTGACCAGGGCCTGAAGGGTGCGGCCGTGGTGTGTCAGTTCGTGCCGCCCTTCCACTGGCGTGTCTACGCCGAGATGCACTTTCCCCAGGAGCGCCTGCTGGCCAAGGTCTTTGGCAACCGCCTGCGCGACCTGCTGGACGAACGGTTCTTCGGGCTGCGCATCGAGGCGGGCTGGGGCGACATGGCGGGCGAACACGGCGCCAGCGAGGCGGCCGACGAGAACGACACCTGGAACCGCCTGGTGGCCCAGTCGGCCGGCTTCGCGATCCGTCCCCAGCGGTTGGGCACGAACCGGATCAGCCCGCGCCTTGAGGCCGTGCGCGCGGCGCTGGAATACCTGGACGGGGGGCAGCCCGGGCTGCTGATCGATCCCAGTTGCAAGATGCTGATCCGGGGGTTCGAAGCGCGCTATGTCTGGACCGATGCGGTGAACGCCAGCGGCGACAAGCGCAAGATCCCCGACAAGAGCTTCACCGAGGCCAACGTGCATGACGCGCTGCAATATGTGGCGCTGTCCGAACACCGGGCCGACGGGATCAGCCCCAACAGTTTTCCCGACAATCGCCGTGGCCGCATGGGCCACAACGGAGGGCCGCCCCTGTCGGGGATGAAGGGCGGCCTGCAAACCGGGCACGATGTGCTCAACCCATATGGGGGACGATAGATGCACCTGAAAATTCACACGGCGGCCTTGCCGGATGAAGAGGTAACGATCTCGAGCAGCGCGGCCGAATTGGTTCGGATGGGGTTCAACCCCTCGAAAATGCCAAAGGTCGATCGCCTGAAGGCATTGGCCGCCGCCTTCGTTTCGGAATGCGAGGTCATTCGTGATGCGCGCGGTGCGGGTGGGCGTGAGGCCGCCATCGCCATCACGGAAATGCAAGGCGCCAGCATGTTCGCTGTGGCGGCGGCCACCGCCGATCTGTGACCTGAATTTTTGCAAGTGCGATGTCGGGTTCTCCTGACATCGCATGATCAATCAACCCTGAAAGGAAAATACCATGTCCGAAGACAGCAAGATTGACGCCAAGGCGGCGAAGGACGCCGAAGAGAAGGCGAAAGCCGAAGCCGATGCCAAGGCGGCGAAGGATGCCGAGGCAAAGGTGAAAGCTGATGCCGAAGCCATGGCGGCGAAGGAGGCCGAAGCGCAAGCGGTCAAGGACGCCGCCAAGGTGCAGCGGGCCGAGACCTGGCGCCGCCTGGCCGCGCGGATCGCGGCCGAGGCGCCGCACAACCGGGTCGAGTTGATCGGCGATCTGCAATCGCGGGAGGGTCTGAAGCTGCGCACCACTTCCGAGGGGCGCACCTATGCCAAGATGGCCGGGATCGAGGCCGGCGCCCGTGGCGGCGAGATGCAGGCCGTCATCAACTGGGGCAACGCAGCGCGTCGCGCGTTGAACGCCGCGGGATGAGCGGCATCCCGACCAGAATGGACCTTCCGCCCGGCAGCGTGATCGTTGTCGGGCCGAACGGCACGTTCCGCTTCGAGCAGGATAGCGAAGGGTGGTCGCTTCTTCTGCGGCGCTGTCTGTTCTGTGAACCCGGCTATTTCGGTGCCGAACAGGACGCGCTTGTCGACAAGGCCTGGGCCACCCGCACCGAAACCGGCGATCGGATCGAGGATCAGCCAGCGGATTTGCCTGCGCCGATTGCGGGCATCCTGGCGCAGGCGCGGCCGGAACCGGTGCGCAGTGGCGATATCAGGGCGGACCTGAAGCGTGTGCGCGCGGTGGTATCCAGTGCCCGGCGCCCCTGGTGGAGGTTCTGGGGATGATCGAGGCGCGCCCCTTCAACGACGGCGATGCCTGGGCCGTGTTCCAGAACCTGGACGGTTGGGATTGGCTGGAGGCCGAGGCCACGCGCGGTGCCAGCGTCACCGCGCCGGGGCTGTTTGCCGACTGGCGGTCGGTTGAAAGCGCGCGGCTGCTGTCCCTGGTGCTGGTCAGTACGCGCGGCGCGCGCTCTGTGCCCTTTGCCGTGCTGGGCCTGTCGCACACCGGCCAGGGCGGCGTGGCCCAGGCGGCCCTTCTGTCGCGCGACCACAACCGGTTTCGCCGCGAGCTGGTTCACGCGGCCCGGCGCATCCGGGCCGACATGGGCATCTATGCGCGCCAGAACGGCATCGCCCGGATCGAGGCGCGCTGCTGGGCGGGGCATCCCCGGGCCGCAACCCTGCTGCAATCCGTCGGCTTTCGCCACGAGGCCGATTTGCCGGGCTTCCCCCCGAAGGGCGCCGGCACCTTCCGTCAATTCGCGTTCATTTCCAGCCTCTGAAGGAGATCACCATGTGCCTGTCCACCCCCAAGGTTTCCGCGCCCAAGATCGCGGCCTATGACAACAGCGAAGCAATGCGCCAGTCCGACATCGAGGCGCGCCTGCGCCGGCGCCGGTCGGGAGCCGCGGCCAATGTTCTGACCGGTGCCATGGGCATCCCCTCGGGGCAGTCCACCAGCCAGCTTGGCGGGCGCGTGGCATGAAGCATTCGCTGATCGAGAAGGATCCACGCGCGGAAGAGGCGATGCGCCGCTGGACCGAGTTGAAACAGGACCGCACCCAGTTCGAGGGTGACTGGGAAGACATCGCCCGCCTGATCCGCCCCCAGCGGGGCGGGTTCCGTACCGACAGTTCGGTGCAGCGCACCCTGCAAAAGCCGCTGTCGTCGGCGCCGATCGTTGCGCAGAGCAACTTTGCGTCGGGGCTTTATGGTGCCCTGACCAACCCGGCCAACAAGTGGATGGGCCTTCAGACATCCGACCCCGAGTTGAACGATTTCCAGCCGATGAAGGAATGGCTGGACGATGCCACGCGCCGGGTGCTGGCCAGTTTCCGGCCGGCCGTGTCGCCGTTCTATTCCGCCGCGATCCAGCTCTATTCCGACATCGCGGCCTTCGGCAACGCCGCACAGTACGACGAGCTGGTCACGGCCGAGCGCAAGATCATGGATGTCACCCTGAGCCTGTCCGAGGTGGTCTGGGACATCGACGCCTTCGGCCGCGTGACCGAGGTGGTGCGCCGGTTTCGTCTGAACGCCCGCGCGGCGATGCAGATGTTCGGGCGCGATGCCCTGCCCGGAAAGGTCCAGGACATGGCCCAGAAGGGCAGCACCGACAAGCTGGTGTTCTACCAGCATGTGCATCGCAACTACGATTACCAGGCAGGCAAGTTCGGCCCGAAGGGCAAGCGGTGGTTGTCCACCTATGTCAGCGAGGAAGGCTGCGCCGTGATCCGCGAAAGCGGCTATGCCGAGATGCCCTTCAGCGTGCCGCGCTGGGAAGTGGACAGCGGGTTCTCCGTGGGCACCGGCCCCGGCTTTACCGCGCTGGCCGCCGCGCGCGTGCATCACCAGATGGACGCGGCCACGATCCGGGCGGCCCAGTTTGCCGCCGATCCGACGCTTCTGGCGCCCGACCGCGAGGCCTGGCCGCTGAACGGCTTCGTGCGGCCCGGACAGGTGATCTATGGCAGCGTGACGATGCGGGGCGATCCCCTGGTGCGCCCGCTGAACAATACCGGCAACATCGGGCTGACCATGGAGGAGAAAAGCGCCAAGGTCGAAGAGATCAAGGATGCCTTCCACTATTCGCTGATGTCGCTGGCCGGGCGGACGGGCATGACGGCCACGGAAGTGATGGAGATCACCGAAGAGCGCCAACGGCTCATGGCGCCGCACATGGGGCGCATCCAGGAGGAATACCTGGCACCGAAGATCGAACGCCGCTTTGCGCTACTGTGGCGGGCGGGCCAGATCCCGCCACCCCCCGAAGGGGCCGAGGGCACCGCGATCGAGGTGACCTATCTGTCGGCGGCGGCCGCGGCGCAGCGGTCGGCCGAGGGTGCCGCGATCGTGCGCATCATCAGCGACATCGCGCCGCTGGCCCAGATGAACCCGCGCTACATCGAGCGGCTGGACCCCGACGCCACGATCGAGGCCCTGCACGCCGCGCGCGGCGGCCCGGCCACCATGCTGCGCCCGCGCGAAGAGGCCGACAAGATCGCCGAGGCCCGCGCCCAGGCCGAGCAACAGGCGCAGATGATGCAGATGGTGCAGGCAGGCGGCGGCGTGGCCAAGGACCTGGGCAGCGCCGTCCAGGCGATGGCGCCGGGCATGGGGGGGGCACGGTGAACGTCGAGGGTTGCAAGATTGCGATTTCGCCCCATCCATCCCAATATAGGGGTCATGCGCATGTGTTTGATGGCTCTTCTCTTGGTCGTACCAACATCAACTGTCGGCTTCCCGACGTGTTGGGAGCCATTTCCGCCAACATGCATCGATCAAAATCAGACATATCAGTCCGTCGCCTCAACCAAAGATTGCGAAGCTCGGATGGAAGAATATCTGAGCGAGGTGGATCAACATCGCGATTGCTTGCTTGGCTGGTACAAACAGGAGTTGGATCGTGCAAACATCTTCAACCTTCGAGCAGTGAAGGCGGAAGCGCAGCAGGAAATCGACGATCATTTGAATTCTGCCCGGTTCAACAGCGAGGACGCTGTGGCCTACTGGCAGTGTCGGCTGGGCGGAAGCGTCGGCTGTCCCGCCCCGCAGTTCGAGGATTAGCGCCGGAAACTGCTATCGTTGGCTCACATTATCCAGTGCAGAATTCCCCAGTAGATCGGCCAGATGATCCCCAGGAAGATGTTGATCGGGATGAGGATCAGCCAGTTCCAGGCGTTGAAGTCGGCACTATCCATGGCTGTGAGGTAGGCAAATGTCGCGAAGCTGCCAATTTTGTAGATCCAGAAGGCGGCGATGGCGCCCGTTTCTTTGCTGTCCATAGTTTTTTCCCGTTCACGATCCTGTTGACAGAAGGATGCTATACCGTCACCTTCAAGGTGCGCGAGGGAAAAGTTCGCGCCGGGTTTGGCGACCTGTCTGTCAATAGGCGCTCGAAAAGCCGCGCCACAAGTGCGGCTTTACTCATGTCCGGGCGCAATGGGAGGGTTTCGGCCCTGCCGGTTCCTATTGGCCGGTTCGCCAACCTGTTGTTGCCCGGGCACCTGTTTGGCGACGGCCCCGGGTTCAATCGAACCAATAGGGGCCAGTTATGAGCGCCGATGTTATTCCATTTGATTTTGAAGAGCAGGCCGTGCGGGTCGTGATGCGCGGTGACGATCCGTGGTTCGTCGCCGCCGATGTGTGCCGGGTGTTGGAAATCGGAAATCCGAGCGATGCCGTGTCGCGGCTCGACAACGACGAGCGGCAGAAGATCAATCTGAATACCCTCGATACTATCGAGGGTATTCGCGGAAACCCGAACGCGACCATCATCAACGAAAGCGGTCTTTACGCTCTTGTCCTGACCAGCCGCAAGGAACAGGCGCGCCGGTTCCGCAAGTGGATCACGGCCGAGGTTCTGCCCGCGATCCGGCGTACCGGGCGATACGATCATCCCGGCATCGATCAACCTGCCACCGGCGGTGGTCTCGACGACAGCACGTCGCGGGATGCCGAATTGTGGTTGTCGATGATCCGCGAAGCGCGGCTTCTGGGTGGCACCAAGGCCGGGCGCAGCATGTGGGCACGTTCGCCCCTTCCGCCGCTGTTGCTGGCCACGGCGGGCCAAGCGCTGACCGTATCGCCAGCCGAGGGGCAGGCGTGTCTGGATCATCTGCTGAACGGGCTTGCCCATCATCTGGACGGCGGTTTTGCGCATACTGACGTTGCGCTTGCCCCGCTGGGTTTGCGCATGGTGCAGTCCGGGCTGTTCGTCGCCAACGCCCATCCCGGCATTCTGCATCTTTACCGCGACACGCCGTGGTGCGACGGGCGGCATCGCAGTGCGCTTATGGCCCTGCCGGGCGTCGAAATTCATGCCGGCACCCTGACCATCGCGCGCCAGTCGGTGCGCGGCATCGTTGTGCCGGGGATGTTGCTGCGCGAGGTGGCGGCATGAGCGGCGCATCGCAGCGGCGGTTCGATCACGCCGAAGACATCATGGATGCCCTGAACAATGCCGAAGGCATCGAGCGCGCCCTTCTGACCTTGTTGGAGCCGCATCTGGACCGGACGCCCGATCGGGGGCGGGCGGTGTTTTCGCTGTTCGAGGCGAACGGTCTTTTCCGGCGTCGGGCGCAAGACGTTGCCCGGGCCATGGCACGCGATGAATTTGGAGAAACCCCATGATCTTCGCCCGCATCCCCATCGTCCGTGCCCTGATCCCCAAGGCAGATCCTGCGCACGATGCAGCCCTGCGCTGGACGCGCGCCTATCGGGCAGAGCCGGAAATGGCCGGCGATCTGATCCGGGTGGGTGGTGTCCTTGCCTTGCGCGCCGAGCGCTATGTCGATGGTTATCCGGCGCCCGATCCGATCGACCCCGTGCGTCTGGCCTATGAGCAGGGCCAGCGCGACATGGCCGTCAAGCTGTTGGCGATGATGAGCCTTACCCCCCTCGAGTTGAACCAGTTGCAGGAGAAGCTGAACCATGACCGACCAAACCACAGATACGACCGACACGACGGCTGGCGGCACCCCGCCTCCAACTCAGACGACGCCTACGGATACGGCGACGAGTAACGCCGGCGGGCAGGGCGCCGGGACACCCCCGACACCCAAGTGGTGGGAAAGCTCGAGCCTTTCCGATGGTCAGCGCCAGTACCTGACGGCCAAGGGCCTGACGGTGGATGATCCCATGGCGGCGCTGCCCAAGATCATCGACGGGCATATCAGCGCCGAGAAGCGCCTGGGCGTGCCGGCCGACCAGCTGCTGACCCGGCCCAAGGCCGACCAGCCGGTGGCCGACTGGATGAAGGCCAACGGCGAGCTGTTCGGGATCCCCGAAAGCCCCGACAAGTACGAGATCACCCGGCCCGACAACCTGGCCGAGGGCGTGACCTGGGACGAGGGGTTCGAAAAGACCGCCCGCGAAATCGCGCACCAGCACGGCATCCCCCAGGCGGGACTGGACGCGATGGTCGGCGCCTATGCCGAACGGGTCAATTCGCTGCTGGGCGATGCCGACACCGAACTGGCCGGCGCCCAGGCGGAGATGATGGGTGCGCTTCAGAAGGAATGGGGCGATCAGACCCCGGCGCGCATTGCCCAGGCCAAGCAGGGCGCGCAGGCCCTGGCCCAGGCGGCGGGGCTGGATGATGCCGCCATGCAGTCGGTCTTCATGGCCCTGAAGCCCGACACGGGCGATGCCAATGTCATGCGCCTCTTCCAGGCTGCCGGCGCGATGATGGGCGAGGATAGCGGGCTTGGCCTGGGCAAGGGCACCAGCGGCTTTGGAATGACGCCCGCCGAGGCGCGCGCCGAAATCTCCAAGCAGACCAGCCCGGGCGGTGCCTACTACGAGGCAACCAGCAAGGGCGACAAGCGGGCGGTGAAGGAGCTGCGCACCAAGATGGATGCGCTGACGAAGATCGCGGCGCAGTAGGGGGTGAAGAAAGCAAGAAAGCCCCGCCAAGGCGGGGCTTTCAAGGACATTGACAATATCTAGGCTGACCTGAGCTTGTCATCGCTCGGTGGCCAACCTGCCTAGTGCTCTAGGTCTTAAAGCCCGATAGACGGGATACGCATCATACCTAGTGCGGCATCGCCACCAGATCAAGTCAGTAGTAGCTACTTCAAGAGCGATTGCATCCCCAAGCCGTGTATCACGCCAAGTTTAACACGACGCAGATCTTCGGCATCGGCAGTCGGTGTGAGATATTTTCGGCGGTCAACCTTAAACCCGTCAAGGCGGCTCCGCGCTACATTCATCACCATATCGCATTTTGCCCAACAGGGCAGCGTGTCGCATTCTTTGGGGTGATAGTTCTTGGAAAGCTGGACGACATACGGTTCGCAGTGGGTTGGCGCTGTCAAGCTGATCGGGACAATCGTGACGATGAATGATCGATAAGGAAGGCGGGGCGAAATCACCATAACAGGTCTAACCTTGACCATTTCAGGTTCGACGAACCCCTCAAAGTCACATACCAAAATTTGCCCTGCTCGAGGATGGAAGCCGATCGCCAAATAACTGCCCTCATGGGGCTGCCGAAGATTGACTTGGGTGTCCATTCTGTGTGACACCTCTTTTGCACAGTCTCTGCTCGACAGCAGTTTCTTTAGGGGGCGCCACTACATGTAGTGGTTCCCTCTTTTGCATTTAGCATACCAATTGTTGGTGGGCGAGTCTTTCCACCCAAGTACTTGCTCATCAACTTCCCGAACCAGCTTCGCCGCGTTTTTTCTTGACATTGTTTCTAAACCCAGAATATGCCTAAACCCAATGGGCAACCCCGCATCGTGGGGTCCGGATGACTGCGGGAAAGACCGCCGGGCAGGCCACGATACGGTCAGGCGCGGGTCCGGATTTGCCGGGTAACCCCTCCGAAAACTCACCAACACAGTTTTCATGGAGGGGACCTGGATGTCCTATCAGCAGCTTGTCGAGGCGCATCATCGCCTGACGTATCAATCCAACATCATGATGGTCGCCCAGCAGACGCGCAATCCGCTGCGCGAGGCCGTGACCGTCGTGGATGCCGACGGCGAGGCGCAGTCGATTGCCGACCTGGTCGGCAAGACCGATTACATCGAGGGCGAGGATTACTCCCGCCGCAACCCGGACAACCCCCCGGAACGCAGCCGCCGGTGGCTGGTGCGCCCGAAGGTCATCGAGACCGGCCAGTACATCACCAAGGAAGAGAAGTTCGACCAGGCGATGGACCCCACGTCCATGCTGAGCAAGAACACCGTGGTGACGGTCGAGCGTGGGGTCTATGACCGCATCCTGGGCGTGCGCAAGCAGGGCAAGAACGGCCCCTATGTCGTCGCGGGTGGCGGTATCCTGGGCAGCGTGGCCGAGGGCAAGACGCCCGGCACTGCCGTGGCCCTGCCCAGCGGCAACATCCTGGCGGCCGATCTGGGCGACAGCGGCACGTCCCATGGGCTGACCGCGCTGAAGCTGCGCGCCGCGACCGAGGCGATGGAGCTGGAAGAATTCGGCCTTGAGACCGACATGCAGATCTTCGGCCTGATCACGCCCAAGCAGAAGACGGACCTGATCAACCTTGCGCTGGAAACCAAGACATCGCTGAACCCCTTCGATGTCGAGAACATCCGCGAGGGCAAGCCCGGCCGCCTTCTGGGCATCAACTGGATGTTCACCAACCGCCTTCCCACCAACAGTGCCGGCCATCGCATGTGCCCGATCTGGAGCAAGGAGAACATCATCGCCGGCTTCTGGCAGGATGTTCAGGGCGACATGTGGAACGACACGGCCGCCAAGAACCTGCCCTACATCTACGCCGATGCCTATGTCGACGCCGCCCGCGTCGAAGATGGCGGCGTGCGCGTCGTTCTCTGCGCCGAGACCTGATGCCCCCCGGTTGGCCCGGGCGGGCCAGCCGTTTTCCTGTCTGAAACATGAACGGAGGGCCCCATGGCCATCATCAACGGAACATCCAGCCTGATCCACGATCCCTATGACCCTGCCAGCCGTCCGCCCGATCCGGCGGTGGCGCGCGGGCGGATCGTGGTGATGACCGGCATCCTTCTCAATGCCGCCACCGACAGCAACGGGTCGAAGTATCACCTGGCCGATCTGCCGTCCAACTGCCTGATGGACCCGGGCACCCAGTTCGATGTCGAGAACGACGGCTTTGCCCAGATCGTGATCGGCACCGAAAGCGATGCCGACGCGCTGATCGATGTCGCCAAGAGCGGCGGCAACACCATCACGCCCTTCGCCTTCGGCGATGCCAACCATGGCAAGCGGCTGTGGGAAATCCTTGGCCTTGCGGCCGATCCCGGCGGCAACATCGCGCTGTGGAAACACGCCGAGGCCAATGCGACCGGCGCGGGCAATATGCCCTTCGTGATCAAGTACATCACCGCCTGACCTGCCCCGGGCCGCCAGTGCGGCCCGGTTCTTTTCCCGTTGCCGGATCGCACCCATGCCTGAAACGCCCATCGCCGCCAGCAGCATCGCCGCGCAAGCGTTCCGTTTCATGGAAATGGGGCCGATATCGTCGTTCCAGGATGACAGCGAGCAGGCGCAGGATGCCCTGCAGCAGTACCCGGTCGCCTTGCGTAGCTGCCTTGAAGCCTGCGATTGGTCCTTTGCCAGCACCTATCGCCAACTTTCCGAGGCTGCCTTGGAGGCACCACAGATCGTCGACCCGGCGTTGCCCTTCGCCTTCCTTGTGCCGGCCGATTGCGTGCGACTGCGCGAAGTGCAGCCCGTGACGGTGCGCTGGCGCATTGACGGTCTGACCCTGCGGGCGGATGTCGCCGGGCCGCTGACGGTGCGCTACACGGCCCGGATCGAGAACGAGGCGCAGCTGCCCGCCACTTTCCAGACGGCGGTTTCCTATCGCCTGGCGACATTGCTGGCGCCACGCTGGATGGCAACCCGGACGAAGATCGCGGACCTGGCCACCGCAGGCCAGCAAACCCTGCAGGATGCGGAGCGGATCGACGCCCGTTCGGCATCGTCCGCCCGTTATGACGGGCGCGATGCGCGCTGGTCGGATGACTGGGTCGCGGGGGCAACCTGGTGACCCGTTTCAGCCCGCCCCAGAACGCCTTTTCAAGCGGTGAGATTTCGCCGCTTTTGCGTGTCCGGTACGATTATCAGCGCTTCCAGACCGGGCTGGCCGTGTGTCGCGGGTTCATTCCCCTGCGCCAGGGCGGCTTCACCCGGGCGCCCGGCACCCTGTTCAAAGGCTACACCCGCAACAATGCGCGCGCGCGCCTTATCCCGTTCGAGTTTGCCCGTGACGACGCCGTGGTGCTGGAGTTCACCGCTGGGCGGATGCGGGTATGGCGTTATGGCGCCCTGATCATGGATGGCGGTTCGCCCTATGAACTGGAAACCCCTTACAGCCTTGCGGCCATCGACCGGCTTCAATGGGTGCAGTCGGCGGATGTGATCTATTTCTGTGATGGCCTTCAGCCGGTGCAAAAGCTGAGCCGCTTCGCGCTGGACAACTGGACGATTGCGCCTCTTGCGCTGGATCGCGGGCCGTTCCGCGTTCAGAACCTGGACGAGGATCTGACGATCCAGTGTTCGGCGGCGACGGGCACCATCACGCTGACCGCTTCAGAGGACTTCTTCGTCGCGGATCATGTCGGCAGCCTTCTGCGGCTTGAGGGCGAGGACTATTCGGACATCGCGCTGTGGTCGGGGAATACCTCCGTCACGGTCGGCGATGTCATGCGGTACGGGGCAAACATCTACGAGCTGACCGCCGGAACGGATACCGGAGTGAACCCGCCGGTGCATACATCGGGGGTTCAGAAATACGATTTCGAAGACGGGACCTCGTGGAAGTTCCTTTCCGACGGGATCGGGATCGTGCGGATCACCGCGATCGACAGCCCGACATCGGCCACGGCCGAGGTGATCGAGGCCGTGCCCGCCCCCTGCGTTTCCAGTCCGACCTATCGCTTTTCCGAGGGCGCCTGGTCCGGCCGCTTTGGCCATCCGGCGGCAATCGAGATCCACGATCAGCGGCTTGTCGCAGCGGCGACGGCCAGCGATCCGCGCACCGTCTGGTTCTCGGCGGCGGGGGCCTTCGATGATTTCGAGCCCAGCAGCGAAGCCGACGGTTCGTTCGGCTATGCGATCGCCGGGCGCTCCAGCGTCAACCGCATCCTGTGGCTGCGCAGCGGTGCGCGCGCCCTTCATATCGGCGCCCTGGGCGAGGAGTATTCCACCCGCTCGACCAGCGGCGAACAGGGGATCGGCCCCACGACGGCCACCTTCGGGCGGGACAGTTCCATCGGATCGGCCGATGCGACCCCCATTGCGCCGGCGGGCAACCCGATTTTCATCGCGCGCGACGGCGCCCGCCTGTTCGAGATCGACTATTCCCTGCAGCGCGACGCCAACCGCCCGCGCGAACTGAGCCTGCCGTCCGACCATATCGGCGCTTCGGGGTTTCGCGACATCGTCTGGCAATCGTCGCCCCAGCAGATGGCATGGCTGCGCCTGGGCAATGCCGATCTGGCGCTGATGATCTATGACCCCGATCAGGACGTTCTGGGCTGGGCAACCGTTCCGGTGGCCGGCGGCGAGGTCGAAAGCGTGACGGTGTCCGCCGACCCGACAGGCGCCGTCGACGTGGTGGACCTGGTCGTGCGCCGCGTTGTCGATGGCCAGGTCGTGCGCATGTTCGAACAGCAATCCCTGACCTATGGCATCCTGACGGGCACCCAGGCCCTGAGCGAGGCCAACCACCTGTTCGCGGCCGCCGACATCACCGCGGATCCCGCGATTGATACCTTCAGCGTGCCGCATCTGGCGGGGCAGACCGTGACGGCCTGGACAGACCAGGGCCAGTTTCCCGACCTGACCGTCGCTGGCGATGGGTCGATCGTCCTTCCCGAAAAGGTGGGCCATGCCTTTATCGGGCTGTTTGACGATACGCACCAGGTGGAAACCCTGCCGGTGCAGGCACCGGCGCGCGATGGCAACAGCCTGGGTCGGCGCAAGCGGCTGCACTCGGGGCTGGGCTTGCAGGTGCATCGCAGCGCCGCCGGCAAGGTGCAGGCGGTGGAACGTGATGCAGGCCAACCCGACCGCGTCGGCCAGGCGCAGGGCATCCTGCCGCGCAAGGTCGCGGCAGAGCTGGTCACCACCTACAGCGGCCCCTGCGAGATCCCGGTGCCCAGTGGCCATGCCGGCGAAGTGTTCTACCGCTTTCGGCCTGACGGCGGTGCACCCCTGACAATCCTGGCCTCGGTGCCAGTCGTGGAAGAGGCGGGCGGCTGATGTGTGTTCCGGCAATTCTTGGCGCTCTTGGCGCGGCGGGGGCAGGCGGTGCCGCCACGGCGGCCGGCGCTGGCGCGCTAGCCGGTACCACGACCGCTGCAACCGGCCTGGCATCGCTGCAGGGCCTTGGCACCCTGGTGTCGATGGGCGGTGCGCTGTTCTCGGGCATTTCGCAATACCGCGCGGCAAAGCAGAACGTCGCGCTGATCGAAGAGCAGAAGCAGACTGAAGCCCAGATCAATGCGATCGAGGATCATCGGTCGCGCATGAAGTTCATGTCGGCGATCCGCCAGCAGTCGGCCCAGCTGGTTGCGAGTGGCGTGACACTGGACAGCCCCACGGCGGTGACGCTGGGCCAGAATGCGGCGCGCGAGCTGTCCTATGAAAGCCAGTCGGTGCGCGCGGGCGGTCAGGCCCGCCAGACCGAGCTGAGCGCCGAGCAGCGCGCCCTGCGCGCGCGGGGCCGCACCGCCCTGTTCAAGGGTGGCCTGTCGGCGGCGGGCACCCTGCTGGATGATGCCCCGGACATCTGGCCGGAGCTTCTGCGATGACGCTGACGGTTCCCCAGAGCAATGCACGGCCTGGCCGTGCCCCCCAGGTCCGCGTCGAGGCCAACGGTGCCGGTGAGGCGATCGAGCAATTCGGCCAGGTGATGAACAAGGTCGGCACGCGGATCGTGGAAGACCGGCTGAGCCGCGCCACTGCCCGGGCTGAAACCGACTTCACCAGGGACATCGGTCAGCTGCGTCTGGAATTCGACCAGATGACCGACCCCGACGAGATCGATGCCCAGTGGGGCCCCCGGGTGGCCGAGCTGAAGGCCAGGTACATCGAGGGGCAGGACCCGCGCGTGCGAGACCGCCTGGACATCGGGTTCGATCGCCTGGCCAACACGCACGCCAACGCCTTGGGCGCACGCGCGATCGCACTGGGTCAGCAGCAGCGCGAAGCGGACTGGATCACCTATCGTCACGAGACGCTGAACCAGGCGGCCCGTTCCGACCCCGAAACGCGCGACGAGCTCTTGTCGACCGGCCTGGCCAAGATCGACAGCCTGGTGACGGATGGAACCATCACGGCCGACGAAGGCGCACTGCGCAAGGTGAGGCTGATCGGCGATGCCGACAACGCCAGCGCGACTTCCCTGATTGCGGAAGACCCGGCAGCCTTCCTGACTGCCGCCGAGGCGGGCATATATGACGGCCTGGGTGCCGAAACACTGGCGACCAAGAAGGTGCAGGCGCAGGCGCGCCTGGATGCCGAGGCGGCCGAGCTTGAGCGCGCCAGCGAAAAGGCGGATCGTGAACGCAAGGCCGGGATCGGCGACTGGCTGAGCGATGCGACCGCCATTCTGAAATCCGGGCGCCAGCTGAAGGACGTGGCGCGCCTGAACGATCCCGAGGTGCAGGCCCACCCGGCCTATGCCGAAGCCTCGGCCGCCTATGATCTCGCGCTGGAGATCCCGAACCTTGCACTGCTGACGCCGCAGGAGCTGCGCCAGGCCTTGCAGAGAGAGCGCAACGATCCTGTCGAGAAGCCTTTCCAGCTCGAGCGGGAGAAGGTGCTGCGCGATGCCCTGGCCGAGGCCGAGGCCGGGTGGAAGCGCGACGCCGTCGCCTATGCCGGGACCAAGGACAACGTGCTTTCGTTCCCGGAACTGCCCGACTTCGATCCGGCCGATCCCGAAGCCTATGCCCGGGGCATCGCGGCGCGGGTGCGTCATGCCGGATACCTTCAGGAAAACGGCTATATCGATGATCTGGCGGTGCTGGATGCCGAACAGAGGGCCGCGCTGAAACAGCAGACGGGGCCCGAAGCCGACCCGCACGCGCGCACGGTTCTGGCCGCCGCGCTTCACGGCGGCCTGACCGAAGCGCCCGAGTTGTTCGAGACGGTGTCGGATGATCCGGTGTTCCGTCATGTCGGCCGGATGCTGTCCAGCGGATTGAACCCCGTCACGGCCGAAGAGCTGTTCAAGGGACAGCAGGCCCTGGCCCAGGGCAACGTCAGCCTGCCCCCGGCACGGTCGCGGCAGGATGCGGCCTTTTCCGAGATCGGTGACATCTATGCCGATGTGCGGGGCGGGCAGGCCCTGCAGGCCGAGACGATCGCAGCGGCCGATGCGCTTTATGCGGCGCGCATGGGGCGCATCGATCCCGGCGCCGACATCGACGAGGATGTCTATCGCCAGGCGCTGCACGAAGCCAATGGCGGCCTTGGCCCCTATGACAGCCCCCGCAAGGCCAAGGGAGGCGTCCAGACGATCAACGGCCAACCCACCCTGTTGCCGCCGGACATGACGGCGGCCGAGGTTCAGGATGCCTATGATCGCATCGAAGATCAGCTTGATGGTTGGCGGGACAATCAAGGCTATGGTCTTCGCAAGTTCGCAGCAAAGGACAATGAGATTATCCTGCGAGGGTTGCGTGCGGCTAGCATAAACGGGAAAGATCCGGTTCTTGGCCCCCCCGAGCGTGCTGCTGGATTGTTCCGGGATGTGCGGTTCATCAAGCTACCTGGGGCCGATGACCTTTATTACCTGCGCTATGAGCGTTCGGGGGAGCCGTATTTCGTAGAGGATACCGAAGGCGCGACTTTCGTCTTCAGTTTGCGTGACCTAATCGAAGGTTCGCGCGAATGAGCATGACGGAATTTGGATTGGCGCCGGAAGATCGCGGCGAGCCAGGGCCGAAGTTGACACCTGCGGTGAGGCCGCAGGTATTGGAACCTGAACCGCGCAAGGTCAGGGACACTCGCCCCGAACCGGAACCTGCTGGCCGGGGTGCGAGGGACGATGCAACTGCCAGTCCCCGTTTGCCCAAAGCGGTGCAAGTGCCGGTCAACCGCACTCCACCCCCGAAGAATGACGGATCTGACGATCCCGCGGGGACGTTTGATGTTCTGGGCGCCTCTTGGCGTTCCGAAACCATCCGCACGGACGCTTTCGGATACGCTGCCCGCCAACGCGCGGCTTTGGCCTTCGACATGCTGGAGAGGCTTTCGCCTGAGGGATTGGATCGTGTTCGCAAGCGGATGGGGTCGCCGCAGTTTGCGGATGAGAAGTTCACCGATCTAGTGGTAGCGGAGGCTGCGCTGGAAGCCGCCGAGAACCCGGACGCCTGGGACGACATGCCGCTGGACCCCAAGGCCTTCACGGCCAGGATCAACAGCCAGCGCAAGGCAGACCTGGCCGAAGCCGAGGCCGTGTTGAACCAGCCTGGCGGCGCCTTTGCCGAATTCGCGGGGTCGATGGCCCGCGCCTTTGTCGATCCGGTCAACCTGGCCCTGGCCCCCTTCGGGCTGGGCGGATCGCTGGGGCGTGTCATCGTGTCGGAGGCGGCCCTTGGCGCAGCGGGCGAAGCCGCCAGCCTGCCCCGGGAATACCGGGTCGCGGATGAACTGGACATCGACCCGCCGAACCCGCTGGTGCGCATCGCATCGGGCGCGGTGTTCGGCGGCGGCGTGGCCGGGGTGATCGGGCTGGGCGCGCGCGCCCTGTCCCATGTGAGCGCCAAGCGCCAGGCCACCCGCGAGGCAACGGCCGACAGTGACGATCCCCTGGGAACGCGGGCCGAGATCGACGCGGCCGAGCGGCGGCTGGCGGGTCGCGATAGGCCTGCGGGCCGCATGGCGTCGGGGCGCAAGGTGCCCGTCACCTACGAGCTTGACGGCAAGATCCGGTCAATCCCGCCCGGCGATGCATTCGTGGCGCAGGTCCAGTCTGTTGTTGCCCCGCTGGGCGATGACATCGGCGTGGTCATCACCTCGGGCGGCCAGGTCGCGAAAGGCACCGAAGGCCCGCGCACGGGCTCGACGCGCCACGATGTCGACGAGCATGGCGAAGCACATACGGCGGACATCGTTCTGACGCGCAAGGGTGTTCGCGTCCGCCCGGCCGACGATCCCGAACTGTACGAGAAGTTCTTCAACCGTGCGGCCGCCGTCTGGCCTGGTCTGGGCCACTATGAATGGGGGGTCCATGTCGGCGGCGGCAGCGTGGCAGCCTGGGGCCCCGACAAGACATCGCGCACGCTTGACCCCCGGTTCGGACGTGCCATTGCCGCTGGCCGCCAGGGGCGGACGCTGGATGGCGCGGGCAGCCTGGGCGAAGTGATCCCGATCGAGATCCGCAATGGCATCTTCGCAGGGGAAAGTGGCGGCGACTACGATGCCCTGTTTGGGTTCCAGAACCGCACGGGGGGGCGTTACGCCGACGTGCGCCTGACAGACATGACCGTTGATGAAGCCATCGCGTTTGCATCTCCGCGTGGTGAATATGCCGGTTGGGTCAGGTCGCAGGTGGGGCGTACCGCAACGCCGATGGGGGCTTACCAGATCGTTGGCCAGACCCTGCGCGAATTCAAGGCCAAGCTGCGCCTGACCGGCGAAGAGCTGATGACGCCCGAGTTGCAGGATCGCATCGCCTATCACATCTGGAAGGATCAGGGCACCGGTGCCTGGCAGGGCTATCGCGGGCCACGCAGCACGGCGCCCTCGGCCTCGGGCGGCGCGTCGGCGGCCGGCGGCGGGGGGGCGGTTGACTACAGCGGTTATTCCACGTCGCGCGGATACACCGACACCGGCCAGGTGCGCTATGGCGACGGCAAGCAGATTGACGTGGAATATGTCGTTGCCGACCTGTCGACCCTTCGCCAGGCCAGCGGCGACCTTCAGCCGCGCGATCGCGGGCGTGCCAGTTCCGACGCCCAGGTGGCGCAGATTGCTGCGGGCCTTGACCCGGCGCTGTTGATGCCAAGTCCGACGGCGGATCGCGGCACCCCGATCGTGGGCCCGGACGACGTGATCGAAAGCGGCAACGGCCGGATGCTCGCGCTGGGGCGCGCCTATGACCAGGGGCTGGACAGGGCGCAGGCCTATCGCCAGGCGATCGAGGCGGCGGGATACGAGATCCCCGAGGGCATCGAGCGGCCGGTGCTGATCGCGCGGCGCACCTCGCAGATGAGCGATGCCGAACGGCGCACCTTCGTGGTCGAGGCCCAGGACAGTGGCGTCATGCGGATGCCGGCCGAGGAACGGGCCCGCGTCGGCGCCGGTGCCCTGGATGGCGGGCTGATGTCGAAGTATCGCCCCGATGCGGATCTGCGCAGCCCCGACAACGCCGAATTCACCCGCGGTTTCCTGTCTGCCTACCCGGCATCCGAACGGGCGGATTTCACGCGCGGCGACAAGAGCCTGTCGTCGGCGGCCATCCGGCAGATCCGCGACGTGTTCTTTGCCCGCGCCTATGAGGCCCCCGACATCGTCGCGCGCTATGTCGAGGAAGACGCCGGGCCGATGCGCAGCCTGATGGATGCCCTTGCGACCGCGGCCCCCGATCTGGCCGCGCTGCGCATCGACATCGCCAATGGCCTTGTCGCCCCGGAAATGGACATCACGCCCTTCCTGCTGGACGCGGTGCGGCTGATCGCCAGCGCGCGCGACCTGGCCGCCGCCCGGCCGGGCAGCACGGCCGCGCAGATGGTCGAAGAGCTGCTGGCCGATGTCGATCTTCTGGATGGCGCCATAGCGCCCCTGACGCGGGCGCTGGTGGCCCGTCTGATGCCGGGCGGGCGCCAGGCCCCGGCCGACAAGGTGGCGGCCTTCCTGCGCCAGTACGCGGGCGAAGCGCGCGCGGCAGGGCGCACCGGTGGATTGCTGGATGCCCCCGGCCCCCTGGACGTGCTGAAACGGATCGATCCCGATACCTTTGGCGATCTGACCGAAACCGGGATCAGCCGCGCCGGCGCTTCAGAAATGCAGGCACCCGACGCCCTGCCCAGCGGTGCAGCCGACGAGGGCGCATCATCGCCCGATCTGGTCGCGGGCGATCAACGTGCAAGCCAGGCCATGAGGGATGAGGCACAGCAGCCTTTCGGCCCGATCCACACGGATCTTCGCGATCAGCCGGAAGCTGCCATCCAGCGTTTGCTGGCCGAAAAGACCGGCGAAGTTCCCGACGCGATCGTACATCCGGAACTTGGTGATATCGCCTTTGTCTATGGAAAGCCTGACCCGAAAGGGTTTGGGCTATCGCATATCATCGAGGATCACCCTGGCGACATCGAGCGGGTGATCGATGTCTTGCGGCGCGGGACGGTTGTTCAGCGATCGGAGAACCGG
Organism: Oceaniglobus trochenteri; assembly: GCF_020529025.1. Taxonomy (GTDB): domain Bacteria; phylum Pseudomonadota; class Alphaproteobacteria; order Rhodobacterales; family Rhodobacteraceae; genus Oceaniglobus; species Oceaniglobus trochenteri. The sequence continues at coordinate 56,928 of NZ_JACNMM010000020.1, forward strand.
GTGCGCCTGGTGATCGACGATGGCGACATGGCGGTTGCGGCGGTTCGCCTGTCATACGATGGCAAGCAGAAAAACTGGCTTCTGACAGGTTATCGTGTCGATCGGCCTGCCGATGTGGCTGAAAATGCCCGGCTTCTGCGGAGGACTGACGTGCAGAACGTTGACGCATCAACGGCTCCTGATGCGACCGGACCCTCCAAAGATAAGAGCGAGCCCGCCACCTGGCAAGCCCCCGATCCGTCTGACGATGTCGCGCAACTGCGCGCATCGAGCGCTTCGGATGAGCTGACCTTCACCCGCGAGGACGGCACCGAACTCTCCCTGACAGAGATGCTGGACGAGCTGGATGAAGACGACGTCCTGACCACGGTGGTCAGCGGCTGCGCGTTGAAAGGAAGCGCCTGATGGCCAATATGCACGATTGCCTGCAACGCGCCGTCGATGCAGGAAGACTGGACAAGGTTCGCGCCCGAGAGGCCGGGAACCGTTTCGATCAGCTGGTGGCCCGGTATGAAACGACCATGCCGCGCCACCAGGCTGAGGCACGGGCGGCGGCAGACCTGAAGGAGGCAACCTCGGCTGCCGCCACCCGTCGCCATCATGCCGTCATCAACCAGCTGCAATCCATGCGCCGGATCGATGGCCTGATCCGTGGCGCAAAGGATCCGGCGCTGGCCCTGCGCCAGCTGATCGAGCACAGCGAGGGTTCGGGGTTCGCGGGCGAAAGCGTTTCGTCGCTGAACAAGGCGATGGTGAAGGACATCAACGCCGGAATGCGCCGAGTGCTTGAGCGTCATGGCCAGACGATCGCGGGCAACACCCGCAACCGGGCCCAGTTCGAGAACATCGTGCGCGAGTTGCATGGTGACGATACCGGCGATGTCATGGCCCGCGAGATGGCCGAGGCGGTGCGCGAGGTGCAGGACAAGTACCGCCGCATGTTCAACGCCCATGGTGGGGACATCGGCAAGATCGGCGACTATGGCCTGCCTCATGCCCACGACGTGAACGCCCTTCGCAAGGCCGGGTTCGATGCCTGGTTTGCCGAAGTGTCGGGGCGGCTGGACTGGTCGCGGATGATCGACAAGTCGACAGGCAAGCCGTTCGCCGATGGCGGCCCCGTGCCCGTGGCCCGGCAGCGGGAGTTCCTTCAGGACATCTACCAGGGGATCGTCACCCGCGGATGGGATCAGAACCAGCCGTCGATGGCCATGGGGGGCAAGGCGCTTTACAACCAGCGCGCCGAGCCGCGCATCCTGCATTTCACCAGCGGCAAGGATTGGCTGGAATACAACAAGGCTTTCGGCAGCTCCGATCCTTTCAGTGCGATGATCGGCGGGCTTCACGGGCTGGCGCGCGACGTGGCGCAGATGCGTGTCCTGGGGCCGAACCCGCGCATGGGCCTGGAGTTCGCCATCCAGACCGCAACGAAGATCGCCGAGACAAGCGGCGACGCCAAGCTGGCCGACAAGGTGAAATCATCGGCGGCGCTGGCCAAAACCATGCTGGCCCATGTCGACGGGTCCAACAATGTCGCGGACAAGCAGTTCTGGGGCAGCTTCTTTGGCGGGGTGCGCCAAACCCTCACATCGATCCAGCTGGGATCGGCGCTTCTTTCGTCGACCACCGACCTGGCAACGATCAAGGCGGCCAGCAGCATCGTCGGGATGAATGGCAACAACGTGCTGTCGCGTTCTGTGCAACTGATGGCCAGCAAGGCCACCCGCGAAACGGCGGCGCGCATGGGTTACGTGGCCGAGAGCCTGGCCGACATGGGGGCGACGGCCGCCCGGTTCACCGGCGAGCAGTTCGCCCCCGAGGTGACGCGCCGCCTGTCGGGTTTCACCATGCGGGCCAGTGGCCTGTCGTTCTGGACCGACATGCACAAGGTCAGCTTCCAGATGGAGTTCGCGGGCTTCATGGCCGACAACGCCGCCCGCAGCTTCGACAAGATCGACGCGCCCCTGCGCAAGCTGTTCCTGGAACGCGGCATCACCGCCGAAGACTGGGACGCGCTGCGTGATCCGGCCGCGCTGTTCCGGGCCCCGAACGGTGCAACCTTCCTGTCGCCGATCCACTGGCGCAATGCTCAGACGCGGATGTCGCCGGCCGAGGCGGACGGCCTGTCGCTGCGCGTGCAGATGATGATGGAAGAGCAGCTTGAGCTGGCGATGCCCACGGCGTCGATCGAGGGCACGGCCAGAACCCAGCGCGACACCAAGCCGGGAACATTTTCGGGCGAATTCCTGCGGTCGTTCGGCATGTACAAGAGCTTTGCCCTGTCGCTGACGCTGGGCCAGATCCGCCGCTTCAACAGCCTGCCGACGCCGATGGAGAAGGCCACCTATGCAATCAAGATGGCGGCCGGTCTGATGGTGATGGGCGCGCTGGCGGTTCAGTTGAAGGAGGTGGCCAAGGGCCGGGACCCGCGTCCGATGGACGAGGGGAAATTCTGGATGGCAGCGCTGTTCCAGTCGGGCGGCCTGGGCATCTTCGGGGATTTCTTTTCATCGGAAACCAGCCGTGCCGGTGGCGGCCTTGCCGAAACCCTCGCCGGGCCGGTGGCCGGTGTAGCCGGCGACGTCATCCGCATCGGGGCCTCGAACGTCACCCGCGCGGTCGAGGGCAAGGATACCCTGTTCGGTCGCGATCTGGCCAATGCCGTGCGCTACAACACGCCAGTGGCAAGTTCGCTTTGGCCCACACGTCTCGCCTTTGATCGGCTGGTTGCGGACCAGTTGCAGCTGCTGCTGGACCCTGACGCCGAACGCCTGATGCGACGCCAGGAGGCGCGGCGCGCAAAGGAATACGGCACCCAGACCTACTGGCCGCGCGGCGCACTTTCACCCGCCCGCCTTCCTGACATCTCCAACATTGCAGGTAACCGATGACTGTCGAAACCTTTGTCGCCACGCCGCTCTATACCATTTCGTCGTTGGGGCCCTACGCGATCCCCCACGAATATGCGTCGGAGACGGAATTCCGGGTGTCGGTGTTGCTGGGCACCAGCCGGCAGGAGCTGACCGGCTGGAGCGTGACGCCCTCCGGACCGGCGGCGGCGGGTGATCTCTACCTGTCCTTGACCGATGCGGCGGTGCATGCCGGGCGCCAACTGGTGATCGAGCGTGCCACCCGTGTCGAGCAAGGCTGGGAGGGGCTGCTGGGCAATCGCGAAAAGGGATTGGAACGCCAGGTGGACCGCAACGTCATGGCGATCCAGGATCTCGGGCGCCTGTTCGACAGGGTGCCCCTCTTGCCCAACGGGTTCGACCGTGCCGATCCGACGTTCCCGGTCCCGGTAGAGGGTCGCGCGCTGATCGGGAATGCGAGCGGAACCGGCTGGATCAACGGCGCGCTGACCGTCGTGCCGGTCATCTCGGAGGATACCACGTTCCGGGTGCCGACGGATTATGCCACGGTGCAAGAGGCACTGGGCGCGGTTCAGGGCATGACCGTTGAAAAGGGCGCGCGGATCACGATCCTGCTTGAAGCGGGGTTTGCCTGGCCCTCGCAGGTGTCGGTCTTCGGTGGCGACTATTCCCATGTGCAGATCGTCTCGCAGGATGCTGTCGTGCTGACCGCCGAGAGCTTCCCCGCGAACCACGCGCTGATCTCGTTCCTCTACTGCACCGCGCCCCATTGGGCACTGGTTGTGGACATGCAGTTGCGCGGCGACAACGGGGTCGAGCTGAACCAGTCGCGTATGAACGTGCGCCATCGCTGCGGTATGCGTAACGCCGGGGCACAGGGCAACCCGCATCGCGAGGCCTGGGGTAGCAACTTTGTGGTGTTGGGTGACAGCGGATTGTTCTGCGATCCCGTGCGCGAGACGCTGTTGGAGCGCACGGGACACACAGCCGCCGGGGGGACGGTCACCACATTCCCGCTGGCCGAAGAGGACCGGGAGGCCACCGGTTACTATATCGGCGCCGCGATCACCGTGCTGAACGGGTCGGACACGACCGGGGCCGACATTATCGACTATGACGGCACCACGAATGTGGTCACGCTGCGCTGGTCTGATCGCTGGAGCGTGCCGAACAACGGCGCGGGCCTGAATTATCGCATCGAACTGCTGCGCGGCCTGATCGCGAAGGGCGGCGCGCGGCGCGGCGTGACCAGCACCTGGGCCAGCAACATCTCGATCTCGGGCGGCGACCTGCGCAACAACGGCACCAACAATCGTGACCCCGGCCACGCGGCGCTGTTCTTCCGGCGCGGCTCGACCGGCCAGATCGATAGGGTCACAATGACCGGCTCCGCTGCTGGCGCCCGTTGCGCGAGGGCTGGCATGCTGTCGGCGAGGCAGTGCTACTTCACGGGGATCGCCGGCAACGCCATCGTGGCGGCCGAGGGCGCCTCGATCGCGGCGGCCGACAGTTCGTTCCGGCGCTGTGGTGTCAAGGCAGGTGGCGGGTTGCCCGAGCTGCCCGTGCTGTTCCTGTCCTCGGCCGAGGGGCGCGGCGGGAAGGGCAACATCGATGCGGCGGGCTGCGAATTCGACGAGAGCCCCGGCCCCATCGCGCGGATCGACGCCGAGGCGGGCTCGATCGACCTTGGCGACAGCCGCGCGTTCAACATCGGCAGCTACCTGGCCACGGGAGACGGCGGGAACATCGATTGCACCCGGGTCAAGGGATCGACCGCAGCGGATGCCGGCGCAACCCATGTCGTCTTCGCATCGAACCTTGAGGGCGCTACCGTCTGCATCGGCATGGAATGGGATGCCCAAGGCGGTGCGCAATACATCGTGCGAACCGCCAATGACGGGCGCGCCAATGTGTCGGGCGCCACGCTCAGCGGCTGGACGATCAAACCTTTCGATGTGGACGAGGCATCGCGCCTGTACGTCGAGGACACCACCATCGACGGATCGCTGCGCTACACCGTAGGGGTCGAGCTGGGCCCGAACGCGAACCTGCCCGACCGCCAAACGGCGGTGCATGCCATCGAGGACGGCTGGGCGCCGTCGTCGGGCACGGCCTTTCAGGCGGGTGGCCTGACCTACAAGCAGGAGATGGGCGCCACGGCGATCGCGGACATGCCCAACGTCGTGCCGGTGGATCCCGCCCCTGCGCATTTCGGGGCGACCGGGCCAAACGACACTGCCGCGCTGACCGCTTTCGAAGCCTTCCGCACCGCCACCAACGAGCGGGTCACCTACGTATCGGCCGATGGCACCGGATCGGGTGAAACTGTCGGGGCGCCCGCCGACCTGACCAAGGCGATCCGCATGGTCAAGGCGCTGATGCTGGTCTCCGAAAACACCACCTTCACCCTGCAGCTGGCGGCGGGCACCCATACGCCCGCGACGCGCCAGACGCTGGATGACCTGGAGTGGTCGTTCGGATCGAACCAACTGAAGATCCTCGGGG
>NZ_JACNMM010000021.1 GCF_020529025.1 Oceaniglobus trochenteri
AGGAAGCGAAGCGCGGCATGGAGAACTCGCTGCGCGCCAACCCGCTCGATATCCGCGAGCAATACGAGAAGCAGCTCCGGGACCTGCAGGAAGCCCCGATCCTCAACCTGCGCGACAGCATCGCGCTTGAACTCGTCTGTGAATTTAGCTCCGGACATGTCGTTCTCCTTGCTTCCAAAATTCCCAAGCAAGGCGTCTACATATCTAGGGGCTATTCAATCTGTGGATATCGCTCGCATCCTCGTTTGCCCTCACGATTGGACAGGCCCCAATCAAGGTTGCAGGGAAATCCTGTGAAACGTCAGTCCCGCGAGTAACCGGGGCAGTTATTTCAGGGCTTCGGACAAGGCGCGGCGGGAGGCTGGGGTTGCCATTTGTTCGTGTACGCGGCGGAATTCAGCGACTGCGGCGGGGCGTTGGCCTGAGTTCAGGTAGGCATAGCCGCGCAGGAGGGACAGGTCGCGGCGCATCCGGCCGGTCAGGCGTTCGAGTTCGTTGAAGTATGCGATTGCCTGGGCGTAGTCGCCCCGATTGAAGGCGAAGACGCCGCGTTTGTCCAGGATCTGGCTTTCGATGTCCAATCTCTGCTTGCGGTCGAACTGGGTTGTGGCTGCGACCTGTGCCGCCTGATCGACCATGTCGAGCTGCAACATGGCGAGGGCCATGCCGAAGGCGGAATCGCGGCGTGTGCGGGCGGTGGAACCGATGGCCGTGGCCTTTTTGAAATCGTTGAGCGCCTGCATTGGTCGCCCGGCATTCAGGGCGCACCAAGCGCGCTGAGAGAGCGCGTCCCCGCTTTGCCCCCTTGCCGAGGCAAGGCAACCCTGCCAGTCGCCCCTTGCCGCGGCCTGGCCGGAGGACGCCGGCGCCGGGGTTGAACTGTCGCCCGAGGCCCGGGGCGCCGTGCGGGCGGGGGCCGGAGCGGGCGTAGGGCGCCGCGTGTCGAGATCGGCGGGACGCGGGGCGGGCTTGGGGCTGGAGATCATGGCGAGTGTCGGATCGATGGTTTCATCCACCCCTTCGCTTGGCGCGGTTTCGGTTGCCAAGGGTTGTGCCACGGGGGCAGCGTTCATCCCGGCGCGAAGACGGTTCTCGGTGGTGGTGATCTGACCGGCGGCTTCCGGCGCCGTGGTGCGCGCAAGGCCCGCAAACTCGGCAAGGGTTGGCACATCCGCGATGGCCGCGGATTTCTCCAATGTGGCCAGTAGGACATCGGTGGTGTCGCAACTGCGCAGAACGCTGCGATAGACGGCGAGGGCCGAGTTGTCTTCGCCCAGGCTTTGGTATTGCTCGGCCAGAAGCCAGGCGTTGTTCACCCTCTCGCAGCGCAGAAGGGCCGGGTTGCCCCGGGCGATGCGGATGGCTGCATCGGCATCTGCCGTTTCGACGGCGGTGGTGAAGCGGGTCTGCGCCTCGGCGACGGCTAGGGTTTGGAGCAGTTCCTCGCTTGGCGACCAATCGGGAAAGGACTGGCGCGTGCTGTCGATCAATGTGCGCACGCCGTTGTAATCGCCCGCTTCGATCATGCGGTACAGCCTGTCGATGGTATCGGCGGGCACATCGCGCGCAACTTCGGTCAGGTCTTCGGTGGGGGTCCAGTCGGGGTATTGCAGTTGCAGGCGGCGAAGCTCGGATTCGACGGCCTGCTCATTCCCCTCGGCCATGTAGAATCGAAGGGCGAGCAGATCGCTTTCTGTGGGGGTCTGGGCCGATGCGGCGAGGGTGCCGAGCGCCTGAAACAGCAGGCAGGCCGCGAGGATTTTCAGACGGTGCCTCATAGCGGGAAGCACATCGGGGCGCTTTGGGCTTGTGCGATCATGGCCATCACCTGAAGGGTTGCTGGATAATAGGGATCTTCGGGAACGAAAGGCGGCAGGGCAGAGCCGACATGGTTCTGTGCGGTACAGATGGAAAGTGCCGCGACGGCCTTGTATCCGGCCTGTCCGCTGGTTTCGATGATCTCGCCACTCTGGCGGTCGATGACGGTGGCGGCGCTGCCTTCGGGCGCGCGGGCCTGTGCTTCGGCATAGCGCAACACGGCGGGATGCGCCTTCAGGCCCGACCAGATCAGGAACAGGGGGATGCGCATCGCCTCGTATCCTGCATTGAACGAAAAATCGGGCGCCGCGCTGATGTCGCCGCCGTTCACCGCCACCCAATCGGGCACCACGCCGCCGCGTGCCAGTTTGCTTTGCAGGTCGACCGCACCGCGCGCCGCGCGGGCAAGGTCGGGCAGATCGAAGGCCGTCGCCAGTTCGGTCATGGCCAGCGGCATCGAATAGCAGGGGTTCACGATGAAGCCCGTTTCGGTGTGAAAGCCATGGGCCGCCGGCAACATCAGGGGCATGCCGCCCGCGCCGGGGATTTCGACGATACAGCTGTCCACAAGGTCGGTGGCGATGCGTTGCGCCAGATCGCGATACTCGGGCACCGAGAACTTGCGCGAGGCCTTGAGAAGCGCCCAGGCGCGGAACAGGTCGCCGTCGCTGGCATTGTTGGTGTCGGGCACCCGTTCGGGCGCGTCGGGCAGCCAGCGCCAGGCCAGAAGGTTGTCGGGGCGGATGGCAAGGTTGACCTTCGTCCAGGTTTCGATCCGGTCGAAGGTACGCCGGTCGCCCACCGTTGCGGCAAGGAACATGCCATAGGCTTGGCCTTCGGAATGGCTGGCGTTCTGCTGGATGCGGTCGATCACGCGGCCCGAGGAATCGAGATGCGCCTTCTGCCAGGCGGCCCAGACATCCTGAAGGTTGATTTCCAGGTCGGCTTCCTGCGCCAGAGCAGGCAGCCCGGGCAGGGCTGCCATCCCGGCGCAGGTGCCGAGGCCCGTCAGGAATTCACGCCGCTTCATCATCTTTTCCGCCTCGTCAGGATGGCAATTCCGATAGCGACAATTGCAGAACAGAGAATTAATAAGAACAGCGGAACGATGTATCTGGCCGGAGTTATCGTGACGTAATTCCCGACGACGGCCCGCATGTTGCCCAGGGTCAGGGATTCGTTCAGCGACAGGGGCCGGTTGGGGGAATTCCAACTGACCCAGCCGTTTTCCGAGGAATAGAGCGACACCTGCCCATGGGGGCCTTCGAATTCCTGGTGGGTCGCGGCAAGCGAGGCGATGATGCGCGCGGGATCGGCCCGTGAGCGCAGGAACAGCCAGGTCTTTTCGGGATTGGCCATGTCGGGCTGAATCAGCATTGCCTCGGCCGCATGTCCGGCCAGCCATGTTGGCAGGTCGATCTCGGGGCCGTGCCACATCGTGACCAGCCTGTCGAAGAGGCGCGAGGGCAGCGAGCTTGCCTCGCCCAGGTCGTAGAAGGCGCGCCACCAGGGGCCGCCATCGACACTCTTCCAGGGGTCCACCTCCTCGGGCTTTTCCTGGATCGTGTTCAACAGGACCGATTGCAGGGCCGCAGTATTGCCATCCACCACATCGCCGCTAAGCGTCGAGAGATCTGCGGCAACGCCCACCTTCAATTCGTAGCCCGATCTGTCGAGTGCGGCCATGTCGGGCGGTGGGTCATTGGCATAGACGGCCGCCAGCTGAGGCAGCAGCCCCAGCGGGATCGAGGAGCGGGCAGCCTCGCTCATCCGGATCGAACCGGGCCCGATCACGCCCAGCACGGCGTCGATCCCCGGCAGCGTCATGCTGGGAGAGCCGGGAACGAAAAGCGCACTGGTTCCCGAAACCTGGAAGATCGGCGCCGTCCTGAGCGCACAGGCCTGGTCGGGCGGATCGCCGGGCACCAGCGATTCAAAGGTAAGGCGGTTCACCCCCGGCTGAAGAAGATTGGCGGCGAAGGGAATGCGCAGCGTTCTGAGGGGGCGACCGGCCCTTTCAGCATCGTCCAGCGGCAGCAGCCGGACGGTGGTGTTGTTGATCTTGACCAGCAGCAGCGAACCCTCGGGCAACTGGTGATCGAACTGATAATCGAGTTCCAGCGCGGCCTCCTGCGAGGCGAGCAGAAGCCAGTCTCGCGGCAGGCGGAACGACACCGGCGCGCGGAAATAGCGCCCGTAGCCTTCGATGGTCGGCGAGCCAATGTCGGCCAGGGCGGTGCGTTGTCCCGGCGTCAGCAGGGGCGTGAATTCGCTGGGTAGGGTGTCTTTCATGGCGCCGAACAACAGCCGCCCGACCTCGGCATATTTGCCGCTGTTGGTCAGCAGGACGATCGCGCCATCGCCGCCCCGGTGAAATTCGGGCCCGTCCGGCAAAAGCTGGTCGGGGGGCAGCGCCGTCACCCGCGCCAGTTGGGGCGGGGTGGGGGACACGGCATAGTAATCCTCGAAGTCGATTTTCGGGGGGGTGCCGCCAAAGATGTCCTCGACCCGCGCGATGATCGAGGCGGCATCGCCAAGCGAGAATTCGGCGCCCGAGATGCGGATCGAGAAGGGTTCGCCCCGCGCCAGTTGCGCCCCCGTCGCCGCGAGAAACCCAAGAGGGTCGGGCGTCAGGTCGGTGGTGGGCACAAGGACGCCGCTGTCGATCAGGGTGATGTCGGTCCAGAGACTGAATGAGGCTTCAGGCCCGCAGAAGACCCGGTGAACCTGACGCGCCACCAGCGAAACGCGGTTGCGCCCGGCGCGGAACAGACCGGCAGGCACCTCAAGCTCATCCACACCTTCCCGGTCGAAATTGCCGGGCTGGATCCGGCCCACCGAGGTGCCGTTGACGAAAACCTCGATCGAGGATTGATCGGGCAGGACGTTGATCGCGCTTTGCGTCTTCAGCTGGAATGTCGTCGCGCCCGGATCGCGCGGCAGGAACAACAGGAACTCGGCCTTGGCGTACTGGCCCTGAAGGCGAAAGTGACCGGATGATCCGACCTGCGCGCGCATGGGCCTGAGCGGCATCATCGTGGTTGTGGGTTGTATGGCGGCGGCGGGTTGATCGTCGGCCCCCTTGCCATGCATCACCCGCGGTTTTTCCGGCTGCTCGGGCACGCCCGAACGGTCGCGGTCCGGCTCGGCCGGTTCCTCAAGCCCTTCCAGGATGATCTGCTGGGCCTCAACCCCGCCCGACAGAACGGGAAAGGCAAGCAGTGCGGCAATCAGGAGGCGGGTCAAACGCGACATTCGATCTAACTCCCGACCTCGAGATACCCTTCCTCGTCGTCCGAGGTCTTCGCGGCCGGGTCGGCGGGCTGTTCGCGCACCGGAACAACGTTCGAGGATTCGCGGATCGGCAGATCGGTATCCATTTGCAACTCGGCCTTGCGGCGGGCGGGTTCGCTCAGCAGGTCGAAGATGTTGCGCGGCATCGACAGGATGCCCCGGTGCAGGACAAAGGCCAGCCCCGCCACAAGCCCGCGCCGCTTGGTCCGGCCCTTGCGGAAATAGGTCCAGCGGCTGCTGTCGCCATAGGTGACATAGGCGGCAAGGCGGCTGGCGGGGATCATGTTCTTGCGCGTGATGTCGACCGTCAGCGTCATTCCGTCGATCCCGCTTTTCACCGACGACACGGTGGCGGGCAGGGGGCGTTCCATGTCCGGCGCATTGGGCAGCGATGGGCAGATTTCGATCGCGTTGCCGATGCTGGTATCGTTCAGCACGACCTTGCCGTCGGAATCGCGGGTGTCGCCCTCAAGGCTGAGCACCATGGATTTCGACCCCGCCGAAACGATGGTCGCGCTCAGCGGCCTGGTGCGCGCGTCGCCGGTGTCGACGTTCAGCGTTGCCGGCACGGAAACGGCAGTGCGCGGTTTCACAAGGCGCCAGGGGCGTTCAAAGACCGAGCGCAGCGCATAGGACGTCAGCACGAAGTTGTAGAGATTCCACCCCCCCACCAGCAGAACGACCGTCCTGTCACCGGGAAAGGCGACCCAGCGGTAGGCCCCGGCAATCAGCCCGGCCAGCATAAGCAGCGCAAGGCCCAGCAGCGGCAGGAAGATCGGCGAGAGGAAGGCATGGTCCAGCTCTTCCTCCTTCACCGTCACCTTGAACGAGGCCGCGCGCGGGCGCAGCACCGTGCCGATGATCGCGCGCAGAAGGTAGGGCGTCTGCGCGATTTCATAGACCTCGGATATCTGTGGCCACCTGACGTTGGAAAACAGCGAATTCTGGATCAGGAACCCGATCAGCAGGTAGGGCAGGATATAGACCAGCACCTCGGTCGAGGAGACGACGAAGATCTCAAGCCCGAAGAACATGTAGAACAGCGGGCTGAGCAGGAAGGTCATGCGGATCAGCGGAAACAGCCAGAAGCTCATCGAGTTCAGATAGCAGAGCCGCTGCGTCATCGAGAGGCCCGAGCGGAACAGCGGGTTCTTGAGGATCAGCATCTGGATCATGCCCGTGGCCCAGCGTCCGCGCTGCTGGATGAACGAGGCGAAGGTCTCGGGCTGAAGCCCGCCGATCATCGCCTGGTCAAGATACATGCTTTCCCAGCCGCGCGAATGGATGTCGAGAGCGGTTTCCGCGTCCTCGGTGATTGTCTCGCCCGAGATGCCGCCCACCTCGTCAACCGCGCGGCGGCGCAGCAGGGCGGCCGAGCCGCAGAAGAACGCACCGCCCAGCCGGTCAAGCCCCCGGTGGATGGTGGTATAGAACATCTCGTTCTCCGAGGGGCAGGTCTCGGGCAGGGCCAGATTGCGTTCGATCGGGTCGCGGTTGATGAAGAAGTGCGGCGTCTGGACAAGAAACAGGCGCGGGTTGTCGACGAAATACCCGACGGTGCGCGCCAGGAAATCGCGGCTGGGCACATGGTCGGCGTCCAGAACCAGGAACAGCTCGCCGTTCAGGTTCTTCATCGCCGAATTCAGGTTGCCCGCCTTGGCGCTTTCGTTGCGTGCACGGGTGGAATAGACGACATCCAGTTCGCGGCACAGCGCCTGAAGGCGCACGCGGCGCGCCTTGGATTCGCGGGCGATATCGGGGTTGGAGTGGTTGCACCGCTGATCCGTGCCGCCATCGTCGCACAGAACCACCGTCACCTTGTCCTTGGGATAGTTGATCTGCTTTGCCGCCGCCAGGGTGACGGCCAGCAACTCATCGGGTTCGTTGTAGGACGGGACCAGGATATCGACGGTCGGCGCATCCTTCAGGCGAAGGCGGGCGGGGGGCTTTGGCTCGGTCGGGTCGGCGGTGACCAGGGCCGTCAGGAAGAACAGGCCGACGGTAAAGGTCTCGGCCCCGAAAAGCACCAGCGCGGCGGCAAGGGAAATCGGTTCTTCCGGCGAGGGCAGGGTCTCCGTCAGCCGCCACAGCCAATACCGCAGGGTGAAAAAGCCCGCGATGGCAAGCATGCTGAACCGCAGGGGCAGGCTGATGGGCACGAAGGGCTTGAGGATCAGCAGAAGGCCCAGCGTCACCAGCGACAAGAGCCCTTGAACCGCGATCGACGTCGGCACTGAGGCAAGGAAAAGGATCGGCGCCAGCAGCATCAGCCACAGGATCACCATCACCGGCGTCCCGAGGCGCGGGATGATCCCCTTGCCCTTCATGGCAACGGGCCCGCAAGCGGCGAAAGCATCTCAGGCGCGCCACCAGGCCGTTTCACCCTGGCGGCAAAACCGGCCTGGGTCGGGCGCGCCGGGGTCAGGGCCTGCTGGGCGGTGCCGCGCACGCAGTTGCGCACGACCATGTCCATGATGGTACGGTTGGCAGGCAGAACCCGGCTGGCGCTGTCCAGACGGCGCAGGGCCAGAATGCAGGTCAGCCCGGCGTTGTTGGTCCATTCGGCCCAGTTCAGGATGCCCAGGTCGTCCTCTTCGCTCTGGATGTTGAGATCGTCGACTGCCGTGAAAGGATGGATGTCGACACCAAGATCCCCGATCAGCTTGACCGGTTGAAACCGGCCATTGAAGGCCAGGTCGCCGCCATGCGCCCTCAGGTATACCACGTTGTCGCCGCGCACGGATGTCGTGTTCACCAGCAAGAGCCGCTGTTCGGCATAGGGGCCGACGCTGCGTTCCAGCACCATCTCCGTCTGCGGAACCGAAATCCAGGCACTGTCCAGCCGCTGGGGGCCGAAGGGAGTCTGCGCCATGGCCGTTTCCAGTTCGCCGGGCAGCATGATTCTGGCACCGCAACCGGCAAGCAGAAGGCAGGCCGCCCACAGCAGGCGCGGTTTGATCCTTCGCGGCCCACCATCGGGGCAGGGCACGGTCCTGGCGCGACTATCGGGCAAATGGAACCTCGTACCCGTTCCCCCGGGCCGAAAGGCCATGCAGCCCTGCCACGCCGACAGGGCGGAGGGGCGCCAGAACTGCTGTTGTCCGATCAGTCATATGCAGTGCTTACCTTGCAGGTCGAGGTTTCTGTGTGCCCATTTATTTAGCCTTCATAAGGCAGGGGGCAAAGTGGAATGAGATTGGCGTGCACGTTTAAGTTGAGTTAAGGACTAATGCGCAACTTATTGGTGCGGTCCCGTGCTTGCAACGCTTTGAAAGGGTTCGGGGCGTCGCCAATCCCTGCAGGGCCCTTGCGGCCCTATGGGAAAATGAAAGGAAATGCCGGATGCGACACCCTGAATTGTTCTCGGTTCAAGGAGGATCGTCCCGAAGTCTCGCCATTGTTCCCGCCCGGATGGCCCAAGGGGGTGACCCTGGCCGAATCGGGTCGAACCCTCATCTTGCGGAAACTCCATGACACCTCATCGAACTTGCGGCTTATTCGCCATTCTTTTTCTTGTCGTTGCTTGTTCGGGCGGTTCCAAACTGCCTCCAGGGGCGACAGTGCCCGACGATCCGGCCTTCGAAACCTATGTCACTGCCCATAACGGGGCGAATCGTGTCCGTTCCGACCTGTCGGGCCCGCAGGATGCCGCCATCCTTGCCCAGTTCGAAGATGCCGACCCGCAGTCGCCCGCCGGCTATCGCAGCCTGATCGCTCTGAACGAGGCGACATATTCCGACGATGTCAGCATCGAGGTCATCGCCCAGGTCGATGGCAGCGGGCCGACTGAAACCGTGACGCGGGTGTTGCGCCTGACCGCCGACCAGGCGCCACTGGCGCAGGTGCCGGGCACCACGGGGCGATATTTCCTTCGGGGCGACAACTTTTCTTGGGTGACGATCGACGATGGCCCCGTCCTTTCGGGCAGCGACAGTCGCGGCCTTGTCGACCTGGTGCTGGATTTCGATACCGGGATGGCCGACATCCAGCTGCGCACCGGCGTGGCGGGCACATCCCAGGTCCGCACCGAGGTCGTTGGCACCGGCCTGCCGTTCAATATACGGAACGGCGCCTTCGGCGGCGCGATCACGGTGGCGATCCACGATCCCGACGGGCCGCTGGTCTATGCCATCGACGGCAGCCTGCGAGGCAATATCGGCGGCGATCCCGGCTTTTCCAACAGCATTCACGGGCTGAGCGGTTCGGGCCTCTATACCGCAACGGGAACCGATCAGGGCGCCACCGTCACCATCGACGGGGCCTTTGCCGGGGTCGACCCGAATGCGCTTCCGTAATTGCGCGGGGGCGGCGCTTTGCCTGGCCATTGCGGCCCTCTGCGCCGCCCCCACCCAAGCCGATCCGGCGGCGGGCCGGGCCGTGGCGCTGGGCCAGACGGCCGCGCTTGCGGCCTCGGAACGGTTGCGCACCTTCGCCTGGGGCAAATGGCTTGAAACCGGCCCCGCGCCGCGCAGCGTGGTGGGGGCCATGCGCGGCGCCCTTGAACGGCAGGGGTTCTATCACGATGGCGCCACCCCGCGCCTTGTCTGGCGCGATTTCCGCGCCGCCCCCCTGATCGCCTACGAAAGCAACGTGAACGGCGGGCTGGCGCAGGACAGTTTCACCTTCGGCGATTACGTCTTCACCGCCGATCCGGCCCTGCGCGCCCTGCCCGGTGTCGTGCTGGGAATCGAGGCAAGCGGCGCGGCCCGTCTGGCCTGGGGCACCGGGCGCCTTGTCGAGATCATGGGCGAAGGCGCGCTGGGCTGGGCCCCGACCGAAGACCTGGGGTTTCACCGGGGGGCCGTGCAGCTTTGTTCGCGCAATAACCTGGTGCGCTGGGTCTTTCTTGATGGCTGCCTGCTGGGCGCTGCGAACGCGCGCAGCCTGTCCTCGGCCAACCTGGGCCGGGCCAGCCTGGCCCTTTCAACCCTGTTCGAAACCCCGGTCGGGTATCACGAATTGCGTGGCGAACTGGCGCAGACCCATGCCGATACCTACGATCAGGCCACGGCAACGCTGTCGCTTGCCACCGTCTGGACCCATGCCGTTACGGAAATGTCGCTGACCCTCGGGGCGCCGGTCGAGGGGCAGACGGTGCTGGATCACCGCGCCAGCCTTGACCTGCGCTGGATGGCGGGGGCGCGCCCCGTGTCCATCGGCCTCTGGCATTCGGTGTCGAACGGCGGGCAATTCCTGGGGCTGGCGCGCGAGGACCGGTCGCTGGGGCTGACCCTGTCCTGGCAGGCCCGGCCGGGGGTGACCTTTGAGCTGGGCTATGCCCGCATCGATTCAACCGCCGACCTTTTTGACGACGAAAGCGCCAGTTTCCGCGTCCGCCTGGGCGATTTCCGTTTCTGAGGGGGCCGCCTCAGGCGGGCCGATCAACTGCGGCGCAGCGCCCCGCGCAGGGCGCGCGCCTGAAGCGGTTCACCCAGCGAGGGCCGTTCGTCGAACCCCATCCGCGCCATGGCCGCGCCCTCGTTAGGGTGGGCAGGGGCGGTGAACCCGGCCCAGACCAGCGCCACCAGCGCCCGTTTCGATGCGGCGGCATTGCCCAGCCGCGACAGGGCGGGCAACAGCAGCTTTTCGATCTCGGTGAAATCGGTGCCGAAGGGAAAATCGGGCAGGGCGTCGCCATGGCCCGCCAGCCAGCCGCGCAGGGCCTCGGGCGTGTTGTTGCGGTGCGCCTCGGGCACCCGCCAGCCGCGGGCCAGCTTTCCGGCGTCCTGCGCCTCTTTCACCAACCTGTCCTGAAACCGGCTGTCGGCGATGCAGATCATCCTGCGGATCACCTCTTCATCGGTCTGCCCGCGCAGATCGGCCAGGCCGTATTCGGTGACGACCATGTCGCGCATGTGACGGGGAACGGTGGTCAGCGGCAGTTGCCAGACGACGTTCGATGTCACCGCCCCGCCGCTTTCGCGCGTGGCGGGCAGGGTGACGATGGCGCGGCCATCCTCCAGCGCGAAGGCCTGTTCGAAGAAGTTGAACTGCCCGCCCACGCCGCTGACCACCTGGCCGGGCTTGGCCGAATCCGACATGACATCGCCCAGAAGGCTGGCCTGCATCGCGCCGTTGACGAACCGGGCGTGCACGCGGGCGGCGCGCTTGGCCGCTTCATCGCCGTAAAGGGCGTTGGTGAAGCTGACGGGCATCATCGCGATGCGGCCGCGCTGTTCCGGGGGCATGGCGCGCAGGCGTTCGTACATGTCGCGCGCTTCCACGAAGAAACCGGCGTGAATCGCCGCGCCGTCAACCTCGCGCCGGATCACGCCGGACTCGAACAACGCCAGAAGGCCGCCCACCAGCATTTCGGTGACGGCATAAAGCCCCTGTTCGAAGGGCGCGGTGTTGTCGCCCGACAGGGGAAAGGGCGCGTCCTGCCAGACAGGATCAAGTGCGCCGCGATCGCGCAGCAACAGCGCCTGCGCCACGGCATCGCCGATGGCGCCGATCCCGATCTGAAGGGTGCCGCCATCGCGCACAAGGCGCGACACATGCAGCCCCATGGCGTGCTGGGCGTGGCTGACCGGGCGGCGCGGCGCCGAGAACAGATCGAACCGTTCGGGCGGGTCCAGCAGCATGGCGATTTCGCCGGTGCCGATGGTGGCGGGGCCGCCCATGAAGGGAAGATCGTCGTTCACCTCGCCCACGGCGATGAAATCCATCTCGCCCCTGGCGCGGAAGGCGAAAAGATCGCTGGAAATGTCGGTGTTGCAGGACAGGCTGAACCGGTCGTCCCGTTGCACCAGAAGTTGCGACAGGACATTGGGGCGCTGCGCGATCAGCACGTCGCGGGCGTGGGTGTAGTTGGCCGAGATATAGTGGCGCTGGGCATAGTCGCAGCCCAGCCAGCTGCCCGCCTGAAAGAAGAACTCGGACACTTCGATGTTGTCGGGCAGGCCATCGCCCTGAATCATGTCGGCATAGAGAAGTGGGGGGTATTGCCCGAACAGACGGTCCGCCGCCGGGTCGAGAAAGCGTTTCTCCATGTCCTCTTGCGGGCTCGGGCGTTGCAGGGTCAGCGCGGTGAAGATGGACAGATGCAGTGACCTGTCCTGCATCGCCGCCCGCGTGAGGGCATTCACCAGCGTGACAGGCTTGCCCAGCCCAAGGGGAAGGGCCAGCCGGACCCGGCCACCGACCCTGTCGAAGATCTCCTGCGCCATGGCATCGGCATCGGTGAACCTTTGCGGGGTGTCAGCCAAGATCGGACCAGCCCTTGTCGGGGGCAAAGCGCGGCCCGTGGTCCTTGGCCAGTTGCTCCAGCCGCCGGGTGATTTCGTCGTGGCCACGGGCCTTGGCGTATTGCATCGGCCCGCCCCGGAAAGGAGCCCAGCCGGTGGCGAAGATCATCGCGCCGTCCACCTGGTCGGCATCGCTGGCGATGCCCTTGCGCAGAACCTCGACACAGGCATCCAGCATGGGCAGGATCAACCGGTCGGTCAGATCCTTCGGCCCCTTGTCTTCAGAGTCGGGGTGGGGCGTGCCATCGGACCAGTCGTAGAAACCCTTGCCGGTCTTCTTGCCCAGATCGCCTTCGTCGACCTTGCGGCGCAGGCTGTCGGAGATTTCGGGCATGGGTTTGTCCAACGTGCCACGCAGGCTTTCGGCAACGTGCAGTGCGATGTCGAGGCCAACGTGATCGGCCAGGGTGATCGGCCCCATGGGCATGCCGAAGCGCAGAGCGGCGGCGTCGATGGTTTCCTTCGACACGCCTTCGTCCATCAGAACCATCGCCTCCATCAGGTAGGGCATCAGTGCGCGGTTGACGATGAAACCGGGGTAGTCGGTGACGCGCGCAGGCAGCTTGCCGATGGCCCCGCAGAAGGCGGCCAGGCGGTCGGCTGTCTTGTCGTCGGTTTCGGCCCCGCGGATCACCTCGACCAGATCGACCCTGGACACCGGGTTGAAGAAATGAAGCCCCGCAAACCGGGCCTTGTCGGGGGCATGGCCGGCCAGCGCATCGACCGAAAGGCTTGAGGTGTTGCTGGCCAGGATCGCGCCCTCTTTCAACCGCCCCTTCAGGCCGCCGTATATCTTCTCTTTCAGATCCATGTCTTCGGGCGCGGCCTCGATCACCAGGTCGGCCAGACCCAGGCCATAGCCGCGCGGATCGGGCATCAGCCGGTCCAGCGCATCGCGGGTTTCGGTGCAGCTGAGGTGTTGCTTCTCGCAGATCTCGGCCGTGCGTTTCATGGCGCGGCCCAGCGGATCGTTCTTGACGTCGCCCAGTGTCACGCGCTTGCCCCTGATCGCCGCCACGGCGGCAATCTCGGCGCCCATGGCACCGGCGCCGATGACATGCAGATGGGCAATGCCGTCGTCGCCCCGCCCGGCATCGCGCAACTGCTGGCGCAGGAAGAAGACGCGCCGCAGGTTCTTGGACGTGTCGGTCTTCAACAGCCCGGTGAAGGATTCGATCTCGCCCTTCTGCATCGCCGCACGGTCGTCGCCGTGATCTTCCCAAAGGTCGATCAGGGCGTGGGGGGCGGGATAATGGCGGATCGGCGCCTTCTTCTCGGTCTGGCTGCGCATCTGCCGCGCTGCAAGGCTGCGCGCCGGCTCGAACTGGAAGGCCCGGGCCTTCAGCCCCTGTTCCTGCTTTTCAAGTCCGCCCTTGGCGGCGGCACTGACGGCCGCGGCGACATGGCGTTCCTCGACGACCTCATCCGCAATTCCCAGCGACTTTGCCCGCTTGGTGTGGGCCGTCTTGCCGCTCAGCATCATGGTCATCGCTTCGACGGGGTCGATCAGGGCGGGCAGGCGGAAGGTGCCGCCAAGGCCGGGGTGCAGGCCAAGCAGAACCTCGGGAAAGCCGAAGGAGGCGCCCTTCACCGCGATCCGGAAATCGCAGGCCAGCGCCAGTTCGAACCCCGCGCCAAGCGCCGCGCCATGCACGACGCAGATCGTGGGACAGCGCAGCTTCTCGATCCGATCCAGAACGTCGTGGCCCTGTTGCAGAAGGCCCGCGCCGTCGCTGCCCGCCATGTCACCGAGCGCGCCGATGTCGGCCCCTGCGGCAAAGCCGCCGGTCTTGGCCGAACGGATGACAAGGGCGGTGGGCAGATCGGCCTCGGCGGCGGCGACATGCGCCTCAAGCTCGCGGATCACGGGCTCGGATATCGTGTTGGTGCCGGTGCCTACCTTGTCCAGCGCCAGCCACAGGATGCCCGCATCGTCACGGCCCGTGCGCCAGTTGCCCGACCTGTCTTGCGCGGCCCCAAGTTCCAGCTTGGTTTCGCCCAGGAAATTCAGAACATGACCCGTCATCACATAGCCTCCAGCATCATTGCGCCGCCCAGACCGCCACCGATGCATTCGGTGGCGATGCCGCGTTTCGCGCCGCGCGCCCGCATGGCATTGGCCAGGTGCAGCACGATGCGGTTGCCGCTGGTGCCGACCGGGTGGCCCAGCGAAATCGCCCCGCCGTCCACGTTCAGCCGGTCACGGTCGATATGACCGAAGGCGGCATCGTATCCCAGAACCTCGCGGCAGAAGGAGTCGTCGCCCCAAGCAGCAAGGCAGGACAGGACCTGCGCCGCGAAGGCCTCGTTCAGCTCCCACAGGTCGATATCGTCGAGGGACAGATCGTGGCGCTGGGCGATGGGGGTGGCGGCCAGCACCGGGCCCAGCCCCATGATCTCGGGGTCCAGCGCGGCCCATTCGCTGTCGGTGATCTCGGCCAGCGGCTCCAGCCCGTGCGCCTCGACCGCCTTTTCCGAGGCCAGGATGACCCAGCTTGCGCCATCGGTGATCTGGCTGGAATTGCCCGCCGTCACCTTGCCGTGGGGTTTTTCGAACACCGGCTTCAGCTTGGCGAGGCTGGGGATATCGCTGTCGGGGCGCAGGCCGTCGTCGTGATCGTATACCGTGCCGTCGCGGTCGAAGGCGGGCATGATCTCATCCTGCAACCGGCCTTCCTTTTGCGCGGCGGCCAGGCGGTGATGGCTTTGAATCGCGTAAAGATCGGCGGTTTCGCGGCTGATCCCGAAACGATGCGCCAGAACCTCGGCGGTCTGGCCCATGTTCAGTTCGGTGATCGGATCGGTCAACCCGCGTTCCAGCCCGACGATGGGCTTGAAAAATTCGGGGCGCAGGCCCGACATGGCCCGGGCCTGATCAAGCGGCCCCTTGGCGGCATACATCTGGCCGAACCATTCGACAGCCGACTGGCGCAGGGTCAGGGGTGCATGGCTTAGCGCCTCGGCTCCGCCCGCCAGGATCATCTGGTGGCTGCCGTCGCGGATATAGCGATAGGCGGTGTCGATGCTCTGCATTCCCGAACCACAGTTGATCTGCATGGTGAAGGCCACCATCTGCGCGCCCAGCCCAAGGCGCAGGGCGGCCACCCGCGCGGGGTTCATCTCGTCCGCGATGACATTGACGCAGCCGAGGATCACAAGGTCGAGTGCCGCGCTGTCGAACCCCTGCCGGGCCAGAAGGGGGCGGCCGCATTGCACGGCCAGATCGACCGGCGTGAAGGGGCCGGGGCCGCTGCGGGCCTTGATGAAGGGGGTACGCGCGCCATCGACAAGGAAAACGCGCTGTCCGTTGGTCTGGGTCATTCTGCGGCCTCGCGGGGCTGGTGTTGCGGTGCGTCCTTGGCGGGAAAGAGGCGGGCAAGGTCTTCGGGCGTGTAATCGTCAACGGCGACGACCTTGGACACCAGGGCGTTCATCTCTTCGATGCTGTCCAGTTCGGCCTGGCTGACGATCCCGGCGTCCAGCGCCTCTTGCGGGGTCTTGCCGGCGTGGCGCAGGCGTTTCATGACCGGCGCCATCTCGACCACCTTGGCGAAACAGGCGTTCAGCACCTGCACCCCGTCGCGGTGGCAGCCTTCAAAGACGCGGCCGGTGATCCGGTCGCGGGTGGCCGAGGGTTCATAGATCAGGTCGCTGCAGGCCTCGACCAGCCGGTCATCGGGGCCGCGCCGCGATTTGCCGGGCAGGGTGAAGATGCGCAGCACCACTGCGGCCCAGCGTGCGGGCAGGTTCACGATCACCTCGTCCAGCGCGGTCTGGATGCGCTTGAAGGCATCGTCGGCGGCATATTGCAGGACCGGCAGATCGGCCTCTTGCCGTCCCTCGTCCTCCCAGCGTTTCAAGGCCGCCGACAGGATGTACATTTCCGACAGGATGTCGCCCATCCGGCCCGACAGCATTTCCTTGCGCTTCAGCGCACCGCCCAGGGTCAGGAAGGCGAAATCGGCGGTCAGGGCATAGGCCGCCGACCAGCGCGACAATTCGCGGTAGATCGGCGTGGCCTTGCCGGCATCGGGCGCCGGGGCAAACCGCCCGCCCGTCAGCGCCCGGCCCCAGGACCGGAACAGCGTGCGGGTGGAATGGCCGACGTGGGCCCAGAAGCTTTTGTCGAACTTCTCAAGCGACTTTTCGGGGTCTTCCTCCTGCAAGGCCAGCATGTTGTCGAGCATGTGGGGATGCGCGCGGATCGATCCCTGGCCGAAGATGATCAGGCTGCGGGTGACAATGTTCGCGCCCTCGACCGTGATGCCGATGGGCACCGCGCGGTAAAGCGGCAGAAGATAGTTGGACGGACCGTCGATCACCGCCTTGCCCGAATGCACGTCCATCGCGTCGTTCAGGGCCTCGCGCATGCGGAAGGTGGCGTGGGCCTTCATGATTGCGGAAATCACCGAAAGCGCGCGCCCCTCGTCCAGCCCGGCACAGGTGAGGTGGCGGGCGGCATCCATGGCATAGGCATCGGCGGCCAGACGGCCCATGCGCGCCTGCACGCCGCCGAACTTGCCGATGGGCAGGTTGAACTGCTGGCGGATGCGGGCATAGGCGCCGGTGGTATGGGCCGACAGCGCGATGGCCGCACAGCCCATGGAGGGCAGCGAGATGCCTCGCCCGGCGGCAAGCGCGCTCATTAGCATCATCCAGCCGCGCCCGGCGTATTCCGGCCCGCCGATGATGTGATCCAGCGGGATGAACACATTTTTGCCGGTGGTCGGACCGTTCATGAACATGGTGGAAGAGGGCAGGTGGCGGCGCCCGGTCTCGACCCCTTCCAGATCGGTGGGAACAAGGGCGCAGGTGATGCCGATGTCTTGGGTGTCGCCCAGCAACCCGTCGGGATCGCGCAGTTTGAAGGCCAGGCCCAGAACAGTGCAGACAGGGGCGAGCGTGATATAGCGTTTGGCCCAGTTCAGGCGGATGCCCAGCACCTCTTCGCCCTGCCACTGGCCCTTGCAGATCACGCCCTCGTCGACCATGGCCGATGCGTCCGAACCCGCCTCGGCGCTGGTCAGGCCGAAAGCGGGCAATTCGCGCCCGTCCGCCAGGCGCGACAGCCAGTAATCCTTCTGTTCGTCGGTGCCGAACTGGTGCAGCAACTCACCCGGCCCAAGCGAATTCGGGACCATCACTGTCACTGCCGCCGCGACCGACCGGGTTGAGATGAAGCGCACGATCTCGGAATGGGCGAAGGCGGAAAAGGCCAGCCCGCCGTGGGACTTGGGGATGATCATGCCGAAGAATTTCTTGTCGCGCATGAACTGCCAGACCTCGGCGGGCAGATCGGCGTCTTCCCGGTTGATCTGCCAGTCGTCGATCATGCCGCAAAGCTCTTGGCAGGGGCCATCGAAGAAGGCTTGTTCCTCCTCGCTCAGCTTGGGGGCCTTCACCGCGTGAAGTTTCGACCAGTCGGGATTGCCCGAGAAAAGCTCGGCCTCCCACCAGACCTCGCCGGCGGTCAGGGCCTCGCTTTCGGTCTGCGACAGGGCGGGCAAAACGCCCTTGGCCCACTTGTGGATCGGTTTGGTCAAGAACTTCTTGCGAAAATCACTCATTGCGCCACCTCCGAAGCTGAAACGCCGGGGGCTGTGGTTGTGTTCCATCACGGTTTGCCGTGCCGGTGCAGGGCCAAGGACATCCTGCGGTGATCGTTGACAGTTTGGCGCAGTTTGACGAATAGTGATCTTCGGCTGGCGATGCACCCGGAAGGCGTTTCGCAAAAGGCCCGCTGCCCTTCGAGAGCCTGCGCGATGCCGGGCGACATCTAATTCGTGTGTGTTCTGATATAGGTTGTGCGTCATCATGCCAGACCGTCCTTCGCTTGCGCGTCCTACGGGGGGAATGGATGCATTCCCCGAAATGGCGACCTTCGCCTGGCATGTCGCCTCGGACAGTGCCACCTATTCGCGCCGCGCGCTGGATCTGTTCGGCCTTGATCAGGCGCCCGACCTCGATGGGTTCTTCGATTGCCTGCACCCTGCCGACCGCCTGCGGGTTGAAGGCGAGGCCACGTCGTTCCTGGAACGGGGCGGTTCGATGTCGCATGAATACCGGATCGTGCGTCCGGACGGTGAGGTGCGCCATGTCTTTTCCCACGTCACCCTGAACGAGCAGTGCCAGGACGGCGGCCCGGTGGTGCAGGGGCTGATGATCGACACCACCCGCGAGCGCAGGCTGGAAGCGGCCCTGTCGCAGAGCAGGGCCAAGACCGGCATCCTTGGTTTCTACGAATTCGACGTGGCCAGCCAGACCACCCAGTGGTCGCCCGAACTGCGCCGCCTTCTGGGGTGCGATACCCTGCGCGGCAAGACGCGGGACAGGTCGGCCACCAACGCCCGCCAGCTTGTGCATCCCGAGGATGCCGCGATGTTCCAGATGGCGATGGACGCGGCCCTGCGCAGGCCGGGGCCCTATGACCTTGCCTTCCGGATTCTCGACAAGGACGGGGCCGTCCGCTTCGTGCGCGACCGCGGCGAGGCGCATGCACCGCTGGACCCCGACACCGGCATGGTGGCCCGCGCAACCGGCACCCTGACCGACATGACCTATGCCGAAG
Source organism: Oceaniglobus trochenteri (assembly GCF_020529025.1). Taxonomy (GTDB): domain Bacteria; phylum Pseudomonadota; class Alphaproteobacteria; order Rhodobacterales; family Rhodobacteraceae; genus Oceaniglobus; species Oceaniglobus trochenteri. Next base: position 18,928 of record NZ_JACNMM010000021.1, read on the forward strand.
GCCCGATCGAGGCGCATGAGACGGCGCAGGATCAGTTCTGGTCGCTGATCGACACCGCGCCCTTCGGGGCCTACGCGGTGGATGCCGATTTCCGCATCGTGCGGATGAGCAAGGGCGGCATGGCGGCCTTTGCCGGGATCGACCCGCTTCTGGGGCGCGACCTCTCCGAGGTACTGCATATCATGTGGCCCGAATCCTTCGCCTCCGAGGCGGTCGCGCACTTCCGCCGGACCCTGTCGACCGGCGAACCCTATCGCGCGACGCCGATGGTGGAGCGGCGCAGCGACAACCGCGGCGTCGAGGCCTATGATTGGGGCATTGATCGGGTGCGCCTGGCCGACGGGCGGTTCGGCGTGATCTGCCATTTCTACGACCTGACCTCGCGCGTCCATTACGAGAACGAGCTGCGCGAGAAAGAGCGTCGCCTGAGCCTGGCCTACGAAGCGGCCGACATGGGCGCATGGGAACTGGACCTGGCCAGTGGCGCAACCCACTGGACCCCGCAGCTTTTCCGGATCTTCGGCGTCGATGATCCGACGCAAGACCCGAATACGCTCTGGCAGCGCGCCGTGCATCCCGACGATGCCGAGGCCGTGGAACGGGCCCTTGCCGCCGCCATCGAGGACGACATGCCCTTCGACGTCGATTTTCGCGCGCGGATGCCCGATGGCGAAACGCGCTACATGGTGTCGAAAGGCGAACTTGTCCGCGACGATAATGGCGCGCCGCGGGTGATGATCGGCGTCAACTACGATGTGACGACCCGAAAGCAGGCCGAACTGGCCGTGCACGACAGCGAACGCCGTCTGCGCATGATCATCGACAACACCATCGCCTTTGTCGGTGTGCTGACGCTGGATGGCATCCTGACCGAGGCGAACCAGACCGCCCTTGTGGCGGGCGATCTTGAACGGTCCCAGGTTCTGGGCAAGCCGTTCTGGGAAACGCCCTGGTGGTCTTACGACCCGCAGATCGCCGAGGGCCTGAGGAAGGCGGTGGAGCGTGCCGCCTGCGGCGAGGTGGTGCGCCACGACGCGGTGGTGCAGATGGCCGAGGGCCGCCTGATCACCATCGATTTCATGCTGGCCCCGATCCGCGATGCCGATGGCCATATCCAGATGCTGGTCGCCTCGGGCTTTGACATTTCCGAGCGGGAAGAGGCCCGCACCCATGTTCAAAGCCTCATGGGCGAGATCAACCACCGCACCAAGAACATCCTGACCCTCGTGCAGATCGTCGCCCGCCAGACCGCGCGCAACGGCGCCGCCGATTTCCTGGAACGGTTCGAGAAGCGGATCAGCGCCCTTGCCGCGGCGCAGGATCTTCTGGTCAGCAGCACCAGCGACCACGCCGACCTGAACGATCTGGCCCATGCCCAGCTGGCCCATTTCGAGGACATGATCGGCAAGCGGCTTCACCTGTCTGGCCCGGCGGTCAAGCTGGCACCCAATGCCGCCCAGGCCATCGGCATGGCACTGCACGAACTGGCCACGAACGCGGGCAAGTACGGCGCGCTTTCGACAGGCAAGGGCGAGGTTGACCTGAAATGGAGCCTCGGGCGCAACGACGAGGGCCAGCGCATCCTGCGCATCGACTGGCAAGAGCGGGGCGGCCCGCCCGTGTCGGCCCCCGAACGTCGCGGGTTCGGTTCCACGCTGATTGACCAGATGGCCCGCACCAGCCTGGATGGCGACGTCACGCTGGACTATGCGCCCGCCGGGTTGGAATGGCACTTCACCTGCCCGGTCGAATCGCTTCTCCTGCGGCGTTGACGCGCGGGGCGGGCATCGCCGTCACGTGAAACATTTCAAAAAACCGCCCCGCGCCTGTGGGAATTCCCCACGCGCCCCTACATGAAGGTCAGTGACCGGGGCTTGTCCCCCGCAGAGCGAGGCGCGATAGATGACCCTGACCCTGGCCAGCCGAATTGCCCGGCGCGAATTGCGCGGCGGGATCAAGGGGTTTCGTGTCTTCCTGGCCTGCCTTGCCCTTGGCATCGCGGCCATTGCCGCCGTCGGCACCGTACGCGAAAGCATCAACCGCGGGCTTGAGCGCGAGGGCGCGTCGATCCTGGGGGGCGATGCCTCGGTCGAACTGACCTATCGATTCATGCCCGATGACGAACGGGCCTGGCTGGACACCCTGGGACAGGTTTCCGAGATCGTCGATTTCCGCTCCATGGCCACTGTCACCCGCGCCGGCGAAACCGAACGCGGGCTGACCCAGGTGAAGGGCGTCGACGGGGCCTATCCCCTTTACGGCGCGGTGAAACTGGTGCCGGAAATGCCGTTGGCGCAGGCGCTGGACGGGCAGGGCGGATTGCCCGGCGCGGTCATGGACCGGGTGTTGATGGACCGGCTGGGCCTTGCGCCGGGCGATACCTTCCGCCTTGGCACCCGGGATTTCGCATTGATGGCCGTGCTTGACGCCGAACCCGATGGCGGCGCGGGCGGCTTTGCCCTTGGCCCGCGCACCCTTGTGCGAACCGCTGCGCTGGAAGGGTCGGGCCTGATCCAGCCCGGAACGCTGTTTGAAACGGAATACCGCCTGCGCCTTCCGGTTGAGGCCGATCTGGATGCCGTCGAAGCCGAGGTCGATTCGCGGCTGGACGAAACCGGCTATCGCTGGCGCGACCGGCGCAACGGTTCGCCCGGGCTGTCGCGTTTTGTCGAGCGTCTGTCGGCCTTTCTGGTTCTTGTCGGCCTGGCGGGGCTGGCCGTGGGGGGGGTGGGCGTCGCCTCGGCGGTGCGGGCGCATCTGGAGGGCAAGACGGGCGTGATTGCCACGCTGAAGACGCTGGGCGCCGAGGGGCGGCTGATCTTCCAGGTCTACCTGATCCAGATCGCGGTTCTGACTGTCATCGGCATCGTGATCGGGCTGACGCTGGGCGCACTGGCGCCGCTGGTCTTTGCGCCGCTGATCGAGGCGCGGCTGCCGGTGCCGACACAGTTTGCGCTATACCCCGGCCCCCTGGCCGAGGCCGCGCTTTACGGGGCGCTTACCGCGCTGTTGTTCACGCTCTGGCCGCTGGCCCGCACCGAACAGATCCGCGCTGCCGCCCTCTACCGCGACATGGGCGCGGCGGCGGGCACCTTGCCGCGGCCCTTCTTCATGGTGGTTCTGGCGGGCATCCTGGTGGCGCTGGTCTCCGTCGCGGCCTGGCTTTCGGGCCTTGCGATGCTGACGATTTATGCCGCGCTGGGCCTTGGCGCGGCCTTCGTGGCCCTGCTGGGGGCGGCGGCGCTGGTGCGGCGCCTGGCCCGGGGGGCGGCGCGCAGCAAGGCGGTGCAAGGCCACAGCGCCCTGCGCCTTGCGCTGGGGTCGGTGGGCGGGCCGGGGGGCGAGGCGGCCTCGGTCGTTCTGTCCCTTGGTCTCGGGCTGACGGTTCTGGCGGCGGTGGGGCAGATCGACGCGAACCTGCGCGGCGCCATCGCCCGCGATCTGCCCGAGGTTGCGCCGTCATACTTCATGGTCGACATCCAGACCGATCAGCTTGACGGTTTCATGGCCCGCCTGAATGACGACCCGGGCGTGGAAAAGGTGCAGACCGCCCCGATGATGCGCGGCATCATCACCCGGATCAACGGCCGGGACGCAAGCGAGGTGGCGGGCGATCACTGGGTCGTGCGGGGCGACCGGGGCATCACCTATGCCGCGCAGCCAACGCCCGACACCACGGTCACGGAGGGCACCTGGTGGCCCGAGGGGTATGACGGCCCCCCGCAGCTGAGCTTTGCCGCCGAAGAGGCTGCCGAGATCGGGCTGAAGCTGGGCGATACGATCACGGTCAACATCCTGGGCCGAGACATCACCGCCGAGGTGACGAGCTTTCGCGAGGTCGATTTCTCGACCGCCGGAATCGGCTTTGTCCTGACACTGAACCCCGCCGCCGTGGCCGGGGCGCCCCACACCCACATTGCCACGATCCATGCCCAACAGGTAGCGGAGGCGGCGATCCTGCGTGATCTGGCCAATGCCTATCCCAATATAACGGCGATCCGGGTGCGCGATGCCATCGACCGGGTGACGGTGATCCTGGGTGGCATCGCCGCCGCCATCACCTATGGCGCACTGGCCACGCTGATCACCGGTGGTGTCGTCCTGATCGGGGCCGCCGCGGCTGGTGAGCGGGCGCGCACCTATGAGGCGGCGGTACTGAAGACCCTTGGCGCATCGCGGGCGACCATCCTGAGCAGCTTTGCCCTGCGGTCGGCCATGCTGGGCGCGGCCGCCGGTGTGGTGGCCATCCTCGCCGGGGGGCTGGCGGGCTGGGGTGTCAGCCGCTTCGTCATGGAAACCGAATTCGTGTTCGAACCGGTTTCGGCGGTGCTGATCGTCTGTGGCGGCGTTCTTGTCACGCTGCTGGCGGGGCTTGCCTTTGCCTGGCGCCCCCTTGCGGCGCGTCCGGCCCGCGTTTTGCGCGGCGCCGAGTAGAAGGAAAGCCGCCTGCGGCGGCTGCCTGCGGCGCGAGTATTTTTTGCAAGAAGGAGGGGGGCGGTCAGTCCGGTTCGCCTTGCCTGGCCGCGAGGGCGAGGGTGACAAGGGCATCCACCCTGTCGCTGGTGGGAAGGGCGTGCAGCCCCTCCAGCGGCACCCAGGCGGCGGCCAGGGCATCGTCTGCCGCCACCGGTTCACCCGCGACATGATCGCAAAGCACCGCCGCCAGCAGGAAATGGAACTGGATGCGCCCGGCCTCATCCCTTTGAATGACATCGACATTGTCCAGGTAGCGGCGGGCGCGGGCGATCACGCCGGTTTCCTCGTGCAGCTCACGCTCGGCGGCGGCCAGGGCAGTTTCACCCAGTTCGACATGGCCACCCGGAAAACCCCAAAGCCCAGCGTCAGGGGCATTGCGGCGCTGGACCAGCAACACGCTATCGTTTCGCAGAACGACGGCCAAAGCGGCAAGGCGGGGATGATCGGGCAAAATGCGGCCTCCTGCAACTCTCGGCAATGGTACAGGGAGGGTCGCCCGGGGGGCCATGTGGTAGCGTGGGGCGGACTTGAACCGCCGACCCCAGCATTATGAGTGCTGTGCTCTAACCAGCTGAGCTACCACGCCATTCACATGCGGGCCGATTAGCCTTGCTGAACGCCGGTGTCAAACAGAAACCGCAAAGGATTTTGCCGAACCGCGCGGATTTGTCGAAACTGCCGAAACCTTTCAAGAGAATGCCACACTGATGCCTAGGAATTCAGCGACAAGCAGGCAGTGTTCTGCCCCACGAGATTTTCATGCCCCACCTGCGATTCCTTCATCCCAGCATATTCTACCTGACCGGCCTGGCCTTGGCCGGGGGGGCCTCTGGCATGTTCTACCTCGATACCCAGGCGACGGCGGCGCGGGTGCTGGCCCTGCGCCAGGGCCCGCCCGCCGCTGTCGAGGTTGAGCGGTTCGATTCGGTCCTGCACAGCGGGCCGACGGGTGAGGTGATGATCATCGCGCAGGTCGACGCGGCCCTGCCGTTGCAGGCGATCCTGCCCCATGGCCTGGGGCAACAGCGGGTGCTGGCCTATCCGTTCCTTGCCGCCGGGGCGGAGGAGACCGAGAGGCCGCAGGTCGTCGGGTATTTCTATACCGTCGCGCCCATGACCGAGATCGAGGTTCTGGACATGGCGCGGCTGATGCCCACCTACGAAAAGGTGGGCGATTATGGCCCCGTCGCCGCCATCAACGGGGAACTTGACGCAATCGCGGCGCTGGATGGGGCGCTTTCCGATATCCTGCGCGCCCGGGGGAGGGAGGTTGCCGATTCGCTGGTGGGAATCGCGGCCTATCCCGAGGGGCGCGCCGCCGCACTGTCAGAGCCCAAGCGCAGCCTGCCTGGCTATGTCCTGGCCCTTGCTGCAATGATCGCGCTGATTTTTGGCGGGGCCTTGTCGCGGCTGCGGCCCGGCTGGGAGGAGAACCGGCGCCTGGATCACATCGCCCGGCGGGGCCGCCGCCGCCCCGGCGCGGTGCCCGAGCCCGTCACCGACAAGGGGCGCAAGCGTCTTGCCCCACTTGCCCCGCAGCCAACGCGCCCGGCAACGCCGCGCGATCGTCTGTTGCGAGACCTGTTCGGGCGCCGCGAAAAGAGCCACTGAAGTCAGAAATTCGCGGTGACGCCGGGCAGGCGAAGCTCGGTGATGAGGTCGCGGAGCTCCTGGCGGGCGGCGATGTTGGACATGTTCAGGTTGCCCACGCCGATATCCTTGAGATCGAGCAGGGTCAGCCCGCGGGGGAACAGCTCTCGGAAGATCACACGTTCGGAAAAACCGGGCGCAACGCGAAAGCCGATGCGCTTGGCCAGGTGGCCCAGGGCCTCGCCCATCTTCTTCTTGTTGTGCATCTGCTGGGCGCCAAGGCGGTTGCGCACCACGATCCAGTCGATCGGCTTCAACCCGGCCTGGGCGCGCAGCTGGCGGGCATTCCAGACCATTTCGGAATAGACCGAAGGCCCGAGGATGCGGTTGGTTTCCGAATCCACCCGCGCCAGCAGGTCGAAATCGACGAAACTGTCGTTCAGGGGGGAAATCAGCGTATCGGCCAGCGAATGGGCCACCTGGCTCAGCCGGGTGTGGCTGCCGGGGCAATCGATGAGGATGAAATCGCTGGTTTCCTCCATGCCCGCAACGGCGGCCGAAAGGCGGCGGTCATAGACATTCTCGCCGGGCTCCAGCGCGTCGGGCGAGATGTTGGGCAGGTCGCGGTATTCGGGGACCGGCAGGTCCAGCCCCTTCTTGGCAAGGTAGTGGCGGCGATTTTCCACGTAGCGGCCAAAGCTTTTCTGGCGCAGGTCCAGGTCAAGCGCGCCGACCCGATGGCCCATCCGCACCAGAGCCGTCGCAACATGCATCGAGGTCGTGGATTTCCCCGACCCGCCCTTTTCATTTCCCACGACGATAATATGCGCCACTGTCCGCCCTTGCCCTTCGTTCCACCCGCCTGTTGCGGTTTGGCCGGACTATATGGGCAGGGCCGGGGCAAGAAAAGCAGGCCGGGGGCCAAAAGCGATTTAAATGCCCGTGGTCGGGGCGGATTAATCGCGGGGTGGCCGACAATGTGCCATGCGCGAAAATACCGCCAGATACGCGTTTAGCGCATTTTTAACCGGTGTGGTGGCAAATGGTGGGATGACTGGCAGGGGCTGGGGGACTCGAACCCACGACCCTCGGTTTTGGAGACCGATGCTCTACCAACTGAGCTAAGCCCCTGCGTCGCGGCTTTGGGTAAGGCCAATTGCCGGAGAACGCAAGGCATGAATTGACGGGAACAGGCCATGGGGTTTCAGACGGCGATCACTTCGCGCAGTGCCACGGCCAGGGCGGCATGTGCGCGGTTCAGGGGCCGCCCCTGGCGGCGGATCGACCTGTCGCAGCTGGCGGATGTCTTGCGGGTGCCCACCATGCTGGCCGGGGAAGAGCAGCAGTTCTATCTCTGGCTGACCCGCGACTGGATGGAAGGCGATGGCGCGGTGGTGGATCTGGGCGCCTGCGTCGGAGGTTCGACCGCGCGCCTGGCCGAAGGACACCGAATCGCCGGGCGTGGCGGCAGGATCTATGCCTACGACAGGTTCCGCGCCGATGACCGTTTGAAGGCGCGTCTGCTTTATCCGGGGGGCGTGGCGCCCTTTGAAGGGCAGGATGCCTTTCGCGTGGCCAGGCGTCTTTTGGCGCCCTGGCGGGACCGGACGATTCTGATGCGGGGCGAGATTCAGGATGTCGGATGGCGCGGCGGGCCGATCGCGGTTCTGGCAATCGACGCCTTCAAGCAGGTAGCGCTGATCGACCGGATGGTGGCCGATTTCTTTCCGGCGCTGGTGCCGGGGCGGTCGATTGTCGTGCAGCAGGATTTCCTGCACTGGTCCCAACCTTGGCTTTGCGCCCTGATGGACCGCTTTGGTGATGCCTTTCAGCGGCTCTGCCATGTGCCAAACGATACTGTCGCCTACCTGTTGCGCCGGCCGATGACGGCGTCGCGGATCGAGGCGGCCCGGATTGGCGGGATCGGTGATGATGAGCTTTTCGCGGCCATCGCTCGGACCCGCCGGGTGATGACGGGGTGGAACCTCTCTCATCGGTTCGATGCGATGGAGGCGGGGTTGCGCGCCAATCCGGGCGCGCGGGTGGCGTGGAAAATGCGGCGCCCCTCGGGCCCGCCATGAGCGCCCTTCAGCAGAAAAGGGCATGGCGTGGACGCGGGCATTTGCGCCGCGTTTCCCCGGTGTCGGGCAGTTGGGGCTTGATTACCGGTCGCCGGATGTGCAAATCCCACGCAACACGCAAGGAACCCAGCCATGGCCACCAAGACCAATCCGCTTCAGTTCATTCAGCAAGTGCGCGCCGAGGTCGCCAAGGTCGTCTGGCCGACCCGCCGCGAAGTCGTGCTGACCACCGTCATGGTCTTCATCATGGCCACCTTGACGGCGATCTTCTTCTTCGTTGTCGACCTGCTGATCCGGACCGGGCTTCAGGGTCTGCTGGGCATGTTCGGCTGAAATCGCCTTGAACCCCTGTGCTTTGGGGGGTATGCGATGCTTCAATCCCGACAATTGGCGTGCCTAGATTCGCAAGGCGCGCCGATTTTTGTTGAGTAGGGGCGGGTAACCGCCTGAAACCTAGAACAGATCCGGGGCAACCCGGCGGCACGGAAAGGCGATGGCCCCATGGCGAAACGTTGGTATTCGGTGAGCGTGCTCTCGAATTTCGAAAAGAAGATCGCCGAGCAGATTCGCACCGAGGTGATCGAGAAAGGCCTTGAGGACGAGATCGAAGAGGTTCTTGTACCCACCGAGGAAGTGATCGAGGTTCGGCGCGGCAAGAAGGTTCCGACCGAGCGTCGCTTCATGCCCGGATATGTTCTGGTGCGGATGGAAATGTCGGACCAGGGCTATCACCTGATCAACTCGATCAACCGCGTGACCGGGTTCCTGGGGCCGCAGGGCCGTCCAATGCCGATGCGCGATGCCGAGGTGAACCAGATCCTCAACCGCGTCGAAGAAAACGTGAACGCGCCGCGCACACTGATCTCGTTCGAGATCGGCGAGAAGGTTTCCGTCACCGATGGCCCCTTCGAAGGCTTCGAGGGCATGGTGGACAGCGTCGACGACGAACACCAGCGCCTCAAGGTGACGGTATCGATCTTCGGCCGGGCAACGCCGGTCGAACTGGAATTCACCCAGGTCTCGAAAGGGGCCTGAGTCAAGCGTGGGAGGCACGGGGGCCGCGGCCCCTGACCGAACCACGACAACCCAGGGCCAAGGGGCGCGCCCCGCGGCCGTTGTTGGGTGGATCACGATCCACCCGTGACAAAGGAGAGGCCAGATGGCCAAGAAGAAAGTCGGCAGCCTGAAGCTGCAGATCAAGGCGGGGCAAGCCAACCCCTCCCCGCCCGTGGGCCCCGCACTGGGTCAGCGCGGCATCAACATCATGGAATTCTGCAAGGCGTTCAACGCCAAGACGCAGGAGATGGAGCCGGGCGCACCTTGCCCGACGATCATCACTTACTATCAGGACAAGTCGTTCACGATGGAGATCAAGACTCCGCCGGCGTCCTACTACCTGAAGAAAGCCGCAGGCCTGAAGCCCGTCGGCAAGCGCAACCGCCCGCAGGGTTCGCCCAAGCCGGGCCGCGAGATGGTGGCATCCGTCACCGTCAAGCAGGTGCGCGAGATCGCCGAAGCGAAGATGAAGGATCTGAGCGCCACGGACGTGGAAGCGGCCATGAAGATCATCGTTGGCTCGGCCAACTCCATGGGCATCGAGGTGAAGTAAGATGGCAAAACTCGGAAAACGCACCCGCGCCGCCCGCGAAGCCGTCGCCGGCAAGTCGAACCTGACTGTCGAAGATGCGGTGAAGCTGATCAAGGCCAACGCTACGGCCAAGTTCGATGAAACCATCGAGATTTCGCTGAACCTGGGCGTCGATCCGCGCCACGCCGACCAGATGGTCCGCGGCACGGTGAACCTGCCCAACGGCACCGGCAAATCGGTTCGCGTAGCCGTCTTCGCTCGTGGCCCCAAGGCCGAAGAGGCCGAAAAGGCCGGGGCCGACGTGGTTGGCGCCGAAGACCTGATGGAGCAGATCCAGGGCGGCAACATCAACTTTGACCGTTGCATCGCGACCCCCGACATGATGCCGATCGTCGGCCGTCTGGGCAAGATCCTGGGCCCGCGCAACCTGATGCCGAACCCCAAGATCGGCACCGTGACCATGGACGTCAAAGAGGCTGTCGAGGCGGCCAAGGGCGGCCAGGTTCAGTTCAAGGCCGAAAAGGCCGGTGTGGTTCACGCCGGTGTCGGCAAGGCCTCGTTCGACGAAGCCAAGCTGGTCGAGAACGTCCGCGCCTTCGTGGATGCGGTCAGCAAGGCCAAGCCGACCGGCGCCAAGGGCACCTACATGAAAGCGGTCAACCTGACCTCTTCCATGGGCCCGGGCGTGACCGTCGACGTGGCCAACGCCACCGGCAACTGAGCGCGACAAGCGATATCATGAGGGGCCCGGCGGGAAACCGCCGGGCCTTTTGCGTTCAAAGGGGCGTGATTTTCGATCTGTCAAGACGATTTCGAAGAAACAGCGCCGATCGGGGTTGGCATCCGGTTGCCGACGTATTATGACCGCCGCTGCGGGGTGTCCGAGATTCGGTCATCCCGTATTTCGTCCGAGACGGTGGGTGGCCGGTGATCCGGTCTTAATATCCTGCCTTAGACGGGAGACAGCCGAATTTTTCCGGGATTTCCCGGAGCTTTTTGCCTTCGCCCCGTACATCGAGGACTCCGGCATGCGGGACGTTCCCGTCTGCTGTACTGAGCCGAGGGGGTTTACCCTTCATCCGGCGGGTTCGCCCGTCAGAACTTGGAGTGAAACTGTGGATAGAGCCCAGAAAGAGAAAGTGGTCGAGGAACTCGGCCAGATCTTCGAAAGCTCTGGCGTCGTCGTGGTTGCCCACTACGCCGGTCTGACAGTTGCCGAGATGCAGGACCTGCGCGCGAAGATGCGTGAAGCAGGCGGGTCCGTGCGTGTTGCCAAGAACAAGCTCGCCAAGATCGCCCTTGAGGGAACGCCGTCCGCTGCGATGGCCGACCTTCTCACGGGCATGACCGTTCTTTCCTATTCCGAAGACCCCGTGGCGGCAGCCAAGGTGGCGGACGAATATGCCAAGGGGAATCAGAAGTTTCAGATTCTCGGCGGCAGCATGGGTGGAACGGCCCTGGATACTGCCGGTGTCAAAGCCGTCGCTGCAATGCCCTCGCGTGAAGAGCTTATCGCTTCGATCGTGGGTTGCATCGGAGCGCCCGCTTCCAACATCGCCGGTGCCATTGGCGCGCCTGCAAGCAACATCGCGAGCATCCTCTCGACCATCGAGGAGCGCGCGGAAGCTGCGTGATGCGATGGCGCGTCCATTCGGGCGCGACGCAACTGTCTATCGGCGTGGGGTTGTCAAAACGCACGTTGGAACACATCTGAAAGAACGGAAAGCAAAATGGCTGATCTGAAAAAACTGGCTGAAGAGATCGTGGGTCTGACCCTTCTCGAAGCACAAGAACTGAAAACCATCCTCAAGGACGAGTATGGCATCGAGCCCGCCGCCGGCGGCGCAGTGATGATGGCTGGCCCGGCCGGCGACGCCGGTGGCGCCGCTGCGGAAGAGCAGACCGAGTTCGACGTGATCCTGAAATCTGCCGGCGCGCAGAAGATCAACGTCATCAAGGAAGTTCGCGGCATCACCGGTCTTGGCCTGAAAGAAGCCAAGGACCTGGTCGAAGCTGGCGGCAAGGCCGTGAAAGAGCAGGTTTCGAAAGCCGAAGCCGAAGACATCAAGGCCAAGCTGGAAGCAGCCGGCGCCGAAGTCGAGCTCAAGTGATCTTTGGCGGGCCATGTGTCCGCCAATGCAGAAACGAAGTGGCTGGTTCCGGTATTCCGGGGCCAGCCGCCCGCGTCTCGGGAAGGGCTGATGCGTCAGCCTTTCCCAAGCCGCGGTTCAGGATCGGGAGGTCGCCTGTGGGAAGGTGGCCAGGTATGGATCTGAACCCGCTGTTTCGTGAGGGCCATCCGCCGCCGCCCAACGGTGGATTGCCCGCGAAAAGAAAGGTGACGCCACATGGCATCGACATTCCTCGGCCAGAAACGCCTGCGCAAGTATTACGGCAAGATCCGTGAAGTTCTCGAAATGCCGAACCTCATCGAGGTTCAGAAATCCTCGTATGACCTGTTCCTGCGGTCCGGTGACCAGGATCAGCCAATGGACGGCGAAGGCATCAAGGGTGTGTTCCAGTCGGTCTTTCCGATCAAGGACTTCAACGAAACCGCCGTTCTGGAATTCGTGAAGTACGAACTGGAGAAGCCCAAGTACGACGTCGAGGAATGCCAGCAGCGTGACATGACCTACAGCGCGCCCTTGAAGGTGACGCTGCGTCTGATCGTGTTCGATGTCGATGAGGATACCGGCGCCAAGTCGGTGAAGGACATCAAGGAACAGGACGTCTTCATGGGCGACATGCCCCTGATGACGCATAACGGTACGTTCATCGTGAACGGCACCGAGCGCGTGATCGTGTCGCAGATGCACCGTTCGCCCGGCGTGTTCTTCGACCACGACAAGGGCAAGACCCATTCCTCGGGCAAGCTGCTGTTCGCCTGCCGCATCATTCCCTATCGCGGGTCCTGGCTGGATTTCGAATTCGACGCCAAGGACATCGTGTTCTGCCGGATCGACCGTCGCCGCAAGCTGCCGGTGACGACCCTGCTCTATGCCCTCGGGCTGGACCAGGAGGCGATCATGGACGCCTACTACAACACCGTCAATTTCAAGCTTGAGAAGAACAAGGGTTGGGTGACCAAGTTCTTCCCCGAGCGCGTGCGCGGCACCCGGCCGGGCCACGATCTTGTCGATGCCGCCACCGGTGAGGTGATCGCCGAGGCTGGCAAGAAGGTGACTCCGCGCGCCGTCAAGAAACTGATCGACGAGGGCAAGGTTTCCGAACTGCTGATCCCCTTTGATCAGATCGTCGGCCGCTATGTGGCCAAGGACATCATCAACGAAGAAACCGGCGCGATCTATGTCGAAGCCGGGGATGAACTGACCTGGGAAGTCGACAAGCAGGGCGATGTCACGGGCGGCACGCTCTACGAACTGATCGAAGCCGGGATCACCGAGATTCCCTGCCTTGACATCGACAACATCAACCACGGCCCCTACATGCGCAACACCATGGCGCTGGACAAGAACATGGGCCGCGACACCGCGCTCATGGACATCTACCGCGTGATGCGCCCGGGCGAACCGCCCACCGTCGAGGCCGCCAGCAACCTGTTCGACACGCTGTTCTTCGACAGCGAACGCTATGACCTGTCCGCCGTCGGCCGGGTGAAGATGAACATGCGTCTGGATCTCGACGCCGAGGATACCGTGCGTACCCTGCGCCGCGAAGACATCGTCGCCTGCATCAAGGCGCTGGTGGACCTGCGCGACGGGCGTGGCGACATCGACGACATCGACCACCTGGGCAACCGCCGCGTGCGCTCGGTCGGGGAACTGATGGAGAACCAGTACCGCGTCGGCCTTCTGCGCATGGAGCGCGCCATCAAGGAGCGCATGTCCAGCGTCGAGATCGACACGGTGATGCCGCAGGATCTGATCAACGCCAAGCCGGCCGCGGCCGCGGTGCGCGAATTCTTCGGCAGCTCGCAACTATCGCAGTTCATGGACCAGACCAACCCGCTGTCGGAAGTGACCCACAAGCGCCGCCTCTCGGCTCTTGGGCCGGGCGGTCTGACCCGCGAACGTGCCGGTTTCGAAGTGCGCGACGTGCACCCCACCCACTATGGCCGGATGTGCCCCATCGAAACGCCGGAAGGGCCGAACATCGGTCTGATCAACTCGCTGGCCACCTTCGCTCGCGTGAACAAGTACGGCTTCATCGAAACGCCCTACCGCGTGGTCAAGGACGGCCAGGTGACGGACGAAGTGCACTACATGTCCGCCACCGAGGAAATGCGCCACACCGTGGCCCAGGCCAACGCCAACCTCGATGAGGACGGCCGGTTCATCAACGATCTGGTCAGCACCCGGCAATCGGGCGACTATACCCTGGCGCCCAACGCCTCGGTTGACCTGATCGACGTGTCCCCGAAACAGCTGGTTTCGGTTGCGGCCTCGCTGATCCCGTTCCTTGAGAATGATGACGCCAACCGCGCCCTCATGGGTTCGAACATGCAACGTCAGGCCGTTCCGCTGCTTCAGGCCGAGGCCCCCTATGTGGGCACCGGCATCGAAGAAGTGGTGGCACGCGATTCCGGCGCCGCCATCATGGCCCGCCGTGGCGGTATCATCGACCAGGTCGATGCGACCCGTATCGTTGTGCGCGCCACCGAAGACCTTGAACTGGGCGATGCCGGTGTCGATATCTACCGTCTGCGCAAGTTCCAGCGCAGCAACCAGAACACCTGCATCAACCAGCGTCCGCTGGTGAAGGTGGGCGATCAGGTTCGCGGTGGCGAAGTGATTGCCGATGGCCCCAGCACCGACATGGGGGAACTGGCGCTTGGCAAGAACGTCATCGTCGCCTTCATGCCCTGGAACGGCTACAACTACGAAGACTCGATCCTCATTTCCGAGCGGATCACCCGAGACGACGTGTTCACCAGCATCCACATCGACGAGTTCGAAGTGGCGGCGCGTGATACCAAGCTTGGGCCCGAGGAAATCACCCGCGACATTCCCAACGTGGGCGAAGAGGCGCTGCGCAACCTCGACGAGGCGGGCATCGTCTATATCGGTGCCGAGGTCGGGCCGGCCGACATTCTGGTGGGCAAGATCACGCCCAAGGGCGAAAGCCCGATGACCCCGGAAGAAAAGCTGCTCCGGGCCATCTTCGGCGAAAAGGCCAGCGACGTCCGCGACACCTCGCTGCGGCTGCCGCCGGGTGACTTCGGCACGGTCGTGGAAGTGCGCGTCTTCAACCGCCACGGCGTTGAGAAGGACGAACGCGCCCTCCAGATCGAGCGGGAAGAGGTGGAACGCCTGGCCCGTGACCGGGACGACGAGCTGACCATCCTCGAGCGCAACATCTATGCGCGCCTGCGGTCGATGATCGAAGGCCGTGAGGCGGTGAAGGGTCCGAAGGGCGTGAAGCCCGGCACGATGATCACCGACGATCTGCTCGACAACCAGCTGACCCGCGGTCAGTGGTGGCAGCTTGCCCTCGGAGAAGAGCAGGAAGCCGCTCAGGTCGAGGCGCTGCACGCCCAGTTCGACATTCAGAAAAAGGCGCTGGATGCGCGTTTCGAAGACAAGGTCGAAAAGGTGCGCCGTGGTGACGACCTGCCGCCGGGTGTCATGAAGATGGTCAAGGTCTTCGTGGCCGTGAAGCGCAAGCTGCAGCCGGGCGACAAGATGGCCGGGCGTCACGGCAACAAGGGTGTGATCTCGAAGGTCGTTCCGATGGAGGACATGCCGTTCCTCGAAGACGGAACGCCGGTCGATTTCGTGCTGAACCCGCTGGGTGTGCCGTCGCGGATGAACGTCGGTCAGATCCTCGAAACCCACATGGGCTGGGCCGCGCGCGGTCTGGGCCTGAAGGTGGACGAGGCGCTGGACGACTACCGCCGCAACGGCGATCTGACCCCGGTACGCGAGGCGATGAAGATCGCCTATGGTGACGACGTGCACAACGAAGTGCTGCACGACATGGATGAGCAGCAGCTTGTCGATGCCGCCAGCACGGTGACGCGCGGTGTGCCGATCGCCACGCCGGTCTTCGACGGCGCGAAAGAGGCCGATGTGAACGACAGTCTGCGCCGTGCAGGCTTCGACACCTCGGGTCAGTCGCGTCTGTTCGATGGCCGCACGGGCGAAGAGTTCAGCCGCAAGGTGACGGTGGGGGTCAAGTACCTGCTGAAACTGCACCACCTGGTGGATGACAAGATCCACGCCCGTTCGACGGGGCCGTACAGCCTGGTCACGCAGCAGCCGCTGGGTGGTAAGGCGCAGTTCGGTGGTCAGCGCTTCGGTGAGATGGAGGTCTGGGCGCTTGAGGCTTACGGCGCCGCCTACACCCTGCAGGAGATGCTGACGGTCAAGTCCGACGACGTGGCCGGGCGCACCAAGGTCTATGAAAGCATCGTCAAGGGCGAGGACAACTTCGAGGCCGGCGTGCCCGAAAGCTTCAACGTCCTTGTCAAGGAAGTGCGCGGCCTTGGCCTGAACATGGAACTCCTGGATGCGGAGGAAGACGAAGAGTGATCGGGCGGATGTCGACGATGGGTTTGATTGCGAGCGGCCTGATGGTCGGCTGTACCCAGACCAGAATCGTCGAAGAACGCGCGCTTCTGGGCGGTGGAATCGTGGCCAAAGCCCGATGCAAAGGCGCATTCACCTGTCCGACCGACGCTCGCGATGCGATCGTCGCCCAGTGTGCAAGCCGTGACTTCGAACTGACAGATTTCACACGGCTCTATTCCGATGACAGTTACACCTTCCTCTTCGTTTGCGAAGAGTCCGAAAAGGAAACGAAATGAACCAGGAACTGACAACCAACCCGTTCAACCCGCTGGCGGCCCCCAAGACGTTCGACGAGATCAAGATCTCGCTCGCGTCGCCCGAGCGGATCCTGTCGTGGTCGTTCGGTGAGATCAAGAAGCCCGAAACCATCAACTACCGCACGTTCAAGCCCGAGCGTGACGGGTTGTTCTGTGCGCGTATCTTTGGCCCGATCAAGGATTACGAATGCCTGTGCGGCAAATACAAGCGCATGAAGTATCGCGGCGTCGTCTGCGAAAAGTGCGGCGTGGAAGTCACGCTGCAGAAGGTCCGCCGCGAGCGTATGGGCCACATCGAACTGGCCAGCCCGGTCGCGCATATCTGGTTCCTCAAGTCGCTGCCCTCGCGCATCGGCCTGATGCTGGACATGACCCTGCGTGATCTCGAGCGGGTTCTGTACTTCGAAAACTACGTCGTGATCGAACCCGGCCTGACCGATCTTACCTATGGTCAGATGCTGACCGAGGAAGAGTACATGGACGCCCAGGATGCCTATGGCATGGATGCGTTCACGGCCAACATCGGCGCCGAGGCGATCCGCGAAATGCTGTCGATGATCGACCTCGAGGCCGAGGCCGACCGTCTGCGCGAAGAGCTGAAAGAGGCGACCGGCGAACTGAAGCCCAAGAAGATCATCAAGCGTCTGAAGATCGTCGAGAGCTTCCTGGAATCCGGCAACCGCCCGGAATGGATGGTGCTGACCGTCGTTCCGGTCATCCCGCCCGAGCTGCGCCCGCTGGTGCCGCTGGACGGTGGCCGCTTCGCCACGTCCGACCTGAACGATCTGTACCGCCGGGTCATCAACCGGAACAACCGCCTGAAGCGGCTGATCGAACTGCGCGCGCCCGACATCATCGTGCGCAACGAAAAGCGCATGCTGCAGGAATCCGTCGATGCGCTGTTCGACAACGGCCGTCGCGGCCGGGTGATCACGGGTGCCAACAAGCGCCCGCTGAAATCGCTGTCGGACATGCTCAAGGGCAAGCAGGGCCGTTTCCGCCAGAACCTTCTGGGCAAGCGGGTCGATTTCTCGGGCCGTTCGGTCATCGTGACCGGGCCCGAGCTGAAGCTGCACCAGTGCGGTTTGCCCAAGAAGATGGCCTTGGAACTGTTCAAGCCCTTCATCTATTCGCGTCTTGAGGCGAAGGGGCTGAGCTCCACCGTCAAGCAGGCCAAGAAGCTGGTGGAGAAAGAACGCCCCGAGGTCTGGGACATCCTGGACGAGGTGATCCGCGAACACCCGGTCATGCTGAACCGTGCGCCGACGCTGCACCGTCTGGGCATCCAGGCGTTCGAGCCGATCCTGATCGAGGGCAAGGCGATCCAGCTTCACCCGCTGGTCTGTTCGGCCTTCAACGCCGACTTCGACGGTGACCAGATGGCCGTGCACGTTCCGCTGAGCCTTGAGGCACAGCTGGAAGCCCGTGTTCTGATGATGTCGACGAACAACGTTCTGTCGCCCGCCAACGGCGCGCCGATCATCGTTCCGTCGCAGGACATGATCCTTGGTCTCTACTACATCACGATGGAACGTGAGGGGATGAAGGGTGAAGGCATGATCTTCTCGAACGTGGACGAGGTGCAGCACGCCCTCGACGCGGGCGAGGTGCACATGCACGCCAAGATCCAGGCCCGCCTGCCGCAGATCGACGAAGAGGGCAACGAGGTTCTCAAGCGGTTCGAAACCACGCCGGGCCGTGTGCGCCTGGGTGCGCTCCTGCCGCTGAACGCCAAGGCGCCCTTCAGCCTGGTCAACCGTCTGCTGCGCAAGAAGGAAGTGCAGCAGGTCATCGATACCGTCTACCGTTATTGCGGTCAGAAGGAATCGGTCATCTTCTGCGACCAGATCATGACCATGGGTTTCCGCGAGGCGTTCAAGGCCGGGATTTCCTTCGGCAAGGACGACATGGTCATCCCCGACTCCAAGTGGCCGCTGGTGGACGAGACCCGCGACCAGGTGAAGGATTTCGAACAGCAGTACATGGACGGCCTGATCACCCAGGGCGAAAAGTACAACAAGGTTGTCGATGCCTGGAGCAAGTGTAACGACAAGGTCACCGAAGCCATGATGTCGACCATCTCGACCTCGGGTCGCGATGCGAACGGGGCCGAGAACGAGCCGAACTCGGTCTACATGATGGCCCACTCGGGCGCCCGTGGTTCTGTCACCCAGATGAAACAGCTGGGCGGCATGCGCGGCCTGATGGCCAAGCCGAACGGCGAGATCATCGAGACGCCGATCATCTCGAACTTCAAGGAAGGTCTGACCGTTCTTGAATACTTCAACTCGACCCACGGCGCCCGCAAGGGTCTGTCGGATACCGCGCTGAAGACCGCGAACTCGGGCTATCTGACCCGCCGTCTGGTGGACGTCGCGCAGGACTGCATCGTGCGCATGCACGATTGCGGCACCGAACGTGCCGTCACCGCCAAGGCCGCCGTCAACGACGGTGAGGTCGTGGCATCCCTGGGGGAACGTGTGCTGGGCCGTGTCGCGGCCGAGGACCTGGTGCGCCCCGGCACCGAAGAGGTGATGGTGGCCCGTGGCGAGCTGATCGACGAGCGCAAGGCCGACATCATCGAAACCTCGGGCCTGGCAACGGCGCGTCTGCGCTCGCCCCTCACCTGTGAGGCCGAGGAAGGCGTCTGCGCCCAGTGCTATGGCCGTGACCTGGCCCGCGGCACGCTGGTGAACCAGGGTGAAGCGGTGGGAATCATCGCGGCACAGTCGATCGGTGAACCCGGCACGCAGCTTACGATGCGGACGTTCCACATCGGCGGCGTGGCCCAGGGTGGTCAGCAGTCGTTCCAGGAAGCCGGTCAGGAAGGTATTGCCGAGTTCCGCAATGCCAACCTGCTCGACAACGACTCGGGCGCCTCGGTTGTCATGGGCCGCAACATGGTTCTGGCGATCATGGACGAGAACGGCGTGGAACGGGCCAGCTTCAAGCTGGGCTATGGTACCACGGTGCATGTCAAGGAGGGCGCCCAGATCGCCCGCGGCGACAAGCTGTTCGAGTGGGACCCCTACACCCTGCCGATCATCGCCGAGAAGGCCGGTACGGCACGCTTCGTCGACCTGATTACCGGTCTTTCGGTGCGGGATGATACCGACGAAGCCACCGGCATGACCCAGAAGATCGTGACCGACTGGCGTTCGGCGCCGAAAGGCAACGAACTGAAGCCCGAGATCATCATCGTGGGCGAAGATGGCGAACCGGTCCGCAACGATGCGGGCAACCCGGTGACCTATCCGATGTCGGTCGATGCCATCCTCTCGATCGAGGACGGCGCCGAGGTGAAGGCCGGCGATGTCGTCGCGCGTATTCCGCGTGAAGGCGCCAAGACCAAGGACATCACGGGTGGTCTGCCGCGTGTGGCCGAACTGTTCGAGGCGCGCCGTCCCAAGGATCACGCGATCATCGCCGAGATCGATGGTCATGTGAAATTCGGCAAGGACTACAAGAACAAGCGCCGTATCGCGATCGTTCCGGTCGAGGAAGACGGCGTGCCTGTCGAATACATGATCCCGAAGGGCAAGCACATCCCCGTGGCCGAGGGCGATTTCGTCCACAAGGGCGACTACATCATGGATGGCAACCCGGCACCGCACGATATTCTTGCGGTCATGGGGGTCGAGGCGCTGGCCGATTACATGATCGACGAGGTGCAGGACGTCTATCGTCTGCAGGGCGTGAAGATCAACGACAAGCACATTGAGGTGATCGTGCGCCAGATGCTGCAGAAGTGGGAGATCCTGGACAGCGGGGAAACCACGCTGCTCAAGGGCGAACACGTCGACAAGGCCGAGTTCGACGAGGCCAACGAGAAGGCCGCCAAGAAGGGTGGGCGCCCCGCATCGGGCGAACCGATCCTGCTGGGCATCACCAAGGCGTCGCTGCAGACCCGCAGCTTCATCTCGGCGGCGTCGTTCCAGGAAACCACGCGCGTCCTGACCGAGGCTTCGGTGCAGGGCAAGCGGGACAAGCTGGTGGGCCTGAAAGAGAACGTCATCGTTGGCCGCCTGATCCCGGCGGGCACCGGTGGGGCCACCCAGAAGGTGCGCCGCATCGCCGCCGAGCGTGACCTGAAGGTGCTGAAGGCCGCCCAGGCCGAAGCCGAAGCCGCCGCAGCCCTGGCTGCCCCGGCCGAGGATATCGGTGGTGACGCGCAGGACAGCGGCCTGGTCATGACGCCGGAAAGCCGCGACGAATAAGCCCGTCGCGACGCCCCGACCGATCGTCGGTTTGAAAAGGCCCCGCCGCAAGGTGGGGCCTTTTTCCTTTGAAAAGACGAATCTTCAGGCAGATGGCCCTTGCTGGGCCGAATTCGCGGACAAATGGCCATTCCACAGTGGCAGGGGCGCGCCTATCATGACGGCTTCGGGCCATGCGCCCAAGGTCTTGAGGAGGAGATGCCATGTCGACCCGAGAATTCCGCAAACCCGGACTTGCGCTTGCGCTTGTGCCGATCTTGCTGACGCTGGCGGTGCTTGCGCTTCAGCTGTTCTATTTCGGCAAGTTCGTGCCCCATATCCCGCTTGCCATCGGCATCGCGATCACTGCGCTGGTGGGGATCTATCTCGGCCACGACTGGGACAGCATCGAAGAAGGCGTGTTCCACGTCATCAAGATTTCGCTGCCCTCGGTCTCGGTTCTGATCGTGGTGGGCATGATCATCGGTGTCTGGATCGCCAGCGGCACGGTACCCACGCTGATCTACTACGGTCTGCTGGTGCTCAGCCCGCAGATCTTCCTCGCGGCGGCGATGATCCTCTGTTCGGTGGTTTCGGTTTCGCTTGGCACCTCCTGGGGCACGGTCGGCACCGTCGGCCTGGCGCTGATGGGCATTGGCGCGGGTTTCGACATTCCGGTCTACTGGACGGCCGGCGCCGTCGTGTCGGGCGCCTTTTTCGGGGACAAGATTTCGCCCCTGTCCGACACCACCAACCTGGCCCCCGCCGTGACCGGCACCAACGTGTTCGATCACATCCGCAACATGCTTCCCACCACTGTTCGGGCGATGCTGGCGGCCCTGGCGATCTATATCTTCGCCGGTTACTTCCTGATCGACGGCGGCAATACCTCGTTCGAGCAGATCGAGGCGATCACCACCGCGCTGAATGAAACCTTCTGGATCTCGCCCTGGCTTCTTCTGCCTGCGCTGCTGGTCATCATCCTGGCGGTCATGAAGAACCCGCCGATCCCGTCGCTGTTCGCCGGTGTAGTCCTGGGGGGCATCATGGCGATGTTCTTTCAGGGCGAAGGCCTGCGCGCCATCTTCACCTATGCCAACTCGGGCTTCTCCATCGATACCGGCGTGGCCGAGATCGACAGCCTGCTGAACCGCGGTGGCGTCCAGTCGATGATGTGGACGATCAGCCTGGTGCTGCTGGCCCTCGGGTTCGGTGGTGCGCTTGAGCGGACCCGCTGCCTTGAGGCCGTGATCGACCAGATCATCGCGCGGGTGAAATCCTTCGCCGGCATCCAGACCTCGGCGATCATGAC
This sequence comes from Oceaniglobus trochenteri, assembly GCF_020529025.1. Taxonomy (GTDB): domain Bacteria; phylum Pseudomonadota; class Alphaproteobacteria; order Rhodobacterales; family Rhodobacteraceae; genus Oceaniglobus; species Oceaniglobus trochenteri. Next base: position 40,958 of record NZ_JACNMM010000021.1, read on the forward strand.
GTCGATGGCCACCAATGCCGTCGCGGGCGACCCCTATCTGTCGATCGCGCTGCCGGGCCGGATGTATGCACCTGTCTATCGCGGCATGGGCTATTCGACCCTGAACCTCGCACGGGGGATCGAAGAGGGCGGCACGCTGATTTCGCCGCTGATCCCCTGGAACGCGGGCGGGGCCTTCGTGATCTCGGCGCTGGCGCTGGGGATCAACGACGGCAACTTCGAGAACCTGCTCTACATTCCGCTGGCCTTTGCCTGCTGGTTGTCGCCGCTGATCGGCATCTTCTACGCCTGGAGCGGGCTGTTCTCGCCCAAGGCCAGTGCCGCCGAAGAGGCGAAATGGGACGCCGACGGCGAAGAGCGCATCGGCTTGGCCAACGCCACGACGGCCAACTGATCAAGCCCATGGCGCCGCCCCCGCAAGGGTGCTAAGGCGGCGCCATGGGTATCCTGACCGACAACATGCGAGGCGCACTGTTGATGGCGACTTGCATGGTCGCCTTCACGGTCAACGACGCCTTCATGAAGTCGGTGCTCGACAATGTTCCGCTGTTCCAGGCCTTGTTCCTGCGCGGTGTCTTCACCTCGGTGCTGTTGCTTGTTCTGGGGATCGCGCTGCGCGGCCTGCGCATGCCACGGCTGCCCCGCGACCGTTGGCTGATCGCCCTGCGCACCCTGGCCGAGCTGTTCGGCGCCTTCTTGTTCATGTCCGCGCTCAGCCAGATGCCGCTGGCCAATGTCTCGGCCATTCTGCAGGTGTTGCCGCTTTCGGTCACACTGGCCAGTGCGGTGGTGTTTGCCGAACCGCTGGGCTGGCGTCGGCTGACGGCCATCGGCGTGGGATTCTGCGGCGTTCTGCTGATTGTGCGGCCCGGAACCGAGGGGTTTAACCTCTATTCCCTCTACGCCGTCGGGGCCGTGGTGGCGGTGACGGTGCGCGATCTGGCGGCGCGGGGCCTGTCGCGCGATGTCTCATCGCTCAGCGTCGCGCTGTTCACCGCGCTTGGGGTCGGAACGGCGGCCGGTTGCGCCGCGCTGTTCACGCCATGGGTTGCCATCTCGGGCCGTGATCTGGGCCTTCTGGGCGGGGCGACGGCCTTTATCATCGTCGGCTATCTGTCCAGCGTGATGGCCATGCGTGTGGGTGAAATTGGCTTCATCGCGCCTTTCCGCTATGCCAGTCTGATCGCGGCGCTGATCCTGGGGTTCGTTGTCTTTGGCGAATGGCCACTGCCGCTGACCCTGCTGGGCGCGGCGATCATCGTGGCCACTGGGGGTTTCACCCTCTACCGCGAACAGAAGCTGAGCCGCGTCGTCCGCCCCCGGATGCCCTAGGCTGCCAGCGGGGCGAGGGCGCGCGCGGGACCGGCAAGCGCGGCCATCTCGAAGGCACGCAGGCAGGGGCGGGCGGTGGCACGGTGGGTGATCCGGTCGGTGTGGGCGGCGTTCTCTTCGCGCAGGGTGCCCAGGTTGCGTTGCCCCTGAACCCAGCTTGCCCCGACATCGCCCAGATACAGGCTTTCGACCCAAAGCCCGTTTGCAAGCACAAGGTGGTGATCGTCAAACAGCAGGTGCAGATACTGAACGCCCTGCGGCCCCTGCGGCGATATGGCCGGGGCAAGGCACTTTGCGGGCACCAGGAATTCGCCGCCACCGAACAGCAGGTCAAGTTCGGGGCCGGAGACGGCCACCCGATGGTTCGGTGACAGGGCAAGCGCGCGGTCGTTGCCCACGGCACCGACGGGCAGGGTGACGGGCGCCAGCATCGGCAGGCGCGCCAGGATCTGCGCCGACAGATGGGTGCGCCCGACGGCCCGCAGCACCTGCGCCGGTCCGTCCTTGACACAGACCTTCTGGCCGGGCTGCAGATCTTCGACTGCAACCGTTCCGCCGGGAACCGCGATCTGCGTGCCCGCAACCAGGCAGACCACATCACTGGTGCCGGGCGTCGGATCGGATTCGACGAAATTGCCGTCGCTGTTGCGGCTGAAGGCGCGCCCGTTCGGCGCGTCCGAGTTGATCGATTCGCCGCTGCCCGACTGGGTTGCGCCCGAGGGGAAACCGGCGGGCGGCGTCGCATCGCGGGGCGGGGCGCCATAGGACAGGGCAATATAGGTGTTGTTGCCCGGATCGTAGAGATAGAGCGTATCGAACTTGGAATTCTCGCCATCGGGCAGGAAATTGCCGTTGTTGGCGATGCCCGCGCTATAGAACCCCGGGGGCGGGGGGCCGGTATATTCGCCGACAAGCGTGGCGGTTTCGCCGGGGGCCAGGGCCGCGCCCGGCCCGAAGGTATAGAGAAGCCCGTTCTTCTGTGACCAGACCTGAAGCCCCTCCAGCGAAGCGGTGCTGGCGCTGGCGTTCTGGAACTCGATGAATTCGTCGCCCTTGGTCTTGCCGCCGTCGCCATCGGTGTCAATCGCGGTGCTCCCGGCGTTGTCGGCCAGAATTTCGCTGATGAACAACCCGCTTGCGAGTGTATCTGCCATCGGATATCGCCCCAACTGCCCCGGGTGGTGCCCGTTCTGTCGGGCCGGCCCGCCACGGTTTGCCCGCAGTCGGTGCCTTGGCCCAAGCCTAGGGGGCAAATGCGGCGCCAATGCGTATGCAATGTGGCGCAAACGTGGCGCGCGTCGTGGGGTCATCGTCGGCCCATGCGCCGGGCCGAGGTTGCGCAGCCTGTTGACACCCCCCGAGACTCGGCCTATACGGCGCCCACCAAGGCAGGTGAACTACGTTTTTCGCCTGCGCTTTACAGAACTGATGTGGTCACGATCCGGCCCTTGCGGCCCGATCCTCTGGAAACCCACCGCGTGTTCCCCGCAAGGGCGAGCAGAGCGGTTTTTGTGTTTTGCGGACGCGTGAGGCGCATGAGAATTCACCGGGGCGCGCGCCCCACCAGGCCCGGTCGATGCGGGCGAAGCATTGTCGTCCCAGTGGGGCGCGTAATTAAATGTGTTGCAACACGGGGATAAGACCGGAATGCCAACGATCCAACAGCTGATCCGCAAGCCGCGGCAGCCGAAAGTACGAAGCTCGAAATCCATGCACCTGCAGGGCTGCCCCCAGAAGCGGGGTGTCTGCACGCGTGTTTACACGACCACGCCGAAGAAGCCGAACTCGGCCATGCGTAAGGTTGCCAAGGTGCGCCTGACCAATGGCTTTGAGGTGATCAGCTACATCGGCGGCGAATCGCACAACCTTCAGGAGCACTCGGTGGTCCTGATCCGTGGCGGCCGTGTGAAAGACCTTCCCGGTGTGCGTTATCACATCCTGCGTGGTGTTCTGGATACCCAGGGCGTCAAGAACCGTAAACAGCGCCGCTCCAAGTATGGCGCGAAGCGTCCGAAATAAGAGGATTTCAGCATGTCACGCCGCCACGCCGCCGAAAAACGCGAAGTTCTGCCGGACGCCAAGTATGGTGACCGCGTTCTGACCAAGTTCATGAACAACCTGATGATCGACGGCAAGAAATCCGTCGCCGAGCGTATTGTCTACAACGCGTTCGACCGGGTCGAAGCCAAGCTCAAGAAGTCGCCCGTCGAGGTGTTTCACGAGTGCCTGGACAACATCAAGCCCGCCGTCGAGGTCCGCTCGCGCCGCGTGGGTGGTGCCACCTACCAGGTGCCGGTCGAAGTGCGCCCCGAGCGCCGCGAAGCCCTGGCGATTCGCTGGCTGATCGATGCGTCCAAGAAGCGCAACGAGAACACCATGGAAGAACGCCTTGCCGGTGAACTGGCCGATGCCGTCAACGGCCGCGGTTCCGCCGTGAAAAAGCGCGAAGACACCCACAAGATGGCCGACGCCAACAAGGCATTCAGCCACTACCGCTGGTAACATTCTGCGGCGCGCCATACGGGCGCGCTGCGCGACATCCAAACTCTCCAGGAGCAGCCCCAAATGGCACGCGACTATCCTCTCGAGCGCTACCGTAACTTCGGGATCATGGCGCATATCGACGCCGGCAAGACCACCTGTTCCGAGCGCATCCTGTTTTACACGGGCAAATCGCACAACATCGGCGAAGTGCACGATGGCGCTGCCACCATGGATTGGATGGAGCAGGAGCAGGAGCGTGGCATCACGATCACCTCTGCCGCCACGACCACCTTCTGGGAGCGGACCGAAAACGGCGTCGAGCCCGATTCCAAGAAGCACCGCATGAACATCATCGACACCCCCGGCCACGTCGACTTCACCATCGAAGTCGAACGTTCGCTGGCCGTTCTGGATGGCGCCATCGCCGTTCTGGACGCCAACGCCGGTGTCGAACCGCAGACCGAAACCGTCTGGCGCCAGGCCGACCGCTACAAGGTTCCGCGCATCGTCTTTGTCAACAAGATGGACAAGATCGGCGCCGACTTCTTCAACTGCGTTCGCATGATCAAGGACCGCACCGGTGCGCGTCCTTGCCCGGTCCAGATGCCCATCGGTTCGGAGAACGAGCTTGAAGGCATCATCGATCTGGTGACCATGCAGGAATGGGTCTGGGCCGGTGAAGACCTGGGCGCCTCCTGGGAGCAGCGCGAGATCCGCGCCGAGCTGGCCGACAAGGCCGCCGAGATGCGCAACGAGATGATCGAAATGGCCGTCGAAATGGACGACGATGTCATGGAGGCCTATCTCGAAGGCGAAGAGCCCGACGTGGAAACCCTGCGCAAGCTGATCCGCAAGGGCACGCTCAGCATGACCTTCGTTCCGATCCTTGCCGGTTCGGCCTTCAAGAACAAGGGCATGCAGCCGCTGCTGAACGCCGTGATCGATTACCTGCCCAGCCCGCTGGACGTGGTCGACTACATGGGCTTCAAGCCGGGCGACGAAACCGAGACCCGCAACATCGCGCGCCGCGCCGATGACGACATGCCGTTCTCGGGGCTGGCGTTCAAGATCATGAACGACCCCTACATGGGCACCCTGACCTTCACCCGCATCTATTCGGGCAAGATGGAGAAGGGCGACACGCTCCTGAACTCGACCAAGGGCACCAAGGAACGCATCGGCCGCATGGTGATGATGCACTCCAACAAGCAGGACGAGATTTCGGAAGCCTGGGCCGGTGACATCATCGCCCTGGCCGGTCTGAAGAACACCACGACCGGTGACACGCTGTCGGCGGTCAACGACCCGGTGGTCCTGGAAACCATGAGCTTCCCGGATCCGGTCATCGAGATCGCCGTCGAGCCCAAGACCAAAGCCGACCAGGAAAAGATGTCGATGGGCCTGGCCCGTCTGGCTGCCGAAGATCCGTCGTTCCGCGTCGAGACCGACCTGGAATCGGGTCAGACGATCATGAAGGGCATGGGCGAACTTCACCTCGACATCCTGGTGGATCGCCTGAAGCGCGAATTCAAGGTCGAAGCCAACATCGGTGCGCCGCAGGTGGCTTACCGCGAGACGATCTCGCGCGAGACCGAGCATACCTACACCCACAAGAAGCAGTCGGGTGGTTCGGGTCAGTTCGCCGAGGTGAAGATGATCATCACCCCGACCGAGCCGGGCGAAGGTTACTCGTTCGAAAGCAAGATCGTCGGTGGTGCGGTGCCGAAGGAATACATCCCCGGCGTCGAGAAGGGCGTGAAATCGGTCATGGACTCCGGTCCGCTGGCGGGCTTCCCGGTCATCGACTTCAAGGTTCAGCTGATCGACGGCAAGTTCCACGATGTTGACTCCTCGGTTCTGGCGTTCGAGATCGCAGCACGTCAGTGGATGCGCGAAGCCATGAAGAAGGCCGGCGCCAAGCTGCTCGAGCCGATCATGAAGGTCGAGGTGGTGACGCCCGAGGAATACACCGGTGGCATCATCGGTGACCTGACCTCGCGTCGTGGCCAGGTGCAGGGGCAGGATACGCGCGGCAACGCCATCGCGATCGACGCCTTCGTGCCGCTGGCCAACATGTTCGGCTACATCAATACCCTGCGTTCGATGTCCTCGGGCCGTGCGAACTTCACCATGCAGTTCGACCACTACGAACCCGTGCCGCAGAACATCAGCGAAGAGATCCAGAGCAAGTACGCTTAAGCGGGGCGGCGGGGTGAACCCCGCCCTACCCACCATCCGTAGGGCAGGGGCCTCCCTGCCGCACCCACACGAAAAGAAGGAGCCACACCATGGCAAAGGCAAAGTTTGAACGTAACAAACCGCACGTGAACATCGGCACGATCGGTCACGTTGACCACGGCAAGACGACGCTGACGGCTGCGATCACGAAGTATTTCGGCGATTTCCAGGCC
>NZ_JACNMM010000001.1 GCF_020529025.1 Oceaniglobus trochenteri
TGGGCAGGGCCGGTTCCGGCTCGGGCTCAGGTTCAGGTTCGGGGGCTGGCGGCGGCACGTCCATGGCCGCCTGCACCTGATCAAGGGCGGCGTGCAGTTCATCGGCGTTGCGGGCCGGTACGAAGACGCCGCCGGTGTTTTCGGCGATGCAGGCCAGGCTTTCGCGGGCGTCATCCTGAAGGTCGAACCCCACGACGTGGGCCGTGAACTTCACCCCCTGTTTTTCAAGCTGCGCCGACAGGGCGCATGGATCGGCGTTGCAGGTTTCGACCCCGTCGGAGATCAGTACCACGGTCGCCGGATTGTCGCGGTAGGACAGAAGGTCGGCGGCCTGTTGCACCGCCGCGGTGAGGGGTGTCTTGCCCACCGGGCGGATGCCGTTCACCCGCGCGACAAATCCGGCCCTGTCCACCGGGCCGGGGGTGATCAGGGTTTCGATATCGGTGCAGTCGCCCTTGCTGCGGTGGCCATAGGCGACAAGGCCCAGGTTGGTGGCCCCGTCCCAGTCGGTGATCAGATCGCCCAGCACCTTTCGGGCGATCTCGATCTTCGAGGTTCCGTCGATCTGCCCCCACATGGAGCCCGAGGCGTCATAGACGATCACGACATCTTCGCCCGCCTGAAGGGGGGTGGCGCAGGCAATGCCGCCCGAAACCGCCATGGCCGCAAGGTTGGGTAGGATCTGTCTCATGTTCTGGCCTCTTCCTGTCTGTGCTGCCCTTTCGGCGGCCGGCCCCGGGGACGGGCCGCCACGGGGTGCGTCATCCGGTGGTTGCGCCGACCGGTTCGGAGGCGGGCGCAGTGCCCGCGCCAAGCGCGCGTTCCTTCAGCTTGCGGAACTTGCCCGACATCTGTTCCAGCCGGGCGTCCCATTCGGGGTTGGGCTGCTGGCCATCGGTCGTCTTGAAATAGACCTGCATCATGCAGGTGATGGCGAAGGGTTCCAGCAGGGCCGCCTTCACGCTCCAGGCAAAGAGCAGCGCGAAGATCACGCCCCCCGCCGCCCAGGCCCCCGGCATGAGGTAGACCACCAGCGCCGCCGGGGCCAGCATGACAAGGAACACGAGGAACCCGAGGCCATAGACGATGATCGCCAGCCAGGCGGCGTTCTTCAGCATGACTTTCCAGTTCTGCCCGTAAAGCACCAGCGCCTCGCGGGCCGACATCCAGGCGTTGTCCGACTGGTTGCGGATCGCATGGGCCAGGATCACCTCATCCACGAAGCCGACCGCCACGCGCAGGAAGGCCGACACGACCCCCGCCAGGGGCTGTGCGCCCGGTATCGGCAGAACCGTGAGGATGCCGCGCACCAGGCCCGAAATCGCCCGGATCACACCGCGGATAAGCTGATCCATCAGAAACAGCGTGCTGGCCTGGGGGAACCGTTCCTTTACCGTTGCTGTGGCGTGGGCGATCTGGCCCCGCCCCTGGGGCAGCGGCTTGCCGTCGATCAGTTCGACCAGAACGGCGATATGCCCCGCCTTCACGATATAAAGGATGTATTCACGCGCCCAGTACATGACCGCGCCGAAGATGCCCAAACCGGCAAATCCGCCCCATGCTGTGGTCGAGGCGCGAAACTCGGCGTCACCGAAACCGCCGATGCCCCAGCCGATACCGGCCCCCGCCCCCGTCACCAGGATGTATCCCAGCGTGATACCGAAATAGACGGCGATGCGCATGAGGATGAACGGAAGCGTCCGCCCCATCATCCCCAGCGCACCGCCTATGCTGAAATCCCACATTGCAAATCTCTCTCTCGACTATGGCTTTCGTGATGAAATTCCGGGTGTCTTGCCTCAGGGTTCGCAGGTTGCGTTGCCGTACCGGACCGAACAGGCGCGCGCGGCGCAGGCGGCGATCTGGGCTTCGCGCTGGCCCTTGCGGATATCCACCGTCTCGAACGCGGTGTAGGGCACCGAGACCGTTCCGATCACCGGCTGGCACAGGGTGGTTGCGCCTGTCGTCTCGCACCGGGTTTCGCCGGTCGGGCGCTTTTCGCTGCGGTATCTGGTGACCACTTCTTCCCGGAAGACGGGCGGGATCTTCAACATCCATTCCGCCTTGCACTGGGTGCGTTCGGCCCGATACTCGGGCGTGCCGCAACTGCCCAGAAGCACCAATGCCAATGCACCCGCCGCAAGGGCGGCTTTGCCTGGTCTGGTCCGTTCGTCGATACGCATTCGCCCCCCGAAGGCCCTGAGTCGCCACAGGATTGCACGGCGCGGCAAGGCCCGCCCCCTCTGTTTGCAGGGGGAAGGGCAATCAATTGAAGGATAAGAGGTTTTCAGGTTTACTTGGCATCGTGAAAACACCCTGCCAAGATTGGAGAGCGAGATGCGAAACAAGCTGGCACTGTGGCTGGCCACCGCCCTTCTGACGGCGGGGCCGGTGGCGGGCGGGGACACTGAAACGATCCTGCGCATCACCGGCAGCATCGACCAGCCCGCCGCCACCTTCGACTTGGAAAGCCTGCGGGCGATGCCGCAGACCACGCTTGTCACCTCGACCGTCGTGACCGATGGCACCCATCGCTTTACCGGCGTGCTGATGCGTGACCTGCTGGACAGCGTCGGGGCAAGCGGCGACATCGTGGTTGCCACGGCCCTGAACGATTATATCGTCGATCTGCCCATGAGCGATTTCCACGACTACGACGTGATCCTTGCCCATGCCATGGATGGCGCCCCCCTTGAACGCGATGACAAGGGGCCGCTCTGGATCGTCTATCCCCGCGACGATCACGCCGAGCTTCAGGATATCCGCTATGACTATCGATGGGTCTGGCACCTCTCGGGGCTTGAGGTCCGATGATGCGGCGGGGCGGCTCGGCGCTCTGGCTGGCCCCTCCGCTGGTGGCGGTGGCGGCCTTTGCGTTGCTGCTGGCCTTTTCCCTGGTGCGGATGATCCATGTTGAAAACGACATGCGCGTGGATGCCGAACAGAACATGCTCTGGGTCATGCACCAAAGCGAGGTTGCGGCGCGGCGGCTGTCGGAAACGGCCCTGCTGGCCGAACTGGACAAGGCCGAGGCCGGCGAACTTGCCCTGCGCTTCGATATCCTGCGCAGCCGGTTCCTGTTGCTGAACGATGGCCCGCAGCGCCGTTTCGTCGATCGCATCGGATTGGGCGAGGATCTGGACAAACTGACCGCCCTGCTTGACCGGATCGAACCCCAGGCCACCGCGCCGCCCCAGGAGGGCGCCCAAGGGCTTCACGCCGCGCTGGCACCTTTCGCGCAGTTCTTCGCGCGGGCCGCGAACAAGTCGATGATCGTGGAATGGAACGAACTGGGCGGCCGGCTGGAAACCTACCGCGACCAGTTGCGGAAAACCATCGTCGCGCTGATCGGCATCATGCTGGTGGGCGGTGTGCTGACGGCGGCGTTGTTCCTTGCCCTGCGCCATTCGCGCCAGCGCAACCGGATGCTGCGCCAGGCGCGCGATTTCTCGGGGCTGCTGATCGCATCCAGCGGCGAAGGCATCGCCGCCGTCGACAGCGCCGGAAACTGCACCCTCTGGAACGAGGCAATGGCCGACATGGTGGGCCGCCCCGCGCAACAGGCAATCGGGCGCCCCCTGTCCGACCTGGCCGGGTTCTTCGATCTGGCCCCGATCCGCACCGGGGTGGCGCGCGCCCTTGGCGGCGACAGCACCCAGCTTCGACTTCAGCCGCTGTTTCGAGCCCAGGACGCGCCGCCGCTGCATGTGGACCTGCGGGTCTATCCGATGCTGGACGAAGAAAGCATCGTCGGCGCCATCCTCTTTCTGCACGACGCCAGCGACCGGCACGCCGCCCAACGCAAGGACGCCGAAACCCGCGAGCGGCTGGAACAACTGGTGGGTGAGCGGACCCGGAAGCTGAACGATGCCCTGCAACGCGAACGCTCGGCCACCGATCTTTACCGGAACTTCGCGGCCATGATCTCGCACCAGTTCCGCACACCGCTGGCCGTGGCAGATTCCGCCCTGCAAAGGCTGCTGCGCCGGGGCGAACGGGCCAACCCTGATGAGGTAGCCGAACGCGCGACCCGCGCGCGCAGCGCCATTGCCGGGCTGACCCGCCTTGTCGAAAGCACGCTGGACGCCGCCCGCATCGAAAGCGGCCAGATCGACGCGCGGCGCGAAAGCTGCGATATGGCGGCCCTGCTGCACACGGTCTGCGATCAGCAACGCGCCGCCGCCCCCGATGCCCGCATTCAGGTTGCGGCAGAGCGCGGGATGATCGCGCTTTGCGATCCGGTCCATGTCGAACAGGTGCTGAAGAACCTGATCTCGAACGCCGTCTGCTATGCCGCGCCGCAAACCGGGGTGACGGTGACGATGGGGCGCGATGGCGGCCAGGTGGTCTGCGATGTCCATAACGCCGGCACCCCGATTGCCGAGGCGGACCGCCCCCGCATCTTCGAGCGCAACTTTCGCGGCGCCAACAGCGTCGGGGCGCCCGGCACCGGCGTGGGCCTGTTCATCGCCCGAACCCTGGCGCGGATGCAGGGCGGCGATGTCGTACTGCGGCCCTGTGACAGTGGCACCATCTTCCGTCTTTCCCTGCCCCGACCTGAAAGCGAGGCGTCATGAGCGGCCCGGATTCTGCCCTGATCCTTGTCGTCGAGGATGAAGCCGCCCTGCGCGCGGATATCGTCGAGGAACTGCACGAGGCGGGGTATCGCACCTGCGCGGCTTCCGACGGGCGCATCGCGCTGGACCTGCTGTCGCAAACGCCGCCCGACCTTGTGCTTTGCGATATCACCATGCCAGGGCTGGATGGCTACGGCCTGCTTTCGGCCCTGCGCGAGAAACGCCCCGATCTGGCCGCGACGCCCTTTGTCTTCCTCACCGCGCTGTCGGAACCGCGCGACGTGATCGAGGGCAAGCTGATGGGCGCCGACGATTACCTGGTCAAACCGGTGGATTACGACCTGATGCTGGCCACCATCGCCGCCCGCCTGCGGCAGGTCGACCGCATCCGCAGCCGCCACGGCGGCGAAATGGAGCGGCTGCACCGCACCCTTTCGGGCCTGTCGGGCGGCGGGGCCGAACAGGCGCTGGACCTGATCACGCTGGGGATCGTGCTGCTGGATGGTGACGGGCGGGTGCTGCACGCCAACCGCGCCGCCCGCGCGATGGCCGCCGAGGGCGATTTCGTCACCCTGACCCGGGGCAGGATCGGCGCCCCCGAAGAGATCTGCGACCGCGCCCTGCGCCAGACCGTGGCAGGCGCGCTGGAAGCCGCCCGCGCAGGCAGCGAACAGGTAAGCGGCGTGGTGCTGCAACGCGCGGCCGACACCATTTCCGTCTCGGCCCTGGTCTGCGCCCTGCCCCATGCCGGCGATCCGGGTGCGTCCGCCCCACGGATCGCGGTGTTCCTTTCCCCTCCGGCCTGCGAACGGCGGGCCTCGGAACCCCTGTTGATGAAGCTTTTCGGCCTTACCCCGACCGAGGCCCGCGTCGCCGCCGCGCTGGCGGGCGGTGGCCGCCCCTCCGAGGTGGCAAGCGCGCTTGAGATCTCCCAGACCACCATCGCCTTTCACATGCGCAACCTGTTCCAGAAGACCGGCACCAACCGCCAGACCGACCTTGTCGCCCTGATCCTGGCAGGCCCGATGATGATCGACACGATCTAGCCGTCCCGCCTTGTCCCGGCTGTCGTGGCCTATTGCCCGGGCTGCCCTTCGCGGAAAAGATCGGCGATCCAGGTGGCGAAGGCGACGGCCTCGGGGCGGTCGGTGGAGCGTGTGACCAGCCAATAGACATCGCGCGGCAGCGGGCGGGCCGTTTCCATGCGCACCAGCCGCCCGTCGGACAGATAGGCGTCGATCAGCGGGTTCCCGGCCAGCGCGATCCCCTGCCCCTCGACCGCCGCCTGAAGCATGGTGATATAGCTGTCGAACAGCGTTCCGGGCGAAGCGCCGGGAAAGTGCAGGCCGCTCTGGGCGAACCAGTGTTCCCAGCGTGCCTGCGGGCGATAATGCCCGCCCAATTGCAACAGCCGTTCGGACAGAAGGTCTTCGGGATCTTGCAGGGGGGTCTGGGCTTCATAGGAGGGGCTCCAGACCGGAAAGATCATCTCCTGTATCAGGGGCACACCGCCCGGCGGGGCATTGGGGCCATAGCGGATGGCGATGTCGATATCGTCATCCGCCAGGTCAAGATAACGGTCCGACACGATCATGTTGATTTCGGTCGAGGGATGCAGCGTCGAAAAGGCCGCAAGGCGCGGCATCAGCCAGAAATTCGCGAAAGCCGCCGTGACCGTCACGTTCAGCCGGCCCACCGGCTCGGGCTCGCGCAGGCGTTCCAGGGCCTCGGTGATGGCGGCCAGGGCCGGGCCGACGACCGCCTCCAGGTCCGCGCCGGCGCGGGTGGGGTGCACCTGCCTGTGGGCGCGCTCGAACAGGCGGGTTTCAAGATGCGCCTCAAGCTCGGCGATCTGGCGGCTGACTGCCACCCGCGACACGCCCAGTTCCTCGGCCGCTCGCGTAAAGTTCTCGGTCCGGCAGGCGGTGGCGAAAACGACCAGATGCCTGAGAATATGGGCGTGTTTGCGGGTTCTTGCCATAACGATCTGGTTAACAAAGCGCTACGCAGATAGCAACTGGAAGCCCCGGTTCGATGCCCCTACCTTGCTGGCATCTTGAAAATTCTGAAACAAACAACGGTGGTTCCACATGATCCGTCCGACCCTAAACGCTGGCGCGCTTGTCGCCGGCCTTCTTCTTTCCACGACCGCAATCGCGCAGGACATGCCCGGCGAGGGCGTGAGCGTTCAGCCCATCAAGGCCACGCCGGTCAATGCCTGGCTCTGGAACCAGGTGGTGGCCCTTGGCCTGGGCGAACTTGGCTATGACGTCGAGGAAATGCGCGAGGCCGACTTTCCCGTGCTGCACCTGGCCGTCGGTCAGGGCGATGCGGATTTCACCGCCAACAACTGGAAACCCCTGCACGATGCCTATTTCGACCGCGCCGGCGCCGATGACACCATGGTGCGGGTCGGCCCGATAACGACGGGCGCCGGCCAGGGCTATTACATCGACGAGGCCACGGCCGACGAATACGGCATCACCAACCTGGGCCAGTTGAAAGACCCCGAGATTGCCAAGCTGTTCGACAGCGACGGCGACGGGCGCGCCAACCTGGCGGGCTGCAACCCCGGTTGGGGCTGCGAAGGCGTGATCGAACATCAGCTGGACGAATTCGACCTGCGCGACACGGTGCAGCACGATCAGGGCAGCTATTACGCGATCATCGCCGATGTGCTGACGCGCCACGAAAACGGCGATCCGATCCTCTATTACACCTGGACGCCGAACTGGGTGGGTGACGTTCTGGTGCCCGGTGAAAACACCGCGCCGCTGAACGTGCCCTATTCGTCGATGCCCAACGACCCCGACGTTGACACCGAACTTCCCGACGGCACGAACCCCGGTTTCGTGGTGAACGAGATCTACATCCTGGCCAACCGCGACTTCTATGAGGCCAACCCCGCAGCCGCGACATTCATGGAGCAGGTGAAGATTCCGCTGGCCGATGTGAACGCGGTGCAGGTCAAGATCCGCAACGGTGCCGACAGCTCCGAGGATTTCCTGAATCAGGCACAGACCTGGATCGACGACAACCGCGACACGGTTGACGGCTGGCTTGAAAAGGCACGGGCGGCAGCAAAGTGAGCGGACAGGAACAACAAAAGAATGCGGGCGGGCGATCAAGCGTCGCCCGCGTCGCCTGCAAGGGGGTCTGGAAGCTTTTCGGCGACCGCGCCGACGAGGCCCTGGAAGCCGCGCGTGCCGAGAACCTGAGCAAGGATGAAATCCGCGAGCGGTTCGATTGCGTGCTGGGGGTGCGCGACGCCAGTTTCGAGGTCTACGAGGGCGAGATCTTCTGCATCATGGGCCTGTCGGGCTCGGGCAAATCCACCCTCGTGCGTCACATCAACCGGCTGATCGACCCGACCGCAGGTGAAATCCACATCGCGGGCGACCGGGTCGATACCATGGACGAAGCCGCCCTGAACGCCCTGCGCGCCGAAAAGATCGGCATGGTGTTTCAGCACATGGCGCTTTGGCCCCATCGCACGCTGGCCGAAACCGTGGCCTTCGGGCTGGAGGTGCGCGGCGTCCCCAAGGCCGAGCGCCGCAAGAAGGCCATCGCCGCACTGAACGACATGGAGCTGGGCGACTGGGTCGACAGCTATCCCGATGAACTGTCCGGTGGCATGCAGCAACGGGTCGGGCTGGCGCGGGCGCTGGCGGCCGACCCCGACATCCTGCTGATGGACGAACCCTTTTCGGCGCTCGATCCGCTGATCCGGCGCCAGTTGCAGGACCAGTTCCTGGACCTGTCGCGCAAGCTGGGCAAGACGACGATCTTCATCACCCATGACCTGGACGAGGCGATCCGCATGGGAGACCGCATCGCCATCATGAAGGACGGCGTGATCGTACAGACCGGCACCGCCGAGGAAATCGTCACGGCCCCCGCCAATGATTACGTGGCGGCCTTCGTCGACAACGTCCCCAAGGGCGGCTTCGTCACGGCCGACCAGATCATGGAACCCGCAACGGGCACGCCCCCCGGGCGCAGCATCGCAGCCGACACGCCGCTTGACGAAATCCTGGCCACCTTCGCCGAGGACCAGGCACCGCTGGCCGTGGAAAAGGATGGTAACACCCTTGGCCATGTGACGGTGGGCGACGCGCTGCAGGCCCTTGGCGGCAAAGAGGATACATAATGGATATCTGGAATATTTTCGACACCGAATGGGTGCCCGTCGGCACCTGGATCGACCAGGTGCTGAATTGGCTCGTGTCCGATTTCCGCTTTGTCTTCCAGGCCATCAAGGTGCCTTTCGACATCGTACTGTCGGCCCTCGAGGACGGGTTGACCGGTGCGCCCGATCTTCTGATCCTCGGGCTGATCGCCCTGATTGCCTGGCAGGCCGGCGGGCGCCGGGTGGCCGTTGTCTCGACGCTGGCGATGCTGGCCATCGGGCTCATGGGCGCCTGGGAGGAAAGCATGACGACGCTTTCCATCGTGCTGACCTGTGTCTTCTTCTGTGCCCTTGCCGGCCTTCCCATAGGGATTGCCGCGGCCCGATCCGACCGGGTGTGGAACTGGGTGCGCCCGGCGCTGGACCTGATGCAGACGATCCCCTCGTTCGTCTATCTGGTGCCGGTGGTGATGCTGTTTTCCATCGGCAACGTCTCGGGGGTGATCGTCACCTTCATCTATGCGCTGCCCCCGCTGGTGCGGCTGACCAACCTCGGGATCCGCCAGGTGCGCCCCGACATGGTCGAGGCGGCACGCGCCTTCGGTGCCACGAAGAAACAGACCCTGTGGAAGATCGAACTGCCGCTGGCCATGCCCACGATCATGGCGGGGGTGAACCAGACGATCATGATGGCCCTGTCCATGGTGGTTGTCGCCTCGATGATCTCGGTCACCGGGCTGGGGCAGATGGTGCTGCGCGGGATCGGGCGGCTTGACATGGGGCTGGCCTCGGTCGGCGGGCTGGGGATCGTGTTTCTTGCCATCATGATCGACCGCATCAGCCAGAGCCTGGGCCAACCCTCGCGCGAGAGGGGCCATCAGCACTGGTATCGCACCGGCCCCCTGGGGGTGGTCACCGGGTTTTTCGCCAGGCCCGCCACAACCGGCCAGGGCAAGGAAACGGCGGCCACGCCGCCCAACAGCAAGACAGACGGAAAGACACAGGCATGACCAACAAGCCAAACATCCTATTCATCCAGGTCGATCAGCTGATGGCCGAGGCCCTGGGCGCCTATGGCAACACGGTCTGCCACGCTCCCAACCTCGACCGGCTTGCCGAACGCGGTGCAGTGTTCGAACGGGCCTATTGCAACTATCCGCTCTGCGCGCCGTCGCGCGCGTCGATGGCGGCGGGGCAGCTCTGCTCGGAGATCGGCGCCTATGACAATGCCGCCGAACTGCCCGCTTCGGTGCCGACCTATGCCCACTATCTTCGCGCGGCGGGCTATCGGACGGCGCTGTCGGGCAAGATGCATTTCATCGGCCCGGATCAGTTTCACGGCTTTGAAAGGCGCCTGACGCCCGATGTCTATCCGGCCGACTTTTCCTGGGTGCCGCGCGAAACCGGGATGAAGCCCAGCGAAACCAACGACACCAGGGGCGTGACCGTGGCAGGCCAGGCCGAACGCACGGTGCAGATGGATTACGACGACCGCGCCACCTTCGAAGCGGTGCAGTATCTTTACGATGTGGCCCGCGACACCGAGGACGACCGCCCCTTCTTCCTTCAGGTGTCCTGGACCCATCCCCACGATCCCTTCCTGTGCAAGCCCGAACACTGGGATCTCTACGAGGGCAAGGATATCCCCGCACCCCGCACGCCCGCGCTGTCGAAGGACGAACACGATGTTCACGCCGCGCGCCTGCTGGACAACTTCTCGATGCTGGGGGTCGAATTCTCGCCCGAGGAAGTCGCCCGCGCCCGCCGCGCCTATTTCGGGTCGGTCAGCTATGTCGACGAGATGCTGGGCCGATTGATGCAGGTTCTCGAAGCGACCGGCCAGGCCGACAACACCGCCATCGTCTTTACCTCGGACCATGGCGAAATGCTGGGCGAACGGGGCATGTGGTTCAAGAAGCACTTCTACGAACCCTCGCTGCGGGTGCCGCTGATCGTTGCAGCGCCCGGGCGCGCGCCCAAACGGGTGGCCGGGCTTGCCTCGCTTGTCGATCTACTGCCCACCTTCATGGGTCTGGCCGAGGGGCCGGGTTGGACCAGCCCCATCGAAGCGCTGGCCGGTGAAGACCTTACCCCCTACCTGGGCGAGGCCGAGATTTCACCCGACCGCGCGATCCATGCCGAATACCTGGCCGAAGCGGCCCCGGCGCCGATCCTGATGATCCGCCAGGGGCGGTTCAAATACATCCACTCCGAGGCGGACCCCCTGCTTCTGTTCGACGTCGAGGCTGACCCCGACGAGCGCGAGAACCTGGCCGACAATCCCGATCACGCCGACACCCTGGCCCGCTTCACCGCCGAGGCGCGCCGCAAATGGGACAGCGACGCCCTATGGCAGGACATTCAGGAAAGCCGGCGGCGCCGGTTAATGATCCTTGCCGCCCTGGAACAGGGCAAGGGCGAGCGTTGGAACCACGGCGAAGCCGCAGGCCAGCAGGTGCCGTGGTATCGCGGGCTTCAGGGCTACAACGAATGGGCCTTCGAACACATGCCGCCCCGCACCGCCGACTAAGCCCCCGGGGCAGATGCCCCCTTGCCCCGGGCTGTTGCAGGTTCGATTGCGACGGCCCGGGCATCAACCGTTCCTTGAGTGTCCAGGCGTGACCGGGCGTCCAGCGCCAGTTGCAGGTCAGCGGCCCGCCGGATAGGTCGCCCGCATCAGGTCCAGCGTATCCCTGCGGTTCGGCGCGCCCAGCCGCCCCCCCAGAACCATGCATTTCAGCGCCGCAGCGGCGCTGGCAAAGCGGATGCAATCGGCTGGTTCCGCCCCTTCGGCAAGGGCCTGGGCAAAGGCGCCGTGAAAGACATCACCGGCGCCATTGGTATCCACCACCTCGACCACGGGGGTCGGGATATGCATGACGGGTCGATCCGGCCCTTCCACAAGGAACGATCCCGCCGCCCCATCGGTGACACAGGCAAAACAGCCGAAGGTCGCGGCGATCTGTCCGGCCGCGGCTTCGGGCCCGGCGCCATCCGTCAGGATGGCCGCACCCGCCGCCGAGGCGACGATATGGCTGGCATGGCGCGACAGATCGGCCAGCGTGTCCTTCGCGGCCACATCGGCGTCAAGCACCGCAGGCAGGCCCAACCCGCGCGCCGCCGACAGGGCGATGCGGGCGGCGGCGGGCCAGCGCACATCCACCATGACCGCGCCATGGGCCGAAATATCGGGCATTTCGCCCGGCTCTGGCGAGCCCTGGGTCACCGCGTCGTAATCGACCAGCACCCAGCGTTCGCCCGCACCATCGACGATGATCGTGGCGCTGGCGCTGCGTGCACCGGGCACCTGGCGCACCGCGCTGCAATCGACACCCTCGGCGGCAATCTCGGCGATCAGGGCCGGGCCAAGGGCATCGCGCCCCACGCTGGCCCAGAGCGCGGGCGCACCCCCCAGCCGTGCCGCTGCCGTCGCGGCGTTTGACGCCATCCCCGAGGCCATGCTGACCGAACCTTCGGCGATGTACTTGCCCGGCCCGCGCGAAAAATCCGCGACCCGGTAAAGGGTGTCGCGGGTCAGGGCGCCAACGAAAAGCACCGGCGCCGCAGCCTTGGGCGGGGTCGCATTCATGCCCGGGGGCCGCGCGTCGATGAGGGGACAGCGCCTACCATTCCGCGACGCTTCCGTCTTCGTGGCGCCACAGGGGGTTGCGCCAGCGGTGGCCCTGCCGGGCGGCGGCGCGCACCTTGTCCTCGTCAATCTCGACCCCCAGGCCCGGACGGTCGAGCAAGGGGATATAGCCATTGGTGATGGTCAGCGGCGCAGGATCGACCAGATAATCCAGCACATCGTTGCCCTGGTTATAGTGGATGCCCATGCTCTGTTCCTGGATGAAGGCATTGTGCGAGACGAAATCCAGTTGCAGCGAGGCCGCCAGCGTCAGCGGGCCAAGGGGGCTGTGGGGGGCAAGTGCGACGTCGTGGGCCTCGGCCAGGATGGCGATCTTGCGGGCCTCGGTGATGCCGCCGCAATGGCTGATGTCGGGCTGGACGATATCCACCATCCCCGCCTTCAGCAGATCGCGGAATTCGAACCGGGTATGAAGCCTTTCGCCCGTGGCAATCGGATAGCCCAGATCACCGGCGATCTGCGCAAGGCATGGCAGATGTTCGGGCAGAACCGGCTCTTCCACGAAAAGCGGGTGGAAAGGTTCCAACTCGCGCAGAAGAACCTTGGCCATGGGGCGGTGCACCCTGCCGTGAAAGTCGATGGCGATGCCGATGTCGCGCCCCACCGCCGCGCGCGCCCCGCCGACGCGGGCAATGGCGGCGTCGATCTTGGCGTGGCTGTCGACAATCGCCATTTCGGCGGTGCCGTTCATCTTGAAGGCGGAAAAGCCCTGGGCGACCACCTCGCGCGCATGATGCCCGATCTCGTCGGGGCGGTCGCCCCCGATCCAGCAATACATGCGCATCCTGTCGCGCACGGCCCCGCCCAGAAGCTCATGCACCGGAACGCCAAGCGCCTTGCCCTTGATATCCCACAGCGCCTGGTCGATCCCGGCGATGGCCGACATGAGGATCGGCCCGCCCCGATAGAACCCGCCGCGATAGAGGGTCTGCCAGATATCCTCGATCCGGCGCGGATCGCGCCCGACAAGAATATCGGCGAACTCATGCACCGCCGTCTCGACGGTGGCCGCCCTGCCCTCGATCACCGGTTCGCCCCAGCCCGAGATGCCCGCGTCGGTTTCAACCTTCAGAAACAGCCAGCGCGGCGGGACGGACCAGGTGGTCAGCTTGGTGATCTTCATGGCGGTGGCCCCCGGCCTAGTGTCCAGTGATGCCGGGGAAGATGATCAGCATCATCACGGCCAGGATCTGAAGCCCGATGAAGGGCAGAAGCGACTGGAAGATCTCGCCCAGCGATATGTCGGGCGGTGTCACCGATTTCAGATAGAAGGCCGCTGGCCCGAAGGGCGGCGACAGGAAGCTGACCTGCATGTTCATGGCGAACAGCACCCCGAACCAGACCGGATCATAGCCAAGGCTGATGACCACCGGCACGAAGATCGGCATGCACAGCAGGGCGATGCCCACCCAATCCAGGAACATGCCCAGGAAGAACAGGATGCCCATCATGCAGAGGATGATCACCACCGGTTCGTCCGATATGCCCTTGAGCAGCTCGGTCACGAACCGGGTGCCGCCCATGAGGTTGTAGACCCCCACAAGCGCCGTCGCACCGATGCCGATCCAGACGATCATGCCCACGGTGGCCAGCGTCTGCTTGACCGCGCCCATGACCAGTTCGCCGTTGAATTCCCCCCGGATAACGGTGGACAGAAGCACCCCGACAACCCCCACAGCCGAGGCTTCGGTGACCGAGGCGATCCCGCCATAGATCGACCCCAGCACGAAAACCACCACCATGATCGGCAGGAACAACGCCCTGAGCAGGCGCATCTTCTCGGCGGTGGTCGTCTCGTCCGGCTCGGCCACGGGGGCAAGGGCGGGGTTCAGGTAGGCGCGGATCAGGATGTAGGCGGCATAGAATCCGGCCAGCATCAGCCCGGGCAGGAACGAAGCAGTGAAAAGCTCACCGATCGACACGTTGGCGGTCAACCCGTAGATGATCAGCACGATCGACGGGGGCACCATGGTGCCCAGGGCCCCGCCCGCACAGCAGACCCCGATGGCCAGCTTGCGGTCATACCCAAGGCGCAGCATCTGCGGCAGCGCCAGCATCCCCAGCAGGATCACCTCGCCGCCGATGATGCCCGACATGGCGGCCAGGATCACCGCCACCACCAGGGTTTGCAGTGCGACACCGCCGCGCAGCCGCCCGCCCACCAGCCTCATCGCATCGAAAAGATCGCGTGCGATGCCCGACCGGTCAAGGATCGCGGCCATCAGGACGAACATCGGAACCGAGACGAAGACGAAGGAATTGACGAAGCTGAAGATGCGGCTGGAGATCAGCGGCACCGCCATGGGCCCCATCCAGCCAAGCGCGAAGATAAGCGCCACCAGCAGCGTCACGAAGGCCAGCGGCATGCCCGTGAGCAGCAGCAGGATCAGCATGACCAGCATCGCCACCGAGGCGCCCTCGATGCCGAGGGACTGGAGGTCGGGTATCAGGTCAAGCATCGGTGCGCCCCTTGCGTGCGTAATTGAAGGCCAGGATCAGGAACTGCACGGTCAGCGCGATCAGGATGACGAAAAGGAAAAACTTCATCAGGCCCGGAAAGGGCGGGTTCCAGGCCGATCCGCTGGTTTCCAGCCGGAATTCGCCCTGCGGCGTCCAGACCGACCGGCGCACACCCTGCCACGAGGCCCAGGCGAACATGCCGCATGAGGCGGCGCAGACAAGCGAGATGGCGATATTGGCATAGCGGCGCAGCCCCTCGGACAGGGAGTTGTACAAGAGGACGACGCGAATGTGCTTGTCCTGCGCGGCAACGTAGAGGCCACCGAAGGCGAAGGCGGCCCCGTTCAGGAAGATCACCGTCTCATGGGCCCATTGCGTCGGCTTGTTGAAGACATAGCGCATGATGACTTCAAAGAAGAGGATGCCGGCCGAGCAGAAGATGCCAAGGGCAAAGACGATGCCGATCCAAATGATCATCCGGCCCAGGGGGCCTGCCTCGGGTGCCGCCGTGGGCGACATGCGATGCTCTTCCGGCAAAAGCGCCGGGTCCTGTTCCGTCACGGTGCCATCTCCGTCCTGTGGTGAATTGCAAATGTCCCGGCCCGAAGGCCGGGACATCCGAAGGCCCGGGGCTTATTCGGCCATCAGGCCGTTTTCGGTGAGGTAGGCCACCAGCGTGTCATAGACCTTCTGCGAGGCGGGCGAGGCGCTTGCGGCCTTTTCCCACTGGCTGCGGGCGATGGCGCGGAACTTGGCGCGCTCTTCGTCCGACCAGTCATGCACGGTGATCGACGGGTCGAGGTTGGCAATCGCCTCTTCGTCGTTCTTGCGGATCTGGGCGACCTGGTACTCGGCGTATTCGTTCACGCTTTCGGTCAGGGCGTCCTGGATGTCGGCGGGCATGCTGTCCCAGACACCCTTGTTGATCGAGATTTCGACCAGCGGCATCGAGTGGAACCCGGGATAGACCGGATGCTTGGCGATGTCGTGCAGGCCCTGGCTCTGGTTCGTGGCGAAGGTGCTGTAGTCGGCGGCGTCGATCACGCCCTTGTCGAGCGAGGTGAACACCTCGGAACCCGGCAGGTTCACCGGCGAGGCACCCGCCGCGGCAAAGACGTTCTGCACCATGCCCTCGGGGGCGCGCAGCTTGAGGCCCTGCAGGTCGTCCACGCCGTCCAGCGGCACCTTGGACACGAAGGCCTCAAGCCCCGGTGTGGTGGCACCGATGAAATGCAGACCGTAGGGTTCCAGCATTTCGTTCATCAGTTCCTTGCCGCCGCCGTTGCGCACGAAGTCGAACATCTGCTCGGGCGCCGACCAGGCACCGACCGGGTTGGCGATCAGGCCCAGAGCCGGCTCACGCCCCGAGAAATACGAGGTGTCGGTATAGTGGCCGTCGATGATGCCCGCGGCCACGGCATCCTGGGTTTCGTTGTGGGCCACGATGGTTTCAACAGGCAGCAGTTCGATCACGACGCGACCGTCGGTCTTTTCCTTGACCATCTCGGTCCAGTCCTGCGCCAGCCCGAAGTTGGGGTTGCCCGCGGGGTCGGACGATTGGAAGCGCAGCGAGAAATCCTGCGCCTGCACCGGAAATGCCAGTGTCGCCGCAACGACGCCGGCCGTCATCAGCCCGGAAATGTGAAAGGTCTTCATGGGTCTCTCCTCCTTGATACCATGCAAAGCACCGGCGCCCGCGATTCGGCGTGGCACCCGAAAGCCTGACACCGCGTGTAAACAACGCGCAGTGATTGCGCAATCATCCCCTCGTTTTCACGGGTTCGCGCGGGAAACATGCGAAAACGCCGCGCCCAACGCGGGGAATGCGGCACTCCGGGCCGGAATGCAGCCAGGCGCCCATCCATCCGACCGACCGGGCGCTGCACGGCCCCCTCCCCCGCCCTGCGCGGCACATTCCCCGACCATGGGCCTGAGTTCCGGGCGCCCCCCAGATGAATGCCGCCCCGGACACATCGCACGGCATCCCGCCCCTCCCTCAGCCCCTTTGACCACAAGGCAAATTTCGCCCCATCAGCGCGTTGTCACCGAGTGCAATGAGGGCAATGGCAGAGGGGGCAGGATTGGGGCGAGGTGGCCGGCGGGCGTTGCGGTGTTCAGGCAGGTACCACCCGAGCTCATGTGCCATGCCTGCCCTTGAGCAAATCTAGCGGTAGATCGCCTTTGGCACCCTCGTAGATCATCCGGTTCGCGATCTCCCCGGGTGTCCCGTTGATCGGCGGGCGATCATGGTCCTGCACACCTCGGGATGCAGGAGCAGCTTGCGCTATACCGATCTACGCTTGTCCGTCAGCAATCCAGCCGCCTGCTTCGCCGGGGCGATCATTTGACCTCTTCCGCCCGTGGTTCGGCCCCCGCTTGCGACCCGGCCGCGAAATAGCTTGTCGCCTCGCCGGGGCGGATATCGGTCAATGCCCCGGAGTAATGGCGCAGATCGTGGCGCTGATAGGGGTGTCGTGCGCAGGCCGCCAGGTCGATATCCACGCCAAGCCCCGGCGCATTCCCGATCGCCATGTATCCGTTCTCCAGCGAGGTCTCTTCGCGCGCGATCTCGCCGCGCCAGGGAACATCGGTGACCATGGTTTCAAGCCAGACGACGTTCGAGGCAGACGCCGCGAGATGCAACGTCATGGCGTTGGCCACGGGACCGATGGGGTTGTGCGGACAGATCGGCAAGAAGGCGGCATCCGCAAGGGCCGCGATGCGCTTGGCCGCCAATAGACCGCCGACATGGGACACGTCCGGTTGCAGATAATCCGCCGCGCCGCGCGCGATGGCATCGGCGAAACTGGCCGGATCGAAGAACCGTTCGCCCGCCGCGATTTCGACCTGCGCGCGCGCGCGGACCTCGGCCAGCGCGGCGATGTTGTCGGGCGGCAGCGGCTCTTCGAACCAGACCGGATCGAACCGCGCGATGTCGCGGGCCAGCGCAATCGCCGTTGGCACATCGAAGCGCCCGTGGCCTTCGATCATCAGGCCGATATCGGGGCCGACGGCTTCGCGCACGGCCGCCATGATGTCCATCGACAGGTTGCGCTGGGGGCGGTCGATCTGCATGTAAGCGGCGCCGAACGGGTCCCACTTCAGCGCGACGAAGCCCTGCGCGACGGTGGCCCTGGCCTTGGATGCGAACTCTTCGGGGGTGCGGGCGCCCGCGAACCAGCCGTTCGCGTAACACTTGATGCTGTCACGGTGTTTCCCCCCCAGCAGTTCGTAAACCGGGACACCAAGCGCCTTGCCCTTGATGTCAAGCATGGCGGCCTCGACCGCCGCGAGCGCGCTGCGCAGGACCGGCCCGGTGCGCCAATAGCTGTCGCGGTGCAGCGTCTCGACATGATGCTCGGTGCGGAACGGATCCTTGCCCAGCAGATAGGGCTTCAGCTGCTCGATGGCGGCGGCAAGGGCAAGTTCCTTGACCTCCAGTGTTCCCTCGCCCACGCCATGCAGACCCTCGTCGGTGTCGATGCGCACGAAAACATAGTTGGCGCGAAACGCGTCCACGACAACGGGACGAACATCAGTAATCTTCATTGCGGAACCATCATTCTTTCGATTTCAGAGGTGGCAAGGCGGCGATTGCCCGGGCCCGGGACGGGCGCAGGGTCGGCGAAAACACCGTCGGACAGCGGCCGGCGGGCCGGTGCGACTTGGCTTCTGCGCCTGCGCAGCTTGATGAAGAACAGATTGTGACTGTCTGTTCTAAAAGGTAAATTTCGGATGCACGCGGCACCGCCGACCGGGGTTTCGCCGCCATGGGTACCGGCACCATGGAACGGTTCGTTGGTTTCGGTCATCGCATGTGCATCCCGCCATTCACGTCGATCACCGCGCCGGTGATATAGCCGGCGTCGTCGGACAGCAGGAAATGAACCGCCGCCGCGATCTCGGACGGTTCGGCCAGACGTCCCAGGGGGACGGCTGCGGCCATCTCTGCCCCGTCTCCGTGCGCGGTATCGATCAGGGGGGTGCGCACAAGGCCGGGGGCCACGGTGTTGACCGTCACGCCGAAGGCAGCACCGGTGCGCGCCAGGGTTCGGGACATCCCGTGCAACGCGGATTTCGAAGCGGAGTAATGCAGGTGTCCCTTGAGCGCCCCCTGGTGGCCGACGACCGACCCCATCTGGACAATACGCCCACCTTCCCCCTGCGCACGAAACCGCTCCATCGCCAACTTTGCGCAAAGAAACGCGCCGGTCATGTTGATGTCGATCACGTCGCGCCAGCTTTCCAGAGTGATGTCAAAGACATCCTCGGCGCGGGTGATCCCGGCGTTGTTCACCAGCCCATCAAGCCCGCCAAACGCGGTATCAACGGCGGCGAATGCCTCGGCCAGGGCGTTCGGATCGGTCACATCGGCGGTGATGGCGCGGCAGTCGCCCGGTAGATCGGCTGCAAATGCCGCGGTCGCATCGGCGACCCTTGCCACGTCAAGCAGCGCCACCCGCGCGCCGTTTTCGGCAAGCCGGCGCGCGACGGCCTGTCCGATACCGCCCGCTGCGCCCGTAACGATGACCCGCTTGCCTTCGATGGAAAATCCTCTTCTCATCTGAACGCGACCTCCGGCAACCATGTGGTGAGGGACGGCACGAAGGTGACAAGCAGCACGACGGCCATCATGGCGGCGACAAAGGGCCAGATCGTGCGCACGGCGTCACGATAGGGCACCCCGCCCACCTGGCAGGAGATCAGCAGCAGTATGCCCACAGGCGGCGTGACCGCCCCGACCATGACGCAGAGAATGACGATCATCGCAAAATGAAGCGGATCGGCGCCAAGCGCGGTGGTGATCGGGATGAAGACCGGCACCATGATGACCATCGCCGCCAGCCCGTCGAGGAAAAGACCCATGACCAGAAGCACGGCGATGATGACGAGGAAAACGGCGATCTGGCTGTCGCCCGCCCCCGAAATCAGACCGGCCAGTTGTTGCGGCACCCGGCCCACCGCAAGCGTCCAGCCCACGATGGAGGCGGCGGTGATCGCAAACAGGATCACCCCCACGTTCAAAGCGGTCTGCCGGCAGGCGCGGACCATGCGCGCCCATGTAAGTTCACCATAGAAAAGCCCCAGCACGATGGAATAGGCGACGACGATTGCACCGGCCTCGGTCGCGCCGAAATAGCCGCCGACAACGCCGAAAAGGATGATTGCGGGCGCGCCCAGCGGGCCGATCGCCTTCAGGAAGGCGGTAAACAGCCCCCTGAACCCGCCCCACGGCGCGCGCGGATAATTCCGGCGCACGGCATAGACCAGCACCAGCGCCATGAGAACGCCCCCCATGAGCAGGCCCGGAACGACACCGGCAAGAAACAGTTTGCCAATCGAGAGGTTCGTCATGGCCGAATAGATCACCATGACGATGGAGGGCGGCAGGATCGGCCCTATGGTCGAGGACGCCGCCGTCACCGCCACGGCGAAGCCGCCATCATAGCCTTCCTTTTTCATCGACGGGATCAGCACGCGCCCGATTCCGGCCGCATCCGCAGTGGACGAACCGGAAATCCCGGCGAAGAAAACGCTGGTGGCAACATTGACCAGCGCCAGCCCGCCCTTGATCCAGCCCACGAGAGCCTTGGAAAGCGCGATCAGCCGGGCGGTGATGCCACCGCTGTTCATCAGCTCACCCGCGAGGATGAAAAGCGGAACCGCCACGAGGGGAAACTTGTCGACCGACGAGATCATCCTTTGGGCCACAATCTCGGTCGGGATATGCGGCAGGAAGACGGTAAGCGCCACCATTGCGGCAAGACCGAGCGCGACCGCCAGCGGCACGCCGATCACGGCCAGAAGGGTCGCCACGCCAAGAAGAGTGAGGATCATGTCAGACCCCCGCCGTTTCGGCGTCGTCGTCGAACATCCGCTCGACCGCGCCCATGGGCATGAAAAGCTTCATGACCAGCAGGCCGATGGACGTGAAGGCAAAGATCGGCATGGAAAGATATATGATCCCGTAGGGTATGCGCAGCGCCGCGCTCGGCTGATCCATCTGCGACAGGGCAAGCATGACCCCGTAGTATCCCAGCACACCGAGAAAGCAGATCGTCGCGACGTCGCCGATGACCTGAACCGCCCGCGCCGAACCGCCCGAAAGGCGCCCGGCAAGGTCGAACACCTTGAAATGCATGTTGCGCCCGAAAGCTGCGGCAGCGGCAAAGAATGCGGTATAGACCAGAAGGAAGACACTGATCTCGAAGGTCGCAGGCAGCGAGTAGCCGAAAAGGTTACGTCCGATCACTTCTGCAAGAACCACGAGAAAGATCACCGCGACCAGACCTGCCGAAATATTGGCCAGAAGGCCGACGAGCGTGCGATAGGCTGCGTGCATGAAACTATCCGAATGTAGGGCCCGGCGCCCTGGGCCGCCGGGCATTTGCGCGATCAGCGGACCGCCTTGATGGCCTCGACAAGCGGCGTTGCGCCATCGTTGCCTTCGAGGATCGCGGGCCATGCGCCCGAGAGGCGTTCCGCCAGCGGATCCTTGTCGATGCCCAGGATCGTCAGGCCAAGGTCTTCAAGCTGGGCATATCCTGACTCGTTTCCCTCGACCGACATCGGATTGCCGGTTTCATTGAACAGGGCGGCGCATTCGCTGACAGCGGTGCGCTCGGCCTCGCTGAGGCCCTGATAGACCTGATCCGAGATCACCATCATCATCAGGTTGTACATATGGCCCGAGCGGGTGATGTATTTCGCCACTTCATAGGACTTGCTGCTCAGGAACCCCTCAGGCGTGCTTTCCATGCCCTCGACAAGGCCGGACTGCATGGCGGTGTAAACCTCGCTCCAGTCGACGCTGACCGGCGTTGCCTCCAGCGCCTCGAACATCTTCAGCCAGATCGGGATGGGCGGAGAGCGGAATTTCATGCCTTTGAAGTCTTCGATCGCTTCGACGGGCTTGTCGATCGTCATGAAATCGCGAAACCCGTTGTGCATGAAGCCCAGCACCCGGATATTCTGGTTTTCCAACAGCAGATCGGCGGTCATCTGCCCGGCCTCGCCATCCATCGCGCGCTCGGCATGATCCCACCCCGAAAAGAGGAAGGGCAACTGCCAGACGGTGAGCTCCGGCTGCACGTTCGACATATAGGCCGTGTCGGTGATGGTCATGTCGATCGCGCCGATCTTGACCTGCTCCACCACCTCGCGCGCGGTGCCAAGCTGCCCGGCGGGAAAATGCGCGACGGACATCCCGACATCGTCACGGGCCGCGATGCATTCCGAGAACGCCTCGGCCAGCTTGCTGTTGATCGACTCCACGGCGCTGTGGTGCGCCAACGTGATCTGGGTCTCGGCCCCAGCCGCCACCGGCAATGCGATGGACGCGGCAAGAGCGAGCGAATGCAGATGTTTCATACGAATCCTCCCTGAAACGGATGAATTCTTATTACATCATATTATGACGCAAACAACCATTTTATGATATGATTTTACGCCAGCGCCCTGCCCTTCATTTCTTGGCGCGGCGGGCATCAATGCGCTCCACCATGTCGCTTCTTGCGCTGGCCACATGCAGCCGGGCCAGCGCGACTGCCTGTGTCACATCGCGCCTGAAAACGGCATCCAGCAATTCCCGGTGTTCGGCCGCGATCGCCTCCAGCCGCCCGGGCGCGAAGCCAAGCTGCTTGCGCAGGGCCAGGATGATGTTCTGGTTCAGGCCCAACAGCCGCTCGGCCTCGGCGTTGTTGCCCGCCGCGTTGAGGATTCGATGAAAGGTCGAGTTGCGCTCCATTAGTGAATCGGCGTCGTCCCGTTTCGCCGCCATCTCGATTTCACCTTGCTGTTCAAGAAGTTCAGACCTGATACGCGAAGTCATGTTCAGGCAAGCACGCTCGACCAGAAGGCTTTCGAGCGCGGCCCTTATGTCGTATATATTTGCAACGAACTCGGCATCGATGGGCCGAACAATCGCCCCCTTGTTGGGAATGATCTGCAGCAGCCCCTCGGCCTCCAGCGTGCGCATTGCCTCGCGGATCGGCATGGCGCTGACCTCGAAGCGCGCCGCGACATCAGCAATCTTGACCCGCTCACCAGCCGCGAATTCCCCCGAAAGGATCTGCTGGCGCAACCTCGATGTCACATCATTGGTCGCAAAGCCGTATTCCGGCGAGTGCTTTGACATCACGAACCCTCTTAAACCACACTTCGAGAAAGATCATATCACATATTTTCCGTGAGGCCAGTATCTGCTCCACTGGCCCTTCTCGCCGCAATCAACGGAACCGCGGCGCAATCGCAGGCGGCGCCTGCGCCCCACCGAAGTTCAGCTTGACGGCGTGAGGCTCCATGTTCGGAACTCGCCTCCCCCTTGGCGGCGATCATCCGATCCGTCGCGGCCAGTCATCATGGCCCGCTGCTCAATACCTTCTCATTCCGGCAAGGCCTTCAATGGCGTTGCACCTCGCACCAAAGAACTGGGCGGGTGGCAGAAGCCTCAGAATATTTCGATATCCGTCGCCCTTACCAAGGCGTCCTGCTCGAAGGTGGCGATCAGGTCCTGTGCTGCGCCGCCGGTGCCATCCGCGTCGAACCAGAGCCGACCCGAGGCGCGATCGAAGATGAATCGGTCGTCGGCATCCAACGCGGTCGTTCCAGCTACGAAGTGATCGCCGTCCAGGCCACCTGCCGCCAGCCCTCCGAAGATCGGTGCTGGTGTCGTCCGGGGCGTGCACTGTCCAGATGACCACGAACCCGCCGCTAGAAAGGGCGAGGATATCAGGCTGCGATGCGATTTCGACCCTGTTGGCATTGGCGATCGTGCCCTGCTGAAGTGAACCCGCATCCTCAGGCTCCAGCAGCGCGATGCGGATGTTGCCCTTTTCGGCCCAGGCAGCAACGACCTGGCCATTGGTCAATGCGGTGGCCTGCGCTTCCTGTTCGTCATTCAGATGAAAGTCGGAATCGATGACAATGCTGGCGCTGCCCTCGAACCTGCCGCCAATGCCGCCATTCCCGGCCCAAAGCGTGAACTGACCACCGTCCGAAGTCTCGACGGACGAGATCGACAAGCCCGAGCCGCCATACTGGCCAGTCTCCACAATGGACCGCGTAAAGGCGGTGGCGTCGTTGGAGGCGAAATCATACGTCACCGCCGCGAACCCGCCGCCCCGCGCCACACCGTGCAGCGCTGAAACGACGAACCCGCCGTCCGAACGGGCCACAATATCGATATCCTTCAGGTTCGCCCCGGATTGGAGCGTGATCACAGGACCGAGAGAGGCGCTGTCAGCCGAAAACCGCTGCGCCAGAATGCTTGCCCCGGAAATCCAGGCGATGACGAAAGTTCCGTCTTCAAGGGCCGCGACTTCGGGATCTGTGGCTGTCAGCGCGGCCTGTTGACCCAGCCCGATTTGCCCCCAAGCGCCGGGCCGGCGTCATCAAGAATGCGGAAGGTCGCTTCCAAAGCTCCCCCGGATCCGAAGCCCGATGCATAGGCAATGACCGAATTTCCGTTCGCGAGCCGTGCGGAGGAAGGATCGCCATCGTCGCGCGTGTTGGGTTCGTCCACTACGAATTCGGCCATCGTTTCCTCGCAAGTGCCGGAAGTTCAGGTGGAAGTGGTGTTGTTTTAGCATCCGCAGAAACAAGAAAAAGCATCGATGCGAAAATCCGCGCGTTGCCTCCTCTCCTGTCTGACCCGAAGACGTGGGAACCCGTCACCTAACGGCCGAACACCACCTCGGGGCGGTCATCAGTTCAGGAGAATATTGACCGCGAAACAAGCTCTCCAGCCTCTTCGCCCAGGTGATGGCCATCGACCCTTCCCGCGCAACCCCCAAAACAACGAGAAATTCTGTACGCACCTGGATCGAAAGAACATTTTGCGGGGGGTAAGTGGCGCACAGATCCGGTCTGACATTCAACCTATTCAGTCGGCTTTCGCCCGCGATAGGGCACGACACTGTCGGCGGAAAGCGCGTATCCGACTTCGGCCATTTGGGTGGATGTCGATGCGATCCCAAACATTCCCGTCACGGTCACCGCCTCAAACAGCATGCCCGCGGCATAGGGCCTTTCGGTCGTAACCAGCACAAGCTGGTTCGCAGGGGGCGGTGGGACATGGATGCATGCGCCAACGTAGGGCACCAGCATGAACGCGGTCACACCTGTGCCATCATAATCGAGCGGGATGATGAATCCTGAAAGGCGGACAGTAAGGCCGTTCCAATCCCTGCGAACACCGTTCGAGTGCGGCTGTTCGCTTGCCAAGGCTGCATCTTTGTGCGCGACCAGGCCCTGAAGCTCTGGTGGCAGCGATGTCACCCCCTCTGGCACAAGGTCGGGCCAGTCCAGTTCGACGACATCTTCGGCCCACAGGCCGGTCGCAGTCAGGGCCATCAACCCTGCGAGACCGAGGCAGACACCCCGCCGAACAGGATCGGGCCTCACCATTCGTAGATCTCGATGTTTTCCGCCACGAGGTGATAGCCGATCTCGGCGATTTCCGTCGATCGCGGCCGCGCGCTCAGACGACCGTAGACCCAGATCGCATCCCAGAGACTGTCCGAAGGCCAGGGCGCCTCGGTTGTCACGAATACAAGCTGGTTCGGCGGTGGCGGAGGCACGTGAATGCAGGCCCCTACGTAGGGAACAAGGACAAAGGTCGTGACGCCCGTA
Source organism: Oceaniglobus trochenteri (assembly GCF_020529025.1). Lineage (GTDB taxonomy): Bacteria > Pseudomonadota > Alphaproteobacteria > Rhodobacterales > Rhodobacteraceae > Oceaniglobus > Oceaniglobus trochenteri. Next base: position 25,448 of record NZ_JACNMM010000001.1, read on the forward strand.
ACCCCTGTGTCGAGCGGGATGATATAGCCCGGCAGCTTCACGGCAACACCGTCCAGTTCGGTGTTCAGCTTGGTCGCATTCTGATCGTAGATCGGATTCCACGTATCATTCTGCTCATCCATCTCGCCTTCGCCGATTATCTCCGCGTATGGGACCCCCGGTGGGATCAGATCATCCCATGTGATCTCACGAAACGGCGACGCTTCCGCCCTCGCCGGCAGGAGGGCTCCGGCACCGGTGGCAAGCACAAACTGCCTGCGTGTGAAACGAGGTGCGATCATCATATCTTCACCATCATGCCATCAGCAAGCGAGAGGCGATAGGCCCTTAGCGCTGGCAGCAGGCTTGCCAGGACTGCGGCACCGATCACGCCCGCAAGAACCAGAAGTTCCCGCATTGCGGGCGGTTCAATCGGCAGCCAGATGCCAAAAGCCGTATCCACCAAGGGCCGCGCCACCGAAAGCCCCGCATAGAGAAGCGCAAGGCCAAGCGTGGCACCCGCAGCCGCCATGAGCATCGCTTCAAGGACCAAAAGCCCGAGGATCACGGCGGGACGTGCGCCCATGGCCCGCCAGATCGCCATCTCGCGCCGGCGTTCGTTCAAACCCGAAAAGATCATTGCCATCATGCCAAGCAGCGCGGTGGCGACGACCATCACCGACACGCCCAGCAGCGCCGTTTCCGCCACGCCAACGATCTGCCACAACTCGGCCAGCGCGACGCCGGGCAGGATCGCCAGCAGCGGCTCCTCGGGGTACTCGTTGATCCATCGTTGCAGACCGAAAATCTGGAGTCGCGAGTCCACGCCCACCAATGCCGCCGTTATGGCCTTTGGCGTCAGATCCATGGTCCTGATGGCCTCGACCGGCGTTGTCCGGCCCGGAATCTGGCCGCCGGATTGCCAGTCGACGTGGATCGCCTCGATGGCCTCAAGGCTCACGATCACCGTCCGGTCGACGGGCGTGCCGGTCTTGGCGATGATCCCGGCGACACGGAATGGCTGGTCGTCATGCTCGGTAAAGGACGCCAACCCATGCGAGACGACGATCGGGTCGCCCACCGCATAGCCAAGCGTCGCCGCCACGTCTGCGCCGATCACCGCATCATAAAGGTCTTCCAGGCCGTGGCCCTCCGGGATCTCCAGCGACCGGCCCCCGCGATACTTGTAGCGTTTGAAGAACTCTTGCGTCGTGCCCATGACCCGGAACTGGCGGTGGCTATCGCCAAGTGAGACCGGAACGATCCAGTCCACCTCCGGCCGCGCGGCAATGTCCTGGTAGCTTTCCCAGGTGACATTGTTGGTGGCGTTGCCAATGCGAAACACGGAATAGAGCAGAAGTTGCACCGAGCCAGAGCGCGCGCCCACGATCAGGTCAGTACCGGAAATGGTGTCGGCGAAACTGGCCCTTGCCCCGGTGCGGACCTTCTCAACCCCGAGGAACAGCGCGACTGACAGCGCGATTGCCAACACGGTCATGCCAACGGTGAGCGCCCGCGCAAGAAGCGACCCTACGGCAAGTCGGAGGATCATGCAGCCTGCCTTTCGTTCGTCACGATATCCTCAAGCCGGACGACCCGGTCAAAGCGCGCGCCCAGACGTTCGTCATGGCTGACCATGAGCAGGGACGAACCGACCTCTCCGGCCTGGTCGAAGAGAAGGCCAAGGAATGTGTCCTGTGTCGCTGCATCCAGGGCCGAGGTCGGCTCGTCCGCGACGATCAGTGGCGGCGCGCCGATCAGTGCGCGCGCCACCGCGACGCGCTGTTGCTGGCCCACGCTCAGCCGTCCCGCCTGCATTGCCAGCACATCGCCCGGCAGGCCGAGTGCGGTGCAAAGGCGCGCGGCCTCGCTGGCAGCGTCACCGGCCCGCGCCCTGCGGTCGGGGGCGAAGCGCAGCGGCAAAAGGATGTTGTCAGCGACGCGGGCATAAGGAAGCAGGTTGAATTGCTGGAAGATTACCCCGATCCTTTCGGCGCGAAACCGGTCGCGGGCGCCTGCGCGCCTGGCGCCCAGGTCAGTCCCGTCGACGGATACGCGGCCCCTGTCCGCGGCAACGATGCCGCAGACCAGCGACAAAAGCGTGGATTTCCCCGACCCGCTTGCGCCA
>NZ_JACNMM010000002.1 GCF_020529025.1 Oceaniglobus trochenteri
ATGGCGCCAAGGTCAGTCCCGTCGACGGATACGCGGCCCCTGTCCGCGGCAACGATGCCGCAGACCAGCGACAAAAGCGTGGATTTCCCCGACCCGCTTGCGCCAAGCAGCAGGACACTTTCGCCCGGGCCCATCTCGAATGTCGGACAGGCGAGCGAGAATCCGCCCCGCCCCGGCCAGGCGAATGCAACCTCTGTCAGGGCGATGGCGGGCTGGTGCATGGTCAGTTCAGCGTCAATTCCGGGGCGTCACGGCCAATCTCGGCCGATCCGGCGCCCGCGTCGGTGACATACTGCGCCTCGATCTGCTGCGCGCTCTTGAAATGGTCGAAGAACGGGAAGCCGATCGTCGTAATCTCTTCGGGATGCGTGCAGGCAAAGCTGTAGCTTGCGTGGAACTCGCTGTGCTCGGCGCTTTGCCCGTGGTCGTGATCCTCGCCTTCGGCATGCTCATCCTCGTGCGCATGATCTTCTCCCTCGGCGTGGTCGTGGTGTTCCTCATCTTCATGCTCATGATCACCAGAGTGCAAATGGGCCAGCACCTCGGTCAATCGGCACTCTGCCGCCTCGGGCAGCGTGACGATGTTCTCCGGCAAAAGCATGACACGAATTGCCGCCGCGACCGCATCCTTGTCGGCATCGGTGCCCGCCTCGTATTCAAAGCCGACGATGTCCATGCCGGGCGCGTGCAGGTTCATCTCGATGACGCTTCCCTCGACGGCAAGTTCAAGCGTGCTGACGCCATGGACATGGACGTCCATCTCGCGCCTTTCCTGCGCGAGAAGCGGCGTTGTGGCAACAGAGGTCAAAAGTGCAAGCTGGATGATCTTCATGGACGTCCCTTTCTTTCAACTAGACGATATATTTGCACATCAGTGCAACGGCGATGCGACATTGCATTCCGCCAAAACGGTGCCCGGGTCACTTTCAGTCTCCGGTGCCTCAAGCGCCAGAACTGTGTCGGCGGCATTCCGTATCAGGGCCGCATCGTGGCTGACCAACACAAGTGCAAACCCATCCCGTTCCGTTGTTTCCGACAAGAGGGCGATCACCCTCTCCTGAGTGATCGGGCCCCGGCGCGACGTCGGTTCATCAGCAAAGATGAAGCTGGGGGTCCTGAGCAGAACCCGGAGGAGCGACAGGCGCTGCCACTCGCCCCCCGAGACCGCATCGGGGCGACGCACCAGAAGGTCCGCCCGAAGGCCGAGCCGATCAAGCAAGGCTTCGATCTCACCCTTGCGCCTGTTTGAAATGGCGCCGGCCGGGTCGGGAATGGTGCCGCAATTGCGCGAGACGAGTCCCAGTTCAAGCGATCCGGCCGCGTGATCGGCAGGAATCCCGGACGAACTGGTGATGTTAATCGTCAGTTCAACGCCGATTGCGCGAAACTGCTGCTCCAGCGCGGCCGCGACAAGCGGCAGCGTGGGCCGGTCGCGGCGCGCACGCGGGTCGCTGAGTTCCGGAAGCGCCGTATTCATCTTCAACAGCTTCGTGCCGGGCATTAGCGTCGTCAGCAATTCGACCGCATCTGTCATGCCAAGGCGCTTCACGCTGGGCGGATCGAGACCAAAGACGAGGTCGGCGTCACCCGATTTATTGCTCAGCGCGCGTGTCTCCACGCGACTCTCGCTCAATGTCATGACAATCTCAATGTCCCGCTCCATCATACCGGTGATCGGCAGGCTGGCCTGCGGCCCCGGTTTGGATCGTGCAATTTCAAGCGCGTTGAATACGGCCTCTGGCGTCATCGGCGCGTCATTGTGAAACGTCACGCCTTCGCGCAGCTTGAACATCTAGGTCAACCTGTCGTCCGATACGCTCCACCAGGTCGCCAGCGCAGGAACCAGTTGGCCATCCGGGTTTGCGCGGACCAGCGTGTCGGCAATTCCCATGCGCCAAAAATCATAACCGACGGTTGAAGGTTCGGGTCCCTGGATCTCAAATTGAGCCAGGACATCAAGCGTGTCGTTCGCCTGCGTCGGCGCCGAGAGGAATGTGAGAGCCGCAACTGTGGCGAGCAAGGATCGTGTCTTCATGCGTTTTCCTGTTGCTGAAAACTGCGCCCGGAATTGCGAACCGGGCTGGTAGCTTTGTCTTTCGCAAGGCACTTTTCCTGCGCACGATCCAATTTTTGCAGGATCGACTCGACCGGCTCACCCCGCGCACTCTCACGCATCCAGATGTGACGACAGGATGCAGGCGACCACGGCAGCGCCGCCTCTGCCAGGCCAACCGTCCCGAGCACGCGCGGATCGTTGCTGCTGTTGATTGCCGTGGCAAAGCGGCGAAGAACCGTCGTCATGCCGCCTCCACGCGCCGCCAGACCGGAAATGGATCTGTCAGGTCGGGCAGCGCCTCCGGCCCCGGCGCCAGATGCTCGGCAACCAAGCACGAATCCAGGCGAGTTTTCAGGGCAGGCCAATCTATCCCCGCCCCGATGAAGACGATCTCCTGCCGCCGATCGCCCCAGGGCTCGGACCAATGCGCAGCCATGTAGGCGCGTGCACTTTCGTGATCCGGCCACTGCGCCTTGGGGACGGCCGCCCACCACGTACCGAGAGGCTTCACGGAAGACAGCGCCCCCGCGAGAGAGAATTCCGCCACCCAGTCAGGCCGCGTTGCGATCCAGAAATGCCCCTTGGCGCGGATAACGCCGGACAAGTCCCCGTTCAGGACCGCCAGAACCTTTTCGGGCTCGAAGGGCCGTCGGGCGCGGTAGACGTAGGATGCCACGCCGTATTCCTCGGTCTCGGGCACATGATCGGTAAAGCCGTAGAGCTCCTTTGCCCACATCGGATGTTCATGCGCCTTGTCGAAATCGAAAAGCCCGGTGTCGAGAATGGCATCCGCCGGCACTTGCGCATGATTTGCCTCGATGATCCGCGCATCCGCATTCAGGCTGCGAATGATCTTGCGGGCCGCGTCGGTGCGCTCGGGGCCTGCCTCCGCAACCTTGTTCAGGATCACGACGTCGGCGAACTCGATCTGCTCGACAAGGAGGTTCAGCAGCGTCCGCTCGTCCTCCTCGCCCAGCGTCTCGCCCCGGTCACGCAGGAAATCGTGGCTGGAATAGTCCTTCAGCAGGTTCACGGCGTCGACGACCGTTACCATCGTATCAAGGCGCGCGACGTCCGACAGGCTCTCGCCGTCTTCGTCCCGGAAGTCGAAGGTCGCGGCGACGGGAAGCGGTTCGGAAATGCCGGTGGACTCGATCAGCAAGTAGTCGAAACGACCCTCGGCAGCGAGACGGCGAACCTCCTGAAGCAGGTCGTCGCGCAGCGTGCAGCAGATACAGCCGTTCGACATCTCCACCAGTGTCTCGTCGGTGCGGGAAAGCTCGGTATCTGCCCGCACGAGATCCGCGTCGATGTTCACCTCGGACATGTCATTGACGATCACCGCGACGCGACGGCCCTCACGGTTGTTCAGCACGCGGTTCATCAGCGTCGTCTTGCCGGCACCGAGGAAGCCGGAAATCACTGTTACGGGAAGGCGGGTGTCGGTCATGCGGCAAACTCCTGTAGCGCAAAGAAATCGGGAAACCGCAGCGAGGCATAGCAGGCGCTGACCGCCTGTGGCCCGTCCGCGAGAGCGAAGTTGTTTCTGGTCATCGGGCGCGCCATGCCACTGGCCGCGAAACCGGCCTGCGCGCCCTTCGCGAGCTTTCCCGTGCCATCGCGAAGCTGAATAGTCGCGCTAGCCGCAGGGTCGTTCCGGAGCAGCGCCAGTGTTTCCCTCAGCGTGTCACCGCTCCATCCAGCCGCAGCATGCGCTGCGGGCACCAAGCGGTTGCGCGGGCGTTCTGCGTCGATCACCAAGGCCCACCCCTCCTCCATCAAAGCCGTAAGGGCCCGGTATACAGTCGCCGGCGCGAGCCCGGCTTCTTCGCTCGTAAGCGCGCCCAGAATCTCACAAGTCGCCACCGGGCGCCCAGTTTTCCGCGGCACAACAGGAAATTCCGTCGGCTGTTGATCGCTCTGTTCTCTCAAATGATCACCCCCGGGATCGCGATTGAAATGATATGTTATCTCATAACAGCTGTGCCCGCAATCCGGTTTTGAAGATCGCGCATCAATCGATCGGTCCGAAACCCGGAAACGCCAAATGATCCGTGCTTTCTGGGATTGCGGCGAGCGACATGCGACACGCCAGCACTTGGTCGACCAACACGGCGTCGTCGTTCAGCACCTCGCCAACCCGCCCCAGCTGTCGGCCGCGAGCGCGCGCGACCGGCGCGTCCAGCGGATGGTCAGGTCATGTCGCGACGCTGGCGATGTGATGGCGGCCTGCGACGCCACGCCCGTAGCCCACAGTCTGAAACCTGCATCAGGCGGCACAAATGCGCATGTGAAAGACCTCCGCGATACTCCGCAATGAATTGAAATCTCGTTGCTTTTGGCTCGCGAAGAAGGTTGCGGCCCTCTTTAACACCCCTCTCCTCCCGCAGAACGCGGTTCTGTTTGCGCAAACGCTCGTTCTCCCGGCGCAGCTCCGCGTCCTCGGCGGCAGCCGGATCGGTCGAGCAATCCCGCATCCACTTGCCCAAGGTCGAAAACCCTACGCCAAGGTCTGAGGCCACTTGTCGGCGTGTCAGGCCGCTGTTCGGCGGCAGAGGATTGAAATCTAATAAGAAAGTGGGCCGAACCGAAACAGGTGAGGTTCGCCCAAACTGAGACTGAGGGTCATTCTGAGCCCAGCTTCGGCTAGGCGGCGCGTCTATGAGGTTCGGTCGGTTTCCGCAAACCCCTTTGATAACACGGAAAAATCCGTGACCGTCAGGGCGGTGTCACTGGTTCGCAATGGGGATAATGGCGGAGAAGGTGGGATTCGAACCCACGGTACGCTTTCACGCACGACGGTTTTCAAGACCGTTGCAATCGACCACTCTGCCACTTCTCCGGTGCGAGGGACTTAGCGGTGCGCGTGCGATTCGGGAAGGGGACAGTGGGGACGGAAATTTGCCGGTGCTTGCGGGCGCACTTTCATTGCCGCGCTCCAGCGGCTAGACTGCGCGCCAGAAAGGTGCGTGACAGGCACCGCGAGTGAGCAGCAACGCCGGTGACCGGCACTTGTGCACGGCAACGTCCGTGCGACGATGGGGGCAACCTATGACATCCAACGTGGTCAGAATGGCCTTACTGACAAGCGCCCTGGCCCTTCTTGCGGCCTGCGAGGAAGGGTTTCGCCTGCCCGGGCAGGGCGCGGAGGCACCCGGGGACGAGGAGGCCGCGCCCCTGGCGCCGCGCACCACCCGGCTTGTCGAACGCGATGTCGAGGCGCCCGAGGTTTTCCAGAAGACAGAGTCGGGCCTCTGGGATGGTCGCCCCTCGCTGGGCGGTGTCTGGGTGGCCCATCCCGACGTGAAAGACCCCGAAAGGGTGATCATCCGCAACGAGGTCAATCAGAAGTTCGTGATCGGCGCCCTCTTCCGGCGCGAGCGTGACAACCCCGGCCCGCGGCTTCAGGTGTCGTCGGACGCGGCCGAGGCCCTGGGCCTTCTGGCCGGTCAGCCCGTCAAGCTGAACGTCACCGCGCTGCGCCGCGAAGAAGTTGACGAAACGCCCCCCGCCACGTCCGAGGCCACGGCGATACTGGAGCAGCCCGACGAGATCGAGGCGCTGTCCCTGGACAGCCCGCCCCGGCCCGAAGCGACCGAGATCGGCGATGCCGCCCCCGCCGCGATCGCGACGCCCGCGCCACCGCCCGCCCCCAAGCCCGCCAAGGCAAGCTCGCTTGACAAGGCCTATGTGCAGATCGGCATCTTCAGCGTGCAGGCCAATGCCGACAACACCGCCACCGCCCTGCGCGGGGCCGGGATGATCCCCACCGTCAGCAAGCAATCGTCCAAGGGCAAGACCTTCTTCAGCGTCATCGTCGGCCCGGCCAGCAATGCCACCGAACGCGCCGCCCTTCTCAGGAAAGTGAAGGGTCTGGGCTTCAACGATGCCTATTTCACCTCGAACTGACCGCCCTTTCCGTGTCACCTTGCCCCCCCGCCACAGCAGGATCGCAGACATGACCAAACGCCTTATCGCCCGCCTTGCCCTTGCGCTGACCATTGCCGTCACCGCCGCCCTGCCCGCCCGGGCCTTCGAAACGCTGGCCACCTCGGCCTATGTCTATGACCTGACCACTGACACGGTGCTTCTGAGCAAGGAGGCCAATGTGCCCCTGCCCCCGGCGTCGATGTCCAAGCTGATGACGATCAACATGCTGTTCGAGGCCCTGCGCGACGGGCGTGTCGACATGGACACCCGGTTCGGCGTGTCGTCACGGGCCACCGACATGGGCGGATCGTCCATGTATCTGAAGGTGACCGACCGCCCCACGGTCGAGGAACTGATCCAGGGCATCATCGTGCAGTCGGGCAACGATGCCTGCGTCGTGGTGGCCGAGGGGCTTTCGGGGTCCGAGGATGCCTTTGCGCGCACCATGAACCAGCGGGCACAGGCCCTGGGGATGACCAAGTCGACCTTCGCCAACGCCAGCGGCTGGCCCAATCCCAACCACCGGATGAGCATGGAGGACCTGGGCATCCTGGCCACCCGGCTGATCAAGGAATTCCCCGAATACTATGGCTATTTCGCGCAGAAGACGTTTGAATTCGACGGCCGCGTGCCCGCCAACCACAACAACCGCAACCCCCTGCTGCACCTCGGGATCGGCGCCGACGGCCTGAAGACGGGCCACACTTCCGAAGCGGGCTATGGCCTTGTCGGGTCGGCCAGCCAGGGCGCGCGCCGCATCGTCTTCGTGATCTCGGGGCTGCAAAGCGAAACCCATCGCGCCGAAGAGGCCGAGCGTCTGGTCAACTGGGCCTTCCGCCAGTTCGTGCAGAAGACCATCGTGAAAAAGGGCCAGGAAGTGACCCGCGCCGATGTCTGGCTGGGGCTTGACCGTCAGGTCGGGCTGGTGGCCGCCGAAGACATCGAGGTGCTGGTGCCCGCCCTGCAACAGGACGCGCTGACCGGCAATGCCATGTTCCGCGGCCCCTTCGAGGCGCCGGTCACCAAGGGCCAGGAGATGGGCGAACTGGTGATCAAGCTTGACGGTCTGCCCGATGCCAGCGTCGCCCTCCTGGCCGACAAGTCGGTCGCGAAAAGCGGGTTCCTGCCGCGGCTGAAACTGGCCGCCGAAACCCTGTTCCGCAAGTTCGCCAGCGAGGCGGCAGAGCTTCGGTGAGCGGGCGGGGTCTGTTCGTCACCTTCGAGGGCATCGACGGGTCGGGCAAGTCCACCCAGGCGCGGATGCTGGCCGAGGCGCTGCGCGCCGAGGGGCGCGACGTGGTGCTGACCCGCGAACCCGGCGGCAGCCCCGGCGCCGAGGAGATCCGCGCGCTGGTGCTTGAGGGCGCGACCGACCGCTGGTCGCCCGAATCCGAGATCCTGCTGTTTACCGCCGCCCGGCGCGACCATATGGAACGCACGATCCGCCCCGCGCTGGCGGCGGGCAAGGTGGTGATCTCTGACCGTTTCGCCGACAGCACCCGCATGTACCAGGGCCTGTCGCGGGGCGATCTGCGCGGGCTGGTCGACACGTTGCACGACCTGATGATCGGGCTCGAGCCTGACGTGACCGTCCTGATCGACATGGACCCGGCCACCGGCCTGTCGCGCGCCCTGTCGCGCCAGACCGCCGAGGAACGGTTCGAAGGCTTCGGCGCCGACCTTCAGGCGCGGATGCGCGCCGGCTTCCTGGCACTGGCGCAGGAGTTTCCCGACCGTTTCGTCACCATCCCCGGCGCGGGAACACCCGAAACCGTCGCCACCCGCGTGCGCGACGCGCTGGCTGGGGCCCTGCCCCATGGCTGACGACGCCCTGCCCGAAGCCGACCGTATCGAGGGCATCGCGCACCCGCGCGAAACCCTTGCCCTGCTGGGACAGACCCAGGCCGAGGCGGCCTTCCTTCAGGCCTGGAACGGCGATCACGCCCACCACGCATGGTTGATCACCGGGCCGCGCGGCGTGGGCAAGGCCACGCTGGCCTGGCGGATCGCGCGCTTCCTGCTGTCGCAACCGCCCCGCGACGGCGGCGGCATGTTCGCGCCCGAACGCCCCGAAACGCTTGATACCCCCGCCGATCACCCGGTGACCCGGCGCACGATGGCTCTGGGCGAACCGGGGCTGTTCCTGCTGCGCCGCGCTTGGGACGACAAGAAGAAGGCACTTAAAACCGTCATCACCGTGGACGAGGCGCGCAAGCTGAAGGATTTCTTCGGCATGTCGGCCCCGGGCGGCGGGCATCGCGTCGTCATCATCGACAGCGCCGACGAGATGAACACCAACACCGCCAATGCCATCTTGAAGCTGCTGGAGGAACCGCCCGACAACTGCACCCTGCTGCTGATCAGCCACGCCCCCGCCCGCCTTTTGCCCACGATCCGCTCGCGGTGTCGCACCCTGCGCTGCGCCCCCCTGTCTCCGGGCGACCTGACCCAGGTGCTGGCCCGGACCGGCGAACAGACCGACGCACCCGAGGCCCTGGGCGAACTGGCCGACGGTTCGGTAGGCGAGGCGCTGCGCCTGCTGCATATGGACGGCATGAAGATCTATCAGACGCTGGTGTCGCTGCTGGAGGGCGCGCCGCAGATGGACCGCCCCCGCCTTCTGGCGCTGGCGGGCACGATGACCGGGCGCGCCGCCGCCGAACGGCTGGACCTGACCCTGCGCCTTCTCGACCGGCTTCTGGCCCGCCTCGCCCGTACCGGTGCCGGGCTGCCCCCCGCGGTCGAGATCACGCGCGGCGAAACCGACATGTTGCACCGTCTGGCCCCCGACCCCTGGGCGGGGCGCGAATGGGCCGATCTGCAACAGGCGCTGTCGGCCCGCGCGGCCCATGGGCGGGCGGTCAACCTTGACCCTTCCGCGCTCATCCTTGATATGGGGCTGACCATCAATCAGACAGCGGCCCGCCTCGCCGGGCGCTAGAGGCGCCATGACCACCCCAGCGATCACCGACAGCCATTGCCACCTGGATTTCCCGGACTTCGAGGGCGAACTGCCCGAGATCATCACCCGGGCCGCCGAGGCCGGGGTGACGCGCATGGTCACGATCTGCACCAGGCTGCGCCAGGAACCCGAGGTGCGCGCCATCGCCGAGGCCCACGCGCCGGTGTTCTATGCCATGGGCACCCACCCGATGAGCGTGGCCAGCGAACCCATGGCGACAACCGAACAACTGGTCGCCCTCGCGGCCCATCCCAAATGCGTCGGCATCGGGGAAACCGGCCTTGATTATCACTACACCTCGGACTCGGCCGAAGCGCAGCAGCAAAGCCTGCGCATCCACATCGACGCCGCCCGCGAAACCGGCCTGCCGCTGATCATCCACGCCCGCGCCGCCGATGACGACATGGCCCGCATCCTGAGCGAGGAACACGCCAAGGGCGCCTATTCCTGCGTGATGCACTGTTTCTCAAGCTCGGCCAAGCTGGCCCGCGCCGCGCTTGACCTCGGGTTCTACCTGTCGATGTCGGGCATCACGGCCTTTCCGAAATCGCAGGAGCTGCGCGACATCTTCGCCGCCGCCCCGATCGACCGCATCCTTGTGGAAACCGACAGCCCCTATCTGGCCCCGCCGCCCCATCGTGGCAAACGCAACGAACCGGCCTTCACCGCCCATACAGCGGCGCGGGGGGCCGAGACCTTCGGCCTGCCCTACCCCGAATTCGCCGCCGCGACCCAGGCCAACTTCGACCGCCTCTTTGCCAAGGCCGCCGCGTGGCAGGCATGAGCGGATACCGCTTCACCATCCTGGGCTGCGGATCGTCCGGCGGGGTGCCGCGCCTTGGCGGGCACTGGGGCGATTGCGATCCGACGAACCCGAAGAACGCGCGCCGCCGCTGTTCGATGCTGGTGGAACGCGACGGGCCGCACGGCACCACCCGCGTGCTGATCGACGCCTCGCCCGACCTGCGCAACCAGCTTCTGGATGCCGGTGTCGGTGCGCTGGACGCCGTGGTCTTTACCCATGCCCATGCCGATCACACCCACGGCCTTGATGATCTGCGGATGATCGTCTTCAACATGCGCAGCCGCCTGCCCGTCTGGGCCGATGCCCCGACCCAGGCCGACCTGCTGGTGCGCTTCCGCTATGCCTTCGTGCAGGCCGAAGGCTCCAGCTATCCGCCGATCTGCGAGATGAACACCATCGACGGCCCGTTGACGATCGGCGGCAAGGGCGGCGCGATCACCCTTTCGCCCTTCCTGGTGAACCACGGCGCCATCGACGCGCTGGGGTTCCGCATCGCGGGCCTTGCCTATCTGCCCGACGTGGCCGACATCCCCGACGCTGCCTGGGCCAGCCTTGAAAACCTGGACATCTGGGTGGTCGATGCCCTGCGCCGCACGCCCCACCCGACCCACGCCCACCTGGCCCGCACGCTGGAATGGATCGAACGCGCCGCGCCCCGCCGCGCGGTGCTGACCAACATGCATATCGACCTCGATCACGACACGGTGGCGGGCGAAACCCCGCCCCATGTCACCCCCGCATACGACGGCATGGTGCTGACGCTTCCCGCCGACTGACGGTTCGGACGCGGCGCGGGCCACAAGCACAAAGGCGCAACGAATGCAGGCACTGCTTGACGTCATCCTGCCGGTCTTCCTGGTGATCGGCTTTGGCTATGTCGCGGTCTGGAAGGGCCTGTTCAGCGATGCCGGGGTCGAAGGGCTGATGAAGTTCACCCAGCATTTCGCCATTCCCTGCCTGCTGTTCCGCGCCATCGCCGGGCTGGACCTGGGGCAGGAGTTCGACCTGTCGCTGCTGTTCTCGTTCTACCTCGGGGCACTTGGCGGCTTTCTGGCCGGGCTTTTCGGCGCGCGGCTGCTGTTCCGCCGCCCCTGGCCCGATTGCGTCGCCATGGGGTTTTGCGGGCTGTTCTCGAACTCCGTCCTTCTTGGCCTGCCGATTGCCGAACGCGCCTTCGGCACCGCCGCGCTGCAATACAACTTTGCCATCATCGCCGTTCACGCGCCCTTCTGCTATGGCCTTGGGGTGACGGTGATGGAGATCGTGCGCAACCCCGGCGGCGCGCCCCTGGACACGGCCCGCAAGGTGGGGCGGGCGATGTTTCGCAACGCGCTGGTGATCGGCATCAGCCTGGGGTTTCTGGCGAATTTCACCGGGCTGGTCCTGCCCGACGTCTTTCAGAGCGCCCTTGACATGATGGTGCGCGCGGCCCTGCCCGCCGCCCTCTTCGGGCTGGGCGGGGCGCTGGTGCGCTATCGCCCCGAGGGCGACATGCGGGCGATCCTCTGGGTTTCGGGCTGTTCGCTGGTTCTGCATCCCGCCATCGTTTTCGTGACCGGAACGGCCCTTGGCCTGTCCACCGGCGCGCTGCGGGCGGCCGTCATCACCGCCGCCATGGCACCGGGGGTCAACACCTATATCTTCGCCGACATGTACGGTGCGGCGCGGCGGGTGGCCGCCTCGGGGGTTCTTCTGGGCACCGCGCTCAGCCTTGGGACGGTCTGGCTCTGGCTGCTGATCCTGCCCTAGGCGGGGCGCGGACCGCGGCCCCCGGCGCGCCATGCCGGCGGTGGGATTTGAGTATTTTCAGCAAGAAAGAGACAGGGGTTCAAGCCCTCGCAGCCGGTTTTCGGGGCTGGACGCGGGGCGCCCCGGTTGGCATGGTCCGCGCCATGGGCAGGGAAACGGGAGAGACGGATGGCCACCCCACCGGTATGCGATTTCGGCTGGCAGGCGCCCGATTTCAGCCTGCCCGACACCGACGGTTCTGCCGGATCGCTGGAAACCTGGGGCGACGGCGCGGCGACGCTGGTGATGTTCATCTGCAACCACTGCCCCTATGTCTTGCGCGCGCTGAACGAGATCCGGCGCACCGCCGACGATCTGGCGCCGCTGGGTGTCGGGGTGATTGCCATCTGTTCGAACGATGCGGCAGCCTATCCCGACGACAGCCCCGAGAACATGAAGCTTTTCCATCGCAAGCACGATCTGCCCTTTCCCTATCTGCACGACGCCGACCAGGCCGTGGCGCGGGCCTGGGGCGCCGTGTGCACGCCCGATTTCTTCGGACTGGACGCCCGCCACCGGCTGCAGTACCGCGGGCGGCTGATGGCGCCTGACGGGCGGCGCGAACTGTTCGAGGCGATGAAACAGATTGCCGAAACCGGGCAAGGCCCGCGCGACCAGGTGGCCAGCATGGGCTGTTCGATCAAATGGAAGGACAGCAATTGGGCCTGATCGTCTTTGACCTTGACGGCACGCTGATCGACAGCGCGCCCGACATCCGCGCCGTGGGCAACCGGGTTCTGGCAGAACAGGGTGCCGCCCCGATGGACCTGGCCGAAACCCGGTCGTTCATCGGCAACGGCGCGCCGGTGCTGGTGCAGCGGATGATCGCGGCGCGCGGCCTTGACCCTTCGCTGCATGCAACGATGCTGACCCGGTTCCTGGCGCTGTATGAAAAGGCGGTGGAACTGACCGTGCTTTACCCCGGCGTCGCCGATTGTCTGGAGACGCTGGCCGGCCAGGGGCACCGCCTTGGCATCTGCACCAACAAGCCCGAGGCGCCGACCCATGCCGTGCTGCGCCATTTCGGGCTGAGCGACCGGTTCCTGGCGGTTCTGGGCGGTGACAGCCTGAAGCAGCGCAAGCCCGATTCGGCGCCCCTGCTGGCCTGTGTGCGTGCCTTGGGCGAGGGTCCGGTGCTTTACGTGGGCGACAGCGACGTGGATGCCGAAACCGCCGAGCGCGCCGCCCTGCCCTTTGCGCTGTTCACCGAAGGCTATCGCAAGGCAGCGGTGAAGGACCTACCCCACGCCCATGCCTTCGACGATTTCACCGCGCTGCCCGACATCGTGGCGCGCCAGTTCGCCTGATCACTCGGACAGGCCATAGGCGGCCCGGATCGCTGACTGGGTGCCGGGGCCGAAATCGCCGTCGATGGCGGCGTCGTAAAAGCCGAACTCGCGCAGCTTGAGTTGCAGTGCCCTGCGGGTTTCGGGTTCGAACATGCGGGGGCGGTCGCGCACCACCTCGTAGACATCCTGCGCCCCGGTGCGCAACGCGCGGTAGAGGTAATTCGCCGCGTCCTGCGGCCCCTTGCCCGGCACGGCGCCGTCGTCGATCAGGGCGGCGAAGTTGTACATGGCTTGGGGCTGGCGCAGGTTTGCGGCCTGTTCGAAATACTCAAGCCCCCGCGCCGGATCGAGCGGTACGCCAAGCCCGCCCTGAAAGTGGATGAACCCCAGATCGTTCAGGGCATCGGCAAACCCCAGCGCCGCGGCACTTTCGTAAAGCTCAAGCGCGCGCTTGTCGTCCTGCGCCACGCCCAGCCCCTTTTCGTAAAGCTGCGCCAGTTCGAACTGCGCCTCGGCCGAACCTGCCTTTGCCGCCCGTTCCAGCAGCCCGGCGGCATCGGTGGGGGCATAGCGGGGATCAGCGGCGTTCAGCCGCATATAGGCCAGCCCCACCATCGAGCGGGTGTCGCCCTGATCGGCCAGGGTGGCAAGCTGGGTTTCCTGGTCGCGCGGAATTTCCGACCAGGCGGTGTCGGGATCGAAGCTGGCGGTCTCGACCGCATCGCGGGCAAGAAAGAACGGCGTGCCCGAGAGCGAGCCATAGGTGTGCGGTTCCTGCCGGTTGCCGGTTTCGCGCAGCACCGCGTCGCGCACCTGCCGGAACATCAGCGAGATCTCCACCGGTTGCGGCAGCGCGTCGATCAGGGCCTTGGCGAAGGGGCTGTGTTCGCCCGCCCCGTCCAGCGCCACCTCGCCATCCCGCGCGGCGAAAGCCACCAGCGTGCCACGGTCGGGCGATGGGGGCGCAAGGCCGCCGTCACCGGCGCCACGGGTGCCGGGGGTCGGCGTCTGCTGATCCTGCAGCGCGTCAAGATCCAGGGCACCGCCGAAGGGATCGTCGCGGCAGGAATCCAGGATCACCACCCGCATCTTGCGCGCACCGTCCACCGCCGCCAGCAGATCGTCCAGCGACAGCGACACCCGCTGGATGTCGCGGTTGGTGGTGATGCTGGCATCGACCGGTATCAGGAAATTCTCGCCCTGCACCTCGACCCCGTGACCGGCGTAGTAGATCAGCGCAAGATCGGCGGTTTCCGAATGAAAGGCGAAATCGCCCACCTCCTTGCGCAGGGTTTCGCCCGGCGTGTCGATCAGGGTGGTGACCTCGAACCCGATCCGTTCCAGTGTTTCACCGATGGCGCGCGCGTCGTTTACCGGATTGTCCAGTGTCGGGACGGTCTGATAGGCGCCCATGCCGATCACCAGGGCGATCCTGTCGGCCGCCGGGGCGGCGATGGGGACGATGCTTATCAGGGCGGCGAACAACAGGCGCAAGGGTTTCCTCCGGTCGGTGGTTGGCATGGCGGCAGGACCGCGCACAGTGTGGCGCGAAGTCGCGCCGTTGGCCACTCAAATCTCTGCCAGCGCCGGGGTCGGCTCAGATCTTGCCCTCGGCGCGCCACTGCTCCAGCATCTGGCGGCTGACCTCGAAATGCATCGAATCCTCGCGGCTGAACCCCGCGCCCCAGACCCAGCCCTCGGCGCGGAAGAAATCGGCCAGGATGGTCAGGCCAAGCTGGGTCTTGCCGTCGCCCAGGGTATCAAGCTTGCCGTCGATGTTCAGATCCACCGCAAGGCCGAAGGAATGGGTGCTGGTGCGCCCCCGCGTGCCGCGGATCTGGCGCACGCAAAGCGAACCGGCGGTGTTGATCCGGGCGTAAAGATCGGGGTCGGTGGATTCGACGTTGGCGAAGACCCGGCGCAGGCTGTCCAGCGCCGGTTGCAGCATCGACACCCGGATCGGCCCGGCCTGTTCGGTCTTCAGCATCGCGCGCAGCTTGGGGTTGGTCATCGGATCGCAATTGTCCGACAGGTTTTCGCGCGGGCGGCCCAGGAACTGTTCCAGAAACCTTGGCCCCGCCACGTTGATCTTGCCGTTCACCTTGCGCCGGTTGGCGATCAGCACGACCTGGGCATAGGCATCTATGATGGTGTTCGGACCGACGTTTTCGGGCGCGTCGTTGGTCGGCTGGCCGCCGAAGGTGGGGGGCGGCGCCGCGGCGGCCGGGCGCTGCTCCAGCGTCTGGATGCGGCTGTCGAGGGTGGCGATCTCCTCGCTCAGGGTTTCGACCTGCTGGCGCAGGAACTCGATCTCGATACGCGCCGCGCTGTCCACCGCCGTGCCGCTGCCGATATCGTCGCCGAATCCGCCCTCGGGGCCATCGCCGGTGTCGGGCGACATCGACGAGACCGCGAACCAGATCAGGCCGGCGGCCAGCAGCACGATCAGGGCGGCAATGGCGATGATGAGGGTGCGCATGAAATTTCCAGCCCGCTGTCCCGCCAAACACTGCGGCAAGCGCCCCGATGTGTCAAACATGACGGCAAACGTCAGGTTTTCCCCACCCCGCGAGACACGCAAGATCATTGGCAGGCGAACGCAAAAGCGTTACCCTAACGTCATCTTGATTGCTGAAAGGGATTTCATCATGAACCGCACCATTCTTGCCCTTGTCTGCGGCCTGGCGGGTCTTGTCCCCCTGGCCCCGCCGGCAACCGCCCAGAACACCGAAATGACCCAGAAAGAGATCGAGGACAGGTTCCGCGCCCAGAAGACCCGCGGCCTTTCCATCGCCCCGGTCGTGACCGAACAGCCCCAGACGACAACCGCGGCCACGCCCACCACCGTTGCCCCCGCCAACATGGCGATCATGCCCAAGGATCAGCAGGTCAACATCAACATCTCGTTCGATTTCGACAGCGCCGCCTTGCGGGCAGATCAGAAACCCAAGCTGACCGCGCTTTGCGGTGCGATGAAGGCGGTCGATACCGAAGCCTTCCGCATCCTGGGCCATACCGATGCCTCGGGGTCCGAAGCCTATAACCAGCGGCTGTCGAAACTGCGCGCCGAAGAGGTGAAACGCTTCCTTGTCACCGATTGCGGCATCGCGCCCGAGCGGCTTGAGGCGACAGGCGTGGGCGAGGCCTTTCCCTTCGATCCCGACGATCCGCGCGCCGACGTGAACCGCCGGGTCGAATTCCAGGTGCTTGGCTGATCGTGATCCGCCTGCCCCGCCCGTTGCGAAAGGTCGCCCGGACATGACCGGCCAGCACACCGATGCCATTTTCCAGATCGGTGATCTGCTGAACAACACCTACCGCATCGAGGCGGTGCTGGGGCGCGGCGGCACCTCCGAGGTTTACCGCGCCCGGTCGGAAATCTCCGGCCAGCCCGTCGCGCTCAAGGCGCTGCGCTCCGAGTTTTCGGGCAACGACGATTTCCTCACCCTGATGACCCGCGAAGAGGCTATCCGCGAGGTGCGCCACGACGCCATCGTGCGCTATTTCCATAACCAGCGCACCGATACCGGCGTCGTCTTCCTGGTCATGGATTATGTCGAAGGCGTGGGCCTTGACCGCAAGATGAAAGAGGGCGGCATGTCGGCGCCCGATCTTCTGACCGTCGCCGCCCGCGTCGCCGAAGGCCTGGCCGCCGCCCATGCCAAGAACATCACCCACCGCGATCTTTCGCCCGACAACATCATCCTGCGCGGCGGCGATCCTGCCGATGCAGTGATCATCGACTTCGGCATCGCGAAAGACAGCAACCCCGGCGCCCAGACCATCGTGGGCAACGAATTCGCCGGCAAATATGCCTATGCCGCCCCCGAACAGCTAAGCGGGAATGCCGATTTCCGCTCGGACATCTACGCGCTGGGGGCCTTGCTGCTGGCCACCTTCCGGGGCAAGGCCCCCGACGTGGGCGCCAACCCGATGGAGGTGATCGCCAACAAGGGCAAACCGCTGGACACCAGCGGCGTGCCCGCCCCCCTGCGACAGTTGATCGACCGCATGACGGCCCCCGACCCGGCCGACCGCCTGCCCGACGCCGCCGCCGTCCTGGCCATGGCGCGCGGCGATGGCGACGACGACGGCGACAGGACGGTGATCGCACCCCTTTCCGCCGCCACCGTCCCCCCGCCAGAGGCCACCGCACCGCCCGCCCCGGCGACGCCAGCGGCAGGGCGCGGTCGCGGCGGGCTGATCGCGGCCGCGCTGGTGGGCGTGCTGGTGCTGGCGGGGGGCGGCGCCTGGTTCGGCGGGTTCTTCGGCACCGCCCTGCCCCGGGCCGATCCCTTCGTGCTCTCCATCGCCCGCTCCGAAGATGCGCCGCCCAAGGCGCAGGGCAACGTCCCCTCGCAGGACATGGCCGAAACCCTGTCGGCCCGCCTGTCCGACATGGGCGGCAGCGCCGATCTGACCCTGGCCCGCGGCGACATCGCCCCCGACTGGCCCGGTGGCGTGCTGACCCTGCTTGACCTGCTGCGCCCCCTCGACAGCTTTTCGCTGGAGACCGCGAACGACACCGCCCGCGTCGGCGGCCTGACCGAAAGCCGCCCGCTTTTCGATCAACTGTCCGCCGCCCTTGCCGACCCCGATATCGCGCCCGGCCTCGTTGTCGAAGCGGCGCTGGAACTGGGGCCGCGGGTGCTCGCGGTGGACCGGGTCGACCGTATCCTCTCCGACGCGGCCGATTGCGGCGAACTCAGCCTGCTGAACCCGCCTGCCACCGGCTATGGCCAGGGGGCCGACGTGGTGGTGATGGGCCGGGTCGCCACCCCCGAAACCCGCGCCGCCCTGCGCGACCGGATCGCCGCCATTGCCGGCACGCGCGAGGTGCGGATCGAAACCGACGTGCTGAACCCCGCGCTCTGCGTGATCGACGAGGCCCTGCCCCGCGCCCCCGCCGCCGGGTTCGACATCGCCTTTTCCCAGGGCGACAGTGGCGCCGAAAATCCCTCGGGGCGGTTTCTCGTCGGGGAAAACCCGGTGATCGACGTGACCATCCCCGCCGATATCACCGATGGCTTTCTCATCGTCTCGGCGCTGGATGTCTCGGGCAACGTGTTTCACCTGCTGCCCAACAAGAACCGCCCCGATGACAGCGTGGAAGGGCTGCGCGATGGGGCCAGCGGGCCGGTCACCGTGCGCGTCGCCTTTCCGCTGTCCGAATCCCAGGCCAGCGGTGGCGAGAAGCTGGCCTTCCTTGTCGACGACACCTCGCTGGGCAAGACCAAGATCATGGTGATCCACTCCGAAAGCCCGATCCTGGGCGGGTTGCGCCCCACCACCGAAAGCGCCGAGGGGTTCGCCACCGCCCTGCGCGAACGCAGCGGCCCGGTCCGCTCGCTCGACAGCCGCATCCTGACGACCGCGCTACCCTGACCGCCCCCCTCTTTCTTGCTGAAAATACTCACTGCGCCGCGCCTGCCACATCCGCCAGGGTCAGAGGGCATCCACCACCACGATCGAGATATTGTCCTGCCCGCCCCCCTCCAGCGCGAGGGTCAGCAGCTTGTCGGCCAGGGTTTCGATGGGCGCACCGGTGACGGCGCGGCGCAGGGTTTCAAAGCCCGCGTATTTGTTCAACCCGTCCGAGCACAGCAGGAACCTATCGCCCGGGCGCACATCGCCGCGGATCTTCTCCAGCCCCGGCGCATCGCCCACCCCGATGGCCCGGGTGATGGCGTTGGATTGCGGGTGCTGCTCGGCCTCGTCCCAGGTCATCTGGCCGGCCTTGACGAATTCGGCCACCACCGAATGATCCGACGTCAGAAGCTCGATCCCGCCGTCGCGGAACCGGTAAAGGCGGCTGTCCCCGGCCCAGAAGGCGGCGAAATGGCCGTTGGCGATGATCAGCGCCACCACCGCCGCGCCCACCGTCGCGCCACCGCGCCGGTCGCTTTCGGCGCGGATCGCGCCGTGGGCCGCCTCAAGCGCCCCGCGCAGGGCCTGCATCCTCTCGCCCGGCGGCAGGTCGGGCGGCAGGGCGGCGACATATTCCACCACCGATTGCGACGCGAAATCCCCTGCCGCATGGCCCCCCATGCCATCGGCCACCAGCCATATCTGCTGATCGGGCAGCGACAGGATGCTGTCCTCGTTCACCCGGCGCACGCGGCCCACATGGGTGACGGCG
Source organism: Oceaniglobus trochenteri (assembly GCF_020529025.1). Lineage (GTDB taxonomy): Bacteria > Pseudomonadota > Alphaproteobacteria > Rhodobacterales > Rhodobacteraceae > Oceaniglobus > Oceaniglobus trochenteri. Next base: position 18,970 of record NZ_JACNMM010000002.1, read on the forward strand.
GAATGGCGCAGGCGGCTCATGGGGTCACCGGCCAAGCGGGGGCGTCCATGTCGAACATCGCGGCAAAGCGCGCGCCCTGCGGCAGCCCCGATCCCTGCATCATCCGCATTCCCCCCGCGCAACTGGCACTCCACAGCGTCGGCGTCGCGAGGTATGGCGCGGCCAGGGCCGGCGCGATGTCGTCACCGCCCGGCATCACCGTCATGCCGCCGGCGGTGACGCTTGCCCTGGCAGCGGGGGGCGGTGGCAGGTCGGCCAGGCGGTCTTTCAAGCGCTCCAGCGGCATGTCGTCCAGCGCCGCCAGCGCCAGATCCTCCAGCGCCTCGAACAGGGGGCGCGCGCCAAGGTGAACCGCCGCGTGCGGCCCGGCGATGGGCGCGGCAAGGGTCAGCGGAAACTGCCGCCCCACCCGATCGACCGAGGCCATGAGGATGCCCGCCATCGCCTGCCCCCCCGCCACGCCGTCGCCCAGCGAGAACCGCCAGATCGGGGCCGACATGTAACAGCCCTGCCACCGCCCGCCCATGGCTTCGCGGGCGCCTGCGATGCCGGTCTGCAACCAGCGGTCCCAGGGTTCGACGAACCCCTTGCCCAGCCCGTGGCGCACGAAATCGCCGGTGGTGGGCAACTTGCCGTATAGCCCCCAGCCCATGGTCAGAACGACGTCGGGCATTTGAACTGCCCCAGCGCCGGAAGCGCGAAGGGGTTCAGCACCGATCCCGATTGCATGCGGAACATCGCCAGCCGCCCGCCGACGTTGAAGATCACCAGCTTGCGGTCCGGCACCGAAGTCTTGCGCAATTGCGCCGCATCCAGAAGCCGGAACCAGGCCCAGGGGCCTTCACGCACCAGCCCGCTTTCCGATCCGGGCGCGGGGGGCAGGTAATTCACCCGCGCCGAACCCACCTGCCCCGGCCAGGTAAAGGCCGAGGGGCGGGGTTGCCCGGTGCCCTGCTGAAAGCCGATCTGCTGGCCGTCGATCTCAAGAACCACCGCCTGGGCCGCCGGGTCCAGGGAATGGGGCGTGATCTGGAACTGGACCGAGGGCGTCGCCCCGCCCGCGAAAAAGGCATCGCGGATGGCGGCGGCGTTCTCGAACTGCTCCAGCACCGCGTTCGAGATGCCAAGATCGGTGTCGTTCACCTTGCGGAAGGTCCAGGGCCGGGTGCGCACGTCGACGAATTGCGCCAGGTTCTCCTTGAAGAAGGTATCCAGCATCCCGTCCGGCGCGAACAGCCGGGTGAAATCCTGCAGGGCGATGTCGTTCTTTGCCCCGCGGTTGAAGGGATAGGCGTTGCCCGTGGCCTGGGAACAGAAGGGCAGGACATTGGCCTGCCACAGCCCGTCGATTCCGGCGCGGGTGTTGCCCGTGGTGATCCCCGACGAGCCGACGGCGATCTGCTGGCTCCAGCGCTCCATCGGGCCGGGCAGCCCCTTTGCCGCCTGCTGAAACCGCGCCAGCGCGGTGCTGTCGCCCTGGGGCGTGCCAAGACCGCCGCCGATGTTCAGCTTGTTAAGCTCCTGGTACACCTCAGTCAGGGTCGCGATCAGGGCGTCAAGCTGGCTGGGCTGGCCATCCTTGCCGCTGACCAGATCATGCAGCCACTGGAACCTGTCGGCAACATAGGCGCCGGGGGGCGGTGGCGGGGCGTTGCCGCTGGCGGTTTCGGCATTGCTCATCGCTTCGAGAAACAGCCGCCCCGACGGTGTCAGCTTGCGATTGACCAGAAGGCCGCCCACCGCCCCCGCCCCCTCGGCCGCGCCTTCCACGGTGGGGTCGGTCTCGGGCACGGCAAGAAGATCGGTTTCCTTCGCCACGCCCTTCAGGATGTTGACGATGGGCGAGGTGGGGCCGGACAGGACGTTCGTCACCTCGACGGCATGGGACAGGCTTTGCATCGGGATGATGTCGATATCCCCCAGCAGCTTGTCATACTGGGCGACGAAATCGTTGTAGTAGAGATCAAGCACATCGCGCGACAGGGCCAGGAGCGCCGCGTCGGAATTCTCGATCTCGCCGCGCGGGCCAAGAACCCAGCTGTCGCGCTGAATCCGGGTGGCAACGCCCAGGGCTTCGTTCAGGAAAACATCATTGAACCCGTCATAGGTATAGATGCCCGGAATGCCATCGGACAGCGCCGCCCCCGATGAGCGCACCATGGCGCGTGGCAGGTTCGGGCCGCCGATGTCGGTCAGGCGGAACTGCGGCACGGCATTGGCGGCGGGGCTGTTGACAATGCCGTTATAGACCCGCTGCGCCTGGGGCAGCGCGGTGAGGATGCCGCGCACCTGTTCCACCAGATCACCGTTCAGCTCGATCCGGTCCATGGGCTGGTTCAGCATCGCATCGAGGTGGCCCGCCAGGTCGGCGCGCAGCTCTTCGCGCTGGGGCCCGGGATAGGACAGCGACCAGTCGACTTCCATCCACTCGGCCACCAGATCGGCGCTCATCGGGCCGACGAGCCCCAGCATGAGATAGATCTTCAGCGCCTCGTACAGAAGGTCGGGGTTGTTGATGTTGCCCTGCATCTGTTCCTCAAGCCGGAACAGAAGGCGCGGCAGGAACATGCGGTTCAGCGCCTCACGATAGGCCAGCGCGGTCTCGTTGCCCACCACCTTGCCCTGATAGAGGCCCCAGGTCAGTTCGGTGGGCGCCGTCACGCTGCCGCCTGCCGGGTTCACCGGCACGTCGCGCAGGATGTTCAGCGCCGGAACCACCGAGGGCAGATCGCTGTCCTTGATCGGGCTGCCGGGAATTTCCGCTGCCGCCGCCTGGAAGGCCGCGGCCCTTTCTTCGATCTGCGCGATCATCTCGCGGTTGCCCATGAAGCTGCGGGTCCAGAGCGCGCCCGCCGCCAGGGCGACGATCAGCGTCGCGGCGATGGCGCCCCACTTGATGACGCGATAGCGGCGTTCGACCTTGTCGTCGGCACTCACCAGCCCGCTTTCACGGAAGATCACCCCGGAAAACAGCCGGGTCAGGAAATAGGACCGCCCCGCGCCCGCGCCGCTGCCGATGGCCTGCCGCCCGATGCCGAAGGTGCGCGCCATGCCCATCATCAGCCGGTCGATGGGCGTGCCCTCTTGCGTGCCCGAGGTGAAATAGACCCCGCGCAGCATCTGGCGGTGTTCGAACCGGTTGTCCTGGAACAGTTCGTTCAGGAAATGCTCGGCCACCGGGCGCACGCTGGCCACCTGCGACGGGAAGCCGGCGATCAGGGCGCGGCGGGCCGGGTCGGTTTCGGCCTGCATGCGTTCCAGCGACTGCTGGTTCAGCCGGTCGATCAGCGCCTGGTATTCCTCGCCAAAGCGGGCCATGGGCGATGCCGCGCCCTTGCCCGTGACCAGCGGCAGGGTGAACCCCCAGACCTGACTGCGATCCTCTTTCCCGAGGTTTTCGAACATCTGGGAAAAGCCGGCCAGAAGATCGGCCTTGGTGAACAGGACATAGACCGGGAACCGCACCCCCAGCCTTTCGCGCAATTCGTGCAGGCGGCGGCGGATGGCGGCGGCATGGGCGGTCTGGGTCTGTTCGTCCTGCATCGACAGGTCCGACAGGGAAATCGCCACGATGGCGCCGTTGATCGGCTGGCGCTTGCGGTGTTTCTTGAGGATGCCCAGAAAGCCCAGCCAGGCGGCGTTGTCGGCCACGGCATCGCTTTCCTGGGTGGTATAGCGCCCGGCGGTATCCACCAGCACCGCGCCATCGGTGAACCACCAGTCGCAGTTGCGCGTACCCCCGACCCCGCCGATGGCGCCCTTGCCCATCTCGTCGGCCAGGGGGAATTGCAGGCCGGAATTGACGATGGCGGTGGTTTTCCCCGCCCCGGGCGGGCCGATCAGGATGTACCAGGGCAGTTCGTACAGCGACCGCTTGCCCAGTTTCGACTTGCGCAGGCGCAGCATGGCCGCCTTCAGCTTGTCGCGCATCTCGCCCAGTTCGGAGGTGACGATTTCGCTGTCGTCCTCGGCTTCGGCGGGTTCGACCGAGGCGACGATATCCTGCGCCAGTTCCTTGTCGCGTGTCTGACGGCGCAGCAGGATGACCAGGATCGTGACCAGCGCGACGATCCAGACAACCCCGATGCCCACCACCCGCCCGGTGACGGAATCGAAGGGACGCGCGGCACCGAAACCCAGGTAGCCGCCCAGGAACCACAGGCACAGCGACAGGATCAGCGACACCATGATGGTGATGCCGATCCCCGAGAAGATGGCCCGCAGCAGCCTCATGGCGTCACCCCCTTGCGCACCAGCAGGATCTCGATACGCCGGTTTTCGGCCCGCCCCTCGCGGGTGTCGTTGCTCGCGATGGGTTCCTTTTCGGCGCGGCCCTCGGGGCGCAGGCGGCTGGCGTCCTCCATCCGGTCGGCGATCAGCTTGCTGACCGATTCCGCCCGCGCCAGCGACAGCGCCTTGTTGGTGGGAAACCGCGATCCTGCGCTGGGGGGCACGTTGTCGGCATGGCCCGCCACGATCACCGGGCCGGTGGTGGCGTTCAGCGCCTCGGCCACCCGGCCAAGGGCGGTGGAGAATTCGGGTTTCACGGTGGGCGATCCGCTGGGAAACATCCCCGCGCCCTTCATGCGCACGGTGATGGTGTTGGCATCCTGGAACACGGTGACAAGCCCCTCTTCGATCTCGGCGGTCAGGAAGCCGGCCACGCGCTTCATCTCTTCCTCGTCGTCGACGATGGGTTCGGGCACCACGGGGGGGGCCGTGCGGTCCAGCGTGGCAACGCCACCGGGGTTCAGCACCGAAATCTTGCCGATCACCCTTTCGGTATCGCGCGACAGCGCATGGGTCAGCCCGGCAAAACCACCCGCCAGAAGCGCAGCAGTGACGCCGACGGCGATCCAGACGGGTTTCCAGGCCGACAACCGCTTGTGCGGCTTGTCCAGCCCCTGCCAATGGGGCGAGAGGTCATGCTCGACCTCGCCCCGCTGGGCGCGGATGATCCGGGCAAGGCCGGCGCGGATGTTCAGGTGCCGCTCGGCACCGTTCTGTTCGACCCGCAGGCGCCCCTCAAAGCCCAGCGACAGGCAGGTGTAGAGGAATTCGAGCAGTTCGATGTTGGTGGCCGGGTCCTGCTCCAGCCGGGTGAGCAGATCGTAGAACCGATCGCCCCCCACGGTTTCGCGGTGGAAGGTGCCCACCATGCTTTGTTGCGCCCAGATGGATTGCCCGCCCCAGGGCGTGTTCAACACCACGTCATCGAGAGTGGCACAGATGGCATAGCGCGCCACTTTCACCTTCTGCGGGTCAACATGGGCCGAAATGGCACGGGATTCGAAGGCGCGCACCTCGGCCACGACGGACCGGCGCAGCGCGTCGGCGTCGGGGTGCTGGGCGCGGTTGCGGATGCGGCTGACCAGCGCAAACAACGTGGCGGCCGCGGCGTTCAGCGGGTTTGCCCCGGTCATCGCGCCCGCCATGGCATCGGGGCCGGGGGTGGCCGGTGCGGGTGATGCGGCCGCGGACTGGGCGGCGGGATGCTGCGGGGCGGCGGGCGCGGGCGTGGCGACGCCGCGCCGCCCGCCCGGATTGGGGCGGATCACCGTGCGGTCGGTGTCGTCGGGTTCCGCGAATGGATCTTCGTCGGCCATGTCCGTTCCTCGCACCTTTCTGCGCCGCGCACTCATCGGTCCCTTGCGGTCCCTCTTCGTGTGTCAGCCCTGCCTGATCGCCCAAAGCTCCATCTTCAGCCCCGGATAATCGCCCGAGACATGCACCGCGATCCCCCCCGAGGTTGTCATCTTGCCCCAATAGGCATTGACCGGGTCCAGTTCGAAATAGACCACCCCCGAGTGATAGGGGATCTGGCGCGGCGCCACCGGCAGCGGGCGCAGGTCGATCCCCGGCAGGGCCGAGTTGACCAGCTGGCGGATGTCTTCGACCGGGCCGATCTTGGCCTGCCCGGCGAAGTGACGGCGCAGTTTTTCGCCCGGCATGTCGGCATTGACCGCCAGCACGAACTGCGCGTTGCCGATCAGCTTGCGGTCGGCGATGATCCCCACCGAAATGCCGAACTTGCGAGGTTCGATGGCAATCGCCACCGCCGTCTGTTCCAGCACCGCCGAGAGATACTGGCGCAGGTCGCGGATCACCGGGCGGAACGTCGCCGTCAGGTCGTGGTGCTGATAGCTGGGATATTGCGAAGGCTTCTTGTCCGGCGCCATGAAGGCCGAAAGCTCGCCCGCCAGCGATACCGCCTCGCGATAGAGCGTGATCGGGTGCAAATGATCGCAGCCGGTGAAATGGCGGAACAGCGGCAGCGCCCGGTTGATCGCCATGAGCAGCAGGAAATCCTGGATCTCGGCCGCGCCCTTGGTGCCAGCCCCCGCCGTCAAACGGCCCGCAAGTGCGGTGATCCGGTGGTTCAGCAACCCCTCAAGCTCGCCCAGAAACCCCGAAAGCGGCCCGGCGGCGCGGATATCCAGGCAGGAGGGCACAAAGCTGTCGTCCAGGATCACCTCCTGATCGGCGCGCACCTCGATGATGCGGGCGATGGGGATGGTCAGCCGGTCGGCCAGATCGTCCACCTCAAGCGCGAATTGCAGCCGCAGCTTGCCCACGGCGATGCGGGCCGATTTGCCGCCCCGCTGGGTGGCGTCGGTCACGTCGATCTCGGCCGGGCGCAGGCGGGCGGCCGAAAGTTCGCTGCCGCTCATCTCGACCTCGGGGGCGCCCTGGCGGCGTTGCGGCACAGACAGGTAGACGACGCAATCCTTGGTATCGCCCGGCACATCCAGCGCGGGGGGATGATCGTCGGCATCGGGCACGCGGAACACGGTGCCGTCCCGGGTCAGCCCGCTGGCCGATTTCAGGGCGAATTGCCCCACCTTCAGGACATCGCGGTCAATCTCGAGTTCGCTGACCCCCCAGCCATAGGGCGTCAACCGCCCGGCCAGTCCGGCGATCAGCGCCTCGGTGTGGCGGTCGGCCTGCTGAAAATGGTGGGGTTGCAGGAACAGCCCCTCGTTCCACAAGACCTTTGCATCCCAGGACATCAGCGCCCTCCCTTCATTTCAGCCGGTCCAGTTGCGCCTGATAGGCGCGGGCGAATTCGCGGCTGAACAATTCGTGGAAATCGGTTTCGGCCTGATCCGAGATCTTCGCGTACATCGTTTCGTAAACGTCCCAATAGCGTGCCTTCTTGCCCTGCAGCAGGCCGGTCAGTCCGCCGCCCTTGGTGATCTGCCCCTCAAGCACCTCGGGGGACAGTTGTTTCAAGATGCCCTTCAGCGCGGCCTCCATGGCGGCCATCACCGCCACCTCGTGCGCCTTGATATCGTCCAGCGCCTGCTGCGCGGCCTGATCGGGCGGCAGGTATCCCTTGGCACGCGGGCGCACCAGGGCCTCGATCGCCTGGTCGGGGCTGATCGAGAATTTCAGAGGGTTGTTGCCCCCTGCCCCGATCATCGTCTGCTGGATGCGGAATTCCGACTTGATGCTGGCGCGGGTCATCAGGATTTCGCGCAGGCCGGTGATCATGGTCTGCATGACCCCGCCAAGGCGCGCCATCGTTTCGGCCAGTTCGGCCTCGGGGATGTCGATGTCGCCTGCGCCGGCGGCGTCCAGAAAGGCGCGGGCGGCGTCGCTGTTCGCCGGGGGCGGCGCGGTGTCTTGCCTGGCCGGTGCCGGCGCGGGGGTGGCGGCTGCCGGCGGCGTGGGGGCGGGGTTTTCCGGCGGCACATCTTCGGCGGGCGGTTCGGGCGCGGCCGGGGGCGGCGCGGCGGGTGGTTCGGGCGCTGCTGCGGGTGGTTCGGGCGGCGCGGCGGGTGGTTCGGGCGGCGCGGCTGGTGGCTCGGCAAAGGGATCGGTTTCGTCCCCGCCCCCCAGCAGGTCGTCGCCCCAATCCTCGGGGATCAGCGGCGTGGCGGGCCGGAAGGCATCCGAGGTCGCGTCGGAATGCTGACCGTCGCTGGCGCCCTGGCTGTCGTCGGCGCGGTCGGTCTGGCCCGGCAGGCCAGCCTCATCCTCGCCCAGCGGGGGCAGCAGGCCATCCTCGCCCAGTTCGGGCCGGTTGACCGAGGCCGGACCGCGCACCGGGGCCGCGCCGCCCAGCAGATCGTCAAGGAAATCGCTGTCATCCCCACCCGAAGCCGGATCGCCGCCCAGCAGATCGTCAAGCCCGGGATCGTCGGGCAAAACCGCCCGCGGCGCCGCGTCGGAGGGGGGCAGCGGGTCGGGCGCGCTGCGGCGGGCATGGACGATCTCGACCAGAAGCTCGTATGATCCGAGCGTCAGGATATCGCCATCGTTCAGGGGGGTCGCCACCGGGCCAAGGGGCACCTTGCTGTAGTTCAGGAAGGTGCCGTTGGTGGACAGGTCGGTGATGACGACATTGCCCGCCTGATCCTCGATCGTGCAGTGGGTCTTGGAGATCACCTTGCCCGGATCGGGCAGGCAGACATCGTTCTCGGCCCCCCGCCCGATGGTCAGCGACGGCCCCGTCATCGCCACCGGCGCCCCGGTGCCGGGCACTGTGCCGGTGGATTGAAAATGCAGCGTGACCCCCATGAAACCCCTCAGCCGCCGACCAGAACCGTGAACATGCCCATGACGATCGTCCCCCCATGGGCTGTCATATCACCCATGCGGGCCTGCGGCATCCCCATTGTGAGAACCGTCGCGCTGCCCATGGCCACCACGTCGGGCGGGCCGACGCAGACGGCCATGTCGCTGATCCGGGCGGCAGGCAGCCCGCCGATCAGGACGGTGGGCGCACAGGGGCCCGAGACCGGCCCGCCCACATGGGGGATGGGCGGCACGCCGGGTGTCACCATGGGGCAGACATGCATGTCGGAAATGCGGGCAGCGGGTTTCATGGAGCGATCCCTTCCGAGGCGCCGGCAGTGTTCAGCCTGCCCGACCCGCCGCGCGCGATGTCCAGCGCCCGGTCGACCAGAAGGGTCGCGCGGGCCTCGACGGTTTCGGCGGTGCTGCTGGCCAGGGATTTGACGTTCTGCCCGAAGATGAAGGTGCCCAGCGCGCCCGCCGGGGCGTCAAGCGCCGACAGATCGCCCAGGCCCAGCTTGCCGTCGCACATCACGACGGCATTGGCGCAAAGGGTGGTTTCGTCGTCGGCATCCGCGGTTTCAAGAGCGGCCTGGGCGGCGGCGCGGCTTTCCTCGGTGGGCTTGAACACCCAGGCGCGCGCTGCTGCCAGGGGGCGCGGCATGGGGGCGTCATCCGCCACCAGATCGCCCGCGGCAAGACAGCCCCACCAGATGCATTCGCGCGCCGGAAGCGCGGCCGCCAGCAGGCGCAGCATGTCGCCATGGGCGCCCTTGCCGGCCAGTTCCGCCAGAACCGTGCCCACCGGGGCGGCCGCAGGCGATTCCAGCGGCGTCACCAGCTTGGCATTGGCCAGCGCCAGCAACCGGCGGGCCGGGTCCTTCGGTATCTTCTTCAGGTTGGCAAATCGTTCGTCCATCCGCCGTCTCCTAGTTGATCATCGTCACGCCGCCCTTGAGCTTCAGCAAGGCATCGCCGGTAACCTCGGTCATCAGCCCCTTGACCGTCGCCTGAAGGCTGCCTTCCATCTTGGCGGTCATCGCGCCCTTGATGGTCACGCCCATCTGGTCGATCTTGATCGAGCTTCCGCCGACCTTCAGTTCGATGGATTGCAGCGCCTCCATGGTGATCTTGCCCGCCGCGCATTTCACCGTGTAGTTGCCCACGCCCAGCTTGGTTTCCATGTTGCCCAGATCCACCTTGTGGGTCACGTCGCCCAGTTTCACGGTTTCCTCGACGCTGCCCATTTCCACGGTATCGCTGACATTGCCCATCTTCACGGTGCGCGTCACGTCCTTGGTTATGGTCTGGGTCGAACCGCCTTCGATGGTTTCATCGACATCCTTCTTCACCTTGATCGTCTGGTTGCCGCTGGCCACGGTGAAGGTGTGGTTGCCTGTCTTGACCGTCTCGCTCAGGTTGCGCTGGACGGTCAGCTTCATGTCGCCCTTGTCCTTGTGCTCCAGCCCCACAGTGATCTCGGCGTCGTTCTTGACGATCTGGCGATAGTCCCGCTCGGCCTGGAAACGGACCAGCTCGGCGTCCTTCTTGTCTTCCATCATCAATTCGTTGAAGCCGCCGCCGCCCTTGGTGCTGTTGGTCTTCACGCCGCTTTGCGTCATGTTTGCGGGCAGTTCCCAGGGCGGCATGGTGTCGGCATTGTAGAGCATCCCGATCACCATGGGGCGGTCTGGGTCGCCCTCCTCGAACTGCACGACGACCTCTTGGCCGATGCGCGGCACCGCCATCATGCCCCAGGACTTGCCTGTCCAGGGCATCATGCAGCGCACCCAGCAGGATGTATTCTCGTCGCGCTTGCCCTTCCTGTCCCAGTGGAACTGAACCTTGATGCGGCCATATTTGTCGGTGTGGATCTCCTCGCCCTTGGGGCCGGTGACCATTGCCGTGTGCACGCCCGAAATCTCGGGCCAGGGGGTGACCAGCGGGGCGCGGTATTGTTCCCCCTTGGGCAGCACCTCGAACAGGATGCGGTAGGGATCGTCGCCCGCGGTATCCAGCCCCATGTCCGACAGGGTGCTTTCCACCTTCAGCGGCGGGCGGTCGCGCTTTGTCAGGCGCATCACATGGGTGGCACGCGACAGCATCCAGTCGCGGTTCTCGCTTTCGCGGGGGTGGTTGGCCAGGGTGAAGGTATCGCCCATGGTTAGGGTTGCGATGGTGCCCGCGCCCCGCGCGGCAAGATGGCGGGCCGCTTCGGCCTCCATGCGCACGCGCACCCGGCGTTCGCCGGTGTCGACATCGCGGAAATGGCCGGGATAATCGTATCCTTCATGATCCTTGCCGGGGTGCCCGCCCTTGGGAATGCTGTTGGAGACCCGCAAAAGCGCGCTGGGGTTTTCGAAATCGTAATCGGTCAGCGTCATCTTGCCGGTGGTCGCGCCCAGCCCGGTCTTCCAGTCGAAGACATGGTCGCCCATGCGGTGGCCCGCCGCATCCAGCGGCAGGAATTCAACTGGATCGGCCGGGTCGATCGGTTGATGGGCGCCGGGGCCATCGGCCAGCACCAGCTTTTCACGCTCGCCCTCGACCCTGAAAAAGAAATAGATCCCCTCCTCCTCCATCAGACGGCGGATGAAATCGAGATCGGTTTCGCGGTACTGGATGGTATAGCCGCGGGGCGGGTATTCACCGCTCAGCCGTTTGTCGACATCACCCCACACGCCGTAATCCGACAGGATCTGTTGCAGGATGTCGGGCGCCGTCATGTCCTGGAAGACCCGGTTTTCCCGCGTCCGCCCCAGGAACCACAGCCAGGGGCGCAACTCGGCGCGGTAATGGGCCGGGCCCGAGGGATTGCCGAGGTATTCGATCGAAACGCAGGTGCCGGGGAAGATGCGCTTGCTGTCATCGGTCGGTTCGATCACCACCCGCAGCGCCGACCCCAAAAGCGGCTTCAGATCGACCTCGCGGTCGGTGCAGACGAATTCCAGCGTCGTTTCGGTCAGAAGGTTCATGCCCTCTTCGACGCGGGCGCCGAGAAGATAGAGGGCATCGGAAAAATCGCCCTCGACACGAAGGGGAAAATTCTCGGGATTGACGGGTCCGGCCATGATCTGTCCTGACTTTGCTTGCACGCTGTGCGGCGGGTGCGGCCCGGCCCCGGGCCGAAGCGCCCCTATTCGAAACGATAGGCGAAATCGCCATTTTCAACAATGATTTCCACCTTTTCCACGGCTTCGCCCTGCATCATCCGCTTGAGGAATTCGGCCGAGATGTCGGGCAGCATGGTATTGGTCACGATGGCGTCGATCATCCGCCCGCCGCTTTCCAGCTCCTGGCAGCGTTCGGTGATCAGGTTCACCACATCGTCGGAATAGGCGAAGGGCACCTTGTGCGCGCCCTCGACCCGCTTCTTGATGCGGTCCAGTTGCAGGCGGGTGATCTTGCCGATCATGTCGGGGGAAAGCGGGTAGTAGGGGATCGTCACCAGCCGGCCCAGAAGCGCGGCGGGGAAGATTTTCAGCAGCGGATCGCGCAGGGCCTTCGAGATGCCCTCGGGTTCGGGCATCAGGTCGGGGTCGGCGCACATGTCCATGATCATGTCGCTGCCCGCGTTGCTGGTCAGCAGGATCACGGTGTTCTTGAAGTCGATCACCCGGCCCTCGCCGTCCTCCATCACGCCCTTGTCGAAGACCTGGAAGAACACCTCGTGCACATCGGGGTGGGCCTTTTCCACCTCGTCCAGCAACACGACGCTGTAGGGTTTGCGCCTGACGGCTTCGGTCAGCACGCCGCCTTCGCCATAGCCGACATAACCCGGGGGCGCCCCTTTCAGGGAGCTGACCGTGTGCGCCTCCTGATACTCGCTCATGTTGATGGTGATCACGTTCTGCTCGCCGCCATACATCACCTCGGCCAGGGCCAGGGCGGTTTCGGTCTTGCCGACGCCGCTTGTGCCCGCCAACAGGAAGACGCCGATGGGCTTGTTGGGGTTGTCGAGCCCGGCGCGCGAGGTCTGGATGCGCTTGGCAATCATCTTCATCGCGTGGTCCTGGCCGATCACACGCCTGGCCAGGTGGGTTTCGAGGTTGAGAACCGTGTCGATCTCGTCGCGCACCATGCGGCCCACCGGAATGCCCGTCCAGTCGCCCACGACGCTTGCCACCGCCTGGGCATCGACGATGGGCAGGATCAGCGGGTCTTCGCCCTGAAGCGTGGTGAGTTCGGCGTTCTTTTCGCGCAACTGCGCCAGCAGCGCCTCGCGTTCCGCGCCGCTCATCGGGCTTGCTTGCGCCGCCTCTTCGCTGGCGGCGTCCGGGGCATCGACCGGCGCGCCCCCCTCGCGCAGCTTGGCGCGCAGATCGAGGATGTCGGCGACGATGGCCTTTTCCGCATCCCATTTGCCGGTGAGGTCGGCAAGCCGCGCCTCTTCGCTCGCCTTCAGCTCGCTTATCAGCATCTTGCGGTCGGCCGCGTCATAGCCGGCGGTTTCATCGCGCCCGATGATCTCAAGCTCGGTATCGAGCGACTCGATCCGCCGGCGCGCATCGTCCACCGCCGCCGGGACCGCGTGTTGCGATACGGCGACGCGGGCGCAGGCGGTATCCAGCACGCTGACCGACTTGTCGGGCAGTTGACGCGCCGGGATATAGCGGGCCGAAAGCGACACCGCCGCCTCGATCCCCTCGTCCAGCACCTGCACCTTGTGGTGCCCTTCCAGCATCGAGGCGATCCCGCGCATCATCAGCGTGGCCTTTTCGACGCTGGGTTCTTCCACCGCGACCACCTGGAACCGCCGGGTCAGGGCCGGATCCTTCTCGATATGTTTCTTGTACTCGGCCCATGTGGTGGCGCCGATGGTGCGCAGGGTGCCGCGCGCCAGCGCCGGTTTCAGCAGGTTCGCCGCATCGCCGGTGCCCGCCGCCCCCCCTGCGCCCACCAGCGTGTGGGTTTCGTCGATGAACATCACGATGGGGGTGGTGGAGGCCTGCACCTCGTCGATCACCTGGCGCAGGCGGTTTTCGAACTCGCCCTTCATGCTGGCGCCCGCCTGCAACAGGCCGACATCCAGCACCAGCAGCCGCGCCTCCTTCAAGGCAGGGGGCACGTCGCCCCGGGCGATGCGCAGGGCAAAACCCTCGACAACGGCGGTCTTGCCCACCCCCGCCTCACCGGTAAGGATCGGGTTGTTCTGGCGGCGGCGCATCAGCACATCGACGATCTGGCGGATTTCCTCGTCGCGCCCGACGATGGGGTCGATCTTGCCATCCCGCGCCTGTTGGGTGAGGTCGGTGCAGAACTGCTGCAACGCTTCCTCTTTACCCATGGCCGCCGGGGAGCGCGCGCCCGACGCCTCGCCCGGCTCGGCCCCGCCGCCGGTGGTGCTGCCATCCTGGGGCGACAGGCGGTCTTCGGGCGATCCGTCGGTGATGCGGTGGAAATTCTCGGACAGATCATCGGGTTTCACCTTGCCGAATTCGCCCGAGATGTTCAGCAGCCCGCCCCGCAGCCCCGGCGTTTTCAGCAGGCCCAGAAGCAGATGCCCCGTGCGCACCTGGTTCGAGGAATAGAGCAGCGAGCCATAGACCCAGGCGCGCTCCATCGCCTCTTCCAGATGGGCCGAAAGGTCGGAAATGCTGGTGGCACCGCGCGGCAGGGCGTCCAGCGCCTTCTGCATGTCGGCGGAAATGCGCGCCGGGTCCAGATCGTAATGCTTGATGATCTTCAGGATGTCGTTGTCCTGCCCCTGCAATATCTGCGCCAGCCAGTGCACGATCTCGACATAGGGGTTGCCGCGCATCTTGCAGAAGACCGTGGCGCCCTCGACCGCCTGATAGCCCACCTTGTTCAGCTTACCGAAAAGCGCGACCCGGCTGATTTCCGTCATGTCGTTTTCCCCCGTTGCGGCGCATTGGCCGTCGATTGCAGGCGCAGGGGTTCGAGATACAGGTCGTCCGCATCCCGCCCCGGCGCCCTTGTGCCGATCCAGCTGGTCTGGCCCAGCCGCGTGGTTCCCCCCAGGCTGGCCGCCGGAACATCGCCCGCGCGCAGCACAAGGTTCACATCCCAATCCAGCGCATCGCCCACATAGCCGCGCACGATGGCCGTCAGCCGCGCCAGGGCATCGCCCCCGGGCAGAAGCGCCTGGTATTCGGCGGCCGACAGCGGCCCGATGTGCAGGCGGAACTTGGCACTGCGCGACCAGACCCTGTCGCCGATGCTGGTGGCCTGGCCCAGCCCCGCGGGCGCGCCCAGTTGCCAGCGGTCGCCCGGTTCCAGCGCCAGCCAGCTTCCGACGAACTGCTGCACCCTGACCGGGGCGCGGAAGAAGGCCGCGAGCATCGCGCCCAGCCCCGCCGCACTGCGCGGGCCGCGCGCCAGGTGGCCGGTGAAATAGCGTTTCGCCATGTCGGGCATGGCATCGCGGTTCTGGAAGGCGTCGCCCTGCATCCCCGACAGCGCCGCCACCTTGCGCGCCATCCGCCCGCGCGGCCCGCGATCAAGGTCGGCGGCGGGCTGACCGGTGGTCCACGCCCGGTAAAGCAGGCTCATGATGCGGTGGGTCAGCATGTCGGCAAAGGCGACGAAGGTGGTGTCGCGCGCATTGCGCTGCCTTTCGCGGGCGTATTCGGTCAGATGCGGCGGCAGGGGGCCGTGAGGGCCGAAAAGGCCGAAGAACAGGTTCTGCAACCGCCCCGGCCCCTGCCCGCCCGGCGGCGTGACGCTGGTGATGGTGGTGCGGGCAAAAGCCATCGAAGGTTCTTGGCCCAGGCGCATCCGGTCCTGGCGCGGCCGGCGGCTTTCGCCGAGGCGCGGTGCGTCGGGAAAGGCGGTTTCGATCACGCGCAGGGCGTGGAAGATGTGGTGTCGTGTGGGATCGTCCAGCAGGGCCTGGAAATGGCCTAGAGGATCGTCCCCAGGCCTTTCTCGGGGCGCCATCGGGCCACCTCTCCGCGTTGGGGGGTTTTCAGAACCGTTTCGGTAAAGGAATTGAGCGAGACGTAATTGGCAAAGAACCGTTGCAGCACGGTGGCCAGAAGGAAGGGCCCCGCGCCTTCGAAATAATCCTCGTCGCAGGTCACGGCGATCTCCAGTCCGCGCACCGCGGTGGACAGCATCCCGTCCGACATCCGCCGCACGATGGGGCGGCTGTCGATGGCGGTGATGCCCTCAAGCTGCTTTGTCACGGCGCGGTCCCCCGTGGGGGCATAAAGGCCGATCAATTCGCGCATGGCCTCGGCGCCGGTGCCGTTTTCGCTGTCGACCAGCGACAGGTAATTCAGCGATAGGTTGGAGATCAGCTTCCAGGCGCTTTCGCCCTGGGCCAGGGTCGGACGCGGCCGCGTGGGCGGCACCGGGGTGGTGATATGGGCGACGGGCCCGCCGCCGGGCAGGTGGAACACGTCGCGCGCACCGGTGGGCAGCAACATGGGCAGATCGCGGTTCGACACCATCGCCTTGACGGCAAGCTGGGTCAGCCCCTCGGGCCAGGGGGCCTGGGCCATGTCGACAAGGGTGACGTAAAGCTCGGACCCCAGGTAATTCGTGCGCGTCCCCTTCAGCCTTTCGCGTTCGGTGCGCTGGCGCATCTTGCGCGACTGGCTGTAAAAGGCGGTGGCCCCGCCCCCGGCCGCGGTGAATTCGGTGGCAGAATAGAATGGGCGGAAGGGCAGATCGTCGTCGCCCTTGCCGCTGATCCCGGTGACCGAAAGCAGCGTGATCAGTTCGTAATCCAGCGGCGCGGTGCGGTCGGCGATGACATGCTGTTCGCTGTCGGCAACCGAGATCAGAACCCGGTCACAGCGCTTTTCGAACAGGTTGATGGCCGGCACGCAGTTCAGCTTGAAAGCCTCTTGCGTGACATTGGCGGCCACGTCGGCGTTGCCGTTGCGCAAGAGGATGTAAAGGTCGATCTCGTCCCCGTCGCTGCGCGCCATGGCCCGGTCCAGCCCGCAGATATCGGCGAAATAGAACCGGTCGGGCAGCGCGAAATACTCCTGCAACAGCCGATAGGCATCGAGCGAGCGGCGCGGTGTCGGCAACAGGGCATCGCCGCGCGACAGACCGCGCTGTTCGATCCCGCCCACAAGGGGCATCACCCAATCGGCCCGCCGGTCGGTGCCGCGCGCCACCACGGCGGAACAATCGCCGCACAAAAGCTCGTGCAGCTTCCAGCCGACGCCGGGATTGCCGCCCATGAACACCGTCAGCCGTTCCAGCGGCAGGTCACCCAGAGGCGCGCCACCGGGCCGGCGCAGCCGCAGGCGGATGGCGGCCCGCGCCTCGACCCCGGGGGCAACGACGCCCGCCGCCACCAGTTCGCCGCGCCCGTCGATATATTCGGCCTCGCTGAATTCGACCGGCCACATCGTCAGGTCATGGGCGGTGGTGAAGACGCAGGCGGTCTGCGTCCCCTCGGCCGCGACCGAGCGAAGCTGGGTGCCGCGCGGCAGGTCGGCGCCCGCCGCCAGCGCCCCGCTGGCCAAGTCGGGGGCAAGCTGGGCGATCATCATCGAGGGCGTGGGGGCCATCAGTTGCGGATAGACGATATCCAGAAGGTGATTGGTGAAGGCGGGATATTGCAGCTCAAGCTCAAGCTGCACGCGTGCGGTCAGGAAGGCCGTGCCCTCAAGCAGGCGCTCGACATAGGGGTCAAGAACCTCGGTGCCGTCCATGCCAAGGCGGGCCGCGATCTTGGGATAGCTCTGGGCGAATTCGCCGCCCATTTCCCGCAGGAAGGACAGTTCGTTTTCATAGTGGCGCAGAAGGCGGGTATCCATGCCGGCTACCTCTTCTCTTCCAGGTCGACTTCGCCGGTCGTCAGGTCGATCTGCGAACGCAGGTAGAGTTCCAGCGGTATGGGTTCGGCCCACATGTCGGCCACGATGTCGAAAACCACGATCGCCTTGCCCTGATCGTCGTCCTTTCGCAGCACGATATCCAGCGTGCCTTCGTTTATGCGCGGTTCGAACCGGCGGATGGCGGCCTGCATCGACTTGCGGATCTCGATCACCCGCTGGCCGGTGGAAAATTCGCCCGACACCTCGCGCAGGCCATAGTTCAGCACGGAATGCGATGCGTTGGGATAACGGGTGGCGTCGATCTCGCTGTCGAGGTTGTTGGCGTTCAGCAGCCAGGCCAGGTCGCGGCGCACGATGTCGCGCAGACGGTTGATGTCGATCACCCGGGCATCGCGGGTTTCGGTCGCCTTGTCGGGCGCCAGGTCGGTCAGCCGGTCCAGCAGGGAGGGCTGAAGCCGTTCGGAGAGGTTTCTATCCGCCACGGGCCGCGTCCATCGTCAGGTTGCGCAGGTCCAGCAGGGCCGTGTCGCCGGTGTCGGTTGTCAGAAGCCGCTGGCCGGTTCCGATCCAGGTCTCGCCGCCCGCATCGGCCCAATGGGTCGCGCGGGAGAGCTTTGCGGAATCGTCGCCGGTTTCGGCCGTTCCGGCATAGCGCGTGGGGATCAGCGCCACCGTGTCGCCGCCATTGTGCAGGGTCAGATGGGCCGCACTCCAGACGCAATCGCGCAGGTCGGTGGGTTCTTCCACGGTCAGGCTGGCGATCGAGGTGAAGGGCAGCCAGAAATACCGCCCGTTGACGATGATTTCCAGAACCGGACCAAGCCGCATGTCGGCATCCGCCACCCATTCGAAGGGCGCATCGTTCAGCGTTCCGGCGCCGGCGGGCGCCATGTCGAAGGCGGCCGCGCGCAGATCGGCGGCACGGGCAGCCTGCCCCGCCGCCAGCGCCTTCAGGGCCTGGCCCAGAAGCGCGATCCATTCCGCCGGTTCACCGAAGACCAGCGGTTCCTTTTCGCCCGAGAACACCTTTTCGCGGAACACCTCGCAGATGATGGCCTCGCGATAGGTCTGGGCCATGGGCAGCGCCATCGGGTCAAGCTCGGCGCAGAGCTTCAGCTGGGTGATGGCGCGTTTCCAGTCGCCCAGCACGCAAAGCAGCTGAAACAGGAAGATCCGCAGTTTCGCATCGGCCGGATCGGCGCGCACCTGCGCTTGCAGGGCAGTCAGGGCGCCGGACAGGTCGCCCTGTTTCAACAGATCGGTTGCATCGCTGTTCACGGGGGTGATCTCCGGGCGTAAGGGGGGTGGGGTTCGCCGGGCAACCCCGGCGAACCCGCGTTGTCGCGCGGTGGGTGCCTACAGCACTTCGTTGGCGGCAATGTCGAACTTGAACGGCACCTGGCTTGCCTCGCCACCCTTCTTGTCCTGTTCCTTGTACAGGATGTCGAAGGCCCCGAAGTTGATCGAGAAGTTCACCGTCAGGCGATCCTCGCCGCCCGAACCACCGGTGCTGACCGAGGTGATGATGCAATCGGACAGCTTGTAGATGATGTATTCCAGCGGCGAGTCACCGGCCTTGCGGCAAGTCATGGTGATCGTTTCGTGGTGGGTGCCCTTGGTCGAGGACTTGATCAGCTCATGGGTGGATTTCTCATAGTAGGTGGTGACGCTCAGGTCCTGGAAGTTGGCCTTTCCCGCGCCCGAACCGCCGCCCATGTGGGTGGTGCCGCTGTTGGAGATACCCCAGGACCAGGCCAGGATATCAAGCTCCTTGGCGTGGGTCTTGTCCTGGGATTCACCGGCAATGACGGGGCCTTCAATCTTCAAAAACATGTCGACGGCCATGTCGAACTCTCCTTCTTTGAAATGCGGCCCTGGGGGCCGACTGGGTTAAAATTCCCGGACGCCCGCGCGGGGCGCCCGGGATCGAAATCAGCCTTTTTCCGACGGCAGCTTCGAAACCAGGCGCAACGAAACGCTGAGCCCTTCAAGCTGGTAATGGGGCCGCAGGAAGAACTTCGAGGTGTAGTAGCCGGGGTTGCCCTCGACCTCTTCCACCACGACCTCGGCGGCCGACAGGGGACGGCGCGCCTTGGTGCCCTCGGACGAGGTTTCCGACTGACTGTCCACGTAATTGAGGATCCAGGAGTTCAGCCATTTTTCCATCTCGGCGCGGGATTTGAATGACCCCACCTTGTCGCGCACCATGCATTTCAGGAAATGCGCGAAACGGCAGGTGGCGAAGAGATAGGGCAGACGCGCCGCAAGGTTGGCGTTGGATGTCGCGTCGGGGTCGTCGTATTCGGCCGGCTTGTGCAGCGACTGGGCGCCGATGAAGGCGGCCATGTCGGTGTTCTTGCGGTGGATCAGCGGCATCAGGCCCAGGTTGGCCAGTTCCGCCTCGCGCCGGTCGGAGATACCGATTTCGGTGGGGCATTTCATGTCGACCCCGCCATCGTCGGTGGGGAAGGTATGGGTGGGCAGATTGGCCACCGTCCCGCCCGATTCAACGCCGCGGATGCGCGAACACCAGCCGTATTCCTTGAAGCTGCGGTTGATGTTGGTGGCCATGCCATAGGCGGCATTGACCCAGGAAAACTTGTCGGATTCGGCGTTGCCGGTGTCTTCCTCGAAGGCGAATTCCTCGACCGGGTTGGTTTTTGCACCGTAAGGGGTGCGGCCCAGGAAACGCGGCATGGTCAGGCCCAGATACTTGGAATCCTCGCTGTCGCGCAGGGATTTCCAGGCGGCGTATTCCGGCGTGCTCTGAATCTTGGCCAGATCGCGCGGGTTGGCCAGTTCCTGCCAGCTTTCGAAGTTCATCAGCGACGGATCGGCGCCGGTGATGAAGGGGGCGTGACAGGCGGCGGCCACCTTGGCCATTTCGCCCAGAAGCTCGACGTCGGGGGCCGAGTGATCGAAGTGGTAATCGCCCACTAGGCAGCCATAGGGCTCACCGCCGAACTGGCCGAATTCTTCCTCGTAGAGCTTCTTGAAGATCGGTGACTGGTCCCAGGCGGCGCCCTTGAACTTGCGAAGGGTCTTGTGCAGATCCTTCTTGCTGATGTTCATCACCCGGATCTTCAGCATCTCGTCGGTTTCGGTGTTGTTCACCAGGTGGTGTAGACCGCGCCAGGCGCTTTCCAACTGCTGGTATTCGGCGTGGTGAATGATCTCGTTCACCTGCGCGCTCAGCTTCTTGTCGATTTCGGCGATCATGGATTGCAGCGAATGCAGCACGTCGTCGGAAATCAGGCTGGCGTTTTCAAGCGCCTGACCGGCCAGGGTCTGTACCGCCTTTTCCACGGCGGATTTGGCATTGTCGCTGCGGGGCTTGAAACTTTTCTGCAGAAGTGAGGCGAAATCGCCCTCGGCGGTTTCGGTCGCGCCTGCGGCGGCTTCGGCTTGGGTTGCTTCTTCGGCCATCGTCGCGCCTCCTTATTCTGCGGGCTTGTCGTCGCCTTCGGGCGCCGGGGCGGCCGCAAGCGATTTCAGCAGTTCGGGGTTGTTCATGGTTTCGGCGATCAGCTCTTCGGCGTCGGGCTTGCCGTCCATGTAGCTCATGAGGTTGGACAGCTCCTGGCGCGCCTCAAGCAGCTTGCGCAGGGGTTCGACCTTCTGGGCGATGGCCGCGGGCGAAAAATCGTCCATGCTTTCGAAGGTCAGGTCGACCGAAAGGTTCCCTTCACCGGTCAGGGTGTTGGGCACCGAAAAGGCGGCGCGCGGCTTCATCGCCTTCATCCGGCTGTCGAAATTGTCGACGTCGATCTCGAGGAACTTGCGGTCGGCGATGCCGGGCTGGGGCACTTCGGACTTGCCGGCCAGGTCGGACATGACGCCCATGACGAAGGGAAGCTGCACCTTCTTCTCGGCGCCGTAGAGTTCGACATCGTATTCGATCTGCACCCTCGGGGCGCGGTTGCGGGCAATGAACTTTTGCGAACTGGACATCTCTGTCTCCCTGAAAGTCGTTTTGTTGGTCTTGTTGGTCGTAGCCTAGTTGCGAAGTTGACGTTGTGTCACTCCGGGTTTTCCATACCTCCGATCAGCTGGACATTCTCAAGCCCGAGCGGCGCAAGATCCTGGATGATGGTCAGGAAATCGGCCCCCACCAGGCGGCGCGCCCGTTCCAGCAGGATCGGCAGCGGGCTGGAGGGTTCGTGCTTTGCGTAATAATCGATGATGCGGCCCAGCGCCTTTTCGACATCGGCGGGCGAGGAAATGGTGCCGGGCGGCGGCGCGGCGGGCCTGGGCGCGTCGGCCTGGCTTTCGGCGGGCGTGGCGGGGCCCTCATCGCCCGCTTCGCTCGGCTCTTCGGGGGCGCCCACCACCGGCGCCAGGATCGACACGGCCTTTTTCAGCATCACCTGCATGGGCCTCAGGTTGGGCCCCTGCCCCGGCAACCGTTCATCAAAGACCGCATTGATCGCCTCGACATCGGCCAGAGCGGCCTGCGCGGCGTCAAGGTTGGCCTTCAGCACCGCGTCGTCGGTATCCTGGAAGGCGGCCGAAACCGTCTGCGCCGAGGGCGGGTTTTCCATGTCGGCGGGCGGTGAAACCTCGCCATCGGCGATGGCGATATCGCGCAGCGACATGCGCCCGAAGGCCGGGCTGAGCGTGAGGGGCGCGTGGCGCAGGGCGCGCAGGGTCGTCGCGGTATCGACCAGCCCCAGCATGGAATTGACCCGCATGGTCGGATCATCGTCATCCTCGGCGTCAAGCTGGGGATGGCAACTGTCCCAGAACTCTTCCAGCGCGGTACGCAGGAAACCCGTCGTCTCGGCCAGGCCCGGCAGCCCCACCAGCCGCAGTTGCGCATAGCCATAGAGGATGGCGGCGCGCAGATCGTTCGAGAGGTCCAGCACCGCCTCGGCCTTTTCGACGATGGCCTTGGCGTCGGGCTCCTGGGCGGCGATGATCTCGTTTCCGGCCTGGCGCTCCTCTTCCGGCTGGGCCGCCAGCAGCAGGTCGGTAAAAACCTTCTCGTACTCCAGATTTTCGCCGCTGGGCGCGTCGTCGGATCGGTGGATAGCGGCAATTGGCATGGAATACTCCCCTGGTGGCGGGCCGCCCTGCCGAAGGGGCAGCCGACGGAAACCGCGGAAAATTTCTTTCCCCGGGCCGTGAAATCCCACCCCGGGACGACCGCTTCACCCTTGAACACCTTCAGGCACGGCGCGAAATCACGCGCCGAAGGCCGTAAATTGACGTTAGGTCAGGGAAATTCGCAAATCAACTGTTTGTCGTGCAGGGCGCCAAGCGTTCCATCCGCACAACAGGATTTGCGCAATTTCGGGGCAATGTCGCATTTCACGTTGACCCAAGGGAATCCCACCTACACTGTCGGGGCAAAACTCACGAGGGACCCCGATGAAACTTCATGGCTGCGCAACGCGCGCTTTCGCCACGCTTGCTGCAACGCTTGCCATCGGCGGCGCGGCCCAGGCGCAGCAGGACGGCGCCCGCCCCAAGAACGTGACCCTTCTGGGCATCCAGTCGGCCACCGTGGCACCCAGCGGGCTGGCCTTTGCGTCGCTCTCGGGAACGACGGACCGCGTCGGACCGGGCGATGACATCGACGGTTCGCTTGCGCTGGGCTTCGGGCTCGGCAATGCGCAGACCGGCATCGGCTTGCAGTTCACCGGCCAGATCACCTCGCTTACCGATTCCTTTGCCGATTCCGGCTATTTCGAGATCAAGGCCTCGCGCCAGATCGTCGGCGGCAGCACCCCGACCTACCTGGGCCTTTCGGTCGACGGTGGCGGTTTCGGCGATGCCTCGGGGCGCGACACCGGCGGCAAGATCACCCTGACATCCTTCCGCCATGCGCAATTCTCGGAGGGGGGCGATTACTTTCCGCTGATGTTCACCCTCGGCGCGGGCACCAACATCCGCAACAATGAAAGCGATCCGGGCATCTTCGGCGGTGTCGGAATCGGGCTCACGCCAAACCTCGGGGTTTCGGCTGCCTGGAGCGGGGAATACGTGAATGTCGGGGCTTCGTTCCGGTTCGACCAGGCACCGAACCTCGAGGTGGCCACAACGCTTTACGATGCCTTCGACCAGGAAAACAGCCGACGACTGGGCATTTCCGTTTCCTATTTCGTGGCCGACCTCTTCTAAGGACATTCCGATGAAACCGATTTCTTTCGCCTCGACAGGACTGGTGCTTTTTCTTTCGCTGGGCCTGTCATCCACCGCCACCGGCGGTGAGGAATCCGTCACGCCCGAAGGCCCGATCTTCACGCCCCCCTCATTTGGTGGGCCGGTCTTCGTGCCGCCGGGCGCAAAGCCCGGTCTTCCCGGAACGGGCAGCGCCCCGGAACTGGAGGAGCAGATGGCGGCGGCCACCCAATCCTTCAGTGAGGCGCGCTATATCTGTGCGCGTCTGCCCAAGGACGGCTATCGCATCGACTGTCTGGCCGACCAACTGGCGCAATATGCCGCCGCCATGCCGCAAACGCCCGAATATGCCGAGGTGCGCCAGATCGTCGAACAGACGGCCACCAAGCTGAACCGCGTGGCCAAGCGCAACGCGTCGAAAACCGCGCCGCCGGCCCGTCTGCGCGAGGACAGGCCCGTCAATCCGCGCCGAAGCTCGCGCCCCATCGTGCCGGTGGCGACCGAAAGCCTGGAAACGGCCACGGCCGAGGCGAACGCCATCCTGGCCGAGGCGGAAACCCTGTTGCTGCGTGCCTCGGAACGCTCGCAACGGCGCAAGGTGGCCTTCAGCCAGGTTGCCGAGGTGGTGGGAAGCTCGACCGTTCTTCTGCGTTCAAGCTGACCTTCGGGGTCGGGTATCCCGGTATGTTAAAGCGGTTCGAAATTTGATAAGGTAGCGCTGATATTTCAGGTCAGTCGAAAGGAATCTCGACGCCATGGGTCATTTGACAATTTTCAGAACCGGTTTTCGCACCCTTACCCTTGCAGGCGGATTGGCAGGTCTCTGCGCAACTGCCGCCCTTGCCCAGGACAACCCCTTTTCCGGCGGTTGGACCCTGAAATCAGACAGTTCCGCCCTGCGGTTCCAATCGGTGAAGAACGCCACCAAGGTCGAGACCAGCAGTTTCGCCAGCTTCGACGGCACCATTTCCGAGGACGGCACGGCGAAAGTGACGATCAAGCTGGATTCGGTGGATACCAAGGTCGATCTGCGCAACGTGCGGATGCGGTTCCTGTTCTTCGAAACCTTCCAGTTCCCCGAGGCGGTGATCACCGCAAGGATCGACCCCGCCGATCTGGCCGACCTGAACGAGGTGCGGCGCAAGATCATCATGCTGCCCTATACGCTGGATCTGCACGGCGTGAAGACCGAGGGCGAGGCCGAGGTTGCCGTCACCCTGATCAGCGACACGCTGGTCGCCGTCGCCTCGAGCACGCCGATTTCGGTCGCCACCGCCGATCACGATCTTGATAACGGCATCCGCAAGCTGGAAGAGGCGGCGAATGTCGAAATCGTGCCCTCGGCCACCGTCAGTTTCGACATGATCTTTGGGCGCGCCGCCCCCGATGCCCCTGCCCCCGCCACGGTTGCCGCCGCTCAGCCCGAAACGCCCCCGGCCAGTGCTGCCGTGGAAACCGCCGGCAACTTCGATCTGGCCGCCTGCAAGGGCCGGTTCGAGATTCTGTCGCGGACCGACAACATCAATTTCCGCTCGGGCTCGGCCACGCTGGAACAGACCAGCTTCTTCCTGCTCGACAGCATCGTCGACATCGTGCGCCGCTGCCCCGGCCTGAAGATCGAGGTGGGTGGTCACACCGACAGCCTCGGGGGCGCGGCCAGCAATCAGCGCCTCTCCGAACGGCGCGCCGCATCGGTCACCGATTACCTGATCAGCAAGGGTGTCGACCGCGCCCAGATCACCAGCACCGGCTATGGCGAGGCGCGCCCCATCGTCGACAACGACACCGCCGAGAACCAGCGCAGGAACCGGCGGATCGAATTTACCGTATTGAATGGATGACATGTTGAACCACCTCCGCACCCTGGCCCTTGGCGCCGTCCTGGCCCTTGCCGCCACCCTGAGCGCCCATGCACAGGCGCGCATCGCGCTGGTGGTGGGCAACGGGGCCTATGGCGCGGTGCCCTCGCTGGACAACCCCACCGCCGATTCCCGCCTGATAGCGCAATCGCTGGAACGGGCCGGGTTCAAGGTGACACTGCTGACCGATGCCGACCAGGTGACGCTGAACCGCGCCATTGCCCAGTTCGGGCGCGAATTGCGCGGTGCGGGCGAAGACACGACCGGGTTGTTCTATTACGCCGGGCATGGCGTGCAGTCCTTCGGCAACAACTATCTTCTGCCCACCGACGTGGCCCTGACCGATGCCGCCGACCTGCCCCTTGTGGGCATTCAGGCGCAGGCGGTGCTGCGCCAGATGGCCAGCGCGCGCAACCGCACCAACATCGTTATTCTCGACGCCTGCCGCGACAATCCGTTCGAGGAAATCGCATCGCTGAACGACAACGGCCTGGCCGAGATGAAGGCGCCCACCGGCACTTTCCTGTCCTACTCCACCGCGCCGGGGGCCGTCGCGCTGGACGGGCTGGAGGGGAACAGCCCCTTCACCGCCGCCCTGGCCCGCCACCTGGAAGAACCCGGCCTGGCCATCGAACAATTGTTCAAATCCGTGCGCATCGACGTGCTGCGCGCCACCAACGGGCGTCAGGTGCCTTGGGATACCTCGTCGCTGACCGGTGATTTCCAGTTCACCCCGGCCCTGCCCGTCGACCCCCAGGAACAGGCCGCCGAGGCGCTGTGGAATTCGGTCAAGAACACCGGCGATCCGGTGCAGATCCTGCTCTTCCTGCGCGCCCACCCCGAAAGCGCAAGGGCGGAAGAGGCGCGCGCGCTGCTGAACCGCCTGATCGCCGCCGAAACCGCGCCCGCCCCCCAGCCCGAGGAAGAGGTCGCCGCCCTGCCCGAGGCATCGCGCGCCACGCCGGTGCCCGAGAAACCGGCCGCCCTGCCCGAGGCCAGCGAACGCGACATGATCGAACGCGCCCGCAGCACCGGCACGCTTGAGGATTATCAGGCCTATCTCGATGCCTACCCCGAAGGCACCTATGCCGAACTGGCGGCCTTCGAGATCTCGATCCTTATGGAAAAGGCCGCCGCCGCCGCGCCCGCGCCGGAACAGCCGACCGCCCCCGCCGAAGAACCGGCGCCCGAACCCGCAGCGGCACCCGTCACCTTCGATACGCCGCTGACCATCGGCGGCGAAGGCGTGGTCGGCAAGACGCTGGAACAACTGATTGCCGGTTCACCGCTGTTTCCCCCGGTCGAGGGCCTGCCCGAGGAATTCTGGAAGGAAAAGACCTGCTCCAACTGCCACGAATGGCACCGCGACAACCTTTGCGATCAGGCGCAGACCTATCTCAAGGCCAATGCCGAACGGGCGCTGACAAAGACGCATCCCTATGGCGGCGGGTTGAAGGCCAACCTGCGCCTTTGGGCCGAGAACGAATGCCGATAGCTCACGGACCGGCGCGGGTTTCCACCAGCACATAGAACCATTCGCCCCGAAACGCCGCATCGGCGGCGCGCGCCTGCGCCACGGCATCGGCCAGTGCGTCCAGATAGGGCGCGGCGGGTTCGTAGACCGGCCGTTCGGCCAGTGGCAGGGGCGAGGACGCGGCAAAGGCCACCAGTATTTCCTTGCCGAAAGGTGCTGTCACGGTGATGGGCCGGCCATCGGGCGCCCTGTCGATCATGATGCTTTCGCCCGGCGCGATCCTGTCATGCAGGGCAATCTCCGCGGGGCGCAGGTGCAGAACCCGCCCCGCCGCATCATAGAAATCGGCATAGAGAAACGCGGGATAGTCCGGCACCTCGATGGGAAAGCCCAGGAACTGCCCTTCGACGAAGCGCGCGATCCGGGTGAAGGGCTGTTCACCCAGAACGCGCGGATCGCCCAGCTGATCGTCCGACTGCGCCAGCCCCACCGCCTCGATCCCCGCGAGGGTGCCGCATTGCGGGCGCGGCAGGACCTGCACGGTATCCACAAGCGGAATTGCCCCGCCCACCCGTGCCGACAGCGCCGCCAGAACCGGGGCGCGCAACCCTTCCTCGGGGATATGGCCGCGCAGTTCCAACTGCCCCGTTTCGGGGTCAAAGACGGTCTGAAGCCGCGCGCAGGGCACCTTGGCCAGCATTGCGCCGATGGCATCGCGCACCCGGGGGCCATCGCCCGAGGGGTCGTCGGCGCGGCTGAAGGCCTGAATCGCGGCCAGCGAAAGATCGTCAAGGGCCGCCGCGCCCGCGCCGCTCCAGGCAAGGGCCGCCGTCTGGCGCGCGCTTTGCGGGGCGACGGGGGCGGCCCTTGGTGCCTCGGGCACCGTCAGGCCCAGCGGTTCAGCGGCGCCGGGTCCGCCCGTCAGCGCCTCGCCGCGCGCCGAAACATCGCCCAGGGCGGGGGCGTCGGGGGCCTTGGCGGACTGGGTCGTGGGGGTCACGGCAGCGGGCTGCACCCGGGCTTCGGCGGGGCGGGTCGGGCGGGTCTGGGTGGCCGGCAAGGGCGCGGCCTGCCCCCTTGGCGCCGACACGGCAAGGCCGGCCAGTTGCACAGGGTCCGCAGAAAGCGCGCCCAGAGTTGCGGCAGGCTTTGGCGCCACGGCCCCGAGGGGCGCCAAAGCGCCCTTGACCGGTTCGGCGCGCAGGCTTGCAACCGGCGCGTCCTGCTCTGCCGCCGGGCGGGCTGGCAGGGCGGTGCCGGTCAGGGGCGGCGCGGGCTCGGGCGACAGGCCGGTCAGGCGCGGCGCAGGGGCGATACCTGCCACCAGCCGCCCGCCCGAAGGCGCGCGCCCCGACAGCGCCGCGCCCTGCGCCCGGGCGGGTTGCACGGTTGCGCCCGGAATGGGACTGGCCGCCAGCAGGGGCGCGCCCGGCGCCACCGCCCGATCTGCGCGCGCCGCCGACACGGCGATGGGGGCAACCGGGTTGGCCACCACCCGGCCGGGCGCCGCCGCCTCAGCCCGGACAGGCGCCTCGGCAAGCCGGGCCTCGGTCGCGGGTGTGGACGGCACGGCCTGCCCTGACGCCGCCCTTGCCGCAACGGCAGCGGCGCGTTCCGTCACCGGGGGCAACCTTTCGCCCCCCGCCACGCCCGCGGCACCGGGCAACCGCTCACCCGCCACCGGGCGCGGCGCGATGGCCTCTGGCGGGCTGATCGGCGCGGCGCGCTCGGCCGTCATGGGCAGGGGCGCGGCGCGTGATTGCGGCACCGCGCGGCCCGTGGCGCGGCGTCCTCCTGTCGCGCCTTCGGAAAGGGCGGGCGCATCCGGTGCGGCCTCGGGCGCCTTGGTCTGCGGCACCTGATAGCTCGAGATGTCGAAGGCCGCCGCGCGCGCCCCCGCCGGGGGCGGCGGATCGGGGGCGACGGCGGCCGCCAGCATCAGGACAAGACCACCGTGCAGCACGACCGAGGCCACCACCCCCCCGCCCCAAAGCGCGGCGCGCGCCGTCATGGCAGACCCGGCGTGAGGACCAGCACCACCTCGTGCGCGCCCAAAGCCTCGATCTCGGCGGCCAGGGGCAGAACGTGGCGCAGCGGCGCGCCCCGGTCAGCGTTCAGCCGCACCAGGGTGTCTGGCGCACCGTCCAGCCGCTCCGCCAGACGCTTCAGCACCCCGACCCGCGCCATCACCCCACCCTCAAGGGCCAGCGCGCCATCGGCCGAAACAGAAACCGTGACCCCGCCCCCGGGCATGTCGGCGCCGCTTTGCGCCGTGGGCGGCAGAACGTCGAAGGGGGCCGAGGCATCCATCCGCCCCACCAGCATGAAGAAGATCAGCAGGAAGAAGACCACGTCGATCAGGGCGATGATGGTTTCGGGCGGCGTGCGGCGCCGGGGACGGCCGAGCTTCATGGCTGCGCCTCCAGCCTTACGATGCGCAACCGCTGCGCCCCGGCCCCGACCAGCACATCCATCAGCCCGGCCAGCGCCTGAACGCTGGCCTGCCCAGAGGGCAGCACGAGGATGTCGAGCGCCGGTTCACGTTCCAGTTCCCGGCGCAGCACCTCGGGGTCGAGCGGCTGACCGCGCAGGAAGGCGCCGCCATCGGCCGACAGCCGCACCAGAACCCGTTCGACCGGCGCATCACCGCCCGCCCCGCCGCCCGGCGCTTCGGCCCCGGCAAGGGGCACCATGTCAAGATCGAGATAGGTCGAGGTGACCATGAAGAAGACCAGAAGGATCATCAGCACGTCGATCATCGCCACCAGCGAGATTGCGGCGCGCGGGCCTGTCGGGCGGGATATCCGCATGCACCGCCCTCCCCTAGGGTTCCAGCCGGTCCTCGATGGCGTAAAGACGGCCCACTGCCGCCTCGGCCTGTTGGCCGGCCCGTTCGACACGCGCCCCCAGAAGACCCGCCGCAAGGGCCGCGGGAATCGCGACGATCAAGCCCGCCGCCGTGGTCAGCAGCGCCTGCCAGATGCCCGCGGCCAGAAGCGCGGCATTGGCCGACCCCTCGGCCAAGGCCAGTTCGCGGAACGCCTCGATCATGCCGAGGACAGTGCCCAGCAGGCCCAGAAGCGGGCTGACCATGGCGATCAGTTCCAGCGCGCGCAGGCCGGTGGACATCTCGGCCAGTTCGGCATTGCCGCGCCACTCCAGGTCTTCGTTCAGCAGCTTGCGCTGTGTCCCGAGGTCGAGGCCCGCCATGGCCTGCGCCAGCAGGCGGTCGGCGGGGGCGCTGCCTTCGGCCAGCGCCGCGCGCGCGCCGGCCCGGTCGCGCCCGGCCCAAAGCTCCAACGCGCGGGCCCGCCGCGCCGCCCCCGACAGGACACCCCTCAGCGCCGCGACCTTGACCACGATCAGCGCCAGCGAGAACAGCGACAGCCCGGCCAACAGCCAGACGATCGGCCCGCCATCGTGCAGAAGGTCAAGCGCGCCCCTCATCCCGTCACTTGGTCAACCGGGCCGACGCGCGGCTGACCAGGTCGAGATTGGCGAAGCAATCCGTCTCGGCTCCGCCCGCGGCCGCGCAGGAGGGGATGTCGTGCAGCAGGATTTCGGAGATGTCATCGCAGGCGATCTCGGGAATCTCGAACAGCTTGAGCGTGGTGCGCCCCACCGGCAGGGGCGCGGCGTCGATGGTCAGCAGCCGGTCGATCACACCTTGCCCGTCAAGGATGGCCAGCGACATCTCGAAGGCGTCAAGCGTGGTAGCGGTGAGGTTGCGGAACAGGAAGAAGGCGCGGCAGCCGCCGGTATCGCCCGGTTCAACCTTGTTCAGTTCGACCGTCAACTGCCCGTCGGCGGCGAAAGCGGGCGCCGCCAGGGCCGTCATGGCCGCGGCGCATGTCGCAAGAAGTGTCTGTCGCATGGTATCCCCCAGCCGTGACGTTTCACCCATGGAACGGCGAAGCTGCCCTTTGCGTCAAGCCATGATTTCCCCACCTTTCCCTTGGCCCGCTGGCGGGGTTGCGCAATGATGGGCCAGATCCGCGACACCGGAGGCGCCGATGATCCGACATTTCGCCCTGGGCCTTTGCCTTGCCGTCACCGCCCTGCCCGCCCCGGCGCAGGTGCGCCGCTCTGACGATTTCTGCCGCGCGGCCAGCGGTGTCGACATGGTCGATACCTCGGCGGTTGTGACGCCCGAGTTCCTGGACCGCATGCGCGAGGTGGGCGTGACCACCATCGGGCGCTACTACGATTACGAGGACGAGACCATTCCGGGCAAGCGGCTGCGCGCCGAGGAGCTGCCGCTGATCGCCTCTTACGGCATGTCGCTGGTGGTGGTGTTCCAGCACAACAACAACCGCGCCGAAACCTTCAACGACTGGCGCAATCGCGGCCCGGCGGACGCGCGCGAGGCGCTGAAGCTGGCCGAGACCTTCGGCCAGCCCCCCAACGGCGCGGTCTATTTCGGGGTGGACGGCGATTTCGTCGGCAACGGCGCGATCTTCCACACCGACGATGTGATCGGCTACTTCGAAGAGGTGAACCGCGTCTTCGACGAGGCGGGCGTGTCCTATCCCGTCGGAGTCTATGGATCGGGCGAGACCTGCATCACGCTGATCACCGAGGGGCTGGCGGGCTTTTGCTGGCTGTCGCATTCCCACGGTTTTGCCGGCACGCAGGAGGCGCTGGCCGGGGGCTTTTTCGATATCGAGCAGTTCCTGCACGGCACCTGCGGCGGGCGGGCGGTGGATTTCAACAAGCTGCGCGAGGGGATCACCGCCTTTGGCCAGTGGCAGCCCGGATGACGCAAGCGCACCGCCTGTGGTGCCTGCGGGATTTTTGAGTATTTTAAGCAAGAAAGAGACAGGGCGCGGATGCGGTGCGGCGACCCCGTCCGATCCTGCGCGATGAGAGGAAAGTGGATGCGACTGTTCGTGGGGCTGGGCAATCCCGGCGCGAAATATGCGGGAAACCGGCACAACATCGGTTTCATGGCCCTTGACCGGATCGCCGGGGACCATGGCTTTGCCCCCTGGCGCGGCAAGTTCCAGGGCAAGGTAAGCGAAGGGGTGCTGGGCGGCGAGAAGGTGGTCTTGCTCAAGCCCGAGACCTTCATGAACCTGTCGGGCCAATCGGTGGGCGAGGCGCTGCGGTTCTACAAGCTGAGTGCGGCGGACCTGGTGGTGTTCCACGACGAAATCGACCTGGCGCCCGGCAAGCTGAAGCTGAAGACCGGGGGCGGGCATGCCGGGCACAACGGCCTGCGGTCGATCCATGCCCATGTGGGGGCCGAGTATGGCCGGGTGCGCATGGGCGTCGGCCATCCGGGCCACAAGGATGCCGTGCCGGGCTATGTGCTGAAGGATTTCGCGAAGGCCGATCAGGATTGGCTGGACGACATGCTGCGGGGCATTTCGGATGGCGCGGCCGACCTGGCCCGGGGCGACGGCGGGGCCTTCACCAACGCGGTCGGCCTGCGGCTGGCCCCCCAGCGCCCCTCGACCGGGAAGAAGGCCCCCCCTGCCCCGGCCCCAAAGGCCGAGCCCACCGCGGACGAGGACAACCGCAGCCCGCTGCAGAAACTGGCCGACCGGTTCAGGTGAAAGGAGAGCGAGATGGAGAAGGACAGCCCCGTGAACGTGCTGGGGGGTGATCTTGCCCCCTGTTCGACCGCGCCGATGACCGGTTACTTCCGCGACGGTGCCTGCAACACCTGCGCCCGCGACCAGGGCAGCCATACGGTTTGCGCGGTGATGACGGCCGAATTCCTGGCCTTTTCGAAATACCTTGGCAACGATCTTTCGACACCGCGCCCCGAGTTCGGCTTTCCCGGCCTGAAACCCGGCGACCGCTGGTGCCTTTGCGCCGGGCGGTTCCTGCAGGCCCATGACGAAGGCTGTGCGCCGCAGATCGTTCTGGAGGCAACCCACCTGCGGGCCACCGACATCGTGCCGCTTGACGTGCTGCGCGCCAATGCCGTCACCGGCTGACGCAACGAAAAACCGCCGCCCGATGGTATCGGACGGCGGCCAGTTCTACGTTTTTCGGCGGATCAGGCGGCGGCGCGGCTGATCAGCACATCGCCGACCTGCTTTTGCGCCATGACCTCGTCACCGCCGGTCACGGCGGCCACTTCGCGGGTCAGACGCTCAAGCGCGGCTTCATAGAGCTGGCGCTCGGAATAGCTCTGTTCGCGCTGATCGTCGGTGCGGTGCAGGTCGCGCACCACCTCGGCGATCGCGATCAGGTCGCCCGAGTTGATCTTCTGTTCGTATTCCTGCGCCCGGCGCGACCACATGGCCTTTTTCACCTTGGCCTTGCCCTTGAGCGTGGTCATCGCCTTGGTCACCACATCGGGCGAGGACAGGGCGCGCATGCCCACCTCGGTCGCCTTGTGGGTGGGTACCCGCAGGGTCATCTTGTCTTTCTCGAACGAGATCACGAACAACTCCAGCGAGATGCCGGCAATCTCCTGCTCTTCGACCGAGACGATCTGGCCGACCCCGTGAGCGGGATAGACGACATATTCGTTGGGACGGAAATCGAGTTTCTTAGACTTGCTCATACAGACACATTCCTCGTAAGGATCCCCAGAATTCGGGCGAAAGAAAAACGCCGGGAACACACAAATCCTCCCGTCGTTCGGTCAATCTGTTATCAGTTCGGCAATGCCGCATCGCGGCAGGCGCCCCCGGGACAGTGTCCATCGCCTTGTTCAACTGTGACCAACATAGCACAAAAAAGCGCCGACTCAAAGACATCGCTGCGTAAGTGGCGAATATCCTTGGAAATAAGGCTTTTAGGGGCGAAGTATTGCCGTTTTTGCCGCACCGCAGAGCGCGCGGGGCGAATCAGCCGCCCTCGCCCGGGGTCTCGCTGAAGTATTTCTCAAGCTTGCCGGTTTCGCCATCGCGTTCCTCGGCCTCGGGAAGCGGGTCCTTCTTGGTGATGATCACCGGCCAGGCCTCGGAATACTTGCGGTTGAATTCCACCCAGGGGTCCATGTCGGGTTCGGTGTCCGGGCGGATCGCATCGGCGGGGCATTCGGGTTCGCACACGCCGCAATCGATGCATTCATCGGGATGAATGACCAGCATGTTCTCGCCTTCGTAAAAACAATCCACGGGGCAGACTTCGACGCAGTCGGTGTATTTGCAGGCGATGCAATTGTCGGTGACAATATAGGTCATAGGTGCGGTCCCATCTCAGATTGCCAATCCCCTAGCCCAGCGGTGCGGATCATTCAAGCGGTCGCCTTGACGCATCCGCCATGCGCGTCATGTCGCGCCGATCTTTCTTGGTGGGGCGCCCGCCACCGTCATAACGGGGTGGCGCCGCCACCGGATCGGGGCGCGGCGCGGGGGGCGGGCTGCGATCGAGGTAAAGCGCCTGCGCCTCGGGGGCGGGGCCGCGCCGGGTGCCGCAGGACAGAACCTCGGCGATGCGGATGGAATCACCCTGCGCGAAGGTCAGGACATCGCCCGCCTTCAGCGCGAAGGCGGGCTTGGTCACCCGGTCACCGTTGACGCGGACATTGCCGGTGGAAACCTGCCGGGTGGCCAGGCTGCGCGTCTTGAAGAACCGCGCGAACCACAGCCATTTGTCCAGCCGGACCGTGCCCGGAGCCTCAGGTCTTGTCACGCAGACCCATGAGTGCGGCGGCGAAGGGGTTGTCGGGGTCGATCGCCTTTTCCTTGCGGGGCGGGCGTGCCTCGAACTTCTTGGCGCCCTGCTTGCCTGCCGGCGCACCGCCCTTGCCCTTGCGCGGGCCACCCTTGCCGCGCGGCTTGCCTTCGCCCTGGGGGCGCTTGCCACCGCCGCCGTCGCGCCGTTGCTGGCCCCGGTTGTTGTCGCGCCCGCCACGGTTGCCGCCCCATGTGAAGGTATAGAACACCTCGGTTTCGAGAGGCGTTGCGTCTGCCGCGACCTCGGGAAGGGCGGCATCGCCCGGTACGGCACTTTCGGTGTCGCCGGGTTTCTGTGCGGCCTCATTGGCGGGCAGATCGGCCTGTTCGCCCACGTCCAGCGCCCGTTCGACCGCAGGGTCCGAGGGGTGCTCCATCGCGCGGTCCACCGGCAGGGCGGCCTCGCTCGGGTCGGCATCGGGGGCGGGCGGGTCAAGCGGCACGTCGCCCGGCACCTCGGCGGGTGGTTCGACCGGCACTTCGCCCGGCGCGGTGTCGGGTTCCTCCACCGGAGTATCGGCGGGGGTTTCATCGGGCGTCTGGTCGGGCACTTCGGCCGGCGGGGGCGAACCTGCCTTGACCTTCGGACGTTCGCCCTTTTCGGCGCGGTATCCCAGCCCCGCCATCAGGCCCGAGAACTGCTCAAGCGTCATGCCGGTGATCGACAGCATGTCCGCCGTCGCCTCGAACCCGGCGCGGCTGTCCTTGGCGCGCAGCATGTCGGCCAGACGCTCCAGCATGTCGATGCGAATCGCCCGTTCGCCCGCCACGCGATAGCCCGACATGCTGGCCGCTTCGGCATCGGTGCCTGCGGGAACGGGGATGGTGACCAGCCCCGGAGGCGGGCTTTCAGGGAATTCGGACAGCCCCTTGGAAAGCGACCAGAGCACGAGGCGCAGGCGCGTGGGGGCGGGTTTCAGAAGCAGCGGCAGGAAGATGGTGAACTGACCGAAGCGGATGCCGTGCTTGCGCAGTGCGCCGCGTGCGTCCTGGTCAAGCTCCTTCACCTCGCCGGCCACCTTGTCGCGGGGCAGGATGCCGAGGTTCTCGATCATGCGGAAGGCAAAGCCCCGGGCCATGCCCGTCAGCGTCTCGTCGCGCTGCATGTTCAGAAGCGGTTCGAAAAGGGTGGCGATCCGGCGGTCGATGAAATGCTGCAACCGGCGCTGCACCTTCTGGGCCACGTCGTGGCCTGCCTCGTCGTCGACGAAGGCCTCGATGCCCGGCTTCATGGGCTCGGGGCCCGCCACCAGCTTGCCCACCGCCTGGTCGCCCCACATGAGGCCGCCCTGTTCGGTAAAGTCGATCTCGGTGTCCGGAGCGTTGTAGAACCGGTCGGCCCGAAGATGGAACTCGGGCCGAAGGGCAGCCACCGCCGCCTGGCGCAACGTCTTCGCCTCGTCCGGTGAGGCGGACGCGTCCTGATGAAAACGGAAGCCCTGCAACCGCCCCAATACCTGACCTTCGACGGTCACTTCACCCTTGTCGTTCACCTCGGCCAAAAGGCTCTCCTTCTGTTTGAGCCGCCGCAGCAGAACACTGGTGCGCCGGTCCACAAATCGTTGGGTCAGCGCACCGTGCAGTGCATCCGACAGTCGGTCTTCTACGGCACGCGTCGCGCCGCGCCAATGGCTTTCGTCATCGACCCAGCCTTTGCGCTGTGCAACGTAGGTCCATGTGCGAATATAGGCCAGTCTTTTACTTAACGCATCAATATCTCCATCGGTTCGGTCGATCCGCTTGATTTGGCGTGCCAGCCAGTCGTCGGGCACCCTGCCCCATTCGCCCAGGAACCCGAAAATCCGTTCCAGCATCCCGGCGTGTTCGCCCGGCGAAATGCCGCGGAAGTCGGGAATGCGGCAGACATCCCACAAGAGTTTCACGCCCCGCGCGTCGGAACAGCGCATGGCCACCTCGGGCAGGGCCGACAGGGTTTTCAGCGCCGAAAGATCATCAGCCTCGCGCGCGCGGGTCAGCCAGTCGCCCGCCCCCTCGGCCTCGAAGCGGGCGCGGTCGGTGGCGGCCTCAAGGCTGGCGATCAGCGCATCGGTGGTGCCGAACTCCAGCCGCGCATTGCGCCAGTTCAGCTTTTTCAGCGGGGTGAAGCGGTTTTCGACAATCGCCTCGGCCACGCCGTCATCCAGCGGCGGCGCCTCGCCGGTCACGCCGAAGGTGCCGTCTTTCATGTAGCGCCCGGCCCGCCCGGCGATCTGGGCCAGTTCGTTGGGGGCCAGGGGGCGCATCCGGCGGCCGTCAAACTTGGTGGTGCCGGAAAAGGCGACGTGGTTGATATCGAGGTTCAGGCCCATGCCGATGGCATCGGTGGCCACCAGGAAATCGACATCGCCGTTCTGGTACATGTCGACCTGGGCGTTGCGGGTGCGCGGGGAAAGCGCCCCCATCACCACGGCCGCCCCGCCCTTCTGGCGGCGGATCAGCTCGGCGATGGCATAGACGTTATCGACCGAGAACCCGACGATGGCACTGCGCGGCTGCATCCGGGAGATCTTTTTCGCCCCGGTGTAAAGAAGCTGCGAAAACCTCTCGCGGCGCACGAACTGCGCCTTGGGGACAAGGGCGGCGATGGCGCCGCGCATGGTTTCGGCGCCCATGAACAGGGTTTCGTGGGTGCCGCGCGCGCGCAGCAGGCGGTCGGTAAAGACATGGCCGCGCTCGGGGTCGGCGCAAAGCTGGATCTCGTCGATGGCCAGGAAATCGGTTCCCATGCCTTCGGGCATCGCCTCGACGGTGCAGACCCAATACTGGGTGC
This sequence comes from Oceaniglobus trochenteri, assembly GCF_020529025.1. Taxonomy (GTDB): domain Bacteria; phylum Pseudomonadota; class Alphaproteobacteria; order Rhodobacterales; family Rhodobacteraceae; genus Oceaniglobus; species Oceaniglobus trochenteri. The sequence continues at coordinate 56,118 of NZ_JACNMM010000002.1, forward strand.
GCTCGGGCACGATACGCTCTTCGCCCGTCACCAGCGCCACCACCGAGGGGCCGCGCGCCGCGACGATGCGGTCATAGACCTCGCGCGCGAGAAGGCGCAGCGGCAGGCCGATGATCCCGCTGCGATAGCCCAGCATCCGCTCGATGGCATAGTGGGTCTTGCCGGTGTTGGTGGGGCCAAGGACCGCTGTGATACGGCCAAGTGAATCGCTCATGCCCGGGCCTTCTTCTGCTGCCTGCGCTTCATAGATGAAGTCTGGCGCAGCTGGACACAACCCGCACCGGCAAAACAAAACGGCGGCACCCGGGGGCGCCGCCGCAGTCGTCGTTACCGCAGGGCGGCGAAAATCATGACCCGGGCGTGATTTTCAGGATACCCCGGCTGCCGAAGGTTGCGCCCTTCTTGTCCCCCAACGCAAAGCTGGCGCCAACGCCCACAAAGGTCTCCGAATCCGAGAACCCCTGGTCGGCCACCCTGACGCTTCCCACCTCGGCATAGGCCGACACCCGGGGCGCGAAGGCGTATTCGCCCCGAAGGCCGACGCGGCGCAGGGATGCGCCGTCTTCGAAGCTGACATAGTCAATCGAGGTTTCGATGCTGAACGCGTCGTTCAAGGCATAACCGCCGGACAAGCCTGCGAAAGTCGCCTTTTCGCCTTCACTGTCGCCATGGGCGGCATAGCCCTCGACACGGAAGGCGTCAAAGGTGCTGCGCGCCTCAAGGCCAAGGTAATCGGCATGTTCGCCGCTGACCCAGTCGCGCCCATAGAACAGGCCCAGGGCCGTGTCGTCATTCAGGTGATAGATGCCGTGCAGGGTAAGGTTGCTTCCGTTTTCGTCGGAAACCCCGAAGTCGCGATAGGCCAGGTCGACCTCGACACCGAACTGCGGCGTGATGCCGAACTCGACCGCACCTTCAAGGCTGAGCGCGCGAAAATCGGCGTCCTTGGTAAATGCGGAATAGCCCAGGGTCACGTCGCCCCCGGTCAACTCGGCCGCCTGGGCGGTTCCAAACAGGCACGCAAAGACCACCGCACCGGTGGCCGCAGATCTGACGTTCATTCTTACCTCGAGAAGGGATGGCGATGGCCTCTCACGATCGAGGGCCCGCGCCGCACCGATATCCGATTTCGCGAACCAGTAAATATCCCCGTTACGATTGCGCCGGCGGATGACCGGAAAAGCACAATCCGCCGCTCAGGTCTCTACGCCCTCGGCGATGACCGTCAGGCGCTGGATCGCGGCCTTTGCGCCCGGTTGGGCGGGGTAGAGATCGTGCACAGCGCGCCATGCGGCCAGTGCCTCGACCTCATATCCCATTTCCTCAAGCAATGTGGCCAGCCCACCCAGCGCCCCGAAATGGCGCGGGTTCAGCGCCAGCGCCATGCGGATGTCGGCCAGCGATTCGCCATAGCGGTTCAACTGGAACAGCGCGGTGGCGCGGGCGTTATAGCCTTCGGCAAAATCCGGCGCATGGTCGATCAGGGCCGAGTAGTGTTCGATGGCAAGCACAAGGTCGCCCTGCTCCATCATCTTGCGGCCCCGTTCCAGCAGCAGGTCCATGGCGGGCGAGCCGCTTTTCGACCATTCCTCCCAGATCTTGCGCGCGATGGGTTCCGACGCTTCGACATCGGCCGATTTCAGCGCCGCGAACAGGTCATCCAGGTCGTCCTGTTGTGCGACGGCCGGAAGTGTCACACAAATGTTCAGGGCAAGTGCCGCAACGACAGGTTTGAGAATTTTCATGACCGCTCCCATAACATTAGGAAGATATTAGCGTACCGGTGCCGGAAATCACCCCACCGACGCATCACAATGAAAGGAATTTCCATGTCCGACCTGATCACCGCCGCCGCTGCCACGCTGAACGAAAAGCTGGGTGGCGATTTCGACGGCTCGGCCAAGTTCGTGATCCCGGACGAAGGCGCGATCATGCTGGACGGTGCAGGCGCGCGCCCCGGCGATGACGACGCCGACGTGACCATGACCGCCGACGCCGACACCTTCCGCGAGATCATCGAGGGCGAGTTGAACCCCACCACCGCCTTCATGTCGGGCCGCCTGACCATCGACGGCGACATGGGCACGGCGATGAAGCTGGCCTCGGCCCTCGCCTGAGCCATGGTCGCCCTGACGATGCAGAAGGCGCCCTTCCATGCGGAAGTGGCAGGTGCCCCCGAAGGCGGTGAAACCCACTGGGCCACCACCGCCGACGGGCTGCGCATCCGGCTGGCGCATTGGGCGAAGGGCGACAAGGGCACGGTGCTGCTGTTTCCGGGGCGCACCGAATATATCGAGAAATACGGCCCCGCAGCGGGGGAATTTGCCGCCCGGGGCTATGCCATGCTTAGCGTCGATTGGCGCGGACAGGGCCTGGCCGACCGCATGATCGACGATCCGCTGGGCGGGCATGTGGTGGAATTCACCGACTACCAGAAGGATGTCGCCGCCCTGGTCGAGGCGGGCGAACGGCTGAACCTGCCCCGGCCCTGGTATCTTGTGGGCCATTCCATGGGGGGCGCCATCGGGCTGCGCGCCCTGAACGAGGGCCTGGCGGTGAAGGCCGCGGTCTTTTCGGCGCCCATGTGGGGCATCACCATCGCCCCGTCCCTGCGCCCCCTGGCCTGGTCTCTGTCCTGGGCCAGTCGGGGGCTGGGCTTCGGCCACGCCTTCGCGCCGGGCACCTCGAACCAGTCCTATATCCTGGGCAACGGCTTTGACGACAACATGCTGACGGGCGACCGCGGCATGTGGGACTGGATGAAGGCCCAGCTTTCGGCCCACCCCGAGCTTGTTCTGGGCGGCCCGTCCCTGCGCTGGCTTTACGAGGCGCTGAACGACACGCGGGCGCTGGCGCGCATGCCTTCGCCTTCAATTCCCGCGCTGACCGTGCTGGGCACCGACGAAAGGATCGTCGATCCGGGGCGGATCAAGGCGCGCATGGCCGACTGGCCGGGCGCAAGCACCCTGATGATCGAAGATGGCCGCCACGAGGTGATGATGGAAACGCCAGAACGGCGCGCACGCTTCTATGATGCCGCCTGCGCCCTGTTCGACGCCAACCGTTAGGGGGGATCAGGCCGCGCGCACCTTCTGGTGCTGACGACCCAGGTGGCCCACCTCAAGCTCCATCGCGTCACCGGCCTTCAGGTACACCTGGGGCCGCCGCCCCATCCCGACGCCCGAGGGCGATCCGGTGGCGATGATGTCACCGGGCATCAGCGACATGAACTGCGACATGTAGCTGATCAGCCGCGCCACCGGGAAGATCATGTTCGAGGTATGCCCGTCCTGCATCAGCTGACCGTTCAGCGACAGGCGCAGCGCCATGTCCTGAGGATCGCCCGCCTCGTCTGGGGTGACAAGCCAGGGGCCGACAGGGCCGAAGGTGTCGGCGGATTTGCCCTTGGTCCACTGGCCCGCGCGCTCAAGCTGGAATTCGCGGTCGCTCAGGTCGTTCACGGCGACGTAGCCCGCAACATGCGACAGGGCCGCGGCCTCATCGACATAGCTGGCCCTGCGCCCGATGACGACGCCCAGTTCCGCCTCCCAGTCGGCCTTGACGGAACCGCGCGGCAGGATCACGTCGTCATTCGGCCCGCACAGGGCCGAGGTGGCCTTGAGAAAGAAGATCGGTTCGCGCGGGGGCTGCATGTTGTTCTCGCGCGCATGGTCGGTATAATTCATGCCCACGCAGATGTATTTTCCCACCTGCCCGACCGGCACGCCAAGGCGCGGATTTCCTTCCACTTTCGGATAGTGGCGGGGGTCGATCCCCTGCAGTTTCGCCAGAACCGGACCGGCAAGATCCATGAAATCCTGCGACAGGTCGCGGATGGTTCCCGTATCGTCCAACACGCCGGGTCGTTCGGCGCCGGGTTGGCCAAATCGCACAAATCTCATTGCCTGCTCCAAATGCTTGCGCCCTTTGAACGGCAGCGCTGACCGAAGGTCAACCCGCGGTTATCGGGCCGGCCTGAATGCAACCCGTGGCGCAGCGGCCGCAAGACCACGATCAGGGGTCAGAGTGCGACTTCGGTAAAGGCATCGCGCAGGGCGTTGGACCAGGACACGCTCATGCTGTGGAACACCGGATCGTCGGCTTCGATGCGGCGGTAATCGGCCTTCATCGCGCCTTCGCGGATCACCGTCAGGTCCAGCGGCATGCCCACCGACAGGTTCGAACGCAGGGTCGAATCCATCGACAGCAGAACCGCCTTCTGTGCATCGGCCAGCGATGTGTCCATCGTCACCACGCGATCCAGGATCGGCTTGCCGTACTTGTGCTCACCGATCTGGAGGAACGGCGTGTCGGTGGTGGATTCGATGAAATTGCCCTCGGGATAGACCAGGAACATGCGCATCCCGCCGCCCCGCCGTTGCCCGGCGACGATCATCGTGGCGCTGGCGTTCTGGTTCATGCCACCCATCTTCACCGCGACATCCCGCGCGACGTTCGACAGGGTATTGCCCACGATCTCGGCCACCCGAAGCATGGTGGGCGCCGACATGATCGATTCGACCGGGCCGTCGGGGGTGTCGATGGCATCTTCCAGGCGCGCGATCGTCGTCTGGGTCACCGAAAGGCTGCCAGCGGTCATGATGGTGATGACACGTTCGCCCGGCTGTTCGAAGGTGAAGGTCTTGCGATAGACCGAAATATTGTCGAGCCCGGCATTGGTGCGCGTGTCGGAAAGCAAAACCATGCCCGCATTCAGCAAAAGCCCCACGCAATACGTCATCGTCCCACCGTCGCCCTGTTCAGAAATCCGACCGCCCCGAGGCGGTATCGGACCTGATTATGACGCGAACGGGCAATGCGCAATCCGCGACGATGCGTAAAAACGGACATGGGGCAGCTTTGCCACCCCATGCCCCTGCCCCTGCCAGGCGACGCGGCCCTATTGCTGCGTCTGGCTTTGGCTTTGCCCGCTGTCCACCTTCTCGACGTGAACATCGACATCCATCGCCTCGATCCCGGCGCCATCGACCACGCCGCGGATCGGTGCCGCACCCTGGGCATCATGCCCCGAGCCCAGCCTGACATAGCGTTCATCGGGGCAGCACTGGTTTGCCGGGTCAAACCCGATCCAGCCGATGCCCTGCACCCAGAGTTCGGCCCAGGCATGGCTGGCCTCGTGGGCGGCTCCGTCGGCCCCGGATTCAAGATATCCGGTGACATAGCGGGCCGGAATGTCGCTGGCCTGTGCGGCCGCGATCAGGGCGTGGGAATGATCCTGGCACACCCCCTGCCCCTGTGCCAGGGCCTCGGCCCCGCTGGTGGCCGAGGTGGTTTCGCCCGGGCAATACTGGATCGCCCCTGCCACGGCATTGGCCAGGGCATGGGCACGCGCCAGGTGATCGTCGGCAGGCACATCGGCCAGCGCCTCCTCGGCCAAGGCATGGACCGAACGGTCGGCCTCGGTCGAGGTGGTGGGGCGCAGATAGGCCTCGGGCGGGACGGATTCGCGATGGCCGCGCAGCACGCCCGCAAGGTCGCGGGTTTCGATGGTGCCCTGTACCACCACCCGCACCTCGTGCACCGGGCCGGGCACCGATATCGTCTCGATCCAGTCGCCCGCCCCGTCGCGAAACGACGCACCGCGCAGGGCGCCTTCAATCTCGACCTTCCAGTCGACCACCTGCTGGCCCTCGAACTGCGAGGGCGTCAGGCGGTGGCTTTGCACCACGCTGCGCATGGGTGGGTTGAAACGGTAAAGTGTTTCGTGGCTGATTGTCAGTCTCATCGCACATCCCCGCTCAGATACATTTCCTGCACTTCGCCGCCCAGGGCGGCCACGTTGCCGATCATCCGGCTCAGGAATTCGTGAAGGCCCTCGTCGAAGACATCCTGAACCTGCATGTCCGACAATTCGCCCACCATCTCGCGCACCTTGGTCTGGGCCGGCCCCGGCTTGCCATAAGAGCGCGCAAGGCGTTCGAGGTGGAAATCGGCACCTTCGATCGCGCTGGTCAGCGACCTTGGGCATTGCCGGTTCAGCACCAGGAAATCGACAATCTTGGGCGGACTGATTTCGCCCCCATAGGCCCAGTTGAAGGCCCGGCTGGAGGACATGGCCCGCAACAGCGTGCGCCACTGGTAGTTGTCCAGCCCCGAACCGACATAGCTGAGCTGCGGAAGCAGCGTGAAATACTTCACGTCCAGCATCCGTGCCGTGCTGTCGGCCCGTTCCAGGTAATGGCCAATATTGGTGAAATCATAGCCATCGTTGCGCAGCTGCGTGTTCAGCGCGGCGCCGCGCACAAGGGCGGTGGTGCGCAGGGTCCAATCCGTCAGGTCCGACAGCGACAGGCGCGAACGCTCGACGCGGCCGAAATCCTGCACCTCCTGGAAGGCGGTGTTCAGGGCATCCCAGACCTGCCCGGTCAGCGCCGTGCGCACGATCCGACCGTTTTCACGGGCCTTTTCGATGCACGAGGCAACCGAGTTCGGGTTGTCGCGGTCGAAGAACAGGTAGGTTTCGACGTTGCGCTGCACGATGTCGGAATACTTTTCGCCAAACCCGCCGGCGGTGCCGGTGGCCTGCAGGACGGATTCCCAATCGTTGCGGTATCCGCCACCGGTGTTGGGCATCAGCGCATTGCGCGCCCCCACTTCCAGAAGACGGGCGTTGGTTTCGGCACGTTCGATGTAACGCGCGATCCAGTAAAGGTTCTCGGCGGTTCTGCTCAGCATGTTCTGCTCCTCACTCCGCCATGACCCAGGTGTCTTTCACCCCGCCACCCTGTGACGAGTTGACCACGAGAGAGCCTTCGGTCAGGGCCACACGGGTCAGCCCGCCGGGCACCAGATCGATGCTTTCTCCGACCAGGCAATAGGGCCGCAGGTCAACGTGGCGCGGCGCGATCCCCTCTTCCACGAAGGTCGGGCAAGTCGACAGCGCAAGGGTGGGCTGGGCGATGTAGTTCCAGGGCTTCTGGCGGATCTTGTCGGCGAAAAGTTCGATCATGGCCTTGTCGGCGCGCGGGCCCACAAGCATGCCATAGCCGCCCGAGCCGTGAACCTCTTTCACGACCAGTTCGGGCAGATGCTCAAGGACGTATTTGCAATCTTCGGGCTTGGCGCATTGCCAGGTGGGCACGTTGTTCAGGATCGGCGCCTCGCCCAGGTAAAAGCGGATCATTTCCGGCACGTAGGTATAGATGGCCTTGTCGTCGGCCACACCGGCCCCCGGCGCCGAACAGATGGAAACGCCGCCCGAACGATAGACGTTCATCAGCCCGGGAACGCCCAGCATGGAATCGGGGCGGAAACACAGCGGGTCCATGAAGGCATCGTCGATCCGGCGATAGATCACGTCGACGCGCTTGGGCCCCTCGGTCGTGCGCATCCAGCAATAATCGCCCTCGACGAACAGATCGGCCCCTTCCACCAGTTCGACACCCATCATGTCGGCCAGGAAGGAATGTTCGTAATAGGCGCTGTTGAAATGGCCCGGCGTGAAGATCACCACGCGCGGTTCGCCATCGCACTTGTCGGGGGCGACGCTGGCCAGGGTCCGGCGCAGAAGGGCCGGGTAATTCTCGACCGGGGCGATCCGGTTGTTCTGGAACAGGTCGGGGAACATCCGCATCATGATCTCGCGGTTTTCCAGCATGTAGCTGACCCCCGAGGGCGTGCGGCAGTTGTCTTCGAGCACGAAGAATTCATCCGGCCCGGTGCGCACAAGGTCGATCCCGACGATGTGGGAATAGACGCCCTTGGGCGGCACGATACCGCAAACGGCCGTCTCGTAGGCCTCGTTCTGATAGACCAGCCGCCCGGGAATTCGCCCGGCCTTCACGATTTCGCCGCGCCCGTAGACATCGACAAGAAAGGCGTTCAGGGCGCGCGCGCTGCTTGATCCCGCGTTCCAGCCTGGCCCATTCATCGGCCTGAAAGACGCGCGGGAACATGTCGAACGGGATCAGACGTTCGGGATTGCCCCCTTCGCCGTAGACCGCAAAGGTAATTCCGATCCGGCGAAAAAGCGCCTCGGCCTCGCTCTGTTTCAGATTGCGCAGTTCCTGCGGCATGTCCCGGCTCCAGCCGAGAAGCCCCTGATAGGGCGCACGCACGGTCTCGCCATCAAACATTTCGTTGAAATAGTTTGTAATCTTCGCTCTCCCCTTGCTGTGGTACGATCCTAGCAACCGTTTTCGTGTTTTGGAAACCTCCCAATGCCTCAGGCGTGGCTTTGTTCCGATTTCAAGGGGATTCAGCCACAGCCAGCCCCGGATTGGCGCGGCGAAAACCGGCCCAACCGCCCCGACCAGTCACGTTGGGGTTGACGCAAGGCCCCACTGCATATCATCCTAAGGTTGAAAGCGACGATGGCTCACGTTGTTGCGTATCTGTAATCAGTATCCGGCGCGCCCGTTGCGCGCCACAGGGGGGAACATGGCCGCCACCGGTATCATCCTGAGTTCACTAGCCGCCTTTGTCGCAACGCTGACCCATGCCGTCACGGGCGAGCCAAGTGTTGCGCAGATGCTCTATACCTATTTCGCGGTCGCGGTGACGGTTTTCGGCACACTTCTCTTCTGGTTGTCCCCGACCGCACCGCAGGAATCCACCGTTTCGGCCTGAACCCCGGCGCGAAGGATTTTGGCGCGCGCCTGACTTGCCGTCACTGGCCGCGGGCGCGAAGCGATCTAGATCAGGCGCATGGCCGATCCGCTTCTTACCTTTACCGACGAAGGCATCTATTGCCCGCAGGGTGATTTTCACATCGACCCGTGGCGCCCGGTCGATCGCGCCCTGATCACCCATGGCCATGCCGACCACGCCCGCCCCGGCCATCAAAGCTATCTTGCCACCCATGCCGCCGCGCCGGTGATGCGCCACCGGCTGGGCGACATCCGGCTTGAAACCATCGGATACGGCGAAGCGCGGGTGCAGAACGGCGTCAGTGTCTCGTTCCATCCGGCGGGGCATGTTCCCGGCTCGGCCCAGATACGGGTGGAACACCGGGGCGAGGTCTGGGTGGTTTCGGGCGATTACAAGGTGGTTAACGACGGGCTGAGCGAACCTTTCGAAAGCCTGCGCTGCCACGCCTTCATCAGCGAATGCACCTTTGGCCTGCCTGTCTTCAAATGGCAGCCACAGGATGAAATCGCCCGCCAGATCAACGGTTGGTGGGCGGAAAACGCCGCCTCGGGCAAGACGACGATCCTGGGGGCCTATGCCCTGGGCAAGGCGCAGCGGCTTCTCTGCATGCTCGACCCGGCCATCGGCCCGATCCTGACCCATGGCGCGGTGGAAAACACCAATGTCGTGCTGCGGGGCCAGGGCATCACCCTGCCGGACACCACCCTTGTCACCCCCGACCTCAAGCGCGGCAATCACCCCGGCGCCATCGTCCTTGCGCCGCCCTCGGCGCTTGGCACACCCTGGGCGCGGAAGTTCGGCCCCGCTTCGGACGGGCTGGCCTCGGGGTGGATGGCGCTGCGCGGGATACGCCGGCGACGTGCCGCCGACCGCGGCTTCGTGGTTTCCGATCATGCCGACTGGGAGGGGCTGAACAGCGCCATCCGCAACACCGGCGCCGAAAGGATCTTTGTCACCCACGGCTATACCGAGATCTTCCGCCGCTGGCTGGAAGAACAGGGCTATGACGCGCGGATCGTGCAGACCGCCTATGAAGGCGAAGCCGCCGATCCGGCCGAGGCGCCGGAATGAAACGTTTCGCCGACCTTTTCCTGACGCTGGACCAGACCACCAGCACCAGCGCCAGGGTCGCCGCGCTGGCCACGTATTTCGCCACCGCGCCTGAGCCTGACAGGCTGTGGACCATCGCCCTGCTGTCGGGGCGCCGCCCCAAGCGCACCGTCACCACGACGCAGCTGCGCACCTGGGCGGCCGAGCGGGCGGGCATCCCCCTGTGGCTGTTCGAGGAGTCCTATCCCATCGTCGGGGATCTGGCCGAAACCATCGCGCTGATCCTGCCGCCCCCGGGCGCGACGACCGACCACAGCCTCAGCCACTGGATCGACAGCATCCGCGCCCTGGCCCCCCTGCCCGAGGATGACCGAAAGGCCGCCATCCTGGACGCCTGGGACAGCCTGACGCCCCCGCAACGCTTTGTCTTCAACAAGCTGATCACGGGCGGCTTTCGCATGGGCGTCAGCCAGAAACTGATGACCCGCGCCCTGTCGCGCGCCACCGGCATCGACGAAGCCGAACTGGCGCACCGGCTGATGGGCGATTGGACGCCCGACAGCCACAGCTTTGCCTCGCTTGTCACGGCGCCCGACCCCACGGCGAACCTGTCGCGCCCCTATCCCTTCTGCCTGGCCTATGGGCTGGAAACCCCGCCCGAAGACCTGGGCCCGCCCGAGGACTGGGCCGCCGAATGGAAATGGGACGGCATCCGCGGTCAGCTGATCCTGCGGGCGGGCGAACATTTCCTGTGGTCGCGGGGCGAGGAACTGATCACCCACAGCTATCCGGAATTTGCCCGCGCCGCCGATTTCCTGCCCGATGGCACGGTGATCGACGGCGAGCTGGTGGCTTGGACCGATGGCGCGCCCCTGCCCTTCAACGCCCTGCAAAAGCGCATCGGCCGCAAGAGCGTGTCGGCAAAACTGCTGCGGGAAGCGCCGGTGGTTCTGCTGGCCTATGACCTGCTGGAGGAAGGCGGGCAGGATATCCGCGCCCTGCCGCTGGAAGACCGCACCGCCCGCCTGCGCCGCCTCATCGCGCCGCTGCCCGCCGATGCGCCCCTGCGCCTGCCGCCCGCGATCGCCTTCACGGACTGGGCCGAACTGCACGCCCTGCGCGACACCTCGCGCGACAATGCCGCCGAGGGGCTGATGCTGAAACGCCGCGCCGCGCCCTACCGCGAGGGGCGGCGCAAGGGCGATTGGTGGAAATGGAAGATCGACCCGCTGACCATCGACGCGGTGATGATCTATGCCCAGCAGGGCCACGGGCGGCGCGCCAACCTCTTTACCGACTTCACCTTCGCGGTGCGCGACGGTGACGCGCTGGTGCCCTTCACCAAGGCCTATAGCGGGCTGACAGATGCCGAGTTCAACAAGATCACGGCCTGGGTGCGCCAGAACACCCTGCAACGCTTTGGCCCCGTGCGGCAGGTCAAACCCCACCATGTGTTCGAAATCGCCTTCGAAGGCATCCAGGAAAGCAGCCGCCACAAATCCGGCGTCGCCCTGCGGTTTCCGCGCATGTCGCGCTGGCGCCACGACAAGCCGGCAAGCGAAGCCAACACCCTGGACGATCTGAAGGACATGCTCAGAACCTATGGCTGACGCGCGATCCGGGCGCACGGTTCCACCGGATATGCCCGCCCTGCACAAAAGAGCTTTTTTCCCCCTGACAGGCCGCGACACTGGCAAGCCGCGCCAGCCTCGCCTATCTGAGAGGGACACAGAGACGAGGATTCCATGCAAAAGCCCTTTTTCGACGCGAACGCCCGGTCCGGCAAAGAGTTCGGCAATCTCCCCGAGTGGGATCTGAGCGACCTTTACCCAGCCCCCGACGCCCCCGAACTGTCGCGGGACATGAAGTGGCTTGAAAAGGCCTGCGCCGATTTCGCCGCCACCTATCAGGGCAAACTGGCCGATCTTGACGCCGCCGGCCTTCTGGCCTGCGTCCACGCCTACGAGGCGATCGACCTGATCGGCGGGCGCATCATGTCCTTTGCCGGCCTGCGCTATTACCAGCAGACCACCGACCCCGAGCGCGCGAAATTCCTGTCCGACTGCCAGGACAAGATCACCGATTTCACCGCCCCGCTGGTGTTCTTCTCGCTTGAGATCAACCGCATTCCCGACGCCCAGCTTGATGCGCTGTTTTCCGGCAATGACGGTCTGGCCCGCTATCGTCCGGTGTTCGACCGGCTGCGCGCCATGCGCCCCCACCAGTTGTCGGACGAGCTTGAAAAATTCCTGCACGATCAATCGACCGTGGGCGCCGCCGCCTGGAACCGCCTGTTCGATGAAACCATCGCCGGTCTGACCTTCGACATCGACGGCGAGGAACTGGGCATCGAGGCCACGCTGAACCTGATGACCGACACCGACCGCACCCAGCGCGAGAAAGGCGCACGCGCCGTGGCCGAGGTGTTCGGCAAGAACATCGCCCTGTTCGCCCGGGTCCACAACACCCTGACGAAAGAGAAAGAGATCGAGGACCGCTGGCGCAAGATGCCCACGCCCCAGACCGGGCGCCACCTTGCCAACCACGTCGAACCCGAGGTGGTCGAGGCGCTGCGCAATGCCGTCGTCGCCGCCTATCCGCGCCTGTCGCACCGTTACTACGAGCTCAAGCGCAAGTGGCTGGGCCTTGAGACGCTTGAAGTCTGGGATCGCAACGCCCCCCTGCCCATGGAGCAGGACAAGACCGTCAACTGGGACGAGGCGAAGGCGATGGTCATGGACGCCTATTCCGATTTCGCCCCGCAGATGGCCGACCTGGCCGAACCCTTCTTCGACAAGGGCTGGATCGACGCGGGCGTGAAGCCCGGCAAGGCGCCCGGGGCCTTTGCCCATCCCACCGTCACCGACGTGCACCCCTATGTGATGCTGAACTACCTTGGCAAACCGCGTGACGTGATGACCCTGGCGCACGAACTGGGCCATGGCGTGCACCAGGTCCTGGCGGCGGAACAGGGCGAACTGCTGGCCTCGACCCCGCTGACCCTGGCCGAAACCGCCAGCGTCTTCGGCGAGATGCTGACCTTCCGCAAGCTGCTGGCCGCCGCCAAGACCAAGGCCGAGCGCAAGGTGCTTCTGGCCGGCAAGGTCGAGGACATGATCAACACCGTGGTGCGCCAGATTGCCTTCTACGATTTCGAATGCAAGCTGCACGATGCCCGCCGCCAGGGCGAACTGACGCCCGATGACATCAACGCGCTGTGGATGTCGGTTCAGGCCGAAAGCCTGGGGCCGGCGTTTACCTACATGGACGGATACGAAACCTTCTGGGCCTATATCCCCCACTTCGTCCACTCGCCGTTCTACGTCTATGCCTATGCCTTCGGTGACGGCTTGGTGAACGCGCTTTACGCGGTCTACGAGGAAGGCACCCCGGGCTTCCAAGACAAGTATTTCGACATGCTGAAGGCCGGCGGATCGAAGCACCACAAGGAGCTTCTGGCCCCCTTCGGCCTTGATGCCAGCGATCCGGCCTTCTGGGACAAGGGGCTGTCGATGATCGAAGGCTTCATCGACGAGTTGGAAGCGATGGAAGACTGAAACGGCACCGCCCCCCGCCCTGATGAAGGCGGGGGGCGGGCCGCCGGATCAGATCTCCTGACCGGCTTCGAAGGTCATGTCGATCATCCGCTGGGTGCCGCGCGAAAACTCCAGCGGGCAGGCATAGGGCGTCCCGTCGCGCGCCGCCTTGCTGAAGGCTTCCACCTGCAACACGTACTGGTTCACCTCCGGAAAACGGTATGTCGTGACCGCCATTCCGGCGCCTTCCACCTGCACCTCAGCCTGGCCAAAGACGCCTGAATTGAAGGGTGTGGTCAGGGTCATTACGCCGGCGTCGCCGTGAAAGGTCATCCGCTGGTTCGGGAACATCCGCATCGACGTGACGCAGTTGTAGGTGAAACCGGGGAAATCGGCGCTGACGTGGGCAAAGGTATCGACGCCGTTTTCAAGCCGCAGCTTCGCGGTGACGGTGTCGGGTTCGGCGCCGGTCACGAAACGGGCCGACCCGAAGGTATAGACACCGATGTCGCGCAACCCGCCGCCGCCGGTTTCGGGGCGGTTGCGGATGTTCTGGGTGGCGGCGCCGTTGTTGTAACAGAACATGCCGTCAACATGGATCAGCCGGCCGATGGCCCCTTCGGCCAGAAGATCGCGCGCCTTGTGCCACTGGGGGTGATGGACGATCATATAGGCCTCGGCGGCAAGGCGCCCTGCCCCGTCGCGCGCCGCGACAAGATCGTCAAACTCGGCCTCGTTCATGGCGATGGGCTTTTCGGTCAGCACATGCTTGCCGGCCGCCAGCGCCTTTTTCGTCCATTCGACATGCAGGTGATTGGGCAGCGGAATATAGACGGCATCAATCGCGTCACTGGCCAAAAGCGCGTCGTAGCTGTCGAAAACCTGAAGATCGGGCGCGAAGGCCAGAAACCCCGCCGCCTTGTCGGCCGAGGATGTGGCCAGCCCCGCCAATGAGGCACCCCGCGATGCGTGGATCGCGGGGGCCATGTGGTTCAGTGCAAAATTCGCGGCACCAAGGATGCCCCAACGGATGGTTTCTGTCATGTTGCCCTCATATGTTCGCGGCAACATGAGGCCTCCTGCCGCAGGCGTCAACCTGACACCTGCCGCCACGTCAGGCAGTGGCCAGCATCCCCTTTTCACGCGCAAGATCGGTCATGCGCTTCTGCAGCTTTTCAAAGGCCCGCACTTCGATCTGGCGGATGCGTTCGCGGCTGACATCGTACTGGCCCGACAGATCCTCAAGCGTGACCGGCTGATCCTGCAGCCGGCGCTGCATCAGGATGTCCTTTTCGCGATCGTTCAGAACATCCATCGCCTCAAGCAGAAGGGCGCGGCGCGATTCCAGCTCGTCACGCTCCTCATAGTCGGTGGCTTGGTCGGCGTCTTCGTCCTCCAGCCAGTCCTGCCATTGCGCGGCCCCCTCGCCATCCTGCGAGATCGTGGCGTTGAGCGAGGCATCGCCGCCCGACATCCGCCGGTTCATGCTGATCACCTCGTCCTCGGTCACCGAAAGATCGGTGGCGATACGCTTCACATGCTCGGGGCGAAGATCGCCATCCTCAAGCGCGCCGATGCGGGCCTTGGCCTTGCGCAGGTTGAAGAACAGCTTCTTCTGCGCGCTGGTGGTGCCAAGCTTCACCATCGACCACGACCGCAGGACATATTCCTGGATCGAGGCGCGGATCCACCACATGGCATAGGTCGCCAGGCGAAACCCCTTTTCGGGATCGAATTTCTTGACCGCCTGCATCAGGCCGACGTTCGCTTCGGAAATCACCTCGGCCTGGGGAAGGCCATAGCCGCGATAGCCCATGGCGATCTTCGCCGCCAGGCGCAGGTGCGACGTGACCATCTTGTGCGCGGCTTCGGTGTCTTCATCCTCGGCCCAGCGTTTGGCCAGCATGTACTCCTCTTCCGGCTCAAGCATCGGAAACTTGCGGATTTCCTGAAGATACCGGTTCAGCCCCTGTTCGGGGGACGGTGCGGGAAGGTTTGCATAGGTCGCCATCTGGTTCAGCCCCTGTTCTGACCCCGGATGTATCGGGGATTAACATGAAAATAGTGAACGAAGCGGTTCAGTTCAAGAACCGGTATCGCCATTTTCTTAACACTCAATGAAACGAGGCGGCTTTTGGGTCCATCCATGACAGCCATTGTCACGCCCTTGTGGCCGCCTGAAACAATCAGGGCGCGGGAAGGCGCAGCGCCTCAAGCAGGGATGCCATGTCGGCGGGCATGGGCGATTCAAAGGTCATTTCTTCGTCGCTGCCGGGATGAATGAACCCCAGGCTGGCCGCGTGCAGCGCCTGACGCCCGAACCCCTGCACCGCCGTCAGCGCCGCAGGGTGCACCGCCTTGGCCGAAAGCTTGCGCCGCCCGCCATAGGTGGGATCGCCGATCAGACCGTGCCCGGCATGGGCCATGTGCACCCTGATCTGATGGGTGCGCCCGGTTTCCAGCCGGCAGGCCACCAGCGCGGCCACGGGCGGCGTGCCCAGCTTTTCCAGCGTTTCCACCCGCGTCACCGCATGCCGCCCCCCCTGAAACAGCACCGCCTGGCGCTGGCGGTCGGTCTTGTGGCGGGCCAGGTGGGTGGTGATCTTCATCACGCTGCCCGCCTCGAAATTGATGCCACGGGTGCCGTGCAGGCGCGGATCGGCGGCATCGGGCGCGCCGTGGCAGATGGCCAGATAATGGCGCCGCGCACTGTGCGCCTCGAACTGGGCGGCCAACCCGTGATGCGCCCGGTCGCTTTTCGCCACTACCAGCAATCCGCTGGTGTCCTTGTCGATCCGGTGGACGATGCCGGGCCGCTTTTCCCCGCCCACGCCCGACAGATCGCCGCCGAAATGGTGCAGCAGGGCATTTACCAGCGTCCCCGAGGGCGAGCCGGGTGCCGGATGCACCACCATGCCGGCCGGCTTGTCGATCACGATCAGATCGTCGTCTTCATGCACGATGGTCAGGGCGATGTCTTCGGGCGCGATGTGGCTGTCCTCGGCCACGGGCACCGTAATCTCGACCAGATCGCCCGCCGCGACCCGCGCCTTCTGATCCTGCACCACCGCACCGTTCAGCCGTACCGCGCCCTCGGCGATCAACCGGGCAAGGCGCGAACGCGAAAGATGCGCCGCCTCTGGCACGTCCAGCGCCAGTGCCTTATCAAGGCGGGCGGGCGGCGCGTCCGAAATCACGACCTTCAAGGATGTTTCAGACATGGACGACACTCCGCTTGATCCCGAACAGCAGCGGATGCTGCGGTTCCTGCGCATTCTGGTGACCGGCCTGACCGCCACGATGCTGGCGGGTCTGATAATCCTGATCTGGCTGTTTGTCACCCGCTTCCCCGAACCTGTGCCGGTGCTGGCCCTGCCCGATGCCATCGCCCTGCCCGACGGCACCCGGGCCACCGCCTTTACCCGCGGGCCCGATTGGCTGGCCGTGGTGACGAAAGAGGGCGAGATCCTGATTTTCGATCCCGAGGGCAAGACCCTGCGCCAAAGGATCGCGATCGACTGAGATAGGGCGCATTCACGCCCGAACCGGTCACATTCACGCCAAATTCACCTGATTAACTTCGTTTCAGAGATAATACCCTGAACCGGAGCCAGCCCCATGCCCTATGTCATCCCGGACCGGAAGATTGCCGTGTTCTTTTCGCCCAAGGGCGCCGGCACCACGATTCGCGCCGCCATGTTCCGGGCCGAGAACGGTTTTCCCTTCCGCCCCTACCGGGTGGAGGGGCGCGAGATGGATGAGAATTCCATCTGCCGCAACACCAAGTTCAGCAATGTCGACCATGGCGCGCTTGAGGGATTCGAACGGATCGCCATTCTGCGTGACCCGGTGCGCAGGTTCCTGTCGGCCTATTCCAACCGCGTGCTGCATTACCGCGAGCTGAGCGAGAAGGCCGTGGGCCGCAAATTGCGCCAACACGGCCTGGCCCCCGACCCCGATATCGACACCTTTGTCGATCACATCGACGAATACCGCCGCGTCTCACGCTGGATCGCCCATCACACGGCACGGCAGAACCGCCACCTGGGCAACGACCCGGATCATTTTCACCATGTGTTCCGCACCGAAGACCTTTCGGCCTTCACCCGCCACCTGTCACACCGCTTCGCCCCGCAACCCGCACCGCCGCGCCTTCAGACCGGCGGGCCGAAATTCCGCCCCGAGGATCTGTCGCCCGAAACCCTTCGGCGAATCGAAGCCTTCGTCGTCGAGGACATCGCCTATGAGATGCACCCGGACTATGCCCGCACGCTTGAACTGGCACGGGCGGCATAGGCTGAAAAGAAAGGGATGGTACCACCTCCTGGTCTCGAACCAGGGACCTCTTGATCCACAATCACGACAGGATTGTGCTTTTTCAATGAGTTGCTGAATTCTCGGCGTTGGATTGCACTCAATGGAATCAATAGGTTGAAATCTGTCCGATCAATCGAGTTGGACTGACGGACAAAAAAAGGGGGCCGAAGCCCCCTTTTCGTTCAGATCAGATCGAACAGGTTGGGTTCAGAACCAGACCCATCGTTTTTTATCTCACTGATCCTGCCCGGGTTCACGTCATAGTCCGCTGCAATCCGGTTCTGAAACTCGCCTCGCTTCAAGCGTTCCAAGATGACCTTTCGATCTTCTTCACTGAGTTTCCTGCTCGGTCTTCTGTGGTCGTCGCTCATATTCTGGCCTCATAGTTGGCCGAAACAGGGTTGACTGACGTGGAAATTCTCCAGTATCTCTACCGGTGTTTAGAGTGTCAGTCGCCCTGCAACGGCGTTTGAATTAACCACGGACCTCCTGCAAGAGGCCGTGGTTTTTTCGTATTAGGGGGCGGAGCCGATTCGAGCAAGCGGAAATATGTCAACCCCCCGAATTGCGCACCAAATACAACCGTACAGTGACATAGTGGGGAGTGGCCACCCCCCTACTTAGCGCCGAAGAAAGCCCTCTGTGACGCGCCCTGCGCCACCTTTGAGGTGTTCACCTAACGTTTCAGACACAAGTTACAGAGCCTCATGCCCGTCGCTTCTTCTCTTGCGGCCTCTGCACCGCGCTGATGGCGCTGGCGGCCAGCTGGTCAGACCCGGGCATGTAGACCTGGCGCAGGCTGGCGTCGGTGCCAGCGGTATTGCCCAGGGCATCGTCCACATCGTCGCTGGCGATGCCGGCATGACGGGCGTTGTCCGAAAAGGTGCGGCGCAGGTCGCGGAACTGAACCGGCTGAAGCTTGCCGGGAACGCCGGCGACGCTGGGCACCGATTTTGCCGCAAGGTCGCGGACCTGGCGGAACAGTTTTTCGTGGCGGTCCTTGGTCATCGGTGCGCCGGTCCTGTCAGCCACGACAAGGGGCGCTTCGGGGTCGATCTGGTGGCAGGGGAAATCCCCGGCACGGATGCGATGGATGGCGGCCATCACGAGCGGCGCGACTTCGGGATGCACCATGAGGCGGGATATCTTGTTCTTCCGGTCTTTCGACCGCTTGAGCGTCCAGGCCAATGCGTGGCCGGTTTCGAACTGGTGCTGGCCGAAGGCCCCGGCCGTGGCGTTGACGATGCAGTCGGTCACGCGCTGGCCCATGAACATCGACAGCGCCATCGTCAGGCGCAGCGAGGGCAGCGCCAGCTGATCGGCGGCACGTTCCAGCGCCTCGAACTCTGCCCAGCTGACCAGGCGGTTGCGGGCGGCCGGGCTTTCCATGCGGATCTTCTGCGCCGGGTTGTATTCGATCAGCCCTTTCAGTTCGGCATAGGTCAGCACGGCGCTGAGCGAAACGATCAGCCGCTGCGCACCGCGCGCGCCCAGGTCGGCCAGCAGGCTTTCATACCAGGTATAGATCACGGGCTTGGTCAAAGCGCGCACCGGTGTGCCGCCCCAGACTTTCAGAATGCGCGTGATGTCATAGCGCAGGTTCTTTTTGTGCGCCTCGGAATTCTTGTGAAACAGGCGGTTTTTCGGGTCGAGATACATCGAGCAGACCGCGTCGATCGAACCGCGCGCGGCCGCCTGCAGGCGGGTCGGCTTCGATGCCTTGCCCTTGCCCCCCAACTTGTCGGCTTCGCGGGTCAGTTCGGCCGCCTTGCGGTTCGACCAGGTCAGGCGGTTGCCGTCGAGTTCGACCACTTTCAGGCCCAGTCTGCGTTGCGCGGCCGTGGGTTCCCACCAGATGCGCCAGTCGGCAGTGCGGGCGCGCCAACGCTGGCGCAATCCCGCTGCCGGTTTGGCGATCGGGGGCTTTCGGTCGGTCACGGCCGCACCAACAGATAGGTGGCCAGCGCCACGATGGCGATGGCGGCCGATACGTAGAGCGCCAGCGGCCGGCGCGGCGCAGGGCGGCGCCCCCAGACGCCCAGGAAATCGCGCTTGTCGTCCATCACGCGCCCCCGCTGGCAAGGCGCAGCAGATGCACGGTGGCGCCGGCCCCGGCACTGGAGCCCGGGCGCGCCGGCGCGGCGTCGGTGTCGGCCCTGGCATAGCCCTGGGTGGCGATCCATTGCAGCACGGCCGAGCGCCGCCAGGTGACGGGGCGCAGGCGGTGCGGCGACGGACAGGGGAAGCCTTCATCCTCGATCAGGCGGGGGGCGTTGCGGTTGAACGCCCCCACGGACATGTCGAGCAGGCCTGCGATTTCGCGGGCGCCGATCCACAGGGGGGCCGGTTTATCCTGCGTGCTGGCGGTGGCTGCGGAAGACGACTGCGACATCGGTTGCACTCCTGTTGGCGAGGGCCGGGAAGGCGGCATGGGGCAGGACGACGGCACGGGCGCGCTGTCCTGCGAAGGTCATGTTGCGACGGATTGCGCCGGGCTGTGCGCTGATCACCCTGCCCCAGCCGCCATTGCTCCAGGCGGTACCGATAAAGACATCGGCCAGGAATGGGATCACGGCGCTGGTGGCCACGGCGATGCCGTCGGGCCGATAGCGAATGCCCGCATGGGCCATCGCCGCATTTTGGTGGGCTAGGTCTTCGGCAGAGCCTGCCACCTTGGCCATCGCGATCAGCCAGTCGATGACCGTCGCCTCGTGGCCGTCTAGCGGCAGGAACGGCGCGGAACACAGGTGCGCCAGAACTTCGGCCCGGGCGTCGGGTCCGGTGCCCGCCCCGGCCACGTCAAGATCCAGCATCTTGTAGTTGCGCCCCTGCAACCGGCGGCGCAGGGCACGCTCGGCCGAGGGGCGGTCATGGGCCACGAGGGTGATCCGCCGGGTGCAGCATTCGTCGATGGTGGCGGTGAAGGCAATCATCAGGAAACACCCCCCGCCTCAAGAGCGTCGGCCAGCCTGCGCAGGTTGGCGACCGCCTTCCCCGTTTCGGCCTCGTCGCCCAAGTGGCCTTCGTCGATGGCGTAATCCATATCGACATTGCAGAAGGCGTTGGTCACGACGAACACGAACTGCTCCGCATTGTCGCTCAACGCATCCGCCATCTGGCTGCGCAGGATGCCGGTTTGGAAATGGTAATCGCTCATGCCGCATCCCCCCCGTCGACGAGGGCTGGCGCGGCGAAGGCCACGACCGTGGTCGGTCGGGCCATCGCTGCGCGCCGCTCCACCAGCTCGTCGAGCAGACCGGGCATGTGGTGAAGGAGGGCTTCGGCCTCGGTGGCCGAAAGAGTGTCGCCACGGCGCAGATCATAGGTGGCATCGCGCAGGCAGCGCAGGAAGCCATCCGAGATTGGCGCGGGGGCGTGGCGGGAATTGGCGGGGTTCAACGGCATGACGTTTCCTTTTCGGCAAGGGCCAGCGCCATGGCGCGGCCGACTTTGGGAAGGCGCATGAGCCGCAGGGCAAGATCGCCCGCTTCACGGTCCATGAGCGAGGGGTGGATAAAGGCGGGTGTGCCGTCGATCCCGTCGATGAAGGCCATGATGTGGTGGCCGGTGGCGCGGGAAATGGCGAGGCTTTGCGCCAGGGTGACGGGCGTGTGGCCCTGGATGATGTCGATGACCTGGCCAAAAGGCAGGCCCGAGGCATCGGCAAGATCGCGGGCCGACATGTTGCACAGATCCATGATGTGTCGGATCCGTTGCGCCAGCAGGCTGTCGGTCTGGGCGGGGTTGGGTGCGGCAATGGCCATCATGCCGCGCGCTCCAGCGAAAGCCCCTGAAAGCGGTGGCGCGAAAAGCTGCACAGCAGGGCCATGTCGAAGGGCATGCCTTCGTGCATCAGGTCATAGACCCGTTCGCCGTGCCAGCGCCCTTCCGGCCCGTCGAGCCAATCGCGGGCGCGGATCGCCGTCACGTCGCGTTCACGCATGACATAGCGGGCGGCCAGATCGAACCGGCGTGCCTGTTCGGCTTCGGGGATTTCGGGCTGATCGCCGAAAAGATCGAACACGGCGCGGCGGATGACGCCGTTGAACCCATGTTCGGGGTTGGCAGTGGTGATCGGGGGCATGAGGCCAAGCTCCTGTGCTGGTTACACACAAGAGTTAGGAGTAGCTACCTCACACTGTCAACTAAAAAGGATCATTTTTCTCACGTTAGGGTGAGATATGTGACCAACTAAAGGCCAGCCGCCGCTTCATTGCCCAACTGGCCGTATCGCTCAACCCGCTCGTGAAGGGGGAGAAACAGAAACTTGGGGTCACCCGCAGATGGATTGATCATCCAAGAACCAAAGTCGGCAAAAAGCACGTATTCCCCACATCTTTTTGCAGTTTTCGACGTAAACCGATAGCGCTGCAATTCTCTCCAGGTTGTCAGCACATGCTGGGCAATAGTGGGCGAGGGCTTCAGAATGTTTCCCGTCCTCATGTCCACAACCCTAAGCCCACGAAGGATTCCGTTGGTGACTTGAAATCGCTGTTCTTGATACATGATCATTCAAATTCTCCAGCTCGCCAAAACCTTGCCTTTGATCGCAACTTCGCGGTCGTCGACCACATGAACGGTCTGATCGCGCGCTTCGATCGAATGTGAAATCAGGTAAGGCGGCTTGAACCGCCTCAGAAGGGTCACTGCCGTACCATGATGCCAGTCATAAGCCTGCGCGATAACGACATCCCCGTCAGAAAAGCGGGTCACATCGCGACAATCGACCAACATGAAGTCGTCTTTGATGAACCCCGCTAAGGACATTGCGCCCGAGGCGACGCGCCAAACATCGATGCCCGGTCGGTCAGCCTTCATTGCGGCAATGATGGCTTCTTGCGGGCCGCGCACGCTTTCGGATGAGGCAAACGGAACGACATCGGGCTCGGCAAACCCAGGCGCTTTCTTGGGGACCGCTGCCTCGCTGAACAATCCGGCGGCGTTCAGCACCTCGGGCAGCGGGATGTCCAGCAGGGTTGCAATCGCCTCGGCTTGAGCGGGCTTCATTTCCTGCTTGCCGTTCATGATCCTGGACACGACCGCACGATCGCGACCGATCGCTTCGGCCACGTCGTTGTGTGTGAGGCCCGCGCGTCGCAGGGCTGCCTTAAACCATTCCATATCCATTGGTCACAAGTAGCTACCACTGACCTCACCTTTAAGTGAGATATTTGAACATTTGAGATTGACAACCGCACGAAACCTCACGCTATATCTAGCGTCATGAGTAGCCACCTCACACCATTGGAAGTCTGTGAATTCCTGATCGGCCCGCTGCCTCAGCTGGGCCTGATCGCGGGTCGCAATGACAAAGCGGCCTACGCCTGGCGGCGCGGGTCGGAATGGCGCGCGCCGGGCGACATGCCGCCCAGCGTGAACCGTGCCCTGCTGGCCCATGCCGAAAAACACGGCATCCCGCTGAAGGCCCGCGACCTGATTTTCGGTGCCGATCGCGCCAAGGTAGCAGCGCGCCTCGCCACGGTCCGCACCCCCGAGGCCGCGGAATGACGGGTCGGTTATTTCCGGCCAGCCAGGGCGGCTTCGACGCGGGCGGGCAGTTCGTAGGTGTAGGTCAGAAACAGCCGCGTGAAATCGCGGCCCGCGATCACATCTGCCTTTGTCGGATCGTCATCGTGAGCGCCATCGTTCCCAAGGAAACGAATGGTGTCGAGCAAATCGATCAGGACCTTTGGCAGTGCATTCTGCTTTTCAAGGGCGCGAATGCGGGTGTTGAGAACGCCCTTGGCCTCGACATGCTGTTCTTTCAAGGTTCGCTCGATGGCCTTGCGATAGGCGACGGCGGCCGAACTGAGGTGGTTGTTGGCCAAGGTCTCTTCGCCTTCGATGAACGCCTTTGCCACATCCTTGGGCAGGAATTCGATCATCGCGGGGGCCTCGTAGGCGGGCCAGACATCGTTGATCATCGTTGCCTCGTGGAACGCATCGCCGTTGAGCGTGTCGGGTCTTTTTCCTCCCGCCCAGATCGTGTCGATGAGGAACGGGTCTTTGCAGGAGTGGCAGACCGCAACGACGCTGAAAGCGTGTGTCCAGGTGCTGTGCGGATACGACGCAACCATCGTTACTCCCGTCTTCTTCGTTCCGCAGCGCGGACAGTTAAAATAGGTGGTCGCCATGTCTATCCCCCGTCAATCGGCATTTTTGAACTCTGCCCTGCGCAGCGGGAAATCGCCAGTCGAACTTGCAACCCACCTTTCCATACATGCGACGCAGCTGGATCTGGACGCGCTTTTGGAGCTGAACGCGGCCCTGATCATGGAACTCTGCGCGCGCGAGGCCATGGAGCGCCAGCGCATCGCCGACGCGCGAGCCGGATCGCACGTCGCATAAAGTCGCCTGTGTTCCGGGGTCACTGCTGCCCGGAACGCTGCCTGCCGGGATGCTTTACCTCCCTCCCGGCCACTTGCGGCCCTGGTCTGTCTGCCAGGGCCGCCCTTTTCCATTCCATCCGGCGCGGGTGCTCACCCTGCGCTGCGAGAGAGGCCGCGATGGAACGCGCGGGCCTCGGCGGGGCGCCTGTCGCGGCGCAGTGCGCCCCGTCTTTTCCAAACCGACAAGAGGACGTGAAGCGATGAGCGATGTCATCGACCATCCCGCGATGCCCGTCAGCGTCGATGTGCGCCAGCTGCGCGCGCTGTTTGATGAATGCATGGTTTTGTTGGCCCTTGAGCGTTCGCGCCCGGGGCGCAGCAAGCACGACTGGCTGTGGCAGTGCCGTCGCGTGGCGGCCGCGCTGGACGGTCGCGACCCCTATGTCGTCGACACAATGCGCCAGGTCGAGCGCCTGCCGATCGGTCGCGCCGCGCCAGATGCCGTGCTGTTCGATCCGCTGTGCCGCCATGTGATCCGGGAGCGCGAAGCCCGGTTCTGCAAGATGATCGGCGTTCTGGAGGACAACGGCGTGCTGCCGATCGCGGGCACCGTGCCTGTCGGGCCGGGTGCGGCGGTGGTGTGATTTTCAACCAAGCGTGAAAGGCGAAACGATGACGAAGCTCTACTACGGCACC
The DNA here is from genome assembly GCF_020529025.1 of Oceaniglobus trochenteri. Lineage (GTDB taxonomy): Bacteria > Pseudomonadota > Alphaproteobacteria > Rhodobacterales > Rhodobacteraceae > Oceaniglobus > Oceaniglobus trochenteri. The sequence continues at coordinate 80,656 of NZ_JACNMM010000002.1, forward strand.
AAGGCGATCTTCGCACTGGCGATGACGCGCCAGGAATACAACGATTATCGCGGCTGGGACCTGCCCGGCGACGAAGAAGGGTTGGACCCCGGTTTCCTTGTCGAGTACCTGGACGGCGGCGCGAAAAACCATCCCGATCATGACGGTTACATCAGCTGGTCGCCCGCCGATGTATTTGCCCGTGCCTATCAGCCCGCAACAGCCATGAGTTTTGGTCACGCCATCGCCGCCATGAAGGACGGGGCAAAGGTCGCGCGGGCAGGCTGGAACGGGAAGGGCATGTGGATCGCGCTGACACCCGGATCGGTGGTCGAGGCACGACACGCAAGATGCGGTCATGTCGCGGCCAAGCGCGCGGACGAACTGGGCGATCTCGAAGCGGAAATCGAGCTGCTGCCCCATATCGACATGCGCGCGGCCGACGGATCGCTGGTTATCGGCTGGCTTGCCTCGCAGACGGACATGTTGGCCGACGACTGGCAGATCGTGCCCTAGCCTGACATGACCGACCGCCCCCATCTTCATTCCCTAGCCGACATCAAGGCCATGCTGAACGATCAGGTTCATCGCGTGGCCTATCACTATGCGCCGCCGGCCAAGGGATCATACGAGGACAAGGGGCTTTACTTCACGTTGAACCCGGGGCGCGCCGATCGGTCGGTCGGATCGTTCTGGGTGACGCTGAAACCCGGCAAGTGGCAGGGCCATTGGAAGGACGCCGCAACCGGCCATGGCGGTGATCTGCTGGACCTGATCCAGCTGGCCATGGGCCTGTCGCCTGCCGATGCCCTGCGCGAGGCGCGCCAGTTCCTGGGGCTGGTCAACGAAACCCCGGCCGACCGGGCGCGCCGCGAAAAGGCGATGGCCGCCAGTGCCGCGCGGGCGCAAGAGGCTGAACGCCGCGCGGCCGAGGATCTGGCGCGACGCAAGGATCAGGCCCTGGGCATCTACCTGAGCGCGCGGGAACGGATCGCCGGCACGCCCGTTCAGGCCTATCTGCGCGACAGCCGGGCGATTGACCTGGCAGCGCTGGGATCGCAGCCCCGCGCCCTGCGGTATCAGCCCAAGTGCTATTTCAAGCAGATCGACACCGAGACGGGCGAATGTTTCGAGGGCGAAGGCCCCGCCATGGTTGCCGCCGTTTCGTCGATCAGCGGCGAAACGGTTGCCGTTCACCGCACCTGGTTGGCGCTGGGGGCCGACGGCAAGTGGGGCAAGGCGCCCCTGCCCCAGCCGCGCAAGGCCCTGGGGCCATTCGGCGGTGCATCGATCCGCTTGCGCAGCGGCATCGGCCCCCAGGGCGGCAAGGGCGCCCCGCTGAACAAGTGCCCGGCGGGCAGCCATGTGTTCATTTCCGAGGGCATCGAGGACGCGCTGAGCTGCGCCATCCTGCTGCCCGAGGCGCGGGTGCTGGCCGCGATATCGCTGGGCAACATGGGGGGCGTCAAGCTGCCTCGCAACGTGGCCAAGGTGACGCTGATCGCCGATCGCGACCCCGGCCCCGAACAACAGGCCGCGCTGAAACACGCGGTCAGCCAGTACCAGAAGCAGGGCCGCCGGGTTGCCGTCTGGCAGAACAGCATGGGCGGCAAGGATCTGAACGATGCCCTGATGGGCGTGACCACACAGAAGGATGGGGACGATGGACAGTGATTTGAGCGCAAACGACCGGGCAAAACGCGAGATCGAGCGTCTTTGGACCGAGGCCGATGAGCGTGCCAAGAGCGCGGATCGCGAGTGTCAGGTGATGGATCTGGCGCGCAAGTTCGTTGCCAGTGTCTGTGCTTATGAGGATTTTGACGTGTCGGTGCGCAATGGCAGCTTGGGCTTGTCGGTGGATGTCTGGTTTAAAACCGGCGCCACCGTGCCGGCATCGACGGCCGCCACTTCGCAGCGTGAGACGTTCCAGCGGTCGGTGCCCCTTGTGGCCACCCGCTCCGCAGATCCTGTTCCGGCCCCCGAGCCGGGCCCCGCACCAGGACCGGCCGGCGCGCCGGCGGATACAGCCCCCCCGGACCCCGCGCCGGAACAGGACGATATACCAGCGGGCCCGCCCGCCATGGGCGCCGCAGCGGTTGCCGATGGCGCAGGCCCCGATGACGGCGGGCCGGAACCCGTCGCATCCGCGTTGCCGGAGGCGGGCGGCGACGCATCCCCATCGCCGAAGGCAGGCGGGGATGCCCCCCCGCCCCCCGAGTTGACCCCGGCCGCCGCGCCCTATTCGCCGGCCGAGGAAACCCAGATCCTGAAAATGCACGACGCCCGCGCCAGCAACGGCGAAATCGCCGCTGCCCTGGGCCGGCGGGCGCAGGGGTTTCACCATGTCGTCACCCGCCTGGTCGATGCCCGCAAGGCGGACGCTGCCCGCAGGCTGAGCGAGATCCCTGCCAATGTTTCGGTGAACGTCTGGCAGCACCTCGACAAGCTGGGCAACACCCGGTTCTGGACACAGGCCCGCGACCTTGAGCTGGCCGAGCTGATCGGCAGCGGCATGAAGCCGGGCAATGCGGCGCAGCTGCTGGACATCGAACCGCAGGATGCCATCGACCGTTGGCACGCCCTTTGCCCCAACCGCACCGTGGTGGGGGCCATCGCCGACACCGTGAAGACATTGAAGGCGCGGGCGCGATGAGCGGGGAGATGGACCCGGCAGTCGCCGCGCGGATCGGGGCGATGAAGGCGGCAATGGGGTTCGGTGTTACTCAGGTTCACCGCGACGTTTATGCGGCGGCTAGCGACGCCGCCTGGTCGCCGCAATTCAATCTTCAACGGGCATCGCGGCGGGCGATACTCAAACTTTCGACCGCGCTATCGTCGTCATGAACCAGGTTGAGCAATCCCTTCGCGATCAGCTTCTGAACGCGCCCGAGGTTCCCCCCGATGACGACGAGGGACCCGACGACGATCTGGGCACCTTGCCCCCGGAACCCGAGAAGGAACGGGTCGAGATATTTCCCGGCTGTCCGGTCACCCCCCTGGGCGTGTTCGGCGAGGTCAGCTTTTACCTTGATGTGCAGGGCCAATTGCGGGGGATCGACAACCACACGGCCCAGAAGATGCTGCACGTCTTCGGCGGGCGCATTGCCGTGCTGGCTCGGGCCTTTCCCCAGTTCTACAAGAACGAGGACGGCATCGTCGTGCCGAAGAAAGACAAGTTTGACCAGGGCGCCTGCAGCGCTGCGATGATCGCGGCCTGTGACCGCATGGGTGTCTGGTCACCCACCAACAAGGTGCGCGGCGCGGGTTGCTGGGTCGATGACGACGGCAAGCTGGTCTATCACGCGGGCAACCAGGTGCTGATCGGTGGTGAGTGGCGCCCGCCCGGCTTTCACCAAGGCCACATCTATGCCGCCGATGTCAGCATCCCCCGCCCGGCCGAGCAACTGGGCCGGATCAATCCTGCCACGGCGGTTCTTGAACTGTTCGGCGCCTGGAACTGGCGGCGGTCCGAGATCGACCCCATGCTGCTTTTGGGCTGCCTGTGTGTGATGGTGATGGGCGGTGCGCTGGACTGGCGCAACGGCACCTGGATGACCGGCGCGGCCGGTACGGGTAAATCCACCCTGCAAAAGGCGGTGCTTTACCTGCTGGGCGGGCGTGAGGGCCTGAAGAAATCCAGCGACGCCACCGAAGCAGGCATCCGATCGGCCTTGGGCCATTCCTGCATCCCGGTGGCCCTGGATGAGCTGGAGCCCGAAGACGATCCGCGCGACGCCAAGGCCAAGAACATCATCAAGCTGGCGCGGATTGCCGCCTCGGGCGACCAGGCCTTTCGCGGATCGTCGGATCAGAAGGGCAGCCAGTCGAATGTGTTTTCGGCATTCCTGTTCAGCTCGATCAACATCCCGCCCCTGAAGGCGCAGGACCGGTCGCGCCTGGTTGTCCTGGACCTCGATCCGCTGGAGCACGCGGCCAAGGCGCCGCCGCTCGATCCGCGCAAGCTGCGCGCCCTGGGCGCTGGCCTGCGTCGTCTGCTGATGGACCGCTGGCCCGCCTGGCAGCAGCGGCTTGAGCTGTGGAAGGCCGCGCTGTCGGAGACAGGCCAGAACCAGCGCGGGGCCGATACCTATGCCACGCCCCTTGCCCTGGCTGACATGGTGCTGCGCGAGACCATGCCGTCGCAGGATCTTCTGACCGCCTGGGCCGAGAAGCTGCGCGATGCCCTAGACAGTGAGGGTGTCGAGGTAGGTTCGACGGCCGAGGACATGATGACCTGGTTGCTGGGCCAGCCCATGGACATCCACCGGCGCGGCGAACAGTTCACCGTCGCGCAGTGGATCATGGTGGCCGCGCAGCTGCCTGGCGCGCCTTCAGGGTTGCTCGACAACCTCATGAAGGAAGAGAAGCCGGACAGGGCCAACGAGGCGCTGGCCAAGTACGGGCTGCGGGTGCGCCACAGGGCAGAGAACGCCGAGCTGTTCATCCCCAACAACCGGATCCCGAACCTGTGCCAGCTGTTCGAGGGGTCGATGTGGGCCGAGGGCGTGTGGAAACAGGACGCGCGGCGTCTGCCTGGCGCCACACCGGTGGCCTCGCCCCTGACCCTGGCGGGGCAGAGAACGCGCGGTGTCTATGTGCCGGTCAAGAACATCGCCGGCCTCGTCGCCTTTCCGGCAACAAGAACTGTCGCGCCGGAAGGCGCGTCCGCATTTCCAGACGACATGAGGGACTTCGAGTAAAGCCATGCCGGATCGATCCGCGCAACCCATTGCGCCGCAACCTTTTTTTGTCCTCGCCCCGGACCCTGTTTTCGGCCAATATTCGCGTGGCGACACCGATTTTGACCACGGGTTCGGGTCACAACGGCGTTGTGGGGGCGTTGTGGGCACCGTTGTGCCTTTTAATCGTTTCCGATCAGGGGCTTATGCCCTACCCACAACGCCACAACGGCAAAAGGCAATTCCCTCGTATGTGTGTGCGCGCGGGCGCGCGCATGGGGTCAGTGTGCCGTTGTGCCGTTGTGACCGTTGTGACCTTATCTATCCTATTGAAAAGAAAGATATAAAAGGCACAACGGTGCCCACAACGGTTGCCGTATTGGCCGGAATGACCGTTGTGGCCTGTCCCCGCGATCCTCTTAACCGACTGAAAACCAATAAAATAATGGGTTTTTATTATGTCGGATGAGAAGCCGGACAAGCGCGAGCTGCGGAAAATGGCGGCGGGCAACCTGCTGGAGGGTGGCGCGCAGCTGGACATGTTCGGCGATGAGGGCGAGGTGGTGCCGGTCGAGACGCGCAGCGGTCCTGGGCGGCCTGCCGGGTCGGGCAACAAGCTGAAGACCAAGGTCCGGGCGTTCATGGCCGCCAAGGGCTACCGCGATCCGGTCGAGCAGCTGGCGATGCTGGCGGGCATGGATCGGCCTGACCTGCATCCGCTGGCCTATGCCGCGCAGATCGCCGAACACCTGGGCGAAGACGTGATGGACGTGGCCAAGGTGATGCGCCAGGCGGCTGCCGACGTGCTGCCCTACTGGCATGCCAAGGTCACGCCGGACGTGCAGCTGAACCTGCCGGTGATGAACGTCCAGATGGCACCGCCGATGCCTGGTCAGGCCGCTGGTGGGCGGCGTGTCGGCCCACCGCCGATGCCTGGGCGTGCCAATGACGAAAGCGTTGCAAATCAACAGGTTAGCAAAAGCGACGGCGAGGCGGATCAATGATCGCGTCGGACGGAACATCTAAGCCATTGAAAACATGGGGTGAAAAATCGGTTGGCCTCTTGATCGAAGATCAACCCGCGTCGGACAGTGCCGCCCTGGCCGAAGGCACCCCCCCCCTGTCGTCGCGACCGAGACCCGGCGGCGCGACCACCCGGGGGGTCCCCCCCCGGCCCCAGATCGGATGCCGGTCGTTCCGACCCCGTACCGATTTTTCGGCCCTGACCACGCCTGAAAAAAAATCGCGACTTTGGCGAACCGCAAACGGGGTGGGGGGTGTGTGCCCATGACCAGCCTGTTCGAACTGCGCGATGCCCTGACCGATGAAAACGCGGCGCGCGCCATTGATGGCAGCCGCGTTTCCGAACTCGGGGCGGTTTCGGGGATCACCGAGGCAACCGAGTTGCCATCTGTCGATTTGTGGAAGCCCCCCGGCCCTGTTGCCGACGCCTTCTTCTGGGATGACGCCGATATCATAGGCATACGCGGGCCTGTCGGATCTGGCAAGACCACCGCGCATCTGCGCAGCCGGTTCCGCCGGGCGGTCCAGATGCCCCGTTCGACGGTGGACGAAATCCGGCGCTACAAGGTGGTGATCGCCCGCGAGACCTATCGCCAGCTTTGGGCGACGACGATCCCCAGCTGGTGGGAAGTGATGCCCAAGGCGATGGGCCGGTGGTCCGGTGGGCGGGGCGATCCCGTGACCCATTACCTGGAATTCGAGGATGACTGGGGCCGGGTCGAGTTCACGGCCGAGTTCATGGCTTTCGGCACATCGGTGTCCGAGGTCGAGGCCAATATCCGCGGTGTGCAGACCACCGACCTTGCCCTGGAAGAGGCCGACACCGTTCCGGTGGCCGTGATGACCAAGGGCGTTGGACGGATCAACCGTTTCCCGTCGAAGTCGCACTTCGAGCTGTACGAACCGGCACAGCGGAACTACGGCCAGCTGAGCGCGTCCTACAACTCACCCGATGAGGACAACTGGACGGTCCGGGTGATCGAGGCGCAGGGTGCGGACGCCGAAGCGGCCACGATCCGCAAGTCGATGGCCGACGAGGGCGTGAAGATCAACTTCTACCGCCAACCGGGGTTCGGCGAACCGGGTTGCGAGAACCTGCAAAACCTCGGGACCAAGTATTACCCGCTCCAGATCGCCGCGATGACGGCCGAGGGGCGCGGCAACGATGTTGAACGCCTGGTCTACAACCGGATCGGATACATCCGGCAGGGCGACCCGGTGTTCAAGGGCAGTGCCGAACACCCGATGTATCAGCCCAACCTGCACCGGGCGCGCACCACCCTGCCCCTGATCCCCGGTGTCGGCCTGCGCATCGGACTTGACCAGGGCTATTTCGGCGCGGCGGTGATCGGCCAGTTCATCGCGCCCTTTCAGTGGCGCATCTACGCCGAGCTGTGCTTCAAAAACGGGTCTTTCGCGCCCCAGTTCGGCGCCGCCCTGCGCGATCTTCTGAACAGCCCCCGGTTTGCCGGGTACCGCGTGGAAGAGGCCTGGTGCGACATGGCGGGCAACGCCAAGGAAAGCCTGGAGGACGTGACCTGGATGAGCCAGGTGGGCGCAGCGGCCAAGCTGGACATCCAGCCCCAGCAACTGGGCGGCAACCGTGTGGAACCACGCCTGGCGGTCTGGCGCGCATCGATGCAGTGGAACCATTTCGGCACCCAGGGCCTGCTGATCGACCCCGGCTGCAAGCTGCTGCTGCGCGGGCTTGAGAACGATTACGTCTGGGCCGAGGAAATCGACAAATCCGAGAACCGCACCCGCCGCCCCAAGAAAAAGGGCGTGCGCGCCGCCGATGTGATCGATGCCGGCGGGTACATGATGCTGGGCGAAAGCCTGCCCGATGGCCGCCCGAAGACGGCGGACCTGATCGGCGACAACGGCGGCCCGCCGATCGACGAATGGGACGATCCCGACACCGGAGGCGATGACGGGGTGTATGATTTCAATCCGATGGAGGGATGGTGATGTTTGGTCTTTGGGGCGCAACGGACAGGGCAATTGAGCGGGCACAGCACCGCGCGCGCGCGATGGTTGACAAGCTGGACCGGCTGGAACGTCAGGTCGAGGTGCTGACCAGGGAACGCGATGAGGCGCGGTCTGCGCTGGCGCCCTTCGCCGATTTCGCACCGTGCTTTTGCAACTGCAACCGCCACGCCCTGTTCGTCGGCGTGGTCTCGTCGAAGCGGTTCAGCTTGTCGCGCGCCGATTTCGATGTCGCGTATCAGGCCGCTGGCCGCGATCTGGACAAGCTCAATGCCCGGCGTGACGAAAAATGCAGGCGGCACGGGTCATGAGCGCGCCCCTCGCCTTCGAACTCTGGTCCGATCCCATGGTTCTGCACCTGTGCCGCCACATGCGGCGCTGGGATCAGCGGGAAATCTTCTGCCAGCGCGCCGATGATGACCCCTGGAGCCTTTACCGCGACCTGGCCAGCCTCGGCCATGCGCACCTGTGGTTCGAGATCGCGCGCCCCGTGTCGTCGATCCATCCCGTTGCCCTTTTCGGCGTGGTGCAGGCGGGGCCCGGCATCGGCGGGGCGCACATGTTCGCGACCGATGACCTGACCCTTGGCCACGCGCGCCAGATTGCCGATCGCATTCAGGCCCGCGTGATCCCGGCGATGATCGATCACGGGCTGCACCGTGTCGAGGCGCTGAGCCTGTCGAATTATCACTGGGCACACCGGTTCCTGCGGCGCGCCGGTGCGCATTCCGAAGGCCAGCGCCGCGCCATGGGCCGGGATGGCGAGGATTTCACCGCCTTTGTCTGGCTGACCCCCGAGTATCAACCTGCAATTTTCTAGGAGAACCGCAGTGGCCAACCAAAATTTACCGAACGCATCGCTGGTAATTGCAGTCTTGATCGAACGGCTCGGTGCCGGCGCCCAAAGAATCCATCCAGAAGATTGGGCACATTTCGATCATTGCCTGCCGACTGTCTTCACAGTGCTGGAAGACGGGGCGATCTCCGTAGAGATCGACGAAACCCACAACGCAGCCAAGCAAGAGATGGAAGCCTGAACCATGAAGGATAAATTCGCTCGCCTCGAAGTTGTCGGTGATCGCCAGATACTGGCCGAACTCGAAAGCGGTCCGGAAGGCCCGCAGGTTCGCATCCGACGTGATCTGGATTTCTCGGTCGAAGTCACACAGGGGCCGTGGCCGGATGATGACGAAGGCTGGGATACCGCGGAGAGCGTGTTGGAAAACCTCAATATGACCGAGGCCGCCGCCAGAATGGATCTGATGCTGGCAAATCTGAACAACAAACTAAGCGCCCAAAAAAGCGAGGAGATCTGAGCATGTGTTCTGCCCCCAAAATCGAAGCCCCCGCCGTCCAGCGGATCGGCAGTTCGGCCAGCGACGCCGCCGTGCGCGAAGGCGAGCTGGAGCGCCGGTTGCGGCGCACCCGCAGCGGCAGCGCCGCCGACATCCTGACCTCGCCCCTGGGGCTGGTGGGCGATGCCATGGGGGGTGCGTGATGTTCGGCCAGGACAGCGCACTCGCCCGCCACATCATCGACCGGTTCGAAGAGCTGAAGACCGAGCGCAACCGGCGCGCCGAAGAGCTGGACATGATCGCGCGGCTGTATCAGCCGCAGCGCCAGGGGTTCCGCGGTGAAAGCCGCGATCAGTGGAACCTGCACAAGCTGTTCAATTCCACCACGCTGGTGTCGGCCAGCAACGCGACGGCCAGCCTGTATTCCACGCTTTGCAACCCGGCCAACCGGTGGTTTCAGGCCACCAGCGGTGATGATGACCTTGACCAGTTCCACAGTGTCGCCGCCTGGAACGACATCGTCACCCGCCGGATGCTGGCCAGTTTCCGGCCCTCGGTGTCGAACTTCTATCAATCGGCTGTCAGCTGGACCGCCGACGACGTGATCCTGGGCACCGGGATCATGGTCAGCGACGAGGCGCCGCAATCGCGCAGCGGCCGGCGGATCATCGACACCTGCGTATCGCCTGCCGATGCAGTCTTCGGCGTCGATGCCTGGGGCATTTCCGACGAGCTGATCGTCGAGCGGCGGCTGGACCCGGTGCAGGCGGCCCGGTTCTATGGCGCCGAGAACCTGCCCGAGGCGATCCGCGAAAAAGCCGTGGCGGGCAAGCGGGACGTGAAGACCAGCTATCTTCAGGCGATGCAGCCGAACGACGCCTACACACCGGGCAAGCTGGGCGTGAAGGGCAAGCCCTATGTGTCCACCCATGTCTGTGTCGAAGGGCGCGCCGTGACCCGCCAGGGCGGGCAATCCGAGCAGAGCTTTGCCATCGCGCGCTGGATGGTGGACGGGCAGGAAAGCTGGGGGCGCGGGCTGGGCTATCTGAACCTGGCGTCGGGCACGAAATTGCAGGCGCAGGAACGCGACAACCTTCAGGCCGGCGCGCTGGCGGCCCGCCCGCCCATCGGCACCACGGGCAGCAAGGCCAGCCGCCGCGATGCCCAGCTTGCCCCCGGCAAGTTTCTGCACGGCGCGGTCAGCTACACCGGCCAGCAGCTGGTGCGCCCGATCTTCACCCACCAGGGCCTGCCGGTCACCATCGACATGGTGCGTGCCACCAAGGAAGAGGTCGAGAACGGCTGGCACGCCGCCCTGTTGTCGCTGGTGGGGCGCACCGGGCTGGGCAACCTGGAAGTGATCGAGCGGATGGAAGAGCGTCTGCGCCTTCAGGCCCCCTATCTGGGCCGGATGCAGACCGAGGGTCTGGCGCCAGTGCTGGAACGGCGGTTTTCGATCCTGTGGCGGGCCGGGCAGATCCCGCCCCCGCCACAGGAAATGAAGGGCAAGCCGCTTGAAATGCGCTTCACCTCGGTCGCGGCGATGGCGCAGAAGGCGCAAGAGGGCGTGGCCGTGTCGCGCCTGCTGGAGGATGCCAGCAAGCTGGCGGCGGTACATCCCGATCCGCAATCGGTCTGGGACAATGTCGATGAGGATGGCGCCATTCAGGTGCTGGCCGAGGCACGGGGTGTTCCCGCCGGGGCGCTGCGGTCGATCGAGGATCGCAAGGCCCTGCGCGAGGGGCGCGCCAAGGCGCAACAGGCCGAACAGGCGATGGCGGTGGCCCAACAGGGCGCGTCGATCGCCAAGGACGCAGCCGCCGCCGGGCCGGGGCTGCAAGAACTGATGGGAGGGATGGCGTGATGACCCATCCAGCTTTTCACTCTGTGCAGGACACGATTGAAGCAATCGATGCGGCGCTGGAAACAGCCAAGCTATCCATCATCCAGCGCCAGATACTGCGCGACCTGCGGAATGATCTGGGCGGTGCTTCGGAAATAGACACATTCGCTGATGTTGTAGAGTTGGCGAAAACGGAAGCCGCGCGCCGCTTCTATTGAAAGGAAAGTGAAATGCAGGCCCTCCGCCTTGCCACCCTGTCCGGCATCGCCCGCCTTTTCGGCAAGCCCCGCGCCATCCGCATCGCGCGCGGTTGGCGCGAGCTGGCCCGCGACCCGGATCTGGTGCGCGACCTTTGCACCCTGGGCCACCTTTTCGAAAGCGACATCGATCCGGCCACCGGGCGGATCTACGACGCCGACGAGCTGCGCGAACGCGCAGCCCGCAAATCCATGGCCCTGGCCCTTCTGGCCCGTGCCGAAATCACCCACAGCGAGTTGAACGCAATCCGACAGGAGAGTTTTGAAGATGAATTCGATGATGATGCTTGACCCGGCCCGCCCCCGCCTGCCCCTGCGCCGGCCCGAGGATGAAACCGGCGGTGGTGATCCAGCCCCCGCACCGACCCCCGCCGGCGATCCCGCCCCTGGCGCGCCTGGCCCGGCGGGCGATCCCGCGCCGAAGGCCGCCGATCCCGCGCCTGCGCCGTCGACGGCGGACGATCCGGCCAAGTCGGACGATGCCCCTTGGTACGACAAGCGCGAATGGTCCGACCCGGCGTTGAAACAGCACATGGTCAAGGCGGGCTATCACAAGGGCACCGTGGAAGAAGCATTGGAGCGCGCCCTGAAGGGCGAGGTGTCGGCCACCAAGCGGCTGGGCCGCGATCCGTCCAGCCTGATCGACGCACCCGGCGAAGGCCAGGACGTGGCCGAGTGGCTGAAGGCAAACGGATCGCGCCTGGGCGTGCCGGAAAAGCCCGAAGGCTACGACATCAAGCTGCCCGACGATCTGCCCGAAGGAATGCCGATCGACGACGCCCTGTTGGGCCGGTTCAAGGAGCAGGCCCACGCCATGGGCCTGCCCCCTGCCGTGGTACAGGCCAACGTCGAATTCTACGCCAAACAGATGGCCGAGGATTTCGCCAGCAGCGCATCGAAAGCGGCCGAGGCCGAAGCAAAGATGGATGCCGGGCTGAAAGAGGCCTGGGGCGCGGATTGGAAGAACAACCAGCAGCTGGCCATTCGCGGTTTTCAGGCCCTGGCGGCCGAGCTGAAGATGGAACCTGCGGCGGCGAAACTGGTGGCCCAGAAGATGGAAGCCGACATGGGCGACGTGGCCCTGCTGAAATTCTTCCATGGCCTTGCCAGCAAGCTGGGCGACGACACCCTGGCCGTGCCGAAGGGCGGCGATGCCCCTGCCCTGCAACTGGCCGATGCCCAGCAACGCAAGGAACAGATCATGGCCAAGCATACCGGCGATCTGGCCAAGGCGCGCAGCACCGGTGACCGGGCGCGCCACGACGCGCTGCAGAAGGAGCTGAAGGGGTTGAACCGGATCATCGCAACCTACAGCGACTGAACATGACTGCGCCCGCAGGCCGGGGGGGCACGACGGGCGCAGAAACCGGTTTCCCGGGGACAGGCTTAAACCAGCAAAGCACTGTGCGGTTGAGATAACACTTGACAATCCATTTCGCAATAAGGATTGATTCGGTCAATGCGGGGGGTCTCGGGAAACCGGGGTCCGCTACTTTCAGGTAAGACTGAACGCCCAACGCCAGCGATATGGCCAGGTCGGGTCCGGCGTCCATTCGCCGGGGGGTCCTCCGAACATGATCATCAACATGTTCAGAGGGAGGGCCATATGAGCTACGCTGAACGCTTCGACCAGACGAAAAAAATGGAATTCAAGGATCAGGCGCGTCTTGCGGCCGATCACAACGAAAGCAAGCTGCGCGCCACCGTGAGCGAGCAGGCCTGCGAAGGCGAACAGTCCGCGCCGGTCCTGTATTACGACAGCGGCAAGGCCACCCGTTCGGAAGGCCGCGTGCCGCTGAACGTCGATACCCCGGCCAACCGGCGCCGCCGCTGGCTGAAGTATCAGCCCCCCTTCAAATCCGGCGAATACATCGACAGCCAGGACAAGTTCCGGGGCATGTCGGATTATCAGTCGCCGCTGATGATGCACCACAGCGGCAATTGCAAACGCGCCATGGACGAGGATGTGATCCTCGAAGGCATCTTCGGCGATGCCTACGAGGGCAAGCTGGGCGGCCAGGTGATCACCTTTCCGGGGACCCAGGTCATCGACAAGATCGTGCAGTCGGGCAGCGGCACCGATGCCACCGGCCTGAACCTGGCCAAGCTGAAGGCCAGCCGCAAGAAGTTTGCCGGTCACAAGCACGATCTGGACCGCGAGGACATCTTCATCGTCGTCACCGCCGAACAGATCGACGATCTGTCCAACGAGATCGAGCTGACCAGCCAGGACTATCGCGCCGAAGCCGGACCGCAGTTCAGCCGCGACGGCAAGCTGACGAAGGTCTGGAACCACGTCTTCATCGAGTACCAGAACCTCGGGACAAAGACGGAAGGCTCCGATCTGCTTCAGCGCGTGCCGGCCTACCTGAAGTCCTGCGTCATGCTGGGCATCTGGGAAGAGCAGAACTTCGACGCTTTCCCCGACCCCAGCCGCGACATGGAACTCTACATGCGCGCCCGCTTCAACGCCGATTGCCGCCGCCTGGATGAAACCGGCGTCGTCGAGATCGAATGCCTGATCGACTGATCTGATCGCGGCTTTCGCCTGCAAGCACTGATCGCCGCCCCGTCCACCGGGGCGGTCTTTGCACAAAACAACAGGAGGGCGCCATGCCCATCGTCAAACAGAAGTCTTCCATTTTCGGCACCACCGGCGAGGCCGGCTATACCAGCCCGAATTCGTCGTCGCGCAACGGTCGGATCAACCGCGTGGTGGGCACCGTCACCTGCGCCGCCACCGATCTGCAAGGGTCGGAGTACCTGGTGGCACAGGTGCCGTCGTCGGCCATCATGCTGCCGGAAAGCGCTATCAGGACCACCGCCTGGGGCTTTGCCCAGGCCGTCATCGGCGTGAAGGGCGACACCGACGCGCTGCTGGACGTGGCCAAGGCCACCGGCGGCGCGACCGGCAACAAGCCGATCACCATCTTTGGCTCGCTCTGGAACAAGCCGCTTTGGCAACAGCTTGGCATGGCGGCCGATCCGGGCCATGCCATCGACCTGATCGTGTTCACCGAAGGCGATGCCACCGCTGCCGGCACGCTTGAATTCGACCTGTCCTTCGCCAACCACGTCTGAGCGCGGCGATGCCGATCCTCCAGACGGAAAGCGAAACCGCGATCGTGCAACGGGCCCTTGGCCTGGCCGAAAGCGCGAACAGTTTCGACAGTCTGGAGGATGACAGCGACGAAGCCCGCGAAGGGCGCCTTCGCTATGACCACAGGCGCCGCGTTATCCTTGAAGCGATCGACTGGAATTTCGCGCGCGCCCGGATCGCCAGCGTCGCCGCGCAGCCGAACGCCTTTCCGGCGAACCAGCCCTATGCCTATGCCCTGCCGCCCAACCTGTTGCGGGTGCGCAATGTCATGGTCGGAACGCGCCCGGTGTCCTGGTCGCGGGAACGGCTGATCTATGCCGCCGAGCCGAACGCCCAGATCGTCTATACTTGGGATGAGCGGAACCCGGTTCTGTTCTCGCCGATCTTTACCAGTGCGCTGGAGTACCTGCTCGCCGCGGATTTCTCCATGATCTTTGCACGGTCGGTCAACCGGCAGCAGGTGATGCTGCAGGAGTTGCGCCGGGTCATGCAGGACGCCGACGAGATCGAAGGCATGGAACGCAGCGACGACTGCGCCTATGCCACCGGCGGCTGGGTGGACGCGATCGAGATCCCGCATTTCGGCGGGCGCATCTGATGGTGCGTGCATCGCCTCCGGCCCGCTCCGCCTCATCGGGTGAAATGTCCGAACTGATGTTCGGGCGCCCCGACTTCGAACGCTATGCCAACGGTGTCCGCCGGTTGCGCGGTTTCATCCCCCTGCCCGAAGGCCCCACCACCCGTTGCCCGGGAACCGAGATGATCGGGGAAACCCGCAACAACGGTGTCGGCCGATTGATGGGGTTTGTCTTCCGCGACGAGGATGCGATGTTGCTGGAATGGACCAACGGGCAGTTGCGGTTCTGGCGCAACGGCGCCCTGGTGCAGGACGGCGGCGCGCCCTATTCCATCGCGACCCCGTACAACGCCACGCAGGCAAAGAGCCTGCAATCCCTGCAATCGTCGGATCGCATCTACCTGACCGGTGGCGGCCTGCGCCCCCAACGGTTGAGCCGCATGGCCATCGATGATTGGTCGATTGAAAACACGCCGTTTGTCGGTGGTCCTTTTGCCCCCCGCAACCTGGACCAAAGCATCGAAATCAGCGCCAGCGCGGCGACTGGAACAGTTACGCTGACAGCGACCGGCGATGTCTTCCTGGCCGATCATGTCGGCAGCCTGTTCCGCCTTCAGGAGACGGACAGCAGCGCCACGCCCTTCTGGACCGGAAACACCGAAACCGAGATCGGCGATCAGTATTACCACGGTCCCAACCTTTACGAGATCGTCGGGTTCGATGCCAAGAACGGCACCACCGGCGCGACGGCCCCCACCGTAGATGTCGATGAGAACGTGAGTGCAGATGCCGATGTGATCTGGAGCGCCATCTCGAACGACAACAGTGGCAATGTTCCCGACTGGACGGCGGGCGAAACCGTTCGTTTCGGCAATCGCCGCTTTTCGGACGGCTGGACGATCGAGGTGATCGGCTTCACCGCAAGCGGTCGCAAGACCGGTGTCAACCCACCCGTCCACATTCAGGGTCGGGTGCTGACGGAAAAGGGCGGCCCAGTCTACGAATTCGTGACCGACGGCATCGGTATTGTCGAAATCACCGCCGTGGCGGGGCCGCGATCTGCCACGGCCGAGGTGCGCAAGCGGCTGCCCGATGGCCTGACCGAACGGCCGACTTACCGGTGGTCGGAAGCGGCCTGGTCGGATCTGCGCGGATGGCCGCGCGCCATCGGAGCGTTTCAGCAGCGCCACTGCTATGGGGGCACCCCCATGGACCCGCGCACCATGTGGTTCTCTGTAATCGGCGGCACGGTGGACATGACCGACAACGGGCTGGAGGATGACGGGTTCTCCTACATTCTGGCCAGCCCGCGCGCCCGCGCCGGTGAAATCCGTTCGATCCTGGCGGCAGGTGAAACGCTGCACATCTTCACCTCGGGCGATGAATTCTTCGGATCGGCCACGGATGCAGACCGCGCCTTTGCTGCCGAGACAGCGCGGTTTTCCAGCGACACGGCCCACGGCGCCGCAGATGTGCCACCGATCCTCATCGATGGCGCGCCGGTCTTTCTCCACAAGAACAGCCGCCAGCTGTTCGCCCAGATGATCAACCCGAACAGCGGCAAGTTCATCGGCGAGAACCTGACCCAGATCGCCCGCCATATTCTGGGCCGGGGCGCAGATCGCCTGGTCTACCAGGAAGACCCGGTACCGGTGGTCTGGGCGCGCGGCACCGACGGCGCCCTGATCGGCCTGACCTATCTGCCCGGCCAGAAGGTTGTCGGGTTCCATCGTCACGATCTGGCAGGCGGGTTTGTCGAGGATATCGAAGTGCTGCCGAGCGATGACGGGTTGAGCGAAGATCTTTACCTGATCGTCCGGCGCCAGATCAACGGTCAGACCCGCCGCTTCATCGAGCGCATGAAGCACCCATTCATCGAGTTGGACGGCCTTGAACCGGATCTGCAGGATGCATGGTTCCAGTATTGCGCAGTGCGCTACCAGGGCACTGCCACCACCGAAATTTCCGGCCTCGATCACCTTGAGGGGGAGACGGTCACCGCCTGGACCGAACGCGGCGCCTTTGCCAGACTGACCGTCACGGGAGGTGCTGTCACTCTGCCCCATCCTGTCACATCCGCGATCACCGGGCTGGATGCAACGGATCTGCAGAACATCGAAACGCTCGACATCGTCATGGGGACCCCGGACGGTGGCGATGAGGGGCGCAAACGGACCCACCGCGTCACCGGAATGCGAGTGCATCGAACGGTTGGTGGCCGGTTTTCGGTCATCCAGACCACTAGCTGTGAGCGCCGTGAAACGGCATCCCAGCCGATCTTCAACGAGCGCGCCTTTGCCCTGCCAAGCCTGCGCGACGGGGTTGTCGAAATCGGGGGCCACAAGGGCTGGTCCCACCAGACCGCGCTGAAATTCACGCCCGATCCTGGCGCACCCTTCACGCTGGTCAGCCGCACGCCCACCCTCATGGTGACGGATAGCTGATATGTGCACCCCGATCATAGCAGTGGCACTTTCGGCAGCGGGTGGTATCGCCGGTGCGATCCAGCAGCGCAACATCGGCAAGGCCAACGCAGCCATGGCCCGTGCCGAGGCCGAGCAAACCCGGGAAATCGGGCGCTACAACGAAACCAAGGCACGCACCCGGATGCAGCAGTTGATGGCGCGCCAACGCGGCCAGTTGGCCGCCCGTGGCGTTCGTCTCGACAGCGCGACAGCCCTTGACCTGGGCGAACGGGCCGGGCGCGAAACTTCGGTCGAGGGCAGCGCGCAACGGTTCAACGCCGACAGCCGCGCCACGGCCCAAAGCAACGAAGCGGTGCTGAGCGAATACCGGGGCAAGATGGGTTTCATCACCGGCATTGCCCAGACCGGATCGCGGGCACTGACGCAGTCGCTTGACCTCTGGCCCGGCCTGGCGGGGGCCTGACGATGGCATTGATCGTTCCCGAAGCGCAGACGCCATTCTCACCGGTTCAGCAACCCCGGATCAGCCATGACATGCCGGGCATTGGCGACGCGCTTTCGACCGTCGGCAATACCCTCGTCGCGATCGAGGGGGCCAAGGTGCAGCGCCGGCGCGAAGGTGCGATGCGCGAAGCTCGGGTCCAGACCATCGAACGCCTGGGCGAGCTGAACACCCGGTACCAGCAGGACACCGATTACAACGGTCTGTCCGACCGCTTTCAGGCCGATGCCGACCAGGCCTTCGCCAGCATTGCCGAAACCCTGCCCCCCGACCTGCGCGAACGATACATGCAGGACGCGCGCGAAACTCTGGCCCCCCAGAAACAGGCCTTCGCCCGCCTGGAATACGGGCTGGAGCGTCAGCATTCCCGGGTTAGTGGCCAAGCCGCGTTGCGCACCTACGTTAACGAAAGCGCAAATGCGCCGGACGAAGATAGCCGTCTGGCGATCATGAGCGAAGCTGCGGCCTTTCTGGCAAGCGCAGTGGAAGACGGCACATACACACCCGAAGAAGCCGACGCAATGTTGCAGAAGTTGGCAACTGACAGCGACTTTGCTCTCGCGCTTGGTATGTCGATCGAAGATCCTGATGTGTTCTTGGAGCGCCTTGACGATGGCGCTTTTCCAAATATCGATCCCGTCACAAAAGAGCGCTTGCAAATCGGAGCCAAGGCGGAAATTTCCCGCCGCGATGCCCAGGCTGCAAAGCAGCTGGATGTCGAAGCCAAGGCGGCACAGAAAGCCCAAGCTGCAACCGTCGATGACGCCATTGCAATCATTGAAAACGGTCGGCCCTATACCGGCCTGGCCGAACTTCAGGCACAGGTCAAAGGCACCCCGGACGAAGCACGTCTGAACGCCACCTTGCGAGCCCAGCAGGTGGCCGGGAACTTTGCTGTCCTGTCTCCCGCCCAGATGGCGGCCGAGATCGCGCAGATCGCAAAGACCGCCACCAACGACCCCGCCGATATCGCCCGCCTTGAACGCCTGCGCGCCATGCGCAGCAATACGATCAAGAGCCTGGAAAACGACCCGCTGTCTCACGCCAAAGAGCGCGGCATCACGACGCTGGGGCCTGTGGACTTCGACGACAGGGCGACAGTCCGAGATCGCATTTCCACGGCCGAGGCGGTTGCCGAGGACGTGATGGACGGATTGCCGCCATCGCCGATCCGGTACTTCACGAACGACGAACGCGACAGCCTGGCCGCCATCGTCCAGGCCGACAATGCCGATGCCAAGCTGTCCCTGGTCAACAACCTGGTCAATACCTTCGGCCCGCGCGCCCCGGCCGTTCTTGCGGAGATCGGGGCGTCGGATCCGGTGTTCGAGCTGGCAGGCAACCTCGTGTCCCAGACCGGCCAGGTCGAGGTGGCGCGCACCCTTTTGAACGGGCAGCGCCTGTTGGCCGAAGGACAGGGCGCCAAGGTCAAGAAGGTGGATCGCGATGCGGTCCGCGCCAGCGTGGCCGAGATGTTCCCGCGCAGTCTTCACGACCGCTTCCCACTTCTGCTGGAAGCCGCCGATGCCTATTACGCCGTATCCGGCCAGATGGCCAACCCCGAGGCCGAACCCGAGGCAAGGCGCCGGTCCTACATGAAGGCAGTGCAGGCGGCGGCCGGCCAGGTCACCCGGAACGGGCGCACCTATGGCGGCATCCAGATGGTGAACGGACGCCAGACCCTTTTGCCCGCCACCCTGGACGCCGCCACCGCCGAAGCCTTGCTGGAGAAGGCCAAGCCCGAGGACTGGGTAAAGGCATCGGTTTCGGGCGCGGCGCCGATGTGGGGCGGAAAGCCCCTGCCCGAGCTTTTCACTGGCAGGGCGGGGTCCGTACATCCCGGGCGGCTTGCCCTTGAGTACATCGGACGCGGCCAATACCTGGTGTCGATCCAGCGCCAGAACGGTGAACTGCGGTACCTGACCGATGACGCGATGCCCGACGGCAAGGCGCGTCTGTCCCTTGAGAGGCTGCTTGAGCTTCAGGAGGGGCGCTGATGGCGACGATCTTCGACGACCCCCCGGAGCTGGCGTTTCACGATCTCCCCGAGGCCAGCGAGGGGCCGGAAACCGGCCTTCTGGGCGTGGCCGCTGCCGATTTTCAGGCCGAGGCCATCGACAGCAATTACTGGGCGTTGCGCCAGCGGCGCATCGCCGAGGCCAACGCCCGGGCGCTGAGCGATCTTGCCGGTGACGTTGCCGATGATCCTGACGCATGGAAGGCCAAGGCGGGCGACCGAGAGGACCGCGCACGTATGGGCTATGGCGGCATGTCAGTCGGAAACTACGTCGGCGATGTTCCGATCGACAAGGGCGGTGACAACGCCGCGATCCAGAAGCTTTTCGACGATCTGGAAATCATCCGCGAATTCGATCCGGGCCGGTTTGCGAATTACCCGTCCTCTTTCGACGAGCTGCAACGTCAATCCGCCGACCGCGTGCGCGACGAGCTGAACGAAGAACGCGCCGATGCCGAACGCCGGTCGAACAACCGTTCCGTAAAGACGTGGCAGGGCGGCGTTGCCGGGTTCATCGGGGCCGCGGGCGCCGCGATCACCGATGTCGAAGGGGTGGTCACCCTGCCCTTCGGCGCCGGTGCCGGGACATTGGCGCGACAGGTTTTGATCGAAGGCGCTCTGGGGGCCGGGTCGGAGGCGTTGAGCCTGCCCGCCCGCTATGCCCAGGCCGACTTTCTGGGCCGTGAGCGTCCGAGCGCCGTGGCCCAGTTGACCTTCGGTGCGGCCTTCGGTGGCGCGCTGCCCATCGGCATCCGCGGTGTGAAGCTGGGCGCCAATGCCCTTACCAAGGCAGGCCGAGTTCGCAATCGCGAGCTTCTGGCATGGGGAAAGCGCAAGGACGCCAGCCCCGAAGAGCGCGCGGCCGCCAAGGTTCTGGGCCGTGAAGAAGCGACCATCGACACCGCTCCGGACGGCACCGATGCCCATATCCACGCTGAAACCGTGGACGATGCGGAAACCGCAGTCCGGGCAGATGAGCCGGTGCAGGTTGTGCCGGGCGATGTGGTGCCCCCGTCCAGCGACAAGAACAAGCCCGGCGTTACCCGTCAGACCCTTGACCTGATCCGCAGTGTCGAAGCCCCCGGGGGATATGACCAGGTCTATGGCGGCATCGCCCCCCAAGACCTGCCCCCCAAGCCTCTGACCCAGATGACCGTGGCCGAGGTTTTGAACTGGCAGGATCGCATCGACGGCAAGTACAACTCGGAAGCTGCCGGCGGCTATCAGATCATGGAAGACACCCTGCGCGACCTGGTGCGCAGCGAAGGGTTGACCGGGGGCGAGCTGTTCGACGCCGCAATGCAGGATCGCCTGGCGATCGCGCTGATGCGCCGGCGCGGCCTTGATGATTTCCTGGCAGGCACGATCAGCGCCGAAACCTTCGGCAACAACCTGGCACTGGAATGGGCGGGCCTGCCCCGCGTGCGGGCATCGGATGCGCCGCTGATCCGCACGAAGACCATCGGCACCAACGAGTTTTCGGCCCGGGGCGTGAGCGACGAGGCGTTCCGCGCCTACCGCGCGCTGGAAGGGATCACCGGGCGAAAGTTCAAGATCAACAGCGCCCACCGCGACCCCAAGCACAACGAAGACGTGGGCGGCGCGAACCAAAGCCAGCACATCCACGGCAATGCCTTCGACATCGATGTCAGCGATCTGAGTATTCCCGAACGCCAGCAGCTGATCGTACAGGCCCGGGAAGCCGGGTTTGGTGGTATCGGCGTGTACCGCACCGCGCTGCATTTCGACGTTGGCAAGGAGCGCGCCTGGGGGCCGTCTCACGGGGTCGAGACGGTGCCCGACTGGGCACGCGAGGCTGTGCAGCATCCTGTTACCCGTCCCCGCGCCGGGTCCAGCGCCTATGAGGGGCACAACGGCAACAGCTCGCAGGTGTCGCCATCGCGCTTCATGGGTATCCTGACCCAGCGTGGCACCTATCGCCCCCTGACCGATGATGCCCGATCGGCGGATATCTATTCGTTCCGGCCCGGTGAGCTTCGCACCGATGCCAGTGCCTACCAGTACAAGGAAGGCGGTGACGACAAGGGCGTGACCGACCGCCTGGCCAACGTGCGTGAATGGAACCCGCCGGCCGCCATCGGTGTGATGATCCATGAGCGGCTGGACGGTGAACGCTATATCGCGGACGGCCATCAACGGCTGGGCCTTGCGCAACGCCTGACGGCCGAGGGTGTCGAGGGGATCGAGCTGCAAGGGTTCGTTCTGCGCGAAGCCGACGGCTGGGGCGTGCCCGAAGTGCGAGCCTTCGCTGCCGTCAAGAATATCCAGGCCGAAACCGGCACCGCGCTGGACGCCGCCAAGATCCTGCGCGACCACCCCGAACTGGCCCATATGATCGACCGTTCGCGTGGCTTTGTCGTTCAGGCTGACGGTCTGTCGCGCCTGTCGCCCGGCCCGTTCCAGGCCCTGATCAACGGCGTGATCCCCCAGAATTACGGCGCCATCGTCGGGCGTATCATGCCCGACGACGAGGAATTGCAGGCGGCTGCCATCGCGACATTGGCCAAGGCCGAACCCGCCAATGCCTTCCAGGCGGAAAGCATGGTGCGCGACATTCGCCGGATGGGGTTGGAGAAGCGCGCTGACGCGGCGCAGGGATCGCTGTTCGGCGAGGGCTTTGACTTGGGCGAAACCGCGATCAACGAGCGGGCGCGCGTGTTGGACGCGGCCCACAAGGAACTGAAGCGCGACAAGACCACCTTCGCCCGCCTGTCGCGCGAGGGCGAACGCATTGAGGGAGCCGGAAATGTCCTCGACACCGACGCAAACACCAGCCGTGAACAGCTCGCCCAGAAAGCCATCGAGCGGCTCATCATCCTTGCCGACGAACCCGGCCCGGTCCGGGACGCGCTCGACGCCGCAGCCCGGGCCGTCCGGGGCGGACAGCGCCTTGGACAGGCCGCCCAGGATGTCATCGACGCTATCACCAACCCGGATCGAACGGATGGAGCGCGAGCTGATGCGCCAGGACCTGGCCGAACAGGCGATGCGCCGGCGGATGATACCGCGCTAGCGGAAGATCAGCTGGGAGAACCCGGCCCGGCGCTGACCGAACCCGATCTGTTCGGCGATCCGGTCGAAGGCCGCGGCGCCCTGGCGCAGGTGGATCAGATCGAACGCGATCTGCGCCATCGCATGGCGACGGATCCCGAGTTCGATGTGGACCTGGTCCAATACGACGACGACGGCAACGCCAGCAAGAAACGCCTGTCCGACATGATCGCCGAGTTTGGCGACGAAGCCAGCGACATCGAAAACCTGAAAACCTGCATGAGGACACCATGACCAAAGCGACCAAGGACGACAAGACGACAGAAAGCAAATCGCCTGCCAGTGACGATCAGAAGCCCGCTGATGCAGGTTCCGCCGCGAAGGCCGCAGAGGCCCCCGAGGCAACCAAGGGCAGCACAGAAGCCCAGCAGGCGCCTGCAAGCGGCAAGCCCGGTGCACAGGCTGCGACAACCGGCAAGCCGGATCAGGCCAGCACGAGCAAATCGCCTGACACGCCCGAAACGCCGGACGGACAGGTGAAGCCGACAGGGCCGCTTGAAAACCTCGCCGAAGCGATGATCGAAAACGCGCCCCGCCCCTTCCCCCTGGAGGAACTGAAGCGTGGCGCCCGCGCGCGGCGCGCGTCCTGGGCGCCGGGCTATGTGATCGTGCTGGGCACGAAGGGCAACCGGGGAAAGGTGACGCCCTGCTTCATGCAGTCGGGTTCGCGGTCGGGGATGATCGAGTGGAAGCCCACCGGGCTGTCGGATCTTCTGGCCGAAGATTGGGAAACCATTGGCGAAGGTCAGCCCGACGAATGAGCATCCTGGACTGCATCCAGCGGGCAGTATCGAAAGCCCCGGGTGACGGCGGGATCAGCCCGGCGCGCGCCCGGGCCTTCCAAAAACTGCTTGAGGATCGGACGGCAGAATACGCCCACCTTGGCCCCGGCGCCGAAATGGCGGCGGCCGAGGATGTCTGGGTGCAGATCCGAACCGATTTCCAGAAGCGTCGCCGGTCGAACCTGTTGCAGGCGCAGGCCAACATCAAGACGCTGGGCGATATCGCCGAATTCCGTGATGCCGACGGCACGGCCAATGCCGCACAGGCCATCCGCCAGAAACTGGAATGGGGGCAATCGGCGACCTTCGACAGCGCGTCGTCCCGTCGCGATGCCCTGATGGGTCAATACCGCCGGATGATCCAGGACTTCATTGGCGATCATGCGCGCAACATCATCGGCAGTATTCGCAACAAGGCCCGCCTGCCCGACATCGTGCGCGAGCTCCATGGCGAAGCCACCGGCAATCCGGCGGCGAAACAGGTGGCCGACGGAGTGCGCAAAGCGCTGGAACAGGCGCGGCTGGATTTCAACGCTGCCGGGGGCGCCATCGGCAAGCTGGCCGATTTCGGGCTGCCCCATTCCTGGAACCGGCACACCATGTTGTCGATCGATCCCGACCGAAAGGTGGCGCGCCAAAAGTGGACGGCGGACGTGGGCCAGCGCCTGGACTGGGACCGGATCGTGGATCACGACACCGGCAAGCCCTTTTCCGGTTCGTCACCTGCGGCGCGGCAGTCTTTCCTGGAGGAGGTTTTCGATACCATCACGGAAACCGGCTGGAACAAGCGCGAGCCCAGCGGCATGGCCGTTGGCAAATCCACGGCAAACCGGCGGTCGGACGCCCGCGTGCTGCATTTCAAGTCGGCAGACGACTGGATGGCGATGAACGAAGCGTATGGGCGCGAAGACCCCTTCACCGCAATCCTGTCGCACCTGGACAGCATGGCGCGTGACACCGCGCTGATGCAGGTGCTGGGGCCGAACCCGCAAGCGGGGCTTGAGTTCGCAAAGCAGACGGCGGCGAAGCTGGCCGCCGAACGCCCCTGGAAGCCCTCACGGTTCAACTGGAATGCGTGGAGGGCGAATGGCCTCAAGCTCTATTCCGACCCGAGCAAGGAGGTGGTGGCTGCCGGAAAACAGTCACAGCGGATGCTGGACCTTTACACCGGTGCCGCTAATGCTCCTGAAATGGACGTGGTGGCCTCAGCATTCAGCGGGGCACGGCATTTCCTGATTGCGTCCCAACTTGGGGGCGCGATGCTTTCGGCCGTCACCGACGTGGGCTTCATGGGGCTGGCCAGCAAGCAGGTGGGCCTTGATGCCAGCAAGGTGATCGGGCGCCACGTCAAGGCCCTGGCATCGACCGGCCAGCGCCAGTTGATGGCGCGCGCCGGGATCGTCTTTGACAGCGCGGCCAACGTCGGCGTCGCCCAGGCCCGCCTGATGGGCGACGCCTTTGGGCCGAAGAGCATGGAGCGGCTTTCGGAGTTCACCATGCGTGCGTCCGGCCTGACCGCCTGGACCGACATTGGCCGGGGCGCCTTCCGCCTGGAGTTCTACGGACTGCTGGCCGAGAATGCAGGCCGTGCCTGGGATGACATCGACGCGCCGTTGCGCCAGATGGTCTTTGAGCGCCGGGGCATCACCCGCGCCGATTGGGATGACATTCGCAGTACCGCGCTGTTTCGTGACCAGGCCGACCCCGATGCCAGCTTCCTGATCCCGTCCGACATTCGCCATCGCACCGACCTGGCGCCCGAGCGGGCGATGGACCTGTCGCTGAAGCTGGACGCCGCGATCCTTGAACAGATGGAATTTGCCATCCCCTCGGCCAGCCTGCGCGGCCGCGCCACCATGCACGGCGGCGCTCCCGGCAGTCTGATGGGGGAATTGTCCCGGTCAGGCATCATGTACAAGAGCTTCATGTTCTCGCTGATGTTCAACCAGCTGGGGCGCGCCCTCTTTCACCAGGTCAACGGCAGCCGTGCCGCCTATATCGTCGGATTTGCCACGATCACCACCGTGGCGGGGGCGGTGTCCATGCAACTGAAGGAAATCGCCAAGGGGCGTGATCCGCGTGACATGACCGATCCGAAATTTTGGCCGGCCGCCGCGATCCAGGGTGGCGGCTTCGGCATCATCGGCGATTTTGTCTATGCCTCGGAAAACCGGTTCGGTGGTGGACTGGCCCAGACCATCGCCGGACCGATGGTGGGTGCTGTCAATGACGGCATCTACCTGACCAACGACATCGTCAAGGCGCTGGCCTATCGCGACCAGAAGCACCGCGATCGCCTGGGCCGTGCATCGGTGAAATTCCTCGACCGTTTCTCGGGACCGACGAACCTCTGGTACACCAATCTGGCCCTGAACCGGATGCTCTGGGACAACCTTCAATCCTTCGTGGACAGCGACGCAGAAGCGGCCTGGCGCCGGGCCGAGAAGAAGCGTGTCCGTGAGTTCGGAAACGAAAGCTGGGCGCCCCCTGGCGGAGGCCTTCCTGACCGCCTGCCCGATCCCTCTGCCGCTGTAGGAGCTGACCGCCCATGACGCAATCGCCTGAAACCCGCCACGTCAAATATCCGTCGCCGGTCACCAACGGCGTCTACCCGATCCCTTTCCGATACCTGGCAGGCGTTGAGATCGCCGCGCATCTTCGGAACGAGGATGGCTCAGATCCCCGGCCGCTGGTGCACGGTGTCGATTTCACCGTTGATCCGCAGGGAGACACCGAAGCTGACGATGGCGCGTTGACACTTCTGGCGTCGCCGCAACCTGGCACTCAGTTGCACATCGAAGGCGCTACCACCCTTGCCCAGTATTACCGCAGCACCCCGGGCGCTGAGGGTGTCGAAGCGCAGTTCGATCGCGATATCCTGGCAATCCAGGAGTTGGAGCGCAAACTGGCGCGCGTGCCAGTTCTCGCGCCCGGTTTCGCGCCCCAGGACCCCACGTTCCCCGTGCCGGTTTTTGGCAAGGCACTCGTTGGCAATGCGGCTGAAACCGGATGGATGAACGCGGACCTGGTCGCGACGCCCGTGGTCGCGGAAAACGTCCTGCTTCGGGTGCCGTCGGAATTTCCAACGGTGCAGGAGGCCTTGGGTGCAGCCCAGGGTATCATACTCAAGAGCAGCGCGCGGATCACGATCCTGCTTGAAGCCGGGTTTGCCTGGCCCTCGCAGGTGTCGGTCTTCGGTGGCGACTATTCCCATGTGCAGATCGTCTCGCAGGATGCTGTCGTGCTGACCGCCGAGAGCTTCCCCGCGAACCACGCGCTGATCTCGTTCCTCTACTGCACCGCGCCCCATTGGGCACTGGTTGTGGACATGCAGCTGCGCGGCGACAACGGGGTCGAGCTGAACCAGTCGCGCATGAACGTGCGCCATCGCTGCGGTATGCGTAACGCCGGGGCACAGGGCAACCCGCATCGCGAGGCCTGGGGTAGCAACTTTGTGGTGTTGGGTGACAGCGGATTGTTCTGCGATCCGGTGCGCGAGACGCTGTTGGAACGCACGGGACACACAGCCGCCGGGGGGACGGTCACCACCTTCCCGCTGGCGGAAGAAGATCGCGAAGCCACCGGTTACTATATCGGCGCCGCGATCACCGTGCTGAACGGGTCGGACACGACCGGGGCCGACATTATCGACTATGACGGCACCACGAATGTGGTCACGCTGCGCTGGTCGGATCGCTGGAGCGTGCCGAACAACGGCGCGGGCCTGAATTATCGCATCGAACTGCTGCGCGGCCTGATCGCGACGGGCGGCGCGCGGCGCGGCGTGACCAGCACATGGGCCAGCAACATCTCGATCTCCGCGGGCAACCTGCGCAACAACGGCACCAACAATCGTGACCCCGGCCACGCGGCGCTGTTCTTCCGGCGCGGCTCGACCGGCCAGATCGATAGGGTCACAATGACCGGCTCCGCTGCTGGCGCCCGTTGCGCGAGGGCTGGCATGCTGTCGGCGCGTCAGTGCTATTTTACAGGCATCGCCGGCAACGCCATTGTCGCGGCCGAGGGCGCCTCAATCGCGGCGGCCGACAGCGCGTTCCTGCGCTGTGGCGTCAAGGCAGGTGGCGAGTTGCCAGAATTGCCCGTGCTGTTCCTGTCCTCGGCCGAGGGGCGCGGCGGCAAGGGCAACATCGATGCGGCGGGCTGCGAG
Organism: Oceaniglobus trochenteri; assembly: GCF_020529025.1. GTDB lineage: Bacteria > Pseudomonadota > Alphaproteobacteria > Rhodobacterales > Rhodobacteraceae > Oceaniglobus > Oceaniglobus trochenteri. The sequence goes on from NZ_JACNMM010000002.1 coordinate 108,362, forward strand.
TTCGATGACAGTCCCGGCCCGATCGCGCGGATCGACGCCGAGGCGGGCTCGATCGACCTGGGCGACAGCAGGGCCTTTAACATCGGCAGTTACCTGGCCACGGCAGACGGCGGGAATATCGATTGTACGCGGGTGAAGGGATCGACCGCAGCGGATGCTGCAACTTCTCACGTTGTCTTTGCATCGAACCTTGAGGGCGCCACCGTTTGTATCGGCATGGAGTGGGACGCCCAGAGTGGGGCGCAATACATCGTGCGAACCGCCAATGACGGGCGCGCCAATGTGTCGGGCGCCACCTTCAGCGGCTGGACGATCAAACCGTTCGATGTGGACGAGGCATCGCATCTCTATGTCGAAGAAACCACGATCAATGGTTCTCTGCGGTATCCTATCGGGGTGGAGTTGGGGCCCAACGCGAACCTGCCCAACCGCCAGACGGCGGTGCATGCCATCGAGGACGGCTGGGCGCCGTCTTCCGGCACGGTCTTCCAAGCGGGTGGCCTGACTTACAAGCAGGAGATGGATGCCACGGCGATTTCCGACATGGCGAACGTCGTTCCGGTAGATCCTGCCCCTGGTCACTTTGCGGCCCTGCCTGACGGCACTGATAGCACAACAGCAATCAAGGCGTTTCTGGCGTTCTGCGCCGCGAACGACATTGCCCCAAATTGGGGTGACGGCCAGACTTGGACCTGCACCGGAAATATCGACGGCTTTCTCAACGCCAACCACATCGGTGCCGCCCGGATTGTGCGGGGCAGCGACGACATGCACATTGGCGCATGGCTGACGCCAAACGGGAACGTGGTCTATGTGTCCCCCACGGGGACAGCGACAGCTGACGGCCTGACCAGCGGCACCCCGACCACCCAGGAAAAAGCGTTCGCTTACATCGCGCGCCAGGGAAAGCTGGACCCTGGCCATCGCTGGGCTATCGATTTTGCCGCCGGGACGTACAGCCCGACAACAGCGGTGCGGTTCGAAAACTGGCCCACTCTGGCGCACCGGCTTGAGTTGCGTGGGAAGGCATCAGGCGGCGATGCGACGGTGATTATCGACGGGACGAGCGCCGACAACAACTGGCTTCGCTGCCTGCGGGACAACGGACGCACGGGGTTGCAGGGCTACGACCTCATGATCCAGAATTTCCCCGACTCCGGTATGCACCTGCACAGCGGCGCCAATGACCTTGAGTTTGAACGGGTTTCGTTCAAGGACAATGGGGCTGCGGGCGCGTCGATCCGGGGCGGTCACGCCGATTTCATCGGCCCTGCGGTGGCCGAAGGGAACACGGGCGCGGGTATCGTTCTGCAAGGCGTCTATGGCGCCAGCGGGCAGAAGAATGGAGGCGGGGCGAGCGGCTACACCTACGACGGCAACGGCGTTGGGTTTTCGTGCACCCGGCACTCCAACACTTACTGTTCCGGCAGCACCTTCAAAAACAACGTCAAATCCATCGAGGTTGACCGCAACAGCCGGTGTCGCCGTCAGGATAACGTTCACGAAAGCTGGACCGGAACGCCCGCCATCACGGTCGGGGCGGGCGGCGTGTTGGACTATGACCCGGATCGGCTGGACTCATTCGCGGGCCTGGCGGCCGGTAAAGCCGCGATCTGGGTCAACAATTATACGGTGGCCGGAACGCTTAGCGACGCGCAACCGACGCGGGAAGAACACGCTTTCTGGATCGGGAGCCATGAGATTTCCGACCGCACCGACCGGCACAATATCGCTGTGACTGGGCCGGGGCTAAACGAATTAGCGCCGTACCGAATGGGAGATTACTGGCTCTTCAACGAGCGCGCGCATGGCTGGCTGTCGATGATGCTTGACCTTGACGCGGGCGTTGATCTGACGATGCATCTCGCGTCGGACAGCAGTTCCCACAATGTCGCCGGGTGGAAACTGCCGTCCAAGGCCGACGCCTCAACATGGCTGATCGACGTCGAGTTTACCGGGCCGGTCCCGGGGACTACCTTTGGTCGGTACACGGTGCGAGCAACGCGCGAAAGCGTACTGTCGGGCGGGGATCGTTCGCCTGCGGAAATATACGTTTTCCAAGGCGCGACTGACGACTTGAGCCTCGGAAATCAGCGGGCCAAGACCGGCGCCGACATCAAGTGGAGGCTCTACGGGCAAATGTCGGTAGCGAGCAAATCCTACACCATGCGCGAACTTCGTAGCTGGAAGGCGGAATGATGGACTGGACCTCCATCATAGCCGAGATCGGCGGCGGCCTGCCCGCCGTGGTCATCGTGGCGCTGGCCTGGCGCGACTGGATCAACACCAAGAGGATCGATGCTGCGAACGAAGCCCGTCTGAACGACATGCGCGAGAACAGCCGCGAACTGCGCGCGGTGTCGGACAACGCAGCGGCTGCAATCAACGGCGCGACGGCCACGATCAGTGAACTGACCCGCCTGCTGGAGGATCGCCGGAATGTTTAGCTGGCCGTGGCACCGCAAACAGGCCCGCCATGAGGCGGCCATCGAAGCCCAGAGGCTGCTGTCGAAAGCCTCGGTGGACGACGTGAAGAACGCCGCCAGCAGATTTCAGGTCGTGCTGGACCAGATGCGCCAAACGAATGAGGAGCGCCGCAATGAACGGCCCGATTGATATTCCCCTGAACGTGCTGGTCGGGGTTCCGGCCACCCTCGTGATCCTGATGGGGGTGCGTGGCCTGGTGCCGCACCTGTTCCGGCCCGAGCGGCGCGACGCATTCCACCTTGCCATGGCCATGGTGCTGATCCTGGCACAGGGCGCCGGGCGCACGGGCTATTGGGATCTGGTGCGCGTATTCACCGGCCCCGACCTATGGGCCGTGGTGCGCGACGCCCTGGGCGGTGCCGAGGCGAATGCCATCTGGAACCTCGTTTTGCTCTGGGGCGGGCTGCACCTCCTGAAACTGCTGCACCTGCTGGTGCCAGTGGGCGACCGGCACCGCTACTCGATGTGGACCGCCTGGAACTATCCTACCCACCTTCGCGGCCTGCTGTGTCATCTGCGCCCCCGGCGGCGCCGCAAGTGACCGACCTTTTCATCATCGCCGGCCTGGTCGCGCTGACCCTGCTGGCATTCGCGCTTTTCGGAGGACTGACATGACCTATAGCATTCGCGACACGCAGGCCCGCTGTGCGGCGCTGGGGCATAGCCCGGGCACCATCGATGGGATGATGGGGCCGAAGACCCGAGCGGCGATCAGCGCCGCGTTGCAGGCGCGGGGCGGGCGCGGGATTGCCGACCTGTTCCACCCTTCTGGGCTGCATCGTATCCACTGGCACTGGACAGCAGGGGCCTACGGAGTGATCGACATGGAGCGCCGGGCCTACAACGAACTGATCGACCAGGACGGCAACGTCTGGGATGGCCTGTTCCGCCCCGAGGCGCAGGCGAACTATCGCGTGGGCCATGCGGCAAGCCACACCCTCAACGCCAATACCGGCGCCATCGGGCTGTCGGTCGATGCGATGGCCGGCGCTCAGGAGCGCCCCTTCTTCGCCGGTCGCGCGCCGGTCACCTGGCCGCAGATCAACGCGCTGTGCGAACGGACGGCCCAGCATTGCGCGATGTATGACATCCCGGTCAGCCGCTGGTCGGTTCTTTCGCACGCCGAGATCCAGCCCACTCTCGGTATCCGCCAGCGCAACAAGTGGGACATCACCTGGTTGCCCGACATGAGCGCCCCCGGCGATCCGGTGCAGATTGGCGACCGCCTGCGCGACATGGTGCGCGAGCGGATGCAGGACGCGAGGGTGGCGGCGTGAGCGAACTCTTCGCAGGTCTGGCGGCAAGCTGGTGCGCGGGTGCCTGCCTCGGCGCAGTGATCGCAGTGGCATCTCACAATGGTATCTGGCCCGCCGTGTGGGCAGTGTTGATGATGGTCTGCGCGGCAATCAGTGGGGCGCTTGGCACCCTGTATTGGTGGGTGTCATGATCCGCGCCACTGTAGTGGGAAGCCTGATTGACAGCCCGGCCGGCGCAATAAAGTTCGTTGGGCCAGACGAAGAAGGTACGGGTGGCATCATGTTTAACTGCCCGTGTGGCTGTGGCTTGCGGTCATTCCTGGCCTTTGATGATGGCGTAAACCCATCGCCTCACTGGAAGTGGGATGGAAACCGCGAGCGGCCAACTCTCTCACCGTCAGTGTTCAATACCGGAATGCCCTGTCGTTGGCACGGTTGGCTCCGGCAAGGGGAGTGGGTTTCGTGCTGATCGGCACCATCAAAGACACCCTGCTCGCCGCTGCCGTCGCTGCTGCTGTGGCTGCCGCAGGCTGGGGCTGGTGGCAATCGGTCCGGGCGGATCGGGCCGAAGCCCGCGCCGCCAGTCTGTCGCTTCAGCTGGGCGCGGCACATGCGCGCCTGGCCAACATAGAAGAGGATCGGAAAAGCGATGCTGAAATCGACAAGCTATCTGACGATGATCTGCGGGTTGTTCCTGACGGCTGGTTGCTCCCCGGACCCGGAGCCGGTGGCATCTACTGAACCGCTTTTCTGTGACATCGAGGAGCCGCGGCGATTTACCCAGGCCGAACTGGACTGGCGCGCAGCCAACGCCCCCTGGAACCTGCGCCGCGATTTCAAGACGAACGCCGCGTGGGATCGCGAATGCGGATCGAAAGCACCCTAAAAGAAAATCGTCCGACACGGATAATCTTCGGACGATTCGGTTTGTCGGACGGAATGCCAAAATGGCACATCGTTCAGCGTTATAAATAAGGGGTGAGGATGGTACCACCTCCTGGTCTCGAACCAGGGACCTCTTGATCCACAATCAAGCGCTCTAACCAACTGAGCTAAGGCGGCACGAGGGTTGATTTACCGCCGGCCTTTCCGCTTTGCAAGGGGGCCATGGCATTTTTGACACCGCTTTGCGCGCCCGGCTGCCGCTTACAGCGTGATGGCAAAATGCTGTTCCACCACGTCCTGCCCGAAGGACCGGGTGGCGCGGCTGTCGGTCATGGTGAACCCCTCGGCGCGGTAAAGGGCACAGGCCGCGCGGTGGCTTTCGTGGGTGGCAAGGACAAGCTGGCGATACCCGGCGCTGCGGGCAAAATCCATGCAATGGTGCAGCATCCGCCGCCCCAGCCCCCTGCCCCGCGCCTGGGGGCGCAGCAGGAACAGCCGCAGCCTGGCCACGGCCGGCCTGTCCGTGGCCACGCAGAAGATCGACCCAAGGCGCGCCGGCCCCGTCCGCGCGATCCAGCCCGCCTCGCGACCGGGATCGTGGCGCGCGATGAAATCATCGAGAACCCGGGCGACCAGCGCTTCAAAGCTGGGGTCGAAGCCTTCGTCCCGGGCATAGAGCATGCCGTGCTGACGGGTCAGCCATCCGGCATCCTCGGGCAGGAAGGGGCGCAGGGTGATCGTGTCGTCCATCGGGCGATGCTGCGCGCTGCACCCTTGCGGCGCAAGGGGCAAAGCGGTACTGCGGCTGGGTTCAGAACCGGAGGCACCCATGGGCATCAACAGCGAAAGCGACATCGCGGCAAACCTGCAGATCGGACCGACCGACAAGGGCATGGTGCGCCTGTACGTCGAAGGCGACGGGGTGGATCTGCCGCTGGACTTCGACCCCGAGGAAGCCGAGGAAATCGCCGAGGAAATCCGCGCCGCGGCCGCCCAGGCGCGCAAGATCTCGGAAAAGGGCCGCTAGGGCCCCAGTGCCAGCCCCGGATCCCGCGCCCCGTGCCAGCGCAGGGCGGCGTGGCGGGCGAATTTCTGGATCATCACCCGGCGGCGCGCAGGCGCAAGCCGGGTTTCCGGCCCCAGGCGGATGATTTCCGCATCGTAGGGATCGGCGACGATCAACCCGGTTTCATCGGGCAGAAGCTCGGTCGGAAAACTGTCGTCCACTGCCCAGAAATACCTGTCGCACCATTCAAGGTATCCCTGCCATTTCCGGTCACCGGTGAAATCGGCGCGGCTGGACTTGCATTCGACAATCCAGATTTCCCCCTTCGGCCCCAGCGCCATCACGTCGACCCGAAGGCCGGGCGCCGGAATGAGTTCCTCCACGGTCACGAAATCGTGGCCCAGAAAGTGGCGGCAGACCCCCCGCGCCAGAAGCTGGCCGGGGCGCGGGACGGGCGAAACGGGATCATCGGTCATGGGGCATTTTGTGAACAAAGCGTAAACAAATATCAAGGGGAAGCTGTTGCGCCGCCTGCAGCGTCGCCCGGGGGCGCGCTCGAAACCTGCGGTTTCTCGCGCGCCATTCGAGTATTTGGAGCAAGAAAGAAACAGGGGGCGGGTTTGATCATCGCCCCTTGTCGTGAGGGCGGTGCGGGCCTATCTGTGGGTCTGCGGCGGGTTCTGGCCTTTTCGTGCCGGGGTTAAAATCCGGTGGCCTTAATCAATTCCGAGGGAGCTGGCTCTGGCTGGATCGTGGTCCTGCTACCTGGCGCCCACCTGTATACACAGGCTCTCGGGATTTCACACCCAGACGGCTGTGCCGGTCCCGTCGCGCCTTTCCCTTCCTTTTGCGATCTCTTGCCTGCCCGGGGCGCTGAAGTGCGCCGGGGCTTGGGTATTCGGCCTGTCCGCCCCATATTGCGGGAAGGGCCAGAGGGACAGTTGATGGACAGCGAACGGGACATGAGTCGCGCCGAGGCGCAGGGGGTGCGGTATGCGCGCGAGCTTGAGGGGCACCTCGGCTGGCTGGATACCTTTTCGGGTGCGGCGTTGGGGGTGCTGGCGGCAGCATCGGGAATTTACACCTACCTTGGGGTTTCCTCGCTTCTGGACAGTGACGGCGCGCTGAGCGTCTTTGCCGCACTGGCCTATTCCATTGCCGTTTCGGTGGGGATTTTCGTGTTCTGGTCATACCTGATGCGGCTTTTGCCGGCCGTGCGCACGGCGGGCGCGCGGCTTGGGCTTCTGGGGTCGATGGTTCTGGGATCGCTGGCGATCATCGCCATGTCGTCCTGGCTGAACGCCGCGGCGCTGGCGGGGGCGGCAGCGGTGGAGCAGCATCTGGCGCGCACCGTGCAGCAGTATCAGAACGCGCTGGAGCGGGCCAATGCCATCGCCGTTTCGGCGCAGGGGCTGCAACGGGATGTCGCCCGGGTGCGCCAGAGTTTCGAGGACCTTGGCGCGCAGGAGGCCAGCGGCGATCTGTCAGGCTTTGCCGGGCGTGGCACCGTCTTTCGCATCCTGCGCCAGAAATCCGAGGAACTGGCCGCGCTGGAAACCCAGATCGCGAGCCAGGAGCCCCTGGTGGGCGAGGCCTTCACCACCGGCAACGAGATATTGTCGCGGATGCGGTCGCTGACCGTGGAGCCGGGGCCGGTCGAAGCGCGGTCGGTCGAGTTTTCCGAGGAGGCGGTGCGCCTGGCCGGGATCATCACCCGGTTGCGCCAGCTTTCGGTGGCACCGCTGGTGGTGCGGGCGGCGTCCGACCTTTCGGCCTCGGTGGTTCTGCCGCGGCTGGACGGATCGAGCGCGGACATCCAGGCGGGGCAGCAGGCCACCATCGATTCGGTGCTGTCGCTGCTGGGCCAGCGGGCCGACACCCTGCGCGCCGCCGCCGAGGCCGTGAGCGACATGGAGCCGCCCGCCGATACCACCTATACCCCGATTTCCACCGCCGATGCCGTGATCCGCTATGCCGGGAACTTCATTCCCTCCTGGGCCGGGGCGATTGCCATCGACCTGCTGCCGGCGGTCCTGGTGTTCATCCTGATGATCACCCAGGCCGCCATCCGCTCGGGGCGCGACGGGGTGTCGATGGAACAGACCATGACCCTGGCCGAGTTGCGCGCCGCGCTGAGTGCCGCGCGCGACGTGGAATTCGCGCTGGACCGCGCGGCACCGGAACCTGAGCCGCGCCCGCACGTCGGGCCCCAGCCCCTGCGGGACCCGGCGGAATGAAACTGGCCAGCCCGTCCCCCGGCGCGATGATCAAGGGCATCCTGGGGCTGCAACTGGCCATGGCGGGGGCGATGTTCGGGGCCGACCTGCTGGAAGGCTGGCAGGGCCTTGCCCTCACCCCCAAGGCACCGCGGCTGGAGTCGCCGGTGCGCCCGGGGGATCAGACGCGCCGCTATCGCCCCGGCGAGATGCCGGACGGACCGGCCGAGCGGCCCTTTCCCCCGCCCACGGACATGCCCGAGCGGTTGCAGTTTCAGCCCGCCGGCGCGGTTCTGCGCCTGACGGGGGCGATTGCCGAGGGGGACGGCGCGCGCTTTGCACGGTGGCTGGCCGAGACCGAGGCGCCACCAATGACCGTTTCGCTGAACAGCCCCGGTGGATCGGTCGCCGATGCGCTGGAGATCGGTCGCGCATTGCGCGAGGGCGGGTTCGACACCGAATTGACGGCGGGCGACATCTGCCTGTCGGCCTGCCCCTATATCCTGGTGGGCGGGGTGGCGCGCGTGGTGGATAATGCCGCCTATGTCGGCGTGCACCAGCACTATTTCGGCGAGAACACGGTGCAGCCGGCCTTCATGGCGGTGGAGGACATCCAGCGTGGCCAGGGCCGGGTGATGGATTACCTGGACGCCATGGGCGCCGACCCACTGCTGATGCGCCATGCCCTGGTGACGCCGCCGGATGAGATCTATGTTTTCGTGCGCGAAGAACTCGAACGTTACCGGATCGTGACGGGCGCTTCGGACAATTGAGCGGCACCGCGCCCGCCCTGGGGCGGTTCGTCGCGTTCCGCCATCAGCATCACCGCGACGCCGCACTGCACCCCGGCGAAGACGATGCCGTTGAACATGACCAGAAGGCCCACCGCCAGAATGCCCACATCGGAGGCCGCGATCAGCGACCAGAGCCTGGCGACATCGAACCAGAGCAGCAGCGCGACAAAGCCCCCCGCCCAGGCGAAGCCGATCAGGCAATTGCGGATGTAGAAGCGGGCAATCGGGGGCATGGCGCGGCCTTTCGTCGGATTGCGGGAAAGGATAGCGCCGCGCGGCAGGTGATCAACCGGCAAATGGACGCGGGCGGCCTTGAGGGCGGGTGCCTCCGGCGGGAGTATTTTCGGCAAGAAAGAGGGGGCCGTGCGATCAGGCGAAGGCTTCGGGGCGCGCCTCGCGGGCCATGTGATCGAGAACGCCGTTGACGAACTTCGGCTCGCGGCCATCGGGGAAAAAGGCGCGCGCCACATCGACATATTCGGTGATCGCCACCCGCGGCGGGGTTTCGCCGCCGATCAGTTCGGCGCCCGCGGCACGGAACAGGGCGCGCAGGGTCGGGTCGATCCGCGCGATGGGCCACTTGGCCACCAGCGCGCGGTTGGTCATCTGGTCGATCCGGGCCTGGTTGTTGACCGCATCATCCAGCAGGCGGCGGAAGTGGGTGACATCGCCCTCGATCATCTCGTCGCCTTCGTAGGTGGCGCCGAAACGGTGATCTTCGAATTCGGCGCGAACCTTTTCGATGGTGAGCGAGGAATGCTCCATCTGGAACAGGGCCTGCACGGCATAGAGCCGAGAGGCCGATTTCATCTGGCGTTTGGTGGGCGATTTCATGCGTTTGTCGATCCGTCGGTGTCACCGGCCACGCGATAGCTGCCGGGTTGGAACCCGATTCCCTTGGGGCTGCGGGACCATTTGCGCGACAGCGCGACAAGATGCAAGGCCGCAGCCGCCGCACCGCCGCCCTTGTTCTGTTCTCCGGCCCGCACCGCCGCCTGTTCGTGGTTTTCCACCGTCAGGATGCCGTTGCCGATGCAGCAGCCATCCAGCCCCAGCAGGGTGAGCGCGCGCGAGCTGTCGTTGCAGACGGTTTCGTAATGGGTGGTTTCGCCACGGATCACGCAACCCAGCGCGACGAACCCGTCGAAGTTGCTGGTGCGTTGCGCGATGCGGATGGCGGTGGGAATTTCCAGCGCGCCGGGCACTTCCACCAGATCGAAGGTGGCGCCCGCCCCTTCGATGCAGGCCTTGGCGCCTGCCACGAGATCGTCGGCGATGTCCTTGTAGTAGGGCGCCGCGACGACAAGAAGTTTCACCGGCGCGTCGAACGCGGGCATAGGGGGGGTGTAGTGGGCGCTGCCGGCCATCTATCCGATCTCCGAGATTTTGCGGGTGCCGATGATTTCAAGCCCATAGGCCTCGAGCCCGACAACCTTGGGGCGGGGCGAATTGGTAAGCAGGACCAGCTGCGAGATGCCCAGCGACGACAGGATCTGCGCCCCGAGGCCGTATTGGCGCAGGGTCTGGGGAGAGACTTCGTTCTCGGCCGAAAGCTTCATGTGCAGATCGCGCAGGAGGACGAGGACACCGCGCCCCTCGGCGGCGATCATCTCCATCGCGTCGCCGAATTCGCGCGCCCGCCCTGCCCCGCCAAGGCCCACCACATCCAGCAGCGGGTCAAGAGCGTGCATCCGCACCAACACCGGATCGTCGCCCGAAATGTCGCCCTTGATCAGGGCGATATGTTCGGCGCCCTGGGTTTCGTCGGTATAGATGCGCATGGTCCAGTCGCCGCCGAATTCCGAGGTGACCACCTGTTCGCTGCGGGGGCGCACCAGATTGTCGTGGCGGCGGCGATAGGCGATGAGATCGGAAATGGTGCCGATCTTCAGCCCGTGGCGTTGGGCGAAGGCCACCAGATCGGGCAGACGGGCCATGGTGCCGTCGTCGTTCATGATCTCGCAGATCACACCGGCGGGTTTCTTGCCGGCCAGGCGCGCAATGTCGGTCGCCGCCTCGGTATGGCCCGCGCGCACCAACACGCCGCCTTCGCGGGCGCGCAGGGGGAAGACATGGCCGGGCGTGGCGATGTCGGCGCCGGTTTTCGTTTCGTCGATGGCGGTGGCGATGGTCAGGGCGCGGTCATGGGCGCTGATCCCGGTGGTGACGCCTTCGCGCGCCTCGATCGAGATGGTGAAGGCGGTTTCGTGGCGCGATGAATTATGCGTCGACATCAAGGGCAGGCCCAGCGCGTCAAGCCGTTCACCCGGCAGCGTCAGGCAGATCAGCCCGCGCCCGTGGGTGGCCATGAAATTCACCATTTCGGGGGTGGCCATTTCGGCGGGGATCACCAGATCGCCCTCGTTTTCGCGGTCTTCGTGATCGACAAGGATGAACATGCGGCCCTGGCGCGCATCCTCGATGATCTCGTCGATGGACGACACGGCGTCGTGGTAATGATCGGTCATGGCGGCTCCTGCACTTGGGCGGGCAATAGCGCAGGTCAGGCGCGATGACCAGTGCTCAAAGCCCGCGTGCCGTGCCGTTATCGCCAACAAAGAACCGATCCTGGGGCAGATAGGCCGCCAGGCGCGCGGCCCCGGCCCATTCGCGCTCGAATGCGACATCGCCGATCAGGACCACACCGTCGGCCGGCAGGCCACGGTCGTTCAGCACCGACAGCACACCGGCCCGTTGATCGCGCCAAAGCGCGAAGGGCGCCGGTGCCGGGTGGGCGGCGTCCAGCGGTTCGCCAGGCGCCAGGCCATGGTGGGGCGGATGCAGCAGGGCCGTGCGGTCGCAGGCCATGTCACGCAACTGCGCGGCGCGGTCGGCTGGCATCCGGCCACTGGCAAGATGCAGGCGCAGGGCGTTCGAGGAGAACAGGAAACCGATGATGTCACGCCCGCTTGTGGCGCGGACGGTGGCGTAGGTGTGGTAATCGAGCCCGATCTCTTTCGCCCGTGCTACCCGGCGGCGGATCACGTTCAGCGGCAGTTGCGGCAGCAGATCACGCCGTGCCTTGCCCCAGGCGTAGCGGCGAAACCCCTGCCCCGGTTCCATCGAGGGGCCGTTGTTGTGTCCCATGCCGCTCATCGTTCCCTCCGGTCGCTCTTCGCGGGTGCCATCACGCGAACTCCTGCAAACGGGCGACGTAGCGCGCCATGGTGTCGATCTCGAGGTTCACCGCATCGCCGACCGCGACATCGCCCCAGGTGGTGGCCTGCTTTGTGTGCGGAATGAAGTTGATGCCGAAGCTTGCCCCGTCAACCTCGTTCACCGTGAGCGATGTACCGTTCAGCGCGACCGACCCCTTGGGCGCGATGAACCGGGCCAGGGCCTCGGGCGCCTTCAGGGTGACGCGGGTGCTGTCGCCCTCATCGTGCATGGCCGTGATCTCGGCCACGCCATCGACGTGGCCCGCCACGATATGCCCGCCCAGCTCATCCCCAACCTTGAGCGCACGTTCCAGGTTGATACGTTTACCCAGGGGCCAGCCGTTGCGCCCGATGTTGGTGGCACCCACCGTTTCGGCCGAAATCTGCACATCGAACCAGGGCTGCGGCATCTGGCCCAGCGCCACCACCGTCAGGCACACGCCATCGCAGGCGATCGACGCGCCGATGTCGATACCGTCGATATCATAACCGGTGGCGATCCGGGCGCGCAGGTCGCCCTCCTGGGCCACCTGAAGAATGCTGCCGATATCGGTGATTATGCCTGTGAACATGCCGCTCTCCTTGTGTCGCCCAACAGCTAATCCGCCCTTTGCGGCAACTCAAGTGTCACGATCCTGCAAAAACCGGCGCGACAATGCCCTGCCGTTGACATTTAGTTGTCGAATTTCAGGGTAATGCTTGTCAGGACGGGCCATGGTGTCCGACCGGTCAACAATTTCGCCCAAGGAGGGCCAGTGATGGGCACGCCCGCCAAACGCCACTTCCTGTTCCTGCAAGGCCCCCATGGGCCGTTCTTTTCGCGCCTGTCACGGATGCTGCGCGCGGCAGGGGCCGAAACCTGGCGGGTGGGGTTCAACCGGGGCGATCAGTTCTTCTGGCACGATCCGGCCCGCTTCATCCCCTATACCGACCGCCCCGAAGCCTGGCCCGACACCTTTGCCGACCTGGTGGAACGCCACGCCATCAGCGATATCGTCATCTATGGCGATACGCGGCCGATCCATGCCCAGGCCATCGCCCATGCCCGCGCAAGGGGAATCACGGTCCATGTCTACGAGGAAGGTTATCTGCGGCCCTACTGGGTGACGTATGAGCGTGGCGGCTCGAACGGCAATTCGGCGCTGATGAACACCAGCGTGGCACAGATGCAGCACGCCCTGGCCAATGCCGAGCTGGACCAGCCCGAGGCACCCGCGCAATGGGGCGACATGCGCCATCATATCTTCTACGGCGCGCTCTATCATGCCTTCGTCATGCTGGCGAACCGGCGCTATGCCAATTTCCGCCCCCATCGCGCGCAGACGGTAACGCAGGAATTCCGCCTCTATCTCAAGCGGCTGATGCTGATGCCGGTGCTCTGGGCCGACCGGGTTCTGGCCACCATGCGCATTCGCGGCGGCGGCTTTCCCTATCACCTGGCCCTGTTGCAGCTGGAGCATGACAGCAACTTCCAGAAGCATTCGCCCTTCGCCACCTCACGCGAATTTCTTGAGCTTGTGGTCGAGGGGTTTGCCCGTGGGGCGCCCACCCACCACCACCTGGTGTTCAAGGCGCACCCGCTGGAGGATGGACGGGTGCCGCAGAAACGCGACCTGCGCCACATCGCGCGCCACTTCGGGGTCGAGGATCGGGTGCATTACGTGCGCGGCGGCAAGCTGGCCCAGCTTCTGGACCATGCGCGCAGTGCCGTGACCGTGAATTCGACCGCCGCGCAGCAGGTTCTTTGGCGCGGTTTGCCGCTCAAGGTGTTCGGCAATGCCGTCTATGCCAAACCCGAGTTCGTGAGCACCCAGACCATCGCCGAATTCTTCGTGCAGCCGACCCGCCCCGACAGCCGCGCCTACCGCGATTATCGCCACTATCTTCTTGAAACCAGCCAGATTCCCGGCGGTTTCTATTCCACCTCGGGGCGCCGACAATTGATGCGCCAGGTGGTCGACATGATGCTGGCCCCTGATGACCCATATGATGCCCTGAACCGGGGCACAGCGGCACCAAGGCAACAGTTGCGCGTGGTGAAATAGGGCCACGGAACGGCGACAGTAGATTTTCCATCGCCTTTACCGTAGTTTACAAAAAAAACCTGAGGCAGAAACATAGGTCGAGGAGACCGAGCAGTGAAAATCAAGGGATCGCGCTGGGCGAAGTCCGTCGCCCTGGCCGCGCTTGTGGCCACCGTCGCAAGCTGCGGCTTGCCCCGTTCCGGCCCCAGCAAGCAGGAAATCTTCGAAGGTTCGGTACAGCGATCGGGCGACGCCTTCATCGTTACCGTCAACGACCGCGTGACCCGCGCTACCTCTGTCACCCCCGCGCTGGGATTCTCGGGCGCCTTCCTGAACGCCGGCGTTCTGGGGTCGGACACCATATCGCCGGGCGATACTCTGGGCCTGACGATCTTCGAAAACGTCGATGACGGGCTTCTGGTGCCCGAAGGCGCCCCCTCGGCCGTGCTGGAAGAGGTGCAGGTGGATGGATCGGGCTTCATCTTCGTGCCCTATGCCGGGCGCATCCGTGCCGCGGGCAATTCGCCCGAAACCGTACGCCGCCTGATCACCGAAAAGCTCGACAGCCAAACCCCGGACCCGCAGGTTCAGGTGCGCCGCCTTGCCGGCGACGGATCGACCGTTTCGGTTTCGGGCGGCGTGGGCGCGCAGGGTGTCTATGCCATCGAACGGCCCACCCGCACCCTTTCGTCGATGCTGGCGCGGGCCGGCGGCATCGCCATTCCCACCGAGATCGCCCAGGTGACGGTGATCCGCGGCGGGCACAAGGGCCGCGTCTGGTTCGAAGACCTCTACCAGAATCCCCGCCTCGACATCGCCCTGCGCGGCGGTGACCGTATCCTCGTGGAAGAGGATTCGCGGTCGTTCACCGCCCTGGGCGCGACCGGATCGCAGAACCGCGTGCCCTTCGAATCACAGACCATCAGCGCGATCGAGGCTTTGGCCCAGGTGGGCGGCCTTTCGACATCGCTCGCCGATCCGACGGGCGTCTTCGTCTTCCGCAACGAACCGGCCGAAATCGCCAACCAGGTGCTGGGCCGGTCCGATCTTCAGGGGGCGCAACGGATGGTCTATGTCCTTGATCTTACCGCGCCCACCGGCATGTTCGAGGCGCGCGATTTCGCCATCCGCGACCAGGACACCGTCTATGTGACCGAGGCGCCCTATGTGCAGTGGACCAAGGTTCTCAACGCGCTGACCGGCACCGTCTCGACGGTCGATTCGCTCAACAGCCTCGGCTCGGGTGGCTGACGCCTCGCGCCCAGATGACACTGATGCCGCCGGTGGGGTCTCCTCCCGGCGGCTTTTCGTTTACAACGCAGGATTCCTGAGGGCGCGACGCATTCGCCGCATCCTGGCCCTGTCGGGCTGGGACATATCGCTGGGCCTGCCGCGCGAGGGCGACTGGATAGGCGTCTGGGGCAGATCGCCCTATGCCGTCCGGGGCGAGGCCGTGGCACAGCGGCGCAGCACCCCCCTTCTGCGGGTCGAGGATGCCTTCCTGCGCTCGGTCCTGCCGGGGCGCGCGGGTGGTCCGCCCCTGGGCCTGCATCTCGATAGGCGGGGCGCGCATTTCGACAGCGCCCAACCTTCCGACCTTGAGCATCTTCTGGCCACCCATCCCCTGGACGATACCGCCCTGCTGAACCGGGCGCGCGATGCGATCCAGCGGTTGAAACGCGCCCATCTCAGCAAATACAACGCCTTCGATCCCGACCTGCCGGTGCCTGACCCCGGTTATGTCCTGGTGATCGACCAGACCCGCGGCGATGCCTCGATCCGCCATGGCGCAGGGTCGGACTCCTTGTTCAATGAGATGCTGGCCTTTGCACAAATCGAACATCCGGGCGCAAGAATCCTTTTGAAGACCCACCCGGAGACCGCCCAGGGGTTCAGAATCGGACATTACGGCCCGGGGCACGAAGATGCCCGCACCCAACTTTACGCCGATCCCGTATCGCCCTGGGCGCTGCTGGAGGGGGCGATTGCCATCTATACCGTGACCTCGCAAATGGGGTTCGAGGCGATCCTGGCAGGCCACCGCCCCCGCGTCTTCGGCCAACCCTTTTATGGCGGCTGGGGGCTGACCCAGGATGAAAACCCCTGCCCCCGCCGCGAACGCCGCCTGACCCGGGCGCAGCTTTTCGCCGCCGCGATGATCCTCTATCCGGTCTGGTACGATCCGTTTTCCGACCGGCTTTGCGAACTGGAAACCGCTATCGACACGCTTGAGGCCGAGGTGCGCGCCTGGCGCGATGACCACGCGGGCCACGTCGCCAGCGGCATGCGGCTGTGGAAGCGCCGTCCGCTGCAACGGGTCTTCGGGCGCCAGAAACGCCTGATCTTTCGGGACGACCCGGCCGAGGCGACAGAACTGGCGCAGCAAACCGGGCGCGGCCTTCTGGTCTGGGCCGGGAAAGAGGATGAAGCCCACCAAGGCCGCATCCGACGGGTAGAAGACGGCTTTCTGCGCTCGCGCGGGTTGGGGGCAAACCTGGTGCCGCCGCTGTCGTTGGTGGCCGACGATCTGGGCATCTATTACGACCCCACGCGCCCCTCGCGGCTGGAGCATCTGATCGCCGCCTCTGTCCACCTGACACCGACAGAAATCGAACATTCTGAACGGCTGATACGCGACATTTGCACGCTTAAACTATCAAAATACAACATTGGCGCAGGTGACTTTCCGCATTTGGAAGCAGGCCACCGCATCCTCGTTCCCGGCCAGGTCGAGGATGACGCCTCAATCCGCAAGGGCTGTGGTGACTGCGCCACCAACCTTGACCTGCTGCGCCGCACGCGCGAGGCCAACCCCCAAGCGGTGATCCTCTACAAGCCGCACCCGGATGTCGAAACCGGTCTGCGCGCGGGCCGGATCGAACCGGAAACCGCCTTGCTTTACGCCAGCCAGATCATCACCGGCACCGATCCCGTCGCGCTGATTTCCGAGGTTCACGAGGTTTGGACCATGACGTCGCTTCTGGGGTTCGAGGCGCTGTTGCGGGATGTGCCTGTCACCACCCTGGGCGCGCCGTTCTATGCCGGTTGGGGGCTGACGCGCGATCTTGGCCCGGTGCCCGAGCGCCGCACCGCCCGCCCCAGCCTGGCGCAACTGGTGCATGCCACGCTGATCGGCTATCCGCGCTACCACGATCCGGTCACCGACATGCCTTGCCCCGCCGAGGTGGTGATGCAGCGCCTTGCCACAGGCACCGTTCCGCGACCCGGACCGGCCAATCGGCTGTTGTCGAAGGCACAGGGCCTATTGGCCAGCCGCGCCCATCTGTGGCGCTAGGCGCCATTCGGCCAGCACATTGCCCCCGACATCGCGCAGGCCGTGCAGCCTGAAGCGCGGTCCATCCGCCAGCGCCGCAAGCCCGAGATTGCCCAGCGATGGTCGCCCCTCGGCCCCCAGGGCCAGCCCCGCGGTGAACCCGATCAGCCGGTCCACCAGCCCCGCCCGCAGCAGGGAGGCCGCAAGCGCGCCCCCACCCTCGCAGAGGATGCGCGTCAGCCCCGCCTGCGCCAGCGTCTGCAAGGCCAGCGCCGGATCAACCGCGCCGTCGCCCGGAACCTCGAAGGTGCGCGCGCCCAGCCGCTGCCAGGGTGCCGCATCGGCGCCCGGCCCATGGAGCAGCCACAGCGGCACCTGCTGCGCCGTGCGCGCCAGCCGTCCATCCAGGGGCAGGTTCAGCCCCGCCGACAGGACCACGCGCAGGGGCTGCGTTACCGCGCCGTAGCCCCGCACATCAAGGCTGGGGTCGTCGGCGCGGGCAGTGCCGCCGCCGACCATCACCGCGTCATGGGTCATCCGCATTCCGTGAACCGCGCGGCGGGCCGCAGGGCCGGTGATCCAGCGGGATTCGCCACTGGCGGTGGCAATGCGTCCGTCAAAACTGCTGGCCAGCTTCAATGTCACCATGGGGCGCGACCGGGTGATGCGCGACAGGAAGCCGGCCTGATCCTCGCGCGCCTGACCGGCCAGAGTGCCGACATCAACCGCGACACCCGCCGCCCGCAACAGCGCAAAACCGCGCCCCGCCACGCGCGGATCGGGATCGCCAAGCGCACAGACGACACGGGCGATGCCCGAAGCGATCAGCGCTTCGGCGCATGGGGGGGTGTGGCCGTGGTGGGCGCAGGGTTCAAGCGTGACATAGGCCGTCGCACCCCGCGCGCCGCTGCCCGCCTGCGCCAGCGCGACGGTTTCGGCGTGGGGGCGCCCGCCCGGTTGCGTCCAGCCGCGCCCAAGGACGCGCCCCTCGTTCACGATAACACAGCCGACCGCCGGATTGGGCCAACAGCGCCCCAGCCCCCTTCGCCCAAGGGTCAGGGCATGGCCCATATGGCGCCGGTCGTCGGTACTCACGCCTCGGGGGGGAGGTTCGGGCGCAGTTCGCTGACGAACTTGTCGAAATCGTCTGCGGCCTGGAAGTTCTTGTAAACGCTGGCAAAGCGGACGTAGGCCACGGTATCGATCCGGGCCAGGCTTTCCATCACGATCTCGCCGATCACCTTCGAGGGGATGTCGGTATCGCCCAGGGATTCCAGCCGCCGCACGATGCCCGAGATCATCTGGTCCATCCGCTCAGGTTCGACCGGGCGCTTTTGCAGGGCGATGCGGATCGAACGCTCCAGCTTGTCGCGGTCGAAATCCTCGCGCCGGCCGTTGGTCTTGATGACCACCAGGTCGCGCAGCTGCACCCGTTCATATGTCGTGAACCGACCACCGCACGCAGGGCAGAAGCGCCGCCGCCGGATGGCCACATGATCTTCTGCAGGGCGAGAATCCTTCACCTGCGTATCGACATTTCCGCAAAACGGACAACGCATCTATCTTGTTTCCTTCCCGCCTGTTCCCACCGCGGTTATAGGCCAGCCGCCAAACCTTGGGTAGTGGCGATGATGATCACAAGATGTGGGTGTTGCACGCGGGATTCACTGCAGCGCGGCGGCCACCTGCCGGTGATGCGGGGCATCGCGATGTTCGAAAAGGTAAAGCCCCTGCCAGCGCCCCAGAACCATGCGCCCCTCACGCACCGGAATGGCCAGGCTGACCGGCATCATGGCCGCCTTGATATGGGCGGGCATGTCGTCGGGGCCCTCGTAGGTATGGGTAAGATATCCCATCCTCGGGTCCGAGGTGGGCGGCACGAGGCGGCTGAAAAAGGCATGCAGATCGGTCTGCACCTCGGGGTCGGCGTTTTCCTGGATCAACAGCGAACAGGAGGTGGGGCGCACGAAAAGCGTCAGCACACCGTCGCCCGCGACCCATTGCGCCACATCGCGGGTGAATTCGTAAAGCCCCTGCCCCCGCGTCGCGATCTCGAAGGTGGTGTGGCGTGTCGTCATTCGTTCAGGAACAGTTCCCTGTCGCACAGGCTGCGGGCGTGGGCGATCGAGATGCCACCGCCACCCTTGGCCCCGACGACGGCCAGCCCGGTCTTGCGGGCCGATTGATCGGGCGACAGCGAAAACACGATGCCCTCCCCCGACCGGCGCGGCGGCTCGGACACGCGATAAAGCGTTGCCGTGGGGGATTGGTTCAAAACCCTCTCGGCATATTCACCGGCGGCGCACCAGAAGGCCCTTGCGCCCGACTGGCCGCGATAGGGCACTTCGATGGCCTGTCCATCGCCGCTTACCACAAGACCGTTGCTGGCCTGAAAGGCCACGGCCGGGGCGGCAAGGGCGCCCGAGACCAGGGCAAGGAAGACAAGAGCGGATCGACGCATGGCATTTCCTTTCGCTTTCCCGGTGAGATGGGGCCGGCACGCGCAGGATCAAGCCCGCGCGCCGAAACGTGACCGCGCCACGGGATCAGTCGAACAGCCGCTCGCCCTGTTCGTCGATCATCTGGCGCGCCTTGGCGGCCGAGGCTTCGGCAGCCACATCCGCGCTTTCCAGCGTGTCGGCCCGGATCAGGCGGTGGCTTTTCAGCTCGCCGCCGATCTGCTTTTCGATCCTTGCGCTGACCCGCCAACGCGATCCCTCGTTGATCGGTTCGGGATAGATGGTGAAACCCTCGTGGGTTTCCGGCGGGTTCTTCGCGGGGCTCTCCTTGCCGCCGAACAGGCGTGACCACAGGGACATGGCGCCCTCCTCTTGATCCGGGTTACTGGTCCAGGAACGACCGCAGCTTGCGCGACCGGCTGGGATGTTTCAGCTTGCGCAGCGCCTTCGCCTCGATCTGGCGAATACGCTCGCGGGTGACGCTGAACTGCTGGCCCACCTCCTCCAGCGTGTGATCGGTGTTCATGCCGATGCCAAAGCGCATCCGCAGAACCCGCTCCTCGCGCGGGGTGAGAGAGGCCAGAACCCGCGTGGTGGTTTCCTTCAGGTTCTCCTGAATGGCGGAATCCAGCGGCAGGACGGCGTTCTTGTCCTCGATGAAATCACCAAGCTGGCTGTCCTCCTCATCACCGATGGGGGTTTCCAGCGAAATCGGCTCCTTGGCGATCTTCATCACCTTGCGCACCTTCTCCAGCGGCATCTGGAGCTTTTCGGCCAGTTCCTCGGGCGTGGGTTCGCGGCCGATCTCGTGCAGCATCTGGCGACCGGTGCGCACCAGCTTGTTGATGGTCTCTATCATGTGCACCGGGATGCGGATGGTGCGGGCCTGATCGGCGATCGACCGGGTGATCGCCTGCCGGATCCACCAGGTGGCATAGGTGGAGAACTTGTAACCTCGGCGGTATTCGAACTTGTCCACCGCCTTCATCAGGCCGATGTTGCCTTCCTGAATGAGATCAAGGAATTGCAGCCCGCGGTTGGTGTATTTCTTGGCGATGGAAATCACCAGGCGCAGGTTCGCCTCGACCATTTCCTTCTTGGCCTGGCGGGCCTCTTTCTCGCCCTTCTGAACCTGCTGGACGATGCGGCGGAATTCGGAAATGTCGACACCGACATACTGCCCCACCTGGGCCATCTCACCGCGCAGCTCGTCCACCTTGTCCGAAGAGCGTTCGATGAAAGCCTGCCAGCCGCGGCCCGACTTCTCGGCCATCTTCTCCATCCAGGTCGGGTCAAGCTCGTAGCCGCGGTAGGCGTCGATGAATTCGCGCCGGTTGATGCGTGCCTGGTCGGCCAGTTTCACAAGGCTGGAGTCGATCGACATGATCTTGCGGTTGATGCCGTAAAGCTGGTCGATCAGGGCTTCGATACGGTTGTTGTGCAGATGAAGTTCGTTCACCAAGAGCACGATTTCGCTGCGCAATTTCTGATACTGCGCCTCGGCGTTCTCAGTAAAGCTGTCGTCTTCGTTCAGGGTCGCGGACATCCGCAGATCCTGCATTTCCGACAGCTTGGCATAGTCGCGCGCGATCACGTCAAGCATTTCCAGGACACGCGGCTTCAGCGCGCTTTCCATCGCGGCCAGCGACATGTTGGCCTGTTCGTCGTCATCGTCATCGTCATCGACCTTCGAGATCGGGTTGCCGTCGGCATCCAGTTCGGGCTGGTTCGATTCCTCTTTCGTCGCCGCCGGCGCGGCGCCCGCAGCGGCGGTGTTCAGGCCGGGCACGACGGGTTCGTCGTCGTCATCCTCGCCCATCGAGCGGCCGAAGGTCGTCTCAAGGTCGATGACATCGCGCAGCAGGATGTCCTCGTTCAGCAATTCGTCGCGCCAGATGGTGATGGCCTGGAAGGTCAGCGGGCTTTCGCACAGGCCCAGGATCATGGTGTTGCGGCCGGCCTCGATCCGCTTGGCGATGGCGATCTCGCCCTCGCGGCTGAGCAGTTCGACCGACCCCATCTCGCGCAGGTACATGCGCACCGGGTCGTCGGTCCGGTCCAGCTTTTCGGTTTCGGAGCCGGAAAGCACCACGTCGCGCGCGCCCGAGGTCGTCGTCAGCTCGGTCGCGCCCTTGGTTTCCTCTTCCTCGGCCTCTTCGCCCTCGATGATGTTGATGCCCATTTCCGACAGCATCGACATCACGTCCTCGATCTGCTCGGAAGACACCTGTTCGGGCGGCAGAACCTGGTTCAGCTGATCGTAGGTGATATAGCCCTTCTCGCGCGCCTCGGAGATCATTTTCTTGACCGCGGCCTGGCTCATGTCCAGGCCTTGGTTGTCCTGATCTTCCTGCTTGTTGCGGTCGTCGGTGTCTTTGGCGGCCATCCGGCACTCCTTCCACGGCGAAAACGATTCGCGGGTGGGGCGAATCATCCATTGCGAATCAATGATTCGCAACCCCTGCTTAACCTGTACTGTTTACCGTTCTCTCACCGAGAGTCACGGTCTTACCCTGATGTATTGCCCTTGTTGATCTGCGCCAGCAGCGAATCAAGGCGCAAACGTTCATCGCGGCTGATTCGTGCGCCGTTGGCACCGATCTCGAACTCGGTCCTGTCCTCGTTCTGGGCGCGCTCGGCGCGGTTGCGCGCCTCGGCGGCCTGGCCCAGGCGCCAGGTGGTGCCCTCGTCTCCCATGGCCTCGGCGTCGCGCACCGCCTCCTCGATCTCGCGGCGTGCGCCCCGGCGGGCATGCAGCTTGCTCATCTCCTCGGCCACGCAAAGCGCGGCAACCTCATCGTCGCCCGGACTGCGCACAGCCGGGCAGAGCGTCACATGGCGCGGCTGGAACAGCTTTTCAAGGGGCCCAGGGCCCAGGCTGCCTTCCAGCGTGGCGCGCAGGTCCTCCGCCTCCATGTGGCGCAGAAGGGCATCTGCGATGCGTGTATGGTCGGAATCGAGGAATTCCAACCGCTCCAGCGCATCCTCGAACTGCGGAATGATCGCCGGATGGGTCAGCAGCACCGCCAGGATCACCGCCTCGCGCAGGATCTCGTCCATGGTCGAATTGCCCTGCGCCAGCAACGAGGCCCGCGTCGTGGGCGCGGCGGCCTCGGGGGTACCCTTGGGCTGCCAGACCCGCCCGCCGGCGGGCTTGCGGGTGTTGAACAGCGCCCAGCGTTTTTCCTTGATCGCAAGGCCATAGTGGCTGCGGATGAAGGGATCGGCGATCTTGCCGATGGCCGCGCGCAGCGACTTGTCCAGCGCGGCGCGCCGTTCCGGGCTGTCGAAGGTGCCGCCTTCGGTTTCGCGCTGCCACAGAAGGTCGACCATCGGCTGCGCCCGCGCCAGAAGCTTCTGCATCGCCCCCGCACCCTGGGATTTCAGCAGGTCGTCAGGGTCCAGCCCCTCGGGCATAAGGCAAAACCGCAGCCCCTTGCCCGCCTCAAGCAGCGGCAGCGCCACGTCGATCACCCGCATCGCGGCCCGCAGACCGGCGGTATCGCCGTCCAGTGCGATCACCGGTTCATCGGCGATCCGCCACATCAGGCGCAGCTGATCTTCGGTCACGGCGGTGCCAAGGGGGGCGATTGCGGCGGGAAAGCCGGCCTCGGACAGGGCGATCACGTCCATGTACCCCTCGGCCACGATCAGCGTGCCGCCCTTGCCGGCGGCCTCGCGGGCGGGGGCGAAGTTGAACAGGCTGCGCCCCTTGTCGAACAGCGGCGTTTCCGGCGAATTCAGGTACTTGGCCTTGTCCTCGGGGTCCATCGCGCGGCCACCGAAGGCAATCGCCCGCCCCTGGGCATCGCGTATGGGAAACATGATCCGGTTGCGGAAGGTGTCATAGGGCTTCTTGCCCTGGCGCGACGGTTTGGCCAGCCCGCATTCAAGGATGAGTTCCTCGGAAATGCCCTTGGCGGTCAGCGCATCCCACAGCGATTGCCAGCCTGCGGGCGCAAAGCCGATCTGCCAGCGTTCCTGCGCACCGGCATCAAGGCCCCGCCCGGCCAGGTAATCGCGCGCCTCGCCCCCCTGCCCCGTCTTCAGTTGCAGGCGATAGAATTGAACCGCGGCCTCCATGACCTCGACAAGCTGGGTGCGCTTGTCGGCCTTCTGCTGGGCCTGCGGATCGCGGGCGGGGATCGGCATTCCGGCCTCGCGCGCCAGGATCTCCACCGCCTCCATGAAGCCGACATTCTCGGTTTCCTTGACGAAGGAAATCGCGTCCCCCTTGGCGTGGCAACCAAAGCAGTAGTAAAATCCCTTGCGGTCATCCACATGAAAAGACGCGCTTTTTTCCTGATGGAAGGGGCACGGCGCCCACATGTCGCCCTTGCCCTGGTTCGACTTGCGCGAATCCCACATCACCTTGCGCCCCACCACCTGAGACAGGGAGGTGCGCGTTCTGAGTTCGTCGAGGAATCCGGGGGGCAGGCTCATGGGGGTGATATTGGTGCAAACAGGGGCAGTGTCGAGTCTCGATTGCCCGATTACCCGGGCCTGCGCCCGGGATGCACGGGCGATCGGCCTTTCGGCAGCGGGTTTAAGGGTTTCTTAGCAGACCGGGCGCATCATCCGTCGGAACTGTCCGAACCTTGCGTGTCGATTGGGGAAGTGCCGCTTGATTGCATTGATGCTCTGCCTGTCACGAATGTTCTTCCGCCGCCGTCGCCGCCAGCGCGCGGTTATAGGCGCGCAGGGCATCGACGTGGAACAGGGCGCCCAGAATCTCGGGCGCCTCGCCCGACGCGCCCGTTCTGACCACCGGCAGGAAGGGGCGCCCGGTTTCCTCGAACATCGGCAGGGCGGTTTTCAGGGTGGCGTTGCCTTCCACCATGTGCCCCGCCTCGATCGCTTCCCAGATGCCGTCGTCTGGTGCGGCGCGGGCATCGTCCGGCTTGCGCATCACGTTGGCCACCCGGAACATTCCCAGAAGATAGGCCTGCGGGCCCTTGGACAGGGCGATGTTGCGCTGCTCCAACTGGGTCAGGAAATACGACCTGTCCACAAGGCGCGAGGCGATGGCGGTGGAAAGCGACACCGCCGCCATCACCGCAAGCCCGGTCTGCCAGTCGCCCGTCAGTTCGAAAACGATCAGCGTGGTAGAAATGGGCGCGCCCAGAACGGCAGCGGCCACCGCCCCCATCCCCGCCAGCGCATAAAGCGTTTCCGACCCGCTGACATCGGGAAAGACCGAGGTGGCGATCATCCCGAAGGCCAGCCCCGTCAGCGCCCCCACCATCAGCGACGGCGAAAAGATCCCGCCCCCCATGCGCCCGCCCATGGTGATGGCCACCGCCACCGTCTTGATCACCGTGAAGACGATCGCCTGCCACAGCAGCAACTGACCGGTCAGCGCAAGCGAGGTGGTTTCGTATCCGACACCGATGATATGGGGAAACACGATGGCCAGCAGCCCCAGCAGCGCGCCCGCCAGCATCGGCCTGAGCGCGCGATGCAGCCCCATGGCCGCCTGGAGCCTGTCGCCCACGGCCTCGGCCCAGAAATTCACCCGCATGAAAACCACGGCCACCAGCCCGCAAACCAGCCCCAGGATCAGGAAGGCCGGCAGTTCGACATAAAAGGCCAGGATGCCGTCGTTGCCCAAGGCAAATTCGGTCACATCACCAAAGGCCAGCCGGTTGATCACCGTGCCCGCCGCCGAGGCGATAAAGATGGGGGCGATGGCGTGAACGGCAAAGTGGCGCAACACCACCTCAAGCGCGAAAAGCGCACCGGCGATGGGCGCGTTGAAGCTGGCCGATACCGCCGCCGCAACGGCACAGCCCAGCAGATCGCGCCCGGTGATCCCGTCAGCCTTGATCAGGTTGCTGGTCCAGGCCGAAATGACGGCGGCCAGGTGAACCACCGGCCCTTCCCGCCCCGAGGACCCGCCCGTCGACAGCGTGATCAACGATGCCAGCGCGCTGGCCAGCCCGGCGCGTTTCTCGACCCGCCCGTCGCGCAGGGCCGCGCCCTCGATCACGTCGGCCACCGCCCGCACCCGGGCATCTGGGGTGAAGCGGTGCAGGATCAGCCCCACCACAAGGCCCCCCAGGATCGGGATGATGAGAATCCAGTACCACTCCAGCGTGCGGGCGAAGCTGTGAAGCCGGGTGATGTCGTCGGTGCCGTAAACCGCGGATTGCAGCGCCGTGATCGCCTTGCGAAACCCCAGTGCCGCCAGCCCCGAGGCCACGCCGACCGCCAGGGCGATGAACCAGAACTGCACCTGCCCCGGCCCGCGATGGCGCAACAGCTCCCAGCCGCGCGACCAGGTCGTCACGGCCGCGCGCAGCTGGCCGATCCGCGGCGATGTCGTCGTTTCCGCCGGGCGCTCCATGCCCCACCCCGATTCCACTGTCCTGCGGGTTTTTCCCCTGCCCCGGCAACCCGCACCCGCAGCGCGAGGGCCGACGATGACGCTTCTGGCCGCACATTTGGGCCCGAAGCCCTTGTTAGGCGATCGGCCCGATGGCGGCCAGCCCGTTTTCGCGCCCTGCCCTGCGATGAAAACGGGTCAGCAAGCCAATCCGGCAGCCATCACAAGGTTGCGCGGCGGCCAACTCTGCGATACCGGATCGGCCTTTTGGGGCAGGTCATGCACACATTGGGAATTGATTTCGGCACCTCGAATTCGGCCTGCGGCGTCCTTGTCAACGGACGCCCCCACCTGATCGAGATCGAGCCGGGCGCAAGAACGCTGCCCACCTCGGTGTTCTTCGACTACGACAGCCGACGCACCCTTTTCGGAACGGCCGCCAACCGGGCGCTGATCGACGGTGCCGAAGGGCGGTTCATGCGCGCGCTGAAAAGCGTTCTGGGCACCTCTCTCATGCGCGAACGCCGCCAGATCCTGAACGAAAGACTGGATTTCATCGACATCATCGCGCGCTTTCTGGCCCAACTGAAAGCCCGGGCCGAGGCCGCCTGCCATGTCGAATTCTCAAGGGCGCTTTCGGGGCGGCCGGTACATTTCCACTCGGACAACCCCAGCCGCGACGCCCGCGCCGAGGCCGATCTGCGCGAATGCTATGCCCGCGCGGGGTTCGACGCGGTGACGTTCCTTTACGAACCCGAAGCCGCCGCGCTTGCGACCGGGGCAACCGACGATGGTATCGGGCTGATCGTGGACATCGGCGGCGGCACCTCGGATTTCACACTGTTTCGGGCGCAGGGTGACGGGATCGAGGTTTTGGCAAGCAATGGCGTGCGTATCGGCGGCACCAACTTCGACCGCGCGCTGAGCCTTGATCACGTGATGCCGCTGCTGGGCCATAACGCCTTGATCCGCAATACCTTTGGCGACGGGGCGCTGCCCGCCCCCAACGCCCTTTTCCTGGATCTGGCCAGTTGGGAGAAGATACCCTTTCTTTACACCGCTCAGACCCTGCGCGATGTGCAGGCCATGGCGCGCATGGCAGTTGAACCGCGCCCCTTTGAACGGCTTGCCGCGGTTCTGGAACTGGAAACCGGCCACGACATCGCCTTCGCCGTTGAAGGCGGCAAGATCGCGGCCAACACCGGCCAGGGGCGTATCAATCTTGCGGTGGTGGAACCCGGGCTTTCGGTGCCGCTGACGGCGGGCGATCTGGACCGCTCCCTTGGCGCCTTGGCCGATGGTATCCGCGGCTGCGCACAGGCCACCTGCGCCATGGCCAACCTGCCGCCGTCCAGCGTCGATCATGTCGTCTTCGTCGGTGGCTCCAGCCTGATGGAGGTGGTGGTTGCCGCCATGGCCGATCTTTTTCCCAAGGCCCGGCACAACCGCACCGATCCGCTGACCGGTGTCGTTGACGGGCTTGCCATCGCTTCGGGGCGCATGGCCGCCGCCTGACGCCGCTCAGCGTGCGGGGCGCGCACGCAGCATCGCGGGGCCGTACAGAGCCGCGAAACCGCCGAAGGCGCCCAGCCAGGCCAACCCGGCCAGATGCAGCAGCGGTTCGGCCCCTTCGGGCCAAAGTGCTGCCACCAGACGCACCAGGGTGGCGACCAGCATGCAGAGGTAAACGGCCAGCGTGCCCCACCCCGCCGTCAGCTCCTGCCCCGTGTGGCCCAGGGTTGCGCGGCTCATCACCGCCAGGGTCATCAGGCCCACTGCGCCAGCCATCCACAGATGTTGCGCCCCCGCAGCGCTCAGAAGATCGGGCCAAAGCACCGAGACACCGACCGCCACGGCCCCCAACGGCACGAAGGCAAAGGCCAGGTGCAGGATCCACAACAGCGGCTCGGCCAGGGTCCGCTCTCCGGCCCAACGCGACAGGCGTATCGCCTGCGCCAAGCCCGCAGCGATCAGCAGGCCGGCCGTCAGCACCGCCAGGGGCGCCAGCACCCAGGCCACAAGCGCAACCAGCAGCAGCAGGAGCGAGGCCTTGTCGAACCGCTGCATCGGCGGCACGGGCAGACGCCCCGGCGCCTGACGCACCAGCCAGTTGCGAGTGAACGACGGCACGATACGCCCGCCGATGACCGCGATCATCATGATCACCGCGCCCAGCCCGATGCGAAGCCCGGCCCCCTGCGCCGCATAGTCCCCCTGCGCCGCGTTCCAGTGGAAAACGCCGTTTCCCACCGCAAAGACGCCGATCATCGCCAGCACCGGCAGGTTGCGCCAGTTGCGCCCGCGGATGATTTCACGGCCGATGGCGGCGAAAAGGGCCACCGGCATCGCCAGGTCAACCATGGCCACCGAAAGCGCCGGGAAGTTGCCGCCGCAAAGAACCGCCAACCGCCCGGCAAGCCACAGGGCGAAGAGCGCCGCCAGGGGCCACCCGACGATGGGCAGGCGCCCGGTCCAATTGGGCACCGCCGTCAGGATGAAGCCGGCCACCACCGCCGCCAGGTAGCCGAAGAGGAACTCATGGGCGTGCCAACTAACCGGATCGAACCGCGTGGGCAGGTCCAGCACACCCGCCAGCATGAATATCCAAAGCGTCATGGCCACCGCAGCCCAGGCGGCGGCGCCAAGAAAGAAGGGGCGGAACCCGAAACTGAAGATCGCGGGGCCCGTCCAGTTGCGCATCTGTTCGGCGGTGCTGCTCATCTCGTGTCTTTCGCAATCCGAAGCCCGGCTTCGGTGAGGATGAAATCCAGTGAAATATCATGGGGCTGCGGGAAGATCGTGGCCAGGCGGGCGGATTCGAACCCGATACCGATGGTCACCGGGCGCGGGCTGAGCGCGGCCAGCGTACGGTCGAAATACCCCCCGCCATAGCCCAGCCGATAGCCTTCGTCATCCCAACCGACCAGGGGCGCAAGGGTGATGTCGGGGGTCACCTGCTCGGCCTCGGGCGGGGGCACCGGGATGTTCCAGTCGCCGTGCACCATGCGGGTCTCCGGGGTCCAGCGGCGAAAGACCAGCGGCGCGGCCCGGGTTTCCACCAGCGGCAGCGCGATCTGCACGCCCTGTTCGTGCAGTTGCACCATCAGCGCCCTGAGGTTGGGTTCGCCCTTGATCGGCCAATAAAAGGACACGGTCAGCCCATGGGCGCCATCGAACCGGTCCTGCAACAGATCGTCCAGGTGACGGGCCATGTCGGCGCCCTTGTCCTGGCGGCTGGCCACGGTCATGTCCAGCCGGGCGGCGCGCAGGCGGCTGCGCTCGGCCTTGCGCCAGCGGGCCACGTCGCGGGCCTGTTCGGGGTCGGCCAGGTCGGGCGATGCGCAGGGCGACGAGGCAAAGGCCCGTTCCGTTTGCTGTTGGGTGTTTTTTGTCATGCCCCGGCCCTCCGCAGGTTTGGCATCGCCGATGTCGCATCCTGTGTCGCCATGTGCAGCGAACGGGCGATGCGTTCGGCCCTTTCGATGACGTGAATGGCCCCCTCTGGCGGGCAGACCTCTTCCGCGGTGGCGCGGAACAGGCCCAGCCAGCGTTCGAAATGGGCCCAGGTGACGGGCAGGCCCGCATGGGCAGGCACCGGCGCGCCGTGGTATTGCCCCGTCATCAGCGCGACCGACGACCAGAAACTGACCATCTTCTCCAGGTGCGGCTCCCAATCGGTGATCCGCGCGGCGAAGATCGGCCCCAGCACCTCGTCGCGCCGCACCTTTCCATAGAACCGATGCACCAGGTCGTGCAGCATCCCGTCGCTGAGCCCGGTCTGTTGCATCAGGGCCCGGGTCATCTCGGGGCGGGCAGAGTTGAGTGTCGGCTGTTCCATAGCGGCCTCGTGCGGATTCGGGTTGCAACTTTCCCTAGGCCGTTTAATAGGTATTGTAAATACCAATTGGAGAGAGGCCATGCGCCTGACCGCCTTTACCGACTACGGAATGCGCATGTTGATGCGGATGGCCAGCGCCCCCGAGCGCAGCTTTTCCACTGCCGAACTGGCCGAGGAATTCGGCCTGTCGCGCAATCATCTGAGCAAGATCATGCAAAGGCTGGCGCGCGCCGGCATCGTCAGAACGCGGCGGGGCGGCGGCGGCGGGGCTTCGCTGGCGCGCGATGCGAACAAGATACGTCTGGGTGAAATCGTCCGGCTGCTGGAAGAGGACCAGCCCCTTGTCGAGTGTTTTCAGACCGGGCCGAATGCCTGCACGCTGGATGGGCGGTGCGGGTTGAAGGCCCGGCTGCGGCGCGCCGAAACCGCCTTTCTGGCCGAACTTGACCGCGCCACCCTGGCCGACATCGCCCTGTGCGATCTCAGGCCTGCCTGACGCCGGAAATCAGGGCTTGCACTTTTCCAACATTGTGCACGGAAAATGCCCGCCGTAGCGCCATGAAATTTACAAAATCTGACAATATGCAAGGTTGGCAACCTCGGCCGCCAACCCGCCTTTCCAATCTCCGCGCGGCGGTTCAGCCCGCGCCGTTCATGTCCCAACCAAGGTGCTTGGCCACGGTGAAGATGTCCTTGTCACCACGTCCGCACATGTTCATGCAGATGATGTGATCCTTGGGCAGATCAGGGGCGATCTTCATCACATGGGCCAGGGCATGCGAGGGTTCCAGCGCGGGAATGATCCCCTCCATCGCGCAGGACAGCTTGAAGGCCTCCAGCGCCTCGGCATCGGTGATGGCGACATATTGCGCGCGCCCGATGTCGTGCAGCCAGGCATGTTCCGGCCCGATGCCCGGGTAATCCAGACCTGCCGAGATCGAGAAGCCTTCCAGGATCTGCCCGTCGTCGTCCTGCAACAGGTAGGTGCGGTTGCCGTGCAGCACGCCGGGCCGCCCCCCGGTCAGGCTCGCGCAATGCTCCATCTTGGTATTCACGCCCTTGCCCCCGGCCTCGACCCCGATGATGTTCACCTCCTTGTCATCGAGGAAGGGATAGAACAGCCCCATGGCGTTCGACCCTCCGCCGATGGCGGCAATCACCGTGTCGGGCAGGCGGCCCTCCTGCTCTTGGAGCTGGGCCTTGGCCTCCTTGCCGATGATGCTTTGGAAATCGCGCACCATGGCGGGGTAAGGATGCGGGCCGGCAACCGTTCCGATGCAATAGAAGGTGTCGCGCACGTTGGTGACCCAATCGCGCAGCGCGTCGTTCATCGCATCCTTCAGGGTGCCCCGCCCGCTGGTCACCGGCACAACCTCTGCCCCCAGAAGCTTCATCCGGAACACGTTGGGCGACTGGCGCTCAACGTCATGGGCGCCCATGTAGACCACGCATTGCAGGCCGAACTTGGCACAGACGGTGGCCGTGGCAACGCCATGCTGCCCGGCGCCGGTTTCGGCGATGATCCGGGTCTTGCCCATGCGCCGCGCCAGAAGGATCTGGCCCAGCACGTTGTTGATCTTGTGCGCACCGGTGTGGTTCAGCTCGTCCCGCTTGAAGTACACCTTGGCGCCGCCCAGGTGGTCGGTCAGGCGTTCGGCGAAATACATCGGGCTGGGGCGGCCGACGTAATGCGTCCAGAGATCGTCCATCTCGGCCCAGAAGCTGTCGTCGGTCTTGGCCTTCTCATACTCGGCCTCAAGCGACAGGATCAGCGGCATCAGGGTTTCCGATACGAACCGCCCGCCGAATTCTCCGAAACGCCCGTTTTCGTCGGGGCCCTTCATGAAGCTGTTGAAAAGATCGTTCATCACGCACCCCCGGTTTCAGTTCAATTCGCGTTTAAAGCCTATGTGCGAGGGGGTAAAGCCAAGGCGCGTGTAAAACGCATGTGCGCGCGGGCGCGTGGCGTTGGTGGTCAACTGAATCAGGCTGCAGCCGGCCGCCCGGGCGCGCGCCTCGGCGTCGGCCATCAGGGCCGCGCCGATCCCCTGTCCGCGCATGGCGCTGTTCACGCGCACCGATTCCACCTGCGCCCGGCGGGCCGCGCTTAGCGACAGACCCGAAATGAAGGTGATCTGGTAGGTCGCGACAACCCTGCCCCCGGTTTCGCCGACTATCAGGTGATTGGCCGCTTCCTCGGACATGCGGCGGAACGCTTCCTTGTAGCGCTGCAGGTCATTGCCCTCGCGGTTCTGCCCCAGGGCATCGTCGCGCAGAAGCGCCACGATGGCCGCGACATCGCGATGATTTGCGGCGCGCCAGCGGATCTCGGTCATCCTGCCGCCCCGATAAAGGCGGCGATGCGTGCGCTGTCTTTCACGCCGAGCGCCGATTCCACGCCGGATGACACATCGACCTGCCGCGCGCCCGTCAGGCGCACCGCCTCGGCCACGTTGTCGGGGGTCAGCCCGCCGGCCAGCATCCATGGCACCGGCCAACGACGCCCGGCCAGAAGCCGCCAGTCAAAGGCAAGCCCGTTGCCACCCGGCAGCGCAGCATCCTTCGGCGGCTTGGCATCCACCAGAAGCTGGTCGGCCACCTTGCCGTAATCGGCCAGCGCGGCAAGGTCGCCCTCATCCGCGATGCCGATGGCCTTCATCACCGGCAGGCCATAGCGTTCGCGCACCTGGCCCACACGCTCGGGCGTTTCGCTGCCGTGAAGTTGCAGCATGTCGATGGGCACAGCCTCCAGCAGGGCATCGAGCGTGGCGTCCTCCGCATTCACGGTCAACGCCACCTTGCACTGCCCCACCGGCACGTCACCCGCCAGCGTGGCTGCGGCGGGCAGCGTCAGGTGGCGGGGCGATTTGGCGAAGAAAACGAACCCCACATAGGCCGCATCCCGCGCGGACAGCAGGTCGGCGGGCCGGGTCAGCCCGCAGATCTTGACCCGTCTCTCGGCCACCTGCTCAGCGCGCCGGTGCGGGCTGGTCCAGGATCGCCAGCACGTCGTCGCCCTTGCGCTCGGACGGGGCTGCCATGCGCTTCATCTCGCGTTCCAGCTTTTCCTTCTCGCGGCGCTGGCGCACGGCCTCGGCGCGGAACTTGTGTTCGCGCAGCCATTCCCAGATGAACCCGACCATGACACCGGCCACCACCCCGCCCAGGATGACAAGGAACAGCGGCAGCGTCACCGACCACGACAGGCCCAGGAAACCGGCCATTTCAACCGGCAGAAGCTGCAGCGTCACCATCTCGCGGTTGGCCAGGGCAACGACGATCAGGCAGACCGCCAGGACGATAAGGAAGGCGTAACGGATGTATCGCATGTGGTTCTATTCCTCGTTCAGCCGATCACGAAGCAGCTTGCCGGTCTTGAAGAACGGCACATGCTTTTCCTCGACATGCACCGATTCTCCGGTGCGTGGATTGCGCCCTATTCTGGCATCCCGCTTCTTGACTGAAAAGGCCCCGAACCCCCTCAGCTCCACCCGGTCACCGCGCGCCATGGCTGCGATGACCTCTTCAAAGATGGTATTCACGATGCGTTCGACGTCACGCTGGTAGAGATGCGGATTTTCATCCGAAATCTTCTGAATCAGCTCGGACCGGATCATGCGTCATTCCCCCTGTGGCATCATTGGCCATGTCGGCGCTTTGGCCGCTTTCCCAGCGACTATAAGAGAAAACTTCGCCGCGGGGAACAAAAGCCTTGCGCAGCGGGACGGCAATTTTCGGGCTAACGGGCTGTTTCAAGTGGCAAATTGAGCATGGCCCCGCCGACGCTTTCCGCCCGGGGCCTGCCAGACGCCCGGGCGCGCGCCTTCCTGGCCAATGATTCGCGGGGGGCCGGAAAAGAAAAGGCACCCCGCAGGCGGTGCTGCGGGGTGCCATGTCATGTCGTCAGATCAGGCG
The DNA here is from genome assembly GCF_020529025.1 of Oceaniglobus trochenteri. Classification (GTDB taxonomy): domain Bacteria; phylum Pseudomonadota; class Alphaproteobacteria; order Rhodobacterales; family Rhodobacteraceae; genus Oceaniglobus; species Oceaniglobus trochenteri. Next base: position 141,999 of record NZ_JACNMM010000002.1, read on the forward strand.
AGGATCAGTCTTCGCCCTTGAGCGCGCGGCCCAGGATATCGCCCAGCGACGCACCCGAGTCGGAAGAACCGTACTGTTCCACGGCCTCTTTCTCTTCGGCGATCTCGCGTGCCTTGATCGACAGGCCCAGACGGCGGGTCTTCTGGTCGACGTTGGTGACGCGCACATCGATCTTGTCGCCCACGCCGAAACGCTCGGGGCGCTGCTCGGCACGGTCGCGCGACAGGTCCGAACGACGGATGAAGGATTTCGCACCCTCATACTCCACCTCGATGCCGCCATCCTCGATCGAGGTCACGGTGACGGTGATGATCGAGCCGCGCTTGACGCCCTCGGTCGCCCCGGTGAAGCTGTCGTCCAGAGCCTTGATCGAAAGCGAGATACGCTCTTTCTCGACGTCGACTTCGGTGACGATGGCCTGAACCACGTCGCCCTTCTGGTACGACTGGATCGCCTCTTCGCCGCGCTGATCCCAGCTGAGGTCGGACAGGTGGACCATGCCGTCGATGTCGTTGTCCAGACCGACGAACAGACCGAATTCGGTGATGTTCTTGACGTCGCCCTCGACCTGGGTGCCCTCGGGGTGGGTCTCGGCGAAGACTTCCCAGGGGTTGCGCATGGTCTGCTTGAGCCCGAGCGAGACACGGCGCTTGGCCGGATCGATCTCGAGAACCATGACTTCGACTTCCTGGCTGGTCGAAACGATCTTGCCGGGATGCACGTTCTTCTTGGTCCAGGACATTTCCGAAACGTGGACCAGGCCCTCGACGCCCGGCTCCAGCTCGACGAATGCACCGTAGTCGGTGATGTTGGTCACGCGGCCGGTGTGCACCGATTCCAGCGGGAACTTGGCTTCGACCGAATCCCACGGATCGGCCTGCAGCTGCTTCATGCCAAGGGAAATCCGGTGGGTTTCCTTGTTGATCTTGATGACCTGGACCTTCACGGTCTCGCCGATCGACAGGATCTCGCTGGGGTGGTTCACGCGGCGCCATGCCATGTCGGTGACGTGCAGCAGGCCGTCAACACCGCCCAGGTCCACGAAGGCCCCGTATTCGGTGATGTTCTTGACCACACCGTCCACGGCCTGGCCTTCGGTCAGGTTGCCGATGACTTCGGCGCGCTGCTCGGCACGGCTTTCTTCCAGGATCGCACGGCGCGACACGACAATGTTGCCACGGCGACGGTCCATCTTGAGGATCTGGAACGGCTGCTTCAGGCCCATCAGCGGGCCGGCATCGCGCACGGGGCGCACATCCACTTGCGAACCGGGCAGGAACGCGACAGCGCCGCCCAGATCCACGGTGAAGCCACCCTTTACGCGGCCGAAGATCGCGCCTTCGACACGGTCCTCGTCGGCATAGGCCTTTTCCAGGCGGTCCCAGGCTTCTTCACGGCGGGCCATTTCGCGGGAAATGACGGCTTCGCCCTTGGCGTTCTCGACCTGGCGCAGGAAAACTTCGACCTCGTCGCCGACCTGCACGTTGGGCTGTTCGCCGGGCTCGGCAAATTCCTTCAGCTCGACACGGCCTTCCATCTTGTAGCCGACGTCGATGATGGCCTGGCCCGCCTCGATGGCGATGACCTTGCCCTTGACGACAGAACCCTCGTCGGGGGTGTCAATTTCGAAGCTTTCGTTCAGGAGGGCTTCGAATTCCTCCATGGATGCGGATGCGCTCATGTGGCGTATGGTCCTTTGGTCATTTTGCTGGCCGAACGGTTGTCTCCGCCGGTCTTTGGGGTCCATTGGTCAAAAGGCGAAAAACAACAAGGGCCGGTGGTAACCGACCCTGCCATCCTCCGTCCGGGGCTGTATCCGCCCCTTCGACAGGCGCGCGTATACGCCATGCCCGGCGGGATGGCAAGGCGGCCCGGCAAACTCCGCCTGCCCGCCGCTATCGGAAAACGAGAGCACACCGCCCCCTCTTACTTGCTTCAAGAACTCCGGGGTCCGGGGCAGCGCCCCGGTCCTGCCCTGGCCGACAGCGCCACCGCCCCGGCAGGTTCAGCCGCGCTGCCGCTCGATCACGGCGACGGCTTCTGCCAGGGCCTCGGCGATGTCCATCTGCGAGGTGTCGATCAGAACCGCATCGACCGCCGGCTTCAGGGGCGCGGTGGCGCGGCCCTGGTCGCGGGTGTCGCGCTGGCGCAGATCGGCCAGCACCGCCTCAAAGGTGGTATCGGCCCCGCCTGCCTGCAATTCGGCAAAGCGGCGGGCGGCGCGCACGGAATCGCTGGCGGTGATGTAAAGCTTCACATTCGCGTCGGGGCAGATCACGGTGCCGATGTCGCGCCCGTCCAGAACCGCCCCCCCGGCGCGCCGCGCAAAGGCGCGCTGGAAATCCAGCAGGGCGCGGCGCACATCCGGAATCACCGCCACGCGGCTGGCCGCCTGGGCCGCATCGGCCCCGCGCAGTCCGGGATGGTTCAGGTCGTCCGGCCTCAGCGCGCGCGCGGCCTCGACCGGCTCGGCGCCGTCCAGAACCTTCTGACCCACGGCACGGTACAGCAGCCCGGTGTCAAGATGGGCATAGCCATAGCGCGCGGCAATCTGGCGCGAGATGGTGCCCTTGCCGCTGGCCGCCGGGCCGTCGATTGCTACTGTGAATGCCATGGAACGCTCCGTTTTCGGGCTTTCGTTGTTAAGTCAAACCGCAAGGGCGTTCAAGCCGTCACGACGCGCCGACAGCACATGCCGACTTCAGTCGGCCGAGCGCTCGAGCTTGGCGCCAAGGCCGCCCATCAACCCCTCGAAGATCGGGAAAGAGGTGGCGATCGGCCCCGCATCGTCGATGGAAACCGCCGTTTCGGCAGCCATGCCCAGGATCAGGAATGACATCGCGATGCGGTGATCGAGCCGCGCGGCACAGGTTGCCCCGCCCGGCACGCCGTCGGGGCCGCGGCCGGTGACGATCCACCAGTCCTCGCCCTCTTCCACCTCGACGCCATTTGCCCGCAGACCCTGCGCCATGGCATCGATCCGGTCGGATTCCTTCACGCGCAGTTCCTTCACACCGCGCATTTCGGTGCGCCCCTCGGCAAAGGCCGCGACGACCGACAGGATCGGATATTCGTCGATCATGCTGGCGGCGCGCTCGGGCGGGACCGCGATTCCCTTCATGTCGGGCGAGAAACGCGCGCGCAGGTCGGCCACCGGTTCGCCGCCCTCTTCCCTCTCGTTCTCGTAGGTCAGGTCGGCCCCCATCTCGCGCAGGGTGGTGAATAGCCCGGCGCGGGTGGGATTCAGCCCGATCCCCGGCACCAGAACATCCGAGCCCGGCACGATCAGCGCGGCACAGACCGGAAAGGCCGCCGAACTCGGGTCGCGCGGCACGGTGATCGCCTGGGGGCGCAGCTCGGGCTGGCCCTGAAGGGTGATGACGCGGCCCGCCTCGGTGGTGTCGACGCTGATGTCGGCCCCGAAGCCCGCAAGCATCCGTTCGGTATGGTCGCGCGTTGCCTCGCGTTCGATCACGCGGGTTTCGCCGCGCGCATTCAGCGCCGCCAGAAGAACCGCCGACTTCACCTGGGCCGAGGGCACTGGCACGGTGTATTCGACCCCCGAGGCCTCGGGGGCGCCGACGATGGTCATGGGCAGGCGCCCACCGCTGCGCCCATGGGCCTGCACCCCGAACAGCGCCAGCGGATCGGTCACGCGCCCCATGGGCCGCCCGTTCAGCGAGGCATCGCCGGTGAAGGTGGCGGTGATCGGCGTGGTGGCCATGGCCCCCATGATCAGCCGCACGCCGGTGCCCGAATTGCCGCAATCGATCACGTTGCCCGGTTCGGCAAAACCGCCCACGCCCACGCCATGCACCGACCATTCGCCGTTGTCGTGGCGCGTGACCTCGGCCCCGAAGGCGCGCATGGCGCGGCCGGTGTCCAGCACGTCCTGCCCTTCCAGAAGGCCGGTGATGCGGGTTTCGCCCACGCAAAGCGCGCCCAGGATGAACGAGCGATGCGAGATCGACTTGTCACCCGGCACCTCGGCAGTGCCGCTGAGCGGCCCGCAGGGCCGTGATGACATAGGGATTGCTGCGCCGTGGCCTGACATGCCGTTTCCTTGTCCGCGAGAAGAAATCGCGCGGATACTACCCCCGCCCCACCCGGGCGCAAGGCGCAAATGGCACGGGAGCGGAACCGGTCAGATCAGGGCCGCCAGCGGCAGCAATAGAAAGACGAACAGGACGAATGGAAGATGACGACGCATGATGGCGACTCGCTGAATGAAGGATGGGCGAAAATGGCAGTTTTCAATGCCGCCAAATTACCCACAGCCCCGCGAGTCGCAAAGCACGATATCGTGCCTGCCCCGGCGTTAGGCCGGATTCCGCCGGAAGGTCATGTAATGCGGGGTACGCCCCTCGCGCAGGGCCTTTTGCTCGTAACGGGTGCGGGTCCAGTCGGCCCAGGGTCGGCGCCAGTCCTCGGGCCCTTCGGCCAGCCATTCAAAGCCCGCGCGCGGCACCTCCTGCAGGGTCTGGCGCACGTAGTCGGGAATGTCGGTCGCCACCCGGAAGATCGCCCCCGGCTTCAGCACCCGCGCCAGCGGCTCCAGATGCTCGGGCGTCACGAAGCGGCGGCGGTGGTGGCGCTTTTTCGGCCAGGGATCGGGGTAAAGCAGGAAGGCGCGTTCGATGCAGGCATCGGGCAGGACATCGAACAGGTCGCGCACGTCGCCCGGATGGATCGCGACATTGCCGACCTCGGCCTGGCGCAGCTTGCCCAGGGTCATCGCCACGCCGTTCTCGAACGGCTCGCAGCCGATCAGCCCGACCTCGGGGTTCAGCCCGGCCTGGTGCACCAGGTGTTCGCCCCCGCCAAACCCGATTTCCAGCCACAGGGGCCGCCCGCCGCAGATCGCCGCCGGGTCAAGCGGGTGACGCTCGGGGTTGTCTTCCCAGCTGACCGGCCCGGGCGACAGTGCCGCCAAGTCTTCGGCCAGATAGGCATGCTGACTGGGGCGCAGGGTCTTGCCCTTGAACCGGCCATAGAAATTGCGCCAGGGCGCGCCCGAGGGGTGTTTGCGGTCATCCATGGGGCGGCGTCATAAGATGCCCCGGGGCAGGATGCAATCGCTGCGGCGCTGCGCCGCGCTTGCCTGTCTTGTGCGGCCCTGTGCCAGCGCTTAGACCGGCTGTGATGATGACACCGGCCAACCATATCCTGCGACAGGTGCTGCGCCTCTGGCTTGCCGTCACGGTGTCGCTGGCGCTGGCGGCCTCGGCCCTGGCGCACCGCGCCCCTGTCACGGCCGACGATCTGGCGCTGACGGCCTTCCTCGCCTCGGGCGGAACGGTGTCGGATCTTTGCGGCGAGGCTGGCCATTCGCGCCATGCCGGCACGGCCGGTTGCGATGCCTGCCGCCTGGTGGGGGCCGCCCTGGTGCCCCCCGCCCCGGCGACGGCCCCCATGGCCGCGACGCGGGTGCATCGCATCACGCCGGTCACGGCACGCCCCTGCCCGCCCCCTGCCCCGCGCCGTCAGCGCCACACGCCGCGCGCGCCCCCTGCGGGCTGATCTGAACCCAAGTCACGACAGATCAATCCGGCCCCCATGGCCAACCGCAGAAAGCAGATACAATGAAAATGACCAGAACCACCCTCATCGCCGCCCTTGCCACCTTCGCCCTTGGCGGCACCGCCATCGCGCACAGCTTCAAGGTGGGCGATCTTGAGGTCGGGCATCCCATGGCCTTCGAAACCCCGATCACCGCCAAGACCGGCGGCGGCTTCCTGACCGTCACCAACAACGGCGACAGTGCCGACCGCCTGATCGAGGTGCGGGCCGATTTCCCCAAGGTCGAAATCCACACCACCGAGATGAGCGACGGCGTGGCGCGGATGATGCATGTCGAAGCCATCGAGATTGCGCCGGGCGAAACCGTCACCCTGCAACCGGGCGGCTATCACATCATGTTCATGGGTCTGAACGGCGATCCCTTCGAAGTGGGCGAGAAGATCCCCGCCACCCTGGTCTTTGAAAAGGCCGGCACCCTGGACTTGGAATTCAACGTCGAGGAACGCCCCGCCAGCGGCGAGAAGATGGATCACTCGGGCCACTGACCCAAACGGCACCGGGGGCGCCATGCGGCGCCCCCCTTTCATCGAAGGCATGACACATCATGACGCAACAGACGCCCCCCACCCTGCTTGAGGAACTGCCGGGCGATCTGATGATGTGGGTGCTGATCGTAAGCGAGCTTCTGGTCTTCGGCGCCGGGCTGGCGGCCTTCCTTTCGGTGCGCATCACCGATCCGGCCGGCTTTGCCGAGGCGCAGACCCAGCTGCATCGCACCGGTGCGGCCATCAATACCGTCGTGCTGATCACCAGCGGCTATCTTGCCGCCCGGGCGCTGCCCCTGCGCCAGGCCGGGCGACGGCTGGCCGCGCGCCTTGCCCTGGTGGCGGCGGCCCTTCTGGGGGCGGTGTTCCTGGTGGTGAAGGGCATGGAATATGCCGACAAGGCGGCCAGGGGCATCGATTTCGAAACCCACCCGTTCTTCATGTTCTACTATCTGCTGACCGGGTTTCACGCCGCCCATGTGATTGCCGGTATCGTCGTGCTGCTGCTGATCGCCTGGCGCGACTCGGTCGAGAACATCGAGACCGGCGCCGCCTTCTGGCACATGGTCGATCTGGTCTGGGTGCTGCTGTTTCCCGTCGTCTACCTGCTGGCGTGAGCGTGCCGATGCCCCCTCCCCTTGAGCGTGCCTGGCTGGCGCTGATCCTGCTGAGCGGTGCCAGCACCGTTCTGGCCGAACTGGTGGATAGCGGGTTCGACACCCGGATCACCGGCAGCATCGTGATGCTGCTGGCCTTTCTCAAGGCGCGGGTGATCCTGTCGCGCTACCTTGGCCTTGCCGCCGCACCCCGGTGGCGCGGCGGTTTCAATCTCTGCCTCGGGCTGTTCTGCATCGCGCTGCTGGGGCTTTACCTCGCCCCGGCGCTCTAACCGCGCTCAGACCGCTTTTTTCAGCGCTTCGGCCAGGTCGGTCTTTTCCCACGAAAACCCGCCGTCCTGATCGGGGGCGCGGCCAAAGTGGCCATAGGCCGCCGTGCGCGCAAAGATCGGGCGATTCAGCCCCAGGTGGCTGCGGATGCCGCGCGGTGTGAGGTCCATCACCTGTGCAACGGCCCGTTCGATGGCTTCGGGCGAAACCTCGCCCGTGCCGTGGGTATCGGCATAGATCGACAACGGCCGCGCCACGCCGATGGCATAGGACAGCTGGATCGTGCATTTCTCGGCCATGCCCGCCGCGACGACGTTCTTGGCGAGATAGCGCGCGACATAGGCCGCCGAACGGTCGACCTTGGTCGGGTCCTTGCCCGAAAAGGCCCCGCCCCCATGGGGCGCCGCGCCGCCATAGGTATCGACGATGATCTTGCGCCCGGTCAGCCCGGCGTCACCATCGGGGCCGCCGATCACGAAGGTGCCGGTGGGGTTGACGTGCCAGACGGTCTCGGCGTCGATCCAGCCTTCGGGCAGAACCTCGCGGATATAGGGTTCGACGATGGCGCGGATGTCGGCGCTGGTCTGGCTTTCGCTCGCGTGCTGGGTGGACAGCACGATCGAGCTGACGCCCACCGGCTTGCCATCCTCATAGCGGACCGAAAGCTGCGACTTGGCGTCGGGGCGCAGGGTGGGTTCGGTGCCGTTCTTGCGCACCTCGGCCAGGCGGCGCAGGATCGCATGGGCATAGTGGATGGGCGCGGGCATCAGCTCGGGCGTTTCGCGGGTGGCGAAACCGAACATGATGCCCTGGTCGCCGGCACCTTCGTCCTTGTCGCCCGAGGCATCGACGCCCTGGGCGATCTGGCCGGACTGTTCGTGCAGCAGGTTGGTGATTTCGCAGGTGGCGTGGTGAAACTTGTCCTGTTCGTATCCGATGTCGCGGATACAGTCGCGCACGATCCCCTCGACCCCGGCCATGGCCTGCTTCAGCTTGTCCTCGTCACGCAGCCGGATTTCGCCCCCGATCACGACACGGTTGGTGGTGGCGAAGGTTTCGCAGGCCACCCGCGCCTCTTCTTCCTGGGTCAGGAAGGCATCGAGGATCGCGTCGGAAATGCGGTCGCATACCTTGTCGGGATGGCCTTCGGACACGGATTCCGAGGTGAAGGTATAGGATTTTCGGGACATGGGAACGTGCTCCATTCAATTGCACCCGACGCGCCAGGAAGCCGTTGCGCGGGCATTGAGGTGGCGGTTACACCCCCTGCGCCGCCGGTTCAATCGCCATTCCGCAACCGCAGGAGCATCAGCCCGCCCAAAAGGACAATCAGCAACAGTGCAAGCGGCAGATCGCCCGTCCGCGAATAGAGGGTGGGCGCCAGCGCCCTGGGCAGCGCCACGTCAAGATGACCGGCCACCCCCAGGGCAAGCGACGGGCCCATCACGCCATGGGCGTCGATCACCGCCGAAATGCCGGTATTGGCGACACGCACCAGGGGCAGACCCTGTTCGATGGCGCGCATCCTGGCCTGGGCCAGATGCTGTTGGGGGCCGGCGAAGGTGCCGAACCAGGCGTCGTTGGTGATCTGAAGCAACCAGTCCGGGCGCGTGGTCCCGCGCAGATCCTGGGGAAAAACCGCCTCGTAGCAGATCAGCGGCAGGGCTTTGCCCAGGGGGCCCAGGTCAATCACCTGCGGCCCCGGCCCCGCCGTGAAGCCGAAACCGTCGCGTGCGGCAAAACTGCGCAGGCCGACCGCCCGGGCCAGCTGACCCAGGGGGATGAATTCGCCGAAGGGAACAAGGTGATGCTTGTCGTAGGTGGTGACGATCTCGCCCCCCTCGCCCAGCAGCAGGGCCGAGTTGAAGGCCCGCAGTCCGTCAAAGCGCTGTGCCCCGATCACCACCGGGCGCCCCCCGGCCGCGCGCGAAATGTCGGCAAGCGCCGGGTGGCCCGGTTCGGCCGCCCAGGGGATCGAGGTTTCGGGCCAGACCGTAAGGTCGGGCATGCCGGGCGCGGCGGTATATTCAAGCTGGCGGTCAAAGAACATCAGCGCGCGGTCGGGGTCCCACTTCTCCTCCTGCGGCGCGTTGGGCTGAATCAGGCGGATCACGGGCGCGCCCGGCCCGCCTGCCGCAAAGACCTGTGGCCAAAGGGTTTCACCCAGGCGGGGCAGCAACACCAGCGCCGCCAGAACCGCCACCCCCGCCCAGGTCCGCCACCTGAGCGCCGCCACGCAGACCGCCCCCATGGCCAGCACCAGCAGGCTGAGCCCGTAAGAGCCCACAAGGGCCGCGCCGCGCGCGATGATGCCTTCGCTGAACACATAGCCGGGCAAGGCCCAGGGGAAACCGGTCAGGACATAGCCGCGCAACATTTCGGCAGCGCTCAGTGCCAAGGGAAAGGCGATCAGCCGCCAAGCCCCCGGCGGGGTGACCAGCGCGGCAATCGCCGCACCCAACCCCCAGAACAGGGCGAACCCGGTCGCCGAAAGGATCAGCGCGAAAGGCGCCATCCAGCCATGGCGCGCCACATCCACCAGAAAGGGTTCGACGATCCAGTGCAGCGTTAGCGCGAAATACCCGATCCCGGCGCACCACCCTGCAAAGGCCGCGGCGCGCCACCCGGCCCGATCGATCAGAAGCGCGCAGAGCAGCGCAAATCCGGCAAGGCCCAGATGCGGCTGGGAAAACGGCACCTGGCCGAACCCCGCAAGGATGCCCGCGCCGATTGCCAGAACCGCGATCTGGCGCCGTGTCGCCCGCGCCAGCAGCGCGAAGCGATCAGCCACCGGCGGCCTGGGCCGTGGCGCCGCGTTCGGCGGGGGGGCGTTCGGCCCCGGCAAGACGCACGCGAATGCGCTTGATGCGGCGGGGGTCGGCATCGACGATTTCAAGCTGCGCACCGGACGGATGGGCGATCACCTCGCCACGGGCCGGAATGCGCCCGGTCAGCACATAGGCCACGCCGCCCAGGGTGTCGATTTCCTCTTCGTCCTCGGCCTCGACCAGCTTGAGGCCGATCCGCGCCTCGAAGTCTTCCAGCGGGGTCTTGGCCAAGGCGAGGAAGACACCGGGCTTCTCCTCGGTCCAGAACTGTCCCTCGTCGATGTCGTGCTCGTCCTCGATCTCGCCGATGACCTGTTCGATCAGGTCTTCAATCGTGACCAGCCCGTCAACGCCGCCGTATTCGTCGATCACCAGCGCCATGTGCATCCGGTCGCTCTGCATCTTCTGAAGCAGCACGCCGATGGGCATGGAGGGCGGCGCATAGATCAGCGGGCGCAGCATCGCCGCCAGGTCGAAAGTGGCACCGGTGCCGTTGAACCCGTGCTGCAACGCGAAATCCTTGAGGTGGATCATGCCGATGGGGTGATCCAGCGTTTCGCGATAGACCGGCAGGCGTGTCATGCCGCTTTCGCGGAAGACGGCCACAAGGGCGTCCATCTCGATGTCATGGGGGATGGCCACGATCTCGACCGTGGGAATGGCCACGTCCTCGACCCGCATCCGGCGCAGGTTCGACATGCCGGGGCGCTGGCCCGGGCTTTCACCCGGCGCCGGGGTCTCGCCCGTTTCGCCGTCGGGGGTGTCGCCGTTGTTGAAGGCCTCGAACAGGCGGCCGAAAAAACCGCGGTTGTTTTGGGCGTCGTGCCCGTCCTCGTCCAGCGCGCCCTGCGCCGCCGTGGACCCGTCTTCTGAGTCGCCCATCGTACCTTTCCGCTTCATCCGGCCGCCAGGCGGCGGATGCATTGTGATCGCGGCCCCACTGGCCGCATGTTTCCTATGGCATGGCGCTATAGGGGTCGGCAATGCCCAGCCCCGTCAGCAGGCGGGTTTCCAACGCCTCCATCAGATCGCCATCCGCCTCATCCTCGTGGTCGTAGCCCAGAAGATGCAGCGTGCCGTGGATGAGAAGATGGGTGACGTGATCGCCCATTGCAATGCCTGCCGCCTGCGCTTCGCGCGCGCAGGTGTCATAGGCGATGGCCAGGTCGCCCAGTTCGGTGTCGCCCTCGGGATCGGGCAGATCGGGCTCCGCCCCGGCCAGGTCGGCGCCGCGTTCCTCGCTGGGCCAGGACAGCACGTTGGTCGCCGCCTGCTTGCCCCGGAAATCGGCGTTCAGGGCGGCGATGCGCGTATCGTCGCAGGCCAGAAGGCTCACCTCCCAGGGGGCGGGCGGCAGATGCGCCAGCGCCGCGCGCACGGCGGTCTGTGCCAGCGTCTCAAGCCCCAGGTCGGACCAGCGGCGGTCCTCGATCATGACGTCGCAGGTGATCTCAGGCATCGGCCTCGTAAGCCTCGATGATGCGGGCCACCAGCGGATGGCGCACCACGTCCTTCGCCGTGAAGTAGTTGAAGGCGATCCGGTCGATCCCCTTCAGCAAGCGTTCGGCATCGTGCAGCCCGCTTTGCACCCCGCGCGGCAGGTCAACCTGGGTGCGGTCGCCCGTCACCACCATGCGGCTGTTCTGCCCCAGCCGGGTCAGGAACATCTTCATCTGCATCGAGGTGGCGTTCTGCGCCTCGTCCAGCACCACGAAGGCGTTGGACAGCGTCCGCCCGCGCATGAAGGCCAGCGGCGCGATCTCGATCCGCTTCTCCTCGATCAGCTTGGCAGCCTGCTTGCCCGGCAGGAAATCGTTCAGCGCGTCGTAAAGCGGCTGCATGTAGGGATCGACCTTGTCCTTCATGTCGCCGGGCAGATAGCCCAGCTTTTCGCCCGCCTCGACGGCGGGGCGGGACAGGATGATCTTGTCGACATGGCCTTCGATGAACATGTTCACGCCCACCGCCACGGCAAGATAGGTCTTGCCGGTGCCCGCCGGGCCGATGCCGAAGGCAAGTTCGTTGGAAAACAGCGCCTTCACATAGGCCTTCTGCGCCTCGGTGCGCGGTTCGATCAGCTTCTTGCGGGTCTTGATCTCGACCCGGCCGCCCTGGAACAGCTCCATCTGGTCGCCGTCGCGCATACCGGTTTCCGCCTCGGCCGGGCCCATGCGGATTTCGGCGTCGATGTCGCCCGTCTCCAGCGCCCGTCCCCCTTCCAGGCGCGCATAAAGCGCCTGCAGGGTTTCGACCGCGCGCGCCCGCGCGTCAGGCTCGCCGATCACGACAAGAACATTGCCGCGGCGCAGGATCTGCACCTCAAGCCCCTGTTCGATTCGCGCGAGATTGCTGTCGAAGGGGCCGCAAAGGTCGATCAACAGGCGATTGTCGGAAAACTCCACCAAAGTTTCGGCGGCGGTGGCGGGGGTTGGCGGGATAAGGCCCAAACAATGCTCCAGACACTGAGATTACACTAGGTATGGTGCCAAGATGGCCCCGGACACGCAAGCGGAAGCTGAGGCCGTCACGAAAATATCACGCGGGCAAAGGCCGCCGGATATGAAAAGGGCCGCGGCATCACGCCACGGCCCGCTTTCGCCCGTTCGACCCGCAATCAGACCGGATCGGGGATCGAGGTGCCCTTGTTGAAGGGGCCAACGGCGGTGTTGGGGGCGCCGACGCCCGAACACACCGGCTTGCCGTATTTGTCCAGCCGCTGCGACAGGTAGCCTTCGATGCCGTCGTCGATGATCCAGTGATCGCAACCGTTCGGATCGATCCAGATACCGGCCTTCAGTTGCGACAGATCCTTGCTGTCGACGAAGCGGTCGACCGATTTGTCCTGCTTGTCCAGCAGTTCGTCACAGCCCGCGACGCCAAGGCCCAGCACGGCGACAAGAGCGATTTTCGTGATGTTCATGACCGCTCTCCTCAGCGAATGCAGATGATTTCGACGCGGCGGTTCACCGCCATGCCGGCATGGGTGCGGTTCGACGCCTTGGGAAGGCGTTCACCATAACCGCGCACGTCGGCGATGCGCGCGCCCACGCTTTGGGCGATCCGCGCGACCGAATTGGCGCGGTTGATCGACAGGCGCATGTTGTATTCGTCCGAGGCGCGGCTGTCGGTGTGACCGGCGATGATATAGCTGGTGGCGCCCGCCGACTGGAAGAATTGTTGCAGCATCTGGCGGCCCTGGGCGCTTACCCTATAGCTGTCGGTGGCGAACAACTGGTCGCTGTTCATCACGGCGCAGGTGTTGCCGCGCCGGCAGACCGGAATGCCCTGCCGGTTGGTGTGGGGCGTCATGTAACCTTCCCAGCCGTCGTCCATCACCCAATGTTCGCAACCGTCCGGGTCAACCCAGATGCCCGGAACGTAAGACGCCTGGGCCGAGGCGGCACCCGCCGCGACGATCGACGAGATCGCAATGATTGCACCGCCAAGCGCGGCACGAGCTGCGTTGGAAAAATTCAACACACCCTGTCTCCTTCGAAAATTTAGCGCGTCAGGCAAATTGGCAGCGCCCGCGCATCCCCCGATTATCTTGTCTTTCCGGACCTTAGCAAACTTCACCCAGTTGTGAAGTCGGATTCCGGGCCGATACGCCCCCGAATCCGCCCATGCGGCGCCCGGCCCCCGGATTTCCCGATTGGCCGCCTGCCACCACGGCATCAATCCACGCCCTTCCCCAGCTTCGTTTCGCCAATGGGGACAGTTAACGATGGCGCAGCAGGATTCCTTGCCAAACCCCTAAAATCTTCGGATAGTTTGGCAGGAATGCGCGGCAAACTGGGCGCGGTCGGGTGAGTCTGCCTCTTGCACCCCTCCGACATCCCTGGCGGCCGGTCAGATTTGATCCTCAGGGGGAGTGGCAAGATGAAGAAACTGTTTTTGGCGGCGGCCGTGCTGGCGGCCGGTACGACAACCGCGATGGCGGGCGGCAAGCACCACCATCACAAGCATGCCTATGGCACCTACACGATCAGCAACGTGACCATCGTGGTCAGCTGCTATCGCGGACCCTGGCGCGAGGTGATCTGGGATCGCCCGAACGCCGTCTTCTACGACAGCCTGGTGAACGCCGGTTACGCCCCCGCCACCGCCCATGCCGTGGCCGAGCGGATCTGCCGCGATGACAAGCTGGTGGGCAACATGGAAAATATGATCGAAGAGATCAAGCGCGTGATCCGTCAGGCCCCGCGCAGCTGACAAGACCCTGGCGCGCCCGGGCCATCCCGGCGCGCCAAGCTTCAGGCCAGGACGCCGCCCAGCGAATTCGCCCCGCTTTCGGTAATCCGCACCGGCGCGATCGACCCGACAGCCGCATCCGGCGCCTGGACATGAACCGCATGAAGATGGTCGGACTTGCCGCCCATCTGCCCCGGCAGGCGCCCCGGCTTTTCAAACAGCACCTTCACCACACGGCCCACCATGGCGTCCTGAATCCGCCGCTGCTGTTCACCCAACAGCGCCTGCAGCCGGTGCAGCCGTTCCGTGGCCACGCCATCCTCGACCTGCGCGCGTTCTGCCGCCGGGGTGCCCGGGCGCGTTGAATACTTGAAGCTGTAGCACTGGCCGTATTCCACCGCCCGCACCAGCGACAGGGTGTCCTCGAAATCCTGATCGGTCTCGCCCGGGAAACCGACGATGAAATCGCCCGAAAGCAGGATATCGGGGCGCGCGGCGCGGATGCGTTCGATCAGGCGCAGATAGCTTTCGGCGGTGTGTTTCCGGTTCATCGCCTTCAGCACCCGGTCACTGCCCGACTGCACGGGAAGGTGCAGGTAGGGCATCAGCTTTTCGCAATCGGCATGGGCCGCGATCAGGGCATCGTCCATGTCGTTGGGGTGGCTGGTGGTATAGCGGATCCGCGCCAGCCCCTCGATCCGGTCCAGATCGCGGATCAGCCCGGCAAGGCTGCCGTCATGCCCGTGATAGGCGTTGACGTTCTGCCCCAGCAGCGTGATTTCACGCACGCCCCGTTCCACCAGATCGCGTGCCTCGGACAGCACCCTGTCGGCCGGGCGCGACACTTCGGCGCCCCGGGTATAGGGCACCACGCAGAAGGCGCAGAACTTGTCGCATCCCTCCTGCACCGTCAGGAAGGCCGAAGGCGCGCGCGCCGCCTTGGGCCGGGCCTTGAGATGGGCGAACTTGTCTTCCTCGGGGAAATCGGTGTCCAGCGCCCTGGCGCCCTGACGCACTGCCGTCTCCATCTCGGGCAACCGGTGATAGCTTTGCGGCCCCACCACCAGGTCGACCACCGGCGCGCGGCGCATGATCTCTTCGCCTTCGGCCTGGGCGACACAGCCGGCAACGCCGATCTTCAGATCGGGGCGCGCCTCTTTCAGGGGCTTCATCCGGCCAAGTTCAGAATAGACCTTCTCGGCGGCCTTTTCGCGGATGTGGCAGGTGTTGAGCAGGATCATGTCGGCCTCATCGGCGCGATCAGTGGCAACATAGCCCTGCCCGCCCAGCGCCTCGGCCATGCGTTCGCTGTCATAGACGTTCATCTGGCACCCGTAGGTCTTGATGAACAGCTTCTTCGCCTCGCCCATGGTCCCTGCCCTGCAATGATTTCCCAAGGCCCGCGTCCTATCGCATACCGGCATGGCTTGCAATCCGCCGCCGTTTCGGACGATTCTGGTGCCGAGACCCAAGGATAGGCGGACCATGCATTTTCCATCGCTGAAGGCCTTCACCGCGACGGGCGCGGCCGCCCTTGGCAAGGGGCCCATCGCGCTGATCCTGGCCGAAGACCTGGTCGAGGTGGAAAGCACCCTGCGCCACCATGTCGCGCGCGGCTTTGGCGCCATCGTCCTGTTTGCGCCGCCGGAATGCACCCTGCCGCCCGACCTGGCCGAAACCGTGCTGCGGGTCGATTACAACACCCGCATTCCCGATGCCGTCCTGCCCGCCGTGAACGCAGTGATCGAGATGGCCCCGGGGCGCTGGCTTTATTACTGCTTCAACGCCGAATACCTGTTCCACCCCTTTTCCGAGACGCGCAGCGTCAACGAGATGCTGATCTTCCACGGGGAAGAGCGCCGCGACGCCATGCTGACCTATGTGATCGACCTATACGCGGGCGATCTGACGGTTCACCCCGACGCGGTGGCGCCGGGCGATGCATGGCTCGACAAGTCGGGCTATTACGCCCAGGCGCGCGGCAACCCCGACGACGGATGGCGCCCGATGGAGCGGCAGCTGGATTTCTTCGGCGGACTGCGCTGGCGATTCGAGGAACATATCCCGTGGAAAAAGCGCAAGATCGACCGGATTTCGCTGTTTCGCGCCCGCCCCGGCCTGCGCCTGCGGGCCGATCACACGCTGAACGACGACGAGATGAACACCTTTGCCTGCCCCTGGCACAACAACCTGACCGCCACGGTCTGTTCGTTCCGAACCGCCAAGGCCCTGCGCACCAACCCGGGCAGCCGTCACGAGATCGACAATTTCCGCTGGCGCAACTCGGTGCCCTTCACCTGGCAATCGCAACAATTGCTGGACCTGGGGCTGATGGAACCGGGACAGTGGTTCTGAGGGGCATCCCCTGGCTTGTGTCATCTGCGGGCAAACTTGCCGCAATTGACAGGTTTCGGACCGCAATTGCCATAGCATACGTCCGCAACCGGCTTCGGGAGACGGAATCCGGTTCTAATGCGATGAAATCTCTCGAATATGTTGATTGAGAGAAAAACGAGACGCGCTTTCCGTTTTCAATTGGTTGTAAGCGTCCCCGACCTCTGACCAGAGCATCGCGACCACAGTGGGTTGCCATGAAAGCCCTGCAGCAAGGATCGCGCAAGCATCCGACATCGCCGCGATGTCCGGATGGACAGCTCCGTCACATTTCATAGATACCCTCCAGTCAGTCGCCCATCACTTCCAACTCACTCTTGCGCCATTCGTCACCCTGTCGACAGGACCCGAACCCGGACGCCGCAGCGCGGACCGAGTGTCGGCCAAGGCTCCTCGTCCAAGGCAATCAATCTGAAACCGTGCTCTCCATCACAGACAGAACCCTCAGTCATCGACCATCCTCCGATTTGAAATACCTCGGTCGCCACGTCAGCCGCCCGAAGCAGATGCGCAACCGGTCGGCCTGCGTCCGGCACCGGCGTATGTCGCGCAGGATGTTGCGGTTTTCGATGAAGTTGATCGTGACCGGGTTGTTGCTGTCGATGTTTTCGGTCAGGCCGTAGGTGACGTCATCTTCCTCGCGCTGGAAGGTGCCGAACAGCTTGTCCCAGAGGATCAGCACGCCGCCGTAATACTTGTCGAGATATTTGCGGTTCGATCCGTGATGGACTCGGTATACGGACGGTGTGTTGAAAACCTCGTCCAGCCAACCGAGCTTTTGCACCCGTTCGGTATGAACCCAGTGCTGGTATTGTGCCACAAGGACAAGGCCGATTACCGCCTGAAACGGATTGAATCCCAACAGGATCATCAGGATCAGGAATATCCACTCGAAGAGCCCCTCGACCCAGCTCAGCCGGAAACCGACCGTGAGGTTGTAGTCCTCCGAGGAGTGATGGACCGAATGGCTGGCCCAGAGAATGCGGCGCTCGTGCTCGATCCTGTGCAGCCAGCCCTCGCCTCACGAAGGCACGATGACCCCAAGGTCAGCAACACGACGGGTTTGCGGAATAACTCGTTGGCTCCAGTGCCCGGCGTAAGATCGCGTTGCCAATGACAAATCAGATGAGGCTCACGGCCAACTTCTTGGCGTTTTTCTGAACAACGCCACCACCCTAGACGACAAAAACCTCAATATGAAAAGCCCGGCCAGCAGGCCGGGCTTTTTCTTTTATTTCCAGACGCTTGCCTCAATCGCCGTCCTTTGAAGTCCGAATTTTTGCGGACGCGTTCTATGGCAAAAGCGGACCGTTTGGTGCATCCTCCAAAATCATGACCTTGCAAGCTGTTGTTTTCAATAATAAATTACCCATGCCTGAAATTCATTGCGGAAAGTTTATGTGGCGGATGTCACTTGCCCATCGCCGCCCGTGCAAACAAGGTTCGCCGCCACTTCGCGGCGGCCACTGCTCCGGCCCATGGGGCCGCGCGGTGTCAGACCCGCCTCAACCGGATGACGACATCGACCTTCGAAATCTCGGTGCCCTGCGGTGCATTGGGCAGCGACGAGATTTCCAGCGCGTCGGCCGGGGCGTCGGTCAGGCGGCCGGTGTCTTCCCAGTAGAAATGGGGGTGGTCGTCCATCCGGGTGTCGAAATAGGATTTCGAGCCGTCCACCGTCACCTCCTGCATGAGGCCGGCATCGCAGAAGGCGCGCAGGGTGTTATAGACCGTGGCCAGCGACACGGATTCCCCCGCGTCCGAGGCCAGGGCAAACAGGCTTTCGGCCGTGACATGGCGGTTTTCACCATCCCCCACCAGCAAGGCGGCCAGCGATACGCGCTGCCGCGTCGGGCGCAGTTCGGCCGTCGCCAGCCATTTGGTGCCTTTGGTGATTGCCTCGGTGTTCATGTCCTGCCTCGTCTCCTTCTGATCCATATAATAGTGCCGGCGCCTCTGTTTCAATTGCAAAACCAAGGATTCGCCGCCTTTGGCAGGGTTGCCAGCGCGCGCAACGGGGTGATAAACGCTTCTACCGGACCGATAACACTGCAAGGGGCATCCAGATGGCCGACTATCCGACCACCTTCGACAAGGACGACCTTCTGAAATGTGCCCGGGGCGAACTTTTCGGCCCCGGCAACGCCCAATTGCCCCTGCCGCCGATGCTGATGATGGACCGGATCACCGACATCTCGGCCGATGGCGGCACCCATGGCAAGGGCCATGTTGTGGCGGAATTCGACATCACGCCCGACCTCTGGTTCTTCGAATGCCACTTTCCCGGCAATCCGATCATGCCCGGCTGTCTTGGCCTTGACGGGCTGTGGCAACTAACCGGTTTCAACTTGGGCTGGCGCGGCTGGCAGGGGCAGGGCATGGCCCTGGGCGTGGGCGAGGTGAAGCTGACCGGCATGGTCAAGCCCGACCGCAAGATGTTGACCTATCACGTCGATTTCACCCGAGTGATCGACCGGCGCCTGAAGATGGGCGTGGCCGACGGGCGGGTTGTGGCCGATGGCGAAGAGATTTATGCCGTGAAGGACATGAAGGTTGGACTGGCCACCGCCAGTTGAACAGGAGCAGTCCTTGCGCCGCATCACACCGAAAAACCGTCGATGAGACGGGTCGAACCGGAGGTTCGCACATGAGAAGAGTCCCGGAGGTTCGCATATGAGAAGAGTCGTCGTCACCGGATTGGGAATCGTGTCCTCCATCGGCAACAATGCCGATGAGGTGATCGCCTCCCTGAAATCGGGCACCTCGGGCATTGTCGCCAGCCCCGAGATGGCCAAGCATGGTTTCCGCAGCCGCATTGCCGGCACGCTCAAGATCGACCCGGCCGAACATGTGGACAAGCGCACGCTGCGGTTCATGGGGCCGGGTGCGGCCTATGCC
Organism: Oceaniglobus trochenteri; assembly: GCF_020529025.1. GTDB lineage: Bacteria > Pseudomonadota > Alphaproteobacteria > Rhodobacterales > Rhodobacteraceae > Oceaniglobus > Oceaniglobus trochenteri. The sequence goes on from NZ_JACNMM010000002.1 coordinate 161,262, forward strand.
CATATCGCCATGTCCCAGGCCATCGCCGATGCAGGGCTTGAGGAAGGCGATATCGTCAATCCGCGCACCGGGCTTGTGGCCGGATCGGGCGGGCCCAGCACCAGCGCGATGCAGGCGGCCCACCAGACGGTTCTGAAGACCGAAGCCACCAAGCGGATCGGCCCCTTTGCCGTGCCGAAATGCATGTCCTCGACGATCAGCGCCAATCTTTCGACGGCCTTCAAGATCAAGGGCATCAACTATTCCATCACCTCGGCCTGTTCCACCTCGCTGCATTGCATCGGCAACGCGGCCGAGCAGATCATGATGGGCAAGCAGGATGTGATGTTCGCCGGCGGTGGCGAAGAGTTGGACTGGACGCTGTCCTGCCTCTTCGATGCCATGGGCGCCATGAGCAGCAAGTACAACGACACTCCCGAACGCGCCAGCCGCGCCTTTGACGCCGGGCGCGACGGTTTCGTGATCTCGGGCGGCGGCGGGATCGTCGTGCTTGAAGAGCTGGAACACGCCAAGGCGCGCGGTGCGAAGATCTATGCCGAAGTGACCGGATATGCCGCCACCTCGGACGGGCACGACATGGTTGCGCCCTCGGGCGAAGGCGGCGAGCGCGCCATGCGCATCGCCCTGCAAACCCTGCCCGAGGGGCGGCGCGTCGGCTATATCAACGCCCATGGCACCAGCACCCCGGTGGGCGACGTGGGCGAGATCGAGGCCGTGCGCCGCGTCTTCGGCCAGGGCAGCACGCCGCCCGTCAGCAGCACCAAGTCGATGACCGGCCACGCCCAGGGTGCGGCGGGCGCGCTTGAGGCGATCTTTTGCCTGCTGATGCTCGACAAGGATTTCATCGCCCCCTCGATCAATGTCGAAACGCTTGACCCGGCGCTGGATGCCTCGGAAATTGCGATGGCACGGGTGGACGATGCCGGGCTTGATACGGTGATGACCAACAGCTTCGGCTTTGGCGGCACCAATGGCTCCATGCTCTTGTCGAAATATCACGGATAAGCACAAATGTTTGATCTCAAGGGAAAACGCGGTCTGGTCATGGGTGTGGCCAACGACCGTTCGATCGCATGGGGCATTGCCCGCGCCATGGCCGACGCGGGGGCCGACCTGGCGTTTTCCTACCAGGGCGAAGCCTTCGGCAAGCGGGTACAGCCCCTGGCCGCCTCGGTGGGCAGCGATCTTCTGATCGACGTCGATGTGACTGACGATGCCTCGCTGGACGGTGCCTTTGCCCGCCTGAAAGAGGAGTGGGGGACCATGGATTTCCTGGTCCATGCCATCGCCTTTTCCGACAAGAACGAACTGACCGGCCGGTTCATCAACACCAGCCGCGACAATTTCCGCAATTCGCTGACCATCAGCTGTTACAGCTTCATCGACGTGGCGCGGCGTGCGTCCGAACTGATGCCCGATGGCGGAACGCTGCTGACCCTCACTTATCAGGGCAGCAACCGGGTAACGCCCTATTACAACGTGATGGGCGTGGCCAAGGCGGCGCTGGAATCCTCGGTGCGCTACCTGGCGAACGACCTGGGGCGCGATGGCATCCGCGTGAACGCGATTTCGCCGGGCCCGATGAAAACCCTGGCCGGGGCCGCCATCGGCGGTGCGCGCAAGACCTTCAAGCATACCGACACCAACGCCCCCCTCGGGTCCAATGCCACGCTTGAGGCGGTGGGCGGTACGGCCGTTTACCTGGCCTCGGATGCGGGCGCCTGCACCACCGGGGAAATCGTGCGCGTGGATGGTGGCTATCACGTGTTGGGAATGCCCCAGCCCGAAAACATCTGATGCGATGCGGCCTGAGCCGCCGCACCGCACTTGCCCTGCTGGGGGCGGGGCTGGCCCTGCCCGCACATGCCGCGCCCACCACATTCGACGATGCCTTCACCCTGGCCCGCCAGGTTGACCAGCTGCACAGCCTGCTGATCGGCCTTGACGGCAAGGTGATCGAGGCGCGCGCCTTTCGTGGCCCGTCGCTCGACACCGCCGTCAACGTCAAATCGGTAAGCAAGACCCTGCTGTCCTGCCTGGCGGGCGCCGCGCTTGAGCGGGGCGAGATCCCCTCGCTCGATACGCCGGTCGCGCCCTTCCTGAAGCGGCTGATTCCCCGGCGGGCCGACAGGCGGGTGCGCCAGATCACCGTCGAGCATCTGCTGGCCATGCAATCGGGCCTCGCGCCCTTTGCCGGGCCCACCTATGGCGGCTGGGTGTCGGGCAAGCACTGGATTTTCGATGCCCTCGCAGCGCCGATGCAGGCCGATCCCGGCACCACCCGGCTCTATTCCACCGCCAACACCCATATTCTTGGCGCCGTCCTGGCCAACGCAGCGGGCAAGAGCCTGCTTGACCTTGCCAACGAGAGGATCGGCGCGCCGCTCGACATCGCCTTCGAGGGCTGGACCCGCGACCCCCAGGGCAACTACCTGGGCGGCAACGACATGCGGATCTCGCCCATGGGAATGTTCCGCTTTGGCGAGGCCTATCGCACCGGCGGCACCTGGCAGGACGAAACGCTGACCACTCCGGCCTGGATCGACACCTGCTGGCAACCGCGCACCATGGCTGATGTGCCCAACCATCAATACGGGCTTACCTGGTTTCTATGGGATGCCGATGGGGTGCGCGTGAACTATGCCCGCGGCTATGGCGGGCAGATGATCTATGTTGTGCCCGAACGCAGGCTGACGGTCTGCATCACCTCGAACCCCGGCAAACCGGCTACTGTCAATGGCCACCTGAAAACCCTTCACGCGCTTCTGTCGGGCGTCATCCTGCCGGTCACGCGCACCGCCTTATAGAAAAAGGGCCGGGGAAGACCTCCCCGGCTCTTTCTTGCCCAAAATATTCATTCCACGCCCGCATCGGGCGGAAACGGCAATGGTTCTTACGAAATTCCGACAATCGACACGGCGAAGGTCAGGTCCTTGCCGGCCAGCGGGTGGTTGGCGTCGATCGTCACGGCCTCTTCGCTCACATCGGCGATGACCACCGGCAGGGTCTGGCCTTCGGGGGTCTGGACCTGAAGCTGGGTGCCCACCTCGGCGGGAATGTGATCGGGGAACTGCTCGCGCGGCACGGCCTGCACCCGCTCGGGGTGGTGGGCGCCATAGGCGTCGTCGGCGGCGATCGTCACCGTCTTTTCCTCGCCCTCGGCCATGCCGGTCACGGCGGCGTCAAGGCCGGGGATGATCTGGCCCGAGCCCAGCTCGAACTGAAGCGGGTCGCGCCCTTCGGAACTGTCGAACACGGTACCGTCTTCCAGGGTACCGGTATAATGCATCTGGATCGTGTTTCCTGCCGTTGCAGTGGCCATCGGATTTCCTCTCCTATATAAAACAGAAGGCGCGCCGAGGGTCGGCGCGCCAATTTCCCGCACAACCTGCCAAACCATGCCCCGGGTGTAAACCCCGCCGTCCCGCTCTTTTCCTTGACACGCAGCTGTGCCACTTTCACGCCAACCGAAACGAAAGGCGAAGGCATGGCCATCACCACTGCGATCTTCGATGCTTATGGCACGCTGTTCGATGTCTCGGCCGCGGCCCGTGCGGCGGCCGGCGAGCCGGGCAGCGGCGCCCTGCGCGACCATTGGCAGGGGCTGGCATCTGACTGGCGCATGAAACAGTTGCAATATACCTGGCTGCGCGCCGTCACCGGTGATCACTGCGATTTCTGGCAGGTCACCGAAGATGCGCTCGACTGGGCGCTGGAGGCCGCGAAGATCGACGATCCGGCCCTGCGCGAACGCCTGCTGGCCCTCTACTGGGAACTTGAGAGCTTTCCCGAGGTCGCACCGATGCTGGGCGATCTGAAGGCGGCGGGGCTGACCACCGCGATCCTGTCCAACGGCTCGCCGGACATGCTGGCCGGGGCCGTGCGCTCGGCCGATATCGGGGCCCTGCTGGACGATGTGCTTTCGGTGGAAAGCGTTGGCGTCTTCAAACCGGATTCGCGGGTGTACGACCTTGTGGGCCAACGCTTTGGCTGTGCCCGCGACGAGGTGCTGTTCGTCTCCTCCAACGGCTGGGATGTTGCCGCGGCCGCCGCCTATGGGTTTCGCACCGTCTGGGTCAACCGCGCGGGCGATCCGGTCGACCGCCTGCCCGCCACGCCGCATCACGTTCTGGGCGATCTGACCGGCATCGCGGGGGTGCTCTGATGGGCCGTTTCACCACATCCGACGGCGTCGCGCTGCATTATGACGATCACGGCAGCGGCACGCCGATCCTCTGCCTTGCCGGGCTGACCCGCAATGCCACCGATTTCGATTACGTGCTGCCGCATCTTCCCGACAACCGCCTGATCCGGCTGGATTATCGCGGGCGGGGGCGGTCGGCCCGCGCCCCCTGGGAAAGCTATACCATCCCGGTCGAGGCGCGCGATGCCCTCGAACTGCTCGATCACCTGGAGCTGGAGAAAGCCGCCATCCTTGGCACCTCGCGCGGCGGGCTGATTGCCATGTTCCTGGCCGCGACGGCCCGTCACCGGCTGATCGGTGCAGCCCTGAACGACATCGGCCCCGAAATCGCGCCCGAGGGGCTTGAGGCGATCAAGGGTTACATCGGCCGCAATCCGGCGGCGCAGACCCACGCCGAGGCTGCCGCCCTGATGGAAAGCCGGATGGCGGGGTTTGCCAATGTTCCCCCCACCCGCTGGGCCGAGGAGGCGGCGAAACACTATATCGCCACTGCCGAAGGGCTGACCATCAACTACGATCCCGCCCTGGCCCGCGCGGTCGAGGCGGCAGGCGCCCAGCCCGCCCCCGACCTCTGGCCGCTGTTCGATGCCATGGCGGGCCTGCCCCTGGCCCTGATCCGCGGCGCCAATTCCGATCTTCTGACGCCGCAAACCGCGGCCGAAATGCGCCGCCGCCGCCCCGACATGATCTTTGCCGAGGTGCCCGACCGCGGCCATATCCCCTTTCTCGACGAAGCGCCGGCCCTGGCCGCCCTGCACGAATGGACCACCCGCCTATGAACATCGACATGATCACCGCCGCTGCCGAACGCGCCCGGGGCCACATCCGGCGCACGCCGCTGCTGTCCTCGCCCTTTCTCGACGATATCGCCGGGCGGCGGGTGCTGGTGAAACCCGAATGTCTGCAACACACCGGCAGCTTCAAGGCGCGCGGTGCCTGGTCGGCGGTGTCGGCGCTTGAACCAACCCAGCTTCAGGCCGGAGTCATCGCCTTTTCGTCGGGCAACCATGCCCAGGGCGTGGCCCATGCGGCGCGCGAACATGGCGCCTCGGCCGTGATCATCATGCCTTCAGACGCCCCCCGCGCCAAGATCGACAACACCCGTGGCCTCGGCGCCGAGGTGGTGCTCTACGATCGCGCGACCGAAGACCGCGACGAGATCGGCGAGCGGATGGCCGCCGAACGCGGGCTGACCCTGATCAAGCCCTTCGACGATCCGCAGGTGATCGCCGGACAGGGCACGACCGGCCTCGAAATCGCCGAACAGGCCGACGAGGCGGGTGTCGATACCGCCGATGTCCTGGTCTGCTGCGGCGGTGGCGGGCTGACCTCGGGCATTGCCCTTGCGCTTGAGGCGAAGGCGCCCGGCCTGCGCCCCCGCCCGGCCGAGCCCGAAGGTTTCGACGACGTGGCACGCTCGCTTGCTGTCGGGTCGATCCAGCGCAACCCCCGGCTGACCGGTTCGATCTGCGATGCGATCATCACGCCCCAGCCGGGCAACCTGACCTTCCCGATCATGGCGCGGCTCTGCGGCCCCGGCGTGACCGTGACCGAGGATCAGGCCCTGCACGCCATGGCTCTGGCCTTCCACCGCCTGAAACTGGTGCTGGAACCGGGCGGCGCCGTGGCCCTTGCCGCGGCCCTCTTCCGCCCCGAGGCGGTTCAGGGCGACGCGGTGATCGCCGTCGCCTCGGGCGGCAATGTCGATGCCGATCTCTTCGCCTCGGCCCTTGCCCGTTTCGCCCCCTGAAGGCCCCACATGCCCATCGCCCCCCTGCCCGACCTGAACCTGCACTATCGGCTCGACGGCCCGGCCGATGGGCCGGTGGTGGTCTTCGCCCATGCGCTCGGCACCGATCTGCGGATCTGGGATCAGGTCTTGCCGCACCTGCCGTCCTCCCTGCGGCTCTTGCGGTACGACATGCGCGGGCACGGGCTCAGCGATGCGCCCGCCGCGCCCTATGCCATGGGGGCGCTGGTCACGGATGCGGAACGCCTGCTCGATCACCTGAAGATCCGCGATTGCGTCTTCGTGGGCCTGTCGATCGGCGGGATGATCGCACAGGGGCTGGCGGTGAAACGGCTGGATCTGGTGCGCGGCATGGTCCTGTCGAATACCGCCGCGCGGATCGGCAACGCCGCCCTCTGGGATGACAGGATCGCGACCGTGCAACGCGACGGGATCGAGGCGCTGGCCGATGCCACCATGGAGCGGTGGTTCTCGCCCGCCTTCCGCGCCACGCCCGAGCTGCACCAGTGGCGCACCATGCTCACCCGCACGCCGGTGCAGGGCTATGCCGGTTGCGCCGCCGCCATTTCGGGCACCGATTTCCTGTCCACCACCGCCACGCTCACCCTGCCCACCCTCGCCATCGCGGGCAGCGAGGATGGATCGACGCCCCCCGACATGGTGCGCGAAACCGCCGATCTGATCCGCGGCAGCCGGTTTCACCTGATGCGCGGCGCGGGCCACCTGCCCTGCGTGGAGAACCCCGCAGCCTTCGCCGCCACGCTGCGTGATTTCCTCACCTCCATCGGCCATGCCTGAGGGGTCGGGCACACCGGTCTCTTTCTTGCTGAAAATACTCGCCCGCCGCAGGCGTCCCGTGGCCGCAACCCGCGCTGCGGCTCAGAGGAAGAGGTAGGAGACCACCAGCACCAGCCCCAGTCCGGCCACCGCAATGCGCATCGGCGTGTCGGGCAGGTATTTCACGATATAGCCCCCCGCATAGCCACCGATGAGCCCGCCCACCAGAACCGTGCCCGCCGCGCCCCAATCCACAAGGCCCGACACCGACAGCGGCACCACGGCAACGGAATAGATGAAGAAGGCCGTCAGGTTCTTCAGGGTATTGGCTTTCTGCATGCTGAGGCCCCCTGCCACCGACAGCACCGCGATCAGCATGAAGCCCAGACCGGCGCCGAAATAGCCCCCATAGAACCCCACGGCGAACATCAGGACATGCGACACCTTCTGCAACCGCCCCCCCGGAAAGGCGCGCTGCATCAGAACGGTCAGCCGCTTGCCCAGCAGGATCGCCCCCACCGCCAGCAAAAGAAGCGCCGGGATCACGGCTAGAAAGGCCTTTTCCGATGAGAAGATCAGCGCGACCGCGCCGCAGAACCCGCCCACAAGGGCCGGCAGCATCTGGGCAAACATCTTGCCCGGCGTATCGAACAGCCCCTTGCGGTTCACCCAGACGGCGGCAATCTGTGCCGGCCACATGCCGACCGCACCCGTGGCATTGGCCATCAGAGGCGGCATGCCGCTGGCCAGAAGCATCGGAAAGACGAACAGCTTCGCCCCCCCGGCCGCGGCATTCACGATGCCGCCGACGATGCCGGCGACGAAAAACAGAACCAGTTCGGACATGGGCACTCCTGCGCGGTGGTCTGACCTGCTTAGCCCGCAATCCGGGGCAAAGGAAGGCCCGCTAGGCCATGGGTTCGCCGCGGCGCACCGCTTCGGCCACCTCGGCGATGGCCTCGGCGCTCAGCCCGTAAACCTCTTGCGCCACCTGCGCCGAGATATAGCCGCGCGCCAGGTCACGCTTTACCGCCGCCACGTCGCGCGCTTTGGGATCGCCGTACCCGGCCCCCCCCGGCAAGGCCAGCATCACCCGCCGCCCATGGGGGACGAACTGCTTGCCCTTGCCGCGCATCTTCGCGCCGTCGTCGCGGGCGATGGTGGTTGCGCCGCCGGGGTGCCCGCCCTGGCGGCCCCGCGCCGGGTGATCCACCCGGTCGAACATCGCCTGGAAGTCGAACTCGTGCCCCTCGCGGGCGCCGACCTCCATGTATTGCCCAAGGCCCCCGCGCCGCTGGCCGGCGCCGCCGCTGTCGGGGCGCAGCTCCTTGCGCCAGATGATGACGGGACCGGCGTGTTCCGTCGCCTCGATGGGCATGGTCATGACGCCCGAGGGAAAGGCGGTGGCGTTCAGCCCGTCGAATTCCGGCCGCGCCCCCGCCCCGCCTGAGTTGAAGGCCAGAACCTCGGAGCGGATGGCATCGCGCGGTGCGGGCTCATCGGTGCGCGGGCGCAGCGAGACCTGGAAGTTGCACAGGCACCCCGCCCCTTCGGCGGGAACGACTCCCGGCAATATCTGGTCCAGCGCGGCATAGACCGTGTCGGGCACGAAATGGCCGATGATATGGCGCAGGGCCACGGGTGCGGGATGCACAGCGTTCACGATGGTACCTTCGGGCGCAACCATTTCAAAGGGCGCCAGGGATGCGGCATTGTTGGGAATTTCCGGCGCGATGGCACATTTCAGCGCATAGCAGGCATAGGCCTTGGCATAGACCTTGGGGCAGTTGATGCCCTTGCGGTCCACCGGCGAGGTACCCTCGAAATCCGAAACGATGCGGTCTTCCCCGATGGTCAGGGTGACGCGCAGGGTGATCGGGGTGTCAAAGCCGTCGATCACCATCTCGCCCGTGGCAGTTTCACGGGGCAGCGCCGCGATCCGTTCCAACGTGGCGCGGCGGGAGTTGTCGAAGATGAAATCGGCCAGGCCCGCAAGATCGTCCAGCGCGAATTCGCCCATCATGTCGATCAGGCGGCGATGGCCGATCTCGTTGCAACTGGCCAGGGCGTAGAGATCGCCGATCAGCTGATCGGGTTCGCGCACGTTGCCCCGCACGATGCGCAGCAGGGTGGCATCGACCTTCCCACGCTCGGCGAACTTCATGATCGGAACATACAGCCCCTCTTCATAGACGCTGGCCCCGTCGGCACCGAAACCCCGGCCGCCCACATCCACCACATGGGCCGTACAGGCGAAAAAGCCCACCAGCGCGCCCTTGTGAAACGACGGGCTGACCACGGTGAAATCGTGCAGGTGGCCGGTGCCCTCCCAGGGGTCGTTGGTCAGATAGACATCGCCCTCGTGGATATTGTCGCGCCCGATGCGGCGGATGAAATGGGCCACGGCATCGGCCATGGCGTTGACGTGGCCGGGCGTGCCGGTCACCGCCTGGGCCAGCATCCGGCCCTCCACGTCATAGACGCCGGCGGAAAGATCGCCCGCTTCGCGCACGCTGGTGGAAAAGGCGGTGCGCACCAGCGCCTGCGCCTGTTCCTCGACGACCGAGATCAGGCGGTTCCACATGACCTGGTAGGCAACGGTTGAATGGCTCATGCCCGGGCTCCTTTCGGTGCGATCTCCAGCGTTCCGTCACCCAGGGCCAGCGCGCGGCGGCTGGCGGGAACGACGACGGTTGTTTCATCCTCGACGATCAGGGCCGGGCCGTCGACCGTGCTGCCGGGGGCCATTGCGCTGCGGGCGACGACGCGGGCGTCGTTGCGGCGCGCCTCGGCCGGGTCGAACAGGGCGCGGCGGCCCTGTTCGGGGGCCGCCTGCCCCGGCGCGGTATCGGCCAGCCGTTCGACCGGCGCGGGCGGCGTCGTGGCGTTCACCGACCAGACGGTGATTTCAACATCCATGCCCGCCACGGTGCGCCCGAACAGCTTTTCATAGTCCGCCTCAAACAGCCGCAGGAAGGTGTCGGGGTCGGGGGTTTCGGCCTCGGCCGCGCTCAGGATCACCGGAATCTCCCAGCCCTGCCCGGAATAGCGCATGTAGACCTTGTATTCGCAAAGGATGTCGCTCTGCGCATCGCAGCCGCGCACGAAACCCGTCGCCTCGTCCCGCAGTTCGGCCAGAAGCGCGGCAATGCGGGAAGGGTCGAATTCGGACAGGCGCATATAGACCGAGCGGTTGGATTCGAAACTGAAGGGCGCCCGCAGGAACCCGATGGCCGAGCCCACGCCGGCCCCCTGGGGCACAAGAAGGCGCGCGACCCCCAGCTTTTCGCACAACCGCCCGGCATGCAGGGGCGCGGCACCGCCAAAGGCGATCATCGTGTAATGCGACAGGTCTTCGCCGTTCTCCACCGCGTGGACGCGGGCGGCGTTGGCCATGTTCTCGTCCACCACCTCGGCCAGGCCGAAGGCGGCCTCGTCCTCGTCCATGCCCAGCGGTTCGCCCAGGTGTTCGGCCAGCGCCCCGAGCGACAGGTCTGGGTGCAGGCGGATCGACCCGGCGGCGAAATTCTCGGGGTCCAGCTTGCCCAGCACCAGGTCGGCATCCGTTACCGCCGGACGGGCTCCGCCGCGGCCATAGCAGGCGGGCCCGGGTTCGGACCCGGCGCTTTCCGGGCCGACGCGGATCTGGCGCATGGCGTCCACATGGGCCAGCGATCCGCCCCCGGCACCGATTTCCACCATGTCGATCACGGGAATCGAGATCGGCATCCCCGACCCCTTCTTGAAGCGATAGGTGCGCGCCACCTCGAACACCCGGCTGGTTTTGGGCGTCTGGTTCTTGATCAGACAGATCTTGGCCGTGGTGCCGCCCATGTCAAACGACAGCACCTTGTCGATCCCGTGCCGCGCGGCGATGTCGGCGGCAAAGACGGCGCCCCCCGCCGGCCCCGATTCCACCAGCCGCACCGGGAATTCGGCCGCGTTCTCGATGGAAATGATCCCGCCGCCCGAGTGCATCAGGAAGATGTCGCAGCCCACACCTTCCTCCTTCAGCCGCCCCTTCAGCCGGCCGAGATAGGATTTCATCAGCGGCTTGATATAGGCATTGGCCACCACGGTGTTGAACCGTTCGTATTCGCGCATCTGCGGGCTGACCTCGCAGGACAGCGACACCATGACATTCGGCAGACGCTGGGCCAGGATGTCGCCCACCATGCGTTCGTGGGCATCGTTCAGGTAGGAATGGATCAGCCCCACCGCGACACTTTCATAACCGCCCTCGGCAATCCGGTCGGCCAGGCCCTCGATGGCCGCGCGGTCAGGCGCAATCAGGACGTCACCGCGAGCATCCACCCGCTCGGACAGGGTGAAACGCATGTGGCGCGGCAACAGGGGCTGGGGCAGCTCAAGGTTCAGGTCGTATTGTTCGAACCGCGATTCCGTTCGCATTTCAATGACATCGCGGAAACCCTCGGTCGTGATTAGCGCGGTCTTCGCGCCGCGCCGTTCGATCAGGGCATTGGTGGCCAGGGTGGTGCCATGGATGATCTGCCCGATGTCCCCGGGCGCGATTCCCGCCTTGGCACAGACCTGCCCCATGCCATCGACGATCGCATCCTCGGGCGCGCCATAGGTGGTCAGAACCTTGGTCGAAAAGCTGCCCCTGTCCGTTTCAAGCACCACGTCGGTAAAGGTACCGCCGATGTCCACGCCCAACCGGTTGATCGTCTGCGCCATGTCGCCCCCATTTCGTTGCACCGCAAGTTGTACGCCGCGACATGAGGGTTTCCAATGGCCTGTTCGCATGGCCCGAAAGGCAATTGCCCAACGAACGACAGCCTGCTAGATCGTGCGACGGCAGGCTCCCTTAGCTCAACTGGATAGAGCAGTCGACTTCTAATCGACAGGTTGAGGGTTCGAGTCCTTCAGGGAGCGCCACTTTCCACGACCGACCGCTGCCCGGATGGTCCGGGGTATCTGGGCCCGAGACCAGGCATCGCCAAAGGGAAACTGCCGCGCCGATGGTGCCATCGCGCGGGGGATGCGTTTGCAAAACGGCTGGCCTCGGGGGCCTGCCGACAGGTTGTCAGTGGGTCCAGGCGCCGCGGCGGGCGGTGGCGAAGTTCTCGCCGTAGCCGCCGGCGCGGATGTTGGCGCCGCGTTCGCGCGGTTCGGCCACCACGGCGTCGATGCCGTTGTCGCGGGCATATTCAAGCGCGGCCTCGCGGGATTCGAAGCGCAGCCGCACCTGGGCCTGGGTATCGTCGCTGCTGGTCCAGCCCATCAGCGGATCGACCTCGCGCGCGGTGCTTGGCACAAACTCCAGCACCCAGGCATGGGTGCGTGCCATGCCCGAGGACATGGCCGTCTTTGCTGGTTTGAAAATGCGCGCGTTCATATCCCGGCTCCCAGTGTTGTGCGCCTTGGATTATTGGACAAGGATCGGTGAAAAGCAAGGCCCCTGAGGGGAGGAAAGCGCTGACTGCCGAAGATCTCACAGGGTGAGCGAGGGGGTGGGAAAAGCGAAGACTTCGGCAGTCAGGCCTTGCTGCTTGCCCCATCAGTTAGACATGTCATGCGGCAGGGTGCAAGCATAAATACAACCTAAAGTTGTATTGAGGCCGGGATCGCCCGCAATGGCGCAAAATCGGCGGCATCATGCAAAGGCCATCGACAGTTTCGGCAAATTTCCGCGCCGCGCCCGGTTTCATCCGCCCCCGACGCCGGACACCGGGCCTTCGGGGAAAGGTTGAAGTCGGCGGCAAACACATCACTTATGGGGCATTGCCAAAGGAATCGCCCATGTCCGAGAAGATGCCGCTTTTGCAGGACGTCACGCCGCACCGCCGCCCGAAGCTGGAGGGCGGGCGTCGCCTGCGCATGAACACCGAATTCAAGCCCGCCGGCGACCAGCCCACGGCGATCAGGGAACTTTCCGCCGGCGTGCTGGGGGGCGAGCGTGACCAGGTGCTTCTGGGCGCCACCGGCACCGGCAAGACCTATACCATGGCCAAGGTGATCGAAGAGACCCAGCGCCCCGCCATCATCCTGGCCCCCAACAAGACGCTGGCGGCCCAGCTTTACGGCGAATTCAAGGGCTTCTTCCCCGACAACGCGGTGGAATATTTCGTCAGCTTCTACGACTATTACCAGCCCGAAGCCTATGTCGCGCGGTCGGACACCTATATCGAGAAGGAATCGCAGATCAACGAACAGATCGACCGGATGCGCCACTCGGCCACCCGCGCGCTTCTGGAACGCGACGACGTGATCATCGTCGCCTCGGTGTCCTGCATCTATGGTATCGGTTCGGTCGAAACCTACAGCGCGATGACGCTCGACCTGGTGTCGGGCAACGAATACGACCAGCGGCAGGTGATGGCCGACCTCGTGGCGCTTCAGTTCAAGCGCAACGATCAGGCGTTTTCGCGCGGATCGTTCCGGGTGCGGGGCGACAGCCTGGAGATTTTCCCCGCTCACCTTGACGATCGTGCCTGGCGGCTGTCGTTCTTCGGCAACGAGCTTGAGGCGATCACCGAATTCGACCCCCTGACCGGACAGAAGACCGACACCTTCGAGAAAATCCGCGTCTACGCCAATTCGCATTACGTCACGCCGAAACCGACGATGAAGCAGGCCATCGTTTCGATCCGGCAGGAATTGCGCCAGCGGCTTGACCAACTGGTGAACGAGGGCAAGCTTCTCGAGGCGCAGCGGCTGGAACAGCGCACCAACTTCGATCTGGAGATGCTGGAGGCAACCGGTGTCTGCAACGGGATCGAGAACTATTCCCGCTATCTGACCGGTCGCGCGCCGGGCGAACCGCCCCCCACCCTATTCGAATTCATTCCCGACAACGCCATTGTCTTTGCCGATGAATCCCACGTCTCGGTGCCCCAGATCGGCGGCATGTACAAAGGCGACTACCGGCGCAAGTTCACCCTGGCCGAACACGGGTTCCGCCTGCCCAGTTGCATGGACAACCGCCCCCTGAAGTTCGAGGAATGGGATGCCATGCGTCCGCAGTCCGTCTTTGTCAGCGCCACCCCCGCCGCGTGGGAGATGGAGCAGACCGGCGGCATCTTCACCGAACAGGTGATCCGCCCCACCGGCCTGCTTGATCCGATGGTCGAAATCCGCCCGGTCGAAATGCAGGTCGATGATCTGCTGGATGAGATCCGAAAGGTCACCGCCGACGGCTTCCGCACGCTGGTGACGACCCTGACCAAGCGCATGGCCGAGGATCTGACCGAATACCTGCACGAACAGGGCATCAAGGTGCGCTATATGCACAGCGACATCGACACGCTGGAACGGATCGAGATCCTGCGCGATCTGCGCCTTGGCGCCTTCGACGTGCTGATCGGCATCAACCTGCTGCGCGAGGGGCTGGATATTCCCGAATGCGGGCTGGTGGCGATTCTCGACGCCGACAAGGAGGGTTTCCTGCGCTCGGAAACCAGCCTTGTGCAGACCATCGGGCGGGCCGCGCGCAACGCCGAAGGCCGGGTCATCATGTACGCCGACCGCATCACCGGCAGCATGGAGCGCGCCCTGGCCGAAACCGACCGGCGCCGGGAAAAGCAGATCGCCTACAACGAAGCCCATGGTATCACGCCGACGACAGTAAAGAAGAACGTCGAGGATGTTCTGGCCGGTCTCTACCAGGGCGACGTGGACATGAACCGCGTGACCGCCAAGGTCGACCGGGGGGGCGGCTCGAACCTCAAGGCGGTGCTCGAAGGGCTGCGCACCGACATGCGCAAGGCTGCCGAGAACCTGGAATTCGAGGAAGCCGCCCGCCTGCGCGACGAGGTGAAGCGGCTGGAGGCGGTCGATCTTGCGGTTTCGGACGATCCGCTGGCCCGCCAGTCGGCCATCGAGGCGGCCAGCGCCGAGGCGACGAAGAAAAGCGGCCGGTCGACGGCGGGCCGCCCCGGTCAGCGCGGCGGCAACGTGCAGCGGCGCAAGAAGCGTTAACCGTCGCCGGTGGACTGCGCCAGCCGCAGCGCCGGGGTGATGCTGATGGTTTGCGGGCCGTCTGGCGCGGTGCCGGCCCTCAGCGCCAGCAGCAGTTCGGCGGTGCGCGCCCCGATCCGCCCGGGCAGCGGGTCGATGGTGGTCAGGGTCGGCACGCAGATCGCGGCAACCTCGAAAGCACCGAAACCGGCGATAGCCAGATCCTCGGGCACGCGGATGCCGCGCCGCATGCATTCGGTCAGCGCCCCGAAGGCCGATTGGTCGGCCACGCAGACCACCGCCTGGGTGTCGGGATGTTCCGCCATGATCCGCGTCAGCGCCCTGGCCCCGCTTTGCATCGAGGCGGGCGACCGCCCCACCCCGGCGGCGCGCCCGGCGTCAAGTCCGTGGCGCCGCATCGCCCGCAGGAAGCCGCGCTTGCGGTCGGCGCCGCGGGTGTCCTGCTCGGGGTCGCCGCCGATGAAGGCGATCCGCCGATACCCCTTTGCCACAAGGTGATCGACCATGTCCTCGATGCAACCCGCGTTGGAAAACCCCACGACATGGCCGATGGGATCGGCCGGCAGGTCCCAGATCTCGACCACCGGGATTCCGGCGTTGCCCAGAAGGCGGCGGGTGCGCGGCGTATGGGTGCCGCCGGTCACCACGATGGCTTCGGGGCGGCGGCGCAGAAGCTGCTCGATCAGGCGCTCTTCCTCGTCCACGTCGTAATTGTCATAGCCCAGAAGCACCTGCAGCCCCTCACCCGCCAGACCGCGCGACAGGGCATCGACCGTATCGGCAAAGTTGGCATTGCTGAGGGTCGGGATCGTCACCGCGACGAAATCGGATTTCTGCGCCCGCAGGTTCGCCGCCATGACATCGAAGACATATCCCATCTCCTCGGCCACCGCGTGAATCCGGGCGCGGGTTTCGCTGTTCACCGATGTATCGGCCTTGAAGGCGCGGCTGACCGTCATCACCGACACGCCCGCGGCGCGGGCCACGTCCTTCATGGTGACGGGTTTCGGGTTCGGGGGGCGGGCCATGCTGTTGCCTGCGCCTCAGGCGCGCCGCGCGGCCAGTTGCGCCGCCAGATCGGCGACGATCCGTTCCGCCGAAGGTCCGATGTCGACATGGATGAACGCCTCGTCAGGCTGGGGCGGTTCCAGCGCCGCGAACTGGCTGTCCAGCAGCGAGGGCGGCATGAAGTGATCCTTGCGCGCCGCCATGCGTTCGGCAATCAGGGCGCGGCTCCCGGCGAGATGCAGAAACATGACGGGCCGCCCGGTGGCAGCGCGAATGCGGTCGCGGTAGATGCGTTTGAGGGCCGAACAGCCGATGATCGTGGTGCCCGCCCCGGCCCCCAGCGCCACGCCCACCCGGTCAAGCCAGGGCCAGCGGTCTTCGTCCTCAAGCGGGGTGCCCGATGCCATCTTCGCCACGTTTTCGGCCGGGTGCAGATCATCGCCGTCGATGAAGGTGGCCCCCATCGCCGCGCCCAGCCCCTGCCCGATCGAGGTCTTGCCGCAGCCCGACACCCCCATGACGACAAATCTGTCCATCGCTGATCCTCCTGCACCCGAGGTTTATGTTATCGGTAACAAGCGGCTGTCAAGGCCGGCTTAACCGTCCTCGCGCCGGCGCAGCCCGCCCAGCCCGGCGCTGAGCGCGAAACAGAAGGCCGCCGCGCAGACGATGGTCGGCCCCGTGGGTGTGTCAAAGGCAAAGGCCGCCCACAACCCGCCGATGGCCGAAATCGCACCGATCAGCGCCGCCATGGCGGCCATGCCCTCGGGGGTGCGGGCCAGCGGGCGGGCGGCAGCGGCGGGCACCACCAGCAAGGCCCCGATCAGCAGGGCGCCCACCACCTTGATCGCCACGGCAACGACAACGGCAAGGGCCAGGGTCAGGATCACCTGTTCGCGCCGCGGGTCGATCCCGGCAGCATGGGCCAGGTCGCCGTTCAGCGTTGCCGTCAAAAGCGCCGACCACCGCCAGCCCAGCAGCGCCAGCACCAGCCCCGCGCCACCCCAGATCACCGCCACGTCGCCCCAGGACACCGCAAGGATATCACCGAAAAGATAGGCCATGAGATCCAGCCGCACGCCCGTCAGGAACGACGCCGCCACCAGCCCGACCGCCAGCGCGGAATGGGCCAGCACGCCCAGTAGGGTATCCATGGCCAGCCCCCGGTCGGCCAGCACCGAAACAAGCCCCGCCATCAAAAGCGCCACGACCAGCGCCCCGACAAAGACCGAAAGCGAAAACGCCAGGCTGAGCGCGACGCCCAGGATCGCGGCATGGGCCGTGGCGTCGCCGAAATAGGCCATCCGCCGCCAGACCACGAAACACCCGAGGGGGGCCGCCGCAAGGGCCACGCCAACCCCGGCCAGCGCGGCGCGGATCAGGAAGGGATCGAAGATCATTCTGCGGCCTCGTGGGTGTGATCGTGACCACAGTCGTGATCGTGGGAATGGTTGTGATCGTGGCGGTACAGCGCCAGTGCGCCGCCCGTGCCGGTGCCGAACAGGGCGCGATATTCCGGCGCATCGGCCACCACCTCGGGCTTGCCCTCGCAGCAGATATGGCCGTTCAGGCAGATCACCCTGTCCGAGGCGCTCATCACCACGTGCAACTCGTGGCTGACCATGACGACGCCGCAGCCCAGGCGCTGGCGCACCTCTTCCACCTGGCGATAGAATGCGGCCGAGCCGGGCTGATCCAGCCCGCGCGTCGCTTCGTCCAGCAACAGAAGGTCGGGCGTTTCCAGAAGGGCGCGCGCCAGCAGAACGCGCTGGAACTGCCCGCCCGAAAGCCGCGCCATCTGCCGCGCGCCAAGGTCGGGCACGCCCGCCTGATCCAGCGCCTCGGCAATCTCGCCCCGGTTGCGGCGCACCGGCAACGACAGGAACCGCGCGACGGTGATTGGCAGGGTCGCGTCGATATGCAGGGTCTGGGGCACATAGCCGATGCGCAGCCCCGAAGCCCGCACCACCTGCCCCGACGATGGCCGGACCGCGCCGATCATCGCCCGCAAGAGCGTGGACTTGCCCGACCCGTTCGGCCCGACGATGGTTACGATTTCCCCCCGCGCGAAGGACAGGTCCACATCGCGCAGCACCTCGGCCCCGCCAAGGCGCACCCCCACCCCTTGCAGCGAAAGAAGGCTCATGCGTCGTCCCTTTCGGCGGTGTCGGCGCAGTTCGGACACAGCCCTTCGGCCTCGACCACGGTCTGTTCGATGGTGAACCCCTGGGCCGCCGCCGCCTGCCCCAGCGCCCGGCCCGGGCCCGCCTCGGCCTCGGCCACGGAACTGCAGGCCCGGCAGATCAGGAAGGCGGGCGAATGGTCCTGCCCCGGCTGCACGCAGGCGGTGAAGGCGTTCAACCGCTCGATCCGGTGGGCAAAGCCGTGTTTGACAAGAAAATCAAGGGCCCGGTAGGCGACGGGCGGCTGTGCACCCCGCCCCTCGGCCCGCAGCTTGTCAAGGATGTCATAGGCGCCCATGGCGCGATGCTCGGCCAGCAAAAGCTCCAGCACCCGGCGCCGCACCTCGGTGAACTGCAACCCCTGCTGGGCGCATCGCGCAGCGGCGGCGGCAACGGCGCTGTCGATGCAGGCGGCGTGATCGTGCGACTGAAAGGCGGGCGCGGACATGGCTGTTCTTCCCGATGGGGGCTTGATATGTTATCTTGTATCACCTAAGAGGCGATATGTTATAAGATCACACAGGTTGCAAGAATGTTCAAGCCCCTCACCCTCGCGCTTTGCGCCATCGCCTCTCCGTCTCTGGCCGAAGCCCCCCGCGTCGTGACCGACATCGCCCCCGTTCACGCCCTGGCCGCCCGGGTCATGCAAGGCGTCGGCACGCCGGGGATGATCGTCGCGCCCGGCGCGTCGCCCCATGACTATGCCCTGCGCCCTTCGGATGCCCGGGCGCTGTCGGGCGCTGACCTGGTGTTCTGGATCGGGGCCGAACTGACCCCCGGCCTGGAAAAGCCCCTTGCCACGCTGGCGGGCGATGCCGAAAGCATCGCGCTGTTGCACGCCGATGCCACCCTGGCCCGCACCTGGCGCGAGACGTTCCACAGCGATGAGGAAGACGGGCACGAAGGGCACGCGACCGAAGAGCGCCACGATGACCATGACCATGATCATGAGGGCCATGACGATCACGACCACGAGGAACACGCGCTGGATGACCACGGCCACGGCGATCACGACCATGACGACGAGGGCCACGCGCATGACGACCACAAGGACCACGCGCACGAGGGCCACGCCCATGACCACGACGGCGAAGACCCCCACGCCTGGCTCGACCCCGAGAACGGCAAGGCCTGGCTGGGCCTGATGGCCGAAACACTGGCCTCCCGCGATCCGGCGAATGCCGCGCTTTACCGCGCCAATGCCGCCGCCGGCCAGGACGAGATCGACGCCGCCGTGGCACAGATCGAAACGCTGCTCCAACCGGTCGCCGATCACCCCTATATCGTCTTCCATGACGCCTATCAGTATTTCGAACATCGTTTCGGGCTGCGGCCGGTCGGGGCGATCTCGCTGGCCGATGCGTCAGACCCCAGCCCGGCGCGGATCGCGGCGCTGCGCGATACCCTGCGCGACACCGGGGCGACCTGCGTCTTTTCCGAACCGCAATTCACCTCGGGCCTCACCGACGCGGTGTTCGACGGCACCACCGCGCGCACCGCGCTGATCGACCCGCTGGGCAGCGATCTGGAACCCGGCCCCGATTTCTACCCGGCGCTTCTGCTGTCGCTGGCACGGGCCATCGCCGGTTGCCTGTGAACCGCCATCCCGCCTCAGCCCGATGGATGATCGGCGCGCTGACCCTGGCACTGCTGGCGCTGCTGGCGCTTGGCTGGGCCACGGGCGCGCCCGACACCCTCGCCCGTTGGGCGGCCGAGGGGCAACGGAGCTTCCAGAACGCCATGGCCGCCTCGCTGCGGGCGCTGCGCGCCGGATCGCCCGGCGCCTTTGCCGGGCTGATGGGGGTCTGCTTTGCCTATGGGTTCTTCCATGCCGCAGGGCCGGGCCATGGCAAGGTTCTGATCGGGGGCTACGGCGTGGGGCGCCGGGTGGCCATGGGTCGCCTGACGCTGATCGCGCTGCTGTCGTCGCTGGCACAGGCGGGCACGGCGATTGTCGTGGTCTATGCCGGGATCTTCACCCTTGGCCTTGGCCACACGGCGCTGCGGGGTCTGGCGGAAGATGTCATGGCCCCGGTCAGCCAGGCCGCAATCGGGTTGATCGGGCTATGGCTGTTGATCCGGGGCGCGCGGCGGCTGTGGAAGGCACGCCCCGGGGCCCGCCATCGGCATGACCACGGCCATGACCACGGGCACGGCGATGCTCCCTGCCCCGACTGCGGCCATCGCCACGGCCCCACCCTTGACGAGGTGCACGCCATCGGATCGGTCCGGGATGCCGCGTTGCTGATCGGGGCCATCGCCATCCGGCCCTGCACCGGGGCGTTGTTCCTGCTGATCCTGACATGGCAGATGGACATTGCGGCGGCGGGTCTGGCCGGGGCCTTTGCCATGGGGCTTGGCACCGCCAGCATCACCATCGCCGTCGCCATCGCCGCCACCGGGCTGCGCCGGGGGGCGGTTGTCTCGCTCGCGACCGGAAACCTGGCCCGCATCGCGATACCGGCCATCGAAATCGCGGCGGGCCTGCTGATCGTCGTCGTGGTCGCGCGGATGTTCTGATGCATCCGCGCGGCGGGCGCTCAGCCGAGGCTGCCGCCCAATTCGTCGTCGATATGCACCTGGATGATCTCGTCGAAGCTGCTTTCCGCTTTGAACCCCAGATCGATGGCGCGCTGGGGGTCGAAATCCTCGGCCCAGCCGGAAACGATTTTCGCAATGGTTTCATCGTGTTCGCGCCGGATCAGCGCCACGGCGTCATTGCCCGCCACGCGGCGCAGCGCCTCGATCTGCTCGGCCACGGTGGCGCTCAGCCCCGGCATCGACAGGTTGCGCCGCTGATTCAGCGGTGCGGTATCGAGCGTGGCGGCGTGCAACAGGAACCCGACGGCGGCACGCGGGCTGGCGTGCCAGTGGCGCACGGTGTCAGCCACCGGCAGAACAGCCGGCTGCCCCACCAGTGGTTCGCGCAGGATGTTGGAAAAGAACCCCGACGCCGCCTTGTTCGGCGCCCCGGGGCGCACGCAGATGGTGGGCAGGCGGATGCCGATGCCATCGAAGATGCCCCGGCGCGAATAATCGGCCAGCAGCAGTTCGCAGATGGCCTTCTGGGTGCCATAGCTGGTTTGCGGCGTATGATGAAAGGTATCGCCGATCCTGTCGGGAAAGGGCGCGCCGAAAACCGCAATCGACGAGGTGAAGACCAGCCGCGGCACATAGCTTTCCCGCTGCCCCTCGGCGCGGATCGCTTCGAACAGGAGGCGCGTGCCGTCCAGGTTGATGCGATAGCCCTTGTCGAAATCGGCCTCGGCCTCGCCCGAAACAATGGCGGCGAGGTGGAAGATCACATCGGGCCGCGTCGTCACCAGCGACCCGGCCACGCCGGGCGCCGACAGATCGGCGGCGGTGCGGGTGACGGTGCCATCAAAGCCCTCGGGCGCCGAGGGTTCGACCACATCCACCAGCGACAGCCGGTCGATCCCGTCCGCCCCGGGCAGGCCATCACTGGCCAGCCGCGCCGTCAGCTTGCGCCCGACCATCCCCGCCGCGCCGATTATCATCACATGCATGTCACGCTCCATCCCTTCAGGCCATGCCGCAGCATGGCGGCCGAGCGATCTCTAGCACCCCGCCCCCAGCTTCGAAAGCCTCGCCTCTGACGCCAGGGCAATCCAAAGGCGCGGGCCCTGCCCGCACGACATTTTTTGCGGGCGCCCGCCGCAGCCTCTTGTCCGGCTTGTGGCGGGCGGACCAGGCCGCGCCGACAGGGTGCCTCCGGCGGGATATTTGCGGACCAAAGATGGAAGGGCGGTTCTAGAGATCGCTGCGGACGTGCCAGAGTTCGGGGAAGAGTTCGACCTCGAGCATCCGGCGCAGGTAGGCCACGCCGGAGGTGCCCCCGGTCCCGCGCTTGAAGCCGATGATCCGTTCGACTGTCGTGACGTGGTTGAAGCGCCAGCGGCGGAAATAGTCTTCGAGATCCACCAGCTTTTCCGCCAGTTCGTAAAGCTGCCAGTGTGCCGTCGTGTCGCCATAGACCTCGGCCCAGAGGGCGCGCACCCGGTCATCGGCACTGTGCGGTCTGTCCTGTTGCAGAAGGCCCTCGGGCACCGAAGCGCCGCGCAGTCGATCGAAAAGCATGGTCAGCGCCACGTGGTAGAGGCTGGGGCGGTTCAGCTCTTCGGTCAGGACGCCGTGCCATTCGGGGCGATGTTCATGCACCTTCAGCATTGCGGGTTGCCGGTTGCCGAGGATGAATTCGATCTGCCGGTACTGGTGGCTTTGGAAACCGCTGGAGGCGGCAAGATCACCGCGAAAGGCGGTGTATTCACTGGGCGTCATGGTGCGCAGCACGTCCCAGGCGCTGTTGAGTTGTTCGAATATCCGCGCGACGCGGGTCAGAACCTTGAAGGCCTGGCCCATCCGCCCCGCCTGAAGCGCGCTGCGGGCGGCCTCGAGTTCGAAGACCGCGAGGCGCATCCAAAGTTCGCTGGTCTGGTGCTGGATGATGAACAGCATCTCGTCGTGGGCCTGAGACACCGGGTGCTGGGCGGTCAGGACCTGGGAAAGGGACAGGTAATCGCCATAGGACATCTCACCGTCGAACGACATGCGCGCGCCTTCGGCCGCTGGATCGTGGGGGCAATCGCTCATCTTCGTCTCGCTGTTGTTGGCTGCGAAAGGGTTCGCCAAGTGATCGCACGGCGAAGGGCGGCAAAGCCAGCCCCAAGGCGCGATGCCGGGGCGGCATTAACCAGCCGTTAACCGAAATCACGGAAGGCTGGTGCGATGGAGGTGCCCCTTGCGCAAAGCCCTGTTCCTGGCCTTCGTCCTGCTGCTGCCCGGCGGTATCGCCTGGGGCGGCGCTTGGCCGAGGGAGAAAGGGGGCGTCTTCCTGTCGCTGAGCCAGAACGTCAGCCATGAGGGCAACGGGCGGCCGGACGGGTATCGCGCAATCTATCTTGAATATGGCGTCACGCCCAGACTGACCTTCGGCGCGAAGCTGTGGCAGAGGGCGGATCGGGCCTTTGGCGATGCCCTGGTCTTTGCGCGCTATCCTGTAGGCGACCCCGATGGCGCCCACAGGTTCGCCCTGGGGCTGGCGCTGGGGGTGCGCCACTATGACGGTGGGGAAACACGGCCTGCCGTCCAGTCGGAGGCGTCTTGGGGAAAAGGGTTCCAGTCGCGGTTCGGCGATGGCTGGATGGCGCTGGACGGCGCCTTTGGCCAGACCATCGGTGGGGGCGACAGGTGGCTGAAGCTGGATTTCACCCTTGGGCTGAAGCCGGACGAGAAGACCCACCTGATCCTGCAACTGCGCGGCCACGATGAAACCCGGTCCGGGCGTGTCGCCGTGCTGGCGCCCAGCTATGTGCGCGCAATCAGTGAACGGCTGAAGGTCGAGGTGGGGATGACCTATCGGTTGCGGGGCGCCAACCGCGTCGGCGCCACGCTGGGAACATGGATCGAATTCTGAGGGGGCAGGCAACCGGGGCAGGCCACAGCCCGCCCCGCAGCACAACTCAGAACGGTTTGTCGCAGCGGGCGGTCACCTGAACCCGGCCACGGGTGGGCACCGCCCAGCCCAGACGCACCCGGTTCTGGTTCGGCCCGTCCAGCGGCGTGACCGACGGCATGTCGTGGACGGTGGCCGCGCCCTGGGTCTTCAACTCGCCCTCGGGCACCACGGCGCTGACCGTGCGGGTGACTCCTTCGAAGGGCATGAAGCCGCCGACCGACAGGGTCCAGGTGCTGGCGTTGTCGTTCTGGTTGAACTCCAGCGTGACGGGATTGATGGTGGCCTGGTTAACCCCGTTGAAGGTATTGCCGGCAAAGTTGATCATCCGCGCCAGCCCGTGGTCCAGCCCGGCAATGGAATCGTCCACGCGATCCACCCTTTCGACCTGGCCGTTGATGGATTTGAAGGTGTTGCCCACCACGTTCAGCCCCTGCATGAAATGCCCGGCGCCGAAGGGTTTCACCACGATCCAGCTGAACCAGGGCGCCACGTCGTTGGCGGTGAAGATGCAGCCGGTGATCGACAGCCCCCCGAAGGAGAATTCGTTCGAGAAGGACGGTTCGGCGTCGTGTTCGTTCGTCCACTCGATGAAGGAATTGTCGAGGTAACACCCCGTGATGACCGTTTTCACGTTGGTTTCGGTGAAGACCACGCCCGCCGTGCGCGGCCCGTTGTTGACGTTGTCACCCTGGAACCAATGGTTGCCCACCAGAAGATGGCCATTGCCGAACAAAACCATGGTCGTGCCCAGCCTCTGGAACCGGCTGTCGCGGATCTTGCCGTCGTTGGCGTTGATGTTGAAGCCCACCGACTGGCGCTGCGTGGCGGGCAGCGATTGTTCATCCGAGATGAAGCTGCACCGGTCGATCTGAAGATCCTGGCAACCCTTGCCGATACTGGTGATGCCGCGGTGTTTGGGCTTGGTGATGAAGCAGTCCTTCAGGTGAAAGGTCTCGCCCTCGGGGGCCAGCATGATGCCGCTGGCCAGACCGTCAAGCTGGAACTCGATATCCGTCAGGTTGAACTTGCTCAGCTTGGTGAAGCCGCTGAAATCCAGCGCATAGCGGAAGCGCCGGAAGGTGTAGGTCTGGCTGCCCACGGCATCGTAAAGCGGCTGGCTGAGCGTGACGGTGCGTTGCCCGACATTCTTGTCGCGCACGTAAACCTCGCGCCCCACGCCGTTGCCCGTCACCAGCGACCCGATCTCGATGTTGGCCACGTTCACCACGTCGGTCAGGGTCTTGGGGTTGTTGGTGTTGTAGCGGGCGGTAGAGTTGACGTTGGGCGTGTTCCAGGCCGGGCCCGGCACGCAGTTGAACTGCCCGTTGCGGATGACGCGGCGGATTTCATAGGTGGTCAGGTTGTCCACGGCCTCGGCCATGTCGATCGGGCCGTTCAGTTCGATCCGCCGACCGCCCATGTCCAGGCTTTCGTGATCGGTGTTGTTCAGCAGCGCCTGGAACGCCTTTCGGAAACCCAGCACCTCGTCTCCGAAGGCGTCGATATAGGTAGGCAGGTCATAGTTCTTGCGCAGGATCAGGCGGCGGTTGGCAGGCATCGACAGCGTGCCGACAAAGCGCGTGGTATTGGCCATGGTCACATCGCCGTTCAGCCGGTAGACCCCTTCGGGCACCAGAACGCTGCGCCCGGCCGCGGCGGCATCGGCGGCGGCGAAGGCAGCGGTGTCATCGGTGGTGCCATCGCCCAAGGCGCCGTAATCGCGCACATCGACCCAATCCATCAGGGTGCGGATGAAGGCGCCGGTGATGTCCTCGATCTCGATATCGTCGATCCGCACCACGCCGCCGTTCGGCCCGGTCAGGTCAAGCCCGAAATGACCGTAGAGCGCATCGCGTCCCCAGGCCATGTCGACCCCGTTGCGCGCGCCGATCCCGACGATCGCGCTTACCTCGACCACCGCGCCATAGGCGATCAGCGGCACGGTGGGCCCGAAGGTGGTGACACCGCCCACCGGGTTGCCCCCCGCCCCGCCCGGATAGCCGGCGATGCGCACACCGGGCAGATTGCCCGACACCGCCTTCACCCGCGCGGTGATGCGCAGATAGCATCCCGGCAAAAGCGGTGTCTCGCCGCTATAGCGCAGCCGTTGCGTGCCCTGCACCTTGATCAGTTCCAGCGCCGTGCCGAAATCCTGATCGGCGGGCACCACCGCCGCATTGGGCGCGCCGGCATAGGTGGCCGATCCCGGCGTGCCGTCCTCGCTTGACCAGACGTTCAGGCCGTTCCCGAAGGACGGCGGCATCAATACCAATCCGTCTGTGATCGCTTTGTTCATCGCTGTCCCTTTCGCTGCGCCAGAACCGCCACCTTCCCGAAAACGAAAACCCCGCACGCCGTGGCGGCATCCGGGGTCTCATCATGGGAAGTCGTGGTTTCTGGGCGAAAGGGGTACCAACGGGCCGTTAACCCGGCGCTAACCCACCGTGCGCGCCCCTGTCCTCAGGCGCCCAGCTGCGGCGCCTTGAGAAGTTGCACGCCGTTGATCTGCCAGCCCGATTCCGTCGGGATCATCTGGTAATCCAGCGCGTGAAAGGCCCCCGAGGCATCGCGCACCAGCACCTTCTGCCAGACCTGGCCATTGATGCTGCGCAGCTCGAGAAACTTCAGGTCGCGGGGCCGGTGCACCATGGGATACCCCTGCTGCACCATCGCGCCAAACCTGTCGGCACTGCCGAAGATGCCCCGGATCATGGGCGAGGCATAGGTGAAGGCCGTTTCGAAATCATCGGCCTGAAAGGCCTCGATCTGGTTCCGGATCACGCCTTCGATGGCGGGGTCGGGCATCACTTCGCTGGTCTGGGCGCGAACCATTCCGGCAAGGCCCAGCACAATGGCCAAGGTCAAGATCAGTCGTTTCATCGCATCGCCTTTCCTTTTGCCTCTTTGCAAAATATACGGCGCGAAAGCACGATCAGTTTCACGATTTCGACAGCGAAACCGCGATCACCGCGCAAGGCACGGAAAAGCAATGAAAAGCCAAAGGCACTTTTTCAGGCGCCACCGCATCTGCGATAGCCCATCGAAGGGGAAAGGCCCCCGGCCCCATCGGGGGCCAGGGGCATCGTGCAGCCCCTATTTCGCCAGATCGCCGCGCAGGCCGGATTCGATCAGGGCGATGGATTCGTCGATGCCGTAAAGGGCGATGAACCCGCCAAAGCGCGGCCCCTGCGATGCCCCCAGAAGAACCTCGTAGAGCGCCTTGAACCAGTCGCGCAGCGGTTCAAAACCATGGTCCTTGCCCACCGCGAAGACCATGCTTTGCAGCGCATCCCCATCAAGCCCGCCATCCCAGACCCGCAGCCGCGCCGCCAGATCCTCAAGCGCCGCGCGCTCGCGGTCGTCAGGCAGGCGGAACACCTTCTCGGGCTTCACGAAGTCGTTGTAATACCGCACCGCAAAACCGGCAGCGGCGTCAAGGTCGGTGTGGGTTTCCGGCGTCGCCTCGGGGGCATAGCGCCGGATGAAGCCCCAAAGCGCGTCCTTGTCCTCGGCCGCCGAAACACTGGCCAGGTTCAGCAGCATGGCGAAGGGCACCACCATGTTCGACTCGGGCACATCCGCGCCGTGGATGTGGAACACCGGATTGTTCGCCCGCCCCGCCGCGTCCTGATCGGCATAGGCGCGCAACTGCTGGTGGTATTCATCCACCGCCTTGGGGATCACATCGAAATACATGCGCTTGGCCGTCTTCGGCTTCTGGTACATGAAATACGACAGGGATTCCGTGCTGGCATAGGTCAGCCATTCATCGATGCTCAGTCCGTTGCCCGACGACTTGGAAATCTTGCCGCCCTTGTCGTCGAGGAACAGCTCATAGGTGAAATGGTTTGGCTTGCGCCCGCCCAAAATCTCGCAAATGCGGTCATAGATCGGGGTGTTGGTGCTGTGATCCTTGCCGTACATCTCGAAATCGACGTCCAGAGCGGCCCAGCGGGCGCCGAAATCGGGCTTCCACTGAAGTTTCACGTTGCCACCCGTCACCGGCAACGTCCATTCGCGCCCGTCCTCGTCGTCGAAGGTGATCTCGCCCTTCGCGCCGTCCACATGCTTCATCGGGACGTAAAGAACCCGGCCCGTTTCGGGATGGATCGGCAGGAAGCAGGAATAGCTTTGCTGGCGCTCTTCGCGCAGGGATTTCAGCATCACCGCCATGATGTCATCATAGCGTTGCGCGGCGCGCAGAAGCACATCGTCAAACTGCCCCGAGCGATAGAACTCGGTGGCGGAATAGAACTCGTACTCGAACCCGAAGGTGTCGAGGAACCGGCGCAGCATCGCGTTGTTGTGATCGCCGAAACTGTCGTGGGTGCCGAAGGGATCGGGCACCGAGGTCAGCGGCTTTTGCAGATGCTCCTTCAACGCTTCCGGGTTGGGCACATTGCCCGGCACCTTCCGCATCCCGTCCAGATCGTCGGAAAAACAGATCAGGCGCGTTGGAATGTCCGAAATCACCTCGAAGGCGCGGCGGATCATCGTCGTGCGCGCCACTTCGCCGAAGGTACCGATATGGGGCAACCCCGAAGGCCCATAGCCGGTTTCGAACAGGACATATCCCTTTTCCGGCGGCGCCTTCTCATAGCGTTTGAGCAGTGCGCGTGCCTCTTCGAAAGGCCAGGCCTTTGATTTCATCGCCGCATCGCGCAGATTGGACATCTCGAACACTCCTTGCACCGCCCCCGTGGCAGGCCATCCCGCCGTCCGGCCAGTGTTGGCCGACAACCGCCACTCCCTATTGCCCCAGAGCGGTGGCGTCAATATTCTGCACCGCAACATGAAGGACAGGACACCCCGTGACAGACATCCCCCACTCCCTCACGCCGCCCGATTGCCTTGTGGCGGTCATGATCGCGGTCAGCGCCTCGGACGAGACGATTCACACCGCCGAACTTCTCACGATCGAGAGGATCGTGAACCACCTCCCCGTCTTTGCCGATTATGACCAGGACAGGATCGCCAAGGTGTCGGAAGTGGTCTTCGACCTCTTCAGCGAGGAAGACGGGCTGGACGCCCTGTTCGGCCTCGTGCGCGACAACCTGCCCGAAAAACTCTACGAAACGGCCTATGCCATGGCCTGCGACGTGGCCGCCGCCGAGGGCCATATCGCCGATGGCGAACTGCGCCTGCTTGAGGAAATCCGGTATGAGCTGGACCTTGACCGCCTGCATGCCGCCGCCATCGAACGCGGGGCGCGGGCGCGTCACCTGACGCTCTGACGCCGCTGCCGGGCCTGCGCCCTCAGGCCGCGTAGACCGTCGACCAGCGGTCGATCAGCGCCCATTGCAACCGGCGTGCGCGGACCGTCCAAGCGGCGCCGCCGTCCGGGCGTTCCATCTGCGCCTCGCTCAGGGCTTCGCGGCGCGGCGCATCGGCGCAGAAGATCGCGAAGGCCAGATCGGGATGCCCGGGTGCCGCGATATAGCCGGTCAGCGCCGAGACGAAGTTCAGCGTTCCGGTCTTGGCCTGCACCTGCACCTCGGGGCGCTCTTCCATCGGATAGGTCTTCATCAGCCCGCGCAGGGCCGGCTCCGCGCCTTGCGAAATCAGCGCCCGCACCATGGCGCTGGCGCTGATCCGCGATCCGCCGCCAAGGCCCGAATGGTCAAGCATCTGCGCGCCCCCCGCCTGCACCGCCAGCCATTCGTCCATGCGCGCAGCGCTTTCCGCCAGGGTCTTCACCGGCGCGCCCTTCCGCGCGCTGGCGCTCAGCCCCACGACCTCGGCCGTCAGGTTGGTGGAATATTTCAGCATGTCGCGCAGGATATCCGCAAGCGGCGCGCTGTCGTGGGATACAAGCGTGGTGCCGCCATCCCCTTCGGCACGGGCAATCGTGCGCCCCAGCTGGATGCCATGGGCGCGCGCCAGCGTCTGGAACACCTCGCCCGCATAAAGCGCGGGCCGACGCACCGGAAGCCACCGCGCCCCGCCCGTTCCCAGGGCACCGCGCGCCACGGTCCAGTCGTCACGTTCCTCTGCATCGGCATAGGTATAGACAGGGACCGAGCGGTCGATCACCTTCATTCGCGCGATGGCCACGTCCGGGCGATACCTGGCAGACCGGGCATCCATGCTGACACGGTAATCGCCCCCCTCGCGCCGCCATTCGAAATGAACGCGGTTGAAGTTCAGGTTCAGCCCACCCAGCGCCGGGTTGTACCCCACATGATCGGGCTGTTCGGCATCGATGTGGCGCAGCCGCGGCAAGGCGCCATCCCAGACGCGGAAGGCCCCGGAAATCTCGCGCACGCCCAGTTGCTTCAACTCGGCCGCCATGTCGGCCAGGGCATCGGTGTCCAGCGTCGGATCGCCGCCGCCCACCAGCACCAGGTCGCCCTCGATCCGCCCGTCGCTGACCGGGCCGGTCGCCACGAGGCGGGTCGTGAACCGGTGATCCGCCCCCAGCGCATCCAGGGCATAAAGCGTGGTCAGGGCCTTGGCGGTGCTGGCGGGGGGCTGGGGCAGAACCGGAGAACGGGATTCCAGGATGCGCCCGGTGCGCGCGTCGCTGACCACAAAGCTGACCTTGCCGCCAAGGCGCGCTTCCCGCACCAGTTCCGCGGCATCCTTGACCGCGACCTTGAAGAAATCCGGGGACCGTGGCGCCGGGCGGATCGACGTGGCCGGGGCCTCGGCCAGAAGGGGGCTGGCCGCGCCCGCAAGCAGGCCGCCAAGTAGCGTTCTTCGTGTCAGGCGCACTTTGCTTCCCCCCGCGCGGCTTTCGTCCAGCGGCCCTGGCAGGGGCCACCGTAAAGGCGATTTAACGGGTTTGGCGCGCCACCTGCAACCCCCGCCGCTAGGCCTGCCAGCGCCCGCTGGCCCGGATCGCGCTTGAGGACGCCGGATTCATCGGGATGTTCACGAAACACCAGACCGGCGTGGGGTGGCGCGCCAGAAGTGGCGCCTCGCGCCCGCGCAGGCGATACCTCTCGAACCGCGCGGCGGCCACCGACATGCGCGCCGAAATCCGCTGACCGGGGCGGGCCAGAACCCCCACCGGCACGTTCGACAGTATCCATTGCCAGCGGTCCCAACGGTGGAAATCCGCCAGGCTGTCGGCCCCCATCAGCCAGACAAACCTCACCCCCGGATACATCGCCATCAGCCGTTCCAGCGTCTGCGCCGTATAGCGCGTGCCGATCCGCTGTTCGAGGTCGGTGGTCTGCACGCGCGGATGGCGCATCACCTGCCGCGCCACCGCCAACCGGCGCTCCATGGTGGCCGGCCCGCGCGATTTCAGCGGGTTGCCGGGGCTGACGAGCCACCACACCTGGTCAAGGCCGAACCGCTTCAGCGCCTCGCGGGTGATGTGGGCGTGGCCTTCATGGGCCGGATCGAAAGACCCGCCCAGAAGGCCCACCACCTGCCCTGCTTCGGCCCGGGGAAACCCGGGGCCCGCGATCATGCCAAGGCGCCCGGGGTGCCGAAAGGCGCACGTCGGAAGCCCCCGGCCAAACCCTGGCAAGACCGAACAATCGGCCGGTCGCAGTTATTCCCCATTGCTGGACCTTGCCCAGAGGTTGATGTCCTCTTCCTGCGACACGGCGTCGATCTGCGCCAGTTCCTCGGCGCTGAACTCCAGGTTGCCCACGGCACCCGCGCAATCGACAACCTGCGAAGGTTTGCTGGCCCCGATCAGCGCGGTGGTGATCCCGCCGCCGCGCAGCACCCAGGCAATCGCCATCTGCGCCAGGGTCTGGCCCCGCGCCTCGGCGATGTCGTTCAGCTTGCGGATGCTCTTGATCGCGCTGTCGGTGATCTTTTCGCGGGCCAGGGATTTGCCCTGGGTGGCGCGGCTGCCCTCGGGGATGCCGCCAAGGTACTTCTTCGTCAGCATGCCCTGCGCCAGCGGGGTAAAAGCAATCGACCCGATCCCCAGGTCCTGCAGCGTGTCCTTCAACCCGTCGTGTTCGACCCAGCGGTTCAGGATGTTGTAGCTGGGCTGGTGGATCACGCAGGGCGTGCCAAGCTCTTTCAGGATCGCCGCCGCCTTGCGGGTAGACTCCGAATTATACGAGGAAATCCCGACGTAAAGCGCCTTGCCGCTGCGCACGATGCTGTCAAGCGCGCCCATGGTTTCCTCAAGCGGCGTATCTGGATCGAAGCGGTGGGAATAGAAGATATCGACGTAATCCAGCCCCATGCGCCTGAGCGACTGGTCACACGAGGCGATCAGGTTCTTGCGCGATCCCCATTCGCCATAGGGGCCAGACCACATGTGATAGCCCGCCTTCGACGAAATGACGAGTTCATCGCGGTAGCCGGCGAAATCGGTGCGCAGGATCTCTCCGAACGCGGTTTCGGCGCTGCCCGGGGGCGGGCCATAGTTGTTGGCCAGGTCGAAGTGGGTGATGCCATGGTCAAAGGCCGTCTGGCAGATGGCGCGCTTGGTTTCGTGGGGCGTATCCTCACCGAAATTGTGCCACAACCCAAGGGACACGGCAGGCAGTTTCAGGCCGGACACGCCGCAGCGACGATAGGTCATGCGATCGTAACGGTCGGGATCGGGGCGATAGGTCATCTGGTTGCCTCTTTCAGGTTCAAGCACCCTTTTCAGGCCAAGTCGGCGGCGTGTCAAACGGCGGGCAGCGCAGAAAAGGGCTTGGCAAATCCCCCGCCAACGCTTCAAGGTGGGCGTCCCTGTGGCCCTCTTGCGGCCATGCGGGGTGGTAAACAGTTCTGATGAGATTGGAGAGACCCATGAAAATTGCCATGATGGCCCAGAATGCAAACCTCTATTCTCATCAACGGCTGAAAGATGTGGCCGAGGCCCGGGGGCACGAGTTCGACATCATCAAGACGCTGGGATGCTACATGAACATCGCCGCGCGCCGCCCCGATGTCTATTACAACGGCAAGCAGCTGCCGAAATACGACGCGGTGATCCCGCGCATCGGTGCCTCGGTCACCTTCTATGGCCTTGCGGTGCTGCGCCAGTTCGAGATGCAGGGCGTCTTTCCGCTGAACGAATCCGTGGCGATCGGGCGGTCGCGCGACAAGCTGCGCAGCATGCAGCTCATGGCGCGCGACGGGATCGGGATGCCGGTAACCACCTTTGCCCACGACCCCAAGCAGACCGAAGAGGTGCTGAAACTGGCCGGCGGCGCGCCGCTGGTGATCAAGCTGCTGGAAGGCACGCAGGGCCTTGGCGTGGTGCTGGCCGATACCGACCGCAGCGCGAAATCGGTGATCGAGGCTTTCCGCGCCACCAACACCAACATCCTGATCCAGGAGTTCATCAAGGAGGCCGGCGGAACCGACATCCGCGCCCTCGTGATCGGCGGCAAGGTTGTCGCGGCCATGAAGCGGACGGGCGCCGAGGGCGAATTCCGCTCGAACCTGCACCGGGGCGGCTCGGCGCAGGTGATCAAGCTGTCGCCCGAGGAACGCGCCACCGCCGTGCGGGCCGCCAAATCCATGGGGCTGAACGTCTGCGGCGTCGACATGCTGCGCGCCAACCACGGCCCGGTGGTGATGGAGGTCAACTCCTCCCCCGGCCTGGAAGGCGTTGAAAAGGCAACCGGAATCGACATCGCGGGCAAGATCATCGATTTCATCGAAAAGAACGCCAAGCCCGGCAAGACAAAGACGGTCGGGAAGGGCTGATGCCACGACCGGGGTTTGAGATCGGCGGCACAGTGGTTGCCGCCGGCGAACGGCGGACGGTCGAACTGCCCGTTTCGGTGCTGTCGGATCATACGCCCGTCACCATGTCGGTGCAGGTGATCCACGGCAAAAGGCCCGGCCCGGTGCTGTTCGTGTCGGCAGCCGTGCACGGGGACGAGGTGATCGGCGTTGAGATCGCCCGCCGCCTTCTGCGCGCGCCCCAGCTTGACCGGATGGCGGGCACGCTGCTGGTGGTGCCCATCGTCAACACCTTCGGATTCCTCAACAACTCCCGCTACATGCCTGACCGGCGCGATCTGAACCGGGTTTTTCCCGGCTCGCCCACGGGATCGCTGGCCGGGCGGCTGGCCCATCTCTTCATGACCGAGATCGTGGCCCGCGCCGATTTCGGGATCGACCTGCATTCGGCCGCGATTCACCGCACCAACATGCCGCAGATCCGCGTTTCGGCCAGCAACGACGAAACCCTGGAACGCGCCGAGGCCTTCGGCGCCCCGGTCATCGTGCGCGCCAAGCTGCGCGAGGGCAGCCTGCGCGCCGCCGCCCGCGCCCACGGCTGCGATATCCTGCTATACGAGGCGGGCGAGGCGCTGCGGTTCGATGAAATGTCGGCCCGGGTCGGCAGTTCGGGCATACTGCGGGTGATGCATCACATGGGGATGATCGGCGCCAAGGGGCTGCCCAAGCGCCGCGCCGCCCCGATTCAGGCGGCCTCCTCAAGCTGGACGCGCGCGCCCGCCGGCGGGCTGTTGCGCTGTTTCAAGGAGGTGGGCGAAGGCGTCGATCCCGGCACCCTTCTGGCCATCGTCAGCGACCCCTTCGGCGAAACCGAGCATGAAATTGCGGCAACCGCCTCGGGGATCATCCTGGGCCGGGCCATGATGCCCGTCATCAACGAAGGCGACGCCTGTTATCACATCGCGGCCACCCCCATCGACCCGCTCAAGCGGATGGAGCGCCTGGCCGCCGACCTGGAGGCCGACCCGATGTTCGACGAGGACGAGATCCTATAGGGCAACAACCCTCAGGTCAGCGTGGTCATCGCCACCCATACGAAACGCAGCGCAAAGACCTTGCTCTCTTCCGTCATCTCGTCCAGCGACATGTCCCCGTTGTCGGCGCGCCTCAGCGATTGGGTACTGGTGCGCCGGACCAGCGCAACCGTACCGCCGCGAATTTCGTAGTACATGGAAAAAGACAGGTTCTCGATGGTCTGCTCAAAGCCGTTCAGCTTCTGGATCGGAAAGGTGACGTGAAAATCCTTCCAGACGGTGTGCGACGGGGAAAGATCGATGCTGACATGGGGGAAAAGAACATCGTCCTCGGTATTGAACCAGCAATTCAGGTACGGGGCCCTCATCTGCCGCTTCTCGTAGACACCTGTGAACGGGGCGCTCTTCACGTTCAGGCGGTCGGAAATTTCATTCGGGTTCATGTTGATGCCCTGTGCGCTCGGCTCCAAAATCGGAGCGATGCATGACGCTAGGTCAATACGCCGAACCGGGCAAGCGTCGCGATGCCGGCCGAGGGGGTATGAACCGCCACCGCCTGGGGCCCGGGCCTGCACCGCCCCCTCTCAGGGTGCGCCCACCACGTCGCCCACTTCAACCCAGCCCGGCGTGACCACGCTGGCGTAGTAGCCGCCATGGCCCCGGACGGCGGAATAGCCGCCGAAGCCCAGGATCTCCTCCATGCGCGAACAGGGCGGGCATGGCCCCTCGACCAGGACCACCGCCGATCCGATGCGCATTTCCCCCTTGCGAAAGGCGGCCAGGTTCACCCCCGACACCACGATGTTGCGGCGCAGCTCCTCGGGCGTGACCGAGCGGCCCAAAAGGTCGGCGATCACCGGCAGGTGTTCGGCCTGGATCAGCGTGACCGCCCGTTTGCCCGGACGCCCGTGATCGCCCACCAAGCCATCCTCGCGCAACTCGGCCCGATCCGTCACCTGCACCGGGGCGCGGCGTTCGGCGCGCAGCCCGATCCATTCCACCCGCCCTGCCCGCGCATGGCGCGCCATCATCTCACCCAAACCAACCATCTGATTGCCCCTGCTCTCCGGACCAAGTAAACCACGCCGAAACCCCATCAGCGGAGCACCCCCATGGCAGCCTACCAATACGTCTATCACATGGACGGCGTGAGCAAATCCTATCCCGGCGGAAAGAAGCTTTTCGAGAACATCCGCCTGTCCTTCCTGCCCGGCGTCAAGATCGGCGTCGTCGGCCCGAACGGCGCGGGTAAATCCACCCTGATGAAGATCATGGCCGGAATGGACAAGGAATTCACCGGCGAGGCCTGGGCCGCCGAGGGCGCCAAGGTCGGCTATCTTCCGCAGGAACCCAAGCTGGACGAGTCGCTGACCGTGCGCGAGAACGTCATGCTGGGCGTTGCCGAGAAGAAGGCGATCCTCGAACGCTACAACGAACTGGCGATGAACTACTCGGACGAGACGGCCGACGAGATGGCCAAGCTGCAGGACGAGATCGACGCCCAGAACCTCTGGGATCTCGACGCCCAGATCGACGTCAGCATGGAGGCCCTGCGCTGCCCGCCCGATGACGCCTCGGTCGCCAGCCTTTCGGGCGGTGAGGCGCGGCGCGTGGCGCTGTGCAAGCTGCTGCTGGAAGCGCCAGACATGCTGCTTCTCGACGAACCGACCAACCACCTTGACGCCGAAACCATCGCCTGGCTTCAGAACCACCTGATCGACTACAAGGGCACGATCCTGATCGTGACCCACGACCGGTATTTCCTCGACGACATCACCGGCTGGATCCTCGAACTCGACCGGGGCCGCGGCATCCCCTACGAGGGCAACTATTCCTCGTGGCTGGAGCAAAAGGCCAAGCGGCTGGAGCAGGAGGCGAAAGAGGACAAATCGCGCCAGAAGACCCTGGAGCGCGAGTTGGAATGGATGCGCCAGGGCGCCAAGGCGCGTCAGGCGAAATCCAAGGCCCGTATCAGCGCCTACAACGAACTCGCCTCCCAGTCCGAGCGTGACAAGCTGAGCCGCGCCCAGATCATCATTCCCAACGGCCAGCGCCTGGGCAACAAGGTGATCGAGGTCGAGGGCCTGAGCAAGGCCATGGGCGACAAGCTCTTGGTCGAGGATCTGTCCTTCGCGCTGCCCCCGGGTGGCATCGTGGGCGTGATCGGGCCGAACGGAGCCGGTAAGTCGACCCTGTTCAAGGTGCTGACAGGGCAGGAAAAACCCGACGCCGGCACAGTTGAATACGGCGATACCGTCGATCTGTCCTATGTCGACCAGTCGCGCGATGCGCTGGACCCGAACGTGACAGTCTGGGAGGAAATCACCGGCGGCGCCGAGATCATCCAACTGGGCGATGCGCAGATGAACAGCCGCGCCTATTGCAGTGCCTTCAACTTCAAGGGCGGCGATCAACAAAAGAAGGTCGGGATGCTGTCGGGCGGTGAACGCAACCGGGTGCACATGGCCAAGCTGCTGAAATCGGGCGGCAACGTCCTGCTGCTTGACGAACCGACCAACGATCTTGACGTGGAAACCCTGCGCGCGCTGGAAGACGCCCTTGTCGATTTCGCCGGTTGCGCCGTGGTCATCTCGCACGACCGCTTCTTCCTTGACCGGATCTGCACCCACATCCTGGCCTTCGAGGGCGACGCCCACGTCGAGTGGTTCGAAGGCAACTTCGAAGATTACGAGGAAGACAAGAAGCGCCGCCTGGGCGCCGACGCCCTGGAGCCCAAGCGCGTGAAGTTCAAGAAGTTCGTCCGCTGAGGCATCGCCTTTCCCGGGTCGGGTCACAATCCCGTTCCCGACTCGGGAAAAATGTGCTATGGATAGATCAAGGCCAGTCCGCAGCACCTCAACACCAGGTATATCCTCAACACTTGTGCATGTGAGAGAGCCTTCCAAACCGCCGCAATTTCGCGGCGGTTTTGGCTTGTTGCCCCCTCTCCACGCCGGCAGACAGGAAAACGGGAACCTTTTTCGTTCTCGCCGCGTTGCAGCACCGCCCACAAAAGGAGTTCTTCATGCGCTTTGCCCTTCTGCCTGCCCTGTTTTTCGCCCTGCCCCTTCACGCCGAGGTTGTCGGCAATGTCGATGTCGACTGGCTGGGCAATGACATTACAATCGAAGCCTTCGCCGACCCCAAGGTGAAGGGTGTCACCTGCCACGTCGCCTATTTCGACCGTGGGCTGATCGACCGGCTGCAAAAGGGCAACTGGTTCGAGGATCCCTCGAACTCCTCCATCTCGTGCCGCCAGACCGGCCCGATCGAGATTGGCGACATCAACCGCGACGACGAAGGCGAATCGGTTTTCTCCGAGCGTCGTTCGGTCGTGTGGAAGTCGCTTCAGGTGAAACGCATCTTCGACGAAGAGAATCAGACGCTGATCTACATCTCACACGCCCGCGAAGTGCAGGACGGTTCGGCCAAGATGGCCATTTCCACCGTTCCGCTGTACCAGTCGGGGCAATAACCCAGCAAAAACGGGCCTTGTGGGCGGCATTTGCGGATAAGGATTGCAATTGAGTCCGCAAGGCCCCATATGCGAGGTGCGAACGTTCTTTCTCTTTCGGCCACTGTTCTCCGCACTAACGGCTACAGTCTTCGATTTTGCACTGACTAAGCCGGGCCACCGCATGTTGCGGGTGGCAAAGACAGGAGTACACACGATGGCCAATGGCACCGTGAAATGGTTCAACGCAACCAAGGGTTTCGGCTTTATCGAGCCCGAAGGCGGCAGCAAGGACGTTTTCGTCCATATTTCGGCAGTTGAGCGCTCGGGCCTGACCGGCCTGGCCGACAACCAGAAGGTCACCTTCGACATCGAAGCCGGCCGTGACGGACGCGAAAGCGCCGTGAACCTGGCGCTGGCCTGATCGCCCGCCCGGCAGGGCCCGCCCCTGCCACCAAAGATACATCAAACCGGCCCCAGGGCCGGTTTTTTGCTGTCCGGGGCGCCCCGATCTGGCCAGGGACGATAGGCCGCATCCGGTCGCCTGCGAAAACATCTTTACCCCAAGACCGAAAAATGCCATAAAATGGGGTTGCGACGTCACCTATATCGACCCCTGCCTGCTTTCCACCACGGCTACAGCGCATTCGATCCAGCACTGACTTAGCCAGGCTGTTGCACTTACGCGAACAGCACCTGAAAGCTAAAGGAGAACACGGTATGGCAAGTGGCACCGTGAAATGGTTCAACACCACCAAGGGCTATGGCTTCATCGCCCCCGATACCGGCGGCAAGGACATCTTCGTCCACATTTCCGCTGTCGAGCGTTCGGGCCTGACCGGGCTGCGTGACGACCAGAAAGTCACCTTCGACATCGAAGCCGGCCGCGATGGTCGTGAAAGCGCCGTGAACCTGGCACTGGCCTGAGTTCGACCGGAGATAGAGATTTCGAAGGGCGCGCAACATCCTGCGCGCCCTTTTTCGTTGCCGCCGCTCAGCCCAGCTTGCGGCGGATCTCGGCCACGAGACGATCGACCTCGTCCTGGGCGGCGCCGCGCCCGCGCTCCTGCACGCCGCGCCCAAGGCCCAGCGTTTCGGCATAGACCACCCGGTTGCCCAGCGTCGTTTCGGCCAGCGTGACGTCCAGCGCCGCGATGGCCGCTGCCACGTCCTGACCCACGCGGGTGCCCGCCTTGAACCGGTTCAAAACCACCAGCGCGTCGCGGTTCTCGCGCTCGACCAGGTCCAGCACCGATTCCACCGCCCAGACATCCACCTGGCTTGTCGCCACCGGCACGATCACCAGATCACTGATCCGCAGGGCGGGGCGCAGATCGGCATCCACCTTCGGCGGGGTGTCGAGGATGACGAAGTCATTGGCCTTCTTCAGCTTGTCGCATTCGTACCCCACGCCCCAGGCGCTGGCCGTGGAAAACTCCATGTCTTCGATGCCGTCATCACGCCGCGCCATGAACCACCGCCCCAGCGATCCCTGCGGGTCGGTGTCCAGCAGCGCGACCGAGGCCCCCGCCCGCGTCAGCCCGACAGCAAGGTTCGCCGCGATGGTCGTCTTGCCCGCGCCGCCCTTTTGCTGGGCGACTGTAATGACTTTTCCGGCCATGCTCTGGCACTCCTTGCGTTGCTGCGTCGCAGCGTAGCCTGCAAGGCGCCTTGCGGCAAGCGTTCCGAATCGGGGCTAGTTCACCACCTGGCTGACAAGGAAGGCCGGGATGCTGGCCGCGACCGCCCCCACCCCCACGGCCACGATCAGGTAGACACCATCGC
This sequence comes from Oceaniglobus trochenteri, assembly GCF_020529025.1. Classification (GTDB taxonomy): domain Bacteria; phylum Pseudomonadota; class Alphaproteobacteria; order Rhodobacterales; family Rhodobacteraceae; genus Oceaniglobus; species Oceaniglobus trochenteri. The sequence goes on from NZ_JACNMM010000002.1 coordinate 200,474, forward strand.
GCACCAGCAGCCCGACCGCCACCAGCGCCACCAGCAGCCCCAGGATCGACGATGAAAAGGGCACCAGTTCGAGGAAGGGAATGACCAGCCCCGCCACCGCACACATGAAATAGGCCAGCAGGCTGAGCGGCGGCGTCACCAGAACCCGCAGCCGGGGGCGCGAGTTGCGGTCAAGCCAATCGGCCACCCAGCGCAACCGCCCCGCCGCCCTGTGCAATGCCGCCCCGCTGACCTCGCGCCGGGTGATCAGGCCCGGCAACCACAGCCGTTCCCGCCGCGCCAGGCGTTGCAGCGCCACGGCAACGATCCAGAGTCCGCAGAAGGTGGAGAACAGGGGAATCCCGCTAAGCGGCGACACCAGCATCAGTGCAGGCACCAGCAACATGGGGAGAAACGACGTGCGGCCGAAGTTCTGGATGATCTCGCGCACCGAGATCTTTTCACTGTCGCTGAGCGCGTCAAGCTGCTCGACGATGTGGCGCACGGGCCGCAGCGGGGCCGCACCCTCCGATGCCGCAGGGCCGCCTTCTTTCTTGCTTTCGGCCGCATCGTCGCCCGCGGCTGATGCGGGTATCGTCATGGAATCATCCCTTCATCATGGTAGTCGAATACCCGACATTGCGGGAAGTTCCCGTTCAAGGTGTATTTGGAGGGGATCGGCGGTCACTGCAACCGGCTGTGGCTGTCCTTTTCTGCCGCTTCAGTTCGGCCTGACAGGGCGACGGCGATCTGGGCGCGCGCGGGTCGCAGGGTCGCGGCCTTCTGCCCCGTCCGGCGCCTAGCCGCCCGAAACGATCTGCCCGGTGGCGCATTCGTCACAGCCGATCAGCGTGATGGCCGACAGCCCCACGGCCAACCGAAGATCGCCGCCCACGCGGCGCGGATCGGGGTGGGCGGGCCAGCCGATCAGTTCGATCCGGTCCTGCGGGCCGAAATCGTGGATGCGCACCACGCCGCCGTAGGCCACGCGATAGGTGGTGGCGCCCGGCCCGCCGGTCAGGTCGTTTTCACCGCTGCCCACGTGGATCGTGTCGTTCCCCCCGCGCGAGGTGACGCGGTTGCGCCCCGGCCCGGTGTGGATCTGGCAATCGCCCTCGCCCGCCGTGATGTCGTCATTGCCATGCCCGCCGATCAGCGTGGCCTTGCCATCGCCGCCGACGATGGTGTCGTCGCCCGAGCCGCCATCCAGAACGTCCTTGCCCTGCCCGCCCTGAAGGTAATCGTCGCCCGCGCCACCATGGAACAGATGCACCGACTTGCCCCGCCCCGACCGCGCGATCAGCCGGTCGTTGCCCGCGCCGCCATGGAAGGTCGCGCCATCGTATTTCGGGCCGATCATCACGTCGTCGCCGTCGCTGCCCACCAGTTCCACCGTCACCCGTTCGGAGGTTTCAAAATGGATCGGGCTTTCGGGGTGGGCGACGATGCGCACGGTCTTTTGCGTGGTGGTGTCGGATTCCAGCCGCGATTGCACGGTGGCGATGCGCACCGCCTCGACATGGGGCGGCAGGCGCAGCACATAATCGTCCGGCCCGCCCATGTACCACAGGGTATCGTGGCCGCCGTCGGCCGCCTCAGAGATCTTCTCGGCATCCGCCCCGTAAGCCCAGTAATCGTTGTCGCGCACCCCGCCCTGCATCACGACGGTGCCATCCACCGCCATCATGGCGTTGACGCCCTGCGCCGGGTCGGCAAGCCCGCGCAGGTCCAGCCCAAGGTCCAGCGCGCCGCGGATCAGTTCGTCTCGCAGGCGATCCAAGGGGGAGCTTTGCGCGATGTTCGCCGTTTCACCGGGGTCGTTCACCACGTCGTAAACGTGTTCCTCGCCGTTGGGATAGCGGAAGTACCGCAAATGGCTGAGATCCGGCACCGAGGGACGCACCGACAGCGTGCCGAAGACGCAGGTGATCGGCGACTTGCTCTCGTCGAAACTGCCGAAGCTGACGTCGATCAGCGGCAACAGGCTCTGCCCCGAGGTCCAGTGCCCGCGCGCAGGCAGGCCCGCCAGATCAAGGATGGTTTTCGGCAGGTTGTGCAGCGACACCGGCAGGTCGATCACCCGGCCCCCCGCCATGCGCGGCGACCAGAGGCCGAGGGGGACGTGCGCGGCGCTGTCCCACTGGCTCATCTTGTGGAAACTGTCGTGGGTGCCGAGGTTGAAACCGTTGTCGGACAGAAGAACAACCGTGGTGTTGTCGGCAATGGACGAGGTGCGCAGCGCGTCGAGGAACCGGCCCAATTCATGGTCCATATGCGAACAGGCCGCGAAATAGCCGCGCACCACCTCTTTCCACGCCTCCGGCCCGGCCTTTTCCGGGGTGAATTGACCGGTGACGATATAGGCGTTCTCATAGGTGGCCATGCCCTCCTGCGGACCGGTGAAATCCTCGGGGGCGGCGATGCGGGGCCAGTGGATCTTGTCGACATCGTACATCTGGTAAAACCGGTCGGGGCAGACCAGATCGTAATGGGGATGCTTGAACCCAAGCTGGATCAGGTGCCGCTGGTCCGGGTCCAGCGTGCCTAGATGGTCGATGGCGTTCTGCGCCACCCAGTAATCGTAAAGCTTGTGATCGAGGCTGCCGTCGTCGTCGGGCGCGTTGAAGCTGCGCACGCCCGGCCCCTTTTCCAGATACACCCGATGCCCCGTCCGCTTCCCATAGGCCTGCGCCTTGGCGTCGTGGTGGAACAGCACCCGGCGGTAGTCTTCGGGCATCGGGTTGTAATTGCCGTCGGTCTTGCCGGTGGTGAACGTGCGCCATCCGGCGCGGCGGAGATCATATTGCCAGGCCTCGGTCGGGGGCAGCACGTCGCGCCACAGCCGGTTCAGATCGACCAGCCCGGTGCGGAAGGGCGACAGCCCGGTGGTCAGCTCGGCCCGGCAGGGGGCGCAAAGCGGCACGGTGGCATAGGCGTTGGAAAACCGCACCCCCTGCCCCAGCAGCGCGTCAAGGTTGGGTGTCTTGATTTCCACCCCATAGGCCGTGCGCCAGGTAAAGACGTCGATCAGATCGTCGATCCAGATCACGACGATGTTGTCGTTTGCCACCGAAGCGCGGTCAAACCCCATGAAACACCTCATCGACATAGGCGCGCAGCCGGTCGCGCAGCCCCCGCGCGTCGGGCGCACAGATATCGCGGTCGGGGAACAGCAGCACATCCGCCAGGCGCAGATCGCCCAGAGTGTTCAGCAGGCCCTGCCGGCCGCGCCGACAAGCCAGGTAAACGTCACAGGGGCCGGGCGCAAAGCTGCCCTCGAAGCGGCCTGTGGCGGGCGGCTGTTCCTCGACCATCAGCGACAGGGTATCCGGCGTGACGGTGGCAAAGGCCAGTTGCATCCCGCCGCCCGGGCGCAGGGGGCGGGTCAGCACATCTTCGCCCCGCCGGTCGCCCAAGCGCAACGCGCCGCCCTCTTCCGTCAGAACCACACCGCTGTCGCCCTTGCGGGCATCGACGCACCACAGGGTTTCACCCTTGCCGCCGGGGGCGTCGAACACGCAGGCCACCCCGATCGTCGCGCATTCCACCCTCTCGCTCAGCACGAAACCGCAATTGACACGCGGCTGGGTCGACAGCACCTCGGCCCCGCGATGGCGCAGCAGGCGGCCGTTGCCGGTGTTGGCCTCGGTCGGGCGGGCATGGGCCGTGCCGGTACGGCTGTGCAGCCCGGTGATCACATCGCCCTCAAGATCCGCCAGCGCGGAATCGAAACTGAACCAGAGCGCGCCCATATCCGCCATGGCCGCCGTCAGGGGCCGGGCTTGCGCATCAAGAAGGGCGCCCGGCGGCAGATGGCCCTCGACGCTCAGCATTGGCCCACCGGCAGGATCGCGGGCAAGGCCCAGCGGCCCGGCATGTCGCACAGCCCCCCGGCCCGCCCCACGGCATAGTGCAACTTCTGCACCCGCGCAGCGCCATCGTGGGCAAGGATCAGCGCGCGGTCGTCATCGTCTGCCAGGGAAACGCCGGTGATTTTGGCCCGGCCTTCGCCGGTTTCCAGCGAAAAACCATGGTCCCCGCCCGCGCCCAGGGTCAGCGGATCAAGCACCAGGGGATTGAGCGCATCACTCACGACGCGCACCCGCCCCGGCGCCTCGGTTTCGGCCAGCAACAGGCGCGGGCAATGCCAGGCCTCGCGCGACAGCGCCGCGTCGATGGCCTGGGCCTCGGCGCGGGCCATGGCCTGCATCGCCTCGGCCGTGGGGCGATGGGTGTCGTCGAAGGCAAAGGCATAGCCCGGCGCCGAGAAGATCAGCCGGTGATCGCCGGGAAAGACCGAAAGTTCCCAGTGTTCGCGCACCCTTGTGCCGGTTTCATCGGCCCGCATGACAAAGACCGGTTCGTGCAGGCCCAGCGAAGCAACCTTGGCCGATATCCGCGCCATGACCGCGCGGATGCCCGCGATATGGGAGGCAACATCGCTGATCACGTCCTCGGCCCCGTAATCGATGGCCACGGTGGCGATGCGCGGCGCCACGCCCAGGGCCGCAGCGGCGGCCACGGTGTTGTCGATGGTCTGTTCCAGGTTCGCCATGGCCGCGCCTTCGGCAAGGGCGGCCGCGCTGGTGCTGGCATCGGTCTCCGCACGGGCCAGGATCAGCGGCAGCGCGCGCCCCTGCGCCCGGCGCACCGCCAGAAGGGCATCGGCAACCAGGGTATCCAGCGTGACCTCGCGCGCCTGTTCCAGCCCCGCCGTGGGCTGCGCCAGTTCCACCCCGGCCAGGCCCACCGCCCCCAGATCATCGGCCGGGCAGAGAACATGGGCCGCCATGGCCGCACGCCCCGGCAGCGCCCGCGCCCGCCGCGCGCCGCCGATCGACAGCACCGCCAGAAGCGGCCCCGCCACATCGGCCACCACATGCCCCCCTGCCACGGGGCGGCGAAAGCGGCGCGGATGGGGGTATCCGGGCAATTGCGCATCGAAATGATACCAAGATCCGTTTCGGGTGACGTTCCAGGCGTCGATATCGCCCACCACCGCCGGGTCGATCCAGCCCGCACCGGCACCATTTCCGGGGGCCAGCGACAGGCGGTCGCGCAGGTCATCCACCACCTTGTCCGAAAGGCGCAGGATCAGGCCGGTGTCATCGTAACCGATGGCCGTGCCATTGCCGACCCGCAGCAAAACGCCGCTGTCGCCCCGCAATACCCTGTGATCCCGATCGCTCATGTCTCTGTGTCGCGCAGGGCCGCGGCAAATTCAATGGCGTTGCCGCTCACAGGGCCCCATCCGGACTGGCCGCAACATTTCTGCGATGGCCACCTTCAGCAGATCCATACCTGTCCGCCTCGCCCGTGGCTTTCCTTTCGCCGGCAAGGCGTGCGCCTTTCACCGCGCTGCGCCCCGAAACTATGGTACCGGGGCCGTCCCCCCCGGCACCGAAGGCTGCTCTGTTGCCACGAAGCGGCCAGAGATCCGCAAGGCAAATACTTTGCTGTTTGGATAAATATAGTTGTCGATCAGGATCGCGCCGCCCATCTCCTCACCGCCGGGGCCGTATTGCATCATGGACATCTTGACATCCGCATAGGGGCTCAACTCTCCCGCAGTGAAGATCACGTCACTGTCCATCCGCGCCTTCAGATCCCCGGGTTCGTGTGACCCGTGATAGTACCCGTCGATCGAGAGTGTTCCGACATCGGTGACGTATTCTTCCGTGCCGTCCGATTTGAAATGTTGTCCCTCAAGGTTGATGAGATCGGTATCAAATGTCAGGGAATCCAGATCGGCTATTACCCGCACATCACCCTTCAGATCGAAGATGACCTCTTTTTCGGCATGCACCCTGACCTCCGAGCTGCCTGTCCACGTCGAAAGATGTCGGGGCGGACTGCCACTCGGGGTCGGGAAGCCGATGACCCCGCGGACCAACTCTCCATCGACGCTTTCGGCATCAAAGAAGCGGACGTAGTCGGTCGATCCCTCGTGGATCGACACCCTCAGACCGTCCGGGCCAGAGACGGTCGTAAGTGGCGCATCAATTGACCCCTTGAGAACGCCAGCCGCAATCCTATTGCCATCTCCATCGAGCGTGCCGTTCGTGGTGGTGACGGTGCCGTCCGTGGCGTTCAGCTCCAATATCGAAACACTCGACGGGCCCGAGGTTACCGAAGGATCGGAAAAGCCGCCATGGGAAGCCGTGTCGCCACAGCCCGCAATGAACCCCATGGCGCCGGTCAGCAGGATGCACCGGCCATGTTTGCAAAAGGTCACGTTCTTTCTCCTGATCAATGAAAATCTGTGGCCGCGAAAAGCGGCAATGGCAGGGCATCATGAAAACTGCGGCCCGATGGACGGCACGCCGCACCAGAACGTCACTTTACATTGTCTATTGAATGACTTGCCGGATGAATGCCAAGGGGATTTGCGATCTGGCATCATTGGATGCCACGATGAATTGCGCAAAGACCGGTTTCTAGAATCCTCACCCCTTGGGCTGCCGAATTGTTTTGCTCGGCGTCTGCATTGTGTCGCATGACAAGGGAAATCAGGGCAAAGTGCAATCCAAAGTTTATCTTTGAATGCCAATTTCTACCTTTGGGCGATAAGCCCGACAACCTCCTCCATTCAATGACGCGATTTCGCGGAGATGCCCCGACCACGCGGCCCGGTGAAGCGGGTCATTTGATACGCAATCCACGCAGCTTTCCCCAAATGCGGCAATGCCGGCGCACGACCTAGCAACCCGCAAAAACGCGATCCAAGGCAAAACCGGCAGCTGGCTGAACTGGTGAGAAAAGTGGTGGAGTCGATCGGGATCGAACCGACGACCTCGTCATTGCGAACGACGCGCTCTCCCAACTGAGCTACGACCCCACTGATCTGCATGTGGACGATCCCGTCGAAACTGTCAAGATGGACGGCGCGCAAAGGGCGGGTCCGAGTCGCCCTCGCAAGGACCGGGAATGGAGTTTTCATGGCGTTCACACCAAAGATCATTTCGCAAACCTTCTGGCGATTGCGCCGCTGGTCCCGCAAGGTCTGGGTCAGGTCGGCGCTGATCGGCAGCCTCAGCCTTGTCGCGGTGGCCAGTTCATCGTTCCTGTCGGCGCTGGTGCCCGACGCGCTGGAAGACAGCGTGACCGTCGAAGCCTTGGGCGACATCCTGAAGATCGTCGCGACGGGCATGCTTTCGGTGGTCATCTTCTCGCTCTCGGTCATGGTTTCGGCGCGTCAGTCGGCCTCGTCCCAGGTGACGCCCCGATCCCACCAGATCCTGCTTGAGGACACGACGACGCAGAACGTCCTGGCCACCTTCCTTGGCGCCTTCCTGTTCTCGCTCGTGGGGCTGATCACCCTGGGCACCCATGTCTATTCCGGCAAGTCGGTGACGGTGATGCTGATCTTCACCATCATCGTGATCGCGCTTGTCGTGGTGTCGATCCTGCGCTGGATCGCGCATCTGACCAACCTGGGCAGCATGATCGAAACCACCCGCAAGGTGGAACATGCCGCCGAAGCCGCCCTGGAAACCTGGATGGAGATGCCCAGCCTGGGCGCGACGGGCCTGGTGGGCGATCCGGTGGGCCGCGAAGTGAAAAGCAAGCGGGCGGGCTATGTGCAGCATATCGCGATGCAGAAGCTTTCAGACCTGGCCGAAGAGGCCGACGGCAAGATCGCCATCATCGTGCGCCCCGGTGGCCTGGTGTCCGAAGGCGATACGGTGATGCATGTCACCGGCGACATCGACGACGACGCCCTGTGCGATGCCCTGTCCCTGGGCGACAGCCGCGTCTTCGACCAGGACCCGCGCTTTGGCATCATCGTGCTGAGCGAGATCGGGCAACGCGCCCTGTCGCCGGGAATCAACGATCCGGGCACCGCCATCGACGTTCTGACCCGCCAGCAGCGCATCCTGACCCGCTGGGGCAACTCGCCCATGGCGCTGGACAAGGACCGCGAGCCTGCATACCCGCGCCTCTACATGGAGCCGCTTTCGGCCGAGGGCCTGATGCGCGATGCCTTCGACCCCATCGCGCGCGACGGTGCCGCGCAGCTTGAGGTGCACATCCGCCTGCAAAAGGTGTTGGCGGCCCTGGCAAAAACCCACAACTCCGATCTGACACGGGCCGCGCGGGACGCGTCCCGGCGTTCGATGGAACGGGCGTTCGAGGCGCTCACGCTTGAAGCTGACCGAGAGCGCCTGCGCCGGGTGATGGCGCGGCTACCCGCGCTTCACTCGGCCGCGTCCTGATAGGCTTCGAGCGGGGGGCAGGTGCAGACCAGGTGCCTGTCCCCATAGACGTTGTCGACCCGGTTCACCGGCGGCCAGTACTTGTCGACGCGGAAGGCGCCCTTGGGATAGCACCCCTGTTCGCGGCTGTAGGGACGATCCCAGTCGCCCACCAGATCCTCGACCGTGTGGGGGGCGTTCTTGAGGGGGTTGTTCTCGGCCTCGCCGCCCTCTTCGATCCTTCGGATCTCATCGCGGATGTCCAGCATGGCATCGCAAAAGCGGTCAAGCTCGGCCTTGGTTTCGCTTTCGGTGGGTTCCACCATCAGCGTGCCGGCCACCGGCCATGACATGGTGGGCGCGTGGAAACCGTTGTCGATCAGGCGCTTGGCAATATCATCCACGGTGACCTGGGCCGATTTCTCGAAGGGGCGCGTGTCAAGGATGCACTCGTGCGCGACGCGCCCCTCGCTGCCCTTGTAAAGCACGTCATAGGCCCCTTCGAGCCGCTTGGCGATGTAGTTGGCGTTCAGGATCGCCACCTTCGTCGCCTGGGTCAGACCCGCCCCACCCATGAGCAGGCAATAGGCCCATGAGATCGGCAGGATCGAAGCCGAGCCATAGGGCGCGCCGCTGACCGGTGCCTCGGTGCCCAGTTCGGGGTGGCCCGGCAGGTGCGGCGCCAGGTGCGCCTTGACGCCGATGGGGCCCATCCCGGGGCCACCGCCGCCGTGGGGGATGCAGAAGGTCTTGTGCAGGTTCAGGTGCGACACGTCGCTGCCGATCTCCCCGGGCTTGGCCAGCCCGACCATGGCGTTCAGGTTCGCCCCGTCAAGATAGACCTGGCCGCCGTGCTTGTGGGTGATCTCGCAGACCTCCTTCACCGTCTCCTCGAACACGCCGTGGGTGGAGGGATAGGTGATCATGCAGGCCGCCAGGGCATCGCCCGCCGCCTCGGCCTTGGCGCGGAAATCCTCGACGTCGATATCGCCGCGCGCGGTGCATTTCACCACCACCACCTTCATGCCGCACATCTGGGCGCTGGCCGGGTTGGTGCCATGGGCGTTGACCGGAATCAGGCAGACGCGCCGCCCCTCGTCCCCATTGGCCCTGTGATAGGCCATGATCGTCAGAAGGCCCGCATATTCGCCCTGCGCGCCGCTGTTGGGCTGCATCGACATGGCGTCATAGCCGGTGATCTGGCACAGCTTGGCGCTCAGATCCTCCAGCATCTCGGCATAGCCCTGCACCTGGTCGGTGGGCGCGAAGGGGTGGATCAGGCTGAATTCGGGCCAGGTGATCGGCATCATCTCGACCGCCGCGTTCAGCTTCATGGTGCAGGAGCCGAGAGGGATCATGGCACGATCCAGCGCCAGGTCACGGTCGGACAGGCGGCGCATGTAGCGCATCATCTCGGTTTCCGCGCGGTTCATGTGGAAGACCGGATGGGTCAGGTATTCACTGCTGCGCAGCAGGGCGTCGGGGATGCGGTAATCCTGGCTCAGGTCGTCGCGCTTGCCGTGAATGCCGAAGGCATCCCAGAGGCGTTCCACCGTTTCGGGGCGGGTGGTTTCGTCAAGCGTGATGCCCAGTTTCGTATCACCCACGACGCGCAGGTTGATCTTCTGGCGCCGCGCCTCGTCGAGGATGGCACCGCGCAGGGCGCCGCATTCGACGGTGATGGTGTCGAAGAAATCGCCCGGCTCAACGGAATATCCCTGCGCCTCGAGCGTCTTTGCCACGCGCACCGCCTTGCGGTGAATCCGCTGGGCGATGGCCTTCAGCCCCTCGGGGCCGTGGAACACCGCGTAAAACGACGCCATGACCGCCAGCAGGGCCTGGGCCGTGCACACGTTCGATGTCGCCTTTTCACGGCGGATGTGCTGTTCGCGGGTTTGCAGCGACAGGCGATAGGCCTTGTTGCCGCGGGCATCCACCGACACGCCGACGATGCGCCCGGGCATGGAACGTTTCAGCGCGTCCTTGCAGGCCATATAGGCGGCATGCGGCCCACCATAGCCCAGCGGCACGCCAAAGCGCTGGGTGCTGCCCACGGCGATATCGGCCCCCATGGCGCCCGGTTCCTTCAGAAGGGTCAGGGCCAGCGGATCGGCAATGACGATCCCGATGGCCTTGGCCGCGTGCAGGGCCGAAATCTCGTCGGTGAAATCGCGCAGGTGGCCATGGGTGCCCGGATACTGGAACACCGCGCCGAACACCTTGTCGGCCTCAAGCGCATCGGGCGCGCCGACGATCACCTCAATCCCCAGAGGCTCGGCCCGGGTGCGGATCACGGCGATGTTCTGGGGGTGGCAGTTTTCATCGACGAAGAAGGCATTGGCCTTCGACTTTGCGGTGCGCTGCGCCATGGTCATCGCCTCGGCCGCCGCCGTCGCCTCGTCCAGCAGCGAGGCATTGGCCACGTCGAGCCCGGTCAGGTCGCAGACCATGGTCTGATAGTTCAAAAGCGCCTCGAGCCGCCCCTGGCTGATCTCGGGCTGATAGGGGGTATAGGCCGTGTACCAGGCGGGGTTTTCCAGGATGTTGCGCTGGATTGCCGGGGGCGTGACGGTGCCGTGATACCCCTGCCCGATCATGGACGAGAAGACCTGGTTCTTCTTGGCCACCTGGTTCATGAACCAAAGCAGCTCACGCTCGGATTTCGGCTTGCCGAACTCCAGCGGCTCGGCCTGGCGGATCGCCTTGGGGACGGTCTGATCGATCAGCTCGTCCAGCGAGTTGACCCCCAGCACCGCCAGCATCTCGTCCATTTCGGCGGGCGACGGGCCGATGTGGCGGCGATTGGCGAAATCATAGGGGCGATAGTCGGTGGGGGTGAAGGTCATGGCACTCTCCGGGCAACAAGGGAAGGCTCCGCTGCGCGGACCCTGGCCTTCGGCGAGGATATTTTCAGACCAAAGATGGGGCCTGGCCGGTTCCATCTTCGGTCGCCGCTTGCCCCGCCAAAGGCATTCGATCGTTCGGGGCTTCGGTCAGCCGATGAACTTGATGTAGGCGTCCTCGTCCATCATGTCGTCCAGCACCGACAGATCCTCAAGCTTCATCTTGAAGAACCAGCCATTGCCGGTCGCGTCCTCGTTGACCAGGGCGGGATTGTCGACCAGGGCCTCGTTGACCTCGACGATCTCGCCGTCGACGGGGGCCATGATGTCGGAGGCAGCCTTGACCGATTCGATCACCACGACCTCTTCATCCTTCACCACCATGCGCCCTTCCTCGGGCAGTTCGACGAAAACCAGATCGCCCAGCTGTTCGGCTGCGTGATCGGTGATGCCGACGACGACGACATCATCCTCGACGCGCAGCCATTCGTGTTCTTCGGTGTATTTCATGGGCAGGTTCCTTGTTGGATCAGCGTTTGAACGTGGCGGGGCGGAAGGGCATCTCGACCACGGTGACCGGATGCCGCCGCCCGCGCAATTCGGCATAAAGCGTCGTGCCCGGGCTGGCGAGGGGGGTCGGGACATAGCCCATGGACATCGGCGCCTCGATGCTGGGGCCATAGGCCCCCGAGGTGACGGTGCCCACCTCCTGGCCGCCGCTTTCACTGTCGAACAGGACCACCCCCGCCCGCACCGGGGCACGGCCTTCAGGGCGCAGGCCCACGCGGCGGCGCGCCGCGCCGTCGGCCATCTGCGCCAGCACGATGTCGGCGCCGGGAAAGCCCCCCTCGCGTGCGCCGCCCGCCCGGCGGGCCTTCTGGATCGCCCAGGTCAGCGCCGCCTCGACCGGGGTGGTGGTGGCGTCGATGTCATTGCCGTAAAGGCACAGCCCGGCCTCAAGGCGCAGGGAATCGCGCGCGCCAAGCCCGATCCACGCGACCGCATCATGGGCCAGCAGCGCGCGCGCCAGATCGGGGGCGGCGGCGTTGGGCACCGACACCTCGAATCCGTCCTCGCCGGTATAGCCCGAGCGGGAAATCGTCAGCGGCCCGAAAAGGGTATCGACGGCGATCACGTCCATGAAGCGCATCGCCCTGACATCCGGCACGAGGGACGACAGCACATCTTCCGCCGCCGGGCCCTGAAGGGCCAGCAGCGCGCGGTCGTCCAGTTCCTCGATCTCACAATCGTCCGAGAGATGGCTGCGCATATGGGCGATGTCGTCGGCCTTGCAGGCGGCATTGACCACCACAAACAGGTGATCGCCCATGTTGGCGATCATCAGGTCGTCACGCAGCCCCCCTTCGTCGTTGGTGAACATGCCATAGCGCTGGCGCCCCTCGGCAAGGCCCAGCAGATCGACCGGCACCAGCCTTTCCAAGGCCAGCGCCCCATCCCCGGCCTGCCCCGAACGGGCGCGCAGCCTGACCTGCCCCATGTGCGACACGTCGAACAGCCCCGCTTCGGCGCGGCAGTGCAGGTGTTCCTTCATGACGCCAAGGGGATATTGCACCGGCATGGAATAGCCCGCGAAGGGCACCATCTTCGCCCCTGCCTCGACATGCAGATCGTGCAGTGCCGTCTGTTGCAAGTCGCCCATCGCCATCCGTCCCCTCTCCGGCGCATGGCCGGGCAAATTCTGCGGCGCTCTCTGCGCCGTCTGACCTGCCCCCTCTGTCCCTTTGCCTGAGATCGCTATCCCTTCGGCGGACGCCATGGCGCCTCTCTCCAGAGTCTGTTGGTCGGCGGCGGTCCTTTGGCCTGAGAGTTTACCGGGGCGGTTGCTCCTTCGGCACCGGGGGCGCGGGCCCCGCGGATTCTCCCGTCGCTGACGGGCCGACTATTCCGTCCGGCGGACGATTTTGCAAGGGCAAGAATTGCCACTTGTGCTCGCCATGTCTCCGGGGGCAGATTGCGGCCATGATTGACCCGATGTTCTTTGGCTATGGCTCGCTCGTCAATCGCGCGACCCATGCCTATCCCGATCTGCGCCCGGCGCGGCTTGCCGGTTGGCGGCGTGTCTGGCGCCACACCGACATCAGCGAAACCGCCTTCCTGACGGCGGTGCCCCATGCCGATACCACCATCGACGGGGTGCTGGCCCGGGTGCCCGGCGGCGACTGGGCCGCGCTGGACCTGCGCGAAACCGGCTATGAGAGGGTGGCGGTGCGGATCGACGCGGCAGATGCCGCCGTCTACTCCATCGCCGAGGGTCGGCACGGGGCGCCCGAAACGCCACGCCACATCCTGCTCAGCTATCTCGATGCCGTGATACAGGGGTTCCTGCGCGAATTCGGCGCCGAGGGCGTGGCACGGTTCTTCGCCACCACCGATGGCTGGGACGCCCCGGTCCTGGATGACCGCGGCGCACCCCGCTATCCGCGCCACCAGACGTTGAACGACGATGAACGCGCCCTTGTCGACCGGGGCCTTGCCGGGGTCGGCGTGCGCCCGGTCCCCGCCTGAACGGACCGGGCGCGGCGCCCTCTCAGAGCTTTGGAGCCTTTTCGAGCAGCGGCATGAGATCGGCCATCTCGGGGCCGCGGGCCTGGCCGGTCACCGCCTTGCGCAGCGGCATGAACAGCCCCTTGCCCTTGCGACCGGTCGCCTCTTTCACCGCGCCGGTCCAATTGGCCCAGGTCTCGGGGCCATAGGGGGGCGGCGGCAGCATCTCCAGCGCCTGCGCCACGAATTCGCGGTCTTCCTCGGCGACGTCGGGGGTGGCGCCATCGCGCATCATCGCCCACCAATCAGCCATCCCGGCGCGGGTGGCGACATTGTCCTTCACCACCTCCCAGAATTGCGCCGCCTTGTCGTCGGGCACGCCCAGTCCGGCGATCTCGTCCTTGACCCGGGCGAAGGGCATGGCGGCCACGGCGCGGGCGGTCAGCGGCTTCAGATCCTCGGCGTCGAACTTGGTGGGCGCGACACCGAAATGCGAGATGTCGAAGCCCTCCACCAGCTCATCCAGGCTACTGCGCAATTCGACCGGCTGCGACGATCCCAGCCGCGCCATCAGCGAAAGCAGCGCCATCGGCTCGACCCCGCCGGCCCGCAGATCGCGCAGCGACAGGGTGCCCAGGCGTTTTGACAGCGCCTCGCCCTGCGGCCCGGTCAAAAGCGAATGGTGGGCGAACTCGGGGTGGCCATGGCCCAGTGCCGCCATGATCTGGATCTGGGTGGCGGTGTTGGTCACATGGTCGCTGCCGCGCACCACATGGGTCACGCCCATCTCGGTGTCGTCCACGACCGAGGCCAGGGTATAGAGAACCTGCCCGTCGCCCCGGATCAGCACCGGATCGCTGACGCTGGCGGCATCGATGGATATGTCGCCCAGGATGCCATCGGTCCAGGTGATCCGCTCCTGGTCCAGAAGGAACCGCCAGTGCGGGTCGCGCTCGGCGCGCAGGCGGGCCTTCTCATCCTCGGACAGCGCCAGCGCGGCACGGTCATAGACCGGTGGCTTGCCCATGTTCAGCTGCTTCTTGCGCTTCAGGTCCAGTTCGACCGGGGTTTCGAAACCCTCATAGAAGCGCCCCTTGTCGCGCAGGGTGTCGGCCGCCGCATGATAGCGGTCCAGCCGCGCGCTCTGACGCTCGATCCGGTCCCAGGTCAGGCCCAGCCATTCCAGGTCTTCCTGGATGGCGTCGGCGTATTCCTGTTTGCTGCGTTCCGGGTCTGTGTCGTCCAGCCGCAAAATGAAGGTGCCCCCCGCCTTGCGCGCGATCATCCAGTTCATCAGCGCGGTGCGCAGGTTGCCGATATGGATGTATCCGGTGGGCGACGGGGCGAAACGGGTGGTGGTCATGGGCAAACTCCTGTTGCGCTGTCCATTCCACAACCCGGCCATCTTGTCCAGAATGGCGCAGCGATCCGCATCTTTGGTCCTGCAAATATCCCCGCCGGAGGCCCGCCGCGCCGGCGGCGGCTACTGCCCGACGCCTCTTGCAACCCCGCCCCCCGCAGGCATAGTGCCGCCATGGACGATACGCCCGACACCGCCCCCGATCTTGCCCTGATCGAATCCCTCGCCGAAGCGGCGCGCGCCGCCCTGCCCGCCCCCTTCCGCGACGGGGCGATGCAGGTGCTTCTGCGAGTCGAGGATTTCGCCCCCGACCACATCCTGCGCGACATGCAGATCGACGATCCCTTCGAACTCACCGGGCTTTACGACGGAATCCCCCTGACGCAGAAATCCGTGCTCGACCAACCGACCGGCCCCGATACCATCTGGCTGTTCCGCCGCCCGATCCTCGATGAATGGGCCGCCCGCGGCGATATCGGCCTGGCCGACCTGGTGACCCACGTGCTGGTGCATGAAATGGCGCATCATTTCGGGTGGGACGACGACGATATCGCCAGCGTCGATCGCTGGTGGGAATGACCTGCGCGGCGACGCACAGACCCTGCGCATCGCTGGCCGGGCCGCACATTCGCCCTATCTCTCCCCCATCTGTTCATTCATTTACGGGAGATCGCCAATGTCCTCACCCTTTCTGACCCGCCGCGCCGCCCTTGCCGGCGCCGCAACCCTGCCCGGCGCCGCCGCCCTTGCAGGTCTGGCCAGCCCGGCCCTTGCCGAGGCCCACAGCGGTGCCGCCCCTGCCCCGCGCCACCACGCCTTCGCCATCGGTGATTTCAAGGTCAGCACCCTCCTGGCCGGCACCCGGACGGTGCCCGATCCCCAGAGCATTTTCGGCATGAATGTCCCGTCCGAGGATTTCGCCGAGGTCAGCAGCCAGAACTTCCTGCCCACCGACGCGGCGCAGTTCTTCTTTACCCCAACCGTCGTCGCAACGGGTGACGAAGTGGTCCTGTTCGACACCGGAACCGACCCTGACGGCATCAGGACGGCCCTCGCCGCCGCCGGCCATGCGCCCGAAGACATCACCACCGTCGTCATCACCCACATGCACGGCGATCATATCGGCGGCCTCATGGCGGGCGATGCCCCCACCTTCCCCAACGCGAAATACGTCACGGGCCAGGTGGAATACGACGCCTGGTCGAAGATGGACAACGACGGCTTCAAGGCCAAGGTCGCACCGCTCGCCGACAGGATGAGCTTCCTCAAGGATGGCGACAGCCCCCTGCCCGGCATCACCGCGGTCTCGGCCTTCGGTCACACACCGGGGCACATGGCCTATCACCTTGAATCCGGAAGCGACCGCCTCCTGCTCATGGCGGATACGGCCAACCATTATGTCTGGTCCCTCGCCTATCCCGAATGGGAGGTGAAATTCGACGCCGACAAGGCCGCCGCCGCCGAAAGCCGCAAGAAGATCCTGGGCATGGTGGCCGCCGACCGCATCCCCCTGGTGGGCTACCACATGCCCTTCCCCGGCCTCGGCTACGTCGAGACGCGCGGCGAAGGCGGCTTCCACTATGTTCCGGTCAGCTACCAGATGATGCTGAAAGGCTGACAGGTCCGAAAGGGAGGGCTGTCTGCCCCCCGCGGCTGCGCCGCTCCCCCCGAGGATATTTCAGGACCAAAGATGGAGAAAAGACCTTCACATCTTTGGTCCTTCAAATATCCCCGCCGGAGGCGCCTGCCCGCGCGGCGCAGCCATCCGGCTGCAAGCCTTGCAAGACAGCCAGACCGGGCGCCAACCGCCCAAAGGGCGCATGTCGAATGCGCCGCAGGCGCGCCTCTGGATTACGCTCCGCCGGGATCGCGCCAGCGGTTGACGATGGGATAGCGGCGGTCCAGCCAGAACGAGCGCTTGGTCAGTCGCGCGCCGGGCGCGGCCTGGAAGCGCTTGTACTCCGAGATGTAGATCAGGTGTTCGACCCGTTTCACCGTCTCGCGGTCATAGCCAAGGGCGACGACATCGGCGACCGAGGCATCGAGGTCAATCAGCTGTTCCAGGATCGCGTCCAGCACGTCGTAGGGGGGCAGCGAATCCTCGTCCTTCTGATCGGCGCGCAGCTCGGCGCTCGGGGGTTTGTCGATGATGCGGGGCGGGATCACCTCGCCCGCCGCGCCCATCATCCAGTCGCGGTGGTTGGCGTTGCGCCAGCGGCAGGTCTCGAACACCCGGGTCTTGTAGAGTTCCTTGATCGGATTGTAGCCGCCCGCCATGTCGCCATAGATCGTGGCATAGCCCACCGCGACCTCGGACTTGTTGCCGGTGGTCAGGAGCATCCCGCCGAACTTGTTGCTGATCGCCATGAGCAGAAGGCCACGCAGCCGGCTCTGGATGTTCTCTTCGGTCAGGTCGGGTTCCGTGCCCTCGAACAGCGGAGCGAGGGTGTTGGTGATCGCCGCGCGCCCCTCGGTGATCGGCACGAAATCGTAACGCGCGCCCAGCCGTTCTGCGCAGTCCTTGGCATCCTCCAGCGAGCTTTCCGAGGTATATTCCGAGGGCAGCATGACGCAGCGCACGTTGTCCGGGCCAAGCGCGTCGCAGGCGATGGTGGCCACCAGCGCCGAGTCGATGCCCCCCGACATGCCCAGCAGCACCTTCCTGAACCCCGTCTTGCCCATGTAGTCGCGCAGCGCCGTGACCATGACGCGATAATCCTGTTCCCAGGCGTCGGGCACATGGGCCTTGGGGCCCTTGGCGATGCGCCAGCCTTCGGGCGTGTTTTCGAGATCCACATGGGCGATTTCCTGGTCGAACAGCGGCATCTGGAAGGCCAGTTCGCCGCCGGGGTTCAACCCGAACGATCCGCCGTCGAAGACCTGGTCATCCTGTCCGCCCACCATGTTGAGATAGATCAGCGGCAGGCCGGTTTCGACCACCCGCGCCACCATCTGGTTGAACCGGGTATCCAGCTTGCCGCGGTAATATGGCGAACCGTTGGGCACCAGCAGGAACTCGGCCCCCGTTTCCTGCAATGTCTCGGCCACCTCGGGGTGCCAGGCATCCTCGCAGACGGGCGAACCGACACGGACATCCCCGACCGAATAGGGGCCGCCCAGGGGGCCGCTGTCGAACACCCGCACCTCGTCGAAGACGGTTTCGTTGGGCAGGTTGTGCTTGAGCACCCGGTGCACCACCGTGCCGCCCCGGCAGATGTGATAGGCGTTGTAAAGCTGCGCACCCTCGACCCAGGGCCCGCCGATGGCCAGCGCCGGACCGTCGGCGCAGTCGGCGGCCAGCGCCTCGATCGTGGCGATGGCGGTCTGGTGGAAGATCGGTTTGCGCACCAGGTCCTGGGCGTTGTAGCCGGTGATGAACATCTCGGGCAGCGCGACAAGATCGGCCCCGGCGTCGCGCCCGGCCTCCCATGCGCGGCGGGCCTGTTCGGCGTTGCCCTTCAGATCGCCCACCACGGGGTTCAGCTGCGCAAGGGTCAGGCGGAATTTCTGCGACATGGGGCGGCCTTTCTGCTTGTCCCGGCTCAATTAGCAGATGCCGCGCGAATGAAAAGGCGCAGCCGGTCGAAACCGCACCGCGGCACAGGCCTGCCGGTCGGGGCAAAAACCGTTGCGGGGGCGCGGGGCGGGCGGTAGGCTGAGGCAAGTCTGACATAACGAATACCGCCGTTCCGGCGGAAATGGGGGCACCGGTGAAGCACGACAGATCAGCCATGGCGACAGTGAAACGGGCGCTTTTGGGCGGGGTTGCGGCCATCGCCCTGCTGGGCGCGGCCCATGCCCAGAGCGACGATGTCATCACCAAGCAATACGACGACGGCGGGGTCTATGAAGGCACCTTCAAGAACGGCCGCCAGGACGGCACCGGCACCTATCGCCTGCCCAACGGCTATGAGTACACCGGCGAATGGGTCGAGGGCGAAATCTCGGGTCAGGGCACCGCGCGCTTTCCCAACGGGTCGGTCTATGTCGGCCAGTTTGCCAAGGGCAAGCCCGAGGGGATCGGCAAGATCACCTTTGCCGACGGCGGCACCTACGAAGGCGAATGGGTCGACGGCAAGATCGAGGGCGCCGGCAATGCCACCTATGCCAACGGCGTGACCTACGAGGGCGGTTTCCTGAACGCCCAGCATCACGGCCTGGGCCGGATGGAGACGCCCAACGGCTATATCTATGACGGCAACTGGGAAAACGGGGTGAAACAGGGGCGCGGCACCATCACCTATCCCGATGGCGCCGTTTACGAAGGCGACATGGCGGATGGCAAGCGGTCGGGCAAGGGCACGCTGACCATGCCCGACGGGCTGACCTATGTGGGCGACTGGGCCGATGGCGAGATCACCGGCCAGGGCGTTCTGACCCAACCCAACGGCGACACCTACGAGGGCGCCCTTGTCAACGGCGAGCGTGTGGGCCAGGGCAAGGTGGCCTATGCCGACGGCGCCACCTACGAGGGCGAGTTCCGCGGCGACAAGCGCGAGGGCCAGGGCGTTTTCGTGGCCACCGATGGATACCGCTATGAAGGCGATTGGGTTGCCGGCCGGATCGAGGGGCAAGGCACCGTCACCTATCCCGACGGGTCGGTCTATGTGGGCCAGTTCCGCGATGACCTGGCCGATGGCACCGGCAAGATCACCTATGGCGACGGCGCCACCTATGATGGCGAATGGAAGGCCGGCATCATCAACGGCACCGGCGTGGCCACCTATGCCAGCGGGCTGGTCTACGATGGCGAATTCGTGAACGGGTTGAACGCGGGCCAGGGCACCATGACCTATCCCGACGGATACACCTATACCGGCGCCTGGCAGGACGGCCAGCGCAACGGCAATGGCAAGGCCACCTATCCCGACGGCACCGTCTATGAAGGCGATTTCGTCAACGGCACCCGCGAGGGCCAGGGCACCATCACCATGCCCGACGGCTTTACCTACACCGGAAGCTGGAAGGCCGGCGAGATGGACGGCGAAGGCGTGGCGACCTATTCCAACGGCGATGTCTACGAAGGGTCCTTCGTCGCGGGCAAGCGTCAGGGCCAGGGCACGATCCGCTATGCCAATGGCGACGAGGCCTCGGGCGGCTGGGAGAACGGCGCGCTGACCTCGAGCAACTGAAGGGAACCGCGCTGACGCGCGGTGCCTGCGGCGCGAGTATTTCTTGCAAGAAAGAGGGGGCGTCAGACCACCTGGCCGTCGTCGAGCCTGTCAAGCAGGGCGGCGGCCTCGTTGATGACGGTCTTGCGGTGGCTTTCCTCCATCCTGTCCCAGGTGCGGTACATGTTGGCCATGCGCGGGTTCCTGGCAAAACGATCGCGGTGGCGGTTCAGGAAATCCCAGTAGAGCAGGTTGAAGGGACAGGCCCCCTCGCCCGTTCTGGCCTTCACGTCATAGGCGCAACCCTTGCAGTAATCCGACATCTTCGAGATGTAGTTGCCGCTTGAGACATAGGGCTTGGAGCCGATGATGCCGCCATCGGCGAACTGGCTCATCCCGATGGTGTTGGGTGCTTCGACCCATTCGAAGGCATCGGCATAGACCGCCAGATACCAGTCATGCACCTGCCCCGGATCTATCCCCGCGATCAGGGCGAAGTTGCCGGTGACCATCAGGCGCTGGATGTGGTGGGCATAGGCCTCGGCCCGGGTCTGTTCGACGGCTTTTGCCATGCAACGCATCCGCGTCTTGCCGCCCCAGTAGAGGGCGGGAAGATCGCGGCTATGGTTCAGGGCGTTGCCTTGCGTATATTCGGGGCCCTGCAGGAAATAGATCCCGCGCATGTATTCGCGCCAGCCGATGATCTGGCGGATGAAGCCTTCGGCGGCGTTGATGGGCACCTGACCATCGCGCCAGGCCTGCTGCACCGCCTCGCAGACCTCGCGCCAGTGCAGCAAGCCGGTGTTGAGATACATCGAGATGCCCGCGTGATAGAGAAACCGGTTGTCGGCCAGCATGGCATCCTGGAAATCTCCGAAACGCGGCAGGGCATGGGTGATGAAATGGGTCAGGGCCCGGCGCGCCTGGGTGGTGTCGGTGGCGAACCAGAAGGGGTTCAGATCGCCGAAATTGTCGGGAAACCGCTGCGCGACCAGGTCCAGCACCTCGTGCACGGTGTCGTCGGGGGTGAACTGCATCGGGCCGCTGAAGGCGATATCTTTGGGTGCCGGCTTGCGGTTGTCGTGATCGAAGTTCCACTGCCCGCCGGCCGGTTCGTCGCCCTCCATCAACAGGCCCGTCCTGCGGCGCATGTCGCGATAGAAATACTCCATCCGCAACTGCTTGCGCCCTTCGGCCCAGTGTTCGAAATCCTCGTGGCTGGCCAGGAACCGGTCGTCGGGCAGCTGTGTCACCTTCAGCGGGCAATGGGCCAGCGCGTCGATCAGCCGCCATTCGCCCGGTTCGGTGGCAAGCACCTCCTGCGCGCCGTGTTCCTCCGCGCGGCGCAGCAATTCGCCGCAGATCGAGCCGGCGTTGTCGGGATCGTCCAGCCGGGTATAGGCCACCTGCCAGCCGTCATCCCGCAGCCGGGCGGCGAACTTGCGCATGGCGGCCAGCACGAAGGCGATCTTCTTGGGGTGATGGGCCACATAGGTGGTTTCATCGCCAACCTCGGCCATGACGATCATGTCGTCCTTCGTGGCCTGTTGCAGCGCCGCGATATCAGGCGAAAGCTGATCGCCCAGGATGAGGATCAGGCGTTTCACCACGGAATGGTCGCGCCGGAATAATCGAAGAACCCGCCCGATTGCGCCGGTTCCAGCGCGGCGATGACATCGACCAGGTTCTTCGCCGCCACCTCGGGGGTGACCTTGGCGTGGTCGGGATAATCGGCGGTGAAGGCGGTTGCGACGGTGCCGGGGTGCAGGCAGACGGCGATGGCCTGGCGGTGGCTGCGCGCCAGTTCGATCGCGCCGCCATGGATGAACTGGTTCAGCGCCGCCTTGGAGGCGCGATATCCGTGCCAGCCGCCCAACCCATTGTCGCCGATGCTGCCCACCCGGGCCGAAAGGGCGGCGAAGACTGCCCGCCGGTCACGCGGCAGAAGGCGCAGGGCGTGTTTCAGGATCAGCGCGGGGCCGATGGCATTGGTGGCGAACTGCGCCGCCAGCGCCCCGCCCTCAAGTGCCCTGAGCGATTTTTCCGGCGGCCTTGCGTCGATGACCAAAGCGCCCGTTGCCACGAAAACCAGATCGAAAGGGCCCGCAAGCGCGCCAAGGTGGCGTTCGATGCTGGCCTCGTCGGTGATGTCGAGCCCGTCTGCACTGCGCGACAGGGGGGTGACGGCAACGACCCGCCCCTGCAGTTCGCCCGCGATGGCGCGCCCGATGCCGCCCGATGCCCCGATGACCAGTGCCTGTTCCATGAGCCAGAGCTAGGCCCGCGCCCTGCCCCGTCAAGCGGGCGATTTCGGGGTTTACATTCGGGCGCGGCCGGGTATCGTTTGCGCCATGGAACACCGCGCCCATACCCCCGCCCTGAGTGCCGAAACGGCACCGCTTGGCCTGCGCGGCCTGCTTCTTCTTAGTCGCCTCTGAGCGTGCCTTCGGCGCGACCGCTCAGGGGTGGACCAGCGCCGGAAGAACAGAAGCACCAAGGATACCAATGACATGACCGATACCACCAAACGCGACCGCGTCGTGATTTTCGACACCACCCTGCGCGACGGCGAACAATCGCCCGGCGCCACCATGACCCATGCGGAAAAGCTGGAGATTGCCGAACTGCTGGACGACATGGGCGTCGACGTGATCGAGGCCGGGTTTCCGATTGCCTCGGAAGGGGATTTCAACGCCGTCAGCGAAATCGCCAGGCGCAGCAAGGACGCGGTGATCTGCGGGTTGGCGCGGGCCAACTTCAAGGACATCGACCGCTGCTGGGAGGCGGTGAAACACGCCGCGCAGCCGCGCATCCACACCTTCATCGGCACGTCCCCGCTGCACCGCGAGATGCACAAGCTGAACCAGGACGAGATGGCCGAGCGCATCCACGACACCGTGACCCATGCCCGCAACCTGAGCGACAACATCCAGTGGTCGCCCATGGATGCCACCCGCACGGAAGCGGATTACCTGAAGCGGGTGGTGGAAATCGCCATCAAGGCCGGCGCGACGACCATCAACATTCCCGATACCGTAGGCTATACCGCGCCGGTGGAATCCGCCGACCTGATCCGCATGCTGATCGCCGAGGTGCCCGGCGCGGACGAGGTGATCTTTGCCACCCACTGCCACAACGATCTGGGCATGGCGACGGCCAATTCGCTGGCGGCGGTGGCCGGGGGCGCGCGCCAGATCGAATGCACGATCAACGGCTTGGGCGAACGCGCGGGCAACACCGCCCTGGAAGAGGTGGTGATGGCGCTGAGGGTGCGGGGCGACATCATGCCCTGGGACACCCGGATCGACACGACGAAGATCATGCACATCAGCCGCCGTGTCGCCACCGTCTCGGGCTTTCCGGTACAGTTCAACAAGGCCATCGTGGGCAAGAACGCCTTTGCACATGAATCGGGCATCCACCAGGACGGGATGCTGAAGAACGCCGAAACCTTCGAAATCATGCGCCCCGCCGACGTGGGGTTGAAGGAAACCAACCTTGTCCTGGGCAAGCATTCGGGCCGCGCCGCCCTGCGTGCCAAGCTGAAGGAACTGGGGTTCGAACTGGCCGACAACCAATTGAACGACGTCTTTGTGCGCTTCAAGGACCTGGCCGACCGCAAGAAGGAGGTCTACGAAGAAGACTTGGAAGCGTTGATGCGCGACCAGTCCAAGGGCGAAGGCGAACGGGTGAAGGTGAAGTTCCTGCGCGTCGTCTGCGGCACCGAAAGCCCGCAAAAGGCTGAGCTGACCCTGACCGTCGATGGCACCGACCACGAGGTCACCGCAACCGGCGACGGTCCGGTGGATGCCACCTTCAAGGCGATCAAGCAGGTGGTCAGCCACGATGCCCGGCTGCAACTCTACCAGGTGCACGCCGTGACCGAAGGCACCGATGCCCAGGCCACCGTCACCGTCCGGATGGAGGAGAATGGCCGCATCGTCACCGGTGAATCGGCCGATACCGATACCGTCGTGGCCAGCGCCAAGGCCTATGTGGCGGCCCTGAACCGCCTGCTGCTGCGGCGCGAAATGGCCGGCCCCGACGCCGATGTGAAGGGTGTCAGCTACAAGGACGCGGGCTGAGACTCGGGGCGGGTGCGGGGTTTCGGCCCTGCCCCCGCCCAAGGCATTGTCGCACCGGGCGGGCGAAACCTCAGGCCCGTTCGGCGATTGTTTCAACGCCGATAAAGATATTTTGCCGTTTTCCAGAATTGCACATTTCGAACAATTTTGACCCTTTCGTCGCAGCCTGCGCATCCAGCCTTTCACTTAACCGACAATACCCCGCTTTCCCGCCCGCCCCGGCCGGCCACCTCGCGCGGGAATGCGCCGAAATCTCCGGCCCGGGGCCTTTCGCCGCTTCGCGCCGGGGCATATAAGGCGGCCTCGTCTGCGCCGGGTGGAGTCGCGGACCCGACACGTCATTTGGGGGCTGCCTGCCGATGGGAAGTTTTACCGGTCTGTTTTCGTCCGACATGGCCATTGACCTGGGAACAGCGAACACGCTGGTCTATGTCAAGGGCAAGGGCATCGTTCTGAACGAACCTTCGGTGGTGGCCTATCACCTGAAGGACGGTCGCAAGCAGGTGCTGGCGGTCGGGGAAGATGCCAAGCTGATGCTGGGCCGCACCCCCGGCAGCATCCAGGCGATCCGCCCGATGCGCGAAGGGGTCATCGCCGATTTCGACGTGGCCGAAGAAATGATCAAGCATTTCATCCGCAAGGTTCACAAGCGCACGACCTTTTCCAAGCCCAAGATCATCGTCTGCGTCCCCCACGGCGCAACGCCGGTCGAAAAGCGGGCGATCCGCCAGTCGGTCATCAGCGCGGGCGCCCGCAAGGCCGGCCTGATCGCTGAACCCATCGCCGCCGCCATAGGGGCCGGCATGCCGATCACCGACCCGACCGGGAACATGGTCGTCGATATAGGGGGGGGCACCACCGAGGTGGCGGTGCTGTCGCTTGGCGATATCGTCTATGCCCGCAGCGTGCGGGTGGGCGGCGACCGGATGGACGAGGCGATCATCAGCTACCTGCGCCGCCAGCAGAATCTGCTGATCGGCGAATCGACGGCCGAGCGGATCAAGACCACCATCGGCACCAGCCGGATGCCCGACGACGGGCGCGGCGCGGCCCTGCAGATCCGCGGGCGCGACCTGTTGAACGGCGTGCCCAAGGAAACCGAGATCAACCAGGCCCAGGTGGCCGAGGCGCTGTCCGAACCCGTGCAGCAGATCTGCGAGGCGGTGATGATCGCGCTGGAAGCGACACCGCCCGACCTGGCCGCCGACATCGTCGATCGGGGCGTCATGCTGACCGGAGGCGGCGCGCTTCTGGGCGATCTTGACCTGGCGCTGCGCGAACAGACCGGGCTGGCCGTGTCCGTGGCCGACGAATCGCTGAACTGCGTTGCCCTGGGCACTGGAAAAGCTCTGGAATACGAAAGACAGCTTGCCCATGTCATCGACTACGACAGCTAACGCCGAGGGCCATGAATGGCGCAGGATCGAGGCACCAGCGTAAATTACACCCGCCCGGTCCGCCGCATTCTGGTGGGCGTGGTGGTTGTGTTGTGCCTTGCCATCTTCCTGTTCTGGCGCATCGACAGCCCCCGCGCCGAACGGGTGCGCGCCCAGATCATCGACCGGGTGGTGCCATCGTTCGACTGGGCACTGCTGCCGGTCACCAAGGTGGCCACGATGATCGAGGATTTTCAAAGCTACAGCCGGATCTACGAACAGAACCAGGAGCTGCGCCGCGAGTTGCAGCAGATGAAGGCCTGGAAAGAGGCCGCCCTGCAGCTTGAGCAGGAGAACGCCAAGCTGCTGGACCTCAACAAGGTGCGGCTTGATCCGTCGCTGACCTATATCACCGGCGTGGTGCTGGCCGATTCGGGCAGCCCCTTTCGCCAGTCTGTCCTGCTGAACGTCGGCGCGCGCGACGGAATCCAGAACGGCTGGGCCACCACCGACGGGCTGGGCCTTGTGGGGCGGGTTTCGGGCGTGGGCGAAACCAGCGCCCGGGTGATCCTGCTGAACGACACCGGCAGCCGGATTCCGGTGACGATCCAGCCCTCGGGACAACGCAGCATCCTGGCCGGTGACAACTCTCCGCTGCCGCTGCTGGATTTTCTCGAGACGCCCGAGGCCGTGCGCCCCGGCGACCGGGTGATCAGTTCGGGCGATGGTGGCGTTTTTCCGGCGGGGCTTCTGGTGGGTCAGGTCGCCCTTGGCACCGACCGGCAGTTGCGCGTGCGCCTGGCCGCCGATTACGAGCGGCTGGAGTTCCTGCGGGTGCTGCGCAGCCACGCCGGCGAGACGATCACCGATCCCGGTTCGCTTGTCGCGCCCGCCACCCCGCCCCAACCGCCGGAGACCGGCGATGGTTGACCCGGTTTCACGCCGCCGCTGGGGGTTTCGCGCGCTCTTCGTCCTGCTGGCGGCCATCGTCGTCTTTGTCGAAATCCTGCCCTACCGGATCGGCGATGCCCGCATCCCCGGCCCCGATATCCTGACGCTTCTGGCCTATGCCTGGGTCATGCGGCGGCCCGACTACATCCCGACGCTGCTGGTGGCTGCGGTGATCCTGTTCACCGACATCCTGTTCATGCGCCCCCTTGGCCTGTGGACGGCGCTGGTGCTGCTGGGGCTGGAATTCCTGCGCGCCCGGCAGCCCTTTTCAAAGGATCTGCCCTTCCTGGTCGAATGGATGATGGTGGCGGCGGTCCTGCTGGCGATCACTCTCACAAATGCGTTGGTGCTGGCGATTTTTCTGGTAGAGCAGCCGGTGCTTTCGTTAACCTTCCTGCAAATGATCGTATCAACCCTGACTTACCCGGTGGTGGTGGCCCTGTCGCGTTACGCGATCGGGATCCGCAAGGCTGCGCCGGGCACGGTTGACGCATTGGGACACCGGATATGAGACGCTCACCCAAGGATACCGAGGCCAGCAGCCGCAAGATCACCCGTCGCGGGATGGTCGTGGGCGGGCTGCAACTGGGCATGCTGGGCGTTCTGGGCTGGCGGATGCGCCAGATGCAGGTGGAACAGGCCGACGAATTCCGCCTGCTGGCCGAGGAAAACCGCATCAACATGCGCCTGATCGCGCCCTCGCGCGGCTTGATCTTCGACCGCAACGGCATTCCGGTGGCCGAGAACACCCAGAACTACCGCATCGTCATCGTCCGCGAAGAGGCGGGCGATGTCGACATGGTGATCGAGCGGTTGCGCCACCTGATCTATCTCGACCCCGAAGAGCTTGAGCGGTCGCTGCGCGAGATGCACCGCCGCTCGCCCTTCGTGCCGGTCACGCTGACCGATCAGCGCAGTTGGGAAGACATCGCCACCGTCGCCGTCAACGCCCCCGCCCTGCCCGGCATCACCCCCGACGTGGGCCTGACCCGGCATTATCCGCTGGGCGAGGATTTCGCCCATATCGTCGGCTATGTCGGCCCGGTCAGCGATTACGACCTGAACCGCATCGAGGACGACGACCCGCTGCTCCAGATCCCCAAGTTCCAGATCGGCAAGACCGGCGTCGAGAACAAGTATGAACGCGACCTGCGCGGCAAGGCCGGCAGCAAGCGGATCGAGGTGAACGCGGCGGGCCGGGTCATGCGCGAGTTGGGCCGCGACAGCGGCGTGCCGGGCGCCAACCTGCAACTGACCGTCGACAACGCGCTTCAGAATTTCGTCGAGGCACGGCTGACGCTGGATCAAAGCGCCTCGGCCGTGGTGATGGACGTGCGCAGCGGCGACCTGATGGCGGTGGGCAGCGCCCCCACCTTCGACCCCAACAAGTTCGTGCGCGGCATTTCCGTGAAGGACTATGGCGAACTGACCGACAACATCTATCGTCCGCTGGCCAACAAGGCCGTGCAGGGCGCCTATCCGCCCGGCTCGACCTTCAAGATGATGGTGACCATGGCCGCGCTGGACACCGGCGAGATCAGCGCCGAGGACACGGTCTATTGCCCCGGTTTCACCGAGCTGGGCAACCGCCGCTTCCACTGCTGGAAGCGCGGCGGGCACGGCTATGTGAACCTCGAGAAAAGCCTGCAGCAATCCTGCGATGTCTATTACTACGAGATGGCCCAGAAGGTCGGCGTCGACAAGATTGCCGAAACCGCCCGCCGGTTCGGGTTCGGCGAAAAGTTCGACATCCCCATGTCCGCCGTCACCGCCGGGGTCATGCCCGACAAGGATTGGAAGCGTGAACGCTATGGCAAGGAATGGCTGATCGGGGATTCGCTGAACGCCTCGATCGGACAGGGCTATGTCCTGGCCTCGCCGCTGCATCTTGCGGTGATGACGGCGCGTCTGGCCTCGGGCAATGCCATCATGCCACGGCTGATCAAATCCATCGACGGTGTGGAAACACCCATCGTCGGTGCCGAACCGCTGGGGTTCAACGAAAACCACCTGCGCATGGTGCGCAAGGGCATGTTCGCCGTGTCCAACACCCGGCGCGGCACCGGGTTCAGCGCCCGCATCGACGACGAAGGCCGGCGCATGGCCGGCAAGTCGGGCACCAGCCAGGTGCGCAACATCACCGTGGCCGAACGCGCGCGCGGCGTGACCAGCAACGCCGACCTCCCGTGGGAGCGGCGCGATCACGCGCTTTACGTCTGCTTCGCCCCCTACGACAATCCGCAATACGCGGTTTCGGTGGTGGTGGAACATGGCGGCGGCGGATCGTCGGTCGCCGCCCCCATCGCGCGCGACATCCTGCTGTTCGCCATGCACGGCAAGACCCCGCCGCTCGACGCCTATCCCTCGGGGCAACGGGGCCGCATCCGCGAGATGCTCAGCAAGCTTCCCGTGCGCGGCACCACGCCATCCCCCGGCAGCGACAGGGCATGATCGGATGAGCTATCTCGAATACCACGCCAAGACGGTGCCCACCGGCCTGTCGAAGATCCTGCACCTGAACTGGCCGCTGATCCTGCTGCTTTCGGCGGTGGCCTCGGCGGGCTTCGTGATGCTCTACTCGGTGGCGGGCGGCTCGCTCACCCCCTGGGCCGAACCGCAGATGAAGCGTTTCGGCCTTGGCATGGCGCTGATGCTGTTCGTGGCGATGGTGCCGATCTGGTTCTGGCGCAACATGGCGGGCCTTGCCTATGGGGCCTCGGTCCTGCTGTTGCTGTTCGTGGAATTCTTCGGCGTCACCGGCATGGGCGCCCAACGCTGGATCGACCTGGGGTTCATGCGCCTGCAACCGTCCGAGCTGACCAAGATCACCCTGGTGATGATCCTGGCAGCCTATTACGACTGGCTCGACATCCGCAAGACATCGCATCCCCTCTGGGTCGCGGTGCCGCTGATCCTGATCCTTGCGCCCACCTTCCTGGTGCTGCGCCAGCCCGACCTTGGCACGGCGCTGCTGCTGATCATCGGCGGCGGTGCGATCATGTTCCTGGCCGGGGTCAGCTGGTGGTACTTCGCCGCGGTGGCCGGACTGGGCGTCGGGCTGGTTTCGGCGGTCTTCACGTCGCGCGGAACGGACTGGCAGCTCTTGAAGGATTACCAGTATCGCCGGATCGACACCTTCCTCGATCCCTCGACCGATCCGCTGGGCGCGGGCTATCACATCACCCAGTCCAAGATCGCGCTGGGGTCCGGGGGCTGGACGGGGCGCGGCTTCATGCAGGGCACCCAGTCGCGGCTGAACTTCCTGCCCGAAAAGCACACCGATTTCATCTTCACCACCCTCGCCGAAGAGTTCGGCTTTCTCGGCGCCTTCTCGCTGCTGTCGCTCTATGCGCTGATCATCGTCTTCTGCTTCGCCTCGGCCTTTTCGAACAAGGACAGATTCGGCTCGCTTCTCACGCTGGGGGTCGGGGTGACCTTCTTCCTGTTCTTCGCCGTGAACATGTCGATGGTCATGGGCCTGGCGCCGGTCGTCGGCGTGCCCCTGCCCCTGGTCAGCTATGGCGGCTCGGCCATGCTGGTGCTGCTGGTGGCCTTCGGGCTGACCCAGTCGGCCCATGTCCACAGGCCGCGCGGCCGATGATCAATGTGCTCTTCTCTGCCCGGTCCGACCGTTGGCCACAGTATCGCCAGCCCCTGGCCGATGCCTTCCTCAAGGCCGGGCTAAAGGTCGATCTCTCCTGCGACCACGCGCCCGAAACGGTCGATTACATCGTCTTCGCCCCGGGTGGGCCGGTGTCGGATTTCACCCCCTTCACCCGCTGCAAGGCGGTCCTGGGCCTCTGGGCCGGGGTCGAAACCGTGGTGGACAATCCCACCCTCACCCAGCCGCTGACCCGCATGGTCGATTCCGGCCTGCGCGAAGGCATGGTGGAATGGGTCACGGGCCACGTGTTGCGCCATCACCTGGGGATGGATGCCCATATCACCGGACAGGACGGCAACTGGCAGCCCGAGATCCCGCCCCTCGCGCGGCACCGGACTGTCGGCATCCTGGGGCTCGGGGCCTTGGGCACCGCCTGCGCGCTGGCCCTGCGGGGGCTGCGCTTCGATGTCGCCGGGTGGAGCCGCCGGGAAAAGCAGGTCGAGGGCGTCGCCTGCTTTCACGGTCCCGAAGGCCTGCACCAGGTTCTGGCCCGCAGCGAGATCCTCGTGCTGCTGCTGCCCCAGACGCCCGAGACGGAAAACACCCTTGATGCGCAAACCCTGGCGATGCTGCCGCGCGGGGCCGTGGTCATCAACCCGGGCCGCGGCCCCCTGATCGACGATGCCGCCCTTCTCAGCGCGCTCGACAGCGGACAGATCGGCCATGCCACGCTCGACGTGTTCCGCACCGAACCACTGCCCCCCGAGTCGCCCTTCTGGCAGCACCCGAAGGTGACGGTCACGCCCCATATCGCCAGCGCCACGCGCCCGGATTCGGCGGCGCAGCTGATCGCCGGGAACATCCTGCGCGCCGAGGGCGGCCGCCCGCTCCTGAACCTGGTCGACCGCGCCGCGGGCTACTGACCTTACCCATCTTTGGTCCGGAAATATCCTCGGGGGGAGGCCGAAGGCCGGGGGGCAGACAGCCCCCCTCTGCCGGCGCGGCTCAGCGCAACCTGGGCGGGCGCTCCGGGTCCATGCCCGGGTTGGCGCCCGGTTGCGTCACCGCCTCGGGTTCGGGCAGATCGAACCGCAGCCCCACCCGCGCAAGCCGGGCCGCAAAGGGATCGGCGGCGGTGAAGAACCCCACGTCCAGCGTTCCTGCCTCGACACCCGAAAAGGCCAGCGCCTCGCCCGTGGCGCGGGCAAGGGCCGCCTCGGCGCCGGGGGCCGGATCGACGAAGGCCAGCAGATGGGTCAGCCCGCCCTCGTAGCGCGCGCCGACAAGGTAGGCCATGCGCGCCATGCCCGCCGCCGCGGCCAGCTTCGCGTCCAGCCCCCGCAAAAGGCGTTCGGGCAGACCGTGGGGCGCAGTTATCTCCTGGGGGCGGGCTTCGATCTGCGCCGGGGCCTCGGCCAGGGTCGCCACCAGCCACTCAAGGGCATCCGGTGCCACCAGGAAGGACGACGGCGCCACGTCCGGGTTCAGTGCGAGGCCCAGCCCCTGGGGCGCCAGCATCGCCGCCACCGCCCGCCCCGACAGGGCGGCATAGGGCACGATGCGTCCGGCAAAACCGGCCAGCCGCTCCTCGCGGTCGAAGCCCAGCACGAAGCGCCCGTCGTCGGTGTCGAAGATCGCGGGTGCGATGGTCTCGCCCTCGGCCTCGCGCTCCAGCATCACGAACAACTCGCCATCCGCCAGGCGTTCATAGAACCCCAGCCGCAGGGCATCGTCGCCCGGGGCCTGTTCCATGGCGGCATGGGCGTGGTCGAGGGGGGTTTCAGGCGTCATGCCAGGGTCTCCGATATGGCGGTGCGCAGGGCGGGCAGAAGCTCGGCCTCGAACCAGGGGCGTTCGTTCAGCCAGCCGGTATTGCGCCAGCTGGGATGGGGCAGCGGAAAGACGGCGGGCGCATGGGCCCGCCAGTTCGCGACATTCTGGGCCACGGTCCCCGGGCCAAGGTGCCACTTGTGGGCATATCCCCCCACAAGCAGGGTCAGGGGTACCGGCCCGATCTCCTGCATCACCCTGTCGCGCCAGGTGCGCGCGCAGATTGCGGGGGGCGGCAGATCCGACCCCTTGGCGTTGTAGCCGGGAAAGCAGAAGGCCATGGGCACGATGGCGATACGGTCCTTGTCATAGAAGGTGGCGGCATCCAGTCCCATCCATTCCCGCAGCCTGTCGCCCGAGGGGTCGCTGAACGGGCGGCCGCTGCGGTGCACCCGCGCGCCGGGTGCCTGGCCGGCGATCATGATCCGCGCCCCCGGACGGAACCAGGGCACCGGGCGCGGCGCATGGTGCGTCGCCGTGGCCGCAAAGCGGGACGCGCACAATCGGCAGGACAGGATTTCACCGGCAAGATCGGACATGCCCTTCACATAGGGCGCGGAATGCGCAGGGTCCACGGGGGGTTGCGTCATCTCTATATTTCTATAAATCTAGAAATATGAAAACACTCTTGCCCGACTCGCTCAGCATCGAACAGGCCGCTTCGACCTTTGCCGCCCTCGGCTCGGAACAGCGGCTGGCGGTTCTGGCCGCCCTGGTGCGGGCCGGGCCGGACGGGCTCAGCATTGGGGCGCTTGGCGAAAAATGCGGCGTCACCGGATCGACCCTGACCCACCACATGCGCATCCTCACCCAGGCCGGACTGGTTCAGCAGGTGCGCCAGGGCCGTTCGATCATCTGTGCCGCGGCCGAATTCGGCCGGGTGCAGGCCCTGTCCGATTATCTTTTACGCGAATGTTGCGCCGATTGCGGTGCAATCGGAGAACACCGCCATGTCTGACCATGCCCACAGCCACACGCCGACGCGGATGCCCAACCTTCGCAACGCCTGGACGGCAAGCCTTGCCATTCTCGTTGGGCTGGCGATATTCGATTTCCCCGCGGCCTGGCCAACGGCGACATTCGCGGCGCAGTCCCTTCTGCACACCGCGCCCTTCATCCTTTTCGCGGTCTTCGCCGTCGCCTACCTGAAGGCCAGCGGCGCCGAGAACCTGCTGGCCCGCGCCTTCGAGGGGCGGCAGGGCCGGATGATCGTGCTGGCCGCGCTTCTGGGCGGGTTGGCCCCCTTCTGCAGTTGCGAGGTCATTCCCTTCATCGCCGCCCTTCTGGCAGTGGGCGCACCCCTGAGCGCGGTCATGGCCTTCTGGCTGGCCTCGCCGCTGATGGACCCGGCGATGTTTGCCATCACCGCCGGCACCCTGGGGTTCGATTTTGCCCTGGCGAAAACCGTCGCGGCGGTGTCACTGGGGCTTCTGGGGGGCGTGACGGTGATGATCTTTGCCAATACGCCGGTCTTCACCGACCCGCTGCGCCCGCAGCCTGCGCGCAAAAGCTGCTGTGGCAGCGCCAAACCCTTCTCGGGCAAGGCAGAATGGGCCTTCTGGCGCAGCGCCCCCCGACGCGAGACCTTCCGAGACACCGCGCTCGACAATGCCCTTTTCCTCACCAAGTGGCTGTTCCTGGCCTATCTTTTCGAGGCGCTTATGCTGCGCTATGTGCCCTCCGACTGGATCGGGTCAGTGCTGGGCGGTGACGGGATCGGGCCGATCTTCCTTGGCGCACTGGTGGGCGGGCCGGCCTATCTGAACGGCTATGCCGCCGTGCCGCTGGTCGATGCCCTGCTTGATCAGGGCATGGCGAGCGGCGCCGCGATGTCCTTCATGCTGGCCGGCGGTGTCAGTTGCATTCCCGCCGCCATCGCCGTCTGGGCGCTGGTCCGGCCGCGGATCTTTGCCGCCTATGTGGGCATCGCCATGGTGGGGGCCGTCCTGGCGGGGCTGGGCTGGGCCGCCGTCGCCTCCTAGGCGCCGCCTGCCCCACAGGTTTGTCTTTTTCGCGGGTGCAAGAACAGTTGCCCCCCGGGGAACGATGATTTACCCATGAAAGCCAATTCGCTGAGGGATCGGGAACCTATGTATCGTGTCTGGAATTTCGTCACCAACTATTCACTGCTGCTGATCTTCGGCGCGTTGATCGCGCTGATATGGGCCAATATCGACGCACATTCCTATCACCACGTGGTGGAATATCCGATCTGGTTCAACGATCTGGTCGGCACCGACGCCGGGAAATGGATGTCCAAGTACGGCGAGGACTTCCACATCGACGCCATTGGCGATGTGTCCCGCGTTCTGACCTTTCACTATCTCGTGAACGACGTGCTGATGGCCTTCTTCTTTGCCATCGCCGCGAAAGAGGTCTGGGAGGCCGTGATCCTGGAAAACGGATCGCTGCGCGGCAAGAAGGCCGCAACCCCGCTGGTTGCCACCCTGGGCGGCATGGTGGGGCCCATCGCCGTTTACCTGGGCATGGCCTATTTCGTCTTCGGTTCCGAAACCTATGACGCCGTGGCGCGGGGCTGGGCCATTCCCACCGCCACCGACATCGCCTTTTCCTACCTGGTCGGGCGGATCGTCTTCGGCGCGGGCCACCCTGCGGTGCGCTTCCTGCTGCTGCTGGCCATCGCCGACGATGCGGCCGGGCTGATCATTCTGGCGATCTTCTATCCCTCGGGCGAACTGGCCCCTGCGATGCT
Organism: Oceaniglobus trochenteri; assembly: GCF_020529025.1. Lineage (GTDB taxonomy): Bacteria > Pseudomonadota > Alphaproteobacteria > Rhodobacterales > Rhodobacteraceae > Oceaniglobus > Oceaniglobus trochenteri. Next base: position 235,026 of record NZ_JACNMM010000002.1, read on the forward strand.
TCTCGTCTCGCTGGCGGCGGCCATCGCGGTGTTCTTCCTGTTCAACTGGTTGCCGCGCAAGATGGATGCCGGCGATCAGCTGCGCCCGCGCTCGACCTGGGTGCGTGAAAAGCTGTCGTTCTGGCCCTACCTTGTGGCCGGTGCCATCAGCTGGTGGGCGTTTCAGGAAAGCGGGCTGCACCCCGCCCTTGGCCTTCTGCCCATCGTGCCCACCCTGCCCCACGCCGACCGTGCCTTCGGGATCTTCAGCGAGGCCGAGCAGTATCTGACCGACCTTCTGAACCACACCGAACACCTGCTGAAGCACCCGGTCGAGGTGATCCTGTTCTTCTTCGGCCTGCTGAACGCGGGGGTCGAGTTCAACTCGATCGGCGCGCCGACATGGCTGGTGCTGGCCGGCCTGTTGATCGGCAAGCCCTTCGGCATCCTGCTGTTCGGCTGGCTGGCGGCGGGGCCAATGAAGCTGGGCCTGCCGGTGGGCATGCGGATCATCGACCTGTTCGTGATCGGCTGTGTTGCCGCCATCGGCTTTACCGTGTCGCTTTTCGTTGCCTCGGTCGCCTTCCCCGGTGGCGCGGTGCAGGACGCGGCCAAGATGGGCGCCCTGTTCAGCTTTGGCGCGGCGCTGGTTTCGATCATCGCGGGCAAATTGACGCGGGTTCAGAAACAGGAAGACTGATAACAGTCTGAAACGCCCCGGCCTTTGATGGATTGGAGACAATTTTCATTGGCCGGGGTGGCCGCCTCGCGGCAAGACACTGGGCCGATGGGCCGAACCGACATATTGTGGCCAAATTGACGGAATACGCTTGGTGTTAACCGCAGTAAGATAGCTGTGGGCAAACAGAGCAGGCGCCGGGGCGCAGATGATCGAATTTGAGAATGTCTCCAAGTCGTTCTGGACAGGATCGCACCACAAGGTGATCCTGAACCGGGCCAGCTTTCGCGTGGAGGTTGGCAATTCTCTGGGAATCCTCGCCCCCAATGGCACCGGCAAGACAACGCTGATCAACATGATGGCCGGGCTGGAAAAGCCCGATGAAGGCCAGATCAAGCGCACCAGCCGCATCTCGTTTCCGCTGGGGTTCATGGGCGGTGTCATCAACAAGCTTTCGGGCACCGAGAACGCCCGCTTCATTGCCAAGCTCTACGGGATCGACCCCGACTATCTTGAGGCATTCTGCCGCTGGCTGTGCGGGCTGGGTGAATATTTCGACATGCCCGTGGGCACCTATTCGGCGGGCATGCGGTCCCGCCTGTCCTTCGCGCTTTTGCTGGCGCTGGAATTCGATATCTACCTGATCGACGAAGGCATGCCCTCCACCACGGATGTCGAGTTCAACCGCAAGGCCGGTTCGATCCTGCGCGAGCGACTTGAAAGCGCCACCATCGTGGTCGTGTCGCACCAGGCCGAAACGCTTGAGAAATTCTGTCGCTCGGCGGCTGTCCTGATGGATGGGCAGTTGCACATGTTCGACACACTGGAAGAGGCCAAGCAGCTTTATGACTACGAAACCCAAAGTTAGAAAGTTCCGCATCCGCCGTTCCAGCCCCCTGGCGACCAGCCCGGAGCAGGTGGACGATGCCGTGCAAACGGACCGCGGCGAAACGCCTCCGAACGAACCCGCGCGCCCGGAAAAACCCGCCGCACCGCAAAAGGCCGAAGCACCGTCCGCCGCGCCGCAACCATCGGCGTTTCAGGATGCCAATGTCTCCTCCTCCGACGAAGTGGCCGCCGAGGATGACATGGCCGCCCTGCGCCGCGAGGGGCTGACCGGGCGCCAGTTGCGCATGGCGCGCCGGCTGGCCCAGAAGCACGGCCTTGCCCCGACCTCCGATTTCGACGCGGTGCGCCTGTTGCGGGCGCGCGGCATCGACCCCTTCGAACGGGCCAACATGCTGGAACTGGTGGTGCCCGAACAGGGGTCGGGCCAGCCACGGGAATCGCGCGTGCAACTGCCCCAGACCCGCGCGCCCGATTCGCTGCCTTCGACCGAACTGGGCAATCCGGGCCAGCCCCGCCCCGACCCCCGCGCCGCACGCGCGCGCGAGATTCAGCTGATCCAGCGCGACATCGCCCGCCGCCGCCGCCGCAAGTCGCTGCTTCTGATGTCGCGGCTGGCCTTCCTGGTGGGGCTGCCGACGCTGATCGCGGGCTATTACTTCTACGTCATCGCCACGCCCATGTACGCCACCAAGTCCGAGTTCGTGATCCAGCAGGCCGACGCGGCCGCCCCCGGTTCGCTGGGCGGGCTGTTTTCCGGCACCGGTTTCGCCACCAGCCAGGATTCCATCGCCGTGCAAAGCTATCTGCAATCGCGCGACGCGATGCTGCGGCTGGACGCGGATGAGGGGTTCAAGGCGCATTTCTCGGACCCGTCCATCGACGCCATCCAGCGGCTGCCCGAAAACCCGACGAACGAACAGGCCTACAAGGTCTTCAGCAAGAACGTCGAGATCGGCTATGACCCCTCGGAGGGCATCGTCAAGATGGAGGTGGTGGCCGCCAGCCCCGAGGTCAGCGCCGAGTGGTCGAACCGCCTGATCGAATATGCCGAAGAACAGGTGGACAACCTGACCCAGCGCCTGCGCGCCGACCAGATGCAGGGCGCCATGGACAGCTTCGAGGATGCCGAGGCCAAGATGATGGCGGCGCAAAGCCGGGTCCTGGAATTGCAGGAAAAGCTGGGGGTCCTGGACCCGACCGCGGAAACCGGCGGCGTGATGACCCAGATCACCACCTTCGAGGTGCAGCTTCAGGAAAAGCGGCTGCAACTGCAACAGTTGCTGGACAACCGCCGCCCCAACCAGGCCCGCGTCGATGGTGTGCGCGGCGATATCTCGCGGCTGGAAACGCTGATCGCCTCGCTGCGCGGTCAACTGACCGATGGCGGGGGCAGCGCAAGTTCGCTGGCCCAGATCAGCGGCCAGTTGCGCATGGCCGAGGTCGATCTTCAGACCCGCACCCTGCTGATGCAGCAGGCGCTGCAACAACTGGAAACCGCCCGGATCGAGGCGAACCGCCAGACCCGCTATCTCTCGATGGGTGTCACCCCCGTCCCCCCGGACGAGGCGACCTATCCCCGCGCCTTCGAGAACACGCTGCTGGCCTTCCTGATCTTCTCGGGGCTTTACCTGATGATCTCGCTCACCTCCTCGATCCTGCGCGAACAGGTTTCCGCCTGATCCATGGGCGGATCGGGCTTTTCCTGATCCCCCCGGCGCACTACGCTGGGGCCAATAGCCACGGATGGTGTGATCATGAAGCCCTTGTTCCTGTTGTTGCGTGCCGTCCTTGTGGCCTTTGCGCTTGTCTCCACGATGCCGGCGCTGGCCCAGACCGCCGACGACGACGCCGAAACCAGCCGCGATCTGGCCAGCGTCGAATCGGCCATCGAAACCGACGCCCGCATCACCGAACGCATCCGCAACATCCTGATCGAGCTTGAGGGCTATGAAGGCGTCACCGTGGCTGTCCGCTCGGGCATCGTTACCCTGTCGGGCGAGGTGCTGGACGAAGCCGCCCTCACCCGGCTGGAAGAGCTGGTGAACCGCATCGACGGCGTGATCACCATCCAGAACGAGGTGACGGAAACCACCGACCTGTCCAAGCGGCTGAACCCGGCCATCGAACGCATGCAATCGCGCGTTCACCAGGCGGTGGCCTTCCTTCCCCTTGTCGCCGTCGCCCTGACGGCGGCCGCGCTGATCTGGTTCATCGGGCTGCGCATCGCCCGCCTGCGCCAGCCCTGGGAAAGGCTCGCCCCCAATGCCTTCATCGCCGATATCTATCGCCAGATCATCCTCTTGGTGTTCATCGTCGCCGGCGTGGTCATTGCGCTGGACATCCTGAACGCCACCGCGCTACTGGGCACGATCCTGGGGGCCGCCGGTATCATCGGCCTGGCCATCGGTTTCGCCGTGCGCGACACGGTCGAGAATTTCATCGCCTCGATCATGCTGTCGATCCGCCAGCCGTTCCAGCCGAACGATGCAGTCGAAATCAACGGCGACGAGGGCAAGGTGATCCGCCTGACCAGCCGCGCGACGATCCTGCTCAGCTTTGACGGCAACCACATCCGCATCCCGAATTCGACCGTCTTCAAAAGCCGCATCGTCAACTATTCGCGCAACAGCGAGCGGCGCTTCCAGTTTGAAATCGGGGTCGAGGCCGACAGCGACCTGGCCGCCGTGCGCAGCCTGATCGAGGACACGGTCAGCGCCATGCCCTTCACGCTGGACGCGCCGGGCACCTCGGTCTGGATCAAGGACATCACCGACAGCGGCGTGGTCTTCACCGTCACCGGCTGGATCGACCAAGGGACGACATCGCTCTTGCGGGCGCGGGGCGAAACCCTGCGCCTTGTCATGCTGGCGATCGAGGCCGCCGGATTCGCGATTCCCGACACCACCTATCGCATCCGCATGGAAGGCCCCGCGACGGCCCTGGTTTCGGAAACCCCCGAGGACGAGCCCCCTGCCCGCCCCGCCGCAAAACCCGCCCCGATGCCCGAACCGACGAAGGACGTGATCGGCGTCGATACCCAGGACGATCAGGCCCTGGAAAAGATGATCGCGCAGGAACGCAGCGACGAAACCAACCCCGATCTGCTGCGCCGGAACGCCCCGACGGAATAACCCGAGAAAACCACCGGTTCGCGGTTTTTTTGCCCTTGCACAGCCCGCCCCCCCTCGGTAGAACCCGCCCCAAGTTGGGGTGTAGCCAAGCGGTAAGGCATCGGTTTTTGGTACCGTGTATCGTAGGTTCGAATCCTACCACCCCAGCCATTTTTCCGGAATTGCAATGCCTGCCGAGGACTGGAACCTAGTCGGTTCAACCTGACATCTGGCGACAATCCAGACGCCCTGTCTTGCTCAGTCCTTCTGCCGTCACTGACATTCACCGGCGCGGGTATTGCCAACCGGTATTCGGCCGACCTGCTCTTCCGCCACCACCGCATCATCGACGTCTGCAATCGCCCCTTCGCCCTGAAGGCAGGAACAGCATGTCATCGGGCCCGTGGGGCAAGGTGCCACAGGCGATCGCGGCCATCAGTCCTGCCCTTCGCCGGGCATCCGAATCTGCAGCTTGATGTCGGCGGGGCGGCCCTCGGCGGCGCGTTCGAAGGCTTCGATGCCGCGTTCGAACGGGAAGGTCTCGGAGATCAGCGGGGTAAGATCGACCTTGCCCGAGGAGATGAGTTCCAGCGCCCGGTCGAACACATTGGCATAGCGGAACACGGTTTCGATCCTGAGTTCACGGGCACAGGCGGCACTGACGTCAAAGGGCACCGGCTCGGGCGGCAGGCCCACCAGCACGACACAGCCGCCGGGGCGTGCCGCGCGGATCGCATCGCCATAGACGCGGGGGTTGCCCGAGCATTCGAACACAATGTCGGCGCCCCAACCGGCGGTTTTCGCCATCACGGTATCGACAAGCGCGTGTTGCGCCACGTTGACGCCCGTTATCCCGTCATAGCCTTCGGCGATGGCCAGTTTCTCGGCGCTGATGTCCGAGATGATGACCCGCGCGCAGCCCCCCGCAAGGGCCGCCAGCGCCACCATGACGCCGATGGGGCCTGCCCCGGTGACAACGGCCACGTCACCCGGTACGATGCGGGCGCGCGTGGCGGCCTGCATCCCGATGGCGAAGGGCTCGACCATCGCGCCCTCGGCAAAGCTGACGTTGTCGGCCAGCCTGTAGGTGAAGGCGGCCGGGTGAACGACCGAAGGCGTCAGGATGCCGTGGTCGGGCGGCGTGGCCCAGAAGGTGACCTTCGGGTCGACGTTGTAGATGCCCAGCTTGGTTGCGCGCGACGACATGTCGGGCACCCCAGGCTCCATGCAGACCCGGTCACCCACCTGCAGGCCCGTGACGCCCCCGCCCACTTCGGTGACGGTGCCGGCCCCTTCGTGGCCCAGGACCATCGGCGCATTGACCACGAAATCGCCGATCCGCCCGTGGGTATAGTAATGCACGTCACTGCCGCAGACGCCGACCGTATGCAGCGCGATCCGCACATCCTGTGGACCCAGCTGGTCGGGCAGCTCGATCTCGCGGATCGACAGTTCGCCTTTGCGCTCCAGAACAAGGGACTTGGCCATAACGTCCACCTCTCAACCTGCTCCCCGGTCATGGCACGACCGGGGATACCGCTCCGCGACTTTAGCAGGTTGCGGCGCCACGCATAGACGGTTGGGCGTGATCGCCCCCCCCTTCCCCGGTGACCTTGCCAGCGGCAACGCGCATTGAAATGACGCCACACTGCGCCGGGGCGAAACACCCTCTGCGGTGACGCGTGGGAAGGGTTGCCGAACCTGTCCAAATGTCCGAACCCGACCACACCCGTTGAATCGACAGCAGGAGGAGCAACCGCTTCATCGTTCTTGATTTCCGCTCCGGCTTTGACACCAACTCAGGCTTTCGCAAGTTGGGTATGTTAGGATGGCCCCAAGGCAATGCGGCGCTGGCATGCCGGGGGGGGGCGGACCGGCTCGGAACCGGCAGCGCCGAAACAGGAACGACAGACCGCCGGAACATGTGATCGGCGCGGCCCCGGCAGCCGTGCCTCATTGCGGAAAAACAACCCCGGGTGTAGTAATGTGTGGATATCATCAACCATAGCAGGCATAAGCCGAGCCTCAGCCGCACTGCCCGCAGACCATTGAAGACCAAGGAAATTGTTTCCAACACCCCCTGACGAATTAGCGCACATGGGCAAGGTTGGTACCCTAAGCAGGATTTTCGAGAAGCATATGAAAATACTCGCCATCGACGATGACTCATTTATTGTCGAACTTCTCACGATGATCTGTAACAGGATCGGGTTTTCCGACGTTCAGACCGGGCTGTCGGGCGAAGAGGCGCTTCGCATGATCGGGGAGAGCGAGCAGGGCTTCGACTGCTTTCTTCTCGATATCAACATGCCCCAGATGGACGGGATCGAGCTATGCGCGCGAATCCGCGCATTGCCCGGCCATGAAAAGACCCCCATCATCATGCTGACCGCCATGACCGAGCGGCATTATATCGACCGGGCCTTCAAGGCCGGCGCGACGGACTACGCGACCAAGCCCATCGACATGATCGAGTTGCGCGCCCGCCTGCGCATGGCCGAAGAGGTTGTGACGGCCCGCAACCTGGCGGCCATTGCGCTGGCCGCCGAGGTGGAAGACACCCAAGGCCCGCCGGTCGAAAAAAACTACGCGCTTGACGATCTGATCGAGGTCGGGGGCTTTGCCGATCTGATCGATTATGCCGCATTGGCCAATTACCTGCTGCAACTGTCGCGTGCCGGCCTTGTCGGTTCGCAGGTTCTTGCCATCAGCATCGACCGGATCGACGAAATCTATGCCCGCGCCTCGCTTCGCGAGTTCACCCATGTCCTGACCGAAGTGGCCCGGGCGGTGAATACCTCGTTTGGTGAAGGCGGCTACATGATGGCCTATGCGGGCACCGGCACCTTCGTTCTGATCTCGGGCAAGGCAACGCTGGAGCCTTCCATCGGGCTTGAGAACGAAATCCAGGGCCTTCTGGATGGCCGGCGCATCAGCTTTGACAACGGCGAGGCGATTGCGCCCGAAATATCCATCGGCAACCCCATCAGGCCAAACGCCAGCAAGACGCAGCGCATCCGCCGGACCTTCGACCGCGCCATCGCGCGCGCCCAGAACCGCGGGCAGAAAAAGGCCAGCGATGGCGCCCACCCGGCGGACAGGCTGGCCTCACGATAACATGGCAAAGGGCCGCCTGGTCGGGTTCAGGCGGGCGGCCTTGTCGGGACGGTAAACCAGAAGCAGGTCCGCCCCCCCTCTTGGCTGTCAAACCCGATTTCACCGCCGGTCTGTTCGACGATCTGCTTGGTGATGCTCAGCCCCAGCCCTGTGCCGCCACGACTGCGGGTCGAAGCTGCGTCAGCCTGCGAAAAGGGGTTGAACAGCTGCGCCTGGAAGGATTGCGGTATCCCGTCGCCATCATTGCACACCGAAATGCGGATCGCGTGTTTTTCGGGGCGCAAGGCAATATCGACCTTGCTGTCGTTGCGGGCGAACTTGGCTGCATTGGACAGCAGGTTGGCCATCACCTGCTGAAAACGTTTCGGATCGACATAGCCCGCAAGGGTGCGGTCTGGGCAATCGACCTCGTATCGCACATTGAACCGGTCGGCCGAGGCAAGGTTGGCCATCACCGATTCCTCGACAAGGCCCACGATCCGGTAGCGTTCCAGTTCATACCGCATCTGCCCGGCCGAGAATTTCTCGAAGTCCAGAACGTCGTTGATCAGCGTGTGCAGGCGGTTGCCGTTCTGCTCGGCGATGTAAAGCAATCGCTGTGCCTCGTCCGACAACGGCTCGGCGTCCATCGACGACAGAAGCGAAAGCGACCCCAGGATCGAGGTCAGCGGCGTGCGCAACTCATGGCTGACGGTCGAGACGAATTCGCTTTTCAGCTCGGCGAGGCGGCGCTGCTCGGTCACATCCACCACCTGCGAGACGAAATGGTCTGCCTGCCCGTCATCATCCTTCACGACCCCGACACTCAACAAGCCCCACATCACGGCCCCGTTGGCCCGGATGAAACGCTTCTCAAGCTGATAGGTCGAAATCTGGCCTGCCATCAGCAATTCAAGCTGGCTCAGGTCCCGCTGAAGATCGTCGGGGTGCGTGACAGCCTGAAACCCGGTCTTCAGAAGATCCTCAAGCGGATACCCCAGAAGATCGCAAAGCGCGGGGTTCACCTGTAGAAATCTACCGTCCAACCCGACAAGAGCCATGCCCACAGCCGCGCTTTCGAAGGCCGACTTGAACTGGTCCATGCTTCTGCGCAGCGCCTTTTCCACGTTCTTGCGCTGGGTGATATCTGACATGACACCGCTCAGCCGGGTCGGGTTGCCGTCACGGTCGCGTTCGGTGACCGAAATATCGCTGCGTATCCACATCCAGTCAGACCCGTCGCGCTTGCGCAGGCGGTAATCGCAATTGACCTGGTCGCGCTTGCCCGCGATGCACTCCATCATCGGTTCAAGGGCCACCTCGCGATCATCCGGATGCAGGCGCGCGCGCCATTCCTCGTGGATGTTCACCTCTTCCGTCGGCCCCAGCCCCAGGATCTCGCGCCAAATCTCGCAGACGTTGACGGTGTCGGTGGTGCGGTCATATTCGAACACCGCGATGCGCGCGCCCTTTATGGCGCTCTGGGCCCGGCGCAGGGTCTCCTTGGCCTGCTTCTCGGCGCGCACCTCGGCCGTCACGTCGCGCATGACCAGGGCGTATTGCGCCCCGTGCTGTTCATCGTCCCAGACGGTCATCTGAATGCCCAGAGGCACCGGTTCGCCCGAACGCATCCGCCCGGTCATGCCCTTGACGATGGCGTCGATCGCCGGAGGCTCGATCAGCGCCCCCAGATCCTGGGCCGACGCCACCGCAAGGACATCGGAAACGGGCCGCCCCTGCAAGGCGCCCACGTCATAGCCGAAAAGGCGGTCGGTTGCCCTGTTGCAATGCAAAATCCGCCCCGAAGCCCCGACGATCATCAGGGCCACGCGAATATGTTTGAATGCATTAATGATCGACTGATCGCTCATCATCTCGTCACCTCGTAAATCCGCGAGAGGGATCGGCGCGATCCCTGCCCCTAGCCCCTTCCCGTCGCCTGCCCCCTCGTTCGTCCGGAATCGGCAGCGGCTGTCAGGCGGGCGACAAGTGAGTGAACATCGAAGGGCTTGGTCACGAAATCGGTGGCCCCGGCGGCAAAGGCCTGATCCACGTACTGCTGATCGCTCATGGCGGTGATCATGATGATCGGACAGTCGTGATAATCGGGTATCCGGCGTATCAGATCGCACAGTTCAACGCCGTCCATCACCGGCATCTGGATATCGAGAAGAATGCATTCGAACGGCGTTTGCGCCGCGATGATCTGTTCCAGCGCAGAACCGGCATTGGTGACGGTGACAATCTCGGAATAGCCGGCACGTTCGGCGATCACGCGGAGGATCTGAAGAACGGAGTCATCATCGTCGACCGCAAGTATTTTCATCGCCTGTCCTTGTGCCCGCTACGTTCGGAGTTCCGATGGGGAACAAGTCCTGTTCCGCCGTTCGTCAAGCCAGATCGCACTGCTCGTCGGGGTCGCTGCTGCCGTGATGCGACGCATTGTTCTTCAACGCCGCTTTCTGGACGTTCTAGGCGCCAGAAAGGCCGGATGCAACTTGGGATGATCGCCTTTTGGTTGTTTTCCACCAACCCGAGGTGCGGATACAACGCGCGTTGCGAAAGGCTCAGCTTTTGGGGTGGGTGTGCTGGATAGACAGATCCACCAGCATTTCACCGAACTCCGGCTCGGTCTCGGGGCCCTGAAGCGTCAGGTTGTGGAGACTGATGAAATCGGCGTGAATCTGTTCGATCTCGGCCTTGGTGAAATCGTTATCCGACCGGGAAAATGCGCCAATGCTTTTCGAGCCATGTTCCGACGTCGCCATGACGCACCAGTGGTTCAGGTCAAACTCGACCGCCTTGTCGAAGACGCCGTGTTCATCCATGGCCTTCAGTTCCGACCAAGGGGCGATGCCGTCATTGGCAAAACCCCACCTCACGGCGGGGTCCTTCATGACGATCCCCTTCTGGGAATAATAGGCCATCCAGGCCGCGTCATATGTCTGAAACAGGTACTTGGGTGTCGCGAAATCAACGTGAAACGCCGCAGCGAAGCCCCCTGGGCTTTGCAGCTTCAGTCGCGTGAGTAACAATCTGAGCTGACTTGTTAGGTTCATACCACGCCCCGACCCCGTGAGCGCCTTTGTAACATGCATGGCGACTCAAAAACAATCGCATTCTTTCACCGCCTGAGCGGCGCACCTTATGCCTTGTAGGGTGCCGCCGCCTGTTTGGCTGCGCGGTTGAGATTGGCGGTCGGCACCAGGAACAGGAAGAAGTCCTGAACCAGGTAACGCTCATCCGTTTTGTTGATGATGTGCTCCATCGCCTCCGAATCCTCTTGCCCACAGCAAGGTAGTACTCAAATGCGCTTCTTGTGAGGCACAAAACCGATAACTTTCCGGCGACATCATGTCAAACGTTTGCTTGACGGCGCAGTCTCACTTCATCGTCAGCCTGAGCGGCTCGGACAGCGGGCATGGACAGGATGGCATAAGAGCGGCCGTCATGCTTGTTGCGGTACTTCTCGCCCACCTGCTCGGCCGCATAGCCCAGCTTGCGCAGGGACCGCCGGAAGCCCGGCACCGTCAGCGTCACCAGATCGTTCGAACCCTGGGCGATTGCCAGTTCCACCAGCCCCTGAACCACCAGCGCCAGACATTCCTGCCGTTCCTCCATCGAAGTCAATTCGTCCGACATCACCAGGCGCGTGCATTCCGAGGCATTGGCGAACTTGTGCGCCTTGGGCAGAAGGTCGGCGGGAATCCCGTCGATGCGCCCCGCCGCGGCATCCTGAAGCATGCAGCCGTGGCTTCCCCAGGTGTCAGAGAACCGCATCAGCCGCGCGCCTCCCACCAGGCGCCCGTCCTTGATTGCAACCGAGTAGGACGCCGTGGGATTGTCGTACTGGTCCATCTCGACGTCGTCGTTGTGCGGGATGTCCCACGCCAGGGTATCAACGAAAAACCTCTTGCGAAGCGCAAGAAATTCATAGAACGCTGATCCGTGCAGGTGCATATCCGACAGATCGAAGGTTATTCCTGTAATTTCGCTTTTCATTTACCATGCTCACGTTGACTGAGTTTCAAAAGCTGCGCGACGTTGGCACAGCCGACTTCCCGCTATGGGCGAGTACATGGCATTTGTGTGTCGAAAATGCGATCAAATCCAGCCGTATTCTTTAGCTTCTCCGACAGCTTGCGTATTTGTGCGCGCCCCTAGCTTGGATCTGGCGTTTGTCAACCGCAATTTCACCGCGCTTTCGCTTATGCCAAGACGGTGTGCAATTTCTTTCAGCATCATCCCCAGCGCCAGCAGCTTCAGCGCGTCAATCTCGGCTTCGGTCAATGCCCGTGCGGGTTCAAGGGCATGGTGCAGCTCGGTCAGGGCACCGCTGAGGAACTCCAGTTCGTCCTCCTCGAACTCGCGATCCGGGCGCGCGAAGGATCCGAACGACCGCAGGCCGGGCGATTCTTCGGGCATCACGCTGACCACCGCGCCATAGCGCAGGCCGAACGTTCCGGCCGTCTCCAGCACCTTGCGATCGTCGCTGAGTGAAATCGCGCTCCAACGGGTGTGGCCCGAATTGTCATAGATCCAGCGAATCACCGGATCGAAGATCATCAGGCCTTCCTTGGTGTATTTATCGATCCACTCGGGGGGGAGGGTATTGCGTTCGTATTCAGGGAAAGCAAAGCCGACGCGCAGCGCCAGATGGTACCCTGACGTCGCGAGGCAGTCGAAATCATAATCGACCAGAAGGCTGGTTATTGTTTTCATTAATCTCTGACCCAGCCCCTATCGAACGCGCACGCTATCCAGGGTTGTGTCTCTAGGCGCCTGCCGGAACAAGCTCGGTGTCAGACTCGGTTTGATAATAGCGAACATAGACTTCAAATACTTATAGCTTCAAGGCCGACCACTGCGACCAGACGACGCTTTGCCGAAAATTGGCTTCCTCGCTGCGACCGGTCACGCCCTTCCCTGCCGCTTGCCCTACCCAGCCTTGGGTTGTTTCGCGAGACTACAGCGTCGGATCATGGCGCAACAGCCGAAACGCCCCGCCATCGTTCACGACAGCGCAGCGTTGCAAACAGGAACCACAGGATCATCCCGAAACCAGATGAAGCCGCCCCGCGCCATTTCGTTCGGCGGAACGCTTCTCGGCAAAGGCGATGGCATTGCCAAAGGCCACCACCGCACGCTGCGCCCTTTCGGCCCCCGGGCGCACCGGCCCACCGACCGATGCCATGAGAGGCGGCGTCCCCTTGGTGTCAAGCGCGTCCGCCCAATGGGCGATCTGCCTTTCGATCGTCCTTTCGATGACCCTGCTGTCGGAATGGGACTGGGCCTTGGCCACGACCAGAAGATCACCGTTTGCCGCATAGCCCACCAGGGTCTGCCGGTCGGAAAAGGCTTCTCCGCCTGCCTTGGCTACGTCGCCAAGAAAACGTGCGAATTCAGCGGGTTCAAGCTGCGCCTTGAGATCGGCCAGCGGATCGACCCGGACCGCGAAAACCTCAACCTGGGTGGTTTCGCGCCGGGCCATCGCGGTGAGGTAATTCATCAGGACCGAGCGTTCGACCAGATTGTCGCCCGCAGCCTCGCGCAAACCTTCAGGCAGCGAAAAGACCAGGTCGCGCGCGGCATGGGGTGCACCGCTGCGGCGGGCCTCGGCCACCTCTTCCTGGGCGATGCGCAGGCGCGTGCCCAATTCGTCGATATCGAAGGGCTTGGTCGCGTAATCGGTCGCACCGGCGCGGAAGGCATTGCCCATGTTCTTGAGGTCGCGCATCGCCGTCAGCATGATGATGGGGGTCAGCCGATAGGCTTCCAGCGCCCTGACATGCTTGCAAAGCTCGATACCGTCCATCTTCGCCATGCTGATATCCACCAGTAAACAGTCGAAGTCGGGATCATCCTGCAGAACGCGCAAGGCGTCGGCCCCCGAGGGCGCCGTGGTGATCTGGGTGAAACCGCTCTTGGCGGCAATCATCGGAATCAACTCGAGGATGAAAGGATCGTCATCGACAGCGAGAATCCGCATGGAGCCCTGTTCAGCCCCGCTTGCCGGATTGCTTACCGTCACTTCGCCGATCCGCCCGGTCGAATCATAACGTACGGCCTTAGGCACCACGAGAGCATAGCGCAGACCGGCCGTCACAAGCATCGTTCCGGCACCCACCAGCGTGTAATACCCCAGCGCCAGCCAGATCGACGCCCCCATGACCAGCGAGACCACGAATGCGGCCATGCCCGTGACGACGCCGACAATGAGATACCCGATGATCATGGCGATTCCCGATAGACCAATACAGACCACAACCTAGAGGAGATTTTCCCGGTTTCAACACATTCCGGTTACAAGCGCCGCCGTTGCCCGATAACTGTCGCCTTTTGAAGCGCTTTCATCGCCCAATCCGTCAATGGTTGAATGTCCGGACACAGTGGCATGGACCGGTTAATGAACGGTGAAATTTGCCCGAACCGGCGGGACGGGGACCAACCTGGCGATTCACCGCCCCCCTGCCCCGCCCATCGCGACACACCGGGCGGGATCGTCGATGGCACATGGCCACCCGCGGTCTAGCGCATGGCCAGGTTGATCAGCGTAAAGATCAGCGCCGACAGGATGGCGGCGGCGGGGACGGTGATGATCCAGGCGGCGATGATCGTCATGAAATGCGACCGGCGCACCAATTTGCGGCGGCGGCGCTCTTCGGGGGCATAGGTCGCGCGGTCCGGCATCGCCAGCCGGGCCTTGCGAATCCGCCGCTCGGCGTCCCACTCGCGGAAGAAGCCGACGCCGAACACGCCCCCCACCGCGATATGGGTCGAACTGACGGGCAGGCCAAGCCAGCTTGCCACGATCACCGTCGAAGCGGCGGAAAGGGCAACGCAATAGGCCCGCATCGGGTTCAGCTTGGTGATCTGCCCGCCGACCATGCGAATCAGCTTGGGTCCGAAAAGGAACAGGCCGAAGGAGATACCGAAGGCACCGATCACCATGACCCAGAAGGGAATACCCACCGTATCGGACAGATCGCCCGACTGTGACGCCTGGACGATGGCCGCCAGCGGCCCCACGGCATTGGCCACGTCGTTGGCCCCGTGGGCAAAGCTCAGCAAGGCGGCCGAAACGATCAGCGGAATGCCGAACAGCACCTTGAGAGACTTGTTCCGGTTCTCAAGCCCCTCGGATTGCCGGCGAATCACCGGAATCATGACCGCCCATGTCGCCACCCCGATCACGGCCCCCATCAGCAAGGCGGTGCCCAGATCGACCGAAATCAGTTTCTTCAGTCCCTTGAGCACAAGATAGGACGAAAAGACGCCCGCCATGATGCCCACCAGAACAGGCACCCAAACCCGCGCCGCCGCAATCTTGTCATCCCGATAGATGATCCGCGACTTGATCAGCCAGAGAAACAAGGCCGCGATGCCGCCGCCAAGAACCGGTGAAATCACCCAACTGGCGGCGATGGTGCCCATCATCGACCAGCTGACCGCGGCAAACCCCGCCGCGGCAACCCCTGCCCCCATGACGCCGCCGACCACGGAATGGGTGGTTGAAACCGGCGCGCCAACCCATGTGGCCACGTTCACCCAAAGCGCGGCCGAAAGCAGTGCTGCCATCATCGCCCAGATGAAGGTGGCCGTGGTGCCCATGCTTTCAGGCGCGATGATGCCCTTGGCGATGGTCGAAACCACGTCGCCCCCCGCGATCAGCGCACCGGCGCTTTCGAAGACAACGGCAATGGCAATTGCGCCGCCCATGGACAGCGCATTCGCCCCGACCGCCGGACCCATGTTGTTGGCCACGTCGTTCGCGCCGATGTTCAGGGCCATGTAGGCGCCAAGACAGGCCGCAACCAGCACGATGAACGAATTGTTCTCCATGCCGGTGAACAGCATCGCGCTGATCCCGGCCAGCAGAACGAAAACCAGCCCGACCCCCGGCCCCACCATGGGGCGTGACGCATAGCTGGTCGCAAGCTCGATATTCGAGAATCGCGCCAGGTCGCGATCCAGTGTATCCAGATGGCGTGGGTCGCCCTGTTCGTCAGCCATGTCCGTCATCCCCTCGATTGGGAAAGACGACTAGCGTCCTCTTGGCGGTGGAATCAACCGTCAATGCGGCAGCGCCGAAATTACTTAGCGACTGCGGAAGATCGACTTCAGTTCCGGCTCGTTCACCATCTCGGCGGCCTTGTCGGCCGTCACCCACCTGCGTGTCCTCTCGTGGGCTTCGGGGAAATCTTCGGACAGATCCTCGACCGCGACGGCATAGACCAGCGTTTCGACCGGTATTTCCCATCCCGAGGATTGCCGCTTGCGGTAGGAATAGCTTCCGATCGGTTCCTTCGTGGCCTTGCTGTTGCGCACGCCAGCCTCTTCCCAGGCTTCCTGCAAGGCGGCCTCGTTGGATTTCAGCCCGCGGATGGGCCATCCCTTGGGAATGATCCAGCGGCCGGTGTCCCGGCTGGTCACAAGCAGGTATTCACGCGACTTGCCCTCGCCACGATGGCACAGGGCAGCGACCTGCAAACGCTTCGGGCGTTGCAGAAGGGGGGCCAGGAACCCGGTCCAGACCGATTGGAGGGCAACATTCATTAAAAAACCACTCGACTTTTTCTTCTTTTTCTATGCGTCCCTATATAGGATGCCGCTGGGGAAATTGCAATTTCCACGCCCAAGCCACCGGAATCCGCCATTTTTCCAAAGACGATCCCGCGACCGCTTAGCGCGGCGTCTTCATCTTGTCGCGGATCGCCAGGTGCGCGGCGGCCAGGCGCGCCATCGGCACCCGGAACGGCGAGCACGAGACATAATCGAACCCCGCCGCGCGGCAGAAAGCGATGCTTTCGGGATCACCCCCATGTTCGCCACAGACCGAAAGGGTGATGCCCGGATGGGCCCTGCGCGAACGCTCCACGCCCAGCGTCAGCAACTCTCCCACCCCGTCGACATCCAGCCGCAGGAAGGGATCTTCAAGAAAGACCCCCTGTTGCACATAGGGCCCCATGAAGCGCCCGGCATCGTCGCGCGACAATCCGAAGGTCATCTGGGTCAGGTCGTTGGTTCCGAAGGACAGGAAGGCGACGGTTTCCGCGATCTCACCGGCGCGCAGGGCCGCGCGGGGCGTTTCCACCATCACCCCCATGCGATAGCGGAAATCGACGCCGGTTTCGCCCCGCACCGCCGCCGCCACGCCATCGACCCGAAGGCGTACCAGTTCAACCTCGCGGCGGGCCGAAACCAGCGGGATCATCACCTCGGGCACGACGCGGCCGCCCACCTCGACCGCGGCCTCGAAGATTGCGCGCGCCTGCATGTCGTAGATCTCGGGCACCGCGATGCCCAGCCGCACGCCGCGCATGCCCAGCATCGGGTTCACCTCGCGCAGGGATTCGACCCGCGCGATTACCTTGGCCAACGGCAGGTCCAGCGCCTCGGCCAGACCCAGCAGCCCCTCGCGCCCTTCGGGAAGGAATTCGTGCAGGGGCGGATCAAGCAGGCGAATGCAGACCGGCAGCCCCTCCATGACGCGGAACATGTCGGCAAAATCCGACCGCTGAACCGGCAGCAACCGCTCCAGCGCGGCGGCGCGGTCTTCCGGCCTTGCCGCGAAGATCATCTCGCGCATCACGGTCAGGCGGTCGGCGTCGAAGAACATGTGTTCGGTGCGGCACAGCCCGATGCCCTCGGCGTTGAAACGGCGGGCCATGTCGGCCTCGGCGCGGGTGTCGGCATTGGCGCGCACGCCGATGTCGCGCAGACCGTCGGCCCAGCCCAGCAGCGTGCGGAAGGCATCATCCAGCGCCGGTTCGACAAGCCGTGCCGCCCCGACCAGCGCCACCCCCTGGCTGCCGTCGATCGTCACCATGTCGCCCTCGTGAAACACGCGGCCATGATCGCCGGTCAGGGTCCGGGCGCGGGTGTCGATGGCAATGCCCGAGGCCCCGACGACACAGGGAAGGCCAAGCCCCCGGGCGATCACCGCGGCATGGCTGGTGACGCCGCCCTTCTCGGTCAGGACAGCGACCGAGGCCAGCATCCCACGCACGTCGTCGGGCTTGGTTTCGCGACGCACCAGAATGCAGGCTTCCTCGCGCGCCGCGCTGGCCTGCGCCGCCCGCGCCGTGAAGACTAGCCGCCCGGTGGCCGCGCCCGGGCTGGCCGCGATCCCCCGGGCAAAACTGTCGCGCGGGCCGTCGGGATCGACCTGGGGGTGCAGCAGGTCGGACAGGGCGGTGGGTTCGATCCGCAGCACCGCCTCCGAGCGCGGAATGATCCCGTCCTGCGCCAGGGCCACCGCCACCCGCACCGCGGCCCGGGTATTGCGCGGCACCCGCACGGCATCAAGGATGTGCAACCGCCCGGCATCTATGGTGAATTCGATCTGCATCTCTTCGCGCAGCCGACTGCGGCAAAGCGCGCCGAAGGCGACGAGTTCATCGAAGGTTTCGGGGCAAAGTTCCTCCAGCGAGGCGCCGCGCCCGTCGCGCGTCAGGTAGATGGCCCGCGCGCCTTCCACCAGTGCCTCGCGCCCCTGGCTCTGGCTCAGATAGCGGCCCGTGACCTGAGCCAGACCCGTGGCAGAGTCGATGAACTGGATCACGCCCGAGCCGCATTCGCCCCGGCGGCCATGCCCCACCCCCAGGGCCATCACCTGCACCACCAGCCCCAGCCCGGCATCGCTGGGCGCGCCCTTGGCCTGGCGCAGCAGGCGCGCCGAGGTTCCCTCCCAGGCCCGCGCCATCGACCGCAGCACATCGCTCAGCTGGCGTTCGGGGTTCTGCGGGAAAGGTTCGTCCAGCTCCGCTTCATAGGCCGCCAGGAGTGCCGGAATGGCGCTGGCGTCGGGCTTGGATATTTCGAACATATCCGGGTCAAGCCGATCCACAAGAACGGCATAGGATTGTATAAACCGGACATACAGTGCATCTGCCGCCTCTGGCCCGATCAGCCCGGTCAGGCGTCTGTGCTGGGCGTCGTTCATCCCGATGTTCAGGATCGCCCCCGGCCCGCCCCAATCAGAGACCTGCCCCGAGGGGCGTACCGACAGCAATCTGTCGCGCCCCAGCTCATCGAACAGCGGCCCCAGGTCGGGCAGTTCGCCCAAGGCGATGCGGCGCACCATGTCACAGCCAAGCGCGACGGTCTGCGGCACGGGCAGGCCCATGCGGATCAGCCGCTGCAAGCATTTCGCGCGCCCCCCATGCTCCGCCGCCGAAATGGCGGCGGTGGCGGTTATCGCGGTATGGGCCTGGCTTTCGACGGTTTTCTGCACTGCGGCGCTCCGATGTCGCGCGCAGGATAGCCCCCTTGCGGTGTCATGCAAGGATTACGTCCGGGCCTAGCCTTCGATGCGGGTCAGATCGGCGACGCCAAGACAGATGGTGCGGATGCGGCTTAGCAAATTCAACCGGTTGCGGCGGATCACCTGGCTTTCGGCGTTCACCTGCACCGCCTCGAAGAAGCCGTCGATGGGCGCGCGCAGGGCGGCCATGGCCGACATGGCGGCGGCGAAATCCTCGGCCTGCATGGCGGGCGCGATCTGTGCATCTGCGGTATCAAGCGCGGCGAAAAGCGCCTTCTCCTCGTCGGTTTCGGCGTATTTGACATCGGCCCCATAGGAGTATTCGACACCATCCTTCGCCTCGGCCTGGGCCAGGATGTTGTTGGCCCGCTTGAACCCCTGCAACAGGTTTTCGCCATCGTCCGTTTTCAGGAAATCGGCCAGGGCATTGGCCCGGTTGACCAAAAGCGTGAAGTCGTCACTGCCCGGCATGGCCAGGCAGGCGTCAATCACGTCATGCCGGATACCCTGGTCGCGCAGGTAGACCTTGAGCCGGTCGTGGATGAACGCCACCAGGTCGGCGGCCTTGTCTTCGGGCAAGGCGCCCAAAACGGTCGTAAGCTGCATTCGAAGGCCCGAGGTCAGCAGCAGCCGGATCACCCCCAGCGCGGCGCGGCGCAGGGCGAAGGGGTCTTTGCTGCCGGTCGGTTTCTCGTCGATCGACCAGAAGCCGGCCAGCACGTCCAGCTTGTCGGCCAGGGCGACCACTACCGAAAGCGGCGCGGTGGGCACATCGTCGGACGGGCCCAGCGGCGAATAGTGATCCTGCGCCACGGCCGCCACCTCTTCGGGGTGGCCCGCCGCCGCGATGTAATACCGGCCCATGAGCCCCTGAAGTTCGGGGAATTCGTAAACCATTTCCGAGGTCAGGTCGGCCTTGGCCAGCCCGGCGGCCAGCGCGGCCTGCTCGGGGTCGGCCCCCACCACCGGCGCGATCTCGCGCGACAGGGCCTGCACCCGCGCGACCCGGTCGGCCAGGGTGCCCAGCTTGTTGTGGAAGGTGACGTTTTCCAGCGCCTTCGCCCATGCACCAAGGTCGGATTTCGCCACCCGCAGGTCATTGTCCCAGAAGAACCGCGCATCCGACAGGCGGGCCGACAGAACCTTCTGGTTGCCCGACAGGATCGTGGCGCCGTCATCGGCGGTGGTGCGGTTGGCGACTGTCACAAATCGAACAATCTGGCCTGATTTCGGGTCGCGAACGCTGAAGAACTTCTGATGTTCGCGCATTGAGGTTTGCAGCACCTCGGGCGGCAGGTGCAGAAAATCCTCGCCGATCCGCCCCATCAGCACGACCGGCCATTCCACCAGGCCGGCCACCTCGGACAGAAGCGCGGCGTCTTCCACAACCTCCAGCCCCTGGGCAAAGGCGGCGGTGGTGGCATCGGCCCAGATGTGATCGGCGCGGTCTTGGGCAGAAAGCATCACCTTGGCGCGCGCCAGCTTGGCCGCGTAGTCATCAAAACCGGTGACCGAAAAGGCATCGGGCGCCAGGAAGCGATGACCGCGCGTGGTGTCGCCCGCGCGGATGCCGTCGATTTCAAGGTCCACCACCCGGTGGCCATCCTCGGCCGAAAGGATGCACAGGATCGAATGCAGCGGCCGCACCCAGCGCAGATCGCCCGCACCCCAGCGCATGGACTTGGGCCAGGGGAAATTGCGCACCACCTGCTCCAGCACCTCGGCGACGATGGCATCGGCGGGGCGGCCCGGCGTTTCGATCACCGCGACGTAGACCTGCCCCTTCTTTTCGTCGCGCACCTGCAAATCCTCGCGGGTCAGCCCGGTCGAGCGCAGGAAACCCTCGATCGCCTTTTGCGGCGCATCGACGCGCGGGCCCTTGCGCTCTTCCCGCTTGGCGGGGGCACCATCCAGTAGCCCCTCGACCGACAGCGCAAGACGGCGCGGCGTGTGGAAGGCCCCGGCCGAGGCATAGGTCAGACCAGCCTCGACCAGGCCGTCGGTCATGCGTTTCTTCAGGTCCTCGGCGGCGCGGGCCTGCATCCGGGCGGGAATTTCCTCGGAAAACAGTTCGATCAGCAGATGTGCCATGTCAGGGTTCTTTTCGTGAAATTGGTTCAGTCGCGCGGCGGACAGGACGGCCCGGCGGGGGTGCCGTCATATTCCTTGTCGCCGCAGTGGTTCAGCTGGTGCCAGGCATAGGCGCGGCCATCGTCGAAAACCGCCACCACACGGTCGACACCGTATTCGATGTTCTCCTGCCCCAGAAAGGCGATCGCCTCGCCGGTTTCCAGCGCCGCGCCGATGGTTTCGGCATCGAAACAGTCGAACCAACCCGGCGCGGTCAGCGGCTGGGCGTTTTCGTAGGTGACATAGGTTTCGGTCAGCATGGCCTGGCTCATCGGAGTGGTGAAACAGGCGCGGAACCGCAGGGGCGAACTGTCGGCGTCGATGCCGCGGAAATCCTCGGCCAGGATGGCCTCGGGTGCGTCGGTTGCCAGCATGGTCAGCTGCACGTCGTCCGGGGTGTATTCAACCTTGTCGTAGAAGGCATAGACCTGAAGGTAATACATCGTCGCTCCGGCGACGAGCGCTGAGATCACGATGGTCCCTCCGATGATGCGGCCATTCATGGTGCCTCCGATCCGGGGCAATGTTGCGCGCTCATGCGGCCCAGCCCCCCTGCGGCGTTTCAAGGTAGGCGTCGGCACAGGCCTTGGCCAGCGCGCGCACCCGGCCGATATAGGCCTGGCGTTCGGTGACCGAGATCACGCCGCGCGCATCCAGCAGGTTGAACAGGTGGCTGGCCTTGATGCACTGGTCATAGGCCGGGTGCACCATGACGATACGCTTGCCCGATTTCGGATCGTCGGCCTCCTGGGCGATGATCCGGTGGCATTCGGCCTCGGCATCCTTGAAATGCTGAAGCAGGGTGTCGGTGTCGGCGACGTCGAAGTTCCAGCGCGAATATTCCTGCTCGGTCTGGCGGAAGACATCGCCATAGGTCAGCGGGATCGGCGCATCGGGGGCGTTGAAGGGCATGTCCATGACATGATCGACGCCAAGGATATACATCGCCAGACGCTCCAACCCGTAGGTCAGTTCGCCCGAGACGGGGCGGCAGTCATGCCCGCCGACCTGCTGGAAATAGGTGAACTGCGACACTTCCATGCCATCGCACCAGACCTCCCACCCCAGGCCCCAGGCCCCCAGCGTGGGCGATTCCCAGTCGTCTTCGACAAAGCGGATGTCATGCAGCGCCATGTCGATGCCGATGGCCGCAAGCGAGCCGAGGTAAAGCTCTTGCAGGTCGGGCGGCGAGGGTTTGATCAGCACCTGGAACTGATAGTAATGCTGCAACCGGTTGGGGTTTTCGCCATAGCGCCCGTCGGTGGGGCGGCGCGAAGGTTGCACATAGGCGGCCGCCCAGGGGTTGGGGCCAAGCGCCCTCAGCGTCGTGGCGGGGTGGAAGGTGCCCGCCCCCACCTCAAGATCGTAGGGCTGCATGACGGCACAGCCGCGGGCGGCCCAATAGGTCTGCAGGCGCAGGATGATCTCTTGAAAGCTCTGGGGCGTGTCCACTGTGGGCCTCGTAATTCTGGCGGGCAAAAGCGGGTTCTGCATAGGCACATGGGCAACAAGGGTCAATTGCGCCCGCCACTCTCTTCAATGTTTCTTGACCTCGTGCAAGATATCGCTCTCATGAGGTCGGCTGTGAAAATGGCGAAATTGACAAGGGTTGAGCGGATAAGAATGTTCGGATTTATGAGAAGTCTTGTGGTGGTAACGGCCGCCTTCGTAGCGGCGGGCGCACAGGCCCAACAGAATTCGTGGATTCAGGTCGAGGCCCAGCCGCGTCTGCAGGCCGCCCAGGAACGCGCGTCCGACTATGCCCGGCGCCTGCCGAACGTGGCGGGTTTCCAGTTGGGATCGACCAACTGGCACGCCATCGTCGTCGGCCCCTATGACGAGGATGTGGCCGATCGCCTGCGTCGTGATCTGCGCAGCCAGGGGGCCATTCCCGGCGACAGCTTCGTCACCGACGGTCAATCCTTCGGCACGCAGTTCTGGCCCATCGGCGGCGCGGCGGCTCAGGCCCCGGCCACGCCCGCCACCCCGTCCCCCGCCGCTCCGCTGACCGAAACGGCCGAGCCGCTGCCGGTCATCCCCGCCGAACCGGCCGATGAGACCCCCGCCGAGGCCCGGCGCAGCGAAGCACAGTTGACCGGCGAAGAACGCCGCGCGCTGCAGGTGGCGCTGCAATGGGAAGGTTTCTACGACGCTGCCATCGACGGCGCCTTCGGCCGTGGCACCCGCGCCAGCATGGGCGAATGGCAGGCGGCAAAGGGCTATGACGTGACCGGCGTTCTCACCACCCGCCAGCGGACCGAGCTTCTGGCCGCCTATAATGCCATCCTTGAAGGGCTGGGCATGGAAACCGTGCGCGACGATGTGGCGGGCATCGAGATCAAGCTGCCGCTGGCCATGGTGGGGTTTGACACCTACGAACCACCCTTCGCCCATTACGGTCCCCACAAGGACGCGAAATTTCCCAAGGTCCTGCTGATTTCCCAGCGGGGCGACGAGAACACGCTTTTCGGTCTCTACGACATCATGCAGACCCTTGAGATCGTGCCCGAAGAGGGCGCCCGCGAAAAGCGGCGCAGTTCCTTCACCCTGATCGGCGAGAACGCCGAGTTCATCAGCCAGACCGAGGCGGTCACCAAGGACGGAACGGTCAAGGGCTTTACCCTGATCTGGCCGCGTGGCGACGAAAAGCGCCGCCAGCGCGTGATCGACGAGATGACGGCAAGTTTCACCGCCATTCCCGGCCAGGTGATGGACGACCTTGTGGGCGACCCGACCGAGGATCAGCGGATCGACCTTCTGGCCGGGCTTGAGGTGCGCCGCCCCGAAGTGTCGCTCAGCGGCTTCTACGTCGATCCGCGCGGCCATGTCCTGACCACCAGCACCGCCGTGCAGCAGTGCAGCCGCATCACCCTGAACGAAGAGGTCGAGGCGACCCTGAAGGCCAGCGATGCCGACAGCGGCCTTGCCCTTCTCACCCCCGACCAGGCGCTGGCGCCGCGCGCCTTTGCCCGGTTCCAGCCCGCCGTGCCGCGGCTGCAATCGGATGTGGTGCTTTCGGGCTATTCCTACGAGGGCATCCTTGGTGCGCCCTCGCTGACCTTCGGCACGCTTGCCGATCTGCGCGGCCTGAACGGCGAAGAGACGATCAAGCGGCTCGACCTTGCGGCGCAGCCGGGCGATGTGGGCGGCCCGGTCCTGGATGTCAGCGGCGCGGTCCTGGGAATGCTGGTTCCCGGCATCGACAAGGACGGGCGCGCCCTGCCCGATCAGGTATCCTTTGCCGTCGATGTGGAAACCATCGCCGGTTTCCTGTCGGACAACGGCCTGTCGGCCACCGCCGCCGAACGCGCCGGCCCGGTGAAGGCCGGCGTGCTGAACGACATGGCCACCGACATGACGGTGCTGGTCAGCTGCTGGCGCTAAGCGCCGGCGTCATCAGGATGACGGTCGGGCCGTCCGCCTTCAGGGCGGCCCCCACGGCCTCTTGCAGGTCCGATAGCGTCGCCGGGGCCACGGCCCCCGCGCCATAGGCCCGGGCCAGCGCCAGGAAATCCGGGTTGCGCGCCACCACGGCATTGGGCGCGATCTGGCTGCGCACCATGGCGTCTTCGATTTCCTTCAGCTTTCCATTGTCCCACAGCAGGATCGGCAGCGGCAGGCCCAGTTCAACGGCCGTTCCCAATTCCTGCAACGAATACTGGAAGCCGTAGTCGCCCGCGATGGCCACGGTCGGCAGGCCGGGCCGCCCGACCGCGCCACCGATGGCCGCCGGAAGGGCATAGCCCAAGGTGCCGAAGCCGAAGGGGTGGTGCCAGTGGCCGGGCCGCGCCATGGGCCAGATTTCCTTGGCGGCATAGGCGAACTGGGTCATGTCGGAATAGACCATCGTGTCGTCGGGCAGCGCCGCGCGCAGGGCATCGCAGATCGGCAGGATGCCGGGCCGCTCGGCGTCGATCTCGGCACGCCACTTCGCGCGGGCCTCGCGCACCTCGGCCCCGCTCCAGCCGGTGGCGGGCGGCGCATCGCAGGCGGCCAGCAGCCGCCCCATGAACCCGCCCGCATCCGACAGCACGGGATAGGCCGCCCGGTGCCTGTCGTTCAGGCTTTGCGGGTCGATATCGACACGGATCATCGGTGCCTCATGGCCCAGCACGTCGCGCCAGAGATCGACCTCGGCCAGTTCGGTTCCGATCGCCAACACCAGATCGGCGCTGGCGATCACCTGCGCGCTGTCGGGGCGGGCCAGCAGGGCGCCGAAATGCAGCGGATCATCCGGCGCGGCGATGCCCCGCCCGGCATAGGTGGTAAAGCTGGCGGCGCCCGTGCGCTGCAACAGCGCCCGCGCCGCATCCGACGCCCCCGCCGCGCCCCCCCCGAAGATGAAGAGCGGCCGCTTGGCCGCGGCCAGCAACGCCGCTTCACGCTCCACCGATGCCGCGACCGGCGGTTGGGCCAGCGGCATGGCATCGGGCGCCGGTGCAGCCGAGGCGCCCAGCACCGCGATCGGCACCTGGATATGTTTCGTGCGCTTGCGCAGGGTGGCGAATTCGCCCAGCGCCCGGTCGATCAGGGCAAAGGCCCCGTCGGCGTCGCGCGCGGTGTGCGACCAGTCGCTGACCGTGGCGGCCGCGCCCTCCTGGTCGCGCATCTGGTGCAACTGCCCCTGCACCGAAGCCGTTTCATCCAGGCAGGACGACAGCACCAGCAGCGAAACCGAATCCGACCAGGCCTGGCCCATGGCCGTCATCGCGTTCAGAAGGCCCGGCCCGGTGATCACATAGGCCACCCCCGCCCGACCCGTGGCACGGGCATAGCCATCGGCCATGAACCCCGCCCCCTGTTCGTGACGGGCCAGCACATGGGTGATCCCGGCCTCTTCGATTCCGCGATACATCTCGACGTTGTGCACGCCCGGAATCCCGAAAATGGTATCGACGCCCCGCGCCTTCAGCATGTGGGACATCTGCGCCCCCAGCGGTCGTTCGCTCATCATCCCCTCCAGAACATCGCGGTAAACAGAACATAGACCGCCATGATCTCAAGCCGGCCAACAAGCATCCCGGCGATCAGCAGCCACTTGGCGGTGTCGTTGATCGGCGCAAAGGTCCCGGCCGGGCCGATGATCGGGCCAAGGCCGGGGCCGATATTGGCAATCGCCGTCGCCGCCCCCGAAAGCGAGGTGACGAAATCCAGCCCCGTCATGGCCAGAAGCACCGAAAGCACCCCCAGCGACACCACGAACAGCACCAGGAAGGCAATGACCGAGTTCATGACATCGCTGCCCACGGGCCGCCCGTCATAGCGCGGCGTGAAGATGCCATGGGGCGAGTGGATGCGCCGGATCTGCGAATAGATGGCCGCCAGCAGGATCTGATAACGGAAGATCTTGATCGAACAGCAGGTCGATCCGGCACAGCCCCCCACCAGCCCGATCAGAAAGAAGACCACCATCGCGAAGCTGCCCCAAAGCTGGTAGTCGACGCTGGCATAACCGGTGCCCGAGATGATCGAGGTGACGTTGAACAGCGCCTCGCGCAGCGACGCCTCGGCGTCGCGGTCGTCGGCCACCATCTGGAAAATGCTCATCACCACCACGACGACAAGGATCACGGAAAGAAAGGCCCGGATCTGCGAATCGCGCCAGAAGGGCTGGGCGGTGCCCGCGATAAGCTGGATGTAGCGCACGAAAGGCATGCTCGCGAGGATCATGAAGATCGAGGCGGCGTATTCCGGTGCGCCCTGGAAGGCCCCGAAGGATCGGTCGGTGGTCGAGAAGCCGCCGGTCGACAGCGTGGTAAGCGCGTGGTTGATCGCCTCGAAGCTGGGCAGACCCAGCGCCAGGTAGCAGAGAAAGCAGATGAAGGTCAGCGCGACGTAGATCCAGCTGATCTGGGCCGCGATCTCGGCGGCGCGGGGCAGGATCTTGCCCATGGTATCGAAAGCCTCGGAGCGGAAGATCTGCATCCCGCCCACCCGCAGTTCGGGCATGAAGACCATGGCCACGACGATGATCCCGATCCCGCCGAACCACTGCAACATCGAACGCCACAGCAAAAGCCCCCGCGGCAGGGAATCAAGCCCGGTGAACACTGTCGATCCGGTGGTGGTCAGGCCCGACATCGCCTCGAACATCGCATCCGTCAGGCTGGCCCCCGTGGCGCCCAGCACGAAGGGCAGCGATCCGAAAATCGGCAGCATGACCCAGACCCCGACGGTCAGAAGGAAGGTCTGCTGAATCGAGATCCGTTCGACAACGCCATTGGAACAGGCCAGCGCGATCAACCCGCCGGTCAGCGACACGATCACAGCCGCCTCAAGAAATGCGGGCCAATGGCCGTTGCCCGCGGCAAGATCAACCATCAGGGGCACGACCATGGTTGCGCCAAGGGCAGCCACAAGCAGGCCGATCACATATCCAACAGGGCGCGGGTCGATCATGGCAAAGGCTTGGCCAGATGGCGCGAAACTGTCAACCGGAGGCGCAGAGGCCAGGGTGCAGGTGCAGCACGAAAACGACAGGTCATGACGGGCGCGTCACCCGCCGTGGACAAGGCTGGAGAACAGGCGCGGATCAAGGCTGGCCTGCGCGAAGGTCGGCCCCTCGGTCAGGACAGAGACGGCATCGTGGCTGTGCAGGCTTTCCTGGTGGCTGGCCACGATACGGTAATCCCCGACCCGCGAATCCCCCTGCAACCTTTCGGCAAACAGGCGCGCGGCGTCTTCCACGAAGATCGGATTGGCGGCGTTCAGCTCGGCAAAGGCCTGTTCGTCCTCGCGCTTGACCATGACCTGGGTTTCCGTCGGCACTGCGGCGCGGCACAGGTCGATCAGGTCTTCGAACCAGAGACAGGGGGCACTGTCGCGCACCACCACCGAAACCCGCGCGACCGAGCGCTGGGAATGGGGCGTCGCCAGTTGCCCGCGGTTCTGGCGGGCATGTTCGGCCAGCTCCAGCGAACAGGGGCAGGTCGAGGAATAGACGTAATCAAGGTGCAGGATCTGCTGGCGTACCCCGCCCTGCTCCACCAGTTCCAGCGCGATATCGTAATACTGGTATCCCGCCAGCCCCGACCGCAGCGAACCCAGCGCCATGGGAAAGGACAGGCGCATCTGGATGCGGGCGTCAAAGCTCTCCAGGTCGGTCTTGTAATCGTCCAGTGCCGCTTCGATCACGTTGAAACTGAACGTCTTTTCCGCGTGGGTATAGAAGGTGCGCATGATGCGCGACATGTTGATGCCCTTCTTGTCCGCCTCAAGCGATACGGTGCCGGTGACGCTGGTTTCCAGCATCAGGGGCGCCCCGTCGCGGGTGCGATAGCGGATCGGCAGGCGGAAGTTGCTGATGCCCACATGCTGGATCTGGCGCTGCGCCCCCCGGATCAGGGCGGCGGGGCCGTTCTGAAGATCGGGCAGGCTGGCCAGATAGGCCGGATCGGTGCGAAACTCGGCAGGATAGTCCCGCGAAAGGCCGGTCGTGGCGCCAGCCTGGCTTGGCGCCAGGTCGGCGATGGCCGGGTCCAGCGCGGCGATCTCGGCCGGAGTCGACCGCCCCGCCCATTCGCGCAGCACCCTCAGGGCCTCTGCGGCATCTTCGCGTTCGGATTCACCGGGCGGAGTGTGAACGTTCATGGGCGGCCTCTACAGAGGGTGGGACGGACGGCACCGGATACCGCCGCCCTGCCACAGGTTCTAGCGCATTTCGCAGCCGGGCGCACGACCGCTGTTCAAACCCGCACTCGGGCCGGCGGCCGACAGGGCGATGCGCCCGTCAAACCGCATCCAGCGCCCCGAGTATATCCGCCAGCAGATCATCGGCATCCTCGATACCCACCGACAGCCGAACCAGCCCCGGCGTGATGCCAAGGGTCGCGCGCTGTTCTTCGCTCAGCCGCTGGTGGGTTGTCGTGGCGGGATGGGTGACGATGGATTTCGCATCGCCAAGGTTGTTGGAAATGGTCATGATCTTCAGCGCATTGAGAAACCGGAAGGCCGCCGCCTGCCCGCCCGCTATGTCGATCGACAGAACGGTGCCGCCCTTCTCCATCATCCGCAGGGCCACGTCATGCTGGGGATGGTCGGGCAGATGCGGGAAGATGACCCGCGCCAGTTTCCCGTGCCCGTCCAGCGCGGCGGCGATCTTCGTCGCACCATCGGTCATGGCGCGCACGCGCAGATCCAGGGTTTCCATGCCCTTCAGCATCACCCAGGCGTTGAAGGGCGACATCGCGCCGCCGGTATGCTTGACGTAGGGCTCCACCGTCTTGCGGATGAATTCGCGGGTGCCCAGGATGACGCCCCCAAGGCAACGCCCCTGCCCGTCGATATGCTTGGTGGTGGAATAGACGACGACATCGGCACCCAGTTCCAGCGCACGGCTCCAGATCGGGGTGGCGAAGACATTGTCGACCACCACCGTGGCCCCCACGCCATGGGCGATCTTCGCCACCTCTTCCAGATCGATCACCTCCAGCGTCGGGTTGCTGATGGATTCCAGGAACACGGCCCGGGTATCGGGGCGGACAGCGGCGCGCCAGGCGTCAAGATCGGTGCCATCGACAAGGGTGATCTCAACCCCGAAGCGGGCCAGCACATCCTCGAGGATGTACAGGCACGAGCCGAAAAGCGCCCGGCTGCTGACCACGTGATCGCCGGCCTTCAGCATCGCGGTCAGCGCCCCGCTGACGGCGGCCATGCCGCTGGCAGTGGCAAAGGCATCCTCGGCCCCTTCAAGCGCGGCGATGCGTTCTTCGAACATCCGCACCGTGGGGTTGCCGTAGCGGGCATAGATGAACTCATCCTCGCCCGACTTCAGGAACCGCTGCTCGGCCTGTTCGGCGCTGTCGTAGACAAAGCCCTGTGTCAGGAAGATCGCTTCCGACACTTCGCCATACTGGCTGCGCCGGGTTCCGGAATGCACCAGTTTGGTGCGGGTGTTCCAGTCTTTCGTCATGGGTGCCCCTCGTACAAAAACCCCCACCGTCAAAGCGCCGGGGGCATTTGTCCCGACCTCTTTAGCGGAATTTTTAACGTGGCCCGCAATCCGGTGAACAAATCGCCACGATGGCGCCAGCCATAGCGCCCCGCCCCGCGACGGTCAAGCGCACAGCCCCCGGCGCGCCGCCCTTGCACGCCGGGCCCGTCCACCCCAGTGTCAGGGCAGACGAACGGAGAAACCAATGTCCAAACCAATCGATCTTTTCTACTGGCCCACGCCCAACGGCTGGAAGGTCAGCATAGCCCTTGAAGAAATGGGCCTGCCCTACGACGTGACGCTGATCGACATCGGCGCCGGCGCGCAGTTCGATCCCGAATTCCTGAAGATCGCGCCCAATAACCGGATGCCCGCCATCACCGACCCCGACGGCCCCGACGGTGCGCCGATCTCGATCTTCGAATCCGGCGCGATCCTGCAATACCTCGCCCGCAAGACGGGCCGCTTCTGCGGGGATACGGAACGCGACCGCGTGGCGGTGGACCAGTGGCTGATGTGGCAGATGGGCGGGCTTGGGCCCATGGCGGGCCAGGCGCACCATTTCCTGAAATACGCCCCGGCCATGGACCCACCCCATGACCTGCCCTACGCAAAAGACCGCTATCGCGCCGAGACGGGCCGCCTCTACGGCGTGCTTGACCGTCAGCTTGCGAAAAGCGAATTCGTCGCCGGCGACTTCTTTTCGATCGCCGACATGGCGATCTGGCCCTGGGCATCGCTCTGGGAAGGCCAGCAGCAGACACTGGAGGACAAACCCCACATGGCCCGCTGGCTGGAAACAGTCGCCGCCCGGCCGGGCGTGAGCGCAGGACGCGCGGTCGCGGCCGAAAAACGGTCCGACCTGCAATCCGACAGGAAGGCCCAGGGCAACCTCTTCAAACGCTGATCCACTTGGCGCCGTCAGAGGGGGGCTGTCTGCCCCCCGCTGGCTGCGCCAGCCCCCCGAGGATATTTTCAGACCAAAGATGGAACGGTTAACCTTAATGCAAGGTTTATCATGCCATTCTCGGGGTCCGGGACAGGCTGGGAAGCCGATGATCGTGACCGAAGATGGTGGCTCATCCCCGCGCGGATGGGCCACTTTCCATCTTTGGTCGTGAAATATCCTCGGGGGGGCCCGGAACGGGCCGGGGGCAGACAGCCCCCTCCCCGCTCGCCGCAGGCGCCTGTGCCTATTTCTCGCGCGTCTTGTAGGTTTCGAACAGCTTGCCTTGCAGCATGAAGAAACCGAACATCGCCGCGGTCAGGCCGAAGGTCTTGAAGTTCACCCAGGCGTCGGTGGACATCGTGCGCCAGATCACCTCGTTCGCGATGGCCAGGCCGAAGAAGAACAGCATGAACCGCTTGGTCAGGATCATCCAGCCTTCCCGCTCCAGCGGGATCATCTCGTCCATCAGCACCCGCAGGTAGGATTCGCCGCGCAGCAACCCGACCCCCAGGATCGCCCCGAAGATCAGGTAGATCAGCGTCGGCTTCATCTTGAAGAAGCGTTCGTCGTTGAACCAGACGGTCAGCCCCCCGAAGACGACCACCAGGACCAAAGTCAGAAGCTGCATCTTGCTGAGCTTGCCGGTCAGGCGCCAGAGGATGAAGCTGCTGAGCGCGATCAGCGGCACGAAGGCCGCCGTGATCACGATGAAGCCGGAATAATCGGTGCCCCCGATGGTGAAGGTCCGGTCGCGCAACATCAGGTAGCCGGCGAAGAACAACAGCACAGGCCCCAGTTCCAGCGCCGATTTTGCCCATGCGGGGATGGATTTTTCTTGCATCATGGTCTCCGGTCAGCCTCCCATTTCTACTATCACGGCACCGACTGCGATCAATGCCATCAGTGCCATCCGGCGCGGTCCCACCGTTTCGCCCAGCACGAGCCAGCCGATCAGGGCGGCGAAGACCGTCGAGGTTTCGCGCAGCACCGCCGCCTCGCCCACCTTGTCCAGCCGGGTGGCCAGCATGACCGACCCGAAGCTGCCGAAGGCGATGACCGCACCGATGGCCCCCCGCGACAACAGCGGGCGCAGCGCCGGACGCGGGGACAGGCTGCGATAGCGCAGATAGCCGATCAGCGGAAAATCCATGGCCGTGATCACGAAGAACCAGGCCAGGAAGGTGAAGGGATCGGGCGTCGCGCGGATGCCGTAGGCGTCGTAAGTGGTATAGATGGCCACCAAACCGCCGGTGGCCAGCGCGATCCACAGGGCGGGCACCAGGGTATCGCGCTGCAGGTCGATGAAGATCAGGTTGTAAACCGCCAGCCCGAAGATTCCGGCCAGAAGAACCGCCACCCCCACCCACTGCATCGGCGCGAAGGTTTCACCGAAGATCAGCCAGGCGCCGATGACGGTGAAAAGCGGCCCGGTGCCCCGCACCACGGGATAGACCACCGTGAAGGCGCCGCGCGAATAGGCCAGCGCCATCCCCACCTTGTAGACGAAATGGATCAGCAGCGCGCCCCCCAGCAACAGCCACTGGGTGCCCTCGGGCCAGGGCACGGCGAAAAGCGCGATGGGCAGCGCGAAGAGGAAGATGAAGGCGTCGATCACCCCGCGCGTCAGCCATGGGTCGTGCATGCCCTTCTGCAACGCGCCGAAGACCGCATGCAGCACCGCCGCCGTCAGCGCCAGCGCCAGGGCAAGCTGGTGCCCCGCGGCCGTGCCCTCCATGGCCAGCAACCAATCGCTCATCCGCGAAACCCCCGGGGCGGTTCAGGCGTTGGCCCTGGAACAACCGGCAATCGAGGGCGCATGTTTGACAACATCCTGAACGATCTGACAGGCACATTCAGCACCGTGCCGGTGGATGTGGCCACGCTGCGGCTGGTGGTGGCGGTGATCCTGGGGGGCGCCATCGGGTATGAACGCGAGCTGCGTTCGAAGGCGGCGGGGCTGCGCACGCATATCCTGATCGCCCTGGCCGCCTGCCTGTTTGTCATCATCTCGCAAAGCATCGCCACACTGCCCTTCGGGGCCGATGCCGAACTGCGTGTCGATCCGCTTCGCCTGATCGAGGCGGTGACCGCCGGTGTCGCCTTCCTTGCGGCCGGGGCGATCTTTACCCAGGGCGCGAAGGTCCACAACCTGACCACGGGGGCGGGCATGTGGCTGGCGGGGGCAATCGGGCTGGCCTGCGGGGCCGGACAGGTGCCGCTGGCCGTCATCGCCACGGTGATCTGTGTCGCGGTGCTCTGGGCGCTGCGACAGCTCGAAACCTGAGCGGTCATCCCTCAGACCGCGGCGCCGGTCAGGGCCACGGCAAATTCCTCGGGGTCGAAGGGGGAAAGATCGTCGATCTGTTCGCCAACCCCGATGGCGTGGATCGGCAGGCCGAAGCGGTCGGCCAGCGCGACAAGGACGCCACCGCGCGCCGTGCCGTCCAGCTTGGTCATCACCAGGCCGCTGACATCGGCCAGCTTCTGGAAGATTTCCACCTGTTGCAGGGCGTTCTGGCCGGTGGTCGCATCCAGCACCAGCAGGGTGTTATGGGGCGCCGAAGGGTCTTTCTTGCGGATCACGCGGACGATCTTGCTCAGTTCTTCCATCAAGTCGGCGCGGTTGTGCAGCCGCCCGGCCGTGTCGATCAGAAGAAGGTCGGCCCCCGAGGCTTCGGCCTTGGTCATCGCGTCGAAGGCCAGCGACGCCGGGTCCGAGCCTTCGGGCGCCGTCAGAACCGGAACGCCGGCGCGTTCGCCCCAGACCTGCAACTGTTCCACCGCCGCCGCGCGGAAGGTGTCGCCCGCCGCGATCACCACCGATTTGCCGGCGGCGCGAAACTGGCTGGCCAGCTTGCCGATGGTCGTCGTCTTGCCCGACCCGTTGACCCCCACCACCAGCACGACCTGCGGGCGGTTCGGATAAAGCGGCATTGGCCGGGCGACGGGCTCCATGATGCGGGCGATCTCCTGCGCCATCAGCGCGCGGATCTCGCCCGACGACATCCGCTTGCCGAACCGGCCCTCGGCCATGTTGGCGGTGACGCGGGTGGCGGTCTGCACACCCATGTCGGCGGTGATCAGCAGTTCTTCCAACTGCTCCAGCATGTCGTCGTCCAAGGCGCGGCGGGCGACATTCGCATCGGGCGCGCGCCCGACAAGGCGGTTCAACAGGCCGGGTTTTGCCTCAGGTTCCGGCGCCGGGGGTGCGGCGGCCGGGGGTGCGCGCTCGGGCTCCGGCGTCGGCGGGGGGGGCGGCGAAGGCTCGGCTGCGGCGGCGGGCGGCGCGGTGTCTTCCGCCGTCGCGTCGCCCACGATGGCGTCCACACCTTCCTCCAGCTTCGAGGAACTCTTGAACAACTTGCTCTTCAGCTTGTTGAAGAATGACATCGGCGGCCCTTTTCGCAACCCTTGCCCATCAGTTAGGGCAGTTGGGCGCCGGATGGAAGGGCGGGGGTTTGTCAGCGCGCGCGCCGCACCCTATATCCCGCCCATGACACCGCCCGATCTGAACTCCGCGATCCTGGCCGCGCTGGCCGAAAACCCCGACCGGGTGCAGCACATCATCCATGACGGCAAGACGATCTGGCTGAAGCGGCGCGAAAGGCTGGGCCCGGTGCGCCGGCTGCAGAAGGGCGATTCCGCCCGCGCCTTCGAGGCCGAGCGTGCCGCCCTGCACGAATGGGCGGCCTTGGGCGCCCCTGCCCCGCGCATCCTGGCCGAGGGG
Source organism: Oceaniglobus trochenteri (assembly GCF_020529025.1). Lineage (GTDB taxonomy): Bacteria > Pseudomonadota > Alphaproteobacteria > Rhodobacterales > Rhodobacteraceae > Oceaniglobus > Oceaniglobus trochenteri. Next base: position 269,743 of record NZ_JACNMM010000002.1, read on the forward strand.
CCGGAGTTCTTTGCCATGGCCGACTCGGGCCGACCGCTTCACACCCTGATGACCGACGACGCGGCGCATCTGCCCGCCTTCCGCGCCGCCGCCCGCGCGCTGGCCGACCTGCATCGCCGGGGGCTGAGCCACGGGCGGCCGTCGCTGAAGGATATCTGCTGGGACGGCGAAAAGATCACCTTTCTCGATCTCGAACGCTATGCGCCCCGGCGTAACACACCCAAGGGCCACGCGATGGACCTGGTGATGTTCGTCTTCAACGGGCTGACCGTGGGGCGCGGCATGACGCCCGAAATGGCCGCCGCGATCGAAACCTATCGCGCCGAAGACCCCGCCCATGTCTGGGAGGCGGCGCGCGCCTGGTGCCACCGAATGCGCTGGATCGACTGGCTGACCAAGCCGATCCAGATGCGCGGGCCGGGAAAGGCAAAGGAATTCAAGGCGATACCCCTTACCCTTGCCACCTTCGCCGCCCCCTAGCCCCTGGCGCCCGTGCCGCCGATTTCTTCCGGGAAATGCGCCATGGTCAGGCGGATCGGATTGGGCGCCGCCTGTCCCAGCCCGCAGATCGACGCATCGGCCATCGCCTCGCACAGATCCTCAAGCAGGGCGGTATCCCAGGTTTCCGCCTCCATCAGCTTGACCGCCTTTTCACAGCCGACCCGGCAGGGCGTGCATTGGCCACAGCTTTCATCCTCGAAAAAGCGCAGCATGTTCAGCGCGGCATCCCTTGCGCTGTCGGCGTCCGACAGGACGACCACGGCGGCCGAGCCGATGAAGCTGCCCAGGGGTTGCAGCGTGTCGAAATCCAGCGGCACGTCATCGACGCTGGCGGGCAGAAGCCCCGAAGACGGGCCACCGGGCTGATAGGCCTTGAACACATGCCCTTCGGCCATGCCGCCTGCCTCGGCGATGATGTCGCGGATCGTCGATCCGGCCGGCAGAAGATAGACCCCGGGGCTGGCCACCCGCCCCGAAACCGAAAAGCTGCGCAGCCCCTTGCGCCCGTTCCTTTCCACCGACGACAGGATGCCCGGCCCTTCACGGCAGATCCGCGCCACCCAGTGCAGGGTTTCGACGTTGTGCACCAGGGTCGGACGGCCGAAGATGCCCACCTGCGCGACATAGGGCGGGCGATGGCGCGGCAGCCCGCGCTTGCCCTCGATGCTTTCGATCATGGCGCTTTCCTCGCCGCAGATATAGGCGCCGGCGCCACGGCGCAGGTCGATATACCCGGGCGCCACAAGGCCCGCGGATTCTAGCGCGGCAATCTCGCGGCGCAGGATTTCAAGAACCGCGGGGTATTCATCGCGCATGTAGATGAAGCAGGTCTCCGCCTCGACGGCCCAGGCGGCGATCAGCATACCTTCCAGGAAAAGATGCGGTCTGCGCTCAAGATAGAACCTGTCCTTGAAGGTGCCCGGCTCGCCCTCATCGCCGTTCACGGCCAGATAGCGCGGCCCGGCGTTGGCCCGCACGAAGCCCCATTTCTTGCCCGAGGGAAAGCCGGCACCACCCAGCCCCCGAAGGCCCGATTGCAAGAGCTTGTCCTGCACCGCTTCCCAGTCACCACTCTCGCGCAATGTTGCAAAAGTGCTATATCCGCCGTCGGATACATAGGATTCATAGGCCTGATAGTCGGGAATATGACAGTGCGTATCCTCGCTTTCGATGGCGGCCCGCACCTTTTCGGGCGTTGCGCGGTCGATGTGGTTGTGGCCAAGCTCGACCGCAGGCGCCGTATCGCAGCGCCCCATGCAGGGCGCGCGCAGCACCCGCACCGTCGCCGGATCAAGCCCCTGCTCCAGCGCCGATTTCAGCGCCTGCGCCCCGGCCAGTTCACAGGACAGCGAATCACAGACCCGGATCGTCAGGGCCGGCGGCGGCGTCTCGCCCTCTTTCACCACATCGAAATGGGCATAGAAGCTTGCCACCTCCTGCACCTCGGCCATCGACAGGCGCATTTCCTCGGCCAGGGCACGCAAAAGCGGCGCCGAAAGACAGCCCTCGGCATCCTGGATCAGGTGCAGATGTTCGATCAGCAGATCGCGCCGACGCGGCCGGTCGCCCAGGATCTCGTGCAGGCGGGCCAGCGCGCCATCGTCCAGTTGCCGCCCCTTCGGCGTCTTGCGCCCCCTGCCCTTGCCGGATTTCCAAACACCCTTGCGGTCGTCCAGTGCCATGTCGCGTCCTGCCTTTCCAGATTCCTGCCGCCACCCTAGCGTTTCCAATCCCGATGGCCCATGTCAAATGCGACACCCCGTGCCCGCAACAAGGCCCGGCAAACCTGACAGGCGGCCAAATTTGCGCCATCATGTTCAGCGATACTTCACGGAATCTGTCTCAGGATGTGGCCCATGATGCCCGGACCGACCCGCCTTTTCGCCATCGCGACGCTTCTGCCCGCCGTCCTTCTTCTGGCGGGCACCCTGCTGGGCGGGCCTGCGCTGTGGCTGGGGCTGTTCTGCATGACGCTGCTTGCCGGCACGCTTGACCATCTGGTGGCCCGCGATGCCAGCGCGGGGTGCGAATTTCCGGCGGGGGACGGGCTTTCGGTGGTTCTGGGCGGGTTTCACTTTGCCCTGCTGTTTTCGGCCGTCTACGCCCTCGGGCGCGGCAGCGTCCTGTCACCACTCGAACATGCCGGGGTGTTTCTGGGGGTTGGGGTCTGGCTGGGCCAGGTCAGCAATTCCAATGCGCACGAGCTGATTCACCGCAGCAACCGCTGGCTGTTCCGGCTTGGCAAATGGATCTACATCTCGCTTCTGTTCGGGCATCACACCTCGGCCCATCCCAAGGTCCACCACCGCTTTGTCGGATCGCACGACGATCCGAACACCGCGCAACTGGGCGAATCCTATTACGCCTTCGTGGCCCGCGCCTGGCCCGAAGGCTTCGCCGCCGGGCGCGACATGGAAACCGCCCTGCTGGCACGGCGCAACCTGCGTTTCGCCGCCCTGCATCACCCCTATGTCACCTACATCCTGGGGGCGGTCGGCTTTGCCGGGCTGGCCCTGGTACTGGGGGGGCTTTTCGGGCTGCTCTGGTTCGTCTTGCTGGCGGGTTTTGCCCAGCTGCAACTGCTGATGTCGGATTACGTGCAACACTACGGCCTGGTGCGCCGCCGCATTGATCCCACCCGGCTGGAGCCTGTCGGCCCGCACCACAGCTGGAACGCGCCCCATTGGTATTCGGGCGCGATGATGCTCAACGCGCCGCGCCATTCCGATCATCACGCCCACCCCACGAAGCCCTATGCCACGCTTGAGCTTGGCGATGTACCGATGCTGCCCCGCTCGCTTCCGGTGATGGCGCTGATCGCGCTTTACCCGCGCGCCTGGTCGCGCATAATGGACAAGCGCGCCGCGAAATGGCGCCGCCCGCCCGCCGGAACCGCCGCCTGACACAGATGTGAGCGGCTTTCCCCGCATTGCCCCAAGCTGCCACTTTTCGCGCGACTTTGCCTGTGGCAGGCTGACACCATGAAACAGCTTCTGCCCCTTGCCTTTCTCGCCCTCTTCACCGGAGTCGCCAGCGCGCAGGCCCCGATGACCGCGGCCGAATTCGATGCCTATACCCAGGGCAAGACCCTGTTCTTCGAGGCGGGCGGCCTGTCCTACGGGGTCGAGGAATACCTGCCCGGCCGCAAGGTGCGCTGGTCGTTCCTGGATGGCGATTGCAAGGAAGGCAGCTGGTACCCATCCGGCGCGCAGATCTGCTTTGAATACGAAGACGGCACCGGCCCGCAGTGCTGGACCTTCTTCCGCGATACGGGCGGCTTGCGCGCGATCTTCCAGGGCGACGATCCGCAAACCGCCCTTTACGAGGCGCGCCAAAGCGATGAGCCCATGGTCTGCCTCGGCCCGAAAATCGGCGTCTGAGCGGGCAATGCCCCCTTGCCTTGGCCCATGACGCGCCGCATCCTTTGACCATGAGCTTGACGGGAAAACATGCGCTTGTCACTGGCGGGGGCAGCGGTATCGGCCTTGCCATCGCCCGCGCGCTGGCCGCCGAAGGCGCCGTTGTCACCATCACCGGACGGCGCAGCGCCCCGCTGGATCGGGCGGGCGAACTTTACGGCCTGCACCCGCTGGTGGCCGATGTCACCGATGAAACGGCGCTGGACGGTGCGATTGATCGGGCCGTCGCCGCACGGGGGCCGCTGGCGATCTGCATTGCCAACGCCGGAATCGCCGAGGGCCGCGCCCTGCACAAGACCGACATGGCCTTCTGGCGGTCGATCATGGCCACCAACCTTGACGGCGCCTTCCTGACGATCCGCGCCGCCCTGCGCTCGATGCGGGGGGAGGATTGGGGGCGGGTGATTGCCGTGTCCTCGGTTGCCGGGCTGAAGGGGTTGAAGGGCGCCTCGGCCTATACCGCGTCAAAGCACGGGGTTGTCGGACTGATCCGGGCGCTGGCCGCCGATCACGCCGGCGGGCCGATCACCTTCAACGCGCTTTGCCCCGGCTACGTCGACACCGATATCGTCAGCCGCAACGCCGCCGCGATCCAGTCGCGCGCGGGCCTCTCTGCCGCCCAGGCCACCGCCCTGATGACCGACACCAACCCCCACAAGCGGCTGGTCACGGTGAGCGAGGTTGCCGAGGCCGCGCTCTGGCTTTGCGGGCCGGGATCGGGCAGTGTAAATGGCCAGGCCATCGAGATTTCGGGCGGCCAGATCTGAAAGGACCAAGATGACGGATTTCGCAGCCACCAAGGCCATGTTCCACCTGCCCGACGGGGTGATCTATCTTGACGGCAACTCGCTTGGGCCGCTGCCCCTGGCCGCGCCCGAACGGGTGGCCGAAATGATGACGGCGCAGTGGGGGCAGATGCTGATCACCGGGTGGAACAAGGCCGGGTGGATGGCCGCCCCCAGCGCCATGGGCGACCGGATCGCACGGCTGATCGGCGCGCCCGAGGGCAGCGTGGTTCTGGGCGACACCCTGTCGATCAAGGTGTTCCAGGCGCTGGCCGCGGCCCTGTCGCTGCGCCCCGATCGTCGGGTGATCGTCAGCGACAGCGGCAATTTCCCGACCGATCTTTACATGGCGAACGGGTTGATCCGCGCGCTGGACAAGGGGCACGAACTGCGCACCCCCGCGCCCGAGGATGTGGCCGATGCCATCGGCGAAGATGTCGCCGTGCTGATGCTGACCCACGTCGATTACCGTACCGGGCGGATGCACGACATGGCCGACCTGACCGCCCGCGCCCATGCGGCGGGTGCGCTGGTGATCTGGGACCTGGCCCATTCGGCCGGCGCCCTGCCCCTTGACCTGGCGGGGTGCGGCGCCGATTTCGCGGTGGGCTGCACCTATAAATACCTCAACTCGGGCCCCGGCGGACCGGCCTTCATCCATGTGGCGCCGCAGCACGCCGGGGCAGTCGAACCGGTGCTGTCGGGCTGGCTGGGCCATGATGCGCCCTTCGCCTTCGACCCCGATTACCGCCCTGGTCCGGGGATCGAACGGATGCGCGTCGGCACCCCGCCGGTGATCCAGATGGCGGCGCTGGACGCCGCGCTGGACATCTGGGACAGTGTCGACATGCAGGCCCTGCGCGACCGCTCGGTCGAGCTGTGCGAGAGGTTCATCGAAGGTGTCGAGGCGCGCTGCCCCGACCTGACGCTTGCCTCGCCCCGCGTGGCGGCGCAACGCGGCAGCCAGGTTTCGTTCCGCCACCCCGAGGGATACGCCATCATGCAGGCCCTGATCGCGCGCGGCGTGATCGGCGATTTCCGCGCCCCCGACATCCTGCGCTTCGGTTTCACCCCGCTTTACATCGACGCCGACGACGTTGACGGCGCGGTGAACCACCTGGCCGAGGTGATGGAGGGCAACCACTGGGATCGCCCCGAATACAAGGTGCGCGCCGCAGTCACATGACGCAACAGCAACAATGGCCGGACATCGTCCTGCGCCCCTATCGACCCGACGACGCCACGGGGTGTTTCGCCCTGTTCCGCCTGGCCATCCACGCCGGAACCAGCCCCCATTACGACGCCGCACAGCGTGCCGCCTGGGCCGGGTCGGGGCCCATGGGCGACGCCTGGCACAGCCGGCTTGCCGCAATGCACACCACTGTCGCCCAGCAGGCGGGCGGGATCGTCGGCTTCATGTCGCTGCGCGGCGACGGTTACCTAGATTTTGCCTTCGTCCACCCCGACCTGCGGCGCAGTGGGCTGGCGGTGAGGTTGCTGGACCGGACACTGGAACAGGCGCGCCGCCTTGGGCTGCGTCACCTGACGACCGACGCAAGCCACCTGGCGCGGCGGTTCTTCCTGAAACACGGCTGGCACGAGGTCGCCGCCCAGCAGGTACAGCGCGACGGTGTCATGCTTGAGAATTTCCGGATGGCGCGAAGCCTATGAGGCCCGGGCCATGGGCGCGCGCCGCCCCGCCGCCCATTCCGCCGCCGCAGCGCCGAAAGACGTGAACAGCGGGCGCGACACCGGGTCGTTGGCGGCGTTCCACTCCGGGTGCCACTGCACCGCCAGCGCATAGCCCGGCGCACCTTCGATATAGACAGCCTCGGCCGTGGTGTCGGGCGCGCGTCCGTCGATCACGATGCGCGCACCGGGGGTGCGGATGCCCTGCCCGTGCAGGGTGTTGGTCATCACCTGTCGCGCGCCCATCAGGCCGTGGAACACGCCGTTCTCGGTGAACTCCACGCTATGGCGCAGGGCGAATTTCTCTTCGATGGTGCCGTCGGGGGGCATGCGGTGATTGTCGCGCCCCGGCAGATCGCGGATTTCCGGATCAAGGGTGCCGCCCATGGCCACGTTCACCTCCTGGAAACCGCGGCAGATGGCCAGGAACGGCTGACCGCTTTCAACGCAGGCCCGCACAAGCGGCAGGGTGATGGCGTCGCGGGCCCGGTCGAAGGCGCCGTGGGCGGCGGTTTCCTCTTCCCCGTATTCGGCAGGGTGGACGTTGGGGCGCCCGCCGGTCAGCAGGAAACCGTCGCAGGCCGCCATCAGGTCGGGCACGGAAACAAGGCGCGGATCGGCAGGAATGATCAGTGGCAGCGCCCCCGACACCTCGGCGATCGCTTCAGAGTTCATCAACCCGCCCGCCGTGACGGGGTATTGATCGTTCAGAAGGTTCTGGTTGCCGATGATCCCGACGATGGGGCGTCTCATACCGTCTCCCTTGTGGTTATGGCCCAAAGTTTACCGGGTTTGCCTGCCGCATCCAACCGGATTGGCGCAGCCGTGCAGGGGGGCAGGATCACAGCAGCTCTCCCTGTTCGGGGGGGGCCTTGGGGGGCTTGGGCTTGCGCCGCCGCGTGGCCGGGGCGGCGCCGCCGATGGGGAAATCGCCATCACCGAAACGGATCGTCAGGCTGGTGGCCTGGGCCGCCGCCTTAGCGGTGGTGATCACGTCATCGCCGCTCAGCACCACGGCATAGCCCCGTTGCAGCGTCGCCTCGTAGCCCAGCGTCTGGCGCAACCGCTCCAGCGCGTCCAGCCGCCCGCGCGCCGTCTCGGTCTTGTCGTTGAAGGCGCGGTGCAGCCGCTGGGCCAGCCGATCCAGATCGCGGCGGCCCGAATCGACGGCCCGCCCGATGGGCTGGGGCGAAAGGCGGCCACTGCGCTGATCCAGCCGGTCACGCTGAACCGCCAGCGCGCGCGAGAGGCCCGGGGGAAGGCGAGCGGCCAGGCTGTTCATCCGGGTGCCTTCGCCCTCGATCCGGGCGCGCAGCGTGCGCGGGCGCATCACCGCCGCCGCCTCGGTCAGCCGTCCGCGCGCATCCTGGGTGGCGCGGGTCAACGCGGCGGGCAGCCGCGCGCCCGCCAGGTCAAGCCGCTGGCGCGCAGGCGCCAGAAGCGAATCGAGCCGGGGCAAGGCCCGCGCCACATCGCGCAGCCGCTGGCCCTTCTGGGCCAGGTCGCGGGTGGGGGCCGCCGTCAGCCGCGCCCCCTGCCCCGTGACCCAGGCCAGCAGATCGGCCCGCACCGGCACCGCCAGTTCCGCCGCCGCCGTGGGGGTGGGCGCGCGCTTGTCGGACACGAAATCGATCAGCGTCGTGTCGGTTTCATGGCCCACGGCCGAAATCAGGGGAATCTCGCTTTCGGCGGCGGCGCGGGCCACGACTTCTTCGTTGAAGCCCCAGAGATCCTCAATGCTGCCCCCGCCCCGGGCCACGATGATCAGGTCGGGCCGGGGCAAGGCGCCACCGGGGCTGAGCGCGTTGAAACCGCGAATCGCCCGCGCCACCTGGGGCGCGCAATCCTTGCCCTGCACCGCCACCGGCCAGACCAGAACCCGACGCGGAAACCTCTCACGCAGCCGGTGCAGGATGTCGCGGATCACCGCACCGCTGGGCGATGTCACCACGCCGATCACCTCGGGCAGGAAGGGCAGCGCCTGCTTGCGCGATTCGTCGAACAGCCCCTCGGCGGCCAGGGCCTTCTTGCGCTTTTCCAGCATCGCCATCAGCGCGCCCACACCCGCCGGGCGCAGATCGTCCACCGTGAGCTGGTACTTCGACTGCGACCCGAAGGTGGTAAGCTGCCCCGTGGCAACAACCTCCATCCCCTCTTCCGGCAGGGTGCCAAGCGCCGCCACCTGCCCCTTCCAGGTGACCGAGGCCAGAACGCTGCGGTCGTCCTTGATATCGAAATACAGATGCCCCGAGCGCGCCTTGAACACGCGCCCCACCTCGCCGCGCACCCGGACGCGGCCGAATTCGCCCTCGATCACCCGTTTCACCGCGCCCGAGATTTCCGAGACGGTGTATTCATGGGCGTTCTGCCCCGGCGCGGGATCGTCGATCAGGTCGGACATCAGGATACCTTGTGAACTCTGCCCGCCCACCCTAGAACGCCCGCAACCAGAGGAAAAGCGGGGGCGACATGAACATTCTCATTCTGGGCAGCGGCGGGCGCGAACATGCCATCGCCTGGGCCGTCATGCAGAACCCGAAATGCGACCGCCTGATCGTGGCGCCCGGCAATGCGGGGATCGCGATGATCGCCGATTGCGCCGCGCTGGATATCCTGGACGGCGCCGCCGTGGTGCAGTTCGCCGAAGAAAACGCCGTGGACTTCGTGATCATCGGCCCCGAGGCACCGCTGGCCGCCGGCGTGGCCGACGATCTGCGCAGTGCCGGCATCCTGGTGTTCGGGCCGGGCAAGGCGGCTGCGATGCTTGAGGCGTCCAAGCGGTTCACCAAGGAAATCTGCGATGCCGCCGGCGCCCCCACCGCCGCCTGGGCCCGGTTCGACAGTGCCGAACCGGCGCGCGACTATATCCGCCAGAAGGGCGCGCCGATCGTCGTCAAGGCCGATGGCCTGGCGGCGGGCAAGGGCGTGATCGTGGCAATGGAGATGTCCGAGGCCCTGGCCGCCATCGACGACATGTTTTCAGGCGAATTCGGCGCCGCCGGTGCCGAGGTGGTGATCGAGGAATTCATGCAGGGCGAAGAGGCGTCGTTCTTCGTGCTTTGCGACGGAGAAACCGTGCTGCCCATCGGCACGGCGCAGGATCACAAGCGCGTCGGCGCGGGCGATACCGGCCCCAACACCGGCGGCATGGGCGCCTATTCCCCCGCGCCGGTGATGACCGACGCAGTGACCGAGGCAACCCTGGCCCGGATCGTGCGCCCCACCATGGCCGAGATGGCGCGCCGTGGCACGCCCTTCACCGGCGTTCTTTTCGTCGGGCTGATGATCGAGAATGGCCAACCCCGGCTGGTGGAATACAACGTGCGCTTCGGAGACCCCGAATGCCAGTGCCTGATGATGCGGCTGGGCGCGCAGGCGCTTGACCTGTTGCTGGCCTGCGCCGAGGGCCGGTTGAGCGAAGCCCGGGTCAACTGGGCCGAGGACCATGCCATGTGCGTTGTCATCGCCGCCGAGGGCTATCCGGGCACCTATGCCAAGGGCGAGGTGATCGGCGGGCTCGAAGGGTTCGAGGCCGACAGCTTTACCATGATGTTCCATGCCGGGACCGCGCTGCGCAATGGCAAGGTGGTTTCGGCGGGCGGGCGCGTTCTGGGCGCCACCGCGCGGGGGAGCGATCTGCGCGCCGCGCGCGACCGTGCCTATGCCCTGGCCGACCGGGTGGAATGGCCCGGCGGCTTCTGCCGGCGCGACATCGGCTGGCGCGCGCTGGACTGACGGGGCGGACTGGGGCGCTGCCCCAGACCCCGGAGTATTTTCAGCAAGAAAGAGGGGCGTCAGTCGCAGGCCATTGCGGCCGCGAAGCTGCCCCGGTCGCGGTGCCGGCCGATCACCCGCGAGGTGAGCCGCCCCCCGGCGAGGCGGGTTGCCATCACATTGCGCCAAGCGGCATCGGCGGTGATCATCTCGGGGCCGGCGCCGCAATCGCGCATGCCCCCCGCGATGTCGCTTTCGCCGATCCGGTGATTGGTGAGGCCGGGGCTTTCGGCCAGGGGCACCAGCCGCCAGCCTTCGCCCGCAGGTTCCATGCGCCAGACCATCAGCGTTTTGGCCAGGTGCGGCCGGTCGATCCAGGCGAGTTCGATCCTGCCGTCACCGTCCAGATCGGCGGCGCCGACGGGGGCCAGCCAGCGGAACCGCTGTCCGATGAAGGGCGAGGCGGCAAGCGGCGCAAGCCGTCCCTGCCCGTCCAGCCCCCAAACCGCGAGGCGGGCGCCCTGGCTGTCGCTGCTTTCGACGGTGATGACCTCGGGGGCGCCATCGCCCGTGACATCCGCAAGGCGGGGCGCGGTATCCTCGAACACCATGCCCGGGGGGTATTGCGCCGACAGGCGGCGGCCATCGGACAGTGTGACCTCAAGCGTCGCATGCTCGATGCCATCGCCCAGCACGGCGTGTGGATAGCGGTCGGTGGGGTCGGTGTAGCGGGCGGCGGTTATCTCGGCCGCCAGGCCCTGCCCGGCGAAGAGCGCGGGCAAGGCCCAAGCGATGAGCGCCCGCGCCGAAATCATATCTGTTTTTCGGGCATCTGCACCACCAGCCCGTCGAGGGCATCGCTGACCTTCAACTGGCAGGTCAGGCGTGAACGCTCGGCGTCGGGCTGGAAGGCGAAGTCCAGCATGTCTTCCTCCATGCCGTCCTTTTCAGGCAGCTTGGCCACCCAGTCGGGGTGGACGTAGACATGGCAGGTGGAACAGGCGCAGGCGCCGCCGCAGTCGGCCTCGATCCCGGGAATGCCGTTGTCGCGCGCGCCTTCCATGACGGTCAGCCCGTTGGCCACCTCGACCACATGTTCGGTGCCGCCATGTTCGATATAGGTTATCTTTGCCATCGCTCGTTTCGTTCCCTCGTTGACGGTGTCGCGTCCGTACCTAATGGTCGGGGCGGCGTGATGCCAGTGACATCTGCGTGGTTTCGCCGGGCGCGCCCCTGCCGTGACAAGGCCCTTCCCCGATTGCTGCCTTTGGGATAGCATCGCGCGAAACGACCCGCCAGAGGCCGAGCAGCATGTCCTTTCCCATCCCTTCCCAGGCTCTTTGCCCGGCTGTCCTGCTGCTGGCGCTTGCGGGATGCACCGGCATGACCCGGCCGGATGTGTCGCGCTTCCTCGAACCAGAGCTTTCGGCAAGCGACCGCCCCGTCGGGTCGGACCCGAATGCCTGCTACAGCCAGGACGTGACCCCGGCCCTGATCGAGACGGTGACCGAACAGGTGGTGGAACAGCCGCCCGAGCTGTCAAAGGACGGCACGCTGCGCCGCCCCGCCACCTATCGCACCGTTACCGAGGCGCGCATCGTGAAGGATCGCAGCGACATCTGGTTCCAGACCCCCTGCCCCGACGAACTGACGCCGCAGTTCATTGCCAGTTTGCAAAGGGCGCTGGCGGCGCGGGGGCTTTTCGCGGGCAGGGTCAGCGGCGTGATGGACGCCGAGACCCGTCAGGCGGTGCGCCGGTATCAGAAGGCCGAGGGGCTGCACAGCGGGGTCATTTCAACGGCGGCGGCAAAGCGGCTGGGCCTTGCGGTCTATGAACGCGACGAGGCCCTGCGCAAGCGCCGCTGAACCGGGCAAAAGAAAACAGGCGCCCCGAAGGACGCCTGCCTGATGGTTGCTTTCCGAAACCCGATCAGTCGATGGGCAGGGCCACGAAGCGCGGTTCGCCCGCACGACGCACCAGAAGCAGGATCGACTTGCGCCCTGCATCCTTGGCCTCGGCGATCCGATCTTCCAGGTCCGAGGGACCGCTGATCTTGCGCTGCCCAGCCTCGGTGATCACGTCACCGGCGCGGATGTTCTTTTCGAAGGCATCGCTGTCTTCGGCCACATCCGTCACCACCAGCCCGTCGGTGGCGCCGCTGAGGTTCAGTTCCTCGCGCATTTCGTCGGTCAGGACCGTCACCGTCATGCCCAGCACATCGGCATTCGACGGCGCTTCGGGGGCCGGGGCCACGGCGGGCACGGCGCCTTCGGCCTCTTCGCGGCGGCCAAGCGTGATGAGGAGCGTTTCGGTCTTGCCATCGCGGTAGACCTTCACGCGCACGGCCTTGCCCACCTGGGTGTTGCCCACGGTGCGCACCAGGCTGCGGGTGTCGGCGACGTCCTTGCCATCGAAGCTGATGATCACGTCACCCGCCAGCATCCCGGCCTCTTTCGCGGGGCCTTCGGGCACGTCGGTGACCAGAGCACCGGCCGCGGTCTTCAGGTCCATGGATTCGGCGATGTCCTCGGTCACGTCCTGGATGCGGACGCCCAGCCAGCCGCGGCGGGTTTCGCCGTATTCCTTCAGCTGCGAGACGACCTTGGTCACGACATTCGACGACATGGCGAAACCGATGCCGATGGAACCGCCGTTGGGCGACAGGATCGCGGTGTTCACGCCGATCACCTCGCCGGCCATGTTGAACAGCGGACCGCCCGAGTTGCCGCGGTTGATGGCGGCGTCGGTCTGGATGTAATCATCATAGGTGCCCGAAAGCGCGCGGTTGCGGGCCGAAACGATACCGGCAGAAACCGAGAAGCCCTGGCCAAGCGGGTTGCCCATGGCCATCACCCAGTCACCCACACGCATCACATCACTGTCCCCGAACGGCACATGGGACAGCGCGGTGTCGGCCTCGACCTTCAGAAGCGCAATGTCGGTGTTGGGGTCGGTCCCCACCAGCGTCGCCGGAAGTTCCTTGCCCGAGAAAAACTCGATCTGGATCTCGTCGGCGCCTTCGATCACGTGGTTGTTGGTGACGATATAGCCATCTTCGGAAATCACGAACCCCGAGCCAAGCGCCTGGCTGCGGCGGGGCCGCTGGCCGTTGCCGCCGGGGTTCATCCGGTCGTTGAAGTCACGGAAGAAATCCTCGAAGGGCGAGCCTTCGGGAACGATGGGCGCCTGCCCCGAGCGGGCGGCAACCGTGGTGGTGGTGGTGATGTTCACCACCGACGGACTGATCTTGTCGGCCAGGTCGGCAAAGCTCTCGGGCGCGCCTCTTGCATCGGCGGCCAGGCTTTGTGCCATAACCAGGGCCAGGCCCACGACAAGCGCCCAGAAGGTGCGCAGGGGGGCCGATACGGTCCGTTGCAGTGTCATAGTGCGAGATGTCACGATATGCTCCTCCAAGCAAAGCATTGGTGCAATTGGCAGGGCGGGATCAGCGGCACCAAGGGCCGGCAGGGTCAGGCGATCCCACCTGTCTCAGGTAGTGTGACATCGGCGTAGCGCAACCGCCAGTCCGTGTCGTGTCAACAGCACGTGATTAAAACGTGCGCGAAACTTGCGTTGCGGTCACAGTCCCGCGCCCAGGGCCCGTGCCCCCCAGACCAGCAGAACCCCCAGCGCCAGCGCGCCCAGCCCGATGAAGCGCCGTGTTTCCGGGGATATCCGGCGCAGCGCCTCAAGCGCCTCCTCCAGACGCGAAGGGGCCAGTGCGAACACCAGCCCCTCGATAGACAGCACCAGCCCGAGGGCAAGAAGTGCGGTTGCGATCAACGATCCGCCTCGCGCGGCTGATCGGAATTGAGGTAGTCGAAGAACTCGCTGTCGGGCGACAGGACCAGCATCGAATTCTCGCCCTTGAGCGAACGCTGGTAGGCCGTGAGCGAACGATAGAACTCAAAGAACTCCTGGTCGGCGCCGAAGGCCTCGGCGAAGATGCCGTTTCGCTGGGCGTCGGCCTCGCCTCGGGTGACTTCGGCGTCGCGGGTCGCCTCGGACACCAGTTCCACCACGGTTCTGTCGGCGGCGGCGCGCACGCGCTGTGCCGCTTCCTCACCGCGGGCGATCTCGTCCGCGGCTTCGCGTTCACGTTCCGCCCGCATCCGGGCGAAGGTGGCTTCCAGGTTCTGCTCGGGCAGCGCGGTCTGCTTCAGCCGCACGTCGATCACCTCAAGCCCCAGGGGCGCCGCACGGGCGCGGGCCTGGGCGGTGATGCGCGCCATCAGTTGCGCACGGTCGGCCGACAGGATCGTGTTCGAGGTCACGCCATCCGAACCCAGAACCGCGCGGATCTGCGGGTTCAGGATGCCTTCCAGCCGGTCCTCGGCGGCACGTTCGCCCCCAAGACCCACGGCACGGCGGAACTGTTCGACATCGGTAATGCGATAGCGGGCAAAGGCATCGACCACCAGGCGGCGGTCGTCGCTGGGCGTCACTTCGATCGGGTCGGTGTCGATGCTCAGGATGCGGTCGTCATAGCGCACGACCTCCTGGATCAGCGGCAGCTTGAACGCCAGTCCGGGTTCTTCCTTTACGGCCTTGATCTGGCCGAACTGCAGCACCAGCGCCTTTTCGCGTTCGTCCACGATGAACACGGACGACACCAGAATGGCACCGGCAATCACGATGAGCGGGATGACAAGAGCGGATTTTTTCATCAGTTCGATCCTCCCGAGCCGACATTGCGGCGCAGTTCATTCAGCGGCAGATAGGGCACAACGCCCTGACCCGCGCCACCCTGGGCGCTGTCGAGGATGATCTTGTCGACCTGGCCCAGCACGTCTTCCATGGTTTCAAGATACAGGCGCTTGCGCGTGACCTCGGGCGCCTTGGCGTATTCCGCCAGAACGGCCGAGAAACGGCTTGCCTCACCCGATGCCTCGTTCACCACCTGGGCGCGATAGGCTTCGGCCTCTTCCAACAGCTTGGCGGCTTCACCACGCGCGCCCGCAAGGGCCTGGTTGGCATAGGCATCGGCCTGGCGTTGCAGGGTGTCGCGCTTCTGCTCGGCGGCCTGCACCTCGCGGAAGGCGTCGATCACCTCGCGCGGGGGGTCGGCCTTGTCGAGGTTCAGACGCACCACGTTGACCCCGGAATCATAGCTGTCGAGCGTGTTCTGGATCAGTTCCTGCACGGTGTCGGCAATCAGGGCACGGTCACGGTTCAGGATCGGCGCCAGTTCACTGCGCGCGATCACCTCGCGCATGGCCGATTCCGAAACGGCGCGGATCGTCTGGCGGGCATCGCGCAGGTTGAACAGGAACATGGCCGGGTCGCTGATGTTCCAGACCACTTCGAAGTCGATATCGACGATGTTCTCGTCGGTGGTCAGCATCAGCCCGTCGTCGTTGCGACCCGAGGTGCCGCCAACGCCGATCTGTTCGGTCTGTTCGCGCGTCACCGGCAAAACCTCGGCGGTGACCAGCGGCCAGGGGGCAAAGTTCAGACCCGGCCCGCCGGTGGCCGAGTATTTGCCAAGGAACAGTTCAACCGACTGTTCTTCGGGCTTGACGGTGTAGAAGCTGGAAAAGACCCAGAGCCCGATCACGGCCAGCGCGGCAATGCCCACGGTGCCGCGGCTGAGTCCGGGTCCGCCCGAACCGCCACCGGTGCCGTTGTTGTTGCCACGGCCGCCGCGCCCGCCCATCAGGACGCGCAGCTGCTCCTGGCCCTTCTTCATTATCTCGTCGATCTCGGGAATCTGCGGTCCGTCGCTGCCCGGACGCCGGTTGCCCGGTTTCCGTCCATCGTCATCGCCACCGCCCCCGCCGCGGGGGCCGCTGCCCCAGGGTCCGCCATTGTTGCTGGCCATCCAGGTTGTTTCCTTTTGTTGGTCAGTATCTTCTGTAACTGTGGTTCTCGCGCAGTGAAATCAAGCGCCCGGCAGATATATGGCTGCCACCGGTCCTAACGGACCGGCTTGCGCATTGTCACCAGTTCTTCGGCAATTGTCGGGTGAACCGCGACCGTGCGGTCGAAATCCTCTTTCGTGGCGCCCATCTTGACGGCGATCGCCGCCAGCTGGATCAGTTCGCCCGCCCCTTCGGCCACGATATGGCAGCCCAGGACGCGCCGATCGGCGGCATCGACGATCAGCTTGAACAGCACCCTGTCCTCGCGCCCGGCAAAGGCATCCTTCATGGGCTTGAAGGCCGTGGCATAAACCTCGATCTCGTGGTCCTTGCGGGCTTCTTCCTCGCTCATCCCGACATAGCCGTATTCGGGCTGGGTAAAGACGGCACCGGGCACAAGGGCATGATCGGCCTTCACCTTCTTGCCGCCGAAGACGGTATCGGCAAAGGCGTGGCCCTCGCGGATGGCCACCGGCGTCAGGTTGATCCGGTCGGTCACATCGCCCACCGCATAGATCGACGGCACGCTGGTCTGCGACCATTCGTCCACCACAATCTCGCCCTTGCGGCCCAGCTTCACGCCGATGTCCTCAAGCCCCAATCCGCCCGAGTTGGGCTTGCGGCCCGTGGCATACATCACCTTGTCGTAGTGGCGGTTCTTGCCGTTGGTGGCCTTGACGAAGATGCCCTCGTCCTGCTGCTCCATCTCGATCACATCGCAACCGAGGTGCAGCGAAACGCCACTGTCCATGATCAGTTCGCCGATGTGGCCGCGCACCTCTTCGTCGAACCCGTTGAGGATCTGAGCGCCGCGGTAGAACTGCGTCACCTCGACCCCCAGACCGTTGAGGATGCAGGCGAATTCACAGGCGATATAGCCGCCGCCGACGATCAGGATGGATTTGGGCAGCTCATCGACAAGGAAAATGTCGTTGCTGGTGATGGCCAGCTCGCTTCCCGGAAAATCAGGCACGAAGGGCTGTCCGCCGGTCGCAACAAGAATATGCTTGGCCGTCACCGTCTTGCCGTCGGCCAGCCGAACGGTATGGGCATCGTCCAGAACGGCGCGGCTGTCGAAGATCGTCACGCCCGCGTTCTGGGCATTGCGCCGATAGGCGGCCTCAAGCCGGTCAAGCTCGGCATGCAGATGCGGGCGGAATTGGCCCCAGTCGAACCCGTGCTGGCGAATGTCCCAGCCATAGGCCTTGCCGTCCTCGACCGTGCGGGAGAAGCCGCTTGCGTAGACCATCAGCTTCTTGGGAACACAGCCGCGGATCACACAGGTGCCCCCCATGCGGTATTCCTCGGCCAGGGCCACCTTCGCGCCCCCTTCGGACGCCGCGATCCGCGCAGCCCGCACCCCACCCGAGCCGCCACCGATCACGAAAAGGTCAAAGTCGAAATCCATCTGCTCCCGGTCCCCCTCTGTGTGCGCAAAGGGTATCGCAGATGTGGCAGGGGATGGCCAGAGCGGCTAGAATGAAGGAAAGTGCCGTGCCGTTGTCTTTAGCAATCGGTCCCTGCTCCAGGTTGAACCATCGCCCCAAATAGAAGGAGCGTTGCCAAGCCACCTAAAGCAACATCGATTGGCCGCCGTGCCGGCTTCCAATTCGACTTCCGAACCTTTTCACTTCTTTGCCTCAATTGCTGTACGAGCCAGGGCTGCGGCAAGATCGGCGCTCAGACTTTCGATCCGCGCCAGTGACGCAGCATCCTTTTCCATGGCAAGATCAAGCAAGGCCTGAAGTTGGTCCAGATGATCGCGAAGATCAGAAACTTGGCGGTTCAGCACTCCATTCTGCCGCCGAATTTCGGCCACTCGGTCGGTTTCGAACCCAAGATGCCGGATCTTGTCAATCTCACTGCCTACATCCTGACACGTTCCCTTTTCGATACTTTGGGTGGTGACACGAACCGCCGAGTTGTCAGCGCCGTTTAGTTGATAAATGAAACGTCCTTTGGAAAAGATGCCAACATCTGCCTCGAAACGCACGACGACGGTCGGATCAAAAGCCGACAAAACCTGACCTTCTGGGGTCGCATAGAACGCGAGGATTTCAAACTCACCCTGAAATGAACAGGCAATGAACTCGAATTTCTCTTGCCCACTTGCTGGCACCGCAACAGCGAAGGCACAAAAAAAGGTGAGCAAAAAATGGCTAAGCATTTTCCATCCTGTCGGTTCGTTTTTCAAGAACTCCCTCGCGCCGAGAAGGGTGCCTCGACAGAAATACCTGTCCTTGCGCGGCGAAAGTCCCCTACTCCCCCAGGTCGCTGAACAGGTTCTCGGTGTCCACGAAATCGATCTTGTCCTGCTGGGTGACGCCGGTGTTCACGTCCTTCACCTCGACCCGGCCGTCGCCGTGGCCGATCACCACGACGTCGCAGATGTCGATGAACAGGCCGTTTTCCACGATCCCCGGAATCTGGTTGATCACCAGCGCCAGTTGCCGCGCGTTGCCGATGCGGTTCAGGTGCAGATCCAGGATGTAGTTCCCCTCGTCCGTCACGAAGGCGCTGTCGCCGTTCATCCGCAGGGTGCCGGAATCGCCCAGTACGTCCAGCGCGGCCAGAGTCTCTTCGACCAGGGCCTTGGTGGTCTGCCAGCCGAAGGGCACCACCTCGACCGGGAGGGGGAAGGCCCCCAGCGTCTGGACCTGCTTGCTCTTGTCGGCGATCACCACCATCCGGTCGCTCGCCGTCGCCACGATCTTCTCCTGCAGCAGGGCGCCACCGCCGCCCTTGATCAGGTTCAGCTCGTCATCGAACTCGTCGGCGCCGTCGATGGTCACGTCCAGCCACTTCGCCTCGTCCAGGCTCACCACCTTGATGCCCACCTGGCGGGCCAGTTCGGCGGTGCGGGTGCTGGTGGGCACCCCGGTGATGCGCAGACCGTCCTCGCGGATCATCTCGCCCAGGCAGCGCACCAGCCAGGCGGCGGTGCTTCCGGTGCCAAGGCCAACGCGCATCCCGTCCTCGACAAAGTCGCAGGCGCGCTTGGCGGCGACGAATTTTGCGGTGTCGATGGGGGACAGGCGACCTGACATCAGAACGGCTCCGGATAGCTGCGGCATTTCGCGCCTTATAGGCCGGGACGGCGCCATGTGCGAGCGATTATTACCCGCCCTTCGCGCCCCTGGCATCGCCAGCGCGGCGCAAAACGTCGCAATCGCCCGTGCAACCGGGGGCCTGCCGTGCCACAGTCGGTGCTGCAAGCCAACGACAGGACCACCCATGTTTCTTTCCGTATTCGAGATGTTCAAGATCGGCATCGGCCCATCGTCGTCGCATACCATGGGGCCCATGGTGGCCGCTGCGCGGTTTCTCGACCACCTGCGCGCCATGCCCTTCACCGCCGAGGGCCTGCGCGCCTCGCTGCACGGCTCGCTGGCCTTCACGGGCGTCGGCCATGCCACCGACCGCGCCGTGATCCTGGGGCTGGCCGGCTTTGCCCCCGAAACCTATGACGGCGAAGCGGCCGAGGCGGCACTGAAGGCGATCCGCGAAGAGCGCCGCGTCGCCCCGCCGGGGCTGGCGCCGCTGGCCTTCGACCCGGAAACCGACCTGAGGTTCGATTACGGCCCGCCCCTGCCCGGCCATTCCAACGGGATGATCCTGATGGCGACCGACCGGCAGGGTGACGTGATCGCGCAAGAGACGTATTACTCCGTCGGCGGCGGCTTCGTCCTGACCGAGGCCGAACTGCGCGACGGCGCCGATACAAACGACGGCCCCCCGGTGCCCCATGCCTTCAAGACCGCGGCCGAGATGCTCGAGATGTGCGCGGCCACCGGAAAATCCATCGCCGCGCTGAAACGCGCCAATGAACTGACCCGACGCGACGCCGCCACCCTCGACGCGGGGATGAAGCGCCTCTGGCAGGTGATGAACGATTGCATCGACCGCGGCCTCGCCGCCGAGGGCACCCTGCCCGGCGGGCTGAAGGTGCGCCGCCGCGCCCACGACATCCACCAGGCGCTGCTTGCGGAACGCGGCCAGAACCAGCGCGCGCCCCATACCATCAACGACTGGATGAGCGCCTACGCCATGGCCGTGAACGAGGAAAACGCCGCCGGTGGCCAGGTGGTGACGGCCCCCACCAATGGCGCGGCGGGGGTGATTCCCGCGACGATCCGCTACTGGCTCGATCATGTCCCGGGGGCGACGACGGCGCGCATCCCCGAATTCCTGCTTACCGCCGCCGCCATCGGCGGGCTGGTGAAACACAACGCCAGCATCTCGGGCGCAGAATGCGGCTGCCAGGCCGAGGTGGGCAGCGCCGCCGCCATGGCCGCCGCCGGCCTTGCCGCCGTCATGGGCGGCACGCCCCCCCAGGTCGAAAACGCCGCCGAGATCGCGCTGGAACATCACCTGGGGATGACCTGCGATCCGGTGCGCGGCCTGGTGCAGGTTCCTTGCATCGAACGCAACGGCCTTGGCACGATCAAGGCGGTCTCGGCCGCCTCGCTGGCCCTGCGGGGCGACGGCACGCACCTGGTGCCGCTGGATTCGGCCATCGAGACCATGCGCCAGACCGGCGCCGACATGAGCGAGAAGTACAAGGAAACCTCCCTCGGGGGGCTCGCCGTGAACGTGCCCAACTGCTGACCGATCCACGCCCCGAAACCGGGGGAGCCTCCGGCGGGGATATTTGAAGACCAAAGATGCAGGGGCCGGCATGTCACATCTTTGGTCGTCAAATATCCTCGGGAGGAGTCGGCGCAGCCGACGGGGGGCAGACAGCCCCCCTTTCACCCGCGCGGACCGCGCAACAGCCATTGCAAGCCGCCCCTGTGCGGCCTAGCGTCGCGCCATGACACCTGACCGCCCCCTTCTCGGCATCCTGCTGATGATCGGTTTCACCGCTACCGCGCCGATCATGGACAGCTTTGCCAAGCTAGCCGCATCCAGCATCGCGGTGGGACAGATCGTGGCCTTCCGTTTCGGGCTTCAGGCCGCGCTGCTGTTGCTGGCCGCGGCGGTGCTGTCGCAACTGGCCTGGCCCGCGCGGCGCGACTGGGCCCTGCATGTCCTGCGGGCGGCGCTGATCCTGATCGCGACCGGCGCCTTCTTCACCGCTTTGGGGGTGATGCCCCTGGCCGATGCCATGGCGATCTTCTTTGTCGAACCCTTCATCCTGACCCTGCTGGGGGCCCTTGTCCTGGGCGAATCCATCGGCTGGCGGCGGATCGGCGCCTGCGCGGTGGGCTTTGCCGGCGCCCTGCTGATCATCCGGCCCAGCCTGGCCGTCTTCGGCCCCGTGGCGATGCTGCCGCTGGTGACCGCCTTCTGTTTCGCCAGCTACATGGTGTTGACGCGCCGGATCGCCCGGCGTGTGCCGCCCGTCGCCCTGCAGTTCTGGACGGCCCTGGCGGCGACCGCCCTGATCCTCCCCCTGCTCTGGCTTGCGCGCGACAGCGAGGTCGCGCCCCTCCTGACCCGCACCCCCGAAGGCTGGGCCTGGGTCTGGCTGATCGGCGTCGGGGTGATGGCCGCGGTTTCGCACCTGATGATCAGTTTCGCGTTGAAATTCGCCCCCGCGGCAACGATCGCCCCCCTGCAATACCTTGAAATCGTGGTGGCCACGCTGCTGGGGTACTACATCTTCGCCGATCTTCCCGATCTTCAGACCCTGCTGGGCATCCTGCTTATCGTCGCTTCTGGGCTTTATGTCTTCCTGCGCGAAAGGCGGCTGGAGCGCGACCCGCTCCCAGCCGCTCCGCCCCCGGCATGACCGTGCTACGCGCCGCCGACCGCCCGCTTCTGGGCATTGCGCTGATGCTGGGCTTCTGCATCCTGGCCCCCATGGGCGACGCCACGGCCAAGCTTCTGGGCGGCACCCTGCCCGTCGGGCAGCTGGTCACGGTTCGCTTCGTGCTGCAGGTCCTGTTCCTGGTGCCGCTGGTCCTCATGGCGCCCCAGGTGATCCGGCTGAACCGGCGGCTCATGTACCTGACGGCCCTGCGCACCCTCTTCCACATCGCCGGAATCGGCGCGATGTTCCTGTCGCTGGTCTATCTGCCCATAGCCGAGGCCGTGGCCATCGCCTTTGTCATGCCCTTCATCCTGCTGCTGCTGGGCCGCTTCGTCCTGCACGAAGAGATCGGCCCCCGCCGCATGGCGGCCTGCGCCGTGGGCTTTGGCGGAACGCTGATGGTGGTCCAGCCCAGTTTCGCCGCCTTCGGGGCGCCCGCGCTTCTGCCGCTGGTGGTGGCGGTGGTCTTTGCGCTGTTCATGCTGGTCACGCGCACCATTGCCAAGGATGTCGACCCGATCGGCCTGCAGTTCGTCAGCGGTGTCATGGCCTCGGTGGTGCTGGTTCCGGCGCTCTGGCTGCTGGATGGCAGTGGCCTGCCGCAGCTTGACGCCGTGATGCCCAGCGGAAATGCCTGGTGGCTTCTGGCGCTGCTGGGTCTGCTGGGCACGGCGGGGCATCTGCTGATGACATGGTCCTTGCGCTTTGCCCCCTCGGCGACACTGGCCCCCATGCAATACCTTGAAATCCCCGTGGCCACGCTGATCGGCTGGGCCGTCTTCGGCGATCTGCCCAACGGCCTTGCCGCATTGGGCATCGCGGTGACGCTTGCCTCGGGGCTTTATATCGTGGCGCGCGAAAGGGCGCTGAATGCGGCCGCGATCCGGACCGCGGCACCTAGCCAAGCGCCGCAAGAAGCGGCGCCAAGGCCGCCCGCGGCAGAATAAGCAGCATCCCCGGCCCGTCAAAGCGCAACCGCACGGGGCCGGTCACGCGGTTCGACGTTCCAATCTGTCCGCCCGGCGCAAAATCCAGGCCCTCGATCGGCCATTCCAACCCTTCCGACCGTCCGCGCACCGGCGCCATCGGGAAAAGCGAACATCGTGCGCCCCTGTCCAGCGCAAGGTCGATACCCACGGACACATGGGTCACCACGTCGCGGGCGCCGATCAGGACGACCGGATCGTGCTTTCGCGCCAGCGCCCCCAGCGCCGCCAGTTCGTGATCGACCTGCCCGCCGAGAAACCCCAGCCCCAAAACCAGCGGCGCCGCGATCCGCGACAGGGATTTCTCGAAATCCGTGGTCATCTGGCAGGTGTCGTGGATCATCCGCTCGGCACCGATTCTGTCGCGCGCCGCCCGCGAGATCGAGTCGAGGTCTCCGATGGTCCAATCTGGCATTTGCCCAAATTCAAGAACAGTGTCAGCACCCCCGTCGGCCGCCACCAGAAGCGGCGCAATGGCCCGTGCCATCTCCAGATCGCCTTGCAAAACAGGCCCCCCGCCCACCAGGGTTGCACCGACGCGATCGGAAACCATCTTGTCCGCCATGGGGAAATTAACCTTATATCAGCCTTCCGACCACATTCTGGCCGCGAAAAGATACCGGATTATCCGCAGTTCTGTTCTGATTTGCGAACCAATCCGTGGTAAACATACCCCTGCTGGATCGGGGGAGAAAGCGAGTTAACCATGGTTGGATCAAGCAAGATTCTGACTGTTTCATATGGCACGTTCTCGTGCACACTCGAAGGGTTCGACCAGCCTTTCGAGACGATGAAATCAATCGCGGAATACTTCCGTGATCTGGCTGCGGACGACCGTTACTTCGGCGCCGAACCGCCGCAGCCCGATACGCAGATGCTTCACCAGATTGCCGAGCGCGAGGTCAAGCGCCGGGTCGAGGCGCGCGTGCAGAAGAATGGTGTCGTGCTGCGCCAGACGGCCGATGCCGTCGGCGCCGACCTGCCCTCGGCCGCGCCGCCCGAACGCCCGCCGCAGGTCAGCCGCGGCGACGATCGCCGGCCCTCGCCCGCCAAGGCCGACCCGGCCGACAACGCCCCCTTCGAGGTGGACATCGACGGCGACAGCGTTGCCGCGAAACTCTCGCGCATCCGCGCCGTGGTGGCCCGCGCCCGGGCCAACCGCGACACCGACACCGCCTTCGTCGAGGATGAGCCGGTCGAGGCCTATCTTGACGGCACCGCGGCCCCGGTGGACGACAACCAGCCCCCGCTCGCCGACGACCCCGACGATTTCACCTCCGAAACCGTGCCGGGGGACGATTCCGAACCGGCGGTCAGCCTGGCCGAAATGCTGGCCGATGACAGTGTCGAAAAGGCCATCGACGAAGATGACCTGATTGCCGAGGAGGCCGACAAGGCCGCTGCTGCGGAAGAAGCGCGCCTTGCCAAGGAAGCCGAAGAGGCCGCCGCAGCCGAAGAGGCACGCCGCGCCAAGGAGGCCGAAGAGGCCGCAACAGCCGAGAAAGCACGCCGCGCCAAGGAGGCCGAAGAGGCCGCAGCCGCCGAGGAAGCACGCCGCGCCAAGGAAGCCGAAGAGGCCGCCGCAGCCGAGGAAGCACGCCGCGCCAAGGAGGCCGAAGAGGCCGCCGCAGCCGAGGAAGCACGCCGCGCCAAGGAGGCCGAAGAGGCTGCTGCCGCCGAGGAGGCACGTCGCGCCAAGGAGGCCGAAGAGGCTGCTGCCGCCGAGGAGGCACGTCGCGCCAAGGAGGCCGAAGCGGCCGCCGCAGCCGAGGAAGCACGCCGCGCCAAGGAGGCCGAAGCGGCCGCAGCAGCCGAGGAAGCTCGCCGCGCCAAGGAGGCTGCCACGCCCCAGGCCACCGTGCCCCAGAGCCCGATCGCCCGTGTCATCAAGCTGAAGCGGACCGAGTTCGAGGCCGCCCTGGCCGCCGGTGAAATCGAGGAAGTCGAAGATGACGAGTTGACCGACGATGACGACATGGTCGCCGAGATCGAAGTCGACAACGACGAAGATGACGCGATCACCGCAGCCGAGGACGAACTCGAGGCCTCGGACGACGATACCATGGACACGCTGGCCGATACCATCGCAGCCGCCCTGACCGACCACGACGAGGCGGACGGCACGAACGTCTTTGCCGAATCCGACGAGACCGAAACCGACGACACCGACGATTCGCTGACCGAGGGCATCCGCGACCTGATCGGCCAGACCAGCCTGGACGAGGACGAGGAAGCCGAACTGGCCGCCGAACTGGCCGAGGTCGAACGCGAAGCGGCCGAAGCCGCCGGCAAGGCCGAGGCGGCAAAGGCCAAGATGCGCTATGCCGACCTGATGGAGGACGCCGAAGAGGAAGCGCAAGCGCCCGATGAGGCCCCCGCCGAGGATGGCGATGAACAGGCGCTGAACCGTCTGCTCGACGAAACCAACGCCAAGCTCAGCGAAACCGAGGGGTCGCGCCGCCGTTCGGCCATCGCCCACCTGAAGGCCGCCGTCGCCGCCACCAAGGCCGACCGCATGATGAAGGGCAACCGCGCCGAACCGGTCGAGGACGAAAGCCTCAACCGTTACCGCGACGACCTGGCCCAGGTGGTGCGCCCCCGCCGCCCGGTTTCGGCAAGTGCCGATCAGGGCCGGGCGACACCGGCGCGCGAACGCCCCGCCGACCCGCTGGCGCCGCGCCCTGCCCCGCTGGTCCTGGTGTCCGAACAGCGGATCGACAAGCCCGCCGAGGGCACGTCGCGCCCCGCTGTGGTGCGCCCGCGCCGGGTTTCGGCCGCGCGCCCGGCACCGGCCCCGGCCCCAGCACAGGATGACGACGGCACGCTCAGCTTCTCCGATTTCGCCGCCGAGCGTGGTGCCGATGCCCTGCCCGATCTTCTTGAAGCCGCCGTGGCCTATTCCACCAAGTACGAGGGCCAGGCAGAACTGACGCGCCCGCAGATCCTGCGCCGCGCCGCGGCCCTGCGCCCCGACCTTGCCGAAAGCCGCGAAAAGGGTCTGCAAAGCTTTGGGCAACTGCTGCGCACCGGCCGGATCCGCAAGGTGGGACGTGGCCAGTTCGCCCTGGGCGAGGCTGGCGGCGAACCCCAGGCCCGCGCCGCCGGTCATTAACCCGCAGCCCGAACCATCAAAAAAGGCGGCCCCGAAACGGGCCGCCTTTTGTCTTGGCGTCAGTCCTTGTCGTCCCTGCCCGGGTCGGCCTGACCGATCCCGCGGAACACCGCCCGGAACGGCAGCGCCCAAACGATGCCCAGCACAATGTAGATCGCCAGTTCGATCAGGATGTTGGGCCGGTCCAGCAGGGTCACCGCCCAGCTGGCCACCAGGATGTAAAGCGGCAGCCCCACCAGCAGGATCAGGAGCGACCAGCGCCGACGTGCCTTGTAACTCAGCGCCATTGCAGCCTCCTCAATCGGCGAACGGGTCGGTCACCAGGATCGTGTCCTCCCGCTCGGGCGAGGTGGACAGGAGCGCGACGGGACAGCCGATCAGCTCTTCGACCCGGCGCACGTACTTGATGGCGTTGGCCGGCAGATCCGCCCAGGAGCGCGCACCCTCGGTCGATTCGCTCCAGCCGGGCATTTCTTCGTAGACCGGCACGCAGCGCGATTGCTGATCGGCAGCGGTGGGCAGGTAATCCAGCCGCGTGCCGTCCAGGTCATAGCCGACACAGATCTTCAGCGTTTCGAAGCCATCCAGCACGTCAAGCTTGGTCAGCGCGATGCCGTTCACCCCCGAGGTGGCACAGGTCTGGCGCACCAGCACGGCGTCGAACCAGCCGCAGCGCCGCTTGCGCCCGGTCACGGTGCCGAATTCGTGCCCCCGCTCTCCCAGGCGCTGGCCCGTCTCGTCGTTCAGTTCGGCCGGGAACGGGCCTTCGCCCACGCGGGTGGTATAGGCCTTGACGATGCCCAGCACGAAGTCGATGGCGCCCGGCCCGATGCCGGTGCCCGTGGCCGCCTGCCCGGCGATCACGTTGGACGAGGTGACAAAGGGATAGGTGCCGAAATCGATGTCCAGCAGCGCGCCCTGCGCCCCTTCGAACAGGATGCGCTTGCCCGCGCGGCGCTGATCGTTCAGCACCTTCCAGACCGGCGCGGCATATTCCAGAACCGCCGGCGCGATCTCGTGCAGGGCATCGATCAGGGCCGCGCGGTCAACGGGTTCCAGCCCCAGACCACGGCGCAGGGCATCGTGATGCACCAGCGCGCGGTCGACGCGGGTTTCCAGCGTCGCCGGATCTGCCAGGTCGGCCACCCGCACCGAACGCCGCCCCACCTTGTCTTCATAGGCCGGCCCGATTCCACGCCCGGTGGTGCCGATCTTGGCGACACCCACCGCCGCTTCGCGGGCGCGGTCCAGTTCGCCGTGGATGGGCAGGATCAGGGGCGTGTTTTCGGCGATCATCAGGTTCTCGGGGGTGATGTCGACGCCCTGTTCGCGCAGCTTGGCGATTTCCTGCACCAGGTGCCAGGGGTCCAGCACCACACCGTTGCCGATCACCGAAAGCTTGCCACCCCGCACGATTCCCGAAGGCAGAAGCGACAGCTTGAACACCTTGCCGTCGATCACCAGGGTGTGGCCCGCGTTGTGCCCGCCCTGAAACCGGGCGATCACATCGGCCCGCTCGCTCAGCCAGTCCACGATCTTGCCTTTTCCCTCGTCCCCCCACTGGGCTCCGACGACGACGACATTGGCCATAAGGCTTCCTTTCCAGATCCGGTGTACCGCATTGCGTGCGGCCCGCGCCCGTATACGCGCGCCCGCAGGGCAGGACAAACGGATTTCACACCCGCCCGCAGGGTTTACAGCGCGCCCTTTCCTCTGCCATCCAGTGCCAAAGGGGATGGAGGATCGAATGGGGTTTCTGCTGCGCTGGCTTTTCGCGTTCGTCCTGTTGGCGGCGACGTTCAATCCGACCGACCTGAACTATGTGCGCTGGGTGCGCGCCAACTGGGATGACCAGATGCCCCTGGCGGTGCTTCTGGGGCTTCTCCTGCTGATCGGCTATATCGTCTATCTGCGGGCCACGGTGCGGTCGATCGGGGGAATCGGCATGGTGCTGGTGGCGGCGGTGGTGGGGGCCTTGATCTGGGTGCTCTACGATTATCAGGTGCTGCGGCTGGACAACCGCGATGCCAACACCTGGCTGGGCATTTTCGCCCTGTCTCTGGTTCTGGGCATCGGGCTGAGCTGGAGCCTGGCGCGGCGCAAGCTGTCGGGCCAGGCCGACATGGACGATGTCGACGAATAGCGCTCCAGCACCGCACCGCGATGACCGCCACGGCCGCGACGCTTTGGGGTTGCGGCTTGGGGGTTTGGCTTTTAGATACCGCCTGTCCCAATGCCAAAGGCCGCCGTCATGGAAAACATCGTTCTTGTCGTTCATCTGATCCTGGCCCTGTGCCTGATCGGGGTCGTGCTTTTGCAGCGCTCCGAGGGGGGTGGACTGGGCATGGGCGGCGGTGGCGGCGGCGGTGCCGTATCGGCCCGTGGCGTTGCGACGGCGCTCACCAAGATGACCTGGATCTTCGCGATCTGCTTCATCGGCACCTCGATCGGCCTGACGGTGATCGCGGCGCAGAAATCGGCCGGGTCCTCGGTTGTCGACCGCCTTGGCGTCGAAGCGCCGGCACAGACCGCACCCGACCTGCCCGCGGGCAGCGACCTGCTGCCCCCCAGCGCCGATGACACGCCGCTGACGCCGCCGCGCGCCGACTGATTCCGAAAACTGTGGGGCGCCCGCCCGGGCACCCCAAGATGTTGCGGTCTGGTTGCGGGCAGAGCGCGAATCCTGTAAGGCTTAAATCCCGTGGTGGTGCGCAATCCGCACCGCATTCCGACAGTATTTGCATCGCGACTAGGCGATCATCCAAGCGTTCAACCACGGGGGCCTTCGATCATGGCACGGTATGTTTTCATCACGGGCGGTGTCGTTTCATCCCTGGGCAAGGGGCTGGCATCGGCGGCCCTTGGTGCGCTGTTGCAGGCCCGCGGGTTCTCGGTGCGACTGCGCAAGCTCGACCCTTATCTCAACGTCGATCCCGGCACGATGTCGCCCTTCGAACACGGCGAGGTTTTCGTAACCGACGACGGCGCCGAGACCGACCTTGACCTGGGCCATTACGAACGCTTCACCGGGGTGGCGGCGCGCAACACCGATTCCGTCTCGTCCGGGCGGATCTATTCCACCGTTCTCGAAAAGGAACGGCGCGGCGATTACCTGGGCAAGACGATCCAAGTGATTCCCCACGTAACCAACGAGATCAAGGATTTCCTCAAGGTCGGCGCCGACGAGGTGGATTTCATGCTTTGCGAAATCGGCGGCACGGTCGGCGATATCGAGGGCCTGCCCTTCTTCGAGGCGATCCGCCAGTTCGCCCAGGACCGCCCGCGCGGCGAATGCATCTTCATGCATCTCACCCTGTTGCCCTGGATCGCGGCAAGCGGCGAGTTGAAGACCAAGCCCACCCAGCACAGCGTGAAAGAACTGCGCAGCATCGGCATCGCCCCCGACATCCTGGTCTGCCGCAGCGAAAAGCTGATCCCGCAGAAAGAGCGGGAAAAGCTGGCGTTGTTCTGCAACGTCCGCCCCGACAGCGTGATCGCCGCCTATGACCTGAAATCCATCTACGAGGCCCCCCTGGCCTATCACCGCGAAGGGCTGGACCAGGCGGTTCTGGACGCTTTCGGCATCTCCCCCGCCCCGCGCCCCAACCTGACCCGTTGGGAGGATGTCTATGACCGCATCTACAACCCCGAGGGCGAAGTGCGCATCGCCATCGTCGGCAAGTACACCCAGCTTGAGGACGCCTATAAATCCATTGCCGAGGCGCTGACCCATGGTGGCATGGCCAACCGGGTGAAGGTGCGGATCGAATGGGTGGATGCCGAGCTGTTCGAACGCGGCGATGCCGCCGCCTCGCTTGAAGGCTTCCATGCCATTCTCGTGCCCGGCGGCTTTGGCGAACGCGGCACCGAGGGCAAGATCAAGGCGGCGGAATATGCCCGAACCCGCAAGATTCCCTACCTGGGCATCTGCCTCGGGATGCAGATGGCCGTGGTCGAGGCCGCGCGCAACCTGGCCGGGCTTGCCACCGCGGGGTCCGAGGAATTCGACCACGAGGCCGGAAAGAAGCGGTTTGAACCCGTGGTCTATCACCTCAAGGAATGGGTGCAGGGCAACCACACCGTCGCCCGCCGGGTCGACGACAACAAGGGCGGCACCATGCGTCTGGGCGCCTATACCGCCAACCTGGCCGAAGGATCGAAGGTCGCCGAGATCTATGGCACCAACGTGATCGAGGAACGCCACCGCCACCGCTATGAGGTGGACATGGCCTATCGCAAGGCGCTGGAGGAAAAGGGCATGGCCTTCTCGGGCATGTCCCCCGACGGACGCCTGCCCGAGATCGTCGAAGTGACCGACCACCCCTGGTTCATCGGCGTGCAGTTCCACCCCGAGCTGAAATCCAAACCCTTCGATCCCCATCCCCTGTTCAAGGATTTCGTGCGCGCGGCGAAGGACGTGTCGCGGCTGGTTTAACCAAGGCCGGAGAAGGGGATTTACTGGCTGCGTCAGCGGCGGATGGGACCGGGGGATTCGCACTTTCCCGAACCGGTGATTTGGTAGATAGTTAACAAATGGTTAATTCTATTTGAAAGCTATCCAATGAAAATCGTTCTGATCTGTTTCGCAGCGCTTGCCCTGTCAACTCCGGCAAGCGCGGGCTTCTCATCTGCCCACCCCTCGCTGACGCCTCCGTCGGAAAGCACCGGCCATTCAGGGGGTTGCCGCAAATCCTCGCCTCCCGGTCAGTGCTGCCATGCCGGATCGAAACCCCTTCACTGCCACTGATCCCCAAAGGCCCCTCACGCCATCATCCCGGTGTCGCCGCAGACCGATATCGCCTGCCCCGAGATCGTCGCGCCCCGGTGCGAGGCCAGGAACAGGGCCTGGTCGGCAATCTGGCGGGGTGTCACATAGTCCTTGATCGAGGAATAGGAAAAGGCCCGCGCCTCGGTTTCGGCAAAGCTCACCCCCTGGGCCTGGGCCTTGGCCTCAAGCACCCGGCGTTGGCGATCCCCGGCCACCAGGCCCGGCAGGATGGCGTTCACACGCACCCCCTGCCCGCCCAGTTCGATGGCCAGCGACTTGGTGAACCCGATCACCCCCCATTTCGCCGCCGCATAGGGACTGCGCAGGGCAAAGCCCACCCGCCCCGCCAGCGAGGACAGGTTGATCATCGCGGCGTTGTCGCTGGCGATCAGCGCCGGAACCGCGCGGCGGGCGACATTGAACTGACCGGTCAGGCAGACGGCCAGGGTATCGTCCCAGGCGCCCGGGTCGATATCCTGCACCGCGCCGGTGGGGCCTGCGATCCCGGCATTGTTCACCAGGCAATCGAGACCGCCCAGATGGTCAAGCGCGGCCTTCATGAAGCGGTCGACGGCATCCCTGTCGGCCACGTTGCATTCCAATCCGACAATCCCTTCGGGCAGGCCTGTCAGCGCGCCGGCATCCACATCGCAGACCACCACGCGCGCGCCCTCTTCGGCAAAGGCGCGGGCAATCTCCAGCCCGATTCCCGCCGCCCCGGCCGTGACGATCACCCGATGCCCGTTCAGCTTCAAATCCATGGCTCTTTTCCCTCTTTGCCCATAGGGTGGCGCAAACCTACCCCTTCGGAGTGACAGAATGCCCAAAGGTTACTGGATCGCAAACAACATCGTTCACGACGCCGACGAATACGCCCGCTACAAGGCGGCCAACGGCGCCGTCTTCGCCCGCCATGGCGCGCGGTTCATCGTGCGCGGCGGCACGCAGGAGGCGCGTGAGGGCGATCCCTTTCCGCGGTCGGTCGTGATCGAATTTCCCAGCTATGCCCAGGCGCTCGCCTGCTACGAAGACCCCGATTACCAGGCGGCCAAGGCCATCCGTGAACCGGCATCGCAGACGCGGCTGGTGATCGTCGAAGGCTATGACGGCTAGGCGATGCTGTCGTATCAACATGGCTATCACGCCGGCAACCTCGCCGATGTCCACAAACATGCCCTGCTGGCGTGGATGCTGCGGTATCTGACCGCCAAGGACAAACCGCTGTTCTATCTTGAAACCCACGCCGGGCGCGGGCTTTACGATCTGGCCGCGCCCGAGGCCGCCAAGACCGGCGAAGCGGCGGCGGGGATCACGCGCGCAGAACCGATGCTGCCCCGCGATCACCCCTATCGCGCGGTGCTTGCGGCGACCCGTGCGCGCCATGGCGCCACGGCCTATCCCGGCTCTCCCCTTGTGGCCGATCATTTCCTGCGCCCCGGAGACTCCTGCCACCTGGCCGAGCTTCACCCCGCCGAACACGCGGCGCTGTCGCAGGCCAGCACCCGCGCGACGCTGCACAAGGCCGATGGGCTGGCGCTGGCCCATGCCCTTCTGCCGCCCACCCCGCGCCGGGGGCTGGCGCTGATCGACCCGAGTTACGAGGTGAAGACCGAATATGGCGATCTGGCGCGGCTGATCCCGCAGCTTCACGCCAAGTGGAATGTCGGCGTGATCCTGCTGTGGTATCCGATCCTGCCCGACGAGCGCCACCGGCCCATGGTGCGCAGCCTGCAAAGCGCGCTGCCCGATGCGATCAGCCACGAGGTGGCCTTCACCCCGGCCCGCCCCGGCCACGGAATGCAGGGCAGCGGCATGTTCATGGTCAACCCGCCCTGGGGCACAAAGGAAGAGGCCGCCCGATTGGACGGCCTCTTCGCGAAACTTTAGGGCAGATCAGAAATCCAGGGTGATCCGGCGGGTGATGCCGATGCGCACACCATACTGGTCGCGGTCGCCCTGGCGCACGATGGGGCTGTCGGCGGCATCGCCGGTGAAGCGATCCCAGGTCACGGCGCCCTCGACACCCCAGTTGTCGTCGATCTTGTAGGTAGCGCCCAGTTCGATCCCGGCGCTCAGCACGCCACCGTCGGCGTTGAAGGCACGCCCGGCAAAGTTGCTGCCCGCCGCGCCGGCCTCGGCAGCGCTGACGCCGAAATAGGTCTGCGCGTAATCGTCCGAGCCGACGAAGACACGCGGACCGATGGACAGCGACAGGCGGTCGGTGGGGTGGAATTTCACATCCGCGCCCAGTTCACCGACAAAGGATTCGTGCCCGACAACGCCGTAACGCAAATCGGCGAAGGCATCGAAGTTGCGCGAGGTATAGCCCAGGCCAAGGCCCAGTTCGACACTGGCATCCACATCGTTCAGGCCGCGCAGTTCGGCGTGATCGGCCGCCTCACGTTTGCCGATATAGCGGAACGACCCCCGCAGGCCCAGGCCATAGCGCGGATCGTTGGCATCGGCGCTGCCGAAGCTGCGCCCACCCGGCAGGCGAAGGAAATTGAGCCCCAGCGCGAAATCGGGGCCGACGCTGTAATCGCCGGAACCGAAATAATCGGGCGCAACCGAAGCTCCGCCACGCACCGTGAAGATCAGATCGGGGGTCGCCGCGGGCACCGCCTGATAGACGGGGGCCGGTTCGGTCGTCGTCGTGCCAAGATCACCCGCCAGAACGGCGGAGGGCGCGACGAGGGACAGAATGGCAAGGGCGCGGGGCAGCAGGGACATTGGCGTGATTCCAGGGGCAGACATGAACATTGGGATGTTTATAGCGATATTGGTGGGTTTGCGCAGTCACCGATGCACAAGATTTTGTGTCATTGTATTTATGCCATAAGGCGCCCTTCCCCCCGTTGGCGGCGCGCTTTATATGCGGTGCATGTTTGCTGATCTCATCCGCCGTCTCACCGCGCCCGAACCCGAGCGCCTGCCCGATCCCGACGCCCGGCTTGCGCTGGCGGCGCTGCTGGTGCGCATCGCCCGCACCGACGGCGAGTATTCCGATGTCGAGATAGACCGGATCGACCGGGTGCTGGCCCAACGCCACGGCATGTCGCCCTTCGAGGCCGCCGCCCTGCGCCGCGATGCCGAACAGGTCGAATCCGAGGCCCCCGACACCGTGCGCTTCACCCGCGCCATCAAGGAGGCGGTGGATTTCGACGACCGGATGCAGGTGATCGAAGCGCTGTGGGACATCGTCCTGGCCGACGGCGTGCGCGACGAAGAGGAAAATGCCCTGCTGCGCCTGGTTGCGCCGATGCTGGGGCTGAACGACCGCGACAGCAACCTGGCCCGCCAACGGGTCGAGGCGCGCCGGGGATGATCGCCAGCCTGCCGATGTACGACCGCGCCGAAACCTCGGCGGCGCATGATGCCCTCTGGGCGCTGCTGCGCGACCGGCTGCACGACCGGGGCATCGACGCCCCTGCCCGGCTGACCCGAGGGCCCGATCTCTGGGCCGAATGGGAATCGGGCGATCTTCTTCTGGGCCAGACCTGCAACCTGCCCCTGCGCGCCCGCCTGCATCCGCGCGTGGCCCTTGTGGGCAACCCCGACCTGGCGCTGGACGATACGCCGCCCGGCCATTACCACAGCCTGATCGTGACCCGCGCCGGTGAACCCACCGAAATTGCGCAGCACGCCCATGGCCGTTTCGCCCTGAACGACGCGATGTCGCATTCGGGCTGGGGCGCGGCGCAGGTTCTGGCCCGCCGGCACGGGTTCACCTTTGCCCGCACACTGGAAACCGGCGCCCACAGCGCCAGCGCCGCCGCCCTGGCCGAGGGGCGGGCCGATATCGCCGCCATCGACGCCCACACCTGGCGCAGCCTTCTGGCCTATGACAGTCATGTGACCGACCGGCTTCAGGTGATCGGGCGCACCGAAGCCTCGCCCGCGCCGCCCTATATCACCGCCTTCCCGCAACTGGTGCCGGTGCTGTTGCGCGCCCTGTCGTCCGCCATTGCCGCCCTGCCCGCCGCGCATCGCGCCACGCTGGGCCTTGCGGGGGTGGTGCAGGTGCCGCTAGCCGCGCATCTGTCGCTGCCCAATCCGCCCGAACCGCGGCGCCAGGGGCGCGAAACCGGGGCTTCCGCAACGTCAGAGGCCAATTCGGCGTTGCAATCGGTGAACTAATCCGCCCTACTTGGGCGGACTTTCCCAGTGATGATTGCCACGTGACCGAAACCAACCCGCCTGTCATCGAGATCCGCGACCTCCACAAGAGCTATGGCTCGCTCGAAGTGCTCAAGGGCGTCGACATGGTGGCGCCGCGCGGTCATGTCGTATCGCTGATCGGATCGTCGGGGTCGGGGAAATCCACGCTTCTGCGCTGTGCGAACCTTCTGGAAGACAGCCAGCAGGGCGAAATCCTGTTCGAGGGTGAACCGATCGCCTGGCGCGGCACCGGCCTTGGCCGCCATCCGGCCAACCGCACCCAGGTGACGCGCATCCGCACGAACCTGTCGATGGTGTTCCAGCAGTTCAACCTCTGGGGCCACATGACGATCCTGCAAAACGTGATGGAGGCGCCGGTCACGGTGCTGAAACGCGATGCGGCGGAGGTTGAGGAAAAGGCCCGCGGCTATCTCGACAAGGTGGGCATCGGCGACAAGTGCGATGCCTATCCGGCCATGCTTTCGGGCGGGCAGCAGCAGCGCGCCGCCATCGCCCGCGCCCTCTGCATGGAGCCGCGCGCTCTGCTATTCGACGAACCCACCTCGGCGCTCGACCCCGAGCTGGAACAAGAGGTGGTGCGCGTCATCAAGGCCCTGGCCGAGGAAGGGCGCACCATGCTGATCGTGACCCACGACATGCGCATGGCCGCCGATGTGTCCGATCACGTCGTCTTCCTGCACCAGGGCCGCATCGAAGAGGAAGGGCCGCCCGAAACCCTGTTCGGCGCGCCCAAGACGGAACGCCTGCAAGGGTTCCTCAATGCCGGAAAACCGCAGTAACGCCGGCCAACCGGCGCAATAAATCAAACACTTACCACGGGAGAACCAAAATGAAGACACTGATCCTCACCACCGCCGCGCTGGCCCTTTCGGCCGGCATGGCCATGGCCGACGCCCACTCCAAGACCATCCGCATGGGCACCGAGGGCGCCTATCCTCCGTACAACTTCATCAACGACGCCGGCGAGGTCGACGGTTTCGAGCGTGAGCTGGGCGATGAGATGTGCGCGCGCGCCGAACTGACCTGCGAATGGGTCACCAACGAATGGGACAGCATCATCCCCAACCTGGTCTCGTCGAACTATGACACCATCATCGCCGGGATGAGCATCACCGACGAACGCGACGAGGTGATCGATTTCACCCAGAACTACCTGCCGCCCGATCCCTCGGCCTTCCTGGCGCTTGACGGTGTGACCATGGACGACGTGACCGTGATCGCCGCCCAGACCGGCACGATCCAGGCGGCCCATGTCGCCTCGATGGAGGGCAAGCAGCTGGTGGAATTCGCCACCCCCGACGAAACCGTCGCCGCCGTGCGCAACGGCGAAGCCGATGCCGTCCTGGCCGACAAGGCCTTCCTCGAGCCCATCGGCACCGAAAGCTCGGATGTTGCACTCATGGGTGACGACGTGATGCTGGGCGGCGGGATCGGCCTTGGTCTGCGCGAATCCGACACCGAGCTGAAGGAAACCTTCGATGCCGTCATAACCGAGATGAAGGGCGATGGCAGCCTGAACACCATGATCAAGAAGTGGTTCGGCGACGAAGCCGCCACCTTCTGATCCGCGGGGAACAGGGGCCGGGCCTGCCGCGCCCCTGTTTCTTTCTTGCTGCAAATACTCAAAAAAACCGGCGTTTCCATGAACGCTGCCGCCAGAAGGTGATCGCCCATCCTCGCCTGTACCGATCCAGACACGCTTGACGGCCTGCACTGGCTTGCCTGCTACCTGACGACGGGCAAGCACATGGCCTTCTATGCCTCGTTCGGCACCGTGATGCTGTTGCTGGCGGTGACCGCACCGGCGGCCCTGCTGTTCGGCTTCGGCGGGGCGGTCGCGGCGCGGTCGCATTTCGCGCCGCTGCGCTGGTTCGGCAAGGGCTATACCGCCGTGGTGCGCGGGGTGCCCGACATCGCGTTCTTCCTGTTCTTCGTCATCGCGCTGGACCAGGCCTTCGAATGGCTGCGCCATCAGGTCAAATGCCCCGACTGGGACATGCCGGTGCGCCAGGGCAGCGATTTCGTGGTCTGCGCCGCGGCCAAGCTGCCGCTCTCGTCCAGCCCGCAATGGGTGCACGAGGTTTACGGTTTCGCCATCGCCGTGCTGACCTTCGCCATCGTCTTCGGCGCCTTTGCGGCCAATGTCCTCTACGGTGCCATGCGGGCCGTTCCCCGCGCCCAGACCGAAACCGCCGAGGCCTATGGCCTGTCGCGCCGCCAGACCTTCTGGCGCATCCTCGTGCCGCAGATGTGGGTCTATGCCCTGCCGGGGCTGTCGAACCTGTGGATGATCCTCATCAAGGCGACACCGCTGCTGTTCCTGCTGGGGGTCGAGGATATCGTCTATTGGGCGCGCGAGCTGGGCGGTTCGAAAACCCAGGTCTATTCCTATCCGCATCCCGACTGGCGGCTTTACTATTTCCTTGCCCTGCTGGTCTTCTACCTTGCCCTCACCCGGGTGTCCGAGGTGGTTCTGACACGCCTGACAAACCGCCTGTCGCGCGGCCAGGCCACCGTCGCGGGCGAAGCACAGAGGCGGGCCGCATGAGTTGCGTCGAAACCATCCAGGCCTATGCCCTGCGCTCGATCGGGATCGGCGAACGCTTGCTGCCGCGCAGCGACTTCACGCTTTGCGAACAGTTCACGCTGATCGGCTCGGGGCTGCTCTGGAACATCTATTTCGGCGTGCTGGCGCTTTGCTTCGGCTTCTTCATGGCCATCACCGTTGCCATGGCCAAGGCCGCGCCCAACCGCTGGGTGCGCAAGCCGGCCGAATGGTTCATCTTCATCTTCCGCGGCTCGCCGTTGTTCATCCAGTTCTTCCTGGCCTACGAAACCTTCGTGATGCTGCCCAAGCTGGGGTTCGACCTGAACCTGGGCTTCACCGAGATCACCGTCGAAACCCGCTGGCTGACGCGGGCCTGGGCGGGGGCGCTGATCGTGCTGTTCCTGAACACCGCCGCCTATGCGGGCGAGATCTTCTATGGTGCGCTTCGGACCATTCCGAAGGGCGACATGGAGGCCGCCGACGCCTATGGCTTTTCCGGCTGGACCAAGTTCCGCAAGATCACCTTTCCCACCATGCTGCGGCTGGCCTGGCCCAGCTACACGAATGAGGCGATCTTCCTGTTCCACGCCACCACGCTTGTCTATTTCAGCGGCTTTCCCGCCTGGCAGCAACGCGGTGACGCGCTGTATTATGCCAGCTATTTCGCGGACAAGACATTCAACCCCTTCATCCCCTACCCCATCCTTGCCGGTTATTTCATTCTCCTGACGCTTTGCGTGATCGGCATATTCGGCCTTGTAAACACGCGGCTGAACCGGCATCTGCCGCAGGAGAGACGGCAAAAACTGCGCGTCCGCCCTCAGGTCATCAGATGAATCTCGACGAACACCCCGATATCCGCACCATCCGCGTCGCCGCCTCGGACCTGAACGGCCAGGCCCGGGGCAAACGCATGCCCGCCCACCTGGCCTCCAAGGTGTTCGAGGACGGCACGCGCTTTCCGCTGTCGGTGATGTTCCTCGATATCTGGGGCGAAGACATCGACGACAGCCCGCTGGTGCATCACGCGGGCGACCCGGACGGCGTTCTGTTTCCCACCGAACGCGGGTTGGTGCCCATGCCCTGGCTGGCCGCGCCCACCGCGCTGATCCCGCTGTGGATGTTCCACGAGGACGGCACGCCCTTTGCCGGCGATCCGCGCCATGCGCTGGCCAATGTGCAGGCCCGTTTTGCCGAACGCGGGCTAACCCCCGTGGTGGCGACCGAGCTTGAGTTCTACCTGATCGACGATTCCGGCAAGGATCTGCGCGTTCCCAAATCCCCCAGTTCGGGCAAGCGCCGCCAGGGCGCCGAAATCCTGTCGCTGCGGGCGCTGGATGCCTGGGATGCCTTCTTCACCGACCTCTACGAGGCTTGCGAGGCCATGGACATCCCCGCCGAGACGGTGATTTCGGAGGCCGGCAAGGGCCAGTTTGAGGTGAACCTGACCCATGTCGCCGACCCGCTGAAGGCCGCCGACGATGCCTATCTGTTCAAGCTGCTGGTGCGCGGCATGGCGCGCAAGCACGGCTTTGCCGCCTCGTTCATGGCCAAGCCTTACGAGGAACACTCGGGCAACGGCATGCATGTACATTTCTCGGTGCTTGACCGTGACGGCAACAACATCTTCGACGATGGCGGCGAACGCGGAACCGACGCGCTGCGCCATGCCATTGCCGGCTGCATGAACGCCATGCCCGGCTCGACCCTTCTCTTCGCGCCCCACGGCAACAGCTATGACCGTTTCGTGCCCGGCGCCCATGCCCCCACCGCCATTGCCTGGGGCTATGAAAACCGCACCGCCGCGATTCGCGTGCCGGGCGGCAACCACAAGGCGCGGCGCATCGAACACCGCGTGGCGGGGGGCGACGTGAA
This sequence comes from Oceaniglobus trochenteri, assembly GCF_020529025.1. Classification (GTDB taxonomy): domain Bacteria; phylum Pseudomonadota; class Alphaproteobacteria; order Rhodobacterales; family Rhodobacteraceae; genus Oceaniglobus; species Oceaniglobus trochenteri. Next base: position 308,936 of record NZ_JACNMM010000002.1, read on the forward strand.
CCCCTACCTGATGATCGCCGCCATCCTCGGCGCCGCGCTGAACGGGTTGGAGGATGGCGTTCTGCCGCCCGATCCGATCACCGGCAACGCCTATGCCATGGACCTGCCGCGCATGCCCACCACCTGGGAAACCGCGATCGACGCCTTCGCCGAAGACCCCGCCATGAAACGCATCCTCCCCGAGGCGCTGATCACCAACTTCGTGATGACCAAGCGGCAGGAACTGCACTACCTGGCCGAGCTGAGCGACGACGAACAGGTCGAACTATACCTCGATACGGTCTGATCCCGCCTTCCCCTGCGGCAACCACTCACGCGTTGACAGCCTGACGGCAGGCCTCCAAACTCCGACTCGTCGGCCAGGGATGAGGAGCTGCTGCTTGCCGGATCACCGGACCCCAGAATTGACCTTTCGTTTTCGGGGGTTGCCCGTCGGGCAACACGCGGGTGCGAGGGGCGTCGTGGGGGCCCCGGGTGCCTGGCGCAGGGCGGCGCTGTCATTCCTTCCCATCCCGGGCACTGGCCCGGGCGGGACAGGCCAACGCCCCTGACCCCAAGGTCGGGTGGCGACGAACGAAAGACACTTCATCGGAAAAAAGGGAGAAATCCATGATCACAACACTCAAACGCACCACTGCGGGCCTGGCCCTGGCGACGCTTCTGGCGCCTGCCGCCATGGCGGAAGAGTTCATCACCATCGGCACCGGCGGCGTGACCGGCGTGTATTACCCCACCGGCGGCGCGATCTGCCGTCTGGTCAACAAGGGCCGCAAGGACCACGGCGTGCGCTGCTCGGTCGAATCCACAGGTGGTTCGGTCTACAACATCAACACCATCCGCGAGGGTGAGCTGGAATTCGGCGTCGCCCAGTCCGACTGGCAGTACCACGCCTACAACGGCACCTCCTCCTTTGCCGACGCGGGCAATTTCGAAGGCCTGCGCGCCGTCTTCTCGCTGCACCCCGAGCCCTTCACCGTGGTCGCTCGCGCCGATGCCGGCGTGAAGACCTTCGATGACACCAAGGGCAAGCGCGTGAACGTGGGCAACCCCGGTTCGGGCAGCCGCGGCACCATGGAAGTGCTGATGGAAGCCAAGGGCATGTCGATGGACGATTTCACCATCGCCACCGAACTGAAGCCGGCCGAACAGGCCTCGGCCATGTGCGACAACCAGATCGACGTGATGACCTATACCGTCGGCCACCCCTCGGGCGCCATCCAGGAGGCCACCACATCCTGTGACGCCAACCTCGTCAGCGTCGAAGGCGAAGCGGTGGACAAGCTGATCGCCGACAACCCCTTCTACCGCAAGGCTGTCATTCCGGGCGGCATGTACCGTGGCAACGACGAAGACACCAACACCTTCGGTGTCGGTGCCACCCTGGTGACCAGCGCCGACGTGTCGGAAGACGCCGTCTATACCCTGGTCAGCGCCGTGTTCGAAAACTTCGACGACTTCAAGAAGCTGCACCCGGCCTTCGAGAACCTGAAGCCCGAAGAGATGATCAGCGCCAGCCTCTCGGCTCCGCTGCATCCCGGTGCCGAGAAGTACTACAAGGAAAAAGGCTGGATCGAGTGATCCGCACCTGACCAAAGGGGGAAGGCGGCCACCGCCTTCCCCACCCTAGGCCTGACAGAACAATAACGGCGCGCAACGACGCACCGACAGGGGGACACGACATGAGAGACCAATCCAGCACCGGACGTGCGCTGAGCGAGGAAGAACTCCAGGAACTGGTGTCGTCCTCGGATGCGGGCGCCCGCAATCCCGTCGGCCCCGTCGGCACCTTCCTTGCCATCGTCGCGATCATCTGGTCGGTGTTCCAGGTCATCCTTGCTTCGCCGCTGGCCTATGTTCTGCTGCCCGGCTCGATCATCAACAACTCGCGTCAGGTGCACCTGGCCTTCGCGATCTTCCTGGCCTTCATGGCCTATCCGGCGCTGAAATCCAGCCCCCGCCATTACATCCCGATCCAGGACTGGATCATGGGCCTCGCCGGGGCCTTCATCGCGATGTACGGCTATGTCTTCTATGAAAAGGTTACCGCGTCCGGCGGCCTGGCCGATGACGTGGACAAATGGTTTGCCCTTGCCGGCCTTGTCCTGCTGTTTGAAGGCGCGCGCCGCGCCCTTGGCCCGGCCATGGCGATCATCGCCACGATCTTCCTGCTTTACGTCTTCTACGGCTCGTCCCCCGTTGTGCCAGATGTCATCCGCTGGGGTGGCGCAAGCCTGAAGAAGGCGATGAGCCACATGTGGATCACCTCGGAAGGGGTGTTCGGCATCGCGCTTGGCGTTTCCACCAAGTTCGTCTTCCTCTTCGTGCTTTTCGGCTCGCTTCTGGATAAGGCCGGGGCGGGCAACTATTTCATCAAGATGGCCTTCGGCGCCCTCGGCCACCTCAAGGGCGGGCCGGCCAAGGCGGCGGTTGTCGGTTCGGCCGCCACCGGCCTGATCTCGGGGTCGTCCATCGCCAACGTCGTGACCACCGGCACCTTCACCATCCCGCTGATGAAGAGGGTCGGCTTCACCTCGGAACAGGCGGGCGCGGTCGAGGTGGCCAGTTCCGTGAACGGCCAGATCATGCCCCCCGTCATGGGCGCAGCCGCCTTCCTGATGGTGGAATATGTCGGCATCTCGTATGTCGAGGTCATCACCCACGCCTTCCTGCCCGCGACCATCTCGTACATCGCTCTGGTCTATATCGTTCACCTGGAAGCGGTGAAGCGCAACATGCCTGTGCTGGGCAACCGCGTCGTTTCCATGGGGCGCACCATCGGCGGCATGGCGGCCTTCTTCGTCGGTTTCGCGCTGCTGTGCTATGGGGTGCAATACCCGGTCAAGGCGATCACGGCGGCCCTGCCCAACTCGGGGCTGATCCTGTCGATTCTGGTCTGCGCGGCCTATGTCGGGCTGCTCTGGTTCGCCTCGAAGGTGCCCGACCTTGAACCTGACGATCCCAACGCCGAAGACCTTGAACTGCCCGTGGTGGGCGAGATCTACAAGGCCGGGCTTTACTACCTCCTGCCCATCGTCGTGCTGGTCTATTTCCTGATGATCGAGCAGAAGTCGCCCGGCCTCTCGGCGTTCTGGGCCACTACCCTGCTGTTCGTGATCCTGCTGACCCAGAAACCCTTGAAGGCAATCTTCCGCGGCGAAAACGGAACGGTCGAGCGGTTCAAGGACGGTATCGTCGATCTGCTTCAGGGTCTGATCGACGGCGCGCGCAACATGATCGGCATCGGCCTGGCCACGGCCACCGCCGGCGTGATCGTGGGCACCGTCACCCTGACCGGCGTGGGCCAGGTGATGGCCGACCTGGTCGAGTTCCTGTCGGGCGGCAACCTGATCCTGATGCTGGTGATGGTGGGGCTTCTGTCGCTGGTGCTGGGGATGGGCCTGCCCACCACGGCCAACTATATCGTCGTGTCCTCGCTGATGGCGGGGGTTGTCGTGGAACTCGGCGCGCAAAGCGGGCTGATCGTGCCGCTGATCGCGGTGCACCTTTTCGTCTTCTACTTCGGCATCATGGCCGACGTGACACCACCCGTGGGGCTGGCCAGTTTCGCCGCCGCCGCCGTGTCGGGGGGCGATGCCATCAAGACCGGTTTCGTGGCGTTCTTCTACAGCCTGCGCACCGTCGCCCTGCCCTTCGTGTTCATCTTCAACACCGACCTGTTGCTGATCGACGTGACATGGGTGCAGGGGATCATGGTGTTCATAACGGCCACCATCGGCATCCTGGTCTTCACCGCCGGGACCATGGGCTATTTCGTGGCCCGCAGCCGGATCTATGAAAGCCTCGTGCTGATCCTTGTTGCCTTCACCCTGTTCCGCCCGGGCTATTTCATGGACAAGATCCAGCCGCCCTTCCGCACCATCGCACCAACCGACCTGGTTCAGGCGGTGGACGAGGCCAAGCCGGGCAGCGAGCTGCGCGTCGTGGTCAGCGGCCCCGATTTCATCTCGGGCCAGCCCAAGGATACGACCCTTGTCCTGCCCATCGGGGATGAGCCTGCGGGCGAACGGATGGATGCCCTGGGCCTGATGACGCTGGTGGAAGGCGATACCCTTGTCCTGGAAGAACCGATGTTCGGCACCCCCTATTCGGAAACGATGCAGGGCTACGATTTCTACGGCGACGAGATGGTGACGGTGACCGCCGTCAAGGCCCCGGCCAACCAGTTGCCCAAGGAATTGCTGTTCATCCCGGCGCTGCTGCTGCTGATCGGGGTCTACATGCTTCAGCGGGGCCGCGCCCCCAAGGAAGGAGTACCGGCATGACCCGTTCTGTCCTCTGCGCCGTCGACATTTCGAACCCGGGCCAGGACGATCACGTCCTGAAGATGGCGCACCGCCTGGCCGATCTTGACGGTGCCCAGCTTGACGTGATCACCGTCCTGCCCGATTTCGGCAAGAGCGTGGTCGGCGGGTTCTTCGAAAAGGGCCACCACGACAAGGCGGTCGAGGCCGCCCGCGCCGCCATGAACAAGCAGATCACCGCCTGCCTCGGCGCCGACATCAACACCGCCGTGCGCCATGTCGTGGCCACCGGCAGCGCCTATGAAGAGGTGTTGAAACTGGCCAAGGAAAGCGATTGCGGCCTGATCGTGATCGGGGCCCACAAGCCCGGCATCGCCGATTTCTTCCTGGGGCCGAACGCGGCACGCATCGTGCGCCACAGCACCTGCAACGTCTTCGTCGTACGCGCCCGCAACAGCCCCTTTGGCCCCGCGACCGACTGACGCTCGGGTTTAGTTTGCTAACGCACTGCACCCTGCCCGCAGGGCGGACAGGGTTCGGTGCATCACAAATTGTTTTTCAGGTCGCTTCAGTTGGAAGTGGCCGGGGTGCCGCTTTCGGTGCCTTCCACTGCGCCGGTCCGTCCATCGATCTGAACGTCCGCGCCCTCGGGCTCGTTTCCGTTCATCACGATCCAGCCAACCCAGATCAGAAGCAGGATGACGGCAAAACCCACGACCCCGCCCATGCCGAACAGGGAGGGACGATGGCGCTTCTTCTGCTTTTCAAGATCGGTTTCGGGTGCTGACATTGGTGTCTCCTGGCTATCGCTTTGTGGCGGCCATTGAAGCCGCCCTTGTGACTCCCTAACGTGCAGGACAGCAAAAAGTTCAATGCCGCTTCCCGAAAGGCCCCCCATGAAAGACGCCGCGCCCCAGGCTGTGCACCTGTCCGACTACCGCCCGTTCAGTCACCTGATCGACGACGTGCACCTGACATTCCGCCTGTCGCCCGGCGCGACGCGGGTCGTTTCGCGCATCGCGTTCCGCCCCAATCCGGCCGCCGAACCGGGCCAGGCCCTGCGGCTGGACGGTGAAAACCTGCACCTGGTGTCGGCCGCCATCGACGGGGCGCCCGTTTCCCCCGAGGTGAATGAAACCGGCCTTGTCTGCGCGGTGCCCGAAGGCCCCTTCCTGTGGGAGTCCGAGGTCGAGATCGCGCCCGAAAGCAATACCGCGCTTGAAGGGCTTTACATGTCGGGCGGCATATATTGCACCCAATGCGAGGCCGAGGGTTTCCGCAAGATCACTTTCTATCCCGACCGCCCCGACGTGATGGCCCCCTTCACCGTGCGCATCGAGGGTGATCAGCCGGTGCTGCTGTCCAACGGCAACCCCGGCACGAAGGGCGACGGTTTTGCCGAGTGGCACGATCCCTGGCCCAAGCCCGCCTATCTTTTCGCGCTAGTGGCCGGTGACCTGGTGGCGAAATCGGGCCGTTTCACCACGATGAACGGCGATGCGGTGGACCTGAACATCTGGGTGCGCCCGGGGGACGAGGGCAAATGCGACTATGCCCTGGATGCGCTTGAGCGGTCGATGAAATGGGATGAAGAGGTCTATGGCCGCGCCTATGACCTGTCGGTGTTCAACATCGTCGCGGTCGATGATTTCAACATGGGCGCGATGGAGAACAAGGGGCTGAACATCTTCAATTCCAAATACGTTCTGGCCAGCCCCGAAACCGCCACCGACCGCGATTACGAGCTGATCGAGGGCATCATCGCCCATGAGTATTTCCACAACTGGACCGGCAACCGCATCACCTGCCGCGACTGGTTCCAGCTGTGCCTCAAGGAGGGTCTGACCGTCTTCCGCGATCAGCAGTTTTCCGGCGACATGCGCAGCGCTCCGGTGAAACGGATCGAATCGGTGCTGCAACTGCGCGCGCGTCAATTCCGCGAAGACAACGGCCCCCTCGCCCATCCGGTGCGCCCCGAAAGCTATATCGAAATCAACAATTTCTACACCGCCACCGTCTATGAAAAGGGCGCCGAGCTGATCGGGATGCTCAAGCGGCTGGTGGGGGATGAAGCGTACGACAAGGCGCTGGACCTCTATTTTCAGCGCCACGACGGGCAGGCCTGCACCATCGAGGATTGGCTGAAGGTGTTCGAGGATGCCACGGGGCGCGATCTGGCCCAGTTCAAACGCTGGTATCAGCAACCCGGCACCCCCCGCCTTCGTGTCGACGAATCCTTCGATGGCCAGCGGCTGACCGTCACCCTGCGCCAGCACACGCCCCCCACCCCGGGACAGGCCGACAAGCAACCCCAGGTCATCCCCGTTGCCTATGGCCTCTTGCACCCGGATGGCCATGAACTGGCCGGCACCCGGATGCTGGTCATGGACAAGGCCGAATGCACCCTGACCTTCGACAGCGACGGCGCGCGCCCGGTGCTGTCGCTGTTGCGCGGGTTCTCGGCCCCCGTCATCGTCGAACGTGACCTGAGCGCCGAGCAGCGCGCCTTCCTGCTGGCCCATGACACCGACCCCTTCAACAAGTGGGAGGCGGGGCGCGCCCTGGCCAAGGACGTTCTGGTGGCGATGATCACCGAGGGTGCCGGCCCCGGCCCCGAATATCTTTCGGCGCTGGAACAGGTGATCCGCGACGATGCGCTTGACCCGGCCTTCCGTGCGCTGGCCATGGCCCTGCCCTCCGAGGACGATCTGGCGCAGACCCTGTTTGACAGCGGGCTGACCCCCGACCCCGACGCCATCCATGCCGCGCGCCGCCGGCTGACCGATGCCATCGCCAAGGCCCATGGCGATACCCTTGCCGCCCTCTATGACGCCATGGCCGTGCCCGGCCCCTATACACCCGAAGCCGGGGCCGCCGGCAAAAGGGCGCTGCGCCTTTCCGCGCTGGGGTTCCTGTCACGCCTGGATGGCGGAGAGCGCGCCGCGCGCCAGTTCGCCACCGCCGACAACATGACCGAACAGCTGGGCGCGCTGTCGGTCCTGCTGGCCAACGCCCAGGGGCAGGACGAGGTGGCGGCCTTCTATCGCCAGTGGCACCAGGACCGGCTGGTCATGGACAAGTGGTTCATGCTGCAGGCGATGCAGGCCAGCCCGCAAAAGGCCGCCGAGATCACCGGCGCGCTGACCCGCCACGATGATTTCGACTGGAAGAACCCAAACCGCTTCCGGTCGCTGATCGGCGGGCTGGCGGCCAACCATGCCGGCCTGCACCATGCCAGCGGCGCAGGTTACGATCTGGTGGCGGACTGGCTGATCCGGCTTGACCCGCTGAACCCCCAGACCACGGCGCGGATGACGACGATCTTTGAAACCTGGCGGCGCTATGATGCCGACCGCCAGGCGCTGATGCGCGGCGCGCTGGAACGCATCGCCGCCACCCCCGGCCTGTCGCGCGACAGCACCGAAATGGTGGGCCGTATCCTGGGCTGACGGGTGACGCCGCTTCTCTTCCGGCGCAGCGCCCGCGCGCCCCTGACGCTGGCGCTGGCCGGGGCAATCGTTCTTGGCGCGGTCGTGCTGTGGCTGGTGCTTGACGCGGCCTGGTGGATCGTTCTGCCCATGGCGCTGATCGCCCTGCCCGCCCTGATCGAGGCGGCACGCGGGCGCATCGCCCGGCTTGACCTAGACGAAACGCGGCTGACCTGGGCCAGCGGGGCGCGCCGGGGCGACGTGGCGCTGAACCGGATCGCCCAGGCCCGGTTCCGCACCACTTTCGATCTGTCGCAACGCCTGATCCTGCGGCTTGACGACGGGCGGCGCCAGAACGTGCCGCCCGAATGCCTGCCGCCCGGGCGCCGCCTGGAACAGGCCCTTGCGGCACGCGGCGTGCCCACACACCGCACGATCCTGAGGGACTGACACCAAAACACACGCCCCGATGGAACGCATCGCCCGCGACACCCGTTTCCCTGTCAACGGCGCCCAAGGCGGCGCCTCATGAACGACAGGAGAATGACCATGACCGATATCGCGAAAAGCAAGATCCTGATCCTTTCGACCAACGGCTTCGAACAGTCGGAACTGGAAGTTCCGCGCGACAAGCTGCGCGCGGCGGGGGCTACGGTGCATGTGGCCACGCCCGACGGCAAGGCGATCAAGGGATGGGACGGCGGCGACTGGGGCCGCGAGGCCGATGCCGACCTGAAAATCGCTGACGCGAGAATCGCGGATTACGACGCGGTCGTCCTGCCGGGCGGCCAGATCAACCCCGACATCCTGCGGACCGACAAGGACGCGGTGGCCCACGTGAAAGAGGCGGTCCGCAGCGGCAAGATCGTCGCGGCCATCTGCCACGGGCCCTGGATGCTGATCGAGGCGGACGTGGTGGAGGGGCGCGAGATGACGGCCTATCCGTCGATCCGCACCGACCTGCGCAACGCGGGGGCCAAGGTGGTGGACAAGCAGGTTGCCATCGACAACGGCATCATCACCAGCCGCAACCCCGATGATCTTGAGGCCTTCGTGGCCAAGATCATCGAAGAGGTGAAAGAGGGCAAGCACCCCCGCCCCGCCGCCGCCTGAAACGGATGACACGAAAACAAGCGCCGCCGGTCATCGCGACCGGCGGCGTTTCTGCGCCCTGTCCCAACCGTCGGGCGGCGCACCGTGCCTTGAGTGAGGGAGCCTCCGGCGGGAGTATTTTCGGCAAGAAAGAGAAGGGCGATCAGCGCTCGTTGCTGGCCAGTTGCCGCGCGCGCGGGCGTAGGGCCGGGTCGTCCAGCGGGGCGGTCAGTTGCGGCGGGCGCGGCATGGGGCGCGGGCTGGTGGTGCGCTGGCAATAATCCTGTCCGCGCAGCCAGTTGGCCATTTCCTGACGCTTGCGGTCCGACCGCATGGGGCCCCAGTCGGCGGAAACGCCGCTCCAACGCGGGGCGCGGCTGTGGATCACGCCGTCGCGCGGCACGGTCACGGCCATGATGCGGATCGCGCAGGCAAGATTGGCCGTGCCGGTCAGCAGCGCATTGCCCGAGCGCGCCTTGCAGCCATAGCCGCGCGCCGTCGAGGGCAGGATCTGCAACAGCCCGTACCAGCGCCCGCCGCCCCCCACGGCGCGGGGTTTCCAGGTGCTTTCATACTTGGCCAGGGCCGACAGGAACCCCACCCAGAAGGCCCGCCGCACCGGCGCAGGCGCACCGGCATAGCCGGGGCACCATTGGGCAATGTCCTTGGGGACCGATTTCACCAGCGGCGCGCCATGGGCCTTCAGCGCGCTCAGCGCCGCGCGGGTCCAGACCTCGCTTTCGCCGCGATGGTCCCAGCGGGTGTCGGGAATGACCTCGGGGGTGAAGGCCGGGCGCGGCTTGGGGCGCGGGCTTTCATCGGGGGCCGCCACGGCGGCCCCGGCGATGGCGAACATCGACAGGGCGGCGATCCGGGCGAACCGGGAAAGATATGTCAGGGTGCGGCAGCACATCGCGGCAAGATGCCAAGAGCGGCGCCGCCTGGCAAGAGCGCCCTTCAGGACGCCTTGCAATAGGGCTGCTGGCTGGTCCAGGCGCGCATCTCGGCGCGTTTGCCTTCGCTGTGGAACGGACCCCAGTCCAGCATGCCGCGGCTGACGGTGCCGCGCTTGGCCACCTGGGCCGTGGCGATGCGGACCGCGCAGCGCAGGTTGCTGGCGCCATCCTTCAGCGCATTGCCGGATTTAGCGGCGCAGCCATAGCCCTGTGCGGTGCGCGGATCGATCTGCACCAGGCCGAACCAACGCCCGCCGCCACCCACGGCAGCCGGATTCCAGGTGCTTTCGTGCTTGGCCAATGCGCTGAGCAGGCCGGCCCAGAAGGCGGCGCGCTGATCGGCGTCGGCCTCGGGGTAGCCGGGGCAATAGGCCGTGATGTCACTGGGTGTCAGGCTGGGAAGACCAGCGGAATCGCTGCGAAGGGCGGTCAGGGTCGCCTCTGTCCACAGCGGGGCCTCGGGGCGGTGATCCCAGCGCATGACCGGTAAAACGGTCGGATCTTCAACGGCTTCGGGCGTGTTCGCACAGGCGCCAAGCGCCAGCGTCAGCCCGAGAACAAGAGCAATCGTTCGTTTCATGATTCACATTTTGGCAGCACCGCGCGATTCTGCCCGGCGCCCGTGGGATACCGCAAAAACCCCGCTTCGCCACCTTCGGGCTGCCGCATCGGCGGATTCCTGCGCCCTTGCGTGATCTGGCGGCCTGACCTAGAACCGCGCAAGCCCTCCAGATACACAGGTTTGCCATGCTTGATCTTACCTTCGAAGCCCCGAAACCCCGCGTGATTTCAGGCGCAAAGCACGATTGGGAACTGGTGATCGGGCTTGAGGTGCACGCCCAGGTGTCCAGCAAGGCCAAACTGTTTTCCGGCGCCAGCACCCAGTTCGGGGCCGAGCCCAACAGCAACGTTGCCTTCGTGGACGCCGGGATGCCCGGCATGCTGCCTGTCATCAACGAGGGTTGCGTGGCGCTGGCAGTGAAGACCGGGCTGGGCCTGAAGGCCGAGATTCACCTGAAATCGGCCTTCGACCGCAAGAATTACTTCTATCCCGACCTGCCCCAGGGCTATCAGATTTCGCAACTTTACCACCCCATCGTCGGCGAGGGCGAGGTGATCGTGGACATGGCCCCCGGCATCGCGCGGCGTGTGCGGATCGAGCGGATTCACCTGGAGCAGGATGCCGGCAAGTCGATTCACGACATGGACCCGAACATGAGCTTCGTGGACCTGAACCGCACCGGCGTGGCACTGATGGAGATCGTCAGCCGCCCCGACATCCGCGGCCCCGAGGAAGCAGCCGCCTATGTGGTGAAGCTGCGCCAGATCCTGCGCTATCTGGGCACCTGCGACGGCAACATGCAGAACGGCAACCTGCGCGCCGACGTGAACGTGTCGGTCTGCCGCCCGGGCGATTACGAACGCTATCAGGAAACCCAGGATTTCAGCCACCTCGGCACGCGGTGCGAGATCAAGAACATGAACTCCATGCGCTTCATCCAACAGGCGATCGAGGTCGAGGCGCGCCGCCAGATCGCCATCATCGAGGATGGCGGCAAGGTGGTGCAAGAAACCCGCCTCTACGATCCCGACAAGGGGGAAACCCGGTCGATGCGTTCCAAGGAGGAAGCGCATGATTATCGCTATTTCCCCTGCCCCGATCTTCTGCCGCTGGAAATCGAACAGTCCTTCGTCGATGACATCGCCGCAACGCTTCCCGAGCTGCCCGACGAGAAGAAGGCGCGCTTCGTGACCGAATTCGGGATGACCGAATATGATGCCGGCGTCCTGACGGCCGATGTCGAGAATGCCACCTACTTCGAGGCGGTGGCGCAGGGGCGCGATGGCAAGCTGGCCGCGAACTGGGTGATCAACGAATTGTTCGGCCGCCTGAAGAAGGACGACCTGGCAATCACCGAAAGCCCGGTGTCGCCCGATCAGCTGGGCGGGATCGTCGCTCTGATTTCCAAGGGCGACATCAGCGGCAAGATTGCCAAGGACCTGTTCGAGATCGTCTATACCGAGGGCGGCGATCCAGCCGAGATCGTGGAAAGCCGCGGCATGAAGCAGGTGACCGATACCGGTGCCATCGAGGCGGCCGTGGACAAGATCATCGCGGAGAACCCCGCCCAGGTGGAGAAGGCCAAGGTTAATCCCAAGCTGGCCGGCTGGTTCGTGGGCCAGGTGATGAAGGCCACGGGCGGCAAGGCAAACCCCGCTGCGGTGAACCAGATCGTCGCCGCCAAGCTGGGCCAGTAACAAGGGCGTGTTCGCCCCGGCGGAAATGCCCGCAAATCCGCCCGACGCGCCGGAAAAGATCGGCGCAAGCTGGCTGATGCGCCGCGTCGGGCTTTCCCCGGCGCGCGCAGTTTGATAAAAGCGCGCTCTGGAACGGGCGCTGGAGGGTGCGATGACAAATTTCGAATACGTGGTGGTTCCGGCGCCAAGGAAGGCGCCCAAGATCAAGGGGGCCAAGACCAGCGAAGCGCGCTTTGCTCATACCCTGACCGAGGTGATGAACGCCTATGGCGCCGAGGGCTGGGAATACCTGCGCTGTGACACCCTGCCCTGCGAAGAGCGCAGCGGGCTGACCGGCACCAAGACCGTTTATCAGAACATGCTGGTGTTTCGCCGGGTGATCGAGGAGACGGCCCACGACATCCCCGAGGCCGACCGCGTGCAAACGCCCGAACAACTGGCCGCCGAACTGGCCCCTGCCGCCCCCGCCCCGTCGTCCAGTCAGGCCCCCGCAACGCCCGAGGAAAAGCCCGCCGCCCCGCGTCTCAGCGCGGCGCGCACCGCATCTGCGGGCCCGGCCCCCCGCCTTGGCCCCGCCGCCACCGAAAGCGGCACGCGGGTGCACCCCTTTCCCCTTTCGGGGGCCGAGCGGTTCGAAAAGCGGGACGACTGAGGCTCAGGCCTTGATGACAAGCGCGAGCGCATGAATGCGCCCGATCAGATCGGCACCGATGGCATCATGCACCGCCCTGTGGCGGGCGATCCGGGTCATCGGCGCAAAGGCAGGCGCGGTTATGGTAACACGAAAATGGCTTTCGCCGCCTTCCTGGTATCCGGCGTGGCCCCGGTGGGCCTCACTTTCATCCTCGACGTGCAGTTCGGTGGGCTGGAACGCTTTTTCCAGTCGGGCATGGATTTCATCGCTCACGGCCATTTTTCTGCAATCTCCCCTTCACTCTCTGACCCAAATCTCTAAACTCCCAGTCCCGAGTCGGAAAGGTGCCCCATGACGAAAAGCGATCCCTTTGGTTTTGACATGCGCGTCACTTCGGCCAAGAAGAAGAACCCGCGCGGCAAACGCGGCATGTCCGGTGCCTTCGAAACCTCGACGCGGGTATGCGAACATCCCGGCTGCCAGGAAGGCGGCCAATATCGTGCGCCCAAGTCGCCCGATCACCTGGATGAATACCTGTGGTTCTGCAAGGAACACGTCCGCGAATACAACCTGAAGTGGAACTTCTTCAACGGCACCACCGAAGAGGAAATGGACGCGCAAATCGAAAGCGACCGGTTGTGGAACCGCGAAACCAAGCCCTTCAAGAAGTCCGAGGAACAGCGCGCCTGGTCACGCCTGGGGGTCGACGATCCGCATCAGGTTCTGGGCGAGAACGCCACCCGCAACCCGGGCCGGTCGATCACCGGCACCCGCCGCCTGCCGCCGACCGAACGGCGCGCGCTGGATATCCTGGACGCCAAGGACCACTGGACCAAGCCCGAGATCCGCAAGGCCTATAAATCGCTGATCAAGGTGCTGCACCCCGACATGAACGGTGGTGACCGTGGCCACGAGGAACAGCTTCAAGAGGTCGTCTGGGCCTGGGATCAGATCAAGGACAGCCGCAGCTTTACCGGCTGACCGCAAGAAAAAGGCGCCGCGCTGTCACTGCGCGGCGCCTTTTTTCATGGGCGGTTCAGGCCGGGCGAAACACCAGCGCCGCACCGTTCAGGCAGTGCCGCTTGCCCGTGGGGGGCGGGCCATCATCGAAGATGTGGCCAAGATGGCTCCCGCAGCGGTCGCAATGGCATTCGGTGCGGACCTGAAACAGGAACGACCGGTCCTCTTTCGTTTCAATCGCATTGTCCAGAGGCGCTGTGAAAGACGGCCAGCCGGTGCCGCTCTTGAATTTGGTGGCACTGTCATAGAGCGCCTGGTCGCAGCCCTTGCAGTGGAAGATACCCGGTTCGGTGATGTCGTTCAGTGGGCTTGAGAAGGCTTCTTCGGTCGCCTCCTCGCGCATGACGGCATATTCCAGATCGCTCAGCATCGCCTTCCACTCGGCCTTGCTGCGCTGCACCTCGAAAGCGGCGAAGGCAGGGGTGGCCAGGGTGGCGGCAAGGGTCGTTGTCAGGAAGTGGCGGCGTTTCATGGCGGGCTCCGTCGTTGCGGAAAAGGGGGTGGATGCGCGACACTCGCCGCGCATCCATGGCTTGATACAGGTGGTCTTACTGCTTGGGCAGCAGGACGCGGTCGATCACGTGGATCACGCCGTTCGACTGCTTGACGTCGGCGGTGGTCACGGTGGCGACACGGCCGTTTTCATCGGTCAGCGTGATCTTGTCGCCGTCCATCTTGGCCTGAAGGGTGCAGCCGCCCACGGTGGGCACGGGGTGGGTGCCGTTGTCATCGGCGATCATCTGGCCGATGGCATCCGACATCGCATCGGCAGCCACGACGTGGCAGGTCAGGATGGTGGCCAGCTGTGCCTTGTTCTCGTCCATCATCAGCGCGTCCAGCGAATCCTTCTTGATCATGCCGAAGGCATCGTCGGTGGGCGCGAACACGGTGAACGGACCGGGGCCCATCAGCGTTTCCACGAGGCCGGCTTGTTTCACGGCGGCCACGAGGGTGGTGTGGATCGGAGAGTTCACGGCGTTCTCGACGATGTTCTTGCTTTCCAGCATCTCGGCACCGCCCACCATGGGGTTGTCGGCCATGGCACCGGTGGCGATGGTGGAAAGGGCAAGGGTTGCGGCGGCGAAAGTCGTACGGATCATCTTGATCTCCTGGTTGTGGTCTCCCGGATCGTCCCGGTTGCCTGAAATCACGAGGCCATCCGCGCCAGAGTTTCAGGGGGCCGCATCTTTTTGCCGCCGTGCACATCCGTGGCCCACGAAAAACCCCGCCGGAAGACCGGCGGGGTTGTTTTCTTTTCGTCGCAAAGGCTTAGGCGTCGACCAGCGCACCCGCCCCCAGAACCGCACCCGATGGCCCGGCGATGGGCGAACCGCCCGGCGGTTCTTCGCTTACCGCCAGGGTCGCGCCCGGCATGCTTTCGCGCAGATCCTCGGGCACGATCATCACGGCCTCGGGATCGTCGGGCAGAACGCCTAGCGAAACCGGTCCCGGGCTGCCCTCGGCAATCACCCAGAGTTCAAGAACGCGCCCCTCGGGGGCGGCCCCTGCCCGGCGTTCGACATGCATTTCGCCGCTTTCATCGCTGTAGGCGACGTTGATCACCAGCGCGTTCTCTTCCCCGGCAATCCCGGCCACATAGGTCGGTTCGAAGGCTGCGGGCGCGTCCACTTCGGGAAGCTGCGTCATCACCGCCAGACCCAGCGCGAGGGCCAGGCCGGCGCCGCCGAACAGCTTGAACATCGACCAGCCCCCCCGGCGTGTCGGGGCCGGGGCCTGTTGCGCGGTTTCCGCCTGGATCGCGCGGGCCAGGGCGGCGCGCAGCGCCTTGGGGGGATCGACCTCGGCGATCTCGTCGGCAAGTGGGGCAAGCCTGTCGCTCCACCAGGCCAGGCGCGCGCGCAGGGCACCATCGACCGCAAGCCGCTGATCAACGGCCTGGCGATCCTGGGGGGACAGCAGATGAAGGGCGTATTCCGCCACCATCATCTCGTCGTTGTCAGGTTCCATGTCAGTCATCTGCTCAGGCACTCTTTCAGGCTTTGCAGGCTGCGGCGCAGCCAGGTTCTCATGGTGTTGAGCGGCACACCGTAACGGTCTGCCAGCTCTTGATAGGTCTGTCCGTCCAGGTAGGCGCCTTTCACGGCCCCTGCCCTTTCGGGTTTCAGTTCACCCAGGCACCCCTGCACCCGGTCACGTTCCGAAGACGCCACGGCGGCGGCTTCCGGTGTGGGCGCGTGGTCGGGCAGCTCTTCCGCCAGATCAAGCGATTCGCCCCGCCGCTTGCGGGTGCGCAGCCGGTCGATGGCGCCATTGCGCGCCACGGTGATCAGCCAGGTCATGGGCGAAAAGCCGTTTGCCTTGTAGCGGTCGGCGTTGCGCCAGATCTTCAGGAAGATCTCTTGCAGCACGTCCTCGGCTTCTGCCCTGTCATTGAGTACACGCAGGCAGATGCCGAATAGTTTCGCGCTTGTCGCATCGTAAAGCGAAAGAAAGGCCGCCCGGTCGCCCTCGGCCATGGCGAGGATCATGTGTTCGATGTCTTGCGTTGTTCTCATGGTTCCTCCGGGGCTGTCGCAACCGTTAAATCAAACGCAGGGCCATCTGGCCAGTTCCTTGCGCGGATTTGGGCCGCCTTCCCCTTGCGTGCGCGGTGGATATGTTGCACCACGCCCGGGTTGGACGGCGCCCGGCACCCGGCGCCGCACGAAAGGGACGGACACCATGGCTGACGGAAAGATCGACATTCAGGCAAAACCCACCGAGGACATCTCGCTGCGCGACGTTTTCGGCATCGACAGCGATATGCACGTCAAAGGCTTTGCCGACCGGTCGGACCGCGTACCCGAGCTGGATTCGACCTACAAGTTCGATCCCGACACCACCCTCGCCATCCTGGCCGGGTTTGCCCACAATCGCCGGGTGATGATCCAGGGCTATCACGGCACCGGCAAATCCACCCATATCGAACAGGTGGCGGCGCGGCTGAACTGGCCCTGCGTCCGGGTGAACCTTGACAGCCACATTTCGCGGATCGACCTGATCGGCAAGGATGCGATCAAGCTGCGCGACGGCGTGCAGGTGACCGAATTCCAGGAAGGCATCCTGCCCTGGGCCCTGCGCAACCCCACCGCCATCGTCTTTGACGAATACGATGCCGGGCGCGCCGACGTGATGTTCGTGATCCAGCGGGTTCTGGAAGTCGACGGCAAGCTGACGCTGCTGGACCAGAACGAGGTGATCACGCCCAACCCCTATTTCCGCCTGTTCGCCACTGCCAATACCGTGGGCCTGGGCGATACCACCGGCCTTTACCACGGCACCCAGCAGATCAACCAGGGCCAGATGGACCGCTGGTCGCTGGTGGCGACGCTGAACTACCTGCGCCACGATGCCGAGGCGGCCATCGTGCTCAGCAAATCGCCCACCTACAACACCGAAAAGGGCCGCAAGATCATCGGCCAGATGGTGACGGTGGCCGATCTGACGCGCACCGCCTTCATGAACGGCGATCTGTCCACGGTCATGTCGCCGCGCACAGTGATCGCCTGGGCGCAGAACGCCAGCATCTTCCGCGACGTGGGCTATGCCTTCCGGCTGACCTTCCTGAACAAGTGCGATGAGCTTGAGCGCGAGACCGTGGCCGAGTTCTATCAGCGCTGCTTTGACGAGGAACTGCCTGAAAGCGCCGCCAGCATCGCCCTGGGCTAAGCCCGGGCGGCAGTTGCGCTCATGAAAAAGGCCGCGCCCGTATGGCGCGGCCTTTCCTGTCTTTGCCGGACAGATCAGTTGTTGGCTGCCGGGGCCGCGGGGGCCGTTCCGTCACCGGCCGGCATACTTTCCATGGCGCGGTTGGCCTGGTCTTGCGCCGCCTTCGTCACAAAGGCTTCGGCGGCTTCAAGGTCGGCTTCGGTCGCGCTGGTCACCAGGCGGATGTTGCCGTTTTCGTCGGTGGTGGTCGACAGGCTGTCCATGGCGATGGCGACGTCCTTCTCACCGATGCCCAGGAAACCGCCCACACCGATCACCACACCTTCGACGTTGCCATCCAGGTTGACGATCATGTCGTCGATCTCGCCGATCGAGTCACCGTTCGAAGAGTAGACGGCGCTGCCGATCAGGTCGTTGGCAAGGATCGTGTTCTCGCTTTGCAGCGTGATTTGGCCTTCGACCGGCTGGGCCACCTCTTCCTCGGCGGCCGGCTCGGCTGCCATGCCATCGACGGCGGCTTCGGTTCCGGCTGCTGCATCGTCAACAGCTTCTTCCGTGGCGGCGGCTGCGTCGTCAACCGCTTCCTCGGTGGCGGCGGCCGCATCGCCAGCCGCTTCCTCGGTGGCGGCGGCGGCATCCTCGGCCGCGCCTTCGACAGCATCGCCCGCCTTTTCGGCCGCGTCCTTCATCTCGTCCGTTGCCGTTTCAGTGTCGGCGGTAACCTCGGCGTCGGTTTCGGTGGTGGCGGTCTGTGCCATCCCGGCGACAGGGGCGCCGGCCAGCATTGCGATCAGGGCCAGACGGCTACCGGTTTGGAAAATGTTGGTCATGGGTTCACTCCGTTTTACTGCGGCGTTTTGGCGCACCTGACGACTGGTCCTGTGCCTTGACATCCAAATTTCGCCTCTTGTCCAGTCAATCCCCAAGGGCGCGAATTGGTTCCCGCCGGAATCGCGATTCACATGCCCCCTTTGACGAGTCGGCGGGAACATGCCAGACCCCCTCTGCACACAGTCGTAAGCCAGGCGTTCCGGACATGAAGCAGTCAGACAATCCCGCAGACCCTTTCAAGAAGGCGCTGGCCGAGGCCACCAAGACCATGGCGGACGATCCCGACATGACGGTGACCTATTCCGTCGACCCCCCGGGGATGAGCAACGACAGCGTGCGCCTGCCCCAGATCACGCGCCGCATGACCCGTGACGAGGTTCTGCTGGCGCGTGGCACCGCCGATGCCTATGCCTTGCGCCGCCGCCACCACGATGCCGGCACCTTCAACCGCTATGCCCCCCAGGGCCAGATCGCGCGCGACCTTTACGAGGCGATGGAAGAGGCCCGCTGCGAAGCCGTGGGCGCGCGCACCATGCCCGGCACCGCGGGCAACATCGACAGCAAGATCGCGCACGAGGCGATGCGCAAGGGCTATGCCCAGGTGACGAAAGCCTCGGATGCGCCGCTTTCGGTTGCGGCCGGATACCTGATCCGCCACCTGGCCACCGGGCGTCCCCTGCCCGAGGGCGCAGACAACATCATGAACCTCTGGCGCGGTTTCCTGGAGGAAAAGGCCGGCGGCACCCTTGAGGATCTGCAGGCCAAGCTGGGCAACCAGGCCGATTTCGCCCGCTTTGCCCGCCAGATCATCGAAGACCTGGGATATGGCGACCAGTTGGGCGATGACCCGGACGCCGAGGACGAGTCCGAAGACGAGGCCGAGCCCGAGGACGACGACACCGACAACCCCGACAACCAGGGCGACGATCAGGAGGACGGCGACGAATCCGAGGCCAGCCCCGAGCAAAGCCAGGACCAGACCCAGGACCCGAGCCAGGCCCAGGTCACCATGGACGACATGGCCGATTCCGAGATGGGCGAAGAGGCCGAGATGCCCGAAGGCGACGCGCCCTTCGAACCGCCCGCCCCGCCCCCCGCTTCGGCGGCCGATCCCAACTACCTTGTCTACCAGACCGACCACGATGAGGAGATCCGCGCCGAGGACCTGGCCGAACCGGCCGAACTGGAACGCCTGCGCGCCTACCTGGATCAGCAGTTGGAGCCCCTGAAGGGCGCCGTGTCGCGGCTGGCCAACAAGTTGCAGCGCCGCCTGCAGGCACAGCAATCGCGCAGCTGGGAATTCGACCTTGAGGAAGGCACGCTGGACGCCGGGCGCCTGGCCCGTGTCGTGGCCAACCCCACCACCCCGCTGTCCTTCAAGCGCGAGAAGGATACCGAGTTTCGCGATACCTGCGTGACGCTGCTTCTGGACAACTCGGGCTCCATGCGCGGGCGGCCGATCTCGATTGCCGCGATCTGTGCCGATGTCCTGGCCCGCACGCTGGAGCGCTGCGACGTGAAGGTCGAGATCCTGGGCTTCACCACCCGCGCCTGGAAGGGCGGGCAGGCCCGCGAATCCTGGCTGGCCGCCGGGCGCCCCACCGCACCGGGGCGGCTGAACGACCTGCGCCACATCATCTACAAGTGCGCGGATTCGCCCTGGCGGCGGGCGCGGCCCAACCTGGGCCTGATGATGAAAGAGGGCCTGCTGAAGGAAAACATCGACGGCGAGGCGCTGGAATGGGCGCACCGCCGCCTGTCATCGCGCCACGAGGCCCGCAAGATCCTGATGGTGATTTCGGACGGCGCGCCGGTGGATGACAGCACCCTGTCGGTGAACCCGGCCAACTACCTGGAAAAGCACCTGCGCGACGTGATCGCCATGGTCGAGCGCAAGAAGCAGGTCGAGCTTCTGGCCATCGGCATCGGCCATGACGTGACCCGCTATTACGACCGGGCGGTCACGATCACCGACGTGGAGCAACTGGCCGGCGCGATGACCGAACAGCTTGCCTCGCTCTTCGACGCCGATCCGCGTGCACGCGCAAGGGTCATGGGGATGAAACGCGCCGGCTGAGCCTTTGGCGGGCCGGGGATTTCGAGTATTTTTGCAAAGAAGAAACCAGGGGTGGTTCCCTGGGAGGAATGGCGATGTTTCAGACCTTTGAAGTAAGCACCTCGCCCGAGCAGGGGCCGGGCCGTCTGGCGCTGGTGCGGGCGGCCATGGCCGATGCCGGGCTTGACGCATTCCTTGTGCCCCGCGCCGATGCCCATCAGGGCGAATATGTCGCGCCCCGCGATGCGCGTCTGGCCTGGCTGACGGGTTTCACCGGATCGGCGGGCTTTTGCGCCGTGCTGGCCGACGAGGCGGGCGTCTTCATCGACGGGCGCTACCGGGTGCAGGTGCGCAGCCAGGTGGCCGATGTCTTCACGCCCGTGAACTGGCCCACAACCACCCTTGGCCCCTGGCTGGCCCAGCGGTTGCCCGAGGGCGCGCAGGTTGGCTTTGACCCCTGGCTGCACACCGCGGGCGAGATCGAGACCCTGCGCGCCGCGGCCCCCGGCCTTGCCTTCCTGCCCACCGACAACCTGGTGGATGCCGTCTGGCAGGATCAGCCCGCCCCGCCCTCGGGCCCTGCCGAGGCCTGGCCCGAGGCCCTTGCCGGACGCTCGGCCACCGAAAAATGCGGCGACATGGCCGATGAGCTGCGCGCGGCGGGCCAGCGCGCCTGCGTTCTCACCCTGCCGGATTCGATCTGCTGGCTGCTGAACATTCGCGGCAGCGATATCGAACGCAACCCCGTGGTACATGCCTTCGCCATCCTGCACGACGATGGGCGGGTCGATCTGTTCTGCGATCCGGCAAAGCTGAACGCCCTGGCCCGCCACTTGGGCGACGGCGTGGCGGTTCATCCCGCCGGGGGGCTGGACGATGCCCTTGCCGCCCTGACCGGCCCGGTGCGGGTGGACAAGGCCACGGCGCCCTTCGCCGTCCCGGCCAGGCTGGAGGGCGCAGGCGTCGAGCTGTGCTTTGACGCCGATCCCTGCATCCTTGCCAAGGCCCGCAAGAGCGACGCCGAGATCGCCGGAACCCGCGCCGCCCACCTGCGCGACGGCGCGGCCATGTGCCGCTTCCTGGCCTGGCTCGACACCGCGGCGGACCGAGTGACGGCGGGCGAGACCGTGACCGAGATCGACGTGGTGCGCGCGCTGGAGGGATTCCGGCGCGACATCAACCAGCTGCGCGACATCAGCTTTGAAACCATCGCCGGATCGGGGCCAAACGGCGCCATCGTCCATTACCGCGTGAACGAGGACAGCAACCGCGCCCTCGCCCCCGATGAATTGCTGTTGGTGGACAGCGGCGGGCAATACCTTGACGGCACCACCGACATCACCCGCACCCTGGCCATCGGTGACCCCACCGAGGAACAGCGCGCCTGTTTCACCCGGGTGCTGCAGGGCATGATCGCCCTGTCCCGCGCCCGCTGGCCCAGAAGCCTGGCGGGGCGCGACCTTGATCCGCTGGCGCGCTATCCCCTGTGGCTGGCGGGGCTGGATTACGACCATGGCACCGGCCACGGCGTGGGCGCCTATCTGAGCGTGCACGAAGGCCCGCAGCGGATTTCGCGGCTGGGCGAGGTGCCCCTGTCGCCCGGCATGATCCTCAGCAACGAACCCGGCTATTACCGCGACGGCGCCTTCGGCATCCGCATCGAAAACCTGGTGGTGGTGCAACAGGCCCCTGCCCTTGCGGGCAGCGACGGGCGCGATCAGCTGTCCTTCGAAACGCTGACCTTCGCCCCCATCGACCGGCGGCTGATCGACACGGCCCTGCTGGCACCGGGCGAACGCGACTGGCTGAACGCCTATCACGCCGAGGTCTCCGCCCGCATCACGCCCGAGGTCGACGCCGAGGTGGCCGCCTGGCTGGCCCGCGCCACCGCGCCGATCTGAACGCCCTGATGTCTATGTTTGCGCTATCTTCGGGCATGGCGCGGCACGCGCGGCTGGGATAGGATCGCGCCAAACGACAGAACAGGGAGATCGGCATGGCCGACACAATCACGATCCGCCCGGCGCAGGGCACATGGGTGGTCCGCGCCGGCGGGGCCGTCATCGGCGAAACCGAGGCGGCGCAGGAACTGACCGAAGGCAACGGCCCACCGGTGATCTATTTCCCCCGCGCCGACCTGGCCATGGCGTTTCTCGAACGCTCGGACAGCAGGACGCATTGCCCCCTGAAGGGCGACGCCAGCTATTTCTCGGTCCAGACGAAAAGCGAACTGATCCGCGATGCGGCCTGGAGCTATGAGTGCCCCCGGCCCGGGGCCGAGGGCATCGCCGGTCACCTGGCCTTCTATTCCTCGAAAGTGGCGGTCGAACAGGTCTGATCCGGGGGCGAAGGGCGGCTCAGCCCGCGCTTTGGCTGCGCAGGGCATGGCCCATGGCGCGGGTCAGATCGTGGATCGCCGTGTGCGCCATGGACCGCGGCACCATGATGCGCAGCCGATCGTCCTTCAGCCGCGTGATGCTGGCGTGCACATGGCCCAGCAGGCTGCGCGCGGTATGGCCGGGCGGAAACTGCGCCGCCCGGGTATCGACGGGGCAAAGCCGGGCCAGGGCCTCTGCGCCGCCCGGGCCGGTCAGGTCGAAGACCGCCCAGGCATCCGACTGATCGCTGATCGCGCCATGGCTGGACCGGGGCGGCGCCCCCAGGACCAGGGCCAGATGCCGCCCGGCCCAGATCGCCAGGGCGCCATCGGCTTCGCTGGTCCGGCCGGGCGCCGGAAAGGGCATGCCCATGTCATCAGAAACCGCCCCTTCCTGCCCATCAAATGGCATGACGGCGGTGATTGCCTCGGGCAGGTGTTCGGCAAGGGTCAGACCCCCGATGGTCTGGGGCAGCGCGCCCCCGGCGGCGGTCCTGGCGACAAGTCTAACCACGCAAACGTCCTCCCTCGGGGTCGAAGGCCACCGGATCGGTGACGATGCACAGGGTGTCATGGCCGCGCAGGTGATCGACCAGCCTGATCCTTTCTCCAAGGCGCGCGGGCCCGTGTTTCAGGAAGGCCAGCGCGAGGTTGCTGTTCAGCGTCGGCGACCAGGCGACCGAGGTGACATGGCCCTGGTCATGCACCCTTTCGGCCTTGTCGCCCGGGTTGAACAGATGCGCCCCCGCGCTGACGGGCGCCTGCGGATCGACGGGGCGCAGACCCACCAGCCTTTCGCGCGCCGGATCGCGCAGACCGGGCCGCGCCGCCATCATCTTGCCGATGCAATCCTTGTCGGGCGACACCATGCGCCCCATCCCCAGATCGCAAGCGGTGGTGCGACCGTCGATCTCGGCATCGGTCAGGTGTCCCTTTTCGATCCGCAGCACGTTCAGCGCCTCCATACCGTAGGCCCCCCCGCCCAGCCCCTCGGCCAAGGCCACCAGCAGCCGGAACAGGCTGTCGCCATAGCGGGCCGGAACCGCGATTTCATAGGCATGTTCCCCCGAAAACGAGATGCGGAACAACCGAGCCGCCACCCCGCAGACCGACACGGCACCGCAGGACATGAAGGGCCAGGCGTCGTTTCCGATCTCGTCATCCAGCAGCGCGTTCAGAAGGTCGCGCGATCGCGGGCCGGCCACCGCGAATTGCGCCCACTGCTCGGTCACCGGGGCAAGGCGCAGGTTCCACTCCGGGCGCAGCACCTGTGACACGAACTCCAGATGCTTCAGCACCGGCGCCGCAGCGGCCGTTGTGGTGGTCATCACATAGTGGCCCGGGGCAAGGCAGGCGGTGGTGCCGTCGTCCATCACATGGCCATCCTCGCGCAGCATCAGGCCATAGCGCACCCGCCCCGGCTTCAGCGTCGAAAACCGGTTGGCATAAACGAAGTCGAGGAATGCCGCGGCATCGGGGCCCTGGATGTCGATCTTGCCCAGGGTCGATACGTCGCAGATGCCCACCGCGTTGCGCACCATCGCCACCTCGCGGTCGCAACTTTCGCGCCAGGTGGTTTCGCCGGGGCGCGGGAACCAGCCGGGCCTGTACCACAGGCCCGCCTCGATCATCGGCGCGCCCTTTTCCACGCTGGCGCCATGCGAGGGGGTGAATCGCTGCGGCGCATAGCCCGCACCCGAGGCCCCTGCCCCCATGGCCGCGATCGGCACCGGGACATAGGGCGGGCGAAAGGTGGTGGTTCCGGTTTCGGCAATGCCGCGCCCGGTGGCGTCGGCCAGCACCGCCAGGGCGTTGACGTTGCTGCCCTTGCCCTGATCCGTGGCCATGCCCAGGGTGGTATAGCGCTTCATGTGCTCGACACTGCGGAAATTCTCGCGCGCGGCCTGGGCCACGTCCTTCGTCGTCACGTCGTTCTGCAGATCCAGCCAGGCGCGCCCCCTGCCCGCCACCTGCCAGTGCGGGGTGATGGCAAAGGGAGCATCCTCGGCGCCCGGCAGATCGGGCATGGTGGCGCGCAACCCCAGGTCGGACAGCGCCGCAAGCGCCGCCCTGGCCCCCGTGCTCAGCGCGCCGTGGGTGGAAAAGACACCCGCCGCGGCACCCGCCACCCCCAACCCCGGAATGGCACCTTCGGGCGGAACGAAACCGGCGATGTCATCGCGCCAGAGCGGGCGCGCGTTCATGTGGCAGGTCAGATGCACCGCCGGGTTCCAGCCGCCCGAAACCGCCAGGGTATCGGCGCGCAGCCGACGCTCGCGCCCGTTCTGGCGGATGGTGATGCCCCGCAGGCCCAGCCGCCCGCGCGTCGCCACAACCTCGGCCCCGGCGAAGGTCTCGTAATCCGCGTATTGCGGCACTTCGGGGCGGGTGTCGATCAGGGCCGCCACCCTGACCCCGGCGGCGTGCAGATCGCGGGCGGTGCGATGAGCGCTGTCGTTGTTGCCGAAGACCGCCACCGATTGCCCGGCCGCCACGCCATGGCGGTGCAGATACCTGCGCACGGCGCCCGCCATCATCACCCCGGGCCGGTCGTTGCCCGGAAAGGCGATGCCGCGTTCCAGCGCGCCGGCACAGAGCACCGCACGGCGGGCCGCGATGCGCCAGAAGCTGTGATGCACCGCCCCCGGCGCGCCCCGTTGCAGGGCGCCATAGGTGCCGCCGTCATAGGCGCCGGTGACCGTGGTGCGCGCCATGCGCCTGACGTTGGGCAGGCTGTCCAATTCCTCCAGCGAGGCCGCCACCCATGCGCGGGCAGGCGCGCCGCCCAGCATCTCGTCCTCGTCCAGAAGGCGCCCGCCCATGCGGTCGCGCTCATCGGCCAGGATCACGTCGGCCCCCGCACGCCCGGCAACCAGCGCCGCCATCAGCCCCGCGGGCCCGGCCCCGATCACCAGAAGGTCGCAATGGCCGAACACCTTGTCCGACACATCCGGTGCGGGCAGTCCCGACAATGCCCCCAAACCGGCGGCGCGCCGGATCAGGGGTTCGTACACCCTTTCCCAGAAGGCGCGCGGCCACATGAAGGTCTTGTAATAGAACCCCGCCCCCAGCAGCGGCGACAGAAGGTCGTTCACCGCCATGACATCCAGGCCCAGCCCGGGCCAGCGGTTCTGGCTGACCGCCTCCATCCCGTCGAAAAGTTCGACCATGGGCGCGCGTTCGTTGGGGCGCCTGTCGCCGCCGCGCCCCACCGTCACCAGGGCGTTCGGCTCGTCCGAACCGGCGGTCATCACCCCGCGCGGGCGGTGATACTTGAACGACCGCCCCATAAGCCGCACGCCATTGGCCAGAAGCGCCGAGGCCAGGCTGTCGCCCGCCAGCCCGGTATAGGGCCGCCCGTCGAAGCTGAACCCGATCACCCGGCCGGGATCGACCAAACCACGCCCCGCGATCCTCATGGCGCATCCGCCAGCGCGACGGCGATAACCGCGTGGGTGACGGTATCGCGCGTCACCACCAGCCAGGCCGAACATCCCGCGCCGTGGTGCCACAGATCCCGCGCCACCCCGGCGGGGTTTTCGCGCAGGTGCAGATAGGCGTCCCAGGCCTCCGGTCCGGCCTCGGGTGCCGGACGCTCGCACAATACCGCGTCGCCGGTATAGGAAAACTCGCGCAGGTCACGCTCCCCGCAGAGGGGACAGGTCAGCCGCATGACGGCACACCCCTTCTCTTTCTTGCCGAAAATACTCGCGCCGCAGGCTCCCGAAGCCACGTCGCGCGCCTAGTGCAGTTTGTGTTGCGCACCGGTGCCCTCCTCGTCCATCAGGCCCACGCCATCGCGGAACCGGTCCAGGCGGAAGCGCGCGGCAGTGTCGTGGGGCCGGTCGGTGGCCAGCAGGTGCGCCAGGGCAAACCCCGAGGCAGGCGTCGCCTTGAACCCGCCATAACACCAGCCGCAATCCAGGTAGAGCCCTTCGATTCCCGTCCTGTCGATGATGGGCGATCCGTCGGGCGTCATGTCCATGATCCCGCCCCACGACCGCAGCACCCTGGCCTGTCCCACCACGGGCATCAGGGCCATGGCCGCCTCCATCACGTGTTCCGCCGTGGGCAGGTTGCCCCGCTGGGCGTAAGAGGCATAGCCGTCAAGATCGCCGCCGAAGACAAGGCCGCCCTTGTCGGACTGCGAGATATAGAAATGCCCCATGCCGAAGATCACGACGTGGTCGATGATCGGTTTCAGGCCCTCGGTCACGAAGGCCTGAAGGACATGGCTTTCCACCGGCAGGCGCAGACCGGCCATGGCCGCCACCTGGCCCGATCGCCCCGCTGTCACGATTGCAACTTTCCTGGCGCGGATCACCCCGCGCGTGGTGGTGACGCCTTGCACTTTTCCGCCTTCAACGTCGATTCCGGTCACTTCGCATTGCTGGATCAGATCGACGCCGCGCCGGTCGGCGGCGCGGGCATATCCCCAGGCCACGGCATCGTGGCGCGCGGTTCCGCCCCGGGGATGAAGCAATGCGCCATGAATGGGAAAGCGCGCATTGTCGAAATCCAGATAGGGCAGACGGTCACGCACCTCGTCGCGGTCCAGCAGCACTGCGTCGTCGCCCTGGTTGATCATCGCGTTGCCGCCGCGCACATAGGCATCGCGCTGGTCGTCGGAATGGAACAGGTCGATCAGCCCGCGTTGCGAATGCATGACGTTATAGTTCAATTCGCGCTCCAGCCCCTCCCAGAGCTTCAGCGAATGGGAATAGAATTCGGAATTGCCGGGCATGGCATAATTGGCCCGCACGATGGTGGTGTTGCGCCCGACATTGCCGCCGCCCAGGTATCCCTTTTCCAGAACCGCGACGTTGCGCAGCCCATGTTCGCGCGCCAGGTAATAGGCCGTGGCCAGGCCATGACCGCCGCCGCCGATGATGACGATATCGTAGGCGTCTTTCGGCGCCGGATCGCGCCAGACCGGTTGCCACCCCTTGTTGCCGGTCAGCCCCTCTTTCAGAAGGCGCAGCGCGTTGTATCCCATGGGGGGCTCTCCTATCCGCCGTCGTAGGCTGCGCGCCGCTCCGTCTCGGTCAGGACAACGGGGGCGACGACGGGCGCGCCCTTTGCGTCGAAGAACGGGCTTTTGCGTGCCTTGCCAGACAGATAGGCCGAAAGGGTGCGCCGGATCAACCCGGTCAGCATCGTCAGGGTGCCACGGTCCTTCTTCGGCGCGCCCGGCTCGCGCAGGGCATATTTGGTGAAGCCCTGGGTGTGCAACTTGCCCAGGGCGGCCGGATCTTCGATCAGCGGTTGCCACATGCCGGCCAGGGGCAGGCGCGAACTGCCGATGGTATTGGCCAGGGGCGTGTCGCAGCATGACGCATACCAACGATAAAGCCCCTTGGGGCGCAGCCGCTTGCAGGCGATCCTGTCGGCCCCGGCGGTGATTTCGATGCTGGCCGGTATCGTCTGGTGCAACAGGCTTCCGCCGCCCGGCGTCAGGCTGTCGCTTACACCCAGGTGACGGGCAAAGGCCCGGCAATCGGCGCAATAGCATTCGAGGTTGCACCCCGACCCGGGCGCGACATCGTGCAAGACACCGCGCAGCGTGCCGCATCGGCAGGCGAAATTCAGATCCTGGGCCATGGTTCTCCGATCAATTGGCTGGGCGCGAATCGCACTCGCGGATGCTGTGATATTCTTGCGGAATTAACCATGGTTTCCTCGGATTGCGGCGGCGGGCCGGACGGCGGTGCGAAAATTAACCACGCCATTGTCGCGGGTTTTCGAACAGTTTCCGCCTCAGCCGGGATTGGGTGACGCCCCGGCGTTTATGGCCAATCCTTGTCCCCGGTCTGCCACATTCCCGCCCGATTTCGGGCGCCAACCTGCCTTTCTGACGAAGTCCGGTCATGAATCGAGGTTAATGATGCTGCAAAAATCCAACCTTTCCGTGGGTGCGACCGCCCGGTTCCGCGAGGACGAGTCTGGATCGATGACCATTCTGGCCCTCTTCCTCTTCCTCTGCATGGTGCTGATCGGCGGCATCTCCATCGACATCATGGTGTTCGAGAACAACCGCACCCGCCTGCAAAGCCTGTCGGACCGCGCCGTTCTGGCCGCGGCCGATCTCGATCAGGATCTCCCGGCCGAGGATGTGGTGAACAGCTATTTCGAGAAGGAAGGCATGTCGGCCTATCTTCGCGGGATCGAGGTGAACGAAAGCGTCAACCAGCGTTCGGTCAGGGTGAACACCGAAAAGCTGCAAAGAACGATGTTCATGAACTTCTGGAACCACACCGGCGTCGACACCCTGACGCCCCGGTCCCTTTCGGCGGCCCTTGAATCGCGCACCGACATCGAGATTTCGCTGGTGCTGGACGTTTCGGGCTCCATGGGCTGGGCCAGTTCGGCGCCCGGCAGTACGTCGAAGATCGCCGATCTGCGTTCGGCAGCGAAGCGGTTCATCGACAAGATCTATACCTCGGGCGATCCCGACAGGATCACCGTCAGCCTCGTGCCCTATTCCACCCAGGTGAACGCCGGGGCCGTCGTCATGGGGGCGCTGAACGTGCCCCAGTCGCAGGACCAGTCGCATTGCGTGGCCTTCGAGGACGCGGATTTCGACAGCACCGTGATCGAGGATGACGGCGCCTATCGCCAGACCTCGCATTTCGACCAGTGGAGCGGCAGCCAGCGGCCCGGCCGGTTCGTCTGCCGCCCCGAGGCCAATTCCATCGTCAAACCGGTGATGAACGACCCCGAGCTGATCAAGGCCCAGATCGACACCCTGGTGGCCGAGGGCAATACCTCGATCGAGATCGGCCTGAAGTGGGGCGCCGCCTTCCTTGACCCCAGCGCGCAGGGCGTGACCCAGGCGCTGATCGACGCGGGCCAGGTGGCCTCGGACTATGCCGACCGGCCCTTCGCCTGGGATCGTCCGGCCACCGAGAAGTTCGTGGTTCTGCTGACCGATGGCATCAACACCGAACAGAAAGAGATCGAGCCCGCCTTTGCCAGCGGCCCCTCGGGCGTCTACCGCTGGTTGCCCAGCACCACGAATGCCACCGTCTTCTACAGCAACGCCGCCCCCGAGATCGGCGATGAAGACGGCGATGGTGTGGCCAACGAGGGCTTCTGGCATCCCCGCCTGACCCTTCGGCGCGCCCTCACCGGGCTGCGTTCGGACGTGACGATCCCGGCGGGCTGGACCGCCCTCCCCCTGGGCCAGGATCTGAACGAGCTGAGCGCCCTTCTGCCCGCCGCCCTTACCACAAGCCAGGCGCCCGAACAGTTGGACTATGCCGATCTCTGGGGCGAGATGAACGTGCGGTACTTCGCCGAGAATTACATTCGCGCCATGCGCGGCTCCTACAGTGCGCGCAACGCATTCTACGACGATGTCTGGCAGGGCGTCTCGGCCTGGAAGAAGGACAACCGCCTGCTGGATCTCTGCGATACGGTCCGCACCCGCGGCGCCACGATCTTTACCATCGGGTTCGAAGTGACGGACCATTCCGCCAACGTGATGCGCCAATGTGCAAGCACCCCGAACTATTTCATCCGGGTGGTGGGTAATGATCTTGAAACGGCCTTCGACCAGATCGCCAATGCCATTTCCAAACTGAGGCTGACACAATGAAACGGTTCCTGCACTCTCTTGCCGCGCCGCTGGCCCGGTTCCGCCGGGACGAGGACGGCGGCCCGACCATCGAGTTCACCATCCTTGTCGTACCGGTTCTGTGGATGTTCATGTCGGGTGCCGAAGCGGGCCTTCTGAACATGCGCAGCGTCATGCTGGAGCGGGGCACCGACATCGCCATGCGGGCGGTGCGCCTGCACCCCGACACGCCCCCCACCCACGAACAGGTCAAGCAGATGATCTGCGATCAGGCGCTGTTGATCCCCGATTGCATGGCAAGCCTTCGGGTGGAGATGCGCAACGTGCCGCGCAGCGCCTGGAACAGCGTCAACTCGGACGTGGAATGCACCGACCGCAGCGACGAGATCCGCCCCCTGACCCGCTTCGTGCCCGGGCGGGCCAGCGAATTGATGCTGGTGCGGGCCTGCGTGAAGATCGCGCCGATCTTTCCGACCACGGGATTGGGCCTGATGCTGCCCAAGGACGGGGCGGGTGATTACGCCGCCATCTCGACAGCTGCCTTCGTGAACGAACCCTGATCAGGAGAGCGACGATGAAACTGCGCCTCAAATCCCTGCTGCACCGCTTCGGCCGCGACAACGACGGCAGCTATTCGGTGGAATCCATCCTGTTGCTGCCGATGCTGGCCTGGGCCATCCTGGCGATGTTCAGCTATTTCGACGGGCTGCGCCTGGCGAATGTGAACATCAAGGCCACCCACACGATCAGCGACATCCTTTCGCGGGAAACCGCGCCGGTGAACGACAGCTATATCGACGGCCTGGAGCAGTTGCAGGCCTTCCTCGTGAACCGCAACTATGACAAATCGCTTCGCGTTTCCGTGCTTCGGTTCGACGGCGACGCCAACGCCTTCGACCTGGTCTGGTCCGAGGCGCGCGGCGACAAGGCCGCCTATCCTGACGCCAGCCCCGTCGCGCAGCACTTGCCGGCGACGGCCGACGGTGACATCGTGATCGTGGTGGAAACCTGGATGGACTATCGCTCGGCCTTCGTGATGGGCCTGACCGATACCACGCTATACAACTTCATGGTCACAAGCCCGCGCTTCGCGCCCCAGCTTCTGTGGGAGGGCGCCGCCCCGGCCACCACCTGACCCGGCGCCTGCTGCGACACGACACCCAAAAATGGCGGCGCCCCCGGCGAAGGGGCGGCGCCATCCGCCGTTTGCGCCCTGCGCGCCGGGCCCTTCGCGAATTGTGGCCAAGCCCCAAGTTTCCGTCACATTCGCCAAGAAGTTTCCACAAATCGCCGACAATCGTCTCATTCCGGCCCAAAAAGCGCCGAACCATCCTGCCATATCCTGAGAAGGGCGACATGCGACCTGTGTCGTGACCGCATTCAGGAGTTGGCTAGTGACCCATATTAAGACCGGAAATGGCAAGGTAAGGCGCCTGAATGATGCTGCCTCAGCCCGTGCCGCAAGACGTTTCGCGCAGGAAGAGGACGGATCGATGATCCTGTTCGGCCTTTACCTGTTCATGGCAATCCTGTTGATCGGCGGTATCTCGGTCGACATCATGCGCAACGAATTCTCGCGCCTCGGGCTTCAGAACACCGTTGATACCGCGGTCCTGGCCGCCGCCGACCTGGATCAGACGCTTGATCCCGCCGCTGTCGTCACCGACTATTTCAACAAGGCCGGCATGGGGTCGTATCTCGATTCCATCGACGTGGTCGAAAACATCAATTCGCGCACCGTCACCGCGACATCCTCGGTCGATGTGAGCACGCTGTTCGTCAACGCGCTGGGCATCAACTCGATGCCGGCGGCCGCCAGCGGCACCGCCCGCGAGGAAATCAGCGATATCGAAATCTCGATGGTGCTGGACGTGTCCGGTTCGATGGGCAGCGCCAACCGCCTGCGCGATCTCAAGAAGGCCGCGAAGAACTTCGTGAACACGGTCCTTTCGGAAGAACGCAGCATCGCGGGCGACGGCGAAGTCTCGATCTCGATCGTGCCCTATTCCACACAGGTGAACGTGGGCAAGGTGATTGCCGACGACATGAACCTGAGCTTCGGGCACGACTATTCGCACTGTGTCGATTTCGAATCCTCGGATTTCAACACCACGGCCATGCCGACCGGCAACCGCAAGCAGACCGGCCATTTCGACCCGTTCAGCCGCACGAGCCCGCCGGACACCTTCGTCTGCCGCAACGAGGATTCATTCAAGGTTCAGCCCCTGACCGAGGACAAGACCAAGCTGATCGCCCAGATCGATGCGCTGACGCCCAACGGAAACACCTCGACCGATATCGGCATCAAGTGGGGCGTTGCCATGCTTGACCCGTCGTTCCGCGATGTCACCGAAGCGCTGATCGACGCCGACGAGGTTGCCGACACCTTCGCCGACCGCCCCTATGATTATGACCGCAACAACAGCATGAAGGTGCTGGTGGTGATGACCGACGGCGCCCAGACCACGCAGTACACCCTGCGCGACCAGTACAACCAGGGCATGTCCGATGTCTGGGGGCGCCAGTATTCCGACGGCAGCTGGCGTTTCAGCGTCGATCACCAGGAATACCGCGACAAGGACGGCGACCGGAACTGGTGGGAAACCTGGTATCTGCCCCGCTATGACGCCTGGAGCAACAGCCGCGATGGCGGAGATTCCAGCAGCCATCGGCTCAGCTACCAGGAACTGTGGTCGGCCGCCTCGCTGGGGTATAACGCCTACTACATGTGGTATCGCCAGGACAACTCGTCGAACCTCTACTACGACTGGCTGCGCGATCCCTACGACACCGTTTCCGGTTCGACCAAGGACAACCGCATGTCGCAGCTCTGCGCCAAGGCGAAATCCGAAGGCATCCTGGTGTTCAGCGTCGCATTCGAGATCGACAGCTCAGATGCCCGGCTGATGAAGGAATGCGCATCGTCCGAAAACCACTACTTCGACGTGGACGGCGAAGACATCGTCTATGCCTTCTCGGCCATCGCTTCCACCATCAACCAACTGAGGCTGGTCCAATGATCAATATGCTGAGAACCTTCCTGCGCCGGGATGACGGCGTGGCCTCTGTCGAATTCGTCCTGATGTTTCCGCTGATCATGGGCATCTTCCTGTGCTCCGCCGAAATGGGCGTGATCCAGATGCGCCAGGCCATGCTGGAACGGGCGATGGATGTGGTGGTGCGCGATCTGCGCCTGGGCAAGCCCGAGTACCGCGACCCCGACAACCTGAAGGCCGCCGTCTGCGACGAAGCCCTGCTTCTGACCGATTGCGAAACCAACATGAAGCTTGAAATGGGGCCGGTTCCCACGCGCGGCTTCACCTACCGGACGGGCAGCGCCGATTGCGTCAACCGCGAACAGACCTCCAAGCCTGTGGTCAACTATACCTCGGGCGCCAACAACGAGGTGATGCTGATCCGGTTCTGCTATCTGCACGATCCGATCTTCCCCGCGATCGGCCTGGGCGCGATCCTGCCCCCCGTCACGAACGGCGGTTACAAGATGATGGCTTCAACCTTTTTTGTGAATGAACCGACATGAACATCATGACACATCTGCGCAGGAAGCTGCGTGCCTTCGCAAAGGACAGCACCGGCAGCTATACCGTCGAAGCCGTCCTTATCCTGCCCCTTCTTCTGTGGGCGATGCTTGCCACCTTCACCTTCGTCGATGGCTACCGGATGCAGGCCCTGAACCTGCGCGCCACCTACACGATCAGCGACCTGCTGACGCGACAGTGGAACCCGGTGGATCGCGACTTCATGGTCGGACTTGGCAAGTACCACGAGTTCCTGACCAACAACGGCCACGACACCTCGCTGCGGGTCACGGTCGTCTACTACGACGCCGAAAAGGACAATCACGTTCTGGTCTGGTCCTATACCACCGACGCCAGCAAGCCGAAGATCACCAAGGGCGATCTGCCGTCCCTGGCCTCCTCGCTGCCGGTTCTCGCCAATGCCGACTCGGCGGTGATCGTGGAAACCTGGATGGACTATGAACCGCCCTTCAAGATCGGCCTGCCCGAGACGGTGTTCAACAACCGCGTCGTCTCCTCGCCCCGGTTCGTGCCACAGCTTCTGTGGACGGGGCCCTCGGTCAGCTAAACCACGGGGCTGCGCGCCGCGATGCGCGCAGCCAGCGCCTCGGCCATCGCCTTGCCCTCGCTTGCGCCGGTCACGCCGCCGACACCCACCCGCTGCCCGGTGCGCCACCACAGACCCGGCGCCCAGCCCCGGGGATGGGGCCTGGACAGCTTCAGCACGAAACCGTTCGATGGCTTGAAGGCAAAGGCCCCCCGGTCGATCGCCAGGATATCGTCGATCAGCGCCAGCCGGTTTCCAGCGGTGTCGCGCAGCTCGGTTTCCGTCAGTTCGATGCGCGCGCGCGTCGCCTGCCACAGCCCCACCATCCCCGCCAGCGCCAGCCCGCCAAGGATCAGCAGCGCGATCCGCCAGATCAGCGAAGGTGCCGTGGCCAGCGCCATCCAGATCAGCAGCGCCCCCAGCGCCGCCATGACCAAGGCCCCCAGCGTTCGCCGCACGGGCGAGGGTGTGAGGGTGGCAAGTATCTGAGGCATCTGTCGCTCTCCCTTCGGCTGCCTTGCCCTACCCCATCGCCCCACCGGAATCGAGCCGTTTCGCATTGCCGCACAGCGGCGGTGCGCCCGCGCCCGTTGTCGGCTTTCCCCCGGTTTCCTATCTTCGCTGCAAAGGAGATAGCATCATGTCGATCCGCCCTGTTCTTTCATCGTCCCCCGCCCAGCCGACCCTTGAAGGGGCCGGCGTGAAACTGCACCGCGCCTTCGGCTTCTCCAACCCCGAGGCGCTGGACCCCTTCCTGCTGTTCGACGATTTTCGCAACGAACGGCCCGAAGATTACCGGCGCGGGTTTCCCTGGCATCCCCACCGCGGGATCGAAACCATCACCTATGTCCTCTCGGGCGAGGTGGCCCATGCCGACAGTCTGGGCAACACCGGCACCCTTGGCGCGGGCGACGTGCAATGGATGACCGCCGGGTCGGGCATCCTGCATCAGGAAATGCCGCGCGGCAACGCCAGCGGCCAGATGCACGGGTTTCAGCTTTGGGCCAACCTGCCCTCGTCGCTGAAGATGACCGCCCCCCGCTACCAGGACGTGACATCCTCCGAGATCCCCGAGATCGTCGAGGATGACGGAACCGTGGTGCGCGTCGTCACCGGCACCTTCCGGGGCCGGCGCGGCCCGGTCGACGGCATCGCCGCCGATCCGCAATACCTCGACATCTCGATCCCGCCGGGCCGGCGCAAGACCTTCGCGGTCGACACCTACCGCCGCGCCTTCGCCTATGTCTTCGCCGGGTCGGGCGCCTTTGCCGATGCCTCGGCCCCCTCGGGCGTACTGCTGGAAAAAGAGGTGATGGGCCAGGAGGTGAACATCCGCGATCAGTCCGGCGACCGCACGCTGGTGCGTTTCGGCACCGGCGACGAGGTGACGGTGCAGGCCGGCGAGGAAGGCGTGCGCTTTCTGCTGATCTCGGGCGCTCCGATCCAGGAACCCATCGCCTGGCACGGCCCCATCGTGATGAACACCCAAGCCGAGCTGCAACAGGCCATGCGCGATCTGCGCAACGATACCTTCATCCGCCCCGCTCACTGACGGCCCCGCTCTTGCCCGCGCCCGCCCCGCCACGCTAGGGTGGCGCGGGCAGGACGGAGCGGAACATGGCGCGTGGATCTTTGATGGCGGTTGTCGCCCTTTCGGCGGCCTTGGCGGGCTGCGCGGGCTATCCCGATCTTGGCGAATCCCCGGCCGCCGCGCGCGCCGAATATCCCCGGCTCGTCCCTCTGACAGGGCTTCTCGCCACCGCGCAGACCGGGCAGTTGACCGACCCCACACTCTCACGAGATCTGGCGGGCCGCGCCGCCCGGCTGCGGGCCCGGGCCGCCGCCATGCGCCGCGCCGCCCTCACCGATCAGGACCGCAGCCGCATCCGCGAAGCCGTCCTGCGATACGGCGGCTGACCGGCACCACCCCCGCACCGCATCTGACACGTTGATGCCATCTGCCAAACAGGCTAAGCCCGCGCACGAACAGTTCAAGCGACGGAGCACGCCCATGACCACCCCCCTTCGCCTCGGTATCGCGGGCCTTGGAACCGTCGGCGTCGGCGTCGTGCGGATCGTGCAGCGCCACGCCGCCCTGCTGGCGGCGCGCACCGGACGCGACATCGTGATCACCGCCGTGGGCGCGCGCAACCGCGACAGGGATCGCGGCGTGCGTCTGGGCGGCTATGACTGGGAGGACGATCCCGTCGTGCTGGCCACCCGCGACGACGTGGACATCTTCGTGGAACTCATGGGCGGCGATTCCGGCCCGGCCCTGGCCGCCACCCGCGCGGCCATCGCCGCGGGCAAGGACGTGGTCACCGCCAACAAGGCGATGCTGGCCCACCATGGCCAATCGCTGGCCGAAGCCGCCGAAGCCGCGGGCGCCGTGATCCGCTTCGAGGCGGCCGTGGCCGGCGGCATCCCCGTGGTGAAGGCGCTGACCGAAGGCCTGGCCGGGAACGAGATGACCCGCGTGATGGGAGTGATGAACGGCACCTGCAACTACATCCTGACCCGGATGGAACAGGATGGGCTGGGCTATAACGCCGTCTTCGCCGAAGCCGCCGAGCTGGGCTACCTCGAAGCCGACCCCAACCTGGATGTGGGCGGCATCGACGCGGGGCACAAACTGGCCCTGCTGGCCTCCATCGCCTTCGGCGTGCAGGTCGATTTCGATTCGGTCGTGCTGGAGGGCATCGAACGGGTCACCATCGGCGACATCCGCCAGGCCGCCGATATGGGCTTCCGGATCAAGCTGCTGGGCGTTGCGCAACTCACGGCGCGCGGCCTCGAACAGCGCATGACGCCCTGCCTCGTACCGACGGCCTCGCCCCTCGGTCAGCTCGAGGGCGGCACCAACATGGTGGTGCTGGAAGGCGACAGCGTCGGGCAGACCGTCCTGCGCGGCGCCGGTGCCGGCGAAGGCCCCACCGCCAGCGCAGTGCTTTCGGACATCATCGACATCGCCCGCGGCACCCGCCTGTCCACCTTCGGGCAACCCGCGACAACCCTTGTCCGCGCCACACCCGCCGTCGCGGCAACGCCCGCGCCCTATTACCTGCGCATGACCCTGCAGGACAAACCGGGCGCCCTGGCCAAGATCGCCACGGTCCTGGGCGACGCTGGCGTCTCGATCGACCGGATGCGCCAGTACGACCACAGCGACACCTCCGCGCCGGTTCTGATCGTCACCCACAAGACCACGGGCAGCGACATCGCCACCGCCATCGCCGCCATGGCCGATACCGGCGTGTTGGTGAACGACCCCCTCGCCCTGCGGATCGAGCCGGTCTGACCCTCTTTCTTGCCTGAAATACTCCGGGGGTCCGGGGGCTGGCCCCCGGTGCGCCGTCAGCCGGGCGCGCCCGGGCTGACGGCTCTTGTCACTTGACCCGGATCGCGGCCGGGGGTTCCCTTGTGCCATGCGCATCCTCGCCGCCCTCCTCTGCCTTTTTTTTGGCACGCTCGGCCTCGCCCGGGCCGATGGGCCGGCCACGCCCGCCGCGCTGATCGGGGAAAGCTTCGAGGCGGCGCAATGGGCGTTGCTCTCCTCCGCCGGGGCGGCCATGCGGCAGACGGCACAGCGCCGCGCCGCCAGTGATCCGGCCCTCACCGCCCTGCTGCGCCAACGCCAGATCACCGCCGACAGGCGCGCCCGGGCCGAGGCCGATCTTGCCGCCCTGCCCGCCAGCAGCGGCGGTGCCGCCATCGACCTTTCGGGCCAGATCGACGCGCTGGGGGTGGAACTCGCCACCCTCGACCGCCGGATCGCGGCCCTGGCCCCCAATACCACCGTTGCCGAAACCCGCCCCCTGACCATCCCCGAGGTCCAGGCCCTGCTGCGCCCGGACGAGGGGCTGATGCTGTTCTTCGTCGGCGACGACGACAGCTTCGTCTGGGCCGTCACTCCGGAACGCGCCGCATGGCGCCGGGTCAGCACCGCCCGCGCCGACCTGGAAACCGGCGTCGCGGCGATCCGGGCCTCGCTGATCCAGGCCAATACCCTGCGCGCGGGCGTGCGGCTGAACGCGGGTCCAACGCCGCGCGGCGCCCCATTCGAGCGGACCCAGGCCTCGCTGCTCTATTTCGAACTCCTCGCCCCCTTCGAGCCGATCCTGAAGGGCGTGCGCCACCTCTTCACGGTGGCCGACGGACCGCTGACCGCCCTGCCGCTGGCCCTGCTCATCACCGATGACAGGCTTGCCGGGGCCGATTCCGATCCCGAAGCGCTGCGCGCCACCCACTGGTTCTTTCAGCGCCACGCCCTGACCACCCTTCCCAGCGTCGAGGCGCTTGCCGCCCTGCGCGCGCGCCCGGCACCGGCCGGAGAGGGCAGACTCAGCTTTCTCGGCTTCGGCGATCCCTCCCTTGGCGGCGCGATCGCAGCGCCCGCCGAGGTGACCTTCTACCGCGAGGGCGGCGCGGGGGTCGAAGACATTCGCGCCCTCGCCTCCCTGCCCGGCACCCGGCGCGAATTGCGCGCCCTGGCCCGTACCCTTCGCGCCCCGCCCGAAACCCTACACCTGGGCCTCGAGGCCACCGAAACCGCCGTGCGTGCCGCGCCCCTGGCGCAGACCGATGTCATCGCCTTTGCCACCCATGGGCTGCTGTCGGGCGATCTGCGCGGCCTTGGCGAACCGGCGCTGGTGCTGACGCCCCCCGACACCGCCCGCCCCGGCGACGATGGCCTGCTGACCGCCTCGGAAATCGCCGCGCTGGATATTCCGGCGGAATGGGTGATCCTCTCGGCCTGCAACACCGCCGGGTCCGATGGCCGCCCCGATGCCGAGGGCCTTTCGGGGCTGGCGCGGGCCTTCCTGTTTGCGGGGGCGCGCAGCCTGATCGTGTCGCACTGGCCCGTGCGCGACGATGCCGCCGCCCGGCTGACCACCGATACCTTCACAAGGCTAGCCGATCACCGCGCCCGGGGCCGGGCCGAGGCATTGCAGGGCGCCATGCAGGCCATGCTGGACGACACCAGTGATCCCAGCCTGGCCCACCCTGCCGCCTGGGCGCCCTTCGTTCTGGTCGGTGAGGGCGGGTCATGATGCGCCGCCTGCTGCTGGCGGTCGCATGGGCCGCCGTGCTGGCCCTTTCCGTTTCAATGGCCCGGGCGCAGGACGACGATATTCCTCGCAATTTCGACGCCGTCATGGAGGCGGTGGGCGAGGCGCTGCAATCGGGCGACAGCGAAGCGCCGTTCGTGGTGCTGAACCGCGCCATCCGCACCGCCCGCGCCGAAGGCCGGCTGACCCCCGACTGGTCGATCTTCTTTGCCATGGCCGCCGATTTCATCCGCAACGACAGGGGCAACCCCGCCTTCGCCCTGGCCCTGACCGAAGAGGGGCTGGCGCTAATCGCGGGCGATCCGTCGCAGGACGATTTCGCCGCCGCCCTGCGGGTCAGCGGCGCCTATGCCCTGGCCGATCTGGGCCGGATGGACGAGGCGGTCGCACGCGCCCGCCTGGCGCTGCCGTTGTTCCGGGACACCTTCGGCGAGGATGCGGCCGAGGAACTTGAGGGCTATGTCGCGCTCTGGGCCGAGGGCCAGCTGAGCGCCTTCAACACCTCGGCGCTGGAACTGGCCCGCGATGCCCTGGAACGGGCACGCAGCCAGGCCGACGAGGGCGCCCATGGCATGGCGATTTCGCTGGCCGGGGCCGCGCTTTTGCCGCCGGGCGGCAACCTGGATGCCGGTACACTGCGCGCCGTGAACGCCGAGGCCGAGGTGATCATCGCCGACAGCCTGCGCGCGCTGGGGCGCACCCAGGACGCCGCCAATGCCTATCTGCGGGCGATCTCTCACCTTGCGCAGGCGCCCTGGCAGCCGGGCGCCGATGCCGTCTGGTGGCCCGAGGCCGATGAACCCGAGGGCGCCGATCTTCTGGCCAATGCCTTCCACAGGCTGGCGGGGCTGGCGATTTCGGCGGGCGCAAGCGATCTTGCCATCGCCGCGCTTGAACAATCGCAGCCATTTTCGCGCAGCACCGATGCCCAGATCACCGGGATGCTCTATCAGGCGGTGCTGGCCGGGCGCGATGGCGACACCGACCGCGCCCTGGCGATCATCGCCCAAAGCCGCGCCCGCGCGCTGGACGAGGGCGAAACCGCCACCGTCATCATGGCCGATTTCTATGCCGCGCAGGTATCGCTTTTCGCGGCCCTGCTGAAGGACAGCCACGCCGACCCCTCTGCCCTGATCGCCGCCGGCGAAGCGGCCCTGGCCCATGGGCAGGCGACAGGCAACCTCGATGAAACGGCCATCCTGGGCGACATGGCCCGCCACCTCAGCCGCACCGACGACACCCGGGCGGCGCTGGACTATGCGCGCCGGTCGCTGATCCGGC
The DNA here is from genome assembly GCF_020529025.1 of Oceaniglobus trochenteri. GTDB lineage: Bacteria > Pseudomonadota > Alphaproteobacteria > Rhodobacterales > Rhodobacteraceae > Oceaniglobus > Oceaniglobus trochenteri. The sequence continues at coordinate 349,532 of NZ_JACNMM010000002.1, forward strand.
GGCGTGCGCTGCTGGCCGGGGGGGCCGGACAGGACAGCGGCTTTGGCCGCCAGGAGGCGCGACGCGCCCAGCGTGGGGCGCTGGAAACCTTCCTGCGCACTGCCCACGATGCCGCCGCGCAGGCCGACCCGGAATGCGAAGATCCGTCACGCTTTGCCTATTACGGCTGCGTGATCGCCACGCCGCGCCATTGATTCCAGGGGTTTGCGCTAACGCAACTTGCCAGACCCGGCGTCACCCATTACCCCCCGAGGGCAGGATCGCCCCGGATGGAACAAGGATTGCACGATGGCTGACACCGCTGAATTTCACGACCGCATGCTGTCACTCGGCCTGGCCCGGGTGTCGGAGGCGGCGGCGCTTGCCTCGGCCCGGCTGATCGGACGGGGCGATGAAAAGGCAGCGGACCAGGCGGCCGTCAACGCCATGCGCGACCAGCTGAACAAGCTGGACATCGCCGGCGTCGTCGTCATCGGCGAGGGCGAGCGGGACGAGGCCCCCATGCTGTACATCGGCGAGGAAGTGGGCACCGGCAACGGCCCTGCGGTGGACATCGCGCTGGACCCGCTTGAGGGCACCACCTTGACCGCCAAGGACATGCCCAACGCCCTGACCGTGATCGCCATGGGCCCGCGCGGTTCCATGCTGCATGCCCCTGACGTCTACATGGAAAAGCTGGCCGTCGGCCCCGGCTTCAAGCGCGGCGTCGTCACCATGGACATGTCGCCCAGTGAAAGGGTTTCGGCCCTGGCCGCCGCCAAGGGATGCAGCACCGAGGACATCACCGTCTGCGTGCTGGAACGCCCGCGCCACGAAGAGATGATCGCCGAGATCCGCACCACCGGCGCCGCGATCCGCCTGATCACCGACGGCGACGTGGCCGGCATCATCCACTGCGCCGAGGCCGAGAAGACCGGCATCGACATGTACATGGGATCGGGCGGCGCCCCCGAGGGTGTTCTGGCCGCCGCCGCGCTGAAATGCATGGGCGGGCAGATCTATGGCAAGCTGCTGTTCCGCAACGACGATGAGAAGGGCCGCGCGAAGAAGGCCGGGATCACCAACCTTGACCGCGTCTATACCCTGAACGACCTGGTGAAGGGCGACGTGATCTTCGCCGCCACCGGCGTGACCGACGGGTCGGTCGTGGCAGGCATCAAGCGCGAACCGGGGTTCCTGACCACCGAGACAATCCTCATGCGGTCGAAAACCGGCTCGGTGCGGCGGATGACCTATCGCAACCCGACCAGATAGCGGCACAGGCCGGACGCCTTCGGCGAGAGAGTATTTGAAGCAAGAAAGAGAGGGGGGCGCGGCACGGCGGCCCCCTTTGCCATTCAGGGCGCGGCCGTGGTTGGCGGCCCCGGGACTGCTGCGCGCGGCCGGACCGCTTGAGCGCAAGTGCCTTTGGGCGGCGCGGTTGGGCAGCCACAGCGGATCAGCCATCAGGACGGGACCAGATATGGTCCTGGGGGGTTCGGCGATGCTGGTGCTGTTGGGCTGGTTGAACGGCGGGCGATCCGCTAACAGGGCGACATGACTCAGGATACCGAAGCCTTTCTGGGCGTCGAACGCTCGCTGACCGGCCGCCATTGGGCTGGCCCCTCGGTGGACACCGCCCGCCTTGCCGAAGCCATGGCCCAGGAAACCGGCCTGCCCCCGGCCCTTTCGGCGGTTCTGGCGCGCCGTGGCGTCCCCCCGAACGAGGCGACCGCCTTTCTGGCCCCTGCCCTGCGCGACCTGCTTCCCGACCCCATGACCCTGCGCGACATGGGCCCGGCCACCGAACGGTTCCTGGCCGCGGTCAAGGGGCGCGAGAAGATCGCCATCTTCGCCGATTACGATGTCGACGGCGGCGCCTCGGCCGCGCTTCTTCTGTGCTGGCTGCGCCAGATGGGGCGGCAAGCGACCCTCTACATCCCCGATCGCATCGACGAAGGCTATGGCCCCAACGACGAAGCCATGGCCGACCTGGCCCGGCGGCACGAGTTGATCGTCTGTGTCGATTGCGGCACCCTCTCCCACGGCCCGATTGCCGCCGCCAAGGGCGCGGATGTCATCGTACTGGACCACCACCTGGGCGGCGAGACCCTGCCCGAGTGCGTGGCGGTGGTGAACCCGAACCGGCAGGACGAATCCGGCGACCTGGGCCATCTCTGCGCCGCCGGCGTCGTGTTCCTGCTGCTGGTCGAGGCGAACCGGCGGCTCCGGGGCGACGGCGTGACCGGCCCCGATCTCATGGCGATGCTCGACCTTGTGGCGCTGGCCACCGTGGCCGACGTGGCGCCGCTGATCGGGGTGAACCGGGCGCTGGTGCGCCAGGGGCTGGTGGTCATGGCACGCCGTCAGCGCCCCGGGCTGGTGGCCCTGGCCGATGTGGCCCGGATGGACGTGGCGCCGACGCCCTATCACCTGGGGTTCCTTCTGGGGCCGCGGGTAAACGCGGGCGGGCGGATCGGCGCCGCCGACCTGGGCGCGCGCCTGCTGGCCACCGACGACGCCGCCGAAGCCGGTGCGCTGGCCGAACGGCTGGACCAGTTGAACACCGAACGCCGCGAGATCGAATCCGCCGTGCGCGCCGCCGCCATGGCCCAGGCCGAAGCCCGGGGCGCCGACGGCCCGCTTGTCTGGGCCGCCGGTGCCGGGTGGCACCCCGGTGTGGTGGGGATCGTGGCGGCGCGCCTGAAGGAAACCTTCGCCCGCCCCGCCGTGGTGATCGGGCTGGACGAGGCCGGGCTGGGCAAGGGATCGGGGCGGTCGGTCGCCGGTGTCGACCTGGGCGCCGCCATCCAGAAGGTGGCCGCCGAGGGCCTGCTGCTGAAGGGGGGCGGCCACCGCATGGCCGCCGGGCTGAGCCTGACCGAAGCACAGCTGGAACCGGCCATGGCGCGCCTTGGCGAGTTGCTGGCGCGCCAGGGGGCGGGCACCGGCGGGCCGGAACGGCTGCGCCTGGATGCGGTGCTGATGCCCGGCGCGGCAACGCCCGAACTGGTAAGCCAGATCGAACAGGCCGGCCCCTTCGGCATGGGGGCCGCAGCACCGCGATTCGCCTTCCCCGACTGCGCGATCCACGCCGCCCGCCGAGTCGGCGACAGCCACCTGAAAATCACCTTCGGCGATGGCATGGGCCCGCGAATCGATGCCATCTGCTTTGGCGCCTACGACGGCCTGCTGGGAAGCGCGCTGGAGAAACATGGCGGGGCGAGGTTCCACCTGGCCGGACGGCTTGAGATAAACCACTGGGGCGGGCGTTCGCGCGTGCAATTGCGCCTGGACGATGCCGCCCCCGCCTGATGCCAGGGCCCCCGGAAACCGCAAAAACCGCCCCTGCGATTTTTTTCTTCACAAGAGGCAAAATCCCACTTGCCCTCCCCGCGCGGTTTCCCTAGATACCACCGCACAAACAGTGGCCCGTTCGTCTATCGGTTAGGACGCCAGGTTTTCAACCTGGAAAGAGGGGTTCGATTCCCCTACGGGCTGCCACTTTGCACATCTCCCACACCATTGAAACTACGAGATTTCGCGCGCCGTTGCCGCGTGTCCGCGCTGGCCTGTGACGACTTTCGGTGCAGGGGATTGCCTGCGCCGAAGGGATGGCCCGGATCGGGCCATGCCTCGGGTCCGTCTCCGGGGTCAGCCCTTCGCCGCCCTTTCCAGCGCCGCGATGTCGATCTTCACCATTTCGGTCATGGCCAACATGACGCGTCTTGCCTTTGCCCTGTCCGGGTCGGCCAGAAGGCGGGGCAGCATGCGGGGCGTCACCTGCCAATGAAGCCCGTAGCGGTCCTTGATCCAGCCGCACTGGACTGGTGTGCCGCCCTTGGCCAGCGCGTTCCAGTAGTGATCGACCTCGGCCTGATCGGCGCAGTCGATGGTCAGCGAGATCGCGTCGGTGAAGGGATGGCCGGGGCCGCCATTCATGGCGATGAAGCTGCGCCCCGACAGGGTGAAGGCCAGCGTGATCAGATCGCCCTCACTGCCGCCGGGATAGTCGATGGTGCTGTGGGTCCGTTCCTCGATCCGGCTGTCGGGAAAGAGAGAGGTGTAGAATTCGGCGGCCTCTTCGGCCTTGCCGTCGAACCAGAGGAAGGTGGTGATCCTGTCCATGTCGTTTTCTCCTGCTTGTGGTGGGGCGCACCGGTGGCGCGCCCCCGTGGTCATGCGGCCTTGACCGGGCGCTTGCCCGTGAACATGACCTTCGCGCCCTCGGGGTCGGTCACCTGGATCAGCCAGTCGCCCTCATCCCCCGGCAATTCCATCGGGCCATTGGTGACCGTGCCACCGCCCGCTTCGACGGCCGCCTTCGCCTTGTCGATATCGGCCACCGTGAAGGCAAAGTTCCAGAACGGCGGGGTGCCGGGTGCCGGGGCGTTCATCATCGCGCCGTACATTTCGACATCGCCCTTGCCGAAGAAGGTGTAATCGCCCATCTCGCCCATGGGCATGGCACCGGTCTTTTCCCAGCCGAACAACTGACCGTAAAAGTCCAGCGCCGCGCCCTGGTCCGAGGTGACAAGTTCGTTCCAGCCGCAATGCCCGGGCTTGAGGATATGGAACGCCGTGCTGGGCGCGTCGCTGTTGCCGCGCATCAGGTAGAACCGGGCGCCCTGGGGGTCGGCGACAAAGGCGAAGCGGCCGACGCCGGGAATGTCCTGGGGCTCCATGTCGACACGCCCGCCAAGGGCGCGCAGCTTTTCGGCCGAGGCATCCACGTCCGCGACCCCGAAATAGACCGCCCAGAGCGGCACGAAGGGCGCCTGCGCGGGGGCCTTCATGACACCGCCCACGCCCTCTCCGCCCTGGGTGGTGAACACGCGATAGTCGCGCTCCATCCCGCCGGCGGACTTGTCGAACGACCACCCCATGACGGCGCCGTAGAAATCCTGCGCCGGGTCGGGCGCATGGGTCATCAGTTCGTACCAGATCGGGGTGCCTTCCTGGTTGGTCATCGGTCTTCTCCCTATCGTCCCATTTCGAAAATCGGGGCAAAGCCGCCGAAGATCATGCGTTTCATATCGAAAGGCACATCGGCGGGTGGCGTCATGTTCTCGTCGGATTGCATCTTCCGCTCGGCCGCATCGGCGGTCGCACGGTCGGGCCAGACGATCCACGAAAAGACGACGGTTTCACCTTCTTTCGCCTGCACCGCGCGCCGGAAATCGGTCAGTTCGCCGTCGCGGACATCCTCGCCCCAGGCCTCCATGATCTCGGTCGCGCCATAGCCCCGGAACATCTCGGCCGCCTCCTCGGCCATCTTCCGGTAATCTTCCTTGCGGTCGGTGGGGACCGCTACGAGGAACCCGCTGACATAGCTCATCCATCTTCTCCCTTGGTTGCGTGCTGTCGTCCTGTCCTTCCGACGGCCCTGCCCCGCCGCCTGCGCGGGGCCAGGTGCCGGCCTGCGCCATCTCATGCGGGCGCCGTCGATTCTCTTGACAGTTATGTTGATATCAACGTAAAAGAACCCGTGTCAACGAATTCCCCAAAACACGCCACCATCGGCATGACCTTGCAGGTCCGCGATACCTGCCTTTGCCTGCATTCACAGCGGGCCGCGCGGGCGGTTGCGCGCCGATTCGACACGGCGCTGGCACCTCTGGGGCTGAAGAACGGTCAGTTTTCCCTGCTGATGTCGCTGAACCGCCCTGCCCCGGCGCCCACCGTCGGATCGGTCGCGCGGCTTCTGGCCATGGACCGCACGACGCTGACGGCAAACCTGAAACCGCTGGAACGGCGCGGGCTGATCACGGTCGCCCCCGACGAGAAAGACCGCCGCGCCCGGCGGCTGAGCCTGACAGCGAAGGGTCTGGCCCTGTTGGAGCAGGCCGTGCCGATCTGGATCGCAACCCATGGCGCCATCGAACAGGCCCTGTCCTTCGATGCCGATGCCCTGCGCGATCAGTTGAACACCCTCGCCCAGGTGGCCGCAGCGTCAGACGGCGGCTGACCTAACGATCGGCCAGGCCCTTGCCCGCCATGATCTTCGCACGGCTCTTCTCGATGCGCGATCGCCGTGTCGCCGCCTGCTTGGCTTGCGAGACATGCAGAACGTAACCGCGCTTGCGACCGGGGGTCAGGGCCTGAAAGGCGCGGGCCAGCCCGGCGTCCGCGTCCAGCGCCGCCTGCAATTCCTCGGGATAGGTCAGATCGTGTTTCGCATCGAACACCACCTCCAACCCGTCCTGTTCGGCCTTCAGGGCACGCCGGAGAAACCCAGTGATCAGAGCGGCCCCTTCGTCGATCTCGTGAAGGCTGCGAAACCGCAACTGGCGCATGGCCTGCGAATTCTCTCCCGGTGCCACCAGATGGCCCGACGGATCATCCAGCAATGCGCCCTTGAAGAAGCCCAGCGCGCAATAGTCCTTCATCCCGTAGATGATGACGACATTGGCCCCCTTCCAGGAATAGCAAAGCTTGCCCCACTTCACGGTTTCATCCAGCCCGTGCTCAAGGATCAGCGCGCGAAAGGCATTGCGCTCTTCGTGCCAGTTGTCCTGTTCCAGCAGAGTGTCGACATCCATGACCATGCCTTTCCCGTTCATCGCCGCAAAGTCAGGTCACATCCGATCATCATTCCCTGCCGGTTTCACGGCCCGACATCCTGCCCCGATCTGCCTCGCGACGGCCCGTCGCCTTGCCCCGAAAATAGGCGAGGCCGACAAAGGCAAACCCGATCGCCATGCCGGCAAACATGCTTGTCAGATCCATGGCTCTTCCTCCCTTCATCGAACCAACAGGCGCCCGGGTCAGTGGTTCCGAAGAAGGCCAACGCCCTGCATCAACACTCCATCCCCAATGCGCCGGCCAGATCGCGGGCCGCACCCGCCGCCCCTCATTCTTGCCGAAAATACTCCCGCCGGAGGCACGCCGCATCGCGGCGTTCCCCTTCAACCCCCGTCGCGTGGCAGGATCGCGCCGCGATGGCCGATCACTTCGACCGCCTGGTCGTGCCCTGCCTGCATGGCCTGGGCCAGGGAGGCGCCGCTCAGGTGGCTGGCCAGGAAGGCCCCGACAAAACTGTCCCCTGCCGCGGTGCTGTCCACCACCTTCTCGGCCCGCCGGAAGGGGCCGGGTTCCCCGTCATTGCGCGACAGGGCCACCGGGCCATCGCCACCGCATTTCAGCGCCCCCACGGCGGGGCCATACCCGGCGAAGCGCGCGATCACCGCCGTCCGGTCGGCATCGCCGAAAAGGTCCATCTCGTCATCCACCGAAGGCAGCGCGATATCGCAGATGCCCCAGGCCCGCCCGACCCAGTGCTGCGCCGTCGCGCGATCCTGCCAGAGGCGCGGACGATAGTTGCTGTCAAAGGCAAACCGCCCGCCCCTTTCGCGGAAATCCGCGATCCAGTCCAGCAGACCGGCCCGGGCCGCCTCGGGCAGGATCGCCAGGGTGATGGCCGAAAGGTACACAACGTCGAACCCCGCAAGGCTGTCGAAGGCCATGCCGCCCTTGGCATCGAACATGGTGCGCGCCGCCGCGCTTTCGCGCCAATAGGCGAACGACCGTTCGCCCGCTGCATCGACGCTGATCGCATAGATCCCGGGGAGCTTTTCGGGGTGACGCAGGATGTGGCCGGTGTCCACGCCTTCGGATTCGATGAAGGCCACCATCCGGTCGGAAAAATCATCCCGCCCCACCGCCGACACGAAAGACACCTTGTGCCCCGCGCCCAGGTTGCGCCGCAGGTAGATCGCGGTGTTCAGGGTGTCACCGGCGAATTTCACGACCATCTGGTCGGGCATGTCTGACTGGGACAGTTCGATCATCGCCTCACCGATGCAGGCGACGGACAGGGGCGTGGCGGGGGTGCTCGACATGGGGCGGTCTCCGGGTTTCGCGATGGCAGTCTCCTATCCTACCCGCCCCGGCGGGCCAAGGGGCCGGTCAATGCCCGTCACCGCAACCCCCACGGCGTTGACACCCCTCCGCAGGCTGGCCACAGTCCCCCGGACCAAGGCAGAAAAGCGGCTTGCATGAACGACATCTTCGAAGGACTGGCCGCCGCCCTGGGCCTGATCGTGGCGCTCGATCCCGACCTGATCGAAATCAGCGCCCGCTCGCTCCAGGTCTCGCTGACCGCACTGGTGATCGCCTGCGCCCTGGCCATTCCGCTGGGCACCTGGCTGGCGGTGCAACGCTTCCGCCACCGGCGCACGGTGATCGCGGTTCTGAACGCGCTGATGGGCCTGCCGCCCGTGGTTGTCGGGCTGATCGTCTATATCCTGCTGTCGCGCTCGGGGCCCTTCGGCGTGCTGGGGCTCCTGTTCACGCCCACCGCCATGGCGATTGCCCAGGTCATCATCATCACGCCGCTGATCGCCTCGATCACCCATCAGGCCATGCGCGACCTCTGGGCCGATTACCACGACCTGCTGATCTCGCTGAACACCACCAAATGGCAACGGGTCCGCACCCTGATCGTGGATGGAAGGCGCAACCTGCTGACCGCCGCGCTGGCCGGGTTCGGCCGCGCCATCGGCGAGGTGGGCGCCATCATGATCGTCGGCGGCAACATCGACCATGCGACCCGCGTCCTGACCACGGCCATCGCGCTGGAAACCGGCAAGGGAGACTTCGCCCTGGCGCTTGGCCTCGGGTTCGTGCTGATCGCCCTGGCGCTGCTGGTCAATATCGCCATCCATGCCCTGTCGCGCACCGAGAGCGAAGGCCGATGGTAGGCCTCCTGCCCCTCACCCTCACCGCCGCCACGGTGCGCCGGCGCGGCAAGCGCCTGCTGGGTCCGCTGGACCTGACGCTTGACCAAGGCGGGCTGACCGTGATCATCGGGCCCAACGGATCGGGCAAGACCACCCTTTTGCGGGTCATGCACGGAATCGAACGCCTCTCCTCGGGCACCGCGCAATGGTCGCTCCCCCCGGCCGAGGCACGGCAGCAGCAGGCCTATGTGTTCCAGTCCCCCACGATGCTGCGCCGCAGCGTGCTGCAGAACCTGCGCTATCCGCTCGATCTGCTGGGCCACCCCCGCGCCGAGGCCAGCGCCCGCGCCGCCGACTGGGCCGACAGGATCGGCCTCGGCCAGGCGCTCGACCGTCCGGCAACCCGCCTCTCGGGGGGCGAGCGTCAGAAGCTCGCCCTCGCACGCGCCCTGATCCGCGAACCCCAGGTGCTGTTCCTCGACGAACCCTGCGCCAACCTCGACGGGCGCGCCACCCGCGACATCGAAACCCTGCTGCTGGCCGTGCGCGCCACCGGCACCCGCATCGTCATGGCGACACACGACATGGGCCAGGCCCGTCGCCTGGCCGACGACGGGGTTTTCCTGCGCGGCGGCATGGTCCATGATTCCAACCGGGCACCATCGTTCTTCGATGCCCCGAAAACGCCAGAACTGGCTTCGTTCCTGAAGGGAGACATCGTCGAATGATCCGCCACATCCTGCCCCTCGCAATTGCCGGCCTCGTCGCGACCTCGGCCATGGCCGACACCATGAAACTGGCCGTCACCACCTCGTTCGAAAACTCCGGCCTCGCCGATGTCCTGCTGCCCGCCATCAAGGCCGACACCGACATCGAGGTGCAGCTTCTGGTGGTCGGCACCGGCCAGGCCATCCGCCTGGGCGAGGCGGGCGACGTCGACGCGATCCTCGTGCACTCAAAGGCCGCCGAGCAGAAGTTCGTCGAAGCCGGATACGGCACCCACCGGCGCGAGATCATGTACAACGATTTCATCCTTGTCGGCCCGTCAAGCGATCCCGCGGGGATCGCCGGGGCCGAAAAGGCGGCCGAGGCCATGGCCGACATCGCCGAATCCCAGGCCCCCTTCGTCAGCCGGGGCGACGACAGCGGCACCCACAAGGCCGAACTCACCCTCTGGAGCGCGGCCGGCCTGAAACCCGCAACCTTCGGCGACTGGTACAATGCCGTGGGCGCCGGTATGGGCGCCGCGCTCAACACCGCCGCCGGGCTGAACGCCTATATCATGGCCGACCGCGCCAGCTGGCTGAACTTCGGCAACAAGGCCGACCTCGCGCTGCTGTTCTCGGGCGATCCGATCCTGTTCAACCAATATGCCTTCCTGCCGGTGAACCCCGAAAAGCACCCCCATGTGCGCAACGATCTGGCAGTGCAGCTTGAAACCTGGCTGACGTCGGACAGCGCGAAGGGGCTGATCGACGGCTACACGATCAACGGCGAAACCCTCTTCGTCTTCAATGCCAAGCCGGAATAACCCCGGCGCGGGCCGAAAGGTCGGGATTTTGAGTATTTGAAGCAAGAAAGAACACCGGTCCGCACAAGGGGCCGGTGCCTGTCATCTTTGGTCCTGAAATATCCCCGCCGGAGGCTCCGGCCTCGCCAGGCCACCACGCGAAAGGTGAAGCGGCGCCCCCGCGTCACGCGCCCGCCGCCCGAAGGGCGAAAAACATCATGTGCGCCGCAAGGCGCGCCTTTCGGTCAGGTGTCGTCCAGGCTGCCGTGTATGGCGAATTGTTCCAGCCCGGCCTCGCGCGGCTCGATCATGCGGAAACTCTCGCGCACGCCGGCGTCGGTCAGTTCGCGCGCGACGGTCAGCAGGGTGTTGGGTGCGGCATCGGCGCAGAGGTCGGCCATATGCGCCAGTTCCGCCTCGGCCACCTCGCGCGCCGCCGCTTCGGAGGGGGCGCCGTAGATATCCACGAAATGCCGGGCAAGGCCCGCCAGCAGGGCCTCGTATTCGCCCTTTTCGATCGCAGTGACCGCGACAAAGCTGACCCGCCCGAAGGTTTCGCAGCCCAGCCAGCCGTTGGCGAAGGCCTGGCGGGCCTTGCCGGTCAGATCGCCCTCGGACCAGTTCGAAAACTCGAACCCCCCGGCGATGCACCATTCACCCGTGCGCGCCGGGCTGTGGAACACCCGGGTGTCGCTTTCGTCGAAGTGGATGGCACGGGCCAGTTTCATGGTGTCTCCTTCAAGAGCGTGGCAAGCGGCACAAGGTCGGTCCCGCCGTCGCGTTTCAGCAGCAGGCCAAAGTGTTCGTCCACGCCGAGAAAGACACCGCGCCGGCCTCCGACGATTGTATCGGCCCCGATCCCCTGGGCAAGCCCCGTCCATTCCCGCAACAGCGGCGCCGTCCCCTCGCTTTCCCAGGTGTCGAGCCAGACCAGCGTGTGGCGCAGCCAGGCCGAGAGCAGCGTGGCCGGGTCGATCCCGCCGCAGCCCTCTTCGGCCAGGCTGGTGATGTCGGGGGCGTGGCCGGTTTCCTGCTCGGGCGACCAGAGATCCAGCGTCAGCCCCACAACCAGCCAGTCGGGCACGGGCGCCCCGGCCCCCGCCGCCATGGACAATGCACCGCAAAGCCCGCCGTTCAGCCTGATCCCGCCGTTCCAATCCAGGTGCACCCCCACCTCGGGCGGGGCCAGGGCGCCCAGGGCGTTCTGGAAGCCGATCCCGCAGAGCGGCAGCATGACCACCGCACCCTCTAACGCCACCTCGGGGGCAAAGACCACCGCCGCGCGCAGCCGGTCGGGCGCGATGTCGTGCACCACCAGCCCCGCGTCACAGCCCGCCCGCGCCTCGGACACCGCGACCGCGAAGGGGTCGGCGCCCGCGCTGGCGAGGGGCGTGAACAGCGGCGGCAGGTCCACTCAGGCCTGCCCGCGCGCGATCAGGTCGCGCGCCACGCTGCGGAAGGCCTGGGCCTGGGGGCTGTCGGGGGCCGAAACGACGATGGGCGCGCCACCATCGCTGGCCTGACGGATCGACAGGTGCAGCGGGATTTCCGCCAGCAGCGGCACGCCCAGTTTCTCGGCCTCGGCCCTTACGCCGCCATGGCCGAAGACATGTTCCTCGTGTCCGCAGTTCGAACAGATATGGGTCGACATGTTTTCGATCATGCCGTGGATCGGCACGTTCAGCTGGTTGAACATGTCGATCCCCTTGCGGGCATCCAGAAGCGCCACGTCCTGCGGGGTCGACACGATGATGGCGCCCGAGACCTCGGCCTTCTGGGCCAGGGTCATCTGCACATCGCCCGTGCCCGGCGGCAGATCGACGATGAGAACGTCCAGCGCGCCCCATTGCACCTGCATCATCATCTGTTGCAGCGCCCCCATCAGCATCGGCCCGCGCCAGACCACCGCCTGCCCCTCGTTCGTCATCAAACCGATGCTCATCATCGTGACGCCGAAATTGCGCATCGGCAGGATGGTCTTGCCATCGGGGCTGGCGGGGCGGCCCGACACGCCCAGCATCCGCGGCTGGCTGGGGCCGTAGACATCGGCATCCAGCATCCCCACGCGCCGCCCCTCGGCGGCCAGGGCGCAGGCCAGGTTCGAGGCGACGGTGGATTTGCCCACCCCGCCCTTGCCGCTGGCGATGGCCAGGATGCGGTCGACCCCGGGAATGCGCGCCGGGCCGGTGGGCTTGGGCTTCACGCCAAGGTCAGGGGGCGGCTTGGGGGTGGAATGGGCCGTCAGCACGATCGAAACGCCCGTCACCCCCGGCAGGGCGCGGATCTGCGCCTGGGCCTGGTCCTTCAGCCGGGTATAGGCATCGGCATGGGCGGGGTTCACCTCGAGCACGAAGCGCACCGCACCGCCGTCGACGGTCAGCGCCTTGACGACGCCGGCCTCGGCCAGCGATGTGCCCGCCACCGGATCGTCGAGTGTTTTCAGAATGTTCAGGACATCGTCACGGGTCGCGGTCACGCTCACGCCTGCCCCGTGATCTTGCCGGTCACCGTGTGTTCAAGGTCAAGGCCATCGACGGTCAGCACGACCTTGGCTTCGAAGGTCTTGCCGGCGGTGTCGCCCGCTGCGCGCATCGCCTCTTCGATCTGCTGCTGCGAGGTGACGCCGACCTGTTTCAGGAACTTGCGCATGGACATGTTGAAATCGTCGCTCATCTCTTGCCCTTTCGTGGCGTTCTTGACGCTTCAAGGTGTCGGCCCCTAGGCTGTGACAGTCAAGGGGAGGTTGGCGGATGAAACAGTTGTGCGCCGTTCTGCTGGCGCTTCTCCCCCTCTGGGCCGTTGCGCAGGAGGGGCCGCTGCGCGTCTCGGCGCCCGAGGCGCTGATCGACAGCGGACTGTTGCAGCATATCCTGCCACGCTTTGCCCTGAAGCACGGGATGCGCGCGGTTGCCGTGACCGGGCCGGGCGATGCAACCTTCGGAGAGGAGGGCGCGGCGGTGTTCCACGGGCTGGGGCAGACCTGGCATTTCGCCCCCGGCCCCGGACCAGGCGGCGCGGCGCTGCTGGACTGGCTGCGCTCGGACATCGGGCGGCGCACGGTCGAGGGGTTCGCCCCCGATGGCACGGCCCCCTTCAGCGCCGAGATCGCCCCCGAAGAGGCCGCCGCCCCCACCCTGCCCCAGGGCGATCCGGTGGCGGGCGAACGGCTCGCCCTTGTCCATTGCGGGCGCTGCCACGTTGTGAACGCCAGCAACCGGATGAAGGGCATGGGCGCCACCCCCTCCTTTGCCATGCTGCGCACCCTGCCCGACTGGGAAAACCGCTTCGCGGGCTTTTATGCGTTGAACCCCCACCCCAGCTTCACGCAGGTTCAGGGCGTCACGCCGCCCTTCGACATCTCGCGTCCGTCGCCGATCATTCCGCTAACCGTGACGCTGGACGATATCGCGGCCATCACCGCCTATGCTGCCGGGATCGCCCCCGCGGATCTTGGCGCGCCGATCCGGTCGCGCTGACGCCACCGTTGCCTGACGTTGCGTGATCGCCTAAACGATGGGCAACGCAATTCCCCCAGGAGAGACAGGATGGCTGAGAACACCCACGGTTTCGAGACGTTGCAGATTCACGCCGGCGCAAAGCCCGATCCGGCCACCGGCGCGCGCAACACGCCGATCTACCAGACCACCGCCTATGCCTTCCGCGACGCCGATCACGCCGCCGCGCTGTTCAACCTGCAAGAGGTGGGTTTCATCTATTCCCGCCTGACCAACCCCACCGTGGCCGTGTTGCAGGAACGCATCGCAACGCTTGAGGGCGGTGTCGGCGCGGTCTGCTGTTCGTCGGGTCACGCGGCGCAGATCATGGCGCTGTTCCCGCTGATGGGGCCGGGCAAGAACGTTGTGGCCTCGACCCGTCTTTACGGCGGCACGGTCACGCAGTTTTCCCAGACCATCAAGCGTTTCGGCTGGTCGGCCACCTTCGTCGACTTCGACGATACCGAGGCCGTGAAGGCCGCCATCAACGATGACACCCGCGCCGTGTTCTGCGAATCCATCGCCAACCCGGGCGGCTATATCACCGATATCGACGCGATCAGCGCGATCACCAGGGCGGCAGGCGTGCCGCTGATCGTCGACAACACCAGCGCGACGCCCTATCTGTGCCGGCCCATCGAACATGGCGCCGACATCGTGGTGCATTCGGCCACCAAGTACCTGACCGGAAACGGCACCGTCACCGGCGGCTGCGTGGTGGATTCGGGCAAGTTCGACTGGTCCGCCAGCGACAAGTTCCCCTCGCTCAGCCAGCCCGAGCCCGCCTATCACGGCCTGAAGTTCCATGAAACCTTCGGCCCCATGGCATTCACCTTCCATGGCATCGCCATCGGGTTGCGCGACCTGGGGATGACGCTGAACCCGCAGGCGGCGCATTACACCCTGTGCGGCATCGAAACCCTGTCGCTGCGCATGGAGCGCCACGTCGAGAACGCGGTGAAGGTGGCCAAGTGGCTGGAAAACGACCTGCGCGTCGATTACGTCACCTATGCTGGGCTGGAAAGTTCGCCCTACTACGGGCGGATCGAAAAGATCTGCCCCAAGGGCGCCGGTGGCCTGTTCACCTTCGCGGTCAAGGGCGGATATGACGCCTGCGTCAAGCTGATCGACGCGATGGAGATCTTCAGCCACGTCGCCAACCTGGGCGACACCCGGTCGCTGATCATCCACCCCGCCAGCACCACCCACCGTCAGCTGAGCGAAGAGCAGCAGCGCGCCGCCAATGCCGCCCCCGAGGTCGTGCGCGTCTCCATCGGGATCGAGAATGTCGAAGACCTGATCGCCGATCTTGACCAGGCCCTGGCCAAGGCAACGGCCTGACGAAATGGTCGGGGCGCCCGATGCGGCGCCCCGTCCCCTGTTCAGTTTCCGATGGCGAAGACCATGGTCACGTTTGCCGTCACCTCGATTTCCCCGGCCGCAACCGGCATCGACCGCATACCGGCGCTTTCCATCATCGCCATGGGCTGCGGACGCCCCGAACCGGCCTCGGAAATCTCGATCACCTCGCCCAGCGTCACATCCGCCGCGCCCGCGAAAAGGGCGGCCTTGGCCATGGCGTCTTTCACCGCCGCCTGCCGCGCCTCGATCATCAGCGGCTCGGGGTCGGCCACCTCGAACGAGATGCCCGAAAGCCGGTTGCCGCCGCCCGATGTGACCTTGTCGATCAGCGCGCCCAGCCCGTCCAGGTCGGCGACCTTCACGTTCAGGTCGGACGAGGCGACATAGCCCACGATGACGGGCGCTTCGCGGCGCTCTTCGGTCTGTTCGTATTGCGGGCGCACCGACAGGGTGCTGGTCTGCACCGCCCTGGGTTCGATCCCCGCCGCGCTCAGCGCCTCCATCACCCCCGACATCTGGTCCGAGGCCAGCCCCAGCGCACCCGCGGCGGTTGCATCCGCCGCCTCGACCCCGAGGCTCAGCCGCGCCATGTCGGGAACGGCGGCAATCCGCCCCTCTCCCGAAACCGTGATCCGCGGCCCTTGTTCCTGCGCCGAGGCCGTGCCAGCAACGACCGCAAGAAGCAGCCCGCAAACCGCCAGCTTTACCTTGTTCCTATCCATGCCTGATCCCTTCAAAAGCGTGCCTTCATGGTTGGTTATCCTGTTATCAGGTAGGGGGAGGGGAAACCTCTTTTTGTTTTCCTCGGCGGAAAGCTGCTATAGAACATCGAAAAACGCGCAGAGGACTCCTGCGCGCGCCGCCAAATGGTAGAGCATTGATATGAAGCCGAACTTTATACTCGAATTGTCCCAGACGGGGATCTGCCTGCGCCAGCTGACCGGGGGCAAGACCCGGATCGTTGGTGAGGTGTCGCTGTCGGATTCCGAGTTCGACTCGAAGGTCGCTGCCCTGCGCAACGAGGTTGCCGAAAAGTCCGACGCCCCCATGGCGAGCGAGCTGCGCATCCCCAACTCGGAAATCCTGTTCACCACGATCGACGACCCCGAGTACGATGCCAAGACCACCAAGGGCAGCCAGGAGGCGCTGCGCGAAAAGGCCGTGCGCGACGCGCTTGAGGGGATGACGCCCTATGCCCTGCCCGACCTGAATTTCGTCTGGAAAGTCAAGGGAAAAGGCGAACTCTCGATTGCTGCCGTCGCGCGCGAAACCCTTGCCGAGGCCGAGGAATTTGCCGTCAGCCGCGGCTTCAACCCCGTCAGTTTCGCCGCCCGCCCTGGCAAGGCCAAGTTCCAGGGCACCGCCCAGTTCGGCCCGACCGAGCTACAGCGCAAACGCGCCGCCGCCGAGGAACGCGAAGCCGCCGAAGCCAAGGCGCAGGCCGAGCGCGAGGCCCGCCGGAAGGCCGACGAGGCGGCCAGGGCCAAGGCCGCGCAAGAGGCCGAAGCCAAGGCACAGGAAGCCGCCAGGGCCGCCGAAACGAAAGAGCCGCCAAAGGCAAAGGCTGCCGAGGACCAGAAGAAGCCCGCCGTTGATTCGGCCAAACCCGCCACGGCCGAGGCCCCGGCGCAGACCCCGGCCGCGAAAAAGCCCGGCCCCGACAGCGCGCCGCCGGCCAAACCCGCCCCGCCCGCCGCCCAGAAGGATGCAGCCCCCAAGGGCAAGGCCGATGGCGCCCCGGCGACGGCCCCGCCCGCCGAGGGGGCCCAGCGGCGGCTGAACCTCGACAAGGCCACCCCGCCCGCCAAGCCCGGCGCGGCGGATGCGAAACCGCAACCTGCGGCTGAACCCGCCGCCGAAAAACCTGCACCGAAGGACGCCAAGGCCGAAACCCCGCGCGTGGGGTTCTCGGGGCCCAGGATCAACGATCCGCTGCCGCCGCTGGATGACGACGGCATCATCGACGATGTTCCCGCGATGCCCGTCGCCTTCGCCACCCGGCGCAAGCAACAGGCCGAACTTCAGAAGAAGGCCCCGGGCAAACCCGCCCCCGGCCCCCTGACCCCCGGCGCCGCCGCCGAGCCTGACCCGAAGGAAAGCCGGTTTGGCCGGATCGCCGCGCGCTTTGCCGTCACCCCCGACGACAGCAACGGTGCCGTGCCCCCACCGCCGCCCCGGCGCGGTCCCGGCGCGGGCAAGCCCGGTGCCAACACGGTGCTGCGCGGTTCGGCCAAGAACGGTGCCGCGAAGCCTGCGGTCGGGCTGCCCGATTCCTCCGAGGCGGCGGCGACGCTGACCCCGACCACCGACGCCAACGGCCAGATGCTGACCGGACGCGACCGCGATGCCGTTTCGGCGCGCATGGCCTCGGGCCGCAAGCTGGACGAGGCCGAGGCGATGACCGTCTTCGGCGCCCGCGCGGCCAGTGAATCCCGGTCGTTCAGGCCGCTTCTCATTGCCATAGCCATCGCCTTGGTGCTGGCCATCGCCGTTTGGGCGGCCTTCCTGTTGATGGGGAACGACCGGATTTCGGATCAGGGCGAAGCCGCGCTGCCCGAAAACTCGAACGCCGTCCTGGCACCTGCGCCCCTGGAAAGCGAAGGCGAAACCGACACCGCCGCCCTTGCCCCGGCCGAAACCGCCCCCGAGGCCGAGCCGGCAGCCGAAACGCCCGCCGCCCCCTCCCCCAGCGCCGATACCGAAGTGTCCGACCTGGCAGGCGAAAGCGGCGCCGCCGAGCAGGGCAATGCCAATGCCGGCCAACCCAGCGCACCGGATTCGACCGTGGCGATCCTGGGCCCCCAGCCCCCCGTCGCCCCCGCACCCGAGGGGCTGCCGATCAGCCCGACAGCGCCCGATCCGATCTCGGAAGATCCGCTGCAACGCCCCCCCGCCCAGGGCGGTGACGAGAATATCGTGGGCCGCTACGCGACCACCGGCATCTGGATCGAATCTCCCAACCCGCCCGATGCGCCCGGCACCGACCGGGTCGACGATCTCTATGTCGCCTCGGCCGATCCGACGATCACCCTTGACGAGGCTGACACACTGGTGCGGCCCGGCGACACCACCTCGCCCACGCCACTGGCCCCGCAACTGCCCCCAGCGCCTCAGGGCGACGGGTTCGAACTGGACGATCGCGGGTTGGTGACGGCCACCCCCGATGGCACCTTGTCGCCCGATGGCATCCTGATCACCGCCGGCCCGCCGCCGCGCACGCCCCCCACCACGCCCGAACGGCCCGAGACCCTGGCGCCCGATCCGGCCACACAGCCCGATCTGCCGCGCATCCGCCCGCGCACGCGCCCCGATGACGCGACCGCCAGCGACGATCAGACAAACCTCGACAATGCCGCCGCCCAGGCCGTGCAAGAGGCCGGCGTGCAACCGCGCCCGCGCCCTGACACCGAAGAACCGCCGCGCGTCGCCGCCCTCGACGATACCCCCACGGCGCAGGATGACGCCGAGGCCGCCGCCGTGACGGTGGCCGGTGCCTCGACCGCGACGCCCGAGGCGCCCGTGGCCACCCAGCCGCCCCGCGCCCCCCCGGCCGACCTGATCGCCCTGCGCGCCGCACAGCCCGAACCCGAAGAAGAAGCCGAG
This sequence comes from Oceaniglobus trochenteri, assembly GCF_020529025.1. Taxonomy (GTDB): domain Bacteria; phylum Pseudomonadota; class Alphaproteobacteria; order Rhodobacterales; family Rhodobacteraceae; genus Oceaniglobus; species Oceaniglobus trochenteri. The sequence continues at coordinate 368,161 of NZ_JACNMM010000002.1, forward strand.
CCCGAGGAACCCGTCAGCCCCTTCGCCGTCGCCCGCTCGCGCCTTCCGAAAACCAAGCCCGGAAATTTCGCACAACAGGTTGCCAGCGCCCGCGCAAAAGCCGCCGCCGCGCCGCAACAACAGGTCGTCACGCGCGTCGCAGCGCCTGCCGCCGTCACCACCCCCAGCATTCCGTCGCGCGCCTCGGTGGCCAAGCAGGCCACGGTGAAGAACGCCATCAACCTGGGCAAGGTGAACCTGATCGGTGTCTATGGAAGCTCGTCGAACCGTCGCGCTTTGGTGCGCCTGCCCTCGGGCAAGTTCGTCAAGGTCAAGGTGGGTGACAGGGTCGACGGCGGCCAGGTGGCCGCCATCGGGCAAAGCGATCTCAGCTATACCAAGAGCGGCCGCCGCGTCACCCTGTCGATGCCCAACGGCTGACCCCCTCCGCGATCAGGCCTCGTCGGCCTGAAGCACGCCGCGTTCGATCTGATCCTGTTCGATGCTTTCGAACAGCGCCTTGAAGTTCCCCTCGCCAAAGCCGTCGTCGCCCTTGCGCTGGATGAATTCAAAGAAGATCGGCCCGATCACCGTCTTGCTGAAAATCTGAAGCAGGATGCGCGTCTCACCGCCATCCACGACGCCTTCGCCGTCGATCAGGATGCCGTGCTTCATCATGCGATTCTTGGGTTCGTCATGCCCCGCGACCCGGTCATAGGACATGTCGTAATAGGTTTCCGGCGGCTTGGGCATGAACTTCACGCCCTTCCCGGCGATCTCGTCCACCGCGGCGTAGAGATCGCGCGCGCCCACGGCGATATGCTGGATGCCTTCGCCGTTGTAGCGTTTCAGGTATTCAACGATCTGCCCCGTCTCGCCCCGATCCTCGTTGATCGGAATGCGGATGCGTCCGCAGGGCGAGGTCAGCGCCCGCGAGAACAAGCCGGTGAACTTGCCCTGGATGTCGAAGAAGCGGATTTCCCGGAAGTTGAAGATCTTGCCATAGAAATCAAACCACTTGTCCATGTTGCCGCGATGGACGTTGTGGGTCAGGTGGTCGAGGTAATAGAACCCCACGCCCTCGGGGTGGGCCTTGCTCACCCAGTCGAACTCGGCGTTATAGGGGTTCTTGTCGTAATACTGATCGATGAAATAGATCAGCGATCCGCCAATGCCGACAATGGCGGGCACATCCATCGTCTTGCCGGGGCCGGTGTATTCCTCGGCGCCCCTGGCAACCGCATGGCGCAGGGCGGCGGCGGCATCCACCGCCCGCCAGGCCATCGAGGGCGCGCAGGGCCCGTGATCAGCCACGAAGCGGGCGGCGTGGCTTTCGGGGTCGGCGTTGATCACATAGGTGATATCGCCCTGCTGCCACAATTCGACGGGCTTTTCCTTGTGGGTCGCGGTATGGACATAGCCCATGCGCGCAAAGGCCTCGCGCAGCTTTTCCGGCTCGGCATGGGCGAATTCGACAAACTCGAACCCGTCGGTGCCTGCGGGGTTTTCCTCGGTGATCGTCGCCTTGGGGGCGTCGTGGGGGAACGGTCCCATGGTTGTCTCCTTCTGATCGCGGTTTGTTGAAGGATATCACGGCCCGTGGCGGCAATCTGCGCATTCACCCGCATGCTTTTCCTGTAAAATGCGCGAACGACGCGCTAGTCTGGGTGAAACCCGCACAGGTGACGCATGACCGCCCTTGACGAGACCGACTCGCGCCTTCTGGCCGCGCTTCAGAAAAACGCCCATCTGACCGCCCAGGAACTGGGCGAGATGCTGCACCTGTCGCCCTCCCAGGCGGGGCGGCGGCGCCAGCGGCTTGAGGCCGAGGGCTATATCGAACATTACACCGCCCGCCTTTGCGCCCAACGGCTTGGCCTGTCGATCCAGGCCTTCGTGCAGGTGGAAATGGCCAGCCACAACCCCGAACAGGCGCGCAGCCTGGCCGCGCTTCTGGCCACCCGCCCCGAAGTGATCAGCGCCTGGACCCTCACGGGCGAGGCGGATTACCTGCTGCGCGTCTTCTGCGCCGATCTTCCGGCCCTGAACGCCCTGCTGCACGACGTGCTGCTGCCCCATCCGGCGGTGGCGCGCGTGCGCAGCCAGATCGTGATGGACCAGCTCAAATCCGACGCCCCCCTGCCCACCTGACCCCTCGCAAGAAAAGGACGCCCCAATGGAAGCCTTCCTCTACCAGGCCACGATCTATCTCGGCGCGGCCGTCATCGCCGTTCCGCTGGCCGCGCGGCTGGGGCTTGGGTCGGTGCTTGGCTATCTTGCGGCCGGCATCATCATCGGGCCGGTGGTGGGCCTCGTGGGCAGCGAAACCGCCGACCTTCAGCATTTCGCCGAATTCGGCGTGGTGATGATGCTTTTCGTCATCGGGCTGGAGCTTGAGCCGAAGGCGCTTTGGGCGATGCGCCACCGGCTTCTGGGGCTGGGTGGCTTGCAGGTAACGGTGACCATGGCGCTGGTCGCAACGGGGGCGGTGATGCTGGTGGGCGTTCCGGTCAGCCAGGGCATCGCCATCGGCATGATCTTCGCCCTCTCCTCGACCGCCATCGTGTTGCAGACGCTTTCGGAAAAGGGGCTGATGCAGACATCGGGCGGGCGGTCGTCGTTCTCGGTGCTGCTGACCCAGGACATCGCGGTGATCCCGATGCTGGCCCTGCTGCCGCTTCTGGCCATCGGCGGGCTGAACGAGGGGCAGCATTTCGACGAACACGGCACCCTGCCCACCGAACAGCACGCCCCCACCAGCCACACCACACCCCACGGCGCCGCCGACCATGCTGGCAACAGCCAGGGCGACGCCCCCCTTGCAGAACAGGCCAGCGACACGACCGAGGCAATGACATCGGGCGCCCCCGACAAGGCCGCCGAGGCGGCGATGACCCTGGTGCAAAGCCTGCCGGGCTGGGGCATCACCCTTGTCACCGTGGCCGCGATCGCGCTGATCATCCTGGCGGGCGCCTATGGCACGCGGCCCCTGTTCCATTTCATCCACCGCGCCAACCTGCGCGAACTCTATGTCGCGCTGGCCCTTCTGATCGTGATCTCGATCGCCTTCGTGATGACGCTGGTGGGCCTGTCGCCCGCCCTTGGCACCTTCCTGGCCGGCGTGGTGCTGGCCAACTCGGAATTCCGCCACCAGCTTGAATCCGACATCGATCCGTTCAAGGGCCTTTTGCTGGGGCTGTTCTTCATCACCGTGGGCGCGGGCATCAACTTCAACACCTTCCTGGCCGCCCCCTTCACCCTGCTGGGGCTGACGCTGGCGGTCATGGCGGCCAAGGGGATCGTGCTTTACCTTCTGACGCTGATCTTCCGCATCAAGGGGCGCGACCGCTGGCTGTTCACCCTCGGGCTGGCGCAGGCCGGGGAATTCGGCTTCGTGCTCGTGTCCTTCGCGCTCAGCACCGATGTACTTCCGGCGGCCCTTGCCGAACGGCTGCTGCTGGTGGTGGCCCTGTCGATGCTGCTGACGCCGCTGTTCTTCATTCTCTACGAACAGCTTTCGGCGCGGATGACCGAAACCGCCGACACCCCCGAGGCCGATACCATCGACGACCAGCAGCCGATCATCATCGCGGGCATCGGTCGCTTTGGCCAGGTGGTGAACCGGATGATGCAGATGACCGGCTTTCGCACCACCGTCGTCGACAACAACCTGGAAACCATCCAGTTGATGCGCAAGTTCGGCTTCAAGGGCTTCTTCGGCGACCCCACCCGCCCCGAGCTTCTGCACGCCGCCGGGCTGAACAGCGCCCGGGTGCTTGTCGTCGCGCTGGACGATCCGAAGGCGGCGCTGAAACTGGTGCGCTATGCCCGCAAGGAAAGGCCCGACATCCATATCGTCGCCCGCGCCCATGACCGGGTGCATACCTACGAACTCTACGCCGCCGGGGCCGATGACATCGTGCGCGAACTCTTTGACAGCTCGCTGCGCGCGGGGCGCTACGTGCTCGAAAACATGGGGCTCAGCGATTACGAGGCGAAAGAGCTCGAGTACGAGTTCTTCAAGCTCGACCGCCATCATCTGCTGGAATTGGCCGAACTCTGGCAGCCGGGCGTCCCGCTCGACCGCAACCCCGCCTATGTCGCCCGCGCCCGCGACCTGAACAAGGAACTGGAAACCGCGCTTGTCCGCCGCGCCGACGAGGAAAAGCGCACCGGCACCGGGGATTGACCGGCGCCGGCTCTTTCTTGCTTAAAATACTCGAAATCCGCCCTATGCCCCGGCCACACCGGCCTCGGCAAAGGTGGCCATGTCCGAATGGCAGGCGATCGCGCCCTTCAGAACACCGATGGCCAGCGCCGCGCCCGACCCTTCGCCCAGCCGCAGGCCCAGCGACAGCAGCGGCGCCTTGTCCAGCCGCTCCAGCAGGCGGCCATGGGCACCCTCGGCCGAAAGATGCCCGGCGACGCAGTGATCCAGCGCCCCCTTGCGCGCCATCTCCAGCGGGGCCACGGCGGCACAGCAGATGAACCCGTCCAGAATCACCGGAATGCGCAGCACGCGCGCCCGCAGCACCGCCCCCGCCATGGCCGCCATTTCGCGCCCGCCAAGGGCGGCCAGCACCGCCAGCGGATCGCCCCGCAGCGCGGAATGACGCGCGAGGCCTGCATCGACGACGGCGATCTTGGCCGCCAGCGCCGCCCCCGCCACGCCGGTGCCTGCCCCCGTCCAGGCCGCGCCGTCGCCACCGAACAGGCCGGCGGCCACGGCGGCCGCGGCGGTGGTGTTGCCGATGCCCATTTCCCCCACCACCAGAAGGTCGGCGCCCGGATCGACGGCCTCCCATCCGGCGCGCAGGGCCGCGACGCAGGCGGCCTCGTCCATGGCCGGGCCTTCGGTGAAATCGCCGGTGGGCCGGTCCAGGTCCAGCGCGTGGACATCCATGCGCGCGCCGAAACAGCGCGACAACTGGTTGATCGCCGCGCCCCCGGCCCTGAAGTTCGCCACCATCTGCACCGTCACCTCGGGCGGAAAGGCCGACACGCCCCGCGCCGCAACCCCGTGGTTGCCGGCAAAGACGATCACCTGTGGCGCCGCGATCACCGGGCGCGCGGTGCCGCGCCAGCCGCCGTACCAGATGGCCAGGTCCTCCAGCCGGCCCAGAGCGCCCGGCGGCTTGGTCAACTGGCTGTTGCGCTCGGTCGCGCCGTCCCGGGCCTCGGCATCGGGTCCGGGCAGCCCTGACAGGATGGTCCGGATGTCGTCGAAGGTCGCGAATGCGGTGTCGGTCATGTGGTCTGCCCCGTTGATCTGTGTCGTGGCCCTGTTTACCCCTTGGGCCGACAGGCGAAAGCCGCAAATGAGGTGATCCGATGACCCGCACCGACAAACCGCACCTGCGCGATCTCGCCGCGGCGCTCGGCCTGCTCAGCCGCCTGCCCCTGCGCATCGACACCGCCCATGCCACCGCCCGGGGGGCGCGGGCCGCCTGGGCCTGGCCGGTGGCGGGCGCGGTCATCGGCGCGCTGGCCGGGCTGGTGGGCGCGACGGCACTCGGGCTGGGGCTGCCGGTGGGGGTTGCCGCGGGGCTGGCGCTGGCGCTGGGGCCGGTGGTGACGGGCTGCATGCACGAGGACGGGCTGGCCGATGCCGCCGACGGCCTCTGGGGCGGGTGGGAGCGTGAACGCCGCCTCGCCATCATGAAGGACAGCAGCATCGGCACCTATGGCGTCGTGGCCCTGGTCCTGTCCCTTGGCCTGCGCTGGTCGGCGCTGACGGCGCTTTTCGCGGCCGGGCATACGGTGCTGGTGCTGGTGGGCGTCGCCGCCCTGTCGCGCCTGCCCATGGTGCTGATCGCGGCGGTGCTGCCCAATGCGCGGGCGGCGGGCCTTTCGGCCAGCGTCGGGCGGCCGGGCCAAGCGACCGCCCTGTTCGCAATCCTCGCCACCCTCGCCATCGCGCTGCCTGCCCTGGGCCTTGCCGCCCTGCCCGCCTTCGCGACCGTCGGCGCAACCGCCCTCGCCGCCGGGGCCATCGCCAGGGCCAAGATCGGCGGGCAGACCGGCGACATCCTGGGCGCCACCCAGCAGCTTTGCGAAATCGCGGCCCTTGCAACCCTCGCGGCCGTGCTCACCCCCTGACCCCATCTTTGGTCTGAAAATATCCTCGGGGGGGGCGGAAGGCCCCCCTCGGCTGTCAGGGACAGGCGGCGCCCCTCGCGGCGGCTCAGTGATCCTTGCGCTTTGAAAGATAGTCGTCGGTGGTGCGCACCTTGGGGCGCGGTGCGCCCGCAAATGGGTTGTCCTGGCTGTGATACTGGGCCTGGATGCGACAGTTGTCGCACATCTGGATCATCCGCGCCGCCGCCGGGTTGGCGAACATGCCATGCTTGCCCGCCAGCTTCTCGGTGATCTTCTCGACCGTCGATTTCACGCCAAACAGGGTGCCGCATTCCACGCAGGCGAAGGGTTCTTCCTCGTGCAGCACCACCTGAGCCAGGGCATCGTCGCCCAGGTTCAGGCGCGGTTGCAGGGTGATCGCATCCTCGGGGCAGATATTGGCGCAAAGCCCGCATTGCAGGCAGGCGTCTTCCTGGAACCGCAGTTGCGGCAGGTCGGGGTTGTCGCCCAATGCCCCCGAGGGACAGAGCGAGACGCAGGACAGGCACAGGGTGCAGGCATCGGTATCCACCAGCACGGCCCCATAGGGGGCGCCCCGGGGCAGATCCAGCACGGCATTGCCGTTCAGCGCCTTGCCCCCAAGGCGCGCCACCTGGCGGCGGCTGCCCATGGGCAGGGCCGGCGCGGCGACCGGCGCCGGCCCTTCGGCGGTGAATAGGTGATCGGACAGCGCCTCGGGGTCGGTCATGTCGATCAGGGCCACCCGCCCCGGCGCAATCGCAGCACTCAGCGCCAGTTCGCGGGCGGGCGCCTCGCGTTCGGTCTTCGGCGTCAGCAGGATGTCGACACCGGCAAAGCCCGCCGCAAGGGCCGCAAGGGTTTCGGCATGGCCGAACCCCTCCAGCGTATCGACGGCCAGCGGGATCACATCGTGCGGAAGGCCCCGGCCATGCCGGGCCGCCAGGGCAATCATCTCGCCCCCGTGGTCGGGGTCATGGACCAGAAGACGCGGCGCTGTGCCGCCCGCCTTGCGGAAGGTCTCGGCCAGGGTGGCGATACGGCGCATCAGCGCATCGACCGGCGGCGCGTCATAGCTGATCGCCCCCGAGGGGCAAAGCGCACTGCAGGCTCCGCATCCGGCACAGACCATCGGATCGACCATGACGTGATCGCCGTCGGGCAGGATCGCCCCGGTCGGGCAGATATCAAGGCAATTGGTACAGGCCACCTGGCCAGCCCGCGAATGGGCGCAGAGAGATGGTTCCACCCGCACGTAAAGCGGCTTTTCGAAGGTGCCCACCATCTGAGACGCCGCCAGAACCGCTGCGGCCACGCCCGCCGGGTGGCCCGGGTCGGCCCGCAGGTATCCGTCACGCTTGGCAGGTGCCGGAAACAGCGGCGTTCCGCCCGTCAGGTCCAGGATGATGTCGCAGTCCGATCTTGCGCCGTCGCGCGGCGGGGTCAGGCCCGCCGCACCGCGCCCCCCGGGCACCACCTGTTGCAGTGCGTCGATCCGCACCTCGAACTGCCCCAGCGTTCCGCCTGCCCGCACCAGCCGCCCGGCCACCACGTCAAAGCCCGCTTCGTGTTCGACCGCTTCGGCATCCTCCAGCAGGATGGTCACCGCCAGGATATCCTGCAGGTCACGGGCGGCCTTGAGGGCGACCGCGGCTTCGCCGACGATCAGGCAGGTTCCCTCGGACACCACGTCGACATTGCGCGCGGCGGGTTGCGGCAGATGCCCCTCGGCCAGCAGCGCCGCCATTTTCGGCGTCGCATCATTGCCATCGCCCCAACCGGCGCGGTCGCGGATGTCGATGCACAGGGGCGGTTCCACGCCCAGTTCGTCAGCCAGTTCACCGAACCGCGCCGCCTCCTGCCCGCAGGCGATGGTGACGGGGCCGTCCTGCATCGCCTCGGCGGCCAGCGCGATCTGATCGGTGCAAAGCGCGCTGTGCAGCCGCGAACAGGCCCGCCCGGTGGCGCGGGCAAGGTCTTCGCCCTTCACGGTCTGGGTGCCAAGGCAGTCGCAGATCAGGATCTTGCCGGTCATCGAAATCCCCCCTTCAGATGATGCGCATTTGGTCAGGAAACCCGGGCCGGGTAAACCGCAATCGCCGGAAGCCACCCCCAACCGGTGGGGGCTGTCAAATCAATTGCAGCCGAAGTTTGCGAAAATTCCACTTTGTCCGTGCCCATTTATGTTGCAGGATCAGGCTGTAGCCAAAACAGGATGAGGGCAATTGGCCTTTCTGTTCAGCAAAGCCCGCACCGTGCCGATCGGCGTGGTACTGAAACGTTCACCGGGGGCCACCCGCTGGGCCAAGTGGGCATGGCGTGCGACAGACATCCTGCCCGGGGCTGGCCCGGCCCGGTGGAAAGTGATTGCCGAGGCGGGGGATACCACGCTCTATCACGCGGCCACCCTGCCCCTGACGCTCTACCCCTCGGATACCGAGGCCTATGTCCACGAGCTCGCCGCGCGGGTGCCTTCCGTCTATATCGTGCTGCGCACGGGATCGGCGGAATGGCCGCTTGAGCCGCAGATCGTCACCGCCTCGCCCTACGAGGGGCAGGATTACTGCGACTCCGGTGAAGACGTGGTGGAGCGGGTGGCGATGCCCGCCGCCATGCGCGCCTGGATCCAGGGCTTTGTCGACGAACACCACGAGGAAGAGGTGTTCGTGAAACGCCGCCGCAAGAATGCCCGTGTCGACATGGTGCAGGACGGCATCGGGGATTCGCGGATCTCGCAGGCCTCGGACGTCTATCGTGCGCCGGGCGCGAAGGCGGTGCCGTGATGGGGCGGGCCGATTCCTTCTGGGACAGGCGCCGCGCCGCCGTGCAGGCCGAGGCACGGGCCGAGGAAAGCGCCCGCGCCCGCCGCGAGGCAGACGAACAGCAGGCCGCTTTGGCCGACCGCCCCGACGATGAAATCCTTGCCGAACTGAACCTGCCCGACCCCGACAGCCTGTCGATGGGCGACGATTTCAAGGCCTTCATGGCACGCGAGGTGCCCGCCCGCCTGCGCAACCGCGCCCTGCGGCGGCTGTGGCGCAGCAACCCGGTGCTGGCCTGTGTCGACGGGCTGAACGATTACGACGACGATTACCTGACCGGTTCGACGGGGAATGGCGCGATCGCCACCACCTACCAGGTGGGCAAGGGCATGTTGTCGCATATCGACGAACTTGCCCGCCGGGCCGAGGCGCTGGCCCAAACGCCCGCCCCCCTTGCCCAAAGCGAGGAACCGGCACCGCCCGCGGCCCCAACCGAAGCGCCAGCCGCGCCACCGGCCGAAGCCGTGGCAGACGCCGCGCCCGAGGATGACGCAGCGGCGGAAACTTCTGCACCGCCGCGGCGGATGCGGTTCCACTTCGAAGACAGGGGGCAGGCATGAGCGCGGCCGAACAGATCCAGATCGCCAGCGAAGACCGGCTGCGCGCCGATCTCTACAATTTCCTCGGGCTGCTTCTTTCGGCCCCGCCCGACCAGATGCTGCTGGACCAATGCGCCGGCCTGTCGGGCGACGAAAGCGATCTTGGCCGCGCCATCGCCGGGCTGGCCAGTGTCGCCCGGGTCAGCAAGCCGCGCGGCGTGCAAAGCGAATTCAACGCGCTGTTCATCGGTCTCGGCCGGGGCGAACTGCTTCCCTATGCCAGCTATTACCTGACCGGTTTCCTGAACGAAAAACCGCTGGCCCGCCTGCGCAGCGACATGGGCCAGATGGGAATGACCCGCGCCGCCAATGTCTTTGAACCCGAAGACAACATCGCCTCGCTGATGGAAATGATGGGCGGCATGATCGTGGGGCGGTTTGGCGCCCCCGCCACGCTGGCCAGCCAGAAAACCTTTTTCGGCGCCCATATCGCACCATGGGCGCCGCACTTCTTCACCGATCTGCGTGGTGCGAAAAACTCGGTCCTCTATGCCGCCGTGGGCGACGTGGGCCGTGCGTTCCTCGAGATCGAGCGCGAGGCATTCCGCCTGACCGCCTGATTCCGGCCTTTCCCCGTGACCGGGGCCAACCACCGGCGGGGATGCCCGCCACCAACGAAAGGGAGACATCCCGTGACCGAAGAAACCGCCAAGACCCCAAGCCGCCGCGCATTCCTGAAACTGGCCGGCACCGCCGCCCCCGCTGCCGTGGCCGCCACTGCGCTGGCCTCCGACACAGCCGAAGCGGCCGAGGTGAACCCCGCCTCGAGCACAATGCAGGACACGGCCCACACCCGGGCCTACCTGGCCAGCACCCGTTTCTGACATCAAGAACTGACCCTGCAAGGCGGCGCACAAGACGCCACCGCGCAGCAAAGGGAGGAAAGACATGCTGAGGAAAAAGACAAACGGAACCGCACGGCGCACGGCGCGCACCGGCATCGTTTCCGAGGTGGCCAACGCATCGGTGGACCGGCGGGCCTTCCTGCGCGGATCGGGCCTTGCCATCGGCGGGCTGGCGGCAATTTCGGCCACCGGCGGATCGGTGACCCGCGCCAGCGCCCAGCAGGCGATGACCGGCAAGGTGGAAACCATCAAATCGGTCTGCACCCACTGTTCGGTCGGCTGCACCGTGATCGCCGAAGTAGCCAACGGCGTCTGGACGGGCCAGGAGCCCGGCTGGGACAGCCCCTTCAACCTGGGCGCCCACTGCGCCAAGGGGGCCTCGGTACGCGAACACGCCCATGGCGAACGGCGGCTCAAGTACCCCATGAAGAAGCAGGGTGGCGAATGGGTCCGCATTTCGTGGGACCAGGCCATCAACGAGATCGGCGACCAGATGATGTCGATCCGCGATGAATCGGGCCCGGATTCGGTGTACTGGCTTGGCTCGGCCAAGCATTCCAATGAACAATCCTACCTGTTCCGCAAGTTCGCCGCCTACTGGGGCACGAACAACGTCGATCACCAGGCGCGGATCTGCCATTCGACGACGGTGGCCGGGGTGGCCAACACATGGGGCTACGGCGCCATGACCAACAGCTACAATGACATCCACAATTCCAAGGCGATGTTCCTCATCGGCTCGAACCCGGCCGAAGCGCATCCCGTGTCGCTGCTGCACCTGCTGAAGGCGAAAGAGCAGAACAACGCGCCGCTGATCGTCTGCGATCCGCGCTTCACCCGCACCGCGGCCCATGCCGACGAATATGTCCGCTTCCGCCCCGGCACCGACGTGGCGTTGATCTGGGGCATCCTGTGGCACATCTTCGACAACGGCTGGGAAGACAAGGAATTCATCCGCACCCGTGTCTGGGGCATGGACGAGATCCGCGACGAGGTGGCCAAGTGGACCCCAGAAGAGGTGGAGCGCGTGACCGGAACGCCCGGAACGCAACTGGCCCGCGTCGCGCGCACCCTGGCCAACAACCGCCCCGGCACCCTGATCTGGTGCATGGGCGGCACCCAGCACTCCAACGGCAACAACAACACCCGCGCCTATTGCATCCTGCAACTGGCCCTGGGCAACATCGGCACCTCGGGCGGCGGCGCGAACATCTTCCGCGGCCATGACAACGTGCAGGGCGCGACCGACCTTGGCGTTCTGGCCGACACCCTGCCCGGCTATTACGGGCTGTCCGACGGGTCCTGGGCCCACTGGGCGCGCGTCTGGGACGAAGATCTCGACTGGCTGAAGGGCCGGTTCAGCGTCATGGAGGGGGCCGGCAAGGACGGCGAAGACCGTCTGATGATCAACGAGACCGGCATCCCGGTGTCGCGCTGGATCGACGGTGTGCTGGAAGCGAAAGAGAATATCGACCAGCCCGACAATACCCGCGCCATGGTGTTCTGGGGCCATGCGCCCAACTCGCAGACCCGCCTGAAAGAGATGAAGACGGCGATGGAGAAGCTGGACCTTCTGGTGGTGGTCGATCCCTACCCGACGGTCTCGGCCGTATTGCAGGATCGCGACGACGGGGTTTACCTGCTGCCCGCCAGCACGCAGTTCGAAACCCGCGGTTCGGTCACGGCCTCGAACCGGTCGCTGCAATGGCGCGACAAGGTGGTGGAACCCCTGTTCGAAAGCCTGCCCGACCACACCATCATGTCGAAATTCGCCCAGAAGTTCGGCTTCCACGACCGCATGTTCCGCAATATCGCCATGGACGGAGACGAACCCAACGTCGAGGACATCACCCGCGAATTCAACCGCGGCATGTGGACCGTCGGCTATACCGGCCAGTCGCCCGAGCGGATGAAGCTGCACATGGAGAACCAGCACACTTTCGACCGCACGACGCTGCGCGCGGTGGGTGGCCCGGCCGATGGCGATTACTACGGCATGCCCTGGCCCTGCTGGGGCACCCCCGAGATGAAGCATCCCGGTTCGCCCAACCTTTATGACCTGTCGCGCCAGGTGAAGGACGGCGGCATGGGATTCCGCGCCCGTTTCGGGGTGGAACGCAACGGTGACAACCTGCTGGCCGAAGGGGTCTATCCCGTCGGCTCCGAGATCCAGGACGGTTATCCCGAGTTCACCGTGCAGATGCTGCGCGACCTGGGCTGGGACAGCGACCTGACCGACGATGAAGTGGATGCCATCAACCGCGTCGCGGGCTTCCCCGATGGCGCACCGCTGACCAACGAGGCGGCCGATGACGGCGGAGACGGCTCGAGCGAGGAAGTCGGCGAAACCTCGCAGCAGGGCGACATCAAGTCGGACTATGCCGAAAAGACCGGCGGCGTGAACTGGAAGACCGACCTGTCGGGCGGCATCCAGCGCGTCGCGATCAAGCATGGCTGCGCCCCCTACGGCAACGCCAAGGCCCGCGCCGTGGTCTGGACCTTCCCCGACCCGGTCCCGCTGCACCGCGAACCGCTTTACACCAACCGGCGCGACCTGGTGGAGGATTACCCGACCTACGAGGACAAGAAGTTCTGGCGTCTGCCCACCATGTACGCCTCGATCCAGGAAAAGGACTTTTCCGAGGATTATCCGATCGTCCTCACCTCGGGGCGGCTGGTCGAATATGAAGGCGGCGGTGACGAAACCCGCTCCAACCCCTGGCTGGCGGAGTTGCAGCAAGACATGTTCGTCGAGGTCAACCTCCGCGACGCCAACAACCTCGGGGTGCGTGACGGCGCCATGGTCTGGGTTGAGGGGCCCGAGGGCGCCAAGGTGCGGGTCAAGGCCCTGGTCACCGAACGGGTGGCCAGCGGTGTTGCCTTCATGCCCTTCCACTTCGGCGGTCACCTTGAAGGGGTCGATCTGCGCGACAAATACCCCGACGGCGCCGATCCCTATGTCCTGGGCGAAAGCAGCAACACCGCACAGACCTATGGCTATGACAGTGTGACCCAGATGCAGGAGACCAAGGCGACTCTCTGCAAGATCTGGGCAGCGTAAGGAGGAAAGAGATATGGCAAGAGCGAAGTTTCTGGTCGACGCCGAACGCTGCATCGAATGCAACGCCTGTGTCACGGCCTGCAAGAACGAACACGAGGTGCCCTGGGGCATCAACCGCCGCAAGGTGGTGACGATCAACGACGGCTCACCGGGGGAACGCAGCATCTCGGTGGCCTGCATGCATTGTTCGGATGCGCCCTGCATGGCCGTCTGCCCTGTGGACTGCTTCTATCAGACCGACGATGGCGTGGTCCTGCACTCCAAGGATCTGTGCATCGGTTGTGGCTACTGCTTCTACGCCTGCCCCTTCGGCGCGCCGCAGTACCCGCAGGCGGGCAACTTCGGATCGCGCGGCAAGATGGACAAGTGCACCTTCTGCGCCGGTGGCCCCGAGGAAAACAACTCCTCGGCCGAGTTCCAGAAATACGGCCGCAACCGGATCGCCGAGGGCAAGCTGCCCATCTGCGCCGAAATGTGCGCCACCAAGGCCCTGCTGGCCGGGGATGGCGACGTGGTGTCGGGCATCTACCGCGAACGTGTCGTGGCGCGCGGCTTTGGCTCGGGGGCCTGGGGCTGGGGCACTGCCTATGATCAGAAGGGCGGCTGACACCCACCCTGCCCCATGATGTTGCAGCGCCCCGGTCAATTGGCCGGGGCGTTTGCCGTTGACGCGATGGAACCGCAATGATCCTGTCGCGTTGGACCAACAGATCCAACAGCGGAGCTTCAAATGAAACGCCTACTTCTTACCCTTCCCCTGATCGCGGGCCTGGCCGCCTGTGACACACCCACGCAATCGACCCTGACCGGCACCGCACTGGGCGCCGCGGCAGGCGCCGCCGTTTCCGGCAGCGGCGACAAGGTGACTGGCGCGCTGATCGGCGGCGCAGCGGGCGCTGCGGCAGGCAACTACATCGGCCGCGCCAACCAGCCCGGCCAGTGTGTCTATCAGTACCCGAACGGCCAGCGCTACACCGCCGCCTGCTGATCGTCAGCTCCGGCAAGCAACAGGAAAAGGGCGCCCTTTGCGGCGCCCTTTTTCATGCGCGCAACCTCTAGCGCAGGCTCAGCCCGCTGATCTGCCCGGCAAGTGCCGTATCGGTATCGTCGCTGTCCGCCGATACCGCAACCCCCACAAGGGCTCCCGGGGCGCCACCAAAGGCGGTGCCATAATCGCGGGCGAGGTCAACCGTTTCACTGAAAGCGCCGGTCCCGGCCCCGCGCAGCACGATGGTCTTGCCCCGCGGGCCCAGATAGGGCGACGACAACAGCGCACCGCGCTGGTGCGCCCCGCCCCAGACATAGACCAGCACACGGGCATCCGAATTGGCCAGAAGCTTGCGGATGTTGGACGACCCGGCGTTCGCCTCGGCCACCCCTGCGGGCAGGAACACGAAATAAAGCGCGGCGTTGCGATCATCGCCGCCCTTGCGCGTCAGGTCGGTCGGCGGCACCGACTGCGATACGGCCCAGCGCCACGAGGCCGCCCGCGCGCCCCAGTCGCCCCGCGCCACCCGCTGCCAGATCAGAGATGCCGCCCCGTTCGACGTGAACCCGAGCGTAGCGCCCCCCTGCCTGAAATCGACCTTGGAAAACAGGCGGAACCGCTGTTCGGTCCAGCCCGAGAAGGCCACCTGCCCGGCGCTGACCGGCCCGCCAAGCGCGGCGGCCATCGCGAAAGCTCCGGCAATGATACGCAAACCCATGGATCTTCCTTTCGGCAGTCTTTCCCGCAGCATGACGGGTTTCAGGCCCCGGGCGAATCACGATCCCGTCAGGCTGGCGCCGGGCGCGCGCCTGCCCTAGCCTGCGCCACGACCAACCAGAAGGAACCGCTCCATGTCCGACACCCTCCGCGCGGCCATCACGATGCTGGCGGCCGGCATCGGCATTCCGGTGCTGGCAACCCTGAACGCCTGCCTCGGCAGCCGCATCGCCGCCCCGGCCGTCGCCGCAACGGCGCTTTTCGCGGTGGCGCTGCTCTGTGCCGCCTGCGTGGCCATGGTGACGGCGCCCGGGGCCCTGCCCCGGCTGATCGGCCAGCCTGCGCATCTCTTTCTCGGCGGTGTCCTGATTGCCTTCTACGTTCTGTCGATCACCTGGATCGCCCCGCGCTTCGGGGTGGGCAATGCGGTGTTCTTCGTGCTGCTGGGGCAATTGATCTCGGCAGGGCTGATCGACCATTTCGGCCTCTTTGGCGCCCGTCAGCAGGCGGTCACCCTGTCGCGCGGCGCCGGGATTGCCCTGATGGCACTGGGCGTGGCGCTGACCCAGAAGGGATGACCGCGCGGCCCCTTCGCACGGCGCGGGCCGACAGGAAAACGCGCCCGGCCGAATCGCGCATATTTCCACACGCACCATTGACCGCCGCCCCGAACCTCCCCTAATCCAAGGGCGTGCGGGCGTGGCGGAATGGTAGACGCTGGGGTCTTAAACACCCTTGCCGCAAGGCGTGTGGGTTCGACTCCCACCGTCCGCACCAGAATGCCGGCTCAGCGGTCCAAGCGCACGCTTTCGCCCACCGTCGTACGCTCCTGCGCCGAGAAACCGGCATAATTGCGCAGCGCGAAATTCGCCCCCACCGCGATCACCACCATGGCGCAGACCGCCAGCAACATCGCCTTCATGCCTTCGCCCCCTTCGTGCCGGCCCTGTCAGTCCCGGCTTCGCGGGCCTTCACCTCGTCCAGCCAAAGGCTGTGATGTTCGCGCGCCCACTGCTCCTCGACCTCGCCCGAGCCCATGGCATCATAGGCGCCCTCCATCCCCAGGGTGCCGATGTAGATATGGCCAAAGATGATCGCCAGCAGGACCAGGCTGACGATGGCATGCCACAGCTGGGCATATTGCATCTCTTCCTGCGGGGTCAGGGCCGCGGGCCAGCTTCGCCCCTCCTGCAACCACCCCGGAACGCCCAGATCGTTCAGCTTCTGGAAGGTGGGCGCGAAAAGATGCAACTCGAAGGGAAACAGCAAGGCCAGCCCGGTCAGCGAAATCGACCCGCCCAACAGGATCACCGACCAGAAGATCAGCTTCTGACCGGCGTTGAACTTCTTGGCCGGCGGATGGCCACCGCCAAAGATCCCGCCCCCCTTCAACAGCCATTTCACATCGGTGCGGTCCGGCAGGTTGTGGATCACCCAGAACAGGAAGATCATCACCAGCGCCACCATGAAGGCCCAGGACACGTTGTTGTGCACCCACTTGGCGCCGATGGCGAAGGTCGAAAAGGCCTCGTGCCCGAAGGTGGGGATAAGGTACTTGCGCCCAAACAGCGATATCAGCCCGGTCAGCCCCAGCAACAGGAACGACCCGGCCAGAAGCCAATGGGCAAAGCGTTCGATCGCCTTGAACCGGGTCACGGTGCGGCCGGTCTTTTCGCCGTCGATGCGAATGCGCCCGCGCAGCAGGAAGAACAGGGCCAGAACCCCCAGTGTCCCGATCAAAAACCACGCGCCATAGCCCAGAAGCGGCCCCTCGCGAAACCGCAGCCACCACATGCCCCCGTCCTGGATCAGGACAGTGGCCGCCGGGCCGTTGTTGCGGGTGGTCACATCGGCGCTGTCATAGCGCAGGGCGCGCCAGAGATCGGAATCCGAGGCACCGCCGCGCGTGCCAAGCGGCGCGGTGACGGGTGCGGCCGCGTCAGGATCGCCCGTCGCCTCACGGCGAAAACCATCATCCACGGGCTGGCGGGCCTGGCGCGCCAGGATATCCTCAAGCGTCTGCGCCCCGCCGGTGGCGGCCCGCGGCCCGTCGGCCGGCCCATCCTGCGCCAGGGCGCCCCCCGCAAACAGGATCAGCACGAAAACACGAAGCATCTGTTGCAGGATCGTCATCTTGCCGGCCTCCCCATCATTTAAGGTCAGGTTAGCCCAGCGCACCGGCTCTGGAAAGGGCTTGCCGAAACAGGCCCGATCACCGTTCCAGCCCGGCCGGAACGCTCCGCACCTGCCCCTCTTTCTTGCTGAAAATACTCATGCGCACCGCTTCGCCATGCGCTGCCCCATCGGTGAAGCGCCCGCAAACAATGACGTGCGCGCAACGCGCGCGCCTTCTGGTTGGCCGCTACAGCGCCACGTCCTTCACGGCCTCCATCGCCACATAGGTCGAGGTCTGCGCCACATGGGGCAAGGACGAGATCTTCTCGCCCAGAACGGCGCGATAGCTGACCATGTCGGATGTGCGCACCTTCAGCAGGTAATCGAAGGCCCCCGCGATCATGTGGCATTGCTCCACCTCGGGCACCGCCTGCACCGCCACGTTGAAGGCCGAAAGCGCCGCCTCGCGGGTGTCGGTCAACTTCACCTCGACAAAGGCGACATGTTCGCGCTTCACCCGGACCGGGTCGATCATCGCGCGATAGCCGGTGATCACACCGTCCTGCTCCAGCCGCTTCAGGCGGGTCTGGGTCGGCGACTTGCTCAGCCCGATGCGCCCGGCAAGGTTGGTTACGCTGATCCGGCCCTCGACCGCCAGAATGGAAAGGATCGCCCGGTCGAACCGGTCAAGATCGCCTTCGGCCATTTGCACTGGTTTGCCCCTCTTTTTAGGTCTATTGGCCTGACAGTTTCAATTTTTCGGGCAACTGTCACGGCAAATCCGGCGTAAACTGGTCTGAAAATCCCGAAAGGCCCGAAATGCGCGACTCATCCCATGCCCCCGCCCTGCCCTTCTCGGCCGACAAATACGCCGATGCCGACGCGACCCTGGCCGCCCTGATCGAAACCGCCGCCCTGACGTCCGAGGCCCGCAAGGCGATCGCCGCTGACGGGGCAACCCTGGTCAGCGCCATCCGCCGTTCGGCCAAGCCGGGCTTGATGGAGGTTTTCCTGGCCGAATACGGCCTTTCCACCGACGAGGGCATCGCGCTCATGTGCCTGGCCGAGGCGCTGCTGCGCGTCCCCGACGCCGACACCATCGACGACCTGATCGAAGACAAGATCGCGCCCAGCAAATGGGGCACGCACCTGGGCAAATCCTCTTCCTCACTCGTCAATGCCTCGACCTGGGCGCTGATGCTGACGGGCAAGGTGCTGCGCGACGAGAAGCCGGGCGTGGTGGGTACCCTGCGCGGCGCCGTCAAGCGGCTGGGCGAACCGGTGATCCGCACGGCGGTGGCCCGTGCCATGCGCGAGATGGGCCGCCAGTTCGTACTGGGCGAAACCATGCCCAAGGCGATGGAGCGTGCCGCGCATATGGAGAAGCGCGGCTATACCTACAGCTATGACATGCTGGGCGAAGCAGCGCGCACCGCCGCCGATGCCGCCCGCTATACCACCGCCTATGCCCGGGCGATCGATGCGATGGCCTCGGCCGCCACCCATGGCGACATCCGTGCAAACCCCGGCATCAGCGTGAAATTCTCGGCCCTGCACCCGCGATACGAGGTCGCCCAGGCCGAGCGGGTGATCGATGAACTGGTGCCCCGCGTCACCGCCCTGGCCCGCCAGGCAGCGCGTCTTGGCATCGGGTTCAACGTCGATGCGGAAGAGGCCGACCGCCTTACCCTGTCGCTTGCGGTGATCGAACAGGTTCTGGCCGACCCCGAGCTTGCAGGCTGGGACGGTTTCGGCGTCGTGGTTCAGGCCTATGGCCTGCGCTGTGCGCCCACCATCGACTGGCTTCACGCCCTGGCCACGCGCCTGGATCGCAAGATCATGGTGCGGCTCGTGAAGGGCGCCTATTGGGATACCGAGATCAAGCATGCCCAGACCCTGGGGATGCCGTCGTTCCCGGTCTTCACGTCAAAGCCCGCCACCGACGTCAGCTATATCGCCAATGCCCGCAAGCTTCTGGGCATGACCGACCGGATCTATCCGCAGTTCGCCACCCACAACGCCCACACCGTCGCCGCCATCCTGCACATGGCCGACGACAAGGCCGCCTTCGAATTCCAGCGCCTGCATGGCATGGGCGAACGACTGCACGACATCGTGCTGGAACGGGAAAAGACCCGCTGCCGAATCTATGCGCCCGTGGGCGCGCATCGCGATCTTCTGGCCTACCTCGTGCGCCGCCTGCTTGAAAACGGCGCCAATTCGTCCTTCGTGAACCAGATCGTCGATGAAGACGTCTCGCCCGAACAGGTTGCCGCCGATCCCTTCGAACAGACCGACCGCAAGGCGCCGGTGCGCACCGGCACCCAGCTTTTCGCAGACCGCCCCAATTCAAAGGGCTGGGATCTGAGCAGCGCCGCCACCCTGGCCAAGATCGACGCGGCCCGCAATCCGCACCGCGACGCCCGCCCGCAGGGCGCGCCGATCCTCGCGGGCGATGCGGCACCCCAGCCCGCGAACGAGGTGGTCAGCCCCGTCGATGGTGCCCCCGTGGGCCAGGTGGCCGATGCCTCGCCAACCGATGTGGAAACCGCCCTTGCCGCTGCCCGCCCCTGGTCTGTCGATGTGGGCGAAAGGGCGCGCATCCTGAACCTCGCCGCCGATCTCTACGAAGAGAATTTCGGCCCGCTTTTCGCCCTCCTCGCACGCGAGGCCGGCAAGACCCTGCCCGACTGCGTGGGTGAACTGCGCGAGGCGGTCGATTTCCTGCGCTACTACGCCAGCCAGGCGCAGTCGCTGACCCGCCCGGCGCGCGGCACCTTCACCTGCATTTCCCCCTGGAACTTCCCGCTGGCCATCTTCACCGGCCAGATCGCGGGCGCCCTTGCGGCGGGCAATGCGGTTCTGGCCAAACCGGCGCAGCAGACGCCGCTGATCGCCCATTCCGCCGTCGAACTTCTTCACAAGGCCGGCGTGCCGCGCGAGGCGCTGCAATTCCTGCCCGGCGACGGCAGCATCGGCGCTGCGCTGACAGGCGATTCGCGGGTGCATGGGGTGGCCTTCACCGGCTCGACCGCCACCGCCCTGAAGATCCGCGCCAACATGGCCCGGCACATGGACCCGGGCGCGCCGCTGATCGCCGAAACCGGCGGGCTGAACGCAATGATCGTCGATTCCACCGCCCTGCTGGAACAGGCAGTGCGCGATGTGGTGATGTCGTCCTTCCAATCGGCGGGCCAGCGGTGTTCGGCCCTGCGCTGCCTCTATGTGCAAGAGGATATCGCCAAGGAATTCAAGCAGATGCTCTTTGGCGCCATGGACGAGCTGACTTTGGGCGATCCCTGGAACCTGTCCACCGACAGCGGCCCGCTGATCGACGCGGCGGCCCATGAAACCATCACCGCCCACATCCGCAACGCCCGCGCCGAGGGCCGAATGCTCAAACAGCTTTCGGCACCGAAAACCGGCCATTTCCTGCCCCCCACGGTGATCGAGGTGCCCGGCATCGCCGCCCTCAAGCGCGAGGTTTTCGGCCCCGTCCTGCATCTTGCCACCTTCGCCGCCGATGAGATCGACAACGTGATCGAGGCGATCAATGCCACCGGTTTCGGGCTGACCTTCGGGTTGCACACCCGCATCGACACCCGGGTTCAGCATGTGACCGACCGGATCCACGCCGGAAACCTCTATGTGAACCGCAACCAGATCGGCGCCGTGGTCGGCAGCCAACCCTTTGGCGGCGAAGGGCTTTCGGGCACCGGCCCCAAGGCGGGCGGCCCGTCCTACCTGCCGCGCTTCACGCAACCCGCCAGCGCGCAGGTCGGCCAGGAAGACAGCCGCCATCCCGCCGATCTTGGCGCCCTGTCGCGCGCCCTTGCCAAGGCCGCCACCCCGGCGCGGCGCGACCCGCGCGATCTGCCCGGGCCGACCGGCGAATCGAACCGTCTTTCGGTTCATGCCCGCCGCCCGATCCTGTGCATGGGGCCGGGCGAAGCCGCCCGCGCCGCCCAGATGCGCGAGGTGGTCGCCAGGGGCGGCACGGCCCAGCCCTGCCCGCCGCTGGACGCGGCCGCGCTGGATGCCCTGCCCGCGCTTGGCGGCGTGGTCTGGTGGGGCGACGCCGACACCGCCCGCGCCATCGCCCTGTCGCTGTCGCGCCGCCCGGGGGCCATCGTGCCGCTGATCACCGGCGCCATCACCGCCAACGATTGCACGCACGAACGCCATATCTGCATCGACACCACCGCCTCGGGCGGGAACGCCCAGCTTCTGGCCGAAGCGGCAACCGCTTGACCGCAGCAGGAAACATGGGCAAATCTTCCGCCCATGTTTCCGATCCGCGATCACAACCCGTCACGGGGTACGCCCTTCGTGACCTATGCCCTGATCGCGGCGAATATCGCCGTATACCTGGTGACGGTCGCACTGTTCAGCAGCGAGATGATTCCGTCGCAGGTCTATGCACACTGGGCCCTGATCCCGGCAAATTCCGACCCGCTGACCTATATCACCTCGCAATTCCTGCACGACGGGTTGTTGCACCTCGGGGGCAACATGCTGTTCCTGTGGATCTACGGCGACAACCTGGAAGACGAAATGGGCCATATGCCCTTCCTTGGCTTCTACCTTGCCGGTGGCGTTGCGGCGGGGCTGGCCCAGATGCTTGCCGATCCCGGATCGCCCATCCCCATGGTCGGGGCCTCGGGCGCCATCGCGGCGGTGATGGGGGGCTACCTGCTGCTCTTTCCCAAGGCGAAGGTGGATGTCCTGATCATCTTCGTGGTGTTCTTCCGCATCTTCCCCGTTCCGGCCTGGATCGTCCTGGGCATCTGGTTCGTGCTGCAGATGGTTTCGGGGGTCGGAACCCCCAGCGATCAGGGCGGCGTGGCCTATTGGGCCCACGCGGGCGGCTTCATCGCCGGCCTTGCGCTGACCCTGCCGCTGTGGCTGCGCATGGGCGGCCCGGGGTTCTGGAACCGCACCCACGGGCACCCGCCCCACCCCGAGGCGACCTATCGCCTGTCGCCCTCCACCGTGCCGAAGGTGCGCCGCAGATGAGGGCGGCGTGCCACTGCGGGGCGGTCGTTCTCGAGGTGACCCTCAGCGACGGGATGAACACCCTGCGCCGCTGCGATTGTTCGTTTTGTGTAATGCGTGGCGCCGCTGCGGTAACCGCGCATCGCGATAATGTCGCAATTGTGCAAGGCGCCGAGAACCTGCAATGCTATCAGTTCGGCACGAAAACCGCCCGCCACCATTTCTGCAAGACCTGCGGTATCTACACCCACCACAACCGGCGCAGCAATCCGCAAGAGGTGGGCATCAACGCCGCCTGTCTCGACGGCATCCATCTGCCCGATCACGATCCGATCGCCTGGGTCGACGGGCGCAACCACCCGTCAGACCGTAATCCCTAGCCGCGCACCAGCTTGGCAAAGCCGTCGAACAGCGCCTCGTTGGCCACCACCACTTCGCCATTCTCCAGCATCGAACGTCCTTCGTTCACCGGTTCCAGCAGCGCGCCCGCCTCGCGGCAGATCAACAGGCCGGCGGCCACGTCCCAGGGCTTCATGCGCCGCTCCCAGTATCCGTCGAACCGCCCCGCCGCGACATAGGCCAGGTTCAGCGCCGCCGAGCCCCAGTGGCGCACACCGGCCACCGCAGGCAGCACCCGGCCGAATTCACGCAGCAGTTCGGGCAGGCCCGGCGCGCCGGAATGGGGCACACCGCAGGCAAAGATGCCCTCGATCAGCGACCGGCGGCCCGAAACGCGCACCCGGCCCTCGTTCATCCAGGCGCCACCGCCCTTTTCGGCGACGAACATCTCGTCCTTGGCCGGATCGAAGATGACGGCCGAGACGATCTCGCCCTTGTGTTCCAGTGCGATGGAAATGCACCAGTGCGGCAGACCGTGCAGGAAGTTCGACGTGCCATCCAGCGGATCGACGATCCAGCGGCGGGTCGGGTCCTTGCCCTCGACCGGGGCGCTTTCCTCGGCCAGCCAGCCATAGTTCGGGCGCGCCGCCATCAGGTCTTCGCGGATGATCGCCTCGGCGGCCAGATCGGCCTTGCTGACGAAATCGCCGGCCCCCTTCGCGGAGACCTGCAAATTCTCGACTTCACGGAAATCCTTGACCAAGGACCGGCCCGCCCGGCGCGCGGCCTTGATCATCACATTCAGATTTGCACTGCCCTGCATCGCATCCAACCTTCAAATTCCAAGCCCGGGCGATACACCCGCCCCCCGAAAAAGCCAACCCCGGTTCTTTCTTGCGCCAAATACTCCCCCGCCGGAGGCGTCCCGAACCCTCAGCCGTCGCCACGCTGGAGCTTGACCGGTTCGCTGCGACACAGGCGCAGGAAATGCGCCATGTAGGGCACCGTCGTATCCTCGCCCCGCGTCGCCGCGTAAAGGCGCTTGGTCACCCCCTGGGCCGTCAGCGGCCGGGTGACGTAGTCGGAGTTATAGCGCACTTCGCGCACCACCCAGTCAGGCAGAACCGTCACCCCCCGCCCCGAGGCCACCAGCAGCAGGATCACCGCCGTCAGTTCCACCTGGCGGATCGCGCGGGGTTCCACCTTGGCCGGAATCAGGAGTTCGGTGAACACGTCCAGCCGCGTCCGGTCGACCGGGTAGGTGATCAGGGTCTGATCGCGGAAATCCTCGGCCTCGACGTATTCGCGCCCGGCCAGCGGGTGCGAGGCCGGGGCGACAAAGACCGGCGCGTAATCGAACAGCGGGCTGAAATCCACGCCGGGCAGGGATTCGGGATCGGAGGAGACGACCAGATCCACCTGTTCCTTCTGCAGGGCCGGCAGCGCCCCGAAGGACAGGCCGGGGCGGATGTCGACATCGACATCGGGCCAGGCGTGGCGGAATTTCTCCAGCACCGGAAACAGCCATTCAAAGCAGGCGTGGCATTCGATCGCGATGTGCAGCCGCCCGGATTTGCCGCTGACCAGGCCCGCGAATTCATCTTCCATCGCCGCGATCTCGGGCAGGATGCGTTCGGCCAGGCGCAACAGCTTCATCCCCGCCGCCGAGAGTTTCAGCGGTTTCGAGCGGCGCACGAAGAGTTCGACGCCCGCCTGATCCTCAAGCCCCTTCACCTGATGGGACAGAGCGCTTTGGGTGATGTTCAGCTGGTCCGCCGCCCGGGCAACCCCGCCCGCGTCGTGGATGGCCTTGATCGTGCGCAGGTGGCGAAACTCGATATGCATGGCCGCCTCATGATCTTGATGAAAATTATGAATTGGCCTCACATAAAGGATTCCGGCACAAGGGGGCAACACCAATCAGGATATCCGCCATGGTCACGCCGAACGTATCATTCGAATTCTTCCCGCCCCAATCGCTTGAGGCGTCGTTCCGCCTGTGGGACACGGTGCAGACCCTCGCGCCGCTTGATCCGGGGTTCGTTTCGGTCACCTATGGCGCCGGGGGCACCACCCGCGACCTGACCCATGATGCGGTGGGCCTGCTGCACCGCAACTATGGCCTGACCGTGGCCGCGCATCTGACCTGCGTGAACGCCAGCCGTGAAGAAACGCTAAGCATCGCCCGTTCCTACAAGGAGGCCGGGGTGAACCAGATCGTCGCGCTGCGCGGCGATCCGCCCAAAGGCAGCAATGGTTTCACCCCCCACCCCGAAGGCTTTGCCCATTCGGTCGAATTGATCGAGGCACTGGCAAAGACCGGCGATTTCGAGATCCGCGTCGGCGCCTATCCCGACCGTCACCCCGAAGCGGCCAGCGACACCGCCGATGTCGATTTCCTGAAACGCAAGATCGACGCGGGCGCCAGCTCGGCCATCACCCAGTTCTTCTTCGATGCCGATACCTTCCTGCGGTTCCGCGATGCCTGTGCCGCCGCCGGCATCACGGCGCCGGTCATCCCCGGCATCCTGCCGATCGAGAACTGGAACGGGGTCAAGCGTTTCGCCACGCGCTGCGGCACCTCGGTGCCCCAGTGGCTGGACGATGCCTTCACCACCGCGATCCGCGACGGGCGGGAAGAGCTTCTGGCGACGGCGATCTGCACCGAACTGTGCAGCAAGCTGATGGCCGAAGGGGTGGAAGACCTGCATTTCTACACGCTCAACAAGCCGCACCTGACGCGCGATGTCTGCCACGCCCTTGGCGTGACCCAGAAAACCGTTCTTGAGAACGTCGCCTGAGCAGGCCAGATTGGCGCGACCCCGAAAAAGGACGCGCCGATGTTTTTTGCACAAAGCCCCGATCAGTTGCCCGACCGCGACACCATCCTGTCGATGTCGGGCATGGAGTTCATGGAGCGGGTGCGCGACGGCAAGCTGCCCGCCCCGCCCATCGCCCGGGCGCTGAACTACCATGTAGAAACGGTCGAGCCGGGCCGCGTGGTGTTTCGCGGCACCCCGGGGTTCGAGCAGATGAACCCAACGGGCGGCATTCACGGCGGCTGGTACGGCACGCTTCTGGATTCCTGCATGGCCTGCGCCGTGATGACCCGGGTGCCGAAGGGATCGGTCTATACGACGCTGGAATACAAGATAAACATCACCCGGGCGATCCCGGCCGACACCACGATCCTTGCAACCGGATGGCTGGATCACGCGGGCCGGTCGACCGGGGTGGCCCATGGCGAAATCCGGGGCGCCGAGGACGACCGGCTTTATGCCACCGGATCGACCACCTGCCTGATCATGAATATCGCCGCGACGGGTTGATCCAAAGGAGCGCCTACGGCGCATTCCATGTTTTGCGGGCGCTTCACCGGCGGCGGCAGCGGCGGGGGCTTGCGTCGGGATTTGAGTATTTGCAGCAAGAAAGAGATCAGCGGGCTGTGGGGTGGATGCTTTCGCTGGGATTGGCGCCTATCGTGCGTGGGGTCCGGTTGAAGAACAGGCGGCTCCAGCCGGCCATGGTGCCGGCCGAGGGGGCATCGGGATCGGTCGGGAAGCGGCTGCGCCAATCTTCGGGCAGCGGCAGGCCACAGCCTTCGGCCTTTTCCAGCATCCAGACCAGCGGGATATTGGCCAAGGGGCGGCATTCGGCGCGGCAGCCCTGCTGGCCGCCGACATCGCCGTGGGTGCCGCGAAACCAGACCTGTTCCAGCGTGCCACGGTAATCGGGGGTCAGGTGCCACAGGACGGGCTCATAAGCGCGGCGGGTTTCATCCATCGCCAGCGCCTGAAAGCCATGGCGGGTGGTATGCCCCAGTTCGTGGTTGTGGAAGGCATGGGCCGGTTCGGAATAGCGCCACAGGATCGGCGCGCGCAGACCCAGCGCCTTGACCGTATCAAAGACGCCGATCATGTCGATCGCGACGCTGTCGTGGCAGTGGGCGTCGGCGAAGGCCGTGCTGTCGCCCGACTCGCGGTAGAGCCGATAGGCCCGCGAGATGGTGCGCGCCGTGGCGTGATCGGCCCGCACGAGGCCGATCCTGTCGATCACCCCTGCGAGCGAGCGGACCGCGTAGGCACCGCGCGAATAGCCGAAGAGGAAGATCCGGTCACCCTGCCGATAGCGCGAGGCCAGGGCGCCATAGGCCCGCTGGATCTGTGAATTCAGCCCCCGCCCCAGGATCACGTTGCGCACATGGCGCCAGTTTTCCCACTGGATGCCCGGTTCGTAGCGCACCCAAAGATCGGCGCGGGGGGCGCGTTCGGCCAGAAGCTTGTAGATCAGCCCGATGTTGGTTTCGCACCCCGGCGAAAGCGATGACATGGTGCCGTCAAGCAGGACGACATGGGTGACCGGTTCGCGCCGGTCACGCCATGGCGTCTGCAGAACGGCGTGGCCCGTCGTCCTATTCGGCGGCGATCTTTTCATTGCCTCCGTTCAGGGCTTCCCAGACCCGCATCGGTGTGAAGGGCATGTCGATCTGGCGCACGCCACTATCCCACACCGCGTCGAGCACGGCGTTCGAGACGGCGGCCAGCGCCCCGACGGTGCCCGCTTCGCCGCAGCCCTTCATCCCCAGCACGTTGGCGGTGGAGGGGACCGGTTCGGTCGAGAAGGCGATCATCGGCATGTCATCGGCCCGGGGCATTCCGTAATCCATGAAGGTGGCGGTCAGAAGCTGGCCATCCTCGGAATAGACCACACGTTCGGTCACCGCCTGCCCGATACCCTGGGCAACGCCGCCGTGCACCTGGCCTTCGGCCAGCATCGGGTTGATGAGGTTGCCGAAATCATCGACCACCGTGTACTTGTCGACCCTGACCTGACCGGTTTCCGGGTCGATCTCGACCTCGGCGACATGGGCGCCGTTGGGATAGCTGCGCCCGGGAAGCGTTTCGGTCTGGGTCTGGCGCAGCAGGTCGGTGCGGCCTTTCTCGCGCGCCATGGCCGCAATTTCGAGCATGGTGGGCGCCTCGTTCCGGCCGGTGGCGCGGAAGCGCTCGTCGTCAAAGCTGATGTCGCCCTCGGCGATGCCCAGCTCCTCGGCCAGGAAGGCGGTGAATTCACCGATCATCTTCTTGACCGTGCCATAGGTGGCATTGTTCTGGGTGGTGACCGAGCGCGAGCCGCCGGTGCCGCCCCCTGTCGCGATACGGTCGCTGTCGCCCTGGATCACGCTGATCGCCTCCAGCGGAATGCCGGTCTGATCGCTGAGGAACTTGGCATAGACGGTTTCATGCCCCTGTCCGTTGCTTTGCGTGCCGACATAGATCAGCACGCTGCCGTCTTCCTGGAATTCGACGGTGGCGGTTTCGCTGGGGTTTCCGAGGATCGATTCGATGTAATAGCAAAGCCCCTGACCGCGCAGCAGCCCGCGCGCCCGGGATGCCTTGCGCCGTTCCTCGAACCCGGCGCGGTCCGATGCCTTTTCGGCCGAAGCCAGCAGGCGTTGAAAATCGCCCACGTCATAGGTTTCGCCGGTGGCCGAGGTATAGGGGAAGGAATCGGCCGGGATGAAGTTGCGGCGCCGGATCTCCCAGGGGTCGATGCCCAGTTCGCGCGCCGCATAGTCGATCAGGCGTTCCAGCGCGAAGATCGCCTCGGGACGGCCCGCACCGCGGTAGGCATCGACCTGGGTGGTGTTGGTGTAGATGCCCTTGGCCTCCATCCAGACCGTCTGGACGTCATAGGTGCCCATCAGCACCTTGCAGAACAGCTCGGTCTGGATGTACTGGCCGAAATTGGCGTTATAGGCGCCCATGTTGCAGTTCGAGCTGATCCGGTAGGCGGTGATCTTGTAATCCGCATCGAAGGCCAGTTCGCCCACCGACACAAGGTCGCGCCCGGCATTGTCGCTGAGCATGGATTCGGTCCGTTCGCCCATCCAGCGGACCGGGCGGCCCAGTTCGCGCGAGGCGACGGCAGACATCAGGTATTCGGGGTAGTTCGGGGCCTTCATGCCGAACCCCCCCCCCACATCGGGGTTGGTCACACGCACCTGTTCGGGGTCGATCCCGAAGGCGGTGGCCATCTCGGATTTCACGCCCCAGACGCCCTGCCCGTTGAAACAGACATGCAGCCGGCCGTCGTTCCATTCGGCATAGGCGCCGCGCGGCTCCATCGAGTTGGCGATCACCCGGTTGTCGTCCATCCGCAGGCTGACGGTATGGGCGGCCTCCTTGAAGGCCTTGGCGGTTGCCGCCTCGTCCCCCTTGGCGAAATCGAAGACCACGTTGTCGGGCGCTTCGGGGTGGATGGCGGGGCCGCCGGGGGCGACATCGACCTTGGCGGGCAGATCGTCATAATCGAATTCGATCAGTTCCGCCGCATCGCGGGCCTGGGCCAGGGTATCGGCCACGACAAAGGCCACCGGTTCGCCCACGAAGCGCACGCGCCCCTCGGCCAGGAAGGGGCGCAGCGGATCGGCCCCCTTGCTGCCGTCGCGGTTCCCGACAAGCGAGGCGGACATGCCCAGCCCGACGCCGAGGTCGCGGACATCCGCCGCGGTCAGCACCATGTGGACACCGGGCGCCTCGCGGGCCTCGTCGACGTTCAGCGTGGTGATTTCGCCATGGGCCACGGGCGAGCGGAAGACGAAGCCGTGCAGCGCGCCTTCGGGCGCGATGTCATCGACATAGCGCCCATGCCCCGTCAGGAAGCGGACATCCTCGACCCGTGTGGTGGATTGCGATTTGCCAAAGCTGTCCATGGTGCTCTCCTGCGGTAGACCGTTTGCAGGGAACACTAGCGGCCGGTGGGGCAGTGTCCAGCCCCGCCCGGCCGATTGTCGGCGCCGTGATCGCCCGGGCCTCTCAGCCCTGAAGCGCCATCACGGTGACGATCTGGAAGTTGCCGAAGCCGTTGAAACGGGTCACGGTCGCGGTGGAATAGGCGCCCAGCCCATGGAAGAGGATGAAGTCGCCCTCGTCCATGTCGGCGGGCAGGCCCAGTTCGCCCGGCAGCCGGTCGACCGAATCGCAGGTCGGGCCAAAGACGATCCGCCCGCGCGGGGCACCGGTGCGCCGGTTGCCTGCGCCATCGCGCACCTCGATACGGTCGATGATGCCGATCAGCGGCAGTTCGGCCAGCCCGCCGTAGACGCCATCGTTGATGAACACATGTTCGTCATCGCGGATCGCCCGCACCTGGGTGGCCAGCGAATAGGATTCGGCCACCAGGCCACGGCCCGGCTCGCAGACCAGAGCGGGGCGGTCCTCGCCGAAGGCTTCGGTGGTGACGCGGTCAATCAGGCCGAAGATACCCTCCAGCGCGGGGGCAATCTCGGTCAGGCGGTGCGCCGGGAAACCGCCGCCCACGTTCAGGCGGGCAATCTTCACGCCCGCATCGGCGGCGATCGTCGCGGCAGTGCGGATATAGGAATCCCAGGCCGCCGGATCGGTGCACTGGGTGCCCGGGTGGAAGGTAAGCGAGGGAACAAAGCCCAGGGCGGCCGCTTCGGCCAGAAGTGCGGTGGCCTTTTCGGCGGTCGCGCCGAACTTGGCGCCGAAATCATAGGCCGCGCCCTTGACCGGCAGCTTGAAGCGCACGGAAATCTCGGCGCCCGCAGGCACCAGCGCGCCCAGCTTGGCCAGTTCCGAATGGCTGTCGACCGAGAAGGACTGCACGCCCAGTTCGACCGCGCGGGCGATTTCCGCCTTCGAGCGGACGGGGTTGTTGTAGTGCATGGCAGCGCCGGGGGCGACGCGGCGGATCATCTCGATCTCGTAGACCGAGGCAACGTCATAGCCGCGGATGCCGGCGGCGGCCAGGTTGGCGATGACCATCTCGTCCGGGTTCGCCTTGACGGCATAGGTCACAAGACCCGGAAACCCGTCGAGAAACCGCTTTGCCGTGGCTTGCAGAACCATGGGCGCAAAGAACAGGACCGGATCGGCCGGCTCCTCGCGAACAAGGTATTCGGTCGGATTTGCGAAGATGGTTTTCGACAGTCCCATGGGGTCACGTCTCCTCAGAAGGATTAAAAAGCCGCTGCTTTCTCTTGCCCGGACGGCCCGGTTGGGAGGCACACACGATGGTCCACCACACCAGGCCAGGTACGCGAGAACGCCGCCCTTATCTCCTGAAGTCTGTGGACCATATGGCGGCGGATTTCACCGATGAAAAGAGTTGAATTGTGCGGCAGCCTCGTTAAATTGACGAAAAACGTGGGCAAAATGATGGATGAACTGGATCAGCGGCTTCTGGCGGCCCTTGCGGCCGATTCCTCGACCTCGACATCGCGGCTGGCGCGCCGATTCAAGGTGGCGCGCAGCACCGTGCAGGCGCGGATCGAACGGCTGGAACGCACCGGCGTGATCGGCGGCTATACCGTGAAGCTGGGCCAGGCGATGACCCTGCGCCGCATCCGCGCGACGGTTCTCGTCCGCATCGAACCGCGCAGCGGCGCCGCCGTCCTCACGAAACTGCGCGCCCTGCCCGAGGTCGAAATCGTCCACACCACCTCGGGGCGGGTCGACATGATCGTGCAACTGGCCGCCGAAACCACCCAGGACCTGGACGAAACGCTCGACAAGCTGGGCGCGCTGACCGGCGTGATCGCCACCGAAAGCCTGATCCACCTCTCCACCAAGATCGACCGCTCGATCAGCGGGATGTGAGGGATGGCTGCGCCGGCGGCGTATCCGAATCCCCGCCGGCACCCGGCCCCCTCTGCCGCAGACCGGTTTCTTTCTTGCCCAAATACTCCCGCCGGAGGCATCCGACAGCGCCACCCGGCGCATCCGCCCCTTTCCCTTGCCCCGCCTTGTCGGTAAATCAACGCCAACACGAGGAAGGATCGCCGCTATGCCGATGGACAAGACATTCCAAGCCGCCGACGCCGAAGGGCGCATCTATGACGCCTGGGAAAAGGCCGGCTGCTTCACCGCGGGCGCCAACGCCAGCCGCGCCGAAACCTTCAGCGTGATGATCCCGCCGCCCAATGTCACTGGCAATCTGCACATGGGCCATGCCTTCAACAACACCCTGCAGGATATCCTGGTGCGCTGGCACCGGATGCGCGGCTTCGACACGCTCTGGCAGCCGGGCACCGACCACGCGGGCATCGCCACCCAGATGGTGACCGAACGCGACATGGCCGCGAACGGCGAACCCACCCGCCGCGACTTGGGGCGCGAGGCTTTCACCAGCCGGGTCTGGCAGCAGAAGATCAAGTCGCGCGGCACCATCATCGGCCAGCTCAAGCGCCTGGGCGCCTCGGCCGACTGGTCGCGCGAGGCCTTCACCATGTCCGGTGCCCCCGGCGCCCCCGAGGGGGAAGAGGGTAATTTCCACGATGCCGTGATCAAGGTCTTCGTCGACATGCACGAAAAGGGGCTGATCTACCGCGGCAAGCGGCTGGTCAACTGGGACCCGCATTTCGAAACGGCGATTTCCGACCTCGAGGTCGAAAGCACCGAGGTCGACGGCCACATGTGGCACTTCAAGTACCCGCTGGCCGGCGGTGAAACCTATGAATACGTCGAGCGGGACGAGGACGGCAACGTCACCCTGCGCGAGGTCCGCGATTACATTTCCATCGCCACCACCCGCCCCGAAACCATGCTGGGCGACGGCGCCGTCGCGGTGCATCCGGGCGACGAACGCTATGCGCCCATCGTCGGCAAGCTCTGCGAAATCCCGGTGGGCCCGAAGGAACACCGCCGCCAGATCCCGATCATCACCGACGAATATCCTGATCCCGCATTCGGGTCGGGCGCGGTGAAGATCACCGGCGCCCATGATTTCAACGACTACGGCGTGGCCATGCGCAACGGCATCCCGCTCTATGCCCTGCTGGATACCAAGGGGCAGATGCGCCAGGACGGCCTGTCCTACGACGACTCGGCCCGCCAGGCCGCCGACCTGGCCCGCACCCACGGGGCCGACACCACGGCCCCCGACGTGGGCCAGATCAACCTCGTCCCCGAAGACCTGCGCGGCCTTGACCGGTTCGAGGCGCGCAAGCGCATCGTCGATCAGATCACCGAAGAGGGCCTGGCCGTCACCGTGCAGGTCACGGTCGAAGGCGATGAGGGCGCGCAAGCAACCGAAGAGCGCCCGCTGGTCGAGAACAAGAAGATCATGCAGCCCTTCGGCGACCGCTCCAAGGTCGTCATCGAACCGATGCTGACCGACCAGTGGTTCGTGGACACCGCCAAGATCGTCCAGCCCGCCATCGACGCGGTGCGCAACGGCGAGGTGACGATCCTCCCCGAGCAGGATCGCAAGGTCTATTTCAACTGGCTGGAGAACATCGAACCCTGGTGCATTTCCCGCCAGCTCTGGTGGGGGCACCAGATCCCGGTCTGGTACGGGCTCGATCTGCACACGTCCTCCTTCCGCGACGACGAAGGCGACAACGCGCTGGACGAGGTCGAACTGCTTTCGCTTCTCACCCGCGATCACCTGGTGCATTCCGGCCACCGCCTGCACTGTGCGCCCGCCTTCGAAGACGTCTCGGCCCGCTTCCGCGACGATATCGCCGCCCTGCCCGCCCCGCTGCACGCCGCCCGGGTGGTCGAGGTCGCCTCGCGCGATGAAGCAGTCCACGCGCTTGCCGCCTCGCTGGCCGAATACAACCTCAGCCAGGACCCGACGAAACTGGTCTATCCCGTCTGGCGCGACAGCGACGTGCTCGACACCTGGTTCTCGTCCGGCCTCTGGCCCATCGGCACGCTTGGCTGGCCGGAAAACACCGAGGCGCTGGAGAAGTATTTCCCCACCTCGGTGCTGATCACCGGCTTCGACATCATCTTCTTCTGGGTCGCCCGGATGATGATGATGCAATATGCCGTGGTCGGGCAGAAACCGTTCGGCACGGTCTATGTCCACGCCCTGGTGCGCGACGAGAAGGGCAAGAAGATGTCCAAGTCGCTGGGCAATGTTCTCGACCCGCTGGAACTGATCGACGAATACGGCGCCGACGCGGTGCGCTTCACCCTCACCGCCATGGCCTCCATGGGGCGGGACCTGAAGCTCAGCACATCGCGCATCGCCGGCAACCGCAACTTCGGCACCAAGCTGTGGAACGCCTTCCGCTTTGCCGAAATGAACGGGGCCACCACCCACAAGGGACAGCCCGCACCCGAGCAGACCGTCAACCGCTGGATCATGGGCGAAACCGCCAAGGTCCGCGCCGAGGTTGACGCCGCCCTTGAAAGCTATCGTTTCAACGATGCCGCCAACGCGCTTTACGTCTTCGTCTGGGGCAAGGTCTGCGATTGGTATCTCGAACTGTCCAAGCCGCTGCTGATGGACGGCACCGACGATCAGAAGGCTGAAACCCGCGAAACCCTGGCCTGGGTGCTGGATCAATGCCTGATCCTGCTGCACCCGGTCATGCCCTTCATCACCGAAGAGCTCTGGGGCCAGATCGAACGGGCAAAGATGCTGATCCACGCCGACTGGCCCACCTATGGCGACGAACTGATCGACGCCCGGGCCGACACCGAGATGAACTGGGTCATCTCCCTGATCGAGGGCATCCGTTCGGTGCGCGGCGAAATGAACGTGCCGGCCGCGCTCAAGGTCGATCTTCTGATGCTGGATCTCGACGCCGCCGGGCAGACCGCCTGGGACAACAACGCGCCGATGATCGAAAAGCTGGCGCGCCTTGGCACCGTCAGCCGCGCCGATACCGCCCCCAAGGGCAGCGCGACGATCCCGGTTTCGGGCGGCACCTTCGCCCTGCCCCTGGCCGACATCATCGACGTATCGGCCGAAAAGGCGCGCCTGTCCAAGGCCCTGCAAAAGGTCGAAAAGGAGCTTGGCGGCCTGTCGGGCCGGCTGAAGAACCCGAAGTTCCGCGAAAACGCCGCGCCCGAGGTGATCGAGGAAACCGAGGCCCAGGCCGCCGTCAAGACCGAGGAAAAGCAACGCCTGCAAGCCGCGCTTACCCGGCTGGCCGAAATCGACTGACCGCGGGGCGGGCCCTGCCCGCCCCCACCTCTGCCCGAACCGAAGGTGCGCCATGTCCCGTTTCCTGACC
Source organism: Oceaniglobus trochenteri (assembly GCF_020529025.1). Classification (GTDB taxonomy): domain Bacteria; phylum Pseudomonadota; class Alphaproteobacteria; order Rhodobacterales; family Rhodobacteraceae; genus Oceaniglobus; species Oceaniglobus trochenteri. The sequence goes on from NZ_JACNMM010000002.1 coordinate 402,712, forward strand.
GATCACGTTGCCAGCCTGCCCGCCACGGTGCCCTTCGTGGGCCCCGAAACCCAGGAACGCGAACGCGGCCGCCCCTTTGACGCCCGCATCGGCGCGAACGAAAACGTCTTCGGCCCCGCCCCCGCCGCCATCCGCGCGATGGAAAGGGCGGCCAGCGATGTCTGGATGTACGCCGACGCCCAGCATCACGACCTGCGCCTTGCCCTTTCCGCCCTGCACGGGGTCGACCCGGCGCATATCCAGATCGGCGAAGGCATCGACACGCTTCTGGGCTATGTCTGCCGCATGACGGTGGAACCGGGCGTGCATGTCGTCACCTCGGACGGTGCCTATCCCACCTTCAACTTCCACGTCTCAGGCTATGGCGGCACCCTGCACAAGGTGCCCTACCGCGACGATCACGAAGACCTTGAGGCGCTGGTGGAAACCGCAAGGCGCACCGGCGCGCGGCTGATCTATCTGTCGAACCCCGACAACCCCATGGGCACCTGGCACGATGCCAGCGCCATCGACGACATGATCGCCAACCTTCCCGAAGGTACGCTGATGATCCTGGACGAGGCCTATGTCGAATGCGCGCCCGAGGGCACCGCGCCGCAGATGCGGCCCGAACAGCCCAACGTCATCCGCATGCGCACCTTCTCCAAGGCCTATGCCATGGCCGGGGCGCGGGTGGGCTATGCCATCGGCCCGCGCGACCTGATCGCCGCCTTCGATCGCATCCGCAACCATTTCGCCATGAACCGGATCGCCCAGGTGGGCGCCCTGGCCGCCGTCGGCGAACAGGACTACCTGGCCCAGACAGTGGCCAGGATCGCCGCCGCGCGCAGCCGCATCGCGCAGATCGCGGCCGACAACGGGCTGCACGCCCTGCCCTCGGCCACGAATTTCGTCACCGTCGATTGCGGCGGCGACGGTGCCTTCGCGCGCCGGGTTCTGGCCGGGCTGGGGGAAAGGGGCGTCTTCGTGCGGATGCCCTTCGTCGCGCCGCAGGATCGCTGCATCCGCCTTGGCTGTGGACGCGAAAGCGATCTTGACCTGCTGGCCCTCCACCTTCCCGCAGCGCTTGCCGAGGCCCGCGCGGCGTAATTCAAGGTGACATGAGGCCGATCCGCCCTAGGATGATCCGACGGGGGGGCGATTCATGGTCGAAGACTACACGATGGCGTTTCTGGTCTCGGCTTTCTGCCTGACCTTCCTTGTATTGTGCGCGATCTGGGTCATATGGGGATTGATGGCGGCCGTCATCTCGGGCTGGGCCGCCGATCGGGCGCTGAACCGCGCCAAGGGCGCCGCCACCTGACAATCCTATCGCCGGAGCCACCTCGATGAAGAGATTCACCTGCCCATCCTGCAGCAACGAACTGCACTTCAGCAACGATGGCTGTGTCGTCTGCGGCACCGACCTGGCCTTCGATCCGGCCCGGCTCGACATGGTGCCGGCGGCGGGGCAGACCCGCTGTGCCAATGCCGAAGTGGCCGATTGCAACTGGCTGGCCGAACCGGGCGAACGCTTTTGCCGGGCCTGTCGGCACAACCGCACCGTCCCCGATCACGGCATCGAGGAAAACCGCATCCGCTGGGCCGCGATCGAACTGGCCAAGCGGCAGCTTTTCTATTCTCTGATCCGCTGGAACCTGCCCCTGCCGGTGGATGACAACGGCCCATGGCCCGCCCTGGCCTTCGATTTCCTGACCGACGAAACCGATGCCGATGGCAAGGTGAAACCGGTACTGACGGGCCATGCCAACGGCCTTATCACCCTGAACATCGCCGAAGGCGACGATGCCGAACGCGAGGCGCGCCGCACCGCCATGGGCGAACCCTTCCGCACCCTCGTGGGCCACATGCGCCACGAGGTTGCCCATTATTACTGGGAGGTTTTGGTCAGGAATACCGACGCGCTTGACCAATGCCGCCGCCTGTTCGGCGACGACAGCGAGGATTACGGCGAGGCCCTTCAGCGCCACTATGCCAACGGCGCGCCCAACGACTGGCCCCAATCCCACGTCAGCTCCTACGCCACGGCGCACCCCTGGGAGGATTTCGCCGAAACCTTCGCCCACTGGATGCACATGGTTGACGGGCTGGAAACCGCCTGGGCCTATGGCATCAACGCCGGTCAGGGTGCCCTCCGCTTCGATCCCTACGCCGCCCCCGGTGCGCAATCGGTGATCGATGCCTGGGTGCCGGTCAGCATCGCGATCAACGCGGTCAACCGATCGCTGGGCCAGCCCGATCTCTACCCCTTCGTCCTGTCGGCCCCGGTGATCGACAAGCTGCAATTCATCCATGGCCTGATCGCCCCCTGGCGCGCCTGACGGCAGGCAGCGGCGCCGGGCCAGTCGGCCTATCGCTGGCCCCGCGGGGCGATCTGTGAAACGCTGGGATCAAACCGGCCTAACTTCTGGGAACATCATGTCGATCTATGCCAGCATCTATCACCTGACCCATTACAAGTATGACCGCCCGGTCACCCTTGGCCCGCAGATCATCCGCCTGCGCCCCGCCCCGCACAGCCGCACCCGGGTCATCTCGCATTCGCTGAAGGTGTCGCCGCAGCCGCATTTCGTGAACCACCAGCAAGACCCCTACGGCAACTGGCTGGCGCGCTACGTCTTTCCCGAACCGGTGCGCGAGCTGAAGATCAAGGTGGACGTGACCGCCGACATGTCGGTCTACAACCCCTTCGATTTCTTCGTCGAAGGCTTTGCCGAACACTGGCCCTTCGAATACCCCGAGGATATCCGCCCCGACCTGTCGATCTACATGACTCCCGAACCGGCAGGGCCCAAGCTGGCCGAGTTTCTGGCCAGCGTGCCGCGCGAAAAGACCCCGATCAACGATTTCATCGTCGCGCTCAACACCCGCCTGTCGCGCGAAATCGGCTATGTCATCCGCATGGAGCCGGGCGTGCAGACGCCCGAGGAAACCTTCACCACCGGCAAGGGGTCGTGCCGCGATACCTCGTGGTTGCTGGTGCAGGCGCTGCGCCATCTTGGCTTGGCCGCGCGTTTCGTCTCGGGCTACCTGATCCAGTTGAAACCCGATCTCGAGGCGCTGGACGGTCCATCCGGCACCGACAAGGATTTCACCGACCTGCACGCCTGGGCCGAGGTCTACCTGCCCGGCGCGGGCTGGGTGGGGCTTGACCCGACCAGCGGCCTTCTGGCCGGCGAATCCCACATCCCGCTGGCCGCCACGCCCCACTACCGCAACGCCGCGCCGATTTCGGGCATGGCCAGCTTTGCCGAGGTCGACTTTGCCTTCGACATGAGCGTGAAGCGCGTGGCCGAACACCCCCGCATCACCAAGCCCTTTTCGGAAGAGGCCTGGCGCGACCTGAACGCCCTGGGCGCCAAGGTCGACAAGGCTCTGGAGGATGGCGACGTGCGCCTGACCATGGGCGGCGAGCCGACCTTCGTGTCCATCGACGATTTCGAGGCGGACGAGTGGAACACCGGCGCCGTCGGCCCCACCAAGCGCGTCTTCGCCGACAAGCTGATCCGCCGGTTGCAACAGCGTTTCGCGCCCGGCGGCTTCCTGCACTACGGGCAGGGCAAATGGTATCCCGGCGAAACCCTGCCGCGCTGGACCTTCAGCCTCTACTGGCGGGGCGATGGCAAACCGGTGTGGAAGAACCCCGACCTGATCGCCGAAGAGGAAGGCGCCGGAACGGCGACGCCCGATGAGGCGCGCGCGCTTCTGGAAGGCATGGCCAAGGTGCTGGGCGTGCCCGACGAAAACGTTACCCCCGCCTATGAAGACCCGGCCGAGTGGATCATCAAGGAAGGCAACCTGCCCGAAAACGTGACCCCGGAGAATTCCCACCTGAAAGACCCCGAAGAACGCCAGCGCATCGCGCGCGTGTTCGGCCGGGGCCTGACCGAACCTTCGGGCTTCGTGCTGCCGGTGCAGAAATGGCAGGCCCGCGCCACCGCAGGCTGGCGCAGTGAAAAATGGACCCTGCGGCGCGATCACCTCTACCTTGTGCCGGGGGACAGCCCGGTGGGCTATCGCCTGCCGCTGGGCACCCTGCCCCACGTCCCCGAGAAGGACTATCCCCACGTCATCCCGCAGGATCCTTTCGATGCCCGTCCGCCCCTGCCCGATTTCGACGGCGAAACCGATGCCGAGGCCGCGGAACGCACCCAGGCGCGCAGCAGCTTCACCGCCTCCGAGGCGACCCAGGACCGCGTCGAACAGAAGCTGGGCGAACTGGGCGGCGCCGTGCGCACCGCCCTTTCGGTTGAACCGCGCGACGGGCGGCTTTGCGTCTTCATGCCGCCGGTCGAAAAGCTGGAAGATTACCTTGAACTGGTCGCCGCCGCCGAAGCAGCGGCCGAAGCGCAGGGGCTGCCGGTGCATATCGAAGGTTACGGCCCGCCCAGCGATCCGCGCATGAACGTGATCCGCGTCGCCCCCGACCCCGGCGTGATCGAGGTGAACGTGCACCCCGCCAAGGACTGGGACGAGGTGCGCACCATCACCGAGGCCGTCTATGACGAGGCCCGCCAGACCCGCCTGGCCGCCGACAAGTTCATGATCGACGGGCGCCACACCGGCACCGGCGGCGGCAACCACGTTGTCGTCGGCGGCGCCAGCCCGGCCGACAGCCCCTTCCTGCGCCGCCCCGATCTTCTTGCCTCGGTGGTGCGCTATTGGCAGCGGCACCCGGCGCTGTCCTACCTTTTCTCTGGCATGTTCATCGGCCCCACCTCCCAGGCGCCGCGCATCGACGAGGCGCGCCACGATTCGCTTTACGAGCTTGAGATCGCCCTGAACCAGGTGCCCCTGCCCGGCGAAGGCGAAGCGCCCGCGCCCTGGCTGGTGGACCGGCTGTTCCGCAACCTGCTGGTGGATGTCACCGGCAACACCCACCGCGCGGAAATCTGCATCGACAAGCTTTATTCCCCCGATGGCCCCACCGGGCGGCTGGGCCTTGTCGAATTCCGCGGTTTCGAGATGCCGCCCGATCCACGCATGAGCCTGGCGCAGCAACTGCTGTTGCGCGCCATCATCGCGCGGATGTGGGCCGACCCGATCAAGGGCAACCTCACCCGCTGGGGCACCACGCTTCAGGACCGCTTCATGCTGCCCCATTTCGTCTGGGAGGATTTCCTGGAAATCCTGCGCGACCTGAAGGATCACGGGTTCGACCTGTCGCCCGAGTGGTTCAGGGCCCAGGCCGAGTTCCGCTTCCCCTTCTGCGGCGAAGTGGAATACGAGGGCGCGCATCTGGAAATCCGCCAGGCGCTGGAACCCTGGCACGTCCTGGGCGAAACCGGCGCCATCGGCGGGACCGTGCGTTATACCGACAGTTCGGTGGAACGGATGCAGGCGAAACTCACCTGTGCCGACCCCGACCGTTACATCGTGACCTGCAACAAGCGGCAGGTGCCCATGACCCGCACCGCGACTTCGGGGGTGTCGGTGGGCGGTGTTCGGTTCAAGGCCTGGCAACCGCCCCTCGCGCTGCACCCGGTGCTGCCGGTGGACGCGCCGCTGGTCTTCGACATCTATGACACCTGGACCGGCAAGGCCCTGGGCGGCTGCACCTATCACGTCGCGCATCCGGGCGGGCGCAACTACGATACCTTCCCCGTCAACGGAAACGAGGCCGAGGCGCGCCGCCTGTCGCGCTTCCAGCCCTTCGGTCACAGTGGCGGCACCTGGCGCCCCGTCCCCGAAACGCCCCATCCCGAATTTCCGATGACCCTGGATCTTCGCCGGGCGCCCAACACCTGAGCGCCTTGTGAACATAATAGTGGACTTTTGCCGAAAATAGGTGCATTTCACCTGCCTGAGAGGTTGACGAATCTGATGGCGTTCGTGGGAGGAGACACGAACCATCCGGCAGGCCGAAAGGTCGCAAGGATATTCGCCATCGGCACTGCCCCCGGATGTCCCCGTTTGCGCGGAATCCGGGGGTGGTGAACCCCTTCCCCCACATCATGCGACGGATACCATGCGAAGCGATCTCTGCCTTTTCGATCTGCCCACCGGCACCGTCGAAAGCCTCTTGCAGACCCCGCGCCTGATCGAGGCGCCGAACTGGTCACCCTGCGCAGGCCACCTGATCGTGAACGCCGAGGGGCGGCTTTTTCGCGTCGCACTTGGCGATCCCCGCCTTCAGCCGGTCGATACCGGCGGGCTGAACCGGTTGAACAACGATCACGGCATTTCCCCCGACGGCAAGACGCTGGTCTTCAGCGACAAGACCCAGACGGGCGAGGCCTGCATCCACACCATACCCGTGACGGGCGGCACGGCCCGGCGGATCACGCCGCAGGTGCCATCGTACTGGCACGGCTGGTCGCCCGATGGCGCCACCCTGGCCTATGTCGCGCGGCGCGACGGCCTCTACGACATTCGGACCTGCCCGGCCCGGGGCGGCCCCGAGATTTGCCTGACACGGGGGTTCGACCACGCCGACGGGCCCGACTATACCCCCGATGGTCAATGGATCTGGTTCAACGGCCTGCGCGACGGGCAGATGAACCTCTGGCGGATGCACCCCGATGGCAGCGCCCTGGAACGGATGAGCGCGGGCGACCGTGTCGACTGGTTTCCCCACCCCTCGCCCTGCGGGGCGCATGTGCTCTACCTCTCCTATGCGCCCGGCACCCGGAACCACCCCCGCAATCGCGAGGTGCAGCTGCGCCTGATGCCCGCCAAGGGTGGCGCACCCCGGGTTCTGCTGGATATGTTTGGCGGGCAGGGTACGATCAATGTGCCCTGCTGGGCGCCCTGCGGCACCCGCTTCGCCTTTGTCCGCTATGGGAGAGCGACATGAGAACACTGGCCCTTCTGCTGATGGCCGCCGGCGCGGCCCGGGCGGGCGACCTGCCCGCGCCCGTCACCGATGCAATGTATGTCCCCGTGACCCGCGCCGAGGCCGAACTGGGCCAGCTTCTGTTCTGGGACCCGATCCTGTCGGGCAATCGCAACATATCTTGCGGCACCTGCCATCATCCCCGCTTTGGCACCGGCGACGGGCTGGCGCTGGGGGTGGGTGAAGGCGGCATCGGCCTTGGCCCCGACCGGCGCCCCGACCCCGACAACCCACCGGAAGAGCGCATTCCGCGCAACGCCCCCGCCCTGTTCAACCTGGGCGCCCATGAATTCCGCGTACTGTTTCACGATGGCCGGGTCGAACGTGACGACACCCGCCCATCCGGGCTGCGCACCCCCATGGAAGACGAGATGACCATGGGCTTTTCCGGTGTCCTGTCGGCGCAGACCATGTTCCCGGTGCTGAGCCAGGATGAGATGGCGGGGCATTACTCGGAAAACGACGTGGCCCGGGCGGTGCGCCTTGGCATCATCACCGGCGAGGGCGGCGCCTGGGACATCCTGAGCCGCCGGGTGGCCGAGCTTCCGGAATATGCCCGCCGCTTTGCCGAGGTCTATCCCGAGGTCGCCGAGGGGCGGCCCATCGGGTTTACCGATATCTCCAACGCCATCGCCGCCTTCATGACCTTCGAATGGCGCAGCGACACCGCGCTGTTCGATGCCGTGCTGCGCGGTCAGCAGGTGCTGGAGGGCGACGCCGCACGCGGCGCCGACCTGTTTTACGGCGCTGCGCAATGTGCGACCTGCCACAGCGGACCGTTCCAGACCGACCATGGGTTTCACGCCATGGGCGTGCCGCAGTTCGGCCCGGGCAAAGCCGCCCGGTTCGAACAACACCAGCGCGATGAGGGCCGGATGGAGGTGACGGGACGCCCCGAGGATGCCTTTGCCTTCCGCACGCCAAGCCTGCGCAACGTCGCCTTCACGGCCCCCTATGGCCACACGGGCGCTTTTGCGGAATTGTCGGAATTCCTGAAGTTTCACGCCGATCCGCTGGAAAATAGGGCCGGCTTTGTCGCTGATGTCCAACTTCCGCCGGGCATCGGCAAGGGCCACGACATGGCGCCGCTTGAGGATGCCGCCCTGACCGACGAGATTTCGGCGGCCATCACCACGCCGCCCGTCGCTCTTGACGCCGACGAGATCGCAGCGCTTGAGGCTTTCCTGCGCACCCTGTCCGATCCGGTCGCGGTTTTCGGGCGGCTGGGCATTCCCGAAACCGTGCCCAGCGGGTTGCCGGTGGATCATTGAACCGCCAACCGGCGCGCCCTCCGAGAGGGCGGGCGCCTCCGGCGGGAGTATTTCAGGCAAGAAAGAAAGCTAGCGCCCCGCGATCAGAAGGTCGCCTTCTCCGGTGAGGCGCAGCGTGACGCGGGCGTTGGCGTCCAGCCTGCGCCAGGGCGTGACCTGCCCGTTGTGGCGCAGCCGCACCTCGGCGCCATCGGCCTGGCCCAACCCGAAGTGGTGCGGCCCCGCCTGCCCCCCCGCATGGCCCCCGCCAACGGTGATTTCGCGCGTTTCGATCCGCCCTCCGGGAAGGCGCAGGTCGATCCAGGCGCCGACGGCGCGGGTGTTCGCCCCTTCGGCCCGCAGATCGAGCGCCAGCCAGTTGCCCACCGCCTCGGTCGCGTTCTCGTGCACCTCAAGCGGGGCGCGGCGGTTGACCACGACAAGATCAAGCCTGCCGTCGAGGTTGAGATCCACCAGCGCCGCGCCGCGGCTGCGCGCCGGGCTGGCCACCCCGGCCGCGGCCGCGTGATCGGTGAAGGGGCCATCCGGGGTGCGGATCAGCAGGTTGTTGGGGTCTTTGCTGGCGTTGCCGGGCATCTGGTCGACATTGCCCTTGGCGATGAAGAGATCGTCCCAACCGTCGTTGTTCACGTCTCCGAACTCGGCATGCCAGCCGGTCGAGGGCCGGCCATCGTCACCGGTGAAGGGGCGCTGGACATAGCTGCCGAAACCATAGGGGGCATTTTCATAGCGCCCGCCGGGGCGTGCGAACTGAAGCAGCTGGTCGCCCATCGAGGTGAGCATCACATCGGCCAGCCCGTCGCCGGTGATGTCGCGGCTGGCGATCCCCATGCCCCAGAGCATCAGGCGCGGCCAGCCCTCGGCCTCGGTCAGGGGCTGTAGTGTGTCGAGCGGGATCATCTGTTCCGCCCCCTCGCGCACGTAGTAATGCCTGTCGTTGCTGACCCGAAGATCGCGCCGCCCCGTGCCCGCCCAGTCAGAGATCAGCATGGACAGCGCGCAATATCCCGGCGACAGCGCGATGGGCGCGCCATAGCGCCGCCCTTCGGGGCGCAGCAGCCGGTTGTCGTCGCAGGTGCCGAAGGGGCCTTCGGGATCGTCGCGGTCGACGTAATTGCCAAAGGCCAATGTCGGAAGGGCATTGTCCCCCTCCCAGGTGGCGGAAAAGGCGGTGGTCCAGGCCGCGCCGGGATCGACGCCCCATTCTTCGGTCGCATCGCGGAAGGTGCAATCGCCCTGCCCCCGTAGCATCACGTTGCCCCCGACACGCAGGACCACAAGATCGAGAAGGCCGTCGCCGTCCACGTCCAGCGGATAGGCGCCCGTCACGTCGGTCAGCCCGCCCGCGTCACCAAGGGCAAAGCGCAGGGCAGCGCCGGGCGATGCGGTGGCATTGACGAAAAGCCGGGCGGGCGCAGTGCCCCCCGCGACATAGAGATCGGGCAGCGCGTCGCCGTTGCAATCCAGAACGGCCACGCCGCCGCCCACGAAATGCTCCCACCCGCCGGAATAGATGTGCTGAACCGGAAGATCGCCGGAACGGTCGATGAACTGCACCTCGGCCATGGCCGGGCCTGCGGCAAGGGCCAGGACAAGCCAGCGGATCATTGCGCGGCCACCGGCGCGCCAGCCCCCAGCATGTCCGAGGTGGCGTGGGACAGGGCCAGCGCCGCCGCCCCCCGCGCCCAGATCATGTCGCCCCAGGCATGAATCTCGACCCGAGGCGCGGCGCGGTCGACCTGGATCCAGACGTTGTTGAGTTCGGCCATCACCTCGTCGGCATAAAGGTAGTCATAGCGCAGCCTTTCGCCCGACAGCAGGATCAGCTCGGGGTCGAAAAGGTTGACGACATTGCCGATTCCGACGGCCAGATAGCGCCCGGCACGGCGGAAGATCGACCGCGCGGCGCGGTTGCCGCCCTTGGCGTGATCATAGAGCTTCTCAAGTACCTGCGACATCGAGGCGACATCGGGATGCCAGTTGAGCGCGGTCGAAGCCTCGCGCACCAGGGCATAGTCGGCGACATAAGCCTCAAGGCAGCCGCGCTGACCGCAGCGGCACAAGGCGCCGTCCAGTTGCACCTTGGTGTGGCCCAGTTCCGTCCCCAGCCCCCGCGCGCCTCGATACAGCCGGTTGTTCAGCACCAGCCCCATGCCGACCCCGTGTTCGATGGTGATGACCGCAAAATTCGAAACGTCGCGCCCATCCCCGAACCAGAGTTCGGCCAGGGTAAGGATGTTGGTATCGTTCTCGATCACCACCGGGATGCCCAGGTGGTCGCGGATCATCGCGCAAAGCGGAACGTTGGTGTCCGAGGTCAGCGGCGACCACAGCACGATCCCGAGGTCGCTGTCGATGTAGCCGGGCAGCCCGACCCCCACGGCGCAGATGTCCGACCGCTCCAGCCCCGATTTTTCCAGCGCCATGTCGATGAGCTGCGCGGCCTGGCGGCAGATCGCCTCGGGGGATTGAACCAGCGCGCCGACACCCTGGCTGATCTCGGCCAGGGGGTTGCCCGCGAAGTCGTGGATCACGGCGCTGTTGCCCACGGTCGAGAATTTCACGCCCACGACATGGCCCGCCCCGGGGCGCACCGCCAGGGCAACCGGAGGGCGGCCCCGCCCGGTTTCACCGTCGCGTGGGGTGGCCGCGATCTCGTGCAGGAACCCGGCCGCGATCAGGTCGGTCGTGACCGATGTGACCGAGGCGGGGCTGACCCCAAGATGGCGCGCCAGTTCGACCCGGGGCATCGCCCCGTAGGCGCGGACCGATTCGAACAGCGACTGGCGCAGCGGCACCGGCGAATCGCCCGAGGGGCGCAGCGGCCCGCAGCCCTGGGGCGCGCCCGGATCGGGCGCCAGGGCGGCGTTTTCCGCTGTTGAATTTAGTTCACCGGCCATAAGAAACTCCCACGTCCCGCCCTGTTGTGCCCGGTTTCCGGGCAGCATTTCGGCTCTGACACCAGCAGGTTACGCAGAAATCTGCATTTCGCAAACTATTTATTTTGACACCTGAATTAAATATAGCCATGGTAAAGCCTCACTACGCAACTGACTGCCGCCGAAGAGCGGTGGCAGCACTCGGGAGGAAAACCATGCGTCTTACACTTCTGGCAGCCGCCGCGCTGTCCACATCCCTCACCTCCATGGCTTGGGCCGACGCCCACGGCCTGACGGTTGGCGTCAGCTGGTCCAACTTCCAGGAAGAGCGCTGGAAGACCGACGAAGCCGCCATCAAGGCCAAGCTGGACGAACTGGGCGCGAAGTACATCTCGTCCGACGCGCAGGCCTCGGCCGCCAAGCAGCTGACCGACATCGAGGCACTGATCGCGCAGGGTGCCGACGCGCTGATCATCCTGGCCATGGACAAGGACGCCATCGGCCCCGCCATCGACCAGGCCGCCGCCGAAGAAATCCCCGTCGTCGGCTATGACCGCCTGATCGAGGACGAGCGCGCCTTCTACCTGACCTTCGACAACAAGGGCGTGGGCCGCATCATCGCGCAGACCGTGGTGGATGCCGCCGGTGACGGCAACTATGCCGTGATCAAGGGCGATCCGGGCGATCCCAACGCCGCCTTCCTGCGCGAAGGCATGGAAGAGGTGATCGGCGGCATGGACGGCATCAAGGTCGTCGGCGAGAACTTCTCGGACGGCTGGAAGCCGGAGAATGCCCAGAAGAACATGGAGCAGATCCTGACCGCCAACAACAACGAGGTGGACGCGGTTCTGGCCCAGAACGACGGCATGGCCGGTGGCGTCATCGCCGCCCTGTCGGCGCAGGGTCTGAACATCCCCGTGGGCGGCCAGGACGGCGACCTTGCCGCGCTGAACCGCGTGGCCCGTGGCACCCAGACCGTTTCGGTCTGGAAGAACAGCCGCGATCTGGGTGGCAAGGCGGCGGAAATCGCCGTGGCCCTGGCCGGCGGAACCGAGCTGAGCGCGATCGACGGTGCCGAGGCATGGTCGGGCGGTGAGAACGGCGTGGAGATGAGCGCCATCTTCCTCGAACCCACCCCGATCACCAAGGAAACGCTGCACCTGGCCATCGACGCCGGCCACATCAGCAAGGAACAGGCCTGCGAAGGCGCGGCGGACGACGTTCCCGCCTGCAAGTAAGGCATGACCTTTCCGGCGCGGGGGCCTACCCCGCGCCGGAGCAATGACAGAACCGCCGACGGCCCCCGGCCCCGCGCCCCGCGCAGCCGGACTGGCGCGCCAAGCCCGCCGCCGTTGCCCCGCAGCCCATTGCAGCGCTGGACCCATTCATGACTGACACCTCGACCCCAACCGCCACGAAACCGAAGGCGTCCGATGGGCCGTTCACGCGGTTCCTGAAGGCGACCGAACTTGACACCCGCCTGATCGGCATGGTCGGCGCACTTGCGCTGATCTGGATCGGCTTTCACCTCTACGGCGCCCTCGTGAACAATTTCGGCGCCTTCCTGACCCCGCGAAACCTGTGGAACCTGTCGGTGCAGACCTCGAGCATCGGGATCATGGCGACCGGCATGGTCCTTGTGATCATCACCCGCCACATCGACCTGTCGGTCGGGTCGGTCCTGGGCTTTTGCGCCGTGGTCATGGGGATGCTGCAGGTCTATATCCTGCCGCCGCTCCTTGGCCTGGGCCACCCGCTGATCTGGATCATCGCGGCCCTTGCGGGCATGCTGACCGGCGCCATCGTCGGCGCGATCCAGGGATCGCTGATCGCCTACCTGAAGATCCCGGCCTTCATCGTGACGCTGGGCGGATTGCTGGTCTGGCGCGGCGCGGCCTTCCTGGTCGCCCGGGGCGAGACGATTTCGCCCGTGGATGAAACCTTTGCCCTCCTGGGCGGTGGCCCTTACGGCGCCATCGGTTCGACCGGAAGCTGGATCGTCGGCGGGCTGGCCTGTGCCGCCGCCATCTTCCTGACGCTGAACGGCCGGCGCCAACGGCGCAAGTTCAAGTTCGCGCTGCGCCCGGTCTGGGCCGACACCTTCCTGGCCACCCTGGGCTGTGCCGTCGCCATCGGTGCCGTTCTGCTGGTCAACGCCTATCCCTGGCCCAAGGGAATCGTGCGCCAGTATACCGAACGTCAGGGCATCGAGATGCCCGAGGGCGGGCTGTTCATCAGCCACGGCTTTGCCATCCCGGTTCTGATCCTGGTGGCGGTGGGCATCCTGATGACCATCCTTCTGAACCGCACCCGGTTCGGCCGCTATGTCTTTGCCATCGGCGGCAACCCCGAGGCGGCGGAACTGGCCGGCATCAACACCCGCCTGATGACGGTGAAGATCTTCTCGCTCATGGGGTTTTTGGCCGGTCTGTCGGCCGTGGTCGCCTCGGCCCGCCTGAACAGCGCCACCAACGCGCTGGGAACGCTGGACGAACTCTACGTCATCGCCGCCGCCGTCATCGGAGGCACGTCGCTGGCCGGCGGGGTCGGAACGATCTATGGCGCGATCCTGGGTGCCCTTGTCATGCAAAGCCTGCAAACCGGCATGGTGCTGATCGGCTTTGACGCCGCGATCCAGCAGATCGTCGTCGGCTCGGTCCTCGTGCTGGCCGTCTGGCTCGACATTCTTTACCGCCGCAAATCGAAGTGAGGCCCGAGATGGAAAACACCGGAACCCCCCTGGTCGAGATGCGCGACATCTCGATCGCCTTCGGCGGCATCAAGGCCGTCGATCACGTCAGCGTCGATCTTTACCCCGGCGAAGTCGTCGGCCTTCTGGGCCACAACGGCGCGGGCAAGTCGACCCTGATCAAATGCCTGTCGGGCGCCTATCAGGCCGATGCGGGCGAAATCCACGTCAACGGCCAGAAGGTCGAGATCAACAACCCCCGCGACGCCCGCAGCCACAACATCGAGACGATCTATCAGACGCTGGCGCTGGCCGATAACCTGGATGCCGCCTCGAACCTCTTCCTGGGGCGCGAGCTCGTGACGCCCACCGGATTTCTGGACGATGCCCAGATGGAGGCGGAAACCCGCAAGATCATGCATCGCCTGAACCCCAACTTCCAGAAATTCGCCGACCCGGTGTCGGCGCTTTCGGGCGGTCAGCGGCAATCGGTGGCCATCGCGCGGGCGGTCTATTTCAACGCCAAGATCCTGATCATGGACGAACCCACCGCCGCCCTGGGCCCGCAGGAAACCAAGATGGTTTCCGAACTGGTGCAAGAGCTCAAGCGCCAGGGCCTGGGCATCTTCCTGATCAGCCACGATATTCACGACGTGATGGAATTGTGCGACAGGGTATCGGTGATGAAGAACGGTCAGCTGGTCGGCACCGAGAAGGTATCGGACGTGACCGATGACGAAATCCTGGGAATGATCATCCTGGGCAAGAAACCGGAGCGAAGCGCCGCATGAGCAAGTATATTGGCCTGGACCTTGGCACATCCTCGCTGAAGGCGATCCTGATCGACGAAGATCAGACCGTCCTGGCCGAACATACGGTGCCGCTGAGCGTTCAGCGGCCCCATGACGGCTGGTCGGAACAGGACGCGGCAAGCTGGGAAAGCGCCGCGTCCGACGCCCTGCAGGCGCTGCGCCAGAAGAACGACTGTTCCGGCGTGGCCGGGATGGGGCTGGCCGGGCACATGCACGGCGCCACCCTGATCGACGATGCCGACAGCCCCCTGCGCCCCTGCATGCTGTGGAACGACACCCGAAGCGCGCGCCAGGCGGCGGCGATGGATGCCGATCCGCGGTTCCGAGAGATCACCGGCAACATCGTCTTTCCGGGCTTCACGGCGCCCAAGGTGGATTGGGTGCGCGAAAACGAACCCGAGACGTTCGACAAGATCGCCAAGGTGCTTCTGCCCAAGGATTACCTGCGGATGTACCTGACCGGCGAACATGTGTCGGAGATGTCCGACGCCGCTGGCACCGCCTGGCTGGATACCGGCGCGCGGGATTGGTCCGACGACCTTCTCGCCGCCTGCCACCTGTCGCGCGACCGCATGCCAAGGCTGGTGGAAGGGTCGCAGATGTCGGGACATCTGCGCGACAAGCTGGCGGTGCAGTGGGATCTGCCCGGCATGGTCGTGGCCGGGGGCGCGGGCGACAATGCCGCCGCCGCCATCGGCGCGGGGGTGGTGCGGGACGGCACCGCCTTCCTGTCGCTGGGCACCTCGGGGGTGCTGTTTGCCGCCAACGACGGATACCGCCCCGATCCGGCGACGGCCGTGCATACCTTCTGCCACGCCGTGCCGGGGACGTGGCACCAGATGGGGGTGATCCTGGCCGCCACCGACGCGCTGCAATGGCTGTCGCGCCTTACCGGAAAATCGGCGGCCGAGCTGACGGGCGATCTTGGCGACCTGCGCGCGCCGGGGCGCACGCTGTTCCTGCCCTATCTCGGGGGCGAACGCACACCCCACAACGACGCCGCCATGCGCGGGCAGTTCCTGCACCTTGACCACGCGACCGACGCCCGCGAGGCCGCGCGCGCCGTGCTCGAGGGTGTCGCCTTTGCCTTTGCCGACAGCCGCGATGCCCTGGCCGCCACCGGCACCACCATCGAGCGCGCGCTGGCCATGGGGGGCGGGACGAAATCCGACTATTGGCTGCGCACCATTGCCACGGCGCTGAACATCACCCTGGATCTGCCCGAGGCGGGCGATTACGGCGCCGCCCTGGGGGCGGCCCGCCTGGGCATGATGGCCGCCACGGGTGCGGGCATGGAGATTGCCAGCCAGCCCCCCATCGCGCGCTCTGTCGCGCCTGACACGGCCCTCGTGGCCGCTTTCGCCGATCAGCACGAACGCTACCGTGCTGCCTACTCCCTCCTGAAGGACCACTGAAAATGAGCTATTTCGACGGGATCGATCCGGTCAAATTCACCGGAACCGACACCACTACCGACCTTGGCTTCCGCCACTACAACCCGGACGAGACGGTCATGGGCAAGCGGATGGAAGACCACCTGCGCTTTTCCTGCGCCTGGTGGCACTCCTTCGCCTGGGAGGGCGGCGATCCCTTCGGCGGGCGCACCTTCGACCGTCCCTGGTTCGGAAACGACATGGCCGCCGCCAAGCTGAAGGCCGACAATGCCTTCGATCTTTTCCGCATCCTGGGCCTGCCCTATTTCTGCTGGCACGATGCCGATATCCGCCCCGACGGCGACAGCTTTGCCGAGAACGCCCGCAACCTGGCCGAGATCGCGGACTACATCGGCGAGAAGATGGAAAGCTCGGGGATGAAGTGCCTTTGGGGTACTGCCAACCTGTTCAGCCACCGCCGGTTCATGTCGGGGGCGGCCACCAACCCCGACCCCGAGGTTTACGCATGGTCGGCCGCGACGGTGAAAACCTGCATGGACGCCACGATGAAGATGGGCGGCGAGAACTATGTTCTCTGGGGTGGGCGCGAGGGATATGAAACCCTGCTGAACACCGACCTCGGGCAAGAGGCCGAACAGGCCGGCGCCTTCCTGAACCGCGTGGTGGAATACAAGCACAAGATCGGCTTCAAGGGCGCGATCCTGATCGAGCCCAAACCCCAGGAACCCACCAAGCACCAGTACGATTACGACGTCGCCACGGTCTATGGCTTCCTCAAGCGGTTCGGCCTGGAAAAGGAAGTACAGGTCAACATCGAACAGGGCCACGCGATCCTGGCCGGCCATTCCTTCGAACATGAACTGGCGATGGCGGCATCGCTGGGCATCTTCGGGTCGATCGACATGAACCGCAACGATTACCAGTCGGGCTGGGACACCGACCAGTTCCCCGACAATCCGCGCGAGGCGGCCCTGGCCTATTACGAGGTTCTGAAGGCCGGCGGTTTCAAGACCGGCGGCACCAACTTCGATGCCAAGCTGCGCCGCCAATCGCTTGACCCGGTCGATCTGGTGGCGGCCCATGTGGGCGGCATGGATGTCTGCGCGCGCGGCCTGAAGGCGGCGGCGGCCATGCTGAGCGACGGCGCGCTGGAAGACGCCCGCGCCGAACGCTACGCCGGCTGGGCCACGGAGGAAGGCAAGGCCCTGCTGGGCCGGTCGCTGGACGACATCCACGACCAGGTGATCGAATCCGACATCCGCCCCGAGCCGCGTTCGGGCCGCCAGGAGATCCTGGAAAACATCGTGTCGCGCTATATCTGAGCGCGCTGCGCGGGGCGCCCCGAAAAGCGCCCCGCGCCCAGGCCTTCCTGCATAATATCGGCCCCGGCCAGCAAGTTTTTGGCCTGCCGGGCGCAAGGGGCGCCCGACCAGGTCGCGCCCCTGTTCGCCCTGCAAATCCCCGTTTGGTGGCAAATTTCGAAAATCTGTGCCAGTGTCCGCCCAGGGCGCCGGAATTTCTGCACCGCAGCGGGGAACTTTGCGCCTGCGGCAAGCGTTGCCGACGCACAGGTTGCTGTCCCAGCATCAGGAGTTCATGTGACAAACCCGCCGTTCGATCAGACCCGCCCCTCGCTTCAGGCCCGCCCCTATGGCACCATCGCCGTTCTGGGCGCCGGGGCCTGGGGGTCCGCCCTTGCCACCGTCGCGCGGCGGGCGGGGCGGAGTGTGCGACTGTGGGGCCGCGACGCTTCGGTGATCGACGACATCAACGCCAACGGACGCAACGAACGCTTCCTTCCCGGGATCGACCTGGCCCCCGGGATCGTTGGCACCACCGATCTTGCCGCCGCCCTGGACGGTGCCGAGGCGGTGCTGATCGTCATTCCCTCGATCGCGATCCGCGAAATGTGTCAGATGATCGCCCCGATGATCGGCACGGGCGTTCCCGTCGCCGTCTGCGCGAAAGGGATCGAGGAAGGAACCGGTTACCTCATGGGCCATATCGCGGCCGAGGAACTTGGCAACCACCCCGTGGGCGTGATTTCCGGCCCCACATTCGCCGATGAAACGGCCCTTGGCCATTTCACCGCCGCGACCGTCGCCTTCAACTTCCGCTATGCCGACCGCCTGGCCCCCATGGACAGCCCCGCCGCCCGGCTTGCCGTTTCGATGAGCACGCCGTCCTTTCGCACCTATATCTCCGACGATCTGGTGGGGGTCGAGATCGGCGGCGCGGTCAAGAACGTGATCGCCATTGCCTGTGGCATGATGACGGGCGCCGGTTTCGCCAAGAACACCCGCGCCGCCCTGATCACCCGGGGCATGGATGAAATGAAGCGCCTGGCCGAGGCCCTGGGCGGGCAGCGCGAAACCGTCACCGGCCTGTCGGGCGCGGGCGATCTGACACTGACCTGTTCGTCGGACAGTTCGCGCAACATGTCGCTGGGCACCCAGTTGGGCGCGGGCATCCCGCGCAGCGAATGTTTCGAGGGCCGGCCCGTCGTGGTCGAGGGTGAGATGAACGCCATCTCGGTGACCGACCTCGCCCGCAGGCTTCGCGTGTCCATGCCGATCTGCGAGGCCGTGCGCCACATCCTGCACGATGGCGCCGATCTCAAGGACACCTTCGCGCGCATGTGGTCCTCGCCCATCGAATCCGAACCGCGCGCCATGGGGCTATCGCTCAACCATCCCTCGGCGCGCCTTCCCGAAACTCCGATTGACGAGATTGCGACTTGAACACCGACCTTATCGAGAAACCGATTTCCGCCAAGCAGTTCGTTCTGGCCACCGATCTTGACGGCACCTTCCTTGGCGGCACCGAAGACGACCGCAAGCGCCTGTACGACTGGATCGAGGGCAACCGCGATACCGTGGGCCTGATCTTCGTCACCGGGCGCGACCCCCGCTTCATCGAGGGCATGTGCGCCGATGGCCTGCCCTGGCCCGAATACGTGGTGGGCGATGTGGGCACCACCATCGCCCAGGTGATCGACGGCAAGGTCACACCCATCGCCGAGCTGGAAACCGAGATTTCGCGCCGCTGGGGCGATTCCGGCGCGCGTGTGCGGGCGGCGCTGGAGTCGGCCCCCGGGCTGACCCTGCAAGACACCGAGTTCCGCTATCGTGTCAGCTATGACTATGCCCCCGACAGCTTTGACCCCACCGCCCATGACACGATCAGCGACATGGGGCTGGACGTTCTGGTGTCGGATGAACGCTATTTCGATGTCCTGCCCAGGGGGATCAGCAAGGGGCCATCAATCCGGCTTCTGGCCGAACACCTGGGCATCGACACGGCGCGGCTTCTGGTGGCTGGCGACACGATGAACGATTACTCGATGCTGGCCCTCGGCCTGCCTGCGGTGGCCGTGGGCGGGTCGGAACCCGCCCTGCTGGCCCGGCTTGAGGGCCAGGATCACGTCCACCGCGCCGAAGCCATCGGCGCCGCCGGGATCATCGAGGCGATCCGCGCCCTGAACCTGCATCCGAACATCTGAAGGAAGCCCAATGTCATCCGATCTGGTCATCGTCTATCACCGGCAACCCTATGAAGAGGTTGAGGAAAACGGGAAGATCGTTTTCAAGGAGAATTCCAGCCCAAATGGCATTGTCCCGACATTGAAAAGTTTCTTTGGCGGGGTCGATCATGGCGCATGGGTGGCCTGGAAGCTGGCCGAAGACACCAGCAACCCGGGCTTTGAACAGGTGGTCGAGATTTCCGACAGCTATGGCGATTATTCCGTCTCGCGGCTGCCGCTGACCGCCGACCAGGTGCGCGAATTCTATCACGTCACCAGCAAAGAGGCCTTCTGGCCGATCCTGCACAATTTCCGCGAGCGCTATAACTATGACCCGGTGGACTGGCCCAATTTCCGGCAGGTCAACTGGGCCTTCGCCGAGGCCGCCGCCGCCGAGGCCGCGCCGGGCGCCGTGGTCTGGGTGCATGATTACAACCTCTGGCTTGTGCCCGGATACCTGCGCCAGATGCGCCCCGATGTGCGGATCGCCTTCTTTCACCACACCCCCTTCCCCGCCGCCGACATGTTCAACGTGTTGCCCTGGCGCAAGGAGATCGTCGGCAGCCTTCTGGCCTGCGATGTCGTGGGCTTTCACATCCCGCGCTATTCGTCGAACTTCGTTTCGGTCGCGCGGTCGCTGTTCGACGTCGACGAGATTGTCCGCGAGAGGGTGGAAGAGGATTTCATATCGGAAGGCACCGCGCTGACCGAACGCAGCGTGCCCATCGAACTGGTTCACAATGGGCGCCGGGTGCATATCAGCACGGCGCCGGTGGGTGTGGATGTGGACTACATCCTCAAACAGTCGGACCGCCCCGAAACCGCCACCAAGGTGGAAGAGATCAAGGCCGAGATGGGCGACCGCCAGCTTATCCTGTCGGTGGGCCGCACCGATTACACCAAGGGCGGCGTCGACCAGTTGGAGAGTTTCGGGCGCATCCTGCGCGACAACCCCGACCTGCGGGGCAAGGTGCGGCTGATGCATGTCTCGGTCAGCGCCAACCGCAACATGACCGCCTATGCCGAGGTGCAGGACGCCATCGAACAGACCGCCGGGCGGATCAACGGCCAGTACGGCACCTTCGACTGGACGCCCATCGCCCTGATCTCGCGCGCCGTGCCGTTCTCCGAGCTTGTGGCCTATTACCGCGCCGCCGACGTGGCCTGGATCACGCCGCTGGCCGACGGGATGAACCTGGTCTGCAAGGAATATGTCGCCGCGCGTACCGATGGCGACGGCGTTCTGGTGCTGTCGGAATTCGCGGGTGCGGCCGTCGAGATGGGCTCGGCCGTCATCACCAACGCCTATTCGCACCGGTCGATGGACAGCGCGATCCTGACCGCCCTGAGGATGCCCGAACAGGAACGCCGCCAGCGCATGTCGCTGCTGCGCAATGTCGTGCAGAAATACGACATCCGCGCCTGGGGCCGGATGCAGAAAGAGGCCTTCGACAAGGCCGCGGAAACGGCGAAAGAGCGCGACGCCTCAAGGGTCTGAGCGGGTGACCCAGCGGGACAGGAACGACATTTCCAGCACGGTAATGGTGATCCGGTAGAGGTGATGAAGCGTCACCACCGCCGGGTTGGCCGACAGCGACAGCGCCACCAGACCCATTTCCGTCACCCCGCCGGGCGCGAAGGACAGGATCAGAACCTCGGTCGATTGCCCGGTCACGGCGTGGATCGCCACCGACAGCAGGGCACCGATGGCCAGCATCGACCCGACAGACAGGATGGCCATCCATAGCCCCAGGCGCAGCATCCGCAGGGTGACCCCGATGAAGCGCACCCCCAGGCTGGTGCCGATGACGACTTGCGCCACCGCCAGAACCCAGCCGGGCGGATTGATCTCCACCAGCCCCGTCGCACCAAGCAGGGCCGCCACCAGCAGCGGCCCGGTCAACTGCCCCGCCGGAAGGCGCAGGGCGCGGCCCAGCAGCATGCCGCCGATGGCCACCGCAAGCAGGATCGGCACCGCCACCAGCCGCGCCTCGCCCTGCTGAAAGCTGAGGCCCGCCGAACTCCCCAGAACCTCGCCATGCAGGATCGACAGGCCCACCGGCACCACGCTGACCACCAGGATGATGCGCAGGAACTGCTGCAACGCCAGTACCCGGATATCGGCCCCGGCCTGTTCGCCCAGGGCGATGCTTTCCATCACGCCGCCGGGGGTGCCGCAGAAGAAGGCCGTCTTGCGGTCATAGCCGCCAATCCGGCGGAACAGCCAGAAGTTCACCCCATGGGCCACGAAGACGAAGATGGTGATCCCGGCAAGACTGACCAGCATTTCGGACCACTGCGCCAACAGCGCTCCGTCGACCTGCGCGCCGATCAGCACGCCGATGGCCCCGATGAACACCATCCGGAACCCCATGGGAAACTGGTAGCCGGGGGGAAACCGGTGCGGCACCACGGCAACGGCCACGGCTGCGGCCAGAAGACTGCCCAGCATCCAGGGCAGCGGCAGGTGCAACAGCTTTGCCCCCTCGCCCCCGATGGCCCCAAGGGCCAGAAGGAGGGCGGTGAAAACAACCACCCGGGGATCAGGCCGAAACGGGCCGCTGCCGATACGAATTGAAGCCATGGCAAAGACCTACGCCGAATGAACCGGCTTCGCCAGAGTGCTTTTGTCTATGGTTCTGCCCCCCGTGGTTTGCTACTCCGGCCCCATGATCGAGCTTGATCTTCTTGCATATGGCGCCCTTTTCGTGGCGCTGGCCATGGGCGGAACGCTCAAGGGCGCAACGGGCATGGGGGCGCCGATCATCGCGATTCCGGTGATGGCCACGTTCTTTGACGTGCGGCTGGCCATTGTCGTTCTGGTCCTGCCCAACCTTCTGACCAATCTGCGCCAGCTTTGGCAGTATCGCAGCCATGACCACAGGCGGTTTTCATGGCACCTGGCGATTGCCGGGGCGGTCGGGGCGATTCTGGGGTCGTTTCTTCTGGCCACGGTGCCGGCCCGCGCGCTGACGCTGACCGTGGGTTTCGTCGTGCTCGGCTATGTCGCGCTGCGCATCTGGCGCACCGATTTCCGGCTGGCCCGGAAAACGGCGGACCGGATCGTTCTGCCGGTCGGCCTGGCGGCGGGCGTGCTTCAGGGGGCGGCGGGGATTTCGGCGCCGATCTCGATCAGTTTCCTCAACGCGCTTGGCCTGCCCCGGCACGAATTCATCCCCACGATCTCGCTTTTCTTTGCGGGCATGTGCGCGGTGCAGTTTCCCACGCTGGCAGTGCTGGGGTTCTATGATGCGCAGATGGTGCTGCTCAGCGCGCTGGCCTTCATCCCCTTGTGGACCTTCATGCCCCTGGGCGCCTGGCTGACCCGCTCGATCTCGCAGCGGGCCTTTGATTGGCTGATCCTTGGCGTGCTGATCGTGCTGGCGGTGAAACTGATCCTCTGGCCCTGAGCCGGGCCTTAAAATTGCATGTCCCGTTCCCCCCCTGCCCCGCCTGTGCCAAACCGGCACAACCACGGCAGGCCGGAATTGCACCGGCGGGGCGCAATGCCCCTTGCGCTTGGCCCCGCGCCCGGGTTAGACCCCGCGCCACGGGTCGTTAGCTCAGTTGGTAGAGCGCTTCGTTTACACCGAAGATGTCGGGAGTTCGAGCCTCTCACGACCCACCATTCCCCCTTTCCCGAGCCGGCCTATCCACGCCCCGGTGTTTCGTTGCCCAGGGTCTGAAGGATCGGGCAATCGGGGCGTTGATCCCCGGCGCAGGCATCGACAAGGGTGGCCAGCGTGTCGTGCATTTCGCGAAGATCCGCGATCTTGCGCTCGATCTGTTCCAGGTGGTGCACGGCGATCTCCTTGACCTCGGCGCTGGCGCGGCTTTCGTCTTCGTAGAGATGGAGAAGGGCGCGGCATTCCTCGATGCTGAACCCAAGCGCACGGGCGCGGGCCAGGAAGGCCAACTTGTGCAGATCCTTTTCGCGGAACGACCGATAGCCGTTGGCACTGCGGTCGGGGGAAATCAGGCCGATGTCCTCGTAATAGCGGATCGTCTTGGCCGGAAGGCCGGACCGGGCGGCCACGTCTCCGATGTTCATCCTGTCTCTCCTCATTCCGCGGGGGCGGGGCGCAGGGCCTGCTGCGGAGCGTCATCCGCCGTCAGCGCCGGGGGGATCCGGCGCAGGCGCAGGGCATTGCCCAGCACGAAGACCGAAGACAGCGCCATGGCGCCCGCCGCCAGCATGGGCGACAGAAGCGTGCCAGACAACGGGTACAGCACCCCCGCCGCAACCGGGATCAGCAGCACGTTATAGCCGAAGGCCCAGAACAGGTTCTGGCGAATGTTGGCCATGGTGTGCCGCGACACGGCAAGCGCGTTGACCACGCCACGCAGATCGCCCGCCATCAGGACGACATCGGCGGTTTCGATGGCCACGTCGGTGCCGGTGCCGATGGCAATGCCGGTATCGGCGGCCGCAAGGGCCGGCGCATCGTTGATGCCATCCCCCACGAAGGCGACCGGCCCCTGGGCGCGCAGGCGTTCGATGGCCTCGACCTTGCCCTCGGGGCGCACCTCGGCCACCACGTCATCGATCCCGAGATCGGCGGCGATGGCCCGGGCCGTGGCGCGGTTGTCGCCGGTGATCATCGCCACCCGCAGGCCCATGTCGTGCAGGGCGGCGATGGCCTCGGGGGTGCCGGGCTTGACCGGGTCCGAAACCGCGATGGCGGCCACGATGCGCCCGTCGATGGCCGCGAAAAGCGGCGTTGCGCCCCGCGCGGCGAAGGCGGCGGCCTTGTCAGCCAGATCGCCCAGGGCAATGCCTTCGGAGGTGAGGAAACGGTCGGCACCGATCAGCACGTCCTGCCCATCGACGCGCGCCCGCACACCCATGCCGGTGACCGACTGGAACCCTTCGACCGGGGGAAGATCGCGCCCGGCGGCGGCGCGGTGGATGGCGGCGGCGATGGGATGTTCGGACTGCGCCTCGACCGCGGCAAGGATGGGCAACAGGCGCTCTTCGCTCTGGCCTTCGGCCACGCTCATCACTGTCAGCGTCGGCTGGCCCAGGGTCAGGGTGCCGGTCTTGTCCAGGGCCACCACCTTCGCGTTCTGCAGAGCCTGCAGCGCATCGCCCTTGCGAAACAGCACGCCCAGTTCAGCCGCCCGCCCGGTGCCCACCATGATCGAGGTGGGCGTCGCCAGACCCATGGCACAGGGGCAGGCCACGATCAGAACCGACACCCCGGCCACCAGGGCCAGGGCCAGCGCCGGGTCGGGGCCGAAGACCAGCCAGGCCAGCACGGTCAGCGCCGCCAGCGCCATGACCACCGGCACGAAGACCCCGGTGATCCGGTCAACCAGCGCCTGAACCGGCAGCTTTGCGCCCTGCGCGTCTTCGACCATCTGCACGATCCGCGCCAGAACGGTATCGCCGCCCACCGCCGTGGCCCGCACCACCAGCGCACCGGTGCCATTGACGGTGCCGCCGACAACCGACGCCTCGGCGATCTTGGCCACCGGCAGGGGTTCGCCCGTGATCATGCTTTCATCAACGTAGGATTCGCCCGAGACGACGTTGCCGTCCACGGCGATGCGTTCACCGGGGCGGATGTGGATCTCGTCGCCCGCCCCGATCGCGTCGATCCCGATTTCCGCCAGCTTGCCGTCGCGCATCACGCGGGCCGTGTCGGGGCGCAGCGCCACGAGGCGGGCAATGGCCGCCCCCGTCCGCCCCTTGGCGCGTGCCTCAAGATAGCGGCCCAGCAGGATCAGGGTGCAGATGACGGCCGCCGCCTCGAAATAGACGGCGCGGGTGCCTTCCGGGAAAATGCCGGGCAGAAAGAGCGCCAGCACCGAATACCCCCAGGCCGCCGCCGTTCCCAGCGCCACAAGGGCGTTCATGTCGGGAGCCCCGCGCAGCAACGCGGGAATGCCGCGCCCAAAGAACATCCGCCCCGGCCCGGCCAGAACCGCCGTGGTCAGAACCAGTTGCAGGGTCCAGCTGGCGGTCTGGCCCAGGGTGGACATGACCAGGTGATGCACCCCCGGAATGAAATGCGAGCCCATCTCGATCAGGAAAACCGGCAGGGTCAGCAGCGCCGCCAGGATCAGGGCGCGGCGCAACCCCGCGATTTCATCCTGACGCGCGGTGTCATGGGACGCGGAGTCTTTCCCGGTGTCGTCGGTGACAATCTGCGCGTCATATCCGGCCGCCTTCACCGCCGCCGCCACGTCGGCAGGTGCCACGACGCCCTCAACCAGCTGGACCCGGGCCGTGCCCGTGGCCAGGTTGACCGAGGCTTGCGATACCCCCGGAAGGGCCAGAAGGGCCTTTTCGATCCGCCCGACGCAGGAGGCGCAACTCATCCCGTCGATGCGCAGCCGCAGATCGGCGCGCCGGGCCGGATAGCCCGCCGCATCCAGCGCCTGCACGACCTCGCCCAGGGCATCCTTGCGCGTTATGGTGAAGCGGGCGGCATGGCTGGCCAGGTTGACCGATACCTCACCCACGCCGGAAACCCCCGCGATGGCCTTTTCGGCCCGCCCCACGCAAGAGGCGCAGGAGAGCCGTTCGAGGGTAAGTTGTGCAGACTGTGACATGGGGCGTCCTTCGGTTCGGAAACAGCGTCACAGGGGCAGATAGGGCTTCCAGTCACGGGAAGGTCAAGAGGTTTTTTGCCCGCTGGACCCGCCCCCGCGCCAATGATTAACTGCGCGCCAGCAGCAGGAGGCAGACATGGCGACAGGCACCAACATCCGCACCTATTTCGAAGGCCGCTGGCACGATGGCGACGTGGCGGTGATGAAGGCCGCCGATCACGGTGCATGGCTGGGCAGTGGCGTTTTCGACGGGGCACGATATTTCGAAGGCGTGGCCCCCGATCTCGAGGCGCATTGCGCGCGGGTCAACCGCTCGGCCGAGGCGCTGATGGTGACGCCCACGGTGTCGGTCGCGGACATGGTGCAGATCGTGCACGAGGGGCTGGCCGCCTATCCCAGGGACGCCGCCGTCTACATCCGGCCCATGTACTGGGCCACCCAGGGCGGCTACGGCGCCATCGTTCCGGGGGCCGAGGGCACGGGGTTCTGCATCTGCCTCGAACAGATCCCCATGGCCAGCCCCGACGCAACCACCACCCTGTGCCACACCAGTTTCCGCCGCCCGGTTCTGGAAAGCGCGGTGGTGAACGCCAAGGCCGGCTGCCTTTACCCCAACAACGCCCGGATGCTGGCCGAGGCACAGCGGCGCGGCTTTGGCAACGCGCTGGTGGCCGATGCCCTGGGCAATGTCGCCGAAAGCGCCACGGCCAATGTGTTCATGGTGCGCGACGGCGCGGTCTTCACCCCGGTGCCCAACGGCACCTTCCTGGCCGGAATCACCCGTGCCCGACACCTGGCCAACCTGCGGGCCGACGGGGTGGAGGTGCATGAAACCGTTCTGTCCTTCGCCGATTTCGACAGCGCCGACGAAGTGTTCCTGACCGGCAACATGTCGAAGGTCACCCCCGTCACCGCCTTTGAAGACCGCCAGTATCAGGCCGGCCCCGTCACCCGCCGGGTGCGCGAGATGTACTGGGACTGGGCGCTGTCGGCCTGACGGCATGGGGCTTCGGCGGCTTCTTTATGGTGCGCTGACGCTTTGCACGCTGGCCACGGGGGGCGCAACGCTCTGGGCGCTGTCGCAGCACCCCTTCGCCGCGCCCTTCGTCGAAAGGTCGATCGAGGATGCCGGGCGCGTTCTGTCGCGGCACATGGCGCTTCGGGCCACGCCCGAGTTCCTGGTGGGCGAGGTGGAACAGGCGCTGGCCGATGACGACATGGATCGCCTGCTGATCGCGCTGGAAACGGCCACCGCCCAGGGCATCACCCTGCCCCGTCCGCTGATGGAACGTGCGCTGGTCCAGGCCGAGGCCGCCGAAAGCACCACCCGCCGCCTGTCGGACTGCGCCGCCTGCGCCTGGGACATCGCCCAGTGCAAGACGGTCGCCGCCATCGCCGCCTGCGCCCTGCCGGTGGAAATCACGCCGCTGGGCGATCTGAACGCCCTGCGCCGCGCCGCCGCCGACTATGGCGCGGGCGATCCTGTCGACCGGCTGGACCTGGGGCTGGCGCTGGCCGGGCTGGCGGCCACGGGGGCCATCGTGGTGACGGCGGGGGGCAGCGCGGGGATCAAGGCCGGGGCAACGGTTCTGCGCCTGGCGCGGCGGGCCGGGGCGCTGACGCCGGGCTTGTCGCGGGTGCTGACACGCAATGCCGATGTGCTGCGCGATGCCGGGGCCATTCCCGGCTGGCTGGCGGGGCGGGTGCCGCTGGAACAGGTGGCCGACACGGCGAAACTGACGCGGCTTTCCCTTATCGCGGGCGATCTGGGCACCGTCGCGCGCCAGACCTCGCCCGCCGATACCGTCGTTCTGCTGCGCCATGTCGACAGCGCCGAGGATGCCGCGCGGCTGGCCCGGCTCAGCCGGGTGCAGGGCGGACAAAGCCGCGCCACCATTCACATTCTCGGGAAATCGCGGGCCTTTCGCGCCCTTGTCCGGCTCAGCGATCTGGCGCTGGCCACGCTGGCGCTGCTGGGAGCCCTGGCGGCGCAGGTCGTCACCCTTCTGCTGGCGGGGCTCAGGCGCGTCTTGCGGCCATAGTGCAGTTGCCAGCGCCCGCCCCACGGGGCATCATCGGGGCAAGTGCCAAAGGAATGGAACCATGCGCAAGTTTCTCGTAATCCTAGACGACAGCCGCGAATGCCTGAATGCCATGCGCTTTGCCGCCATGCGTGCGGCAAAGACGGGCGGCGGCGTCGAAGTTCTGGCGGTGATTCCGCCAGAGGAATTCAACCACTGGATCGGCGTCGGCGACATCATGCGCCAGGAAGCCCGCGAACGGATCGAAGTGCATTTCGAGGTCTTCGCCAAGTGGATGCGCGACCGCCAGCACATCAACCCCGAACTGGTGATCCGCGAAGGCGAGGTGGTGCCGGAAATCCTGGCCCAGTTGCAGGAGGACGACGAAGTGGGCGTCCTGGTTCTGGGTGCCGGCGAAGACAAGAGCGACCCCGGACCCCTGGTCATGCAGCTGACGCGCAGTTCGGGCACCCTGCCCGTGCCGATCACCATCGTTCCCGGCGGGCTGAGCAAGGAGCGCCTGGAGGCGATCACGTGATCCCCGCCGCCCGAGGGCTGCGGCACCTGACCGCGCTGGCGCTTCTGGCGGTGGCGATCTGGTGCGCCGCGATCACGGCGGCGCTGGCCGCCTTCGATGCGCGCGACTACGGGCGGCAGGATCTGACCTATCTGCAGGCCGCGCTGGCCTTTCACGGACAATACAACGGCCTTCTGGACGGGGCCTGGGGCCGGCGCAGCCAGACCGCGCTTGAGGATTTCGCCTTTGCCTCCGACAAGGCGCTGACCCCCGATACCCGGCACTTGGCCCGGCTGGTGCAGAGCTTTGAACGTGAACGCCGCGAGGCTGGCTGGGGGCGGATCAACAACGAGGCGGCCGGTCTTTCGATGCTGCTGCCGCTGAACCTGCTGCGCGAAACCGGGGATGACCCGCAATACCTGACCTATGCCACGCCCTCGCGCGATCTGCTGGTGCGCTGGATCGCCGATAGTGGCGCCGCCACCGCCGATATGCACGACTGGGCCCGCGCCAACCACGCCGGAAACGCCCCCGCTTATTCCAGCGCCAGCGACGACAGGGTGATCACCGCGGCCACGCTCGCCTCGGGGCGGCGCGTCTACCTGCGGTCCTGGCTGCGCGAGGGGGTGTTCCTGACGCTGCTGATCCAGTCGGAACCGTCGCAGTTCAACCGCGCGGCACTGATCGCGGCCAGCCTCAAGGCCGGATATGCCGCCGATATCACACCGGGCGACCGGCTTCTGGCGCTGGTTGCGCCGGTTCCCGCGCCCGCCCGTCCCGGTGGTGGCATCGCGCGGGCGCCCGATCGCTCGGACCCCGTCGGGCGCCCTGCCCCCGCGCAACAGGCCCAGGGGGCAGGCACCGGGTTCTTCGTGAACGCCACCGATGTCGTCACCGCCGCCCATGTGATCGAGGGGTGCAGCGCCCTGACCCTGGCCGACGGCACGCCCCTGCGCGTTCTGGCCCGCGCCCCCGACAGCGATCTTGCCGTGCTTGAATCCGAGAGGCGCAGCGCCCACTGGCTGCCCCTTCGGGCCGACCCCGACCTGCGGCTGGGTCAGGGGGTGGCGGCGGTTGGCTATCCCTTCATCTCGCTCAGCGGCGGGGCGTTGAACCTGACCATGGGCAATGTCAGCGCGCTGAGCGGGGGCGAGGACCGGCCCGACTGGGTGTCGATCTCCGCGCCGGTTCAGCCGGGCAACAGCGGCGGCCCCCTTCTGAGCACGATGGGCGAGGTCGTGGGGGTGGTGGTGGCCCGGGCCAACGATGATTTCTACCTGCGCGAAACCGGCACCCTGCCACAGAACATCAACTATGCCGTGCGCCTGTCGCGGCTGCGCCGTTTCCTGACCGACAACGCCATCCCGCTTCCCGCCGGCGACGATGGCGCGGCGCCCCCGTCAGAGGGGCTTTCGCCCAGCAAGCAGGCCGCGATCCAGCCCGTGATGTGTTACTGACCGCAGTTTAGAATCATTCCAACTTATTGACATCGGCGGGCCCAGGGCGCATATCTGGCGCAGCAATGGAAAGGCCTCGCCATGTTCATCCAGACCGAATCGACCCCGAACCCCGCCACGCTGAAGTTCCTGCCCGGCCAGACCGTTCTGGAAACCGGCACCGCCGATTTCCCGACACCGGAATCCGGCGCATCCTCGCCGCTGGCAAAGCGCATCTTCGCGGTCGATGGCATTTCGGGCGTGTTCCTGGGCAACGATTTCGTCACCGTGACCAAGGATGACGGCGTCGATTGGGACCATGTGAAGCCCGCGATCCTGGGCGCCATCATGGAGCATTTCCAGTCCGGCGCCCCCGCCATCGAAGGCGAGGCGCAGACCGGTGGCGGACATGCCGCCCATGACGGCCCGGATGGTGCCATCGTCGGCCAGATCAAGGAACTGCTGGACACCCGCGTGCGCCCGGCCGTGGCCCAGGATGGCGGCGACATCACCTTCCACGGCTTTGACCGCGGCATCGTCTATCTGCACATGCAGGGGGCCTGTGCCGGTTGCCCCTCTTCGACGCTGACCCTGAAAATGGGGATCGAGAACCTTCTGCGCCACTACATCCCCGAGGTGGTCGAGGTGCGGCCGGTTGTCGCCTGACCCCACCGTCCTGGCCTTTGACACGTCGGTCGCGCATTGCGCGGCCGCTTTGCTGTGTGGTGGCCGGATCATCGCCCAGCGGCACGAGGAAATGGCCAAGGGTCAGGCCGAACGGCTGATTCCCCTGCTTGAAGAGGTTCTTGCCGATGCCGCGCTTGGCTGGTCCGACCTGGGGCGAATCGCCTGCGGAATCGGGCCGGGCAATTTCACCGGCATCCGCATGTCGGTGTCGGCGGCGCGGGGGCTGGCGCTGTCTCTGGGCATTCCGGCCGTGGGTGTCTCATCGCTTGCGGCACAGGCCCATGGGCTGAGCGGGCCTGTCCTGTCGTCACTGGATGCGCGGCGCGGCGCGCTTTACCTTCAGGTGTTCGGCCCCGAAACACCGCCCGTGATGTGCAGCGGTGATACCCTGCCCGATCTTGCCATGTCGCGCCCCAGTTGCGTGGGCCACGACAGCGCCGCCCTTGCCGCGCACTACGGAGGCTGCGTGGTGGCACCGCCTTATCCGCTGGCCCATGCCATCGCCTTCATCGGTGCCACGGCCCCCGGCGACACGCGCCCCGCGCCTCTTTACCTGCGCGCCCCTGATGCCGCCCCGCCGCGCGATCCGGCACCGGTGATCCTGCCGTGACACCCGAGGCGATGGCGCATCTGCACGCCGGGGCCATGACCCTGCCGCGCCCCTGGAGCGCGGCCGAGTTCGCCGCCCTTCTGGCCACGCCCGGCACCTTCGCCATCGGTGATTCCCGCGCCTTCGCCCTGGGTCGGGTGATTCTGGACGAGGCCGAGCTTCTGACCCTGGCCACCGCCCCCCAACAGCGCCGCAAGGGCCTTGCCCGCACCTGCCTGGCCGGGTTTCACGCCCGGGCGCTGAGCCTTGGTGCGACTCGCGCGTTTCTAGAGGTGTCGGCAGACAATACCGCCGCGCGTGCGCTATACGATGGCGCCGGATACCGCCAAAGCGGCCTGCGCCCGCGTTATTACCGCCAGGACGGTGCGCCGCCCGTCGATGCCGTGGTGATGGCCCGCGACCTGACGGCCGCCTGACCACACGTCAATCCGCTAAAACATTGGCAAACCTGCACTCTGCCCCATGGCAAGCGGAAAAAGCTATTGACCGGCATGGCGCCCTGCGGCTTTGTTTGACCATGAGATGAACTCCGACGATCACCGATCAGGGTCGGCGCCCAGGCGCACCGGCCCCAATATGAAATATATCACTGGGAGACACAGATGACCCTCATGAAAAAACTCCTCGGCGCCTCTGCCGCCATCGCCCTGAGCGCCGGCGCAGCCCTGGCCGAGCCCGGCCTCATCATCGACCTTGGCGGCAAGTTCGACAAATCCTTCAACGAATCCGCCTACAACGGCGCGCAGAAGTGGGTCGAAGACACCGGCGGCGAATACCTGGAAACCGAGCTTCAGTCCGAGGCGCAGCGCGAACAGACCATGCGCCGCATGGCCGAACGGGGCGCAAACCCCATCGTGGTTCTGGGTTTCGCCAATGCCTCGACCCTGGAAAAGGTCGCGCCCGATTACCCGGAAACCAGCTTTGCCATCGTCGACATGGTGGTGGATCAACCGAACGTGCAATCCATCGTGTTCTCGGAACATGAAGGGTCGTTCCTCGTCGGCATGATGGCCGCCATGGCCAGCGAGACCGGCACCGTTTCCTTTGTCGGTGGCATGGATGTGCCGCTGATCCGCAAGTTCGCCTGCGGCTATGCCCAGGGCGCCGAGGCGGCCAACCCCGACGTCAAGGTCATCCAGAACATGACCGGCACCACCCCTTCGGCCTGGAACGACCCGGTGAAGGGCGCCGAACTGACCAAGGCGCAGATCGCGCAGGGGTCGGACGTTGTGTTTGCCGCCGCCGGTGGCACCGGCGTCGGTGTCCTGCAGGCCGCCAAGGACGAAGGCATCCTGTCGATCGGTGTGGATTCCAACCAGAACTACCTGCACCCCGGTTCGGTCCTCACCTCGATGACCAAGCGGGTCGACAATGCCGTCTACACCGTGTTCGAACAGGGCGAAGAAGGCTTCACGCCGGGCATCAACGTGCTGTCTCTGGAAAATGACGGCGTCGGCTATGCCATGGACGACAACAACAAGGACCTGGTGACCGAAGAGATGGTCAACGCCCTGGAAGACGCAAAGGCCAAGATCGTCGCAGGTGAAATCAAGGTCCACGATTACACCAGCGACGACAGCTGCCCGGCCGGCTGAGCCGCAGATGTCCGTTGATACACAGAAGGGGCGGCCCGATGCGGCCGCCCCCGCCGCCCACCCCGCCATTGAACTGAAGGGCATTTCCAAGGCCTTCGGCCCGGTGCAGGCGAACAAGGATATTGCGATCCGCGTCATGCCCGGCACGATCCACGGGATCATCGGCGAGAACGGCGCAGGCAAATCGACGCTGATGTCGATTCTCTATGGGTTCTACAAGGCCGACGCAGGTGAGATCTTCATCGCCGGCCAGAAGACCGCCATCCCCGACAGCCAGGCCGCCATCGCGGCGGGCATCGGCATGGTGTTCCAGCATTTCAAGCTGGTCGAGAATTTCACGGTGCTGGAAAACGTGGTCCTGGGTGCCGAAGACGGCGCGCGGTTGACCCCCAGCCTGAGCAAGGCGCGCAAGCTGCTGACCGAACTTGCGGCCGAATACGAACTGCACGTCGATCCCGATGCCCTGATCCAGGATCTGGGCGTGGGAATGCAGCAGCGGGTCGAGATCCTGAAGGCGCTGTATCGCCAGGCCGACATTCTGATCCTGGACGAACCCACCGGCGTTCTGACCCCGGCCGAGGCCGACCACCTGTTCCGCATCCTCGAAGGGCTGCGGCGCGAGGGCAAGACGATCATCCTGATCACCCACAAGCTGCGCGAGATCATGGAGGTGACGGATACCGTGTCGGTCATGCGGCGCGGCGAGATGACGGCGACGGTCAAGACCGCCGAAACCTCGCCCGAGGAACTGGCCGAACTGATGGTGGGCCGCAAGGTTCTGTTGCAGGTCGACAAGGCGCCCGCGAAACCCCGCGAGATGGTGCTGAATGTTGAAAACCTGAAAGTCGTCGGCGAAAAAGGCGTGGAAAGGGTGAAGGGAATATCGCTTTCCGTAAAGGCGGGCGAAATCCTGGGGATCGCCGGGGTGGCCGGGAACGGCCAGTCCGAGCTTCTGGAGGTGCTTGGCGGCATCCGCAACGGCACCGGCAGGATTACCCTGAACGGCGAAGAGATCGACCTGACCGGCCAGAACTCGGACGCCCGCACGCGCCGCGCCCGCGGCATCGCCCATGTCCCCGAAGACCGCCATCGCCAGGGTCTGATCCTTGATTTCCACGCCTGGGAGAATGTCGGCTTTGGCTATCACCACGATGCCAAGTACAATTCCGGCTGGTTGATGGACAACGAGGCCCTGCGCCGCGACACCGAAGCCAAGATCAAGAAATTCGACGTGCGCCCGCCCAATGCCTGGCAGACCGCCAAGAATTTCTCCGGCGGCAACCAGCAGAAGATCGTCATCGCCCGCGAGCTTGAGCAGAACCCCGACCTGTTGCTGGTGGGTCAGCCCACGCGCGGCGTCGATATCGGGGCGATCGAATTCATCCACCAACAGATCGTCGCCCTGCGGGATGCGGGCAAGGCGGTGTTGCTGGTGTCGGTGGAGCTGGACGAAATCATGTCGCTGTCCGACCGGATCGCGGTGATGTTCGACGGCAAGATCATGGGCGAACGCCTGCCCGCCGAAACCAGCGAACGCGAACTTGGCCTGCTCATGGCGGGCATCACCGACACCACGCGCGATGTGCCGGTCGAAGAGATCGAGGCCAACCTGGCCAGGAAAGACGGGGCGACACCATGACCCTTCCCAAGTGGGCCGACGTGGTCCTGATTCCGCTGATAAACCTGCTGCTGGCCCTTTTCGTGTCGGGGCTGGTGGTGCTGATGATCGGCGAAGACCCGATCAACGCGATGAAGATCATGGTGAACGGCGCCGTGGGAAGCACCTATGGCTGGGGCTATACCCTGTTCTATGCCACCAACTTCATCTTCACCGGTCTGGCCGTGGCCGTGGCCTTTCATGCGCGCCTTTTCAACATCGGCGGCGAGGGCCAGGCGCAACTGGGCGCGCTGGGTGTCGCGCTGGTCTGCCTTGCGCTGCCCTGGCCGCATTGGACGCTGGCCCTGCCCTTTGCCATTCTCGGCGGCGCGGTCTTCGGGGCCGCCTGGGCCGCGATCCCGGCCTATCTGCAGGCGCGGCGCGGATCGCATATCGTGATCACCACGATCATGTTCAATTTCATCGCCTCGGCGCTGCTGGTCTATCTGCTGGTCAGCGCCCTGAAGGCCCCCGGCATGGCCCCGGAAAGCGCGCGCTTCCCCGAGGGGACGTTCCTGCCCAATGCCCGCGATGTCTTTGGCATGATCGGGGTGAAATTCGCCCGCTCGCCCCTGAACGTGTCCTTCCTTCTGGGGCTGGTCGCCTGTTTCCTGGTCTGGCTGCTGCTGTGGCGCACCCGTCTGGGGTACGAAATCCGCGCCTATGGGCACAGCGAACCGGCGGCGATCTATGCCGGCATCTCGCCCTTCCGCATCACCATGATCACCATGCTGATCTCGGGCGCGCTGGCCGGTCTGATGGCGGTGAACGCCGTGCAGGGCGAGGCGCAGCGCCTGTTGCAGGACAACGTGCTGGGCGCCGGTTTCGTCGGTATCGCGGTGGCGCTGATGGGGCGGTCGCACCCGGTTGGCGTGCTGATCGCCGCCGTGCTGTTCGGCGCGCTTTATCAGGGCGGGGCCGAGCTTGAGTTTGAAACCAGCGTGCCGCGCGAAATGGTGCTGGTGATCCAGGCGCTGGTGATCCTGTTCACCGGGGCGCTGGACAACATGGTGCGCGGCCCGGTGACGGGGGCTTTCCTGCGGTTCGGACGGCGCCCCGGGGCAACGACAAAGGCGGCAGAGTAGCCATGGATTTCAACACGATCATCCAGATCCTCGATTCGACTATCCGCCTGGCGACGCCGCTGTTGCTCGCGTGCCTCGCCGGGTTGTTCAGCGAACGTTCCGGGGTCTTTGACATCGGGCTTGAGGCGAAGATGCTGGTCGCCGCTTTTTTCTCGGCGGCGGTTGCGGCGACGACGGGTTCGGTCCTGCTGGGCCTCGGGGCCGGTATTGCCGCCAGCATGGCCTTTGCTCTGATCCATGGCATCGCCTCGATCACCTTCCGGGGCGATCAGCTTATCTCGGGGGTGGCGCTGAACTTTCTCGCCTCGGGGATGACCGTGCTGATCGCGCGCGACTGGTTCAACCAGGGCGGGCGCACGCCGGCGCTGATGGACGGTGGCCGGTTCCAGCCCATTGATTTGCCCTTTGCCACGGCGGTTGCCGATGTGCCGGTGCTTGGCCCCATCTATTCCGAGCTTTTGTCAGGCCATACGATCCTGGTCTATGTCGCCTTCGCGATGGTGCCGCTGACATGGTACATCCTGTTCCGCACCCGGTTCGGCCTGCGCCTTCGGGCGGTGGGTGAAAACCCCGGCGCGGTGGATACCGCGGGCATTTCCGTGGTGCGGCTGCGCTATTCCGCGGTGATGATCGCCGGCGTCCTCTGCGGTATCGCCGGGGCCTACCTGGCCACCGGTCTGGCGGCCGGTTTCGTCAAGGACATGACCGCCGGGCGCGGGTTCATCGCCCTTGCCGCGCTGATCTTTGCCAAGTGGCGGCCCTGGTATGCCCTGGGCGCCTGCCTGCTGTTCGGGCTGCTGGATGCCATCGGCAACCGCTATCAATCCATCGAGCTGCTGGGCGTCGCGGTGCCCGGCCAGTTCATGCAGGCCCTGCCCTATATCCTGACGGTCGTGATCCTGGCCGGTTTCGTGGGCAAGGCCATTCCGCCGCGCGCAGGGGGTGAGGCCTATGTCAAGGAACGCTGACGACCTGGTCCGTTTCATCCGTGACCGCGCGGGCGAGGAACCGGTGCGCTTCGGGCTGATCCTGGGGTCGGGCCTGGGGCACCTGGCCGATGCGGTCGATGGCGTGGCCATCGATTATGCGCAACTGACCGGCTTTCCCCATGCGGGCGTGTCGGGCCACAACCCCAAGCTGGTGATCGGCGAGCTTGAGGGCGTGCGCGTCGCCGTTTTCGGCGGGCGGGCGCATTACTACGAATCCGGGCGCGGCGATGCCATGCGCCTGCCCCTCGAGGTTCTCAAGGGGCTGGGCGCCGAGGCGCTGATCGCCACCAATGCCGCCGGGTCCCTGCGCGAGGACATGCCGACCGGCAGCCTGATGATGCTGGACGACCACATCAATTTCTCGGGGCTGAACCCGCTGATCGGCGAACAGTCCGACGCTCGCTTCGTGCCCATGGTCGATGCCTATGACCCCGACATTCGCCGCGCCCTGCGCGAGGCCGCCTTGGCCGAGGATGTGGACATGGATCACGGCGTCTATGCCTGGTATTCCGGCCCCTCCTTCGAAACGCCGGCCGAAATTCGCGCCATCGCCATCCTGGGCGCCGATGCCGTGGGCATGTCCACGGTGCCCGAGGTGATCCTGGCACGGTTCCTGGGTATGAAGGCGGCGGCGATCTCGACCGTCACCAACATGGCCGCCGGTCTTAGCGACGAATCGATCAGCCATGAGCACACCAAGGCCATGGCCCCCATCGGCGCGGCCAAGCTGGATCGGGTGCTGCGCCGCTTCCTGCGCGACCAGGCCTGACGCAGAGTTGCACCGCCCTGCCGAAATCCTGCTGCAGGGCAGCATCAAGGCGTTGCGCCTTTCCCGGTTAGCGGGCAAAGAGACGCCATGCAAATCTACCTCCCCATAGCCGAGGTTGCCGTGAACGCCTTTCTCCTGCTGGGAGTGGGCGGACTGGTCGGCGTGCTCTCGGGCATGTTTGGCGTGGGCGGGGGGTTTCTGATCACCCCGCTTCTGTTCTTCATCGGCATTCCACCCGCGGTGGCGGTGGCGACTTCTGCCAACCAGATCGTCGCGGCGTCCTTCTCGGCCCTGCTGGCGCATCTCAAGCGCAAGACCGTCGATATGCGCATGGGAACGGTGCTGATGGCCGGGGGGCTTATCGGCTCGCTTCTGGGGGTGCAGGTGTTCAACCTGCTGCGCTCGGTCGGGCAGGTCGATCTGCTGGTCAACCTTTGCTATGTGGTCTTTCTTGGCATCATCGGCGCGCTGATGCTGGTGGAATCGCTGAACGCGATCCGCAAGTCGCGCAAGGGCACCATCACCCGGCGCAAGCACAACTGGGTTCACAACCTGCCGCTGAAGATCAAGTTCCGCAAATCGGGGCTTTATATCTCGGTCATTCCGCCGCTTCTGGTGGGGCTGGCCGTGGGTGTTCTTTCGGCCATCATGGGGGTTGGCGGCGGGTTCATCATGGTGCCCGCGATGATCTATCTTCTGGGGATGCCCACCAAGGTCGTGATCGGCACCTCACTATTCCAGATCATTTTCGTGACCGCCTTCACCACGATGCTGCATGCCACCACCAACCAGACGGTGGATATCGTGCTGGCCGTCCTTCTGTTGGTGGGCGGCGTGATCGGCGCGCAGATCGGCACGCGCATCGGGGTCAAGCTGAAGGCCGAACAGTTGCGCATCCTGCTGGCCCTGCTGGTTCTGCTGGTCTGCGGCAAGCTGGCCTTCGACCTTCTGGCGCACCCCGGTGAGATCTATTCGATCGCCGGGGCAAGGGGGGTGTGATGCTGCGGATTTTCCTGCTGCTGCTGGCCCTTGTCACCCCCGCCCAGAGCGAAGAGGTGGTGGCCGGCCTGAGCCAGAACCAGATTTCCATCAGCACCAATTTCGACGGCTCCGAGATCATCATCTTCGGTGCCGTGAAGCGCGAACAAGAGATCGACACCAGCAGCGAACTGGGCGTCATCATCACCGTTTCGGGGCCGCCCCAGGCCCTGACCGTGCGGCGCAAGGAACAGCTGGCCGCGATCTGGGTGAACCGCGATGCCGTGGACATCCGCAGTGCCCCGTCCTTCTATGCCGTGGCCACCACCGCCCCCTTCGACGAGATGCTGTCGGACGAGGCGGATCAGACCTTTCTGGTCTCGGTGCCGCGCGCAATCTATGCTGGCGTCGCCTCGGAAGGGGTGACGAACAAGGGCGCCTTCACCGAAGCCCTGATCCGCATTCGCCGGGGCGACGATCTTTACCAGTTGAACGAAGGCACCGTCAGCCTGGTGGGCCACACCCTGTTCAACACCTCGATCGCCCTGCCCGCCAACCTGGTCGAAGGCAATTACAACGTCCGTTTCCTGCTGACCCGCAACCAGCAGGTCATCAGCCAGTACGAAACGGTGATCTTCGTCAAGAAGGTCGGGATGGAACGTTTCCTGTTCAACCTGGCCTATGAACAACCGGTGATCTACGGGCTCTTGTCGCTGTTCATCGCCATCGCCGCGGGCTGGGGCGCCTCGGCCGTCTTCCGCTATATCCGCAGCTAGGACTCCTCGGGCGCATCCAGGGTCAGCGGTGCGGCCGTGCCGCCCAGATCGTCGGTGCCCAGAGGAGAGGACGGACGCGCCAGCCGGTTGCGCACCACCCAGAACAGGCGCTCCTCGGCGCGGGTGATGGCCACATAGGCCAGGCGTTTCCACAGTTGGATGCCCGCCTCGGTGCGGTTGGCCCATGCGGCGGCCGAAATGTCGGGGGCAAAGACCTGCACATCGCGCCACTGGCTGCCCTGCGCCTTGTGGATCGTCACCGCGGCCCCATGCAGGAAGGTGGCCCCCATGCGGGCGGCAAAGGGAATGAAGGGTTCTTCCTCATCCGGCATCTCGATCTTGACGATGCTGGCGGCGCTTACCTGCGGTTCCTCGGCGCCCATGACGTGCAGGCGCGAAAACCCCGGCCTGCGCCCATCGCCAAGAAAGATCACCTGCGCGCCCTTGATCAGGCCCCGCGCTTCGAGGTCGATACGTTTCTTGCGGTGCTTCAACGGCAGTTCCAGCCCGTCGCAGATCAGCGGCTCACCGGGCAGAAGGGCGTCGGGCGGCGCGCCATAGGCGGCACGGAAGGCGTGGATCAGGCGAATCCGCGTGGCATTGCGCCAGACCAGAACCGGTGAGCGTGCCATCTTCTCGGCCTCGACCCGGCCTGCCACCACAACGCGCGGATCGCTTTCCGCCGCCTCGTGAACCATGCGGTCGAACTGGTCATAGGTCAGCGCCGGATCGCCCAGGGCATGGGCCAGATCAAGGATCGGGTTGCCCAGATCCTGGCGGTGAATGCGGTTCAGGGTCAGCTTGCGCTCGCCCTCCAGCGTGTCAAAGACCATCGCCCCCGACTGGTTCACCGGGGCCAGCTGGGCCGGATCGCCGAAGAGCAGCAGGGTCGGGAAGATTTCCTGCAGATCCTCGAACTGGCGCGTGTCCAGCATCGAGGATTCATCAACCAGCCCGATGTCCAGCGGCTCTTCCCGGCGCTTCCAGCCGGTGATGAAATCGCTGCCCCGCAACCCGGCTGCGGCCAGCGCGCCGGGGATCGACTTGTTGTTCTGATAGAAGGCCAGCGCCCGGTCCAGCGCGATGTCGCTCAGCCCTTCGACCGTGGGGCGTTCACCGTTTCCGGCCAGCCATTCGGCCACCTTTTCGTATTCCGGGTCATAGACGGGGGTGTAAAGGATGCGGTGGATCGTCGTGGCCGGAACGCCCCGGTTGCGCAACACACTGGCCGCCTTGTTCGTGGGGGCCAGGATCGCCAGCGTGCGGCGGTCCTTGCGCTTGCGTCCCTCGTAGTCGCCCGACACGATCTCGACGCCCGCCTCGGCCATCGCCTCGTAGAGGCGGGCCAGCAGCATCGTCTTGCCCGACCCGGCCTTGCCGACCACGGCCAGCACCGCGGATTTGCCCTCGGGCATCGGGGAAAGCTGTTCGTTCTCAAGATCGACACCCGCGTTGCGCAGGGTTTCGCTGACGCGATCGAAGGCTTCGGCCTGATCCTCGGAAAAGGTGAGCGCATTGGAGGTATTGGCGGGCAATGACATGGGCGCGACCATAGGCGCGCGCGCCGCCATTGCCCAGACGGATCACGCGGCCAGAAGCAGTTTCCCGTCACCGAAGGCGCGCCGATACCACAGCGCCGAGATCTCCGCCGACAGCCGCGCCCTGCCCAACAGATTGGCCCGCACCTCGGGGCGGAAGGCCCAGCGTCCGGCACAGATGGCCGCGCGCCCCTGCCCCTGCTGGCCCAGGACCCGGGGCGACCAGCCAAGGCGCGCATAGACCCGCAGCATCCGCGCATCGAAGACGCCCAGGGCATGGGTCAGGCCCAGGTTCAGCCCCACTTCGACCCCGCCCAGCATCAGCGCCGCCGATACGCGGGGCGCGGCACCCGGCGCCAGGCAGAACCGGGTGCATTCCCATATTCCGGGGTCGCGCAGCCGTTCCCCCGGCGCTAGATGCGCGAAATGTTCGCCCAGCATCGTGCGCCCCATCGTCGGCATGTAGCGCAGAGACCCGCCATGGGTGCCGTCGGCACGCTCCCAGATCACGTAAAGCGGGTTGAGCGCATCGTACTGATCCCGCTCGTGCCCCCGGGCATCAAGGACGATGTCCCATTTCAGCCGGGCATGGAACTGTGCGGCGCGATCGGCAAACATGCTGTCGCGCAGAAGGGGATAGCGGTGCAGGGCATTGCCGAACAGGTATCGGATCATCAGTCTTTCCTCCGCAGATGGTGCGGGGAAAGGGATGGACGCTGTCAGGTTAAGGGCGCCTTGGGGCAGCGCACGGTGGTTGGCGCCTTGTCAGCCGGTCAGACGACAAGAAGACCGCAAGACAGCGCCCGGGCCACGGCATGGGTGGTGTTGGTCGCCCCCAGCTTGAAGCGCGCGCTCTCGATATAGACGCGCAGGGTGTGTTCCGAGATGGCCAGGGTATCGGCGGCCTGGGCGCGGTTCAGGCCGGTGGCCAGCAGCGTCAGCGCGTCGATCTCGCGCGGGGAAAGCTTCTGGGTGGGTTTCTGATCGCTGCCCCGTTCAATCTCCAGCGCCTTGAGGTTGATGAAATGCGCCATGAGGATCAGGTCGGCCAGATGCGCATCGCGGTAGGTTTTCCACTGGGCGTCGGTGGCGCGGTGATTGATGGTGAACAGCGCGAATTGCCCGCTTGGCCCGCGCACCGGCACGGAATAGCCCTGGTTTCCGATCCCGCTTTCCGCCGCCTCGCCCAGAAACTGGCGCGTGGCCCTTGGGGTCCAGTCCAG
Organism: Oceaniglobus trochenteri; assembly: GCF_020529025.1. Classification (GTDB taxonomy): domain Bacteria; phylum Pseudomonadota; class Alphaproteobacteria; order Rhodobacterales; family Rhodobacteraceae; genus Oceaniglobus; species Oceaniglobus trochenteri. The sequence continues at coordinate 444,554 of NZ_JACNMM010000002.1, forward strand.
TTTCTTCCAGTCAACCGGGTGAAAACGGCGATAGCACCCCTGCACCACCGGATCGAGCCGGGCGTAATCCTGCGCGATATAGCGTTCGACCCAGCGCCGATCATAGGTGAGGGCGGCATATTGTTCGCCGGTGGAATTGACCGAATGATAGACCAGATGTTCGACCTCGAACCTTTCACGCAGGTCGAAGATCGCTTCGTTCAACTGGTCAAGCGTCGTCACCGCGTCCAATCGATCGATGAACCATTCGCGTTTGGGCCGCATTCACACCAATCAGGGCCGCAGCCCGCAGTTCATTCGACGCAATCTCGCGGGCGGCAACCGCCGCCGTCTGTTCAAGCTGAACAGCCAGGGCCGCTAGATCATTTCTGGCGGCAAACTGTGAAAGGTCAGCCAGAACGTCGAGTATCCAGTCGTTTGCCATCTCTGACTCTTCCCCCGATGTGTTAACCAAGTGTTAATACAACCCTAGCATGTGCAAGCCTTCGCCGGAAATTCACGAAATTCAACTCCCCAGAAATGGTGAGGCGGCGATTCTCAGCCCCCTGAAATGAAAAGGCCCCCTTGCGGGGGCCAGATGATTCGCCTGAACAATGTCTCCCCTTGGGCGCCACTGTCCCGGCATTCGAAACGATCAAGCCTGCCGGGCCGACTCGACCGTGTCCTCGAAGGTGCGCAGGCCCGTGTGCGGGGCCTGAACCAGCACGGCCATGTTGCCCGGCTTATGTTCGTTTCGGCGCATCTTGACGTGGGCCGCCGGAATCTGGCTCCAGGTGAACACCTCGGACATGCATGGGTCTAGCCGTCTTTCGATCATCAGCTTGTTGGCCGAGGCGGCCTGTTTCAGATGCGCGAAATGGCTGCCCTGCACCCGCTTCTGGTGCATCCAGAGATAGCGCGCATCCAGCGTCAGGTTGTACCCCGTCGTGCCGGCGCAGATCACCACCATCCCCCCCTTCTTGCAGACGAAGGTGGACACCGGGAAGGTCGCCTCGCCCGGGTGTTCGAACACCATGTCGACGTTCACGCCCTTGCCGGTGATGTCCCAGATGGCCTTGCCGAACTTGCGCACCTCGGAAAACCACTTCTGATAGTCTTCGGTGTTGACCGTGGGCATCTGCCCCCAGCAATCGAAATCCTTACGGTTCAGAACACCCTTCGCCCCCAGCGACATGACGAAATCGCGCTTGTCCTCGTCGGAGATCACGCCGATGGCATTGGCCCCGGCGGTGTTGATCAACTGGATCGCATATGACCCAAGCCCCCCCGAGGCCCCCCAGACCAGCACGTTCTGCCCCGGCTTCAATTCGTGCGGGTGATGGCCGAACAACATCCGATAGGCGGTAGCCAGCGTCAGGGTATAGCAGGCCGATTCCTCCCAGGTCAGATGGCGCGGGCGCGGCATCAGCTGTTGCGCCTGAACGGTGGTGAACTGGGCAAAGCTGCCGTCGGGGGTTTCATAGCCCCAGATCCGCTGGCTGGGCGAAAACATCGGATCGCCGCCGTTGCATTCTTCGTCCTCGCCGTCGTCCTGGTTGCAGTGGATGACCACCTCGTCCCCCACCTTCCAGCGCGTGACCTTGTCGCCCACGGCCCAGACGATCCCCGCCGCGTCGGACCCGGCGATGTGATAGGGCGCGCCATGCACATCGAAGGGTGAAATCGGGATCCCAAGCCCGGCCCAGACGCCGTTGTAGTTCACCCCCGCCGCCATGACCATCACGCAGACTTCCTGGCTGTCGGGCTTTTTCACGTCCACCACTTCCAGTTGGAAGGACTGGTCCGGCTCGCCGTGACGTTCGCGGCGGATGGCCCAGGCGTGCATCCTTGCGGGCAGATGGCCCATCGGGGGTATCTCCCCCAGGTCGTAAAGATCCTTGATCTCGGCATCATAGGACAAGGGCGTGGTCTTGGTATCCAGTGCCATCACGGGCCACCTCCGGGGTTGTCACGCCGCAGCGCAGAATCAAACGGCTTATGCGTGAGATAGCCGCCATCCGGTAATTTTGCAACCCAAACAGAGTATCCTGAGTAATTTTATGTCGCAGCGTCACGCGCCGTGATGGGGTCGTCGGCCAGATGATGGGCAATCGAGTTGGCATAGAAGGCGACAAGTTCGGCGTGATCGGGCCTGATCGATATGCCCTCGGGGCCCTCGGTGATCATCTCGCGCAGCCGCAGCAGGGTCAGCGGCGCGGTGCCCTGCTCCTGCGGGCACATCACGCCACTTGCGGCCATCCGGGCGCGCAGGTCGGCGACCCGCGCCACCAGTTCGGCTTCGCCAAGGGGGCCATCGGCCTGCACCAGCGCAAGGCAGTACAGCGGCACGGGGGGCACCGGCACCGCCCCGCGCAGCCGATCCATGAGCGTGCCGGCCACCGTTTCGATCCGCCCCGGCCCCATCGGCACCGATGACAGCGCCAGCGGCGCACCGAAGGCCACCGCCGCGACGCCGAACCGCCGGGCCTTGCCGGTGATCCGGCGCAGCGTCCATTGCAGGACAAAGACAGCATTGCTGACGATCGAGCCGCGAAAGCGCCGCTCGCTGGCTTTCTGCGATGCCGCACGCACCAGGATGCGATCTTCCAGCACCTGATCATAGTTCAGCGCCACCGGCACGAAGACCACGTCGCGCCCCGTGTTCTGCCCCTCGACGATATAGCTCAGCAGCCCCATCCGTGCCGTGCCCACGGCTCCGGTCAGTGACAGGCGCCCCTCGGGGAACATGGCCTGGGTCACCCCCGCCGCCGTCGCCATCTGGACATAGCGCGCCAGCACCCGACGATAGAGCGCATTGCGGGACCGCCGCCTTATGAAGAACGCCCCCATCGCCCGGATCAGCGCCGACAGCGGCCAGACCCGCGCCCATTCCCCCACCGCATAGGACAGCGCCGAGCGGTTGCCCGCCAGCCAGGTGACCAGCACGTAATCCATGTTGCTGCGATGGTTCATCACGAAAACGATGGTCGAGTCGGGGTCGATGCCGCGCAGCAAATCCTCGCGCTCGGCCTGCACCTGCACCCGGAACAACGAGGTGGACAACCAGCGGGCCGCCCGGATGGCAAAGCCGAAGTAGGCCGAGGCACTGAACGACGGCACGATCTCGCGCGCGTATTTCTGGGCCAGGGCAAAGGCCGCATCCTCGCGCAGGCCGGTTTCGCGGGCGTGATCGGCCACCGCCTGTGTCACCTCGGGGTCATAGCTCAGCCGCAGGATCGTGTCGTGACGGCGCGCCAGCTTGAATGGCTGGATCGGAACCTGCAGACGCTGGTTCAGCCGGGCAACGGCCCGCTCCATCCGGCCCCGGAAGAACCAGCGCACCGTGGGGTTGATGAAATGGGTGGCAAAGGTGACCGCCGCGAAAAGCAGGATCAACAGCAGCAGCCACAGCGGGAGTTCGACCGGTCTGAACATGGCGTGAAACTGGCAGGTTCGCGCGCATGCGTAAATCTCAATCCCTCGTGCACGGACGTCGGGGAATACGAACCGTGCCGCAGCGCAGCGGTTGACGCGCTCACAAAATTACGCCTATCAATCCAATATGGTAATTTTATTACGCACGAGGCTGACATGACCGACGCCCCCACCCGCGACGCGCCCTGGTTGTTTCGCACCTATGCCGGCCATTCGACAGCGCGGGCCTCGAACACGCTTTACCGTGGAAATCTGGCCAAGGGGCAGACCGGCCTCTCGGTCGCCTTCGATCTGCCCACCCAGACAGGATACGACAGCGACCACGTTCTTGCCCGCGGCGAGGTCGGGAAGGTCGGCGTTCCGGTCGCGCACCTGGGCGACATGCGGGCACTCTTTGCCGATATCCCGCTGGACCTGATGAACACCTCGATGACGATCAACGCCACCGCGCCCTGGCTTCTTGCGCTCTACATCGCCGTGGCCGAGGAACAGGGCGCCGAGATCGCAGCTCTGCAAGGCACGGTCCAGAACGACATCATCAAGGAATACCTGTCGCGCGGCACCTACATCACCGCCCCCGAACCCAGCCTGCGGATGATTACCGACGTGGCCGCCTACACCCGAGAACATCTGCCCCGGTGGAACCCGATGAACGTCTGTTCCTACCACCTGCAAGAGGCCGGGGCGACACCCGAGCAGGAACTGGCCTTTGCCCTGGCCACCGCCACAGCCGTTCTCGACGATCTGCGCAGCAAGGTGGCGCCCGAGCACTTTCCCGACATGGTGGGGCGCATTTCGTTCTTCGTGAATGCCGGCATCCGCTTTGTCACCGAGCTGTGCAAGATGCGCGCCTTTGCCGAGCTCTGGGATGAGATCTGCCTTCAACGCTATGGCGTGACCGATGCGCGCTATCGCCGTTTCCGCTATGGGGTTCAGGTGAATTCGCTGGGGCTGACCGAACAGCAGCCGGAAAACAACGTCTATCGCATTCTCATCGAAATGCTGGCCGTCACCCTGTCGAAGAACGCCCGCGCCCGCGCCGTGCAATTGCCCGCCTGGAACGAGGCTCTCGGCCTGCCCCGCCCCTGGGATCAGCAATGGAGCCTGCGGATGCAGCAGATCCTGGCCTATGAAACCGATCTTCTGGAATACGGCGACCTGTTCGATGGCAACCCGGCGATCGCCGCCCGGGTCGAAACGCTGAAATCCGGTGCGCGGGATGAACTGGCGCTGATCGACGGCATGGGCGGCGCGGTGAAGGCCATCGAATACATGAAGTCACGCCTTGTCGACAGCAACGGCACAAGGCTTGCAGGCATCGAAAGCGGAGAGACTCCGGTTGTCGGCGTCAACCGGTTCACCACCGGCGAAGCATCGCCCCTGATTGCGGGCGACGATGCGGTGATGGCCGCCGACAAGGGCGCCGAGGCCGACCAGATCGCCCGCCTGCAGGCCTGGCGCGCCGCCCGCGATGAGAAAGCGGCGCAAGCCGCGCTCGAAGAGCTGCGCGCCGCCGCCGCCTCGGGGGCGAACATCATGCCCCCCAGCATCCGCGCGGCCCGGGCCGGCGCAACAACCGGCGAATGGGGCGACATGATCCGCGCCGCCTTTGGCCAATATCGCGGGCCGACCGGCGTGTCGCGCAATCCGTCGAACCGGGTCGAGGGCTTGGACAGGTTGCGCGCCGAGGTCGATGCCGTTTCGGCCAGGCTGGGGCGGCGCCTTTCCCTGCTGGTGGCCAAGCCGGGGTTGGACGGCCATTCCAACGGCGCCGAACAGATCGCCGCCCGCGCCCGCGATTGCGGCATGGCGACGACCTACGACGGCATCCGCCTTACGCCCGGCGACATTCTGGCCTCGGTGATCGAAAATCGGCCCCATGTCATAGGCCTGTCGATCCTGTCGGGAAGCCATATTCAACTTGTCCGGGAATTGATCGGCCAATTGCGCGCAGAAGGATACGAGAGCATTCCCGTGATCGTTGGCGGCATTATCCCCGAATCGGACGCTGCAGAATTGCACGCAATGGGCGTTGCGCAAATCTATACGCCAAAGGATTTTCGTTTGAACGATATCATGGGCCAGATCATCGCCCTGGCCGAATGCCGCATTGCGGCTGCCTAGGTGGCAGGTTCGCCACTTGCGCGCCGTTCTCCGCCTATCGTTTCAGATTTGGCCAATTTATTCTTGCCAATCAGGGTTCAATGTAAAACAACAACCACGGAACGGCGCTCATTGTACGGGCGTATTGAACGATTGGAACAGTTATGGAACTTGATAAACTCTCCCGTGCGGAGTTGCTGAAGTTGCGTGCCGAAGTGGAGAACGCTATCGATACTCTTGACAGCCGCCGCAAAGCCGAAGCCCGCGCCGCCGCAGAAGCCACCGCGAAACAGCACGGATACTCGCTGGACGAACTTCTGGGCAACGAGAAGAAAAGCCGCAAGGCCGGTCAGAAGAACCCGCCGAAGTATCGCAATCCGGCAGACCCGGTCCAGACCTGGACAGGCCGCGGCCGCCAGCCCGCATGGATCAAGGAAGCGCTGGCCGCTGGCAAGCCACTGGAAGACTTCGAGATCTGAGAACATGGTCTGGCGCCGGCAGGGCCACCCCTGCCGGCGCCAGATCCGACCCTGATTGGTTGGATCAATTGCCAATCTGCCCCTGGGTCAGGCCGGATTGCGCGACATTGGGAATTGGCAAAGCTGCATTCCGCGAATGGCCATTACCCCGCGTCAAATAATATGCGATGCGCCCGGAAAATCACCAATTGAAATATCTTAATAACAGAATTTGCAACCGCACGTTGCCTTGACAATATTCGCCCGCGGCAAGGTTGAAATGACAGATTGCGGACCAATCCTTGTCCGCGAATGATGAAAGGCAGTCGCCCTGCCTCCGGCCCATTCCCGCCATCATTGACGAACAGCCCACCGGTTGCGATCCTGCTGGCACTCCCTCGGAAGCCACCGGAGCCGTCCCATGCGCCTTATCGCCGCTGCCCTGCTTTCCCTGACACTTGCCCTGCCCGCATCGGCCCAACAGGGTTGGGGCAACCTTGACCAGATGCTGCTGAACGCCCTGGCGCCCGGCGAACCGCTGGCCGGGTCCTACTGGCTTCCTGACAGTGTTGATCCCGAAGCGGCCACGACGGCCCTTGGCGTCGTCTATCCGGTCATCGTCGGCTCGGCCGGCAGCACCGGCATTTCCGTGGGCGTTTTCAACCGGTCCGGTTCGGGCTGGGGGATGACAACATCGGTTCCGGGCCTGTTCGGCCTTGACCCGCGCGAACATGTCATCCTGCCCGACCGGATCGAGGTGACAACCACCATGCAGGGCCCGGGCGAGCCGCGCTGCTGCCCCACCCTGCCCGTCCGCTGGATCATTGATCGGGCAAGCGGGGCGGTTCAGCGTCTGAACTGACCACCCCCGCCCCGCCTTCGGGTTTCTCCTCCGCGCGGGTGCCGCCGAACAGCGGCTTGCGCGGGCCGGCCTTGGCAGGGCCATACCAATCTTCGTTGCGGGTGGCATACATGGTTCCGGCCAATGCGCCGAAGGCCAGCGTCGACCCGGCCAGCAGCGCGTAATCCGCACTTTGCAGGATCAGGTACAACACGCCGTAAAGCACCACCAGCATCAGCCCCAGAACCAGCGTCCGCCGCCCCAGTTTCAACCCCCAGGCCCCGAACAGCACCAGAAGCGCGATGGTCGCCCCCGCCGAAAGGCCATAGGCCGCCCCGAAGCCGATCTGTTCGGCATAGGCGACCATCAGTAGGACAAAGACCGACTGCGCCAGTCCGATCAGGATGTATTGCACCGGATGTGCGGGCGCCCCCTGGCGGTTCTCGATCAGCAGGACCGACAGGAAGGTCAGGGCGATGAAAAGAATGCCGTATCGCGCCGCACGATAGGCCTTCTGATAAAAATCGTTGGGCTGGAAGAACCGCACGCCCAGGGCTTCACTTCGGGCGATGCGGTCATTGTCGTCGCGCGACATCTGCGGCAGGGCCCGGGCCAGGTGCGGGATGGTCCAGCGAGCGGAAAACCCATCCTCGCCCACCTCCGACCCATCGGGCAGGAAGGCGCCGGAAAAGCTGGGATGGGGCCAGTCGCTGTCCATCTCGATGGTGCTGTTGCGGCCGACCGGGGCGATCATCAGCTGTTCGGCGCCGTTGAAGCCCAGCTTCAGGGTCATCGCGCCCAGATCGCGCGGATCGCCCAGGGCGGCGATGATCCCACCGGTTTCGCCCGCCGCGCGTGGCTCAAGCGGCACCTCCCTTTCGCCCACCTTCAGACTTGCCACACCGCGCAGGGCCCGGTTCGACGTCAGGCTCAGGTCAAGGGCGGCCTGATCCCACAGGATACGCTCGCCCTCCTGCAGCAATGCCTGGGCGCCCGATGGGTCCAAGGCAAAGCCCATGTCGGCCAGCGCGGTATAGACGGGCACGTCAAACAGGCCCCGGTGACGGATTTCGCTTTCGGTGGTGATGGTGGCGTCGAAACGCTCGGGGTAGATATAGATCGCGCCGCGCCGCGCAATTTCCACCACGTCGACGGATTCGATCCGCGTCAGCCCGGTGGCCGGATCAAGGATCTCGCGCCGTTCCGTCCGGGTCAGGGGGCCTTCCAGCGGCAAGACAAGGCGCGGGCCGGCAATCACCTGCCGCCCGCCCCACTCCTGCCCGACATCCTCGATGGTGCGGCGCGAATATTCCGCCCGCTCGCCCACGATCTCGCCGACGAAAAACAGCGGAATGAACATGAACAGGGCCAAAAGCCCGACGATCAGAAAACGAAAGCCCGCAGATCTCAGCATGTCATGCCCCCTTGTCCAGAAAGGCAGAATGCCGCCTCACGGTCCGGCGGCAAGGGGCAATGTGCCAGAGCGCAGGTACAAGGGGCGGACCGGCAAAGTTCCGCCCGCCCCCAAGCGTCAGATGGTGCGTTCGACCATCAGTTTCTTGATCTGGCCGATGGCCCGCGCCGGGTTCAGGCCCTTGGGGCAGGTCTTGGCGCAGTTCATGATGGTGTGGCACCGGTAAAGCTTGAACGGGTCTTCCAGATCGTCCAACCGCTCGCCCGTCGCCTCATCGCGGCTGTCGATGATCCAGCGATAGGCATGGAGCAGCGCGGCAGGGCCAAGATAGCGGTCGCCGTTCCACCAGTAGGACGGGCAGGAGGTGGAGCAGCAGGCGCACATCACGCATTCATAAAGACCGTCCAGCTTCTTGCGGTCCTCGATGCTCTGCTTCCACTCCTTGGCGGGCCGGGTCGTGGTGGTTTCCAGCCAAGGCATCACGCTTTCATGCTGGGCATAGAAATGGGTCAGGTCGGGGATCAGGTCCTTGACCACGGGCATGTGGGGAAGCGGGTAAATCTTCACGTCGCCCTTGATTTCGTCCATGCCATAGATGCAGGCCAGCGTGTTGATCCCGTCGATGTTCATGGCGCAGCTGCCGCAGATCCCCTCGCGGCACGACCTGCGGAAGGTCAGCGTCGGGTCGATCTCGTTCTTGATCTTGATGAGGGCATCCAGAACCATCGGACCGCAGGTGTCCATATCGACGAAGTAATTGTCGACACGGGGGTTTTCGCCGTCATCGGGATTCCAGCGATAGATGCTGAACTTGCGCAGGTTCGTCGCGCCCTCGGGCTTGGGCCATGTCTTGCCGGTGCGGATGCGGCTGTTCTTGGGCAGGGTCAGTTGAACCATGGGTGGGCTCCTATCTAAGCAGGGCGGGCAGACCTTGGGTCGCCAGACATTGAATTGTGGCCGGGCGCGACAGGATGCCGCTTACGGTTTCCACGGTGCTGGCCGTCGCGCCCGTCAGGCTGTCCGAGGCCAGAGCCAGAAGCTCGGGCGAATTGGCGTTGTCGATCACGCAGTCGCTGGCCGGTTCGATCGGAACACCGGGCAGTTTCTGCGCCAGAACCGGGCGGATCGCCGATTTCGCCGCCGCGCGGGTCACCTCGTCGCGGGTGGGCAGCGCACAGCCTGCAACGGCCAGAAGGGAAAGAATCAGCAAAGCTCTCATTACAACACCAGAGGCCGGATTGGCCCCTGCCCCGATTTTTCGCGCACGCAACTATCATAGACCTGGTAGGGGTCGCGCTGGCGGAAGATGTCGCTGCTGACACCCAGTTTCACCTTGCTGCGCGCCCCGCCGGTGCCGATCCCGATGCCGACTTCGCCGGTCACGCCATCGGCCGCACGCGCGCGCTCTTCGCACTGGCGCGCCGCCAGTTCCGGCGAGATGGGCGCGCAGGCCGCAAGCAGCCCGGCCATGACGACAAGACATGGTGCGAGGTGTTTCATCAGCAACCGTACGCCCGGCGGACATCATCCTTGATGATGTAACCCGAACCGCCCGAAAACGCCGAATCCGAAGGCCGGTACGGATAGCCGCAGATGGCATGGCGCGGCGTGGCGTGCGCCGTCACCACCGGACGCACCGGAGCGGACGGGGTTGTCGAAAGGACCACGCTCTCACGCACGACACCATAACGCCCGGCATCGCGGCAGACGAGCGAGCCGCCCTCGTTCCGCATGACATATCCGATCGGGCAGGTGATCTCACCGCGCCCGCCCGCAAAGGATGGCGCGGCAAACAGCACCGACGCCCCCAGCGCGGCCAAGATGGCAAGCCCCCGGCGCATCAGTACACCCGCTTCTTGGGCGCGATCTTCTTCAGGTCGATCCCGCCGTCGTTGTGGCTTGTCAGGGGTTGCAGATGCACGCCGCGATAGCCCAGCGATGCCTCCTGCCCCTTGAACCAGACCAGGCTGTGCTTGCGCCAGTTCTCGTCGTCACGGTCGGGATAATCCTCGTGGGCATGGGCGCCCCGGCTTTCCTTGCGCGCCGCCGCCGCCGTGATGGTGGCCACGGCGTTGGGCATCAGGTTTTCCAGCTCCAGCGTCTCCATCAGGTCGCTGTTCCAGATCATCGAGGTATCGGTCACCTTGATGTCGTTCAGCTTGGCCGCGACCTCGTTCATCTTCTGGCGGCCTTCCTCCAGCGTCTTGTCGGTGCGGAAAACGGCGGCGTCCTGCTGCATGGTCTTCTGCATCTCAAGGCGCAGTTCGGCGGTCGGCACATGGCCTTTGGCATAGCGCAGCCCGTCGAAGCGCGACAGCGCCGCCTGAACCGAACGCTGGTTCGGCGTCGGCACCCGCGTTGACGGATCGACGATCTCACCCGCGCGAATGGCCGCGGCCCGCCCGAAGACCACAAGGTCGATCAGCGAGTTCGAGCCAAGCCGGTTCGCCCCGTGCACGCTCGCACAGCCCGCCTCGCCCACGGCCATCAGACCGGGGCTGATATTGTCGGGCTTGTCCGCCGTCGGCGCCAGAACCTCACCCCAGTAATTTGTCGGGATGCCGCCCATGTTGTAGTGAACCGTGGGCAGAACCGGGATCGGCTCCTTGGTCACGTCCACGCCGGCAAAGATGCGGGCGGATTCCGAGATTCCGGGCAGGCGTTCGTGCAGCGCCTCTTTCGGCAGGTGGTTCAGGTTCAGGTGAATGTGATCGCCGTCCTTGCCCACGCCGCGCCCTTCGCGGATCTCCATGGTCATGCAGCGGCTGACCACGTCGCGGCTGGCCAGATCCTTGTAGGTGGGGGCATAGCGTTCCATGAACCGCTCACCCTCGGAGTTGGTCAGGTATCCGCCCTCGCCCCGCGCGCCCTCGGTGATCAGACAGCCGGCGCCGTAGATCCCGGTGGGGTGGAACTGCACGAACTCCATATCCTGCAGCGGCAGACCGGCCCGGGCCGTCATGCCGCCGCCATCGCCGGTGCAGGTATGCGCCGAGGTGGCGGAAAAATACGCCCGACCATAGCCACCGGTGGCCAGAACCACCATCTTGGCCGCGAAAAGGTGCAATGTGCCATCGTCCAGCTTCCAGCACAACACGCCCTGGCAGACGCCATCGTCGGACATGATCAGATCGATGGCGAAATACTCGATATAGAACTTCGCCTTCTGCTTCAGGCTCTGGCCGTAAAGCGTGTGCAAGATCGCATGGCCGGTCCGGTCGGCGGCGGCACAGGTGCGCTGCACCGGGGGGCCTTCACCGAATTCGGTGGTGTGGCCGCCGAAGGGGCGCTGATAGATCTTGCCCTCTTCGGTGGGCGAGAAGGGCACGCCGTAATGCTCAAGCTCGTAAACCGCCTTGGGCGCCTCGCGGGCCAGGTATTCCATGGCATCCGTATCGCCCAGCCAGTCCGACCCCTTCACCGTGTCGTACATGTGCCACTGCCAGTTGTCGGGGCCCATGTTCGACAGGCTTGCGGCGATGCCGCCCTGGGCCGCCACGGTGTGGCTGCGCGTCGGGAAAACCTTGGTCACGCAGGCGGTGCGCAGGCCCTGTTCGGCCATCCCCAGCGTCGCGCGCAGGCCCGCACCGCCCGCCCCCACGACCACAACATCATATTCGTGCGTTTCGTATTCATAAGCAGCCATAGGCCGAACTCCCGTGCGTTGGCGTCAGAGCGCGATGCGTGCGATTGCGAAAAGGCCGGTCGCCGCCGCCGCGTAGGACAGGCAGATCACGCCGATGATCAGCGCCTTGCGCGTCAGTCCGCCGGTATAATCCTCGATCAGCACCTGCGCGCCGTTCTTGAAGTGCATGAACCCCACCGCGATGGTCAGCGCCGCGACGATGGCCGGGAAGGGGCGCGAGAAATAATCCAGCGCCTCAAGGTGCGGGCGGCCCAGCATCGGGCCGAAGGTGAAAACGAAAAGCGGCACCAGGATGATCAGGGCAACCGAGCTGATCGTCATCGACCAGTGATGCGCCGTTCCCGATTTTGCCGACCCAAGGCCCACGGCCCGCTTGCGATCTGTCAGAAATCTCATGTTACTCGCTCCTACACCAGGGCCACGGTCAACAGCGTCAGAAGGACAGAACCGCCGATGCAGCCCCAGCCCAGCTTCTCGGCGAATTCCACTTCGTACCCCCGGCCCGTGTCCCAATAGAGATGCCGCAGCCCCGCCAGCGTGTGATACCAAAGGCCCCAAACCGACAGGAACATCACCAGATCGCCGAACCAGCTGGTGATGAAGCCATCCGCGGTGGCAAAGGCATCGGGCGATGTCGCCGCAGCCAGGAACCACCACACGATCAGCAGCGCCGCAACCAGCATCGCGTTGCCGGTGATCCGCGTCAGGATCGACGTCATCGAGGTCAGCTGGGGGCGGTAGATGCTCAGGTGTGGCGACAGGGGCCGGTTGCCGCGGTTAACGTCTGCCATGGAAAAATCCTCGTATTGCGCACCGCCCCGATCGGGCCAATGGTAGCTTTCGGCGCACCTTACGCCCGTTACCGTGCCCAAGTCACGACCCCACGGCGATTTTCCGGCCACATTTCGCCGCTTTCCCCTGGATCGCGCATTTTCGTGATCACGGGCAGATTTTTTGTGATCACAAGAGGACGGGCCGCGCCCCACCCCCTCTTTCTTGCCTTCCAATACTCCCGCCGGAGGCGCCCGCACTCTCGCCCGGCGGCACCGTCAAAGGGGAATCACCGCCCAATAGTCCAGGTCCAGCAGGACATGGGGCAGATAGCGGCCGGCCTCGTCCTTCACCCCCTGCCCGTCTCCTTTCACGGCGACGGTGCGCAGTCGGATCGCCCCGACGCCCGGCGCCGTCGTCTCGGCCAGGTCCAGAACCTGTGACCAGGCGCGCACCGTATCCCCCGCCACGCAAGGGTTGGCATGGGCACCGCCATTCAGCGCCACGATCATCTGGGCATTGGCCAGCCCGTTGAAACTCAGCGCACGGGCCAACGATATGACATGGCCACCATAGATCAGCCGGCCGCCCTCGCGCTGGGAGGCATCGAAATGCACCTTCGCGGTATTCTGCCACAGGCGCGTGGCTAGCATGTGTTCGGCCTCTTCGATGGTCACGCCATCGACATGGTCGATCACCTCGCCGACGGCATAGTCACTCCAGCGGTGCGGCTCACCGGCCTGGGTGAAATCGTAGCCGGTGAAATCCAGCCCCCCGGGCAGAACCAGGTCGGCAGCGGCGACATGGAGGGCAAGGTCGGGGATCACCGTTTCCGGCGCCTCGCCCGGTGCGCGGCGGCGCACCATGACCCAGCGCACATAGCTCAGCACCGGCGTGCCGTGCTGGTTGGTGCCGGTTGTGCGCACCCAGAGCACGCCGGATTTGCCGTTGGAATTCTGCTTCAGCCCGATCACCTCGGACCGGCTTTGCAGCGTGTCGCCCGGCCAGACGGGGGCCAGCCACCGCCCCTCGGCATAGCCGAGGTTGGCGATGGCGTTCAGCGAAATATCGGGCACCGTCTTGCCGAAAACCACGTGGAACGCGATCAGATCGTCCAGCGGCGCAGCGGGCAGACCGCAGGCCATTGCGAACCGGTCCGAGGAATAGAGCGCCCCCCGCGCCGGATAAAGCGCGTGATAAAGCGCCCTTTCCCCGGCCCCGACCGTGCGGGGCACCGCGTGGTCGATCACCTCGCCAAGGCGGTAATCCTCGAAGAACCGCCCCGGGTTGGTCTTGCCGCTCACTGATGGCCCAGTTTCATGTCGGGGTCATAGGGTTTATCGATCACCTTGGTGACCGCCTGGGCGCAACGCATCACGCCGTTCGCCTGGTCAAAGGCATAGGCGGGCGAGCCGTGCAGCACCCACCCCTTGCTCATCGCAAGCGAGACCTTGTGACAGAATTCCGAGGTGTCATCGCCGGTCAGCAACCGATAAATGGTGTGTTCAGCCAAAGGGGTTCACTCCCAACAGAATGTGGATGCCCGACACGACGGCAAAGGCGACGATGGCCGCGATTGCCGCAGTCACTTCCTTCTTTACCGGAACCGGATGGGCGGGGGCCGGATTCGGCACGGCGCGGTTGATCACGATCACCTCGGCCACGGCCCAGGCCAGAAGCCCGCCGAACAGCACGAACGAGGGCGTATCGCCGTTCACCAGAAGGTGCGCGATCGCCCAGACCTTGACTGCCGTCAGCTGCGGGTGGCGGATGAAGCGGGTGATCCGCGTCTTCGCCCCGCTGGCCGCGAAAAGATAGAAGGCAAACAGCATCAACAGGTTGTTGATGCCCGTCATCGCCGGAGAGCGACCCCAATAGAACGCGCCCTCGGCCCCGCGATAGCCGATCACCATCAGCACGATCCCGATCACCGAAACAATCGCGACGATGCCCTTGCCCTTGTCGCCCATAGCGGCGCGGCTGTCGGGTGAAATTCGTTTCCAGAAATGGGCGCCCGACCACAGGATCAGGCCAAGGATGATGAGGATCATGAGTTCTCCAACGTGGCAATGGCTTCGGCTTTGGCCAAGGTCGCCTTTGCGGTGACGATATGCAAGTTCTCGACGATGCGCCCGTCCAGAACGGCCACACCCTGCCCGGCGGCGATGGCGGCATCGTGGGCTTCGATCTGGCGGCGGGCCAGGTCCAGCGCCTCGGGCGAAGGCGCGAAGATACCGTTGGCCACCGCCACCTGTGCCGGGTGGATCAGCGTCTTGCCATCCATCCCCAGGGCGCGGCCCTGTTCGCACTCGGCGCGCAGGCCCTCTTCGTCGCGGAAGGCGTTGTAGACGCCATCGACACAGGCGATGCCCGCCGCCCGCGCCGCCATCAGGCAGGTCTGCAATGCCATCATCATCTCCATGCGGTCGCCGCCGGTGGCACAGCCCAACTCGCGCGCCAGGTCGTTGGTGCCGATGACGAATCCCGCCATGCGCGGGGCGCGGGCCACGGCGGCGGCGTTCAGGATGCCTTCGCAGGTTTCCATCATCGCCCAGATCGCCGTCTCTCGGGTTTCGGGCCGGGCGTCCAGCCGGGCCGACAGTTTCTTGATGTCCTCGGGGCCGTTCACCTTGGGCAGCAGGATCGCCTCGGGCGCGGCGGGGGCGATGGCGTGCAGGTCGTCATCGGCCCATTCGGTGTCGAACCCGTTGATCCGCACCATGGTTGTGCGCGCACCAAAGCCCCAGGCCAGCGTGGAGACAAGCGTGCCGCGCGCGTCGGCCTTGGCCGCGGGGGCCACGGCATCTTCAAGATCGAAGATCACGGCATCGGTGGGCAGATCCCGCAGCTTTTGCAGCGCCCGTTCGTTCGAGGCCGGAACGTAAAGGACCGAGCGTAGGGGGCGTGACGTGGCGGACATGGCGATCTCCGTAATTATATTGCGCCAGAAAGCCCGCAAACGCACCATTCTGCAACCCCAAAGATGCCGCATCGCAGAAATGGGCGCGAACGGCGCGTTAACCACTCTTTGCGATGCTGCGCGCAGGCTGGCGGCAGGCGTCGTGATCGGGCGGTTCCGGCATCGGCGCGCCACTTCGTATCAAGGAGACACTTCATGAAACGTGAAATTGCCGCCGCCTTTCTTGCGCTGGGTGCGCTGTTCCTTGCCACCGATCACGCCCTTGCCCAGTCGCGCAACTGTGCACCGCGCGCCGTGGTGGTGGAAAAGCTGAGCGCGCAGTTCGGCGAAACCCGCCAATCCATCGGGCTGGCCGGCCCCAACCAGGTGGTCGAGGTTTTCGCCTCGACCGAAACCGGCACCTGGAGCATCGTGGTCTCCACCGCTGCGGGCCTGTCCTGCATCGCGGCCTCGGGCCATGCCTTCGAGAACCTGGCAGAATCGCCCGTCCCGGCCGGCAACCCGGCCTAGGCTTCCGCGACGCGCCTTCAGGTCAGCGCGTCGAAGATCAACTTGGCGCCGGTGATCGTCAGGAACACATAGGTAATCCCGAAGAAGAACTTCTCGGACACCACCTTGTGCAGCCAGACCCCCAGGAAGACACCGCCAAAGGCCACCGGCACCAGGAACACCCCCGCCCAAAGCGTATCGGCGGTGAAGATGCCAAGCGCGAAGTAAAAGCCGGACTTGTAAAGGTTGATCGCCGTGAAGACGAGAACGGTCGTCGCCTGGTAGGTCGTCTTGTCCAGGCCCCGCGTCAGCAGGTAAACCGCCGCGGGCGGGCCGCCGGCGTGGCTGATGAAGCTGGTAAACCCGGCCATCCCGCCCCAGAAATATCCGGCCCCGGGAAAGGGCCGCCGCCCCTCCAGCCGCAGCCAGCCGCGGGCGCGGGCCAGTTGATAGGCCACGAACCCTATCGCCACCGACCCGATCAGGAACCGCAGCACATCGGCATTGGCGACACTGTAAAGCCCCGCGCCCAGCACCACACCGGGCACGGCGCCGATCATCATCACCCGCGCCACGGGCCAGTTCCACCGCCGCCAGAAGGCGCGCAGGGCCGTCACATCCATGATCATGAGCAGCGGCAACATCAGACCGATGGCCTGGGCCGGAGGCAGAATCAACGCCAGCAGCGGGGCCGCGGCAAAGGCCGCACCCGAACCAAAACCGCCCTTCGACACCCCGGCAAACAGAACGGCCGGAATGGCGAAGGCAAAAAATGTGATGTCCAGTTCCAACTTGTGCGTCCTGCCCGAAACCCCAGATACGCCACCGCTTTAGCGCCAACATCTTCGGGGGGCCACCCGTCATCGCCCCGTGCCGCGGCGCGGCAGGCTTGCACGGGCTGCGCCAAATCGCTACCCAACCGGGCGACACCACACCAGATCGGAGATCACTTCCATGGCAAGACCCAAGATCGCCCTCATCGGCGCCGGTCAGATCGGCGGCACGCTCGCCCATCTCGCCGCCATCAAGGAACTTGGCGATGTCGTCCTGTTCGACATTGCCGAAGGCACCCCCCAGGGCAAGGCTCTGGATATCGCATCCTCCGGTCCGTCGGAAAAATTCGATGCCAGCGTGACGGGCGCCAACGACTACTCCGAGATCGCGGGCGCGGATGTCTGCATCGTCACCGCCGGCGTCCCCCGCAAGCCGGGCATGTCGCGCGACGATCTTCTGGGCATCAACCTCAAGGTCATGAAGTCGGTCGGCGAAGGCATCGCCAAGCACGCGCCGAACGCCTTTGTCATCTGCATCACCAACCCGCTGGACGCCATGGTCTGGGCGCTGCGCGAGTTCTCGGGCCTGCCCCACAACATGGTCTGCGGCATGGCCGGGGTTCTGGATTCCGCCCGCTTCCGCCACTTCCTGTCGCTGGAATTCAATGTCTCGATGAAGGACGTGACCGCCTTCGTGCTGGGCGGACACGGCGACACCATGGTGCCGCTGGCGCGCTATTCCACCGTGGGCGGCATTCCCCTCCCTGACCTGGTTGAAATGGGCTGGACCACGCAGGACAAGATGGACGCCATCATCCAGCGCACCCGTGACGGCGGTGCCGAAATCGTCGGCCTGCTGAAGACCGGCAGCGCCTTCTATGCCCCCGCCACCAGCGCGATCGAGATGGCCGAAGCCTTCCTGAAGGACCAGAAGCGCGTTCTGCCCTGCGCGGCCTATGTCGATGGCGCGCTTGGGCTCAAGGGAATGTACGTCGGCGTGCCCACCGTGATCGGCGCCGGCGGTGTCGAGCGTGTGATCGACATTCGCATGAACAAGGAAGAGCAGGCGATGTTCGACAAGTCGGTCGATGCGGTCAAGGGCCTGGTCGAGGCCTGCAAGGGCATCGACAGCTCGCTTACCTGAGCCACGGCCACGCTGACGACCGACCGAAAGGGCGCCCCGCGGGGCGCCCTTTTGCGTTGCCACTCTCCGAATATCGCCTGAAGCCTTGGAACTTCGGCCTGCCCCGGTCATTATCTTTGCAAGGGGCGACGACGATGCGCCCTCGGGGTGCGCTTTTCGCTCCCCTCTATCACGGGCGCCGGATCGGGGCGCCGAGAGCTGCTCAAAAGGGGAGACATCGAAACATGGCGGATCAGGAAAAATCCAGTGGCGGGTTCAACGGGACGACAGGCATAGCCGTCGCCGTGGCCGTCGTCGGCTGGCTTGCGGCACTCTATCTGTTCGTTCAGCAGAACCGCATGTCGGACGAAGTGACGGCCGCGCTGTCGCAACGCGACGCGGCCACCCAATCCCTTGAAGAGCAACGCAGCGCCTCTGGCAGTGTCGAGGATTTGAACACCCAGATCGCGGAACTGACGCCCGAGGTCGAGGAGTTGACCGCCCAGCGGGACAGCGCGCAGGAAAATGTCGATGCCCTGAGCGCCGAGGTTGCCGATCTTGAAGCCCGCCAGGGCGATCTGCAAAGCCAGCTTGAAACCACCCAGGCCGAGGAACAGGCCATCCAGGACGAACTGGCCCCCCTGCGCGAGGAACTTGCCGGTTTCGAAGACCGCAGCGCCGAGTTGCAGAAAACCATCTCTGAGCAGAACGATGAGCTGACCGAGATCAACGCCCGCGTGGAAGAGGCCCGTGCCCGCGAAGCCGAGCAGCAGGAGGCCCTGTCGCAGATGAGCGACGAGACCGCCCGCCTGACCGAAGAGGCCGCCAAGACCGAAAGCAGCCTGAACGAAGCCCGCAGCGAACTGGCCGAGGTCAACGAAAAGCTGACCGCCGCCCGTGACGAAACCGCGACCCTGACCGCGCAATCCACGACCCTGACCACCGAGGTCGATCAGGCCACCAAGCGCCTCGACAACCTGACGAAGGACGTGGCGGCGATCGAAAGCCAGCGCACCGAGTTGCAGTCGACCCTGACGGAACTGACCGAATCTGTCGCTGACCGCTCCAAGAAGCTGGCCGAAATCGAACGCCGCATTTCCTCGGAGATCTCCGAGGATGGCGCTGCGGCCCCGGGCACCGATGAAAAGGCGGCGCCTGCCGAGACTGAGGCTGGCAAGACCGATGCCGCCAAGGGCGATGAAGAGAAGTCGAAGAAGGCCGATGAGGTGAAGGATCAGTCCTCGGACGAGGGCGTTGCCGCCAAGGAAGGCGACGCGGCCAAGGATGAGGCCGCCGGGTCGGACGAGGCGAAGCAGGAGGCTTCGGATAAAGCCGAGGGCACCAAGACAGACGATGCCGCGAAGGCCGAGGAAGGCAAGACCGAAGGCACCGACGAACCTGCCAAAGCCAAGGAAGAAGAAGCCGGCAAAACCGACGCCACGCAGGAAAACGCACCCAAGGCTGACGACGCCAAGGAAGAAGCTTCCACCGAGTCGGACAAGGCGAAGAATGATGCCTCGGGTGAATCCGATGCGGCCAAGGGAGATGAAGCCCCCGAGGCCGAGGACGCGAAAGGCGAAGCCGAAAGCGATGCCAGCAAGGAAGACGCCAAGGCCAATGAGGCCGAGGCAGAAGCAAGCGCTGACCCCGCCAAGGACGAAGCCGCAGCAGACAGCGGCGAAGCCCAGGATGGTGCCGCCACGGTTGCCCCCGGTCGCTATACGGCTGACGGCGTGACGGCCCAGCTTTCCGAAGACGGCACCTTCCAGATGGCGACGGACGAGGAAGCCGAGTGGCTGAGCGGCAAATACACCCTTGACGGCACGACCCTCACCCTCAGCGATCCCGCGGGCAGCGGCCCGACCGACGCCTTCCCGCTGGAATGCGAAATCGAGGTGTCCGACGCGGGCTTTGCCATCGCCGATGAGGGCGAAAGCTGCGCCCCCCTTGCGGGCAAGCAGTTCGCCCCTGCCCAAGCGCAGTGATGCCGCACGATGCTGGCCCAAGGCCGCGTCAGATTGCAGAATGCTCCCGAAGGGACCGCGCGAATCACCCGCCCGGTCCCTTCCTCTTTTGTGATCACAGCATTTGAGCGTGTGATCACAAAAGCGGGATTTTCCGCCAATTCACCCTGCCGGTTGCAAATACCCCTTAAACCCTTTCGCAACTCATGCCATGCACAAGACAACCGACAGCCATGACAAGGGACCGCATGCCATGAACATTCACGAATATCAGGCCAAGGCCCTGCTACGATCCTACGGTGCCCCGGTCAGCGACGGGCGCGCCGTCCTGCGTGCCGAAGAAGCCAAAAGCGCAGCAGGCGAACTTGACGGACCGCTCTGGGTGGTCAAGGCCCAGATCCACGCCGGCGGGCGCGGCAAGGGCAAGTTCAAGGAAGCCGACGCCGGCGACAAGGGCGGTGTCCGCCTGACCAAATCCGTCGCCGAAGCCGCCGAAGAGGCCAAGAAGATGCTGGGCCGCACCCTGGTGACCCACCAGACCGGCCCGGCCGGCAAGCAGGTGAACCGCATCTACATCGAAGACGGCAGCGGCATCGAAACCGAACTTTATCTTGCCCTGCTGGTCGATCGCCAGACCAGCCGCATTTCCTTTGTCTGCTCGACCGAAGGCGGCATGGACATCGAAGAGGTCGCCGCATCGACCCCTGAAAAGATCCTCTCTTTCGCCGTCGATCCCGCCTCGGGCTATCAGGCATTCCACGGGCGGCGCATCGCCTTTGCCCTGGGGCTGTCGGGCCAGCAGGTCAAGCAGTGCGTCGGGTTGATGGGGCTGCTCTACAAGGCCTTCGTCGAGAAGGACATGGAGATGCTCGAGATCAATCCGCTGATCGTCACCGACAAGGGCGATCTGAAGGTGCTGGACGCCAAGGTTTCGTTCGACGGCAACGCCGTGTACCGCCACGCCGACATCGCCGCCCTGCGCGACGAGACCGAGGAAGATTCCAAGGAACTGGCAGCAAGCAAATACGACCTGAACTATATCGCGCTGGATGGTGAGATCGGCTGCATGGTGAACGGCGCGGGCCTGGCCATGGCAACCATGGACATCATCAAGCTTTACGGCGCCGAGCCGGCCAACTTCCTGGATGTCGGCGGTGGTGCCACCAAGGAAAAGGTGACCGAGGCGTTCAAGATCATCACCAGCGATCCGAACGTGAAGGGCATCCTGGTGAACATCTTCGGCGGCATCATGCGTTGCGACGTGATTGCCGAGGGCGTTGTTTCGGCGGTCAAGGAGGTGGGCCTGAAGGTGCCGCTGGTGGTGCGCCTGGAAGGCACGAACGTCGAGGAAGGCAAGCGCATCATCAACGAAAGCGGGCTTGACGTGATCGCCGCCGACGACCTGCGCGACGGTGCCGAGAAGATCGTGAAGGCGGTGAAGGGCTGAAGCGATGCGGGCGGCATCCCTCCTGACGGCCTTGGCGCTTGCCGCTCCGGCGGCGGCGCAAGAGGCATCGCGCGCGGATGCCGCCTGGGATGTTTTTCTCAAGACATGTCCGGCAGCGCTGAGCGACCCCGAAACATTTGCGAAATCCCTGCCCGTCCCCGGCCCGGTTGGCGAAAAGGTGTTCTTTCAGACCGATGACGGCAGATCGGCCAGCATCGACACCCTGATCGAAGGGCAGCCTGTCAGCGTGTCCATTGTCGCCGTCGGCACCCGCGAAGAGCGCACTTGCACGCTCAGCCTCAACGACATGACGGGCAGCGCTCCTGACATGAGAACCGCGCTCTTGCACGAAGTGTTCCTGCGGCGGACGGCGGCCCTCCCCGATCTCGACATCGTCGGCGGCCCGATGAACAAGGACATACCGGTGGGCGCACCGATGAACACGATCTTCCCCAGCGACGATCACCACGAATACTGGATCGCCGGATTGCTGCCTGGCACCGATGCGCTGGCTATGGTGGTTCTGGGCGATGGCTTTCTGACCCTCTATCTCGATCGGACCCTTCGTCGCGAGGACGGATCTTGACGGCACAGGCAGCATACGGGCTGGCCCTTGCGGTCAGTCTTGCAGGCAGCGCCGCCCACGCGGGCGAGGCGCGTGATGCCATCCGCGCCTTCAATGCCCATTGCTTCACCAAGGGGATGACGCAGGAGCAGGCCGAGCGGCGGATGCGCGAAACGTCGGGCACACCGGCAAGCGCCCCCCTGCCCTTCACGCTCACCTTCTATGACACCACCATCGCCCCCGCGCCCGGTGCCCATCCGGGCACTGACCGGCGCTGCGAAGTCACTTTCGATGGCGATCACACCGCCGAGGCCATCGCGGCCCTGCGCGAACAGATGCAGACGCCGCCGGTTTTCGGCACGGCCGGCATGCTGCCGCCTACCCATGCGCCCGAAGCGGGCACCGCCCTGATCGAGGGGCGCGATCTGCCGCGCGGACGGCGCGCCGTCGTCCATGTGACCCTGCGCAACGGCCGGACCGCCATCGGTGTCGACCGCCTTTCCCCGGAGGTGAACTGACCATGGTCCGGAACTCTGCCCTGTCTCTTCGGATTGGTCCCCTGCACACCACGCAACAGGGAACAGCACCATGACCCCCCAACCGAAGATGAACCCCCTGCTTTGGGGCCTGGCGATGCTGGGCATTGGCCTTGCACTTCGCCAGTGGCGCCCCGCCGCCCTTACCCTGCCCGACCGCCCCCGCACCGAAGGCCGCGACAAGGGCCTGGCGCGCGCGGCGCGGCACACGCGCGACGGCGTCGCCACCGTTCTGCCCGGCAACCTCACCGGCTCCATCGGGCGCTCTCTCATCCTGGCGGGGGCCGGGATGATCGCCCTGCGCGCCCTCGATCTGCTGGTCGAGGATGACGATGCGCTTTTCTGACACCCACAGCCTCGGCTGATCCATTTCACCGACCAAGGAACCAACATGGCCATTCTCGTAGACGAAAACACCAAAGTCATCTGTCAGGGCTTCACCGGCAGCCAGGGTACGTTCCACAGCGAACAGGCCATCGCCTATGGCACGAAAATGGTCGGCGGTGTGACGCCGGGCAAGGGCGGCCAGACGCATCTTGACCTGCCCGTGTTCAATTCCTGCCACGAAGCGGTGGCAAAGACCGGCGCCAATGCCAGCGTCATCTACGTGCCGCCCCCCTTCGCCGCCGATTCCATTTTGGAAGCGATCGACGCCGAGATTCCGCTGATCATCTGCATCACCGAGGGCATTCCGGTGCTGGACATGATGCGCGTCAAGCGCGCGCTGGAAGGCACCGCAAGCCGCCTGATCGGCCCCAACTGCCCCGGCGTCATCACCCCCGACGCATGCAAGATCGGCATCATGCCGGGCCACATCCACAAGCGCGGCAGCGTCGGTGTTGTTTCGCGCTCGGGCACCCTTACCTATGAGGCCGTGAAACAGACCAGCGACAGCGGCCTGGGCCAATCGACGGCCGTGGGCATCGGCGGCGACCCCATCAAGGGGACCGAGCATATCGACGTGCTGGAAATGTTCCTGGCCGACGAGGAAACCCAGAGCATCATCATGATCGGCGAAATCGGCGGCAGCGCCGAAGAGGAAGCCGCGCAGTTCCTGGCGGACGAGCGCAAGAAGGGCCGCTGGAAGCCCACCGCGGGCTTCATCGCCGGGCGCACCGCCCCTCCGGGCCGTCGCATGGGCCATGCCGGCGCCATCGTCGCCGGTGGCAAGGGCGGCGCCGACGACAAGATCGAAGCGATGAAATCGGCCGGCATCACCGTGGCCGACAGCCCCGCGGGCCTCGGCGAAGCCGTGCTGAAGGCCATCGGCTGAGCGCCATGTCGATGAGGGAAGCGGCCATATCCTTCGCTGCGGCACGCGTCGCCCGGGCCATGCCCGTGGCGCGCGGCCGCCAGTGCTGTATCGCGCCCCTCACCGACACCCGGGGCCGCCCCCTTGGCCTCGCCAGGGCCCACCTGGCTGGCATCCCGTCCCGGGCCTGCGGGCCCGCCCCGTTCATCGAAGGGCACCGGAGCATCCTGTCATGACCTTCCAGCAGTCCGTCAAAACCTGCTTTCGCAAGTATTTCACCTTTTCGGGCCGCGCCCCGCGCAGTGAATACTGGTGGTTCATGCTGTTCATCATCCTGGCCTCGATTGTTCTGGGCGTGCTCGATGCCCTGGTGTTCGGGGCAGGTTCCATCACCACCACGCCCGACACGGTGGCCGTCGAATCCGACGGGCCTCTGGCCAGCCTGTTCAGCCTGATCGTCCTGATCCCCACCCTTTCGGCGGGGTGGCGGCGGATGCATGACACCGGACGCAGCGGGTTCTACCTGCTTTATCCGCTGATCGTGACCATCGGCATCAGCATGGCCATCGCCTTTTTCGGCGGCTTCGGCATGTTCGACGATGGCACCGCTGGCGGTCTGGCCGCCATCATCCTTGTTCCCGCGATGATTGTTTTGGCGATATCGCCCCTGCTCGTGCTTTGGTGGCTGACCCGGCGCAGCCAGCCCGGCACCAATGTCTACGGTCCCAACCCCCATGAGGTGCAACAATGACCGACCAGTCCCCGAACGACGTTTATCACGCCTCCAGCTTCATGCAGGGGCACAACGCCGAGTATCTTGAACAGCTTTACGCCCGCTATGCGAACGATCCTTCGGCGGTCGACGAAAGCTGGCAGGCCTTCTTCAAGACCCTGGGAGACACCCCCGACGAGGCCCGCGCCGAAGCGGCCGGCCCGAGCTGGGCGCGCGCCGACTGGCCGCCGCAGCCCGCCGACGACCTGACGGCGGCACTTGACGGGCAGTGGCCCGCAGCCCCCCAGGCCGAGGCGAAGGCCGCCGGTCAGAAGATCGCCGCCAAGGCCGCCGAAAAGGGCGTGAGCGTCAGCGACGAGGCGATCAAGCGCGCCGTCCTGGACAGCATCCGCGCCCTGATGATCATCCGCGCCTACCGGATTCGCGGGCATCTTGCGGCCGATCTCGATCCGCTGAACCTGCGCGATGAGACCGCCCACCCCGAGCTTGACCCGAAGTCCTATGGCTTCACCGAAGCCGACATGGACCGCCCGATCTTCATCGACAACGTACTGGGCCTCGAAATCGCCTCGATGCGCGAGATCACGGATATCGTGAAGCGCACCTACTGCGGCACCTTCGCCCTGCAATACATGCATATCTCCGACCCCGAGCAGGCCTCGTGGCTGAAGGAACGCATCGAAGGCTACGGCAAGGAAATCGCCTTTACCCGCGAAGGGCGCAAGGCGATCCTGAACAAGCTGGTCGAGGCCGAGGGTTTCGAGAAATTCCTGCATGTCAAATACATGGGCACCAAACGCTTCGGCCTGGACGGGGGTGAATCCCTGATCCCCGCGATGGAGCAGATCATCAAGCGGGGCGGCAACCTGGGCGTGCGCGACATCATCATCGGCATGCCCCACCGGGGCCGTCTGTCGGTGCTGGCCAACGTCATGCAGAAGCCCTATCGCGCGATCTTCAACGAATTCCAGGGCGGCAGCTTCAAGCCCGAGGATGTCGATGGCTCGGGCGACGTGAAATACCACCTTGGCGCCTCGTCCGACCGCGAATTCGACGGCAACACGGTGCACCTGTCGCTGACGGCCAATCCCAGCCACCTCGAGGCGGTGAACCCCGTCGTCCTGGGCAAGGCCCGCGCCAAGCAGGACCAGTTGAACGACAGCGAGCGCACGAAGGTTCTGCCGGTGCTTCTGCACGGTGACGCGGCCTTTGCCGGCCAGGGCGTCGTGGCCGAGTGTTTCGCCCTTTCCGGGCTGCGCGGCCACCGCACGGGCGGCACCATCCATATCGTGGTCAACAACCAGATCGGCTTTACCACGGCGCCGCATTTCTCGCGCTCATCGCCCTATCCCACCGACAACGCGCTGGTGGTCGAGGCGCCGATCTTCCACGTCAACGGCGACGACCCCGAGGCGGTGGTCCATGCCGCCAAGGTGGCGACCGAGTTCCGCCAGAAGTTCCACAAGGACGTGGTGATCGACATGTTCTGCTATCGCCGCTTCGGTCACAACGAGGGGGACGAACCGATGTTCACCAACCCCCAGATGTACCAGAAGATCAAGAAGCAGAAGACCACGCTCACGCTCTATACTGACCGCCTGGTGGCCGACGGCCTGATTCCCGAGGGCGAGATCGAGGATGCCAAGGCGCAGTTCCAATCCTACCTGAACGACGAGTTCGAGGCCGGCAAGGAGTACCGCCCCAACAAGGCCGACTGGCTGGACGGGCGCTGGTCGCACCTGGACAAGCAGGGCAAGAAGTACCAGCGCGGCAAGACCGCCATCGACAAGAAGGAATTCGATGCCATCGGCAAGGCGATCTCGACCGCGCCCGAGGGTTTCGCCATTCACAAGACCGTCGATCGCCTGCTGGAAGCCAAGAAGCAGATGCTGGAAAGCGGCGAAGGCTTCGATTGGGCCACGGCCGAGGCACTGGCCTTCGGTTCGCTGCTGCTTGAGGGCTATCCCGTGCGCCTTTCGGGCCAAGACAGCGCGCGCGGCACCTTCTCGCAACGCCACTCGGCGCTGGTGAACCAGAACGACGAAGACCGCTACTATCCGCTGAACCACATCCGCGAGGGCCAGGCCCAGTTCGAGGTCATCGATTCGATGCTGTCGGAATATGCGGTTCTTGGGTTCGAATACGGCTATTCGCTGGCCGAACCCAACGCGCTGACCCTCTGGGAGGCGCAGTTCGGCGATTTCGCCAACGGCGCGCAGATCATGTTCGACCAATTCATCAGTTCCGGTGAATCGAAATGGCTGCGCATGTCGGGGCTGGTCTGCCTGTTGCCCCATGGCTACGAAGGGCAAGGCCCCGAGCATTCGTCGGCACGGTTGGAGCGGTTCCTGCAGATGTGCGGCCAGGACAACTGGATCGTCGCCAACTGCACCACCCCGGCCAACTATTTCCACATCCTGCGCCGCCAGTTGCACCGCAGCTATCGCAAGCCGCTGGTTCTGATGACGCCCAAGTCGCTGCTGCGCCACAAGATGGCCGTCAGCCGGGCCGAGGAATTCCAGACCGGCAGCAGTTTCCACCGGGTGCTGTGGGACGATGCCCAGCACGGGAATTCCGACCTGGCGCTGAAACCCGACAGCGAGATCCGGCGCGTCGTCATGTGCTCGGGCAAGGTCTATTATGACCTTCTGGAAAAGCGTGACGAGGCGGGGCTGGACGATGTCTATCTTCTGCGCCTTGAACAGTTCTATCCGTTCCCCGCGAAATCGCTGGTGAACGAGCTTGAGCGGTTCAAGGGCGCCGAGATGATCTGGTGCCAGGAAGAGCCCAAGAACCAGGGCGCCTGGAGCTTCATCGAGCCCAACATCGAATGGGTGCTGAGCCGCATCAAGGCCGACACCACCCGCCCCGAATACGCCGGGCGCCCGGCCTCGGCCTCGCCTGCGACGGGGCTTGCCTCGCAACACAAAGCACAACAGGCCGCGCTTGTGGCCGCCGCACTTGGCCTGGAAGGATAAGATATGAGCACCGAAGTCCGCGTTCCCACACTGGGCGAATCCGTCACCGAAGCCACCGTCGCCACCTGGTTCAAGAAACCGGGCGACAGCGTGGCCGTCGATGAAATGCTGTGCGAACTGGAAACCGACAAGGTGACCGTCGAGGTCCCCTCGCCCGTCGCCGGCAAACTGGCCGAACTGGTCGCCGCCGAGGGTGATACCGTCGGCGTCGATGCCCTGCTGGCCACCATCGCCGAGCACGGCGACGCCGGCCCCGAAGAGGTGACCCCGAAGGGCGAGGAGAAATCCGGGCAGAAACCCGAACAGAAATCCGCCCCCGCAAAGGCCGAGGCGCAGAGCGTCGACATCATGGTGCCCACCCTGGGCGAATCCGTGACCGAAGCCACCGTTTCGACCTGGTTCAAGAAGACCGGCGACAAGGTCGAGGCTGATGAGATGCTGTGCGAGCTGGAGACAGACAAGGTTTCGGTCGAGGTGCCCGCCCCCGCCGCCGGCGTGCTGGGCGAAATCCTTGCCAAGGAAGGCGACACCGTCGAGGCGGGCGGCAAGCTGGCCACGATGAGCAGGGGTGGCGAAGGCCAGCCCGATTCGGTGGCCGCCGGAACGCCCGAGACCACCGAACACCCGGGCGGACGCGGCGATCAGGGCGGCAAGGACGTGGAAGACGCGCCCTCGGCCAAGAAGCTGATGGCCGAAAAGGGCGTTTCGCGTGATGATGTCACCGCCACCGGCAAGGATGGCCGCGTGATGAAAGAGGATGTGCTCAACGCGCTCTCATCGGGCGCCAAGGCTTCCTCTTCGCCCGCGCCCGCCCCCCGCGCGCCTGCCCCCGCCGCCGATGCCGACCGCGAGGAACGGGTCAAGATGACCCGCCTGCGCCAGACCATCGCCAAGCGCCTGAAGGACAGCCAGAACACCGCGGCCATGCTGACCACCTACAACGAGGTCGACATGACCGAGGTCATGGCATTGCGCAACGAATACAAGGACTTGTTTCAGAAGAAACATGGCGTGAAGCTGGGCTTCATGTCGTTCTTCACCAAGGCCTGCGTGCATGCCCTGAAAGAGGTGCCCGAGGTCAACGCCGAAATCGACGGCACCGATGTCGTCTACAAGAACTTTGTGCACATGGGCATCGCGGCGGGCACCCCCACCGGCCTTGTGGTGCCGGTCATCCGCGACGCCGACGCCATGTCCTTCGCCACGATCGAGAAGAGCATTGCCGAGATGGGCGCCAAGGCCCGCGACGGCAAACTGTCGATGGCGGAAATGCAGGGCGGCACCTTCACCATCTCCAACGGCGGCGTCTACGGCTCGCTCATGTCCTCGCCCATCCTGAACCCGCCGCAATCGGGCATCCTGGGCATGCACAAGATCCAGGACCGCCCCATGGCGATCAACGGCAAGGTGGAAATCCGCCCGATGATGTACCTGGCCCTGTCCTATGACCATCGCATCGTCGACGGCAAGGGCGCGGTGACCTTCCTTGTGCGCGTCAAGGAAGCGCTGGAAGATCCGCGCCGGTTGCTGATGGATCTGTAAGGGTCCGGGCGTCTCCATACGTGTTCGGGGCGCGATTATGCACCAGGCAGTCGCGCCCCGGATAGAAAGGCACAGGAAATGCAACTCATTCTTCGCCAGAAGACGACCGATCCCGCAGCCTGGGAAAGCGCGTTCGCATCGGACCGCGAGAATCAGGCCAACGCCGGGCTGAATCTCCTGCAACTCTGGATCGACGCTTCCGATAAGGGCACCCGCTGGGCGCTGTTCGAAGTATCCGACAGGGATCAGGCGCAATCCTGGGTCGACACCGTACAGTCTGGCCTTCTGGACAAACGCGCAGCTGTTACCAGTTCCGAGTTTCATTTCGTGGAAACCGCATGACCCCCGAACTCACCGCCCTTACCCTCGCCGCCCTGCTGCAATGCCTGCAATTCGTGCTCTTCGCGGTGCCGGCGAACCTGGAACTCGGCTCGGGCTATACCACCTCGGCCCGCGACCGGCCGCCGTCGCGCGAGATGTCGGCGCGCACAGCCCGCCTGGGCCGCGCACTGTCCAACCATTTCGAGGGCCTGATCCTCTTCACCATCGCCGTTGCCGTCACCCAGATGTCGGGCCAGAACGGCACCCTCTCGGCCCTCTGCGGCTGGGTCTACCTGGCCGCC
Source organism: Oceaniglobus trochenteri (assembly GCF_020529025.1). Classification (GTDB taxonomy): domain Bacteria; phylum Pseudomonadota; class Alphaproteobacteria; order Rhodobacterales; family Rhodobacteraceae; genus Oceaniglobus; species Oceaniglobus trochenteri. The sequence continues at coordinate 474,146 of NZ_JACNMM010000002.1, forward strand.
CGCGTCCTCTATGTGCCCGCCTATGCCCTGGGCCTGCGCCCCTGGCGCTCGCTCATCTGGAGCATCGGCTGGGGCGCCACCCTTATCATGCTGATCGCGGCCCTCCTTTGACTTCTTCTTTGACCGAAATACTCCGGGGGGAGGCCTGAAAGGCCGGGGGGCCGCGCCCCCACCCCGACGCAACGAAAGGAAACGCCCCATGTCCTCCTACGATGTCATCGTCATCGGCTCCGGCCCCGGCGGATACGTCTGCGCCATCCGCTGCGCGCAACTGGGCCTGAAGACCGCCTGCGTCGAGGGGCGCGACACCCTGGGCGGCACCTGCCTCAACGTCGGCTGCATCCCCTCCAAGGCGCTGCTGCACGCCACCCACATGCTGCACGAGGCCGAACACAACTTCGCCGCCATGGGCCTGAAGGGCAAATCGCCCAGCGTCGACTGGGCCCAGATGCAAAGCTACAAGGCAGACACCATCGCCCAGAACACCAAGGGCATCGAATTCCTGTTCAAGAAGAACAAGGTCGACTGGATCAAGGGCTGGGCCAGCATCCCCGTGGCGGGCAAGGTGAAGGTGGGCGACGAGGTGCACGAGGCGAAGAACATCGTCATCGCCTCGGGCTCCGAGGTCGCTTCCCTCCCCGGTGTCGAACTTGACGAGAAGATCGTGGTCTCCTCCACCGGCGCGCTGTCGCTGAAGAAGATCCCGAAGAGCCTGACGGTGATCGGTGCCGGCGTGATCGGCCTGGAAATGGGCAGCGTCTACAGCCGGCTCGGGGCCGAGGTGACGGTGGTCGAATACCTTGACGCGATCACCCCGGGTATGGACGGCGAAGTGCAGAAGCAGTTCAAGAGACTGCTCGAGAAGCAGGGGCTCAAGTTCATCATGGGGGCGGCCGTGCAGGGGGTCGAAACCTCGGGCGGCAAGGCGAAGACCACCTACAAGCTGAAGAAGGACGACAGCGAACACACCATCGACTCCGACATCGTGCTACTGGCTACGGGCCGCAAGCCGTTTACCGATGGCCTGGGGCTCGACGCGCTGAACATCACCACCACCAAGCGCGGGCAGATCGAAACCGACGATCACTGGGCCACCAATATCAAGGGCATCTATGCCATCGGCGACGCCATCGAAGGCCCCATGCTGGCCCACAAGGCCGAGGATGAAGGCATGGCCGTGGCCGAGGTGATCGCCGGCAAGCAGGGCCATGTGAACTATGGCGTGATCCCCGGCGTGATCTACACCCACCCCGAGGTTGCCAATGTCGGCGCGACGGAAGAGGCGCTGAAGGATCAGGGCCGCGCCTACAAGGTGGGCAAGTTCTCCTTCATGGGCAACGGCCGCGCCAAGGCGAACTTCGCCGCCGAAGGCTTCGTGAAGCTGCTGGCCGACAAGGACACCGACCGCATTCTCGGCGCCCATATCATCGGCCCCATGGCCGGCGACCTGATTCATGAGATCTGCGTCGCGATGGAGTTCGGCGCCAGCGCCCAGGACCTGGCCCTGACCTGCCACGCCCACCCCACCTACAGCGAAGCGGTGCGCGAGGCGGCCCTGGCTTGCGGCGACGGGGCAATCCACGCCTGAGGCATGAGCATTCCGGCGCGGCCCCGTCCGCGCCGGTCCGTCCATTCCCGGCCCGTCCCAAGGGGCGCCTCCCCACCCGCTCCCCCATCTTTGGTCCTGCAAATATCCTCGGGGGGGTCGGCGCAGCCGACGGGGGGCAGACAGCCCCCCCTTCTAGGCCAGCAACAACCGCAACCCCTGGGTCACATCCGTGCGCACCGCCAGGCGCAGCCCCGGCTCGTCTCCTGCTCGCAGCGCGGCAACGATCAGGCGGTGGCCCGATGGCACCTCGGTGCGCCGCAACCGCCCGTAAAGCTTGCGCATGGTCGGCCCCAGTTGCAGCCAGACTGTTTCGCACATGGCCAGCATCGCGGGGGCCTGGGCGCGCAGGTACAGCGTGCGGTGGAATTCCAGGTTGGTGCGGATATAGCCCACAGCGTCATGCCGTGCGATCACCTCGGCCATGGCGCCGTTGATCACCTGCAACCGGTCGATCAGCGCGATATGCGCCCGGGGAAGGGCACGCGAGGCCAGCTCCACCTCCAGCAGCGCCCGCAACGCCCCCAGTTCCTCGATTCGCTCGTTGCTCAGCTCGGGCGTCGACACCCGCCCCGACGAGGAAATGGTCAGCGCGCCCTCGGCCGCCAGGCGGCGCACCGCCTCGCGGGCCGGGGTCATCGACACGTCGAACTGGCGGCCGATTCCGCGCAGGGTCAGCGCCACGCCGGGCGCCATCTCGCCGTGCATGATCTGCCCGCGCAGGCTGCGATAGACCCGGTCGTGGGCGGCGCCTGCCGGTTCCGTGCTGCGGGGGGGCGGGGTCATTCGCGAAAGATCCAGCGGTGCAGGCTTGCGCCCTCACGCCGCAACCAGGCCCGCGGGGCGGCATAGCCGGGCATCAGCCGCGCCACGACGGCCCAGAAGGCCGGTGAATGGTCCATCCGCTCAAGATGCGCCACCTCGTGGGCCGCGACGTAATCCAGCACCTCGGGCGGCGCAAGCGCCAGCCGCCATGAAAACATCAGATCTCCCGCCGAGGAACAGGACCCCCAGCGACTGCGCGTGTCGCGCAGCGTCAGTTTGCCGTGGCGGCGGCCCAGGGCCGCGCCATAGCGTTCAGAGGCTGCCAGAAGCGCGCGCCGCGCCTCGGCCTTCACCAGGGCCTCGGCCCGCGCCCCGGCCCCCTGCCCCATGGGCACCAGAAGGCGCGCGCCCTCAAGCCGGGGCGCGCGCACCCTGGCCTCTTCCACCGTCACCTCACGGCCCAGCAGAGGCAGGGCGACACCGGGCGCAACCACCACCCCCCCCGGACGGCGCGCAAGCTGGCGGCGAATCCAGTCCTCCTTCTGGCGGACGAATCCCATGGCCTCGGCCTCGTTGCCGCGCCGTGGCAGGGTCAGCGTCACCTTGCCGTCCAGCCCCGACACCCGCAGCGAGATGCGTCGCGCCCGGGGCGAACGCCGCAACGTGATGTCGATCGGGGGGTTGCCGGGCAGCACCGCCTGGGCCATATCCAATGCCTCTCTCGCTGGATCGCAGGCCAGTCTATCGCAAGCGCCTTGATGCGGACCAGCACAAAAGCGGCCAGCGACACTGGCCTTTGACTTCGGCCTGTGCCTGTGGCATGGGACAGCAAATTTCGACCATGGATCACCTAGGAAAGGGTCTCACATGCCCAAGGAAGAATGGGGCACCAAGCGGGTGTGCCCGACCACCGGCAAACGGTTCTATGACCTGGGCAAATCGCCCGTGGTCAGCCCCTATACCGGCGAAGTCGTCGTGCTGGACACCGGCAAGGGGTCGCGCACCATGCTGGCCGACAAGGCCGACAAGGAAAGCGTCAAGGACGATGTGAACGACGACGAAGATGTCGTTCTGGACGATGATGACGACAACGAAGTCGACCTGGGCGATGACGTCCTGGAAGACGAGGACGACGACGATGACGTGTCCCTGGACGACATCGCCGACGTTGCCGTGAACGACGACGATTGATGCGCGAAAAGAAGATGATGCAGGGTGCAATTTTTCGCTTGAACTGCCCCGCATCATCTTCTAGACCGCGCTTGCAACACGGAGACACCGGGTTGCACACGGGGCCTTAGCTCAGCTGGGAGAGCGCCTGCATGGCATGCAGGAGGTCAGCGGTTCGATCCCGCTAGGCTCCACCAAATTCCCTTGAAAAGCACCAGATAGTTCTGCCTTTCTTGTCAGGGGATTTGCCTCTGCCACGCAGACCGGTGCTGTTTTCCCTACGAAAATCCATGCTGCCTTGATCGCCGCTCCTAGCGTGTCGATCGCTTCGCAGCGCTTTCCCCTGTCAAATCCGAGGATGGCCCATGAGCGACCATTTCTTCGTCGTGACGGGCGGTCCCGGTGCGGGCAAAACCAGCCTGATCACCGAGCTCGCCCGCCGCGGCTTTCATACGATCCCCGAATCCGGCCGCGCGATCATCCGCGAGGAGACGGCCAGCTGCGGAGACGCCCTTCCGTGGGCGGATCGCATGGCCTATGCCGAACGGATGCTTGAGCGCGACCTCCGCACGCACAGCATCGCACAGGCGCTCTCAGGCCCCGTGTTATTCGACCGAGGTATTCCGGATATCATGGGCTATCTAAGCCTCTGCAGCCCCCCCGTGCCGCCGCACGTCGCCGCAGCAGCCAAGGCAGCCCGTTACAACGCCCCCGCCTTTCTGGCGCCACACTGGGACGCGATTTTTCAACAGGATGCTGAGCGCAAACAGACTCGCGCCGAGGCCCAAGCAACTTGCGCCGTCATGCGCGAGACCTACTCCTTACTCGGATACGAGATCATGGAGTTGCCTTGTACCGACGTTGGATCACGCGCCGATTTTGTCGTTCAGCAACTGGCAAATTGACCGTCATTTCTAGGCGCAGCGGGCTCTGGTGCACAAATCGGCTGAACGCTGTGGCGCGGTCGTGCAGGGAGCTTCGCATGCACATACATTGACATTCGCCCTGACCGAACATATTGTTCCATCAACAACACCCCCCAGGCGACCGGTCGAGAGGCCGAGCTCAATACCGGGGGGTTACTTATTTTTAGGGGTCTGCTCAATACTTTGGAGTTCACGAAGAAGCCTTCAAGCATCGAGCAACAACTACAGCTCCTCATCCAGCGTGGTATGGATGTTGGAGACCATGACACTGCAAAGAAGTGGCTTGAGACAGTTGGATATTACAGGCTGAGCGCCTACTGGCTCCCCTTCGAAAAACCTCCAGCAAACGGAAACGCGCGCAGCAAGGTCTTCGAAAGCGGCGCAACTCTCAGCGCAGTAACCGATCTGTATGTCTTCGACCGACGGTTGCGCGTCTTGGTATTGGAAGCAATCGAGCGTGTTGAAGTGCACGTGAGATCGCGCTGGACCTATCATATGGCGCATGCCCACGGTGCTCATGCTCATCTGGATCACCGGCTGTTCTCTGGCTTTTTGAACCATGCCGAACAGCTCGTTCGTCTCGCTCGGGCCGTGGAGAAATCCGAAGAAACCTTCATTTTGCACCACAAAGGCAAGTACACGGACCCCTATTCCCCGCCCCTTTGGTCAGCAACCGAATTGATGACGCTTGGCGAACTCTCGAAGTGGTTTCAGGCAACGAAGGACAATTCAATCAAGTCGCAGGTGGGACGTGATCTGGGCTTGCCAACCAAAGAGACCGTGGAAGGAACTCTACAGGTCTTGGCGCTGACCAGAAACATTTGCGCACACCACGGACGGCTGTGGAACCGCAGGACGGTCAAACGACTGCCCAAGATCAAGCGCTTCAAGAATGACTTGGTACTGGTGAGCGAGGGCGCGCAAGAAGAGAACGACAATCGGCTCTATAACATATTGGTCGTTCTGCTGCACATGATGGACAAGCAGGCGACGGACAGCACTTGGCGAGATCGGCTGCGGAGTCTGATCGAAGCGCAATCAGATTCCGACCGCGCAAAAATGGGTTTCCCTACCGATTGGCGTGCACGACCAGTCTGGAACGCATAAGGCCTGATGGCCCCTTGACCCAGCCACGAACTGATCCGCATAACTTGAGGGTGGGTCAGTTCTCGATGGAAAACCTGGATCAGTTCTTGGTGGAAATTTGGTAGCTGCTGGACAGCGCGGTATCGCTGCCTTCTGTACGTCCGAAGTCAGGGCGTGTCGCAGCGAAGGTGATCAGTCTCCTCGGGGATAAGGTGTTGGGGGTGTAAGGTGGGGAAGGGTGGCTACCTTGGCGGATCAACCGTGATCCGGGCTTTCGAAAAGCTATCTGGGCGAAAGGGGCCACGAAAAGGCGCATTGGACGCGTGGGTCGAGGAAGCAAGGGATACGTCAATTGCCTTGCCAGATGATATTCACCTACGTCCGATCAGCTCGCCGGTCAGGACTGAACAGGATAGGGCGACGAAGAAATTCGCCAAAGGAAAGAAAAAAAGCACCGCGAAACGTGTTACAAAAAAGAGCAATCATCTCGTTTCCAAGAGCGATGAACGGAAGCCGAATGAGCCGCTCCCTGAATATGCAGACCTCGTGAAGGCACTACGTGAAAAGTACCAGAAATGACCCACTGCATCGCTGAAACCTTCTACGATGCCCCCGCCAAGCTCACGCCTCAAGAGCAGAAGCAGGTCACGAAATCGACCTTCGATTTTCAGGTGCTCCCGCCTTTGTCAGGCGTGTATTGACCCAGCGGAATCTGCTCAGGTTAAGCCGCTAATCTGAATGCCTCGGCAGGCGTGCGCATGGCAAGCGCCTGGTGAGGGCGGCGGTTATTGTAAAAGGCAATCCAGTCACCGATGACGCGCATCGCATGTTGGATGCTTTCGAAGCGGTGGCGATGCACGCACTGCTCCTTGAGCGTCCGAATGAAGCGCTCGACCATGCCGTTTTGCTGCGGACAGTGCGGGGTGATGAACTCCTGCTTCAGCCCGTAGCTGCGGACGATGGCCGTGAAGTGGTGGCTGGTGAAGACCAGGCCATTGTCCGAGCGCAGCAGGAACTCGTCTTCGACCCGGCCCAAAGTGCCGAACCTCGCGATCAGGGCATGCTCGAGCGCGGCGCTGGCCGTCGTGGCCTTGCCGGACTTCGACAGGTGCCAGCCCAGCAGCTCGCGGGTGGGGTCACGTCGCACTTCCGCAACAAATCGCCACCGCAGTCTCGGAAACCCGCTACAATCATCGTGTCTTCATGGCTCCTTTCTGGGATGCGATTTTCGAACAGGATGCCGAACGCAAGCAGACCCGCGCCGAGGCCGAAGCGACCTGCGCCGTCATGCGCGAGACCTATACGGTATGGGCACAGCCGTTGGCCGGAGGCAGCCAAGCCCCATTTTCTTTATCCAGTTCAACCGGCCATTCTTCTCTTCGATACCTGCACGGCGCCTGCCGCAGCCGCCGCCTACATTCGCAGATTCGCCGCTTAGCGTTCGATCGGATCATTTGGTCTTTACTATTAGATCATATGACCCATATTGAACCTACAGGAGGCCAGAATGCCAGTTGCCGTCACATCCCGCGAATCCACCCCGCTCAACGCTGTCGCCCTCAAGGCCTATGCCAATGTCGTCGATGCCTGGGCCCTTGGACAGAAAGATGCCGCCGCCCTGGCGGACATGTCGGAAAGCACATGGAAGCGCGCCCGCAAACCCGGGTTCGCGGGCGAGTTGACCAAGGATCAGCTTTTGCGCCTCAGTGCCGTGATCGGGATCTACAAATCGCTCGAACTCTACTTCTCCGAACCGCTGGCGCGAAGCTGGTTCACCCGGCCCAACACCGGACCGCTGTTCGGGGGCGCCCGGCCCGTCGATACCGCGATCGAGGGCGGCTTGCCGCAGATCCTCGCGATCCGCACCTATCTTGACGCACTTCGGGGCGGCGCATGAAACGTACCGAGCTTTCGGACCGCGGCCTTGTGCGGCTTTTGCCCGCAACCTACCACAAGCCCCCCGCCCTGCGCGGCCTGGTGGACACCGACGAAGAACTTGAGGTGCTGGCCGAGATCGAGGGGCTGACCAGCACCCGGTTGCTGGCCGAACGTGGCCGCAACCCGCACCTCGACCCCCGCGAACTGGCCTGGCTGCGGCGCACCCAGGATCTGCGCATCTATGGTCAGACCCATGTGAACGCCGCCTTCACCTATACCCGGGCCGGGGGAAACAGGTTCAACACAGGCGAACGGGGGGCCTGGTATTGCGCCTGGGATGTGCTGGTGTCGGTCTCCGAAGTGGCCTGGCACCGCACGCGCGAGCTTCGCTTTGCCGGCACCTTCGAGGACAGCGCGCGCTATGTCGAGATTCTGGCCGATTTCATCGGGGTCTTCGACGACATCACTGACGAACCGGGCCATGCCGCGCTGCACCCCGACCCCGAGATCGGATACCCCGAGGGCCAGAGCCTTGCCGAGAGGTTGCGGCGCGACGGATCGCGCGGGTTGATCTATCCCTCGGCGCGGGCGGAGGCGCCGGGCGGCAACTGCCTGGTCTGTTTCGAACCCCACGCCATCCAGAACGTGCGCCCCGGCGCCTCGTGGGATCTGATCTGGGAAGGGACGCCGGATTACGCCGTCGTGGCGGTGTCCTGATCGGCACCGCGCCCTCGGGTCAGCGGCGGTTTTCGAAGAATTCCCGCAGAAGGGCCGCCGATTCGCGGGCCGCTATGCCATCATAGATTTCGGGGAAATGATGGGCCTGGGGGTGCGAAAAGACCCGCGCGCCCTGCAGCACGCCGCCCGACTTCGGATCGTCCGCCCCGAAATAGAGCCGCGCGATGCGCGCCGCCGCGATGACGGCGGCACAGGCGGCGCAGGGCTCCAATGTCACGTAGATGTCGCAACCGGTCAGCCGCTGGCTTTGCAGGGTGGCGCAGGCGGCGCGGATCGCCAGAACCTCGGCATGGGCCGAAGGGTCGTGCAGTTCGCGCGTGCGGTTGCCGGCCGCGGCCAGAACCGCCCCGTCCGGTGCAATCACCACCGCCCCCACGGGCACCTCGCCCCGCGCGGCGGCGGCGCGCGCCTGTTCCAGCGCGCGTGACATATGGGAACGGAAGACCATGGCGCACCTTCGCCCGCGTCGCGAGGGGCGGCAAGGTTGGTTAAAGACTTTCAATGCCTCCGGCGGGGATATTTGAAGACCAAAGATGCAAGCGTCCCCTCCGGCGCCGCCTGACCGCCCCTTTCCACCGGCAGGCGGGCAGAGTAGAAGACGGCATGAGCGAAACACCCCCCCCCGGCGACCGAATCGCCAAGGTCCTGGCCCGCGCCGGACTGGCCAGCCGCCGCGATGCCGAGCGGATGATCGAAGACGGCCGCGTCATGGTGAACGGACGCCACATCAGTTCGCCCGCGCTGAACGTGACCGAGACCGACGAGATCACCGTCGATGGCAACCCGGTCGAGCCTCCGGCGCCGCCCCGGCTTTGGCTGTATCACAAGCCTCCGGGGCTGGTGACCAGTGCGCGCGACGAAAAGGGCCGGCCCACGGTTTTCGACAACCTGCCCGAGGGCATGCCGCGGGTGATGTCGGTAGGTCGGCTTGACCTGAACTCGGAAGGGTTGCTGTTGCTGACCAATGATGGCGGCATCAAGCGGCAGCTGGAGCTGCCCAGCACCGGCTGGCTGCGCAAGTACCGGGTGCGGGTGAACGGCACCCCCAAGGAAAGCGACCTGACCACCCTGCGCAAGGGCGTGACGGTGGACGGCGAGCGGTTCCTGGGCATGGAGATCACCCTGGACCGGCAGCAGGGCGCCAATGCCTGGCTGACCGTGGGCCTGCGCGAAGGCAAGAACCGCGAAATCCGCCGCGCGCTGGAAACCGTGGGTCTGAAGGTGGGGCGGCTGATCCGGCTCAGCTATGGTCCGTTCCGGCTGAACGATCTGAAACCCGGCGAGGCGGAAGAGATCAAGGGCCGCGTCATGCGCGACCAGCTGGGCATGGAAGGCGCCCCCAAGCTGAAGCCCGCGAGGGTGCGCAAGGCACGCCCCGCCCCCCCCGATCCGCGCCGTGGCGGGAACAAACCGCGCAAATAGACGCTTGGCATAGGTCTGCCATTCGGTTTCTGATGGCAAAACGACAGTTTACAAGTGCGGGGTGCCATGGCCGAGTTGCTGACAATCGAAAATCTTGGCCATCTGGTCATGTTGTGTTTCCTTCAGGCGGTGCTGGGGTTTGACAACCTGCTGTACATCTCGATCGAGAGCCAGCGCGCGCCCGTCGCCCATCAGAAGGCCGTCAGGTTCTGGGGCATCATCGTGGCGGTGGCCCTGCGGGTCATCCTTCTGTTCGTGATGATTCACCTGATCGATGCCCTGGCGACGCCCTTCTTCGTCCTGGACTGGGACGGGGTGCTTGAAGGCGGGGTGAACTTCGCCACCTGTGTCTTCGTCATCGGGGGCGTCTTCATCATGTATACCGCCGTGAAAGAGATTTCGCACATGCTGTCGGTGCAGAACCTGCATACCGACGTGAACGCCAAGGCCGGGAAATCGGCCATGGGGGTGGTGATGATGATCGTGCTGATGAACCTGATCTTCTCGTTCGATTCCGTCCTCTCGGCGCTGGCGATCACCGATGTCTTCCCGATCCTGGCCACCGCGATCATCCTGTCGGGGCTGGCCATGCTTCTGCTGGCCGATGGCGTGACCCGGTTCCTGGAGAAAAACCGCATGTACGAGGTGCTGGGCCTGTTCATCCTGCTGATCGTCGGCGTCGTCCTTCTGGGCGAGGCCGGGCCCGCCGCCGCCCATGCAATGCACGACGACACCCTTCAAATCCGCGTCTTCGGTTACGATATCATCCCCATGAGCAAGAGCACCTTCTATTTTTCGGTGCTGGTTCTGGTCGCGGTCGAGGTGATCCAGTCGGGCTACAAGCGCAAGCTGGACCGCGAGCGGCAGGCCGTTCAGGGCCAACCGGTGGAAAGCCGGACCATAGGCGGGTAAGCGCGGCAACCGGGGCAAGGCAACCGGCCTGTCGCAAGTGATTTCAACGGAGGCCGACAGATGGCCAGACTTTTCATCGTGCTGCTGTTCGTCGCCATCCTGGCGGCCATGGCCATCGGGGTGATCTCGGCGATCGGGCGCGCGGCGGATGCCGGACGCACCCGCCTGGCGCAGGCCGAAATGGGGAATGGGGCAATGCAGCGGATTTCTTTCGTGCTTCTGGTGGCACTGATCTTTTACGTCTCGATATGGGGGGCCGCCTGACATGGCGCAGCGATTTGGAGGCAGGCACAGCCCCGATGGCCCCGCGGGCGGCACGGCGGAAAACCCGGCCTGGGCGGGCAAGACGCGCACCAAGGCGGGTGGCCGGGTCAACGCCCTCTTTGTGGCACCCTTCCCCCTCTTGCCCCTGGCCTTCTTCAAAGAGCCTGTGGGCCTTGCCATCAACCTCTGTGCTTTCGGCATCCTGATGCTGGCCGCCTGGCTGACCCGCGAGGGCGTCATCGCCCACGAGGCTTATGACGCGCGCCGGGTTGCCCGCCGGCCGGCGATTCCGCGCAAGGTTTTCGGTGCGGTGGCCACCGGCCTGGGGCTGGGGCTGGTGGGTGCGCAGGGCGGCAGCCTGGTGGCGCCGGTGATCTTTGCCGTTCTGGGCGCGGGCCTGCACCTCATGTCCTTCGGGGCGGACCCATTGCGCAGCAAGGGCGCCGAGGGGGTCGATGCCCACCAGGCCAGCCGCGTCGCGCGGGTGGTCGACGAGGCCGAGCAGCACCTTGCCACCATGAAGGATGCGATCCGTCGCGCCGGCGACCGCCCGGTCGAGGCGCGGGTGGATGCCTTCATCCAGACCGCCCGCACCATGTGCCGCACGGTCGAGGAAGACCCGCGCGACCTGACCGCCGCGCGCAAGTTTCTGGGCGTCTATCTTCTGGGCGCGCGCGATGCGACGGTGAAATTCGCCGATATCTACGCCCGCAGCCGCGATGCCAGGGTGCGCGAGGATTACATCGCCCTGCTTGACGATCTCGAGCAGGGATTCGCCGCGCGCACGCAGAAGTTGCTTCTGGAAGATCGCAGCGACCTTGACGTTGAAATCGAGGTGCTGCGCGACCGGCTGGCGCGCGAAGGGCTGGCGCGAAGCCGCGTCAAAGAGTAACCCGGTCAGCAGACCGAAAAGGGAGAATCCTGTTTCATGTCCGATACCATCGCCAGGAAGGCCGCAGATCGCCAATCCGAGGTCAACGAGGTGACGGCCGTTGTCCTGTCCGAACCGACCGACCAGCATGTGCCCTTCGAACTGGCCGACGCGCCCGTCGCCGCCGAGATCGAACGGCGTATCGGTGAGATCGACATCACCGACACGAACTCCATCGTGTCCTTCGGCAGCGCCGCCCAGGCCGAGTTGCAGGAGATCAGCCAGGCGATGCTGGCCGACGTGCGCAACAAGGATGTCGGCCCGGCCGGCGATTCCCTGCGCCAGATCGTGACCACCATCCGCGGCTTCTCGGTGTCCGAGCTTGACGTTCGGCGCAAACGGTCATGGTGGGAAAAGCTGACCGGTCAACTGGCGCCCATGGCCAAGTTCACCGCCCGGTTCGAGGACGTGCAGGACCAGATCGACCGGATCACCGATACCCTGCTGACCCACGAACACACCCTGCTGAAGGACATCAAGTCGCTTGATATCCTCTATGACAAGACGCTGTCCTTCTACGATGAACTCGCGCTTTACATCGCGGCGGGCGAAGAGAAGCTGAAGCGCCTGGATGCCACCGACATTCCCGCCAAACAGGCCGAGGTCGACGCCGCAAGCGAAGAGAACGGCGTGATGGTGGCGCAAGAGCTGCGCGATCTGCGCGCCGCCCGCGACGATCTGGAACGCCGGGTGCACGACCTGAAGCTGACGCGCCAGGTGACCATGCAATCCCTGCCCAGCATCCGCCTTGTGCAGGAAAACGACAAGTCGCTGGTCACCAAGATCAACAGCACCCTGATGAACACCGTGCCGCTGTGGGAAACCCAGCTGGCCCAGGCCGTCACCATCCAACGCTCGCGCGAGGCCGCCGGCGCGGTGCGCGAGGCCAACGACCTGACAAACGACCTCCTGACCTCGAACGCCAAGAACCTGCGCGAAAGCAACAAGATCGTGCGCCAGGAAATGGAACGGGGCGTCTTCGACATCGAGGCCGTCAAGGCCGCCAATGCCGATCTTGTGGCCACGATCCAGGAATCCCTGCAGATCGCCGACGAGGGCAAGGCGAAACGGGCCGCCGCCGAGGATGAGCTGAAGCGCATGGAGGCCGAGCTGAAAGAGGCCCTGTCTTCGGCAAAGGCCCGGGCCACTGGCACGGGTGACGTCGCCGCCACCTCGATTCCGGGCTGATGCCGTGATGCGTGGCTGGGCATGGGGTGGCGCGCTTTCGGCGCTGATCGGGATGGCGGGATGCGACATGCCGCCACCGGTCGAGCCTGTGCCGCGCCCGCCGTCGCGCCCTGCCGCACCGCCAACACCCGAACCGCCCGCCCCAAAGCCGGCCGACCCCGATCCGGGCGCCGAAAGCCGCGCATTGGCCAGCTATTACCAGCGGGTGCAAAGCGGGCTTCAGGCGCAGGGGCTGCTTCGGCGCGACGGCGGCGGCGCCGACACGCCCTTCGGGGTGCGCCAGTTGGTGGACAACTTCGTGCGCATCGCGCTGTTCGAGGAATACGCCAGCGTCGGCGGAACCCTCGTGCCCCGGGCCACCGCCAGCCGCATTCACCGCTGGGAACAGCCGGTGCGCATGCAGGTCGAATTCGGCGCGACCGTGCCCGCCGACAAGCGCATCCGCGACCGCAACGCCATCAACCGCTTTGGCGCACGCCTGTCGCGGCTGACCGGGCTTCCCATCCGCCAGGTGAACTCCAACGGCAACTACAACGTCTTCATCGTCAACGAACAGGAACGCCGCGCCCTGGGGCCGCGGCTTCGCCAGCTTGTGCCCGGCATCAGCAACCTGGCGGTGCGTACCGTCACCGACATGCCCAAGTCATCCTATTGCCTGGTCTTCGCGCTGGATGGCGACAACAGCGGCGCCTATACCCGCGCCGTCGCGGTGATCCGTGCCGAACACCCCGATCTGCTGCGCCTGTCCTGCATCCACGAAGAGATCGCCCAGGGCCTTGGTCTGTCCAACGACAGCCCCGCCGCGCGCCCCTCGATCTTCAACGATGACGAGGAATTCGCCCTGCTCACGCGCCAGGACGAACTGCTGCTGAAAATACTCTACGATCGCCGGATGCGTCCGGGCATGACCGAACACGAAGCCCGCCCCATTGCCCAGGAAATCGCCACCGAACTTCTGGGCGGCGAAAGCTGACCCTCCGGAATGGCGGGCGGTGGCATCCCTTGGCCCGCTGCGCGATCCATGCTCTTATCCCGGCCAGACACCTGCGGAGGCCCCATGTCCATCTTCGATTTCCTTTCCGGTCAGTTCATCGACGTCATCCACTGGACCGACGACACCCGCGACACCATGGTCTGGCGGTTCGAAAGACACGGCCACGAGATAAAATACGGCGCCAAGCTCACGGTGCGTGAAGGCCAGGCGGCGGTCTTTGTCCACGAGGGGCAACTGGCGGATGTGTTCACGCCGGGCCTTTACATGCTTGAAACCAACAACATGCCGATCATGACGACGCTTCAGCATTGGGACCACGGGTTCCAGAGCCCGTTCAAATCGGAAATCTACTTCGTCAACACCACCCGGTTTTCGGACCTGAAATGGGGCACCAAGAACCCGATCATCCTGCGCGACCCCGAGTTCGGACCCACCCGCGTGCGCGCCTTCGGCACCTATACCGTCAAGGTGTCGGACCCTTCGCGGTTCATGTCGGAAATCGTCGGCACCGACGGCGAATTCACCATGGACGAGATCAGCTTCCAGATCCGCAACATCATCGTGCAGGAATTTTCGCGGGTCCTGGCCACCTCGGGTATCCCGGTTCTGGACATGGCCGCCAATACCGGCGATCTGGGCAAGCTGGTGGCCGAGCGGATTTCGGAAACCGTGACCGCCTATGGCCTGATCATCCCCGAACTGTACATCGAGAACATTTCGCTTCCCCCCGCCGTGGAAGCGGCAATGGACAAACGCACCTCGATGGGCGTGGTGGGTGATCTGAACCGCTATACCCAGTTCCAGGCCGCCGAGGCGCTTGGCAATGCCGAAAGCGGCGCGGGCAATGCCATGGCCACCGGCATGGGCGCCGGGCTGGGCATGGCCATGGGCGGACAGATGGGCGCCGCCGGCCCCTGGGGCCCCCGCCCGGCCCCCGTGGCACCACCCCCGCCGCCCCCCGTCGAGAAGGTCTGGCACATCGCCGAGAACGGCGCGACGAAGGGGCCGTTTTCAAAGGCCTCATTGGGGCGGATGGTGGCCGACGGCGCCCTGTCCCGCGACACCCATGTCTGGACCCAGGGCCAGGACGGCTGGATCAAGGCGGGCGAGGTTGCGGAACTGGCGCAACTGTTCACGGTGATGCCGCCACCCCCGCCGCCGGGGGTGTGAGCTTCCGGTTTCGGCCAGGGTGCCCCTGGCCGACCGGGGGGGGGGGGGGGGGGGGCCGGGGGGCGGGGCGGGGGGGCGGCGGCGGGGGGGGGGGGGGGGGCCCGGCCCGCCCGGTTCACGGGGCGGCCGCCACCCCCGCCG
The DNA here is from genome assembly GCF_020529025.1 of Oceaniglobus trochenteri. Classification (GTDB taxonomy): domain Bacteria; phylum Pseudomonadota; class Alphaproteobacteria; order Rhodobacterales; family Rhodobacteraceae; genus Oceaniglobus; species Oceaniglobus trochenteri. The sequence goes on from NZ_JACNMM010000002.1 coordinate 489,337, forward strand.
CCGGGGGGGTGAGCTTCGGGTTGCGGCCTGGGGGCCCGGGGCCGACCGGCCGGGGCTCTGCCCCGGACCCCGGAGTATTTTCAGCAAGAAAGAGGGGGCGGGCGGCGTGAAACCCCCGGGCCTTGTGCGGCGTGGCTGCTGTTGAAAGGGGAGTGGCAATGAATGGACTGACATCCCGCCTGCCGCACCGGCGCAGTTGGCTGAAGGCGCTTCATTGGGCGATGGTGCCGCTGTTCCTCTGGTTCACCCTGGTCCAGCCGCGCGATGTGCAACGGGTGGGCGCCTGGGCCGTGCAGTTGCATTCGGTGCTGGGGCTGGTTTTCGTTTCGCTGGCGTTGCTCTGGTGGGTGGATTACCGGCGGCGCGGGTTGGCCGGGCGGCCGGGGCCGAAATTGCCCCCCTGGGGGCGGCGGCTGCACCGGGCGTTGCACCGGGTGTTGGTCTGGGGCGTTTTCGGCGTTGCGCTGAGCGGTTTCGGCCTTGGCCTGACCTCGGCGGTACTGCTTTGGGCCGGGGGGATCGTGCCCATCGCGCCACCGCTGGACATGCCGCGCGCCAATGCCTGGGTGGGGCGCATTCACGAGATCGAGTTCTATACCCTTGCCGTCATCGCCCTGGGCCACGCGGGGTTTCACATCTGGCGGCATCTCTGGTTGCGGGACAATGCCCTGCGGATCATGGCGCCACGGGTGTTGCACCGGTTTCTCTAGCGGCTAGGGTGTGGCGAGGCCAGACGGAGCGCGCCCCCACATGACACCCCAAGACCACCGGTTCCCCTGCGATTCCTGCGGATCGGACATGCGCTTTGATCCGGGGCAGGACAAGATGATCTGCGATCATTGCGGCAACGAAACGCCCCTGGGCGGGAGCCGACCGGCCATCGCCCCGATCCGCGAGCTGGATTTCCGCGCCGCCATCGAGGCGCGCCTGCCCGAGGCCGAGATCGAGACCACCCGCGTGACCCAGTGCCCCAACTGCGGCGCCGAGGTGGAACTGGGCGCCGACACCCATGCCACGGAATGCCCCTTCTGTGCCACGCCCGTCGTCACCGATACCGGCGATCACCGCCACATCAAGCCGCGCGCCGTCATGCCCTTCGTGCTGGCCGAACCCGAGGCCCGCGCCGCCATGACCGACTGGCTGGGCAGTTTGTGGTTCGCCCCCGGCGGGTTGTCGGAATATGCCCGCAAGGGGCGCAGGATGCAGGGCATCTACGTTCCCTTCTGGACCTTCGATGCCGATACCAAAAGCGCCTATCGGGGCGAACGCGGCACCGTATATTACGAAAGCCGCACGGTGATGCGCGACGGCAAGCGCCAGACCGTGCAGGTGCAGAAGGTCCGCTGGACGCCCCGCTCGGGGCGGGTGGCGCGGTTCTTCGACGATGTGCTGGTGCTGGCCTCGCGGTCGCTGCCCAAGCGGTTCACCGATGCCCTGCAACCCTGGGATCTGTCGGCGCTGGTGCCCTATGCCCCCGAGTACCTGGCCGGATTTCGCGCCGAGGGCTACCAGGTGCAGCTTGAGGAAGGATTCACCGAGGCCCGTGCCCATATGGACCGGGTGATCGAACGCGACGTGCGTTTTGACATCGGCGGCGACCGCCAGCGCATTCACGGGATCGAGACGCAGATCGCCGATGTCACCTTCAAGCATATCCTGCTGCCGGTCTGGCTGGCGGCCTACAAGTACAACGGCAAGACCTACCGCTTCGTGGTGAACGGGCAAAGCGGGCGGGTGCAGGGCGAACGACCCTATTCCACCATCAAGATCGCGCTGGCCGTGATAGCCGGGCTGATCCTTGCCGGCATTGTAGGCTTCATCTATGCGCAGAACGGCTGAGTTGATGGTGGATCGCCGGGCCCGTTAGCGGTAACAAGGCCGAAATCGGATTATGGAGAATCGGGAATGATCCTGTGTTGTGGTGAATCGCTGATCGACATGCTGCCCCGCACCAGCAGCGCGGGCGAGCCTGCCTTCGCGCCCCATGCGGGCGGTTCGGTGTTCAACACCGCCATCGCTCTGGGGCGGCTGGGGCGGGAGGTCGGGTTTTTCTCGGGTCTGTCGGACGATCTGTTCGGCGAGATGCTGGTTGAAACCCTGGCCGCATCGGGTGTCGATACCGGGCCGGCCCACCGATCGTCGCGCCCGACCACGCTGGCCTTCGTCAAGTTCGTCGATGGCCATGCGACCTATGCCTTTTACGACGAAAACACCGCCGGGCGGATGCTGACGGCCGAGGATCTGCCACCCCGGGGCGCGGAAAAGGCGCTGTTTTTCGGGGGGATCAGCCTTGTCGTCGAACCCTGCGGCACGGCCTATGAAACCCTGGCCCAACGCGAATCGCGCGACAAGGTGGTGATGATCGACCCCAACATCCGCCCCTCGTTCATCGCCGAAGAGGCCGCCTATCGCGCCCGGATCGAACGGATGCTGGCCGCCGCGGATATCGTGAAGCTGTCCGACGACGATCTGCACTGGCTGGAGGGGTCGGGCGATCTGCCTGCCCTGGCCGCCGGGTTGCTGAAGAAGGGGCCATCGCTGGTCTGCATCACCGAGGGCGCGAAGGGGGCTACCGGTTACACCGCATCGGGGGCCACTTTCGTGCCATCTCGCAGTGTCGAGGTGGTGGATACCGTGGGTGCCGGCGATACCTTCAACGCCGGTGTCCTGGCCGCCCTGGACGAGGCGGGCGCGCTGGACAAGCGGGGCGTGCGCGACCTGCCCGAGGACCTGGTGCGCCAGGCGCTTGACCTCGGGGTGCGCGCCGCCGCCGTCACCGTGGGGCGTGCCGGTGCGAACCCGCCGCGCCGCAACGAACTGTGAGGGCGCTGCTGCAAAGGGTCAGCCGGGCCGATGTTTCGGTCGAGGGGGCGGTGCTGGGTGAAATCGGCTCCGGCCTGCTGATCCTGGTCTGCGCCATGCAGGGCGATTCCAGCGACCAGGCCGAACGGCTGGCCGCCAAGGTTGCCAAGCTGCGGATCTTCAAGGATGAAGCCGGGCGCATGAACCGTTCGTTAAGCGATGTGGCCGGGTCGGCCCTGATCGTTTCGCAATTCACCCTGGCCGCCGACACGTCGCGCGGGAACCGCCCCGGGTTTTCATCCGCCGCGCCGCCCGATGAGGGCAAGGCCCTGTACGAGGAATTCGCCGCTGCTGTTCAGGCCCTGGGCATTCCCGTTGCCACGGGGCGCTTCGGGGCCGACATGCAGGTGAGCCTGGTGAATGACGGGCCGGTGACGATCTGGGTCGAAGCCTGAATTCCGCGCCGCGATTCACCGCCTGTTTACCCTGACGCCGTAGAACGGGGCTGCCCGGAAAATCCGGGGATGACCCGCCCGGAACCCGGCGCGGGGGCGGCCCGGCGGGGGAATGCCCGCAGGCACCGCCCGTTCAGCAAACGCGCCCACCCGCTCGAACTGCGGGGGGCGCGACAGCCTTGCCGGCGATGGTCAGGGCGTCAAAGGCCGTTCTGCGCGATGGTGCGGGCAAGGCCGGTGATGGCCTGCCCCTGGGCCGCCGCGATGGCCCTTGCGTTGCCCGCCACATAGGGCACGGCGATGTCGAACCGCCCCGCCACGTCGCGCCGCGCGCCGGTGGGGAAGGAAACGAAATACTGCCCCGCGATCCGGTAATTGCCATCGGCCTGGGCCAGCGCCTTTGAAAATCGCACCTCAAGCCGGGCATCGGGCGTGTCGCTCAGCGGCCAAGGCTCGGCGGCGACCTTGGCGCGCGTCAGGGTCGACAGGGCATCGGCCAGCCCCTGTGTCATGCCGCGGGTCGGATCATCGGCCCAAAGCAGGTTCTTGTCGGTCAGAAGCTCGCCGTTCACCCCTTCCAGTGTGATCGTCTCAAGCGAGGCATACAGCGGCAGGTTCACCTCGCGCACCTCGACCGTGCCGACCCGCACCGCGATCTTTTCGTCGGCCGTGACCGAGGGCACCGCATAGCGCAAGGTTGGCGTATTGGCGCAGGCCCCGAGGGCGACAAGGGCAAGGGCGGCAAGGGGAAGGATTTTCATATCAACGTCCAAACAACAGGGAATTCGGGCTACGCTCGATCGCGCGGGCCAGGGAACTGACGGATTTGGCGGCATCGCGGATGTCGCGCAGGGCGGATTTCGCTTCGCTGCCCAGCTGGCCGTTGGCATCATAGCCTCCGACAACGCCTTCGGCTTCGGCCAGCAGGCGGTTCATCCGGTTCAGCAGCGCCGGAAGATCGTTGCTGGCATCGGCCACGGCTGTCGCGGCCTGCTGGGTTGCGGCCAGGGTGGCATTGGCGTTTTCGATCAGCCCGCCCTCGCGCATGTCGGCCAGCACGCCTTCGATCTGGGCCAGGGCATCGTTCAGCGCCGCGGGCACCGCCTGGGTATCGGACGACGCGATCAGGGTATTGGCGCTGTCGATCAGCTTGCCCGCCTTGTCGGCCAGATCCTCCAGCGGGATTTCCCCCGCCGAGGCCACCAGTTTCTCGATCTCGGCCGCGATGGTATCGGCCCGCGCGGTCAGGCGCGGCAGATCGGTGGCGGCGGCGTCCAGGCTGGTCACGGCGCTGCGGGCCGATTCCAGCACCGGCAGAAGCGCCTCGGTGATCCGGCTGACGGCATTGCTGGCCTGGTCAAGCGTGGCATCGGCGCTGTCGATCACGCCGCTGGCGCGCAGGTCGGCCAGGGTATCGCGGGCCGTTTCGACGGCGGCGCCGAGCTGCACCGGCAGCGATTTGGTGGCCGGATCGTTCAGGATCGCGTTGGCGCTGACGATCACCCCGGTGGCCTGCGTCACCAGTTCATCCAGCGGCAGCGCATTGGCGGTCACCATCAGGCCACGGGCATCGGCGGCCACGCCTTCCAGTTCGGTGATCAGCGACGGCACGCCTTCCAGCGAGGTGTTGACCCCGCCCAGCGTGCTGCGCGCGGCGTCGATCACCGGCAGAACCGCCTCGGTCACGCGGTTGACGGCACTCTGGGCCGAGCTGAGCGTCGTGCCCACCTGCCCCACCACGCCGCTTTCGCGCAGATCGGCGATGATGCCACCCGCCTCGGCGACGGTGGCGCGCAGATCGGCCGGAAGCGCCTTGACCTCGGGGTCGTTCAGGATGGCGTTGGCGCTGACGATGACGGCGCTGGCCTGGCTGACCAGGTCTTCCAGCGGCAGGGCATTGGCCGAAACCATCAGCTGCTGCGCGCTGGTCGCCACGCCCTCAAGCTCGGTGATCAGCGTCGGCAGCCCCTCAAGCGAGGCGTTGACGCCGTCCACCGTGCTGCGGGCCGCCTCGATCACCGGCAGAACCGCCTCGGTCACGCGGTTCACCGCGCTTTCGGCGCTGGTCAGGGTGCTGCCCACCTGGTCGACGATCCCGCTGGAGCGCAGATCGGCGATCACGCCGCGGGCCTCGTCCACAGTGGCGCGCAGGGTTTCGGGCAGGGCCTTGGTGGCCGGGTCTTCCAGCAGGGTATCCGCACTGGCCAGGATCGTCGTGGCCTGCGACAGCAGCGCCTCAAGCGGCAGGGCATTGGCCGTGGTCATCAGCGTGTCGGCGCTGCGCGCCACCACCTGGAGTTCGGCAATCAGTTCATCCACATCGGCCACGGCAAAGGTCACGGCATCGGCGGCCTTCTGTGCCGATTCCAGCGCGGCGACCAGCGAATTGACGGCGCCCGCATCGCGGACTTCCTGCAACAGCGTCTCAAGCGAGGCAACGCTGCCCTGCAGGGTCGCCATCACATCCGCGGCCTGCACCGGCAAACCCTGAACCTGATCCGACCCCACAAGGGTTCGGATGTCGGCGATCAGGCCCATCACCTCGGCCGGGGTGCCGGTGGTGCCTTCGTCGTTCAACAGGCGGTTGACGCTGTCCATCACGTTGATGGCGGACCCCAGCAGTTCCTCGATGGGCAATTCGTTGATCCGGTTGAACACGCCCTCGGCGGTGTCGGAAAAGTCCGACAGGTTGGCCGGGATCGACGGGATGATCGGATAGGGTTCGCCGTCGCGGTCGATGCTGCCGGGAAGCTGTGGCCCGATGGCGTTGGGGATCAGAAGCGAGACTTTCAGCCCGCCGGTCAGGATCGAGGCGTTCTGAAGCTGCGCGCGCATGCCGCGCGATACCGCGTCGTCCAGGAAATCCAGCGCCTGTTCCGGGGTGGCATTGGCCGAAAGGCCCATCTTCACCAGCTTGAGCGAAAGCGTCGCCAGAAGCCGCACCGACCGGTCGCCGAAGCGGTCTTCGTCGACAAGGCCGGTGATGGCCGTCACGGTGCCGATCTTGATGCCCTGAAATTCCACGGCCGCGCCCGCCGCCAGGCCACTGACCGACCCTTCGAAGATCACGGCCATGTCCAGGGTCGGGCCTTCGTCGCCATCGGTGAACACGCTGTTGCGGGCGGTTTCCTCGTCCCCGAACAGTTGGAAGGTCTGGCCGGGTTCGACCGCTTCGCCGCCCGACACGATGGTGTCGAAGGCAACGCCGCCCGACACCAGCGAAGCCAGCGAAGATACGTCAAGCTGGGCGCCCTGCGCCCCGAACGAGAAGGTGAAACCCGAGGTGTCCCAGAACCGGGTCGACGTGGTGATCAGCCGGTCCTCGGGCGAGCGGATGAAGCCATCGGCCATGACCGAGACGCCATCGTCGGACAGCCGCAGGTTGGCCACCTGCCCCACCTCGATCCCGCGATAGAGGATCGGTGTCCCCTCGCTCAGCCCCTCGATGCTGTTGGACCGCAGCGTGATCGGGATGCCCTTCTGCCCCGAGCGCACCAGCGGCGGGCGCTCCAGCCCCTTGAACCGGTGTTCGGCACCAGTGATTTCGCTGTCCCAGCTGCCTTCGATGTAGACGCCCGACAAAACCGTATCGAGGCCGGACACACCGCGCGCCGAAACCTCGGGGCGGACCACCCAGAATTGCGCGCTGTCGTCGATATAGGGGGCGATATCCTTGTGGACGCGCACCGCGATCACGACATCGGCCAGTTCATCGGAAAACCGCACCTCTTCGACGACACCCACCGTCACCTCGCGGTAGCGCAGTTCGGTTTCGTCGATCTTGACGCCCGATGCGCTTTCGAAGGCGATCTCGATCAGCGGACCGCGATCGTTGTAGGCGTTGAACACGACCCAGAGCGACACGGCAAGCGCGCCGAAGGGAACCAGCCAGACCAGCGAAAAGCGGTCCCGCAGGGATTTGCGGGCCGGGGCGACATGGGGCTCGGCTGCGGAATCGTTGGAATGTGTCAAGCGGTCGTATCCTCCGGGAAGTCCCAAATCATGCGCGGATCGAAACTCAGTGCCGACATCATCGTGAAGATGACCGACAGCGCAAACGTGATGGCAGCGGGCCCCGGATTGATCGAGGCCACGGAGCTAAGCTGGACCAGCGAACTGAGGATCGCCACCACAAAGACGTCGATCATCGACCAACGGCCAATGAATTCGACAAATTCATAAAGTTTGTGGCGCGCATGCGACGATAGCCTGACCTGCCGCCGCAGGCTGAGCGCCAGGTATCCGATGGCGATGAACTTGCCGATCGGAATAACCACCGAAGCGATGATGATGATGGCCGCGATCCCGTAGCTGCCGTGATGGGCAATCTCGATGGCGCCCCCCAGGATCGTGCTTTCGTCGGTCATGAACAGGGTGCGGGTGCGCAGCATCGGATAGATGTTTGCCGGCACGTAACAGATCATTCCGACAAAAAGCCAGGCCCAGACCCGTTGCAGGCTGCGCGTGCGCCGCGACACCAGCGGGCTGCCGCAGCGGCTGCACCTCTCCTGGCCCATGGGCCAGACGCGGGTGCAGCGCGTGCAGGCCACAAGGCCGCGGTCGCGCGCGGTTTCGATGGGGGCCGCGTGGCTCACTTCCGGGCCTCCTTGTCCAGTGCCTTCCAGATGGTCCAGCGGCAAAGATACCCGTCCTGCAGGGTGATCACCACAACGAGGGCCGCGAACATCCAGAAGGCCGGGCCGTAATCGACCCGCGCCAGATCGGAGATCTTGACCAGCGCCACCGCGACACCGATCACGAAGATTTCGGCCATGGACCAGGGTTTCAACCTTTCGGCCCAGCGAAAGGCGATGGTCGCCCCGCGCAACGGCGCACGGTCCATGGCCAGCGGCACGAGGACATAGAGCACCAGCCCGGCACGGGCGACAGGGATCAGCACGATCAGCGCGGCCACCGCGACGGAAAGCGGCAGCATCGGCCCATCGACAAAGGCCAGGGCGGCATCGAAGACCGAACTGGAGTTGCGAAAACCCGAGACCCGCACCTGGAGAAAGGGAAAGAAGGTGGCGCCGAACATCAGGATCATCATGGTGATGGCCAGGGCGATGACCCTGAGAAAGGCATTCCGGCGCGGCGCGATCAGCACCGTGCCGCAACGCAGGCAGGTTGCCCTTTCGCCCGGGCCGGGAGCGACAGCCGAATAGAGCGCATCGCACTGCGGGCATGCGATCAGCTCGGGCTCGGCAACAGGGGTCTGCGCGGTATCGGTCATGGCACAAGTGTAATCATCAACATGATGTGTACTATCAGGAACATTCGGCAAGGTGCAGTGACGTTTTCGCGAAGGCCATCACCGCCCGTCTGCCGTGCCATCCTTGTCACGCTTCTGCATGGAAGGCCGGGGGATTCGGGAATGACTTCGTCATTGCGCCGCCTTCGGCGTCGCCCCGTGGGGGCCAGCCCCCACACCCCCGGGATATTTCAGGACCAAAGATGGGAAGAGTCAGGCGCGATGAAGCCGCAGGGCCATGTCGATCATGCGGTTGGAGAAGCCCCATTCGTTGTCGTACCAGCCGAAGATGCGGGCCATGCCATCGGGTTGCACGATCAGTTCGGGGCCGGCCAGGACCAGGGATTCGGGGCGCGCGCGCAGATCGGAGGAGACAAGCGGGCGGTCCGTCCAGCCGATGACCGGGCCGGTGGCGGCGCGCAGGGCGTTGCGGATGGCGCCATGGTCGGGCGCGCCGGAGAGGCGCACCACCAGATCGACCGCCGAAACGCTGGCCACCGGCACCCGGACGGCCGCTCCCGTCACCCGGCCCGCCATATGCGGCAGCACCACGTCGATCAGGTGGGTCGCGCTGGTGGTGGTGGGTACCATCGACAGGGCCCCTGCCCGGCTGCGGGCGAAATCGCCGCGCGGCGCGTCGATCATCGGCTGGCTGCCGGTGTAGCAGTGGATGGTGGTCATGTGGCCCTGCATCACGCCGAAGGCCCGGTCGAGCACCGCGAGAAGCGGCGCCAGCGCGTTCGTGGTGCAGGAGGCATTCGAGACGATGGCGTGATCGCCGGCCGCCTCTTCGTTCGCCCCCAGAACCACGGTCACATCGGCACCCGCGGAGGGGCCGGAGATCAGCACGCGGGTCGCCCCGGCGGTCAGGCCGCGTTCGGCCACCGCGCGGCTGTCGGCCTTGCCGGTGCATTCCAGCAGGAGGTCGATGCCGCGCAGGTCCAGCGTCGAGATGTCGTCGGTGCGGTGCAGGGTGATCGTGCGGCCATCTACCGTCAGCCTGGTATCCTCCAGCGAGACCTTGCCCGGATAGGGGCCGAAGACGCTGTCGTATTCGAAGAGATGGGCGCAGAGATCGGGCGCGGCGATGTCGTTGATGCAGACCACCTCGATGCCGGTATCGCCGCGTGTCGTCGCCAGGGCGCGCAGGATGCTGCGCCCGATCCTGCCGAACCCGTTGATCGCAATGCGCATATTTCCAACTCCGACTGCCGCACCGCCATCAAAGGCCTTGCGCGCGGCAAGTCAAATCAGTTTCCGTGAAACCTGCCATCAAGCGGGACTCAGAAGGCCACCTCGATCGCCACGCCCCTGTCGCGGGCGATCTTCACCGCGCGGGCGGCGACGGCCAGGTCCTGAAGCCCCACGCCGGTGCCGTCGAACAGGGTGATTTCGTCGCCCGAGGTGCGGCCCGGGTGGGTGGCGTTGATGACCGCGCCGATGCGGGTGATGTCGCCCTCGCCGATCAGACCGGCGGCGATGGCGTGCTGTGCTTCGCCGATGCTGATGGATTGCGCCACCTCGTCGGTGAAGACCGAGGCGCGGGCCAGAAGTGCCGCCTCGACCTCCTGCTTGCCCTTGGTGTCGGTGCCCATGCAGGCGATGTGGGTGCCCGGTCGCACCTGGGCGTCCATCAGGATCGGATCGAAGGACGAGGTGATCGAGATGATGACATCGGCCTGCGCGCCCAGTTCGTCCAGGCTCACCTCCTGGAACGGCAGGCCCAGTTGGGCGGCGCAATCGGCCAGGCGCGACAACATCTCGGGGTGATAGTTCCAGCCGACCACGCGGTCGAAGCTGCGCTGCGCCACGGCGGCGCGCATCTGGAACACCGATTGGTGCCCGGCCCCGATCATGCCCAGAACGCGCGAATCTTCGCGCGACAGGTGCTTGATCGACACGGCGCTGGCAGCGGCGGTGCGCAGGGCGGTCAGAAGGTTGCCCCCCACCATGGCCGAAACGCGGCCGGTGTCGGCATCGAACAGGATCACGGTCGACTGGTGGTTGGTCAGCCCCTTGTCGGCATTGCCAGGCCAGTAACCGCCCGATTTCAGGCCCATGGCCAGGCTGTCACGGTCGAACCCCGACTTGAAACCGTAGAGCGCGTCGGCATGGCCGATCGCCTCGCGGATGACGGGAAAGTTGTAGGCCCGCCCGGTATCCATGGCCGCAAAGACCGCCTCGACGGCATCAAAGCTGTCTTCGGGCGTGATCAGGTCGGCGATTGCCGCTTCGGGTACTATCCACATGTTCTATCTCCGGTCAGGATGAGGGGGCAGCGCACCGCCCCCTTCTCTTTCTTGCTGAAAATACTCACTCTTTCGGAGCGACCTCAGTAGGCTTTGCCACGGGCCGACACCGGCCAGAGCGTTTCAACCTTGCCGTTGCGCACACCGACGTACCAATCGTGGACGTTGCAGGTGGGGTCGCAGTGGCCGGGCACCAGGCGCAGTTTCTCGTTCACCTTCAGCACGCCCTCCGGGTCGGACACCACGCCGTGTTCGTCGCTGCACTTGACGTATTTCACGTCGTCGCGGCCATAGATGAAGGGCAGCCCGCTATCCACCGACTGGGCCTTGAGGCCGGCGTCGACGATGGCCTTGTCGGCCTTCGCGTGGCTCATCACGCTGGTCAGGATGAACAGCGCGTTTTCCCATTCGCCCTGGTCGATGCGGTTGCCCTCCTTGTCGTGGATGCGGCCATAGTCGGCATCCATGAAGGCGTAAGAGCCGCACTGAAGCTCGTTATACACCCCCGAGGCCCCTTCGAAGTAATACGACCCGGTGCCGCCGCCGCCGACGATGGGGCAGTCCAGCCCCTCGGCCTTCAGCGTGTCGACCGCATCCTTCACCATGGCGATGGCGATATCGGTCTTGCCCTTGCGTTCCTCGTAGCTGTCCAGGTGCTGCATCGCGCCCTGATAGGCCTGGATGCCCGAGAAGGTCAGGTTCTCGGCCGCATCGATGGCCTTGGCGATTTCCACGACAGCGGGCGTGTTGGTGACCCCGCAGCGCCCGGCGCCACAGTCGATTTCCACGATGCATTCGATCTGGGTGCCATGGCTGACCGCCGCCGCCGAAAGATCGGCCACGTTGTTCACGTCATCGACACAGACGATGGTGCGCGCGCCCAGCTTGGGCAGGCGGGCCAGGCGGTCGATCTTTTCAGGCTGGGTCACCTGGTTGGACACCAGGATATCCTTGATGCCACCGCGGGCAAACACCTCGGCCTCGGACACCTTCTGGCAGCACACGCCACAGGCGCCGCCCAGATCCTGCTGGATCTTCTGCACGTCCACAGACTTGTGCATCTTGCCGTGGCTGCGGTGCCGCACGCCATGGGATTTGGCGAATGCGCCCATCTTGGCGATGTTGCGCTCCATGGCGTCCAGATCCAGGATCAGGCAGGGCGTGGCGATGTCCGCCTCGTCCATGCCGATGGAGGCCGGGATGTCATAGCCGACTTCGTAGTCGTCGAAATTCAGGTCTTTCATGGCTCTACTCCTCAGCCCTGCATCCAGGGCAGTTTCTTCAGATCGACATTGCCGCCGGTGATGACGACGCCCACGCGCTTGCCCCGGAACACCTCGGGGTTCTTCAGGATCACCGCAAGCGGCACCGCGCAGGACGGCTCCATCACGATCTTCATGCGCTGCCAGGTCAGGATCATGGCATTCACGATCTCGTCCTCGCTGGCCGTCAGGATGTCGGTGACATGGTTCTTCACGAAATGCCACGTCAGCTCCTTCAGCGGCACCTTCAGCCCGTCGGCCACCGTCACCGGCGCGTCGTCGGCGATGATGTGACCGGCGCGGAAACTGCGCGCGGCATCGTCGGCCTGATCCGGTTCGGCGGCATAGATCGCGGTTTCGGGCGCGATGCTGGACAAGGTAAGGCAGGTGCCAGATACCATGCCACCACCTCCGATCGGCGCCACCACAGCGTCAAGACCATCGGTCTGCTCCATCAGTTCGCGTGAACATGTCCCCTGCCCCGCGATCACCCGCGGGTCGTTGTAGGGGTGGACGAAATTCGCGCCGGTTTCGGCCTGCACCCTGGCAAACACCTCTTCCCGGCTGCTGGTCGATGGCTCGCATTCGGTGATGATCCCGCCATATCCGCGCACCGCGTCCTTCTTGGCCTGCGGAGCGGTACGGGGCATGACCACATGGCACGGGATTCCCCGCCGCCCCGCCGCATAGGACAGGGACAGCGCGTGGTTGCCGCTGGAATGCGTGGCGACGCCGTTCCTCGCCTCCTCATCGCTCAGCCCGAAGACGGCGTTGGACGCGCCACGCACCTTGAAGGCGCCGGCCTTCTGGAAGTTCTCGCACTTGAAGAACAGATCGGCGCCCGTCAGCTCGTTCAGATAGCTTGAGGTCAGGACCGGCGTGCGGTGGATATGGGGGCGCACCCTTTCATGCGCCGCCTTCACATCGTCAAAGGTCGGAATATACATCAGGCCGCCTTCTCGGTTTGCGCCGGAACACCGCGCAGGAACGATCTCTGCGCCGCCGCCACGCCACTGCCCAGTGTGATGTCCAGGCCAAGGTCGGCCATGACCATCTCGGCGGTGGCGATGCCGCTCAGCGCCATCACGTCGGTCAGGCTGCCCAGGTGGCCGATGCGGAACAGCTTGCCCGACACCTCGCCCAGGCCCACACCGAAGGCCACGTCATAGACCGAGGCGGCATGGTTGACGATGCGCCCCGAATCGAAGCCCTCGGGCGTCATGATCGCGCTGACGGTGTTGGATTCCACCTCGGGCGACACGGCGCACAGCTTCATGCCCCAGGCCCTGACCGCCGCGCGCACGCCGGTGGCGATGCGGGCATGGCGGGCGATGACGTTGTCGATCCCTTCATCCAGCAGCATGTCGGAACTGGTCAGCAACCCGTTCATCAACCCGACGGCGGGGGTGTAGGGATAGGCGTTGTTGGCATAGCCCTTTTCCATGTCGCGGATATCGAAGAAGGTGCGCGGCAGCTTTGCGGTATCGACGCAGGCCCGCGCCTTTTCGGAAAACCCGACGATGGCCAGGCCCGCAGGCAGCATGAAGCCCTTCTGCGATCCGGTCACGGCCACGTCCACGCCCCAGTCGTCGAACCGGAAATCCATCGACCCGATCGAGCTCACCCCGTCCACCAGCAGCAGCGCGGGGTGATCGGCGGCGTCCATGGCCCGGCGGACGGCGCCGATGTCCGAAACGACGCCGGTGGCGGTTTCGTTGTGGGTGGCCAGAACGGCCTTGATCGCCTTGCCGCTGTCCTCGCTCAGGATCTCCTGGAAGGTGGCGGCCGGAATGCCCTCGCCCCAGGGGGTTTCTACGACCTGCACTTCAAGCCCGAAGCGCTGGCACATTTCGATCCACTTGTGGCTGAACATCCCGTTGCGCGCGATCAGAACGTTGTCGCCGGGCGACAGGGTGTTGGTGATCGCGGTTTCCCATCCGCCGGTTCCGGTGGACGGAAAGATGAAGATCAGCGCGCTTTCCGATTTCAGAACCTTGCGGACATTGGCGCGCACCGGATGCAGGATGCGCCCGAAGATGGGCGAGCGGTGATCGACGGTGGGCATGTCGCAGGCCTTGCGCACGACTTCGGGAATATTCGTGGGGCCGGGAATGAAAACGGGGTTCTGAAAGCTCATCGCGTCCTCCTGGGGTGTGAACAGCCTGTCTAGGCCATGCCCCGAGTCGCCACAATTTTTTTGAATATATTTTTCATTTTCCGAAGGCGCATAAATTCCTTGCCAAATCATGGCCTTGTGTTTTTCATAAGGCGAACTCGTTTTTCAATTTCAGGGAAAAGCAATGCCACCAGATCAGCCGCGCCGTGGTCGCCCCCGCGCATTCCACGATCAGACCGACCAGAACATCATCAAATCGCTCGACCGGGCGCTGGTGGTGTTGCAGGCCCTGGCGGATCAGCAATCCGCCACCCTGTCGCATCTGGCGCAAAGCCTGGATCAGTCGCCCGCCACGCTTTATCGCGTGCTGCTGACCCTGCAACAGCGCGGCATGGTCGATCTGGACGAGGCCGCCCAGACCTGGCACATCGGCGCAGGCGCCTTCCTGATCGGGGCCTCTTTCCTGCGGCGCACCGCGCTGGTGGACGTGGCCCGCCCGGTGCTGCGCGCCCTGATGGAGGCAACGGGCGAAACCGCCAACCTGGGGGTGGAACGGGGCGACCAGGTGCTCTTCGTCAGCCAGGCCGAAACCCATGAAACGATCCGCGCATTCTTTCCCCCGGGCTCTCTATCACCGCTGCATGCCTCGGGCATCGGCAAGGCGCTGCTGGCCACCTGGCCCGAAGACCGGCTGAACCGCCACCTGGCACGCCGGGCGCTGGAACGCTTCACCCCCCATACCATCACCGACGCCGAGGCCCTGCGCGACGAGCTGCGCCAATGCGCGGCCCGGGGCTATGCCGTGGATGGAGAGGAAAAGAACCTCGGGATGCGCTGCATCGCGGCCCCCGTCACCAATGCCATGGGCGATGTGGTGGCCGGCATCTCGGTCTCCGGCCCCACCAGCCGGGTCGATCTTGCGGCAACCGGGGCCCTGGCAACCGAAGTGGTGCGCGCGGCTCAGGCGCTTTCGGCCGCCATGGGGGCCCGCGCCGAACCGGCACGCTGACGCCAGCCCCGGGCGCGCCCGAAAAAATCGCGTGGGGCCGCAAGGCCCCGCATTTCGGTCAGGTCAGCCGATGATCTCGAATTTCGTCACATCCACCATGCCCCGGTCGGTGATCTTCAGCATCGGAATGACCGGCAGCGCCAGAAAGGCCAGCTGCAGGAAGGGTTCATCCAGCACCACCCCCAGCGACACAGCCGCTTCCCGCAGTTCCTCCAGCCTTTCGCGCACATGCTCGAAGCTCTCAAGGCTCATCAGCCCGGCCATGGGCAGGGCCAGTTCCGCCAGCACCCGGCCCTCTCGCACCACGACGAAGCCGCCTTCGATCTCGCCCAGCCGTGTGGCCGCCAGCGCCATGTCGTCGTAATCCATACCAACGACCGCGATGTTGTGATGGTCGTGACAGACGGTCGATCCGATGGCGCCCGCCTGCATCCCGAAGCCGCGCACGAAACCGTTGGCCACGTTGCCGTTCTTGCCATGGCGTTCGATCACCGTGATGCGGGCCAGATCGCGCGCCGGGTCGGGCCGCTTGTCGCCATCCTGCACCGGAATGTCCCCGTGCAGGTGCTCGGTTATGATCTTGCCCGGCAGAATGCCGATCACGTCGGTTTCGGCCTTGTTCGACGTGGTCCGGAACGAGGCCGCCCCCACCACCGGCGCCTTGACCGATCCGCGCCCGATGGGCGGCACGATGCGCCGTGCGGCAAAGGCCGCCTCTTCCATCACCACACCGCCACAGACCACCAGCCGCGCGTCACAATCGGCCAGCGCACCCAGCGCGACGATATCGGCCCGCTGGCCCGGCGCGATCTGGCCCCGGTCTTTCAGGCCAAAAGCCTCGGCCGCCGAAAGCGATGCCGCGCGATAGGCCGCCAGGGGCGACACACCCCGCGCTATGGCGGTGCGGATCATGTAATCCAGGTGGCCATGTTCCCCGATGTCCAGCGGGTTGCGGTCGTCGGTGCAGAAGCAGCAGTAGGCGCTCGTGGCATCGTTCAGGATCGGCAGCAGCGCATCCAGATCCTTGCTGACCGAGCCTTCGCGGATCAGCACCCGCATTCCCTTGCGCAGCTTCTCCAGCGCCTCTTCGGCGGTCGTCGCCTCGTGCTCGGTGCGGATGCCGGCCGCCACATAGGCGTTCAGGTCGCGCCCCGACAACAGCGGCGCGTGGCCGTCGATATGGCGCCCCCTGAAGGCTTCAAGCTTCTCCATGCAACCCGGCTCGCGGTTCACCACGCCGGGATAGTTCATGAACTCGGCCAGGCCCAGGGCGCTGGGGTGCTCCATCAGCGGCACCAGGTCGGCGGCCGAAATCGCCGCCCCCGCCGTCTCCATGTCGGTCGAGGGCACGCAGGACGACAGCTGAACCTTGATGTCCATGATGGTTTCCAGCGCACAGTCCTGGAAATACCTAATGCCCTCCACCCCCAGGACATTGGCAATCTCGTGCGGGTCGCAAATGGCCGTGGTCACACCGCGCGGCCCCACGCAGCGGTCGAACTCGAAAGGCGTGACAAGGCTGCTTTCGATATGCAGGTGGGTGTCGATGAACCCCGGCACCAGGACAAACCCGCTCACGTCCCGCACCTCGGCGCCCTCGTAGGTATCGCCGATCCCGACGATGCGGTCGGCGGTGATGGCCACATCGCCGGGAATGAAGGCCCCGGTCACCACGTCGAAAACCGTTCCACCACGCAGAACAAGATCACAGGGAACTAAGCCACGGGCAGTGTCGATCAGGCGCGCTAGGGATGAGTCGGGCAAAACGGTCTCCTGCCGGGGGTAAATTGTGTGACAGATTGGCACCAATTCGCCCGAAAGGTCCACCCCGGGCGCAAAGCTCCGCCTATTGTATGCAATGCGGCTTTTTTCTGCCCGATTTCCGGGCTAGATTGAAATCAACACCACATGACGACGGTACAGCGGTGAAGCCGGGCCAAGACCCCGCAAACCGCCACCAGCCAAGAATTTCGCCCCCTGCCCGGTTTCGGGCAAAGGTGGCACCCAGTTCCTCCCTGACTGGACAGGTCGCGGCTTGCCGCGGCCTCTTTTTTTTGTCAGATGCCCGCCTCTTCCAGCGGCTCGATCAGCTCCGGGCCTTCGGCACGGTTCGAATTCACCGCAGGATCGACACGGTGCCATGTCAGGGCCTCGTCGGGCGGCGCGGTCATCAGGGGTGCCGCGCCATGACCGGCCTCCCCCAGCCACAGCGCCCAGTCCTCGGGCTCCAGGATCACCGGCATCCGGTGGTGAATGGCCGACATCGCCGCATTGGCGCCGGTGGTGACCACGGCGCAGGTGTTCACCGGGTCGTCCTCTCCCCAGCCCTGCCAGACGGCGGCCATGGCCATGGGCGATCCGTCGGCGCGGGTGATGTACCAAGGCAGGCGATTGCCCGCCTCGTCCTTCGTCCATTCATAGAAACCGCTGGCCGGCACGATGCAGCGGCGCAACCGGACGGCGGCGCGGAAGGCCGGTTTCTCGGCGATGGTTTCGCCCCGCGCGTTGATCAGAAGCGGCCCGCCGTTCATCGCCTTGTACCAATGGGGCAGAAACCCCCAGCGCATGGCACCCAGCCGCCGCACCCCGTCCTGCGCGCTCACGACATGGACGCGGTCGGTGGGGCAGATGTTGTAGTCGGGCACCTCGGGCAGGTCGTTGCCCGGCGTCGCGCCGAACAGGTTCACCATCGCCTCGTGGGGCAGGGTCAGGACCATTCGTCCACACATGTCTTTTCCTCACATGAAACGGGCCGCCCGACATCCCGGGCGGCCCTTCTCTTTCTTGCCGAAAATACTCAATTCCCGCCGTGCCCCCGGGCGGGCCCTTCGGCGGGTGGCGTCACTTGCGCGTGATGCGCCCTTCCACCTTGGGCGAAACCGGCCCGTTGGCGATCATGTACTCGGCCAGAACGTCGGCCACGTCGGGGCCGAAGTCATAGGCGTTCTCGGCATCGCGGAACATCGCGAAGCCGTCGCCGCCGTTGCGCACGAAGTTGTTGGACACCACGCCGTAGGTCGCGGCAGGGTCGATCGGCTTGCCATCCACCATCACGTCGGAAATCCGGCTGCCCACCTCCTTGCTCAGATCAAAGGCAAAGGTCATGCCCGCCACCTGCAGGAACCGCCCCGAGCCTTCCTCGTGCTGGCTCACGGCATTTTCCAGCGCCTCAAGGATGGTCTCGCCGCTAACCTGGAAGGTCGACAGGGTGTTCTGGAACGGCAGCACCGTCAGGATCTCGCCCATGGTCACCTCGCCCGCGTCGATGCTTGCCCGCACCCCGCCCGAGTTCTGAAGCGAGATCTGCACGCCCTGATCGGCGGTGCGGGCCAGCATGGCATCGGCAATCAGGTTGCCCATGGCGCATTCCTCGGCCCGGCAGACGCTGCGGTCGCCCTCGATCGCCTCGGTCGTCTCGGCCACCACCTTGTTGCGGATCTCGTCCAGCGGCACGGCGGCCTCGGTGATGCGGTCCTTGGTGGCGCCATCCTCGGCGACATTGCCGTCCATGATCAGCGGCGCGCCGGTGGCGGCGGTGATGACGCCCTCGTCGTCGAAGGTCACGTTCAACTCGCCCAGGAACTTGCCATAGGCATAGGCCGAAACGATGGCCGTATCCCCCACCATGGTCGGATAGGCGCCCTCGGCCCCTTCCATGTCGCCCAGCAGGGTGTTGGTGTGGCCGCCCACGATCACGTCGACACCGGTCGTGTTCTTCGCCACCTCCTGGTCAACACCATAGCCCGAATGCGAGAGGACGATGATCTTGTTCACGCCCATTTCAGTCAGCTTGTCCACCTCGCCCTGCACGGCATCGCTGGGGTCGGTGAAGATGACATTGGGGCCGGGGCTGGCCAGTTCCGGGGTGTTCTGCGGTGTCAGACCGATCAATCCGATCTTCTCGCCGTTCTTCTCGATCACGGTGGATTTCTGGATCGCGTCCTTCAAAAGGTCCTCGCCCGAGACATCGGCGTTGCTCATCAGGATGGGAAAGTCCAGCGCATCGACAAAGCCGCGCAGAACCTCGGGGCCATCGTCGAACTCGTGGTTGCCGACGGTCATCCCGTCATAGCCCATCTTGTTCATCATCTCGGCGGCCAGCTTGCCCTTGTAGTAGGTATAGAACAGCGTGCCCTGGAACTGGTCGCCGCCATCCACCAGGATTGAATTGTCCGCCCGGGCCCGCGCCTCGGTGATGGCGGTCATCAACCGGGCCGATCCGCCGAAGCATTCGCCCGCCGTGTTGTCCTCGGCCGAGCAGCCCGAATCATACTTGCTGATCGGTTCGAACCGGGCGTGGAAATCGTTGGTGTGCAGAATCGTCAGCGAATATTCGGCCGAAGCGGTCCCCGCGACAAGCGCCAGCGCGGCAGCGGTGGAAAGAAGACGGATGGTCATGATGATCCCCCTGAGGTTTATGATTGCCAACAGCTTGGCCCCACACCCCGCACGAGTCAAAGGCCAATCGGCATCGCTCTATCGCCAGGTTGCAACAGGCGGGTGACACCCCCCTGTTTCTTTCTTGCGCCCAATACTCCCCCCGGAGGGTCCGCCGGTGCCGCCTTGACCAAAGGCCGCCAAGGGGGCATGACGGCGCCATGCAAATATACAAAATTTTCCGCGCCCAAGAATGGGCCGCCCTCTCCGAACTCGGCACCACCGGCGGTGCCCCCATCGACATCGAAGATGGATTTGTTCACTTTTCCACCGCAGCCCAGGTCCAGGAGACGCTGGACAAGCACTTTGCCGGCGAAACCGACCTGCTTCTTCTTGCGGTCGAGGCCGACAAGCTTGGCGAAAGCCTGAAATGGGAAGAATCCCGTGGCGGGCAGGAGTTCCCGCATCTCTATCGCGCGCTCAGCCTGGCCGATGTCATCTGGCATCGCCCGATCGGCACGGGCCCCGCCGGCCACATCCTGCCAGAAGGGGTGGAATGAGCGGGCTTGAACGCCTCGGCCTGGGGCTTTTGCACCGGGTCGATCCCGAAACCGCCCATGGGCTTGCCCTCAGGGCGCTGAAGCTGGGGCTTGCCCCCGCGCCCGGCGCGCGGACATCGCCGCGCCTTGCCACCCGGCTTGCCGGGCTGAGCCTGCCGAACCCCGTCGGCCTGGCCGCGGGTTTCGACAAGAACGCCGAAGCCGTCGCGCCCCTGTCGCGGGCCGGTTTCGGTTTTGTCGAACTGGGCGCCGCCACCCCCCGCCCGCAGCCGGGCAATCCGCGCCCCCGCCTGTTCCGCCTGACCGAGGACGCGGCGGCGATAAACCGCTTCGGGTTCAACAACGACGGGATGGAGGCGATTGCCGCCCGCCTGTCGCGCCGCGCTCCCGGCATTCCCGTGGGGCTGAACCTGGGCGCCAACAAGGACAGCGAAGACCGCGCCGCCGATTTCGCCCGCGTGCTGGCCCATTGCGGCCCGCACGTCGATTTCGCCACGGTCAACGTTTCGTCCCCCAACACCGAAAAGCTGCGCGATCTGCAGGGGCCGGCCGC
Organism: Oceaniglobus trochenteri; assembly: GCF_020529025.1. Classification (GTDB taxonomy): domain Bacteria; phylum Pseudomonadota; class Alphaproteobacteria; order Rhodobacterales; family Rhodobacteraceae; genus Oceaniglobus; species Oceaniglobus trochenteri. Next base: position 509,971 of record NZ_JACNMM010000002.1, read on the forward strand.
GCTTTCGGCGCTGCTGGGCGGGGTGATGACGGCGCGCGCCGCCCTGCCCCGCGCCATCCCCGTCTTCCTGAAGATCGCCCCCGACCTGACCGATGCCGACCTGGCCGACATCGCGCAGGTGGCGCGTGATACCGGTGTCGATGCGATTATCGCCACCAACACCACCCTGTCGCGCGCGGGGTTGCACAGCCCCCACGCAGGCGAAAAGGGTGGGCTTTCGGGCGCACCACTGATGGCCCCTTCGACGCTGGTTCTGGCGAAACTGTCGCGGCTGACCGATGGCGCGCTGCCCCTCATCGGTGTCGGAGGCATCGCCAGCGCCGAAGATGCCTATGCCAAGATCCGCGCCGGGGCCTCGGCCGTGCAGCTTTACACCGCGCTGGTGTTCGGCGGCCTTTCCATGGTGGATGACATCGTTGCCGGGCTTGAAACGCTTCTGTCGCGCGACGGCTTTGCCACGGTCGCCGATGCCGTGGGCACCGGGCGTGACGCCCTGCTTCAGACGACCGAGCGTTCCAGCGACGGGTAACGCAGGCCCAGCGTCACGCCACGGGCGGCGAATGAGATCATCAGCGCCGCCCAAAGCCCGTGGTTGCCGAAGACCGGGGCCAAGAGGAACACCGCCCCGAAATAGACCGCCGCCGAGATGAACATCATGTTGCGCATCTCGCGCGTTGCGGTGGCGCCGATGAAGATGCCGTCGAACATCCATGCCGCCAGCCCGATCAGCGGAGCAAGGCACATCCAGGGCAGGTACAACCGCGCCTCGGCCCGCACCAGTGGCGCGGTTGTCATCAGGTCGATCAGCAGGCCGCCGAAGACCGCAAAGACCATGGCCAGGACCACCACGATCACCAACCCCCAACCCGAGGTGACGATGGCCGCGCGGCGGAACAGATCGCGCCGCCGCCGCCCCATGGCCTGGCCCACAAGCGCCTCGGCGGAAAAGGCAAAACCGTCCAGCCCGAAGGCGGTGATGTAAAGGAACTGCAACAGGATCTGGTTCGCGGCCAGGGGTGTATCGCCGAAATCGGCCCCCAGGAACATGAAGGACAGCAGGATCGCCTCAAGCAGGATCGACCGGATCAGGATATCGCGGTTCACCATCGCCATGCGCGCCAGGTGCACCTTGTCGAACACCTGCGCCCAGTTGCGCCAATCCGGCACCCGGAACGCCGCCCGGCACAGCCAGAGGCCAACGGCAAAGCCGCTCCACTCGGCCAGGAAGGTCGCGAAGGCCACGCCGCTGACACCCCAATCAAGCCCCAGAACGAACCAGAGATCGAGCAGGATGTTGAACCCGTTCATCCACAGTTGCAGAACCAGCACGGCGCGCGTCCGCTCGGCCGCGATCAGCCAGCCGGTTATTCCGAAGATGGCGATGGCCGCAGGGGCCGACCAGATGCGGATCTGCATGTAGTCGCGCGCCAGCGACTCGACCTCGGGGCTGGCGGGAGCGACCGCAAAGGCCGCCGCGAAAAGCCACACCTGCAAGGCGATCAGAGCAACACCCCCGCCCAGCCCGATCAGCAGGGCCCGCGACAAAAGCGCGGCCACCTCGCCCTTGTCCCCGGCGCCGATGGCCTGGGCGGTCAGGCCCACGGTGCCCATGCGCAGGAAGCCGAAAATCCAGTAAAGCGCCGAAAGAACCACCGCGCCGATTCCCACCGCGCCGATGGGGGCCGCCAGGCCGATCTGGCCGACGACGCCGGTATCCACGACACCAAGGATCGGAACCGTGGCGTTGGACAGCACGATGGGCACCGCGATCTTCAGAACCCGGCGATGGGTGATCGCCGCCGCTTCAGCCATCGCGCGGCGCCGCCAGGTCGGGCATTATGAAATGGCCGGTCCCCTGGGCGAAAAGCCGGGCGCGATTGTCCTGCCAGGCCTCGACATGCACGCTGGCATAGCGCCGCCCCGAGCGGTTGATCCGGGCGCGCGCATAGGCATCGCGCGGCAGGCCCGAGCGCAGGTAATCGACGGTGAAATCCACCGTGCGCGGCAGGCGCGGCAGGGTGTCGGCATCCATGCGCCCCGCCTCGATCTCGGGCCAGAGGATCGCCCAGCTCAGCTCGATGATCGCCGTCACCTCAAGAAAGGCGGCGGTGGCCCCGCCGTGGATGGCCGGGAGGATCGGATTGCCGATCAGCATTTCGGAATAGGGCATGATCGCAGTCAGTTCATCGCCGCGGCGTTCGAACTGGATGCCCATGAAACGGATGTAGGGCACGTTGCCCACCAGCGCGGCCAGCGCACCGTCGCGCCGCTGCTTGATCACCTGCACGGGTTCGGGGCGGGGGCGTTTCATGCTTTCGTCCCCTTGCGTTCAAACGTGAAGGCGCCCGTGGCGGCCGCCACCGGATTGTCGGAATCCTCGTCCATCGCCTCGGCCCGCACGAAGGCGACGTTGCGGGTGACGTGGTAACAGGTGGCGCGGGCGCGGATCGTCTGACCCGGCGTCGCGGCGCGCATGTAGTCGATCCGCAGGTCGATCGTTGCCGTGCTGCCGTTGCCCTCGGGGTGGCACATCACGGCGGCCCCGCCGCAGGTATCCATCAATGCCGACACCGCGCCGCCGTGAATCACCCCCGTCACCGGGTCGCCGATCAGGCGTTCGTCATAGGGCATCTCGATCTCGGCGGCACCGTTGCCGATGCTCAGCATCCTCATTCCCAGCGCGCGGGCATGGGGCAAGGCGGTGATGAATTGCTGCGCCACTTGCGCTTCGGTGCCGTCGGTCATCTTGCGTCCCTTGCTGCTGGCCCTCGTTATTGGCCCTTGCCCGGCGCATCACAAGGGTAAATTGCCGGCGCGGCCGGGCGCAACCGATTGATCCCACGCCAAAGCTGGACTAGCCTTGAGCGAGGAGGTCCGCAGCCATGCCAGATCAACGCCTGTCCTTCAAGGATATGTGCTCAAGGTTCGATGTGACGCCGCGCACCCTGAGGTACTATGAATATATCGAGCTGTTGCAGCCCGAGAAGGAGGGCCGCTCGCGGTTCTACCATTCGCGCGACATCGCCCGCATGAAGCTGATCCTGCGGGGCCGGCGGTGGGGTTTCTCGCTTGAGGAAATCCGCCAGTGGCTTCTGATCTACGACAAGCAGGGCAACGATGCACAGATGGCCGAATGGGTCCGCCTGGCCGACCGGCAGCTGACCACCCTGCGCGCCGAATTCACCCAGCTGGAAAAGACGATCGGCGAGCTTGAGGAGATGCGCAACCAGGTCGCGAACGAGATGAAATCCGACGGCGACCCCACCTGACCTTGCGTCAGGAACCGCCCCCAGGGCGGCCCGGACAAGGGGAATTGAAAGCGCTTTGGCCCAAGTTTAATTGCGTATTCCCCTACGTCATCTTTTGCATAATTTCACGCCACGGCAAGTGACGCGACGTTCCGTTTACGTCCACGTCAACCAATCTTGTAAGGTGATGGAAACCGACGCATCTCAGGCCGGTAATCGGAGCTGAGAGGTACTGGAAATGGAAAAGCAAACGATGACGATCCGCGAGATGTGTGACGCCTTCAACGTGACGCCCCGCACCCTGCGGTTCTACGAGGCAAAGGAATTGCTGTTCCCGATCCGCGACGGACAGAAGCGCCTGTTCACCCATCGCGACCGCGCCCGCCTGACGCTGATCCTGCGGGGCAAGCGTTTTGGCTTCTCGCTGGAGGAAATCCGCCAGCTTCTCGATCTCTACAATGCCGACGATCAGCAGGTCACCCAGCTGTCGCGCACCTACGAGATCGCCAAAAGCCGCCTGGCCGAGATGGAACAGCAGCGCGCCGAACTGGACGAAGCGATTGCCGACCTGAAGAAACAACTGGACTGGGGGGCAGACCGCCTGGCCAGTCTTCGCGCCCACGACGCCGCAGCCTGAGGAGCACAGCCATGCCCACCTACTCCGCCCCCACCAAGGACATGCAGTTCATCCTGCACAATGTCCTCGAAATCACCTCGGCCGACATTCCCGGCTATGACGAACTTGACCGGGAGTTCACCGGGGCGATCCTGGAGGAAGCGGGCAAACTGGCCGAGAACGTGCTGGCCCCCCTGAACGTGGTGGGCGACGAACAGGGATGCACCCTGGAAAACGGCGTGGTGCGCACCCCCGAGGGGTTCAAGGGCGCCTATGACCAGATGCGCGAAGGCGGCTGGATCGGGCTGGACTGCGACCCCGAATTCGGCGGCCAGGGCATGCCCTATCTGCTGAACTCGGCCGTGGGAGAGATTTTCGTCTCGGCCAACATGGCCTTCAACATGTACCAGGGGCTGAGCCACGGCGCCTACAACGCCATCCACACCCACGGCACCGACGAACAGAAGGCGACCTACCTGCCGAAGATGGTCGAGGGGTCCTGGTCGGGCACCATGAACCTGACCGAGCCGCACTGCGGCACCGACCTGGGCCTGATCCGCACCAAGGCCGAACCCCAGGATGACGGCACCTACAAGGTGAGCGGTCAGAAGATCTGGATCTCGGCCGGGGAACACGACCTGACCGACAACATCATCCACCTGGTCCTGGCCAAGATCCCGGGCGGCCCCGATGGCGTGAAGGGCATTTCCCTGTTCATCGTGCCGAAATTCCTGGTGAACGAGGACGGAAGCCTAGGCGCACGCAACGCCTTGTCCTGCGGCGGGCTGGAAAAGAAAATGGGCATTCACGGCAATGCCACCTGCGTGATGAACTACGATGGCGCCACCGGCTACCTGATCGGCGAGATGCACAAGGGCATGCGCGCCATGTTCACCATGATGAACGAGGCGCGGCTTGGCGTCGGCCTTCAGGGCTATGCCCAGGGTGTCGTGGCCTACCAGAACGCGCTTGGGTTCGCCCAGGACCGCTTGCAGGGCCGCGCCGTGACCGGCGCCGAAGCACCCGACAAACCGGCCGATCCGATCATCGTCCACCCCGACGTGCGGCGCAACCTGCTGCACCAGAAGAGTTTCGTCGAGGGCGCCCGCGCCTTCACCTTCTGGGGCGCCTCGCTGATCGACCGCGCCCGCCGCAACGACGACGCCGAGGCCGAGGCGCTGATCTCGCTGCTGACGCCCGTTCTGAAAGGCTTCCTGACCGACAAGGGTTTTGAAACGACCGTGCTGGCCCAGCAGACCCTGGGCGGATCGGGCTTCACCCGCGAATGGGGGCTGGAGCAGTTCGTGCGCGATGCCCGGATCACCATGATCTATGAGGGCACCAACGGCATCCAGTCGCTTGATCTGGTGGGCCGCAAGCTGGGCCTGAACGGCGGCAAGACGGTGATGGGCTTCTTCGAGATGGTGAAAGCCTTCATCAAGGAAAACGAAGGCGATGCCGAACTGAAAGCCGGCTTCCTCGACCCGCTGAAGGCGGCCAGCAAGGATCTGCAGGCGGCGGGGATGTATTTCATGCAGAACATGAAAAACCCCAACGATGCGCTCTCTGGCTCCTACGACTTCATGCACCTCTTCGGCCATGTCTGCCTGGGGCTGATGTGGGCCAAGATGGCCAAGGCGTCGATGGCGGCGCTTGCGGCAGGCGATACCGACAGGGCCTTCCATGAAACCAAGGTCGCGACGGGGCGTTACTACATGGCGCGCCAGCTTCCCGCGACGGCCATGCACCTGGCCCGCATCACCAGCGGAGCGGAAACGGTGATGGAACTCGACGCCGCGAACTTCTAGCGTCCCGTCCGAAAGGAGAACGCCATGCCGAAACGGTTCAAGACCACACGCCGCCTGCCCGTCGCGATGACCGAGGACGGGTACCGGAGGCTGAAGCGGTTTTCCGACGAGGCAGGGCTGGAGGAAGGCGAGGCGCTGAGTTTCCTGTTCGAGCATTTCGACAGCGTGATCCACCGCGAAAACCTGACCGCGCGCCTGCGGTTGTTCCTGGCCGAACTCGAAGCGCGCAAGAGGTGACGCGGTGCGGTTTGCAAGGGAGGGACGCCTCCGGCGGGAGTATTTGGACAAAGAAGAAACCCAAGTGGGTGCGCTCCATCGCCATATCGGTCTTACCCAGTGCCCTTGCCGGGCGGCGATGGAGCGGCTTCTCCTTTGGCGGTCATCGGCTCTCCAGCCTGTACCGCATCACGATGATCGCGCGTTAACGTTAATGAAACCCTACCGATTGCCTTCTTCTTTGTAAAAATACTCGCCGGGGGTGCGGGGGTGGCAAACCCCCGCTCCGACACTGGCAAAGGGAGCAACCATGACGATAAAACTCTATTGTTTCGGAGAGAGCGGCAACGCCTACAAGGCTGCGCTGGCACTGGAACTCTCGGGGCTCGACTGGGCGCCGGTGAAGGTGGATTTCTTCAACGGCGAAACCCGCACACCCGCTTTCCGCACCGACATCAACGCCATGGGCGAAGCGCCGGTGATGGTGGACGGTGACTGCCGGCTGAGCCAATCGGGCGTGATCATGGATTACGTCGCCGAGAAGTCCGGCAAGCTGGGCGGTGCCACCCCCGAGGCACGGCGCGAGATCCTGCGCTGGATGTTCTGGGACAACCACAAGCTTTCCAGTCAGGCGGGCATGTGCCGTTTCCTGATGAACTTCCTTCCCGCGGAAAAGCGCCCGGCCGAAGTGATCGCCTTTACCCAGGGCCGCCTGAAGGCCGCCTATCAGGTTCTTGACACCCACCTTGGCGAACGAAAGTGGATCGCCGGTGAAGAGGTCAGCATCGCCGATCTGAGCTGCTGCGGTTATCTTTATTACCCCGAGCCCTTCGGGTTCGACCGTGCCGACTGGCCCAACATCGACCGCTGGCTGGACGACATCGCCGCCCTGCCCGGTTGGAAGCACCCCTACGATCTCATGCCCGGGTCGCCCGCCGACCGGGCACAGGAAAGCGCGTCTGCGGGCCGTGTATGAAAGGAATGACCATGACCGATGCCTATATCTTCGACGCCGTGCGCAGCCCCCGTGGCAAGGGCCGCGCCGATGGTGCCCTGCACGAAGTCACCAGTATCCGGCTTTCGGCGCTGATGCTGAACGCGATCAAGGCCCGCAACGGGCTGGAAGGCCACGCAGTCGAGGACGTGATCTGGGGCAATGTCACCCAGGTGGGCGAACAGGGCGGTTGCCTGGCGCGGACGGCCGTTCTGGCCTCGGAGCTTGACCAGGCGATCCCCGGCCTTGCCATCAACCGGTTCTGTGCCTCGGGCATGGAGGCGGTGAACCTGGCCGCCAACCAGGTGCGCGGCGGCGCCGGCGGCGGCTATATCGCCGGCGGGGTCGAGATGATGGGCCGTGTCGCCATGGGCAGCGATGGTGCTGCCATCGCCGTCGATCCCTCGATCGCCATGAACACCTATTTCGTGCCCCAGGGCATTTCCGCCGACATCATCGCCACCGAATACGGGTTCTCCCGTGACGATGCCGATGCGCTGGCCGTCGAATCCCAGAAGCGGGCCGCCGCTGCCTGGGCCGACAACCGCTTTGCCAAATCGATGATCGAAGTGAAGGACATCAACGGTCTGCCCATCCTGAGCCGTGACGAATACATGCGCCCGGGCACCGACATGCAGAGCCTTGGCGCGCTCAAGCCCAGCTTCAAGGACATGGGCGAGGTGATGCCGGGCTTCGACAAGGTCGCGCTGATGAAATATCCGCATCTCGAGGCGATCAACCACATTCATCACGCCGGGAACTCGTCGGGCATCGTCGATGGCTCTGCCGCCGTCCTTATCGGCAGCAAGGAATGGGGCGAGGCGCATGGGTTGAAGCCCCGCGCCCGCATCCGCGCCACCGCCAAGATCGGCACCGACCCCACCATCATGCTGACCGGCCCGGTGCCGGTAACCGAAAAGATCCTGAAGGATCACGGCATGGCGATTTCCGACATCGACCTGTTCGAGGTGAACGAGGCCTTCGCCAGCGTGGTTCTGCGGTTCATGCAGGCCTTCGACGTCGATCCTTCGGTGGTGAATGTCAATGGCGGCAGCATCGCCATGGGCCACCCCCTGGGCGCCACCGGGGCGATCATCATCGGCACCCTGCTGGACGAGCTGGAACGCTCGGACAAGGAGGTGGGTCTTGCCACCCTGTGCATCGCGTCCGGCATGGGCGCGGCCACCATCATCGAACGCGTGTGAGGAGCGAAGCCATGACCGATTTCACCTATGAAGTGGATGCCGACGGCGTAGCCGTGATCACCTGGGACGCGCCGGGCAAGTCGATGAACGTGTTGACCCGCGAGGCGTTCGCGCTGGTCGAAGACCATATCGACCGGGCGCTGGCCGACGACGCCGTGAAGGGCGTGGTCATCACCAGCGGCAAGAAGGATTTCGCCGGGGGGATGGACCTGAACGTGCTGGCCAGCATCCGCGAGGAATCGGGCGAGAACCCGGCGCAGGGGCTGTTCGATTTCACGATGAACGGCCACCGCATCCTGCGCAAGCTGGAGCGCGCGGGGCTGGACCCCAAGACCAACAAGGGCGGCAAGCCTGTCGCCTGCGCGATCAATGGCACCTGTGCGGGCATCGGCACCGAGATCGCCCTGGCCTGTCATCGCCGGTTCATGACCGACAACGAAAAGGCCAGGATCGGCCTGCCGGAAATCCTGCTGGGCATTTTCCCCGGCGGTGGCGGCACCACGCGGTATTCGCGGATGGTGGGGGCCATGGCGGCCTCTCCGGTGCTGCTGGAAGGCAAGATGCTGGACCCGAAAAAGGCGAAATCCGCCTCGCTGGTCGATGAGGTTTCGGCCGATCCGCTGGCCGATGCCAAGGCCTGGGTGCTGTCGGCCGGCGACGCCGACATCGTGAAGCCCTGGGATGTGAAGGGCTGGAAGATGCCGGGCGGCGCGCCCTATCACCCCGCCGGGTTCATGACCTTCGTGGGTGCCTCGGCCATGGTGAATGGCAAGACCCAGGGCGTTTACCCGGCGGCCAAGGCGCTGCTCAGCGCGGTTTACGAGGGGGCCATGGTGCCTTTCGACACGGCGCTGAAGATCGAGGCGCGGTGGTTCACCCATGTGCTGATGAACCCCTCCAGCAGCGCGATGATCCGCAGCCTGTTCATCAACAAGCAGGCGCTGGAAAAAGGTGCGAACCGCCCCGATGTGGCCGATCAGACCGTGAAGAAGGTCGGTGTTCTGGGCGCGGGCATGATGGGGGCCGGTATCGCCCTGGTGTCGGCACTGGCCGGGATCGAGGTTGTCCTTCTGGATCAGAAGCAGGAAGCCGCAGACAAGGGCAAATCCTATACCGCCGATTACATGGACAAGGGGATTTCCCGCAAGAAGGCCACCCCCGAGAAGAAGGACAAGGTGCTGTCGCTGATTACCGCCACCACCGATTATGACGCGCTGAAAGGCTGCGATCTGATCGTCGAGGCGGTGTTCGAGGACATGGGCATCAAGGCCGAGGTGACCAAGGCGGTCGAGGCCGTGGTGGGAAGCGATTGCATCTTCGCCACCAACACCTCGACCCTGCCGATCAGCGACCTGGCCCGCGCCAGCCAGCGGCCCGAACAGTTCATCGGCATCCACTTCTTTTCGCCAGTCGACAAGATGATGCTTGTAGAAATCATCAAGGGCGCGAAAACCGGCGATGTGGCCGTGGCCAAGGCGCTGGATTTCGTGCGCCAGATCCGCAAGACGCCCATCGTGGTGAACGACGCGCGGTTCTTCTACGCCAACCGCTGCATCATTCCCTACATCAACGAAGGCATCCGCATGGTGAAGGAGGGCGTTGCCCCCGCCCTGATCGAAAACGCCGCCAAGATGCTGGGTTTCCCCCTGGGGCCGCTGCAACTGGTGGACGAAACCAGCATCGACCTTGGCGTGAAGATCGCCAAGGCCACCAAGGCGGCCATGGGCGATACCTATCCCGACGAGGCGGTGGACGAGGTTCTGTTCTGGATGGCCGACGAAGGGCGCCTGGGCCGCAAGGCGAAGGCGGGCTTTTATGCCTATGACGACAAGGGCAAGCGCCAGGGCCTGTGGGACGGGCTGTCGAAGTTCCCCGAGGCAGACGATCAACCCGACCTGTCCGAGGTACAGCATCGCCTGATGTTCGCGCAGGTGCTGGAAGCGGTGCGCGCGCTTGAGGATGGCGTGCTGACCGACATCCGCGAAGGCGACGTGGGCGCGATCCTGGGCTGGGGCTTTGCCCCTTGGTCGGGCGGGCCGTTCAGCTGGCTGGATATCCTTGGCGCGGCGCGGGCGGTCGAAATCTGCGACCGGCTGAGCGAAAGCCATGGCGAACGCTTTGCGACGCCGGAAATGCTGCGTGAAATGGCCGCGAAGGGTGAAACTTTCTACGGGCGCGCCGAAGCGCAGCGCGCCGCCTGAGATCGCTATTCCGGCATCGCCCCCCAAAGGGCGGTGTCGGCCCCCGTTTCGATCAGGGTCAGCAGGGCTTCGGCCTGATCCAGCGGCAGGGGCGCATAGGCCGGGGCGCCGGTGGTGTGGGCCATGTCGATCATTTCGGTGACGGCCCGTTTGGCCGGGCAGAAGAACAGCACGCCCATGTTGGCGAACACCACCTGATCGTCGGCAAAGCGCAGGGTGATCACGTCAACCTCGCGCGGCATGGCCACCAGTTCGACGCCCGCACATTCGGCAAGGGCCGCCGCGGGGATCAGCACGAAGGGGTCGCCCAGCACGTCCTCGGCGCAATCGGCCTCGATCATCACCACCTGTTCGGGCAGCAGCATCGTCTCGGTCCGGTTGCCCAGAACGCCCTTGCCCACCCGAAGCGGCCACAGGTGGCGGGGGCAGGCCGTGGGCGAAGACCAGAGATGCCCCCGTTCGACCGCGACAACCTCTTGCATGCCGCCATCAAAGGTCAGAACCCGGTCACCCGGGATGACACCTTCCACCGGGCGCCAGCCCATCGAAGTGGCCACCTGCGTTCCTGCAACCATGCCCGTCGCCAAACCGCCCTTGGCCATGTCACCGCCATCGGCGGCGGCGCTGTGTTCTGCCTGACCCAGCGTCACTTCCTTGGCTCTTCCCCAACTTCCGAAACCGAACATCCCTTAACTTCCCATACTGATACGGCCTTTCTGGCCCCGCTGAACGATTGATCGCGGGGAAACTGGCCGTCACTCCGACGCAAAACCGGCAAATTTGTGTTAATTGCAACTGAGCGTTGATCGCCCTGCAATCAGAACCCGTAGCCGAACCGCGCGATGTCGCGGGCGCAGAGTTCGCCCACCAGGTTGCGCGTTTCCGTGTCATAAAGGCTGCGATAGCCAGCCGGGCGGCGCGATGGGTTCGCATGGGGCACCGCCAGCGCAAAGCCGAGGTGGGCCTCGAATGTGGCAAGATCGCGGCCCAGATGTTCCAGCCGCAGGAACAGCGCCGGACGCTCGGCCCCGTCCGATCCGGTGACGTAATGGGCAAACCCCTCACCGGCGAAGCTGCGCCGCGTCACCGGGTGGCGTAGGAAATCACCAAAGGCCAAGGTCTTTGCCAGGGGAACGGCGGGGTGGTCGAAGGTCTGATCGCGCAACCAGTGATAGTAGCTGGCCATCCTGTCCCATGGATTGCGCACGAGGGTCACCACCATCATGCGGGCCATCTCCTCGGGCGGCAGGATGCCTTCGATATCCGCAAGGGTCGAATGCTTCCAAAGCCGCCCCCGCGCGGTCAGCCCCTTCAGCCGCCCCCGCCGCCGCCGCGCCTTGGGGGTGTCGCCGATCAGGATATCGTCCTTCATCGCCCGCGCCTCCAGCGCCAGGGCAAGCGAAGTGCCGCCCGTCTTGGGCGCATGGGCAAAGATGTATCCGCGACCGGGCGAAATGATCATGCAAAGGCCAATAGCGCCCGCCTGTCGCCACATCAATCGTTTCGCGCCCACCCCGCCCGATTGCGCCGCAGACAGGGGCCGATCGCGATTGTCGCCACCTGCCGATTGCCCTATCATTGCGTACAATAATGACAGTGAGGCGGCCGCAAACCCCGCCCGGCAGGTAAATGACAGCGCTGAACGAATACGAACGGCTTGAAACCACCGGCATCTGGCGCGCCAGCCCCTATACCCAACGGCGCGACGTTGTCGTTTCCCTGGGCGATGCCACGCTTGCCATCTACGACATGAACGAAACCGCGCTGGCCCATTGGTCGCTGGCGGCGGTCCAACGCGAGAACCCGGGCACCCTGCCTGCCCTGTTCAGCCCCGGTGCCGACGCCGAAGAACGGTTGGAGATCGACGACGACACCATGATCGCCGCCATCGAAAAGGTGCGCCGCGTGGTCGACCGGCACCGCCCCAAGCGCGGCCGCCTGCGGTATTACCTGATGGCCGGGTGCCTGGCGGCGGTCACGGCGCTGGCGGTGTTCTGGCTGCCCCAGGCGATGATCCGCCACACGGTCAAGGTGGTGCCCCCCGCCAGCCGCGCCGACATTGGCGCCCAACTGCTGGAAACGATCCAGCGGGTGGCGGGCCGCCCCTGCGCCAGCGACACCGCGACCGAGACGCTGGAAACCCTGGCGCGCCGGATGCTGCCCGACCGCAAGGTGCGCATGGTGGTGCTTTCCCGCGGGGTCAGCGCCTCAGAACATCTGCCGGGCGGTTATATCCTTCTGAACCGCGCCCTGATCGAGGATTTCGAAGGCCCCGCCCCCCTGGCCGGCTATATCCTGGCCGAGGATGAACGCGCCCGACAGCTAGACCCGCTGGAGCGTCTGTTGCTTTCGACCGGCGCGGCATCGGCCTTCCGCCTGCTGATCACCGGCCACATGGATGTTGCCACGCTTGAAGCCTACGCCGAAAAGCTGCTGCTGCAACCGCCCCTGAAGATCGACACCCAGGATCTCCTGGAACGCTTCCGCCTGGCCGGTGTCAGCGCGACACCCTATGCCTATGCTCTGGACATTTCCGGCGAAGCCACCCTGCCCCTGATCGAGGGCGACCCCATCGCCCCCGAAGACAGCCGCACCATCCTGAACGACGGCCAATGGGTGACCCTGCAGGGCATCTGCGGCGAATAGACTTCGATCCAGACATTGACCCCGGCGCGGCAATGCCTAAATAGCGGATGAGAGGACGACCTCCCCACATCGGGCAGCTTCGTCGGGACGACCCGACCTGCAAAGGAGGGGGCGTCATGTCCTGGATATTCCTCATCATCGCCGGCGGTCTTGAAATCGTCTGGTCCGCCGCCATGAAACAATCGGCCGGCTTTACCCGGTTGGCACCCAATCTGCTGATGCTGGTCGCCATGGTCGGGTCATTCGGGCTTCTCGCGCTGGCCATGCGCAACCTGCCCCTTGGCACGGCCTACATGATCTGGACGGGGATCGGCGCGGTCGGGGCCTTCGTTCTGGGGGTGGTGCTGTTTGACGAACCGCTCAGCCCGGCGCGGATCTGCGCAGCCCTGCTGATCGTCGCGGGGATGATCCTGATGAAACTGTCCCAGTAACGAAACGGGCGGCGCAGCCCCCTGCACCGCCCGAAAAGCTGTTGTCGCCCTGACCTGCGCTCAATTGCGCAGGAAGGCATCCGCAAAACCGGCCCGGCGCGCCGCCGACAAGGCGCTCTGCGCCTGACCGGCATCGCCGAAGGGCCCGGCCATGACGATCTGCAGGGCGCGCCCCTTGCGGTTGACGGTGCCGATCCGCACCGGCAGCCCCGCCTGCTGAAGCCGCGCCGCCGTCTTGCGGGCGTTACCCTCGACGCCGAAGGTGCCCACCTGAACGTAGCGCCCGCCGCCCGCCTTGGGCGCCACCCGGGCGCTGGCCACGGCGGGGGCGCGGACCGACTTGGTGGAATAGGTCGGGTTGACGCCGGATTTCAGGATCGTCTGCCCCGTGCGCTTCGATACGGCAAGCTGGCTCTTGTGCACGATCATCCGCTGGCCCGATCCGGTGCGCACCACGATGTGCTGACCGCCCGCCAGGTCACGCTTCTGCTTGGCGTAATCGGTGTAGGGGTAGACAAGATAATTATAGTCGCGCGTCACATCGGCGCCGGTGCGGTTGTCGACCAGGCGGCGCGGCACCGTCTGCGTCCAGACCAGCGCGGTCTGCAACGCCCCCGACAGCAACTGCTTGCCCCGGTTCGGGTTCAGGCGATCATCCTTCCAGACGTTGCGATACCCCTTGGGCACCTGCACCGGCGCGGGCGCCGTCACGGGAAGCGAACGCACGACAGGCGTGCCCGCACCACCCCGCAACAGCACCGCCCCACCCGAGGGATGCTCGGCCTGCGGGCCGCAGCGGGCGCCGGGGTTGATGTATTGCGCCGAAATCGCCGAGGCACCGGGACAGCTCCCGCGCACCTGGCGCACCTGCGCGCTTTGCACCACGGGCGCAGGGGCCACCGGGCGCGTCACGACACGGGGCTGGGCAACCACAGGGCGCTGCACCACCACACGGGGGCGCTCCGGCGCAACGACGGGTGCGCTGGCCGTCGGGGCGGGCGTTCCGGGCGCATCGGCGATGACCGGCGCATCGGCACGGCGCACGGTGCTGGGGGTGAAGCCGCACAGCTTCTTCCGCGACCGCGACACGCGCGGCACCCAGGTCACCGCGCCATCGAACCCGGCCCGCACAAAGACGCAGCCCGCACTGTCGACATATTGCCTGCCGGTATAGCTTGACGGTGGAAACTCGGCCGGCTGGTCATTGGCGGTGATCAGCTGCGCCTCGGCCGGCGCCCCGATGGAAAGCCCGATCGCCATGGCAGCGGCGACGGCATATGCACTTGCACGCAAGGTTCTCATGAAATGTGCCCCCACACATCTGATTTTCAACGACGATGCCGGAATTGCCCCCCTGGGTAAAGTCCAATTCGCCTTATTTTGTACCGAACATCCGGTCGCCCGCATCGCCAAGCCCGGGCACGATATAGCCCCGGTCATCCAGCCTTTCGTCCAGCGCCGCCGTGACGATCGGCACGTCCGGATGCGCCTCCTTCATCCGCGCCACACCCTCGGGGGCGGCCAGCAGACAGAGAAACCGGATATCCTTGGCGCCCGACTGCTTCAGCAGGTCGATGGCCGCAACCGAGGAATTGCCCGTGGCCAGCATCGGATCGACGGCGATCACCAAACGCTCATCCAGCTCCGAGGGCAGCTTGCAGTAATACTGCACCGGCTCCAGCGTCTTTTCATCCCGGTAAAGCCCGACAAACCCCACCCGCGCCGAAGGCACCAGCTCGAGAATACCATCCAGAAGCCCGTTGCCCGCCCGCAGGATCGACACCAAAGCCAGCTTGCGCCCGTCCAGAACCGGCGCATCCATCGGACAGACCGGCGTGTCGATCCGCCGGGTGGTCATCGCCAGGTTGTCGGTGATCTCATAGGCCAGAAGCTGCGAAATCTCGCGCAGAAGCTGGCGAAACACGGCGGTGGGCGTGTCGCGGTCGCGCATCAGCGTCAGCTTGTGCTGCACCAGCGGGTGGCGAACGACGGTCAGATGTTCGAGGGTCGACATGGCAGTGTCCTTTGGCAGCGGCGGTTGCCATCGGGATAGCCCGCCCCGCCCCCGGGGTAAAGCGCCCGCTGGGCCCGCGGCTTGCGCGCCCCTTCCATCTTTGGTCCACAAATATCCATGCCCGGGCGGAAAACCCGGTTCTCGGCCTGAAAGGCTCCTGCACCGGAAACCAACCGCCGCCCTTTATCCGCGGCTCGGTCCGCCTGACACGGGCGCTTCCGAAAAAATGTCGGGGCGCGCGCCAGCGCGCCGCCGCCAGGTCAGCGCCCCGCCAAACGCTTCAGAAGGGCTTCACGGGTGTCCTTGTCGCAGAAGGCCGCCTCGGCGCTGGTCCGCTCGATATCCTCGAAAACGCCGTCGTCCCAATCGAAGACCTCGGCCAGCATGTCGTATTCGTGGCTCATGGTGGTATGGAAGAATGGCGGATCGTCGGTCGAAACCGTCACCTTCACCCCGCGTTCGCGCAGCCGGTGGATCGGGTGGTCGCGCCAGCGCGGATAGACCCCCAGCGCGATGTTCGATCCCGGGCAGACCTCAAGCACCACGCCATCCTCGGCCAGCCGGTCCACCAGCGCCAAATCGTCGATGGCCTGCACGCCATGTCCGATCCTCTCGACCCGCAGATCGTCCAGCGTGTCGCGCACCGACTGCGCCCCGCCCCATTCGCCCGCATGGGCGGTCAGCCGCAGGCCCGCCTCGCGCGCCATGTCGAAGGACCAGGCGAAATCCCCGGGTTTGCCGGCCATCTCGTCGCCCCCGATGCCGAAGCCGACAATCCAGTCGCCCGCCGTTTCCGCCGCGCAGCGCGCGGTTTCGCGGGCCTTTTCGGGCCCGAAATGGCGAATGCAGGTGACGATGCCGCGCAGGATGATGCCATCGGCGCGCTCGGCCTCGGCTGCCGCTTCCTGCATGGCGTGCAGGTATTCGCGCCAGGCCGCCACATCGCGCCCGCCGCAGAAATCGGGCGATACGAAGGTTTCGGCATAGATCACGCCGTGTTCGGCGCATTCGGCCAGAACCGCGCGGGTAAGACGGGCATAATCCTCGGGCGTGGTCAGAACGCTGGTCGCCGCTTCGTAGACGCGCAGGAATTCGGGAAAGCCATTGTAGGCATAGTGGCCCCTTTCATCGAAGATCCGCCCGATGTCGGCGTTCTTTTCCTTGGCAAGGCCCCGGATGAAGGCGGGCGGCGCCGCGCCCTCCAGGTGCAGGTGCAGTTCGATCTTGGGGCGGCTGGACAGGCTCACAGGAAGCTCCTTCCTCGTTTGGGCGTCGGCAATCCAAGGTGCGCGGCGACCGAGGCGGCCACGTCGACAAAGGCGCAGTGGCCGATCTCACCCGTCCCTGCCCCGGCCACCAGAACCGGAACCCGTTCGCGGGTGTGTTCGGTGCCCCGCCAGGTGGGGTCGTTGCCATGGTCGGCGGTGACGATCAGGATGTCGCCCTCTTGCATCCGCGCGGTCAGATCGGGCAGTGCGGCATCGAACCATTCAAGGTGGCGGGCATATCCGGCCACGTCGCGGCGATGCCCATAGACCGAATCGAACTCGACGAAATTGGCAAAGATCAGGGCCTTTTCGTCGGCGCTGTCGATCCGCCCCGCAAGGGCCGTCAGCAGGTCTGCGTCGAACCCCTTGTCGACGGTGTCGATCCCCTGCATCGAGAAGATATCGCCGATCTTGCCCACCGCATGCACCTTGCCCCCCGCCCCCTGCACCCAGTCGCACAGCGAGGGTTCGGGCAGGGCGATGGCGTAATCGTGCCGGTTGGCGGTCCGGCGGAAATCGCCGTCGACGCCGACAAAGGGACGGGCGATGACGCGCCCCACCTTCATGGCGTGCAGGGCCGGCGCCAGGTCGGCGCAGAGCTTTTCCAGCCGGTCCAGCCCGAAGGCCTCTTCATGGGCGGCAATCTGGAACACGCTGTCCGCCGAGGTATAGCAGATCGGCCAGCCGGTTTTCAGGTGCTCGCCGCCCAGACGCTCGATCACCTCGGTCCCCGAGGCATGACAGTTGCCCAGGATGCCATCGGTTCCGGCCAAGGCGCAGACCTGCGCGGTCAGAACATCGGGAAAGGCGGGGGTTTCGTCGGGAAAGACCGTCCATTCCCACGGGACCGGCACGCCCGCCAGTTCCCAATGCCCCGAGGGCGTGTCCTTGCCGCGCGACACCTCGGTCGCAGCCCCCCAGCGCCCCGTCGGACGCGCCATCAGCCCCGGCGTGGCATCCCCCGAGGCCAGGCGCACCGCCGCCCCAAGCCCCAGCGCGTCGAGGTTGGGCAGGTGCAGCGGACCGCTGCGCCCCTCGTCGCCCTGCCCCGCCGCGCAGGCCTGGGCGATATGGGCAAGGGTATTGGCACCCGCATCGCCGAAATCACCGGCATCGGGCGCACCGCCGCATCCGACGGAATCAAGCACGATCAGGATGGCGCGTGGCATCAGCGGATTTCCTCGTGAATCAGGGGGGGAAGATCGGGCGGCGCGCCGATATGGATGGCCGCCCCCAGGGCAGCGGCGGCGGCATCGGCGCCTGCCGCGTCGGCGGCATGGATGCGCAGCAGCGGCGCGCCCTTTTCGACGGCATCACCAAGGCGCAAGACCAGCGACAGGCCGACGGCGGGGTCGATCCTGTCGGTTTCGCGTTGCCGCCCGCCACCAAGGCGCACCACCGCCATGCCAAGCGCGACGCCGTCGATCGCCGCGACATGGCCGGTTTCGGGGGCCGGCAGATCGCGGATCACGGGGGCGACGGGCAGATGCGCGCGCCAGTTCCGCGCGAAATCGCCGGGCCCGCCCAGAGCCGCGATCATCCTGCCAAAGCATTCGGCGGCGCGCCCGTCCCGCAGGGTCGCGGCCAGATCGCCCCCCTGCCCCGACATGTCCAGCAGCGCCGCGCCAAGGGCCAGCGCGACCTGCGCCAGCGGGCTATCCGTGGCACCGTTCAACACCGCCATGACCTCGGCCAGTTCCACGGCATTGCCGACCGAAGCGGCCAGCGGCTGGTTCATGTCGGTGATCAGCGCCATGGTCGGGCAGCCCGCGCCATTGGCAGTCGCCACCAGTTGCCGGGCCAGGGCGCGGGCCTCGTCCGCCGTGGCCATGAAGGCGCCGCTGCCTGCCTTCACGTCCAGCACCAGCGCGCCGATCCCGCCGGCCAGCTTCTTGGACAGGATCGAGGCGGTGATCAGGTCGATGCTTTCCACCGTCGCCGTCACGTCTCGGATGGCGTAAAGCCGCTTGTCCGCCGGGGCGATCCGCCCGGTGGCCGAGACGATGGCACAGCCGACATCGCCCACGATGGCGCGAAACCGCGCCTCATCGACCGAGGTATCGACGCCCGGAATGGATTCAAGCTTGTCCAGCGTGCCGCCCGAATGGCCCAGCCCCCGCCCCGAGATCATCGGCACGTAACACCCGAGCGCCGCCAGCGCCGGCGCCAAGATCAGCGACACCGGATCACCGATGCCCCCGGTCGAATGCTTGTCGATCACCGGGCCGGGCAGATCCCAGGCCAGAACATCGCCGCTGTCGCGCATCCCTTCGGTCAGAGCCACCGCGCCGCCGTTGCCCAGCCCGTTCAGGCAGGCCGCCATGGCAAAGGCACCCGCCTGCGCATCGCTGACCCGGCCATCGGCCAGGCCCAGCGCGAAGTCGCGCAGTGCCGCCGCATCGGGCGCACGCCCGGCCCGCAGATCGGCGATGACGGCGCGGGCATCCATCGCCCTAGACGTTGTCCATGTGCGAGGCATCGAACCGCCCCGGCAGCAATTCGCCCACCGTCATGGTTTCGGCCTTCCCGCCGGTGGTGGCCATGGTGACAGGCACATCATTGGCGGCAAATTCGGCCAGCTTCTGACGGCAGCCGCCGCAGGGGGGCACCGGCGTGGGGCTGTCGGCGATCACATAGGCCTCGGCGATCACCCGCTCACCGGCCGCGACCATGGCGGCGATGGCGCCCGCCTCGGCACATGTGCCTTCGGGATAGGCCACGTTTTCGACGTTGCAGCCGACGAAAATGGTCCCGGCCTCGGTGCGCAGGGCGGCGCCCACCTTGAACCCGGAATAGGGCGCATGGGCGTTTTCGCGCACCTGGCGGG
Source organism: Oceaniglobus trochenteri (assembly GCF_020529025.1). Taxonomy (GTDB): domain Bacteria; phylum Pseudomonadota; class Alphaproteobacteria; order Rhodobacterales; family Rhodobacteraceae; genus Oceaniglobus; species Oceaniglobus trochenteri. Next base: position 529,445 of record NZ_JACNMM010000002.1, read on the forward strand.
CTGCTGTCTTGAGTGTCACTTGCTGCTCCTTCGCCACGTTGTCGGCCCATGGTGCCGACTGTCCTGACCGGGCGCAAGGGGAACTGCGCCGACCCGCCCGGCGTTTGCACAGGGAAAGGAGAACACCATGCCCAAGCACGAAGATCCGGAAATCGCCCCGGCAAGCGCGATTGGTGCCGTTCCCACTGTCGACACCCATGGCGATGAACCGATGACCGACAAACAGGCCGCCTATCTTCGCAACCTCTGCGACAAGACCGGCGAAGCCTTCGACACCGCCCTGTCCCGCCGTCAGGCGAACGAGCGGATCGAGGCCCTGCGCTGTCAGGTCGAAGACAGAAGCGTCTGAAAGACCCCGGGCAGGGACACCTCGAGAAGTTCGAAATCGTCGCTTGCCCGGGCGAAACGGGTGTCCATGTCGGGCGGAATGACAAAGGCATCCCCCGCCGACAGGGCAAAGGGCGCCCGCCCCTCGCCCTCAAGCATCATCGTGCCTTCCATGACGAAGCCGAACAGGATGTCGGCGTCATGGCGCACCATCGGCACGTCACCCTTTCCCTTCCGCGCAACCTGCACCCCCGCCACGTTGCCCGTATGCTGCGCGATGGTGGTGTCGCGTGCGGTGAAACCGGGCACGCGGAAGGGTTTCCAATCCGCCGTTTCGGCGCGGTGGTGAACGAACCGCTGGCCCTGGAAGAGGCGTTCGGGATTCACCCTTTCATTGGGCAGATCCATGTCGTGGTCGATGGTCGTGACATGTTCCGCCGGAACGCCGATCTCGATCACCTCGATATTGTCGCTGGCAAACAGCACGCGGTGGCGGATTTCGGGCGGCTGGATCACGCAGTTCCCGGCGTGCAGGCGGAAGGGCGGGCCCTGATCCTCGTAGACCAGATCGACCCAGCCGCGATAGCAGAAGATCAACTGGAACCCCACCGTGTGATAGTGGACCATGTCGGGCACCGGGCCGCCATCGGGGATGCGGATGTGGCTGGCGATGATCGACCCGCCCAGCCTGTCAGGAATGAGATCGCGATACTGCATCCCGGCCCGCCCGATCACCCAGGGCGCCTGATCGGCCAGGCGGCGCACCACGAAGGAATGGACGGTCTGCGGCATCACCAGCGGCGGGTTCAACTCGGCAATCTCGACCCGTGTTCCGTTGGGCGCCGTCAGTTCCAGGGCGCCACCGGCAAACCCATGCGGATCGTCGGTCAGGATGCGGAGCGTTGCAGGGGGTTCATCGGCCCCCTTTTCAACCCGCAACCGCAGGCCATGGCCCGAGAACACCGCCACCTGCGGATCGTCGGCCGGATAGATCATGTCCAACCGCATGCCCAGCACCTTGGTGAAGAAGGGAATGTCGTCGCGCAGTTCCTGAGTGGAAAGACGGATTTCCGCGCGAATCTGGGCCATTTTCTTTTCCCATTTGAAAGTGTTGCCGGGTTCGCGCAACTGTGGGATCCCTTTCATCATTTGACAAGACGCCCGCAACCGCCGGATATGGGCGAACCCCGGGCCCACACGCGGCCCCGGCATCACATACGACCACGCCCCAATTCGAAAGGCCCCCATCATGGACGACGCCAAGAAGGAAAGCCTTAGGCAGGCCGCGCTGGATTATCACCAGTTTCCCAAACCCGGAAAGCTTGAGATCCGCGCAACCAAGCCCCTGGCAAATGGCCGCGACCTGTCGCGCGCCTACTCTCCCGGCGTCGCCGAGGCCTGCCTGGAAATCAAGGCCAACCCCGACACCGCCCGCGACTATACCTCGCGCGGCAATCTTGTCGCCGTGGTTTCCAACGGCACCGCCGTGCTGGGGCTGGGCAACATCGGCGCGCTGGCCTCCAAGCCGGTGATGGAGGGCAAGGCCGTCCTGTTCAAGAAATTCGCCAACATCGATTGTTTCGACATCGAGCTGAACGAGAACGACCCCGAAAAGCTGGCCGATATCGTCTGTGCGCTGGAACCCACCTTCGGTGCGATCAACCTGGAAGACATCAAGGCACCCGACTGTTTCATCGTCGAAAAGCTGTGCCGCGAGCGCATGAACATCCCGGTGTTTCACGACGACCAGCACGGCACGGCCATCGTCGTGGGCGCGGCGGCCACCAATGCCCTGCGCGTGGCGGGCAAGCGGTTCGAGGACATCAAGGTGGTGTCGACGGGCGGCGGCGCGGCGGGAATCGCCTGTCTCAACATGCTGCTGAAACTGGGCGTGCAGCGCGAAAACGTCTGGCTTTGCGATCTGGCCGGGCTGGTCCACGAGGGCCGCACCGAGGACATGACCGAACAGAAGGCCGCCTTCGCGCAACCCGGCGGACCGCGCGCCTTGATGGACGTGATCGAGGGCGCCGACCTGTTCCTGGGCCTTTCGGGCCCCGGTGTCCTGAAACAGGACATGGTGGCGAAGATGGCCAATGATCCGGTGATCTTTGCCCTGGCCAATCCCAACCCCGAAATCGACCCGGACGAGGCGCGCGCCGTCGCCCCCGGCGCCCTGATCGCCACCGGGCGCAGCGATTACCCCAACCAGGTGAACAACGTCCTGTGTTTCCCGTTCATCTTCCGCGGCGCGCTGGACGTGGGCGCGACCGAGATCAATGACGAGATGAAGATCGCCTGCATCGTGGGCATCGCCGCCCTGGCCCGCGCCACCACCAGCGCCGAGGCCGCCGCCGCCTATCAGGGCGAACAGATGACCTTCGGGCCCGATTACCTGATCCCGAAACCCTTCGATCCGCGCCTGATGGGCGTGGTCGCCAGCGCCGTGGCCAAGGCCGCGATGGAAACCGGAGTGGCCACCCGGCCGATCCCCGACATGGCGGCCTACAAGGCCAAGCTGGACGGCTCGGTCTTCAAGTCGGCCATGATCATGCGCCCGGTCTTCGAGGCCGCCGCCACCGCCGAACGGCGCATCGTCTTTGCCGAGGGCGAGGACGAGCGCGTGCTGCGCGCCGCCTCGGCCATGCTGGAGGACACGACGGACAAGCCGATCCTGATCGGCCGCCCCGATGTCATCGAAAGCCGGGCAGAACGCGCGGGCCTTGCCATCCGGCCAGGCCGCGACTTCGAGATCGTGAACCCCGAGAACGACCCGCGCTATCGCGATTACTGGGGCACCTACCACGAGATCATGCAGCGCAAGGGCGTCACCCCCGACCTGGCCAAGGCCATCATGCGCACCAACACCACCGCCATCGGCGCCGTCATGGTCCACCGCGAGGAAGCCGATTCGCTGATCTGCGGCACCTTCGGTCAGTATCTGTGGCACCTGAACTATATCGAACAGATCCTGGGCACCCCCGATCTGCACCCGGTGGGCGCGTTGTCGCTGATGATCCTGGAAGACGGGCCGCTGTTCATCGCCGATACCCAGGTGAACCCGACCCCCACCCCCCAGCAGATCGCCAATACCGTGATCGGCGCCGCCCGGCATGTCCGCCGCTTCGGGGTGGAGCCCAAGATCGCGCTCTGTTCCCATTCGCAATTCGGCAACCTGAACTGCGATACCGGCATCCGCATGCGCGACGCATTGGCGATCCTCGACGCCCAGCCGCGCAATTTTGCCTACGAGGGCGAAATGCAGGCCGATGCGGCACTGAACCCGCAACTGCGCGAGAGGATCTATCCCAACAGCCGGTTCGAGGGGCAGGCCAACGTGTTGATCTTCGCCAATACCGACGCCGCCTCGGGGGCGCGCAACATCCTGAAGCTGAAGGCCGGGGGGCTGGAGGTGGGGCCGATCCTGATGGGCATGGGCAACCGCGCCCATATCGTCACCCCGTCGATCACCGCGCGCGGCCTTCTGAACATGAGTGCCGTCGCCGGCACGCCGGTAGCGCATTACGGATAAGGCAGAGGGGGGCTGTCTGCCCCCCGATGGCTGCGCCATCCCCCCCGAGGATATTTGAAGACCAAAGATGCAAAAAGGCCCGCCGCCCCCGGTTGGGGATGGCGGGCCTTTTCGGCCGGTGCCTTTCCTACTTGCGTGGCGGTTGCTTTTTCGATGTCGGCGCCGCGGGGGCGATCATCGGTTCGATCTTCGCGCCCGGTTTGGACGGCTGTTTCATCTTCTTCTTCGGATTCTTGTCGCCCATGGCAACGTGTCCTTGATTTTGGGACCGGCCCAATGCCGCTGTCCCATGGGATAAGCATGCCGCAGATTCCGCCACGCTGCGCATCCGAAACCGACCTGCGTGTCGAAAACCGCCCACGGTGCGCGGTATCGCGCCGCTTGCCGCAGGGCCACCCGGGGGCGTAGAACCGAGGCAATGCACGAACGGGAGGCGCGCACCATGGGATACCGGGACATCTATCAAGGCTGGCGGGACGACCCCGAGGGGTTCTGGCTGGAGCAGGCGCGCGCCATCGACTGGGACGTCGCACCGACCCGCGCCCTGAACGACAGCCGCGCGCCGTTCTATACCTGGTTCGACGATGCCATGGGCAACACCTGCCACAATGCCGTCGACCGCCACGTCGCCGCGGGGCGCGGCGATCAGCCCGCGATCATCTGGGACAGCCCGATGACCGGTTCGAAATCCACCACCACCTTCACCCAGTTGCAGGAGCAGACCGCCCGCCTGGCCGGCGCCCTGGCGGCCAGGGGCGTGGTCAAAGGCGACCGGGTGATCATCTACATGCCCATGGTGCCCGAGGCCCTGGTGGCGATGCTGGCCTGCACCCGGATCGGCGCGGTGCATTCGGTGGTCTTTGGCGGCTTTTCGGCCCATGAACTGGCCAAGCGGCTGGACGACGCCACCCCCAAGGCGGTGATCGCCGGTTCCTGCGGGTTGGAGCCGGGGCGCGTGGTGGCCTACAAGCCGCTTCTGGACGGCGCCATCGCCGAGGCGCGCCACCAGCCCGAGTTCTGCGTGATCTTCCAGCGCGACCAGCAGCGCGCCGACCTGACCGAGGGACGCGACATCGACTGGCACGCCTTCCAGGAGGGCGCCGCCCCTGCCCCCTGCCTGCCCGTCGAGGGCAGCCATCCGGCCTATATCCTCTATACCTCGGGGACCACCGGCCAGCCCAAGGGGGTGGTGCGCGCCACCGCCGGGCACATGGTGGGGCTGCACTGGACCATGAAGAATGTATACAACGTCGATCCGGGCGATGTGTTCTGGGCGGCTTCGGATGTGGGCTGGGTCGTCGGGCACAGCTATATCTGCTATGCTCCGCTTCTGGCGGGCAACACCACCGTGGTGTTCGAGGGCAAGCCCGTGGGCACCCCCGATGCGGGCACCTTCTGGCGGGTGATTTCCGAGCATAACGTGCGCAGCTTCTTCACCGCGCCCACGGCCTTTCGCGCCATCAAACGGGAAGATCCCGACTGCCGCTGTCTCGAGGAATACGACATCTCGTGCCTGCGTATCCTTTACCTGGCAGGCGAAAGGGCCGACCCCGACACCGTGGAATGGGCCCAGCGGCACCTGCAGATCCCCGTGATCGACCATTGGTGGCAGACCGAGACCGGCTATACCATTGTCGGCAACCCCATGGGGATCGAACCGCTGCCGGTGAAGGTAGGCTCGCCCACCGTGCCCATGCCCGGCTATGACGTGCAGATCCTGGACGAGGCCGGCCACCCGGTGCCCCCCGGCACCCTGGGCGCCATCGCGCTGAAGCTGCCCCTGCCGCCCGGCACCCTGCCCACGCTCTGGCAGGCGGAAGACAGGTTTCGCAAGGCCTACCTCGACCATTTTCCCGGCTATTACGAAACCGGCGATGCGGGCTATGTCGACGAAGACGGCTATGTCTTCATCATGGCCCGCACCGATGACGTGATCAACGTCGCCGGGCATCGCCTGTCGACGGGCGCGATGGAGGAGGTTCTGGCGGGCCATCCCGATGTGGCCGAATGCGCCGTGATCGGTGTGGCCGACCCGGTGAAGGGCCAGGTTCCAATGGGCCTGATCTGCCTGTCGAAAGGGGTGGAGAAACCGCACGCCGAGATCGAGGCCGAATGCGTGGCCCGCGTGCGCGAGAGGATCGGCCCGGTCGCGTCGTTCCGGCTGTGCAAGGTGGTGGAGCGTCTGCCCAAGACACGCTCGGGCAAGATACTGCGCGCCACCATGGGCAAGATCGCCGATGGCGAGACGTTCAAGGCCCCCGCCACCATCGACGACCCGGCCATCCTGGACGAAATCGCGGCGGCCCTGCGCGCGTTGGACTATCCGGCCCGCTGAGACCTGCGCGGCCGGGTCGGCGCAACCTAACTGTCGTCGGGCTTTTCCACCGGCCCGCCGGCAGACTGCCAGCCCGAGAACCCATCCTTCAGGTGGGCGGCGTCAAACCCCATGTCCTGCAGGGTGGCCACCGTCAGCGCCGAGCGCCAGCCCGAGGCGCAGTGGAAGACAAACCTCTTGTCCTGACCGAACACCTCCTTGAAATAGGGGCTTTCGGGATCGACCCAGAATTCGATCATGCCGCGCGGGGCGTGGAGGCTGCCGGGAATATACCCGCTGCGTTGGCGTTCGCGCACATCGCGGATATCGACGATCACGACGTTCGGGTCATCCACCATGGCGATGCCATCGGCGGTCTCGACCTCGTCAATGCGCGCACGCGCTTTGGCGACCATTTCGGCGGCGGTGGTTTTCAGCGGTTTCATGCCCTCTCCCTTCTTCAGACGAACTGTTCGCGGATCAACCGTTCTTCCAACCCGTGCCCCGGATCGAACAGCAACCGGTGACCCACGGCGCGTTCACTGCGAATCTCGACGCTGGCCACGTCGCGCACCGATTGGCGGCTGTCGGCATCGGCCATGACCGGGCGCTTGTCGGGTTCCAGAACGTCGATCCGCACCACCGCCCCCGAGGGCAGCAGGGCCCCGCGCCAGCGCCGCGGGCGAAAGGCCGCCATCGCCGTCAGCGCCAGCACATCGGCACCGATGGGCAGGATCGGGCCGTGGGCGGAATAGTTGTAGGCGGTCGATCCCGCCGGCGTCGAAACCAGCGCCCCGTCGCAGACCAGTTCATCCATCCTGAGCCGCCCATCGACGCTGATGCGCAGCTTTGCCGCCTGCGGTCCGGCACGCAGCAGCGCCACCTCGTTGATGGCCAGGGCGTTGTGGCGGCTGCCGTCGCAGGTGACCGCCGACATGGTCAGCGGGTTGATCACCTCTTCCACCGCCTGTGCCAGGCGGTCGGGCAGATCCTCTTCGCTGTATTCGTTCATCAGGAAACCGATGGTGCCGCGGTTCATGCCATAGACCGGCACATCCAGCGTGCTGTTGCCATGCAGCGTCTGCAGCATGAACCCGTCGCCCCCCAGCGCGACGATGACATCTGCCGCCTCGGCCGCAACCTCGCCGTAAAGCAAGCGCAGGCGGTGGGCCGCCTCCTGGGCCATCGGGGCCGTGCTGGCGGCAAAGGCAATAGCGCGCATATCGTACTCCGTTGACCAGGGGAAAGGTTGGCCGACCCCAACGGGAAACACAAGGGCAGGCTATGGGTGGAATTGGCGCGATGAGGGCCGGTTGCGTCGCAATGCGGGCTTTCTTGCCCGCGCGCCATGGCCTATACCGCCGCCAACCAAAGCCCCAGGAGAAGCTCCATGAACGCCCCGCACAAAGACAACGGTTTCTTCACCGAAGACCTGGCCAGCCGCGACGCCGAAGTGTTCGGCGCCATCGGCAAGGAACTGCACCGCCAGCAGACCGAGATCGAGCTGATCGCCAGCGAGAACATCGTCAGCCGCGCGGTCATGCAGGCCCAGGGCACCGTCCTGACGAACAAATACGCCGAGGGCTATCCCGGGCGGCGTTATTACGGCGGCTGCGAATACGTGGACATCGCCGAGGAACTGGCCATCGCCCGCGCCTGTGAATTGTTCGGGTGCAGCTTTGCCAACGTCCAGCCCAACAGCGGATCGCAGGCCAATCAGGGCGTGTTCACCGCCCTGCTGCAACCCGGTGACACGATCCTGGGCATGTCGCTGGACGCGGGCGGCCACCTGACCCACGGCGCGCGGCCCAACCAGTCGGGCAAGTGGTTCAACGCCGTGCAATACGGCGTCAAACGCGACACCCTGGAACTGGATTATGACCAGGTGGAACAGCTCGCCAAGGAGCATCAGCCCAAGCTGATCATCGCCGGCGGCTCGGCCATTCCCCGCCAGGTGGATTTCGCGCGGATGCGGGCGATCGCCGACATGGTGGGCGCATACCTTCATGTCGACATGGCGCATTTCGCGGGCCTCGTGGCGGCGGGCGAACACCCCTCGCCCTTCCCCCATGCCCATGTTGCCACGACAACCACCCACAAGACCCTGCGCGGCCCGCGCGGCGGCATGATCCTCACCAACGACGAGGCGCTGGCGAAAAAGTTCAACTCGGCCATCTTCCCCGGCATCCAGGGCGGCCCCCTGATGCATGTGATCGCCGCCAAGGCGGTGGCCTTCGGCGAGGCATTGCAGCCCGAATTCAAGACCTACCAGCAGCAGGTGATCGCCAACGCCAAGACCATGGCGGCGCGGCTGGTCGAGGGCGGGCTAGACATCGTCACCGGCGGCACCGACACCCACGTGGTGCTGGTGGATCTGCGCCCCAAGGGGGTGAAGGGCAATGCCACGGAAAAGGCCCTGGGCCGCGCCAACATCACCTGCAACAAGAACGGCATCCCCTTCGACGATGAAAAGCCGACCATCACCAGCGGGATCCGGCTCGGCTCGCCCGCCGGAACCACCCGCGGCTTCGGCGCCCCCGAATTCACCCAGATCGCCGAATGGATCGTCGAGGTGATCGACGGTCTTGCCGCGAACGGAGAAGAGGGCAACGCCGCCGTCGAGGCAAAGGTGAAGGCCGAGGTCGAGGCGCTCTGCGCCCGCTTCCCCATCTACACCGACATCTGATCCTCATATACGCAGGTGCGCGGCCCCGCGGGGCCGCCGCCACCCCCCATCTTTGGTCCGCAAATATCCCGGGGAGCGCGAGGGGCTGGCCCCTCGCTCCGCCCCCGCGTCCAGGCGCCGCGCCATAGGTTTCGCGCCCCGCCCTGCCCGGCTCAGAGATAGCCGCGCCAGACCAGGACAGCGATCAGCGCCGCCGAAACCGCCAGGAAGTTGAAGGCATTGGCGGTGACGATTCCCAGGACGAAACGGATGATCCGCTCCGACCCGTCGATCTGCTCGAGGAAGCGCTTGCAATCGCGATAGGCCTGCTTCTGCGCCGCCGGGTCCACCATGCGCGACAGTTTCGGATGCGCCGAAAGCTTCGCCCCCTCGATCAGCACGCCCGCCTCGCGCCGGATTCGACGGGGCAGAAGGCGGCCCGCCCGGCGCACCTTGCGCTCAAGCCCCTGACCACCGATCCCCAGCCGCGCGCCGATCAGGTCGGCAATGTCCTGGGCCTGTTGTTCTGGTGTCATCGCATCCTCCGGTCATGGTTCGATTACCCCCCTGACCGGATTCGCTCAATCCCCTGTAGCCCGCAAAATTCCGTTGCGCTAACAAGGGCTCATGTTGAACGTCATCACCCACGGTTCGCCCACGGATCGCCCGCCTCTCCTGATTGCCCATGGCCTCTTCGGTTCGGCCCGCAACTGGGGCGTGATCGCCAAACGCCTGTCCGACAGCCGGCAGGTGCAGGCCGTCGACATGCGCAACCACGGCGAATCCTTCCGGGATCCCTCGCATTCCTACCCCGCGCTTGCCGATGATCTTGCCGGTGTCCTCGACGGCCCCGGCGATGTGCTGGGGCACTCCATGGGCGGCAAGGCGGCGATGGTCCTGGCGCTGCGCCGGCCTGACCTGGTGCGCCGCCTGGTGGTGGCCGACATCGCCCCCGTGGGCTATGGCCACACCCAGATGCCGCTGATCGACGCGATGCGCGGGCTGGACCTGTCGCAGATCACCTCGCGCGGGCAGGCCGACGCCGCGCTGGCCGATGCAATCCCCGAACAGGGCGTGCGGGCCTTTCTTCTGCAATCGCTGGATGTGGCGGGCAGGACATGGCGGCTGAACCTCGATGTCCTTGCCAGCGAAATGTCCGGGATCATCGGCTGGCCCGAGATCACCGGCCGCTACGAGGGTGAAACCCTGTTCCTGACGGGCGCCGACTCTGACTACGTGCAGCGCGAACACCGCGAGCGTATCCGCAGCTATTTCCCCGCCGCCCGCTTTGCCAAGATCCCCGGCGCGGGCCACTGGCTCCACGCCGAGAAACCACGCGAGTTCGAGGCTGCGGTTCGCGCGTTCCTTGACCGGCCAGAGGGCGGTTAACTGTCCATCTTCAGCGCGTTGATAAACGCCTGCTGCGGGATTTCCACCTTGCCGAACTGGCGCATCTTCTTCTTGCCCGCTTTCTGCTTGTCCAAAAGCTTGCGCTTGCGCGAGGCGTCGCCGCCGTAACATTTGGCCGTCACGTCCTTGCGCATGGCCGACAGGGTTTCGCGGGCGATCACCCGCCCACCGATGGCGGCCTGGATCGGAATCTTGAACATGTGGCGGGGGATCAGCTCTTTCAGCTTTTCGCACATGGCCCGACCGCGCATTTCGGCGCGGTCGCGGTGCACCATCATCGACAGGGCATCGACCGGTTCGTCGTTGACCAGAACCGACATCTTGACCAGCGCATCCTCGCGATAGCCCAGCATCTGGTAATCGAAACTGGCATAGCCCTTGGTCACCGATTTCAGCCGGTCGTAGAAATCGAAGACCACCTCGTTCAGGGGCAGGTCATAGACCACCATGGCACGCGACCCGGCATAGGTCAGGTCCAGCTGGATGCCGCGCCGGTCCTGGCACAGCTTCAACACGTCGCCCAGATATTCATCGGGGACAAGGATCGTCGCCTTGATGCGCGGTTCTTCGATATGGTCGATATTGGCCGGGTCGGGCATGTCGGCGGGGTTGTGCAGTTCCTGCTCGGTGCCGTCGCGCATGAAGATCTTGTAAACCACCGAGGGCGCGGTGGTGATCAGGTCGATATCGTATTCCCGTTCGATCCGGTCGCGGATCACCTCAAGGTGCAGCAGCCCCAGGAACCCGCAGCGGAAGCCGAAGCCAAGCGCGGCCGAGGTTTCCATCTCGAAGCTGAACGAGGCATCGTTCAGGGCAAGTTTCTCGATGGCGTCGCGCATGTCCTCGAAATCATTGGCATCGACGGGAAACAACCCGCAGAACACCACCGGGATCGACGGCTTGAAGCCCGGAAGCGCGGTTTCACAGCCCTTCTTTTCGTGGGTGATCGTGTCGCCAACACGGGTGTCGCGCACCTGCTTGATCTGGGCGTTCAGATAGCCGATCTCGCCCGGGCCCAGTTCGCTGAATTCTTCCATCTTGGGGCGGAACACCCCGACGTTGTCGACCGAGTAGAGCCCGCCGGTCTTCATCATCCTGATCTTGTCGCCCTTCTTCAGGACACCGTCGATCACCCGCACGATGACGACAACGCCAAGGTAGGCGTCGTAATAGCTGTCCACCAGCATCGCCTTCAGCGGCGCGTCGCGGTCGCCTTTGGGCGCGGGCAGGCGCTTGACGATCGCCTCCAGAACATCGGGGATGCCCAGGCCGGTCTTGGCGCTGATCTGGATCGCGTCCGAAGCGTCGATGCCGATCACGTCCTCGATCTGCTCGGACACACGGGCGATGTCGGCGGCGGGCAGATCGACCTTGTTCAGGACCGGCACGATTTCATGGTCGGCGTCGATGGCCTGATAGACATTGGCCAGCGTCTGCGCCTCGACCCCCTGAGAGGCATCGACCACCAGAAGCGATCCTTCGACCGCCCGCATGGAACGCGAGACCTCATAGCCGAAATCGACGTGGCCGGGCGTGTCGATCAGGTTCAGCGTATAGGTTTCGCCATCCTGCGCCGGGTATTCGATGCGCACGGTATTGGCCTTGATCGTGATGCCCCGCTCGCGTTCGATGTCCATGGCATCCAGCAGCTGGTCCTTCATGTCGCGCGCGGCGACAGTTCCGGTCAGCTGGATCAGCCGGTCGGCCAGCGTGGATTTACCATGGTCGATATGGGCAACGATCGAGAAGTTGCGGATATTGGAAAGCTTGGTCATCAAATCAGCGCCTGTCGCGGGGTTCAGCTGCCGTGAATGAAGCGTGACAAGGAAATTTGCAAGAGGGATAGGCGAGAAGTCTGTGACGCCAGCCTGGGAATGCGCAATGGAACATGCATCCTATCGCACATCACATGAGGTATCGCCATGCCCCGCCGGCCGACCAACGAAATCGCCACGATGACCTGGGTGCGCGAGCCGCCAAAGGTGCTGGACCGCGCGAACGGTAAACCCGTCGCCATCGCCACCGCGCAAGGCAGGATCGCGGGCGATGACCTTGCCGCGTGGTTGCGCGGCAAGGTCGAGGTGCCGGATCAGCCGTTCATCGCCCAGGGGCCGTGGTAATCCTTGCCGTCGCGGTCGGTGCGTTCAAATCCGTGGGCGCCGAAGAAATCACGCTGGCCCTGGATCATGTTGGCGGTGCTGCGCGCGGTGCGGATCATGTCGAACCAGTTCAGCGCGGCGGACAGCGCCGGCACCGGCAGGCCGTGGGACAGCGCGGTTGCCACCGTCTGGCGCAGGGCCGGAATGTGCTGCACGATCAGGTCGCGGAAGAACGGTGCAAAGATCAGCGTGTCGTCCGGCGCCTCGGTCAGGGCATCGGCCATGTCGTTGAGCATGGATGAACGGATGATGCAGCCTTCGCGCCAGACCCGCGCCACCTCGGGCATGGGCAGGCCCCAGTCGAACTGTACCGAAGCCGCGCCCAGAAGCTCGAACCCCTGCGCATAGCACATGATCTTGCCCGCGATCATGGCACCTTCCAGCACCTCGTCGCTCAGCGCGCCCTCGGGCAGGGCCATGGGGGCGGCGCCGAACACCTCTTCGCCGCGCTTGCGCAACGGCAGCCGCGACGAGGCATTGCGCGCAAAGACCGCCGCCTCGATCACCGGGATGGCCGCGCCCAGGTGCTGCGCCTCGATCACGGTCCAGCGGCCGGTGCCCTTCTGCCCGGCACGGTCGAGGATGATGTCAAGCATGGGCTTGCCGCTGTCGGGGTCCGTCGCCGTGGCCACCTTGCCGGAAATCTCGATCAGGTAGGATTGCAGCAGGCCGTCGTTCCACTTGGCGAAGGTCTTGCCGATGGTGACGGCATCACGGCCCATGCCATCGCGGAAGATGCCATAGGTTTCGGCGATCATCTGCATGTCGGCATATTCGATACCGTTGTGCACCGCCTTGACGAAATGCCCGGCCCCGCCCTTGCCCATCCATGTCGCGCAGGGGGTGCCTTCGTACTTGGCAGAAATCGCCTCGAGCACGTTCGACACCCGGTCCCAGTGATCCTTGGGGCCGCCGCCCATGATGCTGGGCCCGTGGCGCGCGCCCTCTTCGCCGCCCGAAACGCCCATGCCGATGAAGGGCCAGCCTTCGGATTCGGCAGCGGCGGCGCGGCGGTTGGTGTCGTGGAAATTGGCGTTGCCCGCGTCGATGATCAGGTCGTCGTCGTTCAGAAGCGGGCGCAGCGCCGCGATCACCTTGTCCACCGGATCGCCGGCATCGACCATGACGATCACCGCGCGCGGCGTGGCCAGCGCGGAAACGAAACCCTCAAGGCTGTCGGCCGGTGTCAGCCGTTCGGCCAGGGCCGGTTCGTTGGCCTTGGTGTGGGCGATGAAATCGTCGGTCTTTTCGGTGGTCCGGTTGTAGACGGCCAGCGGCTCGGCGTTCTCGGCGATGTTCAGGGCCAGGGCGCGGCCCATGGTTCCAAGGCCGATCAGGCCGATGCGTGGTTGTGTCATGGTGTCTGAACCCCCTGGCGGTTGAGTGAGATGGAATAAAGGCTGGTGGTGGCGGTGATGAACAGGCGATGCTTGCCCCGCCCGCCAAAACAGATGTTGGATACGATCTCGGGCACATGGACATGGCCCAGAAGGGTGCCGTCGCGGGCATAGCAATAGACGCCATCCCCCGCCGAAGACCACAGGTTGCCGTCACTGTCACAGCGGATGCCGTCCGAGGCGCCCACCGGCACGGTGCAGAACACCGCGCCCCCGCTCAGCGTGCCGTCCGGGGCAACATCCCAGGCCCGCACATTCCGGGCGTCCTCGCTGAACATCCGGCCCGTGTCGGCCACGTAAAGGCGGGATTCATCGGGCGAAAAACACAGACCGTTGGGCGCATTGATGCCCGGCGTCGGCACATGGTGCACCGCTCCGGTTTCGGGTTCGACGCGATAGACCTGCAGGGGCAGTTGCGGCGTGGCGGCATGGCCTTCGTAATGGGTCATGATCCCGTAGTGGGGATCGGTAAACCAAATGCTGCCGTCCGATTTCACCACCACGTCATTGGGCGAATTCAGCGGCTTGCCGTCGAAGCTGTCGGCGATCACGGTGATCGTGCCGTCGTGCTCGGTCCGACTCACGCGCCGCGCCCCGTGTTCGCAGGATACCAGCCGCCCCTGACGGTCACGGGTGTGGCCATTGGCGAAATTCGACGGCGCGCGATAGGTGGTGATCCCGGTCTCCGCGTTCCAGCGCAGGATGCGGTTGTTTGGAATGTCGGAGAATAGCAGGCAATCGGCATCTCCGAACCAGACCGGCCCCTCGGCCCAGTCAAACCCCGTCGCCAGTCGCTTGAGCGGTGCGTTGAACAGCACGAAACGCTCGAATCGCGGGTCGTTGGCGGTATGAAACGTCACATCCTGTCTCCGGGCTGGTCGGATCGCGGCTTCATTGCTATCCCTGCGCGCAGGTCAGGTAAATGACAAAGGGGAATACCATGGACTTCACCGAAAAGACGATGCGCCTTACCCATGCGGGCGTGATGAAGATGCTTGAGGCCGCGATCGCCAGGGCAACCGAGGCCGGGCAACCCCAATGCATCGTGATCGTCGACGCCAGCGGCGAAACCCTGGGCGAGCTTCGGATGACCGGCGCCAAGTTCCTGAGCCTGAAAAGCGCCCGCGCCAAGGCCCGCACCGCCGCCAGCATCCGCGCCCCCAGCGCCAATATCCCCGAGGCGGTGCGCGCCGGCATTCCCGCCGCCACCGAAGGCAACATGACCGCCCTGCCCGGCGGCCTGCCGATCAGGATCGACGGCCATTGCCTGGGTGGCATCGGCGTCGGTTCGGGCACCGGCGATCAGGATGTCGACGTGGCAAACGCCGCCCTGGCCGCCATCGGCGCCGACCTGTGTTGACCCCCGCCTAGCCAAGGGCAGTCAGCCCCATCCGCGGCGGGTTCACGGTGCCGCCAGCGCGGCCCAGGTCAGGCCCGCTGTGCGGGCTGTCCGTACCATGAATGATGATCGACTGCTGGCTCATAAGGCTCCGGCGGTTTCGTTGACAGGTTCTGTTACCGTTATCATAAAGAGCCGGCGACGGAATTGTCGAGGTCAATCGGGAGAACGGAAATGGCTGATGGCCTTGCGCTTTTTTCACTGAAGGGCAAACGCGCCCTTGTCACCGGGTCATCCCAGGGGATCGGTTTCGCCCTGGCACGCGGCCTGGCCGCCGCGGGGGCCGAAATCCTGCTGAACGGGCGCGACACCGGCAAACTCGCCACCGCCGCCGACACCCTGCGCGCCGAGGGCGCGACGGTGCAGATCCTTGCCTTCGACGTGACCGATGCGCAGGCGGTCACCGCCGCCATCGACACCTTCGAACAGGAAAACGGCGCCATCGACATCCTCGTGAACAACGCCGGGATGCAACACCGCACCCCTCTCGAGGATTTCCCCGCCGACGCCTTCGAACGTCTGATGAAAACCAATGTCACCTCGGTTTTCCTGGTGGGCCAAGCAGTGGCGCGTCACATGATCGCCCGCAAGGCCGGAAAGATCGTGAACATCGCCAGCGTCCAGACCGCTCTGGCCCGCCCCGGCATCGCCCCCTACACCGCCAGCAAGGGCGCCGTCGCCAACCTGACCAAGGGCATGGCCACCGATTGGGCCCGCCACGGGCTGCAATGCAATGCCATCGCACCGGGCTATTTCGACACGCCCCTGAACGCCGCGCTGGTGGCGGACCCCGAATTCACCGCATGGCTTGAAAAACGCACCCCCGCAGGCCGCTGGGGCAATGTCGAGGAACTGGTGGGCGCCTGCATCTTCCTCGCATCCGCCGCATCCAGCTTCGTGAACGGCCACACGCTTTTCGTGGACGGCGCGATCACCGCATCCCTCTGACCGAATTCGGAAGGTCGGATTGGGGTTCCCCCCCAAACCCCGGGATATTTATAGGACCAAAGATGGAGGGTCCGGCACCTTTCCATCTTTGGTCTTTCAAAGGGGCTTATATATTTAACTAGCCAAAAATCGCTTGCGTCGTTTGGCTAGTTAGGTTATTCATGGTGCATAAGGAGCTTGCACCATGTCGAAGCCTGAAACCCTCTCCACCTTTGAGTTCTTCCGCAAGTTCCCGGATGAAGATGCCGCACGCAAGTTCTTTGAGGCTAAGCGTTGGGGCGACGAGCCGGTTTGCGGTCACTGTGGTTCGGTCAGCGTGGCCGAGTGCAAAGACCACAAGCCCATGCCGTACCGCTGCAAGGATTGCCGGAAGCATTTCAGCGTCCGCACTGGCACTGTTCTGGCCGAGAGCCGCCTTCCCCTGCAAAAATGGCTCCTTGCTATTTTCATGCTGACCAGCGCCCGCAAAGGCATTCCCAGCACTCAGATGGCGCGGGAGCTTGGCGTCACTCAGAAAACCGCATGGTTCCTTGCACAGCGCATCCGCGAAACTTGGCTCAAGGATCGTGACGACCACATGGACGGTCAGATGCAGGTTGACGAAACCTATGTCGGTGGCCGCGAGAAGAACAAGCACGCCGACAAGAAGCTCCGCGCTGGCCGTGGCGCGGTTGGCAAGACTGTGGTCGTCGGCGTTCGTGACGAGCATGGCGAAGTTCGCGCGGTCGTGGTCGAGAACACTAAGGCAACGACGCTTGAACGCTTCGTCCGCGAGCATTGCAAGGCGGGCGCTACCATCGTGACCGACACCCACGGCGGCTACATCAACCTCAAGGCCCGTGGCTACAATCACATCACCATCAACCACACCGCTGGCGAGTACGTCCGCGACATGGCGCATACCAACGGCATCGAAAGCTTCTGGTCCCTGCTCAAGCGCGGCTACATCGGCATCTATCACTACATGAGCGCCAAGCACCTGCACCGCTACGTGAAGGAGTTCTCCTTCCGCCACAACACGGCACAGATCGGCACCATGGGCTTCATCGGAATGACTATCGACCGCATGGCAGACAAGCGGCTGACTTACAAAGGGCTGATCAATGGCTGACAACGAGAAAGACCTGATTGAACCTATCGATGCGAGCTTCGACGAGGTAGTGAGCGCGATTGCACCTGCGCGTGGATCCGTGGTCACTGACAACCTGCCCAAGGCAACCCATCGAGGCATTTTGCCAATCGGCGGCTTGCAACTGGATTGCTTCGTTCTCCAGGATGGACGGCGGCTTTTCCACAAAAGAGGCATGGCAAAGGCGCTTGGCCTTAAGTCGGAAGGCGGTAACGCCTTCATGAAGACTTTGGGGGGCAAGAAGCTTGGATCTGAACTGGATCTGGAGCTTTGGGAAAAGATCGAAAATCCCATTGTTTTCAACACAGAAGGCCCGGATCCGGCGCACGGATATGAGGCTGACGTCCTAGTTGATGTTTGCAAGGCAGTAGGTCGCGCTTTTGCGGCGGGCAAGCTGACAAAAGCTCAAGAGCCGATGGCGCGGCAAGCACAGGCAATCGTTAACGCTCTGGCCAGCGTCGGCATCACCGCCCTGATCGACGAGGCGACGGGATATCAGACCGAGAGAAGCCCTGATGCATTGCGCCTCCTCGTGGCCGCGTACATCGAGAAGGAGCAAAGGGAGTGGGAAAAGGAGTTCCCGGACGATTTTTACATCACGCTGAACCATGTCTACGGTTCGGATCCATACGTTAAGAGGGCCAAGGGGGCCGTTGTCATCAACAAGCCTCAGCACTTTGGGAACTTTACCAACAAGTACGTGTACGGACCGCTCGAAAACGGGGAAGTCCTAAAGGAGCTTCAACGGCTCAACCCGCAGATTGATGCGAAAGGAACAAGGAAGCAGCGCTTCCACCAGTTTCTGAGCGAAGGATATGGTCTTGAGAAGCTTCGAGCCCAAAGACAGGAAGTGCTGACCATGCTGAAGCTGTCTGACGACATTGAAGACTTCAAAAGGCTTTACGAGAAGCGGTTCGGTCCAATGGATGACCAGTACTCCATGTTCCCGGACTTCTTCCCCGTGGGACGCAAGAAGTAGGCTGCATGAGTTTCATGGGCGGATTGATCTCCGCCCATGATGAGTTGAAGGCTAGTTAAGTATATAGTCCCCCTTTCAAATATCCCCGCCGGAGGCTCCGACATTTTTGCCCGCACCCGCGCCGGAAAGCCGGGCGCCGTCAGATCAGCCCGCCGTCCTTCAGATGCAGCGTGCGGTCCATCCGCGCGGCCAGTTCCAGGTTGTGGGTGGCGATCACCGCCGAAAGCCCCGTGGTGCGCACAAGGTCCATCAGGGCCGCGAAGACGGCATCCGATGTTCCGGGGTCCAGGTTGCCGGTCGGCTCGTCGGCCAGCAGAACCTTGGGCGCATTGGCCAGCGCGCGGCAGACCGCGACGCGCTGCTGCTCCCCGCCCGACAGGGCCGAGGGGCGGTGATCCTCGCGGTGCCCGATCCCGACGCGGCCCAGAAGGTCGCGCGCGCGGCTGGCCGCCTCGGCCTCCGGCACGCCATTGGCCAGCTGCGGCAGCACGATGTTCTCAAGCGCGGTAAACTCGGGCAGCAGGTGATGGAACTGGTAGACAAAGCCGATGTCGCCGCGCCGCGCCCGGGTGCGGCGCCGGTCGGACAGGCCGGTCATGTCCTCGCCCCCCAGCACCACGCGCCCGGCGTCGGGCGTGTCCAGCAGGCCCGCGATGTGCAGCAGTGTCGATTTGCCCGCCCCTGAGGGCGCGATGATCGCCACCACCTCGCCGCGCTTCACGCTCAGCGAAGCCCCTGCCAGCACCTGCACGGCGTTGACGGCCCCCTTGTTGTAGGTCTTGTCGATGCCCTCCAGCACCAGCACCGGATCACTCATAACGCAGGGCCTCGACCGGGTTCATCCGCGCCGCGCGGCGGGCGGGAAAGATGGTAACGATGAAGGACAGGCCCAGCGACAGGAACACCGCCGACATCACGTCGCCCGCCTGCAACTTGGCCGGCAGGGCATAGATGCCGCGGATCGACGGATCCCACACCCCGCCGCCGGAAAGATAGTTCACCGCCGAAAAGATCGGGTCGATCCAGATGGCAAAGGCGCATCCCAGCGTGACCCCCAACAGGGTGCCAATGATGCCGGTCGCCGCACCGCAGATGAAGAAGATCCGCAGCACGCTGCCCTCGGAAAGCCCGATGGTGCGCAGGATGCCGATGTCGCGCCCCTTGTTCTTGACCAGCATGATCAACCCCGAAACAATGTTCATGGCCGCGATCAGCACCAGGATCGACAGGATGATGAACATCACGTTGTCCTCGATATCCAGTGCCCGCAGGAAACCTCCGCTCGCATCCCGCCAGGTCCAGAGCAGGGCATTCTCGCCCCCCGCGGTCAGCAGCGGCAGCGTCAGGTCGTCCACCGCCTCGGGGTGTTCGACCATGATCTCCAGTTCGTCCGCCACGCCCTCGCGGTTGAAGAACGACTGCGCCTCGGCGAAGGGCATGTAAAGGCGGGTGCGGTCGATGTCATAGCGCCCGGCGGTGAAGATATAGGTCACGTCATAATTGCTGACCCGGGGCGAGGTGCCGAAGGCCGTCTTCGCCCCATCGGGCGAGATCAGCTTGATCCGGTCGCCCACGCTCAGCCCCAGCTCGCGCGCCACCCCCGATCCGATGGCGACGCCCTGCCCAAAGTCGGCAATGTCGCCCCAGGCTTCCAGAGGCTCGGCGACACGCGGGATGGTGGCCAGGTCTTCCGCGCTGATCCCGAAAACCTCCACCCCCGCGTTCGATCCGCGGTGGGTGGCCATGACCTGCCCCTTGACCAGGGGCGCGGCCCGGATCACGCCATCGACGGCGCGCACCCGCGCGGCCATCTCGGCATAATCGGGGATGGTGCGGGTGGTCTGTCCCGTCTCGGTGACACGCACCGAGGAATAGAGCGTCACATGGGCGTTGGCCCCCAGGATCGTATCGACAAACTCTTCCCGGAAGCCCGAGCGCACCGCCAGCGTCGCGATCAGGGCAAAGACAGCCAGGGTGATTCCGGCCAGCGAAATCCAGGTCATCACGCTGACCCCGCCCTCGGCCCGCTTGGCCCGAAGATAGCGCCAGGCGATCATCCATTCGAAACGCGAAAACGGGGCGGTGCGGCCTGTCATGTGGGTGCTGCCTTTGCTTGCGTCACGCGCCCGGGGGATCGGCGCGCCTGTGGTCGATGTGGGGACGCCTCCGGCGGGAGTATTTTTCCAAAGAAGAATACAGCCGGTCTGACTTCTTCTTTGTCCCAAATACTCCCCCGCCGGAGGCGTCCCGTCCTCTCAGCCCTTGCCGTAGATCGACGCGATGCGCGCGACGGCAGCTTCGGCGCTCATTTCCTCGCTCTCGCCCGTGCGGCGGCTGGTCAGTTCCACCACGCCGTTCTTCAACCCGCGCGGGCCGACGGTGATCCGCCAGGGCAGGCCGATCAGGTCCATGGTGGCGAACTTGCCCCCTGCCCGTTCCTCGCGGTCGTCATAGAGCGGTTCAAGCCCCAGGGCTGTCAGCCTGGCATAGAGGCTTTCACAGGCGGCGTCGCAATCGCTGTCGCCCTGGCGCAGGTTGACGATGCCGCAGTGGAAGGGCGTCACGCCCTCGGGCCAGATGATGCCCTTGTCGTCATGGCTCGCCTCGATGATGGCGCCCAGCAGGCGCGAGACGCCGATGCCGTGGCTGCCCATGTGGACCGGCACCCGCCCGCCCTTGCCGTCGTCCACCAGCGCGCCCAGGGCGTCGGAGTACTTGGTGCCGAAGTAGAAGATCTGCCCCACCTCGATGCCGCGCGCCGTGCGGCGGCGGTCTTCGGGCACCTTGGCAAATTCCGCCTCGTCGTGGGTTTCGTCGGTGCGGGCATAGCGGGACGTGAATTCATCAAGGACGGCGGCGCATTGCGCCTTGTCGTCATAGTCGATCTCGCGGTCGCCGAATTTCAGATCGGTGATCTCGGCGTCATAGAACACCTCGCTCTCGCCGGTTTCGGCCAGCACCAGGAATTCGTGGGTATCGTCGCCGCCGATGGGGCCTGAGTCGGCGCGCATCGGGATCGCCTGCAATCCCATGCGTTCATAGGTGCGCAGGTAGCTGACAAGGTGGCGGTTGTAGGCGTGCAGCGCGTCCTCTTTCGTGAGGTCGAAGTTGTAGCCGTCCTTCATCAGGAACTCGCGGCCGCGCATCACGCCGAAGCGGGGGCGGATCTCGTCGCGGAATTTCCACTGGATGTGATAGAGCGTGAGCGGCAGATCCTTGTAGCTGCCCACCGCGCCCTTGAAGATGTCGGTGATCATTTCCTCGTTCGTCGGCCCATAGAGCATGTCGCGCCCGTGCCGGTCGGTGATGCGCAGCATTTCGGGGCCATAGGCATCGTAACGTCCGGATTCGCGCCACAGGTCCGCGCTTTGCAGCGTGGGCATCAGCATGGGGATGTGGCCCGCGCGCTGCTGCTCTTCGTGGACGATCGCCTCGATGTTCTTCAGCACCTTGTAGCCCAGAGGCAGCCAGGAATAGATGCCCGCGCTGGCCTGCTTGATCATCCCCGCCCGCAGCATCAGGCGGTGCGAGACGATCTGCGCCTCGGAGGGTGTTTCCTTGAGAACGGGCAGAAAATAGCGGGACAGGCGCATGTGGGTGGCTCACTTGATGAGGCAGGAATGTTGCTGGCCGGTTTAGACGGGCCGGGCCGCACAGGCAAGGCGGCAGTGCCGACCGGCGCTTGCCCGCGCAGCAGGTGAGGCCATGGCTGGAGAGGTTTCGGCGCAGGAGACACGGGGTTGGCCGCACCTCCTGCGCCTGCGCGGCTGGGGATAACGCGCCGCGTATCCCTTGACCACCGAAGCGAGCTCCATCTGCGCCCCCGAAGGCGCGCCTTGGCCAAGGGCGGACAGGCGGGCCGCCTGAATGCATGGCTGCGCCGCCTGTCCGTTGTTACCGGGAACAATTCCCCGTTCAGTCAACAGGGCCATGTTGACGCAGCGGCATGAGCGGCGAAAGTACGGAAAACCCTACCCCCGGCCGAGCCGGTGCCCGGTTGCCGGCATCTGGCGATTGTTCTCACGACAGCTTGACCTGAAGGTTGGTTAAAAAATGGCAGAGGGCGGCGACACTCACCACCTCCCCTCTGCCATCCGTGGTTCGCCACCTGGGGAAAGGGGGACCACGATGTTTCCCTGGCCGACGCGCGGAATGGCACGTTTGGGGAACCGGGACAGTCCCCTGGTCAGGGTCGGACAGACGGGCCACCTGAATGAATGGCGACACCGCCCGCCCGCTGTTTCCGGGAAAAATTCCCCGCTCACGAAACAAGATTACAATGACGCAAGGGAAGGACGAAATAAAGTAAGGGATACCTTACCCATGGTCACCGGTGCCCGGCAGCCGCCCCGGCGCGGCCCGCAGCACCGGTGATGGCGGCCCGGGGAGGCTGGGCCGCAAGGACGCAGACACAGGGATTTCGGGCCACAATTGCATACCCGGCACCTTCCCGACAGGCAGGTTGCGCTTGAACCATGGCATGGGGTGGGCGATGAAGAGAACGTAAATGCGAGGACGCCCGATGGCACTTACCGTGCGCGAACAACTGAAATACTGGGGAATCGCCGCGGCGGTCTTCCTGTTCCTTCTCTGGTGGCTGGGCGGGGTGATCCTGCCGTTCCTGCTGGGGGGCGGTATCGCCTACCTGCTTGATCCGGTGGCAGACCGGCTGGAGCGTCTTGGCCTCAGCCGGGTGATGGCGACCACGGTGATCACGATCGTCGGGCTGCTGCTGTTCGTGGTGCTGGCGCTGGCGGTGGTGCCGACCCTGATCAGCCAGGCCGCCGGTCTGATCGAATCGGCGCCCAAGATGGCCAGCAATCTTCAGAAGTTCCTGACCGAACGCTTCCCCGACCTTGTCGACGAAGGGTCGGTCGTGCGCAAATCCCTTGCCGGGGTCGGCCAGACCATCCAGAGCCGGGGAGGCGAGTTGCTGAACGGTGTCCTTTCGTCGGTCAGCGGCATCGTGAACGTGCTGGTCCTGTTCGTCGTGGTGCCGGTGGTGGCCTTCTACCTGCTGCTGGACTGGGACAAGATGGTTGCCCGGATCGACTCCCACATCCCGCGCGAACATGTCGTGACCGTGCGCCAGATCGCCAGCGACATCGACCGTACTCTGGCCGCCTTCGTGCGCGGACAGGGGACCGTCTGCCTGATCCTGGGCATCTATTATGCCGGGGCGCTGATGCTGGTCGGGCTGCCCTTCGGCCTGGTGGTGGGCGCCATCGCGGGCGCGCTGACCTTCATTCCCTACGTCGGCGCCCTGGTGGGCGGTGGCCTTGCCATCGGCCTTGCGCTGTTCCAGTTCTGGGGGGATTGGCTGTGGATCGTGCTGGTGGCGGTGATCTTCCAGGCCGGCCAGTTGATCGAGGGCAATGTCCTGACGCCCAAGCTTGTCGGCTCGTCCATCGGGCTGCATCCCGTCTGGCTGATCTTCGCGCTGTCGGCCTTTGGCGCGCTGTTCGGCTTTGTCGGGCTGCTTGTCGCGGTGCCGGTGGCGGCGGCCCTTGGCGTCATCATCCGCTATGCCCTTGGAAAATACCGCCACAGCCAGCTTTACCGTGGCAACGACCCCGACGACAGCACTGTCGTTCGCCAGGACAGCTTCTGAACCATGGAACGGCAACTGACCTTCGATCTGCCCAGTGTCCCGGCACTGGGGCGCGAGGATTTCTTCGTCTCGCCCGCCAATGCCAATGCCGTCGCGGCACTGGACGGCTGGCGCGACTGGCCGCTGCGCAAGCTGGCGCTTTGCGGGCCGCCGGGCGCGGGCAAGACGCATATGGCCCATGTCTTCGCCGCCGCCACAGGTGCGCCGATCCTGCCCGCAGCGGCGCTGGAGGAGGCCGACATTCCCGCCCTGGCCCGCGCGCCGCTGGTGGTCGAGGACGTGCATGCCATCGCCACCGATGCCCCGGCCCAACGCGCGCTGTTCCACCTGCACAACCTATCCCAGGCCGAGGGCGGCACCCTGCTGCTGACCGGACAAGAGGCGCCGGCCCAGTGGCGCCTTACCCTGCCCGATCTGGCCAGCCGGATGCAGGCCGCCGATGTTGCCCGCATCGACCCGCCCGACGACAACCTGCTGGCGGCCGTGGTGGCCAAGATGTTTTCCGACCGGCAGTTGAACGTCGACCCCGAGGTGATCCGCTATGTCACCCTGCGGATGGAGCGGTCCTTTGCCGCGGCGCGCGCCCTGGTCAACCGGCTGGACAAGATCTCGCTCGCGGAAAAGCGGCCGATCACCAAACCGCTGGCGGCGCGGGTGCTGGACAATGGTGACACGCCGGACGCATGATCGTCATGTTCCCGTTACAGCGATTGGTCACAAACCGCCCATGAGCATCACCGATTTCCTTGCCGCCCCCTTCCCCGAAGCCACCGATCTGCCCGATGTCGACCTGACCGGCCCGGCGCGGTTCTTCAACCGCGAACTCAGCTGGCTGGCCTTCAACTGGCGGGTGCTGGAAGAGGCGGGCAATCCGCGCGTGCCCCTGTTGGAGCGGCTGCGGTTCCTGTCGATCAGCGCCACCAACCTTGACGAATTCTATACCGTCCGCGTCGCCGGGCTGCGCGAACTGGCCCAGGCAGGCAACACCACCCCCGCCACCGACGGGCTGACCCCGGTGGAACAACTGGTGCTGATCGACCGTGACGCCCGCGCCCTTCTGGAAAAACAGCAATCCCAGTTCCAGGAGTTGCGCGCCCTGCTTGAGGACGAGGGCATCAGCATCCTGGCGCGCGATGCGTTGACGGATGCCGACCTTGCGCATCTCGAACAGGTCTTCCTGACCCAGGTCTTCCCGATCCTGTCGCCCCTGGCCATCGACCCGGCCCATCCCTTTCCGTTCATCCCGAACACCGGCTATTCCCTTGCCCTGCAACTGGAACGCCGGGCCGACCGGCGCAAGCTGCGCGCGCTTCTGCCGATCCCGGCCCAGATCGACAGGTTCGTGCGCCTGCCCGCCGAGGACGGAAAGGCCCGCTTCCTCCCGCTTGAGGAACTCCTGCTGCTGCACCTCGGCTCGCTCTACCCCGGCTATACCGAAAAGGGCTCCTGCGCGTTCCGGGTGTTGCGCGACAGCGATCTCGAGGTGGAGGACGAGGCCGAAGACCTGGTGCGCGAATTCGAGGTGGCGCTGAAACGCCGCCGCCGCGGCGAGGTGGTGCGCCTGACCATCTCCACCGGTGCGCCGGCCGGGCTGCGCCGGGTCATCATGGAGGAACTGCCCGTCCGCGAGAACGAGGTGATCGAACTGGACGGCATGATCGGCATGGCCGACCTCAAGGAACTGGTGCTGGACGAACGCCCCGACCTGCTGTGGCCCAGCTTCACGCCCCGCGTCCCCGAACGGGTGCAGGACCACGACGGCGACATGTTCGCGGCGATCCGCCAGAAGGACATGCTGCTGCATCACCCCTACGAGACCTTCGACATGGTGATCCGGTTCCTGGCCCAGGCCGCGAACGACCCCGACGTGGTGGCGATCAAGCAGACGCTCTATCGCACCTCGCGCAATTCGCCCATCGTCTCGGCCCTTTGCGATGCCGCGGAACAGGGCAAATCCGTGACCGCCCTGGTCGAGCTGAAGGCCCGCTTCGACGAGGCGGCCAACATCGCCCAATCCCGGCGGCTGGAACGGTCGGGGGCGCATGTCGTCTATGGTTTCATCAACCTCAAGACCCACGCCAAGATTTCCACCGTGGTGCGGCGCGAGGGCGATCAGCTTGTCACCTATACCCACTACGGCACGGGCAACTATCACCCGATCACGGCGCGGATCTATACCGACCTGTCGTTCTTCACCTGCGATGCCGCGCTGGGGCGCGATGCGACGCGGGTTTTCAACTATCTTTCGGGCTATGCGGTGCCCGACCGGTTGGAAAACCTGGCAATCTCGCCGCTTTCGCTGAAGACGGCGCTGGTGGACATGATCGGGCAGGAAGCCGAGAACGCCCAGGCCGGGCGCCCCGCGTCGATCTGGGCAAAGATGAACGCGCTTGTCGACCCCGAGGTGATCGACGCGCTTTATGCCGCCAGCCAGGCGGGGGTGAAGATCAGCCTCGTGGTGCGAGGCATCTGCGGGCTGCGCCCCGGCGTGAAGGGGCTGAGCGAGAACATCCGCGTGAAATCCATCGTCGGGCGGTTCCTGGAACATTCGCGCATCGTCTGTTTCGGCAACGGCCACGACCTGCCCTCGCGCAAGGCCCGCGTCTTCATATCCTCGGCCGACTGGATGGGCCGCAACCTCGTGCGCCGGGTCGAAACCCTGGTGGAATGCACCAACCCCACGGTCAAGGCACAGATCGTCAGCCAGGTGATGGCGGCCAACATGGCCGACACCGCGCAAAGCTGGATCCTGTCGCCCGACGGCAGCTTTGCCCGCAGCCTGCCCGAGGGCGACACGCCGCCCTTCAACTGCCACCGCTTCTTCATGGAAAACCCATCGCTTTCGGGGCGCGGCACGGCCGGCGCCAGCGATGTGCCGGCGCTGACCCATTCCGAGGACTGAGCCTGCGGCAACGCCGGATTAATGAGTATTTTCAGCAAGAAAGAAAGGCAGCGCCCGTTTCTTTCTTGCCCAAATACTCAAATTCCGACGGTGCGGCCGGGCGCAGCGTTCAGAGGGCCGGAAAGCCCGTCGGCAAGCCGTCGATGCTTTCGCGGTTTTCCTTGTCCCACCAGTCGCGGATGCCCTCTTCGCCCTTGTTGTCGTGCCAGTTCTCCATCGCCTGGCGTTCGCCCTGGTAGTCGAACAGCGGCACGCCGTAGCCACAGGATGTCTGCACAAGGTCGATGGCCAGGCGCACGATCTGCCGGGTGCCCAGGGGCAGCGGGGCATCGAAATGGGCGGCGATGGCGCTGTCAAATGCCGCGGTTCCGTGGCTGAGCGCGGTGCCCTGGCCGTAAAGGCGCATGATCTGCGGCGGGCCCGCGAAGCTGCACAGCATGATTGTCATCCGCCCGTCGGCCCTGAGGTGGGCGGCGGTTTCCATGCCGCTGCCCGTCCTGTCGAGGTAGAGCACCGTCTGCGCATCCACCACGCGCAGGGCGCCGATTTCGCGGGGCGAGATATTGACCCGGCTGTCGGTGGTCGCCGTGGCGGTGAAGAACATGTGCTGGCGCGCGATGAAATCGCGGTGGGCATCGGAAAGTGCGGGAAACTGCTTGGCCATGGCAACCTTCAGAGTGGAATCGCCCCAGTCTGCCCCGGATTGCACCGGGACAAAAGGCCGCTTCGCATTGACCGGGCGCCGATCACGGGGCAGTGTCGCCGCAACGACAAAGCTGCCGGGAAAGCGCGATGCAGGACGACCAGGAAGACCGGACGCCGTTTGGCCGCCCTCTTTTCGATGATCCGACGGCCCGTGCCCTGTCCCGTGTCGGGGTGGTCGACGTGGGGTCGAACTCGGTCCGCATGGTGGTCTTCGACGGCGCGGCGCGCTCGCCCGCGTATTTCTTCAACGAAAAGGTGATGGCGGGCCTTGGCGCAGGCACCGGTGAAACCGGCCGTCTGAGCGTCGAGGGGCGCAAACGCGCGCTGGCCGCCATGATCCGGTTTCAGCAACTGGCCGAGGGGATGAACGCCACCCCCCTGACCGTGGTTGCCACCGCCGCCGTGCGCGAGGCCGAGGACGGCCCCGAGTTCCGCGCCGAGGTGGCCGAACATACCGGTCTGAAGATGTGGGTTGTTGACGGGCGCGAAGAAGCCCGCCTATCGGCCCAAGGCGTTCTGCTGGGCTGGCCCGGGGCGCACGGGATGGTCTGCGACATCGGCGGTTCGTCGATGGAACTGGCCCAGATCGGCGAAGGGCGCGTGGGCAAGCGGGTGTCATCCGCGCTTGGGCCGCTGCGGCTTCAGGGGATCAAGGGCGGCAAGAAGGCGATCAAGGCGCATATCGCCGCCACCTTGGACGATCTGGTCGAAACCATGGGGATCGACAACAAGCGGCTGTTCCTGGTCGGCGGGTCCTGGCGGGCCATCGCCCGCCTGGACATGGAGCGGCGCGGCTATCCGCTGCACGTTCAGCATGAATACCGCATGACGCCCCAGGGTATTCAGGACACGGTGAAATTCATCGACAGCCACAGCGTGGAAGAACTGCGCGCCATGACCGGCATCGGCGAGGCGCGCATGGCCCTGGTGCCCTTGGCGGCCATGGTCCTGAAACAGCTGGTGCGCCGGTTCAAGCCGCGCGACATCGCGATTTCCAGCTATGGCATCCGCGAAGGTCTGCTGTTTGAACAGATGCCCCAGCGCCTGCGCGACCGCGACCCCCTGATCGAGGCCTGCCGCTGGGCCGAGCAGAAGGACGCCCGCCTGCCCGGCTTCGGGCGCGCGCTTTATCAATTCCTGCTGCCGCTGTTCAAGGGCGAGGGCGAAAAGCGGCTGCGCATCATCCGGGCCGCCTGTCTGTTGCATGATGTCAGTTGGCGCGCCCACCCCGATTACCGCCACGAAGCCTGTTTCGACAATGCCACCCGCGCCAACCTGGGCGGGCTGACCCACCGCGAACGGGTCTTCATGGGCCTTGCCCTGCTGCACCGCTACAAGAATTCGCGCAGCGGCAGCCGGTTCGAACCCCTTGTCGCCCTTCTGGACGAACGAGAGGTGGCCCTGGCCGAGGTTCTGGGCCGGGCCATGCGGTTCGGCGCGATGTTCTCGGCCGACAAGCCCGGTTCGCTGGGAGAATTGCGGTGGTTTCCGAAGAAGAAGTTGCTGGAGCTCTGGCTCACGAAACCGGCCGAGGCGCTGTTCGGCGAGGTGGCGCAATCGCGCTTCACCTCGCTGGTCACCGCCCTGGGGGCGGAAAGCAACGTTAAGCGACTGCGCGCGAAGGGCGAGCGTTAGAGTTCGATCTCGGAACCGTCGGGCAGGGGCAGATCCGGCTCGGGCGTCTTGCGGCGCAGGATGATATCGCCATTGGGCAAGACTTCGGGCGGATGATAGTCATCCAGATCCTCGATGTTCAGCCCTTGCCAGTTGAGGTTCTGCAATTCGCGCGCCAGATCGCGCATGGCGGGTTCAACCTCGTCCAGCAGGCCGCGAAACAGCAGGCGCGCGCCCCTGTCCAGCAGATCGACACCTTCCCCGACATCGCCTTCGGGCGCGGGTTCGGTGGTCTGGGCGGGGGCGGACAGGGCGAAGGTGCCCGCAAGGAAAAGCACGGCAATCTGTTTCATACCACCCAATATAGCGCAGGTCGGGCGATTTTCTAAGGGCTTCGATGGTTTTCGCCCGCACAGGCCGGCATCGGCGCTAAATGTCAATGTCCAGCGTCACCGGGAAATGGTCCGACGCATCGTTCAGCGCCGCGGCCAGCACCGGATCGCTGGCCAGCGCCGGGTCGTTCAGGGGGTGCCAGATCCGCCACTGCGGGGCGCGGGCCGCCAGGTCGGGCGATACCATGATGAAATCCAGCAGCGCCTCAAGCCAGCGCTCTTCGTGCTGCTGCCAGAACCGTGCGGTGCTGACACCCGGACGGGTGATATGCGGATCGTGAAGCTGCGCCGCCGTGCCTTCGCCGCGCACGATCTCTACCCCCGATCGCCCGAACAACCGTTCATAGACATCAAGCCCCGGGCCATCGTTGAAATCCCCCATGACCATGACGGAATCGCCCGCGTCCAGGTGGGTCTGCACCCGCTGGCGCAGCCAGATGCATTGCGCCAACTGCTTGCGCCTGTTCTCGATCGCGATGCGCATGGCGTCGGCCTCGGAACTGGCCCCATGCGGTGCCTTCGATTTCGCGTGTACCCCGATCAGCCGCAGATCGTTTCCCGCGCGGGTGCGCAGCGCCACCTCAAGCGGCGGTTTCGACCAGCGCACCGTTTCGGGGGCGGCATCGACATCGAGATCGATATGGAAGGCCTCGTCAAAGCGGGGGTTCTGCCGTGCGCCGGGCTGCCCCAGGGCCAGGCCGCCGGGCGCATGGCGGGCGGTCATGCTGTCGGGGTCATACAGCAGCGCGATCTCCTGCTGGGTGTCGTTGGCAAATCCGATCAGCGCCCGCCTTGCCCGCAGGCCGAAGCGTGCCGCGAAGGTCTCAAGCGCGCGGGTGCCGTCGCGCCCCCGGCTGGTGTCCGGCGCCTCGATCACCATGACCGCATCGGCGTCAAGCGCGCGGAACACCGCCCCCAGCGCGGCCGTCTGTGTGGCGCGGGTGACATTCCAGCGGGCCGACCAGCCGTCATCGTCGATCAGGGCGCCTGCATCGTCGAACAGGCTGTTGAACCATTCAACGTTGTAGCTGGCGAACCTCACGCGCGGCCTGCGCTGATCTCTTCATAGGCGCGGTTGATGGCGATCAGCCGGGTCTCTGCCATGCGCACCGCCTCTTCCGGCACACCGCGGGCGATCATGCGGTCGGGGTGGCCCTCGCGCACCAGGCGGCGCCAGGCGGCGCGCACCGCGTCGGGCGGGGTTCCGGGTTCGACCCCCAGGACCTCCCAGGGGTCGGGGCGGGCGTCGGGCACGAACCGGGCCCGCATGGCGCGGAACTCCCGCGCGCCCAGCCCGAAAATCTCGGCCACACGGCGCAGGAAATCGTCTTCCTTCTCGTGGTAGGCGCCATCGGCCACGGCGATGTGGAACAGGCCTTCGAACAGGTCGCGCAGGGTCATCCGGTCGGAATCGCGGTTGAACATGGCGCGGATGCGGCGGGCGTATTCCTCGTATCCGGCCACGTCCTGGCGGGCCATGTTGAAGACCCGCGCGGCGTTGGCCTCTTCCTCGGGCGGAATGTGGAACACCTGGCGAAAGGCCGTCACCTCGTCGCGGGTGACCTGGCCATCGGCCTTGGCGATCTTGGCCCCCAGGGCGATCACGGCGATGGTGAAGGCCACGCTGCGTTCGGGGGGGGCGCGCAGACGGTCGAACAACGCCGAGAGGCCCTCGCCACTGGCAAGGGCCGAAATCGCGGCAGCAATGCGTGACCAGATCGACATGCCCCGATCCTAACCCGCCCGCCGGATGGTGTCAGCGGCCTTCTTGCACCTGCGGCATTCCACCCCGGGGGCTATCCAAGGGTGACGCGACCGCGCGGCGTGTCGAAGACGGCGGTCAATCCCGACGGATCGACCGAGCTGATGGCCACCGGCCCGTCAAGATCGCCCAAAGCGGCGCGCAGCCCCCCCGCATCGGGAAGCGCAACGGTAAGGGCGCGCAGGCGGCACCCCGCATCGGGCAGGCGCGCGGCGGGATGGGCCGTGCCGTGCCAGCGGATCAGCCCCGGCGCCAGGCCAGCGAAGGGTGTCACGCCATCGTCGGGCACCGCCATCTGCCACGACAGATCACCCCGGCTCAGCTCCATGACGCTGCCCTCCATGGGCAGGTCGGCCAGGGCCTCGTCCATGTCGTCACAGCGCACGACCCAGTTGGTCAGGCGGGGCGGCCCCGAAAGCCTGTCCATGTCGAACCACCGCGCCCGCCCGGGGGCCCTTGCCGCCGGGTCGATCGCGATCACCTCAAGGTATAGCCCCGGCCCCAGCGACAGCAGCCGGTTATGCGTTCCCATGGCCGCATGGGCGCCACCCGGGGCCATGCGTACGCCGAAGCGGTCTTCGACGAAGGCCACACCATCGTCCAGCCTCTCGGCGACGATCACCAGATGATCGAGTTCCACTTTCGCCTCCTATGACACCAGATATCGCAGCCCGGCCCAAAGCAGGGCCGCAACCGTCGCCGAGAAGGTGGCCGCAAAGCCGAAGGCGCGCAAGGGCGGCGCGGCACGATAGCCGATCCAGAATGCCACCCGCGCCAGGGCAAAGGCCACCCCCAGCGCCACCAGAACCCCCGGCCCATCCCCCAGCAACAGGTATCCGCAGGCCGGCCAGACGCACAGCGCCAGCACCAATTGTTCAACGGTATTGGTCAGAACCCGCTGATCGACCCATGGTGCCGATCCCGGCGCAAAGGCCTGCCCGTCGATCAGCCCGTCATCGAAGAACCGCACCGCCGCCAGCCGCGCGATCATCACCAGCAAAACGACCCCCGGCGGAAGGAAGGCAAAGGCCAGCGCGGGCAGCAGGGAAAAGACCGGCAGGTTCACCTGTGTCACCCCCACCCAGACGGTCGCGATTCCCCAGGCCACCGCCGCCGCCATGCCCAGAAGGATCATCCGCCGCTTGCCCATCGCCGCCTCCATCTTTGGTCCTGCAAATATCCTCGGGGGGAGGTCGGCAAGGCCGACCGTGGGGGGCAGACAGCCCCCCTGCCCGCCCTCATCCCCGCGCCGCGCGGATCAGTTTCAGGATATCGCGTGCCGCCTCGGGGATGTTGGTGCCGGGGCCGAAGATCGCCTTCACCCCCGCGTCACGCAGGAAGGCGTAATCCTGCTGCGGAATCACCCCGCCGCAGATCACCAGGATCTCACCCGCGCCCGCCGCCTCCAGCGCCGCGATCAGCTTGGGCGCCAGGGTCTTGTGCCCCGCCGCCTGGCTGGAAATCCCGATGACGTGCACGTCGTTGTCGACCGCGTCCTGCGCCGCCTCTTCGGGGGTCTGGAACAGCGGGCCCACGTCCACGTCGAACCCGATGTCGGCAAAGGCGGTGGCGATCACCTTGGCGCCCCGGTCGTGGCCGTCCTGGCCCATCTTGACCACCAGCATCCGGGGGCGGCGGCCTTCCTCCTCGGCGAAGGCTTCCACGTCCTTCTGGATCGCGGCAAAGCCTTCGTCGCCCTCGTAGGCCGCGCCATAGACCCCGGCCAGCGTCTTCACCTCGGCACGGTGCCGCCCGAATGCCTTTTCCATCGCCATGCTGATCTCTCCCACGGTTGCGCGGGCGCGGGCGGCCTCGACCGCCAGCGCCAGAAGGTTGCCGGTGCCGTCGCGCGCCCCCTGCTCCAGCGCGGCCAGCGCGCCGTCGCAGGCACCCTGGTCGCGGCCGGCGCGGATCTTCTCAAGCCGGGCGATCTGCGATGTGCGCACGCCGGCGTTGTCGATGCTGCGAATATCGAGGTCGTCTTCCTTTTCCAGGCGGAACCGGTTGACCCCGACGATCACCTCGTCGCCCCGGTCGATGGCGGCCTGCCTTTTCGCGGCCGCTTCCTCGATGCGCAGCTTGGGCATGCCGCTGGCGACAGCCTTGGTCATGCCGCCCATCTCGTCCACCTCGGCGATCAGGGCGCGCGCCTGGTCGATCAGATCACCGGTCAGCTTCTCCACGTAATAGGACCCCGCCAGCGGATCGACCACCTTCGTCACCCCGGTTTCATTCTGCAAAATCAACTGGGTGTTGCGCGCGATCCGGGCCGAGAAATCGGTGGGCAGGGCGATGGCTTCGTCAAAGCTGTTGGTGTGCAGCGACTGGGTGCCGCCCAAAACCGCGCTCATCGCCTCGTAAGCCGTGCGCACGATGTTGTTGTAGGGGTCCTGCTCGGCCAGGCTGACACCGCTGGTCTGGCAATGGGTGCGCAGCACGGAACTGCCGGGCTTCTTCGGTGAAAACTCCTGCATGATCTCGTGCCACAGGAACCGCGCGGCGCGCAGCTTGGCGGCCTCCATGAAGAAATTCATCCCGATGGCAAAGAAGAACGAAAGCCGCCCGGCGAAGGCATCCACGTCCATCCCCCGCGCCACGGCGGTTTTCACGTATTCCTTGCCATCCGCCAGGGTAAAGGCAAGCTCCTGCACCAGGTTCGCCCCCGCCTCCTGCATGTGATAGCCGCTGATGGAGATCGAGTTGAAGCGCGGCATCTCGCGGGCGGTGTAATCTATGATGTCGGCGACGATCCGCATGCTGGGTTCGGGCGGATAGATATAGGTGTTGCGCACCATGAACTCTTTCAGGATGTCGTTCTGGATGGTCCCTGAAAGCTGCGCCCGCTCCACGCCCTGTTCCTCACCCGCCACAATGAAGCTGGCCAGCACGGGGATCACCGCGCCGTTCATCGTCATGGAAACGCTGATCTGGTCCAGCGGGATGCCGTCGAACAGGATCTTCATGTCCTCGACCGAATCGATGGCGACGCCGGCCTTGCCCACATCGCCCTCGACGCGTTCATGGTCACTGTCATACCCGCGATGGGTGGCCAGGTCGAAGGCCACCGAAACCCCCTGCTGCCCCGCCGCAAGGCCCCGGCGGTAAAAGGCGTTGCTTTCCTCGGCGGTGGAGAACCCGGCGTATTGGCGGATGGTCCAGGGCCGCCCGGCATACATCGTCGCCTTCGGCCCCCGGGTATAGGGCGGCAGGCCGGGCATCCCGCCCAGGTGCGGCAGGCCCTGCGCATCCCCCGCGTCATGCACCGGTTTCACCGCGATTCCCTCGGCGGTGTGCCAGGTCAGATCCTCCAGCGGACGGCCCCGCAATTCCCGCTCGGCGGTCTTTTTCCAGTCGCTCATCGCACATCCCCCTTGCCGGAGCACACGCCGTGGCGATTGCCCCCTGTGAATTCTGCCGCGCGCGCCCTACATTTGACAGGAACAGGAGAACCCATGCGCACGCTTCTTGCCCTTGCCGTTTCTGCAACCCTTGCCCTGGCCGGATTGTCGGCCGCTGCCCAGTCGGCCGAAACGCCCTCGGCCCTCGAACGCTGGCAGGCCGATCCCACGACGGTGTTCAAGGGCGCCGAAATCTCGCTGGCCGATTTCCAGTGGATCGCGCGGCCCGTCGTCGTCTTCGCCAATACCGAGGCCGATCCGTCCTTCCAGGACCAGATCCGCCTTTTCGCCGCCCGCCCCGGCGCGCTGGCCGAACGCGACGTGGTGCTGATCACCGATACCGATCCGGCGGGCAGATCCGAGATACGGCTGAAGCTGCGGCCACGCGGTTTCATGCTGGCGCTGCTGGGCAAGGACGGGCAGGTCAAGCTGCGCAAGCCCCTGCCCTGGGACGTGCGCGAACTGACCCGCGTGATCGACAAGATGCCCATGCGCCAGCGCGAGATGAACGAAAGCGCCCTGGGCAACTGAGCGGGCCTGACCCGCAGGCATACCATGGGCGTCGGGGCCTGGGGCATCGGATCACTCGAACTCCATGATCACGTCATCCACCGCCAGGTTGTCGCCCGCCGAAGCGTTCACCTTGGCCACCACCCCGCGCCGTTCGGCCCGCAGGATGTTCTCCATCTTCATCGCCTCGACGGTGCACAGCGCCTGGCCCTCCTGCACCTCGTCACCCTCGGCCACGTTGACTGCAACGATCAACCCGGGCATCGGGCACAGCAGCATCTTGCTGGTGTCGGGGGGCAGTTTTTTCGGCATCAGCGCCGCCAGCTCCGCCTGGCGCGGAGAATAGAGCCGCACGGCAATGTCGGCCCCCCGGGTGCGCAACCGGAAACCGTTGGTGATCTTTCCCACCTTCAGGACCAGCGGCGCGCCATCCACCTTCAGCCGCGCCAGGGCGTCGCCCGGCGTCCAATCGGATTCGATCCGCATTGCAGGCGCGTCGGGAAAGTTCACCGTCGCGCCCGCCTTGTCGGCATCGATCGACACATCGTAATGTTGCCCGGCCAGATCGACCACCCAGTCGGTGCCGATCTTGCGTTCGTGGTTGTCCATCCGCCCCGAAACGCGGGTGCGGCGAATCTCGGTCACGCGGTACATGGCGGCGGCTGCGGCGGCCACGCGGCGCAGCTCGGCCTCGGGCAGTGTCGCCCCTTCGAACCCCTCGGGGTATTCCTCGGCGATGAAGGCCGTGGTGATCTTGCCGCTGACGAATTTCGGATGATCCATGACCGCCGACAGGAAGGGCAGGTTGTGCCCGATGCCTTCCACCTCGAAGCTGTCCAGCGCCACGCGCATTCCTTCGATGGCGGCGGCCCGGTCACGCCCCCAGGTGCACAGCTTGGCGATCATCGGGTCGTAATACATGGAAATCTCGCCGCCCTCGAAGACGCCGGTATCGTTGCGCACGGCATGGGTGGCGGTTGCCACCTCGGCGGGCGGACGATAGCGGGTCAGCCGCCCGATACTGGGCAGGAAGCCGCGATAGGGGTCTTCGGCGTAAAGACGACACTCCATCGCCCAGCCGTTCAGCGCGATATCCTCCTGGCGCAGGTTCAGCGCCTCGCCATGGGCGACGCGGATCATCTGTTCCACAAGGTCGATGCCGGTGATCAGTTCCGTCACCGGATGTTCGACCTGAAGGCGCGTGTTCATCTCGAGGAAATAGAAGTTCCGGTCGCCGTCGACGATGAATTCGACCGTGCCGGCGCTGGTGTATCCGACGGCAGCGGCCAGGGCGCAGGCCTGTTCGCCCATCGCCTTGCGGGTCTCGGCATCGAGAAAGGGCGACGGCGCCTCTTCGATCACCTTCTGGTTCCGCCGCTGGATGCTGCATTCGCGTTCGTGCAGGTACAGGGTGTTGCCATGGCTGTCGGCCAGCACCTGAATTTCGATGTGGCGTGGCTGGGTGACGAACTTCTCGATGAAGATCCGGTCGTCGCCAAAGCTGGCCGCCGCCTCGTTCTTCGAGCTCTGAAACCCCTCGCGCACCTCGCTTTCATCCCAGGCGATGCGCATGCCCTTGCCCCCGCCCCCGGCACTGGCCTTGATCATCACCGGATAGCCGATCTCGCCCGAGATCTTCACCGCCTCGTCGCCATCCGCGATCAGGCCCATATAACCGGGCACGGTCGAAACGCCGGCCTCGGCAGCAATTTTCTTGCTGGTGATCTTGTCGCCCATCTTTTCGATGGCGCCGGCGGGCGGGCCGATGAAGGCCACGCCGATTTCGGCCAGGGCATCGGCAAACCTGCTGTTTTCCGACAGGAAGCCATAGCCGGGATGCACCGCCTCGGCGCCCGTCGCCTTCACCGCCTCGATGATCTTGTCGATCACGATATAGGACTGGTTGGCCGGGGCCGGGCCGATATGCACCGCCTCATCGGCCATGCGCACATGCAAAGCCCCCCTGTCGGCATCGGAATAGACCGCCACCGTGGCAATACCCATGCGTTGCGCCGTCTTGATCACCCGACAGGCGATTTCACCGCGATTGGCGATCAGGATCTTCTTGAACATGCAGCCATCCTTTCGGGCGCGCCGCCGGGATGTGGCGCGTGCAGGGTCTGAAAACGAAAAACGCCACCCCGGCGCGCGGCCGGGATGGCGTTGGAAACAGCAAGAGGGCGCGTCAGCCGGGCCGGGGCACGCTCAACGCGGGCAAAGCTCGGGCACGACGTCGTCGCACAGCGCGCCACCCGCCGCACCCAGCGCAACCGCGGTGCCCACATCGTTGTTGGTAAGGGCCGCGGCAACGCCCAGACCGGCCCCGCCAACCGCCGCCCGGTTGAGATCGGCGTTGTTGGTGCAGGCCCCCAGGGCCAGTGTCGCCGCGATGCCCGCGATCCAGATCTTTTCCATGTGTGACTGCCTCCGTCATGGTTCTTTTCATTCAACTCTGCACTTTTCAGCGGGTTCCCATCGCCGCCGCAAGCCCCCCCGCCATCGAAAAAACGTGGCCCGGTCCGCAAGGGACCGAACCACGAAAGGGAAGGGTAACGGTTTTGACAAACCAGAGCGCCCGCCGTGCTGTGAACGGACCCTCCAACAGTATCAATGCCCCGTCGCGGGCCGGTTGCAATCGGCATCTGCGCGGCCCGCGCCGGTTGCGCCGGTTTCCGCCGAAATCCCTGGGGCGAAGGCCGGAACATGCCGATCAGTCCAGGAAGATGTCGGGAAAAGACGCCCGGGCGCGGGCGAAATCCACCCGCAGCAGGGCCTCGTAACTTGCCGGATCGAAAGGATCTTCCGCCGGCAGCACCTCGCGCCCGAACAGCCAGGCGAGGCGGCCGGCATCCAGGTTGCCCCTCTCGAAGGGCTCTTCTCCGAAGTGCTGGCAAAGGGCCAGCAGAAAACCCTCGTCGGCCCGCTTGTCGGCGGGTCGCCGGTCTGGGTAACGCGTGCGCGCAACCAGGGGGGTGGCCCCCTTTGGATTGGCACGACGCAGGGTGAACTGGAAATCGGTGCCGGGCAAACGGCCCGGAAAGCCGCGATGCTTGACCATCGGCTCTCTCATGACGCACCCCCGATCAGGCGCGGCGCATGGGGTGTCGGGGCGGGCACCACGGCCCACCCCGCCGGGCAAGTCTTACTTGTACTTGCCGGTATAGGTCGGCTCGACCGAGATCGGCGCCGGGTCTGCGTAGACAACTTCTTCCGACTTCTTTGCGCAGGCGGAAACACCGGCCACAAGGCCCAGTGCCAGAACGAGAGTGATGCTCTTGGACATCGTATGCTCCTAGATAGGTTCAGGGCCAAACGGATAGTTTCACCCGCCCGCCCCTTTTGCGAAGTACAGGCCTCCTCGGGGAAACCTTGCCGGACCATACCGCAAGGCAATTTCGATTGATATGGGGCCAACAGCAACAAAACCGCCTGTGGCAAGCCTGCATCACGCGTGACAAAAAAATCTTCGCATCTCTCAAGTATTTGTATTTGCATCAGAATCCCTCCCAGATGCAGATGCCTTCACCGGGGCGGTAGGCTTCGAAGAACTGAACCGCCTCAGGCGACATTTCGCCGAAGGCCACGGGGCGGTCAGCAAGGGTGATGACGATCTGATTGGGAACCGGGCCGATCCCGCTCAGCCGCTTCAGGGCATGAGAATCACAAAGATGCTGCATGTCCGCCACGTCGCGGTCATACTCCGCCCCCGCCCCGATATGCGGCGCGAGATAGCGGAACCGATAGGTCAGCCCGACGCCCGGAACATTGGTGATCACATCCAGCAGAACCACCGGCTGTTGCGAGGGGACGGAAACAGGCACCTCCACCCGCGCCGCGACAGGTGCAGCCAGACCAAGCGCAAGCGCCAGCCCGATCAGTGGTTGCGCAAGGCGTCGATAAGCTCGTCCTTGGTCATGTCCGAACGCCCCTCGATCTCCAGTTCTTGCGCCCGCTCGTACAGGTCGTCCTTGGTCCACTCCTCGTAAGGCGGTGCCTTTCCGCCCTTCTTCGACGGATGCTGGTCGGGCGCGGCCCTGGCATTGGCGATCCGCGCCGCCTTCTCCTTGCTCGCCCCGTCGTCGCGCAGGGCCTGATAGGTCTCGTCGTCCTTGATGGTCGGTCCGTGATCCTTGGTAATGGCAGCCTCCTTTCACGGAAAACCCGCCGGCGCCCATGACGGTTCCCCCGCCCCCATCTTTGGTCCTCAAATATCCCGGGGAGCGCGAGGGGCTGGCCCCTCGCACGCCCGCCGGGGACGCGCCGGTGCGGTCACAGCGGAATGTTGTCATGCTTCTTCCATGGATTGCTCAAAGCCTTGCCGCGCAGCGAGGCAAAGGCGCGACAGACCCGCTTGCGGGTCGAATGGGGCAGGATCACCTCGTCGATGAACCCGCGTTCGGCCGCCTTGAAGGGGTTGGCGAAACTGGTTTCGTATTCGGCCGTACGCGCGGCGATCTTTTCGGGGTCGCCCAATTCCCCGCGATACAGGATCTCGGTCGCGCCCTTGGCGCCCATCACCGCGATTTCCGCCGTGGGCCAGGCATAGTTCAGATCGCCCCGCAGGTGTTTGGACGCCATCACGTCATAGGCGCCGCCATAGGCCTTACGGGTGATCACCGTTACCTTGGGCACCGTCGCCTCGCCATAGGCAAAGAGCAGCTTCGCCCCGTGCTTGATGACCCCGCCGAACTCCTGCCCCGTGCCGGGCAGGAAGCCGGGCACATCCACCAGAGTCAGGATCGGGATTTCGAAGGCATCGCAAAAGCGCACGAAACGCGCGGCCTTGCGGGAACTGTCGATATCAAGGCACCCGGCCAGGACCATCGGCTGGTTGGCCACCACGCCGACGGTCGATCCCTCCAGCCGGATGAAACCGGTCAGGATGTTGCGGGCGAATTCTTCCTGGATCTCGTAGAAATCGCCTTCGTCCGCCAGTTTGACGATCAGTTCCTTCATGTCATAGGGCGTGTTCGCATTCGCCGGAATCAGGGTATCCAGGCTGTGGTCCAGCCGCCTCGGATCGTCGAAGAAGGGGCGCACCGGCGGTTTCGAGCGGTTGTTGAGCGGCAGGAAATCCACCAGACGACGGATTTCGGTCAGCGCGATCACGTCGTTTTCGAAGGCGCCGTCGGCCACGCTGGACTTGCGTGTATGGGTCGCGGCGCCGCCCAGTTCCTCGGCCGTCACCACCTCGTTCGTGACGGTCTTCACCACGTCGGGGCCGGTGACGAACATGTAGCTGGAATCGCGCACCATGAAGATGAAATCGGTCATCGCGGGCGAATAGACCGCCCCGCCCGCACAGGGGCCCATGATGACGCTGATCTGCGGCACCACCCCACTGGCCAGCACGTTCTTCTGGAACACCTCGGCATAGCCGGCAAGGCTGGCGACACCTTCCTGGATGCGCGCGCCCCCCGAATCGTTCAGCCCGATCACCGGCGCCCCGTTG
This sequence comes from Oceaniglobus trochenteri, assembly GCF_020529025.1. Lineage (GTDB taxonomy): Bacteria > Pseudomonadota > Alphaproteobacteria > Rhodobacterales > Rhodobacteraceae > Oceaniglobus > Oceaniglobus trochenteri. The sequence continues at coordinate 570,047 of NZ_JACNMM010000002.1, forward strand.
CGCATCGCCATGTCCATGATCTTGCAGATCTTTCCGGCGTGGGTTTCACTCAGCGATCCGCCCAGCACGGTGAAATCCTGGGAATAGACATAGACCTGCCGCCCGTTGATCGTGCCCCAGCCGGTGATCACGCCATCGCCCGGCACCTTGGCCCCCGCCATGCCGAAATCGGTACAGCGGTGGGTGACGAACATGTCGAATTCCTCGAAACTGTCGTCGTCCAGCAAAAGCTCGATCCGTTCACGCGCGGTCAGCTTGCCCTTGGCGTGCTGGGCGTCGATGCGGGCCTGCCCGCCGCCCATGCGCGCATCGGCCCGGCGCTGTTCCAGTTGTTGCAGGATGTCGGCCATCGCGCCCCCCGTTTTCATTTCGAACAGTCTTACGCCTTCGCCCCCATCGGGAAAAGCGGCAACGCGCAAATTTGCAAATTCTGCCTCAGACAGCGCCAATTAATCGCGAAACTGCAAATCAACCCCGGCGCGATATCCCTCTGGACGCCACCCCGGGCAAGCCATAGGTTGCCTGCGATGTCCAATACCGTGAAGGTGCGCTTTCTTGATCGCACCACTCCCCCGCATCTCGTCACCCTGATCCTGCTGGCCGGGATTTCGGCCCTGGCGATGAACATGTTCCTGCCCTCGCTGCCGGGAATGACCGCGTATTTCGAAACCGATTACGCGACGATGCAACTGTCGGTGGCCTTTTACCTGGTCGGCAACGCGGTGTTGCAGCTGTTCATCGGCCCCATTTCCGACCGTTATGGCCGTCGCCCTGTCATCCTGTTCGGGGGCGGGGTGTTCATTGTCGCCACGCTGGCCTGCATCTATGCGCCGACGATCGAGATCTTCCTTGCCCTGCGCGTCGTCCAGGCCATCGTGATCTCGGGTCTCGTGCTCAGCCGCGCCGTGATCCGCGACATGGTTCCCCAGGCACAGGCGGCCTCGATGATCGGCTATGTCACCATGGGCATGGCAGTGGCGCCGATGCTGGCCCCGGCCATCGGCGGGGCGCTGGATTCGGCCTTCGGCTGGAAGGCCAGCTTCTGGGTGCTGGTGGCCATGGGCGTTTTCGTTCAGTGGCTTGTCTGGAAAGACCTGGGCGAAACCGCCGCGGTCAGCACCACATCGCTGCGCGAACAGATGCGCGAATATCCCGAACTGCTCGGCTCGCGCCGCTTCTGGGGCTATTGCCTGACGGCGGCCTTCACCTCGGGCGCCTTCTTTGCCTACCTGGGCGGGGCGCCCTATGTCGGCACCAATGTCTTCGGAATGGACCCGGCGACGCTGGGCCTGTTCTTCGGGGCGCCGGCCATCGGCTATATGGTGGGCAATTTCATCACCGGGCGCTATGCCGTGCGCCACGGGATCAACGCCATGATCCTGGCCGGCGCGATCCTGGCCGCTGGCGGATTGTTCGCCGCACTGGTGCTGTTCCTGCTGGGGCTTGGCGGGCCGCTTGTCTTCTTCGGTTTCATGATCTCGGTCGGGCTGGGCAATGGCATGGTCCTGCCCAACGCCACCTCGGGGATGCTGTCGGTACGCCCGCATCTTGCCGGAACGGCCTCGGGGCTGGGCGGATCGATCATGATCGGCGGCGGCGCGGCACTATCCGTTCTGGCGGGCATCGCGCTTGAGACGGGCCATGGCGCCCTGCCGCTGATGTGGATCATGGCGGGCACGGCGGCGCTTTCGCTGGCCTTCGCGCTTTACACCGTGCGCCGCGACAGGGCGATGACCGGCAGCTGACCCTTGCCAGCCGCGCTTTGCAACGGCAAAACAGGCTTTGCAAAGCTCTGCGAAAGGCGCGCCATGGCCACCCAGAAACTTTATGCCGGTGTGAAACTGCGCGACATCCGCACGCGCCTGGGCCTGACGCAAAAGGCCTTTGCCGAAAGGCTGGGCGTTTCGCTCCCCTACCTGAACCAGATGGAGAACAACCACCGTCCCGTCTCAACCGGCGTGGTGCTGGGCCTGGCGGGCGAATTCGGCTTCGACGTGACCGAACTGACCAGCGGCGAGGCCGAGCGCGTGGTGGCTGACATGCGCGAAGCCCTGGCCGACCCGGTTTTCGCCGACGACCCGCCCCCGCTGGCCGACCTGCGCCTGGCCGCATCGAACGCACCGGCCCTGGCGCGGGCCTTCCTGCACCTGCACCGCAGTTACCGCGAGACCCATGAAAGGCTTGCCTCGCTGGATGAGGCCCTGGGCCGCGACGGGCGCGCCGTCCAGCAGAGCCCATGGGAAGAGGTACGCGACTTCTTTCACTATTGCGGCAATTACATCGACGCGGTCGACCGCGCAGCCGAGAGATTTGCACAAAACGGGGATTCGGCCCATCGCGCGGTCGAAGCGCTGAAGGCCCGGGGCATCGAGACGGTGATCGCCGATACCGAGCTGCTGCGCCGCTTCGACGGCCCGGCCGGGCGCCTTACCCTGTCGGCCCGCGCCGCGCCCGCCACCCGGGCCTTCCAGCTTTTGCACCAATTGGCCCTGCTGACCCAGGACGACCTGATCGAGGCAACGCTCGATCTCGCGCGGTTCCGCTCTTCCGAGGCGCGGGACATCGCCAAGCTGGGGCTTGCCAACTACTTTGCCGGCGCCGCCCTTCTGCCCTATGGGGCCTTTCTGGCCGCGGCGCAGGAAACCCGCCACGACTTGGAGCGGCTATCGGACCGTTTCGGCGCCAGCATCGAACAGGTGGCCCATCGCCTTTCAACCCTGCAACGCCCCGGGGCGAAGGGCATTCCGTTCTTCTTCGTGCGGGTCGATCAGGCCGGCACGATCACCAAGCGGCATTCGGCCACGCAGTTGCAGTTCGCGCGTTTCGGCGGCGCCTGCCCGCTGTGGAACGTCCACCGGGCCTTCGAGACGCCGGGGCGGTTCTTGCGCCAACTGGCGCAGACGCCGGACGGGTTGCGCTATCTCTGCCTGGCCCGCGACGTCAGCAAGTCGGGCGGCAGCTTCACCGCCCCCACCCGACGCTTCGCCATCGGTCTGGGGTGCGAGGTGAAACATGCGCCGGCGCTGGTCTATGCCGATACGCTGGACCTGTCGCCGGGCGCCGTCTTTGAACCCATCGGCGTGTCCTGCCGGATCTGCGAACGCGAGGATTGCCACCAACGCTCGGTCCCGCCGCTGGAGCGGCGCCTTACCATCGACCCGGACCGCCGCGCCACCCTGCCCTACCGCGTGGGCGGATAGGCGGTTGAGCCTTTACGCCCCGCCCACCGCTCTGTAACCCTTAGTCAAACAGGGAGGATTCCATGGAACTCACCGGCAGCCGCATCATCGACGCCGACCGCGCCACCGTCTGGGCGCATCTGAACGACCCCGAAACCCTGCGCGCCTGCATCCCCGGCTGCGAGGAACTGACAGGCAGCCCCGAAGAAGGGTTCGAGGCCGTGGTGAAACAGAAAATCGGCCCGGTGAAGGCCACCTTCAAGGGCAAAGTCACCCTGTCGGACGTGAACCCGCCCGAAAGCTATCGCATCTCGGGCGAGGGCAAGGGCGGCGTGGCCGGCTTTGCCAAGGGCGGCGCCAACGTGGTTCTGGCCGAGGTCGAAGAAGGCACCGAGCTGTCCTATGTGGCGGATGTCGCCATCGGCGGCAAGCTGGCGCAACTGGGCAGCCGGTTGATCGACGGCGTATCGCGCAAGCTGTCGGACGAATTCTTCACCCGCTTCAAGGACCACGTCGAGGGCGGCGCCGAGGAGTGAGGCCGAAGGGGGGCCTTCTGCCCCCCGCGTCGCTGCGCGACGCCCCCCCCGAGGATATTTCAAGACCAAAGATGGACCTATCGTTGTGACGTGCGCCAGGTCGGGTTGATCCAGGCCTCGGCGTTTTCGGCCGGAAGAGGGCCGCGCCCCAGGATATGATCGGCGGCCTTTTCGCCCACCATGATCGACGGCGCGTTCAGGTTGCCGTTGGTGATCTGGGGAAAGACCGAACTGTCGGCCAGGCGCAGCCTGTCGACGCCGATCACCCGGCATTCGGGATCGACCACCGCCCAGGGGTCATCCGCCGCGCCCATGCGGGCGGTGCCGCAGGGGTGATAGGCGCTTTCGACGTGATCGCGGATCACGGCGTTGAGATCCTCGTCACTTTGCACCGCCTTGCCCGGCTGAATCTCGTGCCCCGCGAAGGGGGCGAAGGCCGGTTGCGCGAAAATCTCGCGGGTCAGGCGGATGCAGGTGCGGAATTCTTCCCAATCCTGTTCCTGTGACATGTAGTTGAACCGGATCACCGGCGCGGCCCTGGGATCGTCGCTGCGCAGGGTGACGGTTCCGCGCGAGGCGCTGCGCATGGGGCCGACATGGGCCTGAAAGCCGTGGCCCTCGGCGGCTGCCCGCCCGTCATAGCGCACGGCGATGGGCAGGAAATGGTACTGGATGTCCGGGTATTCGATGCCCGCGCGGCTGCGGATGAAGGCCGCACTTTCGAACTGGTTGCTGGCGCCGGGTCCGGTGCCGGTGAACAGCCAGCGCGCCCCGACATAGGCCTTGCCCAAAAGGTTCCAGTAGCGGAACAGCGAGATCGGCTGGGTCGCGGCCATCTGGACGTAGAGTTCAAGGTGGTCCTGGAGGTTTTCCCCCACGCCGGGACGATCCACCAGAGGCGTGATGCCATGTTCGGCCAGATGCGCCGCCGGACCGATGCCCGAGAGCATCAGCAACTTGGGCGAGTTGATGGACGAGGCGGCGAGGATCACCTCGCGCCGGGCGCGGACGATCCGGCGCTGGCCGCCCCGTTCGATCTCGACCCCGACGGCGCGGCCCTCTTCGATTACCACGCGACAGGCCAGGGCACGCAGCAGATGGCAGTTCGGGCGCTTCAGGGCGGGTTTCAGATAGGCATTGGCGGCCGACCAGCGGCGACCGTTGAAGATGGTCGCCTCCATCGGGCCAAAGCCTTCCTGCTGGCGGCCGTTGTAATCGTCGGTCGCGGGGTATCCGGCCTGCACCCCGGCCTCGACGAAGGCGCGCACCAGAGGATTGTCGCGGCGCCCGCGCGAGACGTGCAGCGGGCCGTCGCTGCCCCGCCAGCCGGGATCGCCGCCGTGGCCGCCATGGTGCCACTGCTCCATGCGCTTGAAGTAGGGCAGGACATCGGCAAAGCCCCAGCCCCTGGCGCCCATCTCGGCCCAGGTGTCGAAGTCGCGGGCATGGCCGCGGACATAGACCATGCCGTTGATGCTGCTGGAGCCGCCGATGACCTTGCCGCGCGGGGTGGCCATGCGGCGCCCGCCGAGGTTGGGTTCGGGTTCGCTGGAATAGCCCCAGTCATAGCGGGGCATGTTCATGGGAAAGGACAGCGCGCCCGGCATCTGGATGAAGGGGCCCGCGTCGCTGCCGCCGTGTTCGACGACAAGGACCGAGGCGCCGCTCTCGCTCAGCCGACAGGCCATGGCGCAGCCGGCGCTGCCCGCGCCGACGATGACGAAATCGGCTTCCATCAGCCTGCTCCTCGGTCCTTCGGTTCCTCATCGCGAAAAGCGACCGAAAGGGAGCGATGAGCGCCGTTCAAAACGGTGCCTCGACATCGCCCATGGCCACATAAACCGAGCGGACCTGGCTGTAGTGGTTGATCGCTTCCTTCGAGTTCTCGCGCCCCACGCCGCTGGCCTTCACGCCGCCGAAGGGCGCCTCGACCGGGGCCAGGTTGTAGGTGTTGATATAGCATGTGCCCGCCTGAAACCCCTGCGCCACGCGATGGGCGCGGGTCAGATCGCGGGTGAAGACCCCGGCCGCCAGCCCGAATTCGGTGGCATTGGCGCGGGCCATCACCTCGTCCTCGGTGTCGAAATCCAGCACCGACAGGACGGGGCCGAAAATCTCGTCGCGGGCGATTGTCATCTCGTCGGTCACGTCGGTAAAGACCGTGGGTTCCAGGAAAAACCCCTCGCGTTCGGCCCGCCCGCCGCCATGGGCCAGGGTCGCGCCCTCGGCCTGGCCCTTCTCGATGAAGCCCTGCACGATTTGCATCTGCCGTTCACTGACCATGGGGCCGAAATTCACCGCGGGGTCCAGCGGATCGCCCATCACCACCCCCTTCAGCCTTTCGCACAGCCGCGCCACGAAAGCGTCACGCAGTCCGCGCTGCACGAAGACCCGGGTGCCGTTCGAGCAGACCTGACCGGAGGAATAGAAATTGCCCAGGATCGCGCCCGAAACCGCCTTTTCCAGGTCGGCATCCTCGAAGATCACCATGGGGGATTTGCCGCCCAGCTCCATCGTGACGTGTTTCATGCCCTCGGCGGCTGCCGCATAGACGCGCCGGCCCGTGGGGACGGAACCGGTAAGCGATACCTTGGCCACCCTGTCATCGGTGACAAGCGCGGCGCCGACCGCGCCCATGCCCTGCACCACGTTGAAGACACCCGGCGGCGCGCCTGCCTCGATCAGGATCTCGGCCACCTTCAGGGCGCAGAGCGGCGTGGTTTCGCTGGGCTTGAACACCATGGTGTTGCCGCAGGCCAGCGCCGGGGCGGCCTTCCAGCAGGCGATCTGGGTGGGATAGTTCCAGGCCCCGATCCCGACGCAGACGCCCAGCGGTTCGCGCACGGTATAGACCCAGTCTTCGCCCAGGCGGATATGTTCGCCGGTCAGGCTGCCGGCAAGGCCGCCGAAATACTCCAGCGCATCGGCACCGCTGGTGGCATCGGCCACGCTGGTTTCCTGATAGGGTTTGCCGGTGTCCAGCGTTTCAAGCACCGACAGATCGTGGTTGCGGTCGCGCATGATGTCGGCGGCGCGGCGCAGGATGCGGCCACGCTCGGTTCCGGTCATCGCGGACCATTGCGCGCCGGCCCGTTCGGCGGCGGCGAGGGATTGTTCGATTATTGCAGGCGTAGCCGCGTGCAGACGGGCGATTTGCGCACCGGTTGCGGGATAAATGCAATCGATCGGATCGCCGCTTTCGTCCTCGACATACTGTCCGTCGATGAAATGGCTGGCAGTGGGCTGGGCATCATGGGGCATGGTTTGGGTATTTTCATCAGCAAAAGGCAGGGTCATTCGCCCCGGGGAAAGCGGGCAGTCTCTTCGACGGTGTTCAGGTCCATGTGGTTGCGCATGAAACGGTTCGCGGCGTCCTGCCGCGGCTGGAAATCCCATGGGGCATAGCTGCCCTGGCGCAGGGCATCGTAGACCACCCAGCGGCGGGCCTGGCTGGCGCGCACCTCGGCGTCGAACTGCTCCAGGTCCCAGCGGGCGGCAGCGGCCCGGCGGAAGTTCTCGAGCGTCTTCGCATGGGCCGGATCGTCCAGCAGGTTGGTCAGTTCGTCGGGGTCGGATTCAAGATCGAAAAGCTGTTCGGGATCGAGCGCGCAGTTGATGTATTTCCACCGCCCCTGACGCAGAGCGACCAGCGGCGAATAGGAGGCCTCGGCGGCATATTCCATCATCACCGGTTCATGGCGGACCGTGCCGCGGGCCAGCGGCATCAGGCTTTGCCCGTCGGTGAAGGGCATGACCTGGGCCAGATCCAGCCCCGCGAGATCGCAGAGCGTGGGGCAGATATCCAGCGTGCTGACCGGCGTGTCGAACCGGCCCACGGGCACGCCCGGCCCGCTGATCATCAGCGGCACCCGCGACGAGCCTTCGAGGAAATTCATCTTGAACCACAGGCCCCGTTCACCCAGCATATCGCCGTGATCCGAAACCAGCACGATCACCGCCTCTTGCCGGGTGCCTTCCAGCGCCGTCAGAACCTCGCCGATCTTGTCGTCGAGATAGGAGATATTGGCGAAATAGGCCCGGCGCGAGCGTTGCACGTCCGTCTCGGAGATGTCGAAATCGCGCCAGTTGTTGGCGTCGAAGATGCGTTGCGAATGCGGGTCATGGTCGTCATAGGTCATGGCCGGAACCCGGGGCGACAGGTGTTCGCAATCCTCGTAGAGATCCCAGTATTTCTTCCGCGCGACATAGGGGTCGTGGGGATGGGTGAAGCTGACGGTCAGGCACCAGGGGCGGTCATCCTTGCCGCGCGCCAGGTCATAGACCTTGCGGGTGGCGTGATGGGCCACCTCGTCGTCGTACTCCATCTGGTTGGTGATCTCGGCCACGCCCGCGCCGGTGACGCTGCCCATGTTGTGATACCACCAGTCGATCCTTTCGCCCGGTTTGCGGTAATCCGGGGTCCAGCCGAAATCGGCCGGGTAAATATCTGTGGTCAGGCGTTCTTCGAAGCCGTGCAGCTGGTCGGCGCCGACAAAGTGCATCTTGCCCGAAAGGCAGGTCTGGTAACCGCCGCGCCGCAGGTGGTGGGCGAAGGTCGGCATGTCCGAGGGGAAGGCCGCCGCGTTGTCGTAGACGCCCGTCTTGCTGGGCAGAAGCCCGGTCATGAACGACGCGCGGCTGGGCCCGCAGAGCGGCGAGGCGCAATAGGCGTTGGAAAACCGGGCCGAGCGCGCCGCCAGCCGTTTCAGGTTGGGCGCGTGCAGCCAGTCTGCGGGGCCATCCTCAAACAGCGTGCCGGTCAGTTGGTCCACCATGAAGACCAGGATGTTGGGAGAGGGTTTCGTGTTCATGTCCGCTTCTCGATCAGGCGGTCGGCCACGTCCATGACGCTGGCGGCCGCGGTTTCACCTTCCATCCCCTCGCCCAGGGCCGCCCGCAAGTACAACCCGTCGATCAGCGCGCCCAGAAGCCGCGCCACGTCTTCGGCCCGCCCACCGCAAAGCGGGCGCAATTCATGCAGCAGGTTCGAACGCAGGCGCCGTTGATAGACCGACAGGAGCCGCCCCGGTTCGGGAAGGGTATGGGCCTGGACATAGAAGGTCAGCCAGGCCGCGATGACATCGTGGCGAAAGTTGCCCGGTTCGAAATTGGCCCGCACGATCCGTTCCAGCCGGTCGCGCGGGTCGGTCGCACCGATCAGCGCACCGCGCACCGAGGCGCCGTAGATCGTCAGGATATGGCGCATCGCGGCCAGGAATATCTGATCCTTGCCGCCGAAATAATGATGTGCCAGCGCGGTCGACATGCCGGCGCGGCGGGCGATCTGGCCCACCGTCACGTCCAGAGATCCGGCCTGCCCGATCTCTTGTATCGTCGCTTGGACCAATGCGTTGCGCCTGATAGGCTCCATCCCAACCTTGGGCATTTCTCTCTCCGGGTGTTGCCAGACAAGGCTAAATGTATTTTAACTGACCCGTCAATCAATAAAACCAGGGAGCTTCCCATGATGCTGAAATCCGCCCTTTCCGCCCTTGCGCTGACCGCCACGGCGGGTGTCGCGCTGGCCGATTGCGAAACCATCACCTTCGCCGATGTCGGCTGGACCGACATCACCGCCACCACCGCCGCCACCACCGTCGTGCTGGACGCGCTGGGGTATGACACCGACATCAAGGTTCTTTCGGTGCCGGTGACCTATACCTCAATGGCCGATGGCGACATCGACGTCTTCCTGGGCAACTGGATGCCCACCATGGAAGCCGACATCGCCCCCTACCGCGAGGCCGGCACCGTCGACACCGTGCGCGCCAACCTTGAAGGCGCCAAGTACACGCTGGCCGTGAACAAGGCCGCCGCCGACATGGGCATCAAGTCATTCGGTGACATCGCCGCGCACAAGGATGCGCTTGAGGGCAAGATCTACGGGATCGAGCCGGGCAATGACGGCAACCGCCTGATCATCGACATGATCGAGGGCGGCGCTTTCGACCTGGCCGGCTTCGAGGTGGTGGAATCCAGCGAACAGGGGATGCTGGCGCAGGTCGCCCGCGCCAACCGCCGGGACGAACCCGTCGTCTTCCTGGGGTGGGAGCCGCACCCGATGAACGCCGCCTTCGACATGGAATACCTGACCGGTGGCGATGATTTCTTCGGCCCGAACCTGGGGGGCGCGACGGTCTATACCAACACCACCGCCGGGTTCACCGAGGAGTGCAAGAACGTCGGCACCCTGCTCAAGAACCTCGCCTTCTCGCTTGAGATGGAGAACGAGATCATGGGCGCGATCCTGAACGACGGCAAGGCGCCCCGCGCCGCCGCCACAGAGTGGCTGACCGCCCATCCCGGCGTTCTGACCGGCTGGCTTGACGGTGTCGCCACGGTCGATGGCAAGCCGGGCGAAGCCGCCGTGCGTGCCGACCTGGGGTTGTAAACCCGTGGCATCGCAACAGGGCACTGTCGATTTCATCGTCGGACAGATGGCAGGCGCCGGCACGGTCAGCGCCCGCCCGATGTTCGGGGAATACGGTGTCTATTGCGAAGGCAAGTTCATCGGCGTCATCTGCAACGACCGGCTGTTCGTGAAACCCACGGCAGCCGGTCGCGCCCATGGCGTCGATCTTCCCGAAAAGCCCGCCTACGAAGGGGCCAAGCCCAGCCTGGCCGTGCCCGAAGACCGGGTCGAGGATGCCGATTGGCTGGCCGGGCTGATCCGCGCCACCTGGGGCGATCTGCCTGCCCCCCGGGCGAAAAAGAAGAAGGCCTGACAGGGTGGAACGTGCCCTCCCCGTCAGGCCGATCGCATTATTCAGCGCCCAGGCGCACCTCTTCCAGCGGATAGGCCAGGCTGTCGCGGTAATCCCAGTTCAGATGGCATCCGGCGCAAAAGCCCTGGCTGATGCCCATGGCCTTGCCGTTGGGCTGAAGCGCGTCATAGCGCCAATCGCCCGCCTCGGGCGCGCCGCCCTTCTCAAGCTTGGTCATGATGAACAGCGGCCCGACCCGCGCCTTGCCATCCTTGAGCGAAAAGCTCTCTTTCGCCAGGACCGCACCGACCGGCATGGCGTCGAACTCCTCGGCGAACTTCAGGTATTGTTCGGCCGCGATGTCATTGGCGAAGGTCTGCAGGAACCGCTCACCATGGGGGCCGGCCACCGCGGGGCGGGTCGAGGTGACCTGCCATTCGCGATACTGCGTTCCCACGCTGTCGCCCTCGGCGGCATATTGCGCCGCCATCGTTCCTTCGATGCAATCGTAAAGCGCCGCGACCGCCGCAGCATCAAGATCAAAGGCGTCTCCCTCGGCGGTGCAGTCCTGCGCAAGGGCGCCTGTCGTGGTCGCGATGGTCAAGGTGGTGGCAAGCAGCAGTGGTTTCATCCGGAACATTCCCTGTTTTTATGGTTTGTCGCGCCCGAGGCTGGCAGAGCCCGCGACATTTTGCACCAAACGCCGTTGCACGTTCGCGTGACGCCCCTGCAACAATTCACCCCCTTTCCAAAGGATGCCCGCCCCACATGAACTGGATCACCGAAGCGAAAATTCCCGTCGGACAGGGCGCGCGCGCCGTCTTCGACTGGCTTCAGGACAACGGCGCATGGTTCTTCGATGCGCTGGCCGATTTCATGGACGACGTGATCGACGGCATCCTGTGGCTGTTCCTGGCGCCCCCGCCCCTTGTCATCATTGCGGCCTTCGTCGCACTGACCTGGGCCTTGCAGCGCAACTGGAAGGTCTGCCTTCTGGTCCTGCTGGGGTTCCTGTTCATCCTGAACCAGGGCTACTGGGAGGCGACGATGGAAAGCCTCACCCTGGTTCTGTCGGCCTGCGTCGTCTGCATGGGGGTGGGCGTGCCCATCGGCATCGCCGCCGCGCACCGCCCCAGGCTTTACCGCGCGATGCAGCCCATTCTCGACCTGATGCAGACGCTGCCCACCTTCGTCTACCTTATCCCGACGGTGATCTTCTTCGGCATCGGCACCTTCGCGGGCCTTGTGGCTACCATCGTTTTTGTGCTGCCCGCCCCGATCCGGCTGACGCAACTGGGGGTGGCGCAGACACCGCTGCCGCTGCTTGAGGCGGCGCAGGCCTTTGGCGCCACGAAACGCCAGATCCTCTGGAAGGTCGAACTGCCCTCGGCCTTTCCCCAGATCATGGCCGGGCTGAACCAAACGATCATGCTGTCGCTGTCGATGGTGGTGATCGCCGGACTGGTGGGGGCCGACGGCCTGGGCATCCCGGTGGTGCGGGCGCTCAACACGGTGAACGCCGCGCTGGGGTTTGAATCGGGCTTCGTCATCGTCGTCGTCGCCATCATGCTGGACCGTATGCTGAGGGTGAACCGCAAATGACCGAGGCCGTGATTTTCGACAATGTCAGCATCGTCTTCGGCGAAACCCCCGAAACCGCCCTGCCCCTGATGGACGCAGGCCAGGAGCGGGCGCAGATCCAGGCCGAAACGGGCCAGGTGCTGGGGGTGCACGATTGTTCGCTGACCGTGCAGACCGGTGAGATCCTGGTGCTCATGGGCCTCTCCGGGTCGGGCAAATCCACCCTACTGCGGGCGGTCAACGGGCTGAACCCGGTGGTGCGCGGGTCGGTCACGATCAACGATGGCGACTGGACCTGCGATGTGACCCACGCCAGCAATGCCGACCTGCGCCGGGTCAGGCGCGAATGCGTGTCCATGGTGTTTCAGCAGTTCGGCCTGCTGCCCTGGCGCAGCGTGCGTGAAAACGTCGGCCTGGGGCTGGAGCTGGCCGGGATGCCCAAGGATCAGCGCCACGCCAAGGTCGAAGAGCAACTGGCGCTGGTGGGTCTGGCGGAATGGGCCGACAGGCGGGTGGGCGATCTGTCGGGCGGCATGCAGCAGCGCGTGGGCCTGGCCCGCGCCTTTGCCACCGATGCGCCGATCCTTCTGATGGACGAACCGTTCAGCGCGCTTGACCCGCTGATCCGGGCGCGGCTTCAGGATGAATTGCTGGACCTGCAAAAGAAGCTGAACCGCACCATCGTGTTCGTTTCCCACGACCTGGACGAGGCCTTCAAGATCGGCAACCGCATCGCCATCATGGAGGGCGGGCGGATCGTGCAGCACGGCACCCCGCGCGACATCTTCCAGGCCCCGGCCAACGAATACGTCGCCGAATTCGTGGCGCACATGAACCCGCTTGGCGTTCTGACAGCGCGCGACGTCATGGATGCCGCCACCGCCGAAACCCGGCGCAGCACGCCCGCCGACACACCCATCGCGGATATCCTGCCGCTGTTCGAAACCGACCCCGAACCGATATCGGTCCGCGAGGACGGAAAGGAGCTGGGCCAGATCACGCCCACCTCGGTAATGAACCGGCTTGCGCCCTGAGGGCTAGTGGTGGTCGGCGGCCAGCCGGGTGGCGCGCCGTTTCATCATCGCCTCGCGCCAGGTGATGAAACTGACCGATCCCAGGATGATCACGCCGCCCAGGATCACCCAGCCGTCCAGCCCCTCGTCGAACACCGCCCAGCCCAGGGCCGAGGCCCAGACAAGCTGCAGGAAGGTCACCGGCTGCGTCACCGTCACGGGGGCGGCGCGGAAGGCCAGGGTCATCGTCAGGTGCGCGCAGGTGGCCAGCACCGCCACCAGCATCAGCCAGGCCAGTTCGATCAGCGTGGGCGTCACCCAGTTCAGCGCCGCCAGGGGCGCCAGACCGATGGTCACCGTGATCGACAGCATGGCCACCACCACCGTAGGGTTCTGGCGGTCTGCCATCACCTTGGCCACCAGGTAGGACATGGCAAAGAACACCGCCGTGCCCAGCATGGCAATATGCCCCGGGTCCAGCGCCCGCACTCCCGGCCGCAACACGATCAGCGCGCCGATCAGTGCGCAGACCACCGCGATGATCCGCCGCGCCGCCAGCCTTTCGCCCAGAAACAGCGCCGCCCCAAGGGTCACGTAGACCGGTGAGAGATAGTTCATCGCCGTCACCTCGGCGATGGGAATGCGCGTCATGGCAAAGAACCACAGCACAACCCCCAGCGTATGCGCCGCCCCCCGCAGCGAAAACAGCCCGATCGCGCGCCGGTCAAGGCGCGCCGCCCGCAACGCCGGCAGCATCGGCAACAGGAACAACAGCCCGAGGGCGTAGCGCAGAAATGCCGCCTCGGCCGCCGGAATCCGCCCGCCCAGGTGCTTGACCACCGCCGTCACCCCAACGAACAGGATGCCGGTGATGACCATCCACAGCACGCCGACAACCGGCCCCGCCCCCTCCGCCGGGGGTGGGGCGGACCGGGGCTGCGCCATGGCGACCGGTTCCGTCTGCCGTTGAAAATCATCGCTCATGTCATCACCAATCCCGCCGCCAGCGCCCACATCACGCATCCGATTCCCGCATCCAGTACCCGCCAGGCGCCCGGGCGGGCAAAGACCGGGCGCAGCAGCCCCGCCCCATATCCCAGCGCGAAGAAGAAGACGAAAGAGGCACAGACCGCCCCAAGGCCAAAGGCCCAGCGGTGCCACTGCGCCGCAACCGACCCCAGAAGAACCACCGTGTCGAGATAGACATGGGGGTTCAGCCAGGTCAGCGCGAGGCAGGTCGCAAGGGCCGAACCCAGGCTGCCGACCGGCGCCTGCGCCGCCTCGAGTTGCCCACCGCCCCGCCATGCGGCACGAAAGGCCAGGGCGCCATAGACGAACAGGAAGGCCGCACCGGCCCAGCGCATCAGCGGCCCGATCCAGGGCGCCGCCTCGATCAGCCAACCGAACCCCGCCACCCCCGCGACGATCAGAACCGCATCGCTCAGCGCGCAGGTCAGGCAGATGGCAAAGACATGCGCTCCGCGCAACCCGGCCCGCAGCACGAATGCATTCTGGGCGCCAATCGCCAGGATCAAGGAAAGCCCCAGGCCAAACCCGGCGACAGCAGACTGTATCATGCCCGAAGGGTTAGGCCCGCGGGCAGGAAAGGTCCAGCCTCCAGGGCAATGCACCGCCCTGCCCATCTTTGGTCCGAAAAAATCCTCGGGGGGAGTCGCCGCAGGCGACGGGGGGCAGAAGGCCCCCCGCTGCACCCGCCGTGACGCGCCAATCCCTCATCCCTCGAACAGATCGCTTTGTCCCGTCGCGCGCGGCATGGGCAGGCCCAGGTGCGCCCAGGCCTTCTGGGCCAGCATCCGGCCACGCGGGGTGCGCTGGATCAGGCCCTGTTGCAACAGGAACGGCTCGATCACCTCTTCCAGCGCATCGCGGCTTTCCGACAGCGCGGCCGAAAGCGTCTCCACCCCCACCGGGCCACCCTGATAGCTTTCGGCGATCAGGGACAGGTAGCGCCGGTCCGCGCCGTCCAGCCCCAGGTGATCGACCCCCAGCCGCCGCAGGGCCGAATCCGCGATCTCGCGCGTCAGGGTGCCGTCGCCCTCGACCAGGGCGAAATCCACCACCCGGCGCAACAGCCGCCCGGCGATCCGGGGCGTCCCCCGCGCCCGGCGGGCGATCTCGCGGGCGCCGTCGTCCTGGGCGCGAATGCCCAGCAACCGGGCCCCGCGGGTGACGATCTGGTGCAACTCGTCCACCGTGTAGAACTGAAGCCGGACAGGGATGCCGAACCGGTCGCGCAGCGGCGTGGTCAGCAGGCCCAGCCGCGTGGTGGCCCCGACCAGGGTAAAGGGCTGCAATTCGATGCGCACGGTGCGCGCGGCCGGCCCTTCACCGATCACCAGGTCCAGTTCGAAATCCTCAAGCGCTGGGTAAAGCACCTCTTCCACCACCGGGTTCAGGCGGTGGATCTCGTCGATGAACAGAACGTCCCGCGCCTCGAGGTTGGTCAGGATCGCCGCCAGGTCACCGGGCCGGGCCAGGACGGGGCCGCTGGTCATGCGGAAATTGACCCCCAGTTCGCGCGCCATGATCTGCGCCAGGGTCGTCTTGCCCAGCCCAGGAGGCCCGTGAAACAGGGCGTGGTCCATGGCCTGTTCGCGCATCTTCGCGCTTTCGATGAAGACGCGCAGGTTGGCGCGCGCCTCGGCCTGGCCGATGAATTCGTCCAGCGCCTGTGGGCGCAGGGCACGGTCGGCATCCTCGGGAAGCCGGTCGGGCCGCAGTGCCGGATCAGGGGTTTCCATGGCTTATCCCTTCGGCGCCAGAAGGCGCAGCGCGGCGCGGATCAGTGCCGGGGTCGTCGCCTCGGGATCGTCGCCCGCCGCCTCGGCCACGGCGCCGGCGGCCTCTCCGGGGGCATAGCCGAGGTTGGTCAGCGCCGACAGCGCCTCGGCCTGGGCCGCGCCCGAGGTGCTTCTTGCCGGGGCCGGACGGGCGCGGGCGGGCGCCTTGGCCGGCGCCTCGACACCCTCGTCGTCCAGCACTGGCGCAGCATCGCTTCCCCCGCCCATGGCCATGACGGCGGGTGCCTTGTCCTTCAACTCGTTCACCACGCGCTGCGCGATCTTCGGGCCGACCCCCTGTGCCGCCTTCACGGCGTTCCAGTCACCCAGGGCGATCGCCCGGCCCACACCCTCGGGGCCAAGGGCGCTGAGAATTGCCATCGCGGCCTTCGCGCCGATCCCCTGCACCGAGATCAGCAGGCGATACCATTCCTTCTCGATCAGGGTCGGGAAACCGAAAAGCTGCAACAGATCCTCGCGCACCAGAAGATCGGTATAAAGCGCCGTCGCCTCGCCCACTCCGGGCAGCGCCATCAACGTCCGCTCCGAGACATGCACGATATAGCCGACACCGCGCACATCGATCAGGACGTGGTCGGCCCCGCGATGGTCGATGCGCCCTGCAATCCGCCCGATCATCGCACAGCCCCGGCCACGGCGCGGGCCATCTTGTCGCCCGTCTGGCGGTGAAAGGCGTGACAGATGGCAATCGCCAGCGCATCGGCCGCGTCCGGCCCCGCAATCACCACGCCCGGCAGCTGCATCCGCACCATGTGATCGACCTGCGCCTTTGCGGCATGGCCCACCCCCACCACGGTTTTCTTCACCTTGTTGGGGGCATATTCGCCCACGTCCAGCCCCGCCTGGGCGGGCACCAAAAGGGCAATGCCCCGCGCCTGGCCCAGCTTCAGGGTCGCGACGGCGTCCTTGTTCACGAAGGTCTGTTCCACGGCGGCGGTGTTGGGGGCGTATCTGGCCAGAACGGCGCTCAGCTGGGAATGGAGGGACAGAAGGCGCATGGCCAGATCCTCGCGCGGGGAGGATGTGCAATGGCCGTTGGCCACATGGCGCAGGCGTGGACCGTCCACGTCGATCACCCCCCAGCCCAGGGTTCTCAGCCCCGGGTCGATTCCCAAAACGCGCATCGCTGTACCTGCTCTTGTTGCTTTTGCGCCACCCCTAGCACGAAAGGCGAACATCCGCCAAGGGTTTCGGTTTTCACCCTCCTGCGTTCATGCCCGATCAGCAGTCCGGATGCGGCATTTCAAAGGCCGGAAGCGACACGCCCGGCGCGGAAATAAATTGAATATCATCAAAAACTTATACCGCATCCAGACATGCAGGCAGCGCATGGATGACATGCAGAAATGCGGCTTGCCCAAAATTCCGGCCATCCCTAACTGCGCCCTCAGAACAGCAGCCCCGACACCCCTTGCCCGAAAGCCATTGCCATGACCACCCTCGACACCACCCGCACCGCAGGTTCCGGCCGTACCTGGAAATTCCTCTCCGCTCTCGTTTCCTCGCTCATCACCTGGAACGACCAGCGCGTCACCCGCAAGGCGCTGTCGCGCCTCACCAACCGCGAACTTGACGATATCGGCCTGGTGCGCGGCGACATCGATTCCATCTGACCGCGATGATCCCCACAACGAACGAAAGGCCGCACGGGCACCCCTGTAGCGGCCTTTTTCATGTGCGCGGGCAGGACTATTTCAGATAGGGGCGCAGTTGATCGGCCATGGCGCTGGTCACCGGATCGGCCTGCATGATCCAGCCGCCCGCACGTTCAACCAGGCTGCCCTCAGCCAGGCGCGCGACCCGCTCGCCATAGGCTGTCGGGCCGTCCTGGGCCAGCATCAAGGCCTTGGCCCCCAGAACCAGCGCGAGAATCACCAACAGCCCGCGAAACGGAAGGCCACTGCCGCCCCGTCGCCGACGCACGGTCAGAAGACCATCGGGGCCGATCTGCATGGTCCCGCCATGGCGGGCGATGGCACGATGCTCGCGCACGATCTGACGGCTACGTTTTTCAAACGAAGGAGATGACGTGAAAGACATGGCAGTGTCTCGATCCTGACTATCGGCCCCCACCGACATGGTCATTAGACGCCACAAATAAGGCCGCAATATGGCAATTGCGCTGAATTATGGCCGAATTTATCACGTCTTCACCGAACTCGCGCAATTGGCACAGCCTTCCCGCAAAACAAAAGGCCGCCCCGGGACAATGGGACGGCCTTGCGTGAAACCGGAACGGTATTTGCGACGGACAACCGCAAATAGAATCTACACCGCTCAAGTTAACTTAACATTGCGCCCGGCGCAGGTGTAGCCCCATTCAACGAAAAATTGCACCGGCCAGGCGATCGAAAACCGAACCCTCCTGCATCGCCGACAGCGCGACATCAAAGGCCTGGGGGCCGATGGCCGACAGAACCAGCGCCTTGCCGACGAAAAGAAGAACAAGAAGGAAAAGGACGCAGGCGACAAATGCCAATGCGGGGCGGGGCGTGCGGGCGGCAACCATGCCGTCGCCGGTCAATTTCATTCCGGCGCAGCGGGCCACAACCTGATTATGACGAATTACAATACGGTTCGTTTCAAATGTGATGGCAGACATGGCAGTGTCTTCTTTCGGTATCGGCCCCCACCGACAAAGGCAGAATACAGCCTCAATTGTGGCATAAGTTGGGCAGAAACCACCAATTGAGGCCAAATTCGTGAGAAATGCGTCGCTTCGGCCTATTCGCGTCGCATTGTGAGGGTTGACCAGTCAACAATATCCTCGCGATGGGCAAGACTGTATCCCGCGGCGGAATAAACGGCGATAACCTCTTCGGCCTGTTCCACCAGAAGGCCCGAGAGAATCACATGCCCCCCCTTCGCCGTCGATTCGGCCATCGAGGGCGCCAGGTCGATCAGCGGCCCCTTGAGGATATTGGCGAAGACCAGATCGAAAGGCGCCGCCGCCGCCAGGGTCGGATGGTCAAAGCCCGCCGCCTCGACACAGATCACCTTCTCCGACAGCCCGTTCACCGCCGCATTGGCCTCTGCCACCTCGACGGCAACCGGGTCGATGTCGCTGGCCAGCACGGGGCGCGGCCAGACATGGGCCGCCGCCATGGCCAGAACCGCGGTGCCACAGCCGATGTCGGCCACGTTGCGCGCCTCGATCCCCGCGTTCATCAACCTGTCCAGCGCCCTCAGGCACCCCAGGGTCGTGCCGTGGTGCCCGGTGCCAAAGGCCATCGCCGCCTCGATCAGAAGCGGCACGCAATCCTCGGGCACCTTGTCGGCGTCATGGCTGCCATAGACAAAGAACCGCCCGGCCTGCACCGGCACCAGCTCCCGGCGCACCTTGGCCACCCAATCGGTGTCGGGCAGCTCGCTCACGGCAAAGGGCCGGGCACCATAGGCCGCCGCCAAGAGGCTCAGCGCCACCTCGTCGGGGGCCTCGGTGAAATAGCCGCCAACCTCCCAGAGACCCGAGCCATCCTCCATCTCGAAGACGCCCACACCATCGGGCGTGGGGTCCATTTCTTCCATGCTCTCGGCCAGAGCGCGCGCCTTTTCGCCATCGGCAAGGGTCGTGAGGGCAGTAAACGTGGGCATGTCGGGCCTCCGGGGTTGTGACAGGTCCGCTTACCCACCCCCCCGGGTTCCGTCAATCACCCCATCTTTGGTCGGAAAATATCCTCGGGGGGAGTCGCGCAGCGACGGGGGGCAGACAGCCCCCCTGCCCCCTTTCCAGAAAGGCGCCTCCGGCGGGAGTTTTTCAGGCAAGAAAGAGCCACGTCCCCCTCATGGGGCGTTCCGTTCGTCTGCGCGGCGGTGTATGGGGGCGTCCATGGCTCAGAACCCACCCAACCTCCGCCCCGACCTGGCCCCCAAGGGCCGCTTTGGCGAAACACCCCGCAGCGGCCAGCCGACCATCGGCATGGTCTCGCTCGGCTGTCCCAAGGCGCTGGTCGACAGCGAACGCATCCTCACCCGGCTGCGGGCCGAGGGCTATGGCATCTCCCCCGACTATGCCGGCGCCGACGCGGTGATCGTCAACACCTGCGGCTTTCTCGATTCGGCCAAGGCCGAAAGCCTGGATGCGATTGGCGAGGCGCTGGCCGAAAATGGCAGGGTGATCGTGACAGGCTGCCTCGGGGCCGAGCCTGACTATATCCGCGAACATCACCCCCGCATTCTGGCCGTGACCGGGCCGCATCAATACGAACAGGTGCTGGATGCCGTGCACGGCGCCGTGCCGCCCAGCCCCGACCCCTTCATCGACCTGCTGCCCGCCAGCGGTGTCTCCCTCACACCGCGCCATTTCAGCTATCTGAAGATTTCGGAAGGCTGCAATCACAAGTGCAGGTTCTGCATCATCCCCGACATGCGCGGCCGCCTTGCCTCGCGCCCGGCCCATGCCGTGGTGCGCGAGGCGGAAAAGCTGGTTCAGGCCGGGGTGAAGGAACTGCTGGTGATCTCGCAAGATACCAGCGCCTATGGCGTCGACATCAAGCACGCGGAAGATCGCGGCCACCGCGCCCATATCACCGACCTGGCCCGCGATCTGGGCGCGCTTGGCGCCTGGGTGCGGCTGCATTACGTCTATCCCTATCCCCATGTGCGCGACCTGATCCCGCTGATGGCCGATCCGGCCAATGGCGTGCTGCCCTATCTCGACATTCCGTTCCAGCACGCCCACCCCGACGTCCTGAGACGCATGGCCCGCCCTGCGGCGGCGGCGAAGACGCTGGACGAAATCACCGCCTGGCGCGACATCTGCCCCGACATCACACTGCGTTCGACCTTCATCGTCGGCTATCCCGGCGAAACCGAGGCCGAGTTCCAGACCCTGCTGGACTGGCTGGACGAGGCGCAGCTGGATCGCGTCGGCTGTTTCCAGTACGAGAACGTGGCCGGCGCCCGCTCGAACGCCCTGCCCGATCATGTGGCGCCCGAGGTCAAGCAGGACCGCTGGGATCGCTTCATGGAAAAGGCCCAGGCCATCTCCGAGGCCAAGCTGACCGCCAAGGTGGGCAAGCGCCTTGACGTGATCGTGGACGAGATCGACGAAGAAGCCGCCACCTGCCGCACCTGGGCCGATGCGCCCGAGATCGACGGCAACCTCTTCATCGACGAAGGTTTCGCCACGCTGAATGTCGGCGACATCGTGACCGTCGAAGTGGACGAAGCCGGCGAATACGATCTGTGGGGGCGGCTGGTCTGACCCGACCCCGGCAAGCCACCTGTCACATGCGCAGTCCGCGGCGCAGGGTCATAACCCCGCCGCCACCCGGCGTACCGTGGCGATGCGATCGGCGTTGGGGGGGTGGGTGCCCAGGAAGCGGTTGCCCGGATCGGGTGAGCGGGTGAAATACTGGGCTCCGTGCACCGGATCGTACCCGGCCCGCGCGGCGATGACGGTGCCCAGGGCGTCGGCCTCAAGCTCGAACGACTTCGAAAATTGCCGCGCCCCAAGGGTTGCGCCGATGTTCTGCGCCTCGCGCACCCCGGCGGCATTGGCCCCGCCGACACTGGCCAGCACCCCGGCAAGGATTGCACCCCCCATGGCCGATTGGCGCGCCCGCGCAATATGCCCCGAGATGTGGTGCGCCGTCTCGTGGCCCAGGATGAAGGCCAGTTCGTCGGTATTGCGCGCCTCGGCGATCAGCGACAGGGTGAACCCGACGATGGGGCGGCCCGATTCATCCTGCGTCTGGAAGGCATTGGGCGGCATCTCCCGCCGGTCGTCGACAACGATCACGAAATCGCAGTTCACGCCGCTGGTGCGTGCACGGCATTCGCGTTCGGCCACAGGCTCGACCGTTTCGATCACCGAGATGAAGTTGCGCGCCGCCATCTCGCCGCTTTGACGCGGCGGAACGGGTGCCGGGGCCGGCTGGGTGCCCGGCGCCTGCGGCGGTGGCAGCGAAACCGACGGTGCGGCACAGCCCGCAACGGCCAGAAGCATGCCCAGCACCAGACCCGTTCGCATGACACCCACTCCTGTTCTGCGCGCCGTCCTGGACGCCCCCTTGTCACCCACCAAGCATAGCCGACCCGCCGACAACAGCCAGTGGGCCGCGCGATTTTTTCCGCCGCCCTGCCCGGCCTCGCGCAGATGTCATCACCGCGCTGGACCCTGCCGGGCCGCGGGCCTAGGGTGGCGGCATGTTTACCATCGAACACGATTTCGACGCCACTGTCGTCACCCTGATCGACGATCCCGCGCCCCACCGGCAGGGCGATATCACCATCAATGCCTTCGAGGATTGCGTCACCGTCGAACAGCACGATCCCGAAACCGACACCCTGCGCAAGATCACCCTGTCGCTGGGTCAGGTGCGCGACCTGGCGGCGGCGCTGAACCTGCCCGAAGGCGCCTATCGACTGCGTCAGCCCTGATCCAGGCGAAACACCTTCTGGCGCGACGTGGTGCCGCGCTCCAGCACCAGCCGGGTTTTCGCCACGCCCATGGCGGCGGCCAGCAGATCGCGGGCCGCGGTCGTGGCGCGCCCGGCCTCGGGGCGGGCGGTGACGTAAAGGCGCAGCGGATCGCCCGCCACCACCCGGTTGCGGGACGCGCCCGGCGTCACATGCACCGCGATGCGCGCCCCCGGCTGTGCCAGCCCGCTCAGATCGATACTGTCGCGCCCCATGATCCCGCCCCCATCACAGGCGCGACTTGACCCCGCGCGCCCCGGCGCCGACATATCGCCAAACAGACCGGAGATCAAAATGCCCCAAGCCAACCCCGCCGCGCTTGAATTCCTGCTGACCCGAAGATCGCGCCCCGCCCGCACGCTGGGCCTGCCCATCCCGGGCGAGGACGATCTGCGCACCATCCTGACCGCCGCCGCCCGCACCCCCGACCACGGCAAGCTGGAGCCCTGGCGCTTTATCGTGCTGGACCGTGTTGCGCTTCTGGCCATGGCCGAAAAGGTGGCGCAGCGTGGTGCGGCCCTGAACCTCGACCCCGACAAGCAGGCCAAGGCGCGCGACGAATATGCCAATGCCCACCTTGCGGTGGCCGTCGTGGCCGCCCCGCGCGATTCTGACAAGATTCCGCGCAGCGAACAGGTTTATTCCGCAGGCGCCACCTGCCTTGCGCTGCTGAACGCCGCGCTGGCCGCCGGCTGGGGTGCGAACTGGCTGTCGGGCTGGCCCTCGCGCGATCCCGAGATCACCGCCTGGCTGGGGCTGGCCGCCCACGAGGACATCGCGGGCTTCATCCATCTGGGCACCGAAAGCGCCGCCCCGCCCGATCGCCCCCGCCCCGACATCGATGCGATCACCACGCGGTTCGTGCCATGATCTTCGCAAGCTTCTGGCGTGCCGTGAAACAGCTGGGCGATCCGCGCTTCCGGCGCGTGCTGTTTCTGGGCCTGGGGCTGACCGTCGCGCTGCTGTTCGGGGTCTATGCGGTGTTTCTGGGGCTGATCAACTGGCTGGTCCCGGACGAGGCGACGATCCCGGGGGTGGGCACGGTCACCTGGATCGACGACCTGCTGTCGGGGGCGTCGATCCTGTTCATGATGGTGCTGTCGGTGTTCCTGATGGTGCCGGTCGCCTCGGCCTTCACCTCGCTGTTTCTCGATGACGTGGCCGACGCGGTGGAAGACCGCCACTATCCGCAGCTGCCCCGGGCCCGGCCCCTGGGGTTCTATGCGGGGCTGCGCGATTCGGTGAACTTCATGGGCGTGCTGATCCTGGCCAATATCCTGGCCTTCGTCGCCTATGCCTTCCTGGCGCCGGCAGCCCCGGTGATCTTCATCCTGCTGAACGGTTATCTGCTGGGGCGCGAGTATTTTCAGCTTGTCGCCATGCGGCGCCTGTCACGCGACGAGGCGCGCGCCCTGCGGCGGAACAACGCCGGAAAGATCTGGCTGGCCGGCGCCCTGATGGCCCTGCCGCTGACCGTGCCGCTGGTGAACCTGCTGGTGCCGGTGCTGGGTGCGGCGACCTTTACCCACCTGTTCCACCGGCTGGACCGTTCGGCTCCATCCGGTGGAACCAGTCCAAATCGGAGACGCTGATCCAGCCGGACATGATGATCCCGGCAATGACGCACCAAAGCACCACCGTGATGGCCGTCACCCAGAGGAACTTGCGTTTCAGGTTCAGGCGCGCCGGGCTGCCCGCCGAGGTGCCCGGCACGACCTCGCCCTCGTCGCCCTGGGTGCGCAACCCGATGGGCAGGGCGATGAACAGCACCATGAACCAGATCACGGCAAAGAGGACGAGAGCGGAGGTGATGTTCATGAAACAGATGTCCTTTCCGGGGGGAAGCGTCGGAATTTGAGTATTTTAAGCAAGAAAGAGATCAGGCCTGTTCAAGCTCGATCAGGCAACCGTTGAAATCCTTGGGGTGAAGGAACAGCACCGGTTTGCCATGGGCGCCGATCTTCGGGTCGCCGTCGCCCAGCACGCGGGCGCCATCGGCCAGAAGCCGGTCGCGTGCCGCGATGATATCGTCGACCTCATAACAGATGTGGTGGATGCCGCCTGCCGGGTTTTTCGCCAGGAAGGCCGCGATGGGGCTGCCGTCGCCCAGGGGGTGCAGCAGTTCGATCTTGGTATTGGGCAGGTCGATGAACACGACCCTCACGCCATGGTCCGGTTCGTCCTGCGGCGCGCCCACCTCCGCGCCAAGTGTGGTGCGATACTGTTCGGCGGCGCGGGCCAGGTCGGGCACCGCGATGGCGACATGGTTCAGGCGTCCGATCATCAGCTTTCTCCGCGCGGTTCGGCCCCGTTATGACGGCCTGTCGGTAGCGCGGCAAGGGACGGAAGGCCGCAGGCGGTTAACCCGCTGTTAGCCTTCATCCCGCAGGGTGAAGCGAGGCGATTCCATACCACGGAGGAAGATTGCGATGCCTGACATGCATGATGAATTCCTTTTTCCGTTCAAGCCGACGGCCGACCGCCCGCTTCTGGGGCAGACCGTCCTTATCGTCGAGGACAGCCGTTTCGCGAGCGAGGCGGTGCGCCTGATGTGCCTGCGCTGTGGGGCGCGCATCCGCCGGGCCGATACCCTGGCCGCCGCGGCGCGCCACCTGCGGGTCTATCGCCCCTCGGTCGCGGTGATCGACCTGGGGCTGCCCGATGGATCGGGGCGCGAATTGATCGGCGATCTGGCCCAGACCCGCCCGCGCCTGCCTGTCCTGCTGGCAATGTCGGGTGAACCGGGCGCCGAAACCGCCGCCCTGGCGGCCGGGGCCGATGCCTTTCTGGAAAAGCCGCTGGTCTCGCTGTCGCTGTTCCTTGAAACGATCCTGTCGCACCTGCCACGCGAGAGCCGCCCCAAGGGCCCGCGCCCGGTGCTTGAAGGGCAGGTGCGCCCCGACCGGCTGGCCCTGCAGGACGATCTGACCCATGTCTGCGACCTGCTTGGCACGGCCGATACCGCGCACCGGCTGCGCTATGTCAGCGGGTTCCTGAGCGGCCTGGGCCGCAGCATCGGGGATGACGACCTGACCGGTGCCGCCCGCAGGCTGGCCGACCTTGCGGGCGCGGGCGAACCCACCGCCCGGCAGAAGACGATCCTTTCCGCCATGGTGCAGGCCCGGCTGGCGGACCGGCCCATCGCCATCTGATCAGCCCCGCAGCGCCGGATCGCCCGTAACCCGCACCAGCGCCGTCAGATCGCCCAGGCGTTCGCGCTGCTGACCCGTCTCATCGAAATTCGAAGGCGACAGCCAGGCGTCGAAGGCGGCCTGCAACGCCGGCCACTCGGCGTCGATGGCGGCGAACCAGGCCGTGTCGCGGTTGCGCCCCTTGACCACGCCCGCCTGGCGGAACACCCCCTCGTAGCTGAAGCCGAGGCGTTGCGCCGCGCGCCGCGAGGCCAGGTTCAGCGCGTTGCATTTCCATTCAAACCGCCGATAGCCGGCCTCGAAGGCCCAGCCCATCATCAGATAGATCGCCTCGGTCGCCACGACCGTGCGCTGCATTTCGGGCGACAGCGCGATATGGCCCACCTCGATGCTGCCCGATTCGGGCGCGATGCGCAGGAAACTGGCCACACCGCCCAGCCGCCCGGTGGCGCGGTTCTCGATCGCGTAGAAGGCCGGATCGTCGCCCGTGGCCTGTTCGCGCACCCAGCGGTGATAGGCCGCGGCCGAGGTGAAGGGACCATAGGGCAGGAAATCCCACATCCGGTCGTCGGCGGAATTGGCGCGGTGCAGGGCCGCGGCGTGATCGTCGGCGCTGAGCCGGTGCAGGCGGGCGTGGCGCCCCTCGATCAAACCCGGGCCGGGGCGGGGCGGCGCCCGCCAGTCCGGCACCGGTCGGCCCAGCCTCTGATCGTCATCCATGCCGCAATCCTTTCCCGCGTCCGACACGAGGATGTGCCGTTTCGATCTTATTCCTGACCGATTCTTTAATCATTCTGGGGTCAAGGTCAAAGGACCAGGGGCGATGCCCCGTCAAGGAAGGGAACGACGATGGAAAAGCTGGTTGAAACCGTCATGCGCCACGAACGCCAGGGTGATCTGCTGGATCGTGTGGTTCTGGCCGTCGGCATCCTGTCGCTGTGCCTTGCCCTTGCCGGCACCTTCATGGCCGGGTCTGACGACCTGGCGCAAGACGCCGCACCCGTCGCCGCCATCTCGACCGTCTGATCCCCTAGCGCAACAGGCCGGGATTGGCGCCCATGTCGAGCCCCGGGAAGATGTCACGCTCCAGCAGCGCCGTTTCGGTGCCGAACAATCCGCGCATCGCCCAAGCCGCATAGGCCCGCACATCGCCCGTCGGCATCAGGTCGCGCCTTTCGTAAAGGTCGGCTTCGTCAAGGCCCGGCCAGCGGCCCAGAACCTGCCCCCCGCGCACCGCGCCCCCGGCCAGCAGCATGGCGCCCCCGGTGCCGTGATCGGTGCCGCGCGTTCCGTTTTCGCGCACGGTGCGGCCAAATTCCGTCATCGCCAGAACCGTGGTCTTGCCCCAGACCGGGCCAAGGCCCGTCTTCAGGGTCAGGATCGCATCGGCCAGTTCGCCCAGGCTTTGGCCGATTCCCTGGTCCTGGCGGCGGTGGGTGTCCCATCCGCCCAGCGAGAAGGCCGCGATGCGGGTGTCGTTGTACAACCGTTCGGCCGCGAAACCGGCCAGCTTGCGCACCGAATTGCGCCCGCCCTGTGCAACCATTCCCGCCAACGCCGCACCTCGGCGGCTGACGGTATCGGGGGCCGCCAGTTCGGCCAGGTCCATCGCCTCTTGCGCGGCATCGCGGAACAGTGGGTCGGCGTGGTAAAGCTCATCCAGCAGCAGGCGCGATTGCCCGGTGACCGTCAGCGCCGCCTCGGGCGACCAGTTCAGCACCGGCGCAGGCCCGGCCAGCACCTTCATCTCGTCCCGGCCGATGGCAAAGGCGGTTTCGCTGGACAGCCCCGGTGCGGTCTGCAACAGGCGGTTCAGCCAGCCATCGCGCCGCGCCTCGTCCGCCATGTCCAGCCCGGTTCCGGCCTCAAGGATATCCTGACCGTCGAAATGGCTGCGCTTGCCGCGATAGGGGGTTGAAACCGCATGGGCAAAGCCCAGTTCGCCCGCGTCCCAAAGCGGCTTCAGCGGCGCCAGGGCCGGGTGCATCGCGTAAAACCCAAGGGGAATGCCCGGTTCACCCAGAAGCCCGGGACGCGCCGCCGCGAAGGCCGGGTCACCCACCGGGCGCAGGGCGTCCAGCCCGTCCATCCCGCCGCGCAGGATGATCACCACCAGCCGCGCGTCCCAGGGCCCCGAGGCCAGCGTGACCGTGGTAAGGAACGGATGCGCGGCCAGCGAACAGCCGACCAGCCCGGCACCCCGGCGCAAAAATCCCCGTCGATCCATTCTCGCGTTCCCTGTCATCTGCGGTTGAACTCGGGCGATGCCAGCACAAGGCCGACCCCCTGCACGACGCTGTCGGCCGCCCCGACCGACCACATCAGCCGCGCCGAGGCGGTTTCGCCCAGCGCCACCTGCACGAAATCGCGCGGGTCGGGCAGTTGCGGGCGCAGGCGGGCAGGCATCGTCATGGCCCAGCGGATGCGCGACGACAGGCCCAGGGGCGTGATCCAGGCCTCGGCCTCTTCCGGCCATCCGTCCGGGCCGCCGGGGCGCATGAAGGGCTGCCCCATCACGTCAAGCGCCGTCAGGGTCGCGGGGCGGAAAAGCTGCCCCTTCATGGCCATCACCGCATCACCCCGCACCCCCAGCGTGCGCATGGCGGCGCCGATGAAATCCAGCGGTTGGCGGGCCTTGCCCAACGTGGCATCGCGGGCGGCCGGATGGTCGATCATCGCGGCGTAGGCGGCCATCAGATCACCATCGCTTTGCCGCCAGGCCCCGGCGATGGCCGCCACCAGATCGGGCGCGGGGTCATCCGAGACGAAATGCACGGCCAGCTTGCGGGCGATATGGCGGGCGGTTTCGGGGTGAACCGCCAGATCGTCGAGAAAGGCGTGAATATCCTCAAGCCGGGCGCGTTTCGGGCGGCCATAGGTTTGCCCCAGGATGGTTTCACTTCCCGGTTCGGCGCGGCCGGGCACGAAGCGCGGGCCTTCAACCGCCGAAAAGGTGGCGCCGGTCAGAAGTTCGGCAAACTGGCGCACGTCCTGCTGGGTATAGCTGCCGTCAACGCCGATCGTGTGAAGTTCCAGCACTTCCCGCGCGAGGTTCTCGTTCAGGCCCAGGCCACGGCGCAGGCCGACCCGCGAACGGGGACCGATCGAATTGACCTGGTCGAGAAAGAGCATCATCTGCGGATGCAGCACCGTGGCGCGCAGCATATCGCCAAAGCGGCCGGTCATGTGCGGGCGGATCGCACCGTCGATGAAATCGGCGCTCAGGGGAAGACCACCCAACCCCTTGTGGCGAAGCGAGAAATGATCGAGCCAGAACAGGCAGAGCCGTTCGCGCAGGGGTGTGTCGCTGTCCATGATCCGGGCGAAAAGCGCGCGGGGCATACGCCGCTGAAGGGCGCGGATCTGTTCGACCACCGCTTCGTGCGCGGCTTTTGCACCGGCCTTGTCCTGACGCATCGCCTTGCCGGTTTCGCCATAGGTGCGCACCAGTTCCAGGGCCTCGGGGGTGGTAACCGTGGGAAAGGCGGCGCGCATCCGGTCGGCGCCCCGCAGCGATTCCAGGATCGCATCGCCATCGCGTGGCTGTTCGCCTGCCGGGCCAAACCCGAAGCGGATGGTCAAAAGGGTCGACTGCGTCATCGGCGGCGTCTCCGGGCGGACGAACGGATGTGTCAGCCCGGAATATGTGCTGTGTTGCGCGCCGTTTCCAGCCCCGGCAAATCCGCCGGCCGGTTCTGGCCGACGGACAGAAAGCGGCTCAGCTTTCGGGCGGCAGGACGCGCAGGCGCAATTCGCGCAGCTGTTCGTTCATGGGTTCGCTGGGCGCGCCCATCATCAGGTCTTCGGCGCGCTGGTTCATGGGGAACATGATGACCTCGCGGATGTTCGCCTCATCCGCCAGCAGCATGACCATCCGGTCGATGCCCGCCGCACAGCCGCCGTGGGGCGGAGCGCCGTACTGGAACGCGTTGACCATGCCGCCGAACCGCTTGCGCACTTCCTCTTCGCCATAGCCGGCCAGCTCGAAGGCCTTGAACATGATTTCCGGCTTGTGGTTCCGGATCGCACCCGAGATCAGTTCATAGCCGTTGCAGGCCAGGTCATACTGGAAGCCCAGGACATTCAGCGGATCGCCCTCCAGCGCCTCCATCCCGCCCTGCGGCATCGAGAAGGGGTTGTGGGAAAAGTCGATCTTGCCGGTTTCCTCGTCGGCCTCGTACATCGGGAAATCGACGATCCAGGCGAACTGGAAGCTGTTTTCGTCGGTCAGGCCCAATTCTTCGCCGATCACGACCCGCGCCTTGCCCGCGACCCGTTCAAAGGCCGAAGGCTTGCCCCCCAGGAAGAAGGCCGCATCGCCCACCCCAAGGCCCAGCTGCTGGCGGATCGCCTCGGTCCGCTCGGGGCCGATGTTCTTGGCCAGGGGGCCGGCGGCCTCGATCCCTTCGCCCTGGTCGCGCCAGAAGATATAGCCCATGCCGGGCAGCCCTTCCTTCTGGGCGAAGGCGTTCATGCGGTCGCAGAACTTGCGCGATCCGCCCTTCGGCGCGGGAATGGCGCGGATTTCGGTGCCTTCCTGCTCCAGCAGCTTGGCGAAGATGGCAAAGCCCGATCCGGCAAAATGTTCGCTGACCACCTGCATCTTGATGGGGTTGCGCAGGTCGGGCTTGTCGGTGCCATACCACAGGGCCGCGTCGCGATAGGAAATCTGCGGCCAGTCGGTGTTCACCTTGCGCCCGCCGCCGAAGCGTTCGAAACAGCCCTGGATCACCGGCTGGATGGTGTCGAACACGTCCTGCTGGCTGACAAAGCTCATCTCGAGGTCAAGCTGGTAGAAATCGGTGGGCGAACGGTCGGCGCGGGGGTCTTCGTCGCGGAAGCAGGGCGCGATCTGGAAATACTTGTCAAAGCCGCTGACCATGATCAGCTGCTTGAACTGCTGGGGCGCCTGGGGCAGCGCATAGAACTTGCCCGGATGCAAACGCGAGGGCACCAGGAAATCGCGCGCGCCCTCGGGCGAACTGGCGGTGATGATCGGCGTCTGGAATTCGTTGAAACCCTGGTCCCACATCCGCTGGCGCAGATCGCGCACCACGTCGCTGCGCAGCACGATGTTGTCGTGCAATTCCTGGCGGCGCAGATCCAGGAAGCGATAGCGCAGGCGCGTTTCCTCGGGGTATTCCTGATCGCCGAAGACCTGCAGGGGCAGTTCGCCCGCCGCACCCAGAACCTCCACGTCGCGAACGTAGACCTCGATCTCGCCGGTCGGAATCTTGGTGTTCACCAGTTCGGCGTCGCGCGCCTTTACCGTGCCGTCGATGCGGATGCACCATTCCGCCCGCACCTTTTCCAGCGCCTTGAAGGCCGGGCTGTCGCCGTCGCACAGCACCTGAGTCATGCCGTAATGGTCGCGCAGGTCGATGAACAGTACGCCGCCGTGGTCACGGACGCGATGCACCCAGCCCGACAGGCGCACATCGCTGCCCACATCGGATTTGTTCAGATCGGCGCAGGTATGGGAGCGATAGGCATGCATCGGGGGCCTCCGGGGCTTTGGTCATTCGGGCGTCAGGTTGGCGCCGATACACCTGCGGGCGCGCCGAAAGTCAAGGGAACCTTGGGCACAAGCCCGCCTGCCGTTGCATCGCCCCCATTGAACTTGCATCGGAAACCCGCAGGATGGTGGCAAAAAAAGAGGAGATTCTCCATGTGGGACAGTCTGTTCGAAACCTTCCTCAAACGCATGATGCGTCAGGGCGCCATCGTCGTGACACTTCCCTCGGGGCGCGAGGTGGTCGCGGGCGACGGCAGCCCACCCCTGCGCGTCACCCTGACCGACCCGACCCTGGTGCAGCGCATCGTGATGACCCCGGACTTGGGGGTTGGCGAAGGCTACATGGATGGCACCCTGCAGATCGAGAATGACGACCTGCGCCGCTTCCTTTCGCTGGTGATTGCCAATTCCTGGAACGGGTCACGCTCGGCATGGCGCAACCCCCTGCGCCATGCCCGGCGTGCCCTGCGCCGGATCCAGCAATATGCCCCCGCCCCAAAGGCGCAGGCCAATGTCGCCCATCACTATGACCTGTCGGGCGAATTGTACGACCTGTTCCTTGACGCCGACAAACAGTATTCCTGCGCCTATTTCCGCACCCCCGATGTCAGCCTGGAGCAGGCCCAGGCCGACAAGAAGGCCCATATCGCCGCCAAGCTGCTGCTGGAACCGGGGATGCGCGTGCTGGACATCGGTTGTGGCTGGGGCGGCATGGCGCTGACGCTGGCGCGCGATTTCGGCGCGCAGGTGGTGGGTGTCACCCTCAGCCGCGAACAGCACGCCATCGGGCGGCAGCGGGTGGAAGAGGCCGGATTGTCCGAGCAGGTTTCGATCCGCCTGCAGGATTACCGCGAGGTGCGCGGCAGCTTCGACAGGATCGTGTCGGTGGGCATGTTCGAACATGTCGGCGCGCCGCAGTACGAAACCTATTTCCGCACCGTTCACGATCTTCTGGCGCCCGACGGCGTGGCGCTGATCCATACCATCGGGCGTCTGGGTCCGCCGGGCATCACCAGCCCCTGGGTGAACAAGTACATCTTCCCCGGCGGCTACGTCCCCGCCCTCTCCGAGATGAGCGCGGCCATTGAACACCAGAACCTGACCATCACCGATGTCGAGGTCTGGCGGATGCATTACGCCGAAACCTTGCGCCACTGGGAGGAAAGGTTCACCGCCAATATCGACCGGGCCCGCGAACTTTACGACGACAGGTTCTGCCGGATGTGGCGGTTCTACCTGATCGCCAGCGAAATGACCTTCCGCCACGGCCCGCAAGTGGTGTTCCAGGCACAACTGGCCCATTCGAAAACGGCGGTGCCGATCACGCGGGATTATTTGTATCCCCAATGATCCCCGGGCGCCAAGGATTGCCGCGTCAGCCCCCCTTGCCCGGCGCCGTCCGTTGGAGGCTGGCAATGTTACTCTGCGCGACGGGCTCCAACTTGTGCCTGCCGGCTCAATCGCGGTGAAACCGTTTCCGGCCGCCATCATCCGCACCGGGAAATCGCGGACCAAGGACGCGCCGCAGGCACCGCTGCCCGCCTGACGCGGCAATCGCCCCTTGCGCCTCACCGAGCAGAGCCTATAACCCCCAAGATTTTCTCTGCCTTGGGGGTCTGGCCATGCCGAAAAGAACCGATATCAATTCCATCATGATCATCGGCGCGGGGCCAATCATTATCGGCCAGGCGTGCGAATTCGACTATTCCGGCGCCCAGGCCTGCAAGGCGCTGCGCGAGGAAGGGTATCGGGTGATTCTCGTCAACTCGAACCCGGCCACCATCATGACCGACCCGGAACTGGCCGATGCCACCTATATCGAGCCGATCACCCCGGAGATCGTCGCCCGCATCATCGAGAAGGAACGCCCCGACGCGCTTCTGCCCACCATGGGCGGACAGACCGGGCTGAACACCGCCCTTGCGGTCGAGGAAATGGGTGTTCTCAAGAAATTCGGCGTCGAGATGATCGGCGCCACCCGCGAAGCCATCGAAATGGCCGAAGACCGCAAGCTGTTCCGCGAGGCGATGGACCGTCTGGGCATCGAGAACCCCAAGGCCACCATCGTCACGGCACCCGTCAAGAACGGCAAGAAGGACCTGGCCGCCGGTGTCGGCCTGGCCATCGACGCGCTGGAGGAGATCGGCCTGCCCGCCATCATCCGCCCGGCCTTCACCATGGGCGGCACCGGCGGCGGCGTGGCCTACAACCGCGAGGAATACGAATATTACTGCCGCTCGGGCATGGATGCCTCGCCCGTCGGGCAGATCCTTGTCGATGAATCGCTGCTGGGCTGGAAGGAATACGAGATGGAGGTGGTGCGCGACCGCGCCGACAACGCCATCATCGTCTGCTCCATCGAAAACGTCGATCCCATGGGTGTGCATACCGGCGATTCGATCACCGTTGCCCCCGCGCTGACCCTGACCGACAAGGAATATCAGGCCATGCGCTCGGCCTCGATTGCGGTTCTGCGCGAAATCGGCGTGGAAACCGGCGGATCGAACGTGCAGTGGGCCGTGAACCCCGCCGATGGCCGCATGGTGGTGATCGAGATGAACCCCCGGGTGTCGCGTTCATCCGCGCTGGCGTCCAAGGCCACCGGTTTCCCGATTGCCAAGATCGCCGCGAAACTCGCCGTCGGCTATACGCTGGACGAGCTGGACAACGACATCACCAAGGTGACGCCCGCCAGTTTCGAACCGACCATCGATTATGTCGTCACCAAGATCCCGCGCTTTGCCTTCGAGAAATTCCCGGGCTCCGAGCCGCTTCTTTCGACCGCGATGAAATCGGTGGGCGAGGCGATGGCGATCGGCCGCACGATCCACGAATCGCTGCAAAAGGCGCTGGCCTCGCTTGAAACCGGCCTGACCGGGTTTGACGAGATCGAGATCCCCGGCGCCCCCGACGTGGCCAGCATCACCGCCGCCCTGTCGCGCCAGACACCCGACCGGATGCGCACCATCGCCCAGGCCATGCGCCACGGGCTGAGCAACGACGAGTTGCACTCGATCACCAAGTTCGACCCCTGGTTCCTGGACCGCATCCGCGAAATCGTGGACACCGAAGAGCGGCTGCGTCGCGACGGCCTGCCCGTGACCGAAGAAGGTTTGCGCGCGATCAAGATGATGGGCTTCACCGATGCCCGCCTGGCCACCCTGACGGGCCGCGACGAAGACCAGGTGCGCCGCGCGCGCCACAACCTGAACGTCAAGGCCGTGTTCAAGCGGATCGACACCTGCGCCGCCGAGTTCGAGGCCCAGACGCCCTACATGTATTCCACCTACGAATCGCCGGTCATGGGCGAAGTGGAATGCGAGGCGCGCCCAAGCGACCGCAAGAAGGTGGTGATCCTGGGCGGCGGGCCCAACCGGATCGGCCAGGGGATCGAGTTCGACTATTGCTGTTGTCATGCCTGCTATGCCCTGTCGGCGACGGGCTATGAAACCATCATGATCAACTGCAACCCCGAAACGGTCAGCACCGATTACGACACGTCAGACCGGCTCTATTTCGAGCCGCTGACCATGGAACACGTGATGGAGGTTCTGCGGGTCGAGCAGGAGAAGGGCACCCTGCATGGCGTAATCGTACAATTTGGCGGCCAGACTCCCCTGAAACTGGCCAATGCCTTGCAGGATGCAGGCATTCCCATTCTCGGGACGACCCCCGACGCCATCGACCTGGCCGAGGACCGCGAGAGGTTCCAGGCCATGCTGAACGAGCTGGGCCTGAAGCAGCCGGTCAACGGCATTGCCCGTTCCGACGCCGAGGCGATGGAGATCGCCAAGGCGGTCGGCTATCCGCTGGTGATCCGCCCCTCCTACGTTCTGGGCGGCCGCGCCATGGAGATCGTGCGCGACGATGCGCACCTGGCCCGCTACATCCGCGATGCCGTGGTGGTCAGCGGCGATACGCCTGTTCTGCTCGACAGCTACCTGGCCGGCGCGGTCGAGGTGGACGTGGATTGCCTCTGTGATGGCAAAAACGTGCATGTGGCCGGGGTGATGCAGCACATCGAAGAGGCCGGCGTGCACTCGGGCGACAGCGCATGTTCCCTGCCGCCCTACACCCTGTCCGACGAACTGATTGCAGAAATGGAACAACAGACGGCGGCGATGGCCCTGAAACTGGGCGTTGTCGGGTTGATGAATGTTCAATTCGCGATAAAGGACGGCACGATCTATGTGCTTGAGGTGAACCCCCGCGCGTCGCGCACCGTGCCCTTCGTGGCCAAGGCCACCGACAGCGCCATCGCCAGCATCGCCGCCCGCCTGATGGCCGGCGAACCGCTGTCCAACTTCCCCCTGCGCGCGCCCTACCCCGATGGCACCGGCCCCGACGACACGCTGCCCTATGCCGACCCCATGACGCTGGCCGATCCGGCCATGCCCTGGTATTCGGTGAAAGAGGCGGTGCTGCCCTTCGCGCGCTTCCCCGGTGTCGATACCCTGCTTGGGCCCGAGATGCGCTCGACCGGCGAGGTGATGGGCTGGGATCGTTCCTTCCCGCGCGCCTTCCTCAAGGCGCAGATGGGCGCGGGCGTGGTGCTGCCCTCCTCGGGTATAGCCTTCCTGTCAATCAAGGACGCCGACAAGACCGATCAGTTCGTCGAAACCGCCCGCATCCTTCTGGACTGCGGCATGACGCTGACCGCCACCAAGGGCACCGCCAGGTTCCTGCGCGACAACGGCATCGAAACCGGCGAGGTGAACAAGGTCTATGAAGGCGGGCGCACCGTGGTCGACATCATGAAGGACGGTGAAATCGCCCTGGTGATGAACACCACCGAAGGCGCGCGCGCCGTCGATGACAGCCGCGCCATGCGCAACGTCGCGCTGATGGACAAGATCCCCTATTTCACCACCCTCGCTGCCTCCCACGCCGTGGCCCTGGCCATGCAGGCCCGCGAAGAGGGCGAGCTGGGGGTCAGGGCCCTGCAGGGCTAAGCGACCGACAAGCAAGCAGGATGGCGCAACGCAGCGCGCCATCCTGACAACAGGTGGCAGACAATCTTGCCCCCTCTGCGCCGCTGGGCTAAGCCGCGCGGATGGCAAAGCTGTATTTCAATTTCTCGACGATGAACGCGGGTAAATCCACCCTGCTGCTTCAGGCCGCCCACAACTATCGCGAACGCGGCATGGTGCCCTATCTGCTGACTGCGCAGCTTGACACGCGCGCCGGCGAGGGGCGGATTTCATCGCGCATCGGGATAGGCGAAACCGCCGATACCTTTGCCGAGACCGACGATCTTTTCGCCAGGCTCAAAACGCGCCAGGCGGGCGGACCCGTGGCCTGCACCTTCGTGGACGAGGCGCAGTTCCTCACGCCGGCCCAGGTCTGGCAACTGGCCCGCGCGGCCGACGATCTGCGGATTCCGGTGATGTGCTATGGCCTGCGCGTCGATTTCCAGGGGCAGCTTTTCCCCGGGTCCGCCACGCTGATGGCGATCGCCGACCAGATCCGCGAGGTGCGCACCATCTGCCATTGCGGGCGCAAGGCCACCATGGTCATCCGCCAGGACGAGGCCGGCCGCCCCCTGAAAGAAGGCGCACAGGTGCAGATCGGCGGCAACGAAACCTATGTCTCGCTTTGCCGCCGCCACTGGCGCGATGCCATGGGCGATCCTTACTGACCCGTCACACCGGGTTGGGCAGGTCGCGCCCGTCGAAGAAGGCCACCAGGTTGTCGACGGCCATCATCCCCATGGCGGTGCGCACCTCTTCGGTGGCGGTGCCGAGGTGGGGCAGCAGGGTGACGTTCTCCATGGCTGTCAGCGCCTCGGGCACCTCTGGTTCAAACTCGTAAACATCCAGCCCGGCCCCCGCGATGGCACCCGCCTTCAGCGCCGCGATCAGCGCCGCCTCGTCCACGATATCGCCCCGCGCGATGTTGACGAAAACCGCCGTGGGCTTCATCGCCGCGAAGACGTCGGCATTGATCATGTGCCAGGTTTCCGGCGTGGCGGGAAGCGCCGCGATCAGGACATCGGCTTGCCCCGCAACTTCGGCCGGGGTGGCAAGCTGACGTGCCGGAACCCCGGCATCCTGCACCTGCGAGCGGTTGTGGAACACCACATCCATTCCAAAGCCGAAATGGCAACGCCGCGCGATGGCCTTGCCGATCCGCCCCATGCCCAGAATACCCACCGTCTTGCCGCTGACGTGCTGACCCAGAAGCTGGGTGGGGTGCCAGCCGCCCCAGTGGCCCGCGCGCAGCATCCGCTCGCCCTCGCCCGCACGGCGGCAGGTCATCAGCATCAGCGTCATGGCGATATCGGCGGTGGCATCGGTGACGGCACCGGGGGTGTTGGACACGGCAATGCCCGCCGCCTTTGCCGCCGCCACGTCGATATGGTTGTAGCCGACACCGAAATTCGCCAGCAGGCGGCACCGTATTTCACCCCGGAAAGCGTCTTCGCTCAGTCGATCGCCCAGCGTGGGCAGGATGGCGTCATACTGCGTCATCGCCTCGGCGAGTTCATCGGCGGACATGGGGGTGGTGTCATCGCGCAGGGTCACATCGAACCGGGCGCGGGCGGCCTTCAGCACCGGGTCAGGCAGGCGGCGGGTGATCAGAAGCCGCGGCATCAGAACAGCCTCCCGCCGACGGGCACGTCCTGATCGGGGCGCAGCAGCACCACCTCGCCTTCCTCGTCGGGAACGCCCAGCACCAGAACTTCGGACATCACCTTGCCGATCTGGCGGGGCGGGAAATTCACCACCGCCATCACCTGCCGCCCGATCAGCGCCTCGGGGGTGTAGTGTTTCGTGATCTGGGCCGAGCTTTTCTTTTCCCCCAACTCGTCACCGAAATCGACCCAAAGCTTGATCGCGGGCTTGCGCGCCTCGGGGTAGGGTTCGGCGCGGGTGATGACGCCAACCCGGATATCGACCTTCAGAAAATCGTCAAAGCCGATCATTTGCCCAGTTCCCGCGACCGGTCGGCCGCCGCCTTCACGGCCCGGGTCAGCAGCGCCGGAAAGCCTCTGTCGGCGTCCATCAGCACCTCAAGCGCGGCGGCGGTCGTCCCCTGGGGCGAGGTGACGTTCACACGCAACTGGCCCGGGTCTTCGTCAGACTCCTCGGCCAGGGCGCCGGCCCCGGCGACCGTTGCCTTGGCCAGTTGCATCGCCAGGTCTTCGGGCAGGCCCTGCGCAACACCGGCGGCGACCAGGGTTTCGATCAGGTGGAACACATAGGCCGGGCCCGATCCGGAAACCCCGGTCACCGCGTCCATCTGCGCTTCGCTTTCCAGGCGCACAACCTGCCCCACCGCCGACAGCAGCGATTCCGCGAGGTCCATGCCCGGGGCCCCCGCGCCGTTGGGCACGATTGCCGTGATCCCCCGGCCCACGGCGGCCGGGGTGTTGGGCATGGCGCGGATCACCGGGGTCTGCCCGCCCAGAACGCTTTCGTAATAGGCGATCGAGGTGCCCGCCGCGACCGACAGGAACAGGGTTTCGCCATTGCCCATCGCGGCAAGGCTGGGCAGGGCATCCGCCATCATCTGCGGCTTGACCGCCACCAGTACGATGGCCGGTGCGGCGGGCAGGTCGGCGTTCAGGTTCAGCCCCTCGATCCCGCGCAGCCAGTCCGACGGCTTGGGGTCGATCACCCATACCGACCCGGCGGGCAAACCACCCTTCAGCCAGCCCTGCAACATCGCCGATCCCATCTTGCCACAGCCCAGAAGAACCAGCCCGCGGTCGCGTACGTCGTTCATATCCATCACAACACTCCTTGGTCGCGGCGCAGCCTAATGCGCCACGCCCCAAGGTAAAGCGGGATTTCGGCGGGTCACGACCCCGATTGCAGGGGCGGGCGGTCGCGCATCCAGGATGTCATGCGCAACCGGATCAGCGCATCAAGGTGATAACTGCGGTATTCCACCCCCACCATCTGGGCCGCGGTGCGGATGCGCAGTTCGTATTGCCCTTCGCGCCCGTCGGTGTCGATCATGGCGATGATCGGTGTCTTCCCGGTCAGGGAAGCGGCAAAAAGCGCCTGTTGCAGCGAATCCAGGGAAGACCGCTTGTCCATCCCCACCTCGACCACCTGGGTCGCGGTTTCGCAATCCACGCGGATGCGGTGCAGGTCATAGCCCACCGAATAGCCATGGCTCACCTCGGTTTCGCCCCCAAGGACGAAGGAGCACAGGATCGCGGCGATTTCGGTTTCATAGGGCATCCCTTCGGATAGCCCAAAAAACGAGACCTGTTAACCTTTTGTTAACTTTTCGGTTAATCAGGCCCGACCATAGGCCTCGGCGATGGCGACCTGCATGGCATCCTCGGGCGTGCGATCCCCCCAGGCCACCAGTTGGAACGCCGGATAGAACCGTTCAGCCGCCAGAACCGCCGCCTTGATCAGGGTGTCGATCTGCTCGGGGCCGGCCATCTGCCCCCCGGCCAGCACCAGACCATAGCGGTAGACCATCAGCTTCTGCGCCTGCCAGAAGGTGAAGGCCCCCGCCCAGCAATGATCGTTGGTGGCGTTCAACACCTCGTAAAGCTGGGGCAGCCGGTCGTCGGGCGGCTCCATCTCGAAGGTGCAGATCAGGCGCAGGGTTTCGTCATAGCCCGACCAGGCCAGCGTGATCGAATAGGTCCGCCACTGCCCTTCGACCGCCATCGCGATCTGGTCGTCGCCGACGCGGTCAAACTCCCAGGCGTGATGTTCAGCGAGGGTTTCGACGATATCGATAGGATGAAGATCCTCGGATTCGAAGTACTGCTCTGCTAGCGACATTTGAGCCTCGTGTTTTGTTATCGCCATGTGCGGGGGATTGCCCCACCACAGCTTGCTGTTTTGCCTAAGTCCGGCGGTGCCTGTATGCCGAGCTTACCAGATATGGTGTGGCCAAGGGAATCACCTGTAAAGGCTTTTGTTGGGGATAAGGCGCCGCAACCGTGGATAAATGCCGCAGAATTGTAGCGCGACAGCAGGTTTTGCAGTGTGAGACAGCAGATTTTGCAGTATTTCAACTTTTCTGACTGCCACCGGAACGCCGGGGCTTTCAAACCCTCTTCAAGCGAGGAGCCTTAAAGAGGGTTTGAACGGTCTAGGCCAGTCCGTACTTGAACAGCAATTTGTCGTTGACTGCGGCGAGGGATGCTTCGTTTCCAGGCGCGGAAAGATCAGCGCTGAACAGCAACTGATCGCCGATGTAGCCGCCGAAGGTGCCGAAGAGACCCACCGACGTCTGACCCATCGCCCCGAACGCGGCAGCATTGGCGACGCGGACACCGTTCCGCCAGAGGCTGTACCCCATGGCCAAGCTGAAGGTAGCCATCACCACCACGATCTGGTCGGAATACTGACTGGCATCGCCATGGGTAACGACCTCGGTTTCGAGGCGCCCTTTCCAGATCTTGAAAGTCCCGCTCGGATTCCATCCGATGTTGGGAGCCAGCAGGTCGGGCGTACCGGACGGCACTGCTGGGCGCGGGGCAACGATTTGCTGGGGTTCGGCTCGGGCGTCCATGTAGTGGGCCGAGACAAAGGTCCAGGCTTCGGCGGTGAACCCCGGCGCGAAGGTGTGGTCCGAGATCGTGCCCGCCGCCGGGCATCGAATTGATGGGATCGAAGTTCCCGGCATGGCTGCAATCGTGGGGAAAACACTTGCGCCTGGCACTGGCGAGGTGTCGTTGTCCGGATCGGCACGGTTCACGATCCCCCCATTGCTCTTGAGATAGGCCAATCCGCCCGAGAGATACATCGTCAGGCTGGGAATGCGGGCGACGCGGGCAGAGCGCCGGTCGTTTTCCACCCTGGGCAATCCGACGGCCTTGTCCAGCCTAAGCCCCTTCATCGTCATGCAGTTGATCATGTGGTTACCTCTATACGTTGATGGACCGCCCAGTTGTCCAGGCGGCGGTGGTCGTAGCGCGATTTGCGCAAGTCGCCCGCGCTGTCGCGAATGTTGCCGCGCGGGATCGCGTCGGCGATGCGCGGGCTTGTCTGCCCCGACAGGGCAAAATCCACCCTTTCGGAGCCAGAAGGGGGCACACTGGCCAGCGTCAGTTCGACCTGACCTGTGCCGTCCAGTCCGGTGTCGGTGATGGTAACTGCAGTCACGCCAATCTCGGTTTCCGTTCCATCGTCGGAGAAATATCGAAACCCCTTGTTGGAGTTGCGGTCGGGCACTTGAACCGTATCGATCGCCAAGGGGCCGACGGGCACGTGATAGTCGATCGTAACCGTGGTGCCGCTGCGAACGGCACCCGTTGCCTTCAGGGGGGTGAAGGACCCGCCACCCCACTTCACAGAGGCGATTGCCTCTGCAAGGTGCTCTCCAACCAAGTGATAGCCGGGGCCATCAAGATGGAGGAAATCACCACTGAACGGCGCCGGGTAGCTCGGGGCGACCAGATGAATGTGATCGTTCAACGCAGCTACGCGGACCATTTCGGTAACACTGCGCACGTTTGCACCGCCGCCGATGTGACTGGAGGGCTGGGTGATCAAAAACGGTACATCCGCCACCTGCCCCGTCACTTCCTTGGCATCGGTGTTCAGGTGACTTTGCAACGTGACAAGATCGTCGCCGTAGGTCCCATTGGCCGCGTCTGCCTCACCGTGAATAAACAGGATGGCATCGAGAACTACCCGCCACCCCTGCGCCTCTGCGAGAGACTTGATCCGGGCCATAGCCGCCAGAAGGTTGGCATATGGCACCGAACCGCGCCCCAGCCCTGAAATCGGCGTGCTGCCGACGCCCGCCGCAAACCACATCGATCGCCAGACCATCTCGTGATCGATCCGGGCAATACGCGTCAGGCTGCGCGCGGCCGCTTCGGCCACGGTCTCCCCGGCCACTCCCGCGCCTTGACCCAACTTGGCCAGCAATGGCTGAAATCCGGTAATGGTGGCCGGGTCCAGCGCGGCCGTTTCAACGAAGAGCGTCGGCAGCCCCATGCGAATGTCCATATTCGCTGCCCCGCCGGGCATCAGTGCGTCCTCGGGCCAGGCTGCAAAATCTGAGATCAACGGCGTACCGTTGCGTCCCGCTGAACCTGATTGACCATAGACACCAACGACGTGGAGCGTGTTGAAATCGCTCGGGATCAGATGGCCACTTCCGCGTGCACCGATCGCCGCCGTGTTGGCGTAGAGACCTGCCCGCCCACCGATTTGGACACTATAGGTGGTCAGCGATCGCGGTGCGCTGGCTTGCAATGTCTCGCCGGCGCGCAGCCGCGCGGTTTCTGCGCCATCCTCGCCCAGGCGCAGTGTGACACCATCTCCATCGAGCCAGGGCATCGGGTGGCGTGCATTGCCCGGCCAGACCTTTCCTCCTGTCCGTTCGACCAATTCCACGGCGCGGCCGTCTTCGTCGCTTTCGAGCGAAGCGAAGTGCGCCGCAGTGCCTGTCAGCATCGTTTCGCCAGTATGGCGGGAACGCGCCACCATCTCGCCGTCCGCCTCGAAACCCAGCACCAGGTTGCCAACCTCATCGGCCAATCCCCCACGCAGGTCCGTATCGACAGCCGCCAGCGGCTCACCCAGATGTCGGGACTGGGCAATCAGTTCGGCGTCCTCTTCAAACCCCAGAACGACTGCGCCGTTTTCGTCGGCAAGACCGCCCCGCAAGCGGGCGTCCACACCGGCAAGCCGTTCACCCATGTGGCGGGACTGGGCGAAAAGTTCTCCGTCCTCACCGAAGCCCAGCGCGACGGCGCCATCCCCGGCGGCCAAGGCGGCGTGAATGCCCTCAGGGTTGGCTCCGTCGATGGCGACCTTCCCTTGATCCGGCGCAGCTTCTTCGGATTCGAAAAGTCGGGCAGCGACCCCGTGTATCGCTAGTGGGCCGATCACGACACCCGCATCATTGGCCAGGAGCAGTACGATAGCGCCGGTTACCGCCTGGGCCCGCACAGTGGCCAGCGCCATCTCGCTCACAGTCCAGTTGGCCCCCGGACCCTGTGCGGTATCAATGACCAAGGCGCGTCCGGGCGCCAGATCGCCCAGAGGCCGGTCGGCGACCGGCCGTTCCCCGGCCCCGCCGTCCAGCAGACCCAAACTGCTCCACCCCACGACGTAACGGGCTCCGGCCCCTGTGCCCCGCCGTGCGACGATCACACTCGGTGCGCCTTCGTCGCGTGCACCTGGTGCCGCCAGATCCCAACGCGCCAGACGCACTTGTTCGTCGGCACTATCCAATCGAGCACCGAGGGAATTGTCGGCGCTCATGCGATCGACCACTTCGTCGGTGAGGTCATCACGCAGATCCACCAGGTCGGCGCCCCCGAGTACCCTGTCGGTGATGTCTTCCCAGACAATCTCGGCAACACCGGTCACGCCACCCGAGCCGTATGTCTGCACGAAGGGCGTACAATAGACCGCAGTGGCCGGAACCACATACTCCACCCCCGGCGCATCGGCATCACGGGAAACAATGATGGAGACGCTGAGGCCACCATCGGCCACTTTCGGGTCGGCCCAGGTCTTTCGGGTTACGGTGCTGACAGTGGCAAAATTGCCGTTCAGAGACCGCAATTTAACCAGCACCGCGTCGCCGGTCACGTCGTCAGTATCGGCGAGCCGCCGAATGGTCACACGCAGGCGGTACACCCGGCCGGCGAGCACCTTGAATGGTCGGCGCGGGGCCACAATCCCCGATCCCGCCACTTGCCATATCCGACCAAGTTCGCTGTCCACGACTGCCTGGCCGTTGTCCAGCGGGGGGCGATCCTCGGCGGGACCGGTCAACGTCGCTGAAAAAAGCTCGGGGGCATCGCCGGGATATGACCCTTCCGGAAGGGCGATCCGATCCAATCGTCGGGTCAAAGCACCGTCCCCTGCAGCCCGTGCTGCCGCTTCGGTGGCATCGGCAGCTGCCAACGTCTGCTCAGTCATCTGCGCGCGGTTCGTCTCATCCAGAATATCCTGGGCAAGCGCCGTATCGGCCGCCGCCCGATCAGCCGCTTCGGTAGCATTAGCCGCCGCCAGCCCCTGTTCGGCAGATGTCGCCCGGCTCGATTCATTCGCGAGGTCCTGCGCCAAGGCCGCATCAGCCGCCACGCGTGCCGTCGCCTCTGTGGCCAGATCCGCTGTCAGGGCCTGTTCCGCAGCGGTGGCCCGACTTGCTTCATTCGCGACGTCCTGCGCCAGGGCTGCATTCTCCGCCGCGCGCACCGTCGCCTCCGTAGCCAGATCGGCCGTCAGGACCTGTTCAGCAGCGGTGGCCCGACTCGTTTCGTTCGCCACGTCCTGCGCCAGGGCCGAATCGCCGGCCGCACGCGCTGTCGCCTCTGCCCCGAGGTCCGCCGCCACGGCCGAAATGCCGGAACCTCCGATCCGGACCCAGCGTTCCCAAGCCGCGTTCCACGAATAGCGCCCGGCGTTCGCAACGCTGGCGCCATCGTACCCCGTGGCACTGGCTTCAGGATGTGTGCCCGTATCTGCCTCCAGAACTTCGCCGCCCGCCCCCTCAGCTGCGCCGGTCGTACCAGAAAGATCGGCCCATGTTGCCCGCACCA
This sequence comes from Oceaniglobus trochenteri, assembly GCF_020529025.1. Classification (GTDB taxonomy): domain Bacteria; phylum Pseudomonadota; class Alphaproteobacteria; order Rhodobacterales; family Rhodobacteraceae; genus Oceaniglobus; species Oceaniglobus trochenteri. Next base: position 614,458 of record NZ_JACNMM010000002.1, read on the forward strand.
CCTGACCCGAAGTGACCTGCGCCTCAATCTGAGCCAAGGCGGCCGCGATAGGGCCGTCGGCGGCCATCTGTTGCGCCAGATCGCCAACTCCCACGATCCGTGTCGATCCGTCGCGGTGTCCAAGAATATCGTCAAGCGCGGAAGTTGTCGGAAGATCGGGAGATTTCACGCCGGCATCGGCCATGGCAACAGTCCTTCAGTAGGGAAATGTGTCATCGGATCACCACCCGAATGGCAGTGGTCGTCGGGCCAGCCTGGCCCTCGTCGTTCAAAGGTTCGAACCAGTAGTCGTAAGCGCCGGCGTCGACGCAGGCGGCCGTTTCCTCGAACAGCACCACGTCATCGAGCGATCCGTCGAAGTCCGAACTAGCTACAAATTGCAGTTCAGTCGGGCTGGCCGGGGCGATCAGGCGTTCGGCGAACGTTCCGTCGGCGACGCGGGACACGCCCTCGCTTGTCGTCGCACCGATCAGCCGAGGTGTGAGATCGCCCGCCGTCCGCCCCAGAATGCGCCAGGAAAGTCTGTAGGTGCGTCCTGCAACAAGGGCTGTTTCCTGGCCCAATTCTCCGGCAGCACCGGCAGCATGGGTTGCCTGCCCACCGGCCAGGGTCCATCCCGTTCCGGCATCCCAGTCGCCCGTGCCGGCCATCTCACCATCGGAGATCAAGGTCGTCCGAGTGCCATCGCCATCCACCAGTGCAAAGGTCCCACCGGACTGGACCGAGATCGGCGCTCCGACGCCATGGATGTCCCGGTCGAGGGTAACACCGGCGGCGGCGCGGTATATCTGGATCGACGACAGAGCCGCATCGGAAGGAAGGCCAGCCACGATCTGTGCTGAGCCGAGCCCCCCGCTTATCGATATCGACGCTGTTTCCAGCGCTCCAGGAAGGGCCGGATCACCCGCACCGACCACCAGGGCAAGTACGGCGCTCCACGGCCCGGCCGTGCCGTCGTTGCCGATCGCCCGACACCGGAGTTCGATGGCCTCGCCCGGAACATATGCCTTGATCTCCACTCCAGCCTGGGCGGCCGGAATCGCGATGGCCGTCCATGTCGGTGCACCGGCCAGGCGATGTTCGAGCGAATAGCCGCTGACGGTCGCGCGGGAGCCTGGACCGGGTGCAACGGTGACCGATACACCGCCCGGCGCATCGGTATCGAGGAAGCCTGCGATGCGCACGAACAGTGGCGCAGCCGGAACCACCGGTGGAATGCTGACCGGTGCGCCGACCCGTCCATCCCAGGTGGGTGGTGTCTCCGCGTCGGTCAGTTCGTCGATCTCGGGTGCAGCATCAATCATCAGAACCCGTCCAGAAAAGCCTTCCCCAGGTTCGATCCCGCGCACGCGCAACGCCCGGCTTTCGGTGTTCAGCGGGCCCAAGTGCACGGCATCGCCAAGGTTCGGCAAAGGCCCTTCTCCGACGAGGCGCACGGCCCGCGAAACATCAGGCCCCGAAGCGATCCTGCGCAGAACGGAGGCACCGATATCTTCTCCATCGGACGGTCCGCGAAACCGCAGCCCGTATTCGGTTTCGGGCGCGCGGATCAACTCGCTGTCCAGTTCCACAAGCTGACCCCGCACAGATGTGACCCGGGCGGCGATCTGCGCATGATCCAGAACATCGAAGCTGCCCATCACCAGATCGCCGCGTGTCACGATGCGCGACGCGCCGTCCTGGATCGCAGAGAACCTATCGGGGCGGTGGATCAGCTCGTACATCCGCCGGCGGGTTTCGCGCCAAACCTCGTCGGGATCGGTTTTTCCCGGAAGGTCCAGCGCTTCGGTCAGCCCGACTGGCCCGGTATGGCCGGGCCAGGGCACAACCCGCTCCGCCGGCGCGTGATCGGCCGTCTCATCCAGAAACCGGACCCGCAAGGCGTCGGGTGGATCGAAGTACGCGCGCGACCAGGTAAAATCGCTGGCGTTGCGTGGAGAGATGTGGTCGATCACGACATCCTGGGGCCGGTCGATCACTACACCCCACCGGCGCCCGTCATGATGAGGCGTCGCCCGCCCGGCGGCACAGATCGCCGAGAGCATTTCGCCAAGGCTCTCCGAGGTATCGTGAATTCGGTCGTACTTGAGCCCCTTCCCCTCGCACCAATTGTACCAGTCGGCCACCCCGTCCCAGTCGATTTCGGTCGTCGGAACGGGATAGGGATTCGACGCGCCAGTCAGCGCCGCCAGATATGCGGAAGCCGGATTACGCCCGTAGCCTGGCAGCCAGGCCACCCCCGAGCGCAGGGGCATTTCACGCTCGACCAACGCATTGAAGGAGTCCAGCGTGCCATTCAGCTGATAGGTTGCCCGGATACGCAGAGCGACAAGGGCCACCGGCTTGTCCAGAGCAATGGGATACTCGGGACGTATCGACTGCAACGCGGTCAGGACCGTGCGGTCAGATGTCTGGGTCGAGGTGGTTTCCGGGGTCATTCGGGTAATCTCCACCTGCCAACGACCACGAACCGGCGGCGTCCAACGATGCACCCGCACGAAGGCCTCGCGCTTTGCCGCCCGCACATCCAGCTCGGCAATGTCCTCCCAGGCGCCAGCGCCATCTTGACGCGCGCGGATGCGCAGCGTCACCGAAACCGACTGGGTCCGTCCCTTCTTGTCGATATTGAACAGGCCGGATGGGAAGCCGATCAGCACCGCAATCTCGGAGGTGCCTGTCGCGGTCCAGCGGCGAACCGGCGTTTCGATGGCCGGTTCATCGTCAAGCACCTCGCCTGCAGCATCACGGGGGAAAGGGCGTACAAGATCGACGCCATGGCTCTCCTCAATCACTTGCCTATGGTAGAGCGTCACCGGGAGATCGCCCGCACGGCCCTCGCGCAGTTCGAAGTCGACGTCCTCGTAGTCATTCAATGACGTGTCGCCCAATCGCAGATCACTGATCCGAAGCGGTCCGTATCCGAAACAGAACAGCGCCCGAACGTATTGCACGTCGCCGTCGATCTCGGTCCAGGATGTCGCGGCGAACGGCGGGGCATAGCGGTGCCGACCGAAAGCGCAAGGGATTGGATCGCCCCGACGGATGTCATTGCGCCAGCTCGAAATGGTATAGACGTTGCGGCTCTTCTCCTCGCTTGGCGGCGGGATCAGGGCCGAAAGAAGCAGATTGCCCGCAAGGGTCAGCCCGATTGTCGCAAGTCCCTCGGCCAAGGCACCCTTGAAACCGAAGAACCCCGCAAGGGGCGCAGCAAAGGCGCTCGCTGCGACAGTGATGGCGATGGACAGGATCGTGCGCAGAGCATCGTCACCAGGCACCACGCGCACCAGAACCCTGACACCGGGACGGGGACGCACATGGCTCCAAAGCGGTGTCGGAACCGCCCACACCCGATCGCCAAGCGACAAGGTCACACGAACCCGTTCCGTACAGGCCAGCCCGGGCAGGACCGCCAGGACCAGCTCGCTCACAGTTGCCCCGGCAGGCAACGTGGTTTCAATGCGCCCCTGACCGGGATCCAGCATCGGCGCGGTGATCACGCTCAGCGCACCATTCACGGCCTGCCCTCCAGATCCGCATGGCGGAAGCTCGCCACATAGCGGCGGGACCAACGCGGATCGTCCAGTCGGACGACCCGGGCCTGCTGTCCTTGATCCATGTGAAGCATCCGCACGGCGTCGACAGCTATTGCCACATGGCTGTCGTGCAGACCGTTGCGAAGCAGATGCAGATCGAAGGCAGCTGGGGCGCTGACCCGACGCCAGGTCCCTGCCTCGGTCGCTGCCCCGATCAGAGCCGATATCTCGGCCCGCTCTGAAACGCAGGCATAGCTCTCACCGTAACCGGGCAATTCGATCCCCAGTTCACGGCCATAGACCAGGCGGGCCAGTCCCCAACAGTCGCAGCCGTCCAGGTCCCGCCCCCGGTTCCGGAAGGGAAGTCCGATGTACCGCGCCGACCAGTTCATGGGAACAACCCCGGAAAGCGATCCTTGGTGAATCGGTCCATGGGGACGCTCTCGTCCTCTATAGGCGCGCGAGAAATGGACAAGGAAACCTCGGCAGCGTTGCCTTCGACCTCCACGATGCGCAGCCCGCGATACTCGACCTCGACAAGGTCGGGCGAGGTTGCCAGGACCACCGCCATGTGGACCACGGGACGGTCGATGAAGCTGCGCAGGAGCTGCCCGGTTTCCGCATTGCCGGCATCCACCACGATGGTAGCGGCAGCCGGCGCGTCTTCCAGATCGCCCGGCACCTCGGCCGAGGCAACGACGAACAGATGCGGCGTGGGGCCGCCCTCGCCGCTCATCCATGTCGATCGGGTGCCGTAGACCAGAGGATCGGTCGAAAGCCGCTCCGTCGGGTCGCTGGACAGCCGAAGCGGCGCGGACAAGGCTGGGTGTTCGATGTGCAGCAAAAGCACCTCGACGGCCTCGGTGGTTGCCGCATCCCGCGCGGTCCGAGCGTTGAGCGACACGCGCCTCATGGCAGCACCGTCACGCCGAACGCCAACTCGAATTGGGTGCCGCGGATCGTTTCCACCGGCGGCTCCTCGCCAAACAGGCAGAGCCAGCGCGCACCAAGAAGGAGAGGCGTTCCGTCGGCGGTCAGGAGCGGCGTGCCGGCGTCGCTCAGCAGTGGCCAGCCATCGGTGGTGGGATCTGGCATCCAGAACGGCAAGGTGCCGTCACCCACCATTTCAAAGAAGCGATCGAACACTGCCTTTCCAGATCGGGGAACAAGGATCGAAAGGGAGACAGCCCGGGTGCGCGCCGAAAACCGGCGCCGGTAGCCCGGTACGCCGCCAGCCGTCCGACGCACACGTGTGTCGATGACCTGCGCTTGCCAGGTGCCGCGCGCCGGGTGAGGCAGGTCCGAGGGCCAAACCGGTATCATCGATAAGTCCCCTTGGGGCGAACACCGTAGGCCTGGGTCAGCGCCCGACGCGCACCGCCCCCTCGGGTGGTCATCGCGCCACCCACCCGATCCGCCAGGATCAGGCGCATCTGGCGCTGCCCGTCGGCCCCGACTTCTTCGCGAGCCTCACCTTCAACAGGCGTAGCACCCCGGTTCTCGATCACGATCCGCATCTGGGCGTCCCCATGGGACGAGCCAGCCGAACTTCCGACCCCGACATGCCCACCGCGCGCAAAGCGCGGTATGGCGCCGGCATTGATCCTTTCCAGCAACTGACGGTTGGCGGCGGTGGCTTTGGCGTTGACCACGAACTCTCCGTTGGACAACCAGGCCGCGACCTGATCGTCGCGCGGCCCGCCCGGCCCGTGGATCATGCCGCCATCCGCCTTTGCGACCGGTGCCGGGGTTGCCGACTTGCCGCCGAAGGCGCCGATGATTGCCTTTCCGATCGTGCCGAGGACACCGCCAGAGCCACCGCCCAGCAGATCTGCCAACGGGCCCTCACCCAGCAAAATGGCCTGAAGAACCATATCCTCCAGCCGCCCAAGCAGCCGTTCAAAGGTAGCATCCAGTTCGTCGCCGCCCTTTGAAAGACCCTTAAACAGGTCGTAACCAGCCTGTTTGAATTCCTCCAGGCGCGCGCTCGCAGCTTCCATCGCGCGCTCTTCCTCGTGGGTCACGGCGATCAATTCGCCGATGCGGTCCTTCTGGTCCGCCGTCGCGCCGGCCAGGGTCTCGCGGTGTGCCAGAAGCTCTTTCTGCACTGGATCCAGCTCGCGCAGTACGGCGAGCTCCGCTTCCAGTTTTTCGATCAGTGCCGCGGCGGCGTCTCGCTCGTCCGCAGCACCGCCACCCCGACCGCCGCCGCCTCGCCGGGTGCGAGGAGGACGCAGACTGCGAAACGTGCCTTCCCCGGATGAGAACTGTTCGAGAATGCCGCCCGGGGCATTGAGGTCACGGCTTGTCTGACCGCTGCGCGCGGCCACGACCGCGGCGTCGGGCCCGCCGTTTGTCGCTGTTCGCAATTCTGCGACGCCTGTGTCAGCGATGGCGCGCGCCACCGACAAGGCAACGCCAAGACGCTGTGCCAGCGCGAAAGCGTTGTCGACCGCTCCAGCAATATTCGACGCGATATCGACCTTCGCCAGCGCATCGGCATTTTCGAAGGCCGCGCGCAGTTCGTCCTTCAGGGCCTCGGACACATCCAGGCCCGACAGCTGCTGCTCGAAGGCCCGACGCTCGGCTGCGGCGCGAAGTTCGGCCACTTCCGCGCTATCCGCACCGTGCCGGGCGATGGCAGCCTGTATATCGCCCTGCTCATACAGGTTCGCCAACAAATCCTGCGCACTGGCGTGTTGTGCGTCGCTTTCGACGCGACTTCGCGCCATCAGTCCATATTGCTCGGCCAAAGCCGCGGTCCGGTCGCCTGCCAGCGCCCGATCTATGCCCGCCTGGATCTCGCGCGTTCGCGCCATTTCGCCGTAGATCGACGCCTGGCGCTCAATCTCTCGCGTACTGGACGATGTCGCGGCTTCAATCTCCCTGAGGCGAAGTAGAACCTCAGCGAGCTTGGCAATGTATGCGTCTTCCTGTGTCGTCCGCCCGCCTCGCAAATCGGCCAACGCAACACTTTGATCGTAGAGCCTTTCAGCCGCCGCTATCTGGGCTTCGAGGCCTTCCGCATCACGCAAGTTCTTTTCATAGAAATTTGCCGTTGCAGCAGCATCCCTTTCCTTCTTCCGACTTGACCGGAGACCATAGCGATCACGAATTTCCGAGATGTGGCCACCTTGGCCCGCGCCTGGACTGGTCACGCTGGCAATCAGCTGACCAACATCGCCACCTAAAATATTCCGTTTCTCGATGGCTTCCAATTCTCGAAGAAATCGGCGTGCAGCCTCAGCGCCTTTCCCGAACATCTGCTCAAGTTCGACCGTCGGAAGCATAGCCTTACTGGCGACGTCCTTGTACGTTTCAAGACCGTCAGCGAGAGCAGATAGTGCATCCTCAAGCGACTCTGCCTCGTCCCCGGAGTCAGTCAGCCAGCCCACCATCGCGGCCCCGGCGGCGATCGACCCGATGGTGATCAGGCTGACGGGGTTCAGCATGCCCAGCAAAGCGCCGCCCAGGGCCTTGACCGCGCCCGCGGCACCCATCGGCCCGATGACCTGCGTGATTTGAGTGCCTTGTTGAAGCGCCAGGGTCAGCGGGTTCTGACCGGCCGCCATCATCACCCCGATGTCGTTGAACTGCGCAACCAGATTGCCGATAGAACCCGCGGCTGCCGTGTTCGCTGCACCAAGCCGCTGTGCTGATGCCCCCGTCGCAAGGTACTGGGCCTCGGCCAGCGCCAGAGTACGGTTTGCCTGGGCCTGCGTCACGGCACCGGACGACACGGCACGATTCACCGTTTCCACTGCCGCCTCGTAGCGCTTGCTTGCGGCATAGACCGGATCGATCGCCTGACGCAGTTCGCTATATGCCTGGCTCTCCCGGGCCAGCGTCGCAGCCGTCTGCATGGCGGCGCGCTCGCGCGCGCGGGCGGCAGCATCGTGCCGCCGCGCAACCTCGGCCTCGACGGTTCCCATGCGTTCGACCGACTGGGCGGTCGCCGTGGCCGAGGATCCGAGGGCGTCAGTTCCCGCGGCAGCGGCCTTGCCGCTCGTCCTGAGATCATCGGCGGCCTTGCTGGCTTCCTTCACCGCTTTGGCCACTTTTGCGGTCTCTGCGATGGCGCGGGCCGCATTCGCCTCAATCAACAGGTGCAGGCCGATTGTGCTCATTTCAGTTTCCGTTCAATACCTCAAGGGCGCCCAGTTCGATCCCGCGGACCTCCTCCCAGAGGTCCGGCGTCATGACGATTCCCGCCAGTTCCAGGCCAGCGCGAACCGCGCCGTGATCGAGGCCCATCCAGATCAGCCCGCCCATGCCCAGCGTGGCGACGCGCCATTGTCCCGAAACAGCCTCGAAAGCCCGCAGTGCCGCCAGGTGGCAGGACCACGGGGCACAGGGCCGGCGCGCCGCTCCCAGCTCTGTCGGATCGAGCGCGAGGCCGAGCACTGCGATGTCGCTGGCTATCTCGTCCCTTGCCTTGTCCCCGCCACCCAGATCGCCCCTGGCCCAGGCGCGACCCAGGTCAGTCAGTTTCCCGCCTTGGCTTTGCCCAGTGCACGGATGTACCCGTTCACCATCGCCTGGCGGATATAGAGCAATCCGAACAGTCGATCGCGCAGATGGTCCCCCCAGGCGATCGACTGGCCCGTCTCGTCCGCCACGTCGTCCACGCGCACCACCACCCGGGTCAGCAATTCGATACAGCCTTCGGGTGTACGGATATCGTAGTCGGACAGCTCGTGTGACGGCAGGACGCGGAAGCGGACCTTCAGGCCACGTTCCTCGTACCCGCCGTCGACGGGCACCATGACAGGAATGGCGTGGGTGAATTCGGGGTTGTCGATCAAGGTGAACATGTTGGCTCCGATCAGGTAAGGGTAAGGGTCCACTGGTCGTCTCGTGCGACCGGGAGGGGAGAGAGGCGCAACGGCCATTCCAGGAGGTTCTGGGGCATTTCCAGCCCCTGCGGTCGCTGCATCTGCGCCTTGGGCACTGACAGCGTCGCGATATTGCCCGCGGTCTTTCCATGGGTCAGCACCAGGGCGACATCATCCTGGGCAAGCGCCCGGGCATAGGGGTCGAAAATGTTCAGTGGCAGCGCCTCGACGGTAACCTCGAGCGTTTCCGCACGATCCGGGATCAACACGCTCTCGCTGTTGATAAGGAATCGCGTTTCGACCTGATTGCCCAGATCGAGCGCACAGCTGCGCGCCACCATATCGATAGCGTCCAGAGTGAAGGTCGGCGAGTTGCGATCCTCGAAGGCCAATGGCTTCTGGAAGGACGACAGGTCCGGTTCAATGCGGTTTTCCTCGGCCGGCTCCGTGAACAGCCCCGTGAACGTGAAGGTGAGATAGGGGATCGTCTGGACCGAAAGTTCGATCTTGCAAGTGCCACGTGCGCCACGCAGTACGTACCGCGTGCCCTCCATCTGGAAGTAGATCGTCGCACTCTCGTGCCCGTCGGTCCGTGGCGCGTAAGACACCGAGGTATCATCCACTATCGTTTCGGCCACGGCGCAGGCACGCAGCAACGGCCCCCAGGCCGGAGCGGTTCCCGCCTCGCCGGAACCTGCCAGTTCCACTTTGAACGTCATCCTGGCATGCAGCCCGGTCGGGATCGTGCCTGTGTTGCCCAGATGGGGCAATTCGAGATCGCGGTCGATGTCCTCGCCCTCCATGGGCGACAGCTCGATCGAGGATGCCAGCACTCCGTTCACGGCCAGCGGAGCGGGGTCTGTCCCATAGGTATCCTCGATCTTGAAGAGAAGGATCTTCGTTTTCGCGCGGATCGGCATGTCAGAGGTCCTCTGTCTGGGAAATGGAGAAAGGCAGCGTCGTCACGGCTGGATCCGCAACTGATCGGAAATGGAAAATTCGAGCTGGTAGACCACAGCACCGGATGCCGCGCTGATCACCCGGCCCGAAACGACGCGGAAGACACCGACCTGATCCGACGGAGCCCAGCCCGCGACGGCCTCGACGACCGAGCGCACGAGGGTGTCGAACTCGCGCAGGGCTAAGCGGCCAGTCGGGGTATTGTCGCGCACGACCAGGACCACTCCGACCATCTCGCTCAGCATCTGGGTGAATGCACCGGCACCCGCATCCTCGGGTCCGCCACGCAATCCTGTCGGCAGAACGAAGGCCGCCGGCGTATGCTGGGGGAGTGCGTTCTTGCGGATCATCTCGCTGAGCTGGAGTGCCGTTTCGACACGTCCGGCGAGAGAGGCGACGCGGGTTTCGATCCGCTCAACCGTCGGCGCAACCAGCATCAGATGAACCCCTTTAGGTTCTGCGCCGTCAGGGGACGTTCGCGGTCGGTCATCCGCGCACCCGACCCGCCGGTCTCGCTCACCTCGACACCGGCCACCGACAGGCGCACGACCCCCGAGGCGATATCGCGCAGGGTGCGGAGCGCGTCCTTGTAATCCGCTTCGATCTTGGGATCGGGCGCGTAGACATGCAACTTGTAGATCGCGATCGACTGGGCCAGATCGGCAATCAGCGGCGGAGTTTCGGCCAGCGGCAGGACATAGCGGTCCTTCAGATAACCGTCGATTGCGGCATCGGTATCGGCCAGGGCACGGTCGATCACATCCGTGTCGATGGTATCCGTCACGACCTCACCCCGGTCGGTCAGCTGCACCAGCAGCCGGCTGCCAAACCGGTCGGTCAGGTTATCGAGTGTGGCATAGCTCATCGGTCGGTCCTTGAAAGGGTGCGGGATTTCACCGGATGCGGGGTGCGTCACGCCCCTCTGAAGCCACGGTTCGCCGGGCAACCCCTCGCGTCCCGGTCACGCGCCGGGCCGCCTACTCGGTCTGCACCGGGGGCGGGATCTGGTTTTTACCCGTTTTTCCCTCCGGCTCGCGATCGACCTTTCGCTCAGGTATTCTCGTCGTCGAGGGCGCCGCGCATGTTCACGAAGGACACCGCAAGTTCGGGATCGTCCGAGATGGCCGTGATCTCGTCCTCGCCCAGGTCGGACAGAAACAGCTGCACTGGCTCGGTCGCAAAATGCCGCCCGGCCCGCCAGCGTCCCTTTCGGGGCCCCTTCACAACCATGAACGGCGCCGCCTCGTCCGGCATGGTCGCTGTGGATTTGTCATCGGTGTCGCTCTTCGCAGCACTTGCAGCCTTGGCCATCGTCTCTCTCCGGTCTGTTTGGTGAGGGGGCGGCGCACCGCCCCCCTGCAAAACAGACCCAGATCAGGCCAGCCAGGGCACCACGAGCAACTCGGCCGTGCCTTTCCACTCGTTGGTTTCGCCGCCGGCGGCATACTCGGAGTTCAGCAGCTTGCGCGCGGCACTTTCCATCGACGGCGGCACCACCAGCAGGTTCGGCACCAGACCGAGCGGGCGCCCATAGTCGCCCTTCATGCCGGACAGGGCGGCGCGGGCAGAGGCGTAATTGTCGGCGTTCAGGGTCTGCTTGGATCCCCATGCCATCTGCCAGAATCCGAAGCCGACGTTCCACCGCCCATCGACACCGTAGAGGTACTGCTTGAGATTGAAGACGTTCGCATCGGTCGCCTTGTCCATCGCAACGAAAGTTGCCTTCTCACGCTCCTGATGCAGGATCGGCTTCAGCGAGCGGTTGGTACACATCAGGTACCACGGCGCACCGGCCCCGCCATCAGTGTTGGCGACGGTACCCATCGTCCCATTCTCAAGAATGACCGGATGGTCGGTGTCGAAATAGTTCTGCCCGTCATAGCAGGGCGTCGTGAAGCCGGCCTTCAGCAGGTTCCAGACAAGGATATCGGGATGTGCCGTGACGCTTTCGCCCATCTCCACGAACATCGGGTCGTAGATCCCGAGGTTGTCATCCTTGATGTCGTTGCGATCGACACCGATGGTGAGCTCGAAATCCTTGTTCTTCACCGAATAGTCGTGTTCGGCGATGCCCTGGATGGCACGCGGGCCGATCCATTCGCGCATGTTGGGCATCTTGCCCAACCAGCCGTAACGGTTCTCGCCCGTGGTCGACCGGACGGTGGTGGCAACCCGGCCGTACTGGGTCTGCGCTTGGCCGAGGCCGCGCTTGTAGGCGGCATTGAAGCCGACGCGAATGGCGTCGAGGGTCGCGGTATTGATGATCATGGTGCGGTTCCTTACGCGGTGGCGGCGAGGGTCAGCGCTTCGTCGAAGCGTACCCAGACCCCGATGTCGTCGACATGGTCGACGATGCCGGCGGGCGAACGCGCGCTGGAGCCGTCGGTTTTGGCAACGGTCTGGTCATCGACGACGAAGCAGACATCCCCGGTCTGGGCGAAGGTGATTTCATCGGCCCCGCCGGAGTTGGCAAAGCGGAACACGCCGGGGCGGTATTTGGCGTTGATCGCGCCGTTGGCACCCGATCCGTTGTCGAAATCATCGACCGCGCAGCCGACCCCGACGAGGCCGGTGGCGACGACGCCTTTGACGAGGTATCCGGCGGCATTTCGGCAGACGAGCGCGCCCGTAAAGATCACCTGCGATGCGGCAACCTTGCCTTCGCGATCCTCACCCAGGGCCTCGGGCGTGACGCGCCCTTTTACAAGTGCGGCCATCAGGCGTCCTCCCCTTCATTCTGCGCTTTCAACTCGGCGGCGTAGTCCTCCGCGCTCATCCCCAACTGACGGGCAACGTCGAGCTGTTCGGCATTGAGACTGATCTTGCCGTCCTTGGCAGCGGGGGGCAGCGCAGTGATCGACGAGCCGGTCAGAACGGGCATCGCGCCGAGCAGTTCGACAGTCCCCGCCGGATCCTTCATGTGCATGGCGATGTAGCGATCGCGCAGGGGCTTCACGCCGACCCGGCCAAGTTTGATCTGGCCATCCACGAAGGTTTCGGCGGCGTTGCGCGCACCGGTTTCCTTGATGGTGTTCAGCTCGGTGGTGAGGGTTGTCAGTTCGGCCTGAAGCGCCGTGATCTCCGCAGGCGCGGCATCCGGCGACTTGAAGGTTTTCGCCGCCGCCAGGATCGCGGCACCGTCCGCATCGGCCGCAAGGCCAAGCGCCGTCCCGATCTCCACCAGCTGCGCCTGGGCAGCGGTGGTTTCGCCCCCGCCCATCTTCTTCTTCAGGGCCGCGCGGGCCTGATCCTCGGTGGCGTCATCCGCCAAGCCGAGCATATCTGCGAGCCACTTGGGCACCATGTCGTATTCCTCTGCATGAAGCGCGCGCAAACCGCGCAGGTTGGGATGATTGACCAGGCTGGCATTCGCCAGGCGGGTGATCTTCTTGTTTTCGTCGTGGATGACGACCGGCGAGATGCCCTTGTAGGCACGCCCCTTCACCAGGCGCGCGCCCTCCTCGGTCCACTCGACCCGGCCCCACAGCCCATCCGCGCGTTCCTGCATCTCGGACACCCAACCCATGGCATCGGACCGCCCGCCCTTCGGGGCCGAGTGGTACGTCGCGTGATTGATGTCGATTTCGAAGGCGTCGGTTTCGGAGAAGGTCGCCGCAATGATCTCGGCCATCGGCGCCAAGGTGTAGGGGCCGCGCTTGTCACCGGTCTGTACGAGACCATCCGCCGGGGCGGGAAGCAGGTGGATCCACTCGGGTGGGCTGCCGGCGGGACCGTCGAGCGGTACCGGGATGGCAGCCATCATGGCGGTATGGAGACGGGATGTGCTCATGGGGCGAATATCGGAAAAACGCCCCGGCGCGACTACGCACAACGGTTTGCCGGAGGGTCGCCGCCCGTGGTCCAAGGATGCGGGCGATCGCGCGGCGCGTCAAGCTTGCCCGGAATGGCGCGTCAGTCGGCCAGATCGGTCAACCATTCCTCGACGATCTCTACAATCACATCGCGGTCATCCTCGGACACCCCCAGGAAGGGACGCGCCGGAATGTCACCCCAGGGGATCGAGTGGAAATGATCGCGACCGCGCTTGTCCTTGCCGATATGAGCGCCGAAGGCACCGGCGCCGGCGCCGAACTGCATGACAGCCGCCTGAATGGCATTGGATGCGACCTCGGCGTGAGCCGGGCCGTAATCGTGGAATATCTGGCTTTGCATATCGCCCGACTGCTTGAGCGGCCCCTGCGAGACCTTCGGCGGCCTGGAGTTGGCATAGGCATCCAGTGTCACCTGGGACAGCGGAGCGAAAGCGCTGCCGTCCGGTGAGACACCCTCGTCGATCCGCGACTTGCTCGAGCGCACCAGCGCCGCGCCGATATCATTCATCGGGCGGCTCATGTCCGACATCCCTGCCGCCAGGCGCAGGAGGGCTTCATGAATTGCGTCATCGTTGATCTTGACCGTGATCATGACTATCTCCGTTGTGTCCGTGTTCCGGTGAGTCCCGATTGGAGAGGGAGCTTCGCTTCACGCGAACCATATGTCGGTTCGATTCCGACCCCGGTTCACGGCGCCTTTCCGAATATCACGGGAAATCCCCGTCCCAGATCAGCCGTCACCGCTGTCGATCTGGCCGGGTGGCCACTGCGCACAAGGTTGGTCACGATCGTCGCGCCACGCCTGCGTTCGGTAAAATCGATCTTGAGGATCAGTTTCAGCTGCCGTTCGATCAGGTAGACCATCAACGTCGGCAACCGGTCCTGCAAATCGAGGTATCCCACGTCCGCATGCTCCAGCAATTCCGGGAGTGCCGAGATATCCTCCAGCGTCATCTGGTTGGTTTTCGCAGTGCGCAGCATGTGATGAATGTCCGTATCGCGGATCGAAATCGAAGCATTCTTCGGCAGCACACCCTGGGCGGCCAACCCTTCGAGCCAGCTTGGCTTCAACGCGGCAATCTCGAAATACTGCTTCGTCGGAGGTGCAAGCGCGGCGCGCTGAACGAAATCAGCGAACGCCCTGGCCAGCCGCCGCCTCGCCGCTTCCGGCCAGGATGCTGCAAAGGCCGCACCGATCGGGGCGGGAAGCACGGGAAGCTTGTCCCGCATCGCCAGAACCACCTGCGCCTGGTCATCTCCGGGGGCATGCGCCCACCCCTTACCGACACCAACAGGCGTCCCCGTACGTGGATCCGCGCTCTGCCAACCCTCGGGCAGCTTCTTGCCCGGATCGCCACCTGCACGACGGATTCCGGCCTCGGTCCTTGCGCCTTCGACCAGGCAACCGCATCCCCAGCCATTGGGCGGATAGTGTGTCCCCCAGAACGGATGATCCGGCGGCAGCGCCACGCCATCCCACGAGAGATGGTTCAGGCGCGGATGTGCCGCGCCGCTGTGGCGATAGACCCACCAGCGGTACTCACCATCGACAAGCTGCGCATGGCGACCGGCCATGTAGGAGGTCTGCATGTTGGTGCGGTAAATCGTGCGCATCCGCCATTCTTCGCCCCGCACGCTGCCCTCGCCGGCCCAGCCGTGCCAACCGCGCCGCTCGACGATGCTTCGAAAATCCTGCTTGAACGCCTCGAACCCGGTGCCATCGACGACCGCACGATCCACTGCGGCTGCAAGATCGGCCAGCAGGTCTGCCTTGACCGCACCTGCCACCATGAAGGCCCGGTCGTGACCGGCATAGGCCGGATCCGCAGATCCGTAGGTGGGGCGCAATTCGCCGAGCCGTAGCCGCCATGCCGCGACCTGTTCGGCAAATGGTTTGCGGAAAGTTGCCGCCAGTTCAGGCATCGTCAGCCGCCACCAAGGCACGTCCGCCCAGATCGGCGGCCATCATCGCATTGGCCAGGATCGAAGCAAGCGCCGAAGCATCCAGATCAGGATAGCCATTCAGCAGCATGTCGCGGAACTCGTCGAAGCTCTGCGCCGCTTCCAGCATCGCCTCGATCCGGCCGATCATCTCGCCCATCGCCGGACGGGCTTCCCGCTCCAGTCGTCCGGTCAGTACGCTCACCGGATCAAATTCGCCTGGGGCGCCCGTAGGATGCGCTTCGGCCATCTGGGGGGCCGTGACACCTGCGCGGGCGCCGAGGGTATTAAAGGGGTATTTAACGGCGCTCTCAGGGCCGGTTGCGTCCGACATCGCGCCGTCACCAGCACCCGGCGGAGCGGTTTGTGGCTGAACTGACAGGATTTCGTCTTTCGGCTTGGGATCGGACCAGCCGTATTTGTCGCGCACCTCGGACATCGACACCCTGAGGCCGAGGGGCACAAGAATACCCAGCGCCTCGGCCGCCGCCTTCAGATCTTCCGCCTCGGGCCGCGCGATCTTCAGCCGCGGATAGCGCGTCTGCGCGCCGAACTCCAAATCCACCCAGGGACGGATCAGATCACGGTTCAGGATCGCCGAAAGCGCCTTGGCGTCGGCGCGCTCGATGTCCTCCTGGACCTCGCGATGTTCCTTGCCGGACCCGAGACCGCCTGTCACCGCATCGGTCGTGGCCGTCTGACCCAGCACGGCCTTGCTGATCTGTTGGTCCAGCCAGTCTGAACGCTCCTTGTAGAGGCCCGAGGCAGAGCCGACATTCTTGGCTTCGATGAACTCGATCTCCATCCCCTCGGGAATGGTTGCCGCGCAATCGCCCGCGATGTTGGCAACGGCTGCAAACAGTGTGTCGCGATCCTTCTCCGAGGATCCGGCGCCGTATTTCCCCAAGCGCAACGGCTGCCCATAGGTCTGGGTGAAGATCGCCCAATCCCGCTGGGTATAGGCCTTGAACATCCAACCCCAGGCGGCGACCCGTGCCAGGCCCGAACGCAGCGCAAGGCCGGATTTCGCCTTGATCGTCGTGAAAATGAACTTGAAGGGGTCGAGGGGCACGTCCTGACCGTTCTCGTCGATCTTCATGGGCGTTGCCAGGTCGTGGTGGGCAAATCGGAACCAACGCGGATCGCGCCACTCCAGCCGCTGCGGTTCCCACTGACCCGAAGACGTGTCCCAGATGATCTCGGTAAAGCTGTAACCTTTCCCGATTGCGTCGAGCATATCGAAGATCTCGTCAGTCAATTCGTCGCGTTTCAACCAGTCGCGCACCATGTCCGCGATCTTCACGTCCTGCGGTGCATCACTGGCCGCATCCACCGTGATGTCGATCTGGCTGACCGAGCGACGGCGCGTGCCCAGTACCCCCAGGTAATGCGGATCCCGCTCTTCGATCACCTCGGCCAGTTCGAGATACTGGACAGGATCGCCACGATCCGCCGCGCGCAGGATGTTTGCCAGGCGAACCGGGTTCAACCCATCGGCCGGTGTTCCGGAAATCGGCGAGCGCACACCGCCGAACGTGGCGGCGGCAACCTCCCTTGTCAGAACCGAGCGTTGAACAGGACGACCGAAGCGGTCGAGAACGTGAGGAATGCGGGCCATATCAGTCTCGCTCGATTATCCAATTTGAGAAAAGAGGCTCGCGCGCCGGTTTCGATCCGGCCTTCGGGAGCAAACAGGTGGCACGGACGGCCATCACAGCCCTCCCCGAATTCCGGCGCCCAGCGGGGTTTTCCACCAGCCGCGATCATCCCGATCCTCGCGGGGCCAGTCGGTCATCCGGCCCTCTTCGGAGGCACGTGCCGAAACCGACTCGCGTCCGGCTGCCCGATATTCGTAGGGCTGATATCCCGTCACCGCCGCACCCGTCGCCAGAGCGATGGCCCAGAACCGGTCGGCGTGCCCGTCCGTGTCCCCATCGGCGACCAGGCGGCGCTGGCCCGTCAATCCGGTCTGGCTCTTGATCGCGTGCAGATCCGAACGCAACACCGGGTCCCCCGCCGGGATCCGGGCGCGGCGGTCCTGGAAACGCTCCTTGAGGGTCGTTGCCATGTCCAGCTTTCGGGCACCCGTGAAGAGCACCCCTTCGACACGAACATTGCCATGACGTCGCTTGGCATCCTCGACCGGCTTTTCCCCCATGCCCGTCTGGTCCATGGCCACCCGCACGACCCGGTAGCGCTGCATCACGCTGTCCAGCAACGCATCCTGCTCGGCAAAGCTGATCCGGCGCTTGGCCGTGATTTCACGCAACCAAAGGACGTCACCGACCTCCTCCAGAACGACGATGACGAAAAGGTCGTTGCGCGCGGCAATGTCGACACCGACATAGCAGGCGCCGCCCCGATACTCGTCCGGGTGACCGGCCGCCTCATGTTCCACCGACGAGATCAGATCGTAGTCGAGCCAGCTCGAGGCCTCGTCCAGCCATTTCAGCTCGTATTCCTGCGCCCAGGCATCCTCGTCAGCCATGCCCGAACGCAGCATGTCGACGTCACGGTCCAGCCCCTGCGCGACGGCCTGATAGATATCGGTGACATGGCGCGACCAGACCGACCCCTCGGCCGTCATCAGTTCGTAGAACTTGTTGCCCTTGCCATTGGGCGTCGAGATCACCCGCAGCTTCTGCTGGCCCTTCGAGATCACCGGGAAGAGCGCAGCCCAGATGTCGCGGCTCTTGGCGTGAAAGGCGAACTCGTCGAGGATCACATTCGCCGAGAACCCCCGGGCCGTGTCCGGATTGGCCGGCAAGGCCGTGATCCGGCTTCCGCCCGGAAAGGACACCTCCAGTTGCTTGTAGATTGCATCCGGCCCCTTCTCCTGTGGCGCTCGGAATTCGGTTTCGTCATAGGTCGGCTCGCCGCCCTTCAAGAGGGTGTTATAGGCGGCGTAAAAGGCGCGTGTGAACGGCTTGATCACCTCCGTCATCATCTCGGCCGCCTGGCGTTCCCCGCGACTCAGCACGACCCAGCGGGCCTTGCGCCCATCGGCCCAGGCCTGGAAGCAGTCATCGACGCATTCGCCACCGGTGCTGAAGGTCTTTCCGGTCTGGCGCGCGAACATACCGATCTTGAACCGGGACTGATCGGCGATCCAGGCGCGCTGATACGGAAGGAAGTCGACGACAGGTTTCATTGACCGCCGTCCTGCGTGTAGCGGCCCCAGCCGGGATACCTGCCGCGATAGCGGACATGCACATTCGCCGCCCACCAATCGTTCAGGATCAGCGTCACCGGGTTCCAGTGATGGAACACCGCATGAACACACAGCTCGTTCCAGAAGCGCCCCATCAGCAGACCTCCCAGTAGCCGTCACGCAACCAGCCGTGCCAGTGATCGATGTGGTGCACCGAGGGATCGAGGCTGGGCGCGGTGCGCGATCCGTTCCAGCGCCAGCTGGGGCGCGGCCCCGTCGGCTTGTGAAGCTCGCCGATCAGCAACCGGTTCTTCAGACCACAGCCACACGGGCAGAAGTAGACGAACTCGAACCGGCCCGACGCGCGGCGCGACTCGAGCATGAAACTGCCGGGATTGGCCTGGCACTCGAACTGCACGCGGTCGGTATAGTGAAGGGCACGCAGGCTCATGTTCCGAATCCCAGGATGCGCCGGGCGGCGGCGGCGGCGGCGGCTTCGCTGCCTCCCTCGGCCGAGGCCGCGTCCAGACGTTGGGCCAGCGCCGTACGTTCCGCCTCTCGGGCTTCCTCCGCCAGGCGCTTGCGTTCGGCGGCAGTCAGTTGCTCGCGGATGCCCGACGAGTGCATCACGTCCTTGAGCATCCGCCCGAGGAAGTGCAGTTCTTTCGGATCGATCTCGTCGCCCTCTTTCAGCATCTGTGATTTCATGACCTTGAAGGCCAGGGCCGTGATCATTTGAAACAGCACGTTGTGGCGCTTGGCCTCGTCTTCCAGACCCTCGTCTTGCATCCAGCTGACGGCCCAGGCGCTGGCTTCCTCCTGGGCCTTGGCCATCATCTCGTATTCCTGGCCGAAGGAATGCACCGCCGACTTTCCGATCCGCACCTCGAGCCCCGCCTGTTCCAGCCGGAAGTTCAGGGCCTCGGTGAGGTCGAGATAGCCCGAGAAGCCACGATCCCGCAGCTCCTCCTGAAGCCACTTGCGCAACTCTTCGGGCAGCATATCGATCTTGCGTGGCGGCGGCATGCCTTCAGCCCCGCGCCGACGGACGCTTGACGCCGGGATGGGTCACGTCTCCACGCGCCACCTCGCAGCCGCGAGAGGTGGCCACGGCGATGACGACGTGCCCGTGATCCGTGATCTCGATCAGGTCCTGCTCGTCCAGCCACGCCAGCGCGCTGCGCAGCTGATCCTCGCTGCTGGGCACTCCGACGCCCCGCACGACATCGATCAGGATCGACGCATTGCTGGTGTACTGCGAGCACCGTTCAAGGTGTTTCAGCACCGCCAGGCGGCGGTGTTCCGTCATCAGGTTCTCGGCCATCGAGACTTTCCTTTCATGGGTCGGGTCGGGTGACACCGGGCATCGTGCGGGTCCCGTCACCAACGTCACGCCCGAGAGCAGTGATCTTGGCGATCGGTTCGTCCTGGTATCGGCGGATCGTCACCAGACCCAATTCCTCAAGCCAGGTGAGTGTGGCGAGCAGCTGGTCGATGTTCGTGGGGACGCCAACCCGCACGCAGTGCAGCCGCAGGATGGAAGCGGCCGCCTCGTAGCCCGGAACGGACGACAGATACGTCAGGACCTTCAGCCGCCGCCATTCGGAGGCGACCTCTTCGATCGGCCAGCCCCTCATTTCTTGCCCCACGCAGGGTCGGCACGTGATGCCGCCTGGAACAGCAGGTTCAGGGTGTTGTTGTTGGCTTCCATGCGACCGGTAAGGTTTGCCAGGCGCGCACTTACCTCGCCGATCTCCCGCGAGGTCGCCAGCTTGCCGATTTCGCCCTCGATCGTGGTCATCCTGGTACGGACGCGGTCCAGGTCCTCGTCGATGACCGTCAGCTTGCCTTCGATCTTTTCCAACCGCTTGCCATGAGAATTCGCACTGGATTGCAGATCATGGGCCTGTGTATCGAAGTACCGCCGGTTGCGCCGGTCCCACCAGGTGAGTGCACCGCCGAGGACCGTGATGATGCCCAGCAGCACTGCAATCACGACCTGGGTGTTTCGCAGAAGATCGATCACCACAGAACCACTCCGATGAGACCCCAAAGACAGAGCAGCGCCGCCAGTTCGACACCGGCCAGGACGATGGTGATCCTGCCATTCGACGCAGCCACTTTCTTCGCGGCGACCGAGACATGCCAAACCGCCAGCCCGCAACCCAGGCTCAGCAGTTCCGGGGCCGGATGAGCCGACCACAGATCCACACCCTTCGAAGACAGAAGCCGCGCCGCGATGTAATAGCCTCGCTCGACAATCAGCGCCGTGAACACGGCGATCACGGACATGCGTACATAGCTCGATGAGATCATCGCCCCCAGACTGCCCTCGACCCGGCGCAGATACTGCGCACGGGCGAAAACAATGAGGAGGGCAAGGATCAGAAGGACGTGACTGGCCAAGGTGACCCCGGAATACTGCAGTCCCATGTCGTCAGCGGCCCGTGATCGGCCCGATGCGCTTGCTGGCCCGTACTCGGCCGATGATCGCAAGGATACCGCCGACACCGCTCACGACGCTGATCACCAACTGGACCATTTCAACCTGGTCGGCCGGGCTCACGGAATAGTCGAACATCCCGGCCGCGCCGGACAGAAGCGCAATTGCGCCCCCCAGAACCCCGCGCGACATGAGCGGGCTTTTCGTCTCGTAATTCATGACTTCTCCTTCTCCGGTTGTGGGTGATCAAGTGGCATCAGGTCGAGCCAGTCGACACCGCCGCCCAGGATGCAGGCTTCGCCGTCCGCGCTGATCGAAACCAGCGTCCACGTCGCGCCATCATTCGTTGCATAAATCGCCAGTACCTCCCGGGCGCTGACGACTCCACCGCCGACCGGCGTCTCACCGAAACGTTCGGCCAGTCGCTGCTCGACCAGGCCGAAGGCTGCGCAGTTCCTCGATTGACCAGTCGCCGCCATCGGCCAGGTCAGTGCCAGGGCGATGGCGAAAAGAACGGGCTTTGCCTTGTGCATCATCTCAGGCCTCGTTCGCCGAAAGGGGCTGGCCGTCACGCGACAGCCGGATCCGCTTGCCAGGCATCGGTGCGTCAAGCGGCCAGCGCGCCTCCAGCAGGCGGGACCTGGAAACACGGGCCACCGTCACGGCGTTGCTCTGGTTGCCGCCCAGCACATGAAAGGCCTCGTCGTCCTCGCCCCAGTAGAACCCGACGTGGCCTTGCCATCCGGACCGGGACCCACGCCAGAACACGAGGACCGCACCGAACTGCGGATCGCATGGCCGCCCGAACCGCCGCCATGACCGCGCCGCCAGCGGGTTCGAGACAAGGTCGATGCCCGATTGCCACCGGCGCATGACGGTGGCCACGAAAGCACCGCACCAGGGGATCTCGCGCGGATCGATCCAGGAGACAGCCTTGTCGAACCAGGTACGCAACCGGGCCGTGTCGCGCGCCTCGTGCAGTCCCTTCACGCGCGCCGCTTCGGCCATCCACGGAATGTCGTCATCGGTCCCAACGGTGGCGTCGCGGATATCGACGGCGCCATCGAAAAGCGCGCCATGGGTGAGCGGACCATAGTATGGCCGCGCCCGGAAGCCGATCGAACGTTTGAAGGCGGTAATCGCCGCGTCCGTGCGCGGGCCCTTGATGCCATCTTCGACCAGCGGGCCGAAGCCGGTTTCGTTCAGGCGCTGTTGGACCGCGCGAAAATCGACTGTGGGAAGTGTCACTCTGCCGCCCTCTGACCATGAATTCTTCACGGTCAATTTGCGGGCTAGAAGGCGGCCAGACTACGCACAACGGTTTGCGGTCAGTCCTGCTCGCCAAACAGATCCGGTTGGCGGGGAGGCTGGCGACGGGGCGCATCCGGGTCGAGATAGCGCCTCACGGTCACGTCCGATACGTGCAGTTTTCGCGCAATCTGCCTTTTGGTCAAGCCACTCGCGCACAAACGGCGGGCCAGATAGTTTTTTGCCGTCGGAACCCGGCGTGGCAGCGCCCGCGCAGCGGCAGCGAGGCGGGCTGTTGCCGCCGGACCGATCACGGCTACAACGTCCGCGCGATCAGCACTTTCGGTTTGCAGATACAGCTCGGCGCCACCGAATTTAAGCAGGAAATCCACGATACGCTCTTCACCCACCAACCTCTCCCAGGGCGCGACATGAGCAGGTGTTTGGCAGGAGGGCGCCGTCATTCAGGCCGCTCTCTGCGGTGACCGCCGGTGCGTGGATCGCAACTATGGATACGGATTACTGTCGTCACCACGCCGCCCCGGATCCTGTAACTGAAGCCGCCGTTGATCACGCCAGAAGCGCCGGGATGATCAAGGTGGATGTCCACCAGGTGACCGATCTCGCGACGCACCGCTTCGACATCCAATCCCTTGACGCGTTCAAGATAACGCAGCACGGCGTGATCGGAGACCGGGGCGATAGACTTCTTCATTTCCGTACCGTCCGTTCGGTGGCGATCCCTTCGCGCCGGCACCAATCCTTCAGGGCACGGGTGACGTCATTGATCTGATCGGTACGCTGAAGGCTGTCGATGTCGATTGGCACGCTCTGCCAGTGCCCCTCGAACCGGGACCGCACGAAGGCGTTCAATCCCGCACGCCCCGGCTTCTGCAATTTGCCCGCCTTGCCCAGAAGTCCCCAGAGCACATGAATGTAGCGCAGGTCGGAACGCGGCGCGAGCGGACGAGACCGCTTGCCCTTGTGCGCCCGGAACCCCCGCGCCTCGAGCGCCGAGACGACGGCCTTCAGCTCTGCCTCGGACATGTCGGTCAGGCTGTCCTTGCCGGTGACCAGCAACTGCAGATCATGTCTTGCGTCGCCGTCCAGGCCGATCTCCCGACATCCGACGTGGATCATGCGTTTGAGGGCGGTGGTCATGTCAGTGACCCGCCATCCGGACACAGGAACATTTCGGCCGACCGCCAATGCAGGTGCTAGACTTCTGCAACTTCGGGCAACAAGGACGATTCGATTGGACTACAATTCCCTTCTTGAAAACAGCAAGCTGGCGCTCGACCTCGTCGGCGGTGGAACAGATATCGCGACCAAGCTGCGGGAGCTTCTCAAAAGGGGCAACAAGGGCGGGGAAATGTCCCCCGAGGTCGCCGAATTGACTCTTGAGCTCCAGAACCAGTTGATCAACGCGCAGCGCGCGCAACTGTCGATTCTTGACAGCCTTATTGAACTTAAAAAGGAAGTGATGGAGGCTGACCGCCAACTTGAACTTCAAAGAAGCTATGAGCCTTTCGCGACCGCAGGGGGCGCCATCGTACTCGCGCTGAAGCCGAACGAGGATGGCAATCAGCCGGTTCATTACATTTGTCCCGATTGTGCCGACGACGGAAAGCGCCGCATTCTGCAGCCGCAGGGAACAGGAAAGCGGTGCAATCCCTGCGAGAAGTTCTTTCCTTTCGATGCCCCGGACGATCGCCCCGTCAGACGACCAGTGCGTGATGACTGGATCAGATGATCGTGTCTGCACAAGATTGCCCATATCACACCGCCGCGATGTTCAGCGGCACCATCTCCCAGCCTTTTTCCGGCGTAGCGCGGGTGTAGATCCGGATGTAGGACTTGGAACCGATCACGCTCATGCTGTCGGTGATCGCCTGCATCGCCTTCTTCCAGGTAGGATGCCTGATATCCAGGCGACGCAGTGAGAACAGCGCTTCGCGGTTGATGTTTCCC
The DNA here is from genome assembly GCF_020529025.1 of Oceaniglobus trochenteri. Lineage (GTDB taxonomy): Bacteria > Pseudomonadota > Alphaproteobacteria > Rhodobacterales > Rhodobacteraceae > Oceaniglobus > Oceaniglobus trochenteri. Next base: position 638,373 of record NZ_JACNMM010000002.1, read on the forward strand.
GCCTTGTCGGTGTTGAAGGCATGGTTGACCAGGGCGCGGATTTCATCGCGTGAACCGTCGCTCCATTCCTCAATGCATTCGTCGATCAGGCTCTTGGCGATCCCGAGTTCGGGACCGAAGGCGATGTGATCGGCGACACTCACCTGCACCCTTGCGCAGCCGTCAAAGCTGATCAGGTCAATGTTGCCCTTGGCACCGCCCACGCTGGCGCCGTGCTGTTCGCGCAGCAGATCGACGAGGGTGTAGACATCGTCAAATGTGTGCCCCTTGAAGCGGGCGATCTGGGCGCTGAGCGGGCGGGCATATTCCAGCACCTTCAATACGGTCTGCGTCTTCAGTTGATCGGCATCGCTGACGAGGTCGATCGGCACGGCGCGACCCTTGGCGTCGCGCATATGCGGGCGACCGTCGATCATGGTCTGGCCCGGCGGAAGTTCATGGGTGGTTTCAACAGACATTTAAAGGCTCCTTGCGGGGGTTTGGAATGATGGACGTTGAAGGTTCACGACGAGCCGGCCGTTCCGACCAGCGCTTCCTCCAGCAGTCGCCGCGCCAGGTCGGAGGCGCCCAGGCCCTCGTGCTCGGCCCGGCGCTCGAGCGCCGAGAGAATCCTGTCGCCGACCACGATGGTCGCCGCCGGTTTCGCAGCTGGCGGGTTGTCGGCCGAGATCGGCCGACCGCCACTGAACCGTTTGATCTGAATGCCGCTCCGGCGGGCATAGCAGATAATGCCTCGCACCTGGTCGGGACGCAGGCCCAGCCGTGCGGCAATGTCGGCAGGCGGCACCCCGGTTTGCGCCAGTTCGATGATGCGTTCACGTGGCGAGTTCATCGTTCTTCCTTCCTGTTGCGGGGGCAGCCCTTGCAGGCGCGGAACATGTCCCTGCGCAATGCATTCACCGCGCTGAACCGCCGGCTCTTGGCACGCCAATCCTGGCACTCGTTTTCGGGGATCAGACCCAGCGCCGGGCATTCGATCGTGCTGGACATCAGCACGCCACGCACCCGCACCTCGACTGCGCTCAGGTCACCCGAATACTTGTTGCGCAGCACCGTGCTGACCAAAGCACCGGAGCGTCCAAGGCGCCCGGCCACACGGTTCTGCGAGGTGGCGGCACAGGCTTCGGCCAGCGCCATCACCCAGTCAGGCACATCGCCCCAGGCGATCTGCGCGACTTCGACAGGCCCTTTCATTGCGTGCCCTCCGCGATATGGGTGAACTCGCACAGGTTGTCGTCATAGACTGCCCGCACGCGCCGCTCGCGCGGCGCCGCAGGGCCAGTGTTGCGGATCAGGCGGTAGAGCGCCTGGTGAACGCCCGGGCGCGCCTTGCGCTCGACCCTCAGATACGCGCCTCGCAACAGCATCCGGCAATAGGCAGCCGCATCTTCCTCGTTGACGATCACCACGTCGGTCGTCGAATGCACGGCAAGGTCACGGGGCGTGAACACCATCAGCTGTCGTGCCGAACGCCACATGTTGCCCTGAGGCGTCTGGTTGCCGACCGGACTGCCGTCCGGCCTACGGAACAGCGGCTGCACGCCGATATCACCGATCAGACGATAGCGCCGGCGGCGCTTTTCGCCGACGTGGGTGAACTCGGCCCGGCGGGCCTTGACCCACTCCCCGACGATCTCGCGAACCATCTTGGCGTCGAGGCCGCATTCTGACGCCAGCTGGTAGCAGCTGAATTCCCCCAGGCGAACAGCCGTGTTCCAAGCATGATGGTACTTGGCTTCGGTGAGACGGCGACGGGTCATTTCAGGCCCCTCCGTGGAGCCGGGGCCTGACCGGTGAAGAAATCCTTCTCGCCCCAGTCCTTCACCGTGAGCGTCTTCAACCCGCGCGCCCGCGAAAACTCGTGCATTCGGTCGAAATTTTCGCAGATCCTGCGGATGTTGGCGCGGGTCCCGACCATGAGCCTGTCGAGGAGCTCGCTTTCGATCGTGATCGAGGGGGCGTAGATGCGCGCCAGATGATCCAGTTCATCGCGTTGGGCCCGCTCGGCCGCGACCCAATCCAGGACCCGGTTGTGAAACCGCTCCCAGGGCTGGAACTTCTGCGGCAGCTCCTCTTCGCCGATCAGGATGATCGGTGTCCCCGAGGTCTCGTAGATGTCGCGCACAAGCTCGACCATCTTGTGCTGCGTCAGGAAGTCCGCCTCGTCGATCAGCAGCGGCCGGTTCGACGTCGCCAACAATTCGCCGATCTGCTCGACCATGTTGGCGATGCCGCGGGCCGGTTTCAGCCCCATTTCCAGAAGGATCGCTTCGCAGAGCTTCACCGGGCGCCACACGCTCTTCATCTGCACCGAATAGGCGTCGAAGTGATTGGCGGCATATGTCGCTGCTGTCGTCTTGCCATATCCCGAGGGGCCGTAGAAAACAGCCAACCCCGGAAGGTTGTGATTGCGGTCCACCACCCGGCTGATCAGCCCGACAAGGGCGCTGACGTTCGTCAGGGGGGCCACGCTATTGTATAGTCTCGCTTGCTCTGTCATCTTCCTCACCAGTCACTGCTCTTTTTGCTCGAGCATTCGATTTTGCCGTCGTGGGGTGGCATCCTCACGACGGCGCCTATCCAGCGAACATTCCGTCGCCGAAATTCTCGTACATCGTGCGTTCGGCCCGATATTCGGCCGATTGCTGATATATGCGCAGGAACTCCGCATCCTCCGGGCTCAGCGGTTCCCCGGCCTCGACACGCGCCTCGCATTCCAGAGCCCGCTTGAACCTTTCGCGCGGCCGCTCGGCCGGGGCGCGTTCGCGACGGATCGCGAGGTCCAGCACCACGGCCCGCTCGGCCGCGATCTGTTCCGCACTGCGCACCGGCGCCTGGTCGCGGGGCTTGGGGGGTGCCAGTGGCTTGCTGGAACGCGCCATCTGCACCACCTTGGCTTCCGGGCGGGCGGTTTCCTCGGGTGCCGTGGCCCGCATGTCGGCGGCCAACTGGCGCGGAGACACCGTGTTGAGCTCTTTCTCCAGGGCCCGCTCGGCCCTCTTGATGCGGGCGTTACGGCGGCCATGGGCATGAGCTTCGGTGACATCGAAAAACCCGACCTTCTGCTCGCACGCCGCGCTGCCAAGGAACTCACCCTTCTCGCTGTAGATATGGACAGCGCCATGCAGCTGCTCGGGGTCGAACCGGACGACGACGCGCTGACCGGCGTGATCGACCATCCACGGATCGTAGTAGACGTTGTCGAAGAGCGTCAGGCGGCCGTGGCTGCGATGCAGCCTGCGAGCCTCCTGGCCCATCATCAACAGCCGCTTCTGTTCGCCACTCAGCTTCTTGACCTTCGTCACCTCGTAGCTTTTCGCGAAGGCTTCATCGAAGCTCGCGCCTTTCACGGTGGGCGACAGGCGCCCCATCCGGGCGTTGTGCGCATCGATCAGCTCGCCCACCACGGCGACGAACTCGTCGATCGGGATGGCGCGGTTGCCATAGTTCTCGGGCTTGGCGTCGGGCCGGTTGCCCACATAGGCCCCCGCGAAACGCGGGTCCTTTGCAATGTCCTCGGCAAAATCCCGAAATGCCCGCTCGATCGGCTTGGCCTGCCCGTGACCCGGCGTCGCCCAGTGGATCTTGATCTGCAGCAACTCCAGAATGCCCGCCGGATCATCGTCCAGAATCCTGAAGCGGAAACGCGTCTTTGCACCGCCGGTCATCCACTTGTTCGCGAACTCCCGGCCGTTGTCGAAAAGACAGTGTTTCGGCACACCCCAGTTTTCGACCATCTCGACAAAGGCGGCCATCACCATCACCTTGTTCGGCGTATGGTCGATCCGCCACGACAGAATCTTGCCACTGAAGATGTCCTGGAACGCGATGATCTGCGCGCGGCTGGGGTCCTTCTCGCCGGGCCAGCGGACGAAGACATCGAACCTGTGGCAGTCCGCATTCACCCCTTCCATCGCAACCATGCTGGTGCGGTCGCGCACCTGGGGCGGATAGCACCGCTGCAAGCCCGCCTCACCTTCACGGGCATAGACCATCGTCACGCGCGGCACCTCGGCCTTGAGGCGGCGCAATGCCGTGTGGCGCGGCGGAACCTCGATGCCCTGGGCCTGGCAATAGCGCACGGCACGGCGATAACAGGCTGCAAATGCCGGCGCCTCGCGGCGCAGGTAGTCGCCCTTGATCCAGGCAAAGAAAGTAGGGTCGATGCCATCGCGGCGGTCTGTCCGCCGGGCATTCCTGTACTGGGGGGCCAGGTGCATCAACCAGTCCATCGCGTCTTGCCCTGCCACCATGCCGTACCAGTTCCAGATCGCACGCACCGAAGCGCCCGAGGACAGGGCGGCCTGTTCGATTGCCACCTGCTTGGTCAGCCCTGCATCCTGAAGCGCTTCCACCTGCTGAAGCACTGCCAGCCGTTCGCGGGCCCGCGCCTTGTGGGTTTCAGGAAGGCTGTCGAAATAGGCATGCGCATCGACAGGCGACTTTGCGGCCGGCGCGCTGGAAGAGGCTTCTGCCGCCCGCAGCAACCACTGGCGGGCGCGCAGGGGCAACAGCATCCAGTGGTACTCCCATCCACCGCCCCGCCTGGAACGGCGCCGCGCATGCCGGGCATCGCCCTGCCAGCCCTCACGATCCGCCAGGGCATTGACCCGACGTTTCGTCGTGGGCATCCCCGGCAATTCCGCCTCGGCCAGTTCGGCTGCGGACCACCAGATCTGCTCAGGATGGGTTACGGAACTCACTTGTCACCTCCCAGCTGCGCCAGCATCTCGCGCAGTTCCACCGCCCGGTCCTCGACGAACTGGCGTCGGACACCGGGGGTGGTCTGGGACCAAAGGTTGATCAGCTTCAGATAGGCCGCTTCCTTCGCACTGATGACGGTTTGCGGCCTGTCGCGCATCGCCCAGGCGCGGCGGGCCTCGGCAGCCGACTTCGAACGCCCCTCGACGAGACGGGCCACGACGTCGAACCGTTCATCGGCGGTGTGTATCTTCGCGATCGCCTGCAGATCGGCCAGGGTCACCTTCCGCGGGGCGGCGCGCAGCCGGGCGATCTCCTCGGCGTTCAGCTTGTCTCCCGCGGCAACCAATCGCTCGACGTGACGCTTGGAAAGGCCGAACTTTTCGGCTGTTGCCGATGCAAACGACATCATGTCGCTTGCATCGGTCCATCTCGCCGTCGCCCCCGCAACACCTGCCCGTGTTTCCGGATGCAGCTCTTCATAGACGCGCTTGCGCGCCGCCAGGAACACCGACGTATCCAGCGCCGTCAGATCGGCCCCCGCCAGGTTTCCGTCCACCTCGAAAAGCCGCGCCTCGGCATCGTTGCACTTGAACACCTCAACGGGGATCGTCGTCTCGCCCAGCTGCCGCATGGCTGTCAGGCGATGCGCGCCATCCATGACGACATCGCCATCCGGTTTGCGGCGCACCTGGATGCGCCCCACGAACCCACGGGCGCGGATCGCATCCATAAGGCTTGCGACGCCGCTTTCGGAGACATCGCGCAGCCGCCCTTCCAGGGCGATCTCGTCGACGGGAAGTTCCGTCACGGTGTTCAGACGGTGGATCATTCGGAGGCCGGTCCCTTCAGCATCGTATAGAAAAACACCCAGCGATCGCCGACGCGCAGCCGCTCACAGACGATCTCGGCGCCATTCGCGCGCAGTTCGGCGACGCAGGCGCTGATGGCCAGGACGTGACTGCGCCGTGCGATGTCGCGGGTACTGTGCGGCTTGCCGTCGGCAAGAACCCTGCGCAGACGCTGCAACCGCTCGGATGTCATTGTCGCGGCATGCATCACGCGGCCCCACCACCATAGGTGACCGCCAGGATGCCCTCGATATCGTCGATGGCACCGCTTTCAACGAGTCTTGAATAGGCCGTTAAAGCCTCCTCAAACTCGTGGGTCACCGACAGGATCACCTCGCCGGGCGCCTTCTGCGGATAGTGGCCTTCAGCCCGGGCGACCAACGCCGACAGGCGCATCATTGCCCGGTCAAGGCGGCGGAAATGGTCCAGCGGGGTGACACTCATGACAGCACCCATTCCAGCGCCAGCGCGCCGAACAGCATAACAAACAGGGCCGCGCAGCCGGCTGCATCGGCGATCAACCGGCGCCAGTCCGATGTCCGGGAGGAGATGGACACCGAACCGACGCCGCCCCTACCATCGGCGTGACCAAACAACCGACGGAGGGATTCGAAGATGCTGCGTAGCACCATCAATGACGACTTTATGAACGACTTGCCGCTCAGGCTGTTCCGCCCGAATGAACTGCGCATCGAACTCGGATTTGTGATCGCAGCCTGCGGCTGCCTTCCGGCCAGCGTCGAAGCGACAACCGATGATGAATGGCGTGTCTTCATGACGGATCGCTTTCCACGTGAGGCACCGAAAACCGAAAACGCGTGGCATCAGAGCCTGTCATCCACCGAGCGCGAAAGGATTGTGTTTCAGGCGCTTCGGGTTGGTCGTGTGCTCGACAATCTCGAAGGCTATGCCGGGCCGGGACACGAGGCGCCGCAATGGTGCCTTCTGCCGCAGGACTGGTATCAAAGGATGTCGGTTGTTCTCGGCAGTTGCTCTGTTCCGTTTGCTTGGATTGCAATCGCAGACGGATTGCAGTGATCAGCCGGGCAAGTGCCCCCCGGTCGCTACCGTGAGCGGGGGGCAAGCGCCCGGGGGTCTTCCCTTCGTCCGCACGCGTTCCATCGCGCGGGTCAGGGAACTGGGGGGTGTTGAAATGCTCTTCCATCACCCGCACTCCGCCTCGAACTGGGCACGCATCATCAACTCGCCCGCATGGGTCGCGAGCCGTCCAAGCCTCAGAAGACCTGCCGCCTGGCGGGGGTCGGTGATGCAGTTGGAAAGCTCGATCGCAAAGGCGACCTTCTGACTGTCGCTCATGGCCGAACAGGCCTCGCGGGCCATCTCGGCGGGCGGAATGCGGACGGGGATCATCGGGCAGTCTCCTTCGGAATGAGGGTGGGCGCACATTGAATTGGGGTTCCCGAACCCGACGGCGCGCTGCTAGGTTCGCTCAGGGACCGGGCGGAAAGGTGCAATGGCATGTCGGACAAGGCTAGGATTTCGGAATTGCAGGCCGAGTTGACGGCCTTGCGCGCGGATGTTTTCGCACAATCCACTTTGGCATTATCCTTCACGGTGGCCGCCTGTCGCGCCAACCCGGCGCTGATCGGGCCTACGAAAGAAGAGGCCGAGCTTCGCCTGAAAACGGCGCAGGCTATGGGCACGCAAAGTGACCTTGCGCTGGACAGTCTCGATCATTGGATCGACTGGTTCCTTCAGGAAACCCAGAGGCGCTGAAACGTCAGCGTCGATCGTCCGGCGCCGATGCATCAACTGGTCGAACTGCACCACGCCAAGGAACTTGTTCAGCGACACACCCTCGTCAAGAAGTAATTCAAGCGTGCGCTCGGACAACGCGATGACCACCGCGCCATCGTCATAGGTGGTAATGCCGGCAATGATGCCCGCAGGCCGCTCAGCTGCGCGGGGCCGCGGCCTTTGGGAACTGGGATCACGGACGATCATCGGGCAGTCTCCTTTTTGCAGGGAGTGGGGCGCGGAATATCCTGTGGCCATTCGAGATCGCTCGGCCAGTTCTCAGCGAACCAAACGAGTATTCGATCGCGACGGGATAACGTCATGCCAGCCCGGCTATTTTCCAGCAGCTCGAAATACCCACCACGCCCTGCTGATCGCAGGCTCACAGTGCTGCGCTGCAGGTTCCGGTGACGACCGAAGGCCTCGGCAAGAAACAGTATGTTTCGGATATCATTATTGGCGTTCATGCCAACATCTAATATTGGCTTACGTGCCAACGTCAAGAGGGAACTTGCGGGTGCGCTTATTTATTGGCAGAACTGCCAACATGGAGAAGGCGGACATACTGAAGGTCATAGAAGACCGGATCGCTGAGATGGGATGGACCATCGCAGGCGCTTCTGAGGCGGCGGTTGGCAATCGCACACTCATTTCGAACATGCGTCGCGAGCGACATGGGATGCCGTCCTTAGAGAACCTCTCAAAATTGGCTCAAGTCTTAAACTTGGAGCTGTATTTCGGTTTGCCGAGACAGCCATGCAGCAACACCGACAGCGATCAGGATGACCAGAAGCCATTGGCCGACTATCACGAGATCAGGCGCTACGATGCCCAGCTGTCCGCCGGCCCGGGCGCGAACGGCGACAACACACAGCCGCTTGCACCAGTTGCCTTCCGGTCCGACTGGCTAGCACGGGAAGGTCTGATCGCGGACCGTTGCATGGTGGTCACGGTAAAAGGGGACAGCATGGAGCCCCGTCTAATGGATGGTGACTTGGTCTTGATTGACCGCCGGATGCAAGATCTGCGTGACGGACACATCTATGCCTTCATCGACGTGACGGGTGACGCACGTATAAAGCGGATCGAGTGGCTCGCTGACCAGTTGTTATTGCTTTCGGATAATCCGGATTATCCGACCGAGGCCCGCACGGAACGAGACGGCGACGGATTTCGAATTCTCGGTCGTGTCGTTTGGCACGGGCACAGCTGGACAGACAAGCGAAGCAAACATCGAAGGATGGCCGATACCGCAAGGACCTCGAGAAACAAGGCAATACTTCAAAATAGATGGTACTGATTCGAGAGAACAAACATCAAAATGGCGACATGTGAACTCTGTGGTACGAAATTCGGCGGCGCTCTCGTAGACTACAAGGGGGCGAAGTGTACAGACTGCGTGTTAGAGGCTGCAGGTCAGGCCTCCCACAAACAAGCTCAAGCAACTCGCAACCGTGCGATCCTCCTCACCACCGAGACGCACATTGGCGAAGTGGAGCGGCTCGGGATTGTGGCGAGCGAAGTTGTTCTTGGCATGAACCTGTTCAAGGATGCCTTGGCGAATCTGCGTGACATCTTCGGGGGACGCAGCGGCACGGTTCAGAAGACGCTGGCAGAGGCGCGCGAGGCAGCGTTCGAGGATCTGCGGCTCAAGGCCGCCGACCTGGGCGGCGACGCCGTGGTTGCCGTGGACATCGACTATCACAGCCTGTCGACCAGCGCCGCCTCGACCAACATGCTGATCGTGGCCGTGAGTGGCACGGCCGTCCGTATGGGAGAGAAGAGATGACCGGGGAACCGCTTGTTGCCTCCTTCGAGAAAGACGATGTGTGTGCACCCGCACTTCAACAGCAACAACCACAGCATCATTGAGCAGATCATCTGGTGACGACATAGGGAGAGGCAGAGTGTTCAAGCTTTCGACGGCGATCATCTTCATGTCCACCAGCATTGCTTTCGCCGCTGACTGTTCGTCGTGGCAAAATCCTTATCCAAACGTTGCACATCTCAAACCATATTCGGTTCCGGTTGAGAACTTGGCGGATCACCTGAACCAATCAGAGTTCACGCATGGCTTTGAATTGGGAATCAGCCTTCAGGCGGGTGACCTCAGGGTCGAGGTCATCTCCGTTCCGGGCGACACTCTATCGGCAGCAGGGCTGATGATCCTTCTTCAGGTTTCACGCCTCGCGAAGGAGGACTTTGAACGTTTGGTTCTTACCGAAGACGGCGAGGCCATCTATTTTCTAGACGCGGATACCGCCCGTGAAGCGGGCTGCCAAGCGAGTTGGGGTGTGCCGTCAACGCATGGCAGCCCCCTCCCATTGTTCGTACTGCTGATGGGCAACATGAAGTCTATCGACGGCAAACCTGTCGTGAAACGATATACCGGATCGTGGCTGCGCGACATGAACATCGCGCTTGAAGCGTACAATGTGTCTGTCGCGGCCGACTGGATCCACAGCGCGGTCCGGTAGAAAATATCCTGCAGATACTGGCCGTGAGCGGTGCAGGTGGGGGATGGACCGATTTTGACCGTTGGCTATGGCGCTGGGTCGTCCAGCCAATTTCTCTGTGAATCAACCGGTGATCGGGCAATATCACCGACGACGTCCAGATACGCCCGACCCATTAGCTTTGGGGCATCAGGATGATCGCTGGCGTGGATCAGATAGAAGGCCACCTTTTTTTCCCCATCGCGCTGGAGGATCGGATAGGGCTTGACGTAACTATACCCCAATTCTTTGATGAACCTGTTCGCCACATGGAGCGCAAGATCCTGCTGGGTCAATTCGACCAGAGAACGCCACGTATCTCCGCCCCACCACTTGTCCAACTGCGTTGTCCGTGCAGGAGTTCGAGACTGTGTCAGTGATCTATGTATCCACGAGGTTCCTAAAAAATACATCAGTTCGATCTTCCGCACTCCGGCCTTCCTGGCCAAGAGTTGGACGGTACTCCAGTGACATTCTGCCGTTCGTTGATCGAGCAACGCAAAGACAGGCGTTCTCTTATACATTCGCCCCGCCATGAGAATGGTTTTAACGGTTTCGTTGAAGTCTCCTTCCATGATTGAGACATGGCGAAACGCAGGCTTGCGGTGATGCGCCGCCTTCAGACGGCGCAACTGCAGAAGGCCTTTGGGGTCGTTGTCGCACAACCACAAGCGCCTGATCCTTGGCGGATTTATCTCCAGAACACGCCTGGCCGTCCAGGCAGTTTCATCATCTCGCTTTTGCGGTGCCGCAAATCCGTCGATGTAAAGGCCACCTTTTGTGACAAACTGATACTTCGCCAGATATCCGGCAATCAGCTTGCTTTTGGACACTGTTTGATCCGGGGCCCTGTTAAAGCCTCTGGCCGGAGACCTGGGAGAATCCAGTTTGAAACTCGCTTGCGCTTTGGGCGGCGCGAGATCCTCCAACGAAAATAGTTCGGCCTGTTCTACCAGGCCTTTGCCGCGGGAAGCTGATCCCATTCCAGTCCGTCCAGTTTTCGCCCTGCAATTTTCTTGCCGACACGTAGCATCCGTGTGCCATCTGCCGCTCGGGCCTCTTTCGCCCTGTCTGCGAGCAGCATGTTAATACCATCGCCGGGCGCCCAGTCGCCCCATTGCTTGAAATGAAACGCTGTCTCGGTGCGCATGCATTGTGAATGCAAAGATCGGAACCACTCGGGTGATGCTGGACGTGCTTTCGGTCCGCTCTCGCCACCTGTAATCACCCAATCGATTGTCGTCTCCAGCCAAGGCTCGATGGCCAGCGACCCTAGAAGGGGTTCAGCGGAGATGAACCTTACCTTGGCGGGTATTGCGGCCAGGTAGGGCAAAAGCTCGTCGGCTCGGTGCTGCAGTTCAACTGTCGTTCCGAGCCAGACATTGTCCGGCCACTCAGCTTGCCATTTCGCCATCCTGGCTACGTTCTGCGGGCGCTTCGTCAGCAATAGCCAATCGAGATTGGGAGTTTCTTCAATTAGATCGAACAGTCGTGCTCGCAGCGGTACCAACTCCTCGCGATCCTCGAAAACATCCGCCATGGACGCACAAAAGACACGGGGTCGTTCGGCGGCACCCTCTGCGTCACGGTTCCACTTGAGCGGTTGTCGCCAGTGCGTATCGCTCAACTGCCGCCGTTCCGGCTTCGGGCCCCATACGTTCTGGCCAACACGCTTTGCCCAAGCCTCCGCGTAGCAATGCTTGCATGCCTCGGATACTTTCGTGCAGCCCCACCACGGATTGAACGTGTGAGTTGTCCATTCTATCTTCGAATTCGCGCCCATAGGAGACCTCCGGAGATCACCGTCGCACAGTCATTCGGGCAGATCAATGTTTCTGGCCACTGGCGCGGCCAATGACGGTCTATAGGGAAATCAGGCGGAAATCGCGTCCCAGTTTGACCAGACTCCGCTCGCGTTGCTCTCAGGCCAATCCTTTGCTGCTACACGAAAAATCCCGTTCTGGGACGTCCGCCCCCAACTGGGCGCTCGGCGTCCCGGTTTCCGGTTAACATAAATGATGATTATCAGCGCTCGTCGCGCGTTGAAGGGGTCATTTAACGTGGTTTTAACAGGCCTTAGCGACTTGCGCGGATCATCTCAGGCCCTGTCTGCGCCCACCGCGAAGTACACCACTTTTCTGAACGGGGTACTGGGGTGCAGAACATGCTCTCATCGTCATTCCCGTCCGAGCAGCCGGTCAGCGAGCCCTATTTTATTGGGCGTCCGGCATCTTCCGATGTTGTCCGGCCTCTTCCGGGCTCACTGCAGTACTTGGTGTCTCATTACAAGAATCGCGCTTTTTCGCCCTTCAGGCGGCAGAACCGGCCGGGTTCAGCGCCGCTCGGCGTGCCCGATGCGGTCGGGGTTGATGCAGGCCCGCCCGGCGCGTTCGAACTCCAGCGTCGAATGCGAGATGGCGAAGCGTTCGGACAGCACCGCCTTGATGGCGGCCTTGATGCCGTCGATTTCCTGCCAGCTTGCATCGTGCAGCACCACGTGCGCATCCAGGGCCGCCGCGTGTTCCTGCATCTGCCAGAAGTGGGCGTGGTGCACATCGGCCACCCCTTCGGCGGCAACCGCGTCGATCACGGCATCGGTGTCGATGTCCGGCGGGCTGCCCAGCATCAGGATACGGTTGGTCCCGCCGATCTCGCTGAAGGCCAGCCAGAGGATGTAGAGCGCGATGAGGATGGTGATCGCCGGATCGACCCAGCGGATATCGTAAAGCAGGATCAGCGTGCCCCCGACGATCACCGCGACCGAGGCCAGGGCATCGGAAAGGTTGTGCAGGAACAGCGCGCGGATGTTCATGCTGTCCTTCTGCATCGACCAGGTCAGCAGGGCCGTCAGCGCATCGACGATCAGCGCGACAGCCCCCATCACGATCACCAGCCACCCGGCCACCTCGGGCGGGTCGATGAACCGCATTCCCCCCTCGTAGACAAGGTAAAGCCCGACGACGATCAGCGTAGTGTAATTGACAAGGGCGGCCACCACCTCGACCCGGCCATATCCGAAGGTCATGCGCCGGTCGGCGGGACGGCGGGCGATCTTGCGCGCACCGAATGCGATGACCAGCGAGGCGACATCGGAAAAGTTGTGCAGGGCATCGGCGATCAGCGCCAGGCTGCCCGACAGGATGCCGCCGACGATCTGGGCGGCGGTCAGGGCAAGGTTGGCGATGATGGCAATTCCGACGCGACGATCACCCGAATGCGCGTCAAGCCCGTGATCGTGGTCATGGGGCATGGAAACCGGCCTTTCGCTCAAACGCAGTCATGGATCAACGCGCCCCACCCCGGTCAGGGTTCCGCTACCGGACCAGGCGCAGGGCAAAGGGCCCGGTGCTGACCGCGATCTCGACCAGGGTGGCCCCGTCATAGACCAGACCCAGGTTCAGCGACTTGAACCGGAAGGGCGAAAGGTGCCCCGGCCCGGCAATCACATCATAGGCCATGGCGCAGGTCGTGCGCCCGCCCTCGGTTCCGGCCGATTTCGGCGTTACCTGGATGACCCGCCGGCCGTCATAGATGCGGAAAGCCGCCGGACAGCCCCCGGCGCCGATCATCCGCCCGAAGGCTTCGACCGGGTCAAGCACGCCCTGCGGCACCTTGCCCGGGTCCGACAGGGCGGTGCGTTCGCTTGCCGGGGAAATCACCGTGTCGATCACCCGCCCCTTGTCCAGAACCACGGAAATCCGGCGCGATTCACCGGGCGCGCGGCTTTCGCCGGTATAGTGCAGAACCCGCTGCCCCGCCTCGGTGCGGGCGGCGCGCGACCGTCCCTCGAACACGCCGTCGCCCACCCCCAGCGGCGTGTTGTCCAGCGTGGTGCGCAAGAGCCCCGGCGCATAGTCCAGCGTGCCCAGCGTGCGACCGCCCAGCATGGCGCGAAAGGTCTCGCCCGCCGCTGGCAAGGGGGCAAGGGCGATCAGCAGCGGCAACATGGCCAGGCGAAGGGGGGCGAACATGGGCGAACTCACACTGAACGGCCCGCGGACGGCGGGCTATTTGCCGATGATGCCCCGCGCCGACCCCGCAATCAACCGGGCAGCATCGGCCAGCGGTGCGACCGGTGGAAGGACGGTGCGGCAGCACAGGTATCGCGGATGCCACTCGGGGTCGAACTTGGCCTTGAACCGGCGCAGCCCCTCGAAATTGTAGAACCGGTCACCGTGCTGATAGATCAGCGTGCCGAAGCGGATCCACAGATCGCCATGTTTTGCGCCGCCCGGATGGGTCGACAACCCGGCAAAGGGCACCATGCCCATGCTGAAACGGGCGCCGCCTTCGTCCTTCAGGCGCAGCATCAGGGCCGTGAACAGGTACTCCATGCTGCCTGACGGCGCGTTCTTTGCGTGGCGCATCAGGTCGATGGCGGCGCTGCGCGATTGCTGCGCCTCAAGGATATTGCCGAAGGCCACGATCCGGCCCTGCGACCGCACGACCGCGATCCGCCAGCGGTTCAGCCAGGCCCGATCGAACCGCCCGACCGAGAACCGCTTTTCCCGCGCCGCATGCAGCGCCAACCAGTCGTCGGACACCCCGGCCAGTTCGCCCAGCAGGGCATCGGAATGCGGCGGCGACAACAGATCGAACGTCAGGCCGTCGCGGCTTGCCCGGGCGTGGCTGGCGCGCAACTTCTTGCGCTCCGGCCCGTCAAGCGAGAAGTCGGCCAGCGGAATGATCGCCTCTTCGCCCATCTTGTGCAGCGACAACCCCATGTCGAGGGCGGTCTGGATGAAATCCTCGGGGATCTCGTAGAACACAGGCCGCGCGCCGGCGGCGCGGGCAGCATCGTGAAAGGCCCAGGCCAGTTCGGTGCGCGCCGTATTGCCCCCCGTGGGGGCGCCAAGGGCAATCCACGAGGCGCCCTTCACCCCGTAGGACAGGACAGCGCCGCTGTTCTCGGCAAACATCAGCATCTTGTCGCCGGTCAGGGCCAGCATGTCGCCCCCCTGCCCCTGGGCGTCGATGATGCGCTGCGCCTCGTTCAGGGCATCGGCATCGGGCGGGCGCATCCGCACGCGGGCGGTGCGCAGGGCCGAAGACAGCACCCCCAGCGCCAGCACCACCGCCGCCGCCAGCCCGGCGCGCCCCGCCGTGACCGAGGGCATGTCGGCCCCGATCTGCCACCAGGCCACGCCCCCCGGCGCGGCATTGGCATGCACCAGAAGCCAGGTCAGCCCCAAGGCAAAAAGGATCGACAGGATCATGCCCACCCATTGCACCGACCACAGCCCCTGGGCGATCCGGGCGGTGCGCCCGAAGGCGCTGCGATAGGGCAGCAGGATCGCCAGCATGACGGTCAGCAAAACGACACGCTCCACATCGCGGGTCTTGAAGGCCGCCGTCGCGATGCCCAGCAGCAAAAGCCCCGCAACGATCCAGTAGGCCTGACGCGACTTGCGGAACAGGCTGACCGACAGCACCACCAGGAAGGCGCCCAGAATGCTGGACACCAGCGCGCTGCCCTCGATCATGGCCAGCGGCAGGATCGATTCCAGGTCTTCGGCCGTGGCAGCGGGGTTGGGCAGAAGCCCCGCCAGCATCATGAACAGCCCCGAGGCCAGCACCAGGAACCCCATGGCCAGGGGCACCATGCCCATGCCCGCGGCAAGAACCGGCGTCAGGGCGCTGGCGCGGCGCAACCGACGCCCCGTCACCGCCCAGGCCTCCATCACCGACAGAACCGCCATACCCGCGAGGAAAGGCAGCAGGAAATAGATCAGCCGGAACAGCAGCAGGGCCGTGACCGCATCGTTCAGGGGCACATGGCCGGGCAAGGCCGCGATCACCACGCTTTCGAACACGCCGACACCGCCGGGCACATGGCTGGCGATGCCCACCATGGTGGCGATGGCATAGACGATCACCAGGTTGGAAAACGGCAGCGCACCGGGCGGCAGCAGGACATGAAGAACCAGCGTGCCCATGCAGATTTCGATGGCGGTGAACACCAGTTGCGCCGCCAGCGTGCCCAGCGACGGCGCCTTCAGCGCAAAGCGCCCGATGCGCAGGGTGCCGCCCCGCAAGGCCAGCACCACAAGCGCCAGAACCCCCAGGCCCACCGCAATCAGCGACCACAGCCGGATGACATGGGGGGCAAGCGCGGTCATCTGCACGATCTCGGCCGGGTGCCAGGCCAGCGCGGCCAGCCCGATCAGCGTGGCCCCGATGCCATAGGACAGCGCCGCGAACGAGGCGATGGCGGCCACGTCGTAGGCATCCAGTCCCAGGGCGGAATAGATCCGATAGCGCACGGCACCGCCCGACACCGCGCTCAGCCCGATGGTATTGCCGAAGGCATAGCCCAGAAAGCCCCCCAGCGCGATTGTGGGCAGCGGCAGGCGCTTGCCGATATGGCGCAGGGCCGACCAATCGTATCCGATCAGCGCGAGATATCCAAAGACCGTCGCCACGATCGCGGCCATGATGCTGCTGCTTGATGCGGCGCGCAGGCTGGCCATCACGCGCGACAGGTCAAGCGGGGCCAACAGGCGGTAAAGCGCATAGGTGCCCGCCACGAACAGCAGGAAGGTGACGATGACCGCAGCATGCTTGCGCAGCACCGACAGGACAGACAGGTGCTGTTCTTCGGCGGTGTCGGGTCGGCCCGCTGGCAATTCGCTCACCCCTGGTTCCTCATCTGGTTGGCCCGCCATGGGTCAGGGCCGATAAGGACTGCATACGCCAAAGACCGCAAGGGGCGATACCGCCCAGGCACCGCCCCTTGCCGTTTGCGTCTGAACGCTCAGGCGGCGAACATGCCGGCCCGGGCGTCGCTGCCGACCCGCGGAAAGCTGAGCCGCCCGAAATCGGCGATCTGGCGCACATGGGGAAACATCGACAGGTAAAGCGACAGCAGCGAGGGTTCGATACGGTTCGGGTTCAGCGTGCCGGGGTGCATGCTTTCCACCTCGACCCCGTTGGCCAGAACGGTGCGGTGCGACATGAAGCCTAGGTGATAGGTCTGGATCGTCGAAACCGGGTGAATCTCGATCACGCTGACGCCGTCCGCCATGGGCCCGACAGGTTCCAGCACGGCCTCGGTGCCATGGGCCGCGCGCACCGCGGCACCCCGGTTCAAAAGCCGGGCCCCCTGCCCCAGCAACAGATCGGGCATCGGGCGGCCCAGCCCGAAGGCATCGGCGGCAATGCGGTACATGCGAAGCGGCGCAACCTCCTGCGCGGCGCTGCCCGGCACCACGGTCATTGCGCCCGTCCACATCAGCGGAGCAAGGCCGGTGGTGGTTTCCACCGGCGTACCGGGCACCAGATCCTCGATGGCGACCGGGCCGTTGATGGTGGGAATCAGCGTGCCGCGTCCGAAGGCCGAAAAGGCATCCTCGAACAGGGGGATCGCCGGAGCGACGCGTGCAAGCTCATCGAAATTGCCCAGCCGGTCGATCCACTGAACGGAGAAGCGGCGCGTCGGGCGATCCTCGACACGGGGCACGGTACGGCGGCGCACGGTCCATTGCGTGGAGGTCGTTCCATTTGCAGCGCCCGAGAGCGCCTGGCGGGAGTATGTCATGCGAGCAGCCTTCCGGTCTGTCCACACTGCATCGGCCCCCACCGAATGTGCAGTTGGTCTCTCAACCGTGCCACCAGCGTGACCACGAGTCAATTTAAATCATTCAAAATCAAACAAGTAGGTAAACAATCGGGCCGCACTCAATGGATCGTGTCCGCCCCGGCATCAATGGCGTCATCGCATCGTGAACAATGGGGCCGTCACCCTGGCGGCGCGGTTGGATCGTGAACGAAAGACCCGCAACTAGCACAAAAGGCGCCCGTGGGGCGCCCTTGTTTCACATTGCCGAACAATCAGCGGTTCAGATCGATGCCATCCGGCCGGCCGTGACCAGTTCTGCCGCCTTGGGCATCGCAACGACCATCTTGCGCACCTGCCACGGCATTTTCGGCTGGGGCTTCCTTGTCTCGTCCAGGGCGCTCTGCAACCAACGACGCTTGATACCCATGATCTGCTCCTGACTTCTGCTCGGATGGCCGGTGGGCCGTTACATCTTTCGATGCATCCTTTGTCGCCCTGAAATCGGGCCACCCCAAGGCGCGCAATGGTTAAGGTTTGGTTCTTTTCTGGGCCAACAGGGTTAACAACGTGGCAACCCTGCCCGAATGCCGCCACAATTGCAGTGCCTGCGCCGCATTTGCCTCCGCTAAAGCCGAATGACCGCGATCAGCCTGCCATAATCCGCTTCGCGCTGATGGACGCTGCGCCGGTAGGAATAGAAACGGTCCGGGTCGGCATAGGTGCAGTGGCGCGTCCATTCCGCATGGGCAATTCCGGCCTCGCGCAGGCGATGCAACCCGAAACCGGGCAGATCGAAATGCGCCTTGCCCGCCGCACCACCCGCGAAGAAACGGGCGTGGTCGGGGTCTTCATCCAGGAAGGATTCAAGGAACTCCGGCCCCACCTCGTAGTTGCGCTGACTGATCGAGGGGCCGACCACCGCGACAATCGCTTCGCGCCGCGCCCCCAGGGCAATCATCGCCTCGATGGTCGCCTCAAGCACGCCGCCGATGGCGCCCTTCCACCCGGCATGGGCACCGCCAATGACCCCGGCTTCGGCGTCCGCGAAAAGCACCGGCTGGCAGTCGGCGGTCAGGATGCCCAGGGCCAGGCCCGGCGTCGCCGTCACCATGGCATCGGCGCGCGGCAAGGCCCCCGAAAAGGGGGCGGTCACATGAACCACATCGGCGGAATGCACTTGGTTCAGGGTGACAAGGGCCTCGGGCTCCACCCCCATTTCGCGGGCGACGCGGGCGCGGTTGATGCGCACGATATCGGCCTGGTCCGACGATCCCTTGCCGCAGTTCAACCCCTGAAACACGCCCGACGACGCCCCGCCACGACGGGTGAAGAACCCGTGGGCGACAGGTTTCAGGCTTTTGGTCGTGATGATTTCGATGGTCATGCGCCCGTTCCCCCCGGGGCCGGCCCGTCGTCGGAGTAAAGTGCCAGCACCTTGAACAATTGTCCCATTTCCGACGGGTGGGTCAACCGGTGATGCGCACGCACGAGGGATTCGATCACCGCTTCGTCGCGGCCACGGGCCAGGGCACCGTGGCGTGGCCCGCTGCCCAGCCGGTCAAGAAACGCGCCCTGTTCGGTCAGGGGCGCGACGGCGCAGGCCAAGTTGCGCGCCATCGGGCCAAAGGCCACATGGGCGGTCAGGTCGCACTGCCCCGGCAGCGACAGAGGCGGCACCTTTTCATGGGCGCGCACCGCCTGGAAGGTATCGCCCAGCGATATCTCGCTGCCGTAATCCACGATCAGGGCCGCACCGCACCGCGCGGCGATCCGCCCGCCGATGTGTTCGGCCAGGGCGGCGGCGGGGGCGCAGGTTTCCACCATGTCGCCCTCGGAAGTGTCGGCCAGGCGGTCGGCCAGCGCGGGTGGCGCGATCGGATCGGTCAGCCCGAAAACCAGTGCACCATCCCGCGCCCCCACCACCCGTTCGCGCCAGGCGTCGCCGCTGCGCAGGAATTGGCGGATCGGCAGGGCATCGAAGAATTCGTTGGCGACAAGAAACAGCGGCAGGTCCGGCAGGTCGGTCACGTTGTCGTGCCACTGGGGGGCGAAACCGGTCAGCGCCTGCGCCTGCTGCGCCCGCAACGCCGGCGATGCCTCGACCAGGTGCAATTGCATCGCGGCGTGAAACCCAGGCACGGCGCGGGTGGCGCGCAGGGCATCGGCCATCAGCGTGCCGCGCCCCGGCCCAAGCTCGGCCAGGATGAAGGGCGCGGGCGCCCCCCGGTCCAGCCAGGCCTGCGCCAGGCACAGCCCGATCAGTTCGCCGAAGACCTGGCTGATGTCGGGCGCGGTGATGAAATCGCCCGCCGCGCCGAATGGCGTGCGCGTGGTGTAATAGCCATGTTCGGGGTGCAGAAGGCAGGCGTTCATGTAATCGGCAACGCTCAGCGGGCCCTGCACCGCGATCTGGCGCAGCAGGATATCCGCCAGCCGGGTCAAGCCGCCCGGCCCCGCGCCCAGAGGATAAGGCCAAGGCCCAGCACGATCATCGGCAGGGACAGAAGCTGCCCCATGGAAAGCCCCGCCTGCCCGAATTGCAGGACATAGCCCATGGGATTTGTCGCCGTGATGAACTGGGCATCGGCCTGGCGGAACAGTTCGACAAAGATCCGCGCCGCGCCATAGCCAGCCAGGAACACCCCCATGACCGCGCCGGGCGTCCGCAGCCAGCGCGCGAAGAACACCAGCCCGATCAGCAGCGCCCCCAGGACAAGCCCCTCAAGCCCCGCTTCGTAAAGCTGCGACGGATGGCGCGCGCACAGCCCCTCGACCAGGGGGCAATCCTGCGCCGCCTCGCCCGGGAAGATCACGCCCCAGGGAGCATCGGTCGGGCGGCCCCAAAGCTCAGCGTTGATGAAATTGGCCAGCCGCCCCAGCAAGAGGCCCGGCGGCGTGCCAAGCGCCATCAGGTCGCAGATGCTCAGCAGTGGCACCTTGCGCCGCCAGGCAAAGATCAGCCCGCCCAGCGTGACGCCCAGCATGCCGCCGTGAAACGACATGCCCCCCTGCCAGATCATCGGAATTTCCAGCGGATTGGCCAGATAATGGGCCGGCTGATAGAACAGCACGAACCCCAGCCGCCCGCCGATGATGATGCCCAGAATCACGTTGGTGATCAGTTCCTCGACCGCGCCGGGTTCCATCGGGGCGACGCCACCGGGCCACAGCCCGTCGCGCCGCACTGCCATCACGGCCAGCCGCCACCCCAGGACAATGCCCACGATATAGGCGAGGGCATACCAGCGCAGCGCAAAGGTGAACCCGCCCAGATCGATCGAGAAGATCTCGGGGGAGATGTCGGGAAAGGGGATCGCGTATATCATGGGCGCAGGAACACCCCCGAATGCCGGTGAAGTCAACCTTGAGAATTGCGCGTCGGCGGACCATATACCAACCGAACGCATACCGGAGGGCGCCATGCAGACCCGCAACAAGATATTCGACGACATCTCGCAACTGATGACCAATGCCATGGGTGTCGCTCAGGGCGCCCGCACCGAAGCGGAAACCGCCATGAAATCCATGATGGACCGCTGGCTGGCCGACCGTGATTTCGTCACGCGCGAGGAATTCGACGCCGTGCGCGCCATGGCCCAGAAGGCCCGCGAGGAAAACGACGTGCTGAAGGCCCGGCTGGACGCGCTGGAGCGCAAGGACGCCTGACGCGCCTCAGGCGTCCTTGTTCAGTCGTGCCTCAAGCACATCGAAGGGAACGCCGGGTTCGTCCTTGGCGCCCCGGATCACCAGCGACGTCTTGACGCTGGCCACGTTGGCAGCCGAGGTCAGCTGTTCGGTCAGGAACGACTGGAAGGTCGAAAGATCGGGCGCCACGCATTTCAGGATGAAATCGACCTCGCCGTTCAGCATGTGGCATTCGCGCACCAGCGGCCAGTCGCGACAGCGCGCCTCGAAGGCGGAAAGATCGGCCTCGGCCTGGCTTTGCAGGCCCACCATGGCGAAAACCTGCACCTCGAACCCCAGGGCACGGGCATTGACCGTGGCGTGATAGCCGCGGATATACCCCGCCTCTTCCAGGGTGCGCACCCGGCGCAGGCAGGGCGGCGCGGAAATGCCGACCCGGCGGGCCAATTCCACGTTGGTCATCCGACCATCCGCCTGAAGTTCGGACAGAATCATTCGGTCGATCGAATCGAGCTTGTGGGACGCCATGGCTGCCTCTGAGAAAAGTTGCCGAAGCTTACGCCAGATACGCAGCCCGCGCAACAATGTTTCAACCTTGCGCAATATCCGAAAACCACCCGCGCCATCCACCCCGCCCACAGGCACCCCCGCACCAGAGGGGGTTTCACCATCCCGCCCCCGCGACTATATCCGCCTACGGAAACGCCGGAATTGGGGGCCGAAATGGCAGATACGCGACACGTCAAGGTTTTGATCATCGGCTCGGGGCCGGCCGGATACACGGCTGCCGTCTATGCCGCCCGCGCCATGACCTCACCGGTCCTCATCCAGGGGCTGCAACCGGGCGGCCAGCTTACCATCACCACCGACGTTGAAAACTGGCCCGGCGAATCCTCGATCATGGGGCCCGACCTGATGGTGCGCATGGAGCAGCACGCCAAGGACATGGGCGCCGAGATCGTGGCCGATTACGTTTCGTCCGTCGATCTGTCGAAGCGCCCCTTCACCGCTCAGACCGACAGCGGCACCACCTATACCGCCGACGCGCTGATCCTTGCCACGGGGGCCCAGGCGAAATGGCTGGGGCTGCCCTCGGAAGAGAAATTCAAGGGATTCGGCGTCTCGGCCTGCGCCACCTGCGACGGTTTCTTCTATCGCGGCGCCGAGGTTGTGGTTGTGGGCGGCGGCAATACCGCCGTGGAAGAGGCGCTGTTCCTCACCAACTTCGCCAGCAAGGTCACCCTGGTGCACCGCCGTGACGAATTGCGCTGCGAGAAGATCCTGCAACACCGGCTGATGAACAATCCCAAGGTCGAAATCCTGTGGGATCATCAGATCGACGAGGTTTTCGGTGCCGAGAACCCGCTTGGCGTCGAAGGGGTTCGCGCAAAGCACGTCGAAACGGGCGAGATCACCGAGATTCCCTGCAAGGGGTTCTTTGTCGCCATCGGCCATGCGCCGGCGTCGGAACTGGTGAAGGATCAACTTGAAACCCAGTTCGGCGGCTATGTCGTCACCAAACCCGACAGCACCGCGACCTCGATTCCCGGGGTTTTCGCGGCGGGTGACCTGACCGACCATATCTATCGCCAGGCCGTCACCAGTGCCGGCATGGGCTGCATGGCCGCGCTGGAGGCCGAGCGGTTCCTGGCCGAACATGGCCAGCAGGAGGGCGTCGACACCACCGAACCACTGGGCCACGGCGCGCCGCTGGTCGCAGGCCACTGATCAAACCTCGCACGGGGCGCATGGCGGCTTTCCGCCTGCGCCCCGGCTTGCCCCCGGCTTTCCCAAAACGTTGCTTGCGAACGACTTTCGGCCCAAGCGCCATCTATCGGGGCCATCACTCCATAGAACGCAAAAAGTTTGTTCTTGCCTGAACATACATTTGTTGTATTTGTTCATGCATGAACGAAATGGGATGACCCATGGCCGCCTCCCCTTCCCGACTTGCCTCTGACCAGGAGGACCAGATGTTCCGCCTGCTGCGGCAGCTGGATCGCGCGCCCGAGGCATCCCAGCGCGTCATGGCGCAGGCCATCGGCGTATCGCTGGGGCGGTTCAACGCACTTCTGCGCTCGGCCGTCGAACAGGGTTTCGCCACCATATCCGACCGTGACGGGCCCGACAAAAGGGCCCGTTACGCCTATTCCATTACCTCCCGTGGGGCGGCCGAGAAAAACCGCCTCACCGATCAGTTTCTGGCCCGGAAGTTCGCCGAATACGACGCGCTTCATGCGGAGCTGACCGGTTCTTCCTCGGGCCTCATGCCATTCAACCACAGGACCAAATTGATGCAGAACAACCTGGCACCCATCCCCGAACTCTATGTCTCCTACGACAGCGCCCAGAAGTTGAAGGTCGAAGCCACCGATCTCCCCTCGTGGGATCTGACGCCGCGCCAGATCTGCGACCTGGAGCTGCTGATGAACGGCGGCTTCAACCCCCTCAAGGGGTTCCTGACCGAGGCCGACTATAACGGCGTCGTCGAGAACATGCGCCTGGCCGACGGTTCGCTCTGGCCCATGCCCATCAACCTGGACGTTTCGGAAAAATACGCCGACACGATCGAAGTCGGCCAGGACATCGCCCTGCGCGACCAGGAAGGCGTGATCCTTGCCACCATGACCGTGACCGACAAGTGGGTGCCGAACAAATCGGTCGAGGCCGAAAAGGTCTTCGGCGCCGATGATGTGGCCCACCCTGCCGTCAACTACCTGCACAACCAGGCCGGCAAGGTCTATCTGGGCGGCCCCGTCACCGGCATCCAGCCGCCGGTGCATTACGATTTCCGCGCCCGCCGCGACACCCCGAACGAACTGCGCGCCTATTTCCGCAAGATGGGCTGGCGCCGCATCGTGGCCTTCCAGACCCGCAACCCCCTGCACCGCGCCCACCAGGAGCTGACCTTCCGCGCCGCGAAGGAAGCCCAGGCCAACCTGCTGATCCACCCGGTCGTCGGCCTGACCAAGCCGGGCGATGTCGATCACTTCACCCGCGTCCGCTGCTACGAGGCGGTTCTCGACAAGTATCCCAGCGCCACCACCACCATGAGCCTGCTGAACCTGGCCATGCGCATGGCCGGCCCCCGCGAGGCGGTCTGGCACGGGCTGATCCGCAAGAACCACGGCTGCACCCACCAGATCGTCGGCCGCGACCATGCTGGCCCGGGCAAGAACAGCCAGGGCGAAGATTTCTATGGCCCCTATGACGCCCAGGAACTGTTCCGCCAGCACCAGGAGGAAATGGGCATCGAGATGGTCGACTTCAAACACATGGTCTATGTGCAGGAGCGCGCCCAGTACGAACCCAACGACGAGATCGAGGACAAGGACAACGTCACGATCCTGAACATCTCGGGCACCGAACTGCGCCGCCGCCTGGCCGAGGGCCTGGAAATCCCCGAGTGGTTCTCGTTCCCCGAGGTGGTCAAGGAACTGCGCCGCACCAAGCCGCCGCGCAGCCAGCAGGGCTTTACCGTGTTCTTCACCGGTTTCTCGGGGTCGGGCAAATCGACCATCGCCAACGCCCTGATGATCAAGCTGATGGAAATGGGCGGCCGCCCCGTCACCCTTCTGGACGGCGACATCGTGCGCAAGAACCTCAGCTCGGAACTCGGCTTCTCGAAAGAGCACCGTGACCTGAACATCCGCCGCATCGGCTATGTCGCGTCGGAAATCACCAAGAACGGCGGCATCGCCATCTGTGCGCCCATCGCGCCCTATGCCACAACCCGCCGCGCCGTGCGCGAAGATGTCGAGACCTTCGGCGCCTTCGTCGAGGTGCACGTCGCCACCTCGATCGAGGATTGCGAAAAGCGTGATCGCAAGGGGCTCTACAAGCTGGCCCGCGAAGGCAAGATCAAGGAGTTCACCGGTATCTCCGACCCCTACGACGTGCCCGAAAACCCCGAGGTGCGGATCGAAACCACCGGTATCGACGTCGACCATTGCGCCCACCAGGTTCTGCTGAAGCTGGAAGGCATGGGCCTGATCGGCATGTCGAACTGATCGGCTGATCCTCACCGAACGATAAAAAGACGCCCCGGTTCATCCCCGGGGCGTCTGTTTCTTCTTTGTGACAAATACTCTCGCCGAAGGCGTCCCCGCTCAGCCCCGGGTTCAGCCGTCCGACAGCAAGCCCCGCCCCTTCAACAGGGGTTCGACCCCCGGCATCTTGCCCCGGAACGCCGTGTAAAGCTCGGCCGCATCGCGGGTGCCGCCCGCCGACAGGATTTGCTTTTCCAGCGCCGCGGCCATCTTGGCATCGAAGGGGCCGCCGGCCTCCTTGAAGGCTTCGAAGGCGTCGGCATCCATCACTTCCGACCACATGTAGCTGTAGTAACCCGACGAATAGCCGTCTCCTGCGAAGACATGGGCGAAATGCGGCGTGGCGTGGCGCATGCGGATGGCGCGGGGCATCTGGATGCTGTCCAGCACCTCTTCTTGAAGGGCCATCGGGTCTTCCGGCGCATCCTCGGTATCGTGGAACGCGAGGTCGACAAGCGCCGACGCCAGGTATTCCACCGTCGAGAACCCCATGTCATAGGTTGAAGCCGCAAGCAGCCGGTCCAGCAGCTCTTTCGGCATCGGTTCGCCGGTTTCGGCATGGGTGGCGAATTCACCCAGAACCTCGGGCACCTCCAGCCAGTGTTCGTAAAGCTGGCTGGGCAGCTCCACGAAATCCCGCGCGACCGAGGTGCCCGAGACCGATTCATAGGTCACATCCGACAGCATCTGGTGCAGGGCATGGCCGAATTCGTGAAACAGCGTGCGCGCGTCGTCATAGGACAGCAGCGCCGGTTCGCCCGCGTCCGGCTTGGCGAAGTTGCACACGTTGATGACATGGGGCCGGATGTCGCCCGCCAGTTTCTGCTGGCTGCGCATCGCCGAACACCAGGCGCCCGACCGCTTCGATCCGCGCGCGAAGTAATCGCCG
Source organism: Oceaniglobus trochenteri (assembly GCF_020529025.1). Lineage (GTDB taxonomy): Bacteria > Pseudomonadota > Alphaproteobacteria > Rhodobacterales > Rhodobacteraceae > Oceaniglobus > Oceaniglobus trochenteri. The sequence goes on from NZ_JACNMM010000002.1 coordinate 664,319, forward strand.
ATGAAGACGGCCAGATGCTTGCCCTCGCGCGTCACGTCCCAGGCCCGCACGTCGGGGTGGTACATGGGTTCTTCGATGCGCTTGAATTCCAGCCCGAACAGGCGGTTGGCGCAGGAAAACGCCGCCTCGATCATCCGGTCCAGTTGCAGATAGGGTTTCAGCTCGGACTCGTCCAGGTCGTGTTCCGCGGCGCGGCGCTTTTCCGAGTAATAGCGCCAGTCCCAGGGCTCCAGGTCGCCGTTTGCGCCATCGCCGTGCATCATCGCGGTCAAACGCGTGGCATCGGCCTCGGCGGCGGCGCGGGCCGGGTCCCAGACCCGCATCAGCAGGTCGCGCACCGCCTCGGGTGTGCCGGCCATCTCGGTTTCCAGCTTGTACTCGGCAAAGCTGTCATAGCCCAGAAGGCCCGCCCTCTCGGCCCGCAGGGCCAGGATTTCGGCGGCGATGTCGCGGTTGTCGGTTTCGCCGCCATTGGCGCCACGCGCGGTCCAGGCCTCGTAGGCCTCCTGGCGCAGGTCGCGCCGGGGCGAGAATTGCAGGAAGGGCACGATCAGCGACCGCGACAGCGTGATCACCGGACGGTCTACGCCCTTCTCACGCCCCGCCGCACGGGCACTGGCCACCAGGAATTTCGGCAACCCTTCAAGATCGCCCTCGTCCAGTTCCATGAACCACGATCGTTCATCGGCCAGAAGGTTCTGGGTAAACTCGGTGCCCAGCACGGCAAGGCGCTGTTTCACCACCCCCAGCCGGTCGCGCGCCAACCCTTCCAACTGCGCGCCCTGGCGCACGAAACCGCGCCGCGTCAGCATCAGGACACGCTGCTGTTCCTCGGTCAGGTCCAGCTTTTCCCGTTGCAGCCAAAGCGATTCGATCCGCGCGAAGAGTTCGACATTCATGCTGATTTCCGAACTGTAGGCCGCCAGCATGGGCGAGAATTCGCGCTGCAATGCCTCGCGTGCGGGGTTCGAATCGCTTCCCGCCAGGGTGTAGAAAACCCCCAGAACCTGCCCCAGCTTGCGGTCCGCCAGTTCCAGCGCCTCGATCGTGTTCTCGAAGGTCGGCTCGTCGGGGTTGGCCGTGATCTTCGCGATATTCTCGCGCGCCTCGTCCAGCGCCGCCGCACAGGCGGGGCCGAAGTCTTCGTCCTTGATGTCGGCAAACGGCGGCAGGCCGAAAGGTGTCTGCCAGTCGTCAAGTAGGGGGTTCGTCATCATGCCGCTCCGGTTTGGGTTTCCCGTATACCTAGGGCCCTGCGCCGTCCTGTGCCACCCCCCCTTGCTAGCGCGGCGCCTGTCGCAACCGCGCCTCAAGCCGGCGCAGCAGCAGCGACAGCGTGACCGTCATGATGAGATAAAGCAGCGCCACGACGTTGTAGGTTTCGAAATAGCGAAAGTTGCCCGCCGCCGTCACCTTGCCCAACTGGGTGATGTCCAGCACGCCCAGAACCGAAACCAGGCTGGAATCCTTGATCATGGCGATGAAATCATTACCCAGCGGCGGCAGGATGGTGCGGATCGCCTGGGGAAAGACGATGTGGCGAAACCGCTGCCAGCGGTTCAGCCCCAGGGCATTCGCCGCCTCGATCTGGCCAATCTCGACCGAAAGAAGCCCGGCCCGGAAGACCTCGGCGATGAAGGCGGAATAGCCGATGACCAGCGCCAGGATCGCCCGCCAGATCAGCGGGAAATCCCTTGTGCGCATCGGTTCGAACCCGGCCCAGCCGGTGGCCCAGTTCCAGGCCGCCACCAACGCGGGCGCCAGGACGAAGGCGACGTAAAGCAGCAGCACCAGAATGGGGATGCCGCGCACGATCTCGACGTAGAAGCGGGCGATCTGGCGGATCACGATGCTGCGCGACAGCCCCGCCAGCGCCACCAGCAACCCCAGCGCCGAGGCCATGGCAAAGCCCACGGTGGTGACGAAAAGCGTGATCCACACCCCGCGCAGAAGGGTGTCGAGGATCTGCGAATACAGATCGTCGGCAACGACCTGCCACATCAGCCAGGCCGCAATGGTGGCCGCGATCAGCAGCCACCAGGGAAAATCGCGCGAAGGAGGAGGTGTCACGAAGGCAGGCTCAGCCGCCGATCTTGAAGTCGAGGAACCACTTCTTGTTCAGCGCCTCAAGCGTGCCATCCTCGCGCATGTCGGCGATCGCGGCATTGATGGGCGCGACAAGCTCTGATCCCTTCGGGAAGATGAATCCGAAATCCTCGGCGCCCAGGGGTTCGCCCACGATCTTCAGCTTGCCCTCCGAGGCCTGCACATACCCGTTGGCGGCGGTGCTGTCGGACAGCGCAAGGTCGATGTCGCCGGTGCGCAGGGCCTGGATGGCCGCACCGAAGGTTTCGAACAGGCGCATCCGGGGGTTCTGTTCGTCACCGTCCAGCACCTCGTAGATGCCGACGTAGAAGGGAGTCGTGCCCGGCTGTGCACCGATCAGAAGGTCGGGGTCGGCGGCGAACTCGGCCGCGTTGGAAAACCGGTCCTCGTTCCCGGCGACGATCATCATCATCTCGCTGCGCAGGTAGGGGTCGGAAAAATCCACCACTTCGGCGCGGTCGTCGCGGATGGTGATGCCGGTCATGCCCATGTCGTACTGGCCCTGCGACACGGCGGGAATCATCGCATCCCAGCTGGTGTTCTCGTATTCGACGGTGATGTTGATGCGCTTGGCGATCTCGGCCATGGCATCATATTCCCAGCCCCGCGCCTCGCCCGTGGCCGGATCGACGAATTGCAGCGGCGGATAGGCGTTTTCGGTCACGACAACCACCTCGCGCCCGTCCAGGTCGGGCAGATGGGCGTCGGCATGGGCCAGCGTGGCGGTCAGCGTCGCGGCAACGGCAAGGGAAACGAGGGATCTCATGGGGGGCATCTCCTGTTGGTTCGCGCGCAGACTATGGGCGCGGGCGGGGCGGCTCAAGCCCCCTTGCCGCCGCCGCAGTCGGGGCAATCGGCGCGCGGCTTCAGGGCGATGGTGCGGCTTTCCCCGAACAGCGCATCCCAGATCACCATCCGCCCGCGCAGCCCCTGCCCGGCGCCGGTGATCTCCTTCACCGCCTCGGCGGCCATCATCGTGCCGATGATCCCCGGCAGCGGGCCAAGAACGCCGGCCTCGGCACAGCTGGGCGCCAGGTGCGGGGCGGGCGGGGCGGGAAAGATGCAGCGGTAACAGGGCGCGCCGCCCGCCGGATGAAAGGTCGACACCTGCCCCTCCCACTGCGCCAGCGCCCCCGAGATCATCGGCAGGCTCAGTTCCACCGCGACCCGGTTGGCCAGATAGCGGGTGTCGAAATTGTCGGTCCCGTCGATGATCAGGTCGTAGTCGGTGAAAAGGTCGTGCGCGATCGCCCCGTCCAGCCGCCGGTGATAGGGGCGCACCGTCACATGGGGGTTCAGCGCCTTGATCGCCGCCTCGGCGGAAAACACCTTGGGCATGCCGATCCGCGCATCGGCATGGATGATCTGGCGTTGCAGGTTCGTCTCCTCGACCACGTCATCGTCGATCACCCCGATGGTGCCGACGCCCGCCGCCGCAAGGTACAACATCACCGGCGCGCCCAGCCCCCCGGCGCCGATCACCAGCACCCGCGCGTTCTTCAACGCCCGCTGGCCCGGTCCGCCGATCTCGCGCAGCATGATGTGGCGGGCGTACCGGTCCAGCTCGCCCGCGCGGAAGGCCCCTTCGGCGGCGGAATCCGGGGGCGGCCGGTTCTCGGGGCGCACGCGCCGACGCAACCGCCCCAGCCCCCGCGCGTAAAGCCAGACCAGCGCAACCAGCCCCCCCAGCACCAGCCATTCACCGGCCGATCCGCCCGTCGCCTCGCGCAGCGGATGGCCCGCAGGCAGCACAAGGTGCAGCGATACGACCGCGACGAACAGCAGCCCCACCATGGCCTGCCGCCCGGCAACCGGCACCTTCATCAGGTGGCCAAGGCCCCACAACGCGGCCGCCAGAACAAGAACCAGCGCCACCTAGGCCCGCCCGGTCGATCCGAAACCGCCCGCACCCCGGGGGGTGGCATCCATCGCGGTGACCGGCATGAACCGCGCCTGAACCACTGGGGCGACGATCATCTGCGCGATCCGCTCGCCATGAAGGATGGTATAGGGCTGATCGGAAAGGTTGATCAGCAACACCCCAAGCGGGCCGCGATAGTCGCTGTCGATGGTGCCGGGGGTGTTGGGCAGGCTGATGCCATGCTTCAGCGCCAGGCCCGACCGGGGCCGGATCTGCACCTCGAACCCGGCGGGAATCGCGATCTTCAGGCCGGTCGGCACGATCCGCCGCTCCATCGGGCGCAGGAGGAATCCGCCCTCCCGCTCGGCCTCGGGCAGGTTGGCCCGCACGTCCGCCCCTGCCGCGCCCTGCGTCGCATAGGCCGGCAGGTCCACCGCCGGGTCGGCCCAGTCTTCGCGCATCACCGCCACGACCGGGTTGCTGTCACCGTCATCCGTCATCTTTGGTCCTTCAAATATCCCCGCCGGAGGCTCCCCCGGCTTCGGTCAGCGCCGCCGCCAGACGTTGCGCGATGCGCTCTGCCACGGCCTCCTTGGCCATGCGCGGCCAGGTCTCGGCGCCCGCCTCGCTGATCAGCGTCACGGCATTCTCGGTGCCGCCCATGATCCCGCTCGCGGGCGAAACGTCATTGGCCACGATCCAGTCGCACTGCTTGCGCGCGCGTTTTGCCGTGGCATGGGCGATCACATCTTCGGTTTCGGCAGCAAACCCCACCACGAGGCCCGGGCGGCCCTTGGCCATCTGCGCCACCTCGGCCAGGATGTCGGGGTTTTCCCCGAAGGTCAGTTCAGGCAGCCCGCCCTTGGTCTTCTTGATCTTCTGCTGCGACGCGCCCAGCACATGCCAGTCGGCCACGGCGGCGGCAAAGACGGCGGCGTCGGCGGGCAGCGCGGCGATCACCGCCTCGCGCATCTGGCGGGCGGTTTCCACCGCCACCACATCGGCGCCCGGGGGCGGCGGCACCTGGGCCGGCCCGGTCACGAATGTCACCCTTGCGCCCAGGTTCAGCAGGGCGCGCGCCAGTGCCGTGCCCTGCGCCCCGGACGAGCGGTTGGCGATATAGCGCACCGGATCAATCGGTTCATGCGTCGGACCGGACGTGACCAGCACATGCCGGCCCTTCAGCGGGCCGTCGCCAAGGGCGCTGTCGATGGCGGCGACAATCTCCAACGGCTCGGCCATGCGGCCGGGGCCGTATTCGCCGCAGGCCATGTCACCCTCGTTCGGGCCGCAGACCAGGATGCCGTCACCGCGCAGGGTGGCCAGGTTGCGCTGCGTCGCCGCGTGGTCCCACATCCGCACGTTCATCGAGGGCGCGATCAGTACTCGCTTGTCCGTCGCCATCAGGACGGTCGAGGCCAGGTCATCAGCATGCCCCCCGGCCATCTTCGCCATCAGGTCGGCGGTTGCCGGGGCCACCACCACCAGGTCGGCGGCGCGGGACAGTTCGATATGGCCCATCTCGGCCTCGGCGGTCAGATCGAAAAGATCGGTGAACACCTTCACCCCCGCCAGCGCCGACACCGACAGCGGCGTGACGAATTCATGGGCCGCGCGGGTCATCACCGGCGTGACGCGCGCGCCCCTTTCGCGCAACCGGCGGATCAGGTCCAGCGCCTTGAAGGCGGCGATCCCGCCGCCGACGATCAAGAGGATATGTTTGCCCTGCACCATCTGCCGCCCCGTCTGTTTCGGTCCGACTCTAGGCCCTTGAACCGCAACAGGCAATCGCACCGGCGGCGCCTAGCGGAACGCGGCGCAGGGATCGCCCCGGCCTTCCGGGCCGGGCGCCAGGGTCAGGGCATCATGGGGCTGCGCATGGGTCGGCACGGTTTCAAGCTGGCCGATGGACAGCACCTTCAGAGTGGGCATCGCGTGGTCCAGCGCCACGGGCATTCCCCAATCGGTGCGGGCGTGGCCGTTGCCGGTGATCACCGCCACGGGCGTGCCGACGCTGACCACGGCGGCCACCACGGCACGGGCCAGCGCGGCATCGCGCAGGCGCTGCGCCTCGACCATGCCGGACAGCATGTCGTCGGGCAAGGCGCCGCAATGGGCCTCGGCCTGAAGGGATTGCCGGGTCTCGGCCTCAAGCCGCGGCAGTGGCATGTTCAGCCCAAAGACCGAGGCGGAATCGCCCATGGCTGCGGCGGCACCATCCCGCACCGCGGCGCGCACCGCCGCGCGTTCGACGCCGCCGCCGATGATCGCCGCGTCACCGACCGCCGCGAAAACCGGGGCATAGATGGCAAAGTCGGGCCAGCCGCTTTCGCCCCACATCAAGGAGGTTTCCAGGGTGTCGGGATCGCTTTGCATGGCCAGATCGGCACGTTCCGGCGTCAGCATCTCGAAGACCACGGCCTTCGGTGCCAGCCGGTTCAGCCATTCGGCCTGATTGCGATGATGGGCCGGGTTGTCGTGAACCTCGCCCATGATGACCACATCGTATCCGGCCAGATCAACGCGATCGGGGGCCAGTGTCACGGGCCAGCCCCCTGCCGCGCAGAGGGCGAGCGCCAGAAGGGCGACTGCCCTCATGCCAGAAGTTGCAGAACTTCGCTCGACTGTCCCTCAAGGCTCTTGCGCATCTTGGTGAAGGCCGCCGCCTCAAGCTGGCGCACCCGTTCCTTGCTGAGCCCCAGTTCGTTGCCCAGGGATTCGAGCGTGCGGCCATCGTCGCGCAGCTTGCGTTCGCGCACGATGAACTGTTCGCGGTCGTTCAACTGCGCCATGGCCGACAGAAGCCATTCGCGCAGCGTGTCGAGATCCTTGTTGCGGGCGACCTTCTGATCGGCCTGTTCGGCGTCGTCCTCCAGCGCGTCGATCCATTCGCGCCCCTCGTCCTCGGCGCTCTGGGTGGCGTTCAGGGAAAAATCGCTGCCCGACAGGCGGCCCTCCATCATCTCGACATCGTGCAGGGGAACGCCCACCTCGGTGCTAATCATCTGGCGCACCTGGTGCATGTCCAGCGTCTCGCCCCGCGCGGCGGCCTCGCGCTCCAGCCGGGCCTGCACGCGGCGCATGTTGAAGAACAGCGATTTCTGGCTGCTGGTCGATCCGGTACGCACCATCGACCAGTTGCGCATGACGTAATCCTGGATGCTGGCCTTGATCCACCAGACGGCATAGGTCGAAAAACGCACGCCGCGGTCGGGGTCGAACTTGTCGGCCGCCTTCATCAGGCCCAGCGACGCCTCCTGGATCAGGTCGTTCATCGGGGCGCCGTAACGGCGAAACTTGCTGGCCATGGAAATCGCCAGCCGCATGTAGGCGGTGATCAGGCGGTGCAGCGCCTGTTCGTCGCGCTGATCGCGCCAGGCATAGGCAAGGCGCAGTTCGGTCTCGGCATCCAGAAGTTCGGCCTTCATGGCCCGGCGCGGCAAGGTCTGATCGTTGAACCCGTCAAGTGCCATTGCAACATCCCCCTGTTGCGGCCCGGCGTACCGGGCGTTAGTGAACTTTTCATAACGTTGTACAGATCAGGAACGCCGCCGGATCAAAGAAAGTTGCCGCGAATGTTGCCAAATCTTTCTCTCGTGCTAGGCGGCGCCAGTTCCGGCAAGTCGGACCTGGCCGAACGGCTGGTCGCGCTGGTGCCCCTGCGGCGGGTCTATATCGCCACGGCACAGACCTACGACGACGAGATGCGCGCCAAGATCGCCGCCCACCAAGCGGCCCGGGGGCCGGGCTGGCACACCATCGAGGCGCCGCTGGATCTGGCCGCGCCGCTGGCCGGCCTGGGCGAGGGTGACATCGTGCTGATCGATTGCGCCACCCTGTGGCTGTCCAACCACCTGATCGCGGGCAGCGACCCCGAGACCATCACCACCGCCCTGCAGAACGCGCTGGCGCAGGCCCCCTGCCCCGTGGTGGTGGTCAGCAACGAAGTGGGACAGGGCATCGTGCCGGAAAACGCGCTGGCCCGCCGATTTCGCAATGCCCAGGGGCGGCTGAACCGGAACCTGGCCGCGCAGGCCGACCTTGTGGTCGCCGTCATGGCCGGCCTGCCCCTTGCGCTGAAAGGCGATTTGCCCGAGGGCCTGGCATGAGCACGACCTGGTACTGGGTGCGCCACGGGCCGACCCATGAAAAGGCCATGACCGGCCACCGCGACGTGCCGGCCGATCTGTCGGACACCCAGGCGCTGGCGCGGCTTGACGCCTGGCTGCCCCGCGACGCCCTGATCCTGTCGTCGGACCTGTCGCGCGCCCGCGCCACCGCCGACGCCATCGCAGGCACGCGCCACCGCCTGCCCGATGCCCCCGCCCTGCGCGAGTTCGATTTCGGCACCTGGGACGGGATGACCTTCGATGCCGTCGCCGCCCGCGACCCCGAATTGTCGCGCGCCTATTGGGAACGGCCCGGCGACGTGGCCCCGCCCGGGGGCGAAAGCTGGAACATGGCCGCTGCCCGCGTCGCCGGTGTGGTCGACGCCATGAACGCCGCCCACCCGGGACGCGCGATCATTGCCGTGGCCCATATCGGCGTGATCCTGACCCAGATCGCCCGCGCCACCGGCCAGACGCCCGCCCGCGCCCTGGGCCACCGGATCGACAACCTGTCGGTCACGCGCATAACCTACGCCGCCCCCGGTACCGCCGGACCGATCAATCACCTTCCGTGACGAGACCGATCAGCAACATTCGTTAGGCCCCGCCCCGCACTGCGCCTAGGCTGCAAACCGCAACTGACGAGGCCTTGTCATGACACTCCTCCTTCTGGGCGATCGCGCCTATTCCAGCTGGTCCCTGCGCGGCTGGCTTCTGTTCCACCGCTGGAACCTTCCCGTCACCGTTCAGAACGTGCCCTTCGAACATCGGGACGTGGCGGCACAGCTGGCCGCATATGCCCCTGCACGCACCGTCCCGACGGCGGTGTTCGAAGATGGCGCGGTGGTATCGGAAAGCCTTGCCATCGCCGAGGAACTGGCCAGCCGTCATCCCGAAGCCGGCATCTGGCCCCAGGCCCCCAAGGCCCGCGCCACCGCCCGCACGCTGGCCGCCGAGATGCACGCCGGTTTCACCGCCCTGCGCAGCGCCTGCCCGATGAACCTGCGGTGCGCCTATACCACGTTCACGCCCGACGACGCCGTGCTGGCCGATCTGGCACGGCTGGAACAGATCTGGTCGCACGCGCGCAAGACCAGTGGCGCCAGCGGCCCCTGGCTTTGCGGAGATTACAGCGCGGCCGATGCCTTCTTTGCGCCCGTCGCCGCGCGGATCGCCGGTTACGGCCTCCCGGTCGGAGAAGAGGCCGGGGCCTATGTCACCGCCCATCTGCGCGATCCGGCCTTCCGGCAATGGCGCGCCATGGCACTTGTGCGGGGGGCGGATTTGCCCTGGTATGCCCGCGACCACGATCAGGGCCGCTGGCCGGGGCCAGAGCCATTGGTGGCAACGTCCCGTGACCATGGCCCGGCAGTGAACGATACCTGCCCCTATTCAGGCAAGCCCGTCAGCCATTTCCTGACCATGGAGGGCGAAACCTATGGCTTCTGCAACGCCTTCTGCCGCGACAAGACAGCCGTCGACCCTGCCGCATGGCCCGCCTTCATGGCGCTGACCCCGCGCCAGGTGGCCGGGTTGCGTTAACCTTTCCTAAACCAGGAGCGGCTAACCGTTAACCATCGGCAGGGGGAAGACGCCATGGTGACGCGCGCCTACACGGTGGCCTTTGAAGGGATCGAGGCGCGTCTGGTCGAGGTGCAATGCGCCGTCGCCCCCGGCCTGCCCGCCTTCAGCATCGTCGGCCTGCCCGACAAGGCGGTCAGCGAAGCGCGCGAAAGGGTGCGCGCCTCGCTTGCCGCGCTGTCCATCGCCCTGCCCAGCCGGCGCATCACCATCAACCTGTCCCCCGCCGACCTGCCCAAGGAGGGGTCGCATTTCGACCTGCCCATCGCCCTCGCGCTTCTGGCAGCGCTCGACATCCTGCCCAAGGACACGGTCGAATCGACCCTGGCCCTGGGAGAGCTTTCGCTGGACGGCACGCTGGTGCCGGTGATCGGCGCATTGCCCGCCGCAATGACCGCCGCGGAAGAGGAAAAGACACTGCTTTGCCCCCGCGCCTGCGGGGCCGAGGCGGCCTGGGTCGCGGCGGCGACGGTGATCGCCCCCGCCAGCCTGACCGCGGCGATCCGCCACTATACCGGCCAGGCCCTGCTTGACCCCGCCGTGGCCGGCCAGGTCAGTACGGCGGAAACCCGGCGCGACCTGTCCGAGGTGAAAGGCCAGGAGCGGGCCAAGCGGGCGCTGGAGATCGCCGCCGCCGGGCGCCACCACCTTCTGTTGATCGGCGCGCCGGGGTCGGGCAAATCCATGCTGGCGCAGCGCCTGCCGGGCATCCTGCCGCCACTCTCCCCGCGCGAGGCGCTGGACACCTCGATGATCCACTCGCTGGCCGGGTTGCTGAACGAAGGGGGCATCTCGCGCACCCGGCCGTTCATGGAGCCCCACCACACCGCGTCGCGCGCCGCCATTGTCGGCGGGGGCAAGGGGGCGAAACCGGGGCAGATTTCGCTGGCCCACAACGGCGTGCTGTTCATGGACGAATTCCCCGAATACGAACGCGCCGTGCTGGAAACCCTGCGCCAGCCCATCGAAACCGGCGAGGTGGTGGTGGCCCGCGCCAATGCCCATGTGCGCTATCCCTGCCGGTTCCTGCTGATCGCAGCCGCCAATCCCTGCAAATGCGGGCACATGGCCGATCCGGCCCGTGCCTGCGCCCGTGCCCCGGTCTGTGGCGAGGATTACCTGGGCCGCATCTCGGGGCCGCTGATGGACCGTTTCGACCTGCGCGTCGATGTTCCGCCGGTGGCCTTCAGCGACCTTGACCTGCCGGCCACGGGCGAGACATCGCAAACCGTGGCCGCCCGGGTCGCCGCCGCCCGTGACCGCCAGACAGCCCGGTTTCGCGACGATCCGGGCGTGCAGGTGAACGCCGATGCCGAAGGGGGCGTTCTGGAACGGATCGCATCGCCCGACGCGGCCGGGCGCGCGCTGATGCTGCGGGCGGCCGACCGGTTCGGACTGTCGGCGCGCGGCTATCACCGCGTGTTGCGGGTGGCGCGCACCATTGCCGACCTGGCCGAGGCCGAACAGGTCAGCGCGGACCATATCGCCGAGGCGCTGAGTTTCCGGCTGCCCCCGGGAAGCTGAACCGGCGGCCTGAGCGCCGGTCGAAGGGACGGCGCAGTGAGTATTTCCGGCAAGAAAGAGGGGTCAGGCGCGGCGCGCCTCGATCGCCTCCCAGATCCTGGCGGTGATGTTCACGCCGTCGAAACGCTCAAGCTCCTGGATGCCGGTGGGCGAGGTGAGGTTGATCTCGGTCAGCCAGTCGCCGATCACGTCGATGCCGACGAAGATCTGGCCCTTTTCCCGCAAAAGCGGGCCGATGGCGGCGCAGATTTCGCGGTCGCGGTCCGTCAGCGCCACCTTCTCGGGGCGCCCGCCCACATGCATGTTCGACCGCGTCTCGCCCGCTGCGGGCACCCGGTTGATGGCGCCCACCGGTTCACCGTCGACCAGGATCACCCGCTTGTCGCCCTTGGTGACGGCGGGCAGGTATTTCTGCACGATCAGGGGCTCTCGGTTGATGCCACCGAACAGTTCGTGCAGGCTGGCGATGTTGCGATCATCGGGGCCGAGGCGGAACACGCCCGCGCCGCCGTTGCCATAGAGCGGTTTCAGGATGATGTCGCCATGTTCGGCCTTGAAGGCGCGCAGCGTGGCGAGATCGCGGGCGATGGTGGTGGGCGGGATCAGGTCGGGGAACCGCAGGCACAGCAGCTTTTCGGGATAGTTGCGCACCCAGAACGGGTTGTTCACCACCAGGGTGCCGGGCGCGAGGAAATCGAGGATATGGGTCGTGGTGATATAGCCCATGTCGAAGGGCGGGTCTTGGCGCAGCCAGACGACATCGTAGTCCGACAGGTCAACCTCGCATTCCTCGCCCAGCGAGAAGTGGTTGCCCGTTTCGCGCCGGACGGACAGCGGCCAGCCGCGCGCCATCACACGCCCCTGCTGCCAAGACAGGCGGTCGGGTGTGTAGTAGAACAGGGAATGCCCGCGCGCCTGCGCTTCTTCTGCGATGCGGAACGTGCTGTCGGCTTCGATGTTGATCGGGCCGATCGGGTCCATCTGGATGGCGACCTTCAAGGGCATGTCTTCTCCTGCGCGGTTTTTCCCTTCATGGCGTGGTGGCCGCGTCATGACAATGCCCCAGGTGCCGGCGCGCGATCACATGAAGGCATTTTCGATGATGTCGATCTGCCCCGCCCCGTCCATCAGGGCGACATCGAAGCGCATTTCGGTGGCCTGGCCCAGGGGCATGCGCGCCAGGTATTCCGAGGCGGCGGCGAAAAGGCGGCGGGCCTGCCGGTCGCTGATGCGCTGCGCCGCCTGCGCAAGGCTGGCCGAGGTCTTCACCTCGATAAAGATCAGGCCGTTGCCATCGCGCGCAATCAGATCGATTTCGCCACCCCGACCGCGCCACCGGCGGGCCACAACGGCATGGCCGCGCCGTTCATAGGCGGCGGCGACCCTGTCTTCGGCGGCCAGACCGGCGCAATGGGCGGCAAGGCCGCTCACCCCTCGCCATCCAGCGCCAGCGCCGCCTGGTAGACATCGCGCCGGGCAAGGCCCAGGTCTTCGGCCACCTGGCGCGCGGCATCCTTCAGGGACATGTCCTTCATTGCGTGGCGCAAGGCCGCCTCCATGTCTTCGGCGCTGGCCCCGGCGCGGTTGCGGTCGATCAGCAGCACCACCTCGCCCTTCGGCGGATGCGCGGTGTAATGTTCGACCACCTCGCCCGGGGTGCCGCGGCGCACCTCCTCGAACTTCTTCGTCAATTCCCGGCAGACCGCGATCTGACGCTCTTCACCCAGTGTTGCACCGATTTCCTTAAGGGTTTCCAAAAGCCGCTTGGCCGATTCGAAAAAAACCAGCGTGGCGGGCACCGGCCCCAGCTCGCCCAGGACCCTGCGCCGCGCGCCCTTGGCCGGCGGCAGGAAACCGGCGAACAGGAACCGGTCGGTGGGCAGCCCGGCAATCATCAGCGCCGCCGTCACCGCCGAGGGGCCGGGCGCGCCTGTCACGGCGATGCCCCGGGCGATGGCATCGCGGGCCAGGGCAAAGCCCGGATCGGCCACCAGCGGTGTGCCCGCATCCGAGGCATAGGCCAGGGATTTGCCGCCCTCCATCAGGTCGAGAAGGCGCGGGCGCACCGCCGCGCCGTTGTGATCGTGGTAGGGAATCAGCCGCCGCTCGCCCAGGGGGATGCCGTGCAGGTCCATCAGGTGGCGGGTGGTGCGGGTGTCCTCGGCCGCGATGACATCGGCCGAGGCCAGCACGTCAAGCGCGCGCAGGGTGATGTCGCGGGCCGTTCCGATGGGCGTGGCCACCAGGTGAAGCCCGGGCGCGAGTGGGCGAATTTGCGCAATCCGTGTCATGGCGAAGCGTCTCCGATTTACACCGTGGTCAACTCCGCCTAGGGTCGTGAAGCTGATCCACCCGTGCTGCGAGAGAGTGTGCCGATGTTTGCCTTTTTGTCCTCCGCCTGCAAGCCGATTGCCCGGATTGCCACCGTCACCGCAACCGCCGTCGCCCTGAGCGGGTGCGAACCGGTTGCCCTGGGCACCGGCGGCGGCGGACCGTCGATCAACACCGAGGCCGCCGTGCCCGTTGCCTTGCTGGTGCCCGCCGGGTCGCCCGATGGCGGCGCGATCCTGGCCCGCAGCCTTGAAAACGCCGCCCGCCTGGCGATTGCCGATCTTGACGGCGTGAAGATCGACCTGCGGGTCTATGACACCGCCGGTCAGCCGGGCGCCGCCGCCCAGGTGGCCACCCGTGCCGTCGACGAGGGCGCGAAAATCATCATCGGGCCGGTCTTTGCCCAGGCCGCGAACGCCGCCGGGGTGGCCGTTGCCGCGCGCGGCGTGAACCTTCTGACCCTGTCCAACAACACCTCGATCGCGGGGGGCAACGTCTTTGTTCTGGGCAACACCTTCCAGAACACCGCCGACCGGCTGGTGGGATATGCCCGCCGCCAGGGCAAGTCGAACATCTTCGTCGTCCACGGCCGCAGCACCGCCGAGGAACATGGCCGCGATGCCATCGTCAGCGCGATCCGGTCGAACGGCGTGAAGCTGGCCGGTGTCGCGTCTTTCGAACTGTCGCAGCAGGGGGTCAGCCAGGCCATTCCCGGCATCGCCTCCGAGGCCAAGGCCACCGGTGCCGATTCGGTCTTCATGACCTCGGGCACGGCGGGCGCGCTTTCCTTCCTGGTCGACGGGCTCTCCGGGGCCGGGCTTCCCGGGTCCGAGGCTCAGTATATCGGGTTGCAACGCCTTGATATTCCCTCCAGCGCGCTGTCGCTGAAGGGCATCCAGGGCAGCTGGTTCGCCCTGCCCGATCCGAACCTCAGCGCCCGCTTCGAAAGCCGCTATCAGCAGGCCTATGGCGACCGGCCGCATCCGATTGCCGGCCTGGCCTATGACGGGATCGCCGCCGTCGGCGCCCTGGCCGCCACCGGCAAGAGCGATGCCCTTACCACCCGGGCGCTCACGCAGGGGTCGGGGTTTGTCGGGGTCAACGGGATCTTCCGGCTGAAATCCGACGGCACCAACCAGCGCGGCATGGCCGTGGCGCAGATTCAGAACAACCAGGTTGTCGTGATCGACCCCGCACCAAGAAGTTTCGGTGGTGCCGGTTTCTAAGTCCACGCCCAGCAATGTCGCCCAGATCACACCGGCCCCCATCGGGCCGGTGCGCCTGATCTGTGCCCATGACGACATCTTCGATATCGGCGCCATCCGTGCCGGGATCGACAAGGAGATCGTGCAGATCGCCGGCGCCTCGGAACGGCGCGCCTGCATTGTCCGTCACCTGAAAACGGCGCTGGAACACGGTCGTGCAGCCATCGCCGAGGCCTTCACCGCCCATCCCGACGCCGCCCGTGAAACGGTGACCGCCTACAGCTATCTGGCCGATTGCGTCATCACCACGGTGTTCGAGGCGATCCGCCGCCACCTGCACCCCGTCGGCAATGCCACGGGGGGAGAGCGTATATCGGTGCTTGCCGTCGGCGGCTATGGGCGCGCAGAAATGTGCCCCTTCTCGGATGTCGACCTGCTGTTCCTGACGCCCCACAAGTTGACGCCCTGGACCGAGAGCCTGATCGAATCCATGCTCTATGTCTTCTGGGATCTGCATTTGAAGGTCGGGCATTCCAGCCGCACGATCAAGGATTGCATCACCATGGCGCGCGAGGATTACACCGTGCGCACCGCCCTGCTGGAACGCCGGTTCCTCTGCGGTGACGAAGACCTGCCGGTGCTTCTGGAAAACAGGCTGGTGAACGACCTGTTCCGCAACACCGGCGCCGAATACATCACCGCCAAGCTGGCCGAGCGCACCGAGCGTCACCGCAAGCAGGGCGGGCAGCGCTATGTCGTCGAACCCAACATCAAGGAGGGCAAGGGCGGGTTGCGCGATCTGCAAACCCTGTTCTGGATCGCCAAATACGTCAACGGCGTCACCAAGGCCAAGCAGCTGGTCAAGGCCGGCGTCTTCAGCGAAGCGGAATACCTGAGCTTCAACCGCGCCGAGACCTTTCTTCTGGCCGTGCGCTGCCATCTGCACCTGATCACCGGCCGCGCCATGGATCAGCTGACCTTCGATCTTCAGGTCGAGGTGGCCGAGCGCATGGGCTATCAGGACAAGGGCGGGCGGCGCGGGGTCGAGCATTTCATGCAGACCTATTTCCGCCACGCCAACAAGGTGGGCGAGCTGACCCGCATCCTGCTGACCGCGCTTGAGGCGGAGCACAAGAAGGATGCGCCCAACCTTGTCGGCCTGCTGCGCCGTCGCAAGAAGGTGCGCCCGGGCTATGCGATCCGCCAGAACCGGATCTGCTATGAGGATGCGGCGGTGTTCCTGTCCGACCCGCTGAACCTGCTGCGGATCTTCGACGAGGCGATGCGCACCGGCTATCTGATGCACCCCGACGCCATGCGCACCATTGCCGCGAACCTGAACCTGATCGACGACAACATGCGCCGCAGCCCCGAGGCGGTTCGGATCTTCATGGATCTGCTGCTGAAATATCCCAACCCCGACCGCGCCCTGCGCCGGATGAACGAACTTGGCCTGCTTGCGGCCTTCCTGCCCGAATTCGAACCCATCGTGGCGATGATGCAGTTCAATATGTATCATCACTACACCGTCGACGAACACACGATCCAGGTCATCAGCAACATGGCCCAGATCGAACACGGCGACCTTGACGACGACCTGCCCATCTCGGCCAGCATCACCCGCTCGGGGGGGCTGAACCGCAAGGTTCTCTATATCGCGCTGCTGCTGCACGACATCGGCAAGGGCCGCGACGAAGATCACTCGGTGCTGGGGGCCAAGATCGCCCGCAAGGTGGCGCCGCGCCTGGGCCTGAAACAGGCCGAGGTGGACACCGTCGAATGGCTGGTGCGCTATCACCTGCTGATGTCCGACATCGCGCAAAAGCGCGACCTGTCCGATCCGCGCACGATCCGCGATTTTGCCAAGGCAGTGCGCAACCGCAAGCGGCTGGACCTGCTGACGGTGCTGACGGTCTGCGATATCCGCGGTGTCGGGCCGGGCACCTGGAACAACTGGAAGGCGCAACTGCTGCGCACGCTGCATCGCGAAACCGCCAGCGCCCTCAAGAACGGGCTTGAGGACCTGAACCGCGAAACCCGCGGTGCCGAGGCCCGCCGGCGCCTGCGCGATGCCCTGGCCGACTGGGACAAATCCGCCCTGCGCGTCGAAACCCAGCGCCATTATCCGCCCTATTGGCAGGGCCTGGACACCGGCGCGCATGTCGTTTTTGCCAACCTGCTGCGCGACATGGGCGAAGGCGACATCCGCATCGACCTGAAACCCGACCCCGACCGCGACGCCACCCGTGCCTGTTTCGCCATGTCCGACCATCCGGGCATCTTCTCGCGGCTGGCCGGTGCGCTGGCGCTGGTCGGTGCCAATGTCGTGGACGCCCGCACCTATACCAGCAACGATGGCTTTGCCACGGCGGTCTTCTGGGTGCAGGACGGCGACGGCGCGCCCTATGACGAATCGCGGCTGGACCGCCTGCGCCGGATGATCGACCGCACCCTGAAGGGCGAGGTCGTGGCCCGCGACGCGCTGGAGCCGCGCGACAAGATGAAGAAGCGCGAACGCGGCTTCCGGGTGCCCACCTCGATCACCTTCGACAACGACGGTTCGGAAATCTATACCATCATCGAGGTGGATACCCGCGACCGGCCCGGCCTTCTCTACGATCTCACCCGCACCCTGGCCGCCGCCAACATCAGCATCGCCAGCGCGGTGATCGCCACCTATGGCGAACAGGTTGTCGATACCTTCTACGTCAAGGACATGTTCGGGCTGAAGTTCTATTCCGAAACCAAGCAGCGCGGGCTGGAACGCAAGCTGCGCGAGGCTCTCGAACAGGGCTCGCAGCGGGCGCGCGCCTGATGGTTCCCTGCGCCGGAGACATGTAATGCTGCGCGGCTTCTTCACCGTCGGGGCCTGGACCCTGGCCAGCCGGATCATGGGCTTCGTGCGCGACATCCTGATCGCGGCCTACCTCGGGGCGGGCCCGGTGGCCGAGGCCTTCCTCGTGGCCTTCTCGCTGCCCAACATGTTCCGCCGCTTCTTCGCCGAGGGCGCCTTCAACATGGCCTTCATCCCGCTTTTCTCGAAAAAGCTGGAAAGCGGCGACGATCCGAAGGGTTTTGCCCAGGATGCCTTTGCCGGGATGATCCTTGTCCTCTCGCTCTTCACCGCCGCCGGCCTGGTCTTCATGCCCTGGCTGGTCACCGCCATGGCCAGCGGATTTCGCGGTGACGAAAGGTTTGATCTTGCGGTCGCCTATGGGCGGATCGCCTTTCCCTACATCCTCTTCATCTCTTTGGCGGCCCTTGTCTCGGGCATATTGAACGCCAACCGCCGGTTCCTGGCTGCGGCAGCCGCGCCGGTGCTGCTGAATGTGGTGTTCATCGCCGGAATGCTGATCTCTGCCGCCCTCGGGGCCGATCCATCCGACATTGCCGCCCTTGGCCTGGACGAGGCGCTGACCCGCCAGGTGGGCAGCACCCTGGCCTGGTCGGTGCCCATCGGCGGTATCGCGCAACTGGCGCTGGTCTGGTGGGCAGCCGCGCGCGCCGGGTTCCGCCTGACCATCCGCCGCCCCCGCCTGACGCCCGAGTTGAAGAAGCTGGCGATTATCGCCGCCCCCGCCGCCCTGGCCGGAGGCGTGGTGCAGATCAACCTGCTGGTGGGCCGCCAGGTGGCCAGCTTCTATGACGGCGCCATCGCCTGGCTGAACTATGCCGACCGCCTGTATCAGCTGCCGCTGGGCGTGGTGGGCATCGCCATCGGCGTCGTGCTGCTGCCCGAACTGTCGCGCCGCCTCGGCGCCGAGGATACCGCCGGGGGGCGCCATGCCTTCAACCGGGCGGCGGAAATGGCCCTGACGCTGACGGTGCCCTCGGCCGTGGCCTTCATGGTCATCCCCCTGCCCCTTGTGGCCACGCTGTTCCAGCGCGGTGCCTTCGGCGCCGACGACAGCGCGGCGACGGCCCTGGCCCTGGCGATCTACGGGCTGGGCCTGCCCGCCTTCGTTCTGCAGAAGGTGCTGCAACCCCTGTTCTTCGCGCGCGAGGATACACGCTCGCCCTTCCGCTTTGCGCTGGTGTCGATGGTGGTGAACGCGGCGCTGGCCATCGGGCTGATGCCGTTGGTGGGGTTCCTGGCCGCCGCCATCGGCACGACGGTGGCGGGCTGGGCCATGGTCTGGCTGCTGGCCCGTGGCGGGCGGAAAATGGGCGAAGCGGCCAAATTCGACGAAAGATTCCGCCGTCGCCTATGGCGGATCGTCGCCGCCTCGCTTGGCATGGGGCTTTGCCTCTGGCTGGCCACGGTCCTCATGGGGCCGCTTTTCGGGATGGCCGGGCTGAAGTTCCTGGCGCTTGCCGCGCTGGTTCTCGTGGGCATGGGCAGCTATTTCGTGATCGGCACCGCCATCGGCGCCTTTGCGCTGTCCGACATCCGCGGCGCCGTCCGGCGCTGATCAGCGCCCACCATCTCCCGGCAACCCCGTGGTGCGGCCGGAGGTATTGAGTATTTTCAGCAAGAAAGAGGGGCCGGTCTTCCCTCTCTTTCTTGCCCCAAATACTCAATCCAACCCCGGCCACCGGGGGAAGGCCCGCGCGATTATTCCTGGTATCCCCGGAACAGCCCGCGCCCGCCCGCATCGTCCAGCACTTTCTGAAGCGCCGCGCCGCGGGCGAAATCCGGCTCTTGCGGGGCGCCGTCGCGGATCGCGCTGATGAAGGCGGCAAAGACGGTCTGAACCGGCGCAAGCGGGATTGATTCCCAGGCCGTCGGCGCGCTTTGCGGCGCAAGGCAGGCCGACAGCCGGTCGGTGTGGTTGGCCGATTCCACCAGCAACGCGCCCTTCGTGCCATGGATGCGCAGGGTCAGGTCGTTCAGGTGACCGGTGGCAAAGCGCGAGGCATGAACCACCCCGATCGCCCCGTTCGTCAGTTCAACGTGCATGGCGCAACTGTCGTTGGCGTCCAGCACATAGGGCCCGATCTGCCCGCCCTCGGCCTTGTCGAAGGTTTTCAGCCGACAGGACACCGAGGCCACGTCGCCCCCCGCGACATGGGTGGCGAAATCCAGGATGTGGATCCCCACATCCCCCAGCACCCCCGCCGATCCATGGGCGCGCGACAGGCGCCAGAGCCACTGGTCCTGCTCGCTCCATTCGCCCCAGGCGGGTTGCACCAGCCAGCTTTGCAGGTACGAAGCCTCGAAGTGGCGCACCTCTCCGATCTTGCCCTCGGCCACCATCCGGGCGGCGTGCTGCATAGCGGCGTTATTGCGGTAGGTCAGGTTCACCATGTTGACCACCCCCGCCGCCTGCGCGGCATCACGCATCTCGGCCGCCTCGGTGTAGGAGGTCGCGAGGGGTTTTTCACACAGAACATGCTTGCCCGCCGCGATCAGGGGCATGGTGGTGGCGTGGTGGGCCTGGTCGGGCGTCACGTTCGAGGCGGCGTCGAATGCGCCCCAGGCCAGAGCCTCGTCCAGGGTGGCAAAGCGGTGCGCGATGTCGAACTTTTCGCAGAAGGCCGCCAGGCGGCCGGGGCTGACATCGACCGCCGCCACGATCTCGACCCCCGGAAGGGCCGAGAAGGCGGTGGCATGGGTATGGGCCATGCTGCCCGTCCCCAGGATCAGCAGGCGGGTGCGGGGCGCGGGCGTCTCTGTGGCGGTCATGGTCTAGCGGAAGCCTTCTTCGCCGTGGCTGTGCAGTTTCGGCCCACGCTCCTCGATCTTCTCGGGGGCCTTGTGCACCGGCACGTTGGGGGCATCGCCCACGGCCGTCAGACGCGGCGCCGGGTTGTGCGCCCAGCGCACCGCATTGGCCAGCACGGTCTGCACGTTGGCATCGTGGAAGGTGGGATAGGTTTCATGGCCCGGCCGGAAATAGAAGACATTGCCCGCCCCCCGCCGCCAGGTCAGCCCCGAGCGGAAGACCTCGCCGCCCTGGAACCACGACACGAAGACGGTTTCCAGCGGTTCGGGCACGCCGAAGGGTTCGCCGTACATCTCTTCGTGTTCCAGTTCGAAATGGTCGGGCAGCCCCCGCGCGATGGGATGCCCGCGCGAGGTGACCCAGAGCCGCTCGCGCTCACCGGCCTCGCGCCAGGTCAGGTTGCAGGGCGTACCCATGAGCCGCTTGAAGATCTTCGAGAAGTGCGACGAATGCAGCAGGATCAGCCCCATGCCGCCCCAGACCGCCTCGGCCACGCGCTCTACCACCTCGTCCTGCACGTCGCCGTGGGCGCAATGGCCCCACCACAGCAGAACGTCGGTTTCGGCCAGGCGTGCGGCACTCAGCCCGTGTTCGGGTTCCTGCAGGGTGGCGGTGGTGGCGGCGATGCCGCCCGCCGCATTCAGCGCGGCCGCGATGCAGCCGTGCAGCCCGTCGGGATAAAGCTCTCCCACGATTGCGTTGGTGTGCTCATGGACGTTTTCGCCCCAGACCGTGGCACGGATCATGGTCTGCCCTCCGATTGCAGTTTTCATCCCCGGCATGTTCCGCAGATCACCGGCAAGGGCAATGCCCCCTCAGCCGGATTTTTTCGTCATGTCACGGGTTTGCGGCGCCGCGCCGGTGCGCAGGGCGGCGCGCCCGATCATGTGCGCGGCGACGGGTGCGGTCAGCATCAGGAACCCCACGATCAGCCCGCCACGGAACAGCACCGGCAGATCGGCAAAAAACACCATCCCCGCGGCGATGATCAGCCCGCAGGCCAGGGTGCCGGCCTTGGTGCTGGCGTGCATCCGCACCAGGACATCAGGCAGGCGCAGCACGCCCAGCCCCGCGATAACCGCGAAACCGCCCCCCAGCAACAGCAGCACCCCCACGACATAGCCGATCATGCCCCGTCCCCCTCGCGTCGTTTCTGCCGCCTCTCGGCAAAGCGGGCCAGGGCGACGGTGGCCAGGAACCCGATCAACGCGACGACAAGCGCCACGTCAAGGAAGGTGCGATCGCGTGAGGCGATGGCGAAGACGCCGCAGAAGGCAACGATCAGCACCGTCATCATGTCCAGCGCCACCACCCTGTCGGCCAGGGTCGGCCCCTTGGCGAGGCGCACGAAGGCCAGCACCATGGCGACCATCAGCAGCACGAAGGCGATATCGACCGACCAGGCCAGGAAAATGGTGTCGTTCATGTCTCCAGCGCCTCCCGCACCCAGCGTTCCATGCCGTTCTTCAGGGTTGCCCTTATGGCATCGGGATCATCGGCGAACATCGCGTGGACATAAAGGATCTTGCGGTCGTCCGAGATGTCGATGCTCAGGGTGCCGGGCGTGAGCGACACCAGGTTCGTCACCAGAAGGATGGCGGCGTCGCTCTTGACGTCCAGCGGCACCTCGATGATGCCCGGGCGGCTAAGCTGCGTTGGCGTCACCACGTCCCACAGCACGCTCAGCGATGCCACGATCAGTTCGTAGTGGAACATCACCACCAGCCGCGACCAGGTATAGGCGCGGCGGAAATAGACGCTCTCGCCCCCCATGAGGGGTTGAAGCATCCACAGCACGCCAAAGCCGATGAGGAAGCCGACCGCAAGGTTGGCGACCGAAAAGGCGCCGTTGAAGGCGGCCCAGGCGATGGCAAGGATCAGGTTCAGCACGAACAGGTTCACGGGCGCTCTCCCAGTACGGCCGTCACATAGGACGAGGGGTCCAGAAGCTGCGCCGCCGTCGCTTCGGCGAACTGCACGAAGGGTTCGGGGAACAGGCCGATGGTCACGGTCAGCGCCGCCAGCCCGGCGATGGGCGTCAGCAGGCGCCACCGCTCGGCCCGGCCCAGCATGGCGATCCGGGGTTCAATGCCGTCGGGGTGGGGTTTCCAGAAGGCCTCGGCCCAGATCTTGGTCATCGAGTAGATCGTCAGCAACCCGACCGCCAGCGCCAGGAAGGCGATGAACCAGCCCTCCACCCCCAGCGCCGCCTTGATCAGCAGGAACTTGGCCCAGAAGCCCGACAGCGGCGGAAAGCCGGCCAGCGAAAAGGCCGGCACCAGGAACAGCAGCGCCAGCAGTGGCGCATGGGTGTAAAGCCCGCCGATCCGGCTCAGCCCGGTCGATCCGGTCAGCCGTTGCACCACCCCGGCGATCAGGAACAGGTTCGCCTTCACCACGATATGATGGACCAGGTAGAAAACCGCCCCCGTCAGGGCCAGCGGCGTGAACAGCGCAAGGCCAAGCACCATGTAGCCGATCTGGCTGACGATGTGAAAGCTCAGGATCTTGCGGAAATCCATCTGCGCCGCGGCCCCCAGAACACCGGTGACCATGGTGAAGCCGGCCACCCAGAGCAGCACGGTGTGGGTATAGCCGATGTCGCGATCGAAGATCAGCGTGAAGACCCGGATCAGGGCATAGACCCCCACCTTGGTCAGCAGCCCGGCAAAGACCGCCGATACCGAAAAGGCGGGCGTGTGGTATGAGGCCGGCAGCCAGAAGAACAGCGGAAAGACCGCCGCCTTCACCCCAAAGGCCACCATGAACATCATCGCCACCACGGTCAGCAGCCCCTGGTTTTCCACCTGCCCGACCGTCACGGCAAGGTCGGCCATGTTCAGGGTGCCGGTCATGCCGTAAAGAAGGCCGATGGCCGACAGGAACAGCACCGTCGAGATCAGGTTCAGCGTGACATACTTGATCCCGCCGTCAATCTGTTCGGGGCGGCCGCCCAGGATCAGAAGGCCGAAGGACGCGATCAGCATCACCTCGAACCAGACGTAGAGGTTGAAGATGTCACCGGTCAGGAAGGCGCCCGTGACCCCCGCCAGAAGCACCTGGAACAGGGTGTGATAGCCAAGGTACTCCATCCGCGGCGTGATTTCGGCGGTGGCATAGATCGCCACGGCAAGGCCGGCGATGGCCGTGATGACCACCATCACCGCGCTCAGGTTGTCGGCCACGAAAGTGATCCCGAAGGGCGCGGCCCAGTTGCCCATCTGCGCCGCGATCACCCCCTGGCCCAGCACCTGCGCCATCAGCAGGCCCGCCGCCAGCAGGGCCAGCGCGGAACCGGCGACCGATATCCACCGCCCGAGGGGACGTTCCCGCAGCAGGAAGGCGATGATCGCCGTGGCGAAGGGCACAAGGATCGGGGCGACGACAAGCCAGCTCAACGGTCTGCCTCCTCTTGCGGTTCGGCCACGCGCATGTCGTCGGTGTTCAGCGTGCCAAGGGTTGTGTAGGCGCGAAAGACCAGCACCAGCGCAAAGGCGAAAAGGCCGAAGCCGATCACGATGGCCGTCAGCACCAGTGCCTGGGGCAGCGCATTGGCCACGCCCGGCGGGGGCAGCTTTTCACCCGCCGCGATCAGGGGCGGTTCCCCGAAGGTCAGCCGCCCGGCGGTGAAGATCAGCAGGTTCGCGGCATTGCTCAGCAGGATCATCCCGAACAGGAATTTCAGCACGTTGCGCGCCAGCATCAGATAGACGGCAGCGGCCACAAGAAGCCCGATGGTAAGCGAGAGGAGCGTTTCCATGGCTCAGATCTCCTCTTCCATGGCGAAAACCAATGTCAGGATCGCACCCAGCACCACGAGGTAGACCCCGATATCAAAGAACAGCACGGTCGAGATCGGCAGGCCCTTTTCCCCCTCGGCGGCGCCCAGAAACAGCCACTGACCCGTCAGGAAGGCATCGCCCATCAGCGCGGGCACCATCCCGGCCAGCAGGGCCAGACCCAGCCCCGACAGGGCGATGGTCTGGGGTTGCAGGCGCAGGGCCGCCCGCGCCTCTTTCGTGCCGCAGGCGATGGCGTGCAACACAAAGCCCGTCGCCCCGATCAGCCCGCCGATAAAGCCGCCCCCCGGTTCATTGTGCCCGCGCAACAGCATGTAAAGCGAGAAGATCAGCAGGATCGCCGCCAGATATCGGGTGGCGACACGCAGGATGATCGAATTCATCGGCCCGCCTCCTTTCCCGTACGCAGCAGCGCATAGCCCGACAGCGCGGCAATCACGACCACGGCGATTTCGCCGAAGGTGTCGATGGCGCGGAAATCCACCAGGATCACGTTGACGATGTTGCGCCCATGGGCCAGCGGGCCGCTGGTTTCCTCGAAGAACTCGGTCAGGCGCAGATCCATGGGCGTTGCCAGCACGGCCAGCAGGGTCAGGGTGACACCCCCACCCACGAAAAGCGCCAGCAGCGCATCGCGCGGGCGGATGTCACGTTCGCCCGGCGCGCCCAGGTGGGGCATCCGCAGCATGGCCACCGCGACAAGAACCACCACCAGGGTTTCGACCAGAAGCTGGGTGATTGCCACATCCGGCGCCGAATAGAGGATGAAGACCATCGCCACACCGATCCCCACGGTCCCCAGCGCCGCGATCGAGGCCATGCGGCTGTCGGTCAGGGTGACGATGGCCGATCCGATGACGATCAGCCCGATCACCGTCAGATGCTTGGGCGCAAGGCCGCTGAAATCGGGGGCGATCACCACCGCCCCTTTCAGGGCAAGGGTGGCGGCAATGACGGCGGCGAAGGTGAACAGGATCACCGCCATGTACATGCGCAACCGCCCCGTCTGCAAAAGCCGCGTCTGCCAACCGGCCAGCACCTTCAGCCCGTTCAGCACATCATCCCAGCGGGCGTCGAAATCGGGCAAGGCACCCAGAACCCGTTGCAGCAGCGCG
Source organism: Oceaniglobus trochenteri (assembly GCF_020529025.1). Taxonomy (GTDB): domain Bacteria; phylum Pseudomonadota; class Alphaproteobacteria; order Rhodobacterales; family Rhodobacteraceae; genus Oceaniglobus; species Oceaniglobus trochenteri. The sequence continues at coordinate 689,617 of NZ_JACNMM010000002.1, forward strand.
CGCAGCCGGGTGTGAAAGGCGTAAAGCAGCAGCCCCAGCGCGAAAGTGGCCAGCGACAGCACCAGCGGCAGGTTCACCCCCGCCCAAAGCGCAAGCTCCTTCGCCTCGGCGGGCGTGCCCAGAAGGGCGGCAACCGTGGGGGCGACAACGCTGGATTGCAGCAGGTCGGGGTTGATGCCGAACAGCGCCCCCAGCGAGGCCAGGATTACCGGGCCGGCCAGCATGGGCCAGGGCGCCTCTTTCGGTGTGCGGGGCAAGGCACCGCCGGCCGGCCGCCAGAAGGGTTTGAACGACACGACACCGGCCGCCGCCAGCATCAGCGCATTGGCCAGCAGGACGGCGCCCGCCACCAGGACAGGCTCAGAGGCCACGGCAAGCGCACCGGCATATTTCAGTTCTTTCCCGATGAAGCCCAGGAAGGGCGGGAAGCCCGCCATCGACATGGCCGCCACCGCCGCTGCCAGCATGGTCACCGGCATGCTGCGCGCCAGCCCGCCCAGAAGGGCCGCGTCGCGCGTTCCCGTCGCGGTGTCGATACAGCCCACCACAAGGAACAGCGCCGCCTTGTACAGCGAATGCACCACGAGGAAGGTGACGAAAGCCGTGATCGCATAGCCCGAGGTATTGGCAAGGAACAGCGTCAGCGTGCCCAGTGCCATCAGCGTGGTATAGGCCAGCACCTGTTTCAGGTCACTCTGGCGCAGCGCCTGGAGCGAGGCGAAGACAGCCGTCACCGCCCCCGCGACCGTCAGTGTCCAAAGCCAGAAATCGGTGCCGCTCAGGCTGGGGTGCAGCCGCGCCATCAGGTACACACCCGCCTTCACCATGGTGGCCGAATGCAGGAAGGCCGACACCGGCGTCGGCGCCGCCATGGCATTGGGCAGCCAGAAATGAAACGGCACCTGCGCCGACTTGGTGAAGGCGCCCGCCAGAACCAGCACCACGATGGGCAGGTAAAGGACCGAGTTGCGCACCACGTCGCCCTGCGCGTTGATCTGCGAAATCTCGTAGCTGCCCGCGACCTCGCCCATCAGGATCAGCCCGGCCAGAAGCGCCAGCGCCCCCGCCCCCGTCACCAGCAGGGCCTGAAGGGCCGAGCGTCGCGCCTTGGCCCCGGTCTTTTCCTTGTCGGCATCAAAGCCGATCAGAAGATAGCTGGTAATGGTGGTCAGTTCCCAGAACACGAAAAGCGCGATCAGATTGTCGGCGCTCACAAGGCCCAGCATGGCCAGCATGAACGACGTCAGGTACAGCGCGAAACGCCCGTACTGGTGATGCCCGCGCAGGTAGCTGTCGGAATAGAGAAGGACCAGCGCGCCGATGCCGCTGATCAGCAGCAGGAAGGTAAGCGACAGGCCATCCACGAGGAACGACAGCGATATTCCCAGGCTGGGCGCCCAGTCGAAACTGACGCGCAGCACCTCGCCCCGCGACACCGGGCCGATGAAGGTGGCGAACCAGCCGCACAGCGCCAGCGCCAGAAGCACGGGCAACCATCCGGCGGGGCCGTTGGTGGCGGGGCGGTCGGGGTCGGGCGTTGCGATCTTCGTATCCTCCGGGTTCTGGAACAGGTATCTGGCCCCGTCCCCCTCAAGGTCAATCGACAACGCACCGCAATGTCGATAGTTTTTATCTATCGCCACCCCCCGAACCTGCGACGACTTCGCCATCATGCCCACCCTGCAACAGCTTCGCTACCTGGTCGCCCTGGCCGATACCCGGCATTTCCGCCGCGCGGCCGAGCTGTGCCATGTCCGCCAGCCGACGCTGAGCGCCCAGGTCAGGGATCTTGAACAGAAGCTGGGAACGCCGCTGGTCGACCGGACCCGCGGGCAGATCATGCTGACCGGCGTGGGCCGGCAGGTGGCCGAGCGCGCCCGCGCCGTGCTGCGCGAAATGGACGAGATCGAGGCCCTCGCGCGCCAGGGCGCCACGCCGCTGAGCGAGACGATCAAGGTGGGCGTGGTGCAGACGCTGGGCAGCTATCTTCTGCCGCTGATCGTTCCGCCCTTGCGGCTCAGCCATCCTGCGCTCAAGCTTTACGTGCGCGAGGGGCTGACCGACACGCTGTTGCGTCAGGTGCAGAACGGCGCGCTTGACCTGCTGTTCTTTCCCCTGCCCATCCCCTTCGACGACCTGGACAGCGAGAGGCTGTTTCGCGAGCCGCTTTTGCTGGTCTGTCCGCCCGACCATCCGCTGGCGCGCCAGGACAGGGTGAACCGCGCCGACCTGCGCGGGGAAACGGTTCTGACGCTGGAACCCGGCCACCGCCTGTTCGAACAGGTGCGCGACATCTGCACCGAGGTTGGCGCGCATCTGTCCCATGATTTCGAGGGCACCAGCCTGGACACCCTGCGCCAGATGGTGGCCATGGGCATGGGCCTGTCGCTGCTGCCCGCGCTTTACGTCAAATCCGAGGTCAAGGCGCGCGAAGGCGTCGTGGCCCGCAGGATCAGGGGCCGCCCGCCCGAGCGCACGATCGGCATGGTCTGGCGGCGCGGCACGGTGCGCGAACCCGAATACCGGATGCTGGCCGGGCTGATCCGCGACATCCTGGGCGATGCCGCCCCCGAGGTGACCCTGATCGGGTGACCCGATTTGTCATGCCATACGGCCTTCACAGGGGGCGGCGGCGATGGAATACTTGCACCATCCGCAAACCGGGGGCCGCCATGTTGCGCATCTGCCTGTTCGTCCTGATCGCCTGCGCCCCGGGGCTGGCCCACCCGGCCCCAACCCGCGCCGAGATCATGGATCATGTCTTTGTCACCGCGCAGCGGGCGGCCATCACCTCGGCCAGCCAGGCCCTGGCGCAGTCGGCCACGCGCATCGCCTCGGGCAGCGCGGAACTGGCCGCATTGCTGCGCGAACAGCAGGACGGCGGCGAAACCCTGGCCGCCCTGACCGATGCGCTGACCGCCGCCGCCGCGACCAGCGGCGCCCTGGGCGAGGCGCGCCAGGCCGAGCTGACCCGGCAGATCACCGCCCTGCGCAACCGGCTGCGCGATCTCGACACCCGCATCGGCGCCACCTTCCCCGAGTTCCGCGAACTGACCCGCCCCGCGCCGCTGTCGATCGCCGAGGTGCAGGCGACGCTGGATTCGGACGAGGCGCTGCTGTTCACCCTTTCGGACAGCGATTTCACCTATGTCTGGGCCATCACCGCCACCGACGCCGGATGGCACCGCGCCGCAACCTACCTGACCGACCGCGCCGACCGGGTGAAGGCCCTGCGCCGCCAGCTTTCGGCGCAGGGGGGTGAGCGGGCCGGCATCGCCCTGAACCCCGGCAAGGCCAGACCGAAGGGACAGCCCTTTGACCGGCAGACCGCCCATGCCATCTATGCCGACCTCTTCGCCCCGCTTGAACCCATCTTCGGACGCGCAAGCCATGTCATGGCGGTGCTGGACGGCCCGCTGACCAGCCTGCCCCTGTCGCTGCTGGTGCGCCGCGAACCCTCGGGCGACGATGACGACCCCGTCGCCCTGCGCGCCACCGACTGGCTGATCCGCCATCACGCCCTGACCACGCTGCCCAATGTCTCGGCCCTGCGGGTGCTGCGGTTTGCGCGGGGGCGTGGCGATGGCGGGGCGCGCGCCCCCTTCATCGGGTTCGGCGATCCGGTTCTGGGCTATCGGCTGACCCTGGCCGAGGCCGACACCGCCGCGCCCACCGTCATCACCCGCGGCGTCTATGAGGACGTGAGCCGCGTCGCCGACCTGGCCCCCCTGCCCAACACGGCACGCGAACTGCGCCGCCTGGCCGCCACCATGGGCGCCGATGATGCAGCCCTATTCCTGGGCGAACGCGCGACGGAGGCCCGGGTGAAGGCCACCGATTTCAGCACCGCGCGCGTGATCGCCTTTGCCACCCACGGATTGCTGGCCGATGGCCTGCCCGGGCTGGGTGAACCGGCACTGGTCTTCACGCCCCCCGCCGCCCCCAGCGAGGATGACGATGCCCTGCTGACGGCAAGCGAGGCAGCGCAGCTGAAGCTTTCGGCAGAACTGGTCATCCTGTCGGCCTGCGACACGGCGGGCAGCGACGGCACCCCGGGGGCCGAGGGGCTTTCGGGCCTGGCGCGCGCCTTTCTCTATGCCGGGGCGCGGGCGATCCTGGTGTCGCACTGGCCGGTGGACGATTACGCCGCCTCGGTACTGACCACCGGCATGCTGGACCGGATGTATGGCACCGACCCCCGCCCGAGGGCCGAGGCGCTGCAACGGGCGATGCTGGACCTGATGCAAGACGGCTCGGAGGCGCGCTTTGCCCATCCCCGCATCTGGGCGCCCTTCGTCCTGGTGGGCGAGGGCGGCGCGGACTGAACCTTGCGCCCCGACGGCGACGGCAGGGCTTCGGGGCGGCCTCGGGATTTGAGTATTTTCGGCAAGAAAGAGGGGCGGGCGTGGTTTTCCGGAACGGGGACCTGGCCTGTCATTGCGGCAGGGTCTGGGCGTAATCCCATCCGATCAGCGCCGTCCATGCCGCGCGATTGCGCAACTCGGGGCCGCGAGACACCTCGGTGATGCCGGCGGCGCGCAGATCTTCCTGCACCTGCGCCAGGGTGGCGTTCGAGGCCCGCATCCGCGCAAAGCCATAGTCGGCCTGATCGAAGCGGTATTCCGCGATGGCCCGGCTCCAATCCAGCGAGGCCTGCCAGCCGCGAATGTCAAAACCGTTGTCGGGCATGCTGGCCTCGGCCCTTTCGAGCACGGCGCGCACCTTGTCCCAGGGGGCGAAATCCATCAGCTCATTGGCATAGGCGATCAGCTGGCGCACCTTGGCCAGCGGCGGAATCCGGTCGGCATAGACCGGATCGTCAAGGTGGCGGGCATAGATTTCGGCCACCCTCCGGTGATCCTCGGTGCGCGACAGGATCGCATAGGCAAAATTGCTGACGATGGTGGAAACGGGGTTGGGCCGCCCGGTCTGCGGATCGACCATCTCATAGGCTTCGCGGGCGATCAGCGCCGCCTGGTCGGTGCGCCCCAGTTCGATCAGAAGCCGCGATTGTTCCGACAGCACGAAGGCCAGCGTATCGGTATCGTGAAACGGATGGCTGCGCAGGGTGGTGGTGGCCCGGTCGAGCCAAACGAGCGCCCGGTCAAGTTCGCCGCGCCACTGGAAGGCATTGCCGAGGGCGAATTCGGTCAGCGCGATCAGCCCGTGATGGCGCGGCAGGCGGGCCTGCATCCGCCGCAGGAGACCGCCCAGTTCGACCTCGACATCAGCACTGCCCAGGGTGTCGGGGGCATTGGCGATGGCCACCATGCGCCCGTAATCGCGCAGGAGAGACAGATCGGGCGCCCCCGCCATGGCCGCCTCAAAAGCATCGGCAAGGGGCGCGGCGCGGGATGGGTCAAGCTGCGAGGCGGCCAGTTCCACGATGATGGCGCTGGCGAACAGGTGCCAGACGCCGGTTTCACCCGCCGGGGCCTGGGCCTGCCAGCGATCGATGCCCGCCAGCACGGCCGGCGTATCCTCAAGCCGGTAGTCGCGATAGGCGATGAGGGCCAGGGCGGCGCTGCGCCGGGCCGGGTCGAGATCGTCGAGGCGGGCGAGAAGACGGTCGACGGCACCCTGTGCCGCGCCCGGGTCGGCCTCGGCCCCCCAGGCCCGCGCGACCAGTTCGACCAGGTCGAGCATGGCCGTGCCGTGGCCCAGGGCGGCGCCCGCCGCCTCCAGATCGCGCAGCGCCCGGTCACGGTATCCCATCAGCCCGAAGAACAGGGCACGGTTGGTCAGGAACAACGGATCGCCCCCCTGCCCCTGCGCGTTCAACAGCCCCAGTTGCGCATCAAGGTTCAGGTAACGCCCCTGGAAGAACTGCGTCAGGAGCGGCACGCCGTCGCCGGCCAGCTCAAGCGCCAGATCGGCCACCGCGCGCAGTTCATCGGCATGGGCATAGCCGTCGATCCCCGGATCATCCAGGTCGATCAGCGGGCGGACGGCCAGAACCTCGGGGTCGCTGGTGGGGCGGGTCTGGCGCAGGATGGCATAGGCCCGGCGATAGTGGGGCTGGGCAAGCCCCGGATGGCCCAGAGCGACCTGGAAATCCCCCATGTCCTTTTCGAAGATCGCATAGATCCCCGAGCCGGGCAGGTATGTGCGGGCAAATTCCATCATCTGCGCCAGGAAGTCATAGGCGCCGGCGATATCGCCCAGGTTGCGGCGTGTCATGGCCAGGCGCTGGACGTTGAACAGGAAATCGTCGTCGATCGGGCCGTTTTCCATGAGGAACTCATGGCGCACCCTGAAGGTTTCCAGCGCCTTCTCGTTCTCGCCCGCCTCGAACTGGAGCAGGCCCAGGAAGCCGCGATAGAACGACATCATCTGCGGGTCGATATCCGCGTGACCGTCGACAAGATCGAGAAATTCCTCGTAAAGCATCATCAGCGCGGCGGGGGAATCGCCCTGCCCGCGCGCCACGAAGACATCGACATAGAACAGAAGCGCCACTTCACCGGCCTTTACCCAGCTTCCGGGCACGGCGGGCGCTTCGAGATAGGATTGGCGCAGCGCGGTGGCATCGGGCGCCTGCACCTGAAAGGCGGTATTGGCCAGGTAGTAATGGGCAAGATCGTTGACGATGGCCAGTTCGGGGCGCCCCTCGGTGGCCGCAAGGGCGGCGCGCAGGATCAGCTCGGCCTCGTTCAGGCGGTCGTCGAGATAGGCCACGACACCCTGAAAGGCCATCGCCTCGATCCGGTAGGGGTGGTCGCGATAGCCCTCGACATCCAGCGCGGTCGCCACCGAGGCCGAGAAACGGCCCAGTTCGCCCCAATCCTCGGTCTTCATGGCATAGCGGGCCAGGGCGAGGTTCGGCAGGTGCTTGGCGGTCAGGCCGAAATCGTCGCTTTTGAACGTGATGTCGTTCGCGGTGGTGAAACGGTCATAGGCAAGGGGAAGATCGCCGGCGTTCAGGGCGGTCATGCCCTCGTCTATCATGGCGATGATCTGGCTGTCGGTGACGCGGGGCGGCTGTTGCGCGGGGGCAGCACCCCAGCTTTGGCCCTGCGCCAGCGCGGCGCCGGGCATCTGCCCCAATCCCGCCGAAAGGATCAGGGCCAGGACGGGGCGGCACCGGGCCACCCCGCCGCGGGTCGCGTCAGTTCGCGGCAATCGTCTGTTCCAGCCAGGGCAGGTAGTTCGCCACCTTGGTATAGGCCGAGAACAGCGCGTATTCGTTGCAGCCCTGGCCCGATTCACCGGACAGGCCCCAGCTGACGACGCCGGCCTGCACATAGCTGCCATCGTCCAGCGGCACGACAAGCGGGCCGCCGCTGTCGCCCGAACACGAGGTGCGTCCGCCCTCGTAGGTGCCCGAGCACAGCATGTTCTCGGTCAGGGGCAGCGGCGCACGGTCGACCAGGGCGCGCCAGGCTTCCTGGGCATCCGCATCCTTCAGGCCGAAGATGTCCACCGCTTCGCTGAACCCGCGCGAGGCCGAGTTTGCCCGCGCCTCCATCATGGCGCCGTTGCACTGATCCCGGGGCAGCATCTGGATCTGGCCCTGGCGCATTTCCTCGGGGTGCTGCATCCCGTTGATCAGGCCCCAGCCCGTGACGATGGTGGGCACGCCCGGCTTGTCCAGGATTTCGCCCAGTTCGGAATTGGGCACCTGGATCGTCTGGTAGGTGGCGTTGGGCTTGCGGGCCAGCTTGATCAGGGCGATGTCGTTGTCGAAATCGGTCGCCACGTATTGCGGGTGCTTGTAGACGGCGGAAACCGGCACCAGGTCGCCCTCGCCAGGGCGCAGGGCATTGGTGCCCACCAGAATGGCAAACCGGTCGGGCGCAACGTCGAAGGCATTGCCGTCCTCGCCCACCATGTGCACGCAGTGGGCGGCGGTCAGCACCCATTCGTCAAGGATGATGGTGCCGCCGCAGAACTGCGCGTCGGGCGAAACCTGCTGTCCGGCCACCAGAAGGCCGACCTGCCAGGGCCAGGCCCCCTTGGCGGCCACTTCGCCGCCGATCACCCGGCCGCCGCTGGATTCGGCGGCCTTTTCGGCGGCTTCGCGCGCCTTGGCCTTGGCGTTGGATTCCGCGAAGGCAAAGGGCGATCTTGCGCCGGTATCGGTGATACCCGGGGTCGAATCGTTCTGGGCGCTTGCGGGACCGGCCATCAGGCCGACGGCCAGAAGGCCCGTGAAGATGCGCTGTATCGGTGTCAACATGGTACGTTCTCCGCCTGGTCTGAGGTCAGGTTATTGCGCGTCCGGTACCAGGTGCAGCCGGGTTCGCGTAATTTTCAATGGCGCCACCGCGCCGGTAAAGCCGAAGTTGCGGCTGGAGGTTGCAGGCTCCATCGCCGTTTCGAGAAATTGCTGAAGCGCCGGGGCATCGGCACCGCCGCGCGTGGCGGTCGGATCGGCCAGGGCCGTCAGGACGGTGCGCGCGCTGCCGGGCTTGGCCGGAACGGCGATCACGATGATCTCTTCCTGGCCGGGCAGGCCATCGGGGCTGTGGATTTCCAGCCCGATCTCCTGGGTTTCGCCAAATCCGATCCGGTTCGACAGGCCCGGGTCGGGCCAGAGCACCGACATGTTGAAGGCGCGGTCGACATAGATCACGGTCACGTCCTGGGCCGTGCGCGACGAATTGCTCAGCGACAGCCACAGCCGGTCGCATTCGCCCACGGTTTCGCGCGGATCGAAGGGGCCGACCCCCGCGATGGGTTCGTTGCAGCCGTTGACGCCGGGGTTGCCCGTCACACGTTCGATCTTCTGGGTCAGCCCGGCACCGGGCAGGGAAAACCCCGCTGGCGCCTGGGATTCGGCCAGCATCAGCGCACTGCGCAGGCGATGCACCCGGGCCGCGCGTTCGAAGAACCCGGCCGGATCGTCGCCCATGCGCGGCGTGCTGCCCTTGCCCGCCGGATCAAGAACACCGTCCGGCCCGCTGAGCGCCAGGCCGCCCCCCGAAAGGATCAGCACCGCATCCGGCGCATCCGAGTTCCACTCGACCCCTTCGGGCAGTCCGGCCGCCGCCAGCGCACCCAGCGCGTCAAGAACCGGCGCATAATCGGCCGTGTCCATGACCACCGGCGGGGAAATGCGGAAGGGCGCGGGGGCCGCTGGGCGCAACTGCACGCCATAGCCCTGCGCGGGGATTGTCCCCGATTGCAGTTCAAGTGTCGCCTTCGACGCGCCCACCCGGCGCAGCACCGCGCGCGCCACGGGGGTTTGCGCCGTGGCGCTTTCGTAAAGGTCGAACACCGCGCCGTCACCATAGCCCGACAACAGACCCGCCTCGAGCATTCCGCCCGAGAAGGGCACACGCCGTCCCCCGGGGGCCGCCGCGCCGAAGACCGGCGCACCCAGCGCGCTGCCCTCGCCATCGGGGGTCTGGACGACGCTGGCACTGTCCTTCTGCATCACGTCGACGGCCCCGCGCAGCGCCTGTTCCCAGGTCAGATCGTCGGTTTCCGACAGAACCGTGGTCAGCGAACGGGTGAAATCGCCGTACCAGTTCGACAGGTCCGCCTTGTCGCCCAGCGGATATTCGAACGACCGCTGGTCGGACTGCGAGGAATAGAGAAATGCGAAATCACCCTCCAGCGGCGGGGCGATGGTGCCCGACGCCTCGCCCGCCGAAACGGCTGCGACATCGCCCTCGGGCAGGCCCAGCGTCGCGGCGCTGACGAAACGCTCGGCACCGGCGGCACTGCTGATGGCGCGAAACCCGGTGGCCGAATGGCAGGCATCGACAATGGCGATCAGCGTCGCCCCCTTGTCGAGGATCGCCTGGAACAGCGGTTGGAATTCATCATCGACCAGCGCGTTTTCCACCGCACCGATGACGCCGTTCCAGTTTTTGGCGTCGGCGGGCAGCAGGATTTCGTCATACCCCCCCGCCTCGTCCCCGTTCATGTCGGGGGCCTGGGCGCCATGGCCCGAGAAATAGAAGATCACCGTGTCGCCCGATTGCGCCCTGCGGCCCAGGTCGCTCAGCCCGGCAAGGATGGCGTCGCGCGTCGCCACCTCGGGCGGCGCGATTCCCTCGGGCAGAGAGGCACCGGGCCCCGACAGCACGCGGATCTCGTCGGCGCCGCGGTTCAGCAGGGTGCGCGCCATCAGCCCGACATCGTTGATCGGGCCGCGCAGATCGGCGTCAAGGTAAAGATAATCGCCGACCCCGACCAGAAGCGCGCGCACCTCGGCACGGGCGGGCAACGCAGCCAGAAGGACAGTGCCCGCAAGGGCAAGGGGGATAAGCGGTTTCATGCCGAGAACATTACCCTTTGCGCGGCCCGTTGCAAGAAATCCGCCGCTTGGTGACGGAACTTGTCATTCCCCACGCTCAGTTACGCACCGGCGTGATGCGGCGGGCGGGTCCGCTGGCGGCCAGCGCGGTTTCGCCAAGCCCCGTGCTGCGCAGGAAACCGTTCAGTTCGGGGTTGGCCCGTGTGCCGATCTGACCGGCACGGATCGCCAGGTCAACCTCGTCTGTCTTCAGGCTCAGGCGCGTCGGAATCTCGTTCAGCTGATCGCGCATGGCCTTGGGCAGATCGTCGAATGACACCTGCCCGACGAAAAGCTTCACGTCGCGGCAATCCCACCCGGTCAGCCCGCCGCGCAGGCGCGCCACCTCGGCCCGCGACAGGGAACAGCGGTATTCGACCAGTTCCTCTTCCCAATCCGAGAGTTCAAGGCGCATGGCGTCATATCCGGTGCGACTGGCCGAGGCCATGGCGGAATCGGCGATGGACATGGCCAGTTCGATCCCCCCCGGCCCGGGCAGCTTGCGCGTCCAGCCGAAATCGCGGCTGACCCCGGCGTTGGCAACCAGAAACAGGATCCGGCGAATCTTCACTGCCTCCTGCGGGGTCAGGGGCGAATGGGCCTCTTGTGCCCGGGCGCGTTCCACCGACAGGCCGGTGGTGCCGAAATTGTCGGTGATCCCACCATCCAGCAGTTTCACGAACTTGATCTTCTCGGGGTCGGAATAGCTTTCGAGTGCGGCGGCATGGGCCTTCATCGCGCTGCTGGCCTCGGGGTTGAAGCGCGCGGCGGTCAGCCAGTCGGGTTCGGTGTAATCGCAGGCCGTCGCGTGGGCCTTCAGCACGATGGGCGAAAACACCAGCGGAAAGGCCGCGGAAGCGCTGATCGCCTGCGAGATGGGGAAGGTTTCCAGATCGGAACAGAGGGCGTCGAAGGTTTCGGCAGAGAACAGGAAGGCGGTGTTGTTGGCGACATCGCTGGCGTTGATCCAGGTGCGGATGCGGCTGCGCCGGCGCAGATCGCCGAAGGTGGCGCCGTGAAACAGCGCCTCGTCCAGGAACCGCCCGAAAGTACCGGCGCTGTTGGCCCCGCCCGACAGCCCGCGCACCAGTGTGATGGGGTTCAGGGGCGAATTCGCCATGTATTTCTCGGCGTCGCGGATCAGGTATCTTTCGCGAAACCCCTCAACGCCCTCGGGCCCGAAATAGCCGAAATGCGCCGCCGTCACCGATCCGCCCGACACGCCCGTCACCAGCCGCACGTCCGACAGGATGCCGTCCTTGTCTTCGGGGGTGGCGGTGGCGGCGCGCAGTCCCTCAAGCATGCCATGGGCAAAGGCCGAGGCGCGCATCCCCCCGCCGGAAAAGGCCAGCCCCACCCAGATACCGTCATCCCCCGTCATCGGCAGGTCACGGTCAACAAGTGCGGGGTTCGGCGTGGCGCGGGGCAGGTTTTCGGGCGTGTTGATCGCCGCACAGCCCAGCAGGGCCGCCAGGGTGGCGAAACGGGCAAGGCGCAGCAGGGATGTTCGGGGCATCAGGGATCGTCAATCAGGTCCGGCGGTCTGGCCATCTTAGGCCAGGCGATTGAAATGGCAAAACCCTTTTGCACCTTGGGCCGGGTCAGGCGGGCGCCATGGCGGGTCGCGATGGCCTGCACCAGCGCCAGCCCCAGGCCGTGGCCCGCAACCGCGCGATCACGCTCGCCGCGGGTAAAGCGTTCGAAGGCCAGCCCGTCGATGTCATCGGGCAGGCCCGGACCGGTGTCACGCACCTCCATAAGGTGCCTTTCGCCTTCCTGTGCCAGGGTCGTCGTGATGGCATCGCCCGGGCCGCAGAACTTGATCGCGTTGTCCAGAAGGTTCGACAGGCATTGCGCGATCAGGTTTCGGTCGCCCAGCACCCAGAGATCGGGCGCCACCTCGATGCGGTAGGTCAGCCCGCCATCCTCGGCCAGGGGTTCGTACAGTTCGCCCACCTCTTCAACCAGTTGCGACAGATCGACCGGCACCAGCCCCGGCGCCTGCCCCGAGGCGGCCTCGGCGCCCGAGATATCCAGCAGCGAATCGAAGATGCGGATCGCGCCGCGCATCTCGGCGCGCACCTCGTCCCGCAGGGCGGTGCGGTCTTCGCTGTCGACCGGGGCGCGATCCAGCTTTTGCAGGATGCGGTTCAGGGGGGTGCGCAATTCGTGGGCGATGGCATCGGACAGGCGGTGGGTGGCGCGGTTCAGGTTCTGGATGCGGTCCAGCATCTGATGAACATGGCGCTCCAGGCGGCCGAATTCGTCATCGCTGCGCGGCCCCGGCAGGCGCGCGCCCAGATCGCCCGCCGCCACCCTGTCGGCGAGGGCGTTCAGATGGTCGATCCGGCCAATGACCACCCGCGCCACCCCCAACCCGGCCAGCAGCGCCACCAGGCACAGGGCCAGCCCGACCCACAGGATATTGCGCGCCAGGGCATCCAGCACCGCCTGGCTTTGGCCCTGCCCCCGCGCGACCAGCAGGGGAAAGCCGCCCGGCAGCATCCGCGCCACCCCCAGATAGGGCTGTGCCGCGTGCTGAAAGCTGCGCGCCCCGTCCATCGACAGCCCCCCCACCAGCGCCGGAAGATCGCCGGGCCAGGTTTCGATGTTCCCGGCCAGAGGTTCGCCCGCCTTGCCCTGAAGCAGGAACAGCGCCTGGTCGGGGGGCGTGGTGGCGGCGCGAAAGGCGATCGCCTCGCGCAGGGCGATGATGCGGCGCTGGTCATAGAAGGCGGCGAAGGCAGCCACATCGGCGGCCAGCGTCGCGCGGTCCTGAGCGGCAAGGGCCTTTTGCGTGCTGCGGTATTGCAGCGCCATCGCCCCCAGCGACAGCAGGATGATCCCCCCGGCCACCGCCAGCGTAAGGCGCAGCATGGCCGAGCGCTGCCGGATCACCCGCGCGCCCCGTCCGGCGCAAAGACATAGCCCTCGCCCCGCTCGGTGTGGATCACCGGGCGGCCCGCCGCCGCCTCGAGCTTGCGGCGCAACCGGCCGACGTGCACATCGACGACATTGGTCTGCGGGTCGAAATGCAGGTTCCAGACGTGTTCCAGAAGCTGCATCCGCGTCACCACCTCGCCCGCATTGCGGGCGAAATAGGTGATCAGCTTGAACTCTTTCGGTGACAGCGCCACATGCGCCCGGCCGATATGCAGGGTGCGCGCCTTCAGCCGGATTTCAAGATCGCCGAAGGCCAGCATGTCGTTGTCGAGCACGGTCATGGAATTGCGCCGCAGAAGGGCGCGCAGCCGGGCGCGCAGCTCATCCGGGTCAAAGGGTTTGGCCAGGTAATCGTCGGCGCCCTTTTCCAGCCCCTCGATCTTGTTGGCGGCCCGGCCCAGCGCACTGACCACAAGGATCAGCGCCTTGGAGCCGGCGGCGCGCATCTTCGCGATGGCATCCACGCCGTCGCCGCCGGGCAGCATCCGGTCCATGACGATGACGGCGAAGCGCGCCAGCGACGCCGCCTGCACCCCGTCGGCCCAATTGCGCATGATCACGGGATCGCCCCCCAGATCGCGCACCGCGGCGGCGATGGCATCGGCGGTTTCGGCATCGTCCTCGACGATCAGGATACGGGGTGTGTCGGTCATGGTGTTGCTCACAGATCAGAAGAGATGGGTGCCGGCGTCAAGAAGATTCGCGCGGCTTTGCATGGCCGCGCGCGGCACGTCGGCCCAGGGGTCGACGAGAACGTGCAGCGTGTTCCCCCCCCGCGCGACCAGCAGCAGAATCGGGCCCGTGATGGTCAGCGCCTCAAGCGTTGCGCGGTCCACCGGCGCGCCGTTCAACGCGATGATGGAATCGCCGGGCAGCAACCCGGCCACATAGGCGGGCGAGTGGTAATTGACGTGCCCGACGCGTCCGGCATCCTCCAGCACCACGCCGAGGCTGGCGAAGGTATAGCTGGCGATCCGCCCCACGCCTGCGCTGCTGACCGCCAGCGCGCCAAGACGGTTGCCCACCGGCGCAAGGTCAAGCGTTACGGTCAGGTCGGCCTGTCCCCGGCGCAGGTTCAGGCGCACCTCGTCCCCCTCGCGCCGGTCGATCAGCATGGCCAGCATGGCCACGGTCGCAAGCGTTTCGTCCTCATAGCCCAGCAGGACATCGCCCGCCATCAGCCCCGCCTGCCCGGCGCGCGACCGTGGCGCGACGGAGTCCACCAGCAGGCCGACCGGAGCGATGCCCAGCGCATCGGCAATCGCGGGCGTCACCCGGCGCAGCGTCAGGCCCAGGTCGGGCACATCGCGCAGCTTGCCCGCCGCCATCAGCGGCACCAGGCGCGCCAGGTCGCCCGCCGCGATGGCCCAGCCCACCCCGGCCAGCGCACCCTCGGGGGACTTGCGGTTCAGCCCGATCAGCCGCCCCTCGCCATCCACCAGCGGGCCGCCGGCCACGCCTTCGTTCAGCAGGGCGTCATGCTGCACGGCCTGCACCGGGATCGTCGGGTCGGGCTGGCGCGCCGCGGCCGCGATGATGCCGCGGGTCAGCATCACATCCATGCCCAGGGGCGCCCCCACGGCAAAAACCTCGTGCCCCACGGGCAGCGTAACCGGCCCCAGCGGCAGACCGGCCAGGCCAAACCCCGCGCCTTCGATCCGCAGCAGGACAAGGCCGCGCCCGGCATCGCGTGCCACCACGCGGGCGCGCCCCTGCCGGCCTTCGCCATCGCGCAGGGTCACCTCGGCCCGCCCGCCGACAACATCGACGACACTCAAAACAAGGCCATCCTCAAGCAGAACCGCCGAACCCAGCGGCCTGTCGCCATCGCCCAGCACGATCAGCGTCGCCGCCACCGCGCGCTCCAGCCCGCTGCGGGCCTCGGCCGCAAGGGGCGCGGCCAGGATCAGGGCCATCAGGAAGGCGGCGCGCAAAAGCGGCGCGACAGGGGTGAAGCGGGCCGTCAGAACCTTGATATCCATGGCACAGTCCTCTTGTTGGGTGCCTCATGGATATAGCGGCCCGGTGCGCCGGGTTCACATGACAAGTACCGTCACGCGCCGAAAGCGGGCAAGGAAATCGTTGTAATGCGGGGGCTTCTGCCGAATATTCACCACAACCCGAGACTGACGGAGGATCGTCCATGTCCATCAAGCTTCTGCCCCTTGTCACGCTGGCGGCTCTCTCGGCCGCCCCTGCCGCCTTGGCCCAGGAGGTTGACCCCATCGCGGCAACGCGGCTGTCGGCCGAACTTTTCGACCTGGGACAGGCGCAGAACGATGCCCTGCTGATGATCGCGGCTGGCAAGCTGCGCAAGCAGGCCGAAGCGCGGGTCGAGGTGATCGACCGCGCGCCGGAACGCGACGGCCCGGCGCCGCGTGAAAACCCCATGGCGCCGCTGACCTGGGAATCGATGCTGGACGCCGCCAGCGATCTGAACCCCGACGATGCCCAGATGGCCGGGCTGATCGACGATATCCGCGCCGAAACCACCAAGGGCGTGCGCAGCGGGCGGGTTGAAAGCTATGCCAGCATCCGCGCGGGCGGAACCGACACCTATCGCCCGCTGGAATTCAGCGTCGGGGTCTATGCCGATGTCTATGTCGAGGGGTCGGGCGGGGCCGACATCAACCTCTACATCCGCGACGCGCAGGGGCGGCTGGTCTGTTCGGACACCGACATTTCCGCCATCGCCTATTGCGGCTGGCAGCCCGACACGGCCCAGGCCTATTCCGTCGAGGTGCTGAACAAGGGGCGCGTCGCCTCGGCCTACAAGCTGATGACCAACTGAGGGGCCGCATGATGAAACGCCTGCTTGCTACCACCGCCGCCGCGCTTTTGCTGGCCCTGCCCGCCTTTGCACGGGAAAACCATGCGCTGCTGATCGGCGCCTCGACCTATCCCAACCTGGACGAACGGTTCTGGCTGAAGGGGCCGGCCAATGACGTTGACCTGGTGCGCCGGTTCCTGACCACGAACCCGACGATTCCCTTCGACCCGGGCAACATCACCCTGCTGGCCGATGGCGTCGAGGGCGGCACGCCCCCCACCCTGGCCGCGATCCGCGAGGCGATGGACCGGCTGACCGAAACCGTGCAGCCGGGCGATTTCGTCTATCTGCATTTCTCGGGCCACGGCACCCAGGCGCCCGCCGCCGATCCCTCCAGCGAACTTGACGGGCTGGACGAACTGTTCCTGCCCGTCGACATCGGCCCCTGGAACGACAGCGTGGGCACCGTGGAAAACGCCCTTGTGGACGACGAGATCGGCGAGATGCTTGACCGGTTGCGCGGGCGTGGCGCCGATGTCTGGGTGGTCTTCGACAGCTGCCATTCCGGCACCGCCACCCGCGGCACCGCCACCGACGACGATGTGCGCCAGCGGCAACTGGCGCCCGAGGCGCTGGCCATTCCCGATGCCGCCATGGCCCGCGCCGAAGCGGCGGCGATGGAGAGTGAACGCAGCCGCGCGATGCCCGCCGATCCGCGCGAACGCCCCGAACCGCCGCTGGTTTTCCCCGGCAGCGCCGAAGAGGGTAGCCTGGTGGCCTTCTTCGCCGCCCAGACCAACGAAACCACCCCCGAAAAGAACATGCCCAAGGGCCACCCCGACCGCCGGTCGCAGGGGGTGTTCACCTTCACCCTGTTCCAGGCCCTGGCCGAACGCCCCGGCATCACCTATCGCCAGTTGGCGCAAGAGGTGCTGCGCAAGTACACCACCGGCAACCTGGCCCGTTCGACCCCCCTGTTCGAGGGCGACCTGGACGCGCAGGTCTTCGCCGGGGAACCGGGCGACCGCCTGGCGCAATGGCCTGCCCGGCCCACAGGCGACACCCTGACGCTGGATGCGGGCACCCTGCACGGGATCGAACCGGGCATGGAACTCTCGGTCATGGCCTCGCCCGCCGATCCGACCGAAGCGGCGACAGGCACCGTCACCGTCACCGACGCGGGCACCTTCCGCACCGTCACCGGCGCGCCAGCCGACCTGCCGCGCGGCGCCTGGCTGCGCAAGACATCCGAGGTGGTGGATTTCTCGCTCACCGTCGCCCTGCCCCGCGCCCGGGGTGAAGCCACCCGCGCCCTGCTGCGCGCGGCCGAGCTTATCCGCACCGAGAACATGGCCGGACCGCGCCTGCGCTTCGTCGCGCCGGGGGGCGAGGCCGACCTGCGGCTGGAGCTGTTCGAGGACAGCGACCGCCCCGATGCAATCTGGTTCCTGCCCGCCACGGGGCTGGTCTCCGAGGATGACCTGAAGACCATCCCGTCGGTTTCGACCCGCGACAAGACCGAGTATCAATTGGCCGACGTGATGGCCGACAACCTGCGCGCCATGGGCAAGGCGCTGAACCTGCTGAAGATCGGGGCGACCGCCGGGGCGGGAACGCTGAACGTGAAGGCCGCGCTGCAATCGGCCCGGTTCGACCCCGACCGCGAAGAGGTGATCGAAGGCACCCGCGTCGCCCTGAACGCGGCCAGCGTGCCGCGCCTTATCCCCGACGACGTGATCGGGCTCAGGCTGGAGAACACCACCGAGGGGCCAGTGGATTACAACATCCTCTATGTCGGGGCGGATTATTCCATCACCTTCATGGGCAACGACCGGATGCAGCCCGGCGCGATCCTGCAAGAGGATTTCGTGCGCATCACCGACAGCGCCTTCGGACGCGACCGGATGGTGGTTGTCCTGTCGCCCGCGCAACCCCAGTCACCGGTCGAGGATCTGTCGTTCCTGGAACAGGGCGCGGTGGAACGCACCCGTGCCGCGCCGGTGGAACGCAGCGGCATTGCGGGCCTTCTGGATGAAGCGGGATTCGGCGAAACCACCCGCGCCGCCGTCAGCCTGCGCAAGAAAAAGGCAGCGGATGCGCCGCTGCCCATGTTCCTGTCGTTCGAGTTCGATACGATCCCGGCCGAATGACGGCGCCTAGCCCGCCGCCCGGCGCAGGGCGGCGATATTGGTGCCGTAAACCTCGGGGGCGTCCACCGAACCGCCGCGAAACACCGACGACCCGGCCACCAGAACATCGGCCCCCGCCGCAACGCACAATGGCGCGGTGGTGGTATCGACGCCGCCGTCGATCTCGATATGAATTGCACGATCCCCGATCATCGCCCGCAGATCGCGGATGGTGGCCAGTTGCGACTGGATGAACTTCTGCCCGCCGAAGCCGGGATTCACCGTCATCACGTTGACCAGGTCGATCATGTCCAGCAGCGGCGCCACCGCCCCCGCCGGTGTGCCGGGGTTGATCGCCACCCCCACCTTGCAGCCCGCCGCGCGGATGCTTTGAAGCGTGCGGTGGATATGCGGCCCCGCCTCGATATGGGCGGTGATGAAATCGGCGCCCGCCTTGGCATAGGCCTCGATATAGGGATCGACGGGGGCGATCATCAGGTGAACGTCCATCACCGTCTTGATGTGCGGGCGGATCGCCGCGCAAAGCGCCGGGCCGAAGGTGAGGTTGGGCACGAAATGGCCGTCCATCACATCCACATGCACCCAATCGGCGCCCTGGGCCTCGATCGCGCGGATCTCGGCGCCGAAATTGGCGAAATCGGCGGACAGGATCGACGGAGCGATCTTCACGGTACGGTCTAGGGTCATGGTGGCGGCCTTTCGTCAGCAGGGGTTGGCACGCGATTAGCGCGGATCGCGGCGCTTGAACAGCCATGCAGCGGCGCGTCGGGGTTTGACCGTTTGGTCAATGTTGCCAAAGCGGCGGACCCGTGCAAGGGTTCGACCAGCCGCATCTGCCAGGGCCACGCCATGACCACCACCCAGCCGACCGATACCCACCTGCCGCAGGTATCCCTTGCCCGGAACCCGGGAATGGACCTCGACATGGACTGGGTGCGCGCCGTTCAGGCCAACACCAGCGCCATCGAACGCCGCGCCGCCACCCTGCCGGGGCGCCGGTCGGTCAAGAAGAACTGGCAGGCCGCCTGGCTGTTGCGGGCGATCTCGTGCATCGACCTGACGACGCTGGCGGGCGATGACACGCCCGCGCGGGTGCAACGGCTTTGCGCCAAGGCGGCCAACCCTGTGCGGCGCGACATCCTTGACGCCCTTGGGATGGAGCGGATCACCACCGGTGCTGTCTGCGTCTATCACGACATGATCGAACCCGCCGTCGCCGCCCTGAAGGGGACCGGCATTCCGGTGGCGGCCGTGTCCACCGGGTTTCCGGCGGGCCTGTCGCCCTTCCACCTGCGCCTTGCCGAAATCGGCGAGTCGGTGCAGGCGGGCGCGGCGGAAATCGACATCGTGATCTCGCGCCGCCATGTCCTGACCGGCAACTGGCAGGCGCTGTACGACGAGATGCAGGCCTTCCGGGCCGCCTGTGGCCCGGCCCATGTGAAGGCGATCCTGGCGACCGGCGAACTTGGCACCCTGCGCAACGTCGCGCGCGCCTCGCTGGTGTGCATGATGGCGGGGGCGGATTTCATCAAGACCTCGACCGGCAAGGAGAGCGTCAACGCCACCCTGCCCGTGTCGCTGACCATGATCCGCGCCATCCGCGCCTATCACGCCCGCACCGGCATCATGGTGGGTTACAAGCCCGCCGGGGGCATTTCCAAGGCAAAGGACGCCCTGACCTACCTGGCGCTGATGAAGGACGAACTGGGCGACCGCTGGCTGCGCCCCGACCTGTTCCGCTTCGGCGCCTCGTCGCTTCTGGGCGACATCGAGCGGCAGTTGGAGCATCACGTCACCGGGCGCTATTCGGCGGGGTATCGCCATGCAATGGGGTAAAAAATGATCACAAAGAGTCACCTTCAAGAATGGGTTCTGGAAGCACTAGAAGAGTTGGGTGGAGAGGCACACCTAGTTCAAGTAGCCAAACACATATGGCACAATCACGAGACCGAGCTTCGGACTGCCGGTAATCTATTTTATACTTGGCAGTACGATATGAGATGGCAGGCTCAACACTTGCAGAAGGCAGGCAAGCTTCAAAAGTTATCCCGGTCGTGGCGCCTAGCATGAGCGTTTCCGAGATATATCAGACCATGGATTACGGACCGGCACCGGAGAGCGACGCAGAGGCGCAGGCCTGGCTTGAGAGCCACGACCGCGCCTTCGGGCATTTCATCGGCGGGGCGATGACGGCACCGGGCGAGGGATTCGAGACGCGCAATCCGGCGCGCGGGTCGGTTCTGGCGCGGGTGACGCAGGCCTCGGCGGGCGATGTGGATGCCGCGGTGGCCGCGGCGCGCAAGGCACAGCCCGGATGGGAAAAGGCAGGTGGCCCGGCGCGGGCGCGGGTGCTCTATGCCCTGGCGCGGCTGGTGCAGAAGCAATCGCGCATGTTCGCGGTGCTGGAGAGCCTGGACAACGGCAAGCCGATCCGCGAAAGCCGCGATATCGACGTGCCGCTGGTGGCGCGGCACTTCTATTACCACGCCGGTATGGCGCAACTGCAGGACAGCGAGTTGCCCGACCGCGCGGCGCTGGGGGTCTGCGGACAGATCGTGCCCTGGAACTTCCCCCTGCTGATGCTGGCCTGGAAGATCGCGCCCGCCATCGCCATGGGCAACACGGTGGTGCTGAAGCCCGCCGAATACACGCCGCTGAGCGCGCTCTACTTCGCCGAACTCTGCGGGCAGGCCGGGGTGCCGCCGGGGGTGGTGAACATCGTCACCGGCGATGGCACGGTTGGCGAGATGATCGTGGATCACGAAGGCATCGACAAGATCGCCTTTACCGGTTCCACCAATGTCGGGCGGCGCATCCGCGAGCGCACCGCCGGGAGCGGCAAGGCCCTGACGCTGGAGCTGGGGGGCAAATCGCCTTACATCGTGTTCGACGACGCCGATATCGACAGCGCCATCGAAGGGCTGGTGGATGCCATCTGGTTCAACCAGGGGCAGGTCTGCTGTGCCGGATCGCGCCTTCTGGTGCAGGACAACATCGCCGCCGATTTCCACGCCCGCCTGCGCACCCGGATGGCAGGGCTGCGCATGGGCGACCCCTTGGACAAGTGCATTGACCTCGGCGCCATTGTCGACCCGGTGCAACTGGCGCAGATCCGCGACAAGGTGGCCGGTTCGGGCGGCGAGGTGTTTCAGGCCACCCCCGCACCCGAGGGTTGTTTCTATCCCCCCACCCTGATCACCGGCCTGTCACCGGCCGACCCGCTGATGCAGGAGGAGATCTTTGGCCCGGTCCTGGTGTCCTGCACCTTCCGCACCCCATCCGAGGCGGTGGACCTGGCCAACAACACCCGCTACGGACTGGCCGCGAGTGTGTGGAGCGAGAACATCAACCTGGCGCTGGATGTGGCCCCCAAGCTGGCCGCCGGGATCGTCTGGGTAAACGGCACCAACATGATGGACGCGGCGGCCGGGTTCGGAGGGGTGCGCGAAAGCGGTTTCGGGCGCGACGGCGGCTGGGAAGGGTTGCAGGGCTATACCAGGCCCCGCGGCAAGACCGCCGCCCTGAAGCCCACACCGGCCATTCCCGCCCCCAAATCCGCCACGGTCAGCGGGCTGGACCGGACCGCCAAGCTTTACATCGGCGGCAAGCAGGCCCGCCCGGATGGCGGATACTCCCGCGCGGTCTGGTCGAAGAAGGGCACGCTTCTGGGGCACGTGGGCCTTGCCAACCGCAAGGACCTGCGCAACGCGGTCGAGGCGGCGCAGGCGGCCAAGGCCTGGTCGCGCAGCGCGGGGCACCTGCGCGCCCAGATCCTCTATTACATCGGTGAAAACCTCTCGGCCCGCGCCGACGAGTTTGCCGCGCGCCTGGCGGACATGACCGGCGCAACCGCGAAACAGGCCGGGACCGAGGTGGAAACCTCCATCGACCGGCTGTTCCACTGGGCCGCCTGGGCCGACAAGAACGACGGCGCGGCCAAGGGCGTGCCCATGCGGGTGGTCGCCCTGGCGATGAACGAACCGGTGGGCGTGATCGGGCAGTTCGCCCCGGACGAGGCGCCGCTGCTGGGGCTGGTTTCTGTGATCGCTCCGGCACTGGCCATGGGCAACCGGGTGGTGACCGTGGCCTCGCAACCCTTTCCCCTGGCGGCGACGGATTTCTACCAGATCCTCGATACCTCGGACGTGCCTGCGGGGGTGGTGAACATCCTCACCGGCGATCACGGCGAACTTGCGGCGCAACTGGCCGGGCATATGGATGTCGATGCGGTCTGGTCCTTCTCGGGCCAGGATATCTCGGGCACCATCGAAAAGGCCGCGGCCGCAAACCTCAAGCGGACCTGGGTGAACCACGCCCGCAGCCGCGACTGGCACGGCGCCGAGGGGCAATCGCGCGCGTTCATGACCGCCGCCTGCGAAACCAAAACCGTCTGGATTCCCTACGGCGAGGGGTAGCGGCATCACGCCACTATACGCATCGCCCGTTTTCCCCTAGAACCATGCCCAAGCTGCGCGGGAAACCGGGTGTGCCCGAGCAGTGACATAACAAAAGAGCACCAAGCCCCGAATGAACGCCTCCGCCCCGCGCGATGCAACCGCGACGCCTGCCCGCAACTGGATTCAGATCCTCGCGAAATACCGCGACCCCCATCACGGGCGCAGCATCTTCGAGCTGGCCGTCAGCCTGCTGCCCTTCCTTGCCATCTGGGCGCTGGCCTGGTGGCTTCTGCCCCATGCCCCCTGGGCGACGGTGGCGCTGGCCCTGCTGAATGGCGGGTTCCTGGTGCGGCTGTTCATCATCCAGCACGATTGCGGCCATGGCGGGTTCTTCCGCAACCGCCATGTGTCGGACTGGACAGGCCGGGTGCTGGGCGTTCTGACACTGACCCCCTATGATGTCTGGCGGCGCACCCATTCGATCCACCACTCGGCGGCCGGCAACCTGGACAAGCGCGGCATCGGTGACGTGCATACCCTTACCGTTGCCGAATACCGCGCGCTGTCCCCCCTGTGGCGGTTGCACTACCGCGTCTACCGCCACCCCCTTGTCCTGTTCGGGCTGGGGCCGGTCTATCTGTTTCTGGTCCAGAACCGCCTGCCGCTCGGGCTGATGAAATCCTTCAAGTACTGGTCAAGCGCCATGGCCACCAACCTGGTGATCGTCCTGGCCCTGGCCGCGATCGCCTGGTTCGGCGGCTGGCAGCCCATCGTCCTGATCTTCCTGCCCACGCTTCTGGTGGCGGCCACCGCGGGTGTCTGGCTGTTCTATGTCCAGCACCAGTTCGAGGAAACCCACTGGGACCAGAACGAGGACTGGCAGTTGCACGATGCCGCCCTGCACGGATCGTCGCATTATGTGCTGCCTGCGGTTCTGCGGTGGTTCTCGGGCAATATCGGCGTGCACCATGTGCATCACCTCTATGCCCGCATCCCCTTCTATCGGCTGACCGAAGTGCTGCGCGACCATGCCGAACTGGCAACCGCGCAACGGCTGACGATCCGCGAAAGCCTGGCCTGCGCCCGCCTGCACCTCTGGGATCAGGACGGGCGGCGACTCTTGTCGTTCAAGGCCGCGCGCCAGCTGGCCCGCACCTCCTGAACAAAGGGGGCAGGCACCGCCCGCCCCTCTTTCTTGCTGAAAATACTCATTGCGCGCTGTCCACCCGCGCCATGGCCGGCGGGGTCATTTCTTCTTCTTCCAGGTGTCCAGCCAGCGCGCCACCCTGCCGCGCTTTTCGTCGGCATAGGCATCCACCTTATCCCAGCGTTCGCCCGCGTCCTCGACCATGGGGTCGATCGTGCGCTCGCGGAACTGCAACCACATCCGGCGGATCAGCAGGATGATCAGCAGCAGGAAGACCAGGATCGAGATGTTCAGCCAGGGAATCAGGCGCACATCCGGCCCTGCGACCGGGCGGACCGAAACGGCGTTGGGAAAGATCGACAGGAATTCGTTGCGCCAGCCATAGTGGCGCACCGCCACCCAGCGCGGGTTGTCGCGGTTCGAGATCAGATCGCTCGCCTCGGCCTGAAGGTTCGATGAATCCAGCTTGAAATAGGGCGGCCAGCCCCAGCCGGTATCCTCGTTGCGATAGACGATGGGCTTGCCGTTGGGGCGGATCGTCTCGATGAAGCGCACGTCGCGGTTTACCGTCGTCGGGTCGTTGCCCACGTCGGTCTGGGCCCAGAACAGGCTGTTCTCGTTCACGTCCACCCGGCGCACTTCGGTGTTGACCACGCGCACGATGTCGCGTTGCGGCATGGTGTAGTGCAGGAAGGCACCGACAATCACGACCACCGCGATCCAGAAAGCCCACTTGATGTAACGCAACATGATCGCTCCTTACCAGTAATTGATCGCATAGATCAGCGTGCCCACCACGATGACGGGCACGACATAGACACCGAGGATCAGCTTGCGGCGCACCGAACCGTCGTATTCCGCCAGGCCGGCCCGCACGAAATCCTCGCGGTCGCCGCCGATCCCCTCTTCCTCCCAGCGCTTTTCCAGCTTTTCACGCCGGACCGAACGCGAATAGATCGACACCAGCACATAGACGATGCTGAGCACCACGAACCCCATTAGCCCCAGCCGGGCAATCGCAAAGACCATCTGCTATCTCCTCACCGCGCCCCAGGGGCCGACACGTTCGATCATGCCGCGTTGCCGCTGCGGCCTGCGGGCCTGCACCACCGGAGCGGCATCGTCCATCCCCGGCTCGGCCCCGAACAGGGCGGCGCGGGTTCCGGCCTTGTCGACCTGGTATTCCCGTTCCAGAAAATCGGCCACATACTGGCGGCGCTGATCCGACCAGGCGCCGTAAAGCCGATAGAACAGTTCCTTGTGGCAGATGAACAACTGGCGCACGTCCAGCGGAGCCAGTTCGGCCAGCAGCATGTTCACCAGGTCGCGGTCGGGCCCGGCGGCGGCGCGGAAGGTATAGAAATAGGCGGGGTGTTCGCTGGTGATGCGCGGCCAGCTTCCGCCCCCCTCGACCCAGCGCAGCAGGTCGGCCAGGCCCTGGAAGGCATCAGGCAGCGCGCGGCCCAGCTTGCGCGCCACGGCGCGCAGGTCGGCGCGGGTGGCCCCGGCCAGATCGACATCAAGCGTCGCCGCCGCGTCGATCAGGATGAAATCCATCTTCTGACGCAGGATCGCGGCGGCATCCACGTTGCGCGCCTTGACGATGGGTTCGACAAGGGCGTTCTGCTCCAGCGCGCGGGCAATCGTGTTGGGCTGATCCATGCCCGTCACCATGACCTTCACACCGTCGTCGACGGTAAAGGCGGGCGGTGTCGCAGTCACGACAAAGGGCTTTTCCACCTTGTGAAACACGTAGGAGCCGCCGAAATGCGAAGTCCAGAAATTGCCGTGGTCAAACTCCATCCGCTTCAGCGTCACCGGGTTGCGGGTGACATCGCCGGTGTGCTTGGCCAGTCCGATCATCTCGGCGATCAGCACATCGTCCCACCAGCCATCTTCGCGGGTGCGGAATTCATCGATCTTCTCGGCCAGCTTGCGGGCATCGGCGACATGGGATTGCGTCGTGTCGGCCTCGACCACAATCTTGCGGATGTCGAACAGCCGCGCGGGGCGTGACACCTCGAAGACGGAATTGGCCAGTTCGCCGGCCACCGCATCGCGGGCGGTCAGGGCGAAAAGCTCGCTCTCGTTGGCCTCGATGAATTCGACAAGGATCGGACGGCTGGTGGAAAAGGCCATGTTCAGAAGCGGCGCATGTTTCTGATCGGTGCTCAGCAGGATGAACTGGCGGTTGCAGCCGTTGGCGTTCAGATAGCGGTGATCGCCCAGTTCCTCGCCGATCTCGGGGGAATATCCCGACAGGTCGATGTGAAAATCGCTCAGCGCGGTCTGCTTGCCGGTCAGCTGCCTGAGGGCGCGGTTGTAGCGTTCGATCAGCGCGGGCGAGGAAACCTCGATCAGCCCGCCGAACATCAGCCCCTTTTCGATCAGCCGCTTCATGGCGTTTCTTCCCCCGCCAAGAGGGTGCGCGCCCAGGTGATCGCGATGCCCAGGCCCGCCAGTTGCAGACCCACCCAGCCGAACCAGGCCGCCGCGCCCAAGGGATCGGACCGCAGCGCCGGCCAGACCTCAAGCCCGTTCAGAAGATAGATGGCAAGGCCCAGCACGGCGCCCAGAAGCACAAGAACCACGGCCGCCAGCGCCATGCGCCCCAGGGGCGCGCGCGCACGGTCCATCGCCCCCGCCATGACCCAGCCCAGAACGGCCAGGCCGCCAATCGCCATGATCGGCAGGGATGTCGTGTTGGCCCAGAGGGCCGGTATCGGTTCGGCTACCATTGTTTTACCTTCCAGCGTCGCGGCAGGGTCGAAATCGTCAGCACGAGGACCGGCGCCCAGATCAGCCCGGCCGACAGCCCGAGGCCCAGAAAATAGGCCGCCGATCCCCCGGGCGCCACCCCCAGCGCGTCGATGATCCGCGTGTCCTGCCGCCCGTAGGACCACAGGAAATACCCCGCCACCGCCAGGATCAGCACCAGGGCCGACAGCGCGCCATTCACGATCAGCCACAGACCGCCCTCGGGCAGAAGACGGCCCAGCGCAAGGGGTACGGCCATAGCCGCAAGCACGATCGCGGCCACGGGCAGGATCAGGCCCATCAGGCCCGTTCCCGGTTGCGGCGCTGCGCAAGGGCCGAAAAGACACCCAGGAAGATCGGCAACCAGACAAAGGCCGAAAACACCACGATTCCGAAGGTGCGGCGCAGATAGGCCTCCATCGGTTCGGGCCAGGGCAAGGGATCGGGGTTCATCACCGCGAACAGGGCAAAGGCCGCCAGCGCGCAGGCCAGAACGCCCGCGGCCAGCGCCCGCCCATGGCCCAGCGCGCCATAGACCGACGGATCGGTGAAGAACGCCGCCACCCCCAGGCTGACGACGACCGAAGCGGCGATCAGCGTTGCACCAAACAGCAGCACGGTCATGCGCCCTTGCCCTCCAAGTAGCGCCGCTTGGCCTCTTCGCTGCGGCCGAAATCGCGCACCATGTTGGCGATCGCCACCTCGTCACTCTTGTCGGCATAGCGGAATTCGCTGTCGGCATAGCGGTTGATCTCCTGCACCACCATGTCGACGGTGATCGGCTGGGCCATGTCACGGATCATGGCCAGCTTTTCGTCGTAGGATTTGAACAGGAACAGCTCGGGGTTTTCCATCCACTCGTCCGGCAGTTCGAAATCCATCGCCCGCACCTTCACCGCATCGGTGATGTTCTTGATCGCGCGGCCGGTGAAGCGGTGGTCGGCCTCCTGGATGCCCTTCAGATAGGTGCCCAGCTTGGCGATTGTATCGAGCTTGCCCAGCTTCGCCTCGGTCGCCTCCCAGACCTTCAGCAGCCCGTCTTCCTTGGGCCGCCCGTGGCTTTCGAAACTTGCCGCCACGGCCGATCTGATCTCCTGCGCGGCAAACAGATCATGCTCGCCCACCGGGATGTCGTGGTTGCGCCCGATCAGCAGGTGCAGGATGTCGATGTAATCCTCGCGGGTCTGCGGCCCGTCCACCAGAAACCGCGCGCCGGCCCGCTGGCGCAGGGCGTCGTCCACGTTCTCGGGATAGTTGCTGAACATGCCGAAGGTGCAGTTGCCCCGCACCACGGTGTTCGCGCCGGCGAAACTCTCCATCAGCACGGCGGTGATCTCCAATTGCCCGGCCGAGCTTTGCCGATCCCCGCGCTTGCCCGCCAGCTGGTCGATATCGTCGATGGTGCCAAAACCGATCACCGAGGGGTCGATCACGTTGTTGATGAAGGCCTTGGCGTTCTGGCCCGACTTGCCCTGATAGCTGTCGATGTTGTCGGTGCTCAGGTTCTGATAGCGGAAGGGGTATCCCGCCACCTCGCAATAGCCCGCTATCAGCCCCGCCATCATCTGGATCAGCGTCGTCTTGCCCGTCCCCGGCGCACCGTCGCCCATGAACGTGAAGATGAACCCGCCCAGTTCGGCGAAGGGGTTCAGGCGGCGGTCAAAGTCATAGGCCATCAGCATCTTGGCCAGCTTCATCGCCTGGTACTTGGCGATATGGTTGCCCACCACCTCGTTCGGTTTCTTGAAGGTCATGGTCAGCGCGCCGCCCTTGCCGCGCCGCGACGGGGCAAAGCCCTGGATGGTCAGATCCTCGGCCTCGACATGCCATGACGCACCGGTGAACGCCTCGATCCGCGGTGCCGTGGCGGCCCGCATCTCGACCCGGCCCATCAGCGCTTCGCCAAAGGCAAGGACGGTGGCCACCAGGCGCGGCTCGTCGCTGGCGAAGGCGGCGATGTCCTGGTCCAGTTCCCACAGCGCGCCGTGCAGCGCGAGGGGGGCGTTGTCGGTCAGCACCTCCTCGACCTCGCCGATCTCGACAGCCGCCTCACCGGCATGGGTGGCCAGAAGGAAACCGGCCGCATTGGCAAAGACCGACAGGCAGACCAGCGCCTCGGCGGCCAGCAGATCCGAGAATTCGGCCTTGCGCGCCGCAGCCAGCCCGCCGGCCAGGTTGTCGCGCTTCAGCGCGTCCAGCCCGGTACGTTCGGAAAACTGTTCGCCCACCGCGAGGGAGATCGCCAGCGCCCGGCGCAGCCCCTGCAGGACGGTCGCCTGCAAGGGCGACGGCAGCGCATCCTCGCCCAGCCCCTCGATCCGCTCGACGATCCGCACCCCTTCGGGGCGCGTGGTCGATCGCGTCACCAGCCCCGGCGTGGTGGAGCGGAACCGCCGCCGCGTGCCGATCCCGGGGGAGCGTTCGGCACGCGCCTCGGCCCGCGCCTCGCCCACGCGGGGCGTATGATCGAACCCCTCCAGCATCGCCAGCGCGGCGGGGTAATGCTTGCGGATATCCGCTTCGCGCAATTCCATCTGGTCGCCTGAAATGCTCACGAAACCCCCTGCTTCTTCTTTGCAAAAATACTCAAATCCAAAGGTCTAACGATAGCTCAGCACCCGCCCTCGTGGCGAAACGACGAACTTGCGCACCGAGGCAAAGCCCGGCGGGTTCATCTCGGCCAGCACCTGATAGGGCCGCTGGGGCAGGATCACCGCGCGTTCGGTGCGGGTGGCGCCGGTATCGGCCCCGCGCCCGGCGAAGGGGTCGAGCGCGAACACCTCGCGCTCCACGGTTGAAAACCACCCCTTGCGCTCGCTGTCCACACGCTCGCTTTCCAGATCCTCGATGGTCCAGGCCAGGCACCAGTCCTGCCCCTCGGGGGCGCGGGCCTGTTCCAGAACATCGCGGATCGGGCCGGTCTGGCGCGTATAGGCGGCCGAATACATCGGCCCCACGTGAACACGGCGCAGCCGCTTGGGATGCAGGTTGTCGAAATCCTCGTCAAAGCCCTTGGCGATGGTCAGAAGTTTCAGCCCCGCCATGGATTGCGCCATCAGATGTGCCTGAACCGAGGGCCAGCGCGTGGCGTCCTTGGGCAGGGACGTGCGGCCGCTGTCCTCAAGCTCCATCATGTAGATCACCGGCAGGTTCACCTGGCTGTCATAGACCGCCCAATGCACCAGAAACTTGCGCCGGTCGTTCAGCCCTTCAAGCCAGATCGTGCGCGGATCGTTCTGCGGCCAGAACAGCCGCTGTTCGGTCAGCGCCTGGTAATAGAGCCGCTGGGACAGTGCGAATTGCAGCCGCGTGGGGATTACCCTGTCGCCGACGATCTGCGCCACCATCCGTTCGGTCAGGGTGTGGCGGTCGGGCATGGTTTCCAGATGCCGTTCGGCCTGGGAAAAATCGCTGCCCATGGTCAGAAGCTCGCGGAAGACCGGAAAGCCCGACTCGGTGGTGTCCATTTCCAGACTGCCGAAGAAGGTGCCGGTGTCGCGCCCGGTCATGAGGTACTTCATGCCCAGCGCCCGGAAGGTGCCGGCGATCCGTTCAAGATAATCGGTGAGGATTTGAACTTCGTTGCGGTTGAAGGTGCCCTCCACCTCCATTTCCGCGGCCACCCTTGCAAGGTGGCCGGTGATCGTCTCGAACTTGCTGAAATAACGCCGCGCGGCCTGGGTTTCGGACAGGCCCACGTGATCGCGGCTCAGATCCTTGCCGGTGATCACTTCGCTCATGGATCAGGCGCCGTACAGGTTCTTGTCGTGCTTCTCGACGATGCCGGCGAAACGGCGGGCAAAGCGTTCATCCGCCTTGGCCTTCTGTTCCAGAACCTTGCGGGCGAAAACCATGTGATCCTCATGCGCCTCCAGCATGTCGGCCATGCGCGCGTTGGTGGCGCTGCCGATCTGGGCCATGGCGGTCTGTGCTTCCTGATCCGTCTGCACGCCAATTTCGTTGATCCGGTGCGCCACGTCCTGCTGCTGGGCAGTCTTCAGCGACTTGGTGAGAGCATCGTACAGCACCACGCGCTGTTTGGTGTCGGTCTGCAGCTTGTTGATCAGAACCATCTGCGTCGCCGCCTGGTTCTGAAGGCTGTCCACCCAGGTCTTGCCCTTCTCGATATACCGCTCAAGGGTCTGGCTTTTGGCCAGCTTCACCTGTTCCTGCTGCACCATGTCGTTGTAGGCCTTGTTCAGATCGGCCAGTTCCGTTTCAAGCCGGGTGCGCGCGGCGGCGTCCTGTTCGACGCTGATCCTGTTTTCCAACTCGATCAGCTTGGGGTCCATGGCCAGGATCTCGGCGCGCAGCGCCTCAAGCTCGCCCACGGTGAATTCGCGTTCGTCCAGGGTTTCGGTCAGGTTGCCTTCGACCTTGACCTTCTGTTCGTTCAGAACCGCCAACTGCCCTTCCAGAAGCCTGACGATGATGTCGGACTTCGAAATCAGGTCCTGCAACTTGTCATCCACGCTGGCGGTGCGCATCCGCTCCTGGCGCATGGAATCCGACTTGGCCTGTGAAAAGATGCCCACGAAGCTTTCCCAGCCGGTCTTTTCGCGCATCTCGGCAAAATCGCGGGAAAAGCCCGAGGTCACATCGTCCAGCCCCATGATCAACTCGGCGATATTGGCGTTCATCATCTCGGTATGGGCGTGCACGTCGTCCAGGGTGGCATTTTCGATATCGACCGTCGCATCGGTGCCGGCCGCCATTTTCTGACGTGCGGTTTCGATCCGGCTGGTCAGTTCGGAAATCTTGGTCTGGGCCTCGGCCACCTGGGCCTGGCTTTCACGGACCTGAGCGTCAAAATCGGCCATGGGGCACTCCGTAATGTTACAAATATTCACATAGGTATTTCCGCCAAGGATAGAAGGGGCAAAGCACAGCGGCAAGCGCAGATGCGCCCCATCCGGTTCAACCGAAGGCAAGCCGCGCCATCGTCACCCGGCGCCGGAATTCGGCCAGGGCCTGTTCGGACAGGGGCTGGGGCAGCGCATTCACCACGGCGACCCCCCAGTCGACATAAGCGATCAGCCGTGCGCGCGGCCAGCTTTCGGGCGGCGAGACGACAAGCGCGCCGATGTTGGATGTCTTGTCTGCCAGCTTGACCAGCGCTGCCTCGGGCGACTTGTGCGGGGCGTTTTCCAGCTGCGCCTGCTTGCGTTCGGGTTTGGGCAGGCTCTTGTCGTCGGTCAGCTCCGCCACGATCGCCGCGATCCGTTCGCCCATCTCGCGGGTCAGGTCGGCCCTGTTGAAGGGGGCGCAATCCTCGACCGTGTCGTGCAGCCAGGCCGCCGCGATGGTATCGGTGTCGCCGCCCCAATCGGTGACAAGCGCCGCCACTTCTTCGAGGTGGACGATATAGGGTTCGCGCGCGGCGCCCTTGCGCAACTGCCCCTCGTGCAGCCGCCGCGCCAGGGCCTCGGCCTGTTTGATCCTGTCGTTCATGTCATCACTCCTTGGCCAGAGCGGACAGCCTGCGCAGGGTGCGCCGGTGTCATGTCCGGCGCCAATGTTGGGGAAGGTCGGAACCGGCGAGCGCCGATCCACCCTTAGAGGATCGGATCGAAGCGTGGTGATGTCAAGTGGCCAGGGGCGGCATCTTCATGACGCGCTGCGCGAAAGTTGCCCGGCGGTCAGGAAAACCCCCACTTGCATTCCCTCGGGGCAGGCATAACCTGCCCGGCATTCTGAATGACATTTCCGGAGGTTCCATGTTTCGTATCCTAGCAACCACTGCCGCCTTCGCCCTGGCCAGCCCCGCCCTGGCCGACGACGTCACCGACACCCTGCAAAGCGCCATCGACGCCTACAGCGAAGGCGACATCGCCTATGCGCTTGAGGAAATCGCCTTTGCCACCCAGTTGATCAAGGCGCAGAAGGCCGGGGCGCTGAACGCCTTCCTGCCCGAAGCCCAGGCCGGCTGGACCCGCGAAATCGACGAGGACGAGGGCCGGTCGCTTGGCATGATGGGCGGCACGGGGGCCGTGGCGCGCTATTCCAACGGCGATGACAGCTTCAACATCCAGATCATGGCCGACAGCCCGATGATCGCCGGGTTTGCCGGGGTGTTCGGCAACGCCGGGATGATGGCCACCATGGGCAAGATCGAACGCGTGGGGCGCGAGAAGTTCCTGAACCAGGACGGAGAGCTGACCGGCATCGTGGCGGGCCGCATCCTGGTGCAGGCCTCGGGCGGCGATGTCGACACGATGATCGCGCATCTCGAAGCCATGGACTTCAAGGGACTGGCCGGTTTCGGCAGCTGATCCGAAGGTGCGCTGCGCGCGCACCATTCCCCTGGCCCGCCCTGACGGGCGGGCGGCGCGCCCCTGCCGACCAAAACGCCTGCTGGCAGGTGTCGGATGAGTATTTTCGGCAAGAAAGAGGGGGCGTGCCCTCAGGCAAGGACCGCGCCGGTCAACGGGCTGTCGGGATGTTCCAGTGGCTCGATCACGTCGAAATGGTGTTGCCCCTTTTCCACGTGCAGGCGGGCCGTGGGCCAGGCCTCGGCCAGCCAGCGCGCCTGGTCGAGGAAGGCGGGGCGTTCATCGCCCCCCACCCAGGCCGCCACCGGCACATCGCGAATGTCGCGCATCAGGCAGGGGCTTTCCGCGGCGGCCGTCGCCTGATCGAGGCGGAGATCGGCATTCATCGCCGTGTCAATCAGCGGGCGCAGGTCCACCACCGGCGAGATGGCCACGCAGTTCACGACCCGCGCCTCGGCATGGCCAAGATCGACATCGCGGCACATCATCCTTGCCACCAGGTGCCCGCCCGCCGAATGCCCGGCCAGGCGGATCGGCCCTTCGGTCACCTCGGCCACTGCACGCACCGCCGTGGCGATTTCGCGGGTGATCTCGGCGATCCGCACCTCGGGCGCGAGGGTATAGGAGGGCATGGCCACCACATAGCCGCGCCGAAGTGCACCCGCCGCCAGATGCGACCAGGACTTGCGGTCGAACAGCCGCCAGTACCCGCCATGAACGAAGATCACCACGCCCTTGGCCGCGCCTTCGGGAAGGAACATGTCATAGCCTTGCCGGCGGCGCGATCCGTAGGGTTGATCCAGCCTTGCGCGCCCTTCTTCCAGCAGCTTGGCGCGAAACTGTTCGGCTGCGGCGGCCCATTTTGGCGGGAAGGCATCGGCGCCCGGGATGAAATCGCGGTTGGCATAGGCAATATCGTTGGACATGGGGGAACCTCCGGCTTGGTCCCCCGGTTATAGCTGGACAATCCGCCGGGTCACATGGTTTGTCTTGCCCATCCCGGCCTTCCCGTCCTGACGGAGTGCTTTTCATGCTAGATTCAACCACCAACCTGTCCGATCTTCTGTCCGACCCCTCGCTGCTGGTCAGCCAGGCTTACCTCGCCGGCGAATGGGTGGATGGCCCCTCGGGGCGCAGCTTCGAGGTGACCAACCCGGCGCGCGGCGATGTCATCGCGCAGGTGGCCGATCTTGACCGTGCCATGTGCGCCGAGGCCATCGAGAAGGCCCGCCTCGCGCAGAAGGACTGGGCGAAACGCACCGCGAAGGAACGTGCCAACATCCTGCGCAAGTGGTTTGACCTGATGGTCGAGAATGCCGACGACCTGGCCACGATCCTGACCGCCGAACAGGGCAAACCCCTGGAAGAAGCGAAGGGCGAGGTCATGTATGGGGCGTCATTCATCGAGTGGTTCGCCGAGGAGGCCAAGCGGGTCTATGGCGAGACGATCCCCGGCCACCAGCCCGACAAGCGAATCATGGTGATGAAACAGCCCATCGGGGTCTGCGCCGCGATCACACCCTGGAACTTTCCCAATGCGATGATCACCCGCAAGGTGGGCCCCGCGCTGGCGGCCGGCTGTTCCATGGTGGTGCGCCCGCCGTCGCTGACCCCACTGTCGGCGCTGGCGCTGGGGGTACTGGCCGATCGCGCGGGGCTGCCCAAGGGCGTGCTGTCGATCATTCCCTCGTCGTCGTCCTCTGAAATCGGCAAGGAGTTCTGCGAGAACCCCACCGTGCGCAAGCTGACCTTCACGGGCAGCACCGAGGTGGGGCGCATCCTGCTGTCCCAGGCTGCCGACCAGGTTATGAAATGTTCGATGGAGCTGGGCGGCAACGCGCCCTTCATCGTTTTCGACGACGCCGATCTGGATGCCGCCGTCGAGGGTGCGATGCTGTGCAAGTTCCGCAACAACGGCCAGACCTGCGTCTGCGCCAACCGGATCTATGTGCAGGCGGGCGTCTATGATGCCTTCGCCGAAAAGCTGGGCAAGGCGCTGGCCGCGAAGGATGTCGGCGACGGGCTGAAGGGCGCCGACCTTGGCCCGCTGATCGACGCCGATGCCGTCGAGAAGGTGCAGGCCCATATCAAGGATGCCACCAGCAAGGGGGCGAAGGTTCAGACCGGCGGCAAGCCGCATGATCTGGGCGGAACGTTCTTCCAGCCCACCATCCTGACCGGCGTGACCCAGGACATGGCGGTGGCCACCGAGGAGACCTTCGGCCCCCTCGCCCCGCTGTTCCGCTTTGAAAGCGTGGACGAGGTGATCGAGATGGCGAACGACACCATCTTCGGCCTGGCCGCCTATTTCTATGCCAATGACCTGTCGAACGTCTACAAGGTGGCGGAAGCGCTGGAGTACGGCATCGTCGGCGTGAACACCGGCATCATCAGCACCGAGGTGGCGCCCTTTGGCGGGGTCAAGCAATCGGGGCTGGGCCGCGAAGGCAGCCATCACGGCATCGAGGATTATCTCGAGATGAAATACGTCTGCCTGTCGGTCTGACCGGCGATCCACCCGCGATGCCGGCCTGACGGCGCGCGGGTGGTGCCCTGCCCGGACAATGCCTGGCCTATAGCGCGGCGACCAATCGCTTCAGGTTGCCGCGGTCGCTTTCGGCCATGGTGCGGGCGGGCGGAATATCGAAGCCGCGTTCCAGCAAAAGGGGAAAGAGCGCCGAGAGTTCCGCCAGCATGTCGGGCGACATGAGAGCGATGGCATTGGGGCCAAGGAACAGGCTTTCGGTCTTCACGCCCTCGGCCAGAACCACCTCGTGACGGTCGAAACAGAAATGAACCACCCGCATGTCGTTTTCGGCGGCGATCAGGGTGACCCCGGGAATCTTCAGCAGTTGAACCGCGGGAACAAGAACCTCGTTCAGCCTGAAGGATCGCCGCACCGCCCGCGAGGCCACAAGGATGCGGTGCTGGCGGGTCACGATCATGTCACGACGGGGCAGATCGTTCCCCAGCGCGCCCTTTGCGATCTTCACCAGCTTGTGCTTGTCCGATGTCCGCATCGCACCCGACGAAATCAGCGTGCTGCCGATCCAGCGAATCTCCTGAAAGCCATGATCGACAGTCCAGACACGATCGCCCACCGCCAGATCGCGGGCCGCGACGGGCCCGGCATCGGTGTCGATCAACACATCGGGGCCGAAGCAGACGGGCAGATCGTCGTCCTGGGTGGACATGTCGACGCTGCGCAGGTTCGCGTTGCCGCTGTTGTTGCCGACCGAGGTGATGGTCAGCTTGCTCCAATCGCTGAACGGCCGGATTGCGGGGTCGTTCACCACGCTGTCCAGCGGGTTCAGGATGACATCTCCGCTCAGCATCTTGTACATGCGGAAACCGTCGGTCGCCACATAGGTCGTGCCATCCGAATAGGTGATCGTGACGGTGGTTTTCACCATGTCCACGACGAACACATCGTCCTGGCCGTTGAATTCGCTGTCGGGGTAGTTCAGCCGGTCACCGCCGGTGAAATTCGTCGGGTCGGGGCCGGTTTCGTCGTCACTGTCCCACAACTGGCCATCGTTGTTGCCATCGACGAAGTTGAAATCGACGCGGCTGCCTGTTGCATCCAGCTCTTCACCGACGGTTTCGGTGAAATCCTCGCTCACGTTCTGTTGGGTTCCCGCAAGGGAATTCGGGTAGAACCCGCGCAGGATGAAGCCTTCGATACCAGAAATGTTACCCATTGAACCGATCACTCTCGTTAACGAAACCCCCACAGGTTATGATAATCGAGAAAATGAAACAAATGCTACTCTGGGTTGTATTTTCAGTGTTTTCAATGAAGTGCGCTGATTCCAAACGGAAAACAATCGCGTGAGGCCGCAGTTCCGCCCGTTCGATCGATGCGGCGCTGCCGCGCCAGGCGTCCATTCTGCCACGATCTGAGCGGTTGAGAACCGCGCGAAAAGCCGAAGGGCGAATCAGTGCCGTGTCGCCGCGGCCGTGCAGAACAATGCAATTCGCCACCCCGAAGGTGCTTTACAAGCGTTGAAATCGTTGGAATGAGCGGTACGCGTCCTCCTGATCGGGGCCGGACCGAAGCAATCGCTAGCTGGCAGGGCGGGCCCCATGGGCGGGCCGTTGTCGTTCTTATATCCAGGGGAGGGCCCGTGTGATCTGGTCGGAACATCTGCGCGAATTCGTGACCCTTCTGGTGGTGATCGACCCCATCGGCTCGGTTCCCGTGTTCCTTTTCGCCGTGGCCCATGTACCCCCTGCCCTGCACCGCAGGTTCGCGGTCCGCGCCGTGGCGATTGCGACGGTGGTGCTTCTTGCCTTCCTGATCGGCGGGCAGTTCGTGCTGGAAACGCTGGGCCTTCGGCTGGGATCGTTCCAGATTGCCGGTGGCATCATACTTTTCCTGTTCGCGCTGACCATGATCTTCGGCAGTTCCAAGCCCGACATCGAGATCGAAGAGGCCGAGCGTGACCACCTCGCCGGGGCGGTCTTTCCGCTGGCCATGCCCTCGATCGCGTCGCCGGGGGCGATGCTTGCGGTGGTCGTTCTGACCGACAACCACCAGCAATCCATTTCCGAACAGACGGCAACCGGCGTGCTGCTGATCCTGGTGATGGTGCTGACGTTGTGCCTGCTGCTGGCCGCGACCCTGATTCACCGGATCATCGGGCGCACCGGCGCAAGCGTGATCAGCCGGGTCATGGGCATCGTCCTTGCCACGATCGCGGTGGATTCGATCCTCGGGGGGTTCGACACACTGAATATACTGGATATCGCCGAACCCGCCGCCCTGCCGGTTCAGGTCGAATGACGCCGCTCAGAAGGCCTTGAAGGTCAGCGTCGTCAAGGTGCGTTCGATGCCCTTGATGGTGCGCAGGTTGTCGTTGATGAACAGCCCGATGTCCTGATCGCCGGGAATGTACATCTTCAGCAGCAGATCGAATTCGCCGCTGGTAGAGTAAAGCTCGGAGTGGAGTTCGCGCAGCACGATCTCATCGGCGACCTTGTAGGTCTCACCGGGGACACATCTGATCTGGACGAACACGCATTCCATGGCCATGGCCAAACTCCTTCGCTGCCGGTGGCAACAGCCTATTCCCCCCCGCGGGCGGGAACAAGCACCGTCATGCCAGCTCGGGGTCGTCCAGATCGGTCTGTATCCATCGCTCGCTCAGGTGAATATCGGTGCTTTCCAGCAACCCGGGCCCCAGGTTTTCAAATTTGTGCGGCACTCCCGCAGGCCCCAGAATGACCTGCCCTGCCACGGCTTCGATCTTCCGCTCGCCGACGGTGAACAACGCGCGGCCGCTGCGCAGGATGAACACCTCGCCATAGGGGTGCACATGCCATTTCGGCCCGGCGCCGATCGTCTCGGTGGCATAGAACAGGACGGTCACGCCGGTGCCGATGTCGATGCCTTCGAACCTGCCCTTCCACAGGCTGTCGTCGCGCGCCCAATCGGCGCGGTTCAGGATGGTCGGTTCACGGGTCATCTTGCCTGCCTTTGCGCTGGGTCCACCTTGCCCAACGCCAAAAGCCGGGCCTGGGATGCAAAAGAATTTCGCAACACGCCAAGGATTGACCGGCGGCGCGCGTCCAACAACTGTGATGCGCATGAACACGACAGACGAGGATCTGGCCCGCGCGGCCGCGACGGGGGACGCTGCCGCCTTCTCGGCCCTGCTCGAGCGGCGCTATGACACCCTGTTCGCCCTGTGCTTCCGCCTGACCGGCACCCAGGCCGAGGCCGAGGATCTGACCCAGGACATCTGCCTGTCCCTGCCCGCCCGCATGGCGCACTTTGCCGGGCAGTCGCGCTTCACCACCTGGCTTTACCGGGTGGCGGTGAATGCCGCCCACGACCGCCGCCGCCGCGCGGCAAGCCACACCAGGGCCGCCCGGGGCTGGGGCGACTGGGAACTGGCCCGCCAGGCGGCGATCGACAAAGAGGCCGACCGCCAGGATTGGCTGCAGGGCGCCATGGCCCGGCTTCCCGCCGATCTGCGCGACACCCTGGCGCTGACCATGGACGATGACCTGACCCACGCCGAGGCCGCCGAGGTTCTGGGCATATCGCCAGGCACCGTCAGCTGGCGGCTGTCCGAAGTGCGCAAACGCCTGCGCGAAGAGGCCCGAGAGGAGGGCGCCACATGACCGATCCGCTGGACGATCTGAAATCCGCCATGCAGCGCGCCACACCCGCGCCCGATGCCGCACGCCGCGCCCGGACCCTGGCCGAGGCGCAAAAAAACTTCGCGGCCCGCCAAGAAACGGCATCGCCCCTGCGTCCTAACCATGACCGCCCCGAAAGGTGGGCGGCCTTCTGGAAAGGTATCACGCAGATGTTCACAACCCTCACCCGCCCCGCCGCCCTGACCGCGACGACCGCCCTTGTCGCCGCCGTCGTCTTCGTTTCCCTGCCCGCAACCCGCGAGATGCTGCGCCCCGGTCCTGTGGATGACCTGCGCAGCCGCACCGAAGACACCGCCGCCGACCGGGCCCCCGAACCGCAACCGGTGGACGATGTGATGGTGGACGCCCCCGCTCCGGCCCCGCCCATGGCCGCAAAGCGCGCCGCCCCCGCCGCCGATGCCTATGTCGGCGCGCTGGCCGAGGAAGCGCCGATGCCGGTGATCGAACCCGGCAGCACCGAGGCCTATGCCAACGCCGATCCGAACCCGGTGAAACCGGTGGCCGAACAGCCGGTCTCGACCTTCTCGGTCGATGTCGACACGGCCAGCTATGCCCTGGTGCGCCAATCCATCATGGCCGGCGCCCTGCCCCCGCCCGAAGCGGTGCGGGTGGAAGAGATGATCAACTATTTCCCCTATGCCTACCCCGCGCCCGAAGGCGGCGCCCCCTTCCGCCCCACGGTCAGCCTGATGGAAACCCCCTGGAACGCCGACACCCGGCTTCTGCGCATCGGGCTTCAGGGTGCGCTGCCGCCCCTGGCCGACCGCCCGCCCCTGAACCTCGTGTTCCTGATCGACACCTCGGGTTCGATGAGCGATCAGAACAAGCTGCCGCTGCTGATCCAGTCGTTCCGCCTGATGCTGGGCCAGTTGCGCCCGACCGACGAGGTGGCCATCGTCACCTATGCCGGGTCGTCGGGCCGCGTGCTCGATCCGACACCGGCGGGCGAACGCAGCACCATCCTTGCCGCGCTGGAACGTTTGGCGGCGGGCGGCGCGACAGCCGGGCAAGAGGGCCTGCAACTGGCCTATGCCACCGCCGATGAAATGGCCGGCGAGGACGAGGTAAGCCGCGTGATCCTGGCCACTGACGGCGATTTCAACGTCGGCCTCTCCGACCCCGAGGCGCTGGAAACCTACATCGCCGACAAGCGCGACAGCGGCACCTATCTTTCCGTCCTGGGGTTCGGGCGCGGCAATCTCGACGATGCGACAATGCAGGC
Source organism: Oceaniglobus trochenteri (assembly GCF_020529025.1). Lineage (GTDB taxonomy): Bacteria > Pseudomonadota > Alphaproteobacteria > Rhodobacterales > Rhodobacteraceae > Oceaniglobus > Oceaniglobus trochenteri. The sequence continues at coordinate 729,689 of NZ_JACNMM010000002.1, forward strand.
CTTGGCCCAGACGGGCAACGGACAGGCCGCCTATATCGACACCCTCTCCGAGGCGCAGAAGGTGCTGGTGGATCAGTTGACCGGCGTGCTTTTCCCCATTGCCGACGACGTGAAGGTGCAGGTCGAATTCAACCCGGCAGAGGTGGCCGAATACCGCCTGATCGGCTATGAAACCCGCGCCCTCCGGCGCGAGGATTTCAACAACGACAAGGTGGATGCCGGTGAAATCGGCGCCGGCCACCAGGTGACCGCGCTTTACGAGGTGACGCCCCTCGGCTCTCCGGCCACCCTGAACGATCCGCTGCGCTATGGCGGCGAGGCGGGCGACGGCGCAGCGGGCGGCGAACTGGCCTTCCTGCGCCTGCGCGCCAAGGCCCCGGGCGCCAGCGAAAGCAGCCTGACGGAACTGCCGATCCCGGCCACGGTAACCGACGCCGACACCGACGCGCGCTTTGCCGCCGCGATCGCCGGTTTCGGGCAACTTCTGCGCGGGTCCGACTATCTGGGCGACTGGACCCTGGACGATGCCATCGCCCTGGCCAACAGCGCAACGGGCGAAGACGCCTTCGGCTATCGGCGCGAAGCCGTCAGCCTGATGCGCCTGGCCCAAAGCCTGAAGAACTGACCCCCCCTCTTTCTTGCCCTAAATACTCAAAAAGGCGCGCCAACGGCGCGCCTTCCCCATTCTTGCAAACGGTCCGACAGACGTCAGGCGTCGGCGTGTTCCACCGCCTTGGTCTCGACGGTCTCGCCCTTGGCAATCTCGATGCGGCGGGGTTTCAGAGCCTCGGGCACCTCGCGCACAAGGTCGATATGCAGCATCCCGTCGACATGCGACGCGGTGGTCACGCGCACGTGGTCGGCAAGGTGGAAGCGGCGCTCGAAGGCGCGGGTGGCAATACCGCGATGCAGATAGGTCCGCTCGCCTTCATCGCTGGACTTGCGGGCCGAGACGATCAGCGCGTTTTCACGCACCTCCACGCTCAGGTCGGCATCCGAGAACCCGGCGGCGGCAATCGAGATGCGCCAGCCATCCTCGGCGGTCTTTTCGATGTTGTAGGGCGGATAGGTCTGCGCGCCGACATTGTCGGTCAGAACGCGGTCCATCAGGTCAGCCACCTGATCGAAACCGACGGTGGCACGGTAAAGCGGTGCAAGATCAGAGGTTCGCATGGGTCATCCTTCCAAAAGCGATAACGTTGTCTGGCCCTCCCACGGGGGACGGGCCGGTTGTCCGGGCCCGCATCCGGCACCCGGTATCGCTTAGGTAGGAAGAGGCTCGGGGCGGTTCAAGACCCCTCAATCGCGCCGCCGCGCCTTCAGGAAACGGGCGCCCTGGGCGCGGTGATCGGCCCTGGGCATCACCCGCCGCGCCACGGCATCGCGCGCCAGGATCACGCCGCGCCCGGTGGTCAGGGCCGATTTCAGCTCGGCCAGGGCGGGGGGAATATCCATGCCATAGGCCACCTGCCGCCCGCGATATTCACCCCCCGACGAAATGATCGAAACGATCCGCGCCCGCCGCCCCGAAAGATCGAAGACCGGCGCGCCCGATGCGCCGAAGGTCACGTCGCAACTCAGCATCGTCAGCCGATCGCGGCTGTCCAGAACCCCGCAACGCCGTTGCAGGGAAAGCGCCGACGCCCGGCCCTCGGCGTAGGACACCACCGAAACCTCCTGCCCTCGTGCCGGAAGGCGCTCCACCAAGAAGGGCGCGGCGGTGGCGGCCGGAATCGGCGTCTCCAGCTCCAGCAGCGCCAGGTCATACCGGATCTGGCCCGCGCGCCCGGTCGTCGCCTCGGCATATAGGGGATGCACGACAGCACGTTTCACGCCCCGTTCGGCCACGGCCAATCCGTCGCGCAGCCCGGCGCGAAACCGCAGGGCGCCGAGATCGCGGGCCGTGCCCTGCGCCCGGTCGAACAGGCAATGGCCCGCCGTCAGCACAAGGTCGGGCGCGATCAGAACCCCGGAACAGAAGCCGCGGCCCCCCAGGTCGACACGGCCTACCGCCTCCCAGCCCAGCCCTTCCGAGCGCAGGGTCAGGCGTTTCAGCCCGCTGTCACCGGCAAGAACCGGCGCCGGCCCATGGGCGAGCAGACCCAGGACCAGCGCAAGGAGGCCGCGGCAGGCCAGCGCCCTCATGGTTTCAGGAATTTGGCCGTGTTGCCTGCACCAAGCCGGCTGAGCCGTGCCGATCCACGGCCGAACACCCCGTCGCTTTCGTGCAGAACCGTCATCAGTTCGGCCAGCGGCGTTTCCAGCGAGGTGCCGATGGAAACCTTCTGATCCTCCATGTCGGCCATGGCCGACACCACCGAAACGATCTGCGGGCGGTCGCCGTCCAGAACGAAGATCGGCGCACCGGACGATCCGAAGTCAACCTCGCAGGACAGGACAAGCGCCCCCGCCTGGCGGGCCAGCACATGGCAGGTTTCCTGCAGGCTGGGCCGTTCGGCGCGGTCATGGGCGTAAGACACAACGCCGACCCGGTCGCCCTTTTGCGGGCGCGCGTGGGTGGCAAAGGGGGCGATCCGGCTGTTGCGGATCGGGCGGTCCAGCTGGATCAGCGCCAGATCGCGGGCGATGCGCCCCATGGCCTTGTCGTTGATGTCGTATTCCGGGTGAACCACGCTGCGCCGCACGCCGCGATAGGCCTGGGCGCGGCCATCGCGCCAACCGGCCAGGAATTCGATGCTGTCATCGCCATAGCGCTTGCCCGTGCGCTTGTCGAAAAGACAGTGTGCGGCGGTCAGAACGATGTCTTCCCCGATCAGCGCGCCTGTGCAGAACGATTTGCTGCCCAGGTTCAGCCGCCCCACGGCATCCCAGCCGCGCGCGTCATCCGCTGTCAGCAGGGTGCGCAAGCCGCTTTCCTCGGCCTGGGCCGCCACGCTGGCCAGCAGCGCCATGGCACCGGCAAGAATCGCTCTGATCAATCGCATCCGCAGTCTCCCTGTCCTGCCCAAGGTCTAGCCACCGGATGGGGCAGAGTTGCGGCAGAACCCTAGCGAAGGCGCGGCACTTGCGGGGTTTTGTCGGGGTCAAGCGCGGCGGGGCGCGGCCCGCCCGTGGCCCAGTCCAGCAGTTCGACGGTATGCACCACCGGCACACCCGCCGCGCTGCCGATCTGCATCATGCAGCCGATGTTGCCCGCCGCGATCACCTGGGGTTCCTTCGCCATGAGGGTCGAAACCTTGCGCCTTTTCAATTCCTTGCTGATCTCGGGCTGCATCAGGTTATAGGTGCCCGCCGACCCGCAGCACAGGTGGCTGTCCTTCGGCTCCACCACCTCGTAACCGGCCTGTTTCAACAGATCCTTCGGGTGGCTCTTGATCTGCTGTCCATGCTGCAGCGAACAGGCCGCGTGATAGGCCACGCGCAGCCCCGCCTGGCCCACCGGCCCCGGCACACCCCGCGCGTCGGTCCCGGCCACCTTCTCGCGCGCCATGTTCGGGCTTTCCCCGGCCCCGCCCGGCATCAGCTTCACCAGCACCTCCGAGACATCCATGGCCAGGTCAGAAACCTTCGCCGCCTGTTCGGCCAGCGGATCGTTGCGGAACATGTGGCCATAGTCTTTTACCGTGGTGCCACAACCGCTTGTGTTGATGATGATGGCATCCAGCGCATCGCGGCCATCCTCGGCCATCCAGGCGCGGATGTTCTTCGCCGCTGCCGCGTGGCTTTCGCCCTCGCGGCCCATGTGGTGCACCAGCGCGCCGCAGCAGCCCATGCCCTCGGCCACCACCACCTCGGCGCCCAGCCGGGTCAGCAGGCGGATGGTGGCATCGTTGATGTCGGTGTTCAGCGCCTTCTGCGCACAGCCGGTCAAAAGCGCCACCCGCATCTTCCGCGCGCCCTGCGCCGCAAACACCTGCGGATCGTCATTGCGCGACACGGGGGGCACCTTTTTCGGCGCCATCTCGATCATGGCGCGCAACCTTGCATCCGGCACCAGAAAGGCAAAGGGCCGCCCGATCTTCGCCCCCAAAAGGGCCAGGCGAAACAGCATCGGGTGGGGCAGCACCCTGGCCAGAAGGCCGCGCAGGAAACGTTCGCCCAACGGGCGGCGATAGGTCTTCTCGATATGGGCGCGGGCGTGATCCACCAGGTGCATGTAATGCACACCCGAAGGGCAGGTCGTCATGCAGGCCAGGCACGACAGGCAGCGGTCGATGTGCTTGACGGTCTTGGCATCGGCGGGCCGGTCGTTCTCCAGCATGTCCTTGATCAGGTAGATCCGGCCACGGGGGCTGTCCAGTTCATCGCCCAGCACCTGGTAGGTCGGACAGGTGGCGGTGCAGAACCCGCAGTGAACGCAGGCGCGCAGGATCTCGTTACTGCGCGCGACGGCGGGGTTTTTCAGCTGCTCGGGGGTGAAGGTCGTCTGCATCTGTCGCTATCCCATCCGTCCGGGGTTCAATATGCCGCGCGGGTCGAATTGCGCGCGCAGGCCCGCCGCAATGGCGGCCAGGGGCGCAGGTTCGGGGTGGAAGGTGCCAAGGCGGGCGTGGCTCTCCGGCGCGCCCCGCACCAGGGTGGCATGGCCCCGGACACCGCCCAGGGCGCGGCGCGGATCACTGCCCGCCGCCACACCCGCCCAGATCAGCCCACCGCCCCAGTCCAGCAGCAGCCGCGCATCGCCCAGCCGCGCGGCAACCTCGGGCGCATCCGAGGGTTTCACCGAAATGCGCCACACCTCGTCGTCGGTTCCGGCAAACCGGGCCGCATTGGCGATGTCGCGCCACAGATCCTGACAATCGTGCTCCACCTCGACCGCGCCGAAGGGCGCCAGAAGATCGCGCAGCCGCCCCACGCGATAGTCGACCGAATTGGCAAACCCCTCGATCCGGATCAAGGCCCGCCCGTCCCGATAGGCCGCGCCCGACACCTCGAAGGGCGAGCCGAGCGCGGCCGACATCGCCGCGACAGCGCCCGCCACGTCCAGCCCGTCCAGCATCAGGGTGGCCTGCACCGCCGTTCTGGGCAGCACCTTGAAGCTGACCTCGCTCAGCACCCCCAGGGTGCCCTGCGACCCCGCCATCAGCTTGACCAGGTCGTAACCGGTGACGTTCTTCATCACCCGCCCGCCGTTCTTGATCACATCGCCGCGCCCGTCTACGAAACGCACCCCGATCAGGGAATCCCGGCAGGCCCCGGCCTGAATCCGCCGCGGCCCCGACACGTTCGCCGCCACGACACCGCCGATGGTCGGCACGCCATCGGTGCCCAGCAGACCCCGATGATCCATCGGTTCGAACGGCAGGCGCTGGTTTTCGGCCTCAAGCGCGGCCTCGACCTCGGCCAGCGGAGTGCCCGCCTTGGCCACAAGGGTCAGGGCACCGGGTTCGTAAAGCGTGATCCCGCTCATCCCCGAGGTGCCCAGCCGCACCCCCTCGCCCGCGACGGCGCCCCGCGTGCCGCCACCCTCGATCCACAAGGGCCCCTCGGCCTCGCGCACCATCGCCGACAGTTCCGCCTCATCCTTCGGCAACAGCATCCCGGCCCCCTGTTTCTTCTTTGCAAAAATACTCAAAAATCCGACATCCGCCTCACGCGGCACGGCGCCCCTGGGTGCTGGCCAGCGGAAACACCTTGGCCGGGTTCAACAACCATTTCGGGTCGAACACGTCCTTCACCCGCAACTGCGCCTCAAGATCGACAGGGTCGTACTGATCCACCATCAGGTCGCGCTTTTCGATGCCCACGCCATGCTCTCCGGTCAGGCAGCCCCCCACCTCGACGCAAAGGCGCAGGATGTCGGCGCCCATCGCTTCGCATTTCTCCAACTCGCCGGGCTGGTTGGCGTTGAACAGGATCAGGGGGTGCATGTTGCCATCGCCGGCGTGAAACACGTTGCCCACGTCCAGCCCGTATTGCGCCGACAGCTCCTTGATCCGGCGCAGGACATGCGGGAGCGACGAGACGGGAATCGTGCCATCAAGGCACATGTAGTCGTTGATCTGCCCCATGGCGCCGAAGGCCGATTTGCGCCCCAGCCAGATGCGCGCGCTTTCCTCGGCCGACTTGCTTTCGCGCAGTTCCACCGGGTTGTGGCGGCGGGCGATCTCCGTGATCACGGCAAGCTGTTCGTCGATCTCGGCGTCCGATCCTTCGACCTCGACGATCAGCAGCGCCTCGCAATCGGGGTATCCGGCCCCGGCAAAGGCCTCGGTGGCGCGGATGCAGGGGCGGTCCATGAACTCGATGGCCACGGGCAGCACGCCCGCCTTGATGATGTCCGACACGCACTCTCCGGCCACCTCGTTGCTGTCGTATCCGATCAGCACCGGGCGGGCGCCCTCGGGCTTGTGCAGAATGCGCAGGGTCGCCTCGGTCACAACGCCCAACTGCCCTTCCGAACCGCAGATCACCCCCAAAAGGTCCAGCCCCGGCGCGTCCAGATGGGCGCCGCCGATCTCGTGCACCGTGCCGTCCATGGTCACCATGGTCACGCCCAGAAGGTTGTTGGTGGTCACCCCGTATTTCAGGCAATGCGCCCCGCCGCTGTTCATCCCGATATTGCCGGCGATGGCGCAGGCCAGTTGCGAACTGGGGTCGGGGGCATAGAAGAACCCGTCGTCCTCGACCGCACCCGTCACGCTGAGGTTGGTGCGCCCGGTCTGGACCCGCACCACGCGGTTGGCATAATCGGCCTCAAGCACATCGTTCAGCCGCGCCACGCCAAGGATCACGCAATCGGCGGTGGGCAAGGCCCCCCCGGCCAAGGAGGTGCCCGAGCCGCGCGGCACCACCGGCACGCCCATGCGGTGACACAGCTTCAGAACCGCCGCCACCTCTTCGGTGCTGGCGGGCAGGACGGCGCAAAGCGGCGGGCAGCGATAGGCGGTCAGCGCATCGCATTCATAGGCCTTGGTTTCCCGGTCCTCGTGAATAACGGCATCGGGGGGCAGGACCTCTTGCAGGGCCGCGACGATCTCGGCCTTGCGGGCGATGATCGCGGCATCGGGGATGGGCATGTCCATGATCTGCGCTCCTGCAGGGTTGATTGGTAAAAAAATATAACCAATTTTCCCGTCTGGCAACCCGCGAACCGAAACCCTAGTGTTGACGGCATGACATTGCCCGACCGCCTTGCCCTTCTCTCGGTTCTGGATGCCGCCTCGGTCGCGGCGCTCTTGCTTTGCTGGATCGGCATCGGCTGGTGGATCGAACGCGAGGACGCCAAGCGCCCCTCGGTCACCGTCATCATGATGCAATACCGGCGCGACTGGATGCGCGAAATGGTGACCCGCGAACCGCGCATCTTCGACGCGACGGTGCTGGGCGCGCTGCGGCAAAGCACGTCGTTCTTCGCCTCGACCAGCGTCATCGCCATCGGCGGGGTGCTGGCCCTGATCGGCAATGCCGAAAGGGTGGGTGGCGTTGCCTCGGAGCTGACGCGCATGGATGTTCCCACCTTCATCTGGGAACTGAAGCTGGGGCTGGTGGCGCTGCTGCTGACCAATGCCTTCCTGCGCTTCGTCTGGTCGAACCGCCTGTTCGGTTACAGCGCGGTGGTGATGGCCGCCGTGCCCAATGCCATCGACGATCCGCTGACCTATCCGCGCGCGGGCCAGGCGGGCGAGTTGAACATCCGCGCCGCCTGGAACTTCAACCGCGGCCTGCGGTCCATGTATTTCTCGCTGGGCGCACTGGCCTGGCTTCTGGGGCCGGTTCCCCTGTTGCTGGCCACGGCGGCGACGGTCTGGATCCTGTGGTCGCGGGAATTCCGCTCGCGCCCGCGCGACATCCTGCTTTCGGTCCCACCCGCGAAACCGTGAAGGGCGTGGCGCGGCGAGCCGTGCTACCACGGGGCCAACACCACATACGGAGCCTGCGATGAAACTCCATCTCACCCTCGCGACCGCCTTGCTGATCGCCACCCCCGCCCTGTCCGATCCGGCCCAGGTGGAAGGGGTGACGGCACGCGCCACGGATGCCGGGTGGACCTTCTCGGTCACTCTGCGCCACGGCGACACCGGCTGGGACGACTATGCCGACGGCTGGCGGGTGGAACTGGCCGATGGCACCGTGGCGGGCGAACGCCCCCTCGCCCACCCCCATGAAACGGAACAACCCTTCACACGCTCGCAATCGGGCATCCGGCTGCCCGAGGGCACCGACCGCGTGTTCATCCGCGCCCGCACGAGCGTGGAAGGCTGGGCGGATGAGGCGACTCCCTTCGATCTTCCGGGCTGACCCGAATGAGGCGCCTTCGGCGCCACGACATTCCCGATTGGCGCCTGTGGCACACTTTCCGTCCAATCTCTGCGCCCATTGACCGCTGCGAGCGAGGGAGCCTCCGGCGGGAGTATTTTTCGCAAAGAAGAAACAGCGGAGCGCATTTAGAAGGCAAGGACCTTGCGGTTGGGACGCGTCAGCGGCGCCCCTCGCGCAGCCAGGCCGCCACGCTGAACAGCGCCGCCAGAAGCAGGAACAGCCAGGCCGAAACCAGCGGGATCACGGTGACATCCGCCGTCAGGTAGGCCCCGCGCGGCGTGATCCCCAGCCAGCCGCGCCCCGCCGCTGGCCGCCCTTCGCGCACGCGGCGCAGATCGGGCGCGCCATCCTCGATGGACATCACACCGCCGCGTCGCAGATCGACAAGTGGCTGCAACAGGCTGGCCGAAGCGACGGTCTGCTCGAATTCGCGCGGGGCGGCGGGGCCAAGGGCGATCACCGCCTCCTGTTCCCCCTCGCGCAGACGATAGAGCCCGATTTCCGGCGCCTGCCATTCCGTCGCGAAGCGCCCCGGCGCGACCTGTTCAAGCTCCAGCGACGTGACGCTGCCATCGGGGGCCGTGATCTCGACATTGCCCACGCTGTCGGCAAGCGTGCGGCGCAGGATCGTCATGCGCTGGCCTTCGGCGCTGGCGGTCAGCGCCTCTTCGTCCAGTTCCGGCTCCTTCATCATCCAGTGGGCCAGGCGGCGCAGCAGTTCCAGTTGCGGCCCGCCCCCTTCGAAGCCCCGCGACCAGAGCCAGGCCTGATCGCTGCCCAAAAGCGCAACCCGCCCCTCGCCCACCCGGTCAAGCACGAGAAGCGGCGTATCGTTCACCCCCTGCATCACGACCTGGCCTGCCACGGGCGAGAGTTCGATCTGGCGCATCCAGCGCCCCCAGCCCGGAAGGCCGTCCACCAGCGGCCCTTGCGCGGTGTCCAGCCCCTCGGTCACCGGATGGCGCTGGCCCATGTCGGTCAGGCGCGGCAGGAAGCCCTGCTCGAAAACGCGGGCGGTGGGTGCGGCGGGCAGGACATCGCCCAGCGGCGAACGATAGATGGAATCCGCCCCGGCGAAATCCGGCCCCGCCGCCACCAGCACGGCACCGCCACGCTCGACGTATTGCCTGATGTTGTCGAAGTAGAGCGAGGGCAGGATGCCGCGCCGCTTGTAGCGGTCAAAGACGATCAGGTCGAATTCGTCGATCTTTTCCAGGAAGAGTTCGCGCGTCGGGAAGGCGATCAGCGACAGCTCGCTCACCGGCACGCCGTCCTGCTTTTCCGGCGGGCGCAGGATGGTGAAATGCACCAGGTCAACGCTGCTGTCCGATTTCAGAAGGTTGCGCCAGGTCCTCTCGCCCGGGTGCGGCTCGCCGCTCACCAGCAGCACGCGCAGCCGGTCGCGCACACCGTTGATCTGCACCACGGCGGCATTGTTGCGGTCGGTCAGTTCGCCGTCGATCTCGGGGGTGCTGAACTGGATCACGTTCATCCCGCCATGCGACAGGGTGACAGGCAGCTCCAGATCCTCGTTCACCGGCACACGGAAGGTCTGCGTCGCGCCCCCGTCCACGGCGATACGTAGTTCGGCCGCCTCGCTTGCGGCGCCCGGTACCGCGCCCTGGTCCTCCACCCGCAGGGTCAGGGTCACCGGCTCGTCGATGATGGCGAAGGCCGGGGCGTTGGTGACCACCAGCCGCCGGTCCCAATCCGTGTCATGCCCGCTCAGCAAGACATGCAGCGGCGCGGGCAGATCCGGCGCCGATTCGACATCGTGCAGCCGCCCGTCGGTCAACAGGATCGCCCCGGCCAACCGGGCGCGGGGTTCTTCCGCCATGGCCTCGGACAGCGCGCTCATCAGCAGCGTGCCCTGGTCGCCCGCGCCGTCCCCCAGGCGCACCACCCGCAGTTCGGTATTGTCCAGCGAGGCAATCTCGCGCTCGATCGCATCCCTCGCCTCGGCCACCTGGGCCGCACGGTCGGAAATGCCTTGCGACGCGCTTTCATCCACCACCAGGATCACGATGTCGCTCAGGGGCGTGCGGTCTTCCTGCTGCAACGAAGGATTGGCCAGCGCCACCAGCAGGGCCAGCGCCGCCAGCCCCCGCAGCCACCACCCCGACAGCCCCCGCCATAGCGAAAGCGCGACGATGCCGCAGGCCAGCGCCGCCAGTCCCGCCAGAACGGCGCGCGAAACAAGTGGGTCGAAAATCACGCTGTCCAAGTCACGCCCCTATCTTTGGTCGGAAAATATCCTCGGGGGGGGGCGCGAAGCGACGGGGGGCAGACAGCCCCCCTGCCCCGCCCGCCGCAGGCGCACCCCCGCTCATTGTCCCAACCGGTCCAGCAGGGCCGGTACGTGCACCTGGTCGGATTTGTAGTTGCCCGTCAGCACATGCATGATCAGGTTGACGCCGAACCGCAGCGCGATCTCGCGTTGGCGTTCGCCCGCATAGCCCCGCCCGACCGGGAACATCCGGTTGCCCCGTTCATCCACGGCCCAGGCGGCGGCCCAGTCGTTGCCGCCGATCACCACCGGCGTGACGTTGTCGTTGAGGTTGCGGAAGGGCATGCCGTCCACGGTCTGGGCATCGGGGGGCGCCGCCTCGACCCAAACGTCACGGCTGGCGTGGCGGCCCGGGAAATCCTGCAACAGGTAGAAGGTGCGTGTCAGAACGTGATCGCCCGGAATCGGCTCCAGTGGCGGGATGTCGAGGGCCCGCGCCAGTTGCTGAAGCTTGCGCCCGTTCGCCGATCCGCCGCCGAATTGCGCGACATCCCCGTCGCGGGTGTCGAACAGGATCATGCCGCCGGTGCGCAGGTAGGTGTTCAACCGACCGTAAGCCTCCTGGCTGGGCAGCGGCTGATCGGGGGTGACCGGCCAGTAGAGGAAGGGAAAGAACGACAGTTCGTCGGTTTCAAGGTTCACGGCGATGGGTTCGGCGGGTTCGATCGAGGTGCGCGAAAACAGGGTGTCGGACAAGCCGCGCAACCCGGCCTGGGCGATCCGGTCCAGTTGGGCGTCGCCGGTCACCACATGGGCCAGCACAACCTCCGAAGTCGCGTCCAGCGCAAAGTCGTCCTCCTGCGCCTGGCTGTCCTGCGGCGCCGCCAGAAGCAGCGCCAGCACCAGCGTCGCCGCCCGCGCCCCCGTCAGGCGCCCCGCAATCCAGAGCGAGGCGAGCACATCCAGCGCCAACAGCGTCACCGCCAGCGACAGCAGCGCCCCCTTCAGCGCGGTTTCCCGCGTCAGCGCCAGCCCCTCGACCGGAATCCGGTCGGGCCAGACGGTGGGGGCCAGTTCGGTCTCCTGCGATACCACGTTCAGCGCGATGCGCCGATCCTCGCCGGCATAGAGCCCCGGCGGCGTGGCGGCCGAGGGGACGGCCGCGGCCAGCGCCCCGCCCTCGATCCCGGGCAGGGTGCCTGCGTCCTCAATCTGGCCAAAGGCGTTCATCACCACGTCGGGCGACCAGGTGGTGCCTTCCAGATCCTGGGTGCTGGGGCGTGCGGGGCGGGTGGAAACGGCCAGCCGCTCCAGCATCTGCACGAACAGGCCCGAAAGCGGCAGGGTCGACCATTCGGCATTGGCGGTGACATGGAACAGCACCACCTGCCCCTGCCCGATGCGCTTGCGCGTGACCAGGGGTGTGCCATCGGCCAGGGCGGCGATCACCCGGTCGGCCAGGGCCGGGTCGGGCTGGGCCATCACCTGGGCGTTCACCGTCACGTCCTCGGGCACCGCAAGCCCGAAGAAGGGTGAACCTTCGCCAAAGGCGCGCAGCCCCTTGGGTTCACCCCAGCTCATCGCGCCGCCCACGCTGCGCCCGCCCGCCCGCAGGCGCACCGGCATCAGGGGGTCTTCGGCATCGCGGCTGATGTCGCTGGCGGCCAGGCGGGGGCCGGCAAAGCGCAACAGCAACCCGCCCTGGTCCACCCAGTCCTCGATGGCCGACGCCTCATCCGCCGTCACCGTGGCCACGTCAGCCAGAACGATCACATCGGGGTTGGCCAACAGCACATCGTCGAGCGATCCGTCGATCAGGTCGGCGGTCGGCTCCAGCGCCTGTTCCAGGTAATGGGTGGGCGAAAGAAGCTGCAACGCTTCGCGGTCGTCCCTCCCCGAAATCAGCGCCACCTCGCGCCGTTTCAGCCCGTCGTCGGTCAGGGACACGGCCCCGGCAGAGCGTACGCCGTCGATCTGGAATCGGGTGATCCGGTTGCGCAACTCGGGCGGCAGCGACAGCGCCAGGTCGGCGCCGGTTTCGCCTTCGCCGAAGGTCATGGTGGCGCGGGCCAGTTCCCGCTCCACCCCGTTCGGGTCAAGGCCATAACCGCTCACCTCGACCTGCTGCTCGGGGCCTTCCGCCGCGCGCAGGGCCGACAGGGCAATCGCCCCATCCTCGAACCGCGCCGGGGCCAGCGCCAGCACAGGGCGCGGGCTTTCGAACACGCGCACGGGTCCGCGATCCTCCAGCAGGGTCAGCAGGTCCGCGCGCCACGGCTGGTTCAGCCCGTCCGACATCCACAGCGTCTCGAACCCGCCCGACAGGGTTTCGCCCCAGGCCAGGACGGCCGCGCCATCCGCCGCCCAGGGTTTCGGCGTCAGGCTGGGCAGGCGATTGGACCAGGCATCGGCCGCCTGGAACGGCAGGCCGTCGGCGGGCAGATCGGTCAGCGTCACCACTGCCGCCGCCCTGCCATCGCGGCCCGCCTCGTCCAGCGCGCCGGCGATCCGGTCCACCCGGCGCGGCCAGTCGCGGGCATCGGCCCAGGTCCCGTCCACGACGATCAGCAGCGGCCCCGTTCCCGGCACCCGGTCATCGGGGTTCAGAAGCGGTCCGGCAAAGCCGACGATCACCGCCGCGACGGCCAGCGTGCGCAGCAGCAGCAACCACCAGGGCGTCTTGTCGCTTTGCTGATCGTCGTCCTTCAACCCCAGCAAAAGCGCCACACCCGGAAACCGCCGCCGCACCGGCGCCGGGGGCACCGCCCGCAGCAACAGCCACAGCACCGGCAAGGCGACAAGCCCCAGCAAAAGCCAAGGCGTGGTGAATCCTATGCCTGCAAGGGTGAACATCAGTGATCATGCTCCAGGGCGCCATAAAGCCACAACAGGGCCGAAGCCGCGCCCTGACCGGTGTGATGGCAGTGATATTGCCAGCCTGTAGCGCGGGCCAGATCGCGCAGCATCGCCTTGCGCGCCGTCAGCCGTTCAAGATACCGGTCGCGCAGATCCCCCGCCTTCAGCGTCTCGTGACGGAGCGAGCCGCCGACGGATTCGAACACGGTTCGCCCGTCGAAGGGAAAGGCCTCTTCCTGCGGATCGAGAACCTGGAGGATCGCCCCCTTCACGCCGCGATCCGCGGCCTTGGTCAGGGCCGCCGTCACCGGCGCCGGGTCACCCAGGAAATCCGACACGAACAGCGCGCGCGACCGGGGCAGCATGCCCCGCGCCTCGGGCGCGCCGTAATCGGGGGCGTTGTCGTCCCGAGACAGGGCCGTGGCCAGCCGCAGCAGTTGTACCGGCCCCGAACGGGGCGGCAGACCCAGGCCCGAAAGCCCCACCCGCTCGCCCCCCCGCACCAGCAGGATCGCCAGCGCCATGGCCAGCAGCCGCGCGCGCGCGGCCTTGGGCGGCAGGCCCTGGTCCGAGGAAAAATCCATGCTGCGGGCATTGTCGACCCACAGCAGGACGGATTGCGCCGCCTGCCATTCCTTTTCCTGCACGAAATGCGCATCGCTGCGCCCCGAGCGGCGCCAGTCGATGGCGCGCGCCTCGTCCCCCGGCATCACCGGGCGGTATTGCCAGAACTCATCGCCCATCCCGGCGCGCCTGCGCCCATGGGCGCCCAGCACCACCGACTGCGCCAGATGCTGGGCATCCGCCAGCAGCGGCGGCAGCGGTGCGGCAAGCCCTTCGGCAGAAGCGCGGAGATCGGCGGCCTGGCTCACGCGGCGGCCTCGCTGCGGGTCACCTGGGCGGTGACATCGGCAATGACACGGGCAAGGCTTTCGCCCCGCGCCCGTGCCGCAAAGGTCAGCGCCATGCGGTGGCTGAGGACCGGACCCGCCATGGCCGCCACATCGTCGATCGACGGCGCCAGCCGCCCGTCAAGCAGGGCGCGCGCCCGCACCGTCAGCATCAGCGCCTGCGCGGCCCGCGGCCCCGGCCCCCAGCCAACCGCGCCGCGCACCGAATCCGGCGCGCTGGCATCCTCGGGGCGACAGGCGCGCACCAGGTCGAGGATCGATTCGACCACCGTCTCGCCCACCGGCATCCGCCGCAGCAGCGTTTGCGCCGCCAGAAGCTCGGGCGCGGTGAAGACGGCGACGGCCTCGGCCTCTTCCACGCCGGTGGTGGCGATCAGGATGTCACGTTCGGTCGCGCGGTCAGGGTAAGGCACATCGATCTGCACCAGGAAGCGGTCAAGCTGCGCCTCGGGAAGTGGATAGGTCCCCTCCTGCTCGATCGGGTTCTGGGTGGCCAGAACGTGGAAGGGCGGCGCCAGGGCATGGGGCTGGCCGGCGATGGTGACGGATTTCTCCTGCATGGCCTGCAACAGCGCCGATTGCGTGCGCGGGCTGGCGCGGTTGATCTCGTCCGCCAGCAAAAGCTGGCAGAACACCGGCCCCTGGATGAACCGGAAGGCGCGGCTGCCATCGGGCGCGGTTTCCAGAACCTCCGAGCCCAGGATGTCGGCCGGCATCAGGTCGGGGGTGAACTGCACCCGCGCGCCGTCCAGCCCCATCACTGTCGAAAGCGTATCCACCAGCCGCGTCTTGCCCAGCCCCGGCAGCCCGATCAGCAACCCGTGCCCGCCACACAGAAGCGCCGAAAGCACCAGGTCGACAACCTGCCCCTGCCCGATGAAGCGGCGGGTGATGCTGTCCTTGGCCTGGCCCAGCTTTTCGCCCAGTGTCTCGATCTCAGCGATCAGCGTGTCGGCCTCGGCCATGACATTACTCCGTGAATGACTATGTAGTTGTTAGACAGACCTATCGTGACGGCGACAAATGGCAAAAGCAATGAGTGGACAAAACATCGTGACCCCCAATGCCGAAGGCATCGCCGCCAGCGCGCGCGCCGCCTCGAAAAAAGGCGGATTGCCGCCGGTTCACCTCTGGGATCCGCCCTTCTGCGGCGATCTCGACATCCGCATCGCCCGCGACGGCACATGGTATTACCTCGGCACGCCCATCGGGCGCAAACGCCTGGTGCGGCTGTTCTCGACCATCCTCAAGCGCGAGGGCGATTCCCATTTCCTGGTGACCCCGGTCGAAAAGGTGGGAATCACTGTCGATGACGCCCCCTTCGTCGCCGTCGATTTCACCGTGGCGGGCGAAGGCCGCGATCAGGCGATCACCTTCGAAACCAATCTCGGCGACAGCGTGACCGCCGGCCCCGATCACCCGATCCGCGTGCTGCGCGACGACAACAGCGACGAACCTTCGCCCTATGTCATGGTGCGCGGCGGGATGGAGGCGCTGATCGACCGCAAGAGCTTCTATCGCCTCGTGGACCTGGGCGAAGCCACTTGCCACGAGGGGCGCGACTGGTTCGGGCTCTGGTCTCAGGGGGCCTTCTTCCCGATGATTCCCCTGGCCGAACTCGGCTGAGGGGCGGCGCGAACCGCCCATTCTTTCTTGCCTGAAATACTCACTGCGCGACGCCGCAACCCGAACTGCCGTCAATCGATCTGCCAGTCGTCCTCGTCGATCACCTGCCCCATGGCAGTCCAGTCGGCGCGCACACGTGCAATGCGGGTATCCCCCCAGGTGCGGAAGACGATCCAGAAACCCTCCGGCCCGACGCGGTTGAACGACAGGTCGGCGCGGGGGTTCGTGGCCTGGTCCATGTCCCACATCGACATCGACAGCTGCACCACCGGAGGGTCACGGAAGGCTTCGGCAAAGCGGACCTCGCGCTGCAATTCGCGCTCGCCCTCGCCTGTCCACATCTGGCCGTTGTCCTTGTAGTCGGAAAACAGCACAAGCGATCCCTGTTGAACCCCAAGGTAACGGGCATCCATCCGCCGCATGGCTCATCCTCCTCTTGGTACGGGTTGGCCATGGGCCGGACACGCAAAAGGCCCCACGGAGATCCGGGGGCCTTTCCTGCGTCGGGCGGGGCCGATTACAGCGATGGTTGCTTGGTCGACAGCCCGATATGGGTGCCCATGGCCACCATGTCGGACAGCAGCTTCGCCGCATCGTCAACCGGGCCGGGTTCGTTCTGGAAGGTCGATTTGGCCTTTTCGTGGGCCTCGGCGGCCTGCTGGACCATCTCGTCCAGGTCTTCCTGCGTCACGTCGGCGCGGGGCAGCGCGCGTTCAGCCAGAACGGTCACGCCTTCCGATCCGATCTCGGCAAAACCGCCGGTCACGATATATTCGCTCACACCCTCGGGGCCGGTCGCCTTGAGAACGCCGGGCCGCAGGGTGGTGATGGTCGGGGCGTGCGACGGCATCGCCGTCATGTCACCCTCGGCACCGGGGATCTGAACCTCGGTCACCTGCATCGCAGCCAGGCTGCGTTCGGGGCTGACCAGGTTGAATTGCATCGTTTCGGCCATGTCGGCTCCTTGCGGTAACTGGCCGTCGCGCCCGATGGGGGCGCGACGGAAAGGTCATCAGGCGGCGTCGGCGGCCATCTTCTGGGCCTTGGCCTTCACGTCCTCGATGCCGCCCACCATGTAGAAGGCACCTTCGGGCAGGTGATCGTATTCACCGGCCACAACCGCCTTGAACGAGGCGATGGTTTCTTCCAGCGGCACCTGGATGCCGGGCGAACCGGTGAACACCTGGGCCACGTCGAAGGGCTGGGACAGGAAGCGCTGGATCTTCCGGGCGCGGGCCACGGTCAGCTTGTCCTCTTCGCTCAGTTCGTCCATCCCGAGGATGGCGATGATGTCCTGCAGCGACTTGTAGCGCTGGAGGATACCCTGAACGTCGCGGGCCACCTGGTAGTGCTCTTCGCCCAGAACCATCGGGTCCATCAGGCGCGAGGTCGAATCGAGCGGGTCAACGGCCGGGTAAATGCCCAGTTCCGAGATCGCACGCGACAGGTTGGTGGTGGCGTCGAGGTGGGCGAACGAAGTCGCCGGCGCCGGGTCGGTAAGGTCGTCGGCGGGCACATAGATCGCCTGAACCGAGGTGATCGAACCGGCCTTGGTCGAGGTGATGCGTTCCTGCAACTGGCCCATGTCGGTGGCCAAGGTCGGCTGATAGCCCACCGCCGAAGGAATACGGCCCAGAAGCGCCGACACCTCGGACCCCGCCTGGGTAAAGCGGAAGATGTTGTCGACGAAGAACAGAACGTCGGTGCCCGACTGGTCGCGGAACTGCTCGGCCAGGGTGAGGCCCGAGAGCGCAACACGCATACGCGCACCCGGCGGCTCGTTCATCTGGCCATAGACCAGCGCCACCTTCGATTCGGTCAGGTTGTCGGGAACGATAACGCCCGATTCGATCATCTCGTGGTAAAGGTCGTTGCCCTCGCGGGTCCGCTCACCCACACCGGCGAAAACCGAGAAGCCCGAGTGCACCTTGGCGATGTTGTTGATCAGTTCCATGATGAGAACCGTCTTGCCCACGCCGGCGCCGCCGAACAGGCCGATCTTGCCGCCCTTGGCGTAGGGGGCCAGCAGGTCGATCACCTTGATGCCGGTCACCAGGATTTCCGAGCTGGTGGACTGCTCGGAGAAATCGGGGGCGGGCTGGTGGATCGCGCGGTGCTCATCAGCGGTGACCGGGCCACCTTCGTCCACCGGCTCGCCGATGACGTTCAGGATGCGGCCCAGGGTCGCGTTGCCGACGGGAACGGTGATCGGACCGCCGGTGTCGGTCACCGCGGTGCCGCGCACCAGGCCCTCGGTTCCGTCCATGGCGATGGTACGGACGGTGTTCTCACCCAGGTGCTGGGCCACTTCCAGCACCAGGCGCTTGCCGTTGTTGTCGGTTTCCAGCGCGTTCAGGATCTCGGGCAGGTGGTCTTCGAAGTGCACGTCCACGACGGCGCCGATGACCTGCGTGATTTTGCCTTTGGCGTTTGCCATGTTTTGTCTCCGGTTCGTCTTAGAGCGCTTCCGCGCCCGAAATGATTTCGATCAGCTCGTTCGTGATGACGGCCTGACGCGAACGGTTGAATTCGATGGTCAGCTTGTCGATCATCTCGCCCGCGTTGCGGGTTGCGTTGTCCATCGCGCTCATCCGTGCGCCCTGTTCGGACGCGGCGTTTTCCAGCAGCGCGGTGAAGATCTGCGTCGCCACGTTGCGCGGCAGAAGATCGGCAAGGATGCCCTCTTCGCTCGGCTCGTAATCGTACAGCGTAGTTTCCTCGGACGGTTCGAAGGTCGCCGGGATGATCTGCTGTTCGGTCGGGATCTGGCTCACGACGTTCACGAACTGGCTGTAGTAGATCGTGCAGACATCGAATTCGCCGTCGTCGAACCGGTTCAGCACGTCGCGGGCAATGTCCTGGGCGTTGGTATAGCCAAGACGCTTTACCTCGCTCAGGTCGACATGGCCGACCAGGTGATCGCGGTATTCCCGGCGCAGCTGATCGCGGCCCTTCTTGCCCACGGTCAGGATCTTCACGGTCTTGCCTTCCGACAAGAGCTTCTGGATCCGCACCTTCGCCTTCTTGACGATCGAACTGTTGAAGCCACCGCACAGGCCACGCTCGGCGGTCATCACCACCAGAAGGTGGGTCTGATCGCTTCCCGCACCGGCCAGAAGGCGCGGGGCGGAATCGCTGCCCTGCACCGACTGCGCCAGCCCCGACATCACGGCGTTGAACCGTTCGGCATAGGGGCGTGCGGCTTCGGCGGCATCCTGGGCGCGGCGCAGTTTTGCAGCCGCGACCATTTGCATCGCCTTGGTGATCTTGCGGGTCGACTTGACCGACGAGATCCGGTTTTTGAGGTCCTTCAGGCTAGGCATCTAGACTGTCCTTCCGGGGTTTCAGGCTGCGAAGTCGTCGGCGAACTCACCGATGGCCTTGCGAATGCGGTCTTCCGCGTCGCCTTTGACCTTGGGGTCTTCTTCGGTGATCCAGTTCAGCAGATCGGCGTGCTTGGAGCGCAGGTGGTTCAGCAGACCGGCCTCGAAGCGACCGACGGCCTTGACCGGGATCTTGTCGAGATAGCCCTTGGTGCCGGCCAGGATCACGCAGACGATCTCGGCGTTGGTCAGGGGCGAATACTGCGGCTGTTTCATCAGCTCGGTCAGACGGGCGCCACGGTTCAGCAGCTGCTGGGTCGAGGCGTCGAGGTCGGAACCGAACTGCGCGAAGGCGGCCATCTCGCGGTACTGGGCAAGCTCCAGCTTCACCGGACCGGCGACCGACTTCATCGCGTTGGTCTGGGCCGACGAACCCACGCGCGACACCGACAGACCGGTGTTCACGGCGGGGCGGATGCCCTGGTAGAACAGTTCGGTTTCCAGGAAGATCTGGCCGTCGGTGATCGAGATCACGTTGGTCGGGATGAAGGCCGACACGTCGCCGCCCTGGGTTTCGATGATCGGCAGCGCGGTCAGCGAACCGGCGCCGTTGTCCTCGTTCAGCTTGGCCGAACGCTCCAGCAGGCGGGAGTGCAGGTAGAACACGTCGCCGGGATAGGCTTCGCGGCCGGGCGGGCGGCGCAGCAGCAGCGACATCTGGCGATAGGCCACGGCCTGCTTGGACAGGTCATCATAGATGATGAGGGCGTGCTTGCCGTTGTCACGGTAGAATTCGGCCATCGCGGTGGCGGAATAGGGCGCCAGGAACTGCATCGGCGCCGGGTCGGATGCGGTGGCGGCCACGATGGTGGTGTATTCGATGGCACCGGTCTCTTCCAGCTTCTTCACCAGCTGGGCCACGGTCGAACGCTTCTGACCGATGGCGACATAGATGCAGTGCAGCTTTTCGGAATCGTCCTTGGCCGCGTCGTTGTACGACTTCTGGTTCAGGATCGTGTCAAGCGCCACGGCGGTCTTGCCGGTCTGACGGTCACCGATGATCAGCTCGCGCTGGCCACGGCCGATCGGGATCATGGCGTCGATCGACTTGAGGCCGGTCGGCATGGGTTCGTGAACCGATTTGCGCGGGATGATGCCCGGCGCCTTGCTGTCGGCCACGCGACGCTCGGTCGCCTCGATCGGGCCCTTGCCGTCGATCGGGTTGCCAAGGCCGTCGACAACGCGCCCCAGAAGCGCATCACCGGCGGGCACGTCCACGATCGAGTTGGTCCGCTTGACGACATCGCCTTCCTTGATGTCGCGGTCGGAGCCGAAGATCACGATACCGACGTTGTCGGATTCAAGGTTCAGCGCCATGCCCTGAATTCCACCGGGGAATTCGACCATCTCGCCGGCCTGAATGTTGTCAAGGCCGTGAACGCGGGCAATACCGTCGCCAACCGACAGCACGCGGCCGACTTCGGCCACTTCGGCGTCTTGCCCGAAGTTCTTGATCTGGTCCTTGAGGATCGCAGAAATTTCGGCTGCTTGGATACCCATTTATCCGACCTCTTTCATAGTGTTCTGGAGTGCATTGAGCTTGGCGCGGATCGACGTGTCGATCATGCGCGAACCCACTTTGACGACAAGGCCACCGATCAGCTTGGGATCGACGGCCATATTGATCTTCACGTCCTTGCCCACCGCCTTCTTCAGCGTTTCGGCAAGGGATTTCTGTTGGGCGGCGGTCATTTTCGACGCGGCGGTGACATCTGCGGTCACTTCACCCTTTTCATCGGCGATCAGGCCACGCAGCGCCGACACCAGTTGCGGCAGCACGAAAAGTCGCCGCTTGCTGGCCATGAGGCGCAGGGTGTTGGCCACGGTCGCGCTCAGCTCCATTTTCTGGGCCAGGGCGCCGATGGCGGATTCCTGTTGATCGCGCGTGTACAAAGGCGACGAGATCAGAGTGCGGAAATCCTCACTCTCGGACATGGCCGCGTCAAGCGCGTCAATGTCGTTCTCGATGGCCTTCAAGGCATTGTCTTCCTTCGCCAGGGAAAACACCGCCTGCGCATAACGCCCGGCAATCCCTGTGGAAATCGAAGCTGGTTCGGACACGTCCACCCTTTCGATGTCTTTAAGCCCTGAACGAACATTGCAGCAGTGCGATCAAGGCAGTTGAAAAGACGCGCCCTCACGGACACGTCATCAAAGTCGGCGTGGGTGTAGCAGAGGTATCCCCCCCCCGCAACTGCCTATGGCACCTGCAGCATTTCATATTTGCCTGCGGGTCACAGTCGGGCAAAAGCGTTTTCTTTTCCGCCACTTGGCCATCCGGAAATGCCCCTGTCAAGGGCTGTGGCAGCCTCGCGCGCTTGCACTTTTGGAACATTGCCGCGTCAATCGGTCCGCCCCGAAGGGCCCGGGGCGGCTCAAACCGGTTTGGCGCCGGGCACCGGCAGCCCCTCAAGCACCTTCAGAGGGCGACGCACCGAATCCCTCAGCCCCGGCCCATGGGGCACCGCGACCTGCTTGCTGACCTCCACCATCAGGACGCCCCCGGCATAATGCCCCGAAACCCGTTGGCCGAACCCCTCCATGAAGGCACCGGCGCGCAGCCAGAACCGCCGCTCGGACGGGGGCTGGAACAATGCCGCAACATGGCGTTCCGGGGTGAAGCCCGCCCTTTCCAGCTGGGATTCAAGCTGTGTGCGGCTGTAGGGGCGGCCAAAGCCGAAGGGCGTCTGGTCGCGCCGGGCCCACATGCCCGCCCGGTTGGGCACGATGAACAGCGCCCGCCCCGAAGGTTTCAGCACGCGCCATGCCTCCTGCAGGACCGAGGCGGGATTGTCGCTGGTCTCCAGCCCGTGCATCATCACCAGCCGGTCAACCGATTCAGGCTCCAGCGGCCAGAGCGTTTCTTCGCAAAGCACCGAAACATTCGCCATTCCGGCAGGCCAGGGCATCACCCCCTGCGGCCCCGGCATCAGGCCGATCACCCGGCGCGCATTCGCGAGGTAGGGGCGCAGCAATGGCACGGCAAAGCCGAAGCCCACCACCGTCTGACCCTTGGCGTCGGGCCAAAGCCTGACCACCCGGTCCCGCACCGCCCGTTGCGCCGCCCGGCCCAGCCGCGTGCGGTAATAGAAGGTGCGAAGATCCAAAACGTCCAGGTGCATTGCTGCCAGGCCCGATTGCTGCAAGTGTCGACCTACCATAGGAACCAGATGAGTTGAACGCCATGGCCCTTGAACTTGCCGTCATTCCCTGCCTTTCCGACAATTATGCCTTCCTGCTGCATGATGCCGGTACGGGCGCCACCGCGCTGATCGACATACCCGAGACGCAGCCGATCGAACGCGCCCTGACGGCGCGCGGCTGGTCCCTGTCCGAAATCTGGATCACCCATCACCACGACGATCATGTGCAGGGGCTGGACGGCCTTCTGGAGCAGCATCCCGGCGTGCCGGTTGTCGGCGCCGCGGCCGATGCCCACCGCCTGCCCCCGCTTGACCGGCAGGTTTCGGATGGCGACCGCTTCGATTTCGCCGGCCACGGGGTGCAGGTCTTCGATGTTTCGGGCCACACCATGGGCCATGTCGCCTTCTACGTCGCCGATGCGGGCGCCGCCTTTACCGCCGACAGCCTGATGGCGCTGGGATGCGGGCGGTTGTTCGAAGGCGACGCCGAAACCATGTGGAACAGCCTGGGCAAGCTGGTCGCCCTGCCCCCCGAAACGCTGATCTGTTCGGGTCACGAATACACCGAAACCAACGCCCGCTTCGCCCTGACGATCGAGCCGGACAATGCCGCCCTGATTGAACGCGCGGCCTCTGTCCGGCAGGACCGCGCGATGCAGGTGCCCACCGTGCCCTCGACCCTGGCCGACGAACAGGCCACCAATCCGTTTCTGCGCGCCCATTTGCCTGAGGTGAAAGCGCACCTATCTATGCAAGGCGCCAGCGATGCCGAGGTGTTTGCAGAAATCCGCGCCCGCAAGGACCGGTTCTGACCACGACCGAATCTGCACCACTGACCCGGCCGAACGTCACACAAGGTTAAAATGTGATCGCACGGTCAAAGAAAAACCTTGAAGCATGGCCACAAACAACCAAGCTTTAAGATTAAGAGGCCACGGTCGGACGTGGGAAGCCATCCCGACCCAAGACAGGAAGGAGCACGGCGGTGCCTTCATTTTCAACGACACTCGAGCAAGCCATTCATTCCGCACTGGCCCTGGCCAATGCCCGCCGACATGAACTCGCCACGCTGGAACATCTGCTTCTGGCGCTGATCGAAGAACCTGACGCCGCAAAGGTGATGCAGGCCTGTTCGGTCGACATGGAAGAACTGAAAACCACACTGGTCGATTTCATCGACGATGATCTGTCCACCCTCGTCACCGATGTCGAAGGGTCCGAGGCGGTGCCGACTGCCGCCTTCCAGCGCGTGATCCAGCGCGCCGCGATCCATGTGCAATCCTCGGGCCGGACCGAGGTGACGGGCGCAAACGTGCTTGTCGCCATCTTTGCCGAACGCGAATCCAACGCCGCCTATTTCCTCCAGGAACAGGACATGACCCGCTATGATGCGGTGAATTTCATCGCCCACGGCGTGGCCAAGGATCCGTCCTTCGGTGAATCCCGCCCCGTCACCGGCGCGCCGGAGGCCGAAGAGGATACCCAGGTCGAAGAAGGCGACGGCAAGGAATCGGCGCTGGCCAAATATTGCGTCGATCTGAACACCAAGTCACGCAAGGGCGATGTCGACCCGCTGATCGGCCGCGAACACGAGGTGGAACGCTGCATCCAGGTGCTGTGCCGCCGGCGCAAGAACAACCCGCTTCTGGTGGGCGATCCGGGCGTGGGCAAGACCGCGATCGCCGAGGGGCTCGCGCTCAAGATCGTGCGTGGCGAAACGCCCGAGGTGCTGTCGTCGGCAACGATCTACAGCCTCGATATGGGCGCGCTTCTGGCCGGCACCCGCTATCGCGGCGATTTTGAAGAGCGGCTGAAGGCCGTGGTGAGCGAGCTTGAGGATCACCCCGACGCCGTGCTGTTCATCGACGAAATCCACACGGTGATCGGCGCCGGCGCCACCTCGGGCGGTGCCATGGATGCATCGAACCTGCTGAAGCCCGCCTTGCAGGGCGGCAAGCTGCGCTGCATGGGGTCGACCACCTACAAGGAGTTCCGCCAGCACTTCGAAAAGGACCGCGCGCTGAGCCGCCGGTTCCAGAAGATCGACGTGTCGGAACCCTCGGTCGAGGATACCGTCAAGATCCTGAAGGGCCTGAAGGAGTATTTCGAGGAACATCATCACATCAAGTACACCGCCGACGCCATCAAGACGGCGGTGGAGCTTTCGGCCCGCTACATCAATGACCGCAAGCTGCCCGACAAGGCCATCGACGTGATCGACGAGGCTGGCGCGGCCCAGCACCTTGTGGCCGAATCCAAGCGCCGCAAGACCATCGGCGTGAAAGAGATCGAGGCCGTGGTGGCCAAGATCGCCCGCATCCCGCCCAAGAACGTCTCCAAGGACGATGCCGAGGTGCTGCGCGATCTGGAAGGGTCGCTCAAGCGGGTGGTCTTTGGCCAGGATGCGGCGATCACCGCCCTGTCCAGCGCCATCAAACTGGCCCGCGCAGGCCTGCGTGAACCGGAAAAACCCATCGGCAACTACCTCTTCGCCGGTCCCACCGGCGTGGGCAAGACCGAGGTGGCAAAGCAGCTGGCCGATACCCTTGGGGTAGAGCTTCTGCGCTTCGACATGTCGGAATACATGGAGAAGCACGCGGTGTCGCGGCTGATCGGCGCGCCTCCGGGCTATGTCGGGTTCGATCAGGGTGGCATGTTGACCGATGGTGTCGATCAGCACCCCCATTGCGTGCTTCTGCTGGACGAGATCGAAAAGGCCCACCCCGACGTGTTCAACATCCTGTTGCAGGTGATGGACCACGGCAAGCTGACCGATCACAACGGCCGCGCGGTGGATTTCCGTAACGTCATCCTGATCATGACCAGCAACGCCGGGGCCGCCGACATGGCCAAGGCCGCCATCGGGTTCGGCCGCGACAAGCGCGAAGGCGAGGATACCGCAGCCATCGAACGGACCTTCACGCCGGAATTCCGCAACCGTCTGGATGCGATCATCAGCTTCGGCGCCCTGCCGAAAGAGGTGATCCTGCAGGTCGTCGAGAAGTTCGTGCTGCAACTGGAAGCGCAGTTGATGGACCGCAACGTCCATATCGAGCTGACCCAGCCTGCCGCCGAATGGCTGGCCGACAAGGGCTATGACGACAAGATGGGTGCCCGCCCACTGGGACGTGTCATCCAGGAACACATCAAGAAACCCCTGGCCGAGGAACTTCTGTTCGGCAAGCTGGCCAAGGGTGGTGTGGTCAAGGTGGGGGTGAAGGACGGCAAGATCGATCTGCGGATCGAACCGCCCGAAACCCGCCGCCTGTCGTCGAAGAAGCCGCCGCTCCTCACCGCCGACTAGGCACGGGGTGTGCGTCACCTGCTGACCACGGCAATGATCCTTCTCGCGGCGCCCGCCGCCGCGAGAGACCCGGTTCTGTCCCTTCCGCTGGACTGCACCCTGGGCAAGACCTGTTTCATCCAGCAATACACCGACAGCGATCCGGGGCCCGGCGCCGCCGACTATACCTGCGGCCCGCTCAGCTATGACGGGCACAAGGGCACCGATTTCGCCCTCCCCTCGCTTGCCGCGGTGGAGGCGGGCGTCGATGTCTACCCCGCCGCGCCCGGCACGGTGATAAGCGTGCGCGACGGCATGCCCGACCAGCTTCAGAACACAAGGAACGCCCCCGACGTGACCGGGCGCGAGTGTGGCAACGGCCTTGTCCTGCGCCATGGCGACGGATGGGAAACCCAGTATTGCCACCTGAAACACCATTCGGTGAAGGTGCGGAAGGGCCAGTCGGTCGACACCGACACGGTGATCGGACAGGCCGGGCTAAGCGGCAACACCGAGTTTCCGCACCTGCACCTGACGGTGCGCAAGGACGGCAAGGTTGTCGATCCGTTCAACGCCGACGCCACGGCCGCCTGTGGCGAAACCCGGCGGCACAGCCTGTGGCAAGACACCCCGCCCTATCGCGGCGGCGGGATGATCGCGGCCGGATTTTCCGCCGGCATCCCCACCTATGACGCAATCCGCGCCGGTACGTCCCATATCGACGAAATGCACGCCGATTCCGGCGCCCTTGTGCTTTGGGGTTATGCCTATGGCGGGCGGGCGGGCGATGAGATCCTGCTTGAGATCGTCGGCCTCGACGGCCCGGTGCTGTCGGAGAGGGTGACGCTGGAAAAGGCGCAGGCGCAGTTCTTTCGCGCCATGGGCCGCCGCCGCCCCGATGGCGGCTGGCCCGGGGGCGACTATATGGGGTTGGTGCGGCTGATCCGGGACGGGGCTGAAATCGGCACACTGGGCGCCGAGTTGGCCATCATCCCCTAGCGTTCGGTCAGTTTCAGTTCGATCCGCCGGTTCTGCGCCCGCGCCTCGGGGGTGTCGGCGGGATTCACCGGGTAATATTCCCCAAACCCCGTAGGCGCCAGGCGATTGGCCGGAAAGCCGAGTTCCTCGGTCAGGAAGCGCACCACCGACAGGGCGCGCGCTTGGCTCAGCTCCCAGTTGTCGGCATATTGCGCGCTGAAGTTCAGCGGCACGTTGTCGGTGTGGCCATCCACCCGCACCACCCAATCGATGCCTTCGGGAATGTCATCGGCCACGTCGAACAGCAGTTGCGCGACGCTGGCAATCTGTGCGCGCCCCGCCTCGGACAGATCGGCCGAGGCGCTTTCGAACAAGACTTCGGACGAGAACACGAAGCGGTCGCCGACAATCCGCACGCCATCGCGGTCGGCCAGAAGATCGCGCAGCTTGCCGAAGAATTCCGACTGATACCGCTCAAGCCGTTGCCGCTCGGCCGCTTCCAGTTCGGCGCGCTTCTTGGCCTCGATGGCGGTGCGGGCCAGGGCGGCGTTCAGGTCGGCACCCAGGGTTTCAATCCGCACCCGCGATGCGGCGTCCTTTTCGCTGGCAAGGTCCAGCAACGCCTGAAGCTGGTCCAGCTGGCCGCGCAGATCGGCGACCTGACGGTTCAGCGCCGCAACCCGGCGCTGGCTTTCGGCCGAGCGCGCCTCTTCGGTTTCAAGCTGCCGGTTGGCACTGTCCAGAAGGGCGGCGCGGCGTTCGGCCTCGCTCATCTCTTCGGCGGCCTGGCGTTCAGCGGCCAGTTTCGCCGCAAGGGCATCGGCCAGTTGTTCGCGCAGGGAATCCTTGGCATCCGCCGCCCCTGCCAGGGCCTCGGCCTCGCTGCGGGCGGCTTCAAGGGCGGCGGCCAGACGGTCGCGCGCCGTCGCCTCGCGCCCGGCTTCGGCGCGCAGGCGGTCGACCTCGGCCTCGGCCTCGGCCAGGCGGTCACGCGCGGCTTGCAGATCGCCCTGGAACATCTCTTTCGCGGCCTCGGCGGCGCGCAGGGCGGCAGCGATGGTGGCCAGTTCCTCGGTGGTTTCGTCCTGCCGGGCCAGGGCTTCGCGCAGCAGCGCTTCGGCGGAATCGCGTTCATCATCCGCCGTCCTGCGCGCGGTCAGCGCGGTGGCCAGGGCCGTTTCCGCCTGTTCCAGCTTGTCGGCCAGGGCCGCGCGGGCGCCAAGGGCGGCGGCCAGCGCATCCGCCGCCTCATCGCGCTGGGTACTGGCAGCATCGGCAGCGGCCAGCGCCGCGCTCAGCCGTTGGGTCAGGTCGCTGTTGGTCTCTTCGGTCGCGCTCAGGGCGTCGCGGGCGGCGGCCAGTTCCTCGGCCGTCTGATCGCGGGCCAGAAGGGCCGCCGCCAACCTCTCATCCAGGGTCGCGGCGTCGGTTTCGGCGGTGGCAAGCGAGGCGCGGGTTTCATCCAGACGGGCGCGCAGATTGTCCTGGGCCAGCAGGGCCGCCGCCAGATCACGGTTCAGACTGTCGCGGTCGGTTTCGGCCTCGGCAAGGGCCTGCTCCAGCGCCTCGGCCGCTTCCTGCCCCTGATCGCGGGCCAGGATCGCCGCCGCCAGACGGGTGTTCAGGGCCTCCCGGTCTTCTTTCAGGTCTGCCACCTGGTCGCCCAGAATCGCCGCCTGCTCGGCACTTTCCCCTTCGGCCAGAAGCGCCGCCGCCAGCTTTTCGTTCAGCGCCGCGCGGTCGGTTTCCGCCTGATCCAGGGCGATCTGCAACGCGGCCACCTCGGCGTCGGTCTTGTCTTTCGTCAGCAGGGCCATGGCCAGCCGGCGGTTCAGGTCGGCCTTTTCCTCCTGCAACTGCTCCAGGCTCGCGCTGGTTTCATCCTGGGCCAGAAGGGCAGCGGCCAGCCGGGCGTCAAGGTCCTTCTCCGCCGATTGCGCGGCCGCCAGAAGGGTCAGCGTTTCCTCGGCACGGGCGCGCTGTTCCTCAAGGGCCAGGGTCATCGCCGAGAGTTCGGCATCGGCATCCTTCAGCCGGGCGCGCAGGGCCTCGGCGGCGGCGGCTTCGGCGATGCGCGCCTGTTCCTCCTCGCTCAGCCGGTCCTCGGTTTCGGCCAGTGTCGCGTTCAGGGCCGCGAGCGATCCGTCACGGTCCTCCAGCGTGCTGCGCAGCTCGGCCGTCATCGCCTCAAGCGCCTCGCGGCGGGCGGCGGCAAGGCGGGCCTCTTCGGTCTGCACGTCGATCTCGTCGCGCGCGCGGGCGAGGGCCAGTTGCAACTGTTCCTGTTCGCTCAGCAATTTGCGCTGCGCCTCTTCCAGTTCGGCCACCGATGCGCTCAGCGCCTCGCCCTCGGCCAGGGCCGTGTCGCGCTGGGTCAGAAGCGAGGCGACCTGCGATTCGAAATCGGCAATTCGCGCGCTCTGGGATTCGGTCTGCGCCGTCAGGCTGGAAATCAGAGCATCCTGTTCCGCCGCACGGTCGGACGCGGCCTGCAACCGGTCGTCCAGTGCGGTATTGGCAGTCTCAAGGTCGGCGCTGCGGGCCTGTTCCAGCCCCAGAAGCCGGGTCAGACCCGCCACCTCGGCGCCCAGGGCGTCAAGCTCGCTCTCCTGCCCCGAGATTTCCTCGCGCAGGACGAACTGCACCACCATGAAGATGGTCAGCACGAACATCATCACCAGCAGAAGCGCCGTCATCGCATCGACGAAGCCCGGCCAGATGCTGTTGGAAACCCGCTGCGTTGAGCGCCGCGTGAGGGCCATTTCCTACCCCCGCCCACCGTTGACCGAATGCGGATCGCTGCGGGCACTCTGGCCGCGCACCGCCCGGATCAAGGCCTTGATATCGCCGCGCAGTTCCGATGTCGCCTCTTGCCGGCCCGCGGCCATTTCCTCAAGCAGGCGCAAAAGCTGCACGTCGATCGAGCGCAGGCGCATGCGGCTTTCGGCATCCATGGCACCGCCGCCCTGTTCGGCCTGGTTCTCCAGCACCTCGGCCAGGCGTTCCTGCCCGCGCGACACCCGTTCCAGCGCATCGGCGACCGAACCTTCGGCCGCCATCTTGCGGGTCATCTGTTCGATCGAAGTGGCCAGGGCGCCAAGGCGTTCATCGACGGCGGCGCGGCTGGTCTCGGCCTCGGCGAACATGTCCTGCAACTGGTCCATCTGTTGCGACATGTAATCCAGAACGGCGGCCACCATGCCCGCTTCGCCCTGCCCGTCGCCTTCGGTGGCGGCATAGCCAAGGCGCGTGATGCTAGACAGCCATTCTTCCAGTTCGCGGTAGAACCGGTTCTGGCCATGGCCGGCGAACAGCTCCAACAGGCCCACCACCAGCGAACCGGCCAGCCCCAGAAGCGACGATGAAAACGCCACCCCCATGCCGCCAAGCTGGGATTCCAGCCCGCCCATGAGCCGGGCAAAAACCTGCATCCCATCCTCGCCCTGCTGGGGCGCCAGCCCGCGGATGGTTTCGACGATGGCCGGCACCGTGGTTGCCAGGCCATAGAAGGTGCCCAGAAGGCCAAGGAAAATCAGCAGGTTGACGATATAGCGCGTGATATCGCGCGCCTCGTCGATGCGGGTTGCGACGGAATCCTGGATCGACCGCGACGACGAGGCCGAAATCTGCATCTGCCGCCCGCGCGACCGCAAGAGCGCGGCCAGCGGCGCCAGAAGGCGTGGTGCCTTGACGAATTCGTGCCCCGGGTTCTCGGCCACGAAGCCTTCGATCCAGCTGACCGACTGGAACAGCTGGAACACCTGCCAGAAACAGGCCGCGATCCCCATGACGAAGACAATCGCGATGAACCCGTTCAGCCAGAGGTTGGCCAGGAAAACCGGCGCCACCCGCGGAAAGGCGACATAGCCGCCAATCGCCACCAGCACCAGAACCGCCAGCATCATCGAGATCTGGCGGATCGGCTGGGTGAACTGCGCCTTTTTCTTGTGATCCGGTTTGCCTGCCATGGATCTTGTCGCGCCCCTTGATTGTTGCGGTGCAGAATAGAGATGCCGGCGGGAATGTCCAATCACCCTTGGTGATTAGCCGGTGGTGAGGATTTCGCGCACCCGTTTGTCAAGCCAGGCCAGGTCGGGGTCGGGAATGCCCGTTTCCAAAAGATGCGCAACCGTGTTGAACAGATACTCGGTATTGGGCCCGCGCCCGCCCACGGCGCGGGCGATGATCCCGGCCTGGTCTTCCAGGTCAAGCCCGCCGCAGTATTGCACATGGTCGGTGTCCACGACATAGGCCACGGCCTGCACCTGCCGCCCGTCGGCCAGGTCCAGCGGCAGCACCCGTTCGACATAGGCCGACGAAATCAGCTCGCGCGCGCGCAACTCCTCCAGCGTCACCGCCTCGGCCCCCGGTTGCACCCGGAAGCCCAGCCCGACACAGGCCTCGCCCGGCGCCGGGTCAAGCGCCAGCACCAGCCCAGGTGCCGCCTCGGTGCCGCGATGGTGGATCGAGCGCATGCAGAAGGTGCGCCTGTGGTCGCCCAGGGTGGCAATCACCCGTTCGGCCACCGGGAACTCGGGGTTCCACATCAGTGATCCGTATCCGAACACCCACATTTCCGCTTGCGTCATGCCTCTGGTCCTTATGTTCGGGGGTCTGTAAACACCACCTGAGCCATGGAAGAAAGGGGCCGGGATGCGCAAATTGCTGGCAATCGTGCTGATCGCGGCCCTCGCCTGGGGCGGATACTGGTTTTTCGGATCGGGTGCGGTCGAACGTGGCCTGGCCGCCTGGTTCGACGCCAGGCGCGCCGATGGCTGGGTGGCGGAATACTCCGGTCTCAACACCTCGGGCTTTCCCAGCCGCTTCGACACCACGATCACCGATCTGGAATTGGCCGACCCGCAGGCCGGGCTGGCCTGGTCGGCGCAGATGTTCCAGATCCTCGCGCTCAGCTATAAACCCCACCACGTCATCCTTGCCCTGCCCCACGACCAGAGCGTGACGACACCCCATGAGACCATCTCGATCACCAGCAC
Source organism: Oceaniglobus trochenteri (assembly GCF_020529025.1). Lineage (GTDB taxonomy): Bacteria > Pseudomonadota > Alphaproteobacteria > Rhodobacterales > Rhodobacteraceae > Oceaniglobus > Oceaniglobus trochenteri. Next base: position 761,316 of record NZ_JACNMM010000002.1, read on the forward strand.
GCAGATGCGCGGTTCGGTGGTGTTCAAACCCGAAACCGCCCTGACGCTGGATCACAGCGCCTTCGTCATGCAGGATGTCGCGCTGACCTCGGATCTGGGCTGGACCGTGCAACTGGACGAGGCGCGCCTCGCCGCCCGCCAGACCGTGGCCCGTGACAACACCTATGACCTGGCCTTCGAAACCCTCGGCCTTGTCCCGGCCGACAGCGACCGCCAGGCGCTTGACCCCTCGGGCACCCTGCCCCGGGCGGTCGAGACGCTGAAGATCGACGCGACCCTCGCCTTCGATGCCCCCTGGGACAGATTCGCCATCGAAGGCCCCCGCCCCCAGCCCACGATGATCGAGCTGAACCATGCCCGCGCCAGCTGGGGTGCGCTTGACCTGCGGGCCGAGGGCGCGCTTGAGGTCGACGCCGGGGGTGTCCCGACCGGACGCATCACCATCCAGGCCACCAACTGGCGCGAGATGCTGCGCATGGCCGTGGCGGGCGGATTGCTGGACGAAACGCTTGCCCCCACGGTCGAACGCGGGCTGACGGTGCTTTCGGGCTTGTCGGGCGATGGCACGACCATCGAGGTGCCGCTCAGCTTCCAGAAGGGGTTCGTCAGCATCGGCCCCGTACCCCTTGGCCCCGCCCCAAGGCTGACGTTGCGCTGATGGCCCTGCCCCGCCTTGCCAACACCGAAGCGCGGCGGCTGTTCCTGCACCGGCATGCCCTGCTTGCCCCGCCCACGGGGCCGGGCAAGGGGGCGGATCTGCTGTCCCTCATCACCGATCTGGGCTTCGTGCAGGTCGACAGCGTCAGCACGGTCGAACGCGCCCACCACATGATCCTGCACGCGCGGCGCACCTCCTATCGTCCGGCCCACCTTGCGCCCCTGCTTGAGCGCGAGCGCAGCCTGTTCGAACACTGGACCCACGATGCCTCGGTCATCCCCATGGTGTTCCTGCCCTATTGGCGCCTGCGCTTCGCCCGCGATGGCGAAAGGCTGGACCAACGATGGTCCGAAAGCCGCCGCCCGGGATACCGCGCCGAATGCGCCAATGTCCTGCGCCGCATCCGCGACACTGGCCCATGCCGGTCAGACGATTTCATCGAACGGGGTGGCGAGGCCAGGAAGGCCGGCGGCGGATGGTGGGATTGGCACCCCTCCAAGACGGCGCTGGAATACCTCTGGCGCAGCGGCGCCCTTGCGATTGCCCGGCGCGAAGGCTTTCGCAAGGTCTATGACCTGGCCGAGAACATCTATCCGCCCCACAGCGCCCCCGACGACAAGGCGATCATCGACTGGGCCTGCGGCGCCGCGCTTGACCGGCTGGGCTTTGCCACCTCGGGCGAGCTGGCGGCCTTCTGGGCGCTGATCACCCCGGCCGAGGCAAAGGGCTGGAGCCTGGGCGCGCTTGCCTCGGGCGACGTGATCGAGATCGAGGTGGAAGCCGCCGATGGCACCTGGCGCCGCCACCTTGCCCGGCCCGATGTGCTGGCCAACGCCGCAAATCTTCCGCCCCCCGGCGCCATGATCCGCGTGCTCAGCCCCTTCGATCCAGCCCTGCGCGACCGCAAGCGCGCCCAGCGCCTGTTCGGCTTCGACTACCGGATCGAGATCTTCACCCCCGCCGCCCAACGCAAATACGGCTATTACGTCTTCCCGCTGCTTCAGGGCGACCGGATGATCGGGCGCATCGACATGGCCACCGACCGCGCGGCCGGGATTCTGCATGTCACCGCCTTCTGGCCCGAAACCGGCATCCGCATGGGGGCAACCCGCACCGCACAACTTGCCGCCGCCCTGCAGCGCACGGCACGTTTCGCCGGCTGCGACAGCGTCACCTGGGCCGATGACTGGATGCGCGCCTGATCCCCTCTTTCTTGCCCGAAATACTCCCGCCGGAGGCTCCTGCCGCCGCAGCGCCCCACGCCGTCAGCGGCAGTACGACCCACGGCGATAACGCGCCGTATCGAGGTGAAAATGGTCCTGGTGGAACCGGTCGGCATTGGGGCCCAGAACGGTGCCGAAGGGGCCACAGGCGGCCCGGTGCATGGCCTTCATCAACCGGCCATGCTGGGAAGAGCGCCAGCCCTTCAGCACGCTCATCGCCACGCCGTTGCGCAGGATGATGGCGGCAATGTCGATGGCGCGCCCCCTGCCGTGTTCCGACACCTTCGCGCCCTTCTGGTTGTTGCGGGTGCGGCAGGAGTAATGCGCCGCCACCTTCAACCCTGCAACGCCACCTCCCAGCTTGCCGACCACGGGCTTCACCCCCCGTTCGACCCAGGTTTTCAGCGCCCGCGCCGTGGCGCAGTCCATTGTCGCCCCGGTCGACAGGGCAACCCCCGCAACCGAAGTGACGCGCACCGGCGCCTCGACCCCGCAACCGCTGATGCGCCCGGCGATGGGCGATAGGTTTGCCCCCTGGATCGCCGGATCACCACAAATCGCCCCCTTGGCCCCTGACACCACCGGCGGCGGCGCAGCCCGGAAACCGGCGGCGGCCACCACCGTGCGGCGGTGCAGGTTCTCGGGGCGGGCCGGGGGGCGGGGCGAACGGGCCACACCACCGGCAAGGGCGGCCTGCACCACCTTGGTGGGCGCTTTCGGCCGGGTCGTTTCATCGACGATCTGTTCGATCAACTCGTTCGCGGGGGCGCGCGTGACCGCCGCGCCATCGGCACGCGGCATGGGGCGCAGCGATGAGACCGGCGCTTCTGCCCCCGCGACTCCTGCCTGAAGCAGCAGGATCGACAGGGTCAGCGCGCCGGTCTTCATCATGTCTTCTTTCCGCTCCGTCCGAAATCGGGGGCGTCGGTATCCTGCCCGGCCTGGATGATTCCGCGCCGGATTGCCCGTGTCCGGGTAAAGTAGTCGAAGAGATGCGCGCCGTCACCCTTGCGAATGGCCCGCTGCAACGCAAAGAGTTCTTCGGTGAAGCGACCCAGAATTTCCAGCGTCGCCTCCTTGTTGTTCAGGAAGACGTCGCGCCACATCGTGGGATCGCTGGCCGCGATGCGGGTGAAATCGCGGAAACCGGCGGCAGAATACTTGATGACCTCGCTGTCGGTCACCCGGCGCAGGTCATCGGCCACGCCCACCATCGTATAGGCAATCAGGTGGGGCGTGTGGCTGGTGACGGCCAGAACCAGATCGTGATGTTCGGCCTCCATCGTGTCGACAAGGGCGCCCATGCCCTCCCACAAGGCGCGCAGGCGGGCCACCGGCGCCTCGGGCGTGCCTTCGGCGGGCACGATCAGGCACCAGCGGTTTTCGAAAAGTTCGGCAAAGCCCGACCGCGGCCCCGAATGTTCGGTGCCGGCCAGGGGGTGGGCGGGCACGAAATGCACATGTTCGGGCAGGTGCGGGCCGACGGCGTCGATCACGGCCTTCTTTACAGATCCGACGTCAGACACAGTACAGCCGGGCGCCAGGTGCGGCGCGATTTCGGCGGCGACGGCGCCCATGGCCCCCACCGGAACGCAAAGCACCACCAGATCGGCGCCCTTGACCGCCTCGGCGCTGGTTTCCGTGATCCGGTCGCACAGGCCCAGTTCGCCGGCTATGGCGCGGGTTTCGGCCGACCGCGCGGTGCCGACGATTTCGCCCGCCAGCCCCGCGCGCCTCATCGCCAATGCCATTGATCCCGCGATCAGGCCCAGCCCGATCAGCGCCACCCTTTCGTAGACCTGGCTCATCCCTGCTGGTCCCTGAACCCTGCTATGGCATGGACGACACGGCGGCAGGATGCCTCGTCTCCGACGGTGATCCGCAGGCAGTTGGGCAACTTGTAGCCCGCCACCCGCCGCACAAGGAGCCCTTCCGAACGCAGGTGCGCCTCGCAGGCGTCGGCCTCGTCCGGGTCGTGGAACCGGGCCAGGATGAAATTGGCGCAAGAGGTATCGCTGGGCACGCCCAGTTCGGCCAGGGCCTTGGCCAGCCAGGTGCGCATCCGGGCATTCTCGGCACGGCATTTCTCGACGTAGTCGCCATCGCGCAGGGCGGCCTCGGCGGCGGCCATCTGAAGTTCCGACAGGTTGAACGGCCCGCGCACCCGGTTCAGTGCGTCGATCACATGGGCCGGGCCATAGCCCCAGCCGATGCGCAAGCCGCCAAGGCCATAGAGCTTGGAGAAGGTGCGCGTCATGAACACGTTCTCGCGCTTGTCCACCAGCTTGGCGCCGCCATCGAAATCGTCGACATATTCCGCATAGGCGCCGTCCAGCACCAGCAGGACATGTTCGGGAAGATCGGCCGCCAGGCGGGCAACCTCGTTGTTGCCGATCATCGTGCCGGTCGGGTTGCCCGGATTGGTGACGAAGACCAGACGGGTGCGGAAATTCACCGCCTCGAGAATCGCGTCGACATCGACCTTGCGCTCATGTTCCTGCACCTCGATCGGGGCCGAACCGGCGGCCAGCGCCGAAATCCGGTACATCGAGAAACCGTGTTCGGTGTGAATCACCTCGGTCCCCGGGCCGCCGTAGGCCTGGCAAAGGAAGGTGATGATCTCATCGCTGCCGTTGCCGCAGATCACCCGCGCCGGATCAAGCCCGTGAACCTCGCCGATGGCATTGCGCAGCGCGGTGTGGTCGGTCGACGGATAGCGGTGAAGCTGGTGCACCGACTTGCGGATCGCCTCTTTCGCCGCTTCGGAGGGCCCGAACGGATTTTCGTTACTGCTCAGCTTTACCACGTCGCGGGCGCCCGGAATCTTGCTTTCGCCCCCAACGTAGGGGCGGATTTCCAGAACACCCGGCTTTGGCTGAATGGCGTGTGACATGGTGCAATCCCCTTTGGCCGGGTTCTAGCGGTGGGGGGGGAACAAAACCAGAAGCGGCAGCAAGCAACCGACGGCCCGTGCATTTTTTTCCGCAGTTGCGGTTTTCTGGTCACGCGGCCACGCGGGGGGCCAGCCGGGGCAACGAAAAAGGCCGCCGCGGTGTCCCGCGGCGGCCCCGAAATCGGTATCGGCCCAGATCAGTTCTGAGCGTAGTATTCGATGACCAGGTTCGGCTCCATCTGCACGGCGTAGGGCACATCGCCCAGGCCGGGGGTGCGCACGAAGGTGGCGGTCATCTTCTGGTGGTCGGCCTCGACGTAGTCGGGCACGTCACGCTCGGCCAGGCCGACAGCTTCCAGAACGACGGCAAGCTGGCGCGACTTTTCGCGCACGGCGATCACGTCACCCTCTTTCACACGGTAGGAGGGGATGTTCACGCGCTGGCCGTTCACGGTGACATGGCCGTGGTTCACGAACTGGCGGGCGGCAAAGATGGTGGCGACGAACTTGGCACGGTAGACCACGGCGTCCAGGCGGCGCTCCAGCAGGCCGATCAGGTGCTCACCGGTGTCGCCTTTCAGGCGCTCGGCCTCGGTGAAGATGCGGCGGAACTGCTTTTCGGTCAGGTCGCCGTAATAGCCCTTCAGTTTCTGCTTGGCGCGCAGCTGCAGGCCGAAGTCCGAAACCTTGCCCTTGCGGCGCTGGCCGTGCTGGCCGGGGCCATATTCGCGGCGGTTCACCGGCGACTTGGGGCGGCCCCAGATGTTTTCGCCCATGCGGCGGTCGATCTTGTACTTGGCAGAGGTGCGTTTGGTCACCGTCTGATCTCCTTCTTAGCGGCCCGGAACGGGCGGGAAGGGCGTTGTCCTTTGGGGTTTCCCCGACAGGCATCCCCTTGCGGGGGCCACCAACACCAATGAAACACGCCCCGACGGATCGGGGCGCTGGCGGGGTCATACGCCTTTGCGGGGCAGTGTCAAGAGGCGAGGTGCGCAAGACCGCGCCGCGCCCTGCCCCGCGCCTCGTGCAGCATGATCGCCGCCTCGGCCGTGGTCAGCATGCGCCGCGCCGGGGCGCCAAAGCTGAGCGGATCGTCGATCAGGGCCGGATCGCTTTGAAACAGGGCGGCGCGCTGGTCTGCCTCGATCGTGTCCAGCGGCGCATGGGCCGGGTGGAAACTCTCGCTCGCCACCCCGTTGGCCCAGACGACGTGATGTTCGGGCAGCATGATGTGGTGATAGACCACCTCGCGCGCGCCGTGATCCAGGGTCACGGTGCGGTCGTTCACCATGTCCGTCGCCGCCACAAGCACTTCGGGCGTGTTGAACAGCGCCTGCGCCGTTTGGTCCCGCACCAGGATGCGATGCTGTGGCGACACGATCAGGTCGGGCGTCGGACGTTCAAGGCCCAGCGCGCCGGTACGTATGCGGATCGGGCGCAGTTCGGGCATCGCCAGAAGCCGCGCACCCGAGATCCGGCGATGGCCGACCCAGCGCACCGGTTGCGCCCCGCCGTCGCGGGTTTCCACCCGGTCGCCGGGCGCCAGCGTCTCGACGGCGCGGGGGCCGTCTGGGGTGCGCAGGAAGGTGCCCTCGGCAAAGCAGATCACGCCGGGCTGGGCATCATCCGTCTGCGGCGCGCCGTCTTCAAGGTTGTGAGTGATCCACATCTCCCGGTCGCGTGGCGGCATCCGTTCGGGGAACATAAGCAGCGGACGGGCAAGTTGCCCGGTGGCGATCATCGTCACCGGGTACGAGCGCAGGCCATCGGTCACCACGAAACAGCGGTCGAACAGCGGTTCGTCCCAATCGGGAAAGTCGCTGAGCGGAGTCGCGTAGGACCCGCCCACGAGGCGGCGCACGATACGCCCGGCGCGTCTGCGCAGTTCGTCTTCGCCTTCCGGACCGCCAAGTACCAGAACATCGTTGGGGCCGTCCACGCGAACCGGCGTGCCGTGCCAACGCCAGGTGGCGCCAACCTCAAGCGACGACACGGGTGCCGCCGCCAACCCGTCAATTTCTGTCTGCGACCAGGAAACGACGAAGGTGCCTCGAAAGCCCGTCATCCTGTCCTGAACCTGCTCTACGTCTTTTTATTGGGATCGAATCTAACGCGAACAGGCCGCTTTACCTAGAAATTTGGCAGCAGTCGGCGGAGGGGTGCCGACGGTCCGTTGCATGGACCCCACACTCGCCGCAACCGCAGGATGATCGCCCCAGGGCAGGCACCCGTTTCACGCAGATGCGACACTGTTCAGGCTTTCCCAGGTCAGCATCGGCAGCCCCCTGGCGCCGTCATAGGGCTGCCCCCCGGTCAGCGCCGCCTTGATGGCCGAGGGGGGCGTTGCCCTGTCCAGCCGCCCGGCCGAGAAGCCGAGGCTGATCAGACCCGCGGCAACTGCCGTGGCCGCCGAGGTGCCGCTGAATTCGCAAAAGAAGCTGGCGAACTCGAAGGCGACGGGGGCGCCACCGGGGCCGGGCGTGTCGCGCCAGACCTGCCCGAACGCGCTGCTGGAATAGCCGGGGCGCCCGGCCACGTCGGTCGTGATCAGGGTCTCGACCGCGACCGGGCTGGCGCCCTTCCGGTCGAACAGGGCCTTCTGGTCGGCGTTGTCGATCTCGGCGAAGGGATCAAGCCGGAAGTCGGCGGCATCCATGGCCGGGGCATCGCCGGACAGAGCGAACAGCGTCACGGCCTGGCCCTCGCCCTCCCCCGCCGAATACGAGGCGCGCAGCCCGTCCGAGGTGCAGGCGCCCACGGCCATGATGCCGTTGTCGGGGGCGGCCAGGTTGGCGGGATAGGCGATCAGCCCGTCCCCGGCATTACCCGCCGCGCAAAGCAGCAGGCGACGCGACGACAGATCGATGAAGGCCGCATCCAGGGCATCCCAGGCGGCCAGCGTGGCCGCGTCCGACGGCACCGCCTCGGCGCCCGTGGCGGTCTGGCCCACCGGCACCATGCCCGTATCGGGCGGCGTGGCAGGCACCAGCCCGACACCGGCGCGGGTGGGGTCAGGCAGGGCGCTGGCCAGAACCACCAGATCGGCGGCGATCAAGTCGGCATAGGCAAGGGCCGCGGTCATCTGATCGGCGTTCGGCATCGCACTTGTGGAAATCGGCACGATCTCGCAGAACGGATCAATCCCGGCATAGGGCAGCGCGACCTCGCTCTCGCCGGCGTCGCGGGGCTGTGGTGACAAGCGGGCGGGCCGGTGAAGGTAGACGCCCGAAGCCGGCCGCGCCCCGATCAGACCCGCCATCGAGGTGCCATGGCCGCTGAAGGCCCCGGCCGCCGCGGCGCGCGCGCCCTCTTGCGTGGCATGGGCCTGGCCAAGGTCGCGAAGAAACCTGTCGCGCGTGCCATCGCCCGACCCCGCCGCGGCCCCCGCATCGGCGATCACCCCGGCGCGGGCCTGTGCCTCGGCGCCCGAAAGATCGCAGCGCGGAATGGTGAAAACCCCCAGGTCACGCGCGGCAAAGTCGATCGCCAGCCCCCGGTTGACCGCCGGGGCCAGGCAGGGATGCGTCATGTCGACCGAGGTATCGATCAGCGCCACGCGCGTCTTGCGGTTGCCGCTGGCCACCTTGCCCCAGGCATCGGGGCTGGAAAACCGGGTAAGATCGGTGACGACGCCCAGCCGTTCCAGATGCCAGAGCGCGTGATAGGTCGGATAGCTGCCGGCGTGACGCGGTTCGCTGTCGGCGGGGCTTTTGATGGTGAATGCCATGACCTTACCCCCTCCACTCTTCGGATGTGCGGATCATCTGATCCTCGACCACCCGCTCCAGCACCGGCAGGAACAGTTGCGCCAGGTGAAACCCGGCCTGGGTGTCTGCGCGGAAATGCACGCCGGCCCATTCGCGGTTGTGCGCAATCCGCATGGCGCGGCGGAACAGTTCGGGGTTGCCCGGATGCTCGGGCACGGCGCGGGCGAAAATCTGCGCGATGGCCATGGATTGAAACGCGTGATTGCTGGGATAGGAATAATGCGCGGGGTTGGGAATGAAGGGGCGCAGGCAGGGTTCCAGCATGTTGGGCCGGATCGCGCGCCACCGGTCCTTGTAACGCATGCCCACCTCTTCGCAGATCTGCGCGACCACCACCATCAAGCGCATGGTTTCGTCGAACCCGCTGGCGCCGTTGATGCCCAGCGGGGTGAGATAACCGGAAAGCTCCAGGTCGCGTTCATTCAGGATCTCTTCGCGGCGCCCCTCTTCGGCCGGGGATTGCAGCCGGGCCTGAAGATCCAGCAGCACGGGGATTTCGGCACGCAGCGCGTTGCGCGTGGGGGGCGGAGACACCGGAAGGTTCACCCAGTCGGCCCGCAGGTCGTGCAGCTTCTCGCGCTCTTCCCAGGGGGCGAGGATGACGAAATCGACGCCGTCACCGGCATCGCCCCGGTTGCCGCGATTGCCACGGTTTCCGCGGTTCCCACGATTGCCCCTGTTCCCGCGATTGCCCCGGTTGCCGCGATTCCCACGGTTGCCGCGGTTCCCCCGGTTGCCACGGTTCAGCACCCCCTGGAACGACAGCCCCGAAGCCGCCGCCGCGACCGAAAGCGCCGAGACCGAGGCCATCATCTGGGCCCCTGCGCCGGTCGGGCTCCAGCCCTGCTGGCTGGGGTGCAGGGCCACGTCGCCTTCCCCCGGTGTGGGTCTCAGCTCGATCGTGTCGGCCCGCACGCTCAGCGCCCAATCCTGAAGAATCGAAAGATCGAATCCACCCTCACCCATCGCTTTTGTCCCTCTTCCTCGGTTCCTGTCTATGTCAGCCCCGCCAGGATCAGCCCCCGTTGCAGGGCATCGGCCGGTTCGCGGTCAACCATCTTGATCATGCCCTGGGTCATGCGCCGGGCGGTGAATGTCGGGTCGATGCTGAGAATGCGCGCCGCCATCGCCTCGGCCTCGTCCCGGCGGCCCAGAAGGCCCAGCCCGGCGGTGACATAGCGCAGCGCCGACGAGAATTCGGGTTTGCGGGCCAGGGCGCGGCGGCCATAGGTGATGGCGCTTTGAAAATCGCCCTCGGCATGGGCGACCATCGACAGCGTGGTGTCATAGGCATAGCGCAACGGGCTGAATCGGCCCAGGGCCACCGCCCGTTCGGCCGCATGGCGCGCCTTGGCCCTTTCGCCCTGGGTGTGCCAGAACAGCGCCAGGTGATCCCAGGCCAGCGCCTGGGCGGGCGCCACCTCGACCGCGCGGGTCAGCAGGTCGGCGGCCAGTTCATTGTCGTCGGTCAGGTAGAACAGGGCATAGCCGGCCGTCGTCAGGTAAAGCCCGTTGAAGGCCCCGCGCGACAGCCCTTCGCGGGCCAGGTCGACGGTATCGTGGTGCACGCCCACCTTCCGCCCCCAGCTTTCGCCCACCCGGAAGGTATCGAGATAGGACAGAAGGCCCAGGTGAACCGGATCACGGGTTTCGCTCCAGGCGTTGCGCAGCAGGCTGTCGGCAAGATCGAGCGTTGCGGGTGACAGGCTGAACATCATGTTGAGCGACTGATAGGGCGCATGGGGGGCCGTCGCCGTCGGGTCGGTGGCGGGCAGGATCGAATTGGCCAGCTGTTCGATGGCACGCGAGACGAAATCGGCCATCTGCGGGTGGTGCAGGTTCAGCATCCGGGCGTCATCGCATTCCAGCCGCTGGTTCCAGAGCGAGCGGCGCGTGGCCGTCTCGATCACCTTCAGCGTCAGATAGGCCCCCTGCCCCGAGGGCCGCACATGCAGCTGCAGAAGATGCGCCGGGCCATTCCCGGCGGTGTCGGGAAAGCTGCGGCTGTGGCCATCGCGGTGATCGTAGATATCGGTATCGCACAGCACCCGCGCCTCGGCGCCGATGAAATCCAGCACCTCGTCGCACCGCTGTTCCAGGTCGGAACACAGCCCGTCGCCCACCACCGTCAACAGCCCCAGACCCTTGCGGGCGGTGACGGGGCGGGGTGACGGGGCGGCAATGACGGCGGGCACCAGATCGACGAAGTCGGCCCAGGCGCTGCGTTCGCCGCGCAGCCAGTCCTCGAAATCCTCGCGCCCGCCGCCGCCGGCGTCCAGCCCCTCCAGAAGGTCCAGCCCCCGATCCGAGGGCGGCAGGGCGGCGGCACCGCTGCGGTATTGATCGACGTCGATGGAAAGGCGTGCGCGATCCAGGGTCACGCTGTGGGTGTCGACGCGCAGGATGTCATCGCCCAACGGGGCCAGTTCACGCCGCAGCACCGAAAGCGCGGTGCGGAACGATCCGGCGGCCTTTTCGGGGCAACGGTCGGCCCAGAGCATTTCCTGAAGGGCAATGCGCGACCGGCTGCCCCTGTCGGACAGGGCAAGCACCGCGAACATGGCCTTGCGCAGGGAACCTCCGGGCGTGCAATCGCGCCCGTCGGCCGTGCGCACCCGCAGCGGACCGACAAGTTGCACCTGCCCAACGGTTGCGCGCCGCGGCATATTCTGCGGTTGCGCTGTCAAAACGCCCGTCCCATCCCTGTCTGTCAGGGTCCGCGTTCCGTACAGACCCTTGAAAACCTTAGCAGGAGTTGAGGTCAGCGCAAGCTGGCAGGGCAGAGGATCAGGGGAACAACCGGCATCCGGCCCGTTAACGAACACTGCGGCAGGGAGTACCTGAGCAGGATACCAGTTGTTCTGGCCTGCAAGTGCAGTCACCGCGGGCCACTTTGCCCGGGAAAGCAAAGCACGCGCAGTGGGTTGGGCCTGCAGCAGGCCTGTGTTGGCTGCCCGCCCCACCGGGACGGGCAGCCAGAGCACCGGAAACCGGCCTGAAGGCCGTATCGCCCGCGTAATCGGACGTTCCGATCAATCCGTGGGTTCACCTGCCGGATTGGAACAGGCAGGCCACCCTCAGGACAAATGCGAGACCGCCAAGCAGCAAGCCCCACAGGGAAACCGAAGACCCGAGAGGAAAGCAGATGACGGATGCGGCGACTATTGGTTTTGGAACGGGCCGCCGCGGTCATCGTTGTTCTTTCCAAGTTACGAACCTTCGATGACACCACCCTGCACGGCCCCCGTTAACGATTCGTCAGCAAGTGTTGACGAATCTGCTGAATGCCGGGGCATCTTCGCGCAAGTAATGGTAAAGGCTCATTTTATTTTTTACACTCGATGTCCCCGGAAGCAAAATGGCGCCACCCCTATCGGGATGGCGCCGTCATTTTCACCGCCGGACCCGGCGTGTCGCTTAATGGCCCAGGATCTGGCTCAGGAACAGCTTGGTGCGGTCCGACTTGGGATGCAGGAAGAACTCTTCGGGTTCGTTCTGCTCCACGATCTGGCCCTGGTCCATGAAGATCACGCGGTTGGCGACCTGACGGGCAAAGCCCATCTCGTGGGTGACGCAGAGCATCGTCATGCCTTCTTCCGCAAGCTCGATCATGGTGTCCAGCACCTCCTTGATCATCTCGGGGTCAAGGGCCGAGGTGGGTTCGTCGAACAGCATGATGCGCGGCTGCATGCACAGCGACCGGGCGATCGCCACACGCTGCTGCTGACCGCCCGAAAGCTGGCCGGGGTACTTGTCGGCCTGTTCGGGGATCTTCACCTTGTTGAGGAAATGCATCGCCGTTTCCTCGGCCTCTTTCTTGGGCGTCTTGCGCACCCAGATCGGGGCCAGCGTGCAGTTCTCGAGAATCGTCAGATGCGGGAACAGGTTGAAGTGCTGAAAGCACATCCCGACTTCCGAGCGGATCTTGTCGATGTTCTTGAGGTCCGACGACAGGACGGTGCCGTCGACGGTGATCTTGCCGGCCTGATGCTCCTCCAGCGCATTGATGCAGCGGATCAGCGTCGATTTGCCCGACCCTGAGGGCCCGCAGATGACGATCCGCTCGCCGCGATAGACGGTCAGGTCGATGTCGCGCAGAACGTGGAACGTGCCGTACCACTTGTTCATGTTCTCGATCGAGATCGCGACCTCGTCGCTGACTTTCATCTGCGCGGGGCTGGGGTTGGCGGCGGCGTTGTCGGTCATGGTCATGTGCCAGTCCCTTCCTTAACGGTGATCGGTCTGAAGCTGACGCTCCAGCCATTGCGAATATTGCGAAATGCCATAACAGACGACGAAGAACAGCAGCGCGGCAAGGCCGAGCAGTTCCCAGTAGACACCGTTCCAGTCGGTGCTGGCCAGGATCGGCCCGCGGATCATGCCCACAAGGTCGAACATCGAGATGATCGAGACGAGAGTGGTATCCTTGAACAGGCCCACCGCCACGTTCACGATGCCCGGGATCGAGATCTTCAGCGCCTGGGGCAGGATGATCAGGCGCATGGATTGCGCGTAATCCAGACCCAGGCTTTCGGCGCCCTCGTACTGCCCCTTGGGCAGGGCGGCCAGGCCGCCGCGGATCACCTCGGCGATATAGGCGCTGGCGAACATGGTGATCATGATGATCACCCGCACGATCAGGTCAAAGTTGGTGCCCGGCGGCAGGAAATAGGCCAGAACCACGTTCGCCACGAACAGCAGCGTGATCAGCGGCACGCCACGGATGAATTCGATGAAGACCACGCAGATGCCCTTGACCACCGGCAGGTTGCTTTGCCGCCCCAGCGCCAGAAGGATGCCCAGCGGCAGCGACAGCGAAACACAGACAACGCCAAGGATCAGGTTCAGCATGAACCCCCCCATTTCACGGCTGGCCACAGGCTCGAACGCCATGAAACCGGGTGCGGCGGCGGAAACGTATCCGCCAAGCGTCCAGACCACCACGGCCACCACCACACCGGCCGCAGCCGCACCGGCGAACGAACGGCGCACGACACGGGCATAGGCGAAGTACCCGGCAACGAAGCCAAGCAGCGCCACCAGCGGCGCAAGGATCGTGCCGCCCCAGATCAGGTAATAGGCAACGAAGGGGTAAAGCGCCGTCAGCACCAGCATCCAGCGCGGGAACATCTTCGAGAACAGCAGCGGCGCGATGGCGATGAACAGCAGCACGAAGGCCAGCGTCGGGCGCCAGTATTCCTCGGACGGGTATTTGAACCCGAAGAGAAGTTGCTGCCAGCGGTCGGCGATCACGGCGAAACAGCCGCCCCCCGACCCTGCCATGATCTCGCGGCACTGGCGGATGTCCGATGCCTCCCACACGCCGTTGGCGAACCAGGGCACCACCACGGACAGGACCATGAAGACGAACCAGATCGCCGCGAGGGTGAGAAGCGTGTTGAACCAGCCCGAGAACAGGTTGCTGCGCATCCATTTGACGACCCCGGTTTCCAGCGCCGGTGGCGGGGATTCGGGGATAACGGTGTCGCGGACAAAGGCGACGGATTGTGCGTGGCTGTCACTCATGACCTGCGCTCCTTCGAACCGACCATATTACCGCTCCCTCAGCTTGACGGAGTTGTTGTAGATGTTCATCGCGGTCGAAATGCTCAGGCTGATGACAAGATAGAACAGCATCAGCAGCAGCACGCATTCGATGGCGCGGCCCGTCTGGTTCAGGGTGATCCCCCCCAATGTGCCGGTCACATCCATGTAGCCCACCGCGATCGCCAGCGACGAGTTCTTGGTGATGTTCAGGTAGTGCGACACCAGTGGCGGGATGATGACCCGCAGCGCCTGAGGCAGAACGACGAGGTTCATGATCCGCCGGGGCCGCAGGCCAAGCGCGGCGGCCGCTTCGGACTGGCCCCTGGAGATGGCCTGGATGCCGGCGCGGACGTTCTCGGCGATGAAGGCGCCGGTATAGATCGACAGCGCGAACCACAGCGCGATGAGCGAGCCGCGAAGCTGGATGCCGCCCTGGAAGTTGAACCCCTTGAGCGCCGGAAGATCCAGCCCGATGGGGCGGCCCAGCAGGAAGAACACGATCAGCGTGGGCAGGAAGAACAGCGCCACCGAGGGCCAGAAGGTCTTGACCACCTTGCCGCTGTCGTAAAGCACCTTCACCGCATGGCGGCGCAACGCGATGATCCCGATGATCGAAGCAATGAAGGCCCCGATGACGAACCATGCCCCTGGCCCCATGATGGGCGCGGGAATATAGACGCCCCGGTTGGTAAAGGCGAAGGCGCCGAACAACAGCGACGAATCCGGGTCTTCACCACGGAATGCGCTGGGGGCAGGCAGGCTGACCGTCATGATCGAGAAGATGATGAGGATCCAGATCAGCACCGGAACGTTGCGGAAGGCCTCGACGTAGATCGCCATGATCTTGCGCACCAGCCAGTTGTTGGACAGGCGCAGAACCCCCGCAAACACGCCGATCACGGTGGCCGACACACAGGCCAGCACCGCAACGATGAGGGTGTTCAGGATGCCGACGACCGAGGCGCGCAAATGGGTGCTTTGACTGTCGTATTCGATCGGTCGCTGGTTGATGTCATAGCCCGATGGCGAGCCGAGGAATTCATAAGAGATATCCAGCCCCTGCGCCGCAAGATTGCTGAGCAGGTTGGCGCCGAGAAACGCCATGACGGCGATCAGGAACGCAAGGGCGATGCCCTGGAAGGTGTAGGATCGGTAACGGGTGTCGCTCAACAGCATGGAAAGCCGGAACGATTCCCTGTGCGGGTCGGTTAGTGCTGACATGGTGCCATCCCTGTGGCTGTCCGGTTTCTGGTATGGCGGCTTTGCCGCTCGTTCTGCCCGGACTTGTTTTGGACTGTCTTGAACGAAACGGGCGTGGAGATCATCCACGCCCGCCCGTTATCGGATTTTACCGGAACGGCGGCGAGTACAGCAGCCCGCCGTTGGTCCACTGCGCGTTCAGACCGCGCGCAAGGCCGATCGGCGTGTTCTCACCGATGGTTTTCTCGAAGATTTCGCCGTAGTTGCCGTTGGCGGCAATCGCCTTGGCGGCCCAGTCGGCGTCAAGACCGATCATCGCGCCCAGGTCACCCTCGGTGCCCAGCAGGCGGTTGACCTCGGGGCTGGTGCCGGCGCTGGCCGACATTTCGGCGACATTGGCACTGGTCACGCCCAGTTCTTCGGCGGCGATCAGCGCGTTCAGCGTCCAGCGTGCGATGTCACCCCAGTCGTTGTCGCCGTGGCGGACAAGCGGGCCCAGCGGCTCTTTCGAGATGATCTCGGGCAGGATCACGTGATCGCTCGGGGTCTCGAAGGTGGCGCGGGTCGAGGCCAGACCGCTGGCGTCGGTGGTGTAGGTATCGCAGGCGCCGGCAGTGTACTGCTGGATCGCTTCGGCGTTGGTTTCGATCGGCACCGGCTCATAGCTCATGCCGTTCTTGCGGAAGAAATCGGCAAGGTTCAGTTCGGTGGTGCTGCCGGTCTGGATGCAGACGGTGGCGCCGTCCAGATCCTTGGCCGAGGTCACACCCAGCGCCTTGGGAACGATGAAGCCCTGACCGTCATAGTAGTTCACACCGACGAAATCGAACTTGAGGTCGGTGTCGCGGCTGAAGGTCCAGGTGGTGTTGCGGGCCAGCAGGTCGATCTCGCCCGATGCCAGCGCGGTAAAGCGGGTCTTGCCGGTGGTCGAAACGAATTCGACGGCTTCCGGGTCGCCCAGGACAGCGGCGGCAACGGCACGGCACACGGCCACGTCGAAACCTTCCCAGCGGCCGTTCGCATCGGGGGCCGAGAAGCCGGCAAGGCCGGTAGTCACGCCGCAGTTCAGCTTGCCGCGTGCCTTCACGTCATCCAACGTGGCAGCAGCAGCAGCGCCCGCGATCAGGCTGGTGGCCGTCAGCGCACCGAGAAACACGGTTTTTTTCATTTTTACCTCTTCCTGATTTTCCCGCTTTCTCAACAAAAGCGGTTCATCCGGTCCTCCCTGGACCGTCGTTCTTTATGACGGGAACCATGTTGGACACGGCCCCTCGGAGGCAAGTGTGGCGTCTTTCATCACGAAAGGTCAAGGGTGGGATAACGAGATACGATCAAAAAGTCGGGTGCTTACCCATGGTTAATTCGCTGTTCCCCTACCCCTGAATTGGCCTCCAGCCCATTTGAAAGGCGCATGAAATTATGCGCGTGCAGGAATTCCGACCGTTTCAGCGCGGCCTTTTCGGCGGCTTCCTCGTCCTGGCCCCATTGTTCGGCCTGCCATTCCTCGTCCAGGCGCGACAGCGACCAGCCCGCATCGGGCGTGATCTGCCCCCGGGCCACGGCCAGGCCAAGGATGAAAGACCCCGAGAGGCTGACCAGATCGTGAAAGGCGGTGATGTCGAAATCCGACATCGCGGCCATGGTTCCGGTCAGCGCCGCCAGCACCTCGGGGGGCTGGTCCACAGGCATCACGCCGGAGGTCACGAAAAGGCGCGCGCCCAGGTCGCGACGCACCCAGTCCAGCAGCGGATCCCACCGTTCGGCCTGCCGCTCGATCAGAGACTGCGGCCCCACCGCGCGATAGCACAGCAGGTCGGTGCCGGCATAATCCGCGATCATCGACTCGACCACCGGACGCTGCGGCGCGACCTTGTCCAGCGCGGCATTGGCGCTGCGGGTATTGGGCATCGAGAGCGGGTTGATCCTTTCGCCCTGCGCCTGCCATTCCCCCGCCACCGCATCGGCAAGGGCGCGCGAGGGCAGAACCACCAGCGTGCGCGCCGGGGTGCGCACCGGGCGGCCGTCAAGCTGGATCGCGAAACCCTCGCCCTCGGGCACCACGGCGGCCGCCTTCCAGAATCGTTTCGTTCCCCATTCGGCCATCAGATTTCTTCCTCGAAGGGATCGGCAGGCACATCGCCCGGCACCCACTCCAACTGTTCAAAGGTGCGGGCCATGTGGTCGGGCAAGGGCGCGGTCACGGTCATCATCGCGCCGCTGACCGGGTGGCGGAAGGTCAGCGACCGGGCGTGCAGGTGCAGCTTGCGGCTGATGTCGCCACCCAGTTGCGCGCCCCAGCCATCGCCCAGGTTTTCCTGACCCGATCCACCGTATTTGCCATCGCCGATGATGGGATGCCCCATCTCGGCCATGTGGGCGCGCAGCTGGTGCGTGCGCCCCGTCACCGGCACCAGGGCCATCCACGAGGTGCGCCCGCCCAGGGCCGAAAGGACGGCGTAATCGGTCGTGGCGCGCTTTGCGCCCTCGGTCTTGTCCACCTCGGCGGGGTGGATGCAGATCATCTTTTCCGCCTCGCCCTTGGCCCCGTGGCCCGGGGCCTTCATCAGCCCGTATTTCACCGTTCCCATGCGCGGATGCGGCACACCGGCGACGGCGGCCCAGTATATCTTGCGGGTGCCGCGATGGCGCAGCGCTTCGGTCAGCCCCTTGGCCGCCATCCGGGTGCGCGCCAGCAGAAGGACGCCCGAGGTGTCCTTGTCCAGCCGGTGCACCAGACGCGGCTTTTCCTCGGCATCGCCCTGCAGCGCCGCCGAAAGGCCATCCACATGGCGGGTCTGCTTGCTGCCGCCCTGGGTGGGCAGGCCGGGCGGCTTGTTCAGGGCGATGATGTGATCGTCCTGCCAGATCACGCAGCCGCGCATCATCTGTGCATCGGCCTTCGAGATCTTCTCGGTGGTGCGATCAACCGCCGGGCCACGTTCCTCGGGCAGGGGCGGAATGCGCACCGCCTGCCCCACCGCCAGCCGCGACGCCGGTTTCACCCGGCCAGAATCGACGCGGATTTCACCCTTGCGGCACATCTTCTCGATCTGGATCTGGCTGATCTGGGGAAACTTGCGCCGGAACCAACGGTCCAGCCGCTGATCGCCCTCGTCCTCGCCCACCGTCAAAGTCTGAACGCCGCTCATGCCCATATCCCCCGTGCTGTCAGCACTCCAAGAAACAACGCGCCAACCGCGCCTCCGACCGACAGGACGACATAAAGGGCCGCGCTGCCCGTCTGTCCCCGTTCGATCAATGTGACCGTTTCCAGCGAAAATGCCGAAAAGGTCGTGAAGCCGCCCAGAAGCCCCGTCATCACGAAGGGCGCCAGGTGGGTCTGTGATTTCTGCGCGGCGAACACCACGAAGACGCCCATGATGAACGACCCCACGACATTGGCCAGCAGAACCGCCAGCGGAAAGCCGGGGCCAAAGGCGCGCAGCACTGCAACCCCGGTCAGATACCGGGCCGAAGCCCCGATGGCGCCGCCCAGGGCGACCTGAAGAACCGTTGACATCATCGCCGCTGCATCCTTCGGAACCGGGGGGATGTCAACCGTCGCCCCTGCCCGCCCGCTTCGCGCGAAGCCCGGCGAACCAGTCGAGCCGCTTTTTCAGGTCGCGTTCGAATCCGCGTTCGACCGGGGCGTAGAAGGCCGCCCGCTTCATGCCGTCGGGAAAATAGTTCTGGCCGGAAAACGCGTCTTCGGCGTCGTGGTCATAGGCGTATCCGGCGCCATAGCCCTGATCCTTCATCAGCGACGTTGGCGCGTTCAGGATGTGCTTGGGGGGCGGGGCGCTGCCGGTCTTCTTGGCCGACACCCGGGCCGCCTTGTAGGCATTGTACCCGGCGTTCGATTTCGGAGCGAGCGCAAGATAGGTCACCGCCTGCCCCAGGGCCAGTTCGCCTTCGGGGCTGCCCAGCCGTTCGAACACCTGCCAGGCCGACAGGCAGATCTGCTGCGCCTCGGGGTCGGCCAGGCCGATATCCTCGATCGCCATGCGCAGGATGCGTCGCGCAAGGTATCGCGGGTCTTCGCCGCCCTCCAGCATCCGCGCCAGCCAGTAAAGCGCCGCGTCCGGATCGGAACCGCGCACCGATTTGTGCAGGGCCGAAATCAGGTTGTATTGCTCGTCCCCCGACTTGTCGTATTTCGCCGCCCGCTTCATCAGGCGCGCAGTCAGGGCGTCGGTGTCCAGCGGACCGGTGGTTTTCCAGGCGTTCACCTGTTCGATCAGGTTCAGCAGGGCGCGCCCGTCGCCATCGGCCATGTTCAGAAGCGCCACCCGCGCCTCCGGCGTCAGCGGCAGGGGCTTGCCCAGCTCGGCCTCGGCCCGCTGCGCCATCAGCTCAAGATCCTCGTCCGAAAGCCGGGTGAGAACCAGAACCTGCGCCCGGCTGAGAAGCGCGGCGTTCAATTCGAACGACGGGTTCTCCGTGGTCGCACCCACCAGCAGGATCGTTCCATCCTCCATATGCGGCAGGAACCCGTCTTGCTGCGCCTTGTTGAAGCGATGAATCTCGTCGACGAAAAGAAGCGTTCCCTTGCCGTTGGCGCGGCGCATCTTTGCCGCCTCGAAGACCTTGCGCAATTCGGGAACGCCGGTGAAGATAGCGCTGATCTGGATGAAATGCAGATCCGTCTCGTCGGCCAGAAGCCGGGCGATGGTGGTCTTGCCCACGCCGGGCGGCCCCCAGAACACCAGCGACGACAACGACCCCGACGCCAGCATCACGCCCAGCGGGCCCTCGGGGCCCAGCACCTGCTGCTGTCCGATCACCTCGGACAGGGCGCGGGGGCGCAGGCGGTCGGCCAGGGGGCGGGGTGCCGTGGTCTGGGCTGCGGGTTCGTCATTTGCGAAAAGATCGGTCATGGCGCCATTCTAGGGCCTGGGGCCGGGTGCCGAAAGAACGAACCGTACACCCGCCCCGGAAAACGCGCGACCCGCAAGCGGGCCGCGCCGGGGGAATCAACCCGACAGGATGACCACGAGGCGCCCGATCATCCCGCCGCACAGGGCAAGGCCGTCAGTGCAGCTGATCCGAGAAGTTCATCGAAACCACCTGGTTGTTGACACCCTCGATCTCCATCACCGGGCCCATGGCCGTCATGTCGACGCCGACACGGCCTGCCCAGCGGGGCCAGTTCGCGTTCAGCAGGGTCAGGCAACTGGTTGCACCAAGATCGCGGGCGGCCTTGGCCAGTTCGAACACCAGCCGCGCATGAACCACCCGCCGCCGGTTGGCAGGCACATTGTGCGACACGAACAGGCGGCTGCTTTCCCAGACCGTTTCGCCCACCGGTGCCTCGTCATAAAGCAGGCACGAGGGGATCGTGTCGAGCAATCCGCGCTGTGCGTCGCGGATCATGTAGGAATAGATGCCGCACTTCGCCGTGGTCGGGGTAAGGCGGTTGCCCGCCAGAACCTGGCCCAATTCGTCATGCACCACCACCCAACGGCTGGCAGGCGTGTCGTATTGATCGTATTCCATGCCCATCGCCTGGGGCAGATCCCACTTGTTGTGTTCGATGAAAAGCTGGCGCCTTGCGCGGAACATGTTGGCGAAAAGTTCGCCATGTGCGTGGATATTGGCGAAAGAAAGAGTCGTGGTCTGCATTTGAGCCTCCAAAACAGAATCCGGGAACATCCCCGACTCCATCTAAGGGCGAACAACGCATAAGTTTAACATACTTAAAGTAGTTTATTGTCCTTGGCCCGCTGAATCGCCTCGGCGGTGGTGCGCGCCAGAAGCCTTTCACGCGCCGAGGCAAGGCGCAGTTTCAGCGCACTTTCCGAGATCCCCAGCTTGTCGGCCGCCGCCGCCTGACGCATGCCATCGGCAATGCATTTCAACGCCTGGGTCTGGGCCTTGGTCAGGCGCTGGAGCGGATCACTCATGTCATGCAGCGAGGCGACCAGGGCCGCCACTCGGGCGATTTCGGCATCGGTGAATTCGCGATCCCCCCGCGCCATGCTGCAAACGGTACGCGACTTGATCGGGCCGTGCGAAAAGGTCGCGCCGTACCGCAGACCGAAGTCGCGGGCCTTCTTGAAGATGCCGAAGGGATCGGGGATTCGCCGGTTGCTCCAGCGGGTGCTGCCACTGGTGCTGAAGGACCAGGCCGTCATCGGATCACGCAGCACGAAACCGTTTTCGGTATAATAATCGATCCAGGCGCGATCGTAGGTCTGGAACATCATGACAGGCGAGGTGAAACGGATATGAAGCGCCAGGAAATAGCCGGCTTCGGCAAAGCCATCCAGCTTTTCAAGTTCCCTGTCAAAAACGCGCTGCTCGAACATGCGGTCTTCCTACAAAGTTACGGGTCAGACGAACACCCCCGCAACCCTACGATGCAGAAAATTGTTTTTGAACAACCATTAATGGAATTTTTTTGTTATCCTGCGATTAGCAGGGTCATAAAAAAAGCCCCGGCGAACCGGGGCTTTTTCAGGATCAGTTTTCTTCGGCTTCCAGCCTGGCGCGGTCACCGGCGCCCTTGGCGTCGGGGTCGCGGTCCACAAGCTCGATGATGGCCATGGGCGCCATGTCACCATAGCGGAACCCGGCCTTCAGAACCCGGCAGTAACCGCCCTGACGCTCGGCATAGCGGGGGCCGAGGATGTCGAACAGCTTGGCGACATAGGCATCCTGCTTCAGCTGCGACGCGGCCTGGCGGCGGGCGTGAAGATCGCCGCGCTTGCCCAGCGTGATCAGCTTGTCGATGATCCGCTTCAGCTCTTTCGCCTTGGGCAGGGTCGTCTTGATCTGCTCATGCTCGATCAGCGATCCGGCCATGTTGGCGAACAACGCCTTGCGGTGTTCGTGGGTGCGGTTCAGGCGGCGATAGCCCCGTGCGTGACGCATTGTCGTTTCTCCTATTTGTACTTTGTACGGCAGCCGGATGCGTGTCCGGCGCTCTGTTGGGGCGGGATTGCCCTGGGTCTTCGTCGGGGCAGGCAGACCCTGCCCCGCGGTGATGAACTCAGAACTGGTCTTCGAACTTCTTGGCCAGATCCTCGATGTTTTCCGGCGGCCATTCCTCGACATCCATGCCCAGGTGCAGCCCCATGCCCGACAGCACTTCCTTGATCTCGTTCAGGGACTTGCGGCCGAAGTTCGGGGTGCGGAGCATTTCCGCCTCGGTCTTCTGGATCAGATCGCCGATATAGACGATGTTGTCGTTCTTCAGGCAGTTGGCCGAACGGACCGACAGCTCAAGCTCGTCAACCTTCTTGAGCAGCAGCGGGTTGAACTCCAGCCCGTCGTCGTCGTTGTCGGTGCGGGCCGATTCCGGCTCGTCGAAGTTGACGAAGATGCTCAGCTGGTCCTGCAGGATGCGGGCGGCATAGGCCACGGCATCGTCGGGCGTGACCGAACCGTCGGTTTCCAGCTTCAGGGTCAGCTTGTCATAGTCCAGCACCTGGCCCTCGCGGGTGGGCTGCACGTCATAGGACACCTTCTTGACCGGCGAATAGATGGCGTCGATCGGCATCAGGCCGATGGGCGCATCCTCGGGGCGGTTCTTGTCGGCCGAGACATAGCCCTTGCCGGTGTTGACGGTCAGTTCGATGAACAGATCGGCACCATCGTCCAGGTGGCAGATCACGTGATCCTTGTTCAGAACCTCGATGCCGCTGGATTCGGAGATGTCGCCGGCGGTCACGATCTGCGGGCCACGGGCCGAAATCGTCACCCGCTTGGGGCCTTCGACTTCCATCTTGATCGCGACGCCCTTGAGGTTCAGCACGATGTCGGTCACGTCTTCACGCACACCGGACACCGACGAGAATTCATGCAGGACGTTGTCGATCTGCACGCTGGTGATGGCGGCGCCCTGAAGCGAGCTCATCAGGATGCGGCGCAGCGCGTTGCCAAGGGTCAGGCCGAAGCCACGCTCAAGCGGTTCGGCGATCACGGTGGCCTGGCGCATCCGGTCATTGCCGGGCTTGACGACCAGCTGTGTCGGCTTGATCAGCTCGGCCCAATTCTTGTGGATCATGCGTATCTCCTCAATTCACGTCTGCGGCCCATGTCCCCGGCAACAGACAACCCGAGGTAAAAATGACATGCGCAGGCCACGGGGAACCATGACCTGCACAGGTTTCGTAATTCGATCAGACCCGACGACGCTTGGGCGGGCGGCAGCCGTTGTGGGCCATCGGGGTCACATCACGGATCGAGGTGATGTTGAAGCCGACGGCGGCCAGGGCGCGCAGCGCACTCTCACGGCCCGAACCAGGGCCCTGCACTTCGACTTCCAGGGTGCGCACACCGTGTTCCTGTGCCTTCTTGCCCGCGTCTTCGGCGGCCATCTGTGCGGCATAGGGGGTGGATTTACGCGATCCCTTGAACCCGCAGGTGCCGGCCGACGACCAGGAAATGGCGTTGCCCTGCACATCGGAGATCAGGATCTTGGTGTTGTTGAACGAGGAATTCACATGAGCAACGCCAGCGGCGATGTTCTTGGAGACCTTCTTTTTAACGCGACGATCACGTGCCATTTGTCAGGTCCTCCCTTATTTCTTCTTGCCGGCGATGGCTTTTGCGGGGCCCTTGCGCGTGCGCGCATTGGTGTGGGTCCGCTGGCCGCGCACGGGCAGGTTGCGACGGTGGCGCAGGCCACGGTAGCAGCCGAGGTCCATCAGGCGCTTGACGTTCATCTGCGTCTCACGGCGCAGGTCGCCTTCGACGGTGAAGTTGGCGTCGATATGCTCGCGGATGGCCAGCACTTCGGCGTCGGACAGTTCGTTGACGCGACGGGTCAGGTCGATGCCGACCGCTTCGCAGATGGAACGGGCGGACGAGGGGCCGATTCCGGTGATGTAGGTGAGGGCGATTGGAACCCGCTTTGCAGTCGGGATATTTACGCCGGCAATACGTGCCACGTGCTATCTTCCTTTTCGTTGCGGGTCCGTAGCGCCAGACCCTTTTTTCACAACGCAAGCCCGAGGCGATTTCTGCCACGGGCTGCACCGATTATCTGGATGTAGGGTCCGGGGCGCGACCCCGGAACTTACGATTCCCTTTCGGGATGGCGCGGCTTACGAGGGATTCGCGGCAGGGTCAACCCCCCTGCCCCGTCAACCCAGTGCCTTGCCGATTTCCGCTGCGACATCCTCGATCTCGCCAAGGCCATCGACGGTCTTCAGATCGCCCTTGGCATAGTAGTAACCGATCAGCGGCGATGTCTTCTTGTAGTATTCCATCAGCCGCTGTTTCAGCGAATCGGCGTTGTCGTCGGCGCGGCGCTTGAAGTTCGACGCCCCGCAATTGGCGCATTTGCCGTCGGCGGGCTGGGGCTTGGTGATGTCATTGTAGACTTCGCCGCATTCCCCGCAGGTCGAACGGGCCGTGATCCTCTCGACCAAGGCGGCATCGTCCACCTTCATCTCGATCACCGCGTCCAGCGTCGTGCCATGGCGCTTGAGAAGCTCACCCAGCGCGTCGGCCTGGGTCAGGGTACGCGGGAAGCCGTCGAAGATGAAGCCGCCGCCATGGTCGCCGTTCAGCTTCTCTTCGATCAGGCCGATCACGATCTCGTCGGTCACCAGATCACCCCGGTCCATCACCTCGGCCACGACGCGGCCCATCTCGGTGCCGCTTGTGCGCGCCTCGCGCAGCATGTCGCCGGTGGAAAGCTGTGTCATGTCGCGTTCATCGACCAGACGGCGGGCCTGGGTCCCCTTGCCGGCACCCGGCGGCCCGAGAAGAATGATGTTCATCGTCTAGCCGTCCCTTTCTTGCCGCGCCGCTTGCCGCGCAGCTGCGATTTTTCGATCAGGCCCTCGTACTGGTGGGCCAGCATATGGGATTGCACCTGCTGAATCGTGTCCATCGTCACGCTGACAACGATCAGAACCGACGTGCCGCCGAAATAGAACGGGATCGCCAGCTGCGAACGCAGGATCTCGGGCAGCAGGCAGACGGCGGCAAGATAGCCGGCGCCCAGCACCAGAAGCCGCGCCACGACGTAATCGAGGTATTCCTCGGTCTTCTTGCCGGGGCGGATGCCGGGGATGAAGCCGTTCTGGTTTTGCAGGTTCTCGGCCACGTCCTCGGATTTGAAGGCGACGTTGGCGGTGTAGAAATAGGTGAAGAACACGATCATGCCGGTGAAAAAGGCAAAGTACAGCGGCTGACCGGGGCCGAAGTAGGCCAGGATGGTCGACATGACCGGGCCGGTCTGCGAGCCGCTGAAGGTGGCCAGCGTGGTGGGCAGCAACAGCAGCGAACTGGCGAAGATCGCCGGGATGACGCCCGCGGGGTTCACCTTGATCGGCAGGTGCGACGAACCGCCGTCATAAACCTTCATGCCAACCTGGCGGCGCGGATACTGGATGTGGATCTTGCGCAGCGCCCGCTCCATGAAGACCACGAAGGCGATGACCGCCACGATCATCAGGATCACGCCGATGATGACAACGGGGCTGATCGCGCCCGAACGGCCCGAGGCGAAGAACTGTGCCAGCGCCGCCGGAACCTCGGCAATGATGCCGACAAAGATGATCAGCGAGATGCCGTTGCCGATGCCGCGGTTGGTGATCTGCTCACCCAGCCACATCAGGAACATGGTGCCACCCACAAGGGTGATCACGCAGGACGCCTGAAAATAGAGCCCCGGATCGGTCACAAGCCCGCCGGCTTCAAGGCTTTTCGCCAGCCCGAAAGCCTGGAAGGTGGCCAGGAACACGGTGCCATAGCGGGTGTACTGGTTGATCTTCTTGCGGCCCTGCTCGCCCTCTTTCTTCAGCTGTTCCAGCTGCGGGACCATGGCCGTCATCAGCTGAACGATGATCGAGGCAGAGATATAGGGCATGATTCCCAACGCGAAGATCCCCATCCGGGAAATCGCGCCGCCGGTGAACATGTTGAGAATACCGCCAAGCCCCGTGGCCGCCTGGTCCATGAACTGGCGCAACTCGGCGCCGTCGATCCCGGGAACCGGGATGTAGGTGCCGAGGCGATAGACGATGAGAAGGCCAAGGGTAAACAGGATGCGGGCGCGCAGTTCGGTCGCCTTGCCGAAGGCGCCCCAACTCATGTTCGCGGCCATCTGCTCTGCTGCTGATGCCATTACGGGTCTCTTTCATGCAAACGCCGCGTGGAACCGATTTCCCGGATCACGCGGCGCTAGGAAAATACTGGGAAAGATGTAAGCGGCGCGAGGGCCGCTCACAACCTCTTATTCGGCCGCTGTCGCCACGGTGAGCGTGCCGCCCGCCTTTTCAACCGCTTCGATCGCCGATTTCGACGCGCCGGTCACGGTCAGCTTGACAGCCGAGGTGATCTCACCCTTGGCCAGAACGCGGATGCCGTCCAGCTTGCGGCGCACGACGCCACAATCGATCAGCTCGTTCTCGGTGATCTCGCTGCCCAGCTTGCCGGCGTCGACGAACTTCTGGATCAGGCCCAGGTTGATGACGGCATACTGCTTGCGGTTCGGCTTGTTGAAGCCACGCTTGGGCAGACGCTGATAAAGCGGCATCTGGCCGCCTTCGTAGCCCTTGATCGCCACGCCCGAACGCGACTTCTGGCCCTTGATACCACGGCCACCCATCTTGCCCTTGCCCGAGCCGGGGCCACGGCCAACGCGCATACGCTTCTTGGTTGCGCCCGGATTGTCGTGAAGTTCATGCAGTTTCATGTCGCTTGCTCCTTATGCCGGACGCATGCCCCCAGCGACGGGAGCGGCACGGCCACGGCGTGATGTGAATCGGTGGCGCGGATGGCCACCGGGGGTCATTAAACCGGACAGAAGCCGGACTCAAGGGATTGTTGGCGCAATTGCCCTGGCTGCGGCATGGCGAGGAGAATCTTTGTCGCACTTCGGCCGCCTGCCCGAAACGAATTCGGGCACCAGACGATTGGGCGGACCCTTCAGATCAGGAAAAGAAAAGCCCCGGCCATTTCTGACCGGGGCAAATTTTCTGAACTCTCGAAAAGGTTCAGCCGCGCTCTTCCACGATCTCCACCAGGTGGGGGATCGAGTTGACCATGCCGCGCACGGAAGGGGTGTCTTCCAGTTCGCGGGTGCGGTGCATCTTGTTCAGGCCCAGGCCCACCAGCGTGGCACGCTGGACGGCGGGGCGACGGATCGGAGAGCCGATCTGCTTGACGACGATGGTTTTTGCCATGACAGGGCTCCTTTACGCGTCGGTGGTTTCAGCGTCGGCCGTCGCGATGGCCGAGGTGGGGTTGTCGTGCTTGGGCAGGATGTCGGCCACCTTCTTGCCGCGACGCTGCGCGACCGAACGGGGGCTGGCTTCGTTGACCAGGCCGTTCATGGTGGCACGGATCATGTTGTAGGGGTTCTGCGAACCCAGCGACTTGGCGACAACGTCCTGCACGCCCAGCATCTCGAACACGGCGCGCATCGGACCACCGGCGATGATCCCGGTACCCTGCGGTGCGGTCCGCATGAAGACCTTGCCGGCCCCGTGACGCCCGTGGGTGTCATGGTGCAGGGTGCGGCCGTCGCGCAGCGGCACGCGGATCATCTGACGCTTGGCCTGCTCGGTGGCCTTGCGAATCGCCTCGGGAACTTCCTTGGCCTTGCCCTTGCCGAAACCGACACGGCCCCGCTGATCGCCCACGACGACGAGCGCGGCAAAGCCGAAGCGCTTGCCGCCCTTGACGGTCTTGGACACACGGTTGATGGCGACCAGGCGGTCTGCGAATTCGGGAGTTTCGTCACGCTGGTTGCGGCGACCGCCCCCGCGATTGTCATCTCTTGCCATGAAAGGCTCCTTGGATGTGCCCATGAGG
Source organism: Oceaniglobus trochenteri (assembly GCF_020529025.1). Taxonomy (GTDB): domain Bacteria; phylum Pseudomonadota; class Alphaproteobacteria; order Rhodobacterales; family Rhodobacteraceae; genus Oceaniglobus; species Oceaniglobus trochenteri. Next base: position 789,378 of record NZ_JACNMM010000002.1, read on the forward strand.
GGCGTTTGTCACAATCCAGGTGAGCAGAACGCTCCCGGATCATCGAGGCGGCGCACCGCCTGCAAGCGAAGCGGCCCCGGATTTCGCCGGGGCCGCGGATCTTAGAACTTCAAGCCGCCTTCGCGGGCTGCATCGGCAAGGGCCTTGACCTTGCCGTGGAACAGGAAGCCGCCACGATCGAAGTAGCACTGCTCCACACCGGCGGCTTTCGCACGCTCGGCAATGGTGGTGCCGATCTTGGCCGCGGCCTCGACGTTGTTCTTGCCGACAAAGCCCAGGTCCTTCTCGAGCGAGGAGGCCGAAGCGAGCGTCACGCCGTTCACATCGTCGATCAGCTGCACGCTGATGTTCTTGTTGCTGCGATGCACCGACAGGCGCGCACGCCCGGCGTTCATCTTGCGCAGCTTGTTCCGAACGCGCAGGCGGCGCTTCAGAAACAGGGTTCTTTTGCTGTTTGCCATTTTTCGCGTCCTTACTTCTTCTTGCCTTCCTTGCGGAAGACGAATTCGCCCTTATAGCGAATGCCCTTGCCCTTGTACGGCTCGGGCTTGCGCCATTCGCGGATGTTTGCGGCCACCTGGCCAAGCAACTGTTCGTCGATGCCTTCCAGCACGATTTCGGTCGGCTTGGGAACAGTGACGGTCACACCCTCGGGAACCTGGAAATCCACGTCGTGGGAATAGCCGAGGTTCAGCTTCAGAACCTTGCCCTGAAGGGCGGCGCGATAACCCACACCCTGGATCTCAAGCTCGCGCTTGAACCCGGTGGAGACGCCCGTGGCCAGGTTCGCCAGCATCGAGCGGGTCATACCCCACTGCTGGCGCGCCCGCTTCGAGGTGCCGCGCGGCTTGACGGTGATGGCGCTGTCTTCGACAATCATGTCGACGTCATCCGTCGCACGGAAGCTGCGGGTTCCCTTGGGGCCCTTCAGCTCGATCGTCTGGCCCGAAACGGTCGCCGTGACGCCGCTAGGGATCTGAACAGGTCGTTTACCAATACGAGACATCTGCGCGCTCCTCAGAATACGGTGCAGAGCACTTCGCCGCCAACATTGGCGCTGCGTGCATTTGCATCCGACATCACACCGTTGGGCGTGGAGACAATCGAGACACCAAGCCCCTGCCGAACGCTCGGCAGATCCTTGGCTCCCATGTAAACGCGGCGACCGGGGGTCGAGACGCGCTTGATTTCACGGATCACCGGGGTGCCTTCATAGTACTTCAGGCTGATTTCAAGGGCCGGGTGGCCGTCCTTGCCGGTGGTCTTTTCGTAGCCGCGGATATAGCCTTCGTCCGCCAGCACATCCAGCACCCATGCCCGCAGCTTGGAGGCCGGGGTGATGACCGTGGACTTGCCGCGCATCTGGCTGTTGCGGATACGGGTCAGCATATCGCCAATAGGATCGTTCATGCCTTGCCCTCCTTACCAGCTTGATTTCACGAGACCGGGGATCTGGCCCATCGAGCCAAGTTCCCGCAGCATGATACGGCTGACCTTCAGCTTACGGTAGTAAGCGTGGGGACGGCCGGTCAGCTGGCACCGGTTGTGAAGACGCACGGCCGAGCTGTTGCGCGGCAGTTTGGCAAGCTTGAGGCGCGCCTTGAAGCGCTCTTCCATCGGCTTGCTTTCATCGTTCGCGATTTCCTTCAGCGCCGCCCGCTTGGAAGCATACTGCTCCACCAGCTTCTGGCGCTTCTTCTCGCGTTCGATCATTGCTTTCTTTGCCATGATGTTCTCTCCCAGGCTCAGCTGTTGAACGGCATGTTGAAATGCTTCAACAGCGCCTTGGCTTCTGCATCGGTCGTCGCGGTGGTGCAGATGATGATGTCCATGCCCCAGACCTCGTCGACCTTGTCGAAGTTGATCTCGGGGAACACGATGTGCTCTTTCAGGCCGGTGGCATAGTTGCCGCGGCCGTCGAAGCTCTTGCCCGAAACGCCGCGGAAGTCGCGGATGCGGGGCATCGCCACGGTGATCAGACGATCGAGGAATTCATACATCCGGTCGGCACGCAGCGTGACCTTGGCACCCAGGGGCATGTCTTCACGAACCCGGAAACCCGCGATGGATTTCTTGGCAACGGTGGTGACAGCCTTCTGGCCGGCGATGGCGGTCAGGTCTTCCTGGGCCGATTTCGCCTTCTTGGTGTCGCGCACGGCCTCGGCACCGCAGCCGATGTTCAGGACGATCTTGTCCAGACGCGGGATCTGCATGTCGTTCTTGTAGCCGAACTCTTCCTTCATCGCGGCGCGGATCGTGTCCGCATAGAGCGTCTGAAGGCGCGGGGTGTAGTTTGCACTGTCCAGCATCAGATCACGTCTCCCGTGGTCTTGGCAAAGCGCACCTTCTTGCCGTCTTCCTCGCGGAAGCCGACGCGGGTTGCCTTGCCGTTGGCATCGACGATCGCCAGGTTGCTCAGGTCGATGGGCATTGCCTGGGGCACACGGCCGCCCTGGGCGTTCTGGCTCTGCTTGGTGTGGCGGATGGCGATGTTGACGCCTTCGACCACGGCCTTGCCGCGCGCGGGCATCACCTGGGTGATTTCACCCTGCTTGCCCTTGTCCTTGCCGGACAACACGACGACATTGTCGCCTTTTCTCAGTTTCGCTGCCATGGTTACAGCACCTCCGGGGCGAGGCTGATGATCTTCATGAAGGCCTTGGCGCGCAGTTCGCGCACGACCGGGCCGAAGATACGGGTGCCAACGGGTTCGTTGTTGTTGTTGAGGATCACGGCGGCGTTGCGATCAAAGCGGATCGCGGTGCCGTCTTCACGACGAACCTCTTTGGCGGTGCGCACGACAACGGCTTTGCGCACGTCGCCTTTCTTCACGCGGCCGCGCGGGATGGCTTCCTTCACCGAGACGACAATGATGTCGCCGACGGAGGCGTACTTACGCTTGGAACCACCCAGGACCTTGATGCACTGAACACGGCGGGCGCCGCTGTTGTCAGCAACATCCAGATTGGTCTGCATCTGGATCATGTGGTTTCTCCTGACCTTTGGGGGGCTACTCTGGCCTTCTCCCCATGGTTTCGATCTGACCGGGGGTCATCGTCAGGCGACGATGACTTCCCAGCGCTTGCTCTTGCTCTTGGGTGCGCATTCCTGAATGCGAACCTGATCGCCGGTCTTGAAGGTATTCTCGGCGTCATGCGCGCGATACTTCTTCGACTTGCGGATCGTCTTTTTCAGAACGGGGTGCGTGAAGCGACGCTCGACCGACACGGTGACGGTTTGGGCGTTGGCATCGGACGTGACGGTGCCGGTGAGGATACGTTTGGGCATCTATCAGGCCTCCGCAGCGGCCGAGGCCGCCTTTTCGTTCAGAATGGTGTTCACGCGGGCAATGTCACGACGGACGATGCGCACGCGGGCGGTGTTTTCCAGCTGGCTGGTGGCCTGCTGGAAACGGAGGTTGAAGGCCTCCTTCTTGAGTTGGGCCAGCTGATCCTTCAGCTCGTCCGGAGTCTTGTCGCGCAGTTCTGCGGCGTTCATCGCCATATCCTTTCAACATCACTGGAGGGCCCGCTGACGGTCACCCTGATTCCGGTGGAGATCTTGATGAGCCGCCCGCCTACACGCCCTTTCCCCCAAGCGCAAGCCCCGATGACCGATCCGGGGCGATTCCGCAGGGTTTGGCCCGGTGGCAACGGTTTGGAAACCACTTTGCGCCAGTCTGCACCTAACCTACCGCCGTTGAAGGAGAAGGCATGCTGCGCCTCCTGCTGCTCTTGCTCGTCCTGCCCGCCGTCCTCCAGGCCGAAGCCGTGACCCTGATGGCCGATGCGCCCTTGTTTCGCAATCGCGGCGCGCTGGTCCAGATCCGGGCCGATGGCGATTCGCGGCCGCGCAACGGGGCCAGCCTGTTCATCGGCCAGACGGGGCAAAGCCTGTTCGCCCCTGTGGCACCGCGCCAGATGAAAGGCGCCCTGCCCCCCCTTCCGGCAATTGCCGCCGTACAGGGCGGAACGGCGTTGCAACGGCTGCGCCAGTTGATCGGCCATGCCGAATCGCGCCGCCACGGCTATGACGCGGTTCAGCATGGGGCACGGATCAAGCCCGCCAAGCCGCCCACGGCCATGACCATCGCGGAGATTTATCGCTGGATCGACGAAACACCGGGCCAGCCCCACGCCATCGGCCGCTATCAGTTCATCCCCCCCACCCTCAAACGGGTCGTGCGCATCGCCGGCCTGGGTGAGGCGCATCGGTTCTCGCCGGGGGTTCAGGACAGGTTGGCCGATGTCCTGCTGGCCGAGGCGGGCCTTGGCGGGGTTCAGGCGGGCACCCTGCCACGCGAAGCCTTTATGGCGAACCTGGCCAAGATATGGGCGGGCCTGCCCACGGCCAGCGGCAAGTCGCACTATGACGGGTATGCCGGAAACCGCGCGTCGATTACCTGGGCGCAATACAGCGCCGAGATGGCGCGCATCTTCCCCGGCTGACGGTGTTACCCCCAGGCGTAGTTGAAGCTGACGCTGATGCGGTCATCCTCGGCCATGTTCATCGGCACCTCGTGGCGCAGCCAGCTTTCCCAAAGGAGGACATCCCCCACCTGCGGAGCCACATAGTGGAACTGTTGCAGCTTGCGGGGCGCATCCTTGCGCCGACCGGGGGCCGCCATCATCATCGCCAGCCGGGGGTCTTCGAACTTGATCGCGCTGGTGCCTTCGGGCATCGCCACATAGGTCGTTCCGCTGATCACCGAATGGGGGTGGATATGGGCGGTGTGAATCCCACCCTCCGGCAGGATGTTGATCCAGAGACTGTCCAGCTTCAGCTTCTTGTCGCCCAGATCGAAGGCCACATCCTTGGCGAAGGCCGCCACATGCTTGTCCAGCACCTTGACCAGGTCCTTGAAGATCGAGAACCGCCAGGGAAGATCGGTCAGTGACGCATAGCTGGTGTAGCCGGCATAATCGTTCGCCTCGCACCATGTCTGCCCGGCCTCGTCATCCTCGGCAATCGACAGGCACGAGGCTTCAAGCTCGACCATGTCCAGGGGCTTGCCCATCTCCGACAAGGCAGCCTGATACAGGCGGGTGACGAAAAGAGATGACGTTGTGCTCATGCCGTAGTTCCCGTTTCCAAAGGATCAGCCCTCGATCACGACGGGCGCGTTCAGATAGCCGATCAGAAGCGCCGCGAAGGCACCCAGATGCACTACCATTATCGCCCTGTCCTTCCACATGAAACCCACGGCGAACCAAAGCACGATCCCTGCAAAGAAGAAGAACACGTTCAGCGGCACGATGTTCAGGCCGGTCAGGGCATAGCCCATCAACTGGATCGCGGTTGCCACCCATTTCACGATATCAACGGTCTTCATCACGGGTCTCCAAACTGAAAAGTCCCCGCCACTGGGGCGGGGACTTGAACTTTCGTACAATCGGTCGACGGGATTACCAGTCTTCGCGAACGACCGTGCGGGTCTTGATCGGCAGCTTCATCGCGGCAAGGCGCAGGGCCTCACGCGCGACGGCATCGGTAACACCGTCGATCTCGAACATCACGCGGCCCGGCTTGACCTTGGCGGCCCAGAAATCGACCGAACCCTTACCTTTACCCATCCGTACTTCGACGGGCTTGGAGGTGACGGGCAGGTCCGGGAAGATCCGGATCCAGACGCGGCCCTGACGCTTCATGTGGCGCGTCATGGCACGACGTGCGGCTTCGATCTGGCGGGCGGTGATCCGCTCGGGCTCGACCGCCTTGAGGCCATAGGTGCCGAAGGACAGGTCGGACCCACCCTTGGCGTCGCCGTGGATCCGGCCCTTGTGCATCTTGCGGAACTTGGTGCGCTTTGGCTGTAGCATATCCGTTACTCCTTAACGCCGACCGCCGGCGCCACGGGGCGCGGGGCCTTCCTGAAGCTCGGACTGACGGCGATCGTGTGCCGACGGGTCATGCTCCATGATTTCGCCTTTGAAGATCCAGACCTTGATGCCGATGATACCATAGGCGGTCTTGGCTTCGTAGTTGGCATAGTCGATGTCGGCCCGCAGGGTGTGCAGGGGCACGCGGCCCTCGCGATACCATTCGGTCCGCGCGATCTCGGCACCGCCAAGACGACCGGCCAGGTTCACCCGGATGCCCAGCGACCCCATGCGCATGGCGTTCTGCACCGCGCGCTTCATGGCACGACGGAACGAAACACGACGCTCAAGCTGCTGCGCGATGCTTTCGGCCACCAGCGCGGCGTCCAGCTCGGGCTTGCGAACCTCGACGATGTTGAGGTGCAGCTCGCTGTCGGTCATCGCCGCCAGCTTCTTGCGCAGGGTCTCGATGTCCGCACCCTTCTTGCCGATGATGACACCGGGGCGGGCAGTGTGAACCGTCACGCGGCACTTCTTGTGCGGACGCTCGATGATCACCTTCGACACGCCGGCCTGGGCGCATTCCTTCTTGATGAATTCGCGCATGCGCACGTCTTCAAGCAGAAGGTTGCCGTAGTCCTTGGTGTCGGCGTACCAGCGGCTGTCCCAGGTGCGGTTCACCTGCAGGCGCATGCCGATCGGATTTACTTTGTTACCCATTATGCCTGCTCCTCGACCTGGCGGACCTTGATGGTGAGTTCGGCAAAGGGCTTGACGATCTTGCCAAACCGGCCACGGGCACGGGGCTTGCCGCGCTTCATGGTCAGGTTCTTGCCAACCCAGGCCTCGGCAACGATCAGCTCGTCGACGTCCAGGTTATGGTTGTTCTCGGCGTTGGCGATGGCGGACTGAAGGCACTTCTTCACGTCCTGCGCGATCCGCTTCTTCGAGAAGGTGAGATCGGACAGGGCCTTTTCCACCTTCTTGCCACGGATCATGGCCGCAACCAGGTTAAGCTTCTGCGGCGAAGTGCGCAGCATCTTGGCCTTGGCCAGGGCTTCGTTGTCGGCAACGCGACGGGGGTTCTTTTCCGTGCTCATTTGCGCTTCGCCTTCTTGTCGGCGGCGTGACCGTAGTAGGTACGGGTCGGCGAATACTCACCGAACTTCTGGCCGATCATGTCCTCGGTGACATTCACCGGGATATGCTTCTTGCCATTGTACACACCAAAGGTGAGGCCCACGAACTGGGGCAGGATGGTCGAACGACGCGACCAAATCTTGATGACTTCCTTGCGGCCGCTCTCGCGGGTCGCTTCGGCCTTCTTGAGGACGAAAGCGTCGACAAACGGGCCTTTCCAGACAGAACGCGACATGGATTAGCGCCCCTTCTTCTTGGCGTGACGCGAACGGACGATAAGCCGCTGCGACGCTTTGTTCTTGTTACGGGTCTTGGCACCCTTCGTCGGCTTGCCCCAGGGGGTAACCGGGTGACGACCACCGGACGTACGGCCTTCACCACCACCGTGGGGGTGATCGATCGGGTTCATCACGACACCACGCACCGAGGGGCGGATGCCCTTGTGACGGTTGCGACCGGCCTTGCCGATGTTCTGGTTGCTGTTGTCGGGGTTGGACACGGCACCGACGGTGGCCATGCATTCCTGACGCACCAGGCGCAGTTCGCCCGACGAGAGGCGGATCTGGGCATAGCCGCCGTCACGACCGACGAACTGGGCGTAGGTCCCGGCAGCACGAGCGATCTGGCCGCCCTTGCCCTGCTTCATTTCGATGTTGTGGACGATCGTGCCGATCGGCATGCCCGAGAAGGGCATCGCATTTCCCGGCTTGATGTCTGCCTTGGCGGACGCGATCACCTTGTCCCCGATCCCCAGACGCTGCGGGGCCAGGATATAGGCCTGCTCGCCGTCGTCATAGGACACCAGCGCGATGAACGCGGTGCGGTTGGGGTCATATTCGATGCGAATGACCGTCGCGGCGATGTCCAGCTTGTTGCGCTTGAAATCGACGATGCGGTACAGGCGCTTGGCCCCACCGCCCTTGCGACGCATAGTAATCCGTCCGGTGTTGTTCCGGCCGCCGTGCTTGCTCAAACCCTCGGTAAGGGATTTGACAGGGCGTCCTTTCCAAAGCTCCGAACGGTCGATCAGCACCAGCCCGCGCTGGCCCGGCGTCGTCGGCTTATACGACTTGAGTGCCATGCTTGTGTCTTCCGTTTGCTTTGCGGGCAATATGGCCCGGCTTTCGTGTAAAGGGCCCCGCAGGTCCCCGGTGTATAGGGCCCCGGAGGTCCCCGAATTCAAAGAAACGAGCCCCGGAACGAATCCGGGGCTGCGTCATGTCAGGTCAGGTATTAGAGACCGGTGGAAACGTCAATCGTGTTACCGTCTTCCAGGGTCACATAGGCCTTCTTGACGTCCTTGCGCTTGCCCAGCATGCCGCGGAACCGCTTGACCTTGCCCTTGGTGATGGTGGTGTTGACCGCCTTCACCTTGACTCCGAACAGGGTTTCGACGGCTTCCTTGATCTGCGGCTTGTTCGCATCGATCGCCACTTCGAACACCACCGCGCCGGATTCCGACGCCATGGTGGCCTTCTCGGTGATGACCGGCTTGCGGATCACATCGTAGAGTTCTGCCTTGGTGGTCATTTCAGCCTCGCTTCCAGCGCCTCGACCCCGGCCTTGGTGATGACCAGCGTGTCACGCTTGAGAATGTCATAGACGTTGGCGCCCATGGTGGGCAGCACGTCCAGACCGTCGATGTTGGCGGCGGCGCGGGCGAAGTTCTCGTTCACCTCGGCTCCGTCAATGATCAGCGCCCGCTTCCAGCCCAGCGATTTGATCTGCTTGGCCAGTGCGCCGGTCTTGATCTCGGCCAATGCCGCATCCTCGATCACCACCAGGTTGCCGGTGGCCATCTTCGAGCTGAGCGCATGCTTCAGACCCAGCTTGCGGAACTTCTTGGTCAGGTCATGACCGTGGCTGCGCGGGGTCGGACCCTTGTAGATACCACCCTTGCGGAAGATCGGCGCGTTCCGGTCACCGTGGCGTGCGCCGCCGGTGCCCTTCTGGCGATAGATCTTCTTGGTCGAATAGGAGGTTTCCGAGCGGGTCTTGACCTTGTGGGTGCCCTGCTGCGCGTTGTTGCGCTGCCAGCGGACCACACGGTGAAGAATGTCCACCCGCGGTTCCAGACCGAAGATCTCGTCGCCAAGATCGACCGACCCGGCCTTGCCGCCGTCCAGTTTGATCACGTCGAGTTTCATTCGTCGCCTTCCTTCTTCTCAGCGTCCGAGTTGTCCGTATCGGCACTCTCGGCAGCGATCTGTGCCTCGGCTTCCTTCAGCGCGGCCTCTTCGGCGGCGGCGGCTTCAGCGGCGGCTGCCTCTTCGGCGGCCTTCGCTTCGGCTTCCGCTGCAGCGGCGGCTTCGGCGGCCAGGCGTTCGGCTTCCTCGGCGGCCGACTTCAGCGCGGCAGGATAGATCACGTTCTCGGGGGTCGGCTTCTTAACCGCATCCTTGATCGTGACCCAGCCACCCTTGGAGCCGGGAACCGCACCCTTGACCATGATCAGGCCACGGTCGGCATCGGTGCGGATGACCTGCAGGTTCTGCGTGGTGACACGGGCAGCACCCATGTGACCGGCCATCTTCTTGCCCTTGAACACCTTGCCGGGGTCCTGACACTGACCCGTCGAACCATGCGAACGGTGCGAGATCGACACACCGTGCGAGGCCCGCAGACCGCCGAAGTTGTGCCGCTTCATGGCACCGGCGAAACCCTTCCCGATCGAGGTGCCCGCCACGTCGACGAACTGACCCTCGAAGTAATGGTTGGCGGTGATTTCCTCACCGACACCGATCAGGTTCTCTTCGGCCACGCGGAATTCCGCGATCTTCCTCTTCGGCTCGACCGAGGCGACGGCGAAGTGGCCGCGCATGGCCTTGCTGGTCCGCTTGGCCTTAGCCGTGCCGGCACCCAGTTGAACGGCGGTGTAACCGTCGCGTTCAATCGTGCGCTGCGCCACGACCTGCAGCTTGTCCAGTTGAAGGACCGTCACGGGAATCTGCTTCCCGTCGTCCATGAAAAGGCGGGTCATGCCCACCTTCTTTGCGATAACGCCAGAGCGCAACATATCCACTGCCCTCCCTTATACCTTGATCTCGACGTCGACACCGGCGGCCAGGTCGAGCTTCATCAGCGCGTCCACGGTCTGGGGTGTCGGATCGACGATGTCGAGCAGCCGCTTGTGGGTGCGGATCTCGAACTGATCGCGGGATTTCTTGTCGACGTGGGGGCCACGCAGAACGGTGAACTTCTCGATCTTGTTCGGCAGCGGGATGGGTCCGCGCACGTGGGCGCCCGTCCGTTTGGCGGTGTTGACGATTTCCTGGGTGCTGGCATCCAGCACGCGGTAATCGAACGCCTTGAGCCGAATGCGAATGTTTTGGCTAGCGGCCATTGCAATTGCCTTTCGCGGCTTTTGAGATTGAGAGGTGGAGGCACCGGAATTGGTGCCCCCACATCGAACCTTGTCTTCTGTCCGTCCTGCTCATCGGTTCCTTCGGTCCCCCTTCGCGAAGAGCGACCGCGAGGGAGCGATGAGCGCTCCGGTTACTCGGTGATCTTGCTCACGACGCCGGCGCCGACGGTGCGGCCGCCTTCGCGGATGGCAAAACGCAGGCCCTGCTCCATGGCGATCGGCGCGATCAGCTCGACACCGAAGGACACGTTGTCACCCGGCATCACCATCTCGGTGCCTTCGGCCAGAACGACCGTGCCGGTCACGTCCGTCGTGCGGAAGTAGAACTGCGGGCGGTAGTTGGCGAAGAACGGCGTGTGACGGCCACCCTCTTCCTTGGTCAGGATATAGGCTTCGGCTTCGAACTTCGTGTGCGGCTTCACCGAGCCGGGCTTGCACAGCACCTGGCCACGCTCAACGCCGTCACGGTCCACACCGCGCAGCAGCGCGCCGATGTTGTCGCCGGCCTCTCCGCGGTCCAGCAGCTTGCGGAACATTTCCACGCCGGTGCAGGTGGTCTTCTTGGTGTCGCGGATGCCGACGATCTCGATCTCGTCACCCACGTTGATCACGCCACGCTCGACGCGGCCGGTCACAACCGTACCACGACCGGAAATCGAGAACACGTCCTCGACCGGCATCAGGAAGGGCTGGTCCACCGCACGCTCGGGGGTCGGGATGAATTCGTCCACGGCCGCCATCAGCTTCCTGATCGACTCTTCGCCGATCTCGGGGTTCTCGCCGTTCATCGCCGCCAGGGCCGAGCCGGGGATGACGGGGATGTCGTCGCCCGGGTAGTCGTAGGAGGACAGCAGTTCGCGGATCTCCATCTCGACCAGTTCCAGCAGCTCTTCGTCGTCCACCTGGTCGACCTTGTTCATGTAGACGACCATGGTGGGGATGCCCACCTGGCGGCCCAGCAGGATATGCTCGCGGGTCTGCGGCATCGGGCCGTCGGCGGCGTTCACCACCAGGATCGCGCCGTCCATCTGCGCCGCACCGGTGATCATGTTCTTCACATAGTCGGCGTGGCCGGGGCAGTCGACGTGGGCATAGTGACGGTTCTCGGTCTCGTATTCCACGTGCGCGGTCGAGATCGTGATGCCGCGGGCCTTCTCTTCGGGCGCGCCGTCGATCTGGTCATAGGCCTGGAAATCGCCGAAATACTTCGTGATCGCAGCCGTCAGCGTCGTCTTGCCGTGGTCAACGTGACCGATCGTGCCGATGTTCACGTGCGGTTTGTTACGTTCAAACTTTGCCTTTGCCATGGTG
>NZ_JACNMM010000022.1 GCF_020529025.1 Oceaniglobus trochenteri
CCAGATTCTGGGAGGCGTTTTCATATTGCGACACGCCGACTCCGAAGAACCAGAGCGCATTCTTGGCCGTTTTTGTCTTGTCGCGCGTTATTTCCTGCTGAACATCAATCCTCGCAGTCGAAACCGCTGCCCCGTTCCAGATCAGGCTGGCTTCGATCGTGTTCGCACCGGGACGCAGGTCAAACCGGCGGGTGACGGTGACGGTCTCGATGTCTTCGAAAAAGGCCTCTTCCTCGAAACCGCGGGATCGGATCACTTGCCGCCCGTTAAGGACATAGCGGAATTCGGGGTCCGGTAGATCCGCACTGTCCTTTCTGACCTTCAACTCAACCACGCCGACTCCGAAGAACCAGAGCGCATTCTTGGCCGTTTTTGTCTTGTCGCGCGTTATTTCCTGCTGAACATCAATCCTCGCAGTCGAAACCGCTGCCCCGTTCCAGATCAGGCTGGCTTCGATCGTGTTCGCACCGGGACGCAGGTCAAACCGGCGGGTGACGGTGACGGTCTCGATGTCTTCGAAAAAGGCCTCTTCCTCGAAACCGCGGGATCGGATCACTTGCCGCCCGTTAAGGACATAGCGGAATTCGGGGTCCGGTAGATCCGCACTGTCCTTTCTGACCTTCAACTCAACCAGAAGACTGTCGTCAGAGGTGGACAGGCGCGTCGGCGTGACAAGGTCCAGCTGGTAAGGGGCATCGAAGGTATCGGGCTGCACCTCGGCGTCGCGCATGTCGTCATCGGTCAACCCGCCGGCAATCAGCTTTCCAAGCAGATCCTGCACCAGCGAGGGTCTGGAAAACTGGTCGGCCAGTGCATCGAATGGCAGATAATTGTCGCCAAGCGACCAATAGACCCCTTCGGTGCCCTGCAACGACGCGGTGTAAGTGCCGGACGGCGTGTACGCGATCCATTGCCCGTTCGAGAAGGGCATGATCGTCAGGGCCGTCTGCAGGCGTGACAGGTCGATGAAATGGATCTTGCCCGTGCGGGTCTGACCGACGAGAACATTGTTGCGCTCGCTCAGGGACAGGCTGCGCAGGCTCATCGGGAAGGTCAGCACCTTGTCGTCAAGCATCACCCGATCCCAGAACCAGCGCAGCTTGCGCCCGTCCTCAAGATCGAACGCGTAAAGCGGATCGAACGGCGCAGTGCCGACACGTGTACCACTGTCGACATCGTAGACGGAGTAAGTGCCGGTGCTGCGGATCTTGACTTGCGTTCCCCCTTCAACAAGATCGAAACCGCCAATGGGCGCCTTTTGCCCGATTGCGCGCAAGCTTCGCCCGGTGTGCAGATCGAAAAGCTGCAGAACGGCACTGTTCTCATCAATATGGCCAAACCCGTCGGCGTAGGCGGTGCGAAGGGCAATGACATTCCCGTCCAGATCGATAGAGGCGCCGAAATTGAAGGCGCGGCGGTACTCCAGCGGGGCAGTGACGATATCCGCCTTGATGCTGTGGAGGGTGCCCATGCTGGTCAGGTCGATCACATGAAGCGTGGTTTGAGGATTCGCCGCGCCGTTTCGTCTGCTCTGCGGGGGCACCGTGGCAACGACAAGCAGACCGTCCTGCATCCGCAGATCGGTGATTTCGTCATCGGTATGCCAAAGGTCGTCGACCTGAAATTTGCGGCTGTCAAAGACCACCAGGTCATGACCGTCATCCTTCACCCCAATGACCTTCCAGTTCTGATCCGGGATCGCGCGCCAGTTTCCGGCAGGGACAGTGTCGAAGACATGAACCCTGCGGCCGGTTTCCAGGCTCCAGACGGCGCTGCCGGAAGCATCCGACGACAGAACCAGACTGCTGTCCTCGAAGATATGAACATCACGACCGATAGGCGAGGCGCCCGGTTGGCGTGACACGATTTCCAGCGTGCGGGTATCAAGTTCAAACATTTCATCACCCGCACCGGTGATGAAACGATCACCATCGGGGCTGAAACCGCCGCCTTCGATTTCCAGAGGGGACGTCGCGAGGATTTCACCGTTGGTCAAATCCATCAGAACGACTTTGGTGTCGGAGTTGAATTTTGCGTAGAGCAGCGCCCAAGGCTTGCTGGGATGAGTATAGATCTTGCGTGCGATCAACGGCAAGCCGCCGTTGGCAACCACTGTCCAGTCTTTCGTTGTGTCCCAGATCGTGAAGGACTTGTTGTTCCGGCTGGCAATCAGGTACCGGCTGTCATGGCTTTGCCCCATGGCATGGAACCAGCCGGTTTCGCGGATCACGCGCTTCTGACGCAAGGTATCGGGGTCGACTACGTGCATGTCACCCTGGTTGGCGCCCACCTTCAGCACCAGGTCTTCACCGTCGTTCATCCAGGCCGCCATCGCCGTAATCCGGCTAGTGGACAGGCGTGTATGCGCCGTTACCTCCCGCCGGGCCATGTCGTAGATTTTGACATAACCCAGATTCGTCGAAAAGACGATCCTGTCGCTGAAGGGGCTCCAGGCAGCAGAACCGATCTCAGCCTCTTCCTTGACGAAATCCACCAGCTTGCCGCTGCGCAGGTCATAGATATAGAGCGTGTGCGTGATGTCGCCGCTGCGGTGCCGGAACGAGGAACTGGAGGCGAGGTAGCGATTGTTCGGCGAAATCTGGTGATCAAAGCCGGCCGAGATTTCGTGCAGGACGACGTTGCGTTCCAGATCCCAGACCTGGGTCGGGGAATTGCCCATCACGGCAATCCGTCCGTCCTTGCTGATGTCGATGCGTTCGATGTTATAGGCGCCCGGCGTGGCGATCTGCGGATCCTTCACATTGCCCAGCGGACGGATTTCAACCCGCCGGTTTTCCTGTCGCCCCGCCTCTGTCGTATTGGGGGCCACCGGATTGTCAGGCCCGAAGCCGCGGGTCTGGATCCGCGCGGCCTCCAACCCCAGTCGCGTGACAAGAAAATCCTTCACCGCCCCGGCGCGCGCCTCGCTCAGCGGAAAGTTAACCGTATCGGCGCCACGGCTGTCGGTATGGCCCTCGATCTGGAACACGTAGTCCTCACCGCCCGGAGCGTTCAGCGCATCCGCTGCGGTTTCGATCACATCATGGGATTCGGGAAGTATCGTTGATTTGCCGGTTTCAAACTCAATTGCGGCACGAAGGCTGCCGCCAAACCGGGCTTCCCAATCACGCAAAAACGGCTGCGCGGCCAGCCATTGGTCGCGGTCGCGGGTCAAGGCGCTGAAATATTCAATCGTATCGGTCCGCTTTGCGACCCAGGCGGCGCTGGTTCCCTTGACGTCGCACTCCTCAAGCGCCGAACGCGCCGCGCTGAAATCCTTGGCACCGATGCGGTTGTCCACATATGCGCAAAGCAGTCGGGCGCGGTCGCGCCCGCTGACCCTCGGCAGCAATTCATCCATGATGGCGGGCGCACTGTCATAATCGTCAAGTCGCGCACGGTTCAGCAACACGAACGATCCGACTTCTTCAACCGTCTCGCCGGTCACGGCATTCGCCAGACTGCGCGCCACGGCAGCTTCGGCGCGGGGCGGGTCGATTTTGAACAGCGAATAAGCCGCAATTTCCGTCATCGCGATATCGTAGTTGAAGGGAAAATCCTCCAACCCGCGGTCCAGCACCTCATAGGCCAGATCCGGATTTCCATTGACCACGTCGTAGAACGCACCCGCCACCAGCTCGGGCAGAGCCAGCAACCTGACACCCTCGTACCGGGCGCGATAGGCCCTGGCCTTGTCGTTAAGATGTTCCCTGGCGTAAAGACCGACCTTTTCATAGGCCAGTGGCGTCTCGACCCGGGCGGCAAGTTCCATCGCCAGATCATAGGTCTGCCGCCGTACGCGCGTATCCGCGCCGCGCTGTGCCTCCATGGTGCGCCGGTTGGCCAGCCAGAAGCCGAAAACATGATAGTTGATGACGTCGCTCTGCTTCATGGCTTCCCAATAAAGCTGATCGGCGTCGTTCCGGTTGTTCTGCTCCGTCTCCAGATTGGCCCGCACAGCCATGGGCACCCAGCGCGGTCTGGTGCCTTCCCGTTCCCAGGTTTCAAGCAGGCGCATCGCCTCATCCTGACGGTCCGCCTCGCTCAGATTGAAGAACGTGTTCCACATCGGCAGCAGACGGGCATCGGGGTTGCCGATCAATGGCTTCAGGATGGCATTGGCCGCCTCGACTCCGCTTTGCTTGCCAACCGAAAAGGAAGCGTTGATCGCGGCAGTGTAGAGGTTCGGGGCCGATCTTACCGCATCAAGATAGAGGCGCGCCGCGGTATCACCGTCGCCGGCCTCGTTTGCCATCCAGCCGCGTGCTGCGGTGCCTGCGGGGGTATCGGGCCGGTGCTCTGCCAGCCAACTGCGGACCTGGTGACGCACCGCCTTGGAACCGAGTCTGGCCGAAAGCTCATACAGCTCTGTCGGGTTTTCATATGTCTCGCAGATGCGGCATTCCACGGCGGATGCGGCCTGTGGCACGAACAGCGCTGTTATCGAAGCCATGCCAAACAGGGCGGTTGCAGCAAGTTTCCTTAAGGTCATGGCGTGGCCTTTCTTGTCGTGAGACAGATCAGTTCCGCAGCTGGAACCAGAGTGTTTCGGTGGTTGTATTGTCGGCCACATCCGTTGCCGTGATCGCGATGGCGTGCGGTCCGTCACCTGGCGGCAGGGTGATCTGCGCCTGGAACGGGCCCCGATCCGAATGGCGCATCGATTGCGCGCCGTCGATGGTCAGCCTTGCGATCCGGTTTTCATCCTGCGCGCGCCCCTCGATTGTCACATCGCGCGAGGCAACTACAAACGGTGCATCGGCTGCCGCGTCAAACCCGTCGCGCGACGGCGTCGTCAGCACAATACGCGGGGCATTGCGATCGGCGGTGCCCGGTCCTGCGGTGACATGATCGATGCGCACTGGCATGGCAATTACATCACCGCCTTGAAAGGCGGCCTCAAATCCGATTCCGCTTGGCGCAGGCCTGACATTCGACGCATCGACCAGGCGCGGACCCAAGGCGGCTTCAAGCCGATCAGCAAGCGGTCGTCCGATCATATCGTCAAATGCCCTCAGCACCGGCCCGAGTTCAAGGCTCCGCCGGGAAACCAGCACGAGGTAGGTATCCTGACCCGGAGACTGGTCCAGCTGGGTGAAGTGGTCTTCGGATGGCCCAGGCAAAAGCAATGTATCACCGGCGCCGACACGGGTTGAAACCCGCTGCGACCGTGGAAAAAGCTCGACAAACCGACCGTCACCCCCGGCACCAAGCACGTAGATACTG
The DNA here is from genome assembly GCF_020529025.1 of Oceaniglobus trochenteri. GTDB lineage: Bacteria > Pseudomonadota > Alphaproteobacteria > Rhodobacterales > Rhodobacteraceae > Oceaniglobus > Oceaniglobus trochenteri. Next base: position 5,227 of record NZ_JACNMM010000022.1, read on the forward strand.
GCCGAGGTGCCGGGGGTGGCTTCAACCCGGAATCTTGCGCCGGATGGCAAGGCACGTGAAAGGACCCAACCCGCAGCATCCGGTCGCGCCCCAATCTCATCGCCCTGAAGATCGATGAACCGCAAGGCACCCTGCATCTCATGAACGACAGGGGCCGGTCGGGGTTTGGGCGCTGGTTGCGGTTTTGGCGCTGGTTCTGGTGGTGCGGGCTGTGGCTTTGGCGGTGCCGGCTGGGGTTCGACCGGCGCCGGAGGAGGGGCCGGCGCTGGCTGGGGCATCACCTCGTAGGCTTCGACGGTGAAAGTATTGAAGGTGTCCCAGGATATGCGCACATAGCCATTTTCGCCCCAATTCCGGCTCCAGGAGTTGATGACTTCAATCCACTCTCCGTCATCGTCATAGCCGATAGCGGTCATTGCATGACCCCCGGCAATATGGGTTTCAAATGCCCGCCTGTCATCCGACAGGAATGCCCTGCGCTCGGCGCTGGTCGCACGGAAAACACCGCCCTCATATTGCATGAAGCTATTGGGAAGCATCATCGCAATGGGCACCGGAAAACCCGCCGCCAGGGCCCGGCGGACGGGCACGTGTTTGTTCACCGCAGTGATATCGAACAATCGGCGCCACTCGCCGATGCGGAATTGCTCCGCCAATCGCCTTTGCGAACTGTCAGGGAGCCGACTGCAACTGTTTTCGTCATAGGGAAATGCGGCGAGGGGCGGCACACCATCCCCCGACAACAACCGCATCGCATCGCTCAACTTGCTGCCACCATCGCAATCATCCACGCGAATCTGATTGTAGACATAGGCAGGCGAGAAAGCCTGACCATTGTCGGCAGGTGACCCGTGAGCCCCGGCAAGGATCGTGCGCGCGGCATAGGCCGTTGCCCAGCCCACGCATGATCCCTGGTTGCCCTGATCGCCGGGGCGCGGTGCAAAAGCCTTCAAGGAGGCCCGCGGTGGCAGCGTGTCGTAACTTCCGCGGGACAACGGCGGCGCCTTCGGCGTGGCGGCAAACGCGTCTTCGTCAATTACGGCCCCGAGGAATTGCGCCGCAACCGGCGCTACGGACAATGCCGTCAATAAGCCGGCGATCTGGATGGACTTACTGATCCGCATAGTCAGGCTCAAAACAAAGAGTTATCCGATGACCGTAACATCGGCATTTGCATCCGAACACCCGACCGACCAGCCCCGGCAACACTGTTGCGACAATCCCACAGAAATTGGGGCGAATACTGGTTCGCAACGAAAAAGATGTGTTGCGCAAAAACTGAAGGGTTGTTCTTAGCTAATGGGACGAACTGCCTTCCCACCAAGCCGCGCTTTTGTGGCGGGCATAAGTGGAGAGAGGAGCATGTGATGGACATCAAGGTTTTGGTCATTGATCTGGGCAAGACGGTTTGCAGTCTTGCTGGGCTGGACGACGCAGGAGTGGTCGTGTTTCGCAAACGCCTTCAGCGGCATCGACTTCTGGATTTACTGGGTCGGCTGCCGCCCTGCATTGTTGCGACGGAAGCCTGCGGTGGTGCGCATCATATCGGACGTTTTTGCCTGCAGCATGGCCACGAACCCCGGCCAATGTCGCCGCTCTATGTTCGACCCTATGTGAAGGTTCACAAGAACGACGACCGCGATGCGGAGGCAATTGCCGAAGCGGCAACGCGCCCGACGATGTCATTCGTTGCAATCAAATCAGAAGAACCGCTCGACCTTCAGGCCTTGAACCGCGCGCGGGAACGCTTGGTGACAGACAGGACACGCCTGATCAATCAGGGCCGTGGCTTCTTGATGGAACGCGGCATCCGGGTTGGAACGGGGCGCCACGTTTTCCAATAGGAACTGACCAGATTGGCCGCAGAGGGCGCTGCCGACCTCTCACCCCGGATGCTAATGCCTCTGTCTGACATGGCGTCAGAGCTGGGTGTGATCAATGACCGGGTTGCGGCCATCGATGCCGAGATTGAGGCACTGGCCAGGGCGGATGCCGATCTGCAGCGGCTGATGGGGATCGCCGGAGTCGGCCCGACGATTGCGACGGCGCTCGTCGCCGCTATCGGCACCGGCAGCGCCTTTGGAAAAGGGCGCGATCTTGCCGCATGGCTCGGCCTCGTGCCGCGACAGATCACGACAGGCGGAAAGGCCAAGCTGACCGGCATCTCGAAGCACGGCAATGGATACTTGCGCAAACTCTTCTTTCACGGTGCCCGAGCAGAGCTGCATCTCGTGCGTGACAGGACGTCACGGATAACGGCTTGGGCAGACGGCCTGAGGGCGCGAGCGCATGTAAACGTCGCGGCTGTTGCCATGGCCAACAAGATGGCGCGTATCGCGTGGGCCGTGTTGACGAAGGGAGAGCGGTATCGGCCCAATGCACTGAGCGGCCTGTAGTCGAGCCGCGGCAAAGCCGGGGAAACGGAATCTGCGAGCGAGGAGGAGATGAACCAACGACCAATCGGCGTCTTGTAAGTCTGACGGGGGGCATGGCCCTTGAGTGCCGATGAGCTAACGAGACACAGGACGCGCGACTTCCCATCTTGGTCAGGGGCAAATCGAACTGCCCCGAAGAAAGACCGAATACATAGAAGCAGTGTCAAAGGGACATCGACAAAACGCTTACAGGGGAAGGCAGTTCATACATGCCCCCGAAAACTGGACACTGTGCGCTGAATGCGGCGTGCATCCGACTATGATCCACCACTGGAAGAAAGCGCTGCTCGAAGATGCATCCGACATGGCAAGTTTCGCGACAGCAACCTGCTGCGACAGATCTTCGAGGCCACGGTCGAGCGGTGCCTGAGGGAGGACCTGGTGTCCGGCGAGGGCTTTGCCGTGGATGCCAGCCTGATCTCCGCTGACGCCAACAAGGCTCGGTCAACCGCAGCTGAGGACTGGAGCCCTGAGGTGGTCGTTGACGAGCGGACGGTAGATCGGCGCGTCTTCCTCTATGTCGCTGAAGCGGGCGAGCGGTTCTGCGAAAATGTTGTCGGTCTTGTCGTCGTTGACCGAAGACACTTCTCCGATCACGACATCGCCGCCATGACCCCAGAAGGCGTGAAAAGTGCCGGGAAACAGCGTGATGCTCTGGCCCGGGGCGAGTTGCAGCACATGGCCGGGCTCGAAGCCGGTCTTGATCCCGTCAAGATATGTTCTCACGGGCAGATCTCGGCTGAGCGCCCCGGTCTCATCCGAGGCGTATAGCTTGACGGCAAGGGTCGCCCCCTCGACCAAGGGCGCGCGGTGGATGATGTCCTCGATCTTGTGGTGATGGGTGTGCATCGGCGTCAACTGGTCCTTGCGCGAGATCATGATCTTTTCCGCGTAGGGCCTATTGCCGTCGCCGCCTTCCACATGCCCGTTGCGCATGGTGAAAAGAAGCAAGCCCTTTTCCAGAAACCGACCTTCGTTGAAATCGGTTATGTCCCAGCCGTGACCCGTCGCGATCAATTGCTCGACCGCATCGCCGCCTTTTGCCCAGAGTTCAGGGTCCCATCTGGCGAAAGCTGGCAGGGCAAAGCCGATCGACCTAAAATCGGCCTCGGCGCGTTTGATGGCTTCGTTTATCTGCGAACGTTTCACGATCTCGCTCCTCTAGGTCAATTGCGGCATTTTTGGCGGGGTGGCGGACACCGCGCCGCGATCAGAGGTGACCAGGGCTTTGGCGGGGGCATCCTTTCTGGTCCCGGAAGAGAGCCCCACACGGATGTCCGGTCGGGGGCGGGGCACGGTCCTAGGGGGGGCAGGCCCCTATATCGTGTTCTTCTGGCGCCAGTAGCTTAGCGCGGGCTACTCGATTCCTTGTTTCTCCTCAAATAAATTGTGGGCTTTAATTTTGAAATTTTGCCCATACTGCCGATTATACCTCGGAAATTTCAACTATGTCGCAAATAAATCCTACAAAAGGGTTGACCGGGCAAGGCTGCGGCGGCATCTTGAGGATGGTGATATCCAAGTTCGCGACTGCCGTGCCAAGGTGAGGCCGACCACATTCCGCAACGGCTTGGATGGCGTTCGCGGACATCTCTGAAACCCACGGCCGCGACAATTCGGGGTGCCGCGACATGACAAATCTGCGTATTCAGGTCCCAGCAGGAGATTTCTGCGGCGAAGGCCTGATATGGACCGGGTCGGACCTGTTCTGGACTGACATCAATCGCTTCCTGATCCATCGCCACGATCCGGCGGGGGTCTCGATGGACAGCTGGCAATTCGAGGAACCCGTAGTCGCCCTGGCGCAGACCGAAGACCCGGACGAACTCTTGGTGGCGCTCGGCTCGAAGCTCATCTTCTGGCGGCCCCGCCACGATGAACGGCGCGATCACGGCTTTTGCCTGCAGGACTACCCCAGGCTGCGCCTGAACGATGGGCGCGCGGCGCCAGACGGGAGTTTCTGGGTTGGGTCCATGTTCAACAACGTCCAGCCCGATGGTCAGCCCGGCGAAGTTCAGGCGGGGCAGGGCGCGCTTTATGCGATCCGGCCAGGCGGGGTGACGAAGCTGCTCGATGGGATCGGGATCCCCAACACGCTGTGCTGGTCCGTTGATCGGACCCGCTTTTACTTTGCGGACACGCTCAGCAACGATCTCGCTTGCTACGCATGGGATCAGGGTGACTACAAACTTTCGCGTCAGCACGTTCTGCTGGCCGGCGATCCGCGTGGTTTGCCCGATGGCTCGACCATCGACGAAGAGGGATATATCTGGAATTGCCGTTTCGGCGGCGGTTCCGTGCTGCGCGTCTCACCCGAGGGGGCGGTCGATCGGGTCGTCAAGTTGCCGGTGAGCAATGTCACCACCTGTGCGTTCGGGGGCGACGGGAACCGCACGTTGTTCATAACCACCGCCGCCGCGCCGCAGGGGTCATTCGAACGCCACGCAGGAAGCCTGTTCGCCCTTGACACCGAAGTCGCCGGGGCAGCGGAGTACCGCGTGATTGCCCGGCCCTGAGCCGGGCGCACAGTGATCGCCGGGCGGGGTGCCGGTGCTGGGTATCAAGAGGATGAAGCAAGGGGACGCACCGTGCCACAGAACATAGTGTTGATCATGGCCGACGATCACCGGCACGAATCGATCGCGGCAAATGGCTGCGAACAGCTTTCGACGCCGCATCTGGACGGTCTGATCGCCAGTGGCGTCAGCTTTGACGGAGCCCATTGCCAAGGCGGTATGCATCCCGCCGTCTGCGTTCCGTCGCGCGCCAGCCTTCTGACCGGCCGGAACGTGTTTGCCTCTTCCCAAGACCCGTCGGGCAAGGATTACGAGGGCGCGGCCTTTGCCATCCCCGCGGACATGAAGACGGTGCCCGAGATGTTGCGTGCCGCGGGCTACGTCACGCATCATGTCGGCAAATGGCACAATGATCGCGCCGCATTCGCGCGCAGCTACTCGTCCTGCGAGCGCGTAATGTTCGGGGGCATGAGCGATCACGACAAGGTGCCGCTACATCGCTTTGATCCCGAAGGGGCATATGCACCCGAGGATTGCTATTATGAAACCGGCCATTCCACCGATCTTTTCGGCGAATCTGCCGTTCGTTTCTTGCAAGCGCAGGACAAGGCGACGCCCTTTTTCCTGAAGGTTGCGTTCACCGCTCCGCATGACCCGCGCACGCCGCCACCAGAGCATAGCGTTGCGGCCGACACGATAGACCTTCCGGCGAATTATCTGCCGGTTCATCCGTTCGACAACGGCGAATTGCTGGTCCGCGACGAGCTTCTGGAGAAAACCCCGCGCAGCCCCGACGCCGTGCGCCAGCACATTGCTGATTATTACGGCATGGTTCAGCAACTGGATGCCGCGATCGGTGATATCCTGGCAGCGCTGGAGCAGCGGGGTCTGCGCGAGGACACGCTTGTGATCTACACCGCCGATCATGGTATCGGCCTTGGTCAGCACGGGCTGATGGGCAAGCAGAACCTCTATGAACACTCGACCAGGATCCCCCTGATCCTCTCGGGGGCGGGCCTGGATGCGGGCCGGCGAGTCGATCATCTGGTTTGGCACGCCGACACCACGGCCACCATCCTGGAATGTGCGGGGCTTGATCCGCACATGGCGCAGGAGGGGCAAAGCCTGGTTCCTCTGGCCAACGGCCAGGACGATGCCCCTCTGAGAGATTCCTTCTGCGCGGTGTATGCGATGTCGCAGCGCATGGTGCGCGATGCGCGGTGGAAGCTGATTCAATACCACCCGCAACCTGACAGCCCGATGCAATCTGTGCCGGGCGCTGGGTCCAGTCGGGGGTCGGAGACTGAGCAATTGTTCGACCTGGAGGCCGATCCGTTCGAGACGGTGAACCTTTCGTCCAGTCCGGCGCACCAGGATATTCGCGCCCGTTTGCTGGCCGAATTGCGGACTTGGCAACGTGAGGCGGGCGATCCGCTGGCCTGACGCCTGATCGGTCAGATGATTGCGAGCCGCACAGCCGGCCCGCCCTCATCTCAGAACGGCAGGGTGCCGCGCCCGACAAGCACGGCTCTCGTGGCAAGCGTCTCTTCAATGCGCAGGCATTCGTCCCATTTCGCCATGTGCTCCAACCGCGAGAAAGAGCCGACCTTGAACTGGCCGGAATCCCAGCCGACGGCGAGATGGGCGATGGTCAGGTCCTCGGATTCGCCAGAGCGAGCTGAGACGATGGTGCCAAACCCGGCGGCATCGGCCGCGTCGAGGGCAGCCTTGGCCTCGGTGATGCGAAACACCGCCATGGATGTGGCCATCAGGGCGTCGCCGCCCAAACGCCCATTGTTTGCGATGCCGTCGCATTCGATCTTAGCGTGATCGGCGGCGGCCTTGTTATCGGCATCCATGCCGATCAGGCATCTGCGCAGCGCTCCGCGCACCGCGCCCACGGCCTTGCCGCCATCGCGAAGGCCCACTGCCTCGCCCGATCCGGTTGCCCCCCCCCCCGGCAGGCGCAATCGTCCGCCCGCGTGCGCCAACCGGCCAGGACGATTTTGGCCTCGACTGTGGGTCGGCCGCGCGAATCCCCAACCTGGCGTGCGAATATATCCTTGATTTCCGTATCATGCGTCATGCTGGGTAAGTCCCAGCTCCCAATGGCTCTTCAGTTCGCCCAGCGATGCGACCGGATTAAAGATCAGCCCTGAGGTTGGCGCCCGCACAATCTCAGTGTCCCGCTGGCTGGTCAGGTGTTCGACCGGTGATTTTCCGTCTACCCGCGCCAGGGTCAGGCAAGGCAGCAGGACCGCCGTGCGTGCCTCGACCTGGCTGCGCAGCTCCCAAGTCGTGGCGCCGAGTTAGGCGTTCGCGGCCGCATCCAACGCGCCAACAGTTCGGCACGAGCGGCGCGCAGATGCAACGACTTCAGAAGCAGATGGTCGAGGTAAAATGCCAGGTCAAAACAGGGGGCGCCATACCGGGCGCATTCGACATTCAGGAACACTGGCCCCCGTGGCCTGACCAGGATGTTCTTGGGGCTGAAATCGCCAAGCACCAGCGCACGCTTGGTGTCGCTCACGCTGCGGCGTTGGCCCATGAGGGCACCCGACAGCGACGAATGCGCGCGGGCGGTTGCCTCCAGGTAAGGTTCAAGCCGAAGCGCATGAAAGGTCTCGTCGTGACTGAAACGGGCGGCAATATCCTCGCGGCCGGCGGTCGCGGCGTGAATGCGGGCGAGTGTCGTTCACACCAAGTCCGCAAACCCGCAATCCACGCGAACGTTCAGAAGCTCCTTTTTCCAGCCCGGGTGGTCGGCGGGGGCGAGGTACGACATGGCAAAGACGCCGCGTTCGGGATCGTGCGCGACGATCTCCGGCACGGCGTCCGGGGCGATGCGCCCGGCCTCGATCAACCAGTCGACTTCGCTTGCATTCCGAGAAACTGGTGCCTGCCACTCCTGGCTCACCCGCAATTGAGCAAGCGCCATTTTCACAACAAGAGCTTCACGATCCGAGGTCACCAGCCGGATGTCTGATGAGACGCCGCCGGTCAAAGGTCGGGCCGAAAAATCGGCGCCGACCAGGTCATGGGCCAATAGGAATTCCCAAATTGCGGGTTCGAGAAAGGCGCTGGTCACACTCGCCTCCCTGGTTGTCGTGCTTGGTGATCGCCAGCGGCTATGCGACTGCCGCCTTGGTGGCCCGCGTATAGGTCAGCCCCGCGATGACTCCGCGTAGCTCGGCCAGACCCTTGAGTCGTCCGATGCAGGAATAGCCCGGATTTACCGTCTTATGGATGTCATCAATCAGCAGGTGGCCATGATCGGGGCGCATCGCGATTTCGGATAGTACATGCCCGGTTTCGCAGCGGCGTTCCTCTTCGTGCAAGAGCGCGGCGATGGTGTCGACCATGTCGGTGCGCCCGTCCAGATGCTCGGATTCCATGAACGACCCGTCCGCGTCGCAGGTGACATTCCGCAGATGGGCGAAATGGATGCGATCCGCGAATTCGCGAGCGATGGCGGGGACGTCATTGTCGGGCCGCGTCGATAGCGAGCCAACGCAAAGCGTCAGGCCGTTGGCATCGCTGTCCACCGCGCCCATGATCGCACGCAGGTCCGCAGGCGTTGACACGACGCGCGGCAATCCGAACAGCGAAAACGGCGGATCGTCCGGATGTACCGCAAGGCGGGTGCCGGCCTCTTCGGCGACGGGTACGACCTCGCGCAGGAACTCGATCAGGTTTCCGCGCAGGTCGTCGTCGGAAATCTGGGAAAACTCGGCCAGCCGCGCACGGATGGTTTCCCGGGTGTAGCTATCCTCGCCACCGGGCAGGCCCGCGATGATCGTGCGTTCCAGCCTGGCTGTCGAATCGTCATCCAGCCCATCGAAAACCTTGCGCGCGGCGGCAAGGATCTCTGGGCTGTAGGCCTCGGCGGAGCCGTCACGCTCCAGAACGAACACGTCATAGGCGACGAAGGACGCCATGTCGAACCGAAGCGCCAGCCCCCCTGTCCGGGTCGGGTGTCGCAGATCGGTGCGCGTCCAGTCGACGACGGGCATGAAGTTGTAACACACGACCGGCACCCCGGCGCGGCCAACAGCGTCGAGCGATAGCTTCCACTGGTCGATATACTTGCGCCATTCCCCGGTGCGCAGCTTGATCGAGCTGTGCATCGGGATCGATTCGCACACCGTCCAATCAAAACCGGCGTGACGAATTGTTTCGGCGCGCTCGGCAATGTCGGCGGGTGACCAGGCGCGACCATCGTATTGTTCGTGCAATGCGGTGACGATGCCACGCGCTCCGGCCTGCCGGGCATCGGCAAGCGTCACCGGGTCGGACGGCCCGAACCAACGCCAAGATTCTATCATGAGTCTCTCCTATCGATGGGCGGGATAAGGATATATTGCCCCATAAATGTCAATTAAAAATGCGGAATGTGGCAGACTTTGGCGGATTTTGAGGTATGGACCAGCATATTGTCCCACATTAAACTTGCCATGATGGCGTGCGGTCGCTAGAAGAATGCTGGGAAGTCCGGGGAGGGGCGAATCAATGGCTGCAACGATGTCGGCGGTCGATCAGGTGGTTGGGCAGGTCCGCGATCTGATCCGCGACCGCTCGCTCAAGATCGGGGATGTGCTGCCGACCGAGGCGGAGCTTTCCGAGATGTTCGGCGCGGGTCGCAACACCGTCCGCGAGGCGGTTCGGACGCTCAAGGCCTACGGCATCCTGGAATCGCGGCAGAAGGTGGGCGCGGTCATTATTGATCAAAGCCACTCAGCCGCCGTGAAGCTGTTTTCCTACGCGCTGGATATTTCGACCGAGTCCTTCCGCGACATCCAAGGATATCGACGGCTGACCGAGATGCATCTGTTCGACGGCCTCATGAAGCACATGACAGAACAAGACTTCGAGGCGATGGAGCAAGCGAACAGCGAGATGGTAGCCGCCGCGGACGTGGTCGAGGCGTCCAGCTGGGATTACCGTTTTCACCAAAGCCTCGTGGATGCGGCCCGGAATAACACGTTGTCAGAGCTATACCGGATGATGCGCCCGGTGATCTGCCGCCTGATGGAAGTCGGCAAGGTGCAGCGCAGCGCCCGTGAGGGTGCCGCCTCTGAGCATGAGGATATTTTGAGCGCGTTGAGGGAGCGCAGTGCCATTGATTTTGCCTACCACATGAACCGGCATCTCGATGCGGGGCTGGTATTCCTTCCTGACGGTCCCACGACAAGCGAGCAAACTGCGAAGGAGGCGGAATGACCGAGTTTTCCGGCAAAAACATCATCGTGACCGGCACCACCGGCATCGGTGCAAGTTGCGCGCAAAGGTTCGCCCGGGCGGGCGGGCGCGTGGTGACCTTTGGTATCGACGAGGCCAGCATATCGCAGATGAATGCCCAAGCCGCGCAAGACGGGCTGTCGCTGCATGCAGCGAAGGTGGATGTCGCGGACCCGGCGCAGGTCGAGTCCGCCGTTGCGAATTTCGCGCAGGAGGTGGGGGGCATCGACATCGTGGTGAACTCTGCCGCGATCCACCCGTATGGTAACGCGCTCGACACCGATTTCGAGACGTTCACCAAGACTATGCAGGTAAATGTCGGCTCGATCATGCTGCTGGCCAAACATGCCGTCCCGCATATGCGCAAGCGTGGCGGCGGGGCGATCGTCAATCTGGCCAGCGTTCAGGGCTTCAACTGCCAGGCGGGTGTCGCGGCCTATGTAGCCAGCAAGGGGGCGATCCATGCGATCACCCGCGCCATGGCTGTCGATTTCGCGCCCGACAAGATCCGCGTCGTCTCGGTTAGCCCCGGTTCGGTCCGCACGCCGATCCTGGAACTCGCCGCGCAAACTCTTGGCGGTGAAGACACGGATGTCGAGGCGGTGTTCCGCCGATTTGGAGAGGCACATCCGATCGGCCGCATCGGAGAGCCCGAAGAGGTCGCAGACCTGGTGGCATTTCTGGCCTCTGACCGGGCCGGATTCATCAGCGGATCGGATCATCGGATCGATGGCGCGTTAACCGCCGGCGTCGGCGTACGATAGGGAACGACATGATGGAACCAACGATCACCGCGCAGGGATGTGACCGGCTAAAGGGCAAGCGCGCCTTTGTCAGCGCGGCAGCGCAGGGCATTGGCCGCGCGACGGCGTTGCGCCTCGCGGCAGAGGGCGCCGATGTCATCGCGTCGGATGTCAACGAGGAAAAGCTGAACGAGCTGAGCGGCCCGAGGATCACCTTGCGCCCGATGAACGCCGCCGACCCCGAGGCGGTAGCGGCGGAATTCGACGAGAGCGCCGGCGTGGATATCCTGGTGAATTGCGTCGGCTGGGTGCATCACGGTACGATTCTGGACTGCGGGCCGGAGGATTGGTCGCGGTCTTTCGCGCTGAATGTCGATCCGATGTTCCACGCGATCCGCGCCGCGCTTCCCAAGATGCGCGCGGCCGGATCGGGCAGCATCGTGAACATCGCCTCGGCCGCTTCGTCCATCAAGGGCTTTCCGAACCGATTTGCCTATGGCGCGTCCAAGGCGGCTGTCATCGGCCTGACCAAGGCCGTTGCCGCCGATTTCATCGCCGAGGGCATCCGCTGCAACGCGATCTGCCCCGGAACCGTCGCGTCGCCTTCGCTGAACGATCGGATCAACGCCTTTGACGACCCAGCTGCGGCGCGCTCGGCCTTTATCGCGCGTCAGCCCATGGGACGGCTGGGCACGCCCGAGGAAATCGCGGCCTGCGTGGCCTACCTGGCGGCAGATGAAAGCGCCTTCATGACCGGTGCGGCGATCCAGCTGGATGGCGGCGCGACCTACTGACGAACTGGAGTACCCGATGAAATACCTTCGATTTGGTCCAGAGAATGCGGAAAGGCCCGGGCTGCTGGATGCGGACGGAAACATTCGTGATCTGTCTGGCTTACTGGCTGACATCAATCCGCAGACCATCGGAAATCTGCCGCGGCCCGCAGATATGTCGGCGCTGCCGCTGGCACCCGCGGACAGCCGGATCGGGCCCTGCGTCGGCGGCAGCGGAAAGTTTGTCTGTATCGGCCTGAACTACGCCGATCATGCCGCAGAGACCGGCGCGCCGATCCCGGAAGAGCCGATCATATTCATGAAGACGGATACCGCGATCTGCGGTCCCAATGACGACATCTACATCCCGCCGGGATCAACAAAAACGGATTGGGAGGTCGAGCTGGGCATCATCATCGGCAAGACCGCACGCCATGTCTCCGAGGCGGACGCAACCGACTACATCGCCGGATACTGCTTGATCAACGACGTGTCCGAGCGTGAATACCAAGTCGAACGCGGCGGGCAGTGGGACAAGGGCAAGGGATATGACCGGTTCGGTCCCATCGGGCCGTGGCTGGTGACCCCCGACGAAATCGACGACGTCCGCGACCTGGCCATGTGGCTGGAAGTCGATGGCAAGCGCTACCAGGACGGCAACACCAAGACGATGATCTTCGGCGTCGAGGAGCTGGTCGCTTATGTAAGCCAGTTCATGACGCTGTCGCCCGGCGATGTGATCAGCACCGGAACCCCGCCGGGCGTGGGGCTGGGGCAGACGCCCCCGGTGTACCTCAAGGCCGGGCAGACCGTGCGGCTGGGCATTGAAGGCCTTGGCGAACAGACACAAAAGACCGTGCCATCGCCATACGGCAAGGCCGGATAAGGGCGCGTCCGATCCGGATCATCCGGTCGGACGTTGGACGTGCGTCGATATCGGCGCTGACAGGGGCAGTATGCGCATCTTCGCGATACTCCCCGCAAAAGGGAGAAGACCATGACGTTCAAATTCACTGCTGCTGCAACCGCAATCGCACTATTTGCGTCGGGCGCCGTCTGGGCCGACAGCAATATCATCTTTCGCTTCAACGATCCCGAATCCGAAGCCATGCGTGCTGCGCTGGACGAGTTCGAAGTGGAAAACCCGGATATCTCCGTTGAGCTGCAATCCTTCGCCTGGAGCGAGGCCCGCCAGCAATTCCTGCGCGAAGCCGCCGTCGGCGAAGGTCCGGACGTGGTTCATATTGCCTTTGTCTGGCCGCGCGACCTGGGAACCGCCGGTGCGCTCTACCCGTTGAACGAATTCTGGGAAGAGGCACCGCTTCAGGCAGGCTACGACGATTTCATCGCCAGCAACCTGGCTATCGGAGCCGACGGGGGCATCTACGGTGTTCCGTGGACGACGGACACTTGGGCGATGCTGTATCGCACCGACATCATGGAAGACGCCGGGATCACCGCGCCGGCAAAAAACTGGGACGAGCTGCGCGACATCAGCCGCACGATCCACGAGGAAACCGGCAAGATCGGCTTTGGCTTCCCTGCGGGCAGCGGCGTGCAAAGCACCATCTGGTTCCTTGCAAACTATTACTGGTGGTCGAACGGCAGCGCTTTGGTCAAGGCCGACGGCGACGGTTTCGACGTCGGTATCACCGAGGCGCAAATCGCCGAGGCGATGGAGTATTTCGACAGCTACATGAAAGAGGGCCACAACCCGCAATCCATGCTTGGCGTCACCGACTGGTACGATCCCGCCATTATCGAAGGCATGACCAACGGCGATCAGGGCGTCGCGATTGTTCCGCCGCAGCAGGCCCGCGAAATCATCGCCGCCTATGAAAAGCGGCACCCAGGCGAAGAAGCACCGTTCATCTCGGCTATGGTTCCGGCCGGTAGCGAAGCATCGAGCACCCATCTGGGCGGGCGCATGCTGGGTATCAACTCCAATAGTGACGAGCCCGAGGCCGCCTGGAAACTGATCGAGTTCCTGACCCGCCCCGAGATCATCGCCAAATACTATGGCAACCAGTTCCCGGCGCAGCAGACCCCGCTGGCGCAGATCGATTTTGGCGCCACGATGTCGGGTTTTGCCGAACAGCTGGCCGTTGCCCGTACCTGGGGCGCCTATTCCGACGGTCCGGCGCAGATCGGTTCGATGTGGAATGAAACCGGACGGATGTTTGGATCTGCCTTCATCGGTGAGCGCAGCTATGACGAAGCTGCCGAAGAGCTGCTGAACACCGTCAAAGACATGCTTGATAAGTGAGAACATCATGAATGTCGAAGCGCACGACCGCAGATTCATCGTGCTGATGCTGGCACCGATCTTTCTGTTCCTGGTATTTTTCTACGGCTACCCGACCGCGTTGAACCTGTACTACAGTCTCACCGATCTTAGCCTGCTGGGAATGAAGGAAGGCGGCACCTATGTCGGGCTTGAGCACTACGCCGACCTGCTGACCAGCAAGGATTTCTACCGCACACTTTGGAACACCCTCTTCTGGTTGACCGGGGTTTCGGTCGTCATCCGACTGGTCCTTGGCCTTGGCCTTGCATTACTGCTCAATTCCGCGACGCTGAAACGGTACCGGCTTACGACGATTTCGCGGCTCTTGCTGCTTGTACCCTGGGCCACGCCGCCAATCGTGGCGGTCGTGGTCTGGCGCTGGCTGCTCGATGGGCGGCAGGGGATGATCAACAAGTTCCTGATGAATATCGGGGTGATTGATGAGCCCGTTGCCTTTCTTGCGAATGTAAACACCGTGTGGCCGGCGTTGATTACCATCATCGTCTGGAATACCCTGCCGCTTGTCACGCTGACATTCCTTGCGGGGCTTCAGTCGGTGCCTGACGAGTTGCACGAAGCCGCCGAGATGGACGGCGCGGGTCCGATCCACAGGTTCTTCCACGTGACGTTGCCGCATCTGATGCCGTCGATTGTCATCATGGGGCTTCTGCTGGTGTTCTGGACCTTCAACAACTTCATCTACGTCTGGCTGGCGACAGGTGCGGGCCCGGGGTTGTTCACCAACGTCCTGGCGACCGACATCTACATCAAGGGCTTTGTCGATTTCCATCTTGGATACAGCTCTGCTGTCGGGATGGTCATGGCCGGGATCATGGCGATTTTCGGTGTGATCTATTTCCGGCTGGTCGCACTGCGCGAATTCAAAGACGTGCTCTGAGGGGAATGAAACATGGCTAGTGTCTTCACACGCAACAAGGAGGGTGGCGGGCATGCGATCCGCCGCAATCCCTATGCCACGGTCGCGCTACTGGTGCTGACCTTCCTGGTCTGGATTTTCCTGGTTTTCCCGGTGGTTTGGATCCTGATCGGCTCAGTGCGCACCAGCGAGACCCTTTTCTCGACCACCAGTTTCGACTTCACGCTGGATCATTACAAGACGATCTTTCGGGCGGGTTTCGGGCGGTTCATCGCGAACAGCCTCTTTGTCTGCCTCATCGCGGTGGTCATATCCACGGTGATCTCGGTGATGGCGTCCTACGTCTTCTCGCGCAAACGCTTTCGCGGGAAGAGGTGGCTGTTCGGCTCTGTCATCCTGGGCCAGATGTTCCCCTGGATCATCCTCGTGACTCCGCTGTTCGTGCTGTTCGCCAAGATCGGTTTCCTGAACAGTTATATCGGTCTGATCGCATCCTATGTCGCCATTTCGATCCCGTTTTCGGTGTATCTGCTGGTCGGCTACCTGGAAAGCGTCCCGCGCGAGCTGGACGAAGCGGCGACCATGGACGGCTGCACGCAGTTCCAGACGCTTTGGACCATCGTGTTCCCGGTCATGCTGCCGGGTGTGGTTGCGACCGCGACCTATTCCTTCCTGTTGATGTGGACCGAGTTCCTGTTTGCGTTGGCCTTCCTGACGCGCACCAACCTGAAGACAATGCCGCTTGGACTGGTGCAGTTCTTTGGCGAACAGAATGTAGATTGGGGTGCCGTCATGGCGGCGTCCGCTGTCACGACACTACCTGCCCTGATGATCTTCCTGCCGCTGCAAAGCAAGCTGGCGGGCGGTCTGACGGCGGGCGCTGTGAAAGGGTAAGATCATGGCAAAGCTTGAACTTCGAAACGTCACCAAGAAATACGGATCCTTCACGGCGCTGGACAACATCAACGTCGATATCGCACATCGCGAGTTCGTAGTTATCGTCGGCCCGTCGGGATGTGGCAAATCCACACTGTTGCGCTCGATTGCCGGACTTGAACAGATCTCGGCAGGTGAGATCGTCGTGGGCGAGCAGGCGGTTCACCGGGTTCCGGCTTCCAAGCGCGGCCTGGCAATGGTGTTCCAGAACTATGCGCTGTATCCGCACAAGACCGTGGCGCAGAACATGGGTTTCGCACTGAAGATCGCCGGCGTTCCCAAGGCCGAGATCGACCAGCGCGTGAATGAGGCCGCGCGCATCCTGCAGATCGAACCGCTGCTGGACCGCAAGCCCAAGGCCCTTTCAGGCGGTCAACGCCAGCGGGTTGCCATGGGGCGGGCCATCGTGCGCGAGCCCAAGGTTTTCCTGTTCGACGAGCCGCTGTCCAACCTCGACGCCGCGCTTCGGGTCGATATGCGGGTAGAACTGGCCAAGCTGCACAATACGCTCGATGCCACCATGATCTACGTGACCCACGATCAGACCGAAGCCATGACCATGGCTGACAAGATCGTGGTGCTGCGCGCGGGACGGATCGAACAGGTTGGGGCGCCGATGGAATTGTATCACTACCCGGCCAGCGCCTTCGTGGCCGGGTTCATCGGCTCGCCGCGGATGAATATCGTCCCCGCGACCGTCGAGGCGGTGTCGGATTCGGCCGTGACCGTCAAATTGCGCGATGGCACCATGATCGACGTACCAGTAGAGGCAGGCCAGACGCGCAAGGGCGACGGGGTGTCGTTCGGGGTCCGTCCCGAGCACCTGGCGCTGGATACGACCGGCACGTCTTCGGCCTTTGAGATCACGGTACAAGTCGTCGAGCCGCTTGGAGGCGAGACGATCCTGTTCGGCAACACCTCGACCGGCGAGACCATTGTCGTGAAGACACCGGGCGAGGTCGCCGTCACCATCGGCGACAAGGTCAAGGTCGCGCCTAGCCAACCCATGTGCCACATCTTCGATTCCGATGAAAACGCCCTGAAACAGCGTGCGCGCGGCCTGAACGGCAGAAAGGTTCAATAGGTGACATCATGAAGGCTGTTTTCCTTCTGTTCGACTCGCTCAATCGCCGCTCGCTCGGCGCCTATGGCGGGACAAGTGTGCCAACGCCAAACTTCGACCGCCTGACCCGGCGTGCGGTCACATTCGACACACATTATGTCGGCAGCCTGCCCTGCATGCCCGCCCGCCGGGACATGCATACCGGGCGGCTTAGCTTCCTGCACCGGACTTGGGGGCCGCTGGAGCCATTCGACAATTCCTTCCCGGAAATCCTGGGCCGGAATGGCGTCTACAGCCACTTTGTCACCGATCATTACCACTATTGGGAAGACGGCGGTGCGACCTATCACAACCGCTACAACACCTATGAATTTATCCGCGGGCAGGAACGAGACCCGTGGAAGGCCAAGATCGATGCCCCCTGGGCGCGTCTGCGGGACAAGTACCATCGGGCGCAATTCGACGACAAGCCGCGCAGCCTGTTCCACAACCACATCGTCAACCGGGAATACATCCGCGAGGAAAAGGACTTTCCTTCCGTACAATGCGTGGATGCCGGGCTGGCGTTTCTGGACGAGAACCGTACGGCGGAGGATTGGCTGCTGCAGATCGAAACCTTCGACCCGCACGAGCCGTTCCACGCTCCGGACAAATACCGCGAGGGGTTTCCAACCGATTACGATGGCCCGATCCGCGACTGGCCGCCCTATGAACGTGTGACGGAAGGCCCCAACGAAAGCGAAGAGTTGCGGGCGAATTACAACGCGATGATCGCATTCTGCGATGCACAGCTGGGTCGGGTCCTGGACTATTTCGACCAGCACGACATGTGGTCCGACACCGCCCTGATCCTGACGACGGATCATGGCTATCTTCTGGGCGAACATGGCTGGTGGGCCAAGCACCGGATGCCTGTCTATGAAGAAATTGCGCGGGTTCCGTTGTTTATCTATCATCCCACACATGCGGATCAGGGCGGGACCCGACGCAAATCCCTGACGCAAACCATCGACCTAATGCCAACCATCCTCGAGATGTTCGGGCAGACGCCGCCGCCCGAGGTCGAGGGCCACTCACTGTTACCGATGCTGAGCAAGGACGAACCTGTGCGACAAGCCGCCTTGTTCGGAACCTTCGGAGCGGCCACGAATATCACCGACGGGCGCTACACCTATTTCCGCTATCCGGATCCGATGCGCGAAAGCGACCTGTTCGAGTACACGCTGATGCCGACGCGCATCGCTTCGCTGTTCGATCCCACCGACCTTGCGGATGTTACCCTGTCGGAACCGTTCAGCTTTACCAAGGGCACGCGGTTGCTGAAAATACCCGGCACCGAGAAACAGCCCTTGCTGCGCGGGATGGGGCAGGATTGCTACCAGGACACGGGTACTGTTCTGTTTGATCTGCAGACCGATCCGGGCCAGGTGGCGCCGCTCGTCGACGCGCCTGAGGTCGTTGCGGTGCTGTCGGACCAGATGACAAGCCTGATGCGCGCCAACGACGCCCCGCCCGAAGCGTTTGCAAGACTTGGATTGTGAAGCGGAATCGGCAAGGAATGTAAGCTTACTTATTCTTGAACTGAATCCAAGCGTGGCGAAACCTTAGGCCCCATGATCGCAGTGTGAGCCTGACTGGGCCAGTGACCTCTCCTGCGGCATTCTCCGTTCGAGGGTTTGAATAGCCCCGCGTATCGTGGACGCCTTCTTCGCTAATTTTGAGGCAAGGAGGCCATGATGAGCAGCAGCAAGTTCAGCGATGAGTTCAAGCGGGACGCGGTCGCGCAGATCACTGAACGGGGCTAACCGCCGCCCTCACCAGGCGCTTGCCATGCGCACGCCTGCCGAGGCATTCAGATTAGCGGCTTAACCTGAGCAGATTCCGCTGGGTCAATACACCCCGGACCGGGCCTGGGTGACCGACATCACCTACATCCGGACGCTGGAGGGCTTCGCTTACCTCGCCGTGGTCATCGACCTCTACTCCCGCCGTGTGGTCGGCTGGTCGATGCAAAGCCGCCAGACGACCGACGTCGTATTGCTGGCCCTGCACATGGCCGTCTGGCGCCGAAAGCCGAAGGTCAGGGTGCTGATCCACTCGGACCAGGGCAGCCAGTTCACCAGCATGGATTGGGCCGCATTCCTGAGAGCCCACAATCTTGAACATTCGATGAGCCGCCGCGGGAACTGTCACGACAACGCCGTCGCAGAGAGCTTCTTCAACCTGCTCAAGCGCGAGCGGATCAGGCGCCGGGCCTACAGAACCCGCGAGGAAGCACGGCGAGACGTGTTCGATTACATCGAGATGTTCTACAACCCCAAGCGCAAGCACGCGAGGAACGGGATGCTGTCGCCCGTCGAGTTCGAACGGCAGCGGAAACTGAGAGCCGAAGGCGTCTAAGAAACGCGGGGCTATTCAGATATCCGCCGGCACTCCAGTTATAGTAGGTCGCATGGCTGATCCCAGCCTTCCGGCAGATCTCAGCCACCGGTGTGCCTTCCTTGCCCTGCTTGAGAATGAACTCCTTCTAAGCATCCGAAAACTTCGATGCCTTTCATGTGAGTCCGCTCCTCTCCCAGTTTGGAAACCACTGTGGAAGGCTCCAACTGCAAACGGTCCAGTTTGCGGGGATCAGACCACCTGACCACATCTACGAACGTCTGTGCGCCCCGAGCGAAAGATGTGAATGGCCTTGGCTTTGTGCATTCCGGTGACTACCTGAAGAAAAACGGAGGCCATCATGCAGCAATTCTCGCTTCTCGATCTTTCGCCAATCGTCGAAGGGGAAACCGCGGCAGATGCCCTTGCGAATACGGTTGACCTTGCACGCTCGGCCGAGAGGGCCGGATATCACCGCTATTGGCTGGCCGAACATCATAACATGCCCGGCATTGCCAGTGCGGCGACGGCTGTCGTGATCGGTCATGTGGCCGCTGCGACCAATTCCATGCGTATTGGCGCAGGGGGGATCATGCTGCCAAACCACGCGCCACTTGTCATTGCCGAACAATTCGGAACGCTTGCGACGCTTCATGCCGGGCGGATCGATCTGGGACTGGGCCGAGCGCCGGGTACCGATATGGCAACCGCACGGGCGCTTCGCCGTCACATGGCGCCGGAGGACAGCTTCCCCCAGGACGTGCAGGAGTTGATCGGCTATTTCGAAGCCTCGCCAGAGGGGAAATCCGTTCGCGCCATCCCGGGTGAGGGCACGCATGTCCCGGTCTGGATCCTGGGTTCCAGCCTCTACGGTGCGCAACTGGCGGCATATTTGGGTCTTCCCTATGCATTTGCCTCGCATTTCGCCCCGGCGCTGCTGGATGAGGCGCTTTCGATCTATCGCAACACTTTTCGACCGTCCGACCACCTCGCAAAACCACACGTGATGATTGCCGCCGGGGTCTGCGCTGCGGACACGGATAGGGAGGCAAACTTTCTACGCTCTTCCCAACTCCTCGCATTTGCACGACTTAGAACCGGCAAGCCGGGCAAACTTCCATACCCCACCCATGACATCGATCTGGAAGTCCCGGCGCCCGTTCTGGCGCAGGTAGAGCAAGCCCTGTCCTGTTCGGCCACCGGTTCGCCTGCAACGGTAAAGGAAGGCCTCGCCTCTCTCATCAAGACCTATCGACCGGACGAACTGATGGTGACCGGGATGATCCACGATCATGCAGCGCGGGTGAGGTCGTTCGAAATCGCGGCCGATGCCTTGAACGAGTTGCGGGAAGCGCCAGCGAATGCGTAGGCGCAGACGGCCCTTACCTGCCTTTGGAGGGTGAACCTGTTGCCGCAATGCGGCTTCACCAGACCTGCCGTTCGCACATCGCGCAGCATTCTCGACGAGCGAACGGATGGTCAGCGGACGAAGTTGCCGTTCGCCATCTCCGAATGAAGGACCGCTTCAGCGGCGCTCTTCCTACCGCGAAGCGGTTCTGCTATTAGATTTGCATGAAGAAATACGGACGTACATTCCACTTGCCTACCTCGCCGGGTGTTGGGAGTGATGACAAGATCATTCAAGACCTTACCTATCTACAGGGTACCGATGAAGTCGTGTTCACCGAAAAGATGGACGGCGAGAACACGACAATCTTCGCGGGCGGTTGCCATGCCCGAAGCCCTGACAGCGGATACCACGCATCCCGCGATTGGATGAAGGCGTTTGCGGCTGGAATTTCGCCAAGTCTTTCCGGCGATGAGCGGATTGTAGGAGAATACTTGTTTGCAAAGCATTCAGTGGCTTATGACGATTTACCGTCTTATTTCCTCGGCTTTGCTTGGATCGTAGATAACGAAGTCCAAGGCTGGGATGAAACATTAGGCCGCTTTGAGGAATTGGGCGTGAAGCCTGTCCCTGCACTTCAACGAGGTCGGTTCGATGACGTTGCAATACGGTCGGTGCTCGACCTCTTAGACCTTGAGAACCAAGAAGGCTTTGTTGTGAGGCCTGTTTCATCATTTTTTGAAAACGACATGGCCACACATGTCGCGAAATATGTCCGTGAGGGGCACGTCCAAAGCGACACCCATTGGACGAAGGCCGAGATAGTAAAAAACGGCCTCCGCCGGGACAGCTGACATTCGCCGCTCTGCAACAAGTTGGGAGGTTTGGGCTCAGAGCCGACCTCGGATGCAACGCAGCATCATGTGATATGAAGTCTTGTCAACGTCGGGTTGTCGATTTGGGAGGGCATGGTGGATCGGAGTATCAGTCATGCAAACACCAAACTTACCCGCCATTCGCGCGCTTCGCCCGGCCTGGAACAAGGGCCGGATCGTCGGTCAGAAACGACCACTCAAACCCAAACATGCCTAGGCGATCCGCGTTCGGCTTGAACTGGCCGAGAACCACCGGGATCTGGCACTCTTCAATCTGGCTATCGACAGCAAGCTGCGCGGTTGTGATCTTGTTAAGATAAAAGTCGTCGATGTGATGGCGTCCGGTCAGATCAAGGAATGCGCTTCCGTTCTGCAAAGCAAGACGCAGAATCCTGGTAAGCGCCCGATAGTTACCGCAGTGGCATGTCCTTGACGCGTGCGATGATGTCTGGATCGCCGACAAAGTCCTCGAGGAAGTCTTGCCATTTCTCGGTCGATATCCGGGCAGTCCCGAGCATGTCGCGAAGTTCGCCGATGCCGTCGTCCGTGAGGGCAGTCTGGTAGGTTTCGTGTGCTGGTCGACATCCGGCCGAAGTATGCCTGCCGTACCTGCTCGGATGGGCTCACCCAGGCGGTCGCCGCGCCTTGGCTGATCGAGGGCGGGCTGGCGACCGAGGGTGCCATCGCCCATGTGCTGGTGTCCAAGTTCGCGGACCACCTGCCGTTTTACCGGCAAAGCCAGATCCTTGCCCGCTCCGGCATCCAAGTCGATCGCAGCACCCTGTGGGTCGGCATCATCACGAGGACGTCCCGAGCGCATGCACGATCTCGGCAATCCGCACTGCCAAGGTGTCGGCGGTAAGTGCGATCGTCTCGTCACCGAAGGCGAGGCGCAGGCTGTCGTCGAACTGCCTCGAGGGCTGCGGCGCCTACGGGGGCTGCGGCTCGCACAGGACGAGCGGGGCGAAGGCCGTGGGCTCATCCGACATCTCGGCGGAGGGCAGGACCAGCTTCCACTGCTTCGCCAGGCATCGCCACGCCGACAACTGGTTCGGCTTCACCCCATACCGCGCCGCCACGGCGTTGATCGTTGCTCTCCAAAGACGGTCGCCCATTCACTGAAGCTCAAGTTCGTGGTGATGACGACACTGGTGCGCTCGTAGAGTTTGCTCAGCAGATGGAAGAGCCGCGCGCCACCTGATGCACTGAACGGCAGGTACCTCCCCTTCGAGCCCGATGCTGCCCACCTGTTCTTTCAACTGGTCAGCCGCCGCTATGAACGCGGTGCCCTGCTGGTGACCTCGAACCGGGCAGGGGGCGCATGAGGCACCGTCTTCGGCGACCCCGTAGTTGCCACCGTGATCCTCGACCGGATGCTGCACCACAAGCCATGTCGTCACCATCCGCCGCAAGGCAACACAAATGTTCAGCCCAGAATGAAGGGGGGCAGTTCTTCGTGACGCCCAGGGGTCAGTTGGTGATGTCGTTTGACAGTGACACTCCTTGTCCTTGTCCTGAAAGGGGCGGCTGGCATTCCCGCCTGAATGTCAGGATCACCGCTGATTGTTCAGGCGCTGTAGAGCCTTAGCTGATGTTGTCGGCAAACCAGTGCTCAAGCCTGTCGAAAACGACCTTTGAGCCATTGTGTTTTGCCGACCACTGGAACGACTCGGGTCTGGACCGGCCCCACTCATCCATAACTGCGTGTGCCGACAAACCGTCCTCGCAAAGACAGTGCCCTCGGCAATATTGCCCGCTGCGGCCCTTGTCGCAACGCATGTTCTGTCTATGACGCGAGACTGATCGTGACCCTAATCGGCGGCGGAAATGCCGTAGTCGAGGCCCTGCGCCATCATGGGAATGGTCGGGCGCTGCAGGCCTTGCGTCAGGCGGGGCACTTCGGCCGAGGTAAAGATCACCATCTCCTGCAGCGAATTCTGGCCGTCGCGGTTGCCGGTGTCGCTGTCCGCCATACCGCGTAGCGCGTCCAGCAAGGCAGCGGTGAAGGCCCCGTGGCCACCACCAAAGCTAGAATCCTCATAGGCCAGCCCCGACCCCGAGGAGGACGAAAAGACAATCGCGCCGGTGCCGTCCGACAGTTTTTGAACCGCATCTTCCGAGACGACACGACCGGCGGTGCCCGAATGGCAGATATCGATCAGAAGAAGGGCGCTTTGATTGAGCGGGCGTGTCTCGAGGAAGGAACGGAAGCGTTCCACGTTCATCCCGGTATACGGCCGCGCCAGATCGGCATCATGGGTGACGAAGTAGAGGTTCTGGTCATTGTCGGTCACTCCGTGGCCGGCGATGAAGACAATGACCACGTCATCGGGTTCCGACCGGGACAGGAATTCGTTCATTTCGACCCGCACATCGCGTTCGGTGGCTCCCTCATTGGTCAGCACCCTGGTATGCACCTCCGAGAACAGGCCGTGACTTTGCTTCTCCAGGAGTTCAGCCAGCGCTGTCGCATCCTTCGCGGCAAATTCCAGATTCTGGGAGGCGTTTTCATATTGCGACACGCCGACTCCGAAGAACCAGAGCGCATTCTTGGCCGTTTTTGTCTTGTCGCGCGTTATTTCCTGCTGAACATCAATCCTCGCAGTCGAAACCGC
>NZ_JACNMM010000023.1 GCF_020529025.1 Oceaniglobus trochenteri
GGTGCGCCTTCAGGTAGGTGGCGTCGATCATCACAGTCTTCCCTTCGCCGTGTTCAGCAGCCAGGCCAGCCATCATCCGGGCGAAGATGCCCTTATCGCTCCATCGCTTCCAACGGTTGTACAGCGTCTTATGAGGCCCATACGCCGCAGGTGCATCGCGCCACCGTAAGCCGTTGCGATTGATGAAGATAATGCCACTCAGCACACGTCGGTCGTCGACGCGAGGCTTGCCGTGGGACTTTGGAAAGAAGGGCTCAAGACGCGCCATCTGCGCATCGGTCAGCCAGAAAAGATCAGACATGTTCACCGCTCGTTTTTCGAACCGTGAATCACGCAGCCAAGCGGAAATCAATGGGTCCTGACCCTAGGCAACTGGCTTTTGGAATGTGGCGAAAGGGGTTCTGATAAGTTGGTCTCTGTTGGCGGGTCGTTTTTAATGGAATGGCCAGAACGACGGTTTCTCGATCCCCATGCTCCTTCTCTTAAATTCAAGATTCAAGATTCTAAGATTCAGGGTTAATTTGAAAAGCTTTATCAAGGACTTGCTTGTTATAATGTGAGGGATCCGGGGGCTCCGGTGAGGTTTTCGGGGCATACTGTGAGGGATCCGGGGCATTAAAGTGAGGTTTTTGGGGAGGCTCAGGTGAGTTATCCACAGGCAGTATCCGCTTTATTCGCCGTCGTCGATGAGGCTTTGCACGTCCCCCCTACCCCGCCTGGCGAGCCTGTTCGGGCTTGGGTATGGGTCAGTCACGGTCGTCGCTGTCCCCGTGATCCTTGCTTTCCGCCCAACCTTAGAGCGATGCACTTCACGCCAAGCTGCTTCCATTTCGGCCTTTTCCTTCTGCCACCAGCCGACCCGGATGTGGGATACCTTTTTGCCGGTTTTGATGGGCACGATGGTCACGCCGAATGAGGCGAGTGCGTTGAGTTCCAGAACGGTTTGCTTGATCACGTGCTTGTTCAGGGCTCCGAAGGCGGCATACCGCCCCGGTTCCACCCCTAGAAGCTCCCGGAAATCGTCTAGGGTAAAATCTTGATAGCTTTTTCGGGTGAGCCCAGTCCACTGGCTGATATGCTCATACAAGCTCACCGAGTATTTTGAGCTGAAGGCCATCAGGACGGGGATCGAGATTTTTCCCCAGATCGCGGAATCCTGAAGGATTTCAACGAGCCGCTTGTCAAAACTGTAGTTTAGCACTCCGGCCGGACGGTCAGGATCATCGAGATCGTTTCCGCCCAGGAATTGAACGCGCCGTGTCCGACCGTCAGAGAGACGGACCTTCAATATGGTCGACATGAGCGCCTCGATCGCCTCTTCGACCTGCTCGTAACCTTTATGGCTGTCCGGCTTCAGATCGTCGATCTCGATCGTATAATCCTTACCTTCAACAACGCCCTGCATGTGGGCATTGTGCCAGAGAATGGTGATCGAACGGCGCGCGTTCAGCGTGAGCGCCTGGTGACCGGTGATCTGAATCAGTTCAGCCGGCTTCACCGCCTGATCCCGTCGGGGTTTCAGGTCGAAAACCTTAAGTGTTGTGTCCTGATCATGCTTCTTCACAAGATGCAGAATAGAGTAGGATCACCAAGTGTGAAAGATACTCCTCCACTTCATTCACATTTCCCCGAATACCTCACACTTAAGAGGGATGGGGTGTTCGCCGAATAAATAAAAACAAATATTTAACAATGAGTTGGGCAAAGTTTGGGTCTGGCCGCGAAGCTTGCCCGGATTCCTCACTTTTCGCGCTCATCGGCGGATTTGCCCACTGAATGTGGGTGGACGACCAGGCCTTTTTTACTGCCTCTTGAAGCTAGCCATACCTACAGCTTCTATGAAAAATATCAGTTAGCTACTAGATAGCTTAAAGATATCAGTTAGCTAGCAGATAGCTACTATAGTTATGGTGCTAGCTGCTAGCTACCAAATACTCTATAGTTGGGTCGAACCATGTTGCAGAAGGATGCCTCATGCCGGTCATAGCTTTCGCTAACCCCAAGGGTGGAGCTGGAAAAACCACCTCGGCGCTCCTCCTCGCCTCCGAACTGGCGAGCCGGGGTGCCAGCGTTACGATCATCGACGCCGATCCCGAAAAATGGATATCGCAATGGGGAGCACTTCCTGGACGCCCTACCAATATCACGATCGTTAGCGAAGTGACGGAGGAGTCGATCGTCGATCAGATCGAAACGGCCGCAGCCGAGGCGCAGTTTGTAGTGATCGATTTGGAGGGGACTGCCAGCTTGATGGTCGCCAACGCGATCGGCATGTCCGACCTCGTGATCATCCCGACTCAAGGCTCATCCATGGACGCCAAGGGCGCAGCGAAGACCATCCGTCTCATCCGCAATCAGGCGCGGATGGCGCGTCGTGATATTTCCCATGCGGTTCTCCTGACCAGGACCAGCGCGGCCGTGGCCTCACGTGCGATCCGGAACGTGCGGGAACAGCTCGACCAGGCAGGGATCCCGGTATTCGGGGCATCCATCATTGAACGCGCAGCTTACCGCGACATTCTCGATTATGGCGGGCTGTTGGAGGATCTTGATCGGGACCTGGTCAGCAATGTCGATAAGGCAGTCGAGAACGCACGGGCCTTCGTCGGCGAGGTGGTTGAACGGCTTAAGGCCGCCAGAGCAACAGGGGAGGTGGAGTAACATGGGACGCGACCGCGCAAACTTGGGTTTTTCTGATGATCCGGACGATCTTGACCTGAGTGATTTCAAGCCTCGACAGGCCCCGGTTCCGCGCCCGCCATCCGGAGAAATCAGCCTTGCTGCGGAGGTATCAGGATTCCGAAGCCGTGAACCAAAGGCGGTCGAAGGCCCGGTCGAGGGGTCAGGGGCCGCGGTGCCTCAGCGCCGCCGTCGCACGGGCCGGAACGCCCAGTTCAACCTCAAGGCTCGGCCGGAGACGATTGCGGCCTACTGCGCGCTGGCGGACCGTATGGGTTGGGGACTTGGCGAGACTCTGGAGAAGGCCGTCGAAATCCTGGAAGAGCATTACGGGGGCTAGTTGGGGCACACCAACTGGAGCGAGACCACACCGATGAGGCTGTGCAGGCCCCGACACCGTCTCCGGTCAGGCCACCCGCCTGATCGTTTTTTCGCTGACCTTGAACAATGAGGCTATCTCCGAAAGAGGCCGATGCTCCACGTCTCGCATCCGTTTCACCTCGATCTTCTGAGCCGGTGAAAGGGCAGGGGGTCGCCCCCCCACCCGACCTCTCTTACGGGCAGCCTCCAGCCCCTCCCTCGTTCGTTCGACGATCCGTTCCCGTTCAAACTGGGCGATCGACGCAAAAACATGAAACACCAAGCGACCGGCAGGGCTGGTCGTGTCGATGTCCTCTCCTAAAGATCGGAAACCGGCCCCGCGCTCCTGGATCAGGTCGACGAGCTCTAGAAGGTCCTTCAGGCTTCGGGCGAGACGGTCATATTTTGTGACAACGACGACGTCTCCGGCCCGAAGCTCGGTCAGAAGCCGGTCCAGTTCAGGCCGATTTCGGGCAGTTCCGGTGATCGTGTCCGCAAATACTCGTTCCGCCCCGGCGGAGGCGAGAATGTCACGCTGACCGTCAAGGTTCTGGTCCCGAGTCGATACCCGCGCATACCCTAAAATCATGGACACAAACCTCCCAATACTCCGACAGTTTTGTCATGGGTTTTTGTCCAGGTCAACTTGTTGAAATCTGGTAGGGCAGGGCGCAGGGACCAAAACGACCGTTTTCTGGTTCTACATTCTTTTAATCGTTCAAGAGTTGATAAAGCCTACTCAGGCGTTATCGCCGTTCCCGAAGGTGACCAATTGCTCACGCATAGCAGGGAACAACTCCTCCTTGGGCAGAGCCTCAATAGCCTTAGGCACAAGCCGATACTCGGTAAAGGGTTCGCCCTTCGCTTTGTGGGTCATATAGGCCTTCACCTGATCAGCGACCAGTCGCCAGAAGTCGATCGCATCGTCAACATGAACGCAGATAGCTTCGCCCTCGCTCGCCAGCATGCTTGAATAGTAGATGAGGCGTTCGCCGCTCATACCTGCACCGGTCCCGCCCTCACGAGCGTGCTCCGCAATAAGGGAATTCCGCGACACGATCCGCTCGTTAAGTTCCTGCATCATCCCCATAGCGCGGTGAACAAAAAGCGAAAGCGCAGGCATGTCCTTTCTGAGCGATGAATATTCAACAGCATCGGGCGGAGGCATCACGGACGTTCGGGGAAGGCTCATGTAGAAGTGCTGCAACGACTCTGACAGCGCTTTCAAAGCTGGCAGCTTCTTGGAACGGTCTGCCGGTCGAGTGTCGTAAATATCGACTGAGGCTGCTTTCATCTTCTCGACCTCGGGGCGCATCGCCTCGATCAGTTGCAGCTTGGAGTTGGCAAGGGCCTCGATGTTCGCCCCGGCGGCGGTGCTTAGACGGTTGAGGGCGTCCAGCGCTCTCCTCCAGTCCGCGTTCAACTGTAGATCGGCTTGTCTCTTCTGTTGGTAGTGAAAAGCGAGGATGCCGAGCCCGAAGCCTATGCCCGAACCGATTGCCGTCTGCGCTACGCCAAGCCAGAACTCCGACATACTCCCTCCTGACACTTAAAAAAACATATGAACCGCGCCGGGTTTGCCGGAGGCTGATTTGTCTTAGTTACGCGGCCATGTCTGATCTTTCCAGATCAGCGTAGAAGTTTGCCTCGGCTTCTGCGGGCGGGATATTTCCGATAGGCTCTCCAGCAGGCGGCGGTTGTTGAACCACTCGACCCATTCAAGGGTGGCATATTCGACGGCTTCAAAACTGCGCCATGGGCCACGTCTGTGGATGACCTCGGCCTTGAACAAGCCGTTGATTGTTTCGGCCAGAGCGTTGTCATACGAGTCCCCGACGCTGCCGACAGATGGCGCGATCTTGGCCTCGGCCAGCCGTTCAGTGTATTTTATCGACAGGTATTGCGACCCGCGATCTGAGTGATGCACCAATTGGTCCTGCGCCGGTCTGCGTTGATGAATGGCTTGCTCAAAAGCATCCAAGACAAAGCCGGCATTGGCCGTGCGACTGGCGCGCCACCCGACGATCCGGCGCGCATAAACATCAATGACGAACGCCACATAGACAAACCCCTGCCAGGTTGCGACATACGTGAAGTCGCTCACCCATAAGACGTTGGGCGCTGGCGCATGGAACTGGCGGCTCACTCGGTCCAGCGGACAGGGCATCGCCTTGCCATAACCCATAACAGATACTGGTTACCTTCCACTTCTGTTTTTGAGGTGTTGACGCGCTAAGACGGGTGACAAGCGATATGCGCCTAACGGAGCCTAACGCACCTTTACTAACGGAGCCTAACGCACCTTTACTAACGGAACCTAACGCACTATATTGTCTCGAGGAGGTGCGCGATGCAGTTCATGGAAAGTCTACATTCAAAAGCCGTGGCAGGGTGGAAGCCATCAAAGAGCTTCGAGCAGGATGTATCCGTTATCGAGGAAGCGCTTGAGGATGGCAACCGCGGCGCCTTGGCGGAAGCTGCGATGCATCTGGCTGCGCAGATCATCGAGCGCGCCAACGAATACCGCGACAAGAAGCCTTCTCTTGATGAGAAAGGGCAAGCAACGCTTGCGCGCTTCGGGGTCGACACGTCTGATCCCCTCAACAAGGCTGGCTTCCTGCGAGCCGATCCGGTGATCGAAGGCATGACCAGGCGGGCCCTGATGATCTCCAGCGCCGTGCCATCCGCCGAGGCGGCGGCCCGTCTCGGCGTCAGTGCCAGTCGCCTTCGCCAGCGGATCAAGGAAGGCACACTTCTTGCGATACGCCAGTCGAGGGGGCATGGATGGCTCATTCCCGCCTTTCAGCTGACCGAGGATGGCGAGCTTCCCCATCTTTCGCGCGTCCTTTCGGCGGCCACGCGCAGCCTTTCGCCCGAGGCCGTGGAGCAAGCCTTCGCGCTACCCAATGAAGATCTTGAGGGAATGTCGCCCCGCGATTGGCTGCTTTCGGGCGGAGACCCCGCGTCGGTTCAGATACTCGTCGCCGGCCTGTAAGAAAGACGAGACTTCGTGGCCGAGACCTTGCCATCCTCTCTCGGCGCGGCCGCCTTGTCGAAGGTCGCCCCGGAGATTTACCGTCTGCCGGCAGGCCACGAACTGCTTCGGATCTGGTCCTCTGATACGAGGTATCTTTCAGGTTTTTCACAGTTCAGGTTTTTCGGGCCCACCTCTTCGAGGTTCGATCACCACCTGCCGTCCAGTTCCGGCGCTCCTGTCATCGGCGACCGCGGCATCCTTTACGCCGTCGAGCAGGGATCTGATGCTGCAATTTCCGCTTTGGCGGAGGTGTTCCAATCCTCCCGCACCATCGACCTTACGACGGGCAAGCCTTTCCTGAGCATTTTCTCGACCACCCTGGATCTGAAGCTGCTAGATCTGACCGGCCACTGGACGACCCGTATCGGGGCCTCCGCCCTGATCTCATCCGGCCGACGCGAGATTTGTCGTGGGTGGAGCAGAGACTTCTATGATGCCTATCCGGACATCGACGGCATTCGCTACCGATCCTCGATGTCGGGGGGCGGGACGATCGCATTCGCCCTTTTCGAACGAGGCCTTCCGGCCATGCCAGCTTCTCCTGATGTTAACTTGTCGTTGAACGACCCCGTGCTGAGGCGAACGATTGCGCAAGCCGCTAGGTTGCTTGGCTTCCAGATCACCCCCTAAAATTCCAATGCCGGGTTACGCCCCCAATGGTGTTCGGCAGTCGCTCGAAAATCCGTGGGAAATCGCCTACAGTTCTGTTCTATGGGTATCAGCTATTAGAACGGTAGATCGTCGTCGACGTCGGCCACCACCGGTAGGGGCATGTTTGACAGGATGAAGAGCCGCAGGATGTCCTCCCGGTCGAGGAACATGATCTGGCTGCGGCGGGGCGCGTCGAGTTGCGCGCCGAGCCAGTTACGTGCCGCTTTGGTAATCGTCCTGCCTGCGACGAGGTCGGCGTGGTCGACTAGCACCTCGCGGTTGGCATCGGGATCGAAGATCGCGTGGCCAAGCATCACGGTCACTTGGTTCAGAATTTCTGCCACGTTGGCGTTTCCCGAACGCGACTTCCCTGCCGCATCAACCGTTCCGCGCTTGGCCTGCACCCCGACCCTCGGTCGTCCTGTCGCGAATTTCACCCTGTCGGCCGATCCGCAGCGCGTTCTTCAGCGCGTGGTGCGCCTTGCCCTTGTTGAGGCCGATCTTGACGCGGCGCTGCATGTCGGTGTTCAGGACCCATTCGATCATGAACAGCGTCCGCTCGACGCGGCCGACCTCGCGCAAGGCGACGGCAAGGTCGTTCTGGCGGGGATAGGACGCCAGCTTGCGCAGGATCTGGCTGCACGACCTCGACCGGTTTTATGACACACCTCCTGCGATCTCGGGCAGGCAGCGCAGAGACAGGATTTCGAAAGGTTTCAGCGTCAGGGTAACGTTGTTCTGGTCGAGCTCCAGCGTGCTCATGTCGTTTTCCAGCAGGTCGCAGACCGTGACGCTCTGCATCGCGCGCCCGAAAACCAGTCGCACCGGGCCGCGCCTGCGATCTGCCTCATAGAGCCGCAGGATAAAGCCGCGCCCGTCTTCGGCCGGCTTCAGCGTTTCCATGATGACATTTTCGGCACCGCAGGACACGAGCGGCTGCCTGTCTGTGACACCGGGCAGGACGATCACCGGATCGTTCAGTCGCCGCGCCTCGGCCCGGACATCGGCCCGGTCCCCGGCATGGGGCATGAGCGCATAGGTGAACCGGTGACGCCCCTGGTCGGCGCCTGGATCGGGACTGGTTGAGGATTTCACCAGCGTCAGGCGGATCACGTTGTCGCGGATGTCATAGCCGTATTTGCAATCGTTGAGCAGCGCGACGCCGAACCCGCCTTCGCCGAGGTCGGCCCATTTCTGGGCGGGAACCTCGAAGCGGGCATAGTCCCAAGTGGTGTTGCGATGGGTTGGTCTTTCGATTTCGCCCCACTGGATGTCGTAGGTGGCGCGCGACTGGTGGATATTCACCGGGAATGCGACCTTGAGCAGCGTGTGCTGCTCGGCCCAGTCGATCTCGGTCACGAAGTCGACGCGCGGGCTTCCGGCGGTGAGGCGAATGTCCTGGGTGATGTGACTGTCACGATAGGTGCAGTTGATGCGCAGGGCGGCGCGCAGGGGGCCGTCCTCCACGATCTCGATTTCAGCTGTCCCGTCGATTCGCTGGCTGCGATCCTCGTGAAAGACGTCGATGTCCCAAGCATCCCAGGAAAGCGGCCGGTCCTCGAAGGCCCAAAACTGGTTGCCGGTCTCCCCCGGGGCCAGCGCCTCGCGCCCGGTCGGCAGGTGATACAGGCCGGTCAACGCGCCGTCGCGGGAAATGGTCAATCGCAAGAGAGAATTTGCAAGGATGAAATCATCGCCCTCACGAGTGAGTGTGACGGGCGGCGGCGGGATATCTGCCTGCGACAGCGGCACGAGCCCATAGGCGGCCAGAGAACCGGCGGCAACAAGACTGCCGCCTTCGACGCTTTGGCCTTCGTCGCTCCCCGGCAGGAAGGTCACCGGCGCGGATGCCACTGGCGCGGGATTAAACAGGCTTGTGCCTTGGCCACCGCTCAGCCGGGCGAAGGCCATGTCGCGCAGGGCGCTCGTGTCGGCCTGCACTGCCGCGTAGTCGCGCCGGGCGTCTTCGAAGACCACGGGGATCGAGGTGCCGGTCAGGATGTCGTGGAACTGATTGAGGCAGACCGTGCGCCAGGCTGTTTTCAACCGTTCGCGTATCTCCTGCGGCGCGCCGTCTGGCCAGGCTAACACCACAGCCGCCTCGGTGTCATGCAGTGCCCGTTCCGCCAGCCGGTTGGCGCGCTTGATCCAGGCCTGCGAGGTCAGTGTGCCGCGGTGTCCTTCAAGGTATAGCTCGTCGTTCCAAGTCGGCAAACGGTCCGATTGCTCCCGGATTGCCTCCAGCGCCGGGCCGATACGACCCATCTGAACCTTGGGTGCGCCGGGCATTGCCTCGTAGGCGCGCGACTTGAGGATCAGTTCTTCGCTCGGCCCCCCGCCGCCGTCGCCGTAGCCGTAGGCGATCAGGAAGTTGTTCACATCAGGACCGGAGGTGGCGTTTGTGACAGTGCCGATCACCTCGGCCGCGCTCAGATCAGACTTGTAGTTGGTCGGGAAGGGCAGGTGCTGCACCTCGCGCGGAGTAGTAAGGAACTGCGCCAGCACGCGCGATCCATCCAGCCCCTGCCACCATATGGTGGATGAGGGCATCCTGTTGTATTGGTTCCAATTCAACTTGTTAGTGACGAAATACTCCAGCCCCGAGAGCTTCATCAGCTGTGGCAGCGACCAAGGAAAGCCAAACGTGTCGGGTAGCCAGAGAACCGGGGTTTCGACGTCACCGAATGTGTCGCGGAAATATGTCCGGCCCAGCAGGATCTGTCGCACCAGCGCCTCGCCGCCGGGGATGTTGCAATCGCTTTCCACCCACATGCCGCCCATGACCTCCCAGCGGCCTTCAGCGACACGCGCCTTGATCGCCTCGAAGATTTCGGGGAAGTCCTGTTTCGTGTAGTCGTAAAGCTGCGGCTGGGAATGCGAGAAGCAGAACCCCTTGTCCTGTTCCATCAGGCGCAACACGTTGGACGAGGTGCGGGCGTTCTTCTGGCGGATCTGATCAACGGGCCAGAGATAGGCGATGTCCATATGCGCATGGCCCACCGCGTGCAGGATCTCGGGGTCGGGCGGTGCGATCTCGGCCAAGGAGGTCTTCAACCCCGCGTGGGCGTCCGGGACGGAGGCGCGCAGCGCGTCGCCAAGCGGATCGCGGGTGTCGAGGGTGACGAAGGCGACGTCAAGCGCCTGCAACATCCGGTCGCGCAGCCGGTCGCCGGGGTCGCGGCTGGTGGCCACGTCCAGCGCCACCTCGGCCAGCACTAGGAAGTCGCGCAGGTCAGGATCCACGTCGACCACATGGCAGGGGCGAATCTGCAGGCGATCCGGGTTCTTCGGATCGGGCGGCCAGCCGGTTAGACCGGTCCAGCCCTGCAGCATCAGTTCGTGCTCGGTGCCATCGGCCAGCGCCGGGTCCAGCGCGATCAGCTGGTGATGCCGGTCGGCGGAGGCCAGGGCCCGGCCGTCGATGTGCAGAAGCGCCTCGGGGTGGGTGAAGATGTCGCCCGCCACGCCGAGCGGCAGATAAAGCGCCGGGTTTGTGTAATCCTTGGGCACATCAAACCGGCTGCGCAGCACGAAATGCGTGTTCTGCCCAGCCCAGTAGCTGTCCCAGGCGACGGCACCGCGCGGCGTGCCGGTGCCGGGTTTGGCCGTGGCGTCGAATAGTTCCTCGAGGTCGAACTCGGGCAGGGGATGACGCGCGCGGAGGATGAGCGGGCGGATCAGATCGATCCGCTTGCCAATCTTCTCGGCGGTGAAACGCAATTGGTGGTTCATGCGCGCACGCTCAGATCGAAGCCGGGGATATCGCCACGGAACACGGTGTCGGCCGCCTTGCCTTCCGCCAGCGCCTCGAGCCCCTTCTGCGCCTCCTCGGCTGAGCCCCAATCGCGATCGAGATCGGGCCAGGGGATCGAGTCGATCAGCAGTCGGGTATAGGGATGTTGCGGCGCGCCGATCACTTCTTTCGGCGGGCCGGCTTCTACCACGCGGCCGTGGTAGAGCACCATGACGTAATCGCTCACGTGATAGGCGGTGGCAAGGTCGTGGGTGATGTAGAGGATCGAGATGCCGTGCTTGTCCTTCAGGTCATGGATGTTCTTGAGGATCGTGGCGCGCAGCGAAGCATCGACCATCGACACCGGCTCATCGGCGATCAGCAGTTTGGGCGATAGCATCAGCGCGCGGGCGACGATCAGCCTTTGCCGCTGTCCGCCTGAAAGCTGGTGCGGATAGCGCCGGAGCACCAGTGTGGGATCGAGCCCCACGGCGTGACAGGCGTCTTCCATTGCCTTGCGGGTGTGGGCGCTGCCTTTCGACAGGCCGAAGCGCTTGAACGGAAAGCTGAGCGCGTGGTCAACGCGGTAGAAGGGGTTGAAACAGGCATAGGGGTCCTGGAACACCGCCTGCACATCCTTGCGGAAGGTGAGCGAATCCTGCGTGCTCAGCCGGTTGATATCCTTGCCGCGAAAGGTGACCCGCCCCTCACTCGGCGCGGTGAACCCCAGCATCAGGCTGCCCATGGTGGATTTTCCCGAGCCAGACTGACCCACAACCGAGATGATCTTGGGTTGTTCGCCATCCAGCGAGAAGGATAGCGGGTGCAGAGCCGTAATCTCACCGTAGCGCTTGGTGACGCGGTCGAATTCCAGCAGCGGCCCGGCCTCGCCGCGCAGCACTGCCGGGGCGCTTTTGATAAAGCTCTCGCCGCCAACCAGCGGGACCGAGGAAATCAGCTGCCTCGTGTATCCGTGCTGCGGGTCCTCGATGATCTGGCGAACGGTGCCGTATTCTACCAGTTTTCCCAGCTTCATCACCGCGAGATCGTCGACCGATTGCGCCATCAGCCCCATGTCGTGGCCGATCAGGATCAGCCCTGCGCCGATGGTCTCCTGCACTTCGCGTAAAGTCTGCATCACTTGCCGCTGGGTGATCACGTCCAGCGCCGAGGTAGGCTCGTCAGCAATCAGCAGGTCGGGTTTGAGGCAAACACCGATGGCGATGCAGACCCGCTGCTTCATGCCCCCAGAGAGCTCGTGCGGATAGAGCTGCCCGACCGAGGCCGGCAGGCCAACGCTTTCCAGCACCGTGCGTGAACGGCGCTCGAGTTCGCCCTGTTCCACGCGGCCCTCATGGGCGACGATACCATCCCAAATCTGGTTCTCGATCCGCATCACCGGGTTGAGCGAGTTCATCGCGCCCTGAGGGATATAGGCGATCTTCTTCAACCGGACCCGGCGCATCTCGTCGTCGGAGAGTTTCAACACGTTGGTGTCGCCCAGCGAATGCAGGTGGATTTCTCCTTCCGAGACATAGCCGGGCGCGGCCAGCATCCGCATCGCGGCCAGCGCCGTGGTGGTTTTGCCCGAGCCGCTCTCGCCGATGAAACCGACGCGGCGGCCTTGTGGCACCGAGAGCGAAAAGTTGCTGACCGCATGCACCACACCCTTGGAGGTGGGAAAGTCGATCGAGATGTTATTGATGTCGAGAATGGTCATGTTGGTCACTCCGCACCCCGGACGTGTTCCGGGGGCTCGTGGTTGGCAGGGAGGCCCCGGTGCAGGCCCAGGGCACGATGTCTTGACGTTGACCGCATCACAGTTTCCTCAGGCGTGGGTTGGACACTTCGTCGAGCCCGAGGTTGATTAGAAGTAGGCCGATGAACATCAGGCCCAGCAGGATGGTCGGCAGGCCCCACCACCACCACAGGTTCTGGATCAGCGCGCCGGAATTGATCGCTTCGTAGATGATGCGGCCGAGGGTCGGGATACGCTGCGGCCCGAGACCAAGAACTTCGAGGCCCACGGCGGTGACGATGGCGGTGGTGACGTTGGCAATGAAGGAGCCGAAAAGATAGGGGACCAAGTTGGGCATCATCTCGCGGAACATGATGTGCATGGTTGAGGCACCGGAGAGCCGCGCCATCTGGACATAGCCGCTTTCGCGCATCGACAGCACCTGCGCCCGGATCAGCCGGGTGGGAGACTGCCACATGAATGCGGCGATCAGGATCGCCATCAGGGTCAGGCTGACATCGCCGAAAGCGGCTTGGAAGACCACGAGGATCAGTAGCGGCGGGATGGTGATCATCACGTCCGACAGTATGCGGATAGTGTCGTCCTTCCGCCCGCCGAGGAATCCGGCGGAGAACCCCAGAAAAATGCCAATGCTCATGCCGATGACAGAGGCCAGGAGCCCCACGAAGAGCGAGTTCGGCGCGCCGATCACGATTAGCGCCAGAAGGTCGCGGCCCGCCCCGTCGGTGCCCAGTGGAAAGCCCGCCTGCCCGGACTGGCCGCGTAGGTTCTCGAAGCCGATGGGCGGCAGTTTCAGCGGTGCCGAGCCGGTGAAGACCAGATCAGTGTTCCAGAACAGGCGCCCTAGGATGCCCAGGGTCACAATTCCCAGCATCAGCCCCGCGCCCCAGATCAGTTTCGGGTTGCGCCAGGGATTGTCGAACCGTTTCATGCGGCGGATCTGGCGGGCGGTCAGGTCGGGCTTGGCAACCCCTGCGGTGTTGTGTGTGGTCATGACTTACTTCCCGTGCCGGATACGGGGGTCGATCAGCGGGTAGATCAGGTCGACGATGAAGACCGAGAGCGCGGTCATCAGGATGATGACGAAACTGACCCCCTGGATGACCGGGAAATCCTGATCGAGGATGGCGTCGTAGAGTAGCTTTCCCATACCGTTGTAGGCAAAGATGCGCTCCACCAGCACCTGGCCAGCGATCAGCATGCCGATTTTCAGCGCAAAGGCTGTGATCTGTGGCAGGATCGCGTTGCGGATCATGTATCTGTAGAGAATATAGCGTGGGCGCAGCCCCTTGGCCTTGGCCAGCGTGGTGTAATCCTCGCCCTGCACGCCGATCATCAGGCCGCGCATCCCCAGCGCCCAGAAGCCGAAGGTGACGACGACAATTGAAAGCGCCGGCAGGAAGCCGTGATAGAGCACGGATTGCACGAAGTCCCAGGTCCAGCCGGGTTCCACGGTCAGGCCGTAGGCGCCGGTCAGCGGGAAGAGCTGCAGCTTGGCTGAGAAGATCCACATCAGCAGCAGCGCCGAGAGGATCGGCGGAATCGAGGTCAGCACCATGGCGGCAGGGATGGCGACCTTGACCAATTTCGGTGAATGTTCCCAAACCATGAGTGCGCCCAGTAGATTGCCAATGAAGAAGGTGATGGTGATCGAGATCAGCATCAGCCCCAGCGTCCAGGGCAATGCGTTGGCGATCAGCGCTGAGACCGGCGTCGGGAAGTTGGCGGTAGAGAGACCGAAATCGAACTGCACCACGCCCCAGAGATAACGGACATATTGCACGATCCACGGCTGGTCGATGCCTAGTCGGGAACGCAGCTGCGCCAGGATCTCTTCGGAATTTCCGACCGTGCCGGCACCGGCGGCCATGCGGCCGAGCGCGATCTCGGCCGGGTCCACGGGGGACAAGCGGGGAATGATCCAGATCAGTGTGGCGGCGATGAAGATCGTCAGCACCAACGTCACGATTCGGTTGCCGAGGTAGCTTGCGGGAATGCGTATCATGGCCGCTCCTTTGGGTCGTCAAGTGGGGTTGGCGCCCGTGTCGAGGGACTTTTGTGACCCGGACCGGTGGAGATCGGTCCGGGTCGGTGCGGGGCCCGTTAGGACCGAGTGGAGAGGATCACTCGGCCTTTTCCAGATGGTGGATGATCTGGTGTGTATGCCCCCACCAGAAGGCGGGATGGTTATAGGCGTTCTCGGCGGTGGGCCAGCCCGTCCAGTAGGTGGTGTTAAACGGCAGGAGCTTGGCCGCCTGCACCAGCGGGATGAAGGGCATTTCGGCATCCAGATGCTGATAGGCCTCGGCCACCAGCCCCGGCAGCGCCGGATCGTCGCCGGCCAATTTGGCCATCCGGTCGACGACTTCGGTATAGGCCGCCGCCGCGTCGCTGTTCCAGCGGGCGGTGTTGTTGAAACCCGGGCTGCGTTCGCCCACCGGCACCACGCTGTCGGTGGTGTAGCGCGACATCGAGGTCCAAGGCTCGTTCACCGAGCCGCAGGAAAGCCAGGAATAGCTCATCTCGTAGCTACCGAAGGGCAGCACCTCGCCCCAGAAAACCCCATTCTCCACCGGCACCGCCTTGGCCTTAATGCCCGCGCGGTTCAGCTGTTCGACGATCATGTCGATGGTGCGGGTATATTCGGTCGAAGCCGAGTTGACGTGGATGTCGACCCCGAGATCCTCGCCGTCCTTTTCATAAATGCCGTCCGAGCCCATCGTATATCCAGCGGTTTCGATGGCGGTCCTGGCGGCGTCCACATCGGCAACGGCCGTCAGCCCGTAGCCCGCTTCGACCGCGGCGTCGATATAGGGCTGCATGGCGCCATATTTCACGAACATGGTCTCCGACGGCACGGTGGTGCCCTCATAGGCGATGTTCACGATCTGGGTGCGGTCGATGATGTCGGCCACGGCCCTACGCATCGCCGGATCGTCCCAGGGCGCGACGGTGGTATTGATCTCCAGCTGCCGGGCGCAGGGATCGGGCCAAGCATAGGGATAGTCGTCATGCCAAGCGATTACCGCCGGGTTCTGCGCCTGCACTGCCTCAAAGCTGCCGATGGTTAGATTTTGCGACGCGTCGATCTGGTTCGAGGCCAGAAGCTGGGCACGGCTTTCCTCGCCGCCAGTCTCTAGCCAGATCAGCCGCTGCGGCGCGGGCAGATCCTGAAACCCGACCTTGGCGCCCCACCAGTCATCGTTACGATCCCAGATCATTCGGTTGGTGGCACCCGACACATAGGTGTAGGGTCCGGTGCCGATCGGCGGGAAGAAGGCGAAGGTGGCCGGGTTCTCGGCTTGGCTCCAGATATGCTCGGGCATGACGAGGAACGAACTGAATATGCGCACCCCGAAGTTCTCGGTCGGAAAGCGCGGGTTCGGTTCGGTCAGGTTGAACTGCACCGTCAGATCGTCGATCTTCTCGACGCTGGCGACCTGAGCACGGATATTGGCTGCCTCCCGCTCGGACAATTCATCGTTGCCCAGCACCATGTTGACGGTGAAGACTACGTCATCGGCGTTGAAGGCTTCGCCGTCAGACCATTCCACGCCCTCGCGCAGAGCCATCGTCCATTCGCTGAAGTCCTCGTTCGGCTCGATGCCGGTCGCAAGCCATGGGTCGAGCTCGCCGGTGGTATAGTTCAGGATGAACAGCGGCTCCCACATCGCCTGATGTGCGCCATGTTCGCGCTTGGTGCCGGCGGTGAACCAGTTGAAGTTCTCGGGGTCCTTGATCGTTCTGTCGAGATCGAAGATCACCGTGTCCTCGCGCGCCACGTCTTGGGCGATGGCCGGTCCCATGGCGGTCAGCAGCATGGTCGTGGCTATCAATGTCTGTCTCGTGAGATTCATTCTTTCCTCCCTGATGTGTCGCGTCCTGCGGTTTGTTCTTCCGGGCTCTCCCCGCCCGGATCCGCTTTGCCCTACCGGGCGTAGTCCATGACCAGCACGCGGGTCTGTTCCGGCAGGCTGTCCTTGGTGACATCTGCCTCGCAGCCGAAGGCGAAATCCACCTCCTTCTCTTCGTCGAAGTACGACAGGAAGGAGTTGATCCAGAAAAGGCTCCGCGGCTTGTAGCAAAGTGTGCGGAAGTGCATCGGAATGACCAGCTTGGGCCGGGTGGCGTCGATCAGCCGCTTGACCTCGTCCAGCCGTGTGGTGAATTGCCCGCCCGCCAGCGTCAGTAGGATGTCGGTGCCTTCGAAAAACGCGGTCTGCCGGTCGTTCAGGTCGTTGCCGATGTCGCCCATATGGGCGATCTGCATCCCGTCCACTTCGAACCGATACATGGCGTTGGCGCCGGGTTCGTGCAGTGGGTGGTCCTCGACCTCCACCGCTTCGATCGCCCGGACCTCGACCCCGCCGACCTCGGCCCGGCCCCCGGCGCGCACCGCGTCGAGGGTGTTGTAGGTCTCCGGATCGCCCGGGATCAGGTCGGAGCGGCAATGCGCGCTGTCATCGTCCGACGATGTAAGCACAAGGTCGGCCGCATCTTCCATCGGCCCGAAACCCAGTTCTTCGGGCGTATAGGGATCGGTCACGATGCGAAACCCGTCATCCCGGGTAAGCATGAAGGCCGCCTGTCCATACCACTTGATCTTCATGGCAAAACCTCAGTTGTTGCCCACCACATGCGGGCTGGACGTCTTGGTGATGTCGTCGTTCTCGGGCCGCGGGTGATGCGTCCAATGGCCGGAGGGATCGCTGCCGCGGCAGATGATCGACTCGACACCCTTGGCCCAGTCCGCATCCATCATCCGGCTATCCGGCGAACAATAGCGCAGCGTCAACGCACAACGCCGCCGGTCCGAGACATTGGCGAGGCTGCCATGCGCCAGCATGTCGGCATGCATCGACATCTGCCCGGCCTTCAGCACGTTGGTGAAGGGCGCACCCATCTCTTCGGTGACGGCGATGCCCTTGTGAAACACCGAATCCGCGCCCATCTCGGTTTCCGGGATCTTGCCCTGTGTGTGACTGCGCGGCAGGAAACGCATGGCCGAGTTTTCCTCGTCGGCGTCGTCAATGGCCAGCCAGACGGTGACGGTGCGCGCCGGCGACAGCGACCAGAAACTCGCGTCCTGGTGCCAGGGCACCTGTTTCGGATCGTGCGGCTTCTTTGACAGCACGGCACTGGCCCAGCAAATGATGTCGGGTCCGATGATGTCCTGCACCCGGTCGAGAATGCGGCTGTCGGTCGCAATGTCCCACAGCCCTGCAAGCCGCGCTTGGTAGCAGTTGATGCCGTAATGGCCGTTCTCGCCGAGGGCTGCCATCAGCCCGTCGACATATGTCCGGATTTCGCCAATTTCGCCGGCGTCGAAAATATCAAACGGCTGGGCGAAGCCTTCGCGGTTGTAGTGATCGATCTGCTCCCCCGTCAGAACGCGGGCTTGCGTAGGATCGGCGGTTTTGAACGACAAATCAAGTGATTGCATGAGCATGTAATGTTTCCTCCGAGGAGGATATTACGCCTGTCAGGCGCTTCAGGAGATAGCCTGGCTTGATAAAATTATGTGGTATTTTGATTTTGTGAAGGCGAGCCGTTGCGGCTTGACATCGGAATGCGCCAGTCCTGTGATCGTGAAATCAACGTTGCGAGACTCCAATGGATCAATACAGAACAACCTGGGGCCAAGTCGGTCCCGGAAATGTCTGGCCGACACTTAGCAGCTTCATGCGTTGTGCGGCGAGGGAGGGCTATGCCGGGGTGGAGTTCCCGCTGGCGCAACTTGCTTTCGAGGCAGAAGACGAGGCCACGGCCATCGCGCGGGTGCGCGATGCGAAGGCGGAAACCGGGCTGAAGGTAAGCACGCTGATCGCCACGCGACCGACGGATTACGGCAGCGCAGCGGAGCATCTGGCGGATTTCCGGCGGCAATCCAGGATTGCCGCAGAACTGAGAGCATCCCTTATGGTGGTGCATGCGGGCGCGGATTCCTTCGACGACAACACCGCCCTGGGCTACCTGCGCGATGCCGCCAGAGTGGCGGAGGATCACGGTCTTTTCGCCTGTATGGAGACCCACCGGGGGCGGCTCTTGAACGATCCGTGGCGCACGGCCCGCCTACTTGACGCCTTGCCCGACATGCAGCTGGCGCTTGATGTCAGTCACTGGCACGTGATCGTTGACCGCGAACCTTTGGACCTGATGGACCTCTTCGACGAGGCCGCGCGGCGCAGTGGCCATGTTCATGCCCGGATCGGGCACGAGAAGGGCCCGCAGGTGCCGCATCCCGCCGATCCGATCTGGGAGGGCCATCTGGCGCTGTATCGCCGCTGGTGGACCATCGCGCGTGACGCGATGCAGGCGCGGGGGCAAGCCTTCGGCGTGACCGCAGAATTCGGCCCGCCCCCATATATGACGACGCGCCCCTTCAGCGGAGAGAGGGACGCGGACCTGGTGGAGTTGAACCGCTGGATGCGGGATCGGTTGGAAGAATGGTTTGGCTGACGCTGGTGCTTGCGCACGGCCGTGAGACATCCGGCAGGTCGTCGACAGTCGAAACCCGTATCGATCTGCGCATCGACCGGCCAATCAATTCCTGCTCTGGAATGGTTTTCCTTCATGGATAGCGGCGGAATCTGTGCTAATTTGTTCTGATGCAGTTCCGCACCTTCACGATCAACTCCTACATCGGCGCGCAAGAGTCCTTTCACTTTGCCCGCAAGGAGTTGGATGCGCGCTGGCCCGCCTACTCGCACGATCACGACTATTACGAACTATTCTTGGTAGAGCAGGGCATGGCGCGGCACCGGATCAACGGCCGCACCGAAACCCTGCCGCGGGGATCTCTGGTTTTCATTCGTCCTAGCGATACGCATGGGTTCCAAGCCTCTGCCGAGTATGGCTGCCAGATCATCAACGTGATCTTCCGCACCGAAACCGCCGATCACTTGTTTGCGCGCTACGGTGAGGAACTGGGGCGGCGGTTCTTCTGGGTCGAGGGGCCGCAGCCAGACACCTTCCTGCTGTCCGGGCCGCGGCTGGAACGGGCGATCAATTCCTCGGCCGAGATGCAGACCGCGCGGCGCACCCTGGCGCGGATCGAGCAATTCCTGCTCTATCTCATGACCCGGGTGATCGACTATGCGATCATCCTGCCTG
The DNA here is from genome assembly GCF_020529025.1 of Oceaniglobus trochenteri. Classification (GTDB taxonomy): domain Bacteria; phylum Pseudomonadota; class Alphaproteobacteria; order Rhodobacterales; family Rhodobacteraceae; genus Oceaniglobus; species Oceaniglobus trochenteri. Next base: position 19,333 of record NZ_JACNMM010000023.1, read on the forward strand.
AAGGGACCCCGCGCTGGCTCGTCACAGCCTGCCAAGCAGCGCGTACCCCGAGAGTGTTCCGGCGCGGCGCGGCCGGTTTCGTCGAAGCGGCAGGCCGGGGGCATGAGCATGTCTGTCGGACCACGCGCAAGCATCTTGGCGTGTCGCCCAGTGCATACGTCAATCGCATCCGCATGGAGCATGCGGCGATGCATCTGGGATCCTCCGACAGGCCAATCCTCGACATCTCGCTGGACTGCGGGATCGAGAACCTGAGCCATTTCTACAAGCTCTTCCGCGACGTATACGGTAACACACCGAGCCAATACCGAAAGTTCCACAGGGTTGACCCGGTGCAGCCCGGGTGAGGCTACACGCCGATCTTTCATATGGACTCAAGCAAATGAGGGGGCAGTTCTCAGCGACAATCAACGCACTTTCTGGTTCCTCAGTTGGTGCTCTCCACTTTTTCAGGGCAAGTCCACGGCACGTCGCTCGACTGGTTGTCATTTTGGTTGATCGGAGGCAGATCGAAGCAAGAGAGCGCGCCTCAAAGATATATCTCTTCCCCGCGGGTCCGGAGCGAGCGGCCGCTATGACGACATCCGACATCTGATCCAACCAAGTCGGCACGAAGGCCCTAAGCAAAATCTCTTATGGGGCTTCTCCCCACTGTCGCAATTCCTCCTGTGACAGGGGTTCGGTGAAGTCCGGGATACTTTTCGCGGGGACGATCCCCTCCAACAGCCCGAGGCGCACACCGCTCGAGGCTGAAACAGGCGTCATCCGCACGACGGGGACCCCTCCGCGCGCGATCAGAACCTCCTCCTGTGTTTCGGCATGCAAAACTGGGTCCGACTCAGTTTCTGTGACGTCTTCATGCCGAATGCTGGAGACGTGCAAGAAGAAGGTCGATACCAGCTGCACCATACATCTGCCGTTTCAGCATCTTCAGCCTGTTGATCTGGCCTTCAATCTGGCCGTTGGACCAAGGCTCGCGAAGCGCCGCCGCAACCGCGTCGAGATCGGCAGAGAGCCCGCGCGAAAAGGCGGCCAGTCCAGACGCCTTCGCCTGATCCAACCAGTCAGCCAGCCCGTCCTCCTCGCCGTTGCGGACCATGGAGGTGAAGGCATCGAGGAGCCGACGGTCCTGCGCCAGTTGCGGCAGAGCGTGCTCGACCTGCGTGACGAATATGCTGTCCGTCTTCGAGAGGTGGTGCCGACCAGAGGCCATCATGCGGGCAATCTTGCGGCTCGGAGGACACTTGCCTGAGCCATGGGGGATGGCTGCTGAACACGGCGAAGGGAAGACTGTGATGATCGACGCCACCTACCTGAAGGCGCACCGTACAGCGACCAGTTTGGGCGTTAAGAAGGGG
>NZ_JACNMM010000024.1 GCF_020529025.1 Oceaniglobus trochenteri
GCATGGTCGAGCGCTTCATTCGGACGCTCAAGGAGCAGTGCGTGCATCGCCACCGCTTCGAAAGCATCCAACATGCGATGCGCGTCATCGGTGACTGGATTGCCTTTTACAATAACCGCCGCCCTCACCAGGCGCTTGCCATGCGCACGCCTGCCGAGGCATTCAGATTAGCGGCTTAACCTGAGCAGATTCCGCTGGGTCAATACAGCCCGCGTGACGCTGAAAATGCTGATCGACACGATGGCCCGGCTCGATGAACAGATCGGCAAGCTCAATGCCGAGATCGCCCGGCGCGCGAAAGAGAACAAGGTGGCCCGGCGGTTACTGACCATCCCGGGCATCGGACCGTTGATCGCCACGGTCTTTGGTCGCCCTCGCTCTGCCACCCGAGACCTTCCGCCGGGGGCGTGACTTCGCGGCATGGCTTGGTCTTGTGCCGCGACAGCATTCGACAGGCGGAAAGCAACGTCTCGGGGCCACGACCAGGATGGGCGAGCGGTCCCTGCGGCGCCTGTTGATCATTGGTGCCAACAGGGGGCCGGGTGCTGAAACAGCATGTCCGCCGTCAACGCATCGATGGTACGCGCGCCGACAAGCCCCATCGTGCGCCGCAGTTCTGCGTTGAGAATTGAGAGGGCGCGCGCCACACCGGGCTGTCCGCCTGCGGCGAGGCCATAGAGCGTTGCGCGCCCTACCATGACGGCCGAGGCCCCTTGGGCCAGTGCCAGCGCGATCTCGGAACCGGAGCGGAAACCGCTGTCGATCAGGATCGGAAAATCTGGCCCAAGAGCGGCCCGAATATGCGGCAAGGCTTCGATCGAGGAAACCGTGTGGTCTGCCTGTCGGCCGCCGTGATTGCTCACGACGATGGCATCGGCACCAAGTGCGACGGCACGTTGCGCTTCGTCGGCGCGCAGAATGCCCTTGATGATCAGTTTGCGTGGCCAAAGCCCGCGGATGCGTTCAATGGCGGCCCAATCAAGGATCGGCCGGTTGCCCGCCACCCACTTGCTCACCTGAAAGATGCTCGGGTCTTCCACGTCCACATAGGGTGCCAGCACCTTGAAATTCGGCATGCCGTTCCGCAGCATCACTTGCCAGAGCCAGCGTGGATGCCCCATGACGTTCACCTTGCTGCGCAGTGATAGCTTACGCAGCGAGGCATAGTTCCGCTGGTCCCAGACCCGGTTGCCGGCAGTGGCAGTGTCGATCGTTATCATCAGGGATTCGCAGCCTACCTTCTCTGCGATTGCGATCAGTTTGTCGCTTACAGCGGAGCCGCCGAACCCATAAAGCTGAAACCAATGCCGCATGGGTCCCGCCGTCGCGACGGTTTCAATGGGGTTCATCGACACCGTGCTTTGCGCCATGGCGATACCATGTTCGGATGCCGCGCGCGCCAGCATCAAATCGCCGTCGTGCCACGACATGCCGTTGAACCCGGTCGGCGCGATCACCACCGGCATGGACAGTGGCGCGCCGAACAGTTCCGTTGTGGCGTCAATCGTATCAAGATCCAGCGCCATGCGGGGTGCCCACAGCCGTTCGCCCAATGCCCGGCGGTTGCGCAGCAGAGTGGTTTCCCCGTCGCCGCCGCCTTCGATATATTCATATACAAAGTTGGGCAGGCGTCGCCGCGCCATCAGGCGCAGATCCTCGATTGTTTTGGCATGGATTAAATTGCGGGCCACCCGGGATCTGCGACGGGGGTTGATTTCACTGTTCATGGGATGCGCGACGCCTTGCCTTAATTGTTTGCGGTCGGGTTCCATTCAATCTGCGGAATATCGACGGTCGGGGCCGGGGGCCAGTGGCTGCCCCGTTGCGCCGATAAAGTCCTGTCACCTGCCCGCACAAAAGGCTTGGCCGACACGCCCACAAGTTTGCCTTCGGCGACCCAGGATTCATCACCGCCGTAAAGTTCGCCCATCAATCTGGCCTCCAACCCTGATTGCACCTCTTGATGGCGTTCCTGCCCGGCCAAGTTTTCCATCTCGTCAGGATCGTTCTTTAGATCGAACAGCATGGTATAGTTTCCGACCGGGTAATAGATTAGCTTGAACTCTCCGTCGGTGACCATCCGGCTTGCGTGGTCGTCATCGGCCACTTCGCTGTAAAAGTATGCGCGTTTGCGATCGCCCACCATCGACAGGCCTTCCACCGTATCGGGAATATCCAGACCGCAAAGATCCAGCAAGGTTGGCATGATATCGGCCCAGCCCACCAGTCTGTCGTCCTGAGCGCCGCCCTGCACACGGTCGCTGCCGCGCGGCCCGACAAGGATCATCGGCACCTTCACGGAAGGATTGAACAGCGTCCGCTTGGCCCACATGTCGTGATTTCCCAGCATGTCGCCGTGATCGGACGTGAAACAGATGATCGTGTTGTCCAGGATGCCTTCCTCGCGCAGAACCCCCAAAAGTGCGCGGATCTGGTGGTCAATATGGGTACATAGTGCAAAGAACGCGCGTTGGATGTCCAACACCTCGGCCTCTGTATACTTCCGCCCGCGGCTGACCCCGGCCTGAAGCGCATAGGGCAAGGCATCCAGATCCTTGCTCCAGCTGCCATGGACCGGCGGCGCGATCTCGCGGTTGCGGTACATGTCAAGATAGTCGCGCAGCGGCACAAGCGGCGGATGCGGATGGCGGTACGAGCAGAACCAGAAACCGGGCCGTGTGGGATCACGCCGCTTGATGACCCGTGACATCTGTTCGGTAGCCCAGTTCGTCGGGTGCAACTTTTCATCCAAATGCCAGGGGCGGTGAACATAGTCGTTGTTACTCATTCCATGGGCGAATTGTGCGCCCGGATGGCCGTTGTCACCAAGAAAGATCTCGTAATCATCGGTCACGCCATACATGGAGCGACCTTCCTCATCCAAGATCACATCGTCAAAACCAATCCGGTTGCGCTGGGGAAAGATATGCAGTTTTCCCACCGCCTGCGCCTGATAACCGCCATCACGGAAACATTGGGCCATGGTGGGGACATCGGGCATTTCCAGTTTCTCGCGGTACATCCGGTCGCCGTGCGAACGGGGAGTCAGCCCGGTTTGAAGCGTGCGGCGGGCCGGGATGCAGACAGGGCATTCGCTGAAGGTATTGGTGAACCGGGTGCCACACCGCGACAATTCATCAAGTGTGGGCGTCGAGATTCCGTTGAATCCGGCGATGTTCAGCAAATGCGCGGGCCAGTGATCGGTGCTGATAAGCAGGACATTCGGTTTCGAATCTGACATTGGTTTCGTTCCTTGTATCAAGGCCTTGCTGAAATGGAGCGATGGCGCACATTTCGTCAGGTAAATCAGCCGCTTCGGATACTGGCTGCCGGGGCCAGACGACATCGAATGGGGTGTGGTTGCGGTGGTCAGCGACAGGGCCTCATGGCGGAATGCTGTCTCGGGATCAGGGGTGCCAATTGCGACATGTCCCACCTCTCTTTCTGATTGCAGACTACGGGGCGGATTGGCGCTTGGAAAATGCAATGTGCCATAGCAGTCATTCGAAATTGTAATAGGCTGTAAGCCTCCGGGGGCGGCCGTCTGATCTTGGGTTCGCTCCGATGGTAAGTCCGACCTTATGTCCGACTTTATCAACCGCCCTCAAATCGAAGTTCTGTCTGCTGCCGATGGTGAACGCCGCCGGTATTGGTCGGATGATGATAAACTGCGCATTGTCGAGGAAAGCTTCGTCGGCCACCGCCAAGCGGCAGCCACAGCGCGGCGGCATGGCATTTGCCGATCACTGCTGACAACCTGGCGGCGGCAGTATCGCAACGGTGAGCTTGGGTCTTCTCGCCGGGTATCGTTCGCGCCGGTGACCATGACGAAAGCGCCCGCGTCGCAGACCAATTTAGCTGATCCCTGTCTGCCCCTGGACTGTCAGGTTGAGATAGCCCTGACGAATGGTCGACGGGTCATCGTGCCGGTGGGGGTGGAGCCCGCAGCGCTTGCGCGGATCCTGGCAGTGGTGGACGGGCAATGATCGCGTTTCCGGCTGGCGTGAAGGTTTGGATTGCGGGCGGGGTCACCGATATGCGGCGAGGTATGAACACGCTGGCGCTACAGGTGCAGGAAGGGCTCGGCCGCGATCCCCATGCGGGTGAGATCTTCTGCTTCCGGGGCCGCAAGGGCGATCTGGTCAAGATCCTCTGGCATGATGGCGTGGGCATGTCGCTTTACCTGAAGCGCCTGGAGGCAGGCAAGTTCATCTGGCCGGTGAGCCGGTCGGGCGAAGCGGTGCAGATCTCGGCGGCGCAGTTGGGCTATCTTCTGGAAGGCATTGACTGGCGCAGTCCACGTTGGACGCAACGCCCTATAAAGGCTGGATAAATTTCGACTACAAGCTTGTTTTTATTGGTGTCCCGTGGCTCCGGCTGGTAAATATCGGCCATGTCTGATGCCGCCTCCGAACTCGCTAGACTACGCGCTGCCCTGGCTGCCGCTGAGGCTCGTGCAGATGTTGCGGAAAGCGAGCTGGCACAGGCCCGAGCGGTTGTCTCCTGCTCGGAAGCGATGATCCAAGAGCTCAAGCTCGAGATCGCCAAACTGCGCCGTGACACATACGGTATCTCGTCAGAACGACGTGCGCGGTTGATCGATCAGTTGGAATTGCAGCTTGATGAGTTGGAGACGGCGGCAACCGAAGATGTCCTGACCGCCGGCGAGGCGGCTGAAAAGGCCAGCACGGTGCGCGCCTTCACGCGCCGCCATCCTGTGCGCAAACCCTTTCCCGATCACCTGCCGCGCGAGCGGGTTGTTGTCGAGGCCCCTACCGCCTGCACCTGCTGCGGCTCGGATCGTCTCGTGAAAATGGGCGAAGTTGTCACCGAGACGCTGGAGGTGGTCCCGCGGCGCTGGAAGGTGATCCAGACCGTGCGTGAGAAGTTCACCTGCCGGGCCTGCGAGAAGATCAGCCAACCGCCGGCCCCGTTCCATGCGATCCCGCGTGGATGGGCCGGGCCAAGCCTGATCGCCATGCTCGTCTTTGAGGAATATGGTCAGCACCAGCCTTTGAACCGGCAGGCAGAGCGCTTTGCCCGTGAAGGCGTCGAGCTGAGCCTGTCCACCCTGGCAGACCTGGTCGGTCACGCGACTGTCGCCTTGCAGCCGATCCACGCCCTGATCGAAACCCATGTTCGTGCCGCCCACCGTCTGCATGGCGACGATACGACAGTGCCGCTTCTGGCGCGGGGTGGCGCGAAAAAGGCTCGTCTCTGGACCTATGTCCGTGATGACCGCCCCTGGAATGGCGGCGCGCCACCGGCGGCGTTCTTCCGCTTCTCCCGAGATCGCGCGGCGACCAATCCCAATCAGCACCTGGCCGGATGGCAAGGCGTGCTGCAAGCCGACGCCTATGGCGGATATAACGATCTCTATCGTGCCGATCGCGATGCGGGGCCCGTGACCAGTGCGCTGTGCTGGTCGCATGCACGCCGGAAGTTCTTCGAACTGGCCGACATCGTGGGCAACATCCGCAAGGGCAAACCCTCCCATCAGATCTCGCCGGCCGCGCTGGAAGCGGTGAAACGGATCGACGCCATCTTCGACATCGAACGCGAGATCAGCGGGCTGGATGCCGATGCCCGCCTTGCCGCCCGCCAAGAGCTCTCCCGCCCCTTGGTGGACAGCCTCCATGACTGGTTGCTGGCAGAGCGCGCCAATCTGTCCCGACACAACAAGGTGGCCAAGGCGATCAACTACATGTTCGAGAAAGATGGCCGTTGGCAAGCCTTCACGGCGTTCCTGGATGACGGGCGCATCTGCCTGACGAATAATGCGGCCGAACGTGCCCTGCGCGGCGTGGCCTTGGGCCGAAAGTCATGGCTGTTCGCCGGATCCGAGCGCGGCGGTGAGCGGGCCGCCGCCATGTATACCCTGATCGTTACGGCAAAAATGAACGACATCGACCCGCAGGCGTGGCTCGCCGATGTTCTCGCCCGGCTGCCCGACATGCCCGTCTCGCGGCTGCACGAACTTCTGCCCTGGAATTGGAAATCCCGGCCCATCGCCAAGGCAGCATGATCATGCAGCTGAACAAAGTGCATTCCGTAAAGACCATCGACCGCGTTGCAGCCGAATTGGGTGAAACCGTCGATCGGATCTTCGATCTCGCCATCGATACGGAGCCCGAAGATGGCGTGATCTGGGTCTACGGCCCCGGCGACGACAGCGTCATCGCATTCTCTCCGTTCGGTATCGAAAACCTGCGCGAACTGATCGATATGGACCATGAGCACGCGCGTTGACCTCGCTGTGGCCTACGCCGGATGCTTACAATAGGCTGGACATGCCGGCGGTACTTCAGGGGCCTTGACATGTGGTCGGCCCCTCGCCGCGACGGCACGCCAGAAGGCCCGCGCGCCATGGTCATGTCGGGCGCGTCAGTACTGATTTCAGGCAGTGACGGGCGGTTCGGGCTTTTGCGAAAACGCCTTATTCTGGCTGTGCCGCCGGATGTCGTTCAAGAAAGTTGCTTGCTGTCCGTTTCAGACTTGTCTCAAAGCTCTTGATGATTTCCGTCGGTTGACGGGTGGGCGAGTAAAGACACCCGTACTCCAGAACGGTAAATGGTTTCAGTCGGACCATTTTGACCCGGTCCAGAAACGGAGCGGCACTGAAAGGGTCGCAGATCGTCACTCCGTGCCCGTGGGCCACCATTTGGCAGCAAATGATAGCCGCCGATGCTTCGATGGCGACGCCCCGCTTGCCTCCGGCAAGCTCCACCAACCGGTTGATCTGATTGCGCAAAGGTTGGCGGCGGACGATGATCTTGGTTTCGTTCTGCAATTCTGCGGCTTCAACGCAATCCCTCTCGGCCATGGGATGGGATCGAGGCACGACAAGCACGGGCGCCACCCGGGCAATCATCCGGGCAATGATATCGCGGTGTTCCACCGGAAGAAGCGTTACACCGACGTCAACCTTGCGGTTTTGCACCCATTCTTCGATCCCCACGCGATCGCGTTGCGTTATGCTGTAGCGGATCTTCGGATACTTCTTGCGGAATTCCACCAAAGCCTCGGGGATGAGCGTGCCGGTCAGAAGCGGCGGCGTTGCCACGATGCTCAGCCGCAATCGACGGTGTTCCCTGACATCATTTGCAATGTCCCCAAGGCCGGCGATTGCATCCAGCAGGCTGTCGATCTGCCGATAAAAATCCACCCCTTCCTCGGTTTGCTCCATCCTGCCGCCGCTGCGGCGTTTGAAAAGCTTGAAGCCGATTTCTGCCTCGAGATTGAACAACAACCGGCTGACGGCTGGTTGCGACAAGTTCAGCGCCTCGGCAGCAGAGGTCACACCGCCGGTAAGGACAATCGACCGATAGGCCTCAAGCTGTTTGAGACGAATTCGAGATACCATTGCCCCGTCCCCAGTGTTCTAGACCCCGACAAAAACCCTAGCGAGTTTGCCCCTCTCAATGAAGGGAAATGTCGCAAGGGGAGCGGCACCTATTCCGGCGTGAAGGCGATCATGTGCGGTGCAAGTTTGCCGTCGACGAAATCAAGCACGTTCTGCGCCACACCAAGCGCCATGCGCAGTTTCCCCTGTTGGGTCAGAGCCGCAGAATGCGGTGTCACGATCACGTCAGAGCGCGAAAACAGCGGATCATCCGGTTGCGGCGGTTCTTTCGCCAGGACGTCCGTGGCATAGATCGCCGGACGCCCCTGATCCAGCGCGCCGACAAGCGCCGCCTCATCCACCACGCCCCCGCGGGCCGTATTGACAAGAATGGCGCCTTCGCGGAACCGGGACAACAGATCGGCACCGATGAAATTGCGGGTTTGATCGGTCAATGGCATGTGCAGGCTGACAATATCCTGCTCGGGCAGCACGTCGGAAAGGGCCTGTACTCGCGTGGCCCCGCAGGGAAGCGTTGCACCCTCGGGCAGATAGGGGTCGTAGACCGAAATCCGGCAGCCAAAGGCTGACAGCAAGCCCGCATAAGTCTGACCGATGCGCCCGAACCCCAAAAGAAGAACAGTGCTGCCCGACAATTCGTGGGTTGGGGTATCGATGCGTGAGCGCCAGCCGCCGTTGCGGGTGGCATGATCGGCCGAAATAACGCGGCGGCAGCCCGCAAGCGTCAGCATCATGGCATGTTCGGCCACCGAAAGGTAATTGGCGTCGGCGGTCACGGCGACCGTTACGCCAAGCCGCTGCATCTGCGCCATATCAACCTTGTCCAGTCCCACCCCGTGCCGGGAAATGAACCGCAGCTTGCGGGCCCGGTCAAAATGCTCCGGGCGGATATTGCGGCCTCGCAGCAGAATGATCTCGGCTTCTTCCATGTGGTTGCCCAGTGCGTCGTCATTAACGTCGCGTGCATCGACGATCTCGAACTCCGGGCGCTTACGCAACAGCGCCAGCCCCGGTTCGGGGATCGGGTCTACTGCAAGTATCCTGGTCATGTCATTCTATCTCCGGTCAACCTGAACGATGGGGCGGCGGGGCCGGAGGCATGAGTTTCGCCCCCAGCCCCGCTTGGTCTGGACGCGCTAGACTTCGGCGCCGGCATTTTGGCGCGCCTTCCAGAAGCGAAATGCCATAGTGGCAAAGCCGATCACAAAGAAGAGCATCGCGACGGGGCGCTCAAAGAAAATGAAGGGGCCGGCGTCGGAAAGAATGAGGGATTGCCGCAGGGCCTCTTCTGCGCCGCTTGTCAGCACGAAGGCGATGATGAAGGCGCCAACGCTGAACCCACCCTTGCGCATCGCGTAACCCACCACCCCGGCCGCGCACATCAGGATCACGTCAAACACGCTCGACCGTGCGGAATAGGCCGAAACGAAGCAGGTGAGCACGATGTAGGGATAGATTTTCTCGGTTGGAATTTTCGAGATCATCCTGCCGATGAACGCCCCTCCGAACCAGCCCATCAGCCCATAGCTTGCAATGCCCAGAAGACCGGCGGCAAACAGCCCATACACGATTTCTCCGGATGTCAGGAAGATCCGCGGCCCCACCTCGATCCCGTGGATCAGGAACACGCCGATCATGATGGCGGCGATCGTGCTGCCCGGCACTCCCAATGCCAGAAGCGGTATCATGGTGGGGCCGGAAACCGCATTGTTGGCGGTTTCTGGCGCGACAATCCCCTCGACGATTCCGGTGCCCCACTTCTTGCGGATCTTCGAGCGGCGCTTTTCCTCTCCGTAGGCAACAAATGCGGCGACGGCCGACCCCAATCCGGGCAGAATGCCAATGAATGCCCCGGTCAGCGCCGAGCGGATCATGATCGGTAGGCATGTGATGAACTCGGGCAGGGTAAACCGATGGTCGTCCGGGTTGTCGGAAATTGTGTCGTCGTCGGCTTCCCGAACTTTCTTTCTAGTATTTTCGGCTTGGATTGCGACTTCGGAAAGGACCAGCATGCCAATCAGCATCGGGATCAGTACCACACCCGATTGCAGATCGAACACATCGAATGTCAGACGCTCGTTTCCACTGATCGGGTCGATTCCGATCGTGGCGATCAATATTCCGAAAAAGGTGCTGACCAAGCCCTTGACGATCGAGTCGGAAATGACACTGCTGATGACCACGAAGGCCATCGCATAGACAGCGAAGAATTCCGGGGGGCCGAACTTTTCGGTCACCGATGAAATGGCGACCGCGCCGAATATCAGTATGAGTTCTCCCGTGAAATCACCAAAGACCGAAGCAGCGGTCGCCGCTTTCAGCGCCTTGCCCGATTGCCCCCGACGCGCCATCGGATAACCGTCAAGTTGCGTTGCAGCAGCCGAGGCGGTGCCCGGCGTGTTGAACAGGATGGCCGAAATGGAGCCCCCGTATCGGCCCGATTTGCCGATGACGTAAAGAAATGCCAGCGCGCTGAGCGGATCAAGGTAATAGGTAACAGGCACCAGCATGGCAATTGCCGCGGCCGCTGTCAGGCCGGGTATTGCGCCGAAGATTGTGCCGATGAATGCACCCAGGACAACAAACCCCACCGCCGCTCCGTTGGAGAAGAGGGTCGAAAACCCATCGAGGATATTCATGAAAGTACTCCTTCTTCTCAGTCGCCAAGCAGGTTTGACAGAAATTCACTGGTGTCGAGGTACTCTCCCGGCGGGTCGTAGATCCCCATCAGGTGAATGAAGCTGTAGTAGAAAAGGACGGCCGCAATGATCGAATGAACGACGCTTGATGCCAGGGAGTTGCGGAAGAAAAGCATCGAAACGAACATCGCCAGCAAGCTTGAGATGAGATAGCCCGTCCAGACGAACACCAGCGCATAAAGCAGCACTATGGCGATCACCGGAGCCGTGAAATGCAACACATGATCCACCTGAAGATTGTCGTCGGGGTTTTCGCGCGGAAAGAACAATCCCTCCCTTTTCCAGCGCATCAGAAGCATTGCGCCGCTTAACAAGATCAGGATGATCGACACCCATGTGGGGACGAAACCCGCGCCCAGCGTCGAAACACTGTCAGTGGGAATACGCAGGGATTCGAGGAAGAATGCGATTCCGATCAGCAGGAACATGATCTCGGAGAGAACCGTGGCATCCCGTTTCATGTTGGTTTCCTCTGTTTTGGGGGGCGTACACAGGCGAACGTGCATTTCATAGCTCCAGGGCCTCCACCCAGTTTGGCCCGGCGCTACACGGAACGCGGCAGGCTTCGCTCAGCGATCCGTCCACCGGGTCAATCCCATAGCTGGTCAAGTGGTTTGAGGTTTTGCCACCCACGACCAGCCAACGCCCGGTTGTGTCGATGTCAAAGCCGCGTGGGGTTTCCTCGGTCGCCATGATTCTGCGCTTTGACAGGCGGCAGGTTCGTGGATCGATGGCAAAGCCGGTGATGCTGTGGGCGTTGCGATCCGTGACATAGAGGTGTCGGCCATCCGGCGTCACGAGGATCTGGGCCGACCAGGCGGGGCCTTCGTGATCATCGGGAACAACCGATGTCTCCTGCATCCGGACCATCTGGCCGTTCCGCATGTCATATGTATAGACGATCAGCGTGCCATCCAGTTCATTGATCAGATAGACGGCGTTTCCGGTCGGGTGATAGGCCACATGACGGGGGCCCGCCCCGTCGTGGGTGGTCACGCAATTCGGCGTGTTGTGCCTGAACTGGCCTGTCCGCTCATCGAACGTCAGCATCATGACCAGATCGGCGCCCAGGTTCGGCGCAAGCGCAAAGCGGTTGGATGGATCGGTCATCAACTGGTGTGGTTTGCCGGGGGCATCGCGATAATCGGCAAAGGCAGGCTGCGGAATTCCCTTGTCGCCCAAGGCATGGGACACGATGAAATTGCCGCGATATGACGCACCCAGCAGATAGCGGCCGGTCTTGTCGACGGAAATATGCGCCATGCGTGCCGGGGCATTGATGACATTGATGCGCTCAAGCCGTCCATCGCCGGGGCTGATGCAAAAGGTCTCGTACCAAGCCTGTTCGCGCCCATCGACTACATCGCCAAGCACCGATGCATAAAGCCGCTTTCGGTCGGGCGATACGGCGACGGGGAGGCCGCGGCCGGACAATGGCACCGTCTGAAGCTTCTCGAGGCTGCCATTAGCAAGGTTCAGGGCAAAGACATCAATGCAATTGTCGTCGAGACAGGGCACGTAGAAGCGTGATTTCAGCTGGTCCAGCACGGCGTGGTCTCCCGGTGAGAAATATTGCGCAGATGCCCCGCGCCGCCTGGGCCGGCGGCGCACCGGGCCTTCGGCCTAGTCGCGGAATTCTTTGACAATCCCGCCCATTGCGGTTCCGATATGCTTTGCATCGCTCAGAACGGTCACGAAGCGGAATCCACGCTCGACGAAACGACGGGCCATTTCAGGTGTGGCCGCATGCGATCCGGCAATCTTGCGATGCTTCGCGGCAATCCTGGCTACGGTATCGATGGCTTCGGACATTTCTTCGTTGCCGTCAAAGACGCCGGGGCGATAACCGAGGCTCAGCGCCAGATCGGACGGGCCAATGTAGACGGCATCCAGACCTGCCACCGAGAGGATATCGTCAAGGTTATCAATCGCTTCGCGGGTTTCTATCATCGCGATCGTCACGATCTCGTCGTTGGCGTGTTCCACATAATCCGGCCCGCCGTAAAGCAATCCGCGGATCGGGCCGAAGCTGCGCTCGCCATGGGGCGGGTATTTTGCATAGCGGACAAGATTTTCGGCTTCTTCGCGGGTGTTGATCATCGGACAGATCACACCATAGGCGCCCCTGTCGAGAACCGCAGAGATGGCGCCCGGTTCAAGGGATTGAACCCGTGCCAGCGGCACCGTCGACGTGGTTGAAATGGCCTGCATGCTGGTGGTGGCACTGTCGAGGTCATGCAGCCCGTGTTGCAGATCGACCGTCAGGCTGTCGAAGCCCTGGTGGGCGGCAACTTCGGCGATATAGGAGCTGGGTATCGACAGGAACAGGTTCAGCACCGGTTTGTCGTCTGCCCAGAGTTTCCGCATTGGGTTCGTTCTCATGACCATCCTCGATTGTTGTGTGAGCGCAGGCTTCTTGCGGGCGCCGTGCGGCCCGGTTTCAGGCCGCACGATGCTTTTCCATGTGCCGGACGATCCGGCGCGGCGTTATTGTGTCGTTTCCATCAGAAGCTTGGCGTTCTTCTCGAGTTCCCGCGCAAGGTCGAGCGACTCTTTGGGCGACATGTAGGTGATGGGCATGTTCGACTTCTCCATCAACTCGATGAATTCGTCGCTCTCGATCACCTCATGCATCGTCTTGACATAGTAGTCCTTGATGTCCTGCGACAGGTCGCTACGCATCATGATGGCAACCGGGCTGCGATAGGGCAGATAATCGACGCCGATCTCATCGAAGGTGGCGATATCGTCGTTCAGCAGGGCGCGCCGTGAATCCGTAACGGCGGCAAGGATGCGGATCTTGTCCTCGAAGCCGCGCGAAATCGCTTCGCCGACAATGGCGAAATCCACCTGATCGGCCAGAAGGGCGTTGCGCACATTTACACCACCGCTGAAGGGCACACCTTTCACGTCCATATCATTGGCAAATGCAAAGCCCAGCCCCGCCCAATAGAACGTTGACCCCGGCCCAGGATGTGCCCAGCGAAGTTCACCGGGCTTTTCCTTGGACGTTGCGATCAGCTGGCTAACCGATTGGATGTCGCTGCTGGCGGGTACTGCCACCGTCGGAAGGGTTTCACTAAAAATCCCGGCATTGGCGAAGTCATCAAAAAAGCTGATGTCCGTCTTTCCAAGTAGTTTCTGAAGCACCATGATGCCCACAGAGCCGACAAAGATCGTATGTCCGTCAGGCACCTGATCGGCAACGAATTTTGCGCCGATCATGCTGGACGCCCCGGGCTTGTTCACCACTGCGGCTTGATTCCCGGTCTTTGCCGTAAAGGCGCTGGCCAATGCACGCGCCATGATGTCTTGCGCGCCACCGGCGTTGAAGCCGACAACGATGGTGATGGGTTTTTCAGGAAAGTCCTGCGCTGCCGCGGAATTGGCGCCCATGAGCGTGGCGGCAGCCATGGCCAGGCCGACCATATGCTTCGTCAATCGGGAAAATGGGTGGTTCACGTTTTCCTCCAGTTCTGTTCGATTTGTGAATGTAACGTGGATCATCGTCCCGGAGCCGCCTGTGCAGCGCCGGGCGCAGCTCTTCATTCTTTCAGCGACGGCAGAACGATCTTCGAATTCTCGGCGATCCCTTTCGAGATTTCGAGAGCTTCGTCGGGCGAATGGTACAGCACCGGAGAATTCGCCTTCGTCATGATGTCATTGAATGTCTCCGACTTTGCGGCCGTTTTCGTTGCCATCACGAAATACTCGTAGACGTCGTCGGGAACATCCGCACTCATCATGATGCCGACCGGACTGCGAATTTCATAGAACGGCACATCAAGTTCCGTGAGCGTGGCAAGATCATCCGATGTGAGGGCTTCGCGGGTGGAAGCAATGGCTGCCAGATAGCGGATCTTGCCTTCATAAGCCCCCGTCGAAGCGTCGCTTTCCGCCAGAACGCCGAAATCGACCTGGTTGGCAATCAGCGCGTTCCGAGCATTCGCCCCGCCACTGAATGGCACGGGAACAGTATCCATGTCATTGGCAAAGACAAAGCCCTGCTCGGCCCAGAAGAACGCAGAGCCCACGCCTGGATGCGCCCAACGCAATTGCCCCGGATTGGCCTTTGCCATGGCCACCAGATCATCCACCGATTGCAGTTCGCTTTCGGCCGGCACAACCAGGGCCGGCACGACCTCGCCCAAGAAACCCGCGATCTTGTAGTCTTCGAATATGTCCACGTCGGTCTTGCCGCTCTGGTGTTGCAGGATCAGCGTGCCTGCTGAGCCCAGCCAGACGACATAGCCATCCGGCGTTGATTCATTGACATATTTGGCCGAGATCATCGAAGAGGCGCCGGGCATGTTGACTACGGCCGTTCGCAAGTCGAACTCTACCTCAAGGGCACGGGCATAGGCGCGTGCGATTGTATCCTGACCTCCGCCGGCAACAAAACCGACGATGATGGTTATGGGTTTTGCCGGAAAATCTGCAGCCTGTGCCGGAGCAAAGGCAAAAGCGCCAAACAGCGCCGCTGCCAAGCCGGTCTTCAGTTGATTGATCATTGGGTCTCCTCCCGTGGTTCTTTGTAAGGCCCGGTGCCACCCTTCACGCCAAACCGTCGGACACCCGGCAAACTGCTTCGCCGGAATTTCCTTGCCCGATGCGCTTCGTACATCTGTCGAACCATTGGTTCTGTGGCTTGATCTCGCCTCCCTGGCAGCGATCTAAGCTTGGATACGGAAGTTTTGGAAATGCAAATCTTGCGGACACCTATTTCGTTTATTTATTGGTCTGCTCGTCTCGACAACGGTTTTTGCATGCCGGAAAGAACCTTTCCAGGGCGACCGCGTGTCGCTTGCAATTGCCTGGCGCCGGGCAGATCCCGGTGGGCGGAGCGCGCAATCCCCGCCGCCCGCGCCGTTCCATGGGTTTCTGGCGCTGGAAGAGGAAATGATAGCACAACCGGCATGTTGGGTGATATTGGGAGGACCGTTGGCGCGACGGTCACCAGATGGCTGGGCTGTTGATCGTCAAGGAGAACCGATGGGGCGGATACCCCCTCGCGACGGCATCGCAATGTGCCAAGGTGATGTGGGCCACATCACAGAAGGAGGAAGTATCCATGGCAGAATTTACCATCGTTGGGCTGGATCTGGCAAAGCGGATTTTCCAAGTTCACGGTGCCACGGCCGATGGCGGCGTTGCTGTCCGCAAGAAACTGTCACGGGGTTAGTTGTTGGCATTTTTTGCGGACCTTCCGCCCAGCGTGGTTGCGATGGAGGCCTGCGCTACGGCCCATTATTGGCCGCATGAGATCAGTGCTCTTGGGCATACCCTCAGGTTGGTACCGCCTGCCTACGTCAAGCGTCAAAAGAATGATGCGGCTGATGCGGACGCGATAGCTGAAGCAGCCAGCCGTCCGACCATGCGATTTGTTGAACCAAAATCACCGCGACAGCAGGCGCGCGCGATGGTCTTTCGAACCCGTGAACTGTTTGTCCGCCAGAGGACACTAACGGTCAATGCGCTACGGGCTCACCAGGCAGAGCATGGCGTCATCGTGCCCCAGGGTCTGTCGAACCCCGGGGTATCCGGCAGCTTGTTGAAGACAGTGCGACGGACTTGGAACCTTTTGGGGGCCAACACAGCCCGCATCTACCTTGAGCAGATGAATGATCTGACCCGTCGCATCGTGAAGGTGGAGGCGATATTGAAGCAAGAGGCGACACGGTCTGATGCCTCGTCACGGATGATGACGATGCCGGGTCTCGGGCCGATCACCGCAATGGCAATCGAAGCCTTCGCTCCCACTCTGTCAGTGTTCAAGCGCAGTCGTGATTTCCGAGCCTGGCTGGGACTGGTGCCACGACAACATTTGACTGGCGGCAAGCAAGTCTTGGGTCGAACGTCGAAGTTGGGGCAACGCGATATCCGGCGGCTGCTGATCATCGGCGCAATGTCGGTTATCCGCTGGGCAACCCCTAAAGGAACGATCCCGGGAACCTGGCTCCATGCCATGCTGCTGCGCAAGCCCCGCAAGGTGGTCGCAATCGCGCTGGCCAACAAGATGGCCCGGGCGCTCTGGGCGATGGAAATTCGGAAAGAAGGTTACAGGAATCCGCAACTGGCTGTTGGTTGACACTTCATAAGCAGTCAGAAGCGGGACGTCGACGTGTGAGGAGGTCATGGACAGTAAGGACAAAAGATCGGTGACGATGGTTCTGGAAACGCATCCGGGTCATTGAGCCATGAGCCCGCAGAAGTGATTTTGCACCAGAGCCGCGCAGCTCCATACCGGCCAGCGGACATGTATTTGCCGCACAGCACGCCTGATACACGACCGCACCCGATCACACGTCAATACTGTCAAAAGCCATTTTGCGCGAACGGGGATATCCATACATGACCCAGGGGTCAGTTGGTGATGTCGTTTGACAGTGACACTCCTTGTCCTTGTCCTGAAAGGGGCGGCTGGCATTCCCGCCTGAATGTCAGGATCACCGCTGATTGTTCAGGCGCTGTAGAGCCTTAGCTGGTGTTGTCGGCAAACCAGTGCTCAAGCCTGTCGAAAACGACCTTTGAGCCATTGCGTCTTGCCGCCCACTGGAACGACTCGGGTCTGGACCGTAACCATCCGGCGTGGACCGCGGTTTAGGCCGCTCGCCGAAGTTCGGACGCCTTCCAATTCCAGGGCAGCAGATCCGGCACCCGAGAAGCCGTCGTGCCGGGTAGCCTGGCAAGGACATCAGCGA
>NZ_JACNMM010000025.1:2500-5000 GCF_020529025.1 Oceaniglobus trochenteri
ATCGCAAGATCATCGACCAAACCTCCTCATACTTTGAACCAGGTGGGGGGGCGGGAAAAAGTATACTTTTGATCTTCGACGATCTTTCCGAAAGGAAGGTCGTCGGGTGTGTTTTGCTTGCAAAACGCGCCTGCGCTTTCGGTGCACAAAAGGACCGAGAGCGTTGGAAGAAGTCTGACTTCTTCTGGATCAAATCAAGCGCGAAAAGGGCGTTTGGTGAATGCCTTGGCAGTAAGAGGCGATGAAGGACGTGATACTCTGCGATAAGTCATGGGGAGCTGAGAATAGGCTTTGATCCATGAATTTCCGAATGGGGCAACCCACCTGAATATATTCTGTTATTGCTTCGCAATAACGTGCACTCCGTGCCGAGCTTAGCTCGGTACACCAATTCCTTTCGGAATTGGCACTGGGCGCACGGCGGAGCGGTTATCAGGGTGTATGACCAGGTATTTTTGACCTGAATATATAGGGTTAAAAAGGCAAACCCGGGGAACTGAAACATCTAAGTACCCGGAGGAAAGGAAATCAACAGATACTCCCCTAGTAGCGGCGAGCGAACGGGGACCAGCCGAGCCTTGAGTGTGAATAGAACGTGTTGGAAAGCACGACCATAGTGGGTGACAGTCCCGTATATGAAGCATGATTGGACGTATTAAGTAGGGCGGGACACGTGAAATCCTGTCTGAACATGGGGGGACCACCCTCCAAGGCTAAGTACTCCTTACTGACCGATAGTGAACCAGTACCGTGAGGGAAAGGTGAAAAGCACCCCGACGAGGGGAGTGAAACAGTTTCTGAAACCGGACGCCTACAAGCAGTCGGAGGGGCCATGAGCCCTGACGGCGTACCTTTTGTATAATGGGTCATCGACTTGGTCTATCTAGCAAGCTTAAGCCGTTAGGTGTAGGCGCAGCGAAAGCGAGTCTGAACAGGGCGCATGAGTTAGATGGATCAGACCCGAAACCGAGTGATCTAGGCATGACCAGGATGAAGGTTGGGTAACACCAACTGGAGGTCCGAACCCACACCTGTTGAAAAAGGTCGGGATGAGTTGTGCCTAGGGGTGAAAGGCCAATCAAACTCGGAGATAGCTGGTTCTCCGCGAAATCTATTTAGGTAGAGCGTCATCCGAATACCCTCGGGGGTAGAGCACTGGATGGGTAATGGGGCCCCACAGGCTTACTGATCCTAACCAAACTCCGAATACCGAGGAGTACTAGATGGCAGACACACGGCGGGTGCTAACGTCCGTCGTGAAGAGGGAAACAACCCTGACCTACAGCTAAGGCCCCTAATTCATGGCTAAGTGGGAAAGCATGTGAGACGGCCAAAACAACCAGGAGGTTGGCTTAGAAGCAGCCATCCTTTAAAGATAGCGTAACAGCTCACTGGTCTAGACAAGCTGTCTTGCGGCGAAGATGTAACGGGGCTCAAGCCATGAGCCGAAGCTTAGGATGCACATAGTGCATGGTAGCGGAGCGTAGTGTGACATAAGACTTTATCTGTTTTACCGCCCGATGCAGGGGCGCGGGCAACCGCGCTCAAGTAGCGAAGCGGTAGCGCAGATAACAGTCTTTTCTGTGAAGCCGGCGCGTGAGCGATCCGGTGGAGAGATCACTAGTGAGAATGATGACATGAGTAGCGACAAACAGGGTGAGAGACCCTGTCGCCGAAAGTCCAAGGGTTCCTGCTTAAAGCTAATCTGAGCAGGGTAAGCCGACCCCTAAGGCGAGGCCGAAAGGCGTAGTCGATGGGAACCAGGTTAATATTCCTGGGCCAGATGGAAGTGACGGATCGCAGAGGTAGTTCATCCTTATCGGATTGAATGGGCTGCTGAGCGGTTCCTGGAAATAGCTCCATCGCTGGATCGTACCCTAAACCGACACAGGTGGACTGGTAGAGAATACCAAGGCGCTTGAGAGAACGATGTTGAAGGAACTCGGCAAAATACCTCCGTAAGTTCGCGAGAAGGAGGCCCGTTCAGGAGGCAACTCTTGGGCGGGGGCACAAACCAGGGGGTGGCGACTGTTTACTAAAAACACAGGGCTCTGCGAAGTCGCAAGACGACGTATAGGGTCTGACGCCTGCCCGGTGCCTGAAGGTTAAAAGGAGAGGTGCAAGCCTTGAATTGAAGCCCAGGTAAACGGCGGCCGTAACTATAACGGTCCTAAGGTAGCGAAATTCCTTGTCGGGTAAGTTCCGACCTGCACGAATGGCGTAACGACTTCCCCGCTGTCTCCAACATCGACTCAGCGAAATTGAATTGCCTGTCAAGATGCAGGCTTCCCGCGGTTAGACGGAAAGACCCCGTGCACCTTTACTACAGCTTCACATTGGCATCAGGCCAGGCATGTGCAGGATAGGTGGTAGGCTTTGAAGCAGGAACGCCAGTTTCTGTGGAGCCATCCTTGAGATACCACCCTTGCTTTGCTTGATGTCTAACCGCGGTCCGTTATCCGGATCCGGGACCCTGTGTGGCGGGTAGTTTGACTGGGGC
>NZ_JACNMM010000025.1:10000-12153 GCF_020529025.1 Oceaniglobus trochenteri
AGGAGGTTGGCTTAGAAGCAGCCATCCTTTAAAGATAGCGTAACAGCTCACT
This sequence comes from Oceaniglobus trochenteri, assembly GCF_020529025.1. Classification (GTDB taxonomy): domain Bacteria; phylum Pseudomonadota; class Alphaproteobacteria; order Rhodobacterales; family Rhodobacteraceae; genus Oceaniglobus; species Oceaniglobus trochenteri. The sequence continues at coordinate 10,053 of NZ_JACNMM010000025.1, forward strand.
GGTCTAGACAAGCTGTCTTGCGGCGAAGATGTAACGGGGCTCAAGCCATGAGCCGAAGCTTAGGATGCACATAGTGCATGGTAGCGGAGCGTAGTGTGACATAAGACTTTATCTGTTTTACCGCCCGATGCAGGGGCGCGGGCAACCGCGCTCAAGTAGCGAAGCGGTAGCGCAGATAACAGTCTTTTCTGTGAAGCCGGCGCGTGAGCGATCCGGTGGAGAGATCACTAGTGAGAATGATGACATGAGTAGCGACAAACAGGGTGAGAGACCCTGTCGCCGAAAGTCCAAGGGTTCCTGCTTAAAGCTAATCTGAGCAGGGTAAGCCGACCCCTAAGGCGAGGCCGAAAGGCGTAGTCGATGGGAACCAGGTTAATATTCCTGGGCCAGATGGAAGTGACGGATCGCAGAGGTAGTTCATCCTTATCGGATTGAATGGGCTGCTGAGCGGTTCCTGGAAATAGCTCCATCGCTGGATCGTACCCTAAACCGACACAGGTGGACTGGTAGAGAATACCAAGGCGCTTGAGAGAACGATGTTGAAGGAACTCGGCAAAATACCTCCGTAAGTTCGCGAGAAGGAGGCCCGTTCAGGAGGCAACTCTTGGGCGGGGGCACAAACCAGGGGGTGGCGACTGTTTACTAAAAACACAGGGCTCTGCGAAGTCGCAAGACGACGTATAGGGTCTGACGCCTGCCCGGTGCCTGAAGGTTAAAAGGAGAGGTGCAAGCCTTGAATTGAAGCCCAGGTAAACGGCGGCCGTAACTATAACGGTCCTAAGGTAGCGAAATTCCTTGTCGGGTAAGTTCCGACCTGCACGAATGGCGTAACGACTTCCCCGCTGTCTCCAACATCGACTCAGCGAAATTGAATTGCCTGTCAAGATGCAGGCTTCCCGCGGTTAGACGGAAAGACCCCGTGCACCTTTACTACAGCTTCACATTGGCATCAGGCCAGGCATGTGCAGGATAGGTGGTAGGCTTTGAAGCAGGAACGCCAGTTTCTGTGGAGCCATCCTTGAGATACCACCCTTGCTTTGCTTGATGTCTAACCGCGGTCCGTTATCCGGATCCGGGACCCTGTGTGGCGGGTAGTTTGACTGGGGCGGTCGCCTCCCAAAGAGTAACGGAGGCGCGCGAAGGTTGGCTCAGAGCGGTCGGAAATCGCTCGTTGAGTGCAATGGCAGAAGCCAGCCTGACTGCAAGACGGACATGTCGAGCAGAGACGAAAGTCGGCCATAGTGATCCGGTGGTCCCGAGTGGAAGGGCCATCGCTCAACGGATAAAAGGTACGCCGGGGATAACAGGCTGATGGTGCCCAAGAGTCCATATCGACGGCACCGTTTGGCACCTCGATGTCGGCTCATCTCATCCTGGGGCTGGAGCAGGTCCCAAGGGTACGGCTGTTCGCCGTTTAAAGAGGTACGTGAGCTGGGTTTAGAACGTCGTGAGACAGTTCGGTCCCTATCTGCCGTGGGTGTAGGATACTTGAGAGGAGTTGCCCCTAGTACGAGAGGACCGGGGTGAACGATCCACTGGTGTACCAGTTGTTCCGCCAGGAGCAGTGCTGGGTAGCTATGATCGGAAAGGATAACCGCTGAAGGCATCTAAGCGGGAAGCCCCCCTCAAAACAAGGTATCCCTGAGAGCCGAGGTAGACCACCTCGTCGATAGGCCGGAGATGTAAGCGCAGCAATGTGCTCAGTTGACCGGTACTAATTGCTCGATAGGCTTGATTTGATCCAGTGGAAGCTGGACTTCCCGTCGGTGAAAACCGACAGGAAACAGATCAAAAGTACACCAGGTGTACAAGACTTGGATAAGTCGCAGCCCAGACAGGCTGCACCTCAACTGATGGCTGTGCCAGGGCAGGTTCGAACCAGAGCCCGCCAAGGCACAGCAAAGACCTGACTGCAAAGGCAGACAGGCATGTATTCTTTACTCGGTTTGGTGGTCATAGCGCGAGCAAAACACCCGATCCCATCCCGAACTCGGCCGTTAAGTGCCGTCGCGCCAATGGTACTGCGTCTTAAGACGTGGGAGAGTAGGTCACCGCCAAACCTAGTAAAGAATACATAATCTCTCAAACGAGAAGAGTTTAC
>NZ_JACNMM010000026.1 GCF_020529025.1 Oceaniglobus trochenteri
TCGCCATGGAGCAGGGCCTGCGTTTTGCCATCCGCGAAGGCGGCCGCACCGTCGGCGCCGGCGTCGTGAGCAAGATCACCGAGTAACCGGAGCGCTCATCGCTCCCTCGCGGTCGCTCTTCGCGAAGAGGGACCGAAGGAACCGATGAGCACGACGGTCAGGAAATGGAAACGCCCGCCGCACCCCGGCGGGCTTTTTCGTTCAGGCCGCGCCGATCACCTCGCGCGGGATGGCGAAATCCACGCAACGGCCCAGACCCGGCAGCACCAGCGCCCAATCCTCGACGTCGAAATCCACCACCAGCGTTGCGCAGGTCGGATAGCTGCGGAACCGCGCGTGTTGCGGGGCCCGGCGCACCAGGCTTTCGGCCAGAATCGCCGCGCCGGGATTGTGCCCAACGATCAGCACCACCGGCTGTGTCGCCTGCGCCAGAACGCCGAGAATCGTGTCGGGGGCCGCGTGGTACAATGCGTCATGGAAGGTCACGTCACAGCCGGAAAGGGCGGGTTTCATCCCTTCCCAGGTTTCCACCGCGCGCCGTGCGGTCGAAACCAGCGCCTGCCCCGGCAGGTGGCCGCGGTCGCGCAGCCAGCCCCCCATCGCCGTAGCCGATGCCTGCCCCCGGGCATTCAGGACACGGTCGTGGTCGTCGAGGGTCGGATCGTCCCAGTCGGATTTCGCGTGGCGGGTCAGGATCAGGCGCAGGGTCATGTGGCGAAGGCTTTCATGTGGAATTGCGATTGTGCCGGCAGGCGCCCCCGGCCGACAGGACAGGCGCGACGCACGGCGCAACCTGCCGTCAGGCAGCCCACCCCGGCCGATGTGCCCAGGAACCGGCGACAGGCCGGCACGTCGTATCCGCCCGGCGTCAGGGCATCCACCGGGCAGGCGGTGCGGCAGGGCTGTCTTGCGCAGGTATCGCAGGGGCGCGGGGCCGGTGCGGGCAGGTCAATCCGATCCGACAGGCACAACGCCCCCCGGAAACTGACGAACAGCCCGGCTTCGCCATGAACCAGCAGGCCAACCGGCGAGGTCCAGACCTGAGCGGTCTTCAGCGCCCAGCCGATGAACGGGTGCCAGGGCGGCCCGCCGAAGGGAAAGACCACATGCGCGCCAAGCGTTGCCGCCACCCCGCCCAGGGCGCGGCGCGACCAGCGGTCGAGGGGGTCATCCTCGCCGTCGCCATATTCGGGCTGGCGGGTGAAATGGGGCCAGAAGGCGGGTTCATCCGGGCCGATCAGAAGAATCGTTCCGGTCCCGCCGGGGGCACCGTCGTCCGGCCCCGGGTGAAAGCCGCCAAGCACGGTCAGCCGATTTGGGGCCAGCGCCTGCGTGACCCGTGACAGGGTCATCTGGGGGCGCGGATCAGGCTTCCGGCGCCGTGGTCGGTGTAAAGCTCAAGAAGGCAGGCGTTGGGCGCGCGTCCGTCCAGGATGACCACGGCCCGCACTCCGCCGTCGATCGCCTCAAGCGCGGTTTCGACCTTGGGAATCATCCCGCCCGCAATCGTTCCCTCCGCGATCATCAGGCGGATCTGTTCGGGTGTCATTTCCGTCACCACATCGCCGCCGGCATCCTTCACCCCGGCCACGTCCGTCAGCAGCAGCAGGCGGTCGGCCCGCAGCGACGCGGCAATGGCCCCGGCCGCCGTATCGCCGTTGACGTTGAAGGTTTCGCCCGCCCGGCCCGCGCCAATGGGGGCGATCACCGGAATGATCTCGGAGGCATGGAGCGAGCGCAGGAAGTCGGGGTTATAGGCCACCGGCGTGCCCACGAATCCCAGCGCGGGATCGGTCTGTTCGCAGACCATCAGTTCGGCATCCTTGCCCGACAGCCCCACGGCCCGCACTACCCCGCCCCCGGCGGCATTGACCGCCTGGACGATCTTCTTGTTGATCAGGCCCGACAACACCATCTCGACCACCTCGACCGTGGCCTGGTCGGTCACCCGCTTGCCGCGCACGAAGTCGCTCTTGATGGCAAGGCGGTCCAGCATGGCGTTGATCTGCGGCCCGCCCCCATGCACGATCACCGGGTTCACGCCCGTCTGCTGCATGAAGACGACATCGCGGGCAAAGCTGGCCATGCCCTCGTCGCTGCCCATGGCGTGACCGCCCAGCTTGATTACGACGGTCGCACCATCATATCTCTGCAGATAGGGCAGGGCGGCGTTCAACGTCTGTGCGGTGGCGATCCAATCGCTTTTCATGGTGGTCTGCTTTTTCATGGCTGTCCCTGACACGTCACACCCTGTTAATCTGTTGCACCGGCCCGCTCAAGGGGTCGAACCCGAAGGGAGCGAGTTGTGGAGGAAATACCCCGTCAGCGCACGCTGGTCCTGACCGGCGCCAGCCGTGGCATCGGCCATGCGACGGTCAAACGGTTCTCGGCCGAAGGCTGGCGCGTGCTGACCTGTTCGCGCCAGCCCTTCGACGCCCGCTGCCCCTGGCCGGGCGGCGCCGACAACCACATCCAGATTGACCTCGCCGATCCGAACGACACGATCCGCGCCATCGACGAGATTCGGGCGAAACTGGACGGCCGGCTTGATGCCCTGGTCAACAACGCCGGAATTTCGCCCAAGGGCCCCGAGGGCGAGCGGCTGGACACCATCAGCACCGATCTGCGGACTTGGGGGCATGTCTTCCACGTCAATTTCTTTGCGCCGGTGGTTCTGGCGCGCGGGCTGCGCGATGAACTGGCGGCGGCGGGCGGTGCCATCGTCAACGTCACCTCGATCGCGGGCGCACGGGTGCATCCCTTCGCGGGGGCCGCCTATGCCACCTCGAAGGCCGCGCTGGCGGCGCTGACACGGGAAATGGCCCATGATTTCGGCCCGCTGGGGGTGCGCGTGAACGCGATCGCCCCCGGAGAGGTGGAAACCTCGATCCTGTCGCCGGGCACCGACCGTATCGTCGAAAAGCTGCCCCTGCGCCGCCTCGGCCAGCCCGGAGAGGTGGCCGATGTCGTCTATTTCCTGTGCTCGGGGCAGTCGAGCTATGTCACCGGAACCGAGATCGAGGTGAACGCAGGCCAGCATGTCTGAGAGATGACGATTTTTCTCGAAACCCCTATGGACACCCCGCCCGCCCGCGTCTAGAACGCAGCAGCCCCGGCGGAGCAGAGAGAAACATCTGAAGCCGCCATCCCGTGCCCGGGTAGCTCAGGGGTAGAGCAGTGGATTGAAAATCCTCGTGTCGGTGGTTCGATTCCGCCCCCGGGCACCACTAAAATAGCTGAAATCATTTGGTTTTGTTGTCATGTCTGGTCCTTACTCGGATCGGGTTTGACGCTTTTCGGCGACAGGTTTGACAACCTTCGCGAGTCTTGCGTTCTCTTTTTCCAGCGTCTCCATGGTTTCGCGGTTCTTGTCGGCAAGGTTGGCGGACCGCGAATAGTGCCGGGCCATGGACGGCGTTTTCTGCCCCAACAGGTCCGCGATACGCCGCTCATCGAGCCCCGCCTCGCGCAGCGTCGTTGCCACGGTGTGGCGCAGTCCCTTGAGTGTCAGGCCCGGCGCGATCAGCCCTTCTTCCTCCAGTCCGGTCTTGAAGCGGTGCCAGACGGTCGAAAAGCCGTTGTAGGTCCAAGGCCCGCCCTGCGAGCTGGCCAGCACCGTGGCCGCTTCATGCGCGGGGATGCTGTCAAGGGCGGCCTGCAGGGTCGGGCTGACGGGAATCGCCACCTCTTCGCCGGTCTTGCCGCGCACGCCCCAGATCGTGTCGCCATCGATCTGGTCCTTGCGCAGCTTCAACGCGTCCGACGGGTCGAGCCCGGTATTCATCATCAACGCCAGCGCCACCCGCACATGCGGCTTGGCGCGGGACAGGACGATGTCGCGCTCATCGATGCTCCATGGCCGGTTCGCATAGGCGCGGTCGCGTGGGCGGCGCTTGGGGATCACGTCCTTGGCGTAGTTGGCGGCGATCAAGCCCTGCGGGATGGCATGGCGGAATACCTCGCTAATCAGGGTGCGCACCATGTTGGCCCGCCGCCAGCCGATCTTTTTCGCGGCCTTGTCGTGGATACCCGCGATCAGCGGCGTGTCGATCACATGGACTGGCGTGTCGCGGATGGGCGCAAGGAAATCCGCGCATTTGCGGTAATCGCGGCGCGTGGCCTCGGCCAGATTGGCGAAATGCCCGGTCTCGAAATAGCCCTTGATCAGCCCGCCAAGGGTGCCCGCGCGAGGGCCTTTCTCTTTCTGCGCCACGGCTATGGCGCGGATCGTCTCGCATTGTGCCAGAAACTCGGCCGATCCCAACGGCGCTTCGGTCAAGTCGATCTTGTGGCCCGTCGCGCGGTGGTAGCAGCGCATCCGGCCGTGGCGATCCTTGAATATCTTGAACCCCTTGACGCGCACATGGGTCATCAGAGTCGGTCCAGAATGTCGTCGCGCGTCATCTCGACATGGTCGGCCTTCATCGTGTCGATCCAGCGGTCGATGTCGCGCCGGTCCCACAGCAGGGTGCCCCGAGCCAACTCGACTGGTCGCACCGGGCAGCTCGCCTTGAAATGCTTGATGGCGAGGCCGGTGTGCTAGCGGCCTCGGACTGTTTCAGCATGCGCTTGTCGATCACGCTGATGTTGAGATTGGTCGTGCCCATCGGCTCTCCCCCTAATCAATTCACACTCGATACCGAACCATTCCTCTCACTCTCGTCCCCGCGCAGCTTGGTCGCGCGCTTCTGGAACCGCTCCCAGCCTGTCATGGTAAAGAGGCGGGTCTTGGGCGTGATCTCGACGAATTCGAGCCGCCCGTCGTTCATCAAAGCACGAATCTGCGCCGTGCTGAGCCCCACGAGGGCGCCAAGTTCCTTGGGCGACAGCAGTTTTTCCTGTAACAAACCTCTCTCCTTTCCTGCAAATGGACGAAAACGCATTGAATGCGGTGCTTGGCCGTGGTTCGATGGAGAAACGCAGGCGTTAACGCACAAACGTGCGCTTATATGCGTTCATGCGTCACGGCAAGCTGAATGATGGCAATATTGGTGAATCGTCCGGATACCTACCTCGGCGGCCTCGGCGCGCGCATGGCGATCGCGCGCAACGAGCTTGGCCTGTCGCAGGCCCGGATGGCCGAAGCCCTCGGCATGTCGCAGCGCGCCTATCAGAGCTACGAGACCGGCAAGCGGTCGATGCCGGTGGAGGCGCTGGTCGACATGCACCGCCAGTTCGGCGTGGACCTGAACTGGATCCTGCTGGGGGTCGAAGCTGTGCGCCCGGGCCATGATCTGGCTGCGCTGGAAGGGTTCGAGACGGCGCTGGACCGCCATCTCGGCGCGACCGGCATCCGCCTGAAAAGCGAGAAACGCGGGGCGATCGTCGCGCGCTGGTACCGATCGTTCCTGGAAGGGAAGGAAATCCCCATGGACGACGTCCACACCTGGATCGAATTGTTGAGAGAGTGAAGATGGAAATCGAGAAGAGCGATGTGTGGCAACGCCACCAGCTGGCGACGGTGGAACGGATGCAGAGGGATCTGGCGTGCCTTACACATCCGGTGATCCGGGCGGTGGGGCTGTGCGGGGTGGCGTTTCTGGCGAGTTGGGCGGTGGTGATGGTGCTGGGGGCCAATGCGGAGTTGGGCCCGATGACGACAGTGGTCGCGCTTTCTGCAGCGGTTGTGGTGCTAGGTACCCCAGCTTTTGCGCTTGCTGTGGCGATCGAACGGTACATGCAGCGCCGATCGGAAGGGTCTATGGCCAAAGGAAATGGTGATTGCCTTCGGCCTCATAGCAAACTTACGGACAAAACACTTCGGGAGTCTGGTCGGTGCAGCGACCTGATGTTCACTTCGGGGTCTTCTGGCTAAACAGCAACATCTCGGACAGTCCTTGAGGGGAACTCCGTAGCAGGCCTACCTTGTTGTGAAATCTGGTGGCCGAGCATATGGTTGAATGAGAATGTAAAGCCAAGAGTTCCGTTCTGACCTCCAACTATCGGACGCGACTTCAATTGTAGAGGGAACAACGTGTCTCAACTTGAAATGGAACTCGGCCCCAAATCGGTTCCAACCGATTCACTGCGGCCTAATCCGCACAATCCGCGACGATTGTTTGACAAGCTTCCACTGCAAACCCTCGAAGACTCCATTCGCAGGGTCGGTGTTCTGGTGCCGCTTACTGTGTTTCGGGCTAAGGGTTCCGATAAGTTCACTATTCTTGACGGACAGCGTCGTTGGATTTGTGCGAGCAATATCGGGCTTGCCACGGTTCCAATCAACGAAGTACCAGAACCTGGCACCGCTCAGAACATCGTCACGATGTTTCAGATTCACAAGCTTCGCGAAGACTGGGAGCTCATGCCTACTGCTTTGAAGCTAGGCGTTCTCATGGAAGAACTCCAAGAGCGTAGCGATAATGCTCTCGCCGAATTAACCGGGCTCAACACTGCGGTTGTCACTCGATGCAAAAAGCTGCTCACCTTTGAAGAGCAGTATCAAGACATGATGCTGTATGCTGATCCAAAGGATCGGATAAAGGCTGACTTCTTTATCGAGCTGTATCCTGTCCTCAACGATCGAACTGTTGTTGGCGCGGATTGGTACAATCGGTCCGCAATGATCGAGAGTTTTCTGCGCAAATATAGGGATGGACTCTCGGGGTTCAAGTCAATCACTGACTTTAGAAAAATCAAGCAATATCTTACAATTGCTCGGGCAGCGGGAAAAGAGGCTGAGATACTGAGCCGCCTAGGGAGATTGGTGGAAGACGATGGAATGGAGATCGCTGACCTTGAAATCGATGCTGCGAAAATTCATCGGGAGGCCACAAATCTAGTCCGTACGCTTGAAAAAATTGAAGAGAACATTGATGCGATCGATACGGATGAATTTCTTGGCGAGGAAGAGCTTTGGGTAAAGCTTGAAGGACTAGTTCGGAAAATAAGTGAGAAACTTGCGAGCGCCGATAGGCGCAAGGTTAGTTAGAGCAGGGTGGATTCTTGAATACAGTTGCCGAAGAGATGGCTCAAGATCAGCTGAGTGAGTGGGTCCATCGGTTTCGATTTTACAGAAATCCGCCCGATCGAGGTCGAATCCAGGCGTGGCTTGATCAGTTCGAGCAGCAACATCGTGGCCTAGCGGAAAGGCTGCTGGACATCATCCAAGTGGTTTCTGATCAAGACGTTTTGGTCGGGTATCGCGATTTTCTGCGAAATGCCGATGGATGGGACATAAATGAAGCCCACAGGCGCGGCCGATGGTATTTTGTTGGTTTCGGCGGCTCTGGTGAAAGCGGGCCGCATATGGTCCGTCTTTTTCGCGAAGCAAATGTACTGAATGCCACCAAGTTCGACTCGCTCTTTGTTCACTTGCGCGATTTGCCATCGCTCGGACTGACCGCAGAGGACACGGTCATTTTCATTGATGATATTGCCGGATCAGGAGATCAAGCATGCAGACTTTGGCCAACCATTCAGGAACTTATTGCCTCTGAGGCGAAAGCGGTTCTCTTACTTACTGCTGTAACGTATCGTTCTGAAGCTCGGATATCGAGTAAGACCGAACTCGTGATCGCCTGCCGTGACAACCTCGGAACGGAGTGTGATTTGTTTCACGACGACTGCACTGCTTTTGATCGTGATGAAAAGTCCGTAATTGAAGGATACTGCAAGAAGGCTGACAAATCGAACCCTAGAGGCTACGGGAACTGTGGACTTTTCTATGTTTTGGCGCACAAAACGCCAAATAACTGCCTTCCAATCATCCATGCACACAACAAAAACTGGGGGGGTATTTTGCCAAGGTATACCCCCCTGCCGGATTGAAGCATGGCAGATTTCACCTACATGGGAACGAAAAAGGCGCTGGCCAAGAGAGTGGCTGATGTTTGTGACTTTGGTACAAATGGCCCGCTTCTAGAGCTTTTTTCCGGACTTTCCGCTGTTGGTCGAGCCACTAATGCATCTCGACCGTTATGGTGCAATGACGTCCAGAAGTTCTCCAATCTCTACTGTGACGTACTATTTGCAACACAAGGTGGTTTTTCAGATGTGTCTGAAAATTGGGATACTTTCAGCCACTATTACTTTGACCACTTCCGAGCGCTCTATCAAGCATTCGGCACGTATGCGGAGCGAGAAAGGGAGCTCTGGGTCACACCAAACCATGGCGAGATAGCTGAATGGGAATCGGAGACATTTCCACAATTGCAGTCGACTGGAAAGACGCTGGATCGTCAGACCACGTATCACCTGTTCACCTCAACATATGCGTTGGGTTATTGGGGAGTAGCTCAGGCTATCCAAGCGGATTCCATACGTTGGGCCTTAGACAAAATGGTCACGGAGAAGCTGGCTGGTGAATCTTCCTACAAACTGGCCTTACTTGCACTTTGCCGATCTGTCTCTAACGCGTCTAATTCCACAGGTCACTTTGCCCAGTATCTCACTCCAAGTGCCAAGAATCTTGAGCGAGTTTGGCAAAAGAGAAGGGTATGCGTCTTTGACGCATTTAGAGACGCGATTGAGCAAATTCGGCCAACCGGAGATGAGGCCTGGCGAGCAACAAACAGAATATTTAGTGGCGACGCGATATCCCTCGCTTCAGAGTGGCCTTTCGCGACGCTGACACCAGAGGTAGTGTATGCTGATCCTCCTTATACAGACGATCAATACTCTCGGTATTACCATGTTCTCGAAACGGTTGTGCTCTATGACTACCCGGAGGTGTCCGGCAAGGGTCGTTACCGACCTGGGCGCTTCGTGTCAGATTTTTCTTTGGCCTCCCGTGTGGAAAGTGCTTTTGAAAAAATGATTAAGGGCGTAGCTGACTTAGAATGTTCTATTGTCATTTCTTATCCTGGAAATGGACTACTTCCAAACAGTAGAGAAGTGATTCCTGAACTGCTTGCGACATACTTCCGGAAAGTCTTAAAGCCCATGTCTATTGCCCATCAGCATTCGACGATGGGAGCTAGTAAAGGACCACATAAGCACGAAGTGAGCGAATGGGTTTTTGTGGCACAATCATAAATTTTTATCCGTTTTCACCTCTGATATCGATGAATTTTCTATTCTTTTGTGTGCGGGGTTGCCATACGAGCCGTTTGTGGCGAATAGCCTGAATCCGCCTTTGTGGATGCTGGACTGCCGACCATCAACCCTGCACGCCATACAACTCCCGCAGTTGTGGTGGTACCGGCTCGGCAATATCCCACTGCACCGAAATCGGCGCATCCCCCTCCCAGCCCGCGAATTGCACCGGTCCAGCATAGCGGAACGGGGCTGCGCGGCCATCGCGCAGTTTCGATTTGCGCAGGAACAGGTGAACCGTCCAGCCGGGTTCTGCTCCCGAGATGATGCGGCCGCGCAGGTCGTCGCGGCGGGTGCTGGTCTTGGTCTGCCAGACAAAGCGCGTGGGGCTCGCGAATTGGTCGGCGTAATGGCTGCCGACTGACATGCTGCCTTTGTCCATGGTCACGAGAAGGATCATCGCCCGCACGCCCTTCAAAACCACGATACCGGCGTTCCAAGACCCCGTGTTGAACTGTATCGACCCAGCTGAATCTGCTCCGGTTAAGCCGCTAATGTGAATGCCTCGGCAGGCGTGCGCATGGCAAGGGCCTGATGAGGGCGGTGGTTGTTGTAGAAGCTGATCCAGTCACCGATGACGCGCATCGCGTGCTGGATGGTCTCGAAACGGTGGCGATGCACGCATTGCTCCTTCAGCGTCCGGATGAAGCGTTCGACCATGCCGTTCTGCTGGGGACAGTGTGGGGTGATGAACTCCTGCTTCAGGCCGTAGCTGCGGGCGATCTTGGTGAAATGGTGGCTGGTGAAGACCAGACCGTTGTCCGACCTCAGCAGGAACTCTTTCTCGACCTTGCCCAAAGTGCCGAACCTGGCGATCAGGGCGTGCTCGAGGGCGGCGCTGGCGGTCGTGGCCTTGCCGGACTTCGACAGGTGCCAGCCCAGCAACGTAACCATCCGGCGTGGACCGCGGTTTAGGCCGCTCGCCGAAGTTCGGACGCCTTCCAATTCCAGGGCAGCAGATCCGGCACCCGAGAAGCCGTCGTGCCGGGTAGCCTGGCAAGGACATCAGCGA
>NZ_JACNMM010000027.1 GCF_020529025.1 Oceaniglobus trochenteri
ATCATGTTTGGTAGGCTCAAGGACTGGCGACGCGTAGCAACCCGATACGACAGATGCCCAAAGGTCTTCCTTTCGGCAATCGCACTCGCCGCAACCGTCATCTATTGGCTATGAGTCCTGACCCTAGGGTCGCCGTTTTAGGCGATATTTGAGGTTACTCGTAACGGCGACTAAAAGATGAAACCTGAAATTTCCGAATTTTCCTACGGATTTGCTCTCACAAATGAACTCGTCGGGTGGGTAGCCCTATCGGCTGCGCCCGTCTTCCCAAGCCTGATTGAGGAGGGCAAAGCAGGAGGTGGTTACGACGTGAAGCTCGACAGGCCGGGCGTCCCGCTGTTCCTGCAATTCAAACGATCACACTGCATGGTGCGCCGAACGGCAAAGGAACATCAGACCGTCGTCGCCTCGGGCGGAACACTGAATGTTCCCTACTACCGCTTTCCCATCACAGAGGCATTGACGTCCGATCAACACGAGCTCCTGCTGGAGTTGGATGACGGCTCAAACCTCGTCTTCTACGCGGCTCCCCGCTTCCATAGGAGAAACGAGATCAACCAGGCGTGGAGCAGAGCGGATGTCGCCCGGCGCTCGCTGTTCGTGGCACCATGGACCATAGGCCCGCTTGATGACGCACAGCACCATGTCGCATTCGACGGCACGAATACATGGCTGTGTTCTGAACCCCGCGCCCTAGAAGTGCTAACCAGTCGGGGGTTGCAAGACAGGCTAAACGGTTTCCTTAAGGAGCATGATCAGCCACTTGGAGAACGCCTGCCGTCGCTGGTGGCAGATATGCGTGAAGCTGAACGGCGCGGACGGGAGAAAGCCCAGTTGCGCCGCAGCTCGCGGACGCCCCAAGCCGCATCCCTATCAGATCGCGAAGACGTTTCGGTGGTCGAAACTTCAGACCGAAGGTTCATTTTCGAAGATGAACCGGTCGCAGCAAGTGCGCCGGAACCCGCCCCCCCGGTATCGCGTGAACCAATTCCACTCGACGGTGAAGCGGCGACTCTCCGGCATGCAGCCGACATCGCAGCTCAAGTGTTCGAAACGCAAATGGTCATCGTCCAGCCAAAATGATCCTACATTCCGTCACTGGAGCGGCTTGACGAACATCTGCCAGTAAGTTTCCGCTGCACCCTCAAATGTCAGCTTTTGGTTCTTCCCTTGGCCGAAATGCGCCATGCCCATGCTCCGCAGATACAGGGTTTGCTCATCGGCCTCGACGGTTAGGTTCTCATTGAACCCGTTGGTGTCTGCATTTTCGGTCGCAGTGTAAGCAATGCCCCCCATATGCCGCCCACCCATGAATACGGTACAGCGGCTCGCAGCCTGACCGTTATGGTAGGCAACCGCGCTGAAGCGATTTGCGTCAAGCCTGCGGAACGCCCCGTCAACTTCGGGATTGCGAACAGACAATTCAGAAAGCGAGTTCTCGAAATATTTTGCCATGAAATCAAACGCCTCGGTCTGGAAAGCATCACGATCACGGTCTGTGAACGTTTTGGCCACCCGCAGATTACTTGACCGGGTCACTTGATCCGGTGTCGATCTGTTGACTGACTGCGTGTTTTGCATGGCGGGTGCCACTGATGGCCTGATGATCGCTTGTGGACTACCTATGCGTTTTGCTGCTGCCTGAACGGCTTCGGCGACGAGACGGAACGCATGGTCGATGTCCGGCCATTGCGTGACCGGGCGGCCGTCCGTTGGCGTGGCCATCAGCTTGCCGAAGGGTGCGCCATGCCAGAGGCAATCGCGCAGAATGACCGGGATCACGATGGCCTCTCCCGCCTTGTGCCGTTCCAGCGCACGGGTCATCTCGATCTCATAACAATAGTCAGAGTTTAGAAAATCCGGGCTTACCAGCAGCAGGATGATCTCATCGGCTTCAATGTGCGCGTCGATCTCACCGGCGAAGTCCTGCCCGGCCTCAATCCGGCGGTCGTGCCAGGTCTCTATCAGGCCTTGACGCTGAAGGATTCTGAGCTGGCGTTCCAGCTGGTCTCGTAGTGCCTCGTCAGCGTGGCTGTAGGAAAAGAAAACAGTCGTCATGTAAACCCATCATTGAAAATCAGTGAACACCATTGCGCGCCAAGATTTGTCGCTCGGTGCCTTCACGCCCTATTAGGGAGGCCATCTTCTGAGCCTTCTCGTATCCTTCGGGCAGCTTCGCGACCTCTGCCCTCAGTTTATGACGCTCCAGATGCTGGACGTTTGGCATGAGAAGCGTTCGATCTCGCACCACGACGCCCGTCACGACGACCGGCGCATTAATCTGTCCGATTTCCTTTGACGCTTTGAAGCTGTGACCATGGTGGGCAAGCCGCTCCTTGATCGCATGGATCAGCACCCCGGGAACGCTTTGCCCAGAAACTGTTATGTCATCGACATACACGCTAACCTGGCATCCGGCATCACGGGTCAGCTGATCAATCTCGTCCCACATGTCAGCGTAGGCCCAGAAGGCCAGCGATGGGCTGGCAGGGCTTCCGGCTGGCAGAACCCCGTTCAGCGTTGTGAGATCAAGGAGGACCTTCACTACGTCGGGAGGGCACCCGAGATATTTGCCAAAGAACCATGCTACCTTGCTGGCCGTGCAGCTCGGATAGAAATCTTCGATGTCGAGAAGATGGAACGCCGCTGCACCGCGATGCCGTGCGGCATTGTCGATGTTCGAGCGACCGCGCACTGGCGACATCAGGTAGTCAGGAGTTTTCACCCGCAGCAGCAACTCTCCGATCCGCCGTTGAATACGCTTCAGATCGCCCCGTGGTGCAAGGACAGGACGGAATGTTCCGTCTTTCTTCTTCTTGCGCAGAGGCTTATAGAGATCGGGTGCGGCCTTCAACTCAGCAAACTTCTCGGAACTGGTCTGTAATAGTTTGAACAACTTTTTGCGTGTGCTGCACCGATAGAGGGCACATTGATCGAGGGCATAGGACTTGTCGCGACGCTTCGTCATGATGACGCTCGCTTCCGCTCGATCATCCGAAGAAAATCAAGTATCTTGTCAGCGACAACCCCACGCGCTTTCTCGATAGCGCCCGGCGTCGTGCCTTCTGTCAGCTTCTCGTCAAAAAACCAGATCGAGCTGACTGGCAGATCAAACTCTTCGGCGTATCGTGCAACGATTTCATGACTTGGCACTTTCCGGCATCGTTCGATATCAGAAAGGTGCGATTGAGAAATATCGAGACGTTCCGCCAACTCGTTTTGTTTCAGGTCATGGAAGACCCGGATCAATCTCAGTGCTTCACCTAGCATTCTCGGTCCTCCTTTCGCCAAATGCGAACATTAAGGGTCGCGCGGTTAGTCGCCGGACAACCGGGACAGCCATTCGATGAGGTCAAAGAGTTTCTCCATCCCCCAGGCTACCCAGAATGCGCCCTTTAACAGGCGAGACTTCCACGTCGGCTTGCGCTTCCGTTTTGTCCCGCGTGTCCCACGCTGGCTGATCTCGTCGGTGTCGTAAGCCATGTTATGGCCTCCTCTGCTGGCCCTGCCGCAGGATTGCGGAAGGGTGTCGCCACCAGCGCGAGGAACGGAGAGACCGTCCTTATCCCTTATGCTGGCCCCCCGGGGTCGCCCGGGGGGCCGCCGCCCCGCCGCCGCCACAGGGGCCGCTTGGGGGGGTAGGCGTCAGAGGGAACTAGCCCCTCCACGGATCGGTGAACCGACCCTAAGTACAGCGATTTTATTCCGAACCGGACCAAAGCCCGGCATACCGATAACAGTAAGATAGGGGCTCATTCTTGCGATACAAGATCGCTATGGGCGATTTTTTATAACGCCTACATCAGGGGGCTGTCTGCCCCCGCGCCGGTCGGCGCTCCCCCGAAGGATATTTTCGGGAAGATGAATGTCAGATACGATGATCCGGCTCTGTCACCCCCGCGACCTGCTCCAGGATCACGGACGGAGAAACACCGATCGCGCGGGCAAGCACGACCAGTTCAATGACATCGATCCGGCGCTCACCGCTCTCGATCCGAGCAACCAGGGACTGATGACACCGAAGACGCGCGGCCATTCCGGCCTGGGTCAGGCCTGCCGCTTTCCGGGCGTTAATCAGCGCCTCGCATAAGGCCGCGTGACCCGTGCTTCTGATCGTCTTTGTCATGCCGCTGCGCACCCCTCTGCGCGCAAGCGGTAATCTGCTTTTCAGATTATCTAAAAAGTGGATAATTAGGCGCAACAGCGTTTCCCCCCTGACCCAAGGAGATATCCAATGAACCTGACCAAATTCACCGAGACAGGGGAGGCCCTGACGCAACTGAATATCCAGGGCTATGTCGATACCGAAACCGCCCGGCATCTGATTGCCGAAGGGCTCGCAGAACCTCAGCGCATTCGTGTCGAGATGCGTAACTTTCCTTGCAAAGATTTCGAGGGGATCGCCCTAACGCTTGAAGGCAGCCTAGCAGCAAACAAGCTGGACCAGCAGGCGGCTCCCCTGCCCGGACTATCGGACACCCGGCATTCCATCATGGGACCAGAGCTTGCCGACAGCCAGCGGGCGGTGACCATCGGCTATCTCAGGTGGCTTGGCGAAGATGGTTTGTCCCAACTGGATCGCCAGTTTGCGTGGGGCTGGTGCCCTGACATGCCCAATGAACCGACAGAGGTGATCGACCTCCCCCTGCCCTTGCTCAGGACATCCCGCCGCAAGACGGCCCGGAAACCTGCCGACAAAATCGGCCCGGTTGACTCCGAGTTCGACCAGAAGGCCTTCATGGACGAGCTGTGGGGAGAAGACTGAGCCAGCCCGGACCGGAGACCTCCGAATATCGGAGGGCCGGGCTGGCGGTGGCATCTGCTCGGTCTTCTTTGTCCGCCCCAGCAAACTTGACAGAGCGTGCTCTACTGGGAGTAGAGTTTCGAGGGCATGATAGTTTGCCCGGCTTAAGTAAAAAGGAATTTCATTATGGCTGTCGAACATATCGTTCAGAACGGGAAAGTTCACAAAGGAAGCAAGGGCGGAACCACTGGCTGTGGTTTTGACACCCGAGAGCACCCCACCCATTGGGTGAATACGACCAAATCCATCACCTGCGATAAGGACGGGTGCAAAAACTAAGCACCGTTCGTGTGGTAATGCTCTCTCAGGGCCACATCTGCGCGGCGTGAAGCACGCGCAGCACCGTTACTGTCGCTACGGTTTCGGCATAGATCACGATGTAGTTGGGCCGGACCACCAGTTCCCGTGTACCCTCGACCCTGCCCGGACGGCAGCGCTTCGGGTGTGCCGGGAGCTGCGCCACCTTGCTCTGGATTTCCTCCATCAGGGCAAGAGCTGCATCCGGGTTGTCGTCCGAGATGTAATCGACAATCGCCATCAGGTCCGCGACCGCCGGGGCCTTCCATTCGAGTTCAGGCACGGCGCTTCCCGTCGATCAATGCGCGCGCTTCGCGCATCACCTGGTCATGCGGCGTGGCCGGGCGTGGATCGGCCAGTGCCTCCTGCACCTTGGCCCGGAACCAGGCATCGTATGCCTCCGGGTCTGCGGTCAGCCCGGCTGGCATACCGCCTTCGGCTGCTACGCGGGTCAGCAGGATACGCACTGCATCGGACAGGGTCAGACCGACACCGGCCAGCGCATCGGCGGCCTCTGCCTTGAGGTGGTCGTCCACGCGAACGTGAAGCATCGAGGTTTGAGCGGGCATGGCGTGTCCTCCTTGGGTTTCCATTATGTATCTCAATTGCGATACATGCAAGTCCGACATGGATATGAACCGCTTGCCGTTCGGCGGTGCTCTTGAAGGAAGTGAGTATGTGTTTCCCCCGCCTTCTGGCGGGCGAACGACAATTTGGTTGCGCGACGCGGAATCAAATTGTCTAGTGAGTACACATACTCACTTCCTTCAACCGGAGGCTCCCATGTCCGCAGAACCCCGCAAGCTCCTTGACGAAGGCTGGTCCAGGGTCCGGGGCAGCATGCAGGGCCTTCAAGCCGATGGGAAATCCTTCGGCATCATGCGAACCGCGAAGATCAAGACGCTCGGCAATATGGGGGCCAGCCTTCAGCACAGCTTTCGGGAACGTGAGACCCCGAATGCCGATCCGGACAGGACGAGGGACAACACGATCCTGGTCGGTGGCGACAACAGCAAGGATGTTCTGGCAGCGTGGAAGGCACGGGCTCCGGAGAAGATCAGGACGAACGCAGTGCACGGTCTGGAATACTTCATCGGCGGCTCGCCCGAGAAGATGAAGGCCATGTCCAGGGAGGAACAGGACACCTATTTCCGGGATGCGCTCAGCTGGATCGAGAACCGGCACGGAAAGGAAAACATTCTCTCGGCCATGATCCACCGCGACGAGACCACGCCGCACATGACGGTGATGACCATCCCCCTCGATGACAAGGGCAAGCTGAACTGCCGGTCGTTCGTGGGGAACAAGAAGGCACTCTCCGACCTCCAGACGGACTTCGCGGAAAAGGTCAGCGAGAAGCATGGTCTTCGGCGCGGCATCAAGGGCTCCACAGCGCGGCACGAGCGCGTGCAGCGGGTCTATGGGGCCTACATGTCCGGAGAGGGCGCTGTCGCCCTCCCTGAGCGCGTCAGAGGCTCCCTCCTGCGCGGCGGAAAGGAAAGCGATGCAGAGTGGCATGCGCGGGCGACAGAGGCCGCCACAGACGCGCTCCGCGGTTTCCAGATGAAGATGCGGGAAGAAAAGCTCGACATGGAAGCGCAGCTGAATACCGCACATTCGATGATCCGCTCCCTTCAGGAGCTGAAGCAGAGCTACAAGGCCCAGCTCGACGACGCGCGCGGAACGCTCTCCCGGTTGGTTTCCAGTCTGGAAATGGCGGACAGGGGCGCCGAGGCGAATGCAGCTCTCGAATCTTACGCCGACCTGGAGATCAAAATCCTCGACGGGGACCTGGGCGTTCTGAAGGATGCGGCCGGTTCCCCGGACCGGATCGACAGGATCGCCGAAATTTTTGACCGGGCCGTGCCGGAAGGCACGGCGATGACCGACGAGCAGGCCCGTTTCGATCGAGCGTTGGACCTGACACTGGACGCCATGGCGGACGGCAAGGTCGCGAAACGGAAAGACCCGGTGCGCATCGCGATCGAGGCACGCGCCTTCCCCCATATTCAGAAAGTTCTTGCTCATCTGGCGCAGGATCAGATCAATCCTCCCTTCAGCAGCCGGGACGAACGACTGGCGTTCCGTGCGGAAATCGAAGGCTCTCTTTCAGAGGATCAGCTGGCGGCCCTCAAGCAGGGTGACGAGACAGTGCTGGAAGACGTCCTCGGCGACCATCTTTCTCAGCAGCAACAGCTCAGCCTGGCGCTGGCCTACTTCGATCATGGGGACATTGATGTCGATGCCGGTGTTCGTCGTGGCATCATCGAGCTGCTTGTAGATGCGGAGTATGGCCAGAAGCATCAGGATCCAGGGCTTCGGCACTGATCAGGCGCGACGACTTATCCACAGGCTGCGTGATCTTCGAGGGTGTTAAATATGTGTTAGATTCAGTGTTACGCCTTAGATGATCTGGGGTATTCACCTGAATTTAATGAACCTTTCAGATATCACGGTGTGTAAAAGCACGAAGGTGGGTGGGTGATAACACGAAAAATGGTGGGTAAAAGCACGAATCTCTTGACCATGGTGTGTGAAAGCACGAATGTGGCGACATGGTGGGTGATAACACGAATTCACGGTCTCCGCTCCTACCGGATCGGATGCAGCAGGCCGACTTCTTTGTCTGTGACATCTTCGATGCCGCACCCAAGGGTGATATGGCATCTATGGAGCACCCGATCTTCTCAATTTCAACGAAGCCGGATCGGCACATCCGCCGGTACGAAAACGGGCAAAACTTCGTTGAAGTTACCCCTTCAATGAAGGGGCTGGCAACGGTCCATGACCGTGACGTGCTGATCTATTGTATCAGTCAATGCATCGCGGCGTTGAACGAGGAACGAGAGGTCAGTCCGACCATACGATTCAGGGCATATGACCTGCTGAAGGCGACGAATCGTGGTACTGACGGACGGGGATATGAACAGCTCAGGGCTGCCCTAGAACGGCTTCAGGGAACTGTGATCACGACCAACCTTATCACGGGCGGTAAAGAAGAGTTCGATGGCTTCGGATTGATCGACCGGTTCAAAATTGTTCGTGAGACACGCGACGGGCGGATGCAAGAAGTAGAAATCAGGCTTTCTGATTGGGTGTTCAACGCCATCCGACATCGCGAAGTGTTGACCCTGCACCGGGACTATTTTCGTCTGCGCAAACCCTTGGAAAGACGTATTTACGAACTCGCCCGCAAGCACTGCGGGGCGAAGAAAGAATGGAAGATCGGACTCGCAAAGATGCAGGCCAAATGCGGTTCCAGCTCCACCGAAAAGGAATTTCGCCGCTTGGTCATGAACATCGTGCGTCAGGATGGGCAACATGCTCATATGCCAGATTATGCCGTTCGGATGGAAGCCGGCATGGTGGTTTTTACCAACCGGCGTAGCGACCAAGCCGGAACTGCTCTCCCTGCCCTCCCACACATCCGGCTCGACCCGGAAGCCTACCATGACGCGCGGTCTGTCGCGCCGGGATGGGATGTGTATGTCCTGGAACAGGAATGGCGGGAGTGGATGACGGAACCGCCGCGCAACCCCAACGCCGCCTTTATTGGGTTCTGCAAGAAAGTCTTCGAAAGACGCGGAAGACCTTAGCCAGAACCATTTTTCTTGTCCGACAGCAAAAGCTCAAGGCCCTGCCAGAGCGTGAGGTCGCGGTCCCGGCAGAAGGCCCGGAAATCATCGACAACACGTTTTGGCCCCGGAATTGAAACCTTGTCCTGAGGTTCCTTGCGCTTCGGGCCAGGCTTCAACCGTGTGGAGGCTTCCCGGCTAACAAAGCCCAAGGACTTCCCTGCCTCGACAGCCTTCTCAACAGAACCCGGTTCGACCTTAGGCCGCGTCTTGGAAGAATCTGAGGGCTTGGGGAGGTCGATACCGCCTCCAAATCCGTACTTGCTCATGCTGCCCTCTCCTTCGTGAGGGCATGAATGACAGCTTGCGCATAGTCACGAGCGTTCTCAATGGCTCCAGTCACCTGCTTCATGGCCTTGTCCGTAACAGATGCCGTCTTGCCTTCATGCTCACCAGTGACGATGTCGGGCAATTCGGCCAGAAGCACTCCGTCGCGGAAGATGCGCGTATACCTGAAGGCGCACCGTACAGCGACCAGTTTGGGCGTTAAGAAGGGGGGCGTGGACGCCTGATTGGTCGGACGAAGGGCGGCATGAATACGAAGCTACATGCCATCTGCGACAGCCATGGTCGACCTCTCAACCTGTTCGTCACCGCCGGTCAAGTCAGCGACTACATCGGCGCTCGGGCTTTGTTGAGCAGCCTATGTATTGACCCAGCGGAATCTGCTCAGGTTAAGCCGCTAATCTGAATGCCTCGGCAGGCGTGCGCATGGCAAGCGCCTGGTGAGGGCGGCGGTTATTGTAAAAGGCAATCCAGTCACCGATGACGCGCATCGCATGTTGGATGCTTTCGAAGCGGTGGCGATGCACGCACTGCTCCTTGAGCGTCCGAATGAAGCGCTCGACCATGC
>NZ_JACNMM010000028.1 GCF_020529025.1 Oceaniglobus trochenteri
ATCATGTTTGGTAGGCTCAAGGACTGGCGACGCGTAGCAACCCGATACGACAGATGCCCAAAGGTCTTCCTTTCGGCAATCGCACTCGCCGCAACCGTCATCTATTGGCTATGAGTCCTGACCCTAGTATGAATTTACGGTGAAATCGAGACTGGAAACCTAGGTCGCATGAGGTCAGAAATCAAACTGCGGGTTCTCCCTAAGATTGTAGAGAAGTCAGGTCTCTCGTCAAGAGCAAGTCACCAGTTCAAATCACAGGGAAAAACCAACCCGCAGCCGAGAGCATCTCATGTGCGTATGTCATGAAGGTCTAATCAGCCTTATTAGCAATTGCTTTACTGTTTTCCCAAAAATCACTAGAATAAAGGCCAGCGCTGCGACCGAAAGCAACGAGAAGGCGAGCGTACTTTCTACGAATATCCAATAGTCATCCCCTGAGATCACCAATGCTCGCCGAAAATTGGACTCCAATATCGGGCCTAGAATGAAGCCTACGATTAGCGGTGCAAGCGGGAACCCCGCAGCCCTAAGACCAAAGCCAACACCCCCAAATACTAACATGACCCAGAGGTCAAAAATGGAGCTTTCAAGTGAGTAGACTCCAAGCATGCACAGAAGAACGATCAAGGGCAGTAGCGTCACTTTTCGAAGCCGGATACAGGCCACAAAAATTGGCGTCATTACTATTCCCAAAAAGAAAAGCATGAAATTCGAAGCGATATACGAATAGAAGATGCCGCCGACGAACTCTTGATTGTGCTCGAAAAGGGATGGTCCCGGAAAGAATCCTAATATGACAAGTGCTCCCATCAGAACCGCAACCACCGGATCGCCAGGAACACCCAGCGCTAGCGTAGGGACAAGCGCGCCACCAACTGCCGCATTGTTTGCGCTCTCGGTCGAAACAATCCCATCTTCAACCCCAGTCCCGAATCTCTCGGGGTTTTTGGACAACGAACGTGTTATAGCGTACGCCGAAAATGACGCGATAGGCCCTCCCGTACCGGGAAGAGCCCCTAGACCTGCGCCAATGGAGCTGGAACGGAATAGATTCATTGGATACTTCAGCGCTATCAACGAGCTGCTGAAGGACGGTCGGCTTGCAGGTATTTTAGGCTTGGCGGAGAGTTCACCACCCATTACTTGAAAAATCACTTCAGAAATAGCAAACAAACCCACAACTAGTGCCACCACATTGAAGCCGTTGAGTAGATAAATCGAGCCACCCGTAAAGCGCGGTTCAGAAACAAATTGATCGTAACCAACCGTAGCCAAGAGCAATCCGATAACGCCGGATATGAGTCCATTGATCTTGTTTTCGCCTCCGACGAGAGCGATGGTTATGAGTCCGACGACGGTCAGGGCAAAATACTCCGCCGGACCGAAACGCAGTGCAAATTGAGCAAGTGCCGGTGCCAAGAACACTAGAATCACGCCACCGATGAGACCGCCTACTGCCGACGCTGAAACTGCGATGGACATCGCTGTATGTGCTCGCCCAGCCCTCGCCATAGGATAGCCATCAAGCAGGGTTGCAGCCGCCATCGGAGTGCCCGGTATGCGAACGAGAATGGCTGAAATCGCTCCGCCACAAGCCCCACCGACATAAATTGAAATCAGCAAGCCCATACCGACGATAGGAGGCAGTTGGAACGCTATTGGAAGCAAGAGGACGATGCCCATAAGCGGACCGAGGCCTGGCAACACGCCAATAACGAGACCAAGGGCAGTGCCGACTGCAACTGCAAGAACTGCACCCCAAGATGCAAATACATCAAATCCACCAAAGATGATTTGGTCCACTGCTTAAAACTCCAGTTCAAGAAAGCCGATGGGCAGAACGACATTGAACACCATGCCAAAAATGACTGCCAAGCCAAAGCTCAGAGATATGGCCCATGAAACGAGAGCAATTAGCCTGCGCTCGCCAAGTGCTAGCCCCAGCAAAGCGACAAGGGCAGGGCTCGAGATCAAGTAACCCAGAGGATCGAGAGATAGAACGTAAACAACCAGAAGACAAAACACCAACAACGCGCGGTACCAAGTTACGCGTGTGGCATTCGAGATGAGTCTCTCATCTTCCTCGAACTCCAAACCCAACGACGCGGTGGGGACTTTTGCAACGGCCGATTTTCGGTAGCGCATTAAGTCAGCCACAGTCCGTATCGCCAAGAGTGTGAGCAGGAGAATTGCGTAGCCTTTCGGAACGAAGCCCGCATTGTATAATGCCCCGCCTGACGCAACGCCCTTTTCGGTCAGATCAGTGGCAATTTGATAGAGAAACCAAAGCGCAAAAAGCGCTATGAGGCCACTTGCAGCTAACTTTCGCGAGAGGTTTCGCATCGAACATCCAAACCGATTTGTTGGGCACAGTCATTGTCTGTGTCCAACGGTTGTCTCTGCTTCAGTTCAGAGCCTTGACAGCATCGGCTTCCCAGGTGATCGCATCTCGCGCTTGAGACAGCTGCTCTTTCACTGCGTTGCAAACTTCCAGGTACTGATCCGGTGAGTAGTCGGTAACAATATATCCGGCATCTGTGATGCGCTCTCGAATAGCCTCATCAGCCAAGGTGTCACGCATCGCGTCTCGCAGCACTTGGACTCTGTCTTCAGGCGTCTCGGAGGCAACGAGCCACCAGTTCCAACCCATAGGTGCAAGGCCCGTAAGTCCGACATCGATCCCATAGTCGACAGGTCGGGGGGAACCGCCGAATGCGTCGGCAACGCTTTCGCTCTCGCTTAGTGCGACCAGTATCCGGACATGATCCTTGTTTGCCTCATATTGGCCAGGATTCAAGATCACCCAATCGAGAACTCCAGCACGAAGGTCTTTTAGGCCAAGTCCGGCGTCATCATAGGGTATCGGTCTGGAAACTGTTCCCATTTGCTGCATAACCCGCGCTCCAACCATGTGAGGCAGAGTCAACCCATTACCATTGTATGCAGTCTCGCCAGGGTTGGCCTGCAAAAACTCGATGAACGACGGGAAATCGGTGAAGCGGTCGTCATCAATCCGAACGCCGATGCCCATGGCATTCGCAGTTGCAGAGTACAGAGGCGTGAAGTCTTCACAAGCCCAATTAGCTCTCTCGAACATCGGGGCAATTACCAAGGGTGCAACGTAGCCATCGATAATGATGTAGCCGTCTGCCTCTCTACTCAAAGCGGTTTCGAAGGCTTTCACACCTCCTGCCCCAGGAGTTGCAATGACAGGCAAAGCTTGCCCGAGCCGCTCGCTCATTCCATCTGCGATGATTTGGCTGATCCCATAGGTGATCGTACCCGGTGCCCAAGGGTAGATGTTCTGAATTGATCTTTCCGGAAAATCGTCAGCAATTGCCGACCCACAGAGAGCCAGGCCGGCAATTGCGCTCAGTGATAGTCTTTTGATAGTACGCATAAATTCCTCCCATGCGTTGTGACATTGATGGTAAACATTCATTTACATTTGGGTCTTACCCGTTTGCGGTTCGCTGATTGAATAGTTCAGAAAGGCCGTACCAGTCGTAGACTTCTTCAGGCACGTCGAGACTCTCAAGTTGACGGACCATTGCTTCGTAGAGTTTGGCCTCGATCAGGCTATTGCTGATTGGGTTTTTCTGACCAGGATCCATTCCAAGATCAAACAGCCTTGTCTCGGTATCATCGAACCCGATACCATCGTTCTGCGGGATTCGCTTTGCGTTCATCAGCGCTTTGATTTGTAGAATTTTGATCCCTTTAGTAAATGTGAACGGCCTTGCCAGTTTCATTGTGCGCAGCTCTTCAAGCGAAAAAGCGTCGACCATATGTTGAGGCGCGAGTGTATACTCGTGTAAGCCGTCGGCACCAATATCCGGCGGGTAATGGTAGAGCGCATAGCGACCGTCAGTTATTCCGATGGCACCCCCAAAAATTCCAAAAATAACTTCGCGATCTGTTGGTTCGCTTAGTGTAGCGAGGATGGATTTTGCACGTACCTCTTGTGGTACCTCTGCATCGAACAAGTCGAGGAAGGTAGGCATCAAGTCAGGTGTTTGCGTCACCGCTTTAACACGTGTCCCCGCGCTACCCGCGTAGTCGGGATGCACGAATATCAACGGAATGTGTGTTATCTCTTCGTAGTAAGGCATGCGGCATTTTCCCCACCATTCATGTTCGGAAAGCAGGTAGCCGTGATCAGTGGTTAGAATAACTGACGTGCCGTCCCACATATCGTGTTCATCAAGAAAATCGAGTAATCTACCTAAATACTCATCGCACATACGAACTAATGCTGCGTAGTTGGCGCGAATTTCCTGAATCTCCTGCGCGGAGTTTGTGACTCGCTCATATTCCGGCCAATTCAGAAGTGGCCCCGAATAAGTACTGTCTCCTTCGCGACGAAACCGTTTTGGCGCTGTGAACGGCTCATGTGGATCGAAGAGCTCAATCTGCATGAACCAGTTGTCCGCGTCATGATTGCGCTCGAGGAACTCAAGCCCCGCTTCAATACAACGCGGACCTGGTTGCTCGTGCTCGCCGCCGGCAAATTCTTGGTTGATTGCGTGCTGATAGCGGTTCGGCTTTCGAGCGTAGTGCTTGTCCGCGTACGCTTTTCGAAACCTGTCTATGGGCGGCTCGACCATTGCCTTCCAAGGATCATATTCTTGGCCACGAATGAACTCATAGGAGCTGAAGCGCGTGTGGTATCCGCCTCCGCCATCCTCAAAGTAGTGGTAGTGATCACTGATCAGATGAGTGTAGACACCCTGCTGGGTCAGAATACGCGCGAAGGAGTTGTCGAAAGGCTCTAAGGGGCCCCATGAGCGATGCAGAAAACTGACACGGCCCGTATGCATGTCCCGACGTGCTGGCATGCAGGGAAGCGATCCAGTGTAGTGGTTCTCAAAGCAGATGCCCCTTGCGGCCAACCGATCCATGTTGGGTGTTCCTATTGATCCTCCATAGGAATCAAGTGCTTTCAGGTTCAACGAGTCGAAAAGTAAAAAAATGCAACGCAAGCTGATCATCTCCCAGAAATCCTTGACAACCTCTTCCTTAGTCGCCGCGCTTGACACCCTATAAGGTTGACAAATCAAGAAAAACTCTATAAAGATTTTATGTCCATAACATTTTCTCATATAGAATGCTGAAATCTGGTTTGCTTTCGCGCCCTTTTGCCCAGTTCTGTGTGGTTTGCGAAGCGCGATCTGTGAAGGAAGCGGCAGATCGTATCGGCGTCACGCAGGCGGCGGTTTCACGGGGAATCAAAACACTTGAGCATCAACTGGGTGTGGAGTTGTTTTTTCGTGATGGATACCGACTGGAACCTACGGAAGCTGGGCGGGCGCTGAAAGCCTTTGCAATGCGAACACAGGATGACATCCGTCGACTTGAACTTGAAATGGCAACAATAGATGCTTCGAGGAGAGGCTTGTTAAAATTGGGAATTGGTCCGATATGGAGTCGCAAACCGCTGCCGCAAATCCTTGCAAGGCTGCGGGCAGAGTTCCCCACAATTCGGTTGGAAGTCACGACAGCTATTGCGCCGTTATTGATTGAAGACTTCCGCGCCGGTAAGCTTGACCTCATAATTGGAGAGATCGGAGACTTTAACGCCGAAAGCGGTATGCACCTTTTGCCGCTTTGGCGTACTGAGCGTGCTGCTTGGGTCCATTCAAGCCATGTATTGGCATCTCGTATGGAGATTAAATTACAAGATCTGGGAGCATACGATTGGATCGGCCATGAGCATGATAACACTCTCAAACATCTCGTCGCCAAGCGATTTGAACGGGCGCATATTGAACCTCCAAACGTTGCTATGGAAGCTACCTCGCTTGAGTTTATACTAGGGGTGCTCGCACAGGGTCAGATGATTGCAGTATTGACTGACGCGATGGAGGGTGCGGCTGAAAACTATGGTTTGGTACGATTGCCGTTCGCATTCGACGATTTGTCGCTAACCGCTTCGGTATTATACCATACGAACCTAGTAAGACTGGGACCGATACGAAGGCTACTCCAGCTTCTGCAAGCAAAGGAAGAGTTTGACTTCGCCTGCACTGTCCTACCGTCTCTAGGGTCAGGACTCATAGCCAATAGATGACGGTTGCGGCGAGTGCGATTGCCGAAAGGAAGACCTTTGGGCATCTGTCGTATCGGGTTGCTACGCGTCGCCAGTCCTTGAGCCTACCAAACATGATTTCAATCCGGTTGCGGCGTTTGTAGCGTCGCTTGTCATACTTCACAGCTTTCTTGCGCTGTTTCCTGCCTGGGATACAGGCGCGTATCCCTTTGTCTTTCAACGCTTCTCTGAACCAATCCGCATCATAGCCCCGGTCACCCAGCAGCCAATCAACATTCGGTAGGTGTATCGACCCAGTGAAAACCTGCTCATGCTACAAGGGAGAACGTAGCGATGAGTATGACGATGGACGACAGCATCAAACGGTGGACGGCGAAGCGTAAGACAGCGCTTGTCATCGAGATCATTCAGGGCAAGACGACAGTGTCGGAGGCGAGCCGGTCCTTTGACCTGACGCCCTCCGAGATCGAGGGCTGGGTCGAGGAAGCGAAGCGCGGCATGGAGAACTCGCTGCGCGCCAACCCGCTCGATATCCGCGAGCAATACGAGAAGCAGCTCCGGGACCTGCAGG
>NZ_JACNMM010000029.1 GCF_020529025.1 Oceaniglobus trochenteri
TGGATATCCGCCATTCCGGCGAGACGGTACTGGATAATTTCAACTGCGATGGGAACACGTCGGCGGGTCCGTTCCTTCTGCGCGACTGCGTGGCGACCATCAAGAACGCTGCCATTACCGATTGCGATTCTGGCGGCATCGGCCTTCAGGACTGCTACACCCAAGGGTTCGGCGTTCAAAACGTGGACTTCGACGGTATCGCAGACGGTGTTGATGCCCTCGCGCCCTGCGTTCACTACTCACGCGGGACGCACGGCTACATTGAGGATTGCACCTTCGGCGTAACCACCGCCTGCGACGTGCATATCCAGGGGTCGCGCGATTTCCGGATCCGGGCGCGGGGCAACACGCACGGCAGTTTCAACCGCGCGATTTTCTACGGCTCCCATGCGCCGGGGATTTTCCAGTTTGACCCCGACGAACCAAACGACATTTCAAGCTGCGGGGCGACCAACGGCGATACCCCTCTGCTGCTTGTTCCGGGCGTTTACATGGATGGCATTTGGGAAGGCAGGCAGGGGGCGGGGCATCGCTACTACCCCCTCAACGACGATTCCACATGGCCCGTCACGCTGACCGGAACGACCCGCACCAACATGGCCGCGACGAACGCTGAAATCATGCCGTTCAACATGCCGGGGCCGTGGTTGCTCTCTCCGAAAGCATGGGGGCAGGTCGAGTACGAGGTGGATTGCCCGGTTGCCGAAACCGTCACGATCCAGATTGCAGGTGACAGTTCGAGCACCAGCTATCTGTTGGGGGCCATCACGCTCAGCCCCACGGCGGCGACCATCTACAAGGTCATTTTCAACGTCAGCGGGCCGCTTCCCGGGAACACTGTTGGCCGGTATTCCGCCACGGCCATCGGCAGTGATGGCTCGTCCAAGGCTGAATTTGGCGTGACGGGCAACGTGACCAATGCCGCCCTGTCCGGCCTGTCGATGGCGGCGAAAACCACTCGCCTCTACGTCACGCGGTCGGCTGGCACGGGGAACCTGCGGATATTGCGGATGCCGCAATCCGAGGTGTCCGCATGACCAGCGACGAATTCCCGAAAACATGGCGGGGCAGGGTCGTTGAGGCTGCAAAGCTGATCGGCGCTCTCAGCATCATCTGCGGGTTCTTCGGCGGGGCGTGGTCGATCACCTATGGCCCGCTGCGGGACTTCCTAGACCAGTGGGCAGCGATGCAAATCAACATCGCCCAACTGCAAGACGACATGGCGGCTGTGCAGGGGGAGGATCGCGTGATCCGCGAAACCCCCGGCATGACCTATGTCGCGGAACCAGTCTATCAGGGCGAAAACATCCGGTTTAACTTCGTGGCCGAGCGCACCCGGCTGGGCGAACCCTGCATTCTGATACAATCGCAGTCGATTTTCACCGACGCATACAACGTGCCGACGCCGGGTTCTGCCCGCTTGGCAGCACGGCAGGTTGACGACAGGCCCACGCCGCTACAGCCGACATTCACCCCGCCCCCGAACCTGCGACCGGGGCGGGTCACTGTCTATCTGATCCTGACCTACCAGTGCGACGGCAAGACCGTCTTTGACCGCACCAGCACGGCAGCGTTTGAACTGCTGGAAGGCCCTAGGCCGAAAGGGGAATGAGCATGAGAGAGAACTTTGCCGAAAGTCTGCGGGCCGTCCTGATCCATGAAGGCGGCTATGTGAACCACCCGAAAGACCCCGGCGGCGCGACCAACAAGGGTATCACGCACCGGACCTACACCGCGTGGCTGCGCCAGCACAACCAGCCGGTGCGGTCAGTCAAGGAAATCACCGACGAGGAAGTGGCCGCGATTTACAAGGCGCAGTATTGGGACGCCGTGCGCGGCGATGATCTGCCGTCCGGTCTGGACTATGCCGTGTTTGACTTCGCAGTGAACAGCGGACCAGCCCGCGCGGCGCAGTTTGTCCAGCGGATCGTCGGCGTTGATGCCGATGGCGTGATCGGGGCGCAGACACTGGCGGCAATCGGGCGAACCAGCGCGAAACAGGTGGTCGCCGAACTGTGCGCGGCGCGGATGGCGTGGCTCAAACGGCTCAAGACTTGGGCGACGTTCGGCAAGGGCTGGGCGCGGCGAGTGGCCGAGGTCCGGGCAAAGGCGATCCGGCTGTCCGAATCAAACTATGTGCATGTCACCGGCCCGGAAGCGAGCGAACCCGCCCCCGGCAAAGCATCCGGCCCGGAGAGTGCCACCGCCACCATCAAGGATGTGCTGACCGACAAGGGAGCGGTGGGGGGCGTGGCGGGCGTTCTGGGCGCTGCTGGGACGCTGCTGGGCGGCAATGGCCCGGTGCAGTATGCCATCGCCGCTGTGCTGGTCATGGCGGCTCTGACGGGCATCTGGTGGCTTGTACGAGGTCGGCAGGCATGACCCGCCGCCAATGAAATTCGGCCATGACGGCCAATCGCCCGCCCGAGCGTCAACGGGCCATTCAGAAGAAAGACACTGACATGCATATCAAACTCCACATGGGCGACGAAACGCCCGCCGAAACTCCGGTGAACACCAGCGCGGCGGATTTGGTCCGCTACAAGTTCAATCCCTCGGGGTTGGCGGATGTTCAGCGGATCAAGTTCATCGCTGCCGCCTTGATCTCGGAATGTGAGGCCATTCGCGACCAGAAGGGGCCGGGTGCGCGCGAGGCTGCAATTGCCATCACCGACATGCAAAAGGCGAGCATGATGGCAGTCGCGGCGGCAACGGCGCACCTGTGACCCGCCTGTACCTGCTGATCGGTGGCGCGGCGGTTGTCGCGTCACTGGCCGGGGCGCTGTGGTGGGTGATCGAGGACAACGCCAACCTGCGGGCCGAACGCGACGGGCTGCGGGGCTACATCGAAACGCGAAAGGGAATCGACAATGCGGATATTGGCCACGGCGATCCTGCTGACGACACTGATTGGCTGCGTGAAAGGTCCGGTCGATAGCGCCATCTGCGACGGTACGATCCTATCCCGGTCCAGCCATGCGGCGGCTCTTGCGCTGGACGGGGGGCCACGGTCGAAAGCGTCGGGCCGGGTTCTGATCGCGCAGATTGATGGCGGGTGTAAGTGATGTTGATCCTCACCGCCACCATCTGCCTGCTGTCCGACCCGGTCACGGTCGATTGCCGAACCGAGGCCATGCGGATCGAAACGGACCCCCGCGAATGCCTGGCGCTGGTCGCACCGGTCGAGGCCATGCTGGTTGAGCAAGCGGGCGATCTGCCGGTGATCTACGTCAAGGCGGCTTGCAAGCTGGGCGTCCTGTCGTGAGCCGCCGTCGCAAGGCCATGCAGCGCGCCGCCCGGCGGTATCGCTGCTATCTGCGTATGGCGCTGGCCTCGCTCACCAGTTGACCATCGACACGCAGGCCCGGCAAGTCGGAACAGTTGTCATTGATAACCTGGGCCTCATCCGTTCCGTAGAGAGTGATTGCGTAGCGCTCGCCTCCCCTGCTGTACGAGCAGGCCCACGGCTTCATCCCGCCAATCTCTGGAATATCTCTCCATTTTCCGGGCGCGTAGTCCATGCTGCGATCCTTGTTTGGCATTCCGCCTATACCACGTCACCCCGGCGCTGTGAATCGGGATTGGTGGGTAGTTTGTGCCATAGATCGTCATTCGCCACGCATGTCCGACACATAGCGCCCCCGATCATCTGGCGTAATTCTATTGCGGGGTTCTCACACAGATCGCAATTCCCCACCCTCACCAGCCCAGCCCGCGCAAGCGCCGCGTCGTCGGTGGGGTCGATGAGGTGGCCGGAACGGTAGGCGTTCCAAAGTGCCGCGATGAATTCTCCGTCTGCCGGATTGAGGTATTCCCCGGTGTCGCCGTGGCCGCATTGGGTCAGGTCTTCGTGCCATCCCGTCTTGCTGGCGTCGAAGTATCTCCCGCTTTCATTCAGCCCATCCGGCGTTGCCGCCGCGTCCAGCTTGGCAAGGTCAGTCATTCTTCCCCCCAGTGCGAAACGTCGCTTTCCGCACAAACTTCTGGGCCTTCTTCTCGGTAGAGTTCATCATCGAAGTAGCTTTTCGCCACGTCTGCGCAGTATTCATCAACAGTGGCCCCATCATCAAACGTGTCGAACCCGGCGAGACGCTTCGCCTCCCGCGTAAAGCGTTCTGTGAATTCTGACAGGGTCATTCTGGCAAGGTCAGTCATTCGGTATCTCCTGATAGGGCGCGAAGGGCCCGGCCTAGAATTTCCGGTAGTGGGTCAGTTTGAAATATCTTTTTTCGCGCGGGGTTTGTAGGGGCCACGCTTCATGGGCGCAGCGTCCTCCGCCTTTTCCACCAGCGCTACGATATCATCAACAGTCCAAGGCGATGCGACA
>NZ_JACNMM010000030.1 GCF_020529025.1 Oceaniglobus trochenteri
CGGTAGTGGGTCAGTTTGAAATCAGAAAGTAAACCCTCGCGCGAGGCACCATTTGCACCGACCCGCGCGAGGCACTATCTTGGGTACATGACAAACAAGCCCAAAAGACCCCGTGACGCCAACCAGCTTGCCAAGTTCATCGTGGACATGGCGACGGGTGAGGAGCCCGTGCATGAGCCTGACACGTCAGGACAGCGCGAAGGTGGATTGCGCGGCGGGAAAGCCAGAGCGGATAAGCTCACGCCCAGGAAGCGTAGCGAAATCTCTGCCAAAGCGGCAGGCTCACGATGGACTAAGAGAAAATCTGAATCAAATTAATCCGTCACGTTTCCCCACCATAACGATATAAGGCCTTATGGGAGCTTCTATAAACTGGTACTGATACCGCTTTGGTTTTCCCGTTTTTCTTAAGACTGGTCCACGCGAATCGTCACAGAAGGCTGCGAGATGCCTTGCGAAGTGCCCGAACTCCACTGGCCTTTCCAGTATATCGCACAATGGCCCCTTAACGTCAGATGCACTAAACAGGCCCATTTGATCGCGGTGCGCCAAGGCGCAAGCGAGAAGAACTTGGGGATATATGTTATCCTTTGCACTGTACGTCGCGTCCTTATAGGCCTGCTGAAGCGATTCTTGCGCTTTTTTTGTACCCTCCCGAACAGCGGCGCTGACATCCAACTCGTCGCAGGAACGGTTTTTGCGCGAAATCGCGTTTAACAGGGTTTCCCGCGCGATAAGGTGCGCAAAGCCGGGAAACCCTTGGGAGAGATCAATGATTTCCATTCGCCTGTCGTCGGGTATGGAAACACCTATTTCTGGCGTTCTGTCAGTAATTATTTCATCAATCTCCGCGTCTGACATGCGCGGCATCTGAATTTGTTGACAGCACCGCCCTATGGATGGGTGGGCGCCGAACAGTTCCGTAACTGAGAACCCTACGCCTACGACAATAACAGTAATATTTGCTGGATAATCGGAGAAGTGTTTGATGGTATCTGCCATCGCATTTTTCGTTGCCTGATCGCTGATCCGGTCAAACTCGTCAAAAATAAAGATGTACTGTTTTGACCTATCGAGGGTTTCAAGAACCTTCGGCACTATGAAATGCCTAGTCTCACTCTTGAGTAGATCAGATACTGGTGTGCCTTCATACTCAAAGTCAAAAAGAACCTTTGACCAAAGATCAAAGAAGCTGTCTTCGGGGCGACAATTCTCTTTGATAAACTTAAGGTTAGTAACCTGTTCGGGGACGCGATCACGGAGAATGTTGGCCAGCGATGACTTGCCCACCCCACGTTCGCCATGAACAATAGCATGAGCGCCTTTCTCATATATCACATCAAGAAGGTCTGCCACCTGATCCAGTCGTCCAACAAATAGCCGATCTTGGTCAACTGGGCTTTTTGGCTCAAAGAGCTGCTTAGTTTTTGCATAAGCCAAGTTCCAATCTTGTTTCCCCCACGTCTCGGGGAGCTCAACCTCATCAAAAAGGCTTCTGGTGTTAGTCATGTGATTCTCCGTTTTACTTGCGCAAGTAGTAGCATAACTTGCGCAAGTAGCAAGAATAATAGCGCATAATGCTTGACTGCCGGTCAGTTTGACAATTATGTTTGGCTTATGAACAAGCTAGACGCCAAAACCCGCACCCTGATTATCCGCCTTCTGGTGGAAGGCAACTCCATCCGCGCCACATCACGCATCGCTGACGTGTCCAAGAACACCGTCACGAAGTTGCTAGAGGATGCGGGCAAAGCCTGCGCCGCGTTCCACGATGAGAACGTGCGCGATATCGAAGCCAACCATGTGCAGGCGGATGAAATCTGGGCCTTCTGCTACGCCAAAGAGCGCAACGTGAAGGGCGCAAAGGCCGCACCTGCTGATGCTGGCGATATCTGGACGTGGACCGCCATGGACCGCGATAGCAAGTTGATGATCTCCTACACCGTGGGCGACCGTTCGCAGGCCACCGCGCGCGAGTTCATGTTCGATCTGGCTGGCCGTCTTGCAACCCGCATTCAACTGACCACGGACGGTCACGGCGGATACCTCAAGGCGGTCACTGACGCTTTCTCTGGCGACGTGGACTATGCCATGCTGATCAAGCAATACGGCGATCTGACGGGCCAGAAAGGCCACGAGCGCAAGTATTCCCCCGCTGAATGCACCGGCGCCAAGAAAGAGGCGATCTTCGGCAAGCCTGACATGGATCAGGTTGGCACATCCCATGTTGAGCGCCAAAACCTGACAATGCGTATGGGGATGCGCCGGTTCACCCGTCTGACCAACGCGTTCAGCAAGAAAGCCGAGAATCACGCCTACGCGGTCGCCCTGCACTTCATGCACTACAACTATTGCCGTATCCACAAGACGCTGCGCGTGACGCCAGCAATGGCCGCCAACCTTGTCGCATCGCCTTGGACTGTTGATGATATCGTAGCGCTGGTGGAAAAGGCGGAGGACGCTGCGCCCATGAAGCGTGGCCCCTACAAACCCCGCGCGAAAAAAGATATTTCAAACTGACCCACTACC
>NZ_JACNMM010000031.1 GCF_020529025.1 Oceaniglobus trochenteri
TCCAGGTTCGACAGCGGTTCGTCCATCAGGAACACCGTGGGCTTGCGCACGATGGCGCGCCCCAGGGCCACGCGCTGGCGCTGCCCGCCCGAAAGTTCCGCAGGCCGGCGGTCCATGAAATCCTCAAGCTCGACCATCGCGATGGCCTTCATGACCATGTCGTGATGCTGGTCCTTGGGCACCTTGCGCACCCGCAGCGGAAAGCGGATGTTCTCGTAGACCGAAAGGTTCGGGTAAAGCCCGTAGGACTGGAACACCATCGAGATGTCGCGGTCCTTCGGTTCAAGGTCGTTGACCACCTTGTCGCCCAGAAGGATCTGCCCGTCGGTCACATCCTCAAGCCCCGCGATCATCCGCATGGTGGTGGATTTGCCGCAGCCCGAGGGGCCCAGCAGAACAAGGAATTCCTGGTCCGCGATGTCGAGATCGAAGTTCTCGACCCCCACGAACGAGCCCCAGCGCTTGTTCACGTTCTTGAGTTGAAGTCTGGCCATTGGAAAAACCCCCTTATCCCTTGACGGCGCCGGCGGTCAGGCCGCTCACGATTTGACGTTGGAAGAAACGATCGGAAACCGGATGTGCCGCCAGAGCCGCTCCGGCATCGGCGCGGCAATCATTCATTGTGCTGCACCGACGCCATGCGGCCCAGAACATCCAGCCCCTGCATGTTCAGGAAATGCAGGATATCGATGAAGATCCAGTTCTCGGCCAGCTTGCCGTCCTGTTCGCGGTACATGTCGACCACGCGCATGTCGGCCGGGCCGGGGCCGGCGGGCATGCCCATATAGCCGCCCGAGTTGCGAATCGTCAGATTCGCCCAGCCGAAGAAGCCGCCGAAATGCCCCTCGGCCAGACGGCAGAGGTGGCCGTTGAACCGGTAGCCTTCGTTCAGGGCGTCATCGAAGGGGTTAACGTGCTGGCGGATGTAGCCCGGGATCGTATAGGCCGCCCCGATCCCCGCCGGACCCCACCAGATCATGTCGTCGTGCCAAACCCGCGCAAGGCGCATCGCCTCGTCCGGATCGTGAAACTTCTCGCCGGGGTTGTTCAGCATGGCGTTGATGGCATCCAGCGTGGCCTTGCCCGTGGCGGGGTCCTGCTTGTCCCACATCAGCCCCTCGTGGGTCATCGGCCCGGGCTGGACCAGATGCGCGCCGGTCTGCGGCGGAAAGGGGTTCTGCCCGGCCTGGATCATCACATGGGGAATATCGCAGAACATCGCCGTCTCGGTGATCTTGCCGTTCTCGACCTTGTTGAACTCGGCATAGCGCAGCATGGTGATGCGCCCCGTGGGACGGATGCCCAGCCAGGGCTTGTCGAACAGCCCCATCAGATGCCCCATGGAGACCACCCAGACGGAAGAGAAACCGTCCATTTCGTTCAACCCGGCCAGGAAGATGTCGGGCCGGCGTTGAAGCCGGGTGAAGGCGGTCTTCAGCGGGTTCCAGTACACATCGGCAACGGCCTCGGGACCGGTCTGTTCGTGGAAGGGGTGCATGCCCCGCCAGTGCCAGTCGGGCGCGGTGAAGCGCGCAAGGGTGGCCGCAGTCTCGGCCGGGTCAGCCGCGCAGATGGCTGCGTGAAAATCGCGCACAAGCGCCTTCTCGGACTGGAAATCAGACATTGTGCTGCACCGATGCCATGCGGCCCAATACATCCAGCCCCTGCATGTTCAGGAAATGCAGGATATCGATGAAGATCCAGTTCTCGGCCAGCTTGCCGTCCTCTTCGCGGTACATGTCGACCACGCGCATGTCGGCCGGGCCGGGGCCGGCGGGCATGCCCATATAGCCGCCCGAGTTGCGAATCGTCAGGTTCGCCCAGCCGAAGAAGCCGCCGAAATGCCCCTCGGCCAGACGGCAGAGGTGGCCGTTGAACCGGTAGCCTTCGTTCAGGGCGTCGCGGAAGGGTGCTGCATGCTGTTCGATGTAGCGGTCGATGGTATAGGTCGCGCCGATTCCGGCGGGGCCCCACCAGATCATGTCGTCGTGCCAGGTGCGCTCCAGCTCACCGGCATAGCCGGGGCGTTCGCTCTTCTTGCGTTCCCGCTTGCCCATGTCGCCCAGCATGGCGTTGATGGCCGCCAGCGTGGCCTTGCCCGTGGCGGGGTCCTGCTTGTCCCACATCAGCCCTTCGTGGGTCATCGGCCCGGGCTGGACCAGATGCGCGCCGGTCTGCGGCGGAAAGGGGTTCTGACCGGCCTGGATCATCACATGGGGGATATCGCAGAACATCGCCGTCTCGGTGATCTTGCCGTTCTCGACCTTGTTGAACTCGGCATAGCGCAGCATGGTGATGCGCCCCGTGGGACGGAT
>NZ_JACNMM010000003.1 GCF_020529025.1 Oceaniglobus trochenteri
TCAAACGACCGGCTCGCCTCCGACACTGTCGTCTTGCCCTGAATGATCTCGATGACAAGCGCTGTCTTACGCTTCGCCGTCCACCGCTTGATGCTGTCGTCCATCGTCATACTCATCGCTACGTTCTCCCTTGTAGCATGAGCAGGTTTTCACTGGGTCGATACACGGTGTTCGACATGATGACCCTCAGTCGCCGCTATTCCGGGATCGAAGTTGGCTTCATGTCCGCCTTTGGCCGGATCGCAACTCAGGTCCATGCCGCAATCGCTACAGGCAAAGGCGGTGCAGCATGAATGTCCTCACCCATGTGCCCCAGAGCTTTGAGCAGGGTCGGCCGGACCATCCGCGCGACACGGCGACCTCGAATGCCTTTGCCGCGCTGTTGCCGATCCTGACGGAGAACATCGACGCGCAGCGCGATCTTGAGGACGTCGGCTTCAGTATGGACACGCCATACACCAACTGGATGCGCGACGCCGAGCGCGCAGAGGATCGGCTCATGGACGTGCTGAAAGACCTGCGCACCCTGCCGCTGGAGACGCCCGAGGACATCCCGCTGCGCCGCATCGCTAACATGCTGCACGAAATGCGGCGCAGCCAGGTTGATACCGCCCGCGATATCCACAGGCGGTTTCAGGAGGGCTTTGACCTGCGGTTTGTCCTGAGGGACACCTCGGCCACGGCGCGGCACCGCAATCTGCTGATGCAGTGGTCGCAGCCGCTCATTGCCTCTTTTGCGGCCCTGCCCATCTTTGCGGCAGATACGGAAGAGGGTGACATGGGAGATGACGATATCCCGCCGCCTGCAATCTGACTCGACGCGCAGTTGGCTCAGATACGGGTCAGCAGCATCGCTGCTGGCCCGTTTTGCGGGTCTGATCCTGACAGGTCCCGGGCCAGAAACTTTACGCGAACAGAGCATTCCACCGAATCACAGCCCGGTTTCTCAAGCTAAAATCCGCATTGTTTCCGGGTTAGAAAGTCAGCGCATTTTTATAGTAATTATTGTGCTGCAGGTCCGGGTCAGGAGAATTGGATAAGGAATTTCGCATCCGGCTTATCCACAGATTCAGCCCCTAAACAACGGATTTATCTAGGTTCTTGCTAAACTAAGAGGTCCCCCATGCTGTATATCATTGCGCACACAACCGGACGTGTTCCGGACCTTAGACACAGCAATTCAACCCGTTCGGCGCATCGCTGGAGCGGACAGGAGACCTCGGCCGATGGCACGGGACCGAAGAAGACATGCTGGAAAGAAGGAGGTGCAAGGCGCACTTCCAGTTCCCGTGTCTGCCGGTCACGACGGGATTGGCCAACAGCGAGAGCAATTCCTTGTCCTCATTCGCATCTTTGCCAGAGAAGCCGCGCGCACCGACCATGAAACAGATCTGGCCAAAATGCCCGAGCCGCGCCAATCTTTCGAATAAGACCAAATTACCAGAACCGGATCACCCCATGACACAGCCCCTTCGCGCCGTAATCTATGCCCGTTTTTCGACTGACATGCAGCGCGATGCGTCCATTGATGACCAAATCCGCTCCTGTCGTGAGCATGCCAAGCGGCAGGGTTTGGACGTGATCGAGGTTTATTCCGACAGGGCTATCTCCGGTGCCAGCCTAATGCGCAGTGGCATACAGAAGCTGTTGCGGGATGCACAAGGCAACGCCTTTGATGTCGTATTGTCAGAAGCCTTTGACCGCCTGTCCCGCAATCAAGCGGATATCGCGGCGATCTATCAGAAGCTGCAGTTTCGAGGCGTCATGATCGAGACAGTAAGCGAAGGCATGATCTCGGAAATGCATATTGGCCTTAAGGGCACGATGAATTCGCTGTTCATCAAAGACCTCGCGGTCAAAACCCATCGTGGCCTCAAAGGCCGTGCCCTTGCTGGTAAATCAGCGGGCGGGAAGGCCTACGGCTATCAGAATGTCGTTCATTATGACGCCAGCGGTGAGCCGATCAGGGGTGACCGCAAGATTGAACCTGTCGAGGCAGACGTGGTGCGGCGCATCTTCACTGAATACGCGGCAGGCCTTTCGCCGCGCAAAATTGCAGAGAAATTGAACGAGAGCGGCACTACTGGCCCAACAGGACGTGGCTGGGGAACATCAACCCTGCACGGCAACCGTGAGCGCGGCACCGGCATTCTGAACAACGAGCTCTACATCGGGCGGCAGATCTGGAACAGATTGGCTTATGTGAAGGACCCCGAGACAGGCAAGCGCGTGTCACGGCTCAATCCAGAGGCCGACTGGGTGATCACCGAGGTTCCGGAGCTGCGGATCATCGACGATGCCCTTTGGGACGCGGTAAGAGCCAGGCAAGGGGCCATGAAGGTTAAAAACTCAGACGTGCCGATCTGGGACAGGCGCAGGCCCCGGACCCTGTTCTCTGGCTTGATGGCCTGTGGGTGCTGCGGCGGCGATTTCTCAAAGGTGAACAAACACAGCTTTGGCTGCTCAACCGCCCGCAACAAAGGCAAGGCCTATTGCACGAACATGGCCATGATCTCACAGATCGAACTGGAGGAGCTTGTCCTCAAAGCTCTGCAAGACAACCTGATGGATGAAGATGCCCTGAAGGTATTTTGCCAAGAATACGCCAAGGAGCGCAACCGCCTGCAAGCGACAGCATCGCAAAACCGTAGTGCGTTGGAAAAGGAGCTGGCGAAGACAAAGGCAGACCATGCAAAGCTGGTCGATGCCATCATCGCAGGCGTGCCCGCCGATCAGGTGAAGGACAAGATGATCGCGCTGGATGCCCGCCGGATCGAGCTTGAGGCGCAGATGGAACGCGATCCGGCCCCGTCGCCCATCCGGATACACCCAAAACTGGCAGAGACCTACCGCGACAAGGTCGCTACGTTGATCCGGCAACTTAAGGACCCCGACGGTATGCTGGAGGCAAAGGACGCATTGCGCGGCCTGATCGACCGCATCGTGCTTCAGCCCTCCAATCCCGACGGCAAACTAGCGATTCATCTCGAAGGAGCGCTGGCGCAGCTTCTGATCCTGAGTCTGGGGTCCAAAAGCAATCATGGCCTGAGAAGTAAATCTCAGGCCATTGATAACATTGACGAATTATTGTTGGTTGCGGGAGTAGGATTTGAACCTACGACCTTCAGGTTATGAGCCTGACGAGCTACCGGGCTGCTCCATCCCGCGCCAAGTGAGGATTGTTTATGATACCGCGCCGGGGGCCGCAAGGGGGGTGGGGCACTTTTCCGGCCCTTGGGGTAGAAAAATCCTATGACCCTGGGGCACCCAAGACTGCGCGCCAATATCGACTGAGTTCGGGGTAGGCCCACCGCGTCTTGTAGTACTTGTAGAGGATCAGATCGCCCTGCTCGGCGTGTACCAGTTCGGCCGGTTTCAGCGATTCGCCCTGGTAGGAGACGATCACCTGCCGTTCGCGCCGGGCCCGCACATGGGGCAGCCTGTCCTTCAGCGCCGCAATGGCGAGGATCGGCGACATGTATTCCTGGGTGAACTTGATCGCCACGTCGTTGGGAAAGACCCGTGAGGCATCGCGCGTCGCCTGCGAGATGATGCGCTCGTTCCCCTCGTCATAGAGACGCCGGGTGGCCGGGTCCATCGCGGCCGGATCCTCCAGGTAGCGCGGAAAATCGACCATGAAGCGTTCGGCGATCTGGTGCCAGTCCTCGACATAGAAGGCCATGACCGCGGTATTGGCCAGGTAATAGCGATCGGGTGCCACGGCCTTCACCAGCCCGCGGAACCGCCAATGGGGAATCGCATGGCGTTGCAGCATGTACATGCCGCGACGCTGCTCCAGGCAATCGACCAGACGCACCACGTCGCCGATGACCGAACTGTCAAGGTCGATGTAAAGCGTCGGAACCCCGGTCTTCAGCTGCCCCTTCAGGAACATCGACATCTTGAGAAGCGAGCCGCCCCGCGATGTCATGGTGGTTACCGGAACGCCGAAATCGGGAAAGGGGCGGATATCGACATCGGGAGAGATGTCGGTGGCGTCATCCGTAAAACAGATGAAATCCAGCGCCGCCTTCGTTCCGGCGCGGATGTTTGTCACCAGTCCGTTTACATATTCGGGGCCGTACTTCGTGCCCCATTTCACGAAAACAATCTGGATTGCGCCTTGGTGTTTCATCGGTGATTGCTTTCCTCATGCGGGCGGGACGGGGCGTGCCCCTTCGGCCTTTGCCCGAAGTATCGCCGCGCACCGGGCCCGGGGCAACGCGATTTCACGCACCGCCCGTCAGGTCAGGCGCAGGCCGATGGCCTGTGCGACCTCGGCCATGCTGCGCACCGGCGTCGCGCCGACGGCGGCCAGGCGGGCGGGGTCGGTGGTTTCGGCAAAGCCGATGGTGCGCATGCCCGCCCGCACCCCGGCGGTACAGCCTGCGGGGCTGTCATCGACGACCACGCAGTCTTCCGGCGCAACGCCGAAATCGGCAGCAGCGCGCAGGAACAGCCCCGGATCGGGCTTGGCCACGCCCAGGGTATGGGCGGAATAGATTCGCCCCTCGACCCGCTGCAACAATCCCGACGGCGCGAGGGTGATGCCCATCTTCGCCTCGCTGCCGTTGCTGCCCACGCAATAGGGCACGCCGGCCCCGTCCAGCGCATCCATGAGCGCGTCGATCCCGTCAATCAGCGGCACCCCCTGACGCAGGCGGGCGTGGATTTCGCCGTAGATCTCGGCCAGCCAGTCATCGGGCAGGGCCGCGCCGCGCGCCCGCGCCTCGGCCTCACAGCCCTTCATGGTGCCGCCGACAAACAGGCTGTCCGCCTCGTCATAGGACATGACAAGGCCGTAACGGGCAAAGCTGGCAAGGATGACCTCGGTGGTCGGCGGCTCGCTGTCGACAAGCACGCCATCGCAGTCGAAAATCACGAGACGGGGCAATTCTTCGGACATCACGGCCCCTTTTGCAGAATGGTCATCATGGTCTGGCCATATCGTCTCTGGTCCAGTTGCACCAGCCCGGCGGGCGGCAATGGCGCGGTGTCGTCCTCCCAGACCACCAGCGCACCGTCGGCCAGCCAGCCGCCCGCCATCGCCGCGTCCAGAGCGCGCGCGCCAAGACCCGTGCCATAGGGCGGATCAAGCAGGACAAGGCCAAAGGGCGTTTCGCTGCAGGGGCCAAGGCGCGTGGCATCGCGGCGGATCACGCGGACCTGCGCCTCGACACGGCATTTGGCGACATTCGCCGCGATCAGGGCCAGCGCGCGGCGGCCATTCTCGACGAAACTGACATGGGCGGCGCCGCGCGACAGCGCCTCGAGCCCCAACGCGCCGGTCCCGGCGAAAAGGTCAAGCACGCGCGCGCCTTCGACCGGGTTGCCATAGCCGCCGTTCAGCAGAAGGTTGAACAGGCTTTCGCGCACGCGGTCAGTGGTGGGGCGCAGATGCGCGCCCGGATCGCCCGCCCCGACCGAGGCAAGGGTGGTGCCGCGCATCCTGCCGCCGATGATCCTCAAGCCGGGCCGCTCATTGGCGCAACAGGGCCTTCATGTTGGTGGCCGGGTCGGTGATCTGTTCGGGGCTGGGGGATTTTCCCGCCTCGATCAGCCGCTTGCCGATCATGTAATTGCGGGAATCGTTCATGGCATCGACGGCCAGAAGGGTATCGCCGGCATAGTACCAATGGCTTAGCGCGCCGTCGTCGCCCTTCCGCACCACCACCCGGTCATAACCGGTGTTCAGCCCGGCGATCTGCAGTTTCACGTCGTATTGATCCGACCAGAACCAGGGCATCGGGTCATAATCGCGCCCGGCGCCCAGCATGTTGTCGGCCACCAGCTCGGCCTGGTCGATGGCATTCTGCACCGATTCAAGGCGGATCATCTGGCCGTTGCGCGGGAAGGTCGCGCAATCGCCCGCCGCCCAGATCGCCGGGTCCGAGGTGCGCCCCTGCCCGTCCACCACGATACCGTTGTCCACCGCCAGCCCCGCCGCTTCGGCCAGGGCGGCATCGGGGGCGATCCCCACGCCGACGATCACGAAATCGACGGCGATCTCGCTGCCGTCGCTGAACCGGGCGCCGCTTACCTGCTCGTCGCCCAGCAATGTCTCAAGCCCCAGCCCTTCGCGGATGTCCACGCCATGGGCGCGGTGCAGCTCGCGGAAGTAATCCGAGGTTTCGGGCGC
Organism: Oceaniglobus trochenteri; assembly: GCF_020529025.1. Classification (GTDB taxonomy): domain Bacteria; phylum Pseudomonadota; class Alphaproteobacteria; order Rhodobacterales; family Rhodobacteraceae; genus Oceaniglobus; species Oceaniglobus trochenteri. The sequence continues at coordinate 6,140 of NZ_JACNMM010000003.1, forward strand.
GGCGACCCGTTGCAGGATGCGCGGCGCCATTTCCACCAGCGTCACCTCGACCCCCAGCTTTGCGGCCACGGCGGCCGCTTCCAGGCCGATGTATCCGCCCCCGACGATCAACGCCCGCTTGCCCGGGCCGAAGGCGGGCTGCATCCGGCCGACATCCAGCAGGTTGCGCACCTCGTAAACGCCGCCCAGATTGCCCCCCATGGCGGCGGGCAGCCGGCGCGGCACCGAACCCGTGGTCAGGGCAAGCTGGTCATAGGGCAGAACGCCGTCTTCCAGTGTCACTGTCTTCGCCGCCCGGTCGATCGCCACCACGGGCGAACCCAGCCGCAGGGCGATGTCCTTTTCGGCGTAGAAACTTTCGGGGCGCAGATACAGCCGCGCCTCTTCCATCTCGCCCAAAAGATAGGCCTTCGACAGGGGCGGGCGCTGATACGGTGGCACGGCTTCGCCGCAGACAAGGGTGATCGCCCCCTCGAAACCAGCGGTGCGCAACCTGGCCACAAGCGACGATCCGGCCTGTCCGCCCCCGATTACGACGATGTGTTCCATGCGACCCTCTGCGCTGTTCCTTCGGTTGCGCGCAAACTATATGCAGGGGCGACAGTCTTGCAATCCAACGAAGGAACAAAACCATGGCCATCACCACAGGCGACACACTGCCCGCCGCAACGCTCATCCGCATGGGCGACGACGGCCCCGTCACGGTGGACATCGCCGCCCATGTCGCCGGGCGCAAGGTCGTGATCTTCGCGGTGCCCGGCGCCTTCACCGGCGTCTGTTCGACGGCGCATGTGCCCAGCTTCATCCGCAGCAAGGACGCGCTTGGCGAAAAGGGCGTGGACGAGGTGATCTGCGTGTCGGTCAACGATCCTTTCGTGATGAAGGCCTGGGGTGAATCCACCCGCGCCGATGCGGCCGGCATCACCATGCTGGGCGATGCCGAAGGTGCCTTTACCAAGGCGATGGGCATGGAGTTCAGCGCACCGCCCGCCGGGCTGATCGGGCGTTCGGCCCGCTATGCGATGCTGGTGGACAGCGGCGTCGTCACGGTGCTGCACAAGGAAGAAAGCCCAGGCGTCTGCGAGGTGTCGGGCGGCGAGGCGATGGTTGCCGCCATCTGAGCGACCCGGCCCCGGCCCCATGGCGGGCGGGGGCCGATCCCGACACCGGCCTAGCCGGCCAGCTTGTCCATCCGGCGGGCCAGCTTCACGTCAAGCGCGGTCAGCCCCTTGGCATCATGGGTGGTCAAAACCACCTCGACGCGGTTGTAGACATTGGACCATTCGGGATGATGGTTCAGCTTTTCGGCATGCATCGCCGCGCGGGTCATGAAGCCGAAAGCCTCGATGAAATTGGCGAAGGTGTATGTGCGGGCGATGGCATCGCGCCCATCCACCATGGCCCATCCCGCCGCAAGCAGCGGTGCCAGATCCCCGGCCCTTTCGGCCTCGCTCAACAGCGCGCTCATTCGCTTTCTCCTTGTACCTTGCGGAACGGACCATAGGCGGTCAGCACCTCGATTTCCTCGTCCACGGCTGCGCGTTCGGCGGCCAGGTACTGATCGACCGCCCGCGCGAAACCCTCGTCCGCGATCCAGTGCAGCGAATGGGTGGGCATGGGCAGATAGCCGCGCGCCAGCTTGTGTTCGCCCTGCGCGCCCGCCTCGACCCGCGACAGCCCGCGCGCGATGGCGTAGTCGATCGCCTGATAATAGCAGAGTTCGAAATGCAGGCAGGGGTGATCTTCGGAGCACCCCCAGTAGCGGCCATAAAGAACGTCGCGCCCGATGACATTCATCGCTCCGGCCACGGGCCGGTCGCTCTTCATGGCCAGCACAAGAAGGATGTCGTCGCGCAGCCTTTCCTGCGCCAGGTCGAAAAAGGCGCGCGTGAGGTAAGGCGTGCCCCATTTGCGCGCGCCGGTGTCCTGGTAAAACTGCCAGAAGGCATCCCAGTGGTGCGGTTCGATCTGGTCGCCCGTCAGCTGCACGATCTCGCCGCCGAATGCCTGGGCCGCGGCGCGTTCCTTGCGGATGTTCTTGCGCTTGCGGCTGGAGAGTTGCGCCAGGAAGGCGGCAAAATCGTCGTATCCGCGATTGAACCAGTGGAACTGCTGACCGGTGCGGTGCATCAGCCCCATCTGCCGCCCGGCCTCTGCCTCGGCCTCGGTGCAGAAGGTGACATGCATCGACGACAGGTGATTTTCCGAGGCCAGTTGCACCGCCCCCTGCACCAGCGCCGCCGCACCTGTTTCAAAGAACCCAGGACGGGTCAGCAACCGCCGCCCCGTGGCCGGGGTGAAGGGCACCGCGACCTGAAGCTTGGGGTAATAGCGCCCGCCCGCCTGTTCATAGGCATGGGCCCAGTTGTGATCGAAGATGTATTCGCCCTGGCTGTGCCCCTTGGCGTAAAGCGGCGCGCAGGCAATCACCTGGCCATCCGCCCGGGCGACAAGATAGCGGGGTTGCCAGCCGGTGCCGGGGCCGACGCTGCCGCTGTCTTCCAGCGCCGAAAGAAAGCGGTGGGTCGTGAAGGGATCGTGCGGGCGCCCGCCATCCGCCGCCTCGGGGCAGGCGCAGGCGTCCCAATCCGCCGCCTCCACCTGCGACAGCGAGGGCAACACGTTGATTTCGATCTGGGTTTCACTCATGCCGGTCCGCCTTCTCTGTGCAATCTGGCCCGGACCCTGCCCCCGTCAAGCCACTGGCGGGATGTATCCTTCGAAGGTGATGTTGTCGGCCACGCGCCGCGCCTTCGTCTCGGCCTCGGGGCTTTTGACCGTCCAGCACAGCACGGGCACGCCCTTGCGCTTCAACTCGGCCACGCGCGGGCGGGACAGATCCTTCCTGTCGTGACTGATGAAACAGGCGCCCGTCCGGTCGAAATCGGGAATGTCGCGCAGCCGCTCCAGCGCGGGTTCGGGCAGAGGCCAATCGGCGGCGTCGAAATCGCAGGTGGTCAGGCCACGCGCCACGCCGGGCAGGTATTCACCCATCACCGCCACCGCGTGCGGATTGAACGACATCACCGCCAGGGGCCCGCGATAGTCGCGCAACACATCGGCCACCGCGCGTTCCAGCGGCCCGACATCCGGGCCCAGCGCGCCATCCTGGTCCTTGATCTCGACCAGCAGGGGCACCTGCCCCGCCACCAGATCACAGACCTGGGCCAGGGTGGGGATGCCCTCGTCGCCACCGCGCAGGGCGATCCGGCCCAGCGCATCGGCTGAACGGTCGCGCAGCAGCCCCGAAGCTTCGGTCACGCGGTCCAGATCGTAGTCGTGGAACACCATCGCGCCATCATCGGCCGAACGCTGCACGTCCAGCTCGATGCCATAGCCCGCGGCGATGGCCGCCCGAAACGCCGCAAGGCTGTTTTCAGGACGGCCCGCCGCAACATCATGAAGCCCCCGATGCGCGATCGGAGCACCCAGGAATTCGGCAGGAAGCGTGGTCATTTGATCTGGAAGATGCCTTCAATCTCGACAGCCACCCCAAGAGGCAGCGACGCCGCGCTGACGGCCGAGCGGGCATGGCGGCCAGCGTCGCCCAGAACCTCGACCAGGAAATCGGAACAGCCGTTGACGACCTTGGGCTGGTCGGTGAAATCCGGGGTCGAATTGACGAAGGCGGTCAGCTTGACCACCCGCACCAGACGGTCAAGATCGCCCCCGCAGGCGGCCTTCACCTGCGACAGCAGGCTGATGGCGCTGGTCCGTGCAGCGGCGGCGCCCTCTTCGATGCTGACGCCATCGCCAAGCTTGCCGGTGATCAGCCCGTTGGCATCCTGCGAAATCTGGCCCGAGACATAGACGGTGTTGCCGTCCACGACGTAGGGCACATAATTGGCGGCGGGCGCCGGAGCGTCGGGCAGGTTGACCCCCAGTTCGGCAAGCCGGTTTTCGATCTGTCCCATGGTGCTTTCCTTGCAAATTGTGCGTTTCGCGCCGAGGCTACTCTGCCCCTTGCCCCTCGGAAAGGGGCAAGGGTCAACTTTCGCGGAAGGCCTTGGCGAAATAATCGGAAAGCGGGCGCAGCAGATAGGCGATGGGCGTGCGATCCTCGGTGCGCAGGAAGGCCTCGACAGGCATGCCCGGAATCAGGGTCAGGTTTTCGGGCAGCTTTTCGATTTCATTTGCGCGAAGCTGAATCTCGGCGCGGTAGAAGGAACTGCGCGAGGCTTCGTCGGTAAAGGCATCGGCGGAAATCTGGGTGACTTCGCCGATGAATTCAGGCGTCGTGCGCGCATCGAAGGCCGAGAACCGCAGGATCACCTCCTGCCCCAGGTAAACCTGGTCGATATGGATCGAGGCGACCTGCGCCGCGATCACCAGCGGCCGGTCCTGTGGCACGATGAACAGCACCGGATCGGCGGCCCGGATAACCGACCGTTCGGCAAAGACCGTCATGCCATAGACCACCCCCGACACCGGCGACTTGATGTCGAGGCGCGACAGCTGTTCGCGCAGCGCGCGGCGGCGTTCGGCCAGTTCCAGTTCGCGGTATTGCAGATCGCGGATCTGGGTGATCGCATCCTCGCGCCGGGTGGCGCCCAGGCGCAGGATCTCAAGCTCGATCTCGGTGATCCGCTCGGCCGACTGGGCGGCGCTTGCCTCAAGCTCTCCGACGACGCCGCGCAGGCGCGCATCCTCGCGTTGCAGGGCCAGAACCCGGCTGGCCTGGGCCAGGCCGCGGTCCAGCAGGGATTGTTGCGCGTCAAGCTCCTGTCCCACCAGGTCAAGCTGCGCCGTCAGCGCATTCTGCTGCGCGGTGACGCCGGTGATCTGGCTGGCGATCTGCTGACGGCGGATGTTCAGCTGCTGCACCTGCTGGTCGATCGACACCCGCCGCGCCTCGAACAGGCGGGTCTGTCCATCGACCAGGTCCAGAACCTCGGGGCGGCGGGCGGCCACTTCAAGCAATTCAGGGTCGAAGACGATCGTGTCCTTATCGTCCCGCTCGGCCGTCAGGCGGGCGCGGCGGCTCATCAGTTCGAACAACTGGCTTTCCACCGTCGTCAGGTCGGATTGCAGGAGGGTCGCATCCAGCCGGACCAGCACGTCACCGGCGGCGACGGTATCGCCTTCGTCCACCAGGATTTCGCTGACCACGCCTCCATCGGGGTGCTGCACAACCTGGCGGTTGCGCTCAACCTCGATCTGGCCCGAGGCGATGATGGCGCCGGAAATCTGGGTCATCGTGGCCCAGGTGCCAAAGCCCCCCACCAGCGCCAGAAGGGCCAGCAGCCCGATGACCATGGGCCGGGTTGCGGACCAGGGACGCGCGCCGCTCATCGGATACCGCCCTGCGCGGGGCTCGCGGCAATGTCGCGGTGGTTGGTGACCATTTCGCGCAACACCTCGTCACGCGGGCCGAAAGCTCGGCGCATGCCGCCCTCCATCACCAGCAGCTTGTCGCATTCCTTGATCGCTGCGGGGCGGTGGGCCATGATGAGAATGGACTTTCCTTCGGATTTCAGCGCCCGGATCGACGCGTTCAGCGCCTCGGACCCCTCGTTGTCGAGGTTCGAGTTCGGCTCGTCCAGCACCAGGAGCACGGGATCGCCGTACATTGCCCGCGCGAGACCGATCCTTTGCACCTGCCCGCCCGACAGCCGCCCACCGGTGGGCGTGACCAGGGTGTCATAGCCATCGGGCATCTTCACGATCATGTCGTGAGCCGCCGCCTTCTTGGCCGCGATCACGATGTCCTCGTCCTTGGCATCAGGTTGAAGGCGGGCAATGTTCTGGGCGATGGTACCATCGAAAAGCTGAACCCGCTGGGGCAGGTATCCGATATGCTGGCCCAACACGTCGGGTTCGTATTGATCAAGCGCGGCACCGTCCAGCCGGATCTTTCCGCCCGATGGCCGCCAGACCCCCACCAGCGCGCGCGCCAGCGTCGATTTCCCCGAGGCCGAATGGCCGATGACGCCCACGGCCTCGCCCGGCTGCACCTCGAAGCTGACCATGCGCACGCTGGCCTGCTGTTCGCCCGGCGGGATGATCGTCGCCTGGATCACCGAAAGCCGCGCCTGGGGCCTGGGCAGGGCGGTGCGCGGCGGTTCGACCGGCACGAGGCTGAGCAGTTCGGCCAGCCGCTTCCATCCCTCACGGGCACGCTGCACCGTCTGCCACTGGCCCAGCGCCATGTCGATCGGCGCCAGCGCCCGCCCCATCAGGATCGAGGCGGCGATCATGCCACCCGGCGTCATCTGCTGTTGCAGCACCAGATAGGCGCCCAGCGCCAGCATGGTGGATTGCAGGAACATGCGGAACGTCTTCGTCGTCGCGGTGAAACTGCCGCCCAGATCCGAGGCGGAAATCGTTTCCGACAACGAGGAATCGCGCAGCAGCCGCCAGCGGCTGAAGGTCGAATCCTGCATGCCGAGCGAGCGGACCAGCTCGGCCTCGACGCGGATCTGCTCGGCCATCCGTTCGGCCCTGAGGGTGGCCTGATTGGCCTTCATCACCGGCCCGATCGTCATGACCTGGTTGATCACCGCCACGATCACCAGGATCAGGCCGCCCCCGACCGCCAGGATACCAAGCCAGGGGTGGAAGATCGCGATGCCCACCAGGAAAACCGGCGTCCAGGGAAGATCGAACAGCGCGGTCAGAACCGGTGACGACATCAGCCGCTGCACCGCCTCCAGATCGCGCAGGTTGTTTGACGCCTGCGCCTCTTTCTCGGGGGCGACGGCGGCCTTGCGCACCATGGCCGCAAAGACCCGCCGATCCAGCCGTGACTGGAACCGCGCACCGATCCGGGCCAGGATGCGGCCACGGGCATAATCGAGTATGCCCATGATCAGGAACAGGAAACCCATCAGCACGAACAGCGCCAGAAGCGTCGCTTCGCTGCGGCTGCCCAGAACCCTGTCATAGACCTGCAACATGAAGATCGGCCCGGTCAGCATCAGCATGTTGACGAAAACGCTGAATATTCCGACGGCCCAGAACAGTCGCCTGCTTTCTGCCCGGGTCTGCGCAAGTTCGGCCGATCCGGCAGCGCTGTTGATCTGTCTCATGAGCCTCACACTGTCCGGACGGCGCCAAACGCTTGTTACACCGTCGCACGGCGGTTATTCTTGCCTACATAAAAGAAATTGACCAATGGTTCACGGCCAAACATGTGCCCAGGTTATGCAAATGCCTTGCTGTGTTACAAATATCCGACGCCCCGGCGGGTCGCTCCCGATCTGACGCCGTTTCACCAGCCCGGAAAACGAGGTTCATGATGGTATTTGGTCGCCGCTGCGCCCCTGCCCTTGCCGCCTGCTGCGCGCTTCTGACGGCCCAGCCCCTTGGCGCCGAACAGTTCGACGGGCTTTACCGCATCTCGCCCACCTCGGATTGCGCCCTCACGGGGGTGGATGGCGGCGCATTGAAGATCGAGGGCGGCGTGTTTTACGGCGTGGAAAGCCAGTGCCGCATGAGTGTGCCGGTCAACGTGCGCGACATGGACGCCGTCCTCTATGACATGGTCTGCACCGGCGAGGGTGAGGAATGGACCCGCCGCGCCCTTCTGATGACGGCGGCGGACGGAGGGCTGATCATGTTGTGGAACGGGTTTGCCTTCAAATACGACAGATGCCCCGAGAACCCGGCCCGGGGCACCGTCATAACGTCGGACGAAATCGGCATCAACGAATGATCAGTTGCCGCGCCCGAACAGCCCCCCCAGCACATCGTCGATGATCCGTTCGACAAGGTCGGGTTCGCGCGACGGCGGAACCGGCTGAGGCGCACGCTCGGCATTGCCGGAATTGGCGGTATTGCCGCCCCCCTGCACGGGCGCCGGGGCCGGAGCCGCCGGGCGGCGCATGGGCAGCGGGCGGGCCGGCAGGCCATCGTGGACGCGCACCATGACCTCGCGCCAGATCTCGGCGGGCAACCCGCCCCCTGTCACGCCGGTCAGGGGGGTGTTGTCGTCATATCCCATCCAGACCCCGGCGACATAATCGGCGGTGAAGCCCAGGAACCACGCGTCCCGTGCCGCCTGGGTCGTACCGGTCTTGCCGGCGGCCTCGCGCCCCTCAAGCCGGGCGCGCCGGCCGGTGCCGTTCTCGACGACCTGCGACATCATGAAAATCAGCTGTTCCGCTGCCTCGCGCGAAATTACCCTTTCGCCCATGCCGCCGTCCTGGCCGATCAGGGGCGTGTCGTCCCCCTTCAGGCGCAGCTCCAACAGGCCGTAGGGGCGCACCGAGGTACCGCCGTTCAGGATGCCCGCATAGGCGCCCGTCATTTCCAGCAGCGTCGATTCGGACGCGCCCAGCGCCAGCGCCGGGCCGGCGGCCAGATCGGAGACGATGCCGAAATCCTCGGCCACCTTGCGTACGTTCTCGCGCCCCACCGCCTCGGAAACCTTGACCGCAGGGATATTCAGCGAATCCTTCAGCGCCTCTGCCAGGGTGACCCTGCCGTGAAACTGCCCGTCGTAGTTGCGCGGCGTCCAGGCCCCCGAGCCGGGCACGTTCAACGTGAGAGGTTCGTCCACCACCGTGTCAAAGGCCCCATAGCCCAGCTCAAGCGCGGCGGCATAGACGAAGGGCTTGAACGCCGAGCCGGTCTGACGCTTGGCCATGATCGCCCGGTTGAAATGGCCCGCAACACCCTTGAACTTGCGCCCGCCCACCATGGCACGCACGGCACCATCGCTGCTCATCACGACGATGGCGGCCTGGGCCTTGGATCCGTCGCGCACCTTGGTCTTGAACACCTCGTCCAGCGCATCCTCGGCCGCGCGTTGCAGGCGCGGATCGAAGGTGGTGCGCAGGATGACATCCTCGGTCGTGTCACGGGTCAGGAAATCGGGGCCCGAGTCCATAACCCAATCGGCATAATATCCCCCCGCGCGCGCCTCGGCCGCGGCCGAAAGCTCGGCCGGGTTGGCCTGGGCGGCCTGTTCCTCGGCCGAGGTCAGGTAACCCTGGTCGGCCATGAGGCGCAGCACGGTCTGCGCGCGGCGCTGCGAGCGTTCAAGATCGTTGGTGGGGGCATAGCGTGTCGGCGCCACCAGCAGGCCCGCCAGCATCGCCGCCTCGGCCGGATCGACCTGTGCCGCCGACTTGCCGAAATACCGCTGCGCCGCCGCCTCGAACCCGCGCGAACCGGCACCCAGGAAGGCGCGGTTCATGTAGACAGACAGGATCTCGTCCTTGGAATAGCGCGCCTCGAGCCCCATGGCATAGACGGCCTCCTTGATCTTGCGCCACATGGAGCCGGTCCGGCAATCGGCCTCGTAGGCGGCCTCGTTCTTCCACTCGGAAGGATCGTAGGGCACGCCAAGGCACAGCAGCTTGGCCGTCTGCTGGGTGATGGTCGAACCGCCATGGCCCGACAGCGGGCCGCGTCCCTCGGAGAGGTTGATCTTGATCGCGCTGGCCACGCCGCGGGGCGAAACGCCGAAGTGGTTGTAGAATCTCTTGTCCTCGGTCGCGATGATCGCGTTCTTGAGGTAGGGCGAAACGCTGTCGGCGGTGATCTGGCCGCCGAACTGTTCGCCGCGCCAGGCAAAGACCTGACCGTCGCGATCCATCAACGTGACCGATCCGCGCGCCCGCGCATCCAGAAGCTCTTCGACCGGGGGCAGCGTGGAATAGAAATAGAAGACCCCCGCCGCAATCAGCAGGACGACAACAGCCGCCCCGCGCCAGACCAGCCGCCAGATCAGCGTGAAGATCCAGCGGAACAGCCCGGTGATCATCCCGACGATCCCCTTGCGGCGGCGCGCCGGCGCCGATTTGCGACGGGTCGGTTTGCGGCGCGGTTGCGGCTTTTGCGCCGCCTTCGCGCCACGCCGCTTGTCCGCCACCAAAGGTGGTTTCTTGTTGCCGGTTCCGGCCATGCTCAGCCCTCGGAGTTTTTCTCTTTTGCCGCAGATTACACCGCAGCGCAGCAAAAGTAGAGGGCGCAACCGGTCAACTTTGATTTTTCTGATCGCCCAATTCTTAATCACACACCGCGTCATGTGCAAAAATTGTGCAACCCTTTCGGCAACCGGCCCTCGGAAACGCCGCCGAACCTTGTGAATCACCGGTCCGCCCCGGCCTTCTGCTGGCGTGAACCCGGCACGGGGGCGTCGGCCCCGGCCTGATCCGAAGGGGAAAATCGTGAAACTGATCATAGCAGCAATCAAGCCGTTCAAGCTCGAGGAGGTCCGCGCGGCGCTGACCGAAATCGGCGTGCGCGGCATGATGGTGACCGAAATCAAGGGCTTTGGCTCGCAGTCGGGGCATACGGAAATCTATCGTGGCGCCGAGTATGCGGTGAACTTCGTCCCGAAAGTGCGCCTGGAACTGGTGGTCAGCGACCAGATGGTCGACCAGGTGGTCGAAACCATCTCGAAAACCGCCAGGACCGAAAAGATCGGCGACGGCAAGATCTTCGTCCTGAACGTGGAATCGGCCCAGCGCGTGCGCACGGGCGAAACCGATGATGACGCGCTGTAACGCCACCAGCATCCTTCAAAGGGGTAAACCAACGATGAAACTCTCGAAAATCCTTCCGCTCGTGGCGTTGCTGGCGCTGCCTACGGCGGCCATCGCCCAAGAGGCCGCAGCCGCCGACGTTACGCCACCCATGGGCGAGATCGGCTATATCTTCACCACCTTCATGTTCCTTGTCACCGGGTTCCTGGTGTTCTGGATGGCCGCCGGATTCACCATGCTGGAAGCAGGACTGGTGCGCCAGAAGAACACCACGATGCAGCTGATGAAGAACGTGGCGCTGTTTTCCTTCGCCTCGGTCCTTTACTATCTCGTGGGCTACAACCTGATGTATCCCGGCGACGGAAACTGGCTGATCGAAGGCTGGCTGGGCGCCATATCGCTGACCTCGCTCGAACCCGTGGGCGGCAGTGCCGACACCGACCTGACCTATGCTTCGGTGGGTTCGGATTTCTTCTTCCAGTTGATGTTCTGCGCCACCACCGCCTCGATCGTTTCGGGCACCCTGGCCGAGCGGATCAAGCTGTGGCCCTTCCTTGTCTTCATCCTGGTGCTGACCGGTCTGATCTATCCGATCCAGGCCAGCTGGAAATGGGGCGGCGGGTATCTTGACGCGCAGCTGGGCTTCCTTGACTTCGCCGGTTCGACAGTGGTGCATTCGGTGGGCGGCTGGGCCGCGCTGGCCGGGGCCATCATCCTGGGGCCGCGGCTGGGCAAATACGCCAAGGACGGCCGGGTGAACCCGATGCAGGGTGCCAACCTGCCCCTTGCCACGCTGGGCACCTTCATCCTCTGGATGGGCTGGTTCGGGTTCAACGGCGGTTCGCAGCTTTACATGGACACCGCCGGCAACGTGGCCGACATCAGCCGCATCTTCGCCAACACCAACACCGCCGCCGCCGGCGGGGCGATTGCGGCCCTGTTGCTGACGCAGCTTCTCTACAAGAAGCCCGACCTGACCATGGTTCTGAACGGCGCGCTGGCGGGCCTTGTGTCGATCACCGCCGAACCGCTGACGCCGTCGCTGGGCGCGGCCACGCTGATCGGTGCCGTGGGTGGCGTGATCGTTGTCTTCGCGGTGCCGATGCTGGACCGCCTGAAGATCGACGATGTCGTCGGCGCGATCCCGGTGCACCTGTTCTGCGGCATCTGGGGCACGCTGGCCGTGGTTCTGACCAATGGCGACGCCACCATCATGGGGCAGCTTACCTCGATCATCATCGTCGCGGCCTTTGTCCTGGTGACCAGCAGCGTGCTTTGGCTGATCCTGCGGGCCACCCTGGGCATCCGCGTCACCGAAGAGGATGAGATCCGCGGGCTGGACGTGGCCGAACTGGGGATGGAGGCCTATCCCGAGTTCGCCAAGGGCTGACCAGACTGACAAGGCGAGGAAAGACCCGGATGGCGCAGGCTGTCCGGGTCTTTTGCTGTCGGGGGGCGTTGGGGGCTTGAACCGCAAAGACCCCTGCACCCTTATGAAAAGACATCGGGCCGGGTTTCGACGTAAAGATCGGTAAGGGTGGCATCGGGTGCGCCGCGCAGGATGGCGACCGTGGCCCCATCGACCTGCACCAGGCCATCCAACCCGTCGCCCGACATGACGATCGCCACATCCCCCGCCCCACCGCCATGGGGGTTCAGCGAGACCCGCAGGAAATCCTGCCCGGGGGTGAAATCGGTGATATCAGCAGCCCCCGCCCCACCGGCATAAAGCCAGAAGACATCATTTCCCGCGCCGCCGGTGGCCCTGTCGCCCCGGTCGAACACCAGCGTGTCATCCCCCGCGCCACCATCCAGGCTGTCGGGTGCGTCGTCCAGGTGCCAGGCGAATTCGTGACGTTCGGCGATGATGCGTTCGGCATCGACGCCGCGATGATCCAGCCTGTCGTCACCCGCCCCGCCCCACAGGGAATCGGCGCCCCAGCCGCCGCGGATCGTGTCATTGCCCACGCCACCGCTTAGCCGGTCGTCGCCGTCACCCGGTGTTTCACCATGTTCGCCGCCGTCAAGATAGCTGCCGCCAGGGCCGCCGATGATGGTGTCATCGCCAGCGCCCCCATGCAGCAGCGTCTGGCCATCCTGCGCCCCCCCACCGGTCAGCAGGTCGTGCCCCGCGCCGCCGAACAATGCCACGGCCCCACCACCGCCGGTCAGGCTGTCGTCGCCGGCACCGGCAAAACCATAGGCCGGGCCGTCGCCGACCTGCAGGGCATCGTTGCCATCCCCCAGGTCAACCGCCACGGCATCCCCGGTCAGCCATGGCGTCGCCTGCGACAGCGTCAGGCCACCCTCACCGCCATCGGCAAGGGTCACGTCATCGTTGCCATCGCCGGTGCCCTGAATCGCCGGCGCCTGGGCTGCCAGGCCCAGGGGCGATCCGCCGTCGCGAACAAGCAGGCGGGCAAGATCACCGGCGCCCGCTGGCACCTCGTCGCCCGTGACCGGCAGAAGAACCGTGCCCTCATCCCCGGGCGGTGGCGGATCGTCACGCAGTGTCGGATCGACAGGATCGAGCACATGACCGCCATCCTCAACGGGCGGCGGCAGATCGGGCAATGTGGGATCGACCGGTTCAAGCGCCGCCGCGCCTGCGGAATCGTCGATCAACTGCGCCAGCGGGATATCGGCATCCAGCGTCGGTGAGGCGGCATCCGACACGCGCAGGAAGATATCGGCAACCGGCACCTCGGACAGGCCGGCAAAGCGGATTTCGACGGTGCCATCGTCGATGGCATAGCGCAAAACGGCATCGCCACCCGCTGCGCTGTCCAGGGCGGCGAAATCCTGTGCCTCGTCGGGCACGGCAATGGTCAGCGTGTCCTGATTGGGCTGGAAGGATTCGATCAGAACCTCGCCCGCCCGGGATTCGGCGAACAGGTCTTCGCCCTCTGACGTGGCATCTGAGGCCGGATCATCAAGCGTAGGCGCCAACAGATCGCCGCCATCCCCGACCAATGGCTCATTGTCCTCGGGCGCGTCGCCCTCTGTCTCATCCTCGGGGTCGGTGCGGATAAGATCCATCACGTCGGGAATAGACGCCGCTGCCATGACACCAAGAAACAACAACCCCGCCAACATGACGCACCCCGATTCACCTTCCGTTGCCCCATGCATAGACTGAGGGGCTTTCGGTCCGGTGTCGAAAACAAACGGCTTTTTAGGTTAATTCTGCCGGGTCGCCCGGGGCGTGCACAGAAAAACGACCGCCTGTGACAGCGGCCGTTTCAGCTTTGGTCTTCCCGCCCAGAGGCTTAGCCCGGGGTCACGACACCGGGTTCGACAGGCGTAGCCGGCTCTTCGGGGTCGGTCGGTTCTTCAGGGGTGCCCGGTTCGGTCGGTTCGGTCGGAGTTTCCGGCGTCACTTCGGGCGCCGCGGGGCGTGCGATGGCCGTGTCGTCAACCGTGCCCTCGTTCAGGGCGAAAGTATCTTCCATCAGGGTCACGTCATCAGCCGTCAGGTCTGCGGCGTTGGAAACAACCATCACGCCCGCCCCGTTCAGCGACACCAGGGCATCCGAACCGGTGCCGGTGGGCGTGACCGTGATCGTCGGCGAAGGCGTGACTGCCGGATCATAGACCACCACAAGGGAATCCGTGCCCGGCGTGTAATCACTTACCTGTGGCAGCGGGGTGGTGTCCGACACCCAGGTGCCCGAGGCAAAGACATCGGCACCGGCGCCACCGATCAGCACGTCCTCGTTGCCGCCAAAAAGGGTATCGGCACCGCCATCGCCCTGAAGGGTGTCGCCGTCGTCGGTATCACTGGTGCTGCCGTCCTCGGCCGGGGTGCCGCGCAACATGCCGACCAAGACGTCGTCGCCTTCGCCACCCGAAAGCGAATCGTCGCCCAACCCGCCGAACAGGGTATCGGCTCCACCGTCGCCAAGAAGGGTATCGTCGTCGTTGCCACCCGACAGCGTGTCGTCGCCCAGCCCGCCATTGATGAGGTCGTCGTTCACGCCACCGCGGATGGAATCATTCCCTCCGTTGCCGAAAAGTTCATCGTCGCCCCTCTGGCCCGAGATCAGATCCTCGCCGTTGCCGCCCGCAACCAGATCGACGCCGTCACCGCCGAGAACCGTGTCGGCCCCGCCGCCGCCGGTCAGATCGTCATCACCCGCGCCGCCATCGATGAAGTCGGCACCGACACCGCCCAGGATGGTATCGGTGTCGTCACCACCCAAAAGCGTGTCCGAACCCGAGCCACCCGAGATGTAATCGTGCCCCACCCCGCCATCGGCAAAATCGGAACCACCACCGCCGATGATCGAGTCGCCGCCGTTTTCGCCGAACATCACGTCGGAGGCCAGACCGCCGCGGATGGCATCGCCACCACTGCCGCCCATGATGGTATCGTCGCCATCGCCGCCGCTCAGCGCGTCGGTATCCGCCCCACCGAAGAGACGATCCTGGCCTGCGTTGCCGCTCAGGGTATCCTCACCACTCAGCCCGCGGATCAGGTCGTCGCCGCCCAGCCCGTCAAGCATGTCGTTGCCCTCGGTTCCCAGCAGGACATCATCGCCCGCGGTTGCGCTTTCGGTCTCATCCGACGAATCGTCATCGGAAAACACGTCGATCAACAGCCCCAGCGCAAGAACACCGAATACAGCAGCCAGTGCGAACATTTCATAACCCCCCTCAGGTCGGCACCTCCCTGGCGCCCGAATGAACAGTACGGCCGATCATAATCGAGAACGGGGGCAAGTACCTATATAAATTCAAGGGATTAGTCGCGGCATTAACACTTTGTTAAGCAACAATGCCACCGCCTGCCGCCGTTTGAACCCGGCGATCGAACAATCCGCCACTTCGATAACAGAATCGCCCGGGCCACTTTCCCTTTGCGCAAAAGTCCTCTATACGCCCGCATCCGCACTGCGGACACGATCCAAGGGCCCTGCTGGACGACATCCCGGCTTGTGCCATTCCCTTCGTCTGAAAAAGGAGACCCCGATGTCGATCACTGCCGAAGAAAAAGCCCGCCTGATGAAAGAATACGCAACCAAGGACGGCGACACCGGTTCGCCTGAAGTCCAGGTTGCTGTCCTGACCTCGCGGATCACCACGCTGACCGAACACTTCAAGACCCACAAGAAGGACAACCACTCGCGTCGTGGCCTTCTGAAGCTGGTCGCACAGCGCCGCAAGCTGCTGGACTACACCAAGAACAAGGACGAAGCCCGCTATCGCGAGCTGATCAAGCGTCTGGGCATCCGCCGCTAAGGCAGGCCTGCCCCGAACGGCCTGAACCGCGCCCGTCGCAAGACGTGGCGCGGTTTTTCGTTTCGCCCCCCAAAGAAGGCCGACAGCGCCTATTTCTTCTGCATCTTCTCGATCATCTTCAGAACCATGCGGCGCGGGGCCATGGGGATCAGCCAGTTCACCACGAAGCCCAGCAGGGTTTCGTTCACGCTGACCAGCTTGCCCGCCTGCATCGCGCGATAGCCATGTTCGGCCACCGACCTGGCCGTGGCACCGCCGCCCTTGACCAGGCCCGTCCCTTCCAGGTTGGCCGCCTTGGCAAATCCGGTTTCCACATAGCCCGGCGCCAGCACGGTGCAGGTCACGCCCTGATCGCGCAATTCGTGGTCCACCGCCTGGCTGAAGGAATTGACGAAGGCCTTGGTGGCAAAATAGGTCGCCTGGTAGGGGCCGGGCATGAAACCGGCGGTCGAACCGACGTTCAGGATCTTCCCGCCGCCATTCGCGGCCATGTCGCGCCCGAAGGCATGGGTCAGCACCACCAGCGCCTTGATGTTGAGGTCGATCATCGCCAGATCCTCGGCCACTGCCCGTTCGGTCAGCTTGCCCTGCCCGCCGAAACCGGCGTTGTTGATCAGGATGTTCACCTTCAGCCCCGCCGCCTTCACCCGGTCGTAAAGCTGCTGTGCCGCGCCCTCCTGGCCCAGGTCGGCAGGAAAGACATGGGCGGCGATGCCATGCTCGGCCTCAAGCTCGGCCGCCAGCTTTTCCAGGGCGTCGGCGCTGCGCGCGCTCAGAACGACATCGCCCCCCTTTTCGGCATGCAGCCGGGCAAAGGCCGCGCCGATGCCCGAGGATGCGCCGGTGATGAGTGCGGTGTTGGTCATGGTTCATTCCTTGTTCGCCACGCCGGCCCGGGGCCGACTGTCGGAGCTCAACGCCTACAACCCCGCTTCGGGTTCATGGCGCGGGTCGTCATGGCGCCGCGCCGTGGCGTCAACACCTTTCCAAACGGGCAAAAGTCATGTAGGGCCACGCAATCTGAAAGCCGGCGCCCGGACCTCAGCGCCTGACAAAGAAGATACAGAGGTCAGGGGGAATACGCCCCCTATGCAATGGCCTGCGGGCCGACATGAGGAACTTACATGTTCAACGTTACGAAAAAATCGATCCAGTGGGGCGAAGAGACGCTGACACTGGAAACGGGCAAGGTCGCCCGTCAGGCCGACGGTTCGGTCATCGCCACCCTGGGCGAAACCAGCGTCATGGCCAACGTGACCTATGCGAAACAACAGAAGCCGGGGCAGGATTTCTTTCCGCTGACCGTGCACTACAACGAGAAATACTATGCCGCCGGCAAGGTGCCGGGCGGTTTCTTCAAGCGCGAAGCGCGCCCGACCGAAAAAGAGACCCTGACCAGCCGCCTGATCGACCGTCCGATCCGCCCGCTGTTCGTGCCGGGTTTCAAGAACGAAGTCCTGGTCATCTGCACCGTGCTGTCCCACGACCTGGTGAATGACCCCGACATGGTGGCGATGATTGCCGCCTCGGCCGCGCTGACCATTTCGGGCGCGCCCTTCATGGGCCCGATCGCCGGTTGCCGCGTCGGTTTCGCCAACGGCGAATACGTGCTGAACCCCGAGATCGACGACATGCACAACCTCAAGCTCAACCCCGAGCAGCGGTTGGACCTCGTCGTCGCGGGCACCAAGGACGCCGTGATGATGGTGGAATCCGAAGCTTACGAGCTTTCGGAAGCCGAAATGCTGGGCGCCGTGAAATTCGCCCATGATGCGATCCAGCCGGTGATCGACCTGATCATCGACCTGGCCGAGGATTGCGCGAAAGAGCCCTTCGATTTCCAGCCCGCCGATTACTCGGCCCTTTATGACGCCGTGAAGGCCGCTGGCGAAGACGCCATGCGCAAGGCCTTCGCCATCACCGACAAGCAGGAGCGCACCAGCGCGATTGCCGCTGCGGTCGATGCGATCAAGGGCAAGCTCAGCGAAGAGCAGCTGGCCGACGAGAACCTCGGCTCGGCCATCAAGAAGCTGGAATCCGGCATCCTGCGCGGCGACGTGGTGAAGACCGGCAAGCGGATCGACGGACGCGACACCACCACCGTGCGCCCCATCGTCTGCGAAACCGGCTTCCTGCCCCGCACCCATGGTTCGGCGCTGTTCACCCGTGGCGAAACCCAGGGCCTGGTGGTGACCACCCTTGGCACCGGCGACGACGAGCAGATGATCGACGCGCTGCACGGCACCTACAAGAGCAACTTCCTGCTGCACTACAACTTCCCCCCCTACTCGGTGGGCGAGGTTGGCCGTTTCGGCCCTCCGGGCCGTCGTGAAATCGGCCATGGCAAGCTGGCCTGGCGCGCCCTTCAGGCCGTCCTGCCCGCCGCGACCGATTTCCCCTACACCATCCGCGTCGTTTCGGAGATCACCGAATCCAACGGTTCGTCCTCCATGGCTTCGGTCTGTGGCGGTTCGCTGTCGATGATGGATGCGGGTGTGCCGCTGAAGGCGCCGGTTGCCGGTGTGGCCATGGGCCTGATCCTGGAAGACGACGGCAGCTATGCCATCCTGACCGACATCCTGGGTGACGAAGACCACCTGGGCGACATGGACTTCAAGGTTGCTGGCACCGCCGAAGGCATCACCAGCCTCCAGATGGACATCAAGGTTGCGGGCATCACCCCCGAGATCATGGAAAAGGCGCTGGCACAGGCCAAGGACGGCCGCCTGCACATCCTGGGCGAGATGAACAAGGCGCTGTCCGGCGCCGCCGCGTTCAGCGAACACGCCCCCAAGATCGAGACCATGCAGGTGCCCACCGACAAGATCCGCGAAGTGATCGGTTCGGGCGGCAAGGTGATCCGCGAGATCGTCGAAGTGTCGGGTGCCAAGGTCGACATCAACGACGATGGCATCATCAAGATCGCCAGCTCGGACGCCGCGGCCATCAAGAAGGCCTATGACATGATCCATTCGATCGTGGCCGAGCCGGAAGAGGGCAAGATCTACAAGGGTACGGTCGTCAAGCTGGTCGATTTCGGCGCCTTCGTGAACTTCTTCGGCAAGCGTGACGGCCTGGTGCATGTCTCCCAGATCGAGAACCGCCGCCTGAACCATCCTTCGGATGTGCTCAAGGAAGGGCAGGATGTCTGGGTCAAGCTGCTGGGCTTCGATGACCGCGGCAAGGTGCGCCTGTCGATGAAAGTTGTCGATCAGGCCACCGGCGAACCCGCCAAGGCCGACGAACAGGCCGAGTGATCGACGCCACACAATCGAAAGGCCCCGGTGGAAACACCGGGGCCTTTTTCGTTTCCGCCCCCGTCCGTTGTGGGGTCAGGCCACCCGCCGACGATGCCGCAGGTAGAAGGCCAACGCCAGCACCACGATCAGCCCGCCGGCGATCCCCGGCCAGCCCACCCTTTCACCCGTCCCTGCCCAGACAAGGAAGGGGCCGATGACCGTTTCCAGCAGCATGAACAGGCTGACATTGGCCGATTGCGTATAGCGGTTGGCAAGTGACAGCAGGAAGAACGAGGTCGGCAGGATGATCGCGCCGGTGACACCGATGGCCAGCAGGTCTTGCACCGGGGCCGCAAAGCCATCGCTGGCCAGGGTGCCCAGAAGCCCGGCAATGCCCGCGCCACAGCCCAGCGTCAGGGAAATCGGCAGATCCGCCACCCGGTAGATCGTGAACGACAGGGCCAGAACCCAGGCCACCGCAAGGCCGCATAGCGCGCCCAGCAGGGCATTGCCCCCGCCGCCACCATGGCTGCCGCCAAGGACAGAAAGGCCGATACCGGCCAGGACGACCGCACAGGTCAGCGCCGTCGCCCGCCCGACCCGGTCGCCCAGAAAGACCGCGCCCAGAAGTGCCGACCATATCGGCACCGTGGCCAGCGCGAAGAGAACGACCGCGACCGGGGAAATTGCAACGGCTGTGGCAAAGAGGGTGGCATTGATGGCCTGCGCCGCAACGGCGCCCAGGCCCAGCGGCGTCAAAAGCCGCCCCAGATCGCCCGGGCGGCGCAATGCCACCGCCCAGGCGCCCAGCATGACGGCCGAGAACAAGAGCCCCCGCCACGCCACCATCTGCGCCCCCTCCATGCCCGACCAGCGCATGAAGAGGGTATCGGGAGCCAGCACCAGCGCACCCGCCAGTGCCAGCATCATGCCGTGAAACGAACGCTGCGCGGCAGGCGCCGCGGCCACGCTCAACCCGGCTGCTTTGTCGTGCGCAGGTAGGGCAGCTTCTTCTCGAAACCGCCGAACTTCTCGTTGGCTTCCTCGTCGGAAACGGCGGCGGTCACGATCACGTCTTCACCGTTGTTCCAGTTGGCCGGAGTCGCCACCTTGTGGGTCGCGGTCAGGCGAATGGAATCCAGCGCGCGCAGGATCTCGTCGAAGTTGCGCCCGGTGGTCATCGGATAGGTCAGCGACAGCTTCACCTTCTTGTCGGGCCCGATGATGAACACGGTGCGCACGGTCTGGTTGTCGGCCGGGGTACGGTTGGCCGGATCGCCCGATTCCTCGGCGGGCAGCATGTCGAACAGCTTGGCCACCTTCATGTCCGGGTCACCGATCATCGGATAGGACACCTCGTTGCCGGTGTAGGAGGCGATGTCGGCCTTCCAGCGGTGATGATCCTCGACCGGATCGACCGAGATGCCGATGATCTTGGCGTCGCGCTTGGCGAATTCCTCGGCCATGCCGGCCATCATGCCCAGTTCGGTCGTGCAGACCGGGGTGAAATCCTTGGGGTGGGAAAACAGGATCGCATAACCATCGCCGATCCAGTCGTGGAAGCGGATCGACCCTTCGGTCGTTTCGGCGGTGAAATCGGGGGCGGTGTCATTGATGCGCAGTGCCATGGCAATCTCCTTTGTCAGCTGCATTCCCTGAACAGATAGGACAGTCGCCCCCCAAGTTGAAGGCGCATTTACGCACACCACCCGGCAGCGCCCCTTGCTGGCAACGGCCCCGGCGCCCCTAGAACGGGCATTTGACGCGAAATGTCATCCCCACGCCGCCGTCGGGATGACGCAGGCGCAGGCTTTCGGCATGAAGCATCAGGCGGGGAAATTGCGCTGCCGCGCCCTCGGCATAGAAGGGATCGCCCAGGATCGGATGCCCCAGCGCCAGCATGTGAACGCGCAACTGGTGCGACCGCCCGGTTTTCGGGTAAAGCCGCACGCGCGTTTCGGCCCCCTCTGTCCGCACGACCCGGTAATCCGTCACCGCGGCGCGGCCATTCTCATGGTCCACCATCTGGCGCGGGCGGTTCGGCCAGTCGACGATCAGCGGCAGATCGACAGTGCCCGAAGCCGGTGTCAGGCGGCCCCAGACCCGAGCGACATAGGTTTTCTTCATGTGCCGCTTTTCAAACTGCAGGCCCAGGTGCCGCTGGGCGTGCGGTGTCATGGCAAAAACCATGACGCCCGAGGTGTCCCTGTCCAGCCGATGCACCAGAAGGGCCTCGGGAAAGGCCTCCTGCGCGCGCGACAGCAGGCAATCGGCCAGTTCCGGCCCCTTGCCCGGCACCGACAGAAGGCCAGCGGGCTTTGACAGGATCAGCAGTTCATGGTCGCGGTGCACCACGTCCAGCGGCGTGTCGGGCGGATCATAGGGCGTGTTCATCCGCGCTCCCTAGCATGCGGCGCGCGGGGGGAACATGGCATGCCTGCAGCCCCGCCGCACCGCCTTTTTCACGGCGCCGCCACCTCGGCAAAGCAGCGGTCAAGGATCGCGCCGATTTCCCTGGCGTCGGTCTGGCCAAAGGCATCGGGCCGGTTGCTGTCGATGTCGAAGACGGCGATCAGATCGCCGGCCGCGTTCACCACCGGGATCACCAGTTCGGACCGCGTGGACGAGGCACAGGCGATATGGCCTGGGAAGGCATCGACATCGGGAACAAGCTGCGTGGTTTTCGTGCGCGCCGCCGCCCCGCAAACCCCGCGCGAAAACGGGATGACAAGGCAACCGTGGCCGCCCTGGTAGGGGCCGATCTTCAGAAGGTCGGGCCCCACGACGCGATAGAACCCCGTCCAGTCGAAACGTTCGTCGCTGTGATGCACCTCGCAGGCAATGGTGGCCATCAGGGCCACGGCGTCAGTCTCACCCTCGGTCAGGCTGGCGATCACCTGCGCCAGTTCGTCATATTCCACGTTCATTCAGGTCAAACCCACCCGGAAATCCGTTCAATTCTAGTCAACCGCCGGATGATCACCAATTGGTAACCGGTTGGCGGTTAGGTTCATGGCATTCGCACCGAAGGAACGCTGAAATGCAACTCGATACGGCACATTACGATGGATTGATGGTCGTTTCCGTACTGGAAGACAGGATGGATGCCGCCATCGCGCTGGATTTCAAGGATGCCATGCGCGACCTGACCAGCGATGCCCCCGCCCGTGTCGTGCTGGACATGGCCACCGTCCGCTTTCTCGACAGCAGCGGCCTTGGCGCCGTGATCGGCGCGATGAAACAGCTGGGCCATCAGCGCAGGCTGGAACTGGCCGGCCTGAACCCCTCGGTCGAAAAGGTGTTCCGCCTGACCCGGATGGACAGCATCTTTACCATCCACGCCAATATCGACGCCGCCCTTGGCGGGGTCGCCACGATCGACGCCGCGCCGCGTGGCCAAGCGCATGCGTACTGAACTGGCGGCGCGCTGCATCGAAATCACCGAGGAACGGGGGCGCGGCAATACCATCGAACTGCGGCTTGAATTCCCCTGCACCCAGGCCAATGTCCGCCGCGCGCTGGCCAGCATCATGTCGGGCCTGGGCGCCATGGACCTGTCCGAGGACGACAGCAGCACCGTAGAACTGGTACTTGCCGAGGTGCTGAACAACGTCACCGAACACGCCTATCGCGACGCGGGCCTTGGCCTGATCAGGCTGCACCTGAAACAGACGGATGACGGGCTGTCGTGCCGCGTCATCGACAACGGCGACGCCATGCCGCGCAACACGCCGCCCCGGGGATACCCCCCCAACCCGAACGGCCCGCTGGAAACCTATCCCGAGGGCGGGTTCGGCTGGTTCCTGATCCGCAAGCTGACCAGTGATCTGGCCTATCTGCGCGACGCCGACCGCAATATCCTCAGCTTTCGTATTCAGATTGGGCAGACCGTTCAGACCAACTGACCGCCCGCAACGACCTGCACCACCCCGCCGGGCCTCCCCCGCGGGGCATTGCCCGTTTTTCGCCAAGGTCCGAAGGGTGGCAAGGACATGCCTTCAAATGGCCCCAAACCCACCCAATGCGGGTCAGATTGAAGCGTCATGAAGGGGCTGTAGCTGCTTAAGGCTTCCCTCGGCGCCGCGTGTAACAGCCCCCACCCAGTGCGCGGTGCCGAGGTCTATCTTCCCCCATTGCAATCACGGAACACGCGGGTAACCTTCCCCGGGACACACCCGAGAGGCCGAACCCCCATGCGTGACTTCCATATCCCCGGCCGCTCGCCGGTTTTTGCCGCCAATGGCATCTGCGCCACCTCGCACCCCCTTGCCGCGAAAATTGCCGTCCAGATGCTGGAATCCGGCGGCAATGCCGTCGATGCCGCCATTGCGGGCGCTGTCGTGCTGGGGATCTGCGAACCGCAGATGACGGGGATCGGCGGCGATTGCTTCGTGCTGCTGTCACCCCCCGGCAGCAACGACATCGTCGCGCTCAACGGATCGGGCCGCGCGCCTGCGGGGCTGAACGCCGACGCACTGCGCGACAAGGGCCTGAAGGCCATGCCCCTCGGGTCGGTCGAAAGCGTCACGCTTCCCGGCGCCATCGATGCCTTCTGCCGCCTCTCGGCCGATTGGGGCAAGCTGGGCATGAAAACCGCCCTTGCCCCCGCCATCCACTATGCCGAAACCGGTGTGCCCGTCGCCCCCCGCGTCGCGCAGGATTGGGCCATCGCCACCGACCGGATCACCGGCAAGGCCCGCGAAACCTATCTTCTGAACGGCCAGGCGCCGAAGATCGGCCAGATGTTCCGCGCCCCCGCCCAGGCCGAGGTGCTGCGCCGCGTGGCGATGGAAGGGCGCGCCGGGTTCTACGAAGGAGAGGTGGCCGAGGACCTGATCGACAGCCTGCGCGCCCTTGGCGGTACCCACACCCTGGACGACCTTGCCGAAACCCAATGCGAATACACCGATCCCGTCAGCGGCACCTACAAGGGGATCGAACTGGTGGAACATCCGCCAAACGGCCAGGGGGCGACCGCGATCCTGATGGCCAACATCCTGTCCCATTTCGATCTTTCCACGATGGACCCGCTGGGGGCCGACCGCGCCCATATCGAGGCCGAAGCCGCCAAGCTGGCCTATGACGCCCGCAACCGGTTCATGGCCGACGCCGACCACACGACCCGGCTGGCGCATATGCTGTCGGCTGAAACTGCCAGCGCCCTTGCCGGGCTGATCGACCCGAAGCGCGCCATGGAAAGCGGCGCGCAGATTTCGGAAAGCGTTCACAAGGACACGGTTTATATCACCGTGGTCGACAAGGATCGCATGGCCGTGTCGCTGATCTATTCGATCTTCCACAGCTTCGGCGCGGGCCTTGCCTCTGACAAGTTCGGCATCCTGTTCCAGAACCGCGGCGCCGGTTTCACGCTTGAGCCCGGCCACCCGAACGAGGCGGGCGGTGGCAAGCGGCCGATGCACACGATCATTCCGGGGATGCTGCGCGAAAACGGCCGCGTGATCATGCCCTTCGGCGTGATGGGCGGCGCCTATCAACCCAACGGCCATGCCCGGTTCCTGTCCAATCTCACCGATTACGGCATGGACCCGCAAACAGCTATCGACGCGCCGCGTGCCTTCTCGGATGGCGGCATCATGAAGGTTGAAAGGGGTTACAGCGACGCGGTGCGCGCCGACCTGGCCGAACGCGGCCACAGGGTGGAAATTCCCGAATCCGCCCTTGGCGGGGGGCAGGCGATTCGGATCGACCATGAAACCGGCGTGCTGGAAGGCGCCTCTGACGCCCGCAAGGATGGCTGCGCCCTGGGTTATTGAGCCCGGGCGCCTCAGTTCATCTGGAAATCAAGCGGATAGGCGCCATCCTGGAAGTCGCCGAACAGATCGGGCAGGTCGGGATGATCGACCGGCTCGCCCGAATAATCGGCCACGAGGTTCTGCTCCGACACATAGGCGACGTAATAGCTCTGATCATTCTCGGCCAGCAGGTGATAGAACGGCTGGTCCTTCTTGGGGCGGCTGTCCTCGGGGATGGCGTCGTACCATTCTTCGGTATTGGCAAACATCGCGTCCACATCGAAGACCACCCCGCGAAACGGGTGTTTGCGATGGCGCACGACCTGACCCAAATGATATTTGGCCCGAGTTTTAAGCATAGAACGTCCCCCTGACACTGTTTAGTAATCAATTCGATGGGTTGTTGTCCATGCAAGCCGCCGAAAATCAGGGAAACAGTCTGTGAACCCTGTTCCGACAGTTCCACGGGCCGGCGGCGAAGTTCGGGCCCGGCCCTTCCGGTCACACTTGCATTCGTGATCGGCCAGACCGGCATTTTCGTTTCACCCGGACGCCAGTTTCAGCTAGGTTATCCACAACAAAACGACAAAAAAAGCGAGAGGCAGATGAGCAGACGTCTTCGCGCCCTGATTCTATTGGTTTTCGTGGCTGGCTGCGGCAGCCGCGATTTCGAGGCGCCCCGTAACCTGGATAATGCCTGTTCGATCGTCGATCAGCGCCCGAAATACCTGAGCGCGATGCGGGCGGCCGAGCGGAAATGGGGCATCCCCGTTGCCGTTCAGATGGCGACGATCCATCAGGAAAGCAAATTCATCGGCAACGCCCGGACGCCGCACCAATATGCCCTGGGAATCATCCCCATGGGCCGGCAGTCAAGTGCCTTCGGCTATTCCCAGGCGCTTGACGCGACCTGGCAGGAGTACAAGGACAACCAGGGCAACCGTCGCGCCAAGCGGGACGATATCAGGGATGCCACCGATTTCATGGGTTGGTACATGCACGAATCCAACCGCCGCCTGGGCATCTCGAAGGCGGACGCGCGCAACCAGTACCTAGCCTATCACGAGGGGCGCACAGGCTTTGCGCGCGAATCCTACAACGCAAAGCCCTGGCTGGTGCGCGTGGCCAGCAAGGTGCAGGACCGCGCCATCACCTATGATGCACAGCTGCGGGCCTGCCGGAAGCTGTGATCAGCCCCCCCGCTGGCCCACTTCATAAGGAATGTTGAAGAGCGTCGAGGACAGATCGCCGCCCTTCTTCAGATCCCCCAGAATCACGGTCGTGCGGGCGCCCGCCCCATCGGTGATGACCCACTGGCGCAGTTCGATCGGGTTGGCGGTGAAGACCAGTTCGATGGTCCCGTAATCGGGGTTTTCGGGGTCTTGCGCCACGACGATGGTTTTCGGCCCGTCTTCGCGGTGGCCGACAACCATGTTGCGGCGGGCGAGGTCCACGTTCCGCTCCAAGATGATGCTGAGCGGGGTGCGCGACAGCGGATATTGCTCGGGCTCGATGGCGTTCGACTTGGCGTCGAAGATCGCCACCTGGCCACCCCCCACCATCACCAGTGTCTTTTCCGGCGGGTTATAATCGAACCGGCAGCGACCGGGCCGCTTGATATAGATGCGCCCGGTCGAGATGGTGCCGTCGTCGTTCACCTGCGTGAAATCGGCAACCGCCGTCTGAAGCTGGTTCAGGTAGGCCGAGATTTCACCCAGCGAGGCCTTGGCCATGGCCGGTGCGCCAACGGCAAGGGCTGTGGCGGCCGTGCCGGTGGCAAGAAAGGTGCGTCGGTTCAGCATGGTCGTCCTCGTTGCTTGGTGTTGCAATCCATATAGGGGCAGCGCGCCGCCGGTGCCAAGGATAGTGGATAACATCCCCGCGACATCTCGGCGGAACCACGCCAAAGGCAATCGCGTTGGACGACTGACAGGGGGCAGTGCGCGCCCTGCCCCGATCTTGAAACAGATACACGAGGAACCCGAAATGCCCGAAGCATTTGTTGCCGGACTTGACGACCAGACCCGCCACAAGATGATCGACCTGCTGAACGCACGGCTGGCCGACACGATTGCCCTGACCCTTGCCGTCAAGCAGGCCCACTGGAACCTGAAGGGTGCCGGTTATATCGGCGTTCACGAACTTCTGGACGACGTGGCCGACCGCCTGCGCGATGGTGCCGACCTGATGGCCGAACGCGCTTCCATTCTCGGCGGTCATGCCAAGGGCACGCTTGAGGAAGCCGCCGACAAGTCGACGATCTCGGCCTATCCGGTCGATCTGGAGCCGCTGCAAGACCATGTCGCCGCCCTGAAAGAGCGGTTCATGGCCGTGGGTGAAGCCCTGCGCAAGGCCATCGACGAAGCCGCCGACGCCGGCGATGCGGGCACCGAAGACCTGTTCACCGAGGTCGTGCGCGCCGTCGACAAGGACGCCTGGTTCATCGGCGCCAACGCAACCAGGTAAGGTCGTCGCAAACAGGAAAGGCCCGGGCGCCATGCGCCCGGGCCTTTTTCATGTCCGTTGCCGGCTCAAGTCTGTTCCGGCACCAGGATTTCGCGTTTCCCGACGTGGTTGGCCGAGGATACGACACCTTCGTCCTCCATCTGCTCGACCAGGCGCGCGGCCTTGTTATAGCCGATGGCAAGCTTGCGCTGGATATAGCTGGTCGAACATTTCCTGTCCTTGATGACGATGGCCACCGCCTGATCGTAAAGCTGATCCTCGCTGTTGCCGTCGCCGCCAAGGCCCAGCACGGCGTCGATGCTGCTTTCCTTGTCCTCGTCCGGGCCTTCCACGACGCCCGACATGTATTCGGGCGGACCGAAGCCCTTGAGGAAGTTGACGATCTCCTCGACCTCTTCATCGGAACAGAACGGCCCGTGGACGCGGGTGATCTTGGCACCCCCCGCCATGTAAAGCATGTCACCCATGCCCAGAAGCTGCTCGGCGCCCATTTCACCCAGAATGGTGCGGCTGTCGATCTTGCTGGTCACCTGGAAGGAAATCCGGGTCGGGAAGTTCGCCTTGATCGTGCCGGTGATCACGTCGACCGAGGGGCGCTGCGTGGCCATGATCAGATGGATGCCGCTGGCCCGCGCCATCTGCGCCAGGCGCTGGATGCAGGCCTCGATCTCTTTGCCCGCGACCATCATCAGGTCGGCCATCTCGTCGACGATGACGACGATGAAGGGCAGGATCTCGGGCTGGATCTCTTCCGTCTCGAACACCGGTTCGCCGGTATCGTCGTCGAACCCGGTCTGCACCGTGCGGCTGAACATCTCGCCCTTGGCCAGCGCCTCGCGCACCCGGCCGTTGTAGCCTTCGATGTTGCGCACGCCCATCTTCGACATCTTGCGATAGCGTTCCTCCATCTCGCCCACCGTCCACTTGAGGGCGACGACCGCCTTCTTCGGGTCGGTCACAACGGGCGACAGAAGGTGCGGAATGCCGTCATAGACGCTGAGTTCCAGCATCTTCGGGTCGATCATGATCATCCGGCATTCTTCCGGCGTCAGCTTGTAGAGCAGCGACAGGATCATGGTGTTGATGGCCACGGATTTACCCGAACCCGTGGTCCCGGCAATCAGAAGGTGGGGCATCTTGGCCAGGTTCGCGACCACCGGATCGCCGCCGATGTCCTTGCCCAGGGCCAGCGGCAGCCGCATGGAGCTGTCGCCGAAGTCGCGCGCCGCCAGGATTTCGCGCAGCACGCACATCTCGCGGTTCTGGTTGGGCAGTTCGATCCCGATCACGCTGCGCCCCGGCACGGTGGAAACACGGGCCGAAAGCGCCGACATCGACCGCGCGATATCGTCCGACAGGCCGATCACCCGGCTGGCCTTGAGGCCCGGCGCCGGTTCCAGTTCGTACATGGTTACCACGGGGCCGGGGCGGACGCTGACGATTTCGCCCTTCACGCCATAGTCGTCCAGCACCGATTCCAGCATCCGGGCGTTCTCTTCCAGCGCCTCGTCGCTCAGGACGTGGCGGGTGATGGTGTCGGGGCTGGTCAGCAGGCTGAGCGGTGGCGATTCGTATTCGGCGTACTTGTCTTCGAACTGCAACGTGGGCTGGGCCTCGGCCCGGGCCTGCTTGCTGGGCTGCACCGCCTTCTTGGGGGCATGCTGCACCACGCTTTTCGCCGCCTCGCCCTGGTTCGACCGGAAGACGGGAACCGCCGGCGCGCTTGGCTGGGGCGCAACCAGTTCGGGTTCGGGCATGGGCGCGGCGGCCAGTTCGGCATCTTCGGCCATTTCGGGCGCGGGCTGGCGCTGCGGCTCGGGCGCGCGTTCGACGGGGGCATGCAGGGGCGGCTCGGCCGGCAGGCGCGGCGCGGTGTCAAGGATCATGGGCTGCGGGCCGCGCGGATGGCGCGCGCGCATCGGCGGCTCGGACCGCCCGCCTGTTCCGGCGGTCAGGATCGGCTGGGCGCGCACCCGCGACTTGATGACATCGGCGATCTTCGCCTTGATCCGGTCGTCGCCCTGGGGCGCATCGGCGGCCATCGGCGGTTCGGGCGAAACGTCAAGCGGCACATGGTCGGTTTCGGGCGGACGCTTGAACAGGTTCGGCAGGCGCGAGAAAAGCGAAGGCTTGGGATCGGTCTCGATCACCTCGTCATCGTCGTCGAACACGCCGTAGGGGTCGTTGGCGGTGGGGGCCGGTTCGTGACGGGCGGCGCGCAGAACCGGGGTGCGGCGCGGCGCTTCCTCGGGCTGGGCGGCGGGCGCGGCGCGGGCCATCTCGGCATCCACGGCGGCTCGGGCCTGGGCGGCCTCGGCGGCGGCGGCACGGGATTGGGCGCGCTTTTCGGCCATCGACTGCGATGCCGTCTGCGCCGCGCGAAGCCCCACGACAGCGCCCTTGCCCATGCCGACGGCACCGTGCCCAAGCGCATTCATGATCATGTCATAGCTGCGGATCACCGACAGCACCAGGAAGGCCGCCACATGGCGCAGCTCGGGGCGGGTGAACCCGAGGACGAAAGCCCCCATGGCCAGGGTGGCGATGGCAACGATGAAGGCCATCAGCTTCAACCCGAAGGTCGCCTTGACCGGCACGACGCCCAGGACAGCGCCCAGGATGGTATCGCCGAACAGCCCGCCAAGGCCGAAATAATGCGCCCAGCCGGCCGGCGGTTCATGGGTCGAGACATAGACCGAGGCCAGAGCGATCGCCAGCGGCGCAAAGATCAGCCGCGAGGACGCGCGATCGTCGCCCAGATGCGCCACGAACCGCACACCCCAGACGCCGAAGACCACCACGAAGCCCCAGGCGCCCCAGCCGACGATGTTGTAAAGCGGCGCGGCAATCGAGGCGCCGAAGCGGCCCAGCATGTTCTGCGCCGGTTCGTTCGTCACCGAAAACCACGACGGATCGTCCGGAACGTAGGACCCCAGCAAAAGCGCCGTCAGCACCCCCGCCGCGATCAGCGCCATCCCCAGCAACTCCTTGCCGCGCCGTTCAAGCGCCGCCTGGGTGTTGCTGTCGAATAGCGGGTCTCGCTGTCGGGTTTGATAGGCCATTCTCGTTTGTCCTCAGGTAAAGAGACAGTCGCGAAGCTGTTCCAGCCCACGCTGCATTTCTTGTTCTGGAGCCACAAGCGCGGCCCTTATGTAACCGTGTCCGGGGTTCTGCCCGTCCACGTCGCGCGAAAGGTAGGCGCCCGGCAGCACCCGTACCCCTGTTTCGCGCCATAGTTTCACGGTTGCCGCCTCGCCGTCCTCGACCGGAAGCCAGAGGAAGAACCCGGCCTCGGGGGCACCGCACCCCTGGATGCCCGCAAAGACCTTGTCGGCGATATCGAATTTGCCCCGATAACGCGCGCGGCTTTCCTTCACATGCGTCTCGTCGTTCCAGACGGCGGCCGCCGCCATCTGAAGCGGCAGGGGCAGCGGCGCACCCGTATAGTTGCGCAGTTGTTTCAGCGCCTTCAGGTTGCCCGCGCCCGAGGCCAGGAACCCCGACCGCAAGCCCGGCAGGTTCGACCGTTTCGAAAGCGAATGAAACACCACCACGCGGTCGGGGTCGGCGCCCATCTCCTGCGCCACCTGCAAGGCGCCCACCGGGGCGTCGTTGCGGTAAACCTCAGAGTAACATTCATCGGCGAAGATGCGGAAATCGTGGCGTTCGGCCAGGGCGATCAGGTCGCGCCAATAGTCAAATGTCGCAACGGCACCCTGGGGGTTCGATGGCGAACAGAGATAGGCAATCGTCGTGCGGTTCAGCACATCCCGGGGCAAGGCGGCATAGTCGGGCAGGAACCCCGTCGCCGCCGTGGCCGGAACATAGACAGGTTCGGCCCCCACCGCCAGCGCCGCAACCGCATAGACCTGGTAAAAGGGATTGGGCGTCAGGATGACCGGCGTCTTGCCGTTCTTGGTTTCCGGGCAAAGCGCGATGGCGCTGTTGAACAGGCCTTCGCGGGTGCCGTTCAGCGCCATCACCTGACTGGCGGCATCCAGCGCCACGCCATAGCGGCGCTGCACCCAGCCGGTGATCGCCTCAAGCAATTCTGGCGCGCCGTCGTTCGGGGGGTACTTGCCGAACCCCGCGGCATGTTCGGCGATCACATCGGTGATCCACGCCGGGAATGCGTGGCGCGGTTCGCCAATGGTCATGTGCACGGGCGTCCCGCCGGGCGCATGGGCGTCCAGCAGGCTCCGCAGACGCGGGAACGCATACTCAGGCAGGTTCGAAAACCTCTGGGGATACTGCATCGGTGCCTCAAAAACCGGGGTCATTCCGCCCCTTTGAGGGGACGATAGCCCAGGCCGCCGCGCCCGGTCCAGAAAAAGCCCCTACATTTCCACAGTTCGGCACGGCGGGTGTGTCTTTCAGGACAAGGCCCGTTCCGCAGCGGCGCCCAGGCGAAGAAGCCGGTGTTCGCTCATCGGCCCGGTTTGCAAGGTGATGCCGGTGGATGGCAGGCCCGTCGGCAGGGTCAGCGCCGGCAATCCCATCAGATTTCCGATCCGCGTGTTGCGCAAAGTCATCAGATTGGCATTGACGAAATATTCACCCTCCGACTCGAGCCGCGCAAGGTTGGGTGGCATGATCGGGCAGGTCGGCAGAAGCACCGCGTCGAAACCGGCACTCGCGGCCCCATAGGCGGCCCGGCACCGGTCAATCGTGCGCCAGGCTGCGATATAGTCGGGCGCGCTGACCTTGGCGCCGCCCCGGAACCTTTCGCGCACCTGATCGTGCATGGCGTCGGGATTGGCCTCGATGGTGTCCTTCCAGACGCCATAGGCTTCCGGCGCGAAAAGCTGGGGCGACAGGGCCATCGCCTCGGCCACTTCGGGAATCTCGCGGCGGACCACCAGCGCCCCGGCGGCCTGCAACCGTTCGACCGCGCTTTGGAAACCGGCGCGCACCTGGGGCTCCAGGTCATCCAGCGCCACGGTCTCCAGCACCATGAACCGCACACCGCGCAGATCGCTGCCGCGCAGGTCGGGGGCCGCGCTCCCCTCCATAGCGGCCAGCATCAGCGCCGCATCCTCGACCGAGCGGCACAGCGGGCCGATGGTGTCGAACCGGGGGCAGAGCGGCACAACCCCTTCGACCGGCAGCCGCCCCAGCGTGGTTTTCAGGCCCACCAGATCGTTCCAGGCGGCCGGCGCGCGCACCGAACCGCCAGTGTCGGACCCGATCCCGCAGGCGGCCAGCCCGAAAGCGACGCTGGTGGCCGCCCCCGAGGACGATCCGCCCGACGCCGCCGCGTGATCGTTGACACAGGGCGGCGACGCAGTGACCGGGTTCACCCCCAGCCCCGAGAAGGCCAGTTCGGTCATGTGTGTCTTGCCCAGGCAGACCAGCCCTGCCGCCGTGGCATTGCGCAGGACCATCGCATCCTGCGTCGGGGTGCGCCCCTTCAACAGGGCGGTGCCCGCCTCGGTGGCGACGCCGGCGGTGTCGAACAGATCCTTCCAGGAAATCGGCACCCCGTCCAGCGGCGACAGGCGTCGCCCCGCGCGGGCCCGCGCCTGGGCGGCGCGCGCTTCGTCCAGGGCGCGTTCGGGGGTGGTGCGGGCATAGATTCGTGGGGTGAACTGGTGGTCGTCCATGGCCGCAAGATAGGTTTCGCACAGCTTGACGGGGTCGATCTCCTGCGCGGCAATGCCCCGCCCCAGGTCACCCGCCGTCATCCTCAACCAGTCCGCCATGCTTTGCCCCTCTTGTTCCTGTCGCGCCCGACGCTAGCGGCAGTCGGGCGCATGGACAATGCCCGCCGCTTGTTCCATCTCTGCTTCATGACAAAGCGAACCGACATCCTGATCATCGGCGGCGGCCTCAACGGGGCCACCCTTGCGCTTGCCCTGGCCAGCGGCGGCTTCACCGTGACGCTGATCGACGGCAGGCCGCGCGAGATTCGGGCCGATCCTGCCTTTGACGGGCGGAGCTATGCGCTGGCCCATGCCTCTTGCGCGATGCTGCGCGCCCTTGGCCTTTGGGAGGGGTTGCGCGACCTGGCGCAGCCGATCCTCGACATCAAGGTCAGCGACGGGCGCGCCGGCGAAGGGCCATCACCCTTCGTGCTGGAGTTCGATCATGCCGAGATCGAGGAAGGCCCCATGGGCCACATGGTCGAAGACCGGCACCTGCGGCCCCACCTTCTGGATGCGCTGGATGCGACACCGGGCATCACCGCCCTTTCCGGGCGCAGCGTCACGGCGCAATCCGTTGACGATAGAGGTGTCAGCGTCACGCTGGACGATGGTTCGGCCTGTCGCGCCGCCTTGCTGATCGGCTGTGACGGGCGCAACAGCGGCACCGCGCGGCGGGCCGGCATCCGCTATACCGGGTGGAGCTATGGGCAGACCGCGCTGGTCACGGCCATCGCCCACGGCCAGCCGCACAACGGCATCGCGCATCAGTTCTTCATGCCGGAAGGTCCGCTGGCCATCCTGCCGCTCAGGGGCAATCGCTGCTCGATCGTCTGGACCGAATCCGACGCCGACGCCGCCCGGATCAACCCCCTTCCGCCCGAGGAATACCTGGCGCACCTGCGGCCCCGCTTCGGCGATTTCCTGGGCGATATCGCACTGGCGGGGGAACGGTTTACCTATCCGCTGTCGCTGTCGCTGGCGCAGTCGATGATCGCCCCCCGGCTGGCTCTGTGCGGCGATGCGGCCCACGGGATGCACCCCATTGCCGGCCAGGGGCTGAACGCCGGGCTGAAGGACATCGCCGCCCTGGCCGAGGTTCTGACCGACGCCCAGCGGCGGGGCGAGGATTTCGGGCGCAGCGACGTGCTGGAGCGCTATCAGCAATGGCGCCGGTTCGACATCGCGTCGATGGCTCTGGCTACCGATACCTTCAACCGGCTGTTTTCCAATGACAACCCGCTCTTGCGCGGCCTGCGGGACCTGGGGCTGGGGGCGGTGAACGCCCTTCCCCGCCTGCGGCGCGGCTTCATCCGCGAGGCGGCGGGCCTGACCGGCGATCGGCCAAGGCTGCTGGAAGGCCGCCCCCTCTAGCCGCCCCGCAAGACCCCGGAAACGAAAAAGGCGCGCCCCGCATGGGACGCGCCTTTCTCAATTCATCTGCGACCCGCTCAGTCGGCTGCCGCTTCGGTCTTGCGGCCACCCTTGATGGGTGCCCAGATCCGCTTGTTCGTCAGGTACAGAAGCGCCGCCAGGATGACCAGCATCAGCACACCGACGAAACCGGCCTGCTTGCGCGCCATCATTTTGGGTTCTGCCGTCCACATCAGGAAGGCGGCGACGTCTTCGGCCATGTGATGCGCCTCGGCCGAATGGCCATCGGCGAATTCGACCGCATCATCATAGAGCGGCGGCGACATGGCAATCCAGCCGCCCGGGAAGGCGGTGTTTTCATAAAGGACCGAACCCGCCTGTTCCTTTTCCTCGCCGGTGTAGGAGGTCAGGATGTTGACGATATACTCGGGCCCGCCGATCCCCTTCACGAACTGGTTGATCCCCAGACCGTAAGGCC
Source organism: Oceaniglobus trochenteri (assembly GCF_020529025.1). Taxonomy (GTDB): domain Bacteria; phylum Pseudomonadota; class Alphaproteobacteria; order Rhodobacterales; family Rhodobacteraceae; genus Oceaniglobus; species Oceaniglobus trochenteri. The sequence goes on from NZ_JACNMM010000003.1 coordinate 40,766, forward strand.
CGTGGAACCCTGCCCGCGCCTTCGCCATCAGCGAAAGGTCTGGTGCGTTCGACATGCCGGACTTGGGGAAATGGTCGGTGGGCTTGCGCGGGCGGAAATCGCCTTCGCCGTCTTCCAGCTCGGGGTCGAAGATCTCGTAGAACGCGGCATAGGCGTTCACCTGATCCTCGGGCAGGTGCGGCCCCCCCTCATCGGCGAGCGAGCGGAGCGGAACGAACTGCAACCCGTGGCAGGCCGAGCAGATCTCGGTATAGACCTGCAGACCGCGCTGAAGCTGGTTCTGGTCGAACTTGCCGAAGGGGCCTTCGAAGGAAAAGTCCACATCATGGATATGCGGGGTATCCCCGGCGGCCAGGGCCGCCCCCGAGGACAGTCCGAATGCCAGAGTTGCGGCAATGGTAAGCTGCTTGAGCATCTCGATGCAGTCCTTTCTCACTCGGCCGGCTTGACCAGGGTTTTCGTGCCCCCGGTTTGCGGATCATAGTGCGCGTTGAAGTCTTCTTCGATGGTGGCCGGTTGCGCCAGCGGCTTCTCGATCACGCCCAGAAGCGGCAGGATGATCAGGAAATAGGCGAACCAGTAGGCCGCACCGATAAGCGAGATGGTGGCATAGGGCTCTTCCGCGGGCATGGCACCGCACCACATCAGCACCATGAAATCGACGCAAAGCAGGGCGAACCACCACTTGAACATCGGGCGATACCGGCCCGACCGCACCGACGAGGTGTCAAGCCAGGGCGCCAGGGCCATCACGAAGATGGCGCCGAACATGGCCAGCACGCCGAAGAACTTGGCGTCGATGATGCCACCGGTGATGAACGACGCGAACTGCACCGCCCAGACATCCGAGGTGAAGGCCCGCAGGATCGCGTAGAACGGCAGATAATACCATTCGGGCACGATGTGGGCCGGCGTGGCCAGCGGGTTCGCCTCGATGTAGTTGTCGGGGTGACCCAGGTAGTTGGGCATGAAGCCCACCACGGCGAAGAACACCGCCAGGACAATCGCCAGGGCGAACAGATCCTTCAGCACGAAATAGGGCCAGAACGGCAGCGTGTCCTTCTCGGCCTCGGCCTTCGAGGTGCGGCGCACCTCAACCCCGGTGGGGTTGTTGTTGCCGGTGGTGTGGAAGGCCCAGATGTGGACGATCACGAGGCCGGCAATCACGAAGGGCAGCAGGTAATGCAGCGAGAAGAAGCGCGTCAGCGTGGCGTTGTCGACGGCAGGCCCGCCCAGCAGCCACTGCTGCAGCGATTCACCCACGAAGGGGATGGCGCCGAACAGGCCGGTGATCACGGTGGCCCCCCAGAACGACATCTGGCCCCAGGGCAGAACGTAGCCAAGGAAACCGGTGGCCATCATCAGGAGGTAGATCAGCATGCCGATGATCCAGGTCACCTCGCGCGGCTCCTTGTACGACCCGTAATAGAGGCCGCGGAAGATGTGCAGATAGACCGCGATGAAGAACAGCGACGCGCCGTTGGCGTGCATGTAGCGCAGCATGAACCCGCCGTTCACGTCGCGCATGATGTGCTCGACCGAGGCGAAGGCCAGCGAGGTGTCGGGGGTATAGTGCATCACCAGGACGATGCCGGTGACGATCTGCAATGCCAGGCAGAAGGTCAGAACGATGCCCCAGATCCACATCCAGTTCAGGTTCTTGGGGGTGGGGATCATGATCGTGTCGTAGAGGACGCCGATCACCGGCAGGCGGCGGTGAAGCCACTTTTCGCCACCGGTCTTCGGCTCGTAATGGTCGTGCGGGATTCCAGCCATCTTATGCTCCGTTATCCGAGGACGAGAGTGGATTCACCGTCGAACGCAGCGACGGGAACCAGCAGGTTCTTGGGGGCCGGACCCTTGCGGATGCGCCCGGCGGTATCATAGTGCGACCCGTGGCAGGGGCAGAACCAGCCGCCGAAATCGCCCGCGTCGCCCAGCGGAACGCAACCGAGGTGCGTGCAGACGCCGATCATCACCAGCCATTCGCCGTCTTCCGACAGGGCACGGTTCGCATCCGAGGCATCGGCGGCGTTCGCCAGGTTTTCGTTCTCCGAGTTCGGATCGGGCAGTTCCGATACGTCGACCTCGCGCGCGGCTTCGATTTCCTCGGGCGTGCGGCGGCGGATGAACACCGGCTTGCCCAGCCACTTGACGGTCAGCTGGGTGCCCGGTTCGACGCCGCTGACATCCACACGGATGCTGCTCAGCGCCTGGACATCGGCCGAGGGGTTCATCTGATTGACCAGCGGCCAGACGGCGGCCCCCGCAACGACGACACCGGCGCCACCGGTTGCATAATACAGGAAATCGCGGCGCGTGCCTTCGGGATCATCTGCGTGGGACACGGCATTCTCCATCTTCTGGCCCGCTGACGGGCGAATACATTCACCCCCCGCTGTCCTGCGGGGTTGTTACTCTGCCGTTTCTTAGCGAGGAGTCCTTGGCGCGTCCAGCGGACAAAGGCGCACATCTTGCATTGTTGCCGCCAATCATCGCACTTCTGGCCTTGGCGGGCGTTCCGCGCTAGGTGTCGAAACGACAACAACAGAAAGCCCAACGATGCAGGATCACCGAAATTCGCCTTTTCGACACGCCCGTGAGGATATGCAGAAGGCGGATCAGACCCCGGACACCCCGCAGACCCGGGCACCGTCCTATCGGCTGGCCTTCGACGACAACACCTTCCTGTGCCGGGACGAGCTGCGCCCGGTGCGTCTTCAGCTTGAACTGCTCAAACCCGAGCTTTTGCTGACCGAAGCCGGAATCGAATCGACCGTCGTGCTGTTCGGCGGGGCGCGCATTCCCGAACCGGCCAGGGCCGATACCGCGCGCACCGAAACCCTGGCGGCGCTGTCGCGCTACTATGACGAAGCGCGCGAATTCGCCCGCCTGATGACCCTGCGTTCAATGGAGGGCGGCGGCCATGACGACGTGATCGTTACCGGCGGCGGACCGGGGGTGATGGAGGCAGGGAACCGCGGCGCGGTGGACGCCGGTGGGCGGTCGATCGGGCTGAACATCGTGCTGCCCCACGAACAGGCGCCGAACGAATATGTCACGCCGGGGCTGTGCTTCAACTTCCATTACTTCGCGATCCGCAAGATGCATTTCCTGATGCGGGCGCGGGCCGTCTGCATCTTTCCGGGCGGCTTTGGCACCCTGGACGAGATGTTCGAGGCGCTGACCCTGATCCAGACCGGGCGGATGGAGCGGGTGCCGTTCCTCCTCTTCGGGCGCGAATTCTGGGAAAGGATCATCAACTGGGATGCCCTGTCGGATGCCGGCACGATTTCGGCCGAAGACCTGGACCTTTTCCGATTCGTCGAAAACGCCGCCGAGGCGATCGAGGCGATCGACACCTGGCCGGGCGCCGGGACAAAGCGTCAGGACATTCCCGGGCGCTGATCGACCGGCGGGTCGCCATACCCCATCTGCCGCCGGACCTGAAAGGCATTGCCGTGGCCGGGAAAGGGCTGGCCGAACCGGCGGGCGAGAGTCAGGTGGCTGTAGCCAAGTTCGGACCCCTTGCAGAGCCGCGCGCCGCTGTCGATGGCATAAAGGACCAGCCCGCCCCCGGCCTCGCGCAGCGTGAACCCCTTCCGCGCGAGGGCGGATTGCAATGCCTCCCAACTTTCCGAGAAGGCCAGTTCGTCAGCGAGAAGCGACCGCAAGGGAGCGACGAGCGCCTCATCGCTCCTGCCGTCGCTCTTCGCGCTGCAGCGGCGGCGCAGATCCCTTGCAATCGCATCCCTGACGATCTGGCCTGGCGTCACATCCTCGCGCGCCGCGATCTCTTCCAGCGCGCGGACCATTTCATCGGGCATTTTCAAGGTCATTTCCATGACCCCAGAGAACCCCAGATGGGTTAAGGAAGCCTAAAGCCGGGCCGCTTCCACGCGGCGCGGCTTGCGGGCCCTTTCGCTTTCGCTTTTCAACTGCCCGCAGGCGGCCATGATATCCTCGCCCCGAGGCTTGCGGATCGGCGAGGCATAGCCGGCCTTGTAGATGATATCGGCGAAGGCGCGGATCCGGTTGTTCGACGACCGTTGATAGGGCGCACCGGGCCATTCGTTGAAGGGGATCAGGTTGATCTTGGCGGGAATGCCCTTGATCAGTTCGATCAGGCGGTGGGCATCCTCGTCGCTGTCGTTCACGTCCTTCAGCATGACGTATTCGAAGGTGATCCTCTCGGAATTGCTCACCTTGGGATAGCTGCGCAGCGCCTCGAGCAGTTCGGCGATGTTCCATTTCTTGTTGATCGGCACCAGCCTGTCGCGCACCTCGTTGGTGGTGGCGTGGAAGGACACCGCCAGAAGACAGCCGATTTCTTCGGCGGTGCGGGCGATTTCGGGCACCACACCGCTGGTCGAAAGGGTGATCCGGCGGCGCGACAGGGAAATCCCCTCGGGGTCCATGGTGATCTTCATGGCGTCGCGCACGGATTCGAAGTTGTAAAGCGGTTCGCCCATCCCCATCAGCACGATATTGGACAGCAGGCGCTGTTCGTCGTGGGGGTGGTGCCCCGGTTCGGGCCATTCTCCCAGGTCGTCGCGGGCCAGCATCACCTGTCCGACGATTTCGCCGGGCGTCAGGTTGCGCACCAACCGCTGGGTCCCGGTGTGGCAGAACGAACAGGTCAACGTGCAACCGACCTGCGAACTGATGCAAAGCGTGCCGCGCCCCTCTTCGGGAATATAGACGGTTTCAACCTCGTGTCCGCCGGCGATGCGCACCAGGTACTTGCGGGTGCCGTCGGCGCTGACGTGGCGCTCCACCACCTCGGGAATCTCGATCACGAAGGTTTCGGCCAGCAGCTCGCGATAGGATTTCGCCAGGTTGGTCATCGCGGCAAAGTCGCGCACGCCCTTCTGGTAGATCCATTGCCACACCTGCCCTGTGCGCATCTTCGCCTGTTTTTCCGGTGTTCCCGCCGCGATCAGCGCATCGCGCATGCCGTCGCGCGTCAGCCCCACAAGGTTGACGGGGCCGCCTTCGGGCAGCTTGCGCGGAAGGGTCAGAAGATCCTGCGTGATGGGCGCGGGCGCGGGCATGGCGAAACCTCCGGGGTTGAATGCACTGCCTATATGGGATTCGCGCGCCGATTACAAAGCATGGTGCGCGATGACGCCGCGATCAATCCTGTTGTCGCCCATAGCGGGCGGGCAGACCATCGGGCAGGTCGTCCCCTTCGCCCGCGCCGTGCCAGGCGAACCCCACCAGGAAGGCGACGATGGCCAGGAGCAGCGGAATGATCAGCGGGCCGACAAGGGAAACGGCACAGTCCGGCAGCATGCCCAGAAGGGCCAGGCCATCCGAAAGGTCGGGGACACGACAAAGCAGCGCGGTCATGGCGCCACCCCGACAGCCCCGGTTCGGCAGGGTCGTTCATGGCGGCTGGTTTCAGGGCAGACGGGGGCAGGGGTAATCTTGGAAGTCATGGGAATCCGGGTTGTTGCTCGGATGTACCGATACCGAATTTCCTGGCCTCAATATGACCGGGCCTGCCTTTGTTCCGCCATGGTCTGGCGACCCGCCCGAAGGCGGGTCAGGCTCAGTTGGCGCAGCGCTTGGATGCTTCTTCCATCGCCGCGGTAAACCCGAAGAGCGAGAAGGTATCCTCGGTCTTGGTGCCGCGCGACGAACGGGCGGTCAGCACCGCTTCGGACCCGCGTTTCAGCGCCGCGACGATCTTGGCGTCCTCGTCATCCGAGGCGGGCCAGGCCCATTCGCCATCGACGAAAAGTTCGAAGTTCGTGCCGCCCACATCCATGTTGACGGTCGAACCCGGCGCAAAGGGATAGCCGCCGGTGAACGAAACCTCACCGCGTGCGCCCGAGCCGGGACGGAAGCTGACGAACATCAGGATATCGCCGCGCCGTACGGCCACGACCCGCCCATCGCGCGAGTTCACGGTCTGCTTGGGGCTGGACACGCTCCAGCATTCCTTGGGATCGTCCTCAACGAAAACGGCCCATGCGGTTTCGACGGCAACCCGGTTGGTGGATTCGGCCTGGGCGAAGGCACCGGTCGCCCCCGCCATCATCGCCATCGTCACACTCATACGTGCGAAGAATGAATTCATGTCAATCACAGCCTCCAGCTGCCTCTGCCTCTCGGGTCGCGCGCCTGACCCGTCTTGGCAGGTCTTGAACAGCACGGTTTCCTTTTCAACTCTGCGGTGCGACTTTAACGGCAAATCCGCCCGCAATAAAACCCCCCGTGGCGGAAAATCGCTTAACCGTGAAGGGATGAAGGCAAGATGACAAAAGCGGAAACAATGGTCGAAGTCTGGCGCGGTGACCTGATCGAATCCGTGCACGCCGGGCATGGCGCGATCTGCGATGCGACGGGGCAGATCGTGCAGGCCTGGGGCGATCCGGGCGCGGTGATCTTTCCGCGATCCTCCTGCAAGATGTTGCAGGCGCTGCCGCTGGTGGAAAGCGGCGCGGCGCGGGCGGCGGGGCTGACCACGCGCCAACTGGCGCTGGCCTGCGCCTCGCATCAGGGGGCGCCGGTTCACGTTGATTCCGTGCGCGCCTGGCTGGGCGATCTGGGCATGGCCGACGGCGATCTGCGCTGCGGCACCGAGGTTTCGCGCGACACCGATCTCAAGCTCGAGATGATCCGCGCGCACGATGAACCCTGCCAGGTGCACAACAATTGCTCGGGCAAACATGCCGGCTTCCTGACCCTGACCCGGCACCTGAAGGCCGGGCCCGAATATGTCGACATTAACCATCCGGTGCAAAAGGTGGCCCGCGCAGCCTTTGAAGAGGTGACGGGCGTCGACAGCCCCGGATATGGCATCGACGGCTGTTCGGCGCCGAACTTTGCCACCACGGTGCAGGGGCTGGCCCATGCCATGGCCCGGTTCGCCGCCGCCCGCGATGGCCAGGGCGCCCGCGACTCCGCCATGGCGCAACTGCGCGAGGCGATGGCCGCCCACCCCGAACTGGTGGCGGGCGAAGGGCGGGCCTGCACCGAACTGATGCGCGCCATGGGCAATGGCGTGGCGATCAAGACCGGCGCCGAGGCCGTCTTCGTGGCCATGCTGCCCGAACGCGGGCTGGGCGTGGCGATCAAGATCGTGGATGGCGCGACGCGGGCCTCGGAATGTGCCATCGCGGCGATCCTGGTGGCGCTTGGCGTGCTCGATCCGGAACATCCGGCCACCCGGCGGCGGCTTGGCGTGCCGCTGCTGAACCGGGCGGGGCTCCAGGTGGGTGCGATCCGGCGCGCACCCGGTTTCTGCGCCGCCCCCCTCTAGGCGGCCGGGGCAGAAGGGCCAGCCGGATCAGGGCGTGACGAATTCGTCCCGCGCATAGCCCTGCAGGAACAGCAGCGCCGACAGATCGCCGTGATCGATCCGGATGGCGGCCTTGGCGGCGACGGCGGGCTTGGCGTGCAGGGCAACGCCCATGCCCGCCGCGTTGATCATCGCCAGGTCGTTCGCGCCGTCTCCGACCGCCAGAACATCGTCGGGCGTGATCCCAAGGCGGGCGGTGATGTCGTGCAGCGCGTCCAGCTTGGCCTGCTGCCCCAGGATCGGTTCGCCCACCTGCCCTGTCAGCCTGTCGCCCTGCACCACCAGGGTGTTGGCGCGGTTCTCGTCGAACCCCAGACGTTCGGCGATGCGCGCGGTGAACTGGGTAAAGCCCCCCGACACCAGCGCAGCATAGCCACCCTTCGCCTTCATGGTGGCCAGCAATTCGGCGCCACCCGGGGTCAGGGTGATGCGGGTGTTCAGCACCTCCTCGATCACCGAGATCGGCAGGTCGGCCAGCAGGCCAACCCGTTCGCGCAGGGCCGATTCGAAATCCAGCTCGCCGTTCATGGCGCGGGCGGTGATGCCGGCCACATGGGCGCCCACCCCGGCGCAATCGGCCAGTTCGTCGATGCATTCCTGCCCGATCATGGTGCTGTCCATATCCGCGATCAGCAGGGTCTTGCGCCGATTCTCCAGCGGTTGAAACGCCAGGTCCACACCCTGGGCGCGCAGGGTCGCGCCCACCTCGGCCAGGTTGTCGGGGCGGCGTTCCAGCGCGAACTCGGCCGCTTCATCCGCCGCCAGCCATTGCGCATCCCCCCCGCCCCAGGCGTTGCGCAGCGAATCCACCAGCGCAGGGTCAAGCGCGGGGCGGGCGGGATCGGTCAGCAGGGTGGCGACAAACATGGCAGGTTCCTTGGCGCAATTTCCGGCGCGTTAAAACCACGGCGCAGCCCGGTTGCAAAGCCCCTATCGCGGCAGGGGGTTCGTGGCCTTGGAATAGGGCTGCCAATCGGTGATGTCGGGATAGTGACTGCGCCGCCATTGCCGCACCCTAGGGTTCATCCGGCGCCGCCAGAGCGGCGGAATCATCGCCAGCGTCGTCATCACCGGATAGCCATGGGGAAGCTGCGGCGCCTCGGTGTCATCGTAGGTCTGCAGCAGCGGAAAGCGGCGGTCGGGCTTGTAGTGATGGTCGGAATGGCGTTGCAGGTTGATCAGCAACCAGTTGCTGGCCCGGTGCGAGGCGTTCCATGAATGGCGCGGCAGCACATGTTCGTACTTGCCCCCGCCCAGGTGTCGGCGGGTCAGGCCATAGTGTTCGACATAGTTCACCAGCTCAAGCTGCCAGATCGCCACCCCGCCCGACCAAAGCAGCAGCGCAAGACCACCCCAACCGCCCAGCAGAAGCGCCAGCACGACAAAACCCGCCTGCAATGCCCCATAGCGCCAGAACGGATTCGAACGGTGCCAGCGCGACAGGCCCTTGCGGCCCAGCATCGCCGCCTCGGCGTTCCAGGACGACCGCAGGCATTGCACCAGAACCCGGGGAAAGTAGCGGTGAAACCCTTCGTTGTAGCGCGCCGTCACCGGATCGCGCGGGGTGGCCACATAGCGGTGATGCACCAGAAGATGTTCACTGCGGAAATGCGAATAGAACACCATCGCCAGCAGCAGATCGGCCATCCACCGCTCGACCTTAGATTTCTGGTGCATCAACTCGTGGGCATAGGTGATGCCGATGGTGCCGTTGATCACGCCGATCCCGAAGAACAGCCCGATCTTTTCCCAGGCGCCCAGGTGGGCACTGTGCGAGGCGTACCAGATCAACCCGAAGGTCATGGCACATTGCAGCGGAAACCAGACCAGCGTGATCAGGCGATACCAGAACAACTGTGCGTCCGGGGTCTGTGGATCAGGGCTGGAATTGTCGAGCCCGGCGAAAACATCGATGATCGAGAACAGGAACCAGGTGCAGACCGGCACCCAAAGCACGGACCACCCCCCTTGCACCGCGCCAAAGGCCAGCACCGGCAAAAGCGCAAGCGACAGCCAGAAGGGAAGCGCGCGGGTTATTCCGGCAATGGGTTTCACGGTCATCGAAGGGCCTCTGGCCTGGGGTTTGCGCCACTATAGCCAAAGGTCTTCACCGCTCAATCATCCTCTCTGCGGCCAGACGCCGCGTCGTGCACCTTGCGCATCACCGTGGGCAGGTCCGAGGGGCGGAATTGGGCGGGCGACAGGAAGCTGCCGGTTTCGGGTCGGGCATCCTGCGCCACATCGGCGGTGCGGATTGACAGGATCAGGTGGAAATGGGTGAAGGTATGGCGCACCTCGATGCCCGGATCGCGCCAGTCGGCCGCCAGGGGGGGGCGCTCGACAGGCTCGTCCCCCCAGGGCGCACCGGGCCAGCCCAGCATCCCGCCAAGAAGCCCCCTGTCGGGCCGTCGCTCAAGCAGCAGGGCGCCATCGGCCCGCCGCGCGACATAGGCCACACCGTGGCGCACCGGCTTGGCCTGCCGGGGCAGCTTGCGGGGCAGTTGCGCGGCGATGCCCGCCGCCCGCGCCGCACAGGGCGCCATCCAGGGGCATATGCCGCAGGCCGGGGATTTCGGGGTGCAGATGGTGGCGCCCAGGTCCATCACCGCCTGGGCATGATCGCCGGGGCGGGCGCGGGGCGTCAGGCGGGCGGCATGGGCCGTCAGTTCGGGCTTGGCGGTGGGCAGGGGCGTCTGCACCGCGAAAAGCCGCGCCATCACCCGTTCGACATTGCCATCGACAACGGTTTCGGGCCGATCAAAGGCGATGGCGGAAATGGCGGCGGCCGTATAGGGGCCGATGCCCGGCAGTTTCAGAAGGGCGTCGTGGCTGTCGGGAAAACGGCCCCCCTGCCCTGCCACCACCCGCGCGCATTTCAGAAGGTTGCGCGCCCGCGCGTAATAGCCAAGACCGGCCCATTCGCCCATCACCTCGCCATCCTCGGCGGCGGCCAGATCGGTAACGGTCGGCCAGCGAGCGGTGAAGCGGTGGAAATACCCCCGCACCGCCGCCACGGTGGTTTGCTGGAGCATCACTTCGGACAGCCACACGCGGTAAGGATCGGGGCGCAGGCCCGCCGCGCGGTCGGCGGGTGACACGCGCCAGGGCATCTCGCGGGCGTGGACATCGTACCAGGCCAGAAGGGCATCGCTCAGTTCGGTTTCACGCAATCTTTATGGTCCCATTTCACCAACGGCCTTGGTATGCACCGTCACAGGCCGTAAACCTAGGGCAGTCCTGCAACCGGAACAGACATGAACCAGCCACGCCCCCCCGCCAAGCGCAAGTACGGCAAGGGTTTCCAGATGACCTCGTCACTGCTGCAGCGCCAGATCCGCACGGTCGGTGAAAAGCGCGGCTTCGCGGTGACCCGTCTGCTGACCCATTGGGCCGAGATCGCGGGCCCCGACGTGGCGGGCATCTGCCGGCCGGTGAACGTGACCTATGGGCGGAGCAATTTCGGTGCCACGCTGACCCTGCTGACCACCGGGGCACAGGCGCCGATGCTGGAGATGCAGAAAGAGAAGATCCGCGAGAAGGTGAACGCCTGCTATGGCTATGCGGCCATCGCGAAGGTGCGTATCACCCAGACAGCCCCCACCGGTTTCGCCGAGGGGCAGGCCAGTTTCACCCATCGCCCCAGGGACACCGCCCCGCCTCCGGACCCCGAAATCACCGCGACGGCCCGTGCCGCCGTCGCCCCGATCACCGACGACAGCCTGCGCGCCGCGCTCGAATCCCTCGGGCGCAACGTGCTGAACCAGAAATCCCGCAGATAAGGCCCTGTCCATGAACCGTTTCGTTCCTTCCCTTCTTGTCCTCGCCCTGGCCGCCGGTGGCGCCTGGTACTATTCGACGCTGAAGACCGATACCACCTCGATCACCTCCTTCGCGCTGGACGCCCAGGAAGCGACGGGCGAGGCCGATCTTTCGCTGGTCGAGGAAATGTCCATGGGCAACCCCGACGCCGAGGTGACGGTGATCGAATATGCCTCGTTCACCTGCCCGCACTGCAAGAACTTCCACACCGGGCCGTTGAAGGAGATCAAGGCGAACTATGTCGAGACCGACAAGATCAACTTCATCTACCGCGAGGTCTATTTCGACCGCTACGGGCTGTGGGCCGGCATGGTGGCGCGCTGTGGCGGGCCGGTGCGGTATTTTGGCCTGGCCGACCTGATCTATCAGCAGCAGGCCGAATGGACCAAGGGCGAACCGGCCCAGGTGGCCGCGAACCTGCGTCGCATCGGCAAGACCGCCGGGTTGAGCGACACGCAGCTTGACGCCTGCATGAGCGATGCCGACAAGGCCCAGGCCATGGTCGCCACCTGGGAAAAGCACGCCGAGGAAGACGAGATCACCTCGACCCCCTCTTTCGTGATCAACGGCACGAAATATTCGAACATGAGCTATGGCGAGTTCGCCAAGGTGCTGGACGAAAAACTGGGCGAATAGGCCCTTCACAACAAGGCGGAGCGCGCCAAAGGCGCGCACGCCATTCTGCGCCCTGCGGGCGGTTGCCGCCCTTTTCCCCTGTCGCGTGTACCCTCGGGCGTTGCGCCTGCTGCCCCTGCGGGAGCCTCCGGCGGGGATATTTCCAGACCAAAGATGAGGGGCCGCGCCCCACCTTCGTACGGATGACCGGCCTGGCGGGGCGGCCCGTTGCCGGGCGCGCGCCTTGATGTCGTCTGGCGGTTTCGGGTCAGGCGTCGGCCACCTTGACCAGTTGCTTGCCGAAGTTGCCACCCTCGAGCATGGCAAGGAAGGCTTCGGGCGCCTGGTCCAGCCCTTCGGCCACGGTTTCGCGGTATTTCACCCGACCGTCCGCCACCAACGGCGCGACCTCATCCAGGAATGCCTCTCGCCGGTCGGCGTGGTCCATGACGATCATGCCCTGCACCTTGAGCCGCTTGGTCAGGATCGCGCGCCACATGGCGGGCAGCGGGATCGTCTGGTCAAGGTTCTTGCCGTTGTACCAGGCGATCATCCCGATCAGGGCGATCCGCCCGCCGACCGCCATCAGCGGCAGCACCGCGGCCAGGGTCGCGCCGCCGACGTTTTCGAAATAGATGTCCACCTCGGGGGCGGCGGCCTTCAGCTGCTCGGCCAGATCCTCGGCGCGGTGATCGATGCAGGCGTCAAAGCCCAGTTCCTCGACCGCATAGGCGCATTTTTCCGCGCCGCCCGCCACGCCGATCACGCGCAGGCCCCGGGCCTTGGCCAGCTGACCGACAACCGAGCCGACGGCCCCGGTGGCGGCCGAAACCACGATGGTTTCCCCCGCCTTCGCTTCCGCGATGTCGTTCAAGCCGACCCAGGCGGTGAGGCCGGGCATCCCCAGCACGCCAAGCGCGGTCTGGATCGGCGCGCGATCCGGGTCGACGCGGCGCAGGTGGGTGGCATCGACCACGGCGCCCTCGCTCCAGCCGAAGGGGCCGATCACGATGTCGCCCTCGGCAAAGCCCTCGGCGTTCGAGGCGACGATGCGGCCCACGGCCTCGCCTTCCATCACGCCGCCCAGGGGGACCGGCGCGGCATAGGATTTTGCATCGTCCATCCGCCCGCGCATGTAGGGATCAAGCGAGAGCCACAGCACCTGAACGCGCACCTGCCCCGCCTCGGGGGCCTTCAATTCAACCGTTTCGGTGGCGAAGTCGGATGTTGCGGGCGCGCCCTTGGGGCGGGATGCCAGGGTGATGGCCTTGACGGTATCTGTCATGGGATGTCCTTTCTCGGTTCCCCTTTCACCTAGGGCGCCGCGCAAGACAAAAAAACCCCGCCGGACCCAAGGGAACGGCGGGGCAAGGTGAGTGCGCTGTGGCGTGGCCACAGGCACCGGCGGTAACTGTTGTATTCTGGTGTTTCGGGGTCAGGACATCTCGGCGCGGATCTGCTGGCGCAGCAGATCGATCGGCACGATCTTGCCGTCGCGCTTGAAGTTCCAGTAGGTCCAGCCGTTGCAGGAGGGGGCACCCTCCAGCGCCGCGCCCACCTGGTGGATCGAACCGCGCACGTCATCGGCGATCAGCGTTCCGTCGGCCCGCACCTTGGCCATCTGGCCGCGGTTGTTGGTCAGCATCTCGCCGGGGCGCAACATGCCGCGTTCCACCAGCTGGCCGAAGGGCACGCGGGGTTCGGCCCGCTTGGAGGTGGTAACGTTCAGTGCTTCCTTGTCGAACTTGCGCACCCGGCTCAGGCGCTCTTCGGCCACCTTGCGATAGGCCGCTTCGCGTTCGAGCCCGATGTATTCGCGGCCCAGCATCTTGGCCACCGCGCCGGTGGTGCCGGTGCCGAAGAACGGGTCAAGCACCACGTCGCCCGGGTTGGTGGTGCCCAGGATCACCCGGTGCAGCAGGCTTTCGGGCTTTTGCGTCGGATGGGCCTTGTCACCATCGGCATTCTTCAACCGCTCATGCCCGGTGCAGATCGGCAGCACCCAGTCGCTGCGCATCTGCACGCCTTCGTTCAACTGCTTGAGCGCCTCGTAGTTGAAGGTGTACTTGCTGGCTTCCTGCTTGGAGGCCCAGATCAGGGTTTCATGGGCATTGGTCAGCCGCTTGCCCCGGAAGTTCGGCATGGGGTTCGACTTGCGCCAGACGACATCGTTCAGAATCCAGTAGCCGGCATTCTGCATCGCCGCGCCAACCCGGAACACGTTGTGATAGCTGCCGATCACCCAGATCGCGCCGTTGGGCTTCAGCAGGCGGCGCGCCGCTTTCAGCCAGGCCTCGGTGAACCGGTCATAGGCCGCGAAGGACGAAAACTGGTCCCAGGCATCGTCCACCGCATCCACCTGCGAATTGTCGGGGCGGCAGAGATCGCCTTTCAATTGCAGGTTGTAGGGGGGATCGGCGAAAATCAGGTCGATCGAGGCTTCGGGAAGCGAATTCATCAATTCGATGCAATCGCCCGCAAGGATCTGATTCAGCGGCAGATCCGCCGGTTTCGCGCAATTCTTCTGTTGCCGCGCCGAAACGCCGCCCTGGGATTTTGTTGTCATGTCTGCCTCTGTTCCGGCGCCTTTTTCGGCGTTCCGTGTTGTTGCAGACAATGTGAGTCAAAGCCGAATCGCGGTCAATTTGTTTTTTGAATCAGTGAGTTAGTTAATTCTCTTGATACAAGATATTGTGCACAGGTTTGAACGAACGTCTATGGTGTGGGGTCACACCAAGAGATTTCAGCCCCGCGATATGCGCCGCCGTGCCATATCCGGCGTTGGTTTCCCAACCATATCCCGGATGCTGTTGCGCGAGGGCCACCATGCCCAAATCTCGCCTGATTTTGGCCACAATTGAGGCCGCCGCGATGCTGACCGAGCGCCCGTCGCCCTTGACCACAGGTTGAGCGGGGCAGGGCATGTCACGGGGCAGCATGTTGCCGTCGACCAGGGCGAAATCCGCCGGGCGTGGCAGCGCCGCCAGGGCGCGCACCATGGCAAGGTGACTGGCGCGCAGGATGTTCATGGCGTCGATCTCCTCGACCGATGCCGCGCCCAGGCCCACCTCGGCCTGCGCCACGATCAGCGCCTCAAGCCGGGTCCGGGCCTTGGCGCTCAGCTTCTTTGAATCGTTCAGGCCCGGCGGAATGCAGGCCGGGTCCAGCACCACCGCCGCGGCCACCACCGGCCCGGCCCAGGGTCCGCGCCCCACCTCATCGACCCCGGCAATGCGGGTGTGGCCAAGGGACAGGGCAGATTCTTCAAGGGAGTAATCAGGGAATGTCGGTTTCATCCCGCCCCTATAGCCGAAATGCGGCCGCGCGACAGGTCACTTGAGATAACCGATGGCCACATCCGTGCTGCCTGCCTCGGTCTTGGCCTTCCAGTTCGACATATAGGTCTTGTGATCGGCGGCGGGGCGGTATTCGGCAATGCCGGCCACGCAATCCTTCACGTTCGCCTCGACGGCGGGAAAGCGGACAGCCTCGGAAATGACGATCACCAGGAAGCCCAAGGCGATGCGCAGGGTATCGTCCGGCCCGCCGGCGAAGTTCTTCAACTCCTCCACCTTGAACTTGGCCGCCCCGTTGAACAGCGTGCTGCCCTGGTTGGTCTTCAACTGCTGATGACGGCCGGTGAAGTTGAGAGAGACGGCACCGGTCCAGGGCAAGGCATCCTCGAAGTGATACCAGGTCTCGTTGACGTGGCTCTTGAAGCCATCAAGATACAGGGTGTGGCGATCCATGCGCACGATCAGCGGCGCCTCTTCGCCCTCGTAGGCGTCGATGGTGATTTCCAGCGGCCCGGCCCGTTGCAGGGTAAGATGGGTTCGCAACAGGGCCAGCGTTTCGCTGTAGCGCGCGGCATTCAGGAACGACACGGTCATCATGGGGCGGTCCTTTCCGGTGAGCCGGAAAATTGCCCGGGCCCTATGCCCGGGCCAGTCCGACAGGAGGAGGCGATGCCCCAGCCTGCGCCCCGCCCCGCCGTTGCGCCAGTCAGGTTTCCCTGACCCCGGGCAGAAAAAAACCCGGGCACAAGGCCCGGGCAAGTCCAACAGGGAGGTTGCGTGTCATGACCCGGACACGCAGGCGGGATTCAGGCGACGAGGCGGTATCCACCGCTCTCGGTGACAAGCAAACGCGCGTTCGACGGATCCGGTTCAATTTTCTGTCGCAGCCGGTAGATATGGGTTTCCAACGTATGGGTCGTGACCCCGGCGTTGTAGCCCCAAACCTCGTGCAGCAGCACATCGCGCGCCACAACGCCATCGGTGGCGCGGTAGAGAAACTTGAGGATATTCGTCTCTTTCTCGGTCAGGCGGATCTTCTTCTCGGCCTCGTCGATCAGCATCTTCTGCGCCGGGCGGAAGGAATAGGGGCCAAGCTGAAAGACGGCATCCTCGCTTTGTTCGTGCTGGCGCAACTGGGCGCGGATGCGGGCCAGAAGCACCGGAAAGCGGAAGGGCTTGGTGACATAGTCATTCGCGCCGGCATCCAGCCCCAGGATCGCGTCGGCGTCGCTGTCGTGGCCGGTCAACATGATGGTGGGGCATTTGACGCCCTGCTTGCGCATCAGGCGGCACAATTCGCGCCCGTCGGTATCGGGAAGACCGACATCCAGGATCAGCAGGTCGAACAACCCGGCCTTGACCTTGTCCAATGCCTCCTGTCCGTTGGCGGCCTCGAACACGTCGAAATCCTCGGTCATCATCAGCTGCTCGCTCAGCGCATCGCGCAGATCGTCATCATCATCGACAAGAAGAATTTTCTTGAGACCGCTCATGGCTTTTGTCCTCCGTTACGCAATTCAGATGTGACCAAGTCACGTCCTTGGCAAGAATTGCTGCACGCCGCTCACACCTTCGTGTCCCTCGGGCGGGAAATGTTTCACATTCTGTCACAACCGCCCTAAAGATCGCAGCAGAAAGGCGCCCTCATGACCCTTGCCCCCCTTCCCGCCGAACGCCTGGCCCGTGCCCGTTCGGATCTGCGCACCGGCCTGCCCATCGTTCTGTGCGATGGCGATGCCGCGGTCCTTGTCGCCGCCCCCGAGGTTCTGGCCCCCGCCCGCTATGCGACGCTTCTTGAAATGGGCGGCGCGGTGCTGGCCATCACCCACCGGCGCGCCCAGACGCTGAAGACTCCCACCTACGATGGCGATCTGACCCGCATCGCCCTGCCCCCCACGATGGAGCTTGCCCGCCTGCGCGCCATCGTCGATCCGGCGGACGATCTGCGCAGCCCGCTGAAGGGGCCCTTCCAGCCGGTACGCGGTGGAAGCACCGCCTTGGCCCGCGCCGCGATCGCGCTGCTGAAATCGGCGCGCCTGCTGCCCGGCGCGCTTCTCGTGCCGCTGAAGGGCGACGCCCCCGATCTGACCAGGATCGACCTGGCCGATCCGGCGCTGGACCTGGTGGGCGATGCCCGGGTCTCGCCCGTCATCGCGGCCCGCCTGCCCATGGCCGCGGCCCGGGCCGGGCGGCTGCACATCTTCCACCCCGAGGATGGCGGCGAAGAACACTATGCCGTCGAGATCGGCCGCCCCGACCGCGACGCCCCGGTGCTGACCCGCCTGCACTCGGCCTGTTTCACCGGTGACGTGCTGGGGTCGCTCAAATGCGATTGCGGCCCGCAACTGAACGGTGCCCTGGCCCAGATGAACGAGGCGGGGGGCGGCTTGCTGCTCTACCTCAACCAGGAGGGGCGCGGCATCGGCCTGACCAACAAGATGCGCGCCTATTCGTTGCAGGATCAGGGGTTCGACACGGTCGAGGCCAACCACCGCCTGGGGTTCGAGGATGACGAACGCGACTTCCGCATCGGCGCGCGGATGCTCTCGGCACTTGGCGTGGGGCAGGTGCGGCTGCTGACCAACAACCCCCGCAAGGTCGACATGCTTGCCCAATGCGGCCTGACGGTGGTGGAAAGGGTGCCCCTGCACGTCGGGCAGAACCCGCTGAACGAAGCCTACCTGCGCACCAAGGCCGCCAAGTCCGGGCACATCCTGTGACGCCTTCGCCCGACGACATGGTGCTGACGCCGCGCGGCCTGCGCTTTCGCGGGCGCCTTCTGCCCTGCAGCATCGGGCGCGGTGGCATCCGCACCGACAAGCGCGAAGGCGACGGCGCGACCCCCGCGGGGCTGCACCGCATCACCGGATTGCTCTACCGCCCCGACCGCATCGCGCCCCCCGCCCCCTGGGCGCTGCCGATCCGGCCCGGCGATCTCTGGTCCGACGCCCCCGATGCCCCCGACTACAACACGCTGGTGCGCGCGCCCTATCACCACAGCCACGAGGCGCTGCGCCGCGCCGACAGGCTCTACGATCTCATCCTGCTGACCGACTGGAACTGGCCCAGGGCCAGGCCCGGGCGCGGCTCGGCCATCTTTCTGCACCGCTGGCGCAAGCCCGGGCATCCGACCGAAGGCTGCATCGCCATGGCGCCACCGCTCCTGCGCTGGCTTGCCGCGACGGCTCTACCGGGGACAAGGCTTGTCGTTCGCTGATTCTTTCTTGCTGAAAAATACTCACTGCACAGCAGTGGCCGGGCGCGCGGCGCGTCAGCCCGGCACGCGTTCGCCGAAAATGGCCGAGCCGACCCGCACATGGGTGGCCCCGAAGGAAATGGCCTTCTCGAAATCCCCCGACATTCCCATCGACAGCCCTTCCAACCCGTTGCGGGCCGCCATCTTTGCCAGAAGCGCGAAATGCAGGCTTGCCTCTTCCTCGACCGGCGGAATGCACATCAGGCCCACCAGCGGCAGGTCCATCCCGCGGCATTCGGCCACGAAAGCGTCGAGGTCCGCGGGCAGAACCCCGGCCTTCTGAGGCTCTTCCCCCGTGTTGACCTGGATGAAAAGATCGGGACAGGCGCCGGTTTCCTGTGCCAGGCGGGCAAAGGCCTTGGCCAGTTTGGGGCGGTCCAGCGAATGGATCACCTGAAACAGCTCCATCGCCTGACGTGCCTTGTTGCTTTGCAGGGGGCCCAGAAGATGCAGGGAGCAGGCGCCATGGGTGTCCTGCAACCCGGGCCATTTTCCGGCGGCCTCCTGAACACGGTTTTCCCCGAAGACGCGGTGCCCTTCCTGCAGAACGGCCTCGACCCGCTCCAGCGGCTGCACCTTGCTGACGGCGATCAGTTCGGTGGTGCCGGGGCTGCGTCCGGCTTCGGTTTCGGCGGCGCGGATGCGGGCGGTGATCTCGGCAAGGCTCATGCGGCGGCTCCTTCTCTTTGACCCAGATAGGCCACAGTGCCGCACAAAAGAAAAGAGCGGGCACAGGGCCCGCTCTTTCCGTCAAACAATTCCGTAAGGAATTAGAAGGACATCGAGATACCGAAGTCGAAACCGTCGACGTCGGCGGTGTCGTTCTTCACGTAGCCGCCTTTCAGAGCAGCACCGCCACCCAGGTCGTAGGAAGCGCCCAGACCGTAGGCTTTCACGCCGCCCAGGTCTTCGTCGTCAGCGTAGAACGCGGTCGCGGTGGTGGCACCGAAGACGTAGTCCAGCGAGATCGAGTACTGGTCGCCATCGGTGGCGCCGAAGTCAGCGTGACCGTAGATCGCCTTGACAGTCGCGTCACCGAAGGAAGCGGTACCGCCAACGATGATGTGGTCAACGCCAGCTTCGTTGTCTTCGTAACCCAGAGCAACGGTGTAGTCACCCCAAGCGTACTTCACACCAACGGCATAGGCGTCGAAAGTGTCGTCGCCGGGAGCAGCGGTGTCCTGGTCGGTGTCGGGCTGAGCAGCCGACGCGTAGAAGGTCAGACCACCGGTGTTGTACTCGTACAGAGCGCCGGTCTTGTCCATGTTGCCGCCCGAAGCAGCGTAGCTCATTTCGTTCAGGTCGCCCAGGCCGGTGAGGCCAACGCCCGAAACGTGGCCGACAGCAGCTTTCGCAGCACCGTCAACGTCACCCATCGACAGCTTGCCGAAGGCGCCCGAGATGAAGACCGTACCAGCGGTCATGTTCTCGTTGCCGTTGCCCGAAGCGGCGTTGTCGGCGCGGATGCTACCACCGAACGACAGGCCACCATCGGTTTCGCCCGAAGCGGCGAACGAGATGCGGATACGGCTGGTGAAGGCCAGATCATCGTCGAAGTTGTCGATGATACCCATGCGGCCGTCGCCACCAACGGTCACTTCGGCGGCAGCGAAGCCGGCCGACATGATCAGCGCGGTCGAGGCCAGGAGAATTTTTTTCATTTCGATTTCCCTCGTATTTCTCAAAAGGTTTATCTCAATCCAGGAAATCCGAAGTGAGACATGAGCCTAATTCGCTCGCACCGCCCCTGATTGCAAGCGGCCGCTTCGACGCTCCTGCAAACCGGCTTCAGATGGTGCAGCTTTGCCACAGTGATTTGCCCCCTGCCCGCCACTCCCCCTTATAGGGTGCGGCAGGGGGCATTTCCTCAAAAATCCTTGTGACACCCCAACCGCTCGGCTACACACGGGAAAAACAAGGGGTGAGGGCACCTTATGCACATGCGCGGTATCACGAAGACGGGTCTTTCTCTGGCGCTGGTCCTGGGCCTTGCGGCCTGTGGCGGCACCGGCGGCTTTTTCCGCAACAACCCCGACAAGGAAAGCGAAGCCGACAAGATCACCCGTGAGTACCGCGAGCGCGAGCTGCAGCAGAAGCCGAACGAATCGACCCTGCTGGATCTCTTCACCAATGCCGACGATCCGAACACCACCATCGAGGTGAACAAGTACATCTGGAACGCCGCGCAGGAAGTGCTGAACTTCATGCCCATCGAGGCGGCCGATCCCTTCTCGGGCGTTCTGGTCTATGGCTATGGCACCCCGCCGGGCGGCGGACGGTCCTATCGTGCCACCGTCTATGTGCAGGATCCCGCGCTGGATGCCCGGTCGCTGAACGTGGCGCTGCAAACCCGTGGCGGCCCGGCCAGCGTGGACACCGTGCGCGCCATCGAAGATGCCATCCTGACCCGCGCCCGCCAGTTGCGCATCCGCGACGGCAAGCTTTGACGCCGGCCTAACCCGCCGCCAGGTCTGCCACCCACTGAAACTGGCGCGGCAGGCACACCGACTTCAGATCATAGCGTTCCAGCACACGCGCCCTTGCGGCGCGCCCCAGACGGGCGCGCAGGTCGGGGTCGCCGCACAGGCGGTCGATCTGATCGACCATGGCGCGCGAATCGAAGAAATCGAACAGCACGCCGGTTTCGCCATCGGTGATCACCTCTTCCACGGGCTGGGTCGCGCTGGCCACGATCGCCGCCTCGCACGACATGGCCTCCATCAGGCTCCAGCTCAGCACGAAGGGATAGGTCAGGTAGAGGTGGACGGTCGAAACCTGTAGCAGCGACAGGAAATCCCCGTAGGGCAGCTTGCCGACGAAATGCACCCGCGCCCAATCGGCATCGGGAATCGCCCCGCGCACCTCGGCCGTCATCTTCTCCTTCCAGGTGCCGCCCTCCTTGGGCGCCGTGCCATAGCTGACGCTGTCGCCGCCCACCACGATCACCCGCGCCTGGGGACGGCGGCGCAGCAGGTCGCCCAGCCCGCGCATGAAGACGTGAAACCCCCGGTAGGGTTCGAGATTGCGGTTCACGAAGGTGATCACCTCGTCATCGCGGCTCAGGGTCAGGCCATCCAGCGTCACCTGCGCCGCCGGGTCGGGGCTGGCCTGGGCGGTGTCGATTCCGTCGTGCACCACGGTGATCTTCTGGCGCAGGGCGGGCGGATGGGTGCTGGCCTGCCATTCGGTCGGGCAAAGCGCCGCCTGCGCCTGTTCCAGTTGCAACCGCATCGACAGGTTGCGCATCCGCATCCGCGCGCCTTCGCCAAAGGCGTCCTTCAGCGCGAACTCGGGGTCGAACCCGATATCGGCACCCTCGGCCTGGTAATGGAATTCGCTGAACACCCCCAGTTTCGCCCCGGGCCAGACATCATGCACGAACAGCGCCTCGCCCCAGCCGGAATGGGCGATCACCACATCCGGCACATAGCCCCGCGCGGCAAGCTGGTCGGCCACGCGGTAAACCGCGGTTCCACGATGCACCGCACCGTTCAGGTTGGTCAGCCAGGGGTGGTGGGCCTGTCCTGTCGGATCGCTCCAGCGATAGGGGATGATCTGCACGCCGTTCCAGGTCTGCTGCTTGTCGACCCGGCAGGTCAGGGCAACCACATGATGCCCCGCCGCCACCAGCGCCGGCGCCAGGTGCTTGAACTGTCCGGGAAAGTTCTGGTGCAGGAACAGGATCTTCATGGGCCCTCCGTCGTGCCTTCGCATCTTGCAGCAAGGCTATACAGCAATCGCCCCGAAGATCACCGCCCAAATCCGCCCGCCATCCCCACTGGACCAATCGCATCCTGCGCCATATCAAGCGTGCGTTGCAGTCCCGTGAACAGAGGCCCGAACCATGTCCCGTTATTCCGCCGCCGAGATCGAACCCAAATGGCAACAGGCCTGGGAAACCGCTGGCACCTTCACGGCGCAGAGGGATGACGCCAAGCCGAAGTACTATGTGCTCGAGATGTTTCCCTATCCCTCGGGCAACCTGCACATCGGCCATGTGCGCAACTACACCATGGGCGACGTGGTGGCGCGTTACAAACTGTCGACCGGTCACGCGCTGCTGCATCCCATGGGCTGGGACGCCTTCGGCCTGCCCGCCGAAAACGCCGCCATGGAAAAGAAGATCCACCCCGGCGCCTGGACCTACAAGAACATCGACAACATGAAATCGCAGTTCTCGCGCCTTGGCCTGTCGCTGGACTGGAGCCGCGAATTCGCCACCTGCGACCCCGAATATTACGGACAGCAACAGTCCATGTTCATCGACTTCATGGAAAAGGGGCTGGTCTATCGCAAGAACGCGGTGGTGAACTGGGACCCGGTGGACATGACCGTGCTGGCCAACGAACAGGTCGAGGACGGCAAGGGCTGGCGATCCGGTGCGACGGTGGAACGGCGCGAGCTGACCCAGTGGTTCTTCAGGATTTCCGACTACTCCGAGGAGTTGCTGGGCGCGCTCGACCGGCTTGAAAACTGGCCCGACAAGGTGCGCCTGATGCAACGCAACTGGATCGGCAAGTCGCGCGGATTGCAGTTTGCCTTCGGGCTGATCGACGGCCCCACCGGCCACGACCGGATCGAGGTTTATACCACCCGCCCCGACACGATGCTGGGCGCCTCCTTTGTCGGCATCTCGCCCGACCATCCACTGGCCAGGGCGCTGGAGAAGGACAACGCCGACCTGGCCGCCTTCAACGCCGAATGCCGCAAGATGGGCACCGCCGAGGAAGAGATGGAAAAGGCCGAGAAGAAGGGCTTCGACACCGGCCTGCGCGTGCGCCATCCCTTTGATACGGCTTGGGAACTGCCGGTCTATGTCGCCAACTTCATCCTGATGGATTACGGCACCGGCGCGATCTTCGGCTGCCCCGCCCATGATGCCCGCGACCTGGAATTCGCCCGCAAGTACGATCTGCCGGTGGTCTCCACCTATGCCCCCGCCAATGACGACGGCACCGCCCTGCCCGAGGATGGCGGCGAGGCCTATGTCCCCCCCAAGACCGAGCCGGTGATCTATGTCCGCGGCTTCGCGGGCGAGACGGAACAGACCGGAGAAGCCGCCATCGATGCTGCCATCGCCTTCTGCGAAGCCAACGGCGTGGGCCATGGCGTGACCAAGTTCCGGTTGCGTGACTGGGGGCTGTCGCGTCAGCGCTACTGGGGCTGCCCGATTCCGGTGATCCACTGCGACACCTGCGGCGTGGTGCCCGAGAAGAAGGAAAACCTGCCCGTCAAGCTGCCCGAGGATGTCACCTTCGACCGCCCGGGCAACCCGCTGAACTGGCACCCGACATGGCGCGATGTGCCCTGCCCCTCCTGCGGCAAGCCCGCCCAGCGTGAAACCGACACCATGGATACCTTCGTGGATTCGTCCTGGTATTACGCGCGCTTCACCTCGCCCGGTGCCGCAACGCCCACGGTGGCCGACGATGCCGCCTACTGGATGAACGTCGATCAGTATATCGGCGGGGTGGAACACGCGATCCTGCACCTGCTCTATTCCCGCTTCTTCGCCCGGGCCATGCATGCCTGCGGCCACCTGCCGGAGTCGGCGGTCGAGCCCTTCGACGCGCTGTTCACCCAGGGCATGGTGACCCACGAAATCTACCTGACCCGCGACGAGAACGGCCGCCCGGTCTATCACCTGCCCCAGGATGTGACTGACGGCAAACTGGCCGACGGTACGGCGGTTGAAATCATCCCCAGCGCCAAGATGTCGAAGTCGAAGAAGAACGTCGTCGATCCCGTCACCATCATCGAACAATACGGCGCCGATACCGCGCGGTGGTTCGTGCTGTCCGATTCGCCCCCCGAGCGCGACGTGGAGTGGACGGCCAGCGGCGCCGAGGCCGCATCCAAACACCTGGCCCGCGTCTGGCGCATCTGCACCGAGGCCGCCGAGGCCCCCGAAGAGGGACCGAAAGGGACCGATGAGGCGCTGCTGCGCGAAACGCACAAGGCGATTCACGACGTGACCATGGGGATCGAAAGCTTCGGCTTCAACACCTCGGTCGCCCGTCTCTATGCCTTCACCAACACCCTGCAGAAATCCCAGGCGGGCCGCGCCGCCCGGATCGCCGCGGCGAAAACCCTCGCACAGCTCATGTCCCCGATGACGCCGCACCTGGCCGAGGAAATCTGGGCGCACCTGGGCGGCAGTGGCCTGATCGCCAATGCCCCCTGGCCGAAGGCCGATCAATCGATGCTGGTGGATGACGAAATCACCCTGCCGATCCAGGTCAACGGCAAGCGGCGCGCCGAAATCACCGTCCCCCGCGACATGCCCAAGGACGAGATTGAAAAACTGGTCCTGGCAAGCGATGCTGTGAAACGGGCCACGGCCGATGGGGCCGAGGTTCGCAAACTGATCGTCGTGCCGGGCCGGATCGTCAATGTCGTACTCTAGACGCAGCCTTCTTGCGGTGCTTGCCGCCCTGCCCGCCTGCGGGTTCACCCCGGCCTATGGCCCGGGGGGCGCCGCCACGGGCCTGCGCGGCGCGATCGCCATCGACGAACCCAGCGACGAGGAAGGTTATTACCTGGTGCGCCGCCTGGAAGAACGCCTGGGCACGGGTGCGGCCGCCGAATACCGTCTCTCGGCCAGCCTTGCCATCCGGCAGGACGGGCTGGGAATCACCCCGGACCAGGAAATCACACGCTACCGCATCCGGGGCGAACTCACCTGGGCGCTGCGCCACATCGCCCGCGATGAGGTGGTTGCCGATGGCCGGACAAGCAACTTCACCGCCTATTCCGCCCCGGTCTTCGACGACACCCGCGGTTCGGTCGCCGGCAATACCGTGTCGGTCATCACCGCCGAGCGGGACGCGCGCGAACGGCTTATGACGATCCTGGCCGACCAGTTGGTCAGCCGCCTGATCGCCACCGCGCCCGACTGGCGCCGATGATCCTGACTGGCGCAAAGGCCCAGAGCTATCTGGCCAGGCCCGATCCGGCCCGCCCGGCCCTTCTGATCTTTGGCGCCGATCCCATGCGCGTGGCGCTGAAGCGCCAGCAGGCCGTCACCGCCCTCATCGGGCCGAAGGGCGACAGCGAAATGCGCCTTGCCCGCCTGCCCGCCGGTGATCTGCGCGGCGAACCGGCGCTGCTGATCGACGCGATGAAGGCGCAGGGCTTCTTTCCCGGCCCGCGCGTCGCCCTGGTGGAAGAGGCGAATCATTTCACCGGCGATCCGCTGCAGAAGGCGCTTTCGGACTGGCGCGAGGGCGACGCGGTCATCGTCGTCACGGCGGGCGATCTGAAAAAGACCAACCCGGTCCGCAAGCTGTTCGAAAAGCACCCCGCCGCCGTCTGCGTGGCGATCTACGACAATCCGCCCACCGCCCAGGAGATCGAAAGCGATCTGGCCAATGCCGGCCTGAAACAGATCGACCCCGAAGCACGGCAGGCCCTGTCGGCCCTGGCGCAAACCATCGGCCCCGGCGATTTTCGCCAGACGCTGGAAAAGATCGCGCTTTACAAGCGGGGCGATGCCGCACCGCTGAGCCTGGCCGATGTCACCGCCTGCGCCCCCGCCTCGACCGAGGCGCAGCTTGACGACATGCTAGATATCGTCGCCACCGGCCAATCCGGGCGCATCGGCCCGATGATGGCCCGGCTGCAAAGCCAGGGCGTGAACGCCGTCACCCTGTGCATCGGCACCCTGCGCCATTTCCGCAACCTGCACAGCATCGCGGTGGGGGGGCGCGTCTTTCACCCCCGCGCCCAGGCGCTTCAGGGGCAGGCCCGCGCCTGGGGTGTCAACCGGCTGGAACAGGCGCTGAAACTTCTCACCGACACCGATCTTGCCCTGCGCTCGTCCGCCAAGGCACCGCAGATGGCAGTGATCGAACGGGCGCTGATCCGGCTGGCCATGATGGGCAAACGCTGATCCCGGCCAGGGGCGGCCAACCCGCATCAGTCCGCAAAAAACGAATCGGCCCGCCGGGAAACCAGCGGGCCGATGCCGTTTCACGCAGATGCCGGGGGGCCATGCCCCCCACACCCTTTTACATCACGAAGCGCAGCGGGCGGATCGTGCGGAACATTCCCGTGGCGTGCAGCTTGTCCAGAACCTCCTGCGGCGGCTGGTCGTCCAGGTACAGCAGGGCGATGGCGTCATGCCCCTTGTCCGACCGGCCCAGGGTGAAGTTGGCGATGTTCACGCCGCTGTCGCCCATGGTGTGACCCAGCGCGCCGATGATGCCCGGCACGTCGTCGTTGGTGGTGTAAAGCATGTGTTCGCCGATCTCGGCGTCGATGGTGATGCCCTTGATCTGGATGAACCGCGGCTTGCCGTCGGAAAAGACCGTTCCGGCGATGCTGCGCTCGCGGGTTTCGGTCACCACGGTCAGCTTGATGTAGCCGTCGAAGGTTCCGGTCTTGGCCTGGGTCGTAGTCGTCATGTCGACACCGCGTTCCTTGGCGATCACCGGGGCCGACACCATGTTCACGTCGGGGTTCGTCGCCTGCATGATCCCGGCCATCACAGCGGCGCTGAGGGCGGCGGTGTTCATCTCGGCCACCTTGCCGTTGTACAGCACGTTCACCGCCTTGATCGGCTCGTCCGTCATCTGACCCACGAAGGTGCCCAGGTGCCCGGCCAGCTTGACCCAGGGCCCCATGACCGCCGCTTCCTCGGCCGTGACCGAGGGCATGTTCAGCGCGTTGGTCACGGCGCCGCTCAGCAGGTAGTCCGACATCTGCTCGGCCACCTGGAGGGCGACGTTTTCCTGTGCCTCGGTGGTGGCGGCGCCCAGGTGCGGGGTCACGACGACATTGGGCAGGTTGAACAGCGGCGATTCCGTTGCCGGTTCCTCGGCGAAGACATCGAAGGCCGCGCCGGCCACCCGACCCTCTTTCAGGGCCTCGGCCAGGGCCGCTTCGTCCACCAGGCCACCGCGGGCACAGTTGATCACGCGCACGCCCGGCTTCAGCTTGGCAATCGCCTCGCGGCTCAGGATGTTGCGGGTCTTGTCGGTCAGCGGCACGTGGAAGGTGATGAAATCGGACTTGGCCAGAAGCTCGTCCAGCTCGACCTTGCGCACGCCCAGTTCAACGGCACGCTCCTCGCTCAGGAAGGGGTCATAGGCGATGACCTTCATGCGCAGGCCCAGCGCCCGGTCGATGACGATCGACCCGATGTTGCCCGCGCCCACGACGCCCAGCGTCTTGGCGGTCAGTTCCACACCCATGAAGCGCGACTTTTCCCACTTGCCCGCATGGGTCGAGGCATTGGCCTCGGGGATCTGGCGGGCCACCGCCATCATCAGCGAAATCGCGTGTTCGGCGGTGGTGATCGAGTTGCCGAAAGGCGTGTTCATCACGATCACGCCCTTTTTCGACGCGGCCGGGATTTCAACGTTGTCCACACCGATCCCGGCGCGGCCGATCACCTTGAGGTTGGTCGCCGCTTCGAGAACCTTGGCCGTCACCTTGGTGGCCGACCGGATGGCAAGGCCATCATAGTCACCGATCACTGACAACAGCTTTTCCTTGTCCTTCCCGATGGAAGGGTCGAACGTCACGTCGATACCGCGATCGCGGAAGATCTGAACGGCGGTTTCCGACAGTTTGTCGGATACAAGTACCTTGGGAGCCATCTTTGGCACTCCTTGCGTAAAAATTCAGTAAATCAGTGGAATCAGGCGGCCAGTTCGGTCTGATAGGCCCATTCGATCCAGGGCATCAGCGCAGCCACGTCCGAGGTTTCAACCGTGCCGCCGCACCAGATCCGCAGGCCCGCGGGCGCATCGCGGTACCCGCCGATGTCCAGCGCCACGCCCTCGGACTCCAGCCGTTTCGCAATGGCCTTGGCAAAGGCTGCACCGTCGGCGATCTCGGGGTTGGTGAACTTGAGGCAGACGCTGGTGTTGGACCGTGTCGCAGGGTCTTCGGCCAGGAAATCGATCCAGTCGCGTGTTTCCACGAAATCGGCCACGGCCTTTGCATTGGCATCGGCCCGGGCGATCAGCCCCTTCAGGCCGCCGACCGACCGCGCCCAGGCCAGCGCCAGCAGATAATCCTCGACACAGAGCATGGAGGGCGTGTTGATCGTCTCGCCCTTGAAGATGCCCTCGATCAGCTTGCCGCCCTTGGTCAGGCGGAAGATCTTGGGCAGCGGCCAGGCGGGGGCGTAGGATTCAAGGCGTTCCACCGCGCGGGGGCTGAGGATGATCATGCCATGGGCCGCTTCGCCGCCCAGCACCTTCTGCCACGAGAAGGTCGTCACATCCAGCTTGTCCCAGGGCAGGTCCTGGGCGAAGGCGGCAGATGTCGCGTCACACAGGGTCAGCCCCGCGCGATCCGCCGGAATCACGTCGCCATTGGCCACCCGCACGCCCGAGGTGGTGCCGTTCCAGGTGAAGCACACGTCGTTGTCATAGTTCAGGGCGGCCATGTCGACGATGCGGCCATAATCGGCCTCGTGGACCGTTGCCTCGATCTTCAGCTGCTTGACCACATCCGTCACCCAGCCCGAACCGAAGGATTCCCAGGCCACCATCTCGGCCGGGCGTTCGCCCAGAAGGTTCCACATGGCCATCTCGAAGGCGCCGGTGTCGGAGGCGGGGACGATCCCGATGCGATAGTCGGCAGGCACGCCCAGGATTTCCCGGGTCTCTTCGATTGCGGCAGAAAGCTTGGCCTTGCCCACGGCGGCGCGATGCGACCGGCCCAGGGGGGCGTCGGCAAGGCGGTCCAGCGAAAAGACGGGGGGCTTGGCACAGGGGCCGGACGAAAAACGCGGATTGGCCGGCCGCGCGGCCGGAGCTTCGATAGCCATTGATGGTATCCTCACAGATATATGCGCCGCGTTGGGGCGGCGTGTCCCACCTGCGCAGATACGCCCAAGCGAAAAGACGGGCAAGGGCAAAATGCGCACCGTGCAATCCGGCCCCGGACCGGCGCATAGGGCATCGGTCGCGGGACGGCACGCGGCCCTGTCAGATCATGGATTTTATCGCGCCCACATGGCCCCTTTCGGCCGTCAGGGCATCGGCGCAAAGCTCATGCGCGCGGGCCAGCGGATCGTCGCATATCTCTTCGATCAGGCCGAACGCCAGCGCCTGTTGCGCCGAAAGCCGCGCGCCCCCCATCAGCAAAAGCCGCGTGCGGGCCGGACCGATCAGCGCCCTCAACCTTGCCGGGTCCGAGGGTTGCGGCAGAAAGCCCAGCTTCATCACCGGATAGAAGAACCCCGCCCCCGGCACCCCCAGCCGCAGATCACAGGCCAGCGCCATGCCGAAGGCCCCGCCCGCCAGCGTGCCGTTCAGCGCCGCGATGCTGAGCCCCTGAAAACCGGCAATGGCGCCCGATAGCGCTTCCCACAGGGGCGAGGTTGCCAGACCGGCGCGCGCGGCCTCAAGATCGGCACCCGCCGAAAAGACCCGCCCCCGGCCCGTCAGGATCAGGGCGTGGGCATCCGCATGTTCCCCCACCCGCGCGATCAGCGATTCCAGCATGAAGGGCGTAAGCGCATTGGCCTTGTCGGGGCGGTCGATGGTCAGGACAGCAACCCGCCCGTCGCGGTGGCAGTCGATCATCCGGACAACCCCACGGCGCGGCGGATCTCTTCGTCGCGCAGGGAAATCTCGCCGCCCAGGTGATCATCGCCACCTGGCCCGCACATCCACAACAGCGCCTTCGCGGGCCATTCGGGCGGAATGTGGTCGGACCAGTCCAGCTTGCTGACCGGGTTGATGCCGCTTGACTTGATCTCGCGCTGCATCTCGGTGGCCACGGTGCCGGGCGACAGGCCGATGGCGCGGATGCCCTTGTCGCGGGCCTCCAGGTCGATGCAGCGGGTCAGCATCGCCGCCCCCGCCTTCGAGGCGTTGTAATGCGACCAGGCCTCGGTCGGGTTGTGGGCAGCGCCCGAGCTGATGGTCAGGATCGAACCGCCCCCCGCCTTGATCATCACCGGCATCGCCGCGCGCATCCCGTGAAAGACTCCCTTGAGGTTGATGTCGATCACCTGGTCCCATGCCTCGGGGTCGGAATCGGCCAGGTGCGAGATCGGTTCGATCACCCCGGCATTGTTGATCAGAACGTCCAGCCCGCCGAAGGTCTGCACGCAGGCATCCACCGCCGCCGCCAGTTCCCAGTACCGCGACACGTCGCAGGGGATGGCCAGCGCGCGGTCGGCGCCCAGTTCCTTGGCCAGGTCGGCCACGGCATCGCCGCTGCGGGCCGCCAGCGCGACATTTGCGCCCGCCGCCGCGAATGCGCGCGCCGCCGCGGCGCCGATGCCGCGGCTGGCGCCGGTGATCAGAACCGTACTGCCTGTCATGTCCATCCTGCCGCTCCTTCTGTCGGTGCCCTTGTTCAGGGCCACACCAAACCTGCCCGCCGCCACCATGTCAAAGCCTAAGCGCAATGCCGGCAACGCCCTGCCGGTCACGCTCAACCTGACTTGACCTTGCAATTCCCCCGGCACAGTGTGGCGCCGTTCTCGTTCACGAAAGATATATCCGATGAAACCGATTTCACGCCTCTTCGCCTCGACCGCCGTTTCCCTCTGCATCGCGCTGCCCGCGATGGCCGATGTCACGGCGCCCCAGATATGGGAGCGCTGGAAGGGCATGGCGCAGGATCTGGGCCAGACGATGACTGTCGGCTCTGAAACCATGGCCGACGGCACCCTGACGCTGACGGATGTGGCCATCGGGATGAAGACCGCCGACGGCACGGTCGACGGCACCCTGGCCAATGTCACCCTGGCCGAACAGGGCGACGGCACCGTGGCGATCACCATGTCGCCCGAATATCCGCTGCGCGTCAGCATGAAGCCCGAGGGCGGCGCGGCGGTGGATTTCACCCTGCTGATCTCCATGCCGGAGCTCAAGACCATCGCCTCGGGCGACGACACCACCGTGCGCTATGACATCACCGGCCCGGAACTGACCGCGACGATCGACGACATGCAGCCCGAGGGCGAGCCTGTATCGGTGGACATGACCGCCCGCATGACCGAACTGACCGGCACCTACACCGTGACCGAGGGCGACGACCTGACCTTCGACGGCACCCTGCACGCCGCAACGCTCGGCTTTGACATGTCCGGCACCGATGACGAAGAGGGCGGCTTCAACGCCAGCGCCGCCTACAGCGACGTCACCACCACCTCTTCGGGCACCGGCAAGGGCTTTGCCGCCATGGCCGACCCGGCCAAGATGTTCGCCGAGGGCGCGACCTATGCCAGCACCTACACCCACGGCGGCGGCTCTCTCACCGTGACGGGCGACGACCCCGAATCGGGCAGCTTCAACTGGAAATCGACGACCGAGTCGGGCAACCTGACCGCTTCGGTCAAGGAAGGGCTGTTCGAATACCTTGGCGGCGCCAAGGGGCTGAACATGGCCGTTTCGGGCGATCAGATTCCCTTCCCCGAACTGACCGCCGCCATGGACGAATTCGCCTTCGGCGTGAACGGCCCCCTGGCCGAAACCGACGATCCCAAGGATGTCGGGCTGCTGGTGAACATGTCCAACCTGACCGTCAGCGATTTCATCTGGTCGATCGTCGATCCCGACGGCGTTCTGCCGCGCGACCCGGCCACCGTCCTGCTGGACCTGACGGGCACCGCGAAGATGCTGGTCGATTTCGCCGATCCGATGGCGATGGAGGGCGATGCCCCCCCGGCCGAGCTTCACACCCTGAACCTGCGCGGGCTGCGCGTGGCCGTCGCGGGGGCGGAACTGACCGGCCAGGGTGGTTTCACCTTCGACAACAGCGACATGGAAACCTTCGGCGGCTTCCCGGCCCCCGAAGGCGCGGTGGATCTGAAGCTGGTGGGCGGCAACGCCCTGCTGGACGGGCTGGTGAAACTGGGTCTCATCCCCGAGGATCAGGCCATGGGCGCGCGGATGATGCTGGGCCTCTTTGCCGTCCCCTCGGGGGATGACACGCTGGATTCCAAGATCGAGATTTCGCCCGAGGGCGGCATTTCGGCCAACGGCCAGCGGCTTCAGTAAACCGCGCCACGGCCTTGCGCCACGCACCGCCGCCCCCGCCGGGCGGCGGTGTCGCCTGCCCTTGTTTGTTGCAGTTTGCCGGCGCGTCGCCTAGGTGCAGGGGGCAATCAAAGGAGCCGCGCGTCCATGTCCGATCGTCTCGCCACCCTCACCGCCGACCTTCTGAGCGCCGCGAAGAAGGCCGGGGCCGACAGCGCCGATGCCCTTGCCGTCGACGGCACCGCGGTCAGCATCGATGTTCGCGCCGGGGCGCTGGAACTGGCCGAGCGTTCCGAGGGCACCGACATCGGGCTGCGGGTGATGATCGGTCAGCGTCAGGCCTGCGTTTCGGCCAGCGACATCAAGCCCGAGACCATCCAGCAGATGGCACAGCGCGCGGTGGCCATGGCCCGCGAGGCGCCCATCGACGCCACCATCGGTCTGGCCGACCCCGACCAATACGCCCGCGACTGGGATCTGGCCGCGCTTGATTTGGCCGACCCCGCCGATGAACCCGCCCCCGCCGCCCTGCAAGAGGCCGCCCTGCGGGCCGAGGCCGCCGCACTGGCCGTGGACGGCGTGGCACAGGTGCAATCGGCCGCGGCGGCCTATGGGCGGCGCCAGCTTCACCTTGCCACCTCGAACGGGTTTTCCGGCGGCTACGGGCGCACCGATACCACCCTGTCCTGCGTGGCCATCACCGGCAGCGGCACGGGGATGGAGCGTGACTATTACGCCGATCACCGCACCCATGCCGCCGAGATGGACAGCCCCGAAACCATCGGGCGCATCGCCGGCGAACGCACTGTCGCGCGCGCCGGGGCACGGCAGCCGAAAACCGGCGCCTACCCGGTCCTTTTCGATGAACGGGTCGCCGCATCGCTCATCGGTCACCTTGTGTCCGCGATCAACGGCAGCGCCATCGCGCGCGGCGCCTCGTGGCTGCGCGATGACCTGGGCGAACAGGTTCTGCCCATGGGCATGTCGCTAATCGAAGATCCGCACCGCCCCCGCATCGCCGGATCACGCCCCTTCGACGGCGAAGGCCTGCCCACCGCGCGGCGCGCCATCGTCGAGAACGGCACGCTGACCGGCTGGACGCTGGACCTTGGCACCGCCCGCAAGCTGGGGCTGAACAGCACCGCCAACGCCACGCGCGCCACCACGTCGCCGCCTTCGCCCGCGGCGGGCAACCTGGCGCTGACCCAGGGCCACCAGTCGCGCGACGACCTGCTCGCCGAAATGGGAACGGGCCTTCTTGTCACCTCTCTCATGGGCAGCACGATCAACCCCAATACCGGCGATTATTCGCGGGGGGCCTCGGGGCTTTGG
Organism: Oceaniglobus trochenteri; assembly: GCF_020529025.1. Taxonomy (GTDB): domain Bacteria; phylum Pseudomonadota; class Alphaproteobacteria; order Rhodobacterales; family Rhodobacteraceae; genus Oceaniglobus; species Oceaniglobus trochenteri. The sequence continues at coordinate 74,345 of NZ_JACNMM010000003.1, forward strand.
GTTGAAAACGGCGTGGCGGTCCATCCGGTCAACGAATGCACCATCGCGGGCAATTTGCGCGACATGCTGCTGTCACTGACGGCCGCCAACGACGCCCGCCCGCACCTGTCGCGCTGTGTGCCCTCGCTTCGGGTCGAAGGGCTGACCCTCGCCGGTGCGTGACGCGGCCGATGACCTCGCGTTGCTCTGCGACGCGGTGCGCGGGGCCGGGATGATCGCGCTTGGCCATTGGCGCGACGATCCGCAGACCTGGCACAAGCCCGAGGGCGCAGGCCCGGTGACCGAGGCCGACCTGGCCGCCAATGCCCACCTGCACGCCTGCCTGCACCCCGCCCGCCCCGATTATGGCTGGCTGTCCGAGGAATCCGACCACGATCCGGCGCGCCTGACCGCCAGGCGCTGCTTCATCGTCGACCCCATCGACGGCACCCGCGCCTTCATCGCCGGGCAATCGGCCTGGGCGGTGTCGGTGGCCGTGGCCACCGAAGGGCAGATCACGGCGGCGGCGGTGTTCCTTCCGGCCCAGGACAAGCTTTATACCGCTGCCATCGGGCAAGGCGCCCACCTGAACGGCGCGCCGATCCGCGCCTCGGCCGCCAGCGACCCCGACAGCGCCACGATTCTGGCCACCAAGCCGACGCTGGCCCCTGAACACTGGCGCGGCACGCCGCCCGCCAAACGCCATCACCGCCCCTCGCTGGCCTATCGGCTTTGCCTGGTGGCCGAGGGGCGGTTCGATGCCATGCTCAGCCTGCACCGCACCTGGGAATGGGACATCGCCGCCGCCAGCCTGATCGTGACCGAGGCCGGGGGCACCGCCACCACCCGTCGGGGCGCGCCGCTGGCCTTCAACCAGGCCGCCGCACGGACCGACGGCTGCCTTGCCGCCGCCCCCGATCTGCACGGCCCGCTTCTGCGCCGGCTGGCCTGAACGCCGGTCGCAGGGCCGATTTCGGGGGTGTCGGGAGGCCACGCGCCACGCTATAGGGTGGGAAACGGCATCAATCGAGAAGGCGCGCGCACCATGACACAACGTCTGCACCTGGTTTTCGGAGGGGAGCTGACCGACCCCGGCAAGAACGTGTTCAAGAACGTCGATGACCTGGACATCATCGGGATCTTCCCCGACTACCGCAGCGCCTTCGACGCCTGGAAATCCGCCGCCCAGCGCACGGTCGACAATGCCCACATGCGGTATTTCATCGCCCACCTGCACCGCCTGCGCGACGAGGAAGCCGCCGCCTCTCCGACCGAGGAACTGGGCAACTAAGTCATGCTGACCCGCTGGCGACAAAGGCTGCAAGCCCGCGCCGCCGCGATCGGCCTGTCGCGGGCTGCCCCCGAACCCGCCGACACCCCCCTGCCCGAGGGCCTTCAGGGGGCCGCGCAGCCTGTTCCGCCCCGCCCCCAGGGCGAGGTTCTGTGGGTTCACCTTGGCCAGGGCGGCGACCCCATGGCCCTTGCCCTGCTGATCACGCGCCTGCGCGAAGACCGCGGCCCGATGGCTGTCATTGCAACCTCGGATGTCGCGATTCCGGCGGCTGATGTCATCGCACAACCGCCCCCCGAAGACACCGACCGGGCCACGCAGGATTTTCTGGATCATTGGCGCCCCGATGCCTGTCTCTGGGCCGGAGGGGGGTGGTTGCCGGTGCTGTTGTCGCAGACGGCAAAGCGGCGGATACCGGCGATCTGCGTCGATTGCCGCATCGGCGAGAACCACCCGCGGCCAAGACGCTGGAAATCTGCATTGGGGCGGGGCGACCTGATCTGGTTCGACAGGATCCTGACCGGAAGCCAGAAGGACGCGGCACGGCTGATCTCGCTTGGCGCGCGGGCCGAACAGGTTGAAACCGCAGGCTGGATGGAATCCTCGGCCGGTGCGCTGCCCTGCGACGAAAGCGAATGGGCGCATCTGGGCCAGACGCTCGAGGCGCGGCCCCTGTGGTTGGCCGTCGATGTGCCAAAGGCCGAATTCACGGCCATCGCCGAGGCGCACCACCGCGCCTCGCGCCTGTCGCACCGGCTGTTGCTGATCCTCGTGCCCTCCGATCCGGCCACGGGCCCTGACCTGCGCGCCCGGCTGGAATCCGAAGGGTGGCGCACCGCCTTGCGTTCGAATGGCGAAGAACCCACCGAAGACACCCAGATCTACCTGGCAGACAGCCCCGGCGAACTGGGCCTCTGGTATCGGCTGGCCGCGATCACCTACATGGGCAACACGCTGAGCGGCGCCGGGGCCGGGCGCCCGCCCAGCGAACCGGCCGCCCTGGGTTCGGTCGTGGTGCATGGCCCCCGCACGGCGGGCCACAGGCAGGCCTATGCAAGGCTGCGCAATGCCTCGGCCCAGTGCGAGATCGACAGCGCCATCGCCCTGGGCGTCACCATCGAACGCCTGCTGGCCCCCGATCAGGCGGCGGCGCTGGCCAGTGCCGCCTGGGCCGAGGTGACGGCGGGGGCCGAAGCCTCGGACCAGGCGCTTTCGCTGGTGAATGCCGCGCTGAACGGAGAGATGGAATGACGCGCGCGCCGCTGTTCTGGCAAAGCCCCCCCGACCGCCCCGCCTGGCAGGCCCGCGCCCTGGCGCCGCTGGGCGCGCTTTACGCCGCCGCGACCGCCCGCCGCCTGCGCAAAACCGCGCCGTTTCGCGCCGATGTGCCGGTGATCTGCGTCGGCAACCTCAACGCCGGGGGTACGGGCAAGACGCCGACGGTGATGGCGCTGATCCAGATGCTGGTGGCGCGCGGTCATGCGCCGCATGTGGTGTCGCGCGGCTATGGCGGGAGGTTCATCGGCCCGACACGGGTGCTGGAGGGACGCCACCGCGCGGCGGAGGTTGGTGACGAACCGCTGCTTCTGGCGGCCTTCGCCCCCGTCTGGGTGGCCCGTGACCGTGCGGCAGGGGCCCGGGCGGCACAGGCGGAGGGGGCAAGTGTCATCGTCATGGATGACGGTTTCCAGAACCCTTCGCTGGCGAAGGATCTTTCTCTGATCGTGGTGGATGCGGCGGTTGGTTTCGGCAATGGCCGGGTCATCCCGGCGGGGCCGCTGCGCGAAGCCGTCGGCGTCGGGTTGCGCCGGGCCGATCTCTTGCTGTCCATCGGCGACGGTGCGGCGCAGGCGCGTTTCGCCGCAACCTGGGGCGATCACATCACGCTGCCCCGGATCACCGGCCACCTGGCGCCCCTGCAGATGGGCATGGATTGGGCCGGGCTGCGCGTCTGGGCCTTTGCCGGCATCGGCCGCCCGGCCAAGTTCTTTGCCACGCTGGCAAGCGAGGGGGCCGAGGTGGCCGGCGCGCAGGCGCTGGACGATCACCAGCCCCTGACCACCGCCCTCCTGACACGGCTGGAGCGCGAGGCCCGCGCCCACAACGCCCAGCTGGTCACGACCGAGAAGGACGCAGTGCGCCTGCCGGCAGGTTTTCGCCCCAAGGTTCTGACCCTGCCGGTGCGCCTGACGCTCGATGATCCGGCGCCCCTTGAAACGGCGCTGTCCCGCATCGGGCTTTAGCGCGCCTTCAGTTCCTCGGTCAGGCGGACCGGCGCCACCTTGCCGGTGATCCGCGCCCGGTAGACCGGCAGCGATTCCGCCACCCGCATCACGTAGTTGCGGGTTTCATCGAAGGGGATATGTTCGATCCAGTCGATCACATCCACCGCGTCGCTGCGCGGATCGCCCAGGTCCTCCATCCACCGCAGCGGACGGCCCGGCCCGGCGTTGTAGCCCGCCGAAACCAGCACGACATTGGCCCCGAACCGCCCGATCAGTTCGGCCAGGTAGGCGGTGCCGAGGGTGGCGTTATAGGTCGGGTCGGTGAACAGCCGGTCGCGCGAATAGGGCAGCTTCAGCTTGCGCGCCATGTCCTGGGCGGTGCCCGGCATCAGTTGCATCAACCCCCGCGCACCCACGCCGCTGGCCACGCCCGGGTTGAATTCGCTTTCGCGACGGGCAATCGCCAGCGCCAGTTCATCGGGCACAGGGTTGGCCACCAGCCCCAGGTCCACCACCGGGTAATAGGGCCGCGGCAGGGTCAGCCCCTGCTGTGCCGCCTCCTTGCCCAGCATCAGCGCCATGTGCGGTTCACCCAGCGCAAGGGCCAGATCGGCCAGCGTGCCGATTTCCGTTTCGGTCAGGGTTTCGGCCAGGTGCACCATGAACCGTTCTGCCAGGTCGCGCGCCCCTGCCGCCTGCAACAGCAGCGCCGCCTCAAGCACGTTGGAACGCGCGAAACCGGCAGTGGCCAGCGAGGGATAGATCTGCTTGCCGGTCAGGGCCGGGTCCATGGGCAGTTCGCCGCGCTCGGCCGCCAGAAGGCCATAGAAGCTGGTCTGATACTCGGCCCCGAAGGCATAGGCATTGGCGGCCGCCTCGGGGTTGCCCATGGCCTCGTGGGCGCGGCCCTCCCAATAGCCGGCGCGCCCCAGGCTGATCGGGGTTTCCACGGCCTGGCGGAACTTCTGGAAGTGAACCAGCGCGCGGGCCGGATCATCCAGGAACCGCAGCGACAGATAGCCCGACAGCCATTCAAGATCGGCGTAATCCGACCCTTCCTCAAGGTGATGGGACGACGCGACGGCATAGGCATCCTCGCGTTCGCCCGACCGCATGAGGGTGCGGGCCAGCGCGCGGCGGCGTTTCGCCCAGACCTGGGGCTGGCCCAGTTGCGCGGCGCTGGCGCTGTGGCGCAGGATGATGTCGGTCGCCTCGGAATCGCGGTTCGCGATATGCGCCACGCGGAACCTTTCAAAGGCCAGACCCGGATCGTCCCTCAGCGCCTCGGCCACCGCTTCGACGGCCTTTTCGGCCCCCGTCCGCCCGTTGCGCAGCATCAGCCGCGCCTCGGCCAGGGCGGCCTGATCGGTGTCATCCACCAGAAGCATGGCGCGCCGCGCCGCCGATTCCGCATCCTCCCACAGCATCCGGTCCAGCCGCGCCAGGTGCAGCGGCTTCAGCACCTCGGGATAAAGCGCAAGCAGCTTCTCCTCGGCCTCGGCAGTCATCGACTGGTTCAGCCAGGCCAGCGCCGCCTGGGCCTGGGCATCGCCCTCGGCCCCGATTTCGCGGAAGGCCCTGACCAGAGCGACCACGCCATCGCCCGTCACCGGAGCGGTATCGGCAAAGAAGGCGATGACATCGGGCGCCCGCCCGGCAAGCGGCAGGGATTCCTCGGTCTGCCGCTTGAGATAGGCAAGGCCCGGCCAGTCGGGGTGGCGCGACAGGAAGGCCAGCGCATCGTCGAAATCCCCCTGCCCGGCGCGCAGCCGGTGCCATTCCACCACGTCCAGGGCAATCGGCCCCGCCCGGGCGGCGGCGGCCATGGCGTCGGTCCAACTGCCCTGCCGGATCGCGGCGATGGCCTGCGCCATGCCATGGCTGACCGGAGAATCGAAAGGCCGCCGGGGCGGAGGCGAGGTGGCCTGGGCCCATCCCGCGGCGGAACCGGTGACAAGGCAAAGGAACAGGGCAATCGTTCTGATGAAATACATGAAGCGCACCCTAGCTTTCTGCCGGTTCACATCAATACACAAACTTGGCAATCGCGCGAAGTGCCGCTAGGGTCCGCCGCGCATTCACCGGGGCATATCGCCCGAACAATAAAGGAAGCGTGTCATGTTCAAGGGATCCTATGTTGCCCTCGTCACGCCGTTCAAGGACGGCCAACTGGATCTGGACACGCTGAAGAAACTGGTCGACTGGCATATCGAACAGGGCACCGACGGCCTTGTCCCGGTCGGCACCACGGGCGAAAGCCCCACGCTCAGCCACCGCGAGCATGAAGAGGTGATCGAGGTCGTCGTCGCCCATGCCGCCGGTCGCGTGCCGGTCATCGCCGGGGCCGGATCGAACAACACCGTCGAGGGCATCCGCCTGGTGCGTCACGCCGCCTCGGTCGGGGCCGATGCCGCGCTGGTGGTCACGCCCTATTACAACAAGCCGACGCAGGCCGGCATGATCGCCCATTTCACCGCCCTGCACGATGCGGCCGACATTCCGATCATCATTTACAACATCCCGCCCCGCTCGGTCGTCGACATGTCGCCCGCCACCATGGGCGAACTGGCGAAACTGCCGCGCATCGTCGGGGTCAAGGACGCCACCGGCGACATCACCCGCGTGTCGGCCCAGCGGATCACCTGCGGCACCGATTTCGTCCAGCTTTCGGGCGAGGATGCCTCGGCGCTGGGGTACAACGCCCATGGCGGGATCGGCTGCATCAGCGTCACCGCCAATGTCGCGCCGAAACTCTGCGCCGAATTCCAGGCCGCCACCCTGAGGGGCGACTATGCCACGGCGCTGGAGTATCAGGACCGTCTGATGCCGCTGCACACCGCGATCTTCATCGAACCGGGTCTGGTCAGCGTGAAATACGCCATGTCGCTTCTGGGCCTCTGCTCGGACGAGGTGCGCCTGCCGCTGGTGCCGCTGACCGAACCGGCCCGGCAGGCGATCCGCGACGCCATGAAGCACGCCGGGCTGCTGGGCTGATCGCCGGCATGACGCTTCGTCATTTCCTCGGCGTCGACGGTGGCGGCTCGGGGTGCCGCGTGGCGCTGACCGATCAGTCCGGCCGCGTTCTGGCGCAGGCCAAGGGCGGGCCGGCCAATGCCACCAGCGACCTTGCCGGCACCATCGCCAACCTACGCAGCACCGTGACCGCGGTGCTGACCCGCGCCGATGTGGCCGAATCCGGGGTTGCGGCGCACATGGGGCTGGCGGGCGTGCTGACCCGCGAGACCGGCGCGCAGATCGCCGATGCCTTCGCCCTGGGCCGCTGCCGTGTCACCGACGACCGGCCCACCTCCCTCGCCGGGGCCATCGGCACCGATGACGGCGTGTTGATGGCCATCGGCACCGGCGCCATCCTGGCCAGCCGGTTCGCCGGGCAGGAACGCTATGTCAGCGGCTGGGGGTTGCAGGTCTCGGACCAGGCCTCGGGCGCCTGGCTGGGCCGCTGCCTGCTTGAACGGGTGCTGATGTGCCACGATGGCCTGCACGATCACAGCCCCCTCAGCCATGCGATCCTGGAGGACCTGGGCGGGCCGACCGGCATCGTCGCCTTCGCGGCAAGGGCCACACCGGCCAGCTATGCCACCCTTGCGCCGCGCATCATCGACCTGGCCGAGGACGATGCCAATGCCCGCGCCCTTCTGGCGCGCGGGGCGGAATACCTGGAACAGGTGCTCGGGGTGCTCGACCCAAAGGCCAGCGGCGTTATCTGCCTGGCCGGGGGCATCGCCCCGCACTACGCAAATCTCTTGCCCGATCAGGCCCGCGACCGGCTGATCGCAGCACGCGGCAGCGCCCTGGACGGCGCCCTGCAACTGGCGCGCACCCCCGCCCCCGATCCGCAGGACTGACGCCGCCGGCCTCTTGCCGAAGGCACCGCTGAAGGCCGTCAAGCCAGCCCAGCGTCGCCCCGGTATCACCCCCGGGCCGGTACTCGGCCCCAAGCGGGTTGTCCCAGCCCAGCCTGTCCAACAGTGCAAAGATATGGCGGTAATCCACCTCGCCATGGTCGGGCGGGCCCCTGTCGGGCACCGCCGCAAACTGGACATGGCCGATCAGCGGCAAAAGCCGCTCGATCCTTCGCGACAGATCGCCCTCGCTCAGCTGCATATGATAGCAGTCGAACATCAGGCGCAGGTTCCCGGCGCCCACCTCGCCGATGATCGCCACCGCCTGGTCGGTGCTGCGCAGGAAATACCCCGGCGCAGCATGGGCATTCAGAGGCTCGATCAGAATCGTGATCCCATGGTGGGCAGCCCGCGCGCAGGCATGGCGCAGGTTCGCCACGAAGGCGGCAGGGGCCGCCGGCCCCTCCGAGATTCCCGCCATGACATGGACATTGCCGATACCCACCGCCGCGGCATATCCGATGGCCCGGTCGATGGCCTCCCGCGCTTCGCCGCCCCGGCCCGGCAGGGCCGAAAGGCCGTTCTCTCCCGACGCGCCGCGCGGCGTGTTCGGCTCCGGCATCTCCAACCCGGTCTCACCCAGCATCGCCGTCACCGCGTCAGGCGGCGTGTCATAGGGCCAATGACACTCCACCGGGTCAAACCCCATGACATGGGCGCGTCCCGGTTCCGGCTTGCACCTTGCCCCCGGCCACCCCCATGATCGCACCATAGCCACCAAAAGGACCGCCGCACATGCCCGCCCCCGCCTTCACCCCCCCCCGCTGAGCCATGCTCCGGATCAACGACACCATCGCCATCGAGGACTGGGAGATGAGCGAACAGTTCACCCGCGCCTCGGGGCCGGGCGGGCAGAACGTCAACAAGGTCTCCACCGCCGTCGAACTGCGGTTCGAGGCCGAACGCTCCCCCAACCTGCCCGGCCCGGTGAAGAACCGCCTGCGCCGCCTGGCCGGTCGGCGTTGGACAAAGGATGGCGCGGTCGTCCTTTTCGTCGATGAAACCCGCAGCCAGGCCCGCAACCGCGATCTTGCCCGCGACCGTCTGGCCGAACTGATCCTCGCCGCCACCAAGGCCCCGAAACGCCGCATCGCCACCCGCCCGACACTGGGGTCGAAAAAGCGGCGCCTGAAGGCCAAGAAGGTTCGCGGCACCATCAAGGCCATGCGCGGCAGTGTCTCGCCCGACGAATAGATCCCCCTCCATCTTTGGTCCGAAAATATCCCGGGGGAATCGCCCGGAACGGGCGATGGGGGCTGGCCCCCGTCCGCGCTTTCGCTAAGTTCCCCCCATGACAGATCTTCTCGCCCGCCGCGCCGCCCGCCTTGGCCCGAATGTTCCCACCTTCTATGACCGCCCGGTGCACCTGGTGCGCGGCGAAGGTGTCTGGCTCTGGGATGATGCGGGCAAGCGCTATCTCGACTGCTACAACAACGTGCCCCACGTCGGTCATTGCCACCCCCATGTGGTCGGGGCGATCGCCCGTCAGGCGGGAACGCTGAACACCCACACGCGCTACCTGCACGAAGGCATCCTCGACGCCCTCGACCGGATAACGGCAACCCTCTCGCACGGGCTGACCCAGGGCATCATGGTCTGCACCGGGTCCGAGGCGAACGACATCGCCCTTCGCATGGCCCAGGCAGTGACAGGCGCCACGGGGGTGATCGCCACCGACAACACCTATCACGGCAACACCACCGCCACGGCGCAGCTCTCCACACGGCGCCCGCCCATCGGTGGCTATCCGCCCCATGTGCGCCTGGTGCCCGCCCCCGAATCAGATACCGACCCCGAGGATTTCGCCGCCCATGTCCGCCGTGCCATCGCCGAACTGCAGGCGGCAGGCTTCGGCTTTTCGGGCATGATGCTCTGCCCCGTCTTCGCCAACGAAGGCTTGCCCAACATCGCGCCGGGCTTCCTTGACCCGACCGTCGAAGCGATCCGCGCCGCCGGCGGCCTTGTGCTCTGCGACGAGGTGCAGCCGGGCTTCGGGCGCTGCGGTCAGTGGTGGGGGCATGATTGGCTGGGGATCGCGCCCGATGTGGTGACCCTGGGCAAACCCATGGCCAATGGCCACCCCGTCGCCGCGACCGTGGCCAGCGAAAAGGTCATGTCGGCCTTCCGCACCGCATTCGGCTATTTCAACACCTTCGGCGGCAACCCGGTTTCGGCGGCCGCGGTCAACGCCACGCTGGACGTGATCGAAAGCGACGGCCTTGTCGCCCATGCCGCCGCCATGGGCCACCATGCCCGCCAGCGGATGCAGGCCCTCTCCCACCCCGCAATCACCGAGATCCGCGGCAACGGGTTGTTCTTCGGCGCGGTGCTGGAAGACAACGGCCAACCCGCCACCGACCTCGCCGCGCGCATCGTCGAGGACATGAAGGATCGCGGCGTCCTGATCGGGCGCATCGGGCGGCACATGAACATCCTCAAGATGCGCCCGCCCCTGCCGATCACCGCCGAACAGATCGACCTGGCCACCGACACCCTTGCCCAGGTCCTGGCCGACCATGCATGAGGACGAAGCCCTCGCGCTCGCCGGGGCCGCCCTGCGCCATTGGGGCGCGGGCACCGTGGCGCGCCTGATCGCCAACCGCGAGAACGCCGTTTTCGAAGTCACGCTCGCCACGGGCAGCCGGGCCGCCCTGCGCCTGCACCGGGCCGGGTACCAGACCGACGCCGCCATCCGCTCCGAACTGGCCTGGACCGAATATCTCGCACAACAGGGGTTTCCCTGCCCCAGCCCGATACGCACCGCCGAAGGCAATCTGCTGGCGCAACCGGCCTTCGGGCCGCGCGCCTCGCTTGTCGCCTGGGTCGACGCCCCGGCCATCGGCGCCATGGGAGAGGCCTTCGCCGGCACGACCGAAGAGCACTGCCGCCTCTACCACGCCCTCGGCCAGCGCGTCGCGCAGATGCACCGCCTTTCCGCCAGGATGGCCATTCCCACCGGCTTTGAACGGCCCGCCTGGGATATCGGCGGCCTCCTGGGCAGGGCCCCCCTCTGGGGGCCCTTCTGGAACAACCCCGCGCTCAGCACCGCCGAGGCCGACCTCCTGCAACAGGTCCGGAAAACTGCCCACGCCGAACTGTCACGCCGCAACGACACCACCGGCCTGATCCACGCCGATCTTCTGCAAGAGAATATCCTGGGCCGTGCCGATCACCTTAGCATCATCGACTTCGACGATGGCGGTTTCGGCATCCACCTCTACGATCTTGGAACGGCCCTGGTGCAGCATGTCGACTGCGCCCATTTCAGCGATCTCGCCGCCGCGCTCTGCGATGGCTATGGCCGCGGCCATGACGACATGGCGCTCTTCACCCTGCTGCGCGCCCTGGCCAGCACCGGCTGGGTGATCCCCCGCCTGCCGCCCGACGATCCGCGCCAACGCACCTACGCCGAACGCGCCCTGTCGCTGGCCACCGCCTTTCTGGGCTGACCGGGCTCTTTCTTGCCTGAAATACTCCGGGGTCCGGGGTGGAACCCCGGTCCGCCCCTGCCTCAGACGACCACCGCCTGCGGCTTCTGATTGCCCACCCCGAAAACCCGCTTGTAGCGTTCGATCTCCAACCCCGGCCCCATGGCCTTGTTGGGATTGTCCGACAGTTTAACGGTGGGGCGGCCATTGGCACTGACCGCCTTGCAGACCAGGGAAAACGGCGCCAGGGCATCGCCCGGCACCAGCCCCCGGAAATCATTGGTCAGCAGTGTCCCCCAGCCGAAGGACACCCGGACGCGGCCGTTGAACTGGGCCTGCAACTGCACGATCTTCTCGACGTCCAGACCATCCGAGAAGATGACCAGCTTCTCCCGCGGGTCCTCGCCCCGCGACTTCCACCATGCGATGGCGGTTTCCGCCCCCGTCGCCGGATCGCCCGAATCGATGCGGATGCCCGTCCAGCCCGCCAGCCAGTCGGGCGCCCCGTCCAGGAAGGGTTTCGTGCCATAGGTGTCGGGCAGGATGATCCGCAGGTTGCCCTCATGCTCCTCGTGCCAATCGGCCAGAACGTCATAGGGGGCGCGGCGCAGGGCGGTGTCCCCCTCGGCCAGGGCGGCATAGACCATGGGCAGTTCGTGCGCATTGGTGCCGATCGCCTCAAGCTCGCGGTGCATGGCGATCAGGCAGTTCGAGGTGCCGGTGAACTTCTCGCCCAGCCCCTCCTGCATCGCCTGGACACACCAATCCTGCCAGAGGAAGGAATGCCGCCGCCTCGTGCCGAAATCGGCCAGCTTCAGGTCGGGCACATCCCGCAGCCCCTCGACCTTCTCCCAAAGCTTGGTCATCGCCCGGGCATAAAGCACCTGAAGCTCGAACCGGCCCATGTCGTTCAGAACCGCCCGCCCGCGCAGCTCCATCAGCACCGCCAGCGCCGGAATTTCCCACAGCATCACCTCGGGCCACTTGCCCTCGAAGGTCAGCTCATACTGCCCGTCCCGTTTTTCCAGGTGATAGGGCGGCAGGCGCAGCGCCTCGAACCAGTCCATGAACTCGGGGGTGAACATCTGCCGCTTGCCATAGAAGGTATTGCCGCGCATCCAGGTGCTCTCGCCCCGGCTCAGCGATAATGTCCGCACATAGTCCAGCTGCTCGCGCAACTCGCCCTCGTCGATCAGGTCGGCCAGCCGGATCGACTTGGTGCGGTTGATCAGGCTGAAGGTCACCTGGGTTTCCGGCTTGTTGCGGAACACCGACTGGCACATCAGCAACTTGTAGAAATCCGTGTCGATCAGCGACCGGACGATCGGATCGATCTTCCATTTGTGGTTCCAGACGCGGGTGGCAATGTCGACCATGGGTTTTTCCTTCGGAAACGCCGCCCTTTGTGGCCCGATCTTGGCCCGAGGGGCAAGGCCCTCGTGGCAGGCGGCGGATTTTGAGTATTTGAAGCAAGAAAGAGAAGGGGCCGGTTCTTTCTTGCCGAAAATACTCAATTCCAACCGTCACACCCGCGCATCCGCCAATCTTGGCAAGAGGCGCGCAACAGGCTATCCCCCTTTGACGCAGAACAAGGAACGCATCATGACGGCACGGGTATTCATCGACGGCGAAGTTGGCACGACCGGGTTGCAGATCCGCGACCGCCTCAGCCCGCGCGATGACATCACGCTGATCTCGCTGCCCGAAGATCGCCGCAAGGACGCCGACGCCCGGGCCGAGGCCCTGGCCGGCGCCGATGTGGCCATCCTCTGCCTGCCCGATGACGCGGCCCGCGAGGCGGTGAAGCTTTGCGCCGACACCGGCACCCGGCTGATCGACGCCAGCACCGCCCACCGCACAGATCCGGCCTGGACCTTCGGCTTTCCCGAAATGGCCCCCGGGCAAGAGGCGGCAGTGGCCGGCGCGGCCCGGGTCAGCAACCCGGGGTGCTACTCCACCTGCGCCATCGCGCTGTTGCGGCCCCTGCGCGATGCGGGGCTGCTGGCGCCGGACACGCCGATCTCGATCTTCGGGATCTCGGGCTATACCGGCGGCGGGAAATCCCTGATCGCCGAATTCGACGGCGACAGCGCCATGGGCAGCTTCGTTTACGCCACCGGCCAGACCCACAAGCACCTGCCCGAAATCGTGACCCACGCCCAGCTTGACGCCACCCCGATGTTCATTCCCTCGGTGGGCCCCTTCGCCCAGGGGATGGTGGTGCAGATCGCGCTGCATCCGGGCATGTTCAAGGGCTCGGCGCAGGATCTGCACGCCGCCCTGGCCGATCACTATGCCAGCGGCTTCGTCCGTGTCCGCCCCCTCGCGGCACAGCAGGCGCGCGAGGAACCGCAGGCGCTGAACGGCACCAACGATCTCGAACTTGCCGTGCTGGGCGATGCCGGGAAAGGCCGTGTCGTCCTTTCGGCCATCCTCGACAACCTCGGGAAGGGCGCATCAGGCGCGGCGGTGCAGAACCTCAACCTGATGCTTGGCCTCGACCCGGCCACGGGCCTGCGCTGACGGGATGGCGGGTGGGGCGATGGCGCAGCCGAGCGCCATCCGTCAGACCAGCCGCACCCCCGCCTTCTCCATCGCCGTCCGCGCCGTCGCAAGCGAGCCGTCGAAATCGATGGCGCGGCAGAGATCGCTTTGCACCGTCACGTCGAAACCCAACTGCGCCCCGTCCACGGCCGAGTAGTTCACGCAGAAATCCAGCGCCAGCCCGACAAGCGTGATGGCCCCGATCCCGCGGCTGCGCAGATAGCCCTCAAGCCCCGTGGGCGTCTCGTGATCGTTCTCGAAGAAGGCCGAATAGCTGTCGATCGCGGGGTTGAACCCCTTGCGGATGATCATGTCGCCATCGGTGCGCAGACCGCGGTGAAACGCCGCGCCCTCGCTGCCCTGGATGCAGTGATCCGGCCACAGCACCTGCGGGCCATAGGGCATCTCGGTCACGCTCATCGGGGCGGCGCCGGGGTGGCTTGAGGCGAAGGACGAATGGCCCGCCGGATGCCAGTCCTGCGACAGGATCACGGCGTCGAACCTGTCCATCAGGGCGTTGATCCCCGGCACGATCTCATCTCCGCCGGCCACGGCTAGGGCGCCGCCGGGGCAGAAATCGTTCTGCATGTCGATGACCAGAAGGGCGGATTTCGTCGTCATGGAGCCTCGCATCCGTTGCAATGCCCCCACCCTACACCTTGCCGCGCGCCGGCCAAGGGCGTATTTGCCCGCCATGATCACCATCGCCGCGCTTTACCAGTTCACCCGCTTTCAAGACCCGGACGCCCTACGCGTCCCGCTGGCCGCGCTTTGTGCGGACCAGGGGATCAGGGGCATCCTGCTGCTGGCGCCCGAGGGGATCAACGGCACCATCGCGGGCAGCCGCGATGGAATCGACGCGGTTCTGGCCCATATCCGCGGCCTTCCGGGCTGCGGCGCGATGGACTGGAAGGAAAGCCAGGCCGAAACCCAGCCCTTCCTGCGCATGAAGGTTCGCCTGAAACGCGAAATCGTGACCATGGGCCAGCCCGGCGTCGATCCGGTTGCAGGCACGGGGCATTACGTCGATCCGCAGGACTGGAACGCGCTGATCGCCGCGCCGGATGTCGCCGTGATCGACACCCGCAACGATTACGAGGTGGGGATCGGCACGTTCCAGGGCGCCGTCGATCCGCAGACCCCGACCTTCCGCGATTTCCCCGACTGGTGGGCCGCAAACAAAAACCGGTTCGAAGGCAAGCGGATCGCCATGTTCTGCACCGGCGGCATCCGCTGCGAGAAATCCACCAATTACCTGATGTCCCAGGGGGTAGACGAGGTGTTTCACCTCAAAGGCGGCATCCTGAAGTACCTTGAGGAGGTGCCCGAAGAAGATTCGCTCTGGCAGGGGGAATGTTTCGTCTTCGATCAGCGGGTGTCGGTGGGCCATGGGTTGCGGCCCGGCAGCCATGAGCTTTGCCATGCCTGCCGCCGCCCGATCAGTGACAGCGACAAGGCGCAGCCCGGGTTTGAGCCGGGTGTCTCCTGCCCGGCCTGCATCGACACGATTTCCGAAGCCGACAGGGCGCGCTTTCGCGAACGCCAGCGTCAGATCGCCCTGGCCCGCGCCCGTGGGACGCAGCACCTGGGAAGCCCGGATTAGGGCAGCAGCGGCACGCGCCCCTCATCGGTGACGATGAAGCAGGATCGCCCTTCGAACACCGCCGCCGTCAGCGCCCGGCCATAGCCCGCGCCAGTGTCGAGGTCGACCCGGTTGCCGGCATGTTCGGGCTGCTCCACCGCCGTGTGGCCATGGACGATCAGCGGCCCGTGATCGCGGGTGTCGGGCAGAAAATCCTGGCGGATCCACACCAGGTCATCCTCGACCTGCCGATCCAGCGGCACGCCGGGGCGGATGCCGGCATGGACCAGGAACAGATCGTCGGTCCGGTGGGTCAGGGGCAGACCGGCAAGGAATTCCCGGTGCGCGGCGGGCACTGCCGTGCAGGCATCGCGCTGAATCTCAGCCAAATCGCGCCCCGAATCGACATCCACCCCGTACGACGCCAGCGTCGCATCGCCCCCAAGGCGCGGGTCAAGCCAGGACAGACCGCTGCGCAGCCCGCTGTCGTGATAGGCCGGATCGTCAAGATAGCCCTGGAACATCCGGTCGTGGTTGCCCTTCAGCACGATCCAGGGCGCGCCGCGGGCCATACCGGCGATCAAATAGTCCAGCACGCCGCGGCTGTCAGGGCCACGGTCGGTCAGATCGCCCAGATGCACGATGGGGGCATCGGGGGCGTCGTGTTTCGCGCGGTCGGCGGCGATCCGGGCGTGGGCCGCGCGCAGCATGTCAAGCTGGCCGTGGATATCTCCGATGGCGTAAAGGGTCATGACGTCCGATCTGTCGTTGTGTCGTTCAGGAATTCGCGGATCTCTTCCATCACCTGGTCGGGGTGGGAATTGGGCAGCGCATGGGTGGCCCCCGGAACGGTGGCCTGGTGGGCGATGCGGTTCACCTCGGCCAGGCGCCCCACGTTCGAGACGGGAATCACGCTGTCCTCGATGCCCCAGATGGCAAGCGTCGGAACCCCTGCGGCGGCGATGCTGCGGTGGTGCGGGCGCATGTCCTCGCTCAGGATATGGCGTTGCGAGGACAGGACGGCGGGCAGGAACCCGCGCTGCCCCGTCTGGGCCATCTGAAGATCGCGCAGGGGCGATGGCGGCAGCTTTGCAAGATCGCGGCGCATCACCAGCCCACCGAAGGCCAGCATCAGGCCATCGCCGATCACCGGCGTGCGGCGCAGGAATTCGGCCAGCGGCCCGGCATTGTGCAGCAGACCGGCCGGGGCCAGCAGCACCAGCCGCCCCACACGTTCAGGAAACCGCGCCGCAAAGCGGGTCACGATGCATCCGCCCATGGAATAGCCGATCAGCAGGTCGATCTTCCCGATCCCCTCGGCCGTCAGAAGCGATTCCAACTGGCGCAGGAAGAAGGCGCCATCCTGCGCGCCCGGCTGCGGCGCCGATCGCCCACGGCCCGGCAGATCGTAGGCAAGCGTGCGATACCCGGCTTCGGCCAGACGTTGCGCCAGCGGGTCATAAATGAGCGAAGGCGTGGTCAACCCGTGGACGCAGACGGCAACCGGCCCGTCCTCGGGGCCCCGCCAGCGGTGGTGGGTTTTTGCCCCGGCGCTGTTGTCCGCCGGCGTGCGGGCCCTTTCGATCGCCCAGGGTGCGGCTGCCAGCATCGCCAGAACGACAAGCAGCAGCCAGCCCATCACCTGCGAGATCCGGCAGGTCGGACAACGCAAAGCCGGGCCACCTCGCCGCGCAAAAGGATCGAGCCGTGGCGGTGGAAAGGTTGCGGCCCACTCATGCGGCCCGGCCTTGCACCGCGTTCATGATGTGGTGGGCGGTCATCAGGTCAAGATGCGCACCGCCGCCGTTCTTGAACAGGGTGATCTGTTCGGGCGAGGTGCGTTGGAAGGCGCCGGTGGGCAGGTCGTAGAAATCGGCGATCACGCTGTCGCGACTGATCACGCCCCCGGCCAGCGGGATCTTCAGCTCGCCGATATGGTCCAGCGTGGTGTCGCGGCTGTCGACAAACAGGTCGGCGCGGGTCAGGGCCGTATCGTCCGCCTCGCGCATGTCGGGGCGATAGGCGCCGATCAGATCGACATGCTGCCCGGGGCAAAGCCATTCGCCCCGCAGGATCGGATCGGTCGACATGGTGGTGCCGACGATCACATCGGCCCCCCGGACCGCCTGTTCCAGATCTTCGGCGGGGGTGGTTGCCGGGTATTCGCCCGCCAGTTTCGCGGCATTTTCGGGGGTGCGGTTCCAGATCGTGAAACGCGCATCGGGAAACAGTGCGCCATAGGCCTGCCGCGTGGCGCGGGCCTGGTTGCCCGCCCCCAGGATCAGGATGTTCCGACTGTCGGGGCGGGCCAGGTGACGCGCCGCCAGAAGGCTGTCGCCCGCCGTCTTCCATTTCGTGACAAGGTGGAAATCCACCAGCGCCGCCAGGGTGCCATCCGCGTCGGAAAACAGCGAAAGGCCACCGTTGATCATCGGCCTGCCCGCGCCCGGATTGCCCGGAAAGATGGTGGCGGTCTTCACCGCCATGCCCAGCCCGTCGATCCAGGCCGCGCGCGACAGAACCGTATCCTTGCCACGGTAAAGGAAGCTGTCCTCGATGCTGGCCCGGGGCAGGGCGTGGCCCGCTTCCAGCGCCTCGGTCAGGGCCAGCCAATCCAGCGCCGCCTCGCCCTGTTCGAAAGAGATCGTCGCAAAGCTCATGCTGCGGCCTCCTCCGGGGTCAGCAGGCCCTCGGCCACCAGGCGGTCGGCCCAGCCCTGGGGCCCGGTGAACAGGTGCCCCTGCCAGCCCCGCGCCTGCGCCGCCGCGATATTGTCGGCCCGGTCATCGGCAAACAGCAGCGTTTCGGGCGCAAACCCGCAATCCTGTTCCACCATCTCGTAAATCTTCGGGTCGGGCTTGATCACCTTCATGCGGCCCGACACATAGGGGCGGTCGAATTCATTCAGGAAGTCATAGACCGTCGCGGCATAATCGAAGGTGCCATCGCCGAAGTTGGTCAGCGCGAAGACCGGCACGCCCCTGGCCCGCAAGGCGCGCAGCAGCTTGACGGAATGCGGAATCGCCGGCTGCGCCAGTTCGATCCAGTTGTCGTGCCAGGCGCGGATCTCATCGGCCCAGGCCGGCGTGGCATCGGCCATGTCATAGATGGTTGTGCGGAAATCCTCGCCCCTGTCCACCAGATCGTTCATGGCGTGCAGATCGACTTCGGCGAACAACGCCTTGCGCCGGGCCTCCCCGATGGTGCGGTCATAGTACCGCTCGGGCTGCCATTCGATCAGAACGTTGCCGATGTCGAAGATCACCGCGTTGACAGTCATGTCTTGTCCTTTTCCGCCGCCCGCGCGGCCCTGTCCAATGCATCGAGGAAACGAGAGCGGTCGGCCTTTGTAAAGGCCCGTCCGCCGCCCTGGCGAAAGGGATCGGCGGCGCGCAGGTCGCTCATCAGGTCGCGGGTGGCCAGGACGGTGCCGATGTTGGCCTGGGTCAGGGCCTCGCCGTTGTGCTTCACCACCCGGGCGCCGTTTTCGATCACCCGGGCCGCCAGCGGAATGTCAGCGGTGATCACCACGTCGCCGGTCTTGGCCCGCTCGGCGATCCACATGTCGGCCACGTCGGGGCCGTCGGGCACGATCACCAGTTCGACAAAGGGGTTGCGCGAAGGGCGCAGCCCGCCGTTGCAGACCAGGAACATCTTCGTCTTCAGCCGGGTCGCCACCGTTTCGGCCTCGGCCTTGACCGGGCAGGCATCGGCATCGACATAGATCACCGCTTCAGCGCCTCGGCATGGAAGGCGACATGATCGCCCATGAAGGTCGAGACAAAGAAATAGCTGTGGTCATAGCCGGGCTGCATCCGCACCGCCCCCTGCTGGCGGCGCTGCACCATGGCATGGGCCAGGGTTTCGGGGCGCAGCAGGTCGAGAAACTGATCCTGCGTCCCGGTATCCACCAGAACCGGCCCGTCGAACCCCGCCTTCGCCATCAGCAGGCTGGCGTCATGATCGGCCCAAGCCGCCTCATCCGCGCCAAGATAGCCGGTGAACTGCTTGCGGCCCCAATCGCTGCCGGTGGGGTTGCAGATGGGCGAGAAGGCCGAAACCGAGGCAAAGCGCCCCGGCAGGCCCATCGCCAGGGTCAGCGCGCCATGCCCGCCCATGGAATGCCCGGTGATCGCCTGCCTGTCCCAGTCCAGCGGCTGATCGGCCAGGGCGGCGGGCAGGTCGTCGGCCAGATAATCCCACATGCGGAAATGGTCGGCCCAAGGCTTCTGCGTCGCGTTCACGTAGAACCCGGCGCCCTGCCCCATGTCGAAGGCCTCGTCATCGGCCACGCCCTCACCGCGCGGCGAGGTATCGGGAAAGACCAGCGCGATGCCATGGGCGGCGGCGTGGGCCTGGGCGCCCGCCTTCACCATGGCGTTTTCATGGGTACAGGTCAGACCCGAAAGATACCACAGCACCGGAACCGGCCCTGCCTTGGCCTGAGGCGGCAGGAACAGCCCGAAGGTCATGTCGCCCGCGCAGGCCTCGGAGGTGTGGGAATAGACCCCCTGCATCCCGCCGAAACACGCATTCTCGGAAAGTGTCTTCATCGCCTTGCCCCCTTCTTCACTGGCCCCATGGCTATCCTGCGGCGGTCGGGCTGACAACCGCCCCGCCCGCCACGATCCAGGCAATGACCACCGAGACGGTGACCACCGAGATCACCGTCGACACCAGGATCGACGCCGAGGCCCGCTGCGGTGCCACACCGTAGTGCTGGGCAATCATATAGACGTTGCCCGCCACGGGAAGCGCCGCCGAAGCGATCATCACCCCCGCGGTATAGACATCGACCGGCATCACGATCAGCACCATGAAGGCCACCGCCGCCGGGTGCAGCACCAGCTTGCAGAACGAAAGCCAGGCGGCGACGCTCAGCCGCTCGGCCGATTTTCCGGCCAGCGAGGCGCCGATGGCAAACAGCGCGCCGGGGGTGGCCGCACCGCCCAGGATGGCCAGGAATTCGTTCATCGGGGCCGGGATCGGCCATTCCAGCGCCGCCCACGAGAACCCCAGCGCGATGGAAACGATCATCGGGTTCGACACAAGGCCGATCCCCACCGTGCGCAGGGTGGCCGAGGTCACCTTGCCGTGGCGCGACCCGGTGATCAGGATCACCGCCAGCGATCCGAAGACGATCAGATCGACCGCCAGGATCATCATGATCGGCCCCACGGCCCCCTCGCCCAGCAACAGCGCCAGCATGGGCACGCCCAAAAAGCCGACGTTGCCGATCACCGCGCATTGCGCCTCGATCGCGGCCTGAGCCACACCGATCCGGCGGAATACCCCCGCCGCACTGGCCAGCAGATAGACTGCCAGCGTGGCGCCAAGATAGGCCAGCATCGGGCGCGGCTGCACCACGTCCCAGAACGACAGGTTCGCGGCAAAGCGGAACAGCATCGCCGAGAGGGCGAAATAGAACACGAATTTCGTCAGATAGGCCGTCGCCTCGGCGGTGAAGAACCGGCTTCGCGCGGCCCCGTAGCCAAGGGCGACCAGCGCGAAGAATGGCAGCGTTTTGAGAAAGACGTCGATCATGCAACGTGGCTATCCCCACGCCCCGGCATTGACAATCGGCCCGCCCTCTTTCTTGCACAAAATACTCCCCCCGGAGGGTCCGACGGCGCCGCCCTAGCCCGATCCGATCAGGATTCCCGCCGCCAGCACCAGCGCGCCCCCCAGCACCACCTGCATGGCTGCGCGGAAGAATGGCGTCTGCATGAACCGGTTTTGAATCCAGGCGATCACCCAAAGCTCGAAGAACACCACGATTCCGGCGACGATGGTGGCGGTCCAGAAATCGGGGATGAGATAGGGCAGCGCATGGCCCAGACCGCCAAGCGTGGTCATCACCCCCGCGGCCAGGCCACGCTTCAGCGGGCTGCCCCGCCCGGAAATCGCGCCATCGTCGCTGGCGGCCTCGGTGAAACCCATCGAGATCCCCGCCCCGACCGAGGCCGCAAGCCCCACGAGGAAGGTCTGCCAGGTATCGCCGGTGGCAAAAGCCGCCGCGAAGATCGGCGCAAGGGTGGACACCGAACCGTCCATCAAGCCCGCAAGGCCCGGCTGCACCCAGGTCAGGATGAACTGGCGGTGGGCGGTGCGTTCCTCGGCGCTGCGGCTGTCGTCGCTCAGGTGTTCGCGCGCCAGGGCGGCGGCCAGGTCGGAATGCCCGGCCTCGGCGGCAGCAAGATCGCCCAGAAGACTGCGGGTTTCGGCATCCTCGGCCCGGGCTGCCGCCTTTTCATAGAAGGCCTGGGCATCCCGCTCCATTGCCTCGGCCTCGTCGCGGATGCGTTCGATTCCCAGGTTCTCGATCAGCCAGACAGGGCGTCGGGCATAGAAGCCCGACACATATTCACGCCGGATCAGCGGAATGACATCGCCGAAGCGGGCCTGATGCAGCGCGATCAGGCGGCGGCGGTGTTCGTCCTCTTCGGCGGCCATGCCGTCGAACACGGCGGCCGAAGCGGGAAAATCGCCGCGCAGCCGTTCGGCATAGGTGCGGTAGATCCGCGCGTCGTCCTCCTCTGACGAAATGGCAAGCGCCAGCGTTTCCTGTTGCGACAGGTCGCCGAAACGACGGCGGTTCGAGAATCCGGGAATCATCGCAGGCTCCAGTTTAGAATGATTCTAAGGTATCCGAAAATTCAGCCAAGGCAAGGCTTGCAATCTGAACCGTTCGGTTTATTTATCTGAACAGAATAGTTCAGTTGTGGAGAATCACCATGAAACGTCTTTCCATCGCCGCCGCCACCGCCCTTCTTCTTGGCACCATGGGGGCCAACGCCATGCAGATCCTGCCGCCCGATCTCAGCTTTCCGCCGGCGGATGGCAGCATCTCGACCAAGGATTGCACCCAGGTGGCCTGTCAGCCCGGCAAGTAAGCCGCCCTGCCGCCCCCGGGGTTCCTTGCTGAAACTGAACGTTTCAGTCTATCGTGACCAAAAACCGGGGGCAGCATGACCACATCGCATGACGGCATCAAGAAGGGGCGCAAGTTCGAACAGGTGCTTGACGGTGCCCGGTCGGTCTTTCTGAAGGATGGGTTCGAGGGCGCAAGCGTCGATACCATCGCCAAAGAGGCCGGTGTGTCGAAGGCGACGCTTTACAGCTATTTCCCCGACAAGCGCCTGCTGTTCATGGAGGTGGCGAGGACCGAATGCAGCCGCCAGGCCGAAATCGCCACGGCCCGCATCGACATGTCGGCCGCCCCCTCAGTCGTGCTGTTCGAGGCCGGATCGCACCTGATCCGGTTCTTCCTGTCGGACATCGGCCAGAAGGTCTTTCGCATCTGCGTGGCCGAGGCCGAGCGTTTTCCCGAGCTGGGCCGCCAATTCTATGAAAGCGGGCCGGGCATGGTGGAAGCCAGCCTGGTGCAGTATTTCGACCTGGCCATCGCGCGGGGCGAACTGGCCATCGACGACCGTTCCCTGGCCGCGCACCAGTTTGCCGAACTGTGCAAGGCGCATCTGTTCCCGCGCATCGTGTTCGGCTTGCAGACCCGCTTCGACGACGAAGAAGTCGATCGCGTCATCCGCGGCGCGGTCGAGATGTTCATCGCCCGCTACCGGGCGTCGTGAATATCGCCCGCTACCGGGCGTCGTAGGTATCGCCCGCTACCGGGCGTCGTGACCCAAGCCCGTTACCGGGCTTGGTGACGGTTCAGTCGACCCGGCGCAGCTGGAACTGGCTGCCGACCTTCTTGGTTTCGAAGCGCTTCAATTCCTGCACCAGATCGCTCAGCTTGCGCTTGCCATAGGTGCGGGTGTCGAAATCGGGATTGTCGGCCATGATGTATTGGCCCAGCGGGCCAAGGGCGTACCATTCATCGTCCTGGTCGATCTTGTCCATCGCCTTGAGGATCAGCGGCACCGCGTTGATCGGCGGCTGCTTGCCGGTCGGGGCGGGGGTTTCCCCCCTTGCCGGGGCTGCGGGTTCTTCATCGACGATGTTCTCGATCAGGATGAACCGGTTGCAGACGTTGCGCAGGGATTCGGGCGCCTTGCCCTCGCCGATGCCGATCACGTCCAGCCCCTGTTCGCGGATGCGGTTGGCCAGCGCGGTGAAATCGCTGTCCGAGCTGACCAGCACGAAACCGTCGAACCGCCCGGTGTGCAGGATGTCCATGGCGTCGATCACAAGGCCGATGTCGCTGGCGTTCTTGCCCTTGGTGTTGGCGGTTTCCTGATGGGCGACAAGGCCCAGAGCGCGCACCGTCCCCGACCAGTTGGCCAGTTGCCCCGAAGACCAGTCGCCGTAGACCCGGCGCAGGGCCGGCTCTCCGAAACTGGTGATCTCTTTCAGGATCGCGCTGGCGAACTTGGCGGGAATGTTGTCGGCGTCGATCAGGACGGCGTAGAGGGGGCGATCATGGTGTTTCATGACCGCCCCCATATCAGATTGCACCGCCGTTGACAGCGCTCAATAGCACCAGAGCGGGCCGCAGATCGGCATCCGGCGCGATCCCTCGGTTTCGGCGTCGTCGATGATGCCCGCCATGGCGGGATCATCGCCCGCCAGTTCCCGGGCCAGGGCGAAGGCATCTTCGCGACTGGTCAGGGTATCGCCCGCGGCCCCCGTTTCGCCGCCCAGGGTGGCGCGCAGCCGGATCGCCGCCAGCACCAGCAGGGGTTCCCCCCGCGCCTGGCCGAGCGCGATCAGTTTTTCGGACATGGCAATTTCATCCATGGTGGCCGGAGAGGCCGAGTCCTGCGCCATGGCGGGGCCAAGCAGGGAAAGCGAGATGATCGAGGAAATCAGAAGGGTCTTCATGAATGTCATCCATTGAATGTGAAGGATAACAGGATGCTAGCCACCACTCAGCCTTCTGACAATCGTCATGAGCGGCCAGGGCCGCCCATGACGGGATTTGTCATCGTGACCGGATCAGTAGGTCACGACCGCGCGAATGCTCTTGCCTTCGTGCATCAGGTCGAAGCCCTTGTTGATGTCGTCCAGCCCCATGGTGTGGGTGATCATCGGGTCGATCTCGATCTTGCCGTCCATGTACCAGTCGACGATCTTGGGTACATCGGTGCGGCCGCGCGCGCCGCCAAAGGCGGTGCCGCGCCAGCTGCGCCCGGTGACAAGCTGGAACGGGCGGGTGGAAATCTCGGCCCCAGCGGGGGCCACGCCGATGATGATGCTCTCGCCCCACCCCTTGTGCGCGCTTTCCAGCGCCGTGCGCATCACGTCGACATTGCCGGTGGCATCGAAGGTATAATCGGCCCCGCCACCGGTAAGTTCGACAAGGTGGCCCACCAGATCGCCCTTCACCTCTTTCGGATTGACGAAATCGGTCATGCCGAAGCGGCGCGCCATCTCGACCTTGCCGGGGTTCAGATCGACGCCGACAATCTGGTCGGCCCCGGCCAGCCGCAGGCCCTGGATCACGTTCAGCCCGATACCGCCCAGCCCGAAGACGATGGCGCGGCTGCCGATTTCCACTTTGGCGGTGTTGATCACGGCACCGATGCCGGTGGTCACGCCACAGCCGATGTAACAGATCTTGTCGAAGGGCGCGTCCTTGCGCACCTTGGCCAGTGCGATTTCGGGCAGCACCGTGTGGTTGGCGAAGGTCGAACAGCCCATGTAATGCAGGATGGGCGTGCCATCGAGCATCGAGAACCGCGAGGTGCCGTCGGGCATGACGCCCTGGCCCTGGGTGGTGCGGATCGACTGGCAGAGGTTCGTCTTGGGGTTCAGGCAGTATTCGCAGGTCCGGCATTCGGGCGTGTAAAGCGGGATGACGTGATCGCCCGGTTGCAGGCTGGTCACGCCTTCGCCCACCTCCAGCACGACGCCGGCGCCCTCATGGCCCAGGATCGCGGGAAAGGCGCCTTCGGGGTCGGCGCCCGAGCGGGTGAATTCATCGGTGTGGCACAGGCCTGTCGCCTTGATTTCGACCAGCACTTCGCCGGCGCGCGGGCCGTCGAGGTTGACCTCCATCACTTCAAGAGGTTTTCCGGCGGCAAGGGCTACGGCGGCGCGGGTTTTCATGGCGGATCTCCGATCTATATCTTTGGTTCAACCCTGTGACAGAACGAGGATGAAATGCAACCAAAGACCTATGCCGCAAGCGCCATCGCCCTGGCCCTGATGGCCGGATGCGTTCCGACCGAGGATGGGCGCGACCTGCCCACCGAAACCGCCGCCTGCGACATCGCGCAAGGCCAGGACTGGATCGGGCAAAATATCGCCGAGGTGCCGGTGCCCACCGACATGAATGTGCGCATCCTGCGCCCGAATTCGGCGGCGACAACCGATTACCTGCCCACGCGGTTGAACATCCTCGTGGACAGGCAGGACATCGTGCAGCGCGTCACCTGCGGCTGATCACTTCTGTGCGCGATACTCGGAATGGCAGGCCTTGCAGGCGCCACCGATATCGCCCATGGCAGCGCCCAGAGCGGCCGCGTCGGTGACATCCATCGCGGCCATCGATGCCTCTTGCAGACCCTCTGCCTTGGCGGTGAAGCCTTCGAAATCTTCCCAGATCTTCGGCAGGGCCTCGGATTCGTCGTTGGTTTCGTTGGCCTCGAAGGCTTCGGGAATCATCATCGCGGCTTCGTGCAGCTTGGTCGCGGCGGCCTGCACCGCCTCGGCATCGAAATCGCCCTTGGCATTCGTCCCCAGGATCTTGGTCTGGGCGCCGATGGTCTTCATCAGTTCCATGCGGGCCTTGACGGCGTCGGCATGGGCATCGGCATAGGCGACGGCCGCGGTGCTGGCCAGTCCAAGCGCGATAAGTGCAGTCGTCAGTCGTTTCATGAAGAAAATTCCCTTTGTTGCGAACATTCTCAATCAGCCTAGAGCCGGAATGCGCTGCGTCCATCAAATTCTGCGTGATGAGGGAAATTGTCGGTGCGGGAAGGTTTGACCCGGTGTCGTGCACTGGTGGGGGCAATGCAAACACGACACCGGGCTGAAGCGAAGTATCGCTCGGGGTCTGGTATGCCGGACGAACCGGGCAGGCGAAGGGCCGCTTCGTGGAAGGGGCGGGGTGATTTTGCGGCACATTCCGGGCAGGCCTGCGCAACGCCGTGCGTCACCCTCCGGCTTGCCAAGTGGCGGCGTTGTCGGCAGAGTTGAGGGGATGACCATGCAGCCCCCCACCCCCTTTCCCCAACGCAGCGATCCCGACGATCGTGTCGCCTTCGACCGCCGGGAGCTGGGGGTCATCCTCACGCTTTACGGGCGCATGGTGGCCGCGGGCGAATGGCGCGACTACGGCATGTCGTTCCTGCGCGATGTCGCCATCTTCTCGGTCTTCCGGCGCACGGCGGAAAACCCGATCTACCGGATCGAGAAACGGCCGCGCCTGCGGGGGCGGCAGGGCCAATATGCGGTCATCGCCATGGATGGGCAGATATTGAAGCGGGGCGCCGACCTCAGGGTCGTCCTGCGGGTGCTTGAGCGCAAGCTGATCCGCGCCGTCGAATAGCGACGTTCAGGGAAACAACCGCCGACGCGCCGTCACCGGGCCATCGCCCTGCGCGATGATCCTTTCGATGGCATCGCGGATCGGTTCGCGCAGGGTGGTCATGCCGTTGGCCGTCGCGTGAATCATCACCTCATCGCTTTCGGCCAGGGCGACATGGCCCTTCCAGAAGATCACGTCATTGCGCCGAAAGGGTTCATTATCGCCAATTGCCGTCCCCACCGCCTGCGCCTGAAGGTCGCTGTCGCCCGGGCAGGGAATATCGGCGGCAAGGCAGGCGGCCTGCACCAGCCCCGAACAATCGATCCCGTCGCCGGTATTGCCGGCCCAGAGATAGGGCGTTCCGATGAACAGCGCGGCGGTTGCGGCCGGGTCGGGCATCGGCCGCGACAGCGGGCGCAGGTGGTCGCGATGGATACGACCGGCCACGCCGCTCCACTGCACAAGATGCCAGACGCCGGTTTCGCCGGTCACGGCGATCCTTGCGCCAAAAGGCAGACGGGCCAGCGTTGGCGCCTTGAACCCGGCTTCGGAATAGACATGGGTGTGGCGCTGGCAGACGGCATGGGTGGGGGCGACGACCGCGCCAAGATCATCCGCGTTCAGATAGCCGCAATAGCCATCCTTCTGCGCACGGACATAGGCCCAGCCGTCGCGCCGCTCATAGACATCGACAACATCGCCAAACAGCACCTGCCGGTCGAGCCCGCCCCCCGGAGCGGCAAACAACCCGGTGGCGAAGACGCAGACCTGGGCAGGATCCCCGGTTACGAAACGTTCGGCGCTTACCTGCCCCTGAAGATGGGCGGCGGCCACGCGGGGGTTGGCGGGGGTTGTGCGACGGTCGCTCACAGCTTCAGCACCTGCGGCAGGGCGGCAAGGATCGCGCGCGCCCCCTGTCCCGTTCCGCCCTTGGGCCGGGCCGGGGCGGCGGTGGGGTTCCAGCCGTAGATGTCGAAATGTACATAGGGGGCCGTGGTTCCGGCAAACCGGCGCAGGAACAGCGCCGCGGTTATCGACCCGGCAAAGCCGCCGCCCGGCGCATTGTCGAGATCGGCAATCCCCGGTTCGATCATGGTTTCATAGGGCGCCCAGAAGGGCATCCGCCACAGCGGATCGCGCACCCCCGCCCCCGCCGCCCCCAGGGCCGCGGCGATGCCGTCATCGTCGCAATAGAAGGGGGCCAGGTCGGGGCCGACGGCCACCCGCGCCGCGCCCGTCAAAGTGGCCATCGAGATGGTGAGGTCCGATTCCCCCTCGGCCGCAAGCGCCAGGGCATCGGCCAGCACCAGCCGCCCCTCGGCATCGGTGTTGTTGATTTCCACCGTCAGCCCCTTGCGCGAGGTCAGGATGTCACCGGGCCGGAAGCTGTTGCCCGCAACGGCGTTTTCCACTGCCGGGATCAGCACCCGCAGGCGCAGCGGCAGGTTCAGCGCCATGATCATCCGCGCCAGCCCCAGAACGGTGGCCGCGCCGCCCATGTCCTTTTTCATCAACGCCATCGAGGCACCGGGTTTCAGGTTCAGACCGCCCGTGTCGAAACAGACACCCTTGCCCACCAGCGTCAGCCGCGGGCCTGCCGTGCCCCATGTCATGTCGATCAGGCGGGGCGCATCCTCGGCCGCCCGCCCGACCGCGTGGATCATCGGAAAATTCTCGCGCAGCAGGGCATCGCCGGTGGTGACCTGGATGTCGGCGCCGGTCTCGGCCGCCAGATCGCGGGCCGCCTGCTCTAACGCCGATGGCCCCATGTCTGCGGCGGGCGTGTTGATCAGATCGCGGGTCAGCGCCTCGCCCCGGGCGATCGCCTCAAGCCGGGGGGCATCGCAGCCCTCGGGCGCCACCAGCATGGCCTTCGGCGGTTCGGCCCTGGCGTAGCGGGCAAAGCGGTATCCGGCCAGAAGCCACCCCAGCGCCGCCTCGTTGCGTTCCTCGTCGTCCAGCACGCCCTGCAGGGCCCAGGGGCCTTCGGGCAGCTTGTCGCGGGCGGCCGCGAGGGTGAAGCGGCGCCGGTCGCTGTCGGCGGGGTTGCCCAGCCCGACAAGCGCCCCTGCCGGCCCGCCCGAGGCCCCGGGCAGCACCAGAACCGCGCCGGCACCGGCGGTGAAACCATTCGCACGCACCCAGGTCTGAACTGCCTCGTCCTGCGCGTTCAGCCAGGGTTCAAGCGTCTCGCTGGTCAGCGCGTGAAGCGGCAGCGCCGATTCACCGGTCGGGGCAAAGGTAAGGGACATGGGGGACGGGCCTTCTGCAACTGGCATTCTCTGCCCTACCCTAACCGGCCCGTGCCCCCCCGCAAGCCCTGTTTGGCGGTGGCTACATGCTCTGATCCTGGATGTCCCAGATGGCGCCAAGGGCGTCGTTGCCCATGCGCATCAGCCGCGCCAGGTTGGCCGAAAGTGCCACGCCATCCCCCGCCACCGACAGCGCCGCCGAGGTTTGGGCCACGCGTGCCATCCGGTCCAGCCCGATCAGCCCGGCAATCCGGCCGATGGCCAGGCATTCACGCCGGATGTCATCGAACCGGCCCCGCCGATAGGCGCCGCCCACACGGGACAGGCCAAGCGCCAAATCCTCAAGGGTTTCGCCGAGCCGCCCCTCGCCATGGGTTTCGCCGCCCGCGGCGCGCAACCGCGCCAGGCAATCGGTATCGATCGATACCGGTTCTACCGGTCGCAGCGTCGCCACGCGATCCGTGTTCCTCATCCCGTCCACCTTTCTGCCCCGCCCGCAGCCTCGCCCCGAAGGCTCAACAATTCGTTGTCGGTGCTTGGCAGAAATCGCTCGAATTCCATGAGAAATCGCACTACATGATCGGGCATCACCACAGGCAAAGGGGTCGAAAGATGGAACATGTCCGCCCGCTTCCCGGATATCTGATTCAGCGGTATCACGGCTGGAAGGCCACGACGTTCAGCGAGAACAAGTTCTGGTATCGTCGCCTTGCGGACGAGGGCCAGCGCCCCCGCGCCATGGTGATTTCCTGCTGCGACAGCCGGGTGCATGTCACCTCGATCTTTGGCGCGGATCAGGGCGAATTCTTCATTCACCGCAACATCGCCAACCTGGTGCCGCCCTTCACCGACGACGGCGATCACCACGGCACCTCGGCCGCGGTGGAATATGCCGTCAGCGCCCTGAAGGTGGCCCATGTCATCGTGCTGGGCCATTCCAACTGCGGTGGCGTCCAGGGCTGTTACGACATGTGTTCGGGCAACGCCCCCGACCTGGAACAGAAATCGAGCTTCATCGGCCGCTGGATGGACATCCTGCGCCCCGGCTTCGAGAATCTGTCCAGCGGCGACGACACCGCCCGCCGTGGCGAGCTTGAGAAGGCCGCCGTCAAGATCTCGCTTGAGAACCTGATGACATTCCCCTTCGTGGCCGAAGCGGTGCGCGAAGAGCGGCTCAGCCTCCATGGGTTGTGGACCGACATCGGGGAAGGCGGGCTTTGGGCGCTGGACCCGACGGTCGGGAAGTTCGTCTCGCTGTGACAAGCGGCGCGTGAAACGCCTTGCGGGCGGGGGCGGGAAAGAACCGGCCCTGCCCGATTTGGGGCAGCCTGGCGCGGCTAACGTGGCCCCGGATTTTGACACACACTGCATCCGGCCCCGCTAGACAGTCATGGGGGCCAGCAACTGCCGCCGGGGGCCCATGCGCACCCGCAGATCGGACATCTGCGCAACCACCGTATGGGCCTGGCGGGGCGGGCGACCGTCCCAGAAGATGTTGAGAACCGGCATCCGGACCGCGTTCAGCGCAGCGCAGCGTCGCTGACGCGCCTTTTGGGCAAGCGATTGCCAGAGAACGGCATCGTCGCCGCGATCGTCCATGGCGCGGGGGTCAGTCCCGGTCATACCCAAGCTCTTGCGCGAAAAGTGTGACCAGTTCATCGCGACAAAGGGCGGATGGTGCCGGGCCGGCCTGCGGCGGACAGAAGCCCAGAAGGCCGGGCAGGATGGTTTCGCTGACAAGACGCGCTATGTGCTGCATGAATCGTCCTCCGGTTATCCCCCACGGCGCAGGCACGCAGCCGCGGGGGAAATGGTTTCAGCTGAATTCCTTTGATTTGCCTTCCGGGCCCGGCCCGGGGCGGGAGCATCGTTTCGAATGCCCCGATGGATGATGCGGCCCGAAAACACGGCCCGGCGAACCATCCGACGCGCGACATGCTGATCGGCCTGACGACCGCCGCGCACCCCTGCACGTCAGTCACCGAAAACAGCCCTGCACGTCCGTCCCTCTCCCGAACATTGTCCGAGGTCGTTCGGAAGTTATAGCCTGGCATTCATTTCCGAGAGCTTACGGAACAATATCCAATCGGCGCGATCCGGTTAGTCACCGCGCAGAACATTGTTTTCACTTCTTTTTCCGGAAATACGGGCAGTGATTTTCAAACCGGCGCGCCGCCTCGCAAGCGCCATTTCGCCCGCGTTACCACCTGTCGCGCAAGGCATTTGCCATGATGCGCGAATCGTCGGCCCGCCCGGCGCATTGCCGGGCAGGCGCGCGGGCCATCAGCCCTTTTTCAGAATCCGGTTGCCCAGAAGCTCGGCGATCTGCACGGCGTTCAGGGCGGCACCCTTGCGCAGGTTGTCCGACACGCACCACAGGTTCAGGCCGTTCTCGATGGTGCTGTCCTGGCGGATGCGCGAAATGTAGGTGGCAAAATCGCCGACGCATTCGACCGGCGTGATGTATCCGCCGTCTTCGCGCTTATCCACCACCATGATGCCCGGCGCCTCGCGCAGGATGTCGCGGGCCTCGTCCTCGTCCAGGAAATCCTCGAACTCGAGGTTGATCGACTCGGAGTGGCCGACAAAGACCGGAACACGCACGCAGGTGGCCGTGACCTTGATCTTGGGATCGACGATCTTCTTCGTCTCGGCGACCATCTTCCACTCTTCCTTGGTGTCACCGGAATCGAGGAAGGTGTCGATATGCGGGATCACGTTGAAGGCAATCTGCTTGGTGAACTTCTTGGCCGGCTTGTCGTCGGTGGGATTGTAGATGCTCTTGGTCTGGTCCCACAGCTCGTCGATGCCTTCCTTGCCGGCGCCGGAAACGGATTGATAGGTCGAAACCACCACCCGCTTGATGCGCGCACGGTCATGCAGCGGCTTGAGCGCGACAACCATCTGCGCGGTCGAACAGTTGGGGTTGGCGATGATGTTGCGGTTGGAATACCCCTCGATCGCGTCGGGGTTCACCTCGGGCACGATCAGCGGGATCTGCGGGTCGTAGCGATAGAGCGACGAGTTGTCGATCACCACGCAGCCGGCCGCGGCCGCCTTGGGCGCATAGGTTTTCGTCGCGTCCGAGCCGATGGCGAAAAGCGCCATGTCCCAGCCGGTGAAATCGAAAGTGTCGAGATCCTTGGTCTTGAGGGTGGTTTCGCCAAAGCTGACCTCGGTTCCGAGAGATTTGCGCGAGGCAAGTGCCGCGATCTCATCGACCGGAAAGCCGCGTTCGGCCAGGATGTTCAGCATTTCGCGGCCCACATTGCCCGTGGCGCCGGCGACGACGATTCTGTAACCCATCTGGGGACTCCTTGATGTCGGATGACGGCGCCTGATAGCCCATGACGCCCGCAAGGAAAAGGGTTGGCGCATCTGCTTTTGTGCGCACCACCATTCACGGAAGGGATTTAAGGCGCACTACGGGCTCTGACCGGTTGTCCGGCGGGATTGTGGCCGTGGGGGCGACGGGTGCCGCCAGGGCGATTGCGCGGCGGGGTTTCTGCGCCTATGACGGGGCGCGAAACGCAGGGGGTGCACATGGCCAATCATCTTTACCGCAACGATCTGCCCGACGGGCTGAACCTTGGGCCGGTGGTGGCCATCGACTGTGAGACCATGGGGCTGAACCCGCACCGCGACCGGCTGTGCCTGATCCAGATGTCGGGGGGCGACGGCAACGCGCATCTCGTGCAGGTCACGCCGGGCCAGACCGAGGCGCCCAACCTGTGCCGGATGCTGACCGACCCCGAGGTGCTGAAGCTGTTCCATTTCGGCCGGTTCGACATTGCCGCGATGCTGAACGCCTTTGGCGTGGTCACGGCACCGGTCTATTGCACCAAGATCGCCAGCAAGCTGGTGCGCACCTACACCGACCGGCACGGGCTGAAGTACCTGCTGCAGGAACTGCTGGACGTGGATATCTCGAAGTATCAGCAGCAAAGCGACTGGGGCGCCGAAAAGCTGAGCAATGCGCAGCTGGATTATGCCGCCTCGGACGTGCTGCACCTTCATGCCCTGCGCAAGCAGCTGGACAAGCGGCTTGCCCGCGAGGGGCGCAGCGAGATGGCCCAGGCCTGTTTCGATTTCCTGCCGACCCGCGCCGCCCTGGACCTGGCCGGCTGGCCCGAGATCGATATTTTCGCCCACTGACAGCGGTTTGGCGCGCATCCCCTTTTGCAGGCCATGGTTCGGGTATAGATAACCCCGCAGACAAGGCGGGATCACGGTTTTGGCCAGCTATGACAATTTCCATTCCCGGCTGGTGGCCTGGCTGAAGGTGGTGCTGCCGCTGGTGGCGCTTGCCATCCTGTCGACCCTGTTCCTGGTGTCGCGCAAGGCCGACCCCGAGCGCGCCATCCCCTACTCCGAGGTCGAGGTGGCCGCGATCCTGCGGGAACAGCGGATCGAAAGCCCCGACTATTCCGGCATGACCCGCGATGGCACCGCCATCACCATGGCCGCCGAAAGCGCCCGGCCCGACACGGCCGAGCGGGTGACGGCCAGGACCCTGCGCGCCCGGGTCGAAACCCCGGATGGCGGCATCCTGGCGATGACGGCCGGCAGCGGCGTGATCGACACCGCCGCCCAGAGGGCCGACATGGAGGGTGGGGTGCGCATCGAAACCTCGACCGGCTATGTGATCGACACCGCGGGGCTGAGCGCGGCGCTGGACGCCACCGACGTGGAAACCACCGGCGCGATCACCGCCCGCGGCCCCATGGGCGATCTTGAGGCCGGGCAGATGGCGCTGCGCCAGGGCGACGGCGGCGAGGGGCCGGCATATGTTCTTGTTTTCAAGGGCGGTGTTCACCTGATATACCGCCCGCAGCCAACGCAGGGAGGCGGGCAATGACGCGGATCGCACTAACGGCCATGATGCTGATGCTGACACTCGGGCAGGCCCCTGCCATGGCCCAGGGCACCGGCATCGATTTCGGCGGGCTGAAACAGGATACCTCGCAACCGGTCGAGGTGGCGTCGGACAGCCTCCAGATCGACCAGTCGGACGGCACGGCGATGTTCAGCGGCAATGTCCTGGTCACCCAGGGCGAAATGCGGCTGAGCGCGGGATCGGTCCGGGTGATCTATGCCGCAGGGGCGGCGGGGCGGATCTCGGAGATGCACGCCTCGGGCGGGGTGACGCTGGTGAATGGGGCCGAGGCCGCCGAGGCGCGCGAGGCGGTCTATTCCATCGACAAGGGCACCGTGGTGATGACGGGCGACGTGATCCTGACCCAGGGGCAGACGGCGCTGTCGTCCAATTCGCTGGTGATCGACCTGAACACCGGCACCGGTACGCTTGAGGGGCGCGTGCGCACCGTGTTCCAGCCCGGCAGCAACTGATGCCCGCCGACCGGCCCCGGCTGACGGTCACCGAATCCTCCGGTGGCCTGCAGATCCGCAACCTGCGCAAAAGCTATCGCAAGCGGCCGGTGATCCGCGACGTGACCCTTGATCTGGCGCGCGGCGAGGTGGTGGCGCTTCTGGGGCCGAACGGTTCGGGCAAGACGACATGTTTCTATTCCATCGCCGGACTGGTGCAGCCCGAGGGCGGGCAGGTCATCATCGACGGGCGCGACGTGACGCGCCTGCCCATGTATCGGCGTGCCAAGCTGGGCATCGGATACCTGCCACAGGAGATGTCGATCTTTCGCGGCATGAACGTCGAGGACAACATCCTTTCCATCCTCGAGATCAGCACCAGCGGACGCACCAGGCAGCACGAGAAGCTTGAAAACCTGCTGAACGAATTCTCGATCACCCACCTGCGGCGCACCCCCGCGCCCGCCCTTTCGGGCGGTGAACGGCGGCGGGTCGAGATCGCCCGCTGCCTGGCCGCCAATCCGTCATACGTTCTGCTTGACGAACCCTTCGCCGGGGTCGATCCGATCGCCGTGGCCGAAATACGCGGATTGGTGGCCGATCTGAAAACCCGGGGCATCGGCGTGCTGATCACCGATCACAACGTCCGTGAAACCCTTGGAATCGTTGACCGCGCCTATATCTTACATGATGGACATGTGTTGATGAGCGGCACCAGCGACGAGGTGATCAGAGATGAGAACGTCCAGCGCGTCTATCTTGGGCAGGGATTTCGAATTTCCTGATTCCCGCCTGGGTTGTGTCACGGTTTCCATTGACAGAACTGACATTTGGGGCGCCAAATGGTCGGGATGACAGGAACCGTACCAACCACCACAGGATCTGCGACGCGTCCCGCCCGGCGGGAACTCGGCCCATCCCACTGTTCATACGTTCCACTTTCGGCAAAGGCGGCATCCGTTGCGAAGGCAGCGGCAGCCGCCCTTTTTTCGGCAACCCAGGAGGCATGATGCAATATCAAATCAGTGGCAAACAGATCGACATCGGCGAAGCGCTGCAAACCCACGTCCAGACCGAAGTGGACGGCATGATCGGCAAGTATCCCGGTCGGCCCACCGATGCCCTTGTCGTGTTTTCGAAGGACGCCCATGAATTCATCTGTGAATCCGTCGTGCATCTGTCCACGGGCCTGACCGTACAGGCACGCGGGCGGGCGGGCGAAATCTATGCCTCGTTCGACAGTGCCACCGAAAAGATGGAGAAGCAGCTGCGCCGTTACAAGCGCCGCCTGAAGGACCACCACAAGGAGCGCGTGGTGCCTGTTGAACTTTCCGGCGCCTCCTCGTATATCCTCGCCGCGAACGACAACGATGAGGCAGAAGAGCCGGACAGCCTGGCGCCGATGATCATCGCAGAAATGGAAACGAAGATTCCGAGCCTTTCCGTCGGTGAGGCCGTGATGCAGATGGAGCTGGCAGGCGCACCAGTGCTGGTGTTCCGGAACGAAAAACAGGACGCCGGGGTCAACATCGTGTATCGTCGTGAAGACGGAAACATCGGGTGGATCGATCCGGGCACGGCGAAGTAACAGGGTGCGGCCGGGTGGCCGACACCCGGTCGGACAGGACAACATGCAGATTTCCAATATCCTCAGCCCCTCGGCAATCCGGGTCGTGGGCGCCATGACCAGCAAGAAGCGACTGTTCCAGGAGCTTGGCGACCTGGCCCATGGGGTTCACGGCCTGCCCGCCACACGGGCTGTCGAGGCATTGATGGAACGCGAAAGCCTGGGGCCGACGGCCGTGGGCCACGGCATCGCCCTGCCCCATGCGCGGCTGGACGATGCCAGCAAGGTCTGCGGTGTCTTCCTGCGGATCGAACGGCCGATGGAATTCGATTCCGCCGACCGCAAGCCGGTTGACCTGGTCTTTGCGCTGTTTGCCCCGTCCAATGCGGGGGTTGAGCATCTGAAGGCGCTGGCGCTTGTCTCGCGCACCCTGCGCGATCAGACGCTTTGCGCCAAACTGCGGGCCAATGACGACCCGGCCGTCCTGCACACCATCCTGACCGAACTGGCGACCCGTCAGGCCGCCTGACTCCAGGCGCGGTAGCCGAACATCATGTAATCACGCTGATAGATGTCGCGCACGGCGGCCTCGATCTCGTCATCATAGATCCGGCTCAGGGCGGCGGTGTCTTCCCCGGGCAGGGCGGGCGCCGCCTTGCCGATCTGTCCGGCCAGGGCCGACAGCCCCTGTTCCAGCGCCGTGTCGCGCAGGATCATGTCGGGTGACATGAATTGCGCCATGCCCTGCACGATGACCGACTGGCTGGCCCAGGCCGGATCGGTGCGGATGCTGGTCTGGCCCCCCAGGTTGCCCTTGACGAATTTCAGGAACCCCAAAAAAGCCGCGCGCCGCGTGTCCGCATCGGCGATGCCGTCTTCGGGCAGGGGCACGTCATAGCGATCGCGCAGGGTGTAACGGAGATCGCCAAAGGCCTCGTCACCCGCGGGCAGGATGTGGCGGTGAAACACCTCATGTATCCGCGCGACCGGATGGCGCACCACGGTGAAGCTGCGGTGGCCCGGGTTCTGGCGCTTCCACTTGCGCAGGTCTTTCTGGGTCATCTCGGGGCATGTGGGCGCGGCCCCGTCCAGCGCAGTCAGCCATTCGGTGATCCGGTCTTCGGCGCCGCCACGGATCGGCATGAAGGCCAGCGGGCTTTCCGCGGCCAGAAGATAACCCGGAATGCTAGGCCCGCGCCTTTGCTCGAAGTTCGGCGTGCGGCCCAGGTCGAAATGATCGTGCGATGACAGGGTGGCGACCATGGCATCATAGTTCACCACCTTTTCGCGCAGGGTGCCGGGGTTCTGCACCTTGGTGCGGTCGCTGGTGTGATCCAGCCGCGCCTCGACCCCGAGAAAGGTGGCGAGGCCGTTCAGGATATCGATGTCGTTGATATCGTCGTAACGGATATAGAACGCCGTCTGCCCCGAAACCTGAAGCGCGCGGGTCAGATCCTGCTGAAAGGTCTGGAGCCGCGCGAGATGGCGGTTGAAGGCATCGGCGTCAAACATGATGCGGGCAGTGCGGGCCGTCTTCATGTCGCCCAGCCGCCACTGCCCGGTTTCGCGGGCAATCTCGCGCGAGACGTAGCTGTCTAGCGGATTGCGCGTCAGCACCACCTTGGCGCAGCGCGGATCGGGCAGACAATGGGCCAGGATGCGCGGATCGTGATCGTGAAAGAAACGGAACCCGGCGATGCCGTCGGTGCGGGCCTTGATGGCATCCAGAAGAAGCAGCGGATCGGCCTCGCGCTGTGTCAGGGTGACGCCCGCCTGTTCCTGCTGCCCGGCGTGGCTGATGAAGGCGGGATTGAACGCCTCGCCCCAGCAGCGCAGCCCGGGCAGGGTGTTCAACGTATCCTCCAGAAAGTTCGAGCCGGTGCGCATTTCCGCCAGCAGGATGAAGGAATCGAATTTCGGGGCCATCTGTTATCCTACGAGATAGGGTTTGCGCCATTCCGGCGTTGTGGCGGCATCGGTTTCGTCGCCGCTGGGGAAATCCCCCATGAGATAGGGCTGCATGCCCTGGTTCTTGAGGTTCTGAAGAAACTGCCCGAAGCCGGTCAGATCGTGCATCTGCGGCGCCTCGGTCAGCCGGCGGGGGGCGCGGGGGCCGATCTCGTCGATGATGGATTGCAGCGGTTCCATCGGGGCATCGACGAAATCGGCCATGGGCCAGATGCGCACCCGCGCCTTGGTGGTGATCCGGCGCAGATGGGCCAGTTGGCGCGATTCCACCTGTTGCAGACGCGCCGCCGCCCGGCGCACATCGGCGAAATCCCGGTTCGCCCGAAACAGCGGCACCGCCCAGGCCCCGGTGATGATCGAAATGCTGGCGTTCGGGTCTTCGGCCAGGAATTCGACAATCTTCTGCTGATCGCGCGGGCCGAACAGGAAACACTGCCGTTCGCCGCGGGTGTTCCAGACAAGATTGCTGAGGAAGGCGCGCGGATTGTAGTCGCGCAGCGCCGCCGTATCGGGCAAGGCACCGGCATAGATCTTGTGGCCATCGGTAAACTCGGCCCTGTCGGGGGCATAGAGGTGGCCATGCACCCGGGCACCCGTGGCCTTGTGCAACCATGGCTCAAACCCCTGGAACAGATCGCCAAACCCCTGAAACACCGAATAGGGCGCGCAGGTCTTGCCGTTTTCCCACCCGTCCTTGGGAAAGCGGCTGGCCATGTAAAGCCCTGCACGCCCGCGCGTGCGCCGTTCGATCGCCTTGGCGAAGATGCGGTCGATCTTGCCGGGGTTCGGCTCGGCCCGGCTTTCGCTGGCCAGGTTGTCGGACAGGAAATTGGAATAGAGCCTTTCGGCCCGAGGCCAGATCTTGCGCGCCATGAAGCAGTCGGAGCGGCGCAGAAGTTGCAGGTGATCGTCGTAGAAGATGTGCGGTTTGCCCTGGTAGTCGAACTTGGACAGGGTCAGCGACCGGCTTTCGATCCGGTCGGAGTATAGCCGCGCAAGGGTCTGGAAATAGCTTTCGTCCGGAATCCAGACCCGGCGGAAATACCTGTCGTGCAGGGCGCGGCGTGGATCGTTCAGGATCGCGCTGAGGGTCTGGCGGGTCAGGCACCACCATTGCGACCCCATGTGCGGTTCGATCTCGTCGGGAATCCGGCGTCTCAGCCCCAGGCGGCGTTGCAGCCTGACATAGGCATCGAACAGGCGACGATGCCGTTTCCAGGAAAAGGGAAACCGCAGGGTGAACCTTTCGCGGTCAAGCCCGCCAACCGTCCAGGGTACATCCTGGGTCGTCACGCTTTCGATGAAATCGGTGTCGGGGCGGGCGGCCAGGTAGGCGCGAAGCTCGGCAATCGGGCGCAGCGGCAGGCAGGAACCCGAGGCAAGATAGACGTGCCGCACCTTGGGGAATTCGGCCAGCATCATTTCGGCCCCGCTTTGCGCGGCAGCCACCAGCGACCATGTGCCCCATTCGCAGGCGTGCCTTTCGCAAAACCGGATATTGTCGAACGCCGCCAGATCATTGCGCAACCCGTCGAACAGATCCCGCGACACCCGCCGGTCGACATGAACGACGACAGGGCACCCCGCCCGCGCCCAATGGGCCGCGACCTGCGCCGCACGGTCCAGCGCATCATGGCACATCATCACGAAACCGACGGTCACGCCCAGTTTCCCTTCGACATCAGGCCCAGGATTTCCAGCTGCCGCCAGTTGATGTATTTCTCGCTCCACTTGCACCAGAGATCGGGGTCTTCGGCCTTGAGCCGGGCGTGATAGGCCTTGTATTCGGCGCCATTGGCGAAATGTTCGCGCCGCAGGATTTCCTCTTCGGCCTTCTGGCCCATGGTATCCAGGAACTTGGCATGCAGCAGGATGCCCGAGGTCTTCTCGCCGCCATCCTCGTCATAGACCTTGTTCAGGCCGCGCGGCAGGATCATGTGCGTCGAGCTGGTATAGGCATAGCGACGATCCCATTTCACGAGGGGCAATTTGTTGAGCGCTGGCGCCTTGGCCGGCTTGCCTGCCAAAAATGCCCGCGCCCGGGGGCCGCCCTGAATCCAGAGGTTGCCGTGGGTCTGGTTCTTGGTGATCGTATAGTTTCCGGAATCGAACCAATTGGCAATCTCGATGGGGTTCTGCCCTTCGTGATAGCGATGCGCCGAAAGCGGGCCCTTGGGATACATGTCCAGCATCATCGCACCGAAGGATTTCACGCCGCTCGCGTCAAGCCAATCGGTCAGCGCGCCGATGGGCCGCGTGTCGCAGAAGGGATAGATGAAGAATTCATCGACATCGACGCTGAGCGTCCAGTGGCCCTGGCCATGCACCCGCAAGAGCCGGTTCATCCAATCGACACCATAGCGCGCCTTGCGATAGCTGCGCGTCGTATGCCACAGCGACACGTCGCCCTGTTCGGCCAGGTATTCGCGCGAACCATCGTCCGACCCGTTATCGACCAGCAGGAAATGCCCCACCCCCATCTCGCGATAATAGCGCAGGAAATAGGGAAGGCGGACACGTTCGTTGCGCAGGGTGGAAAACAGAAGGATGTCGCGCGATCCGATGGCGGCGGTGCGGTCCTGCACGGGGGTCAGTTCGCGCCGCTTGCGAAAGGCCCGCCAAAGCATCCTGCGCCGACGCAGTCTCAGCCGATATGACTCAATCGCGCCCACGGATATTCCCTGCCAAGGCCAATGCTCCTGCGCTTAACACAGCTTGTGTGCATGCACGGTTAACCAAAGGCCATATTCCCGCTCTTGCGCCTTCCAGACTAGCGCAGCTGCCTGGCCGAATCAACGTCTCGCTCGGGGCCGGACCAGTCACCGCGCGACAGGAGCCCAAGAGTTTCAAGCTGTTGCCAGCCCACGTACCGCTGCGCCGTCGGCACCCAGAGATCGGGGTTGGCGATCAGGCCGTCGTAGTAGTCATCGTAAAGCGCACTGTTGGCGAAGTGTTCCTTGCGCTGCTTTTCCTCGGCCGATTTCGCCACGATGGTGTTCAGGAACTTGGTGTGCAGCAACGCCCCCGTGGGGCGGGCAATGCCCGGTTCGGGATAGGTGCGGTTCATCCGGGGCGGCAGCAGCGAATGGGTGGAATCGAGGTAGCTGAAGCGGCGGTCCCATTTGACCAGCGGCGTCTTGTTCATGGTCGGCGCGCGTTCCGGGGCGCTGGAAAAGAAATACCGCGCCCGCACGCCGCCCCGCGCCAGCAGGGTCTGCAACTCGGGGCGGGGGTGGAAGGTGAAGTTGTCGGCATCGAACCACGGGATCGTCTCGGTCGGGTCCTGGCCGGGCCGATAGGCGGCATCGCGCAGCGGCCCCCTGGGGTAGAGGTCGATCATCAGGGTCCGGAACCCACGCCAGCCGCGGCTGTCCAACCATGCGGTCAGCCCGCGCAGGCCGGTCGAGTCATGGAAGGGATAGACCAGGATCTCATCCGCATCCATCGTCAGGCACCAATGCCCGTGCCCGTGGCGCAGTTGCAGCCAGCCCAGCCAATCCATGCCGAA
This sequence comes from Oceaniglobus trochenteri, assembly GCF_020529025.1. Classification (GTDB taxonomy): domain Bacteria; phylum Pseudomonadota; class Alphaproteobacteria; order Rhodobacterales; family Rhodobacteraceae; genus Oceaniglobus; species Oceaniglobus trochenteri. The sequence goes on from NZ_JACNMM010000003.1 coordinate 115,371, forward strand.
GCGTGACGCCTTGTAGCTGTCGCCGCTGTGCCACAGCGATACGTCCGGCTGCCCCACCAGAAGATCAGCCGTGCCATCGGTGCTGTCATTGTCCACGAACAGGAAATGATCGACACCCAAGGCCCGGTGATGATCCAGGAAATACGGCAGGCGCAGCGCCTCGTTGCGCAGGGTGCAGAACAGCAGGATCTGACCGGGTTCAATCTGCGCCGTGCGGTCCTGTAGCGGTTTCAGCTGATGACGCTTGCGCACGGCCCGCGACAGCAGGTAACGCCGCTTCCAGCGTAGTCGATAGGCCCGCCAGGCGCGCCAGAGGGCGCTCATGTGGCCTGCTGGCTCATCCGCCGTAACCGTCGGATTCATGCCAGCGCCAGGCATCCGCGATCATGTTCTGAAGGGTCGAACGGTGCGGTGTCCAGCCAAGTTCGGCATTGGCGCGGGTGCTGCCTGACACCAGCGCGGTGCAATCGCCGGGCCGCCGCTTGCCATCGATGACCGGAACGGCACGATTGGTCACAATGGCCGAATGTTCGATCACCTCGCGCACGGAGAAACCGCGTCCGGTGCCCAGGTTGAACACCCGGTTGCCCTTGCCGGCCTCAAGCCATTTCAGGCCCAGCACATGGGCATCGACCAGATCGCAGACATGCACGTAATCGCGGATGCAGGTGCCATCGGGTGTATCGTAATCGGTGCCATAGACGGTCAGCGCATCGCGCTTTCCCTGAATGGCATGCAGCATCAGGGGGATAAGATGCGTCTCCGGGTCGTGCGCCTCGCCGACCATGCCGTCCGGGTCGGCGCCGGCAACGTTGAAATAGCGGAAGATCACATGGTTCAGACCGTGGCTGGCCGAGAAATTCCCAAGCATGTCCTCGATCGCGCGCTTGCTGGCCCCGTAGGCATTTATCGGTGCCTGAGGGCAGGATTCATCCAGGGTCACGCCATCCTGTTCGCCGTATGTGGCGCAGGTCGAAGAGAAGACGAAATCGAGACACCCGGCCCCGATCGCCGCCTCGATCAGGTTCAGCGACCCGCCCACGTTGTTGCGCCAGTATTTCGCCGGATCGCGCATCGCCTCTCCGATGTCCGAAAAGGCGGCAAAATGCATCACGGCAATCGGGGCGTGACGGGCGAAGACCTCTTCCAGACGGGTGCGATCCGACAGGTCGCCCTGCTCGAACGGGCCGAACTTCACCGCTTGTTCGCATCCGGTTGAAAGGTTGTCATAGCAGACGGGAAGATATCCCGCCTGCGACAGGGCCTTGCAGGCATGGGCACCGATATACCCGGCGCCGCCCGTAACCAGAATAGGTTTCACCCGGCCAACCCGCTTCTACTGGGCGGCCTTCTGGCTCGAGACCAACTCGTTCAGGTAGGTCGAAAATTCCTCGGACAGGTCAGGACGCGAAAGCCCGAAAGCCACCGTGGCCTGAAGGAAGCCCGCCTTCGAGCCGCAGTCGAACCGCTGCCCGCGGAAGCGCAGGCCATAGACCCCGTCGTCGCCGCCGATTTCCTGGGCGATGGCGTCGGTCAGCTGGATCTCACCACCCGCCCCGGCCTTCATGTTGTTCAGGTTGTCCAGAACCTTCGGCGTCAGGATATAACGCCCGATGACGGCCAGGTTGCTGGGCGCCTCCTCGGCGCTGGGTTTTTCAACCATGCCACGCACCTTGACGAGCGATCCCAGATCCTCGGCCACGTCCAGCACACCATAGGACGATGCCTTTTCCGGTGCCACTTCCATGGCGGCCACCATGTTGCCGCCGGTTTCCTCGTAGGCTTCCACCATCTGCTGAAGACAGGGCGTTTCGGCGGCGATCACGTCATCGGTCAGGATAACGGCGAAGGGTTCGTTCCCGATCAGCCGGCGCGCGCACCATACGGCATGGCCCAGCCCCAGCGCCTTGTGCTGGCGGATATGGGCAATGGCGCCGCTTTCCATGTTGGTATCGCGCAGCATTTCCAGCATCTCGGTCTTGCCCTTGCTGTGCAGGGCGGCTTCCAGCTCGGGCGCGAGATCGAAATAGTCTTCCAGCGCCGATTTGCCGCGCGAGGTGACGAAGATGAACTCGGTGATTCCGGCGGCGCGGGCTTCGTCGATCGCATACTGGATCAGCGGCCGGTCCACCAATGTCATGATCTCCTTGGGGATCGACTTGGTGGCCGGCAAAAAACGTGTTCCCAAACCTGCTACGGGGAAAACCGCTTTTGTCACTTTCCGTTGCATATCAACTCCTGTTGCTTAAATATCCTGTCCGGTCAACGGCGCGGTGAACCGCAAGGCCGAGGCCGGGATTGATCGCTGTATATCTTGCCGCACAGGGCAAATGCCAATGCAAAATTCCTCGTGCGCGGCAGGAGGGGGAAACTTGCCACGGTTCGACTTGACAGGCGCACGGGCGAAAGATGACCACGACATGCCGTGACGGAAGGGCGGAGAGCGCGATTTGCTCGCGTTCAGGTCACGGGCAGACGGTCGGCTTCGCGGTTTACAGCGGCGGCGGATTTATGCTGAGCGGGAAAGCACCTTGCCAGCTTTTCGAAACTTGCACCGATACCTTCGGTTTCACGCTGTGCGACGAAGGCGTCCAGTTTCGGCCAGGCTAGGATGGCCGCATCGATCACCGGGTCCGACCCGCTGGAATATAGCCCCGACTGGATCATCAACTCGGCCCGTTCATAGGCCCCCAGCAGGCGGCGGGCCTGGGCGATCTGGTCGTTCTCGGTCGGGGTTGCGGCAAGGGGCAGCGCCCGTGAAACGGACCGCAGAACATCGATGGCGGGAAACCGCCCGCGTTCGGCGATGGCGCGGTCCAGCACGACATGGCCGTCAAGCACGCCGCGCAGGATATCTGCCACCGGCTCCTCCATGTCGGACCCGGCCACCAGAACCGTGAAGATCGCCGTGATGTCGCCCATGGCCCCGGCCCCCGGACCGGCCCTTTCGCAAAGCGTGGTGATGGCCGAGGCCGTGGTGGGCGGGTAGCCACGCAGGCTGGGCGCTTCGCCACTGGCAAGGGCGATTTCGCGGTGGGCATCGGCAAAGCGGGTGATCGAATCGGCCAGCAGAAGCACCTGCCTGCCCTGGTCGCGAAAATGCTCGGCCACCGTCATCGCCGCCGAGGCACACCTGCGGCGCAGCCCCGGCGAGCGATCCGAGGTGGCGGCCACGATCACCGTGCGCGCCATGCCCGACGGCCCCAGAACCCTTTCGACGAATTCGCGCACCTCGCGCCCGCGTTCGCCCACCATGCCGATCACCACGACATCGGCGGTGATGCGTTGCGCCAGCATCGCCAGGATCGTCGATTTCCCGACGCCGGACCCGGCAAAAAGCCCGATTCTCTGGCCCCGAATGATCGGCAGGATGGTGTTGAAGACGCACAATCCGGTCTCGAGCCGCGCACCCAGACCACGCCGTTCGGTCGGGTTGATCGGCTGTCCGGTCAGACGCCGCGTCGCCGTGCCCGGCAGCAACGGCCGGTTGTCCAGCGGCAGACCGTAGGGGTCGATCACCCGGCCGATCCAGCTGTCGTCGGGGGCCAGCACGGCAGCCCCCAGAAGCGCGACCCGCAACCCGATCCGCAGACCGTCCAGCGGCGAATCCGGAAGCACGGTAAGACGATCGCCCTCGATCCGCACGATCTCGCCGCGTGCGTGGCCCGTTGGCGTGGTGATCTTCACCAGATCGCCCATGGCGGCCTGGCGGGACAATCCGCCGACGATGATCCGACCATCCTCCAGCGCCACGATGCGGCCGACCGGGCGCGACACCTCGGTCCGCTCGACCACCCCCAGTACATTCTCAAATCCGACGTGGGCCATCCTGGCGCCTCCTTCATCCTGCGAACGCTTTGTAAAGGAATCAGGGTTAAGCCTTCGTGTAGCCAGATCGAGGGAGAAGCCCCGATGTTCGACAACATCGAAACGATGCAGACGGCACAGGCCATGGCCCGACATGCCGCACAACGCCAGGCCCTGGTGGCCCGCAACGTCGCCAATGCCGACACGCCCGGCTATCGCGCCCGGGATATGCCGGATTTCGCGCAAAGCATGGGGCAGACAGCGCCCGCCACCAACCTGCGTGCCACGCGGGCGGGCCATATCGCGCAAGGGCCAGGCACCCTGCCCACCCTCGGCACGGTCGAGGCCGGCGATGAACCTTCACCCAACGGCAACACGGTTTCCCTTGAACACGAAATGATCCGCGCCGCCGAGATACGCCAGCAGCATGACATGGCCATGGCGATCTATGGCAAGGCGCGCGACATCCTGCGCGCCAGCATCGGCCGCGGCCAGTAAGGAGCATCGGGATGAGCACTCTTCTTCAGGCGCTTGGCCTTTCGGCCAGCGGCATGAACGCCCAGGCCACCCGCCTGCGCCACGTTTCGGAAAACATCGCGAACGCCGATACCCCTGGCTATCGCCGCAAGACGGTGAGTTTCGATGCCGACATGCGGGCCGCAACGCCCGGCACCGTCAAGGTTGGCGATGTCAGCCTGGACCGGTCGGATCTGAACGAAATCTACGATCCCGGCAATCCGCTGGCCGGGGCCGACGGCACCTACCAGGGATCGAACGTCGATATCCTGATCGAAATCGCCGACGCCCGCGAGGCCCAGCGCAGCTACGAGGCCAACCTCAAGGTCTTCGATCAGGCGCGGCAGATGTCGCAGGGCCTGATCGAGCTGCTTCGGCGCTGAACGCGCCACCCCACCGACAACCAGAAAGGACATCCAGAATGGATATCAACGCCGTAAACGCCGCCCGCAACTATACCTCGGCCCGCCCCCTGACGGCCCCCGACCCGACAACACAGGGTGACGGCGCCTTCACCCAGATGGCGCAGGATTTCCTGGCCACCATGCAGCGCGGCGAAGCAACGGCCAACGCCGCGATGACCGGTGGCGCCGATCCGCATTCTCTGGTGCAGGCACTGGCGCAGACCGAACTGGCCATCGAAACGGCCGTCACCGTGCGCAACAAGGTGGTCGAGGCCTATCAGGAAATCCTGCGGATGCCGGTCTAGAGTGCCATGAACGAGGCGCTGTTCTATGACATCCTGCGGCAGGGCATGTGGATATCGGTCATGATCGCGACCCCGATCCTGGCCGTGGCCCTTGTGGCCGGGCTGACCGTGGGCCTGTTCCAGGCGCTGACCTCGATCCAGGAAATGACGCTGACCTTCGTGCCGAAACTGGCCGCGATCATCGTCGTCTTCTGGGCCAGCATGGGCTTCATGACGGAAACGCTCGTCTCCTTCTTCCACGACACCATCGTCGCAACCATCGCCGGAGGCTGATTTGGACAATTCCGTTTACACCACCCTGACCCGCCAATCCGGCCTGATGCGCGAAATGCAGATGGTCGCCAACAACATCGCCAACCTGTCGACAACAGGTTTTCGCAAGGAAGGGGTGATCTTTTCCGAGTTCGTGGATCGGCTGGATGGCGACGGGCCCTCCCTGTCGATGGCGGCGGCGCACGGGCGGCTGACCGACCAGGCCCAGGGCGTGCTGAGCCAGACCGGCGGGCGGTTCGATTTCGGGATCGAAGGACCGGGCTATTTCCTGATCGAAACACCCGAGGGGCAGGCGCTGACGCGCGCGGGCAGCTTCACCCCCTCGGCCGAGGGTGAACTTGTCACGCCCGACGGGTTCCGCCTGCTGGATGGCGGCGGGGCGCCGGTCTTCGTGCCGGGCGACGCCCGCGCGATCACCCTGGCGGCCGATGGCACACTGTCTGCCGATGGCCGCCCCCTGGCACAGATCGGCCTCTGGCAGGCCGCCTCGCCCCAGGACATGACCCGCCGTGACGGTGTGATGTTCAACCTCTCTGCCCCGCCCGAACCGGTGATCGAAGGCACGATCCTGCAAGGGTTTCTTGAAGGGTCGAACGTCAGCCCCGTGTCCGAGATCGCGCGGATGATCCAGGTCCAGCGCGCCTATGAGATGGGTCAGGGATTCCTCGACAAGGAAGATCAACGCATTCGCAATGTCCTGAGCACGCTCGGACGCTAACCAAAGGAGCCTGCCATGCGCGCCCTGCAAATCGCCGCGACCGGGATGAGTGCCCAGCAGATGCGGGTCGAGGTCATCTCGAACAACCTCGCCAACATGAACACCACCGGCTACAACGCCAGGCGGGCCGAATTTGCCGACCTTCATTCTCAACAGCTGTCCCGCGCCGGAACGATCAACGCCGCCGACGGAACGCAGCTTCCCACCGGCGTGCAGCTTGGGCTGGGGGTGCGCCCCGCCGCGATCAGCATGAACGTCGAACAGGGCTCCTTGTCGCAGACGGGTGGCGACCTCGACATCGCGATCGAAGGCGGCGGTTTTCTCGAGGTGACGCTGCCTTCGGGGATATCCGCATTCACCCGTGACGGTGCCCTGAAACGGTCGGGCGACGGGCAGATCGTGACATCCGACGGTCATTCCGTGGTGCCCGACATCACCATCCCCAGCGATGCGCGCGCTATTTCGATCAACGCCGAAGGCGAAATCTATGCCTATTTCAACGATCAGGTCGCGCCCCAGCTTCTGGGGCAATTCACCCTGGCCAGCTTCACCAACGTCAAGGGGTTGGAGGCGATGGGATCGAACCTGTTCCTGGAAACGCCTGCCTCGGGCCCCGCGCTGGTGGGTACCCCGGGCGAGGACGGGCTGGGCACCCTGCGCCAGGGCTATCTGGAAAGCAGTTCCGTCGATGCGGTGCGCGAAATCACCCAGTTGATCGAGGCCCAGCGCGGGTACGAGTTGAACGCCAAGGTGATCACAGCCGCCGATCAGATGCTTGGCGCAACGACGCAGATCCGATGATCCGCCTTTTGCTTCTTGCCTTGGTCGTGGCGCCCGCACAGGTTGCGGCCGATACCGTTGTGGCCGCCCGCACCATCCGCTCACAGGCCATCCTCACGCCTGCCGACATCACTGTCATCACCGCCGACACCCCCGGCGCGCTTTTCGACCCGGCCGAGGCGATCGGCATGGAGGCCCGCGTCGTGCTTTATGCCGGGCGGCCGGTCCGCCCCGGCGATCTTGCCGCGCCCGCCATCGTCGAGCGCAACCAGATCGTCATGGTCTATTACCGCAACGGCGCCCTGAACATCGCGATGGAGGGGCGCACCCTGGGCCGCGCCGGCATCAGCGACCGGCTGCGCGTCATGAACCTGGAATCGCGCAACACCGTCACCGGCACGGTTGCGCCCGATGGATCGATCATCGTTCTGAACGCCCTTCCCTGAGGATAAACCATGCGCATTTTCCTGATTTCCCTGGCCCTTCTTGTCGGCTGTTCCCGCCTTGGCGATGTCGGCCAGACCCCCGAATTCACCCCCGTCGACACCGGAAACGAGGTGAGTGCCATGGCCAACCCGGGCCTGCCCGAAACCCTGGAACCCGATCGCGCCTTCGACCGGGCCTCGCTCTGGAGCGGTGGGCGGCATTCCCTGCTGGGTGACAGGCGGGCCGAAACCCGCGGCGATATCCTGACCGTGGTGATCGAGATCGACGACAAGGCCGAGATTTCGAATTCGTCCCAGCGGTCGCGCAGCGGGTCGGAAAGCATGGGCATCCCTTCCCTCTTCGGCATCCCGCAGCGCATTGATGAGCGCCTGCCCGAGGGCGCCACCATGGCCGACGCCGTTTCAACCAGTTCCGCCAGCAGCAGCGCCGGCGACGGTTCGGTCCGGCGCAACGAAAAGTTGACCCTGAGGGTGGCCGCGACCGTGGTGAACGAGCTTCAGAACGGCGTGCTGCAGATCCAGGGCAGCCAGGAGGTGCGCGTCAACTTCGAGATCCGCGAGCTGATCGTCACCGGTTTCGTGCGCCCGCAGGACATCTCGCGCCAGAACGAAATCACCTACGACAAGATCGCGGCGGCGCGCATTTCCTACGGGGGCCGCGGTCAGATCACCGATGTGCAGCAACCCCGCTGGGGCCAGCAGATCGCGGATATCGTCCTGCCATTCTAGGAGCCATGATGACCAGACTTCTCTTACCGCTGTTGATCGTCCTGATCGGGCTGGGCGCGGGCGTGGGCGCCGGAATCGCGTTGCGGCCCGCCCCAACCGAAGAACCACAGGCTGGTGGCGAAATGGCCGAAGCCAACCCCTGCGGCGATATCGCACCGACCGCGGCACCGAAAAGCGAACCGGCCCCACCCCACGAAGCCAGCGATTTCGTGAAGCTGAGCAACCAGTTCGTCTTCCCGCTGATCGAAGAGGGCGAGGTCGCCGCATTGGTCGTGCTGAGCCTGACGCTGGAAGTGGCGCCGGGCCAAGGCGATGCCGTGTACCAGCGCGAACCGAAACTGCGCGATGGCTTCCTTCGCGTCCTTCTCGATCATGCGAATGCAGGAGGGTTCAAGGGCGCTTTCACGTCGAACCAGACCATGGAAAGCCTGCGCCGCGCCCTGCTGGAAAAAGGGCGCGAGGACCTGGGCGATGCGCTTTATGATATCCTGATCCTCGACATCAATCGTCAGGATACCTGAGCGTTTCGGGCCGGGCAGGGGGCAGACCTCTCGGCCCGGTCATTTCTTGCGCTGCTCAAGCTTGCCCAGAACACCGGCGCGGCCGAACGACAGGCGCGCCCGATCAAGGAACTGTTCGCGCGCAAGGGCAAGTTCGGCCATCCGCTGCTGGTATGCCGCGATCCGGGTTTCCGCCCATCGCTGCCAGGCCAGATCGACGCCGTTCCGGCGCGCCAGGTCCATGTCGGTGCTTTCGCCACGCCTGCGCAACTGGTGACGCAGCCTGTCAATATCGCCCTGAATTGCGTTCATCTGCGCCGAAATCCGGCTCAACTCCTGCAGATCCAGGTCGCGCTTCATTTCCGCAAGTCGCGCCAGCCGTTCAAGGCCCTCGCGGTTCATCTGCCCCGCGCCTTCTTGCGCATGGCCTCGGCAAACCGGATGGCCGCGGCAACCACCGCATAATGATCGGGGCGCACCTCGTCCCCCACTTCCAGTGTGGCGTGCAGCAGGCGCGCCGTGGGCGGGTCGCTGTGCAGCGGCACGCCATTCTCCTGCGCCCTTTCCCGGATCCGCGCGGCGATGCCATCCACCCCCTTGGCCACGCAGACAGGGGCGCGGCCCGATGTCCGGTCCCATTTCAGCGCGACGGCATAGTGGGCCGGATTGACGATCACGACATCCGCCTTGGGCACATCGTTCATCATCCGGTTCATCGCGATGTCATAGCCCTTTTGCCGGCGCTGCTGCTTGACATGGGGATCGCCCTCGGAGTCCTTCGCCTCGTCGGTCATGTCCTTGTGCGACATCCGGTTCTTGCGCAGATGCTCGGCCCGCTGCCACAGGAAATCGATGGCACCCAAGGCAAGGGCAACCACCAGAACCAACAGGAAGAAGGTCATCGCCAGCCGCAGCATGACAGCCGTGATCATCGCCGGTTCCAGGACCGCCGCCCCCAGAATCCGGGGCATGTTCGCCCAGAGAAACAGCCCCAGGATCACCGAATAGATCATCAGCTTGACGAAACTCTTGGCGAATTCGAACAGCCCGCCGCGCCCGAACTTGTTCTTCGCATTGGCCAGCAGGGAGATGCGGCTGAGCTTGGGTTGGAGCTTTGATCCGGTGACGACAAAGGCCCGTTGCCCGAAGACCGAAACCAGCGCAAGAAGCCCCGGAACCAGCAACCAGGGCGCCAGATCGCCCGCGATGGCCCGTGCATAGCCCCGGCTGGCTGCCGCACCGCCACCATCGAAAATCTGCCGTGCCAGCGTTTCGGATCGCGCCAGGATGCCCGCCAGCACCTGCCCCAGATCCGAAAGGCTTGCCGCGCCAAGCGCCCCACCGGCCAGAAGAAACCCGGCATAGGCCGCCGCGGTGATCAGATCGTTCGAGCGCGCGACTTCGCCCTTTTTGCGGGCATCTTCAAGCTTTTTTGCCGATGGTTCGTACTGCTTGTCGTCCTGCTCGTCATCGCCGCCGCTCATGGAGCACCGCCGAAGGGCGCCGCCAGGAACCCGTCAAACCGCCCCGACCAGGTGAACAGGATCATCGGCAGGGCCAACGCAAGCAGAATAAGCCCACCCGCCGTGATGGCAGGCGCACCGACAAAGGCCACCATCAACTGCGGCATCGCCTTGTTGATGACGCCAAGCGCCAGATTGTACACCAAGGCCGAAATGATGAAGGGCGCAGCAAGCGAAAAGGCCAGGTTGAAGGCGATCACGACCTGCTCCAACCCCCAGGGCATGAGATTTCTGCCAAGGGGCAGCACGCCCAGGGGAAAAACCTGGTAGGAATAGAGGAAAAGCATCGCGATCTTCACATGCAGGCCCAGCATGGCCGCGAGGGCAAGGCCGGCGATCACCATGATATGCCCGATGGCTGGCAGCGGATCGGCGGCATGCCCCCCAAAGATCTGAGCCAGCGACGTCGCCTGCGCCGCCATGGAGCCACAGATCTGCAGGGCCATGATGAACAGGCGCAGCCCGGCCCCAATCGCCAATCCGACAATGGTTTCGGCAGCCAGGACGATTCCCAGGGGTGGCATTCCGGACATGTCGGGAAATTCTACAGCCACGCCCGGCCCCACGATCGCGGAAAACCCCAGGGCAAGCACAAGGCGCACCCTTGCGGGAACCACGCGTTCACCAAAGACCGGCATGACCGAAGCCGCGGCGCCGACACGCAGGAACACAAGAAAACCGACCGCAAGAAGGGCCTGAACCTGCGCCAGTGCCTCGGCCAGAACCGCAGTCACGCGGCCACCACGCCGACAAGAGAAGGGCGCGCATCGCTGCCGATCTCCTCGAACGACAGAACCGGGTTGGTAATTCCCTTGGCCGCCATCACCATATGCAAGAAGCGCCGACGACGCGTCGAGGTGACCAGCGCCGGAAAGACACCGGTTTCACCGACCGCCCCCACCTTTTCGGATATGGCGCTGGCCAGGCGATTGAACTCTTCCGGGGGAAGCGCGATTTCCGGCGCGCCCTGTTCGCCTTCGATCTGGTGGGCGGCAAATGTCTCTTCCCATTCGGCGGCCAGTTGCAGCAGCGGCAGCGTTCCGTCCGGGCGCCGCAGTTCGGCCACCAGTTGGAACCCCAACCGATGGCGCACCTTTTCACAGATCATCTCGGGGCTGGCCCTTGCGCTGCGCGCCTCGGCGATGGCTTCGAGGATCAGCGGCAGATTGCGGATCGAGACCCGCTCCGCCAGCAGCAGACGCAAGACCGAAAGCAGCAGATCGACCGGCACCTTCTCGGGGATCAGTTCATCCAGAAGCCGCCTGTTGGCTTCACTGCGGGACGCATCACTGAGGTGGGTGAATTCATCCAGCAACCGCCGCAGGGCCTTCATGGTCATCAGCCGGGGGAAATTCTGCTTCATGATCTCAAGAAGATGGGTCGCAAGAACCTCGGTCGGGGTAACGGTCGTGACACCGCCAATCGCGGCGCGGTCCTGCGCCTCTTTCGCAATCCAGCGGGCCGGTGCCTTGTAAACCGGTTCCTTCACATCCTCGCCGCCCGGCATCTCGGCGCCTCCATCCGAAATCAGCGCCAGGATGCGATCGGGAAAGACCCGATCACGCACCTGTTCGACGCCCTGAATCCGGACGACATAGGTGCCCGATGGCAGCGACGCATCGTCGGTCAGTCGAATCTCGGGCAGGATAAGGCCATATACCGTCGCCACATGGCGGCGCATGTTGCCGATCCGCGCGTCCAGCCCGCTGGCCGGATCAAGAACCATCGGAACCAGGTCGGGGGCGAACTCCAGGTGAATGTCGTCAAGATCGAGGATATCGCCCATCACGGTTTCGCTGATGCTTTTCTCGTCGCGAACCGGGGTTGCGGGCATGGCGGCGCGCCGCCTGGCCTGTCGGTATCCGGCAAGGGCAGCCGCCCCCAGGGCAAGCCCGCCCAACATGAACGGCAGGAACGGCAGGCCCGGGAACAGCGCAAAAAGGACCATTAACAGCGCAACAGTGGCCAGCGCCGCAGGATATCGCCCCAGTTGTGCGAACAAGGCGATGTCTGTCGAACCGGTCGCCCCCCCGCGCGCCAAAAGCAATGCCGATGCGATAGAGATGATGACCGCCGGAATCTGGCTGACCAACCCGTCACCAACGGTGAGGATCGCATAGGTTTCAAACGCCTTTCCCACCGCCATATCGTGGACGACCACGCCGATGACGAGGCCCATCAAAAGATTCAGCAAGGTGATGAGAAGCCCCGCGATGGCGTCGCCCTTCACGAATTTCGAAGCACCGTCCAGCGATCCGAAGAATGTGGTCTCTTGCTGTTCACGCTCCCTCCTGGCCTTGGCCTCGGCGTGGTCGATGGCCCCTGCCGACATGTCGCTGTCGATGGCCAACTGTTTGCCCGGCATGCCATCAAGGGCAAATCGCGCACCAACCTCGGCCATGCGCGCCGCCCCCTTGGTGATCACGACGAAATTGACGATCAGCAAGACGCAGAAGACGACCAGCCCAAGAAACAGGCTGCCCCCCATGACGAACATCGCAAAACCTTCGATCACTTCGCCGGCGGCCGCGGTACCGGTGTGGCCCTGCCCGATGATCAGCTTCGTGGAGGAAACGTTCAGTGACAGGCGCAACATGAGCGATGCGAGAAGGATGGTGGGGAACGATGAAAAATCAAGCGGCCGGGATATGAAGAGCGTCAGCGTGAACATCAGGATCGCCAGCGCGAAAGAGACCGTCAGACCGATATCAAGCACCAGTGGCGGCATCGGAAGGATCATCATGACGATGACCCCCATCAATGCCAGCGCCAATAGCACCGTCGGCTGAAATACGATCTTCAACGGAAAATTCTTCACCGCGCACCTCACCCTGATTCAAGACTCTTTCGATGATCGTCGGGCAAGGTTAAGTTATGCTTACCAAATATCCTGGATAATCCTGACCGGCATCGCCGGCTCAGTTGACGGTCGCTGCCCATCAACCAGAATGATATGGGGTTCAGCTCCTCCCCATCGCGAACAACTGCTCTTCCTTCGGAAGAAGGGTTCGGAGGTGTTTGAGAACATAGTAATGTTGCGCGTTCTCGACCGCTTCGACCGCAAGGCGCAGCGCCGCCTGGCTTTCGCCATCCAACAAGACCTGCGACAGTTGCGCGATGCCACGCAGAAGCTGCGATTTGCCTGCGCCCTCATCAGCCTCACCACACAGGATCAGTTGCGCGACATAACAGACGCGACGCACCGGGGTCGTTACCTGCTCAGGGTGCAGGGCATCGCGCAGCCTCAGGATATTCACCCCGGGGGTCACGATATTCAACCGGCCCCGTCGTACGCCATTCTCGATCACGGCACCATTGATCAGGACGCGTTCATTTGGGGCCAGCTTCAGGACAAGGCCGCTCATCTTGCATCTCGCTGTTGACGCAGACCGGCCATGATGGCGGAATTCACCTCGATCAGGGCCGCCATCGACCCAGAACCATTCAAGACCTTGCGGCCCTGTGCATGGCTGAACTCGGCCAGATAGAAGATTCTGGCCCGAAGGTCCTCGGGCAGCCGGTTCTCCGGATCGGAAACGTCAGAGGCCAGCAAAGTCCACAGGTTTCGGTTGTCGAGAATGGCTTTCGCCTTCTCAGGTGCTGTTCTCGCATTCTGCAACCCACGGGTCACCATGGCGAATGCGTCGTATTCGGTGCTCTGGGCGCTGCGCAGAGGGGTCACGACAGGTGAATAGGCGGTTTTGGCAAGTTGAAAGGCGTTCACGGCTTGTCCCTTTTTAGACGTGCGCAATCAGGCCACCCGGTGGGATGGCGATGGTCGGGGGGCGCCCTTATGGTGCCCCCCGGATCGGTCGTTACCGGAACAGCGACAGGATGGTCTGCGGCGCCTGGTTGGCGATCGACATGGCCTGCACGCCCAGCTGCTGCTGAACCTGAAGCGCCTGGAGCCTGGCCGAAGCCTCCTCCATGTTGGCATCGACCAGCGATCCGATACCGGCCTTCAAAGCATCCGTCAGGCCCGACACGAAGCTCGACTGGGTTTCGATCCGTCCGGCGGCCGAACCGAATGCGGCGGCCGAGTTGATCGACGTCTGGATCAGCCCTTCGATCCCTGCCAGCGCGGCCGAAGCGCCCTTTTCGGTTGTCACGTCGATCTCGCCAAGGATGGCAAGGCCGCCGCCCACGGTTCCGCCTGCGTCAAGGTCGACGTTCGCCGCAGCCGAGGCCGCCAGGGCGGTTCCTGTGTTGTTCGTCACCGTCACGACGTTGTTGCTGACGGTCACGCTGAAGTCGTTCTCCAACCCCTGCTCGGCCAGGCGGAAGTTCATCATCGCGGCCATGCCGCTGGCCACATCGGCGGTGGTGTCGCCGTCCTTGGCGGTATAGATCGCCTCGTCCTTGCCACTGGCGGCGGAACCGAAGGGTGTACCGGAAACAGCCGCGTCGAAGATCGCCATGTCGAAGGCATAGCTGTCGCCCGCCATGACTGCCTTGGTGCGCCCCGCTGTCGTGGTTTCGCCGTTGATCGTATAGGTCGCCGAAGCGGCGCCGTTTGCGGTGGCGGTACCTGCCGCCGTCATGGCCGCGGCGGCAAGAACCAAGGCGCCCTTGCCGGCTTTCGTCGTGCTCAGATCCTGCTTGTTGACCGTGATGTCGCTGCTTGTCACGCCACTGCCCGATCGATCGATCGAGGACAGGACATTGACCAGACCGGAATCGTCGTTGTTTCCGGCGGCAGTATAGGCCGTGGTGGTCTTGTCGTTGGACAGGAGATTGAGACCGTTGAACTGCGCGGCGCCCACGACCGAACCGATCTGATCGCGCAAAGCCGTGACGTCAGCCTGAAGCTTCTCGCGATCGACATTCGATTCCTGCGAGGCGACGATCTTGTCCTTCATCTTCGTCAGCAGGTCGGTCACGGTTTCCGCGGCTTGCCGCCCCACGGCGACGGTGGATTCCCCCAGGGCAAGGCTGTTCGAGATGGCCTTGAAGCCCTGAACGTCGGATTCCATCACCTTGGAAATTGCCCAGATGGCCGAATTGTCCTTTGCGGTGGCAACGGATTTACCGGTCGAAATCTCATCCTGAGTCTTCTGGAGATTCGAATTGATGGATTTCAGGCTTTGCAGCGCAACCATTGCGCCGGTATTGGTCAGAATGCTGGACATTTTTTTTCCTTGGTATAACGGCGCTTTTGCGCCTGGTGACAGGGCCGCCCCGCAATTGAAACGGCAGTTTATCCGCCATTCTGACGTTCCCGCCCGTTCCACATATCCTGTGGCAGTTCGGCGGTTTCACCTGTTCTGATGAACATGCCCAACTTCACCGATGTGGCCTAACAAGTTGCTAACGCCCGTCGGTGACATGGGTCTGTTTTTAGATGAATTTTCAGGCACGCCTTTGCAGCGTCCGCACCGGTGCCGCGAATTCGGACTTGGCCCCGTTTGCCGAGTAGGTCGTCGTCGGCATGCCCCGCCGCAAATCAGCCAGCCGCACCATGGCCGAGCGGATGCCCTCCTGCGCCGCGGACAGAAGCGCGCGGTTTCGCTCGGACAGCTCCGCCAATCGGCGCAATTCGCCCTCGCTGACGGGCTCGCTGGCCAGAGCGGTCAACAGCCGCTCTTTCTTACCGGAAACACGGCGAAGCCGCTCCAGATCGCCGCTCAGAAGGTGGCGTCTTTCCTCGTCACAATATCGTTTCAGCAGCGCGGCAACCGATCTACGTTCCATTTTCCATCCTCGTTTTCAAACTGTTGAACAGGTGCTCGGCCAATCCGATCCCGCCAGCCGATACCATCTGTTCGGCCTGTGAGCGGCGCAGAAAGGACGCGAACTGATCTTCCCCGGCGCCGCCACCGAAGGATTCGCTGGTTTGGCCAAGGCCTGCCGACTCGAGCATCAATGACAGGAAGTTCGTTTCGATATCGCGCGCTGCCTGGTGCAGATCGGCGCCCTTCAGGGCATCTGATGCGATGCCCCCAGGCCCAGTGACATTGGCAATCATGGTGTCTCCTCTCTTTTGCGCCAGGAAACAGTAGCGCGGTAAATATTCGGTAACGAAATTCAGGGATAGATTCGAAATCGGTCGGTAAGAGGCGAAGATATGGAATTTCTGCTATTCAGTCAGGCGACCGAGCCAAGAATGGTCAATCGGACAAGCAATGCGCAGATACCAGAAAGCGGAAAATCAAGAACTGAGCCGTTCTCATTCTCTCTGGAGGAATTTTCTTCGGAAGTAGAGAAGACCTTTGATGAATCGGAGGAGATTGTCATTTCGAACGCTGAAGGGACTTTGATCAAAAGGCAGGATTCGCACCATGTGGACCTTGGAAGGCAGATCAAGGCCCCCGAACCGGTCGCGCCTCCGCCGCCGATTATGCAACTCGATGAACAACCCGCTTTATCGCTGGGTGCCACGCCGCAACCGGCGGCGCAAAGTGGAATCCAGATGCTCGTGGTGCCTCAGCAACCGATCGCCCCAAGTGAAACCGGGCAACGACAGGCGAAGGGCGGAATCGATTCGGATGTTCCCGGCGCCTCCTTGGTTCAAGCCCTCACCGGGCTGGCGGTGAAACCTGCGCCAACCGCCATAAACGACCCGCGGGAGCCCATCCGCGCCGGAATCACTCAAAAGGCCGTTGAACAGCATGCTTCGCCCTCTTCAATCAAAACCGCTCCTCCCGATCATCCCATGGACGGCGGCACCTCTCACCAGATCACACCTCGCCATGTGTCGATTCCGCCATTCATGGAAGGAAAACCGCTTGAAACAGGCCCGGAACAGCAACCTGCCGTCACTTCAGTGGAGCATTCACCGGCCGAGCGGCATGGCCCGAACGCGCAAAAGTTCGGGAGTGATGAGGCGGAGCAGCTAAATAAAATGACGCCGCAGGTGGCGCCGTTAGCTGCGGACATCACTCGCAACCCTCAAGTCCCAATCAATTCGCAGGAGGCACCGCGTCCCCATAGGCCACCGCGCCCGTCCCCTGCTGTTGACGAACAGCCTGAAATGGCGACGCCGCTTCAACCGCAGGCCCGGCCACCTCGCGAAGTCGGGGCCGCTGATGCGGACTTCCTGAGGTTTTCAACGCAAAAGCTGACGGGTGCTCAGGTTCCCGCCCATACTGGAAATAGGCCTGCCATCGACGTCGACCAAACGCCCCAGCCTCTGCCTCAACCTGCCGCGTTGGCCAAGTTGGACGACCGCCAAGAAGAACCATCCATCTTGGCCCGTACCGACCGGACGTGGGAACAGGCTCAACCCAGGTCAGACACCGCTGCCGGACCCATCGCGCCAAGCCCCGTTCGCCCCCCTTCGTGGACCAACGATCAGGGCCCCACAGCCCCGGCGGTAACAGAGCAGGCGAACCTCGCTGCCGGACCGCGAATTCCCCCGGAAGGCCCATCAGCGTTGCCACCTTTGGCAGACATTAGCCCGGCGCCATTACCGCCCGTGGGTGTGTCCCAAAGCCAGGCAGCACCGCAACCCCCACCCCACCCAAGCCCTCGGCTGGGTGAAAAGGCAGCTGCAACCCCAGCACCTGAATTAAACTGGCAGACCTTAAGGCCTGACGCGCTGGACAAAGAGACCCAGCTTCACGCCCTGAGCGATCATCGCGCCCCCTCGCTGACACCGACGATACATGGCCATCCAGCCGCTCCTACCTTCACCTCGCCCCCCCCCATGCTGCAGCAGATTGCGCAGGTAAGTGGCAATCTGGCGAAGGGCCCGGTTGAAGTTTCCCTTTCGCCGGAAGAGCTTGGCCGGGTGCGCATGACGCTTGTGTCCAGCGACCAGGGGCTTGTTCTGTCCATCACGGCGGATCGTTCAGAAACACTCGCCCTGTTGCGCCGCAACGCCGATCTCTTGGCAACCGACCTTCACGATCTCGGATTCGAGAACCTATCGTTTCAGTTCGGTTCCAACTCTCGCGAACAGGAGGCGCGAACTGCCCGAACGCCACACCGCGATGTCGAGCAGATAGTCACCTTCGACGAAGCAACAGCGCCAGTCAGACCGTCGCCAGTACGCGGCGCGACCGACAGGCTTGACCTGAGACTTTGAGGAGCAGGAAATGGATTTTTCAACCACCAGGGCCGCCGGTTCAGCCCCCGAAGTTACGGCGACGGCGCGGCAACAAGCGAACTCTGACCCGACAATCGGTTCGGATTTCGACACGTTCCTCAAGATGCTGACCGCACAGATTTCCAACCAGGACCCCCTGAACCCCATGGCGTCCGAGGAATTCGCCGTTCAGCTGGCCACCTTTTCCGGCGTGGAACAGCAGGTGCGCACCAATGAACTCTTGCAGGCGCTTGCCGGCGAACTGGGCAACGACGGACTGGGCCAGATGGCAGGCTGGATCGGTATGGAAGCGCGGGCGACGATGCCGGTTGCCTACGCCGGAACGCCCGTCACCCTGTCGCCGCCCCAACCCATCGCGGGTGATCGCCACGAACTGGTGGCGCATGATGCGGCAGGGCGCGAGGTTTGGCGCGCGCCCCACCTGCCTGACAGTGGAACCGTGGACTGGACTGGCGTTGCAACAGACGGGCGGCCCCTTGGGGCGGGGCGATATACCGTCACACTCGAGAGTTTCGAGGATGCTCGCCTAGTCGCCACCGCCCCCGTCCAGACCTATGGTGTGGTGCGCGAGGTGCGCCTTGAACCCGACGGGGCAATGGTGATTTTTGCCGATGGCAGTGAAAGGCCGGCAGCAGAGATTTCGGCCCTGCGCCAATGACGGCCCCCTTGCCCAAGGCATGACTTTCCCCCATCCCGGACCCGGCCGGTGATGGGATGGACATGAAACAGCACGAGGACAGCACAGAGCACGTTGCGGCCCAACTTGATGCCGAACTTCGCGAATCTGGCGTTCTTGCGGCCGGGTTCCGCTGGAAACGCCTCGACGGGGGCCGGACGAACCGCGTGTGGTTGCTTGAGAACGGCGACAGGCGCGCCTCGTTGGTGTGCCGCCTGTTCCTGAATGATCGCGGCACCCCGCTGTTTCCCAACCTGCCGCACGCCGAAGTTACGGCCTTCGGGGCCTTGGCGGGCACGGGTCTGGCGCCCGAACTTTACTGGCACGGAGAAACGGGCAAGGGGCGGTGCCTGATCTATCGGGCCTGCCTTGGCCAGACCTGGCAAAGCGGTGTTCGGGGCGTGGCGCATTGTCTGGCGCGGCTTCACCGTCAGCGAATGCCCAGGGGGTTGCGCCGGATCGGCACCAGCCCGGCAGACCTGATCGCCGAGGGAATGCGCATGCTGAACGGGCTCACCATCCCCGAACGCGAAACCCTGCTGGCCTGTCAGCCGAGGCCATCGCCCGTTTCCCCCGGTCCGGATGCATTCCTGCACGGCGATCCGGTGCCGGGCAATATCGTGATGACGGCGGGCGGCGCCGTTCTCATCGACTGGCAATGCCCCGGCATCGGCGATCCGGTTCATGATCTTGCGATCTTTCTGTCGCCCGCCATGCAGACCCTGGGCCGGGGCGCCGCGCTGACGATGGCGGAACGGAGCGATTGCCTGCAAAGTTATGGCGACCCGGCGGTCGCCGCGCGCTACGAAATCAGCGAAGCGGCCTTTACCTGGCACATGGCCTGCTATTGCACCTGGCGGATGGCCCATGGCCACGCCGATTACGCCCCGGCCCTTGCGGCCGAGCTACATCGCCTGAACCAGTTGCGCTAACCAGAAGCCGCCCCCGGCCGCCAGGGCGCCCAAGGCGATCAGCCCTGCCGATTCCCATCCGCCGCGGTGGCGTTGCGGCACCGGTTGTTCGCTCTGACGCATCAACGCGGCTTCGGCGATCTGCGGCAGCTTGGGGCCGAACCGCCCCAGCACGCGGGCCGTGCGCGTCAGGTCGCGCAGCAGGGCCTTGGGGCCGATGTTTTCCTTGATGTAATCCTCGACGATCGGCTGGGCCACTTCCCAGATGTTGATCTGCGGATATAGCGAACGCGACACGCCCTCGACCACCACCATGGTGCGTTGCAGCAGGATCAGCTCGGTCCGGGTTTCCATGCCGAAACGCTCGGTCACCTCGAAAAGATAGGTCAGCAGCCGCGCCATGGAAATGCGCGTCGCGTCCATGCCGAAGATCGGCTCGCCCACCGACCGCAGGGCGCGGGCGAATTCGTCGATGTCCTTGTCGGCGGGCACATAGCCGGCTTCGAAATGCACTTCGGCGACGCGACGATAATCCTTGCGGATGAACCCGAACAGGATCTCGGCATAGACGCGGCGGGTGTATTCATCCAGCCGCCCCATGATCCCGAAATCCAGCGCGATGATATCGCCGTTGGCCGCGATCTTCAGGTTTCCCTGGTGCATGTCGGCATGGAAGAACCCGTCGCGCAGGGCGTGGTTGAGGAACAGCCGCAGCACGTTTTCGCCCAGCGCCTTGCGGTCGTGACCGGCGGCGATGATGGCCGGAATGTCATTGGCCGGGATGCCCTCGGCCCAGTCCAGCGTCATCACCCGGCGCGACGACAGGAACCATTCGACCTGGGGCACCCGGAAGGCCGGGTCGTTGGCCGTGTTGGCGGCAAATTCCGCGGCGGACGACGTTTCCATCCGCAAATCCAACTCGCCCAGCACCACGCCTTCGAAGTGGCGGATCACCTCGAGCGGATGAAGCCGGCGCGCCGAGGGCGCCAGCAGTTCGACCATATGCGCGGCCAGGTAGAAGGCATCGACATCCTTCTTGAAGGCCTTCTCGATGCCCGGGCGCAGCACCTTGACCGCGACATCGCGCCCCGAATCGCGCAGGGTTGCCTTGTGCACCTGCGCGATGGAGGCGGCGGCGACAGGCTCGGAGAATGACGAGAACAGGCTGTCGACCTCGATCTCAAGCTCGCTTTCCACCATCGCGCGGGCCTCGGCCACCGGGAAGGGCGGCAGCTTGTCCTGCAACACGCGCAATTGCTGGGCCAACTCGTCCCCCACCACGTCGGGGCGGGTTGAAAGCACCTGGCCGAACTTGATGTAGGCCGGGCCAAGGGCCGTAAGGGCGCGCGGGGCGGGGGGCTGCATCGGATCGCCCTTGTAGCCCAGCCACATGAAGGGCACGCCCAGAACCTTGGCCGCGATCCGCAGGGATGTCGGCGCGCGGAAGGCATCGAGAACCACGTTCATCGCGCCGGTCCGCTCCAGCGTGGCGCCGGTGCGGATCAACCGCCAGATATTGTGAGGACCACGCAAATCAGATCTTCCAGCCCGAATGGAGCGCGGCAACGCCCATGGTCAAGTTGCGGAACTTAACCTGTTCGAAACCCGCGTTGCGGATCATCGCGGCAAAGCTCTCCTGGTCGGGGAACTTGCGGATCGATTCGACCAGGTACTGATAACTGTCACGGTCGCCGGCAATCACCTGACCCATCCGGGGGATCACATTGAAGGAGTAGAGATCATAGGCCTTCTGCATCGCCGGGTTGGGCAGTTGCGAAAATTCCAGCACCATCAACCGGCCGCCGGGTTTCAGCACGCGGAAGGCTTCCGAAAGCGCCTCGTCGATGCGGGTGACGTTGCGGATGCCGAAACTGATGGTGTAGCGATCGAATGACGCATCCGCGAAGGGCAGCGCCATCGCGTCGCCCACCACCCAGTCCAGCGATCCGGCCAGCGCCTCGGCCTCGGCCCTCTTGCGCCCTTCGATCAGCATGCCCTCGGTCATGTCGCAGACCGTGGCCACGGCACCGGGCGCCCGCTTGAGAAAACGGAAGGCCACGTCGCCGGTTCCGCCCGCCACGTCCAGCAGCCGCTGCCCGTCACGCGGGGCCAGCCAATCCATCATCGCGTCCTTCCAGATGCGATGCACACCGCCCGACATGACATCGTTCATGATGTCGTACTTGCTGGCCACGTTGGTGAAGATTCCATGCACCTTCCCGGCCTTCTCGGACTCGGGAATGTCCTGGAAACCGAAATGCGTCGTGCGGTTTTCGCTGTCGTCTGTCATCGGGGCTTGCGATCCTGTGAAACTCACCCTTCTTATAGGGCGCTTGTCCGCCGTTACAATGAAAGGGGTGTCGCAGTGCCGGAATTGCCAGAGGTCGAGACGGTTCGTCGCGGGCTGGCCCCCGTGATGGAGGGGGGCGTGATCGCCCGGGCCGAGGTGAACCGCCCCGATCTGCGCTGGCCCTTTCCGCCGGACATGGCCGCGCGGCTGACGGGGCGGCGGATTCTTCGGCTGGGGCGGCGGTCGAAATACCTTCTGGCCGATCTCGATTCGGGCGAAACCCTGATCGTGCACCTGGGCATGTCGGGACGGATGCAGGTTTCGGGCGTCGCCCTGGGCCTGTTTCAGCGCGAACATGCGGCGCCGGAAAAGCATGATCACGTGGTCTTTCACATGGAGGGGGGCGGGCGCGTCACCTTCAACGATCCCCGCCGGTTCGGCGCCATGGATCTTTGGCCCACCGACCGGATCGAAGACCACTGGCTGATCGCGAAACTGGGGCCCGAGCCCTTTTCCAATACCTTCGATGAAACCTACCTGGCCGAAAGGCTGCGCAGCCGCCGCACCCCGGTCAAGACGGCGCTGCTGGATCAGGGAATCGTCGCCGGGCTGGGCAATATATATGTCTGCGAAACCCTGTTCCGGGCCGGGATTTCCCCCAAACGCCAGGCGGCCAACCTGTCACGGGAACGGGCCGGCCGGCTGGTGCCAATCATCCGCGACGTTCTGAGCGAGGCGATCGAGGCGGGCGGTTCGTCGCTGCGCGATCACCGCCAGGCCGACGGAAATCTCGGGTATTTTCAACATGGTTTCCGGGTCTACGACCGGGCGGGCCAACCCTGCGTCACCCCCGGATGCGGCGGCAGTGTTTCGCGAATCGTGCAATCGGGCCGCTCGTCCTTCTATTGCCCTCAATGCCAAAGATAGCTTGAAACCAAGGCCAACCTTGGTAAGGCTGCAAACTTCATGTCCACAGCGAAAGCTCTTACGCCATGGCCTACAAGACGATCATCGTCGAAGTTGCCGATCACGTTGCCCTGATCCGCCTGAACCGCCCCGACGCCATGAACGCCCTGAACAGCGAGCTTCTGGGCGAGCTGGCCCAGGCCGTGAGCGAGGCGGACGGAAACGACAAGGTGCGCTGCATCGTTCTGACCGGGTCGGAAAAGGCCTTTGCCGCCGGGGCCGACATCAAGGAAATGTCGGAAAAGACCTTCGTGGATGTCTTTGCCGGTGAATTGTTCATGGCAGAGATGGCCGCGCTGGAAAATTGCCGCAAGCCGATCATCGCCGCCGTCGCGGGCTATGCCCTGGGCGGTGGCTGCGAACTGGCCATGGTCTGCGATTTCATCATCGCGGCCGACACCGCCAAGTTCGGGCAGCCGGAGATCAACCTTGGCGTCATATCCGGCATGGGCGGATCGCAGCGCCTGACCCGCCTCGTGGGCAAGTCGAAGGCGATGGAGATGCACCTGACCGGCCGCTTCATGGATGCGGACGAGGCCGAGCGTTCGGGCCTGGTAAGCCGCGTGGTGCCCGCCAAGAAGCTGATGGAGGAGGTTTCGGCCACCGCCCAGAAGATCACCGAGAAATCGGCGCTGGCCGTGATGGCCGCGAAAGAGGCGGTGAACCGCAGTTACGAAACCACCCTGCGCGAAGGCCTGCTGCACGAACGGCGCCTGTTCAACGGGCTGTTCGCCACCGAAGACCAGAAAGAGGGCATGAGCGCCTTCCTTGACAAGCGCGAACCGCAGTTCCGCGACAGGTGAGCCCTTTACACGGGGCCGTCGCTGCACTAATGACCGCCCGAACATGCGCGTGAGGCCCGCCAGGCCGGATTCGCCCGGTACTGAACCCGGGGTCGGGGCTTTCCCGCGTGTAACGCAATTTGAAAACCCGACGAAAGAGATCACAGCATGGCAAATTCGCCCCAGTCCAAGAAGCGCGCCCGTCAGAACGAAGCCCGTTTCCAGATCAACAAGGCCCGCCGTTCGCGGATCCGCACCTATCTTCGCAAGGTCGAGGAAGCGATCGCCTCGGGCGACAAGGACGCCGCCGCCGGCGCCCTGCGCGCTGCCCAGCCCGAACTGATGCGCGGCGTCACCAAGGGCGTGTACCACAAGAACACCGTCGCACGGAAAGTGTCGCGCCTGGCCGCCCGCGTGAAAAGCATCGGCGCCTGATCCGATACCCTTTCGACGAATCGAAAAACGCGCCTCATCGGGGCGCGTTTTTTTATGTCCGGAAATTGTCGGACTGTGGGCTTTTGGCCACCGGGAATGCGGCATTTCACAGGCCCGTGAGATTCGTCCGGCTTATGTCAGAGTCAACATCATAGTTCTGTTGCAGAGCCTTCGACGC
Source organism: Oceaniglobus trochenteri (assembly GCF_020529025.1). Classification (GTDB taxonomy): domain Bacteria; phylum Pseudomonadota; class Alphaproteobacteria; order Rhodobacterales; family Rhodobacteraceae; genus Oceaniglobus; species Oceaniglobus trochenteri. The sequence continues at coordinate 139,657 of NZ_JACNMM010000003.1, forward strand.
CCTTGCTACGTTGACCCTGCGATTCACATCGCTTGGGGGGACATGTAAGGATCAGGCCGTTTCCGACGTGCATGAGCAGGGTCAAACTCTGCCTGCGACACAGCGGAACGAACCTGCTGCCGATCGGGCATTTCGGACGCCATATGGGGTGGATTTCCGATGCCTGATACCCGTTTCGGCGGGAATTGCCGTGACCGTTGGTCATCGGCACATGTCCATGGAACGTCTGCCGCCAATGTGCGGAAATATCCCGTCGGCCGTGGTCTGCGCCACAGCTGGGCCGAAGGGAAATGTGTTGCCATGTGTCCGCGTCGACACCTGACCTGTTCTGGCCGCAAGGCCGCAGGGCGGCTGTTCTCGGGCAATCCCACTGCGATGTGTCGTGCAACGACGGGTGCCATCTGCGCGCGCCCGCAACGAGCAGTCGGGCCGGTCATCACCGGTTCGAAAACAGGCATGGTATGGGGACGCAAGGCGTAAAATGACGAACGAAACCTGGGGGACGGTCCGGCAAGAGCTGCTCAAGTCGGTGGGACACAACAATTACAGGAACTGGATCGAACCGCTGGAGTTTGCCGAGCTGAGCGACGGCGTCGCCCTGTTCCATGTGCCGACGGTCTTCATGGGCGACTGGGTGTCGCGCAACTTCGGCGATCAGATTCTCAGCCAGATGGGCAAGACCGGCCAGCCGGTGAAGCGGGTCGAATTCCGCGTGCCGCCAAATGCCGCGCCGCGCCCCTCGGCCACCGCGCCTCGCCCTGCCGCGCCGGTACGCACCCCCGCGCCCGAGGCCGAACTGCCCGGCGCAACGCTGGATGACCGCTTCACCTTCGACACCTTCGTCGTGGGCAAGCCGAACGAACTGGCCCATGCCGCTGCGCGCCGCGTGGCCGAGGGCGGGCCGGTCACCTTCAATCCGCTGTTTCTTTACGGCGGCGTCGGGCTGGGCAAGACGCACCTGATGCACGCCATCGCCCACGAGCTTCAGACCCGCGAGCCGGGCACACGGGTTCTGTACCTGTCGGCCGAACAATTCATGTATCGTTTTGTGCAGGCCCTGCGCGACAAGCAGATGATGGATTTCAAACAGCTTTTCCGCTCGGTCGATGTTCTGATGGTGGACGATGTGCAATTCATCGCCGGCAAGGAAAGCACCCAGGAAGAGTTCTTTCACACGTTCAACGCCCTGGTGGATCAGCGCAAGCAGATCATCATTTCCGCCGACCGCGCCCCAGGCGAAATCGAGGGCCTGGAAAGCCGGATCGTGTCGCGCCTGCAGTCGGGGCTGGTGGTCGATCTGCATCCCACCAGCTATGAATTGCGCCTCGGCATCCTGCAGCAGAAGGTCGAACAGTACCGCCCGCAGTTTCAGGGCGTCGTTCTGGCCGATGGCGTGCTGGAGTTTCTGGCCCATCGCATCACGTCGAACGTGCGGGTCCTTGAAGGTGCCCTGATGCGCCTTTTCGCCTTCGGCAGCCTTGTCGGACGCGAGATCGATCTGCAACTGACCAAGGAATGCCTGGTCGACATCCTGCGCCAGTCCGATCGCAAGACCACGGTCGAAGAGATCCAGCGCAAGGTTTCCGATCACTACAACATCCGCCTGTCCGATCTTATCGGGCCGAAGCGCGTGCGCACCTTCGCGCGGCCGCGCCAGGTGGCCATGTTCCTGTGCAAGCAGCTGACCCAGCGTTCTCTTCCCGAGATCGGGCGCCGCTTCGGCGGGCGCGATCACACCACGATCATGCACGGCATCAAGCGGATCGAAGAGCTGAAGCAGAAGGACAGCCAGATCGCCGAAGACATCGACCTTCTGCGCCGTTCCCTGGAGGACCAGTAGTCCTGCGCGCCACAATGGCCGCATGATCGCGCCAAGGGTCTTGACGGCCCGGCGAAAGCCTTTGACAGTCCGCCGGAATCGGCCCGCGTCCTGCGGGGGTCAAGGGCATTTCGCATGGGGCGAACCCGAAAATTGTTGCGCCGACGGCTGAAACGGTTAGGTTTCACGCCCCGGTACCAGGTGAGGTGGATATGAAGCTCAGCATCGAACGCGGCACATTGCTCAAGGCGGTCGCACATGCGCAATCGGTGGTCGAGCGGCGCAACACCATTCCGATCCTGGCAAACGTCCTGATCGAGGCCGAGGGCAACACCGTCAGCTTTCGCGCCACCGACCTTGACGTCGAGGTGGTGGACAAGGCCAATGGCCAGGTCGAACGCGCCGGGTCAACCACCGTGGGGGCCGTGACGCTTCATGAGATCGTGCGCAAGCTGCCCGATGGTGCGCTTGTGTCGCTGTCCGACGACGGCGCCTCGGGCCGCCTTGTGGTTGAGGCCGGGCGGTCGAACTTCCAGCTGGCCACCCTACCCCGCGAAGATTTCCCGGTGATGGCCACGTCTGAATATACCACCAACTTCTCGGTCGCGGCGCCGGTGCTGCGCCGCCTCTTCGACAAGAGCAAATTCGCCATCTCGACCGAAGAAACCCGCTATTACCTGAACGGCGTCTACATGCACGTTTCCGATGACGGCGGCGACATGACCCTGCGCTGCGTCGCCACCGACGGCCACCGCCTGGCCCGGATCGACGCCCCCCTTCCCATGGGCGCCGAGGGCATGCCCGGCGTGATCGTGCCCCGCAAGACCGTGGGCGAGATGCGCAAGCTTCTTGACGACGACGAAGCCTCGATCGCGGTGTCGGTCTCGGAAACCAAGGTGCGCTTCGCCACCCCGGCCATCACCCTCACCTCGAAAGTGATCGATGGCACCTTCCCCGACTATTCGCGCGTGATTCCCAAGGGCAACACCAAGCGGATGGAAGTGGACGCCAAGGAATTCGCCAATGCGGTCGACCGCGTGGCGACCGTCAGCAGCGAACGATCGCGCGCAGTGAAGATGCAGATCGACGAGGATCGCCTGATCCTGTCGGTCAACGCCCCCGACGCGGGCAACGCCGAGGAAGAGCTGGCCGTGGCCTATGGCGACGAGAAGCTGGAGATCGGGTTCAACGCCAAGTACCTGCTGGAAATCGCCAGCCAGGTTGACCGCGAGAATGCCGTGTTCCTGTTCAATTCCTCGGGCGATCCGACGCTGATGCAGGAAGGCAACGACACATCGGCGGTCTATGTCGTCATGCCGATGCGCGTGTGATCGACCGGCCCTTCGGGGGGCGTAGTTTTCTTCGGTAAAAAGCAGGATGTGGTGCGATGGGGCAGGCGGTGACGCATCTGGCGCTGTCGCATTTCCGGTCGCACCGTCGGGTTGCGCTGGATCTGCGCCCGCAACCCGTGGCAATCCACGGGGCCAACGGCGCGGGCAAGACCAACCTGATCGAGGCTGTGTCGCTGCTGTCACCCGGGCGCGGGCTGCGCCGGGCGGGGGCCGAGGAACTGGTGCGCCGCCCCGAGGCCCTGGGCTGGCGGATCGGGGCCGAAGTGGCGGGACACGAGATCGACACCCGCGCCGAACCCGGCCAGCCCCGCGTGACACGGATCGACGGCAAGACAGCGCCCCAGGTCGCGCTGGGGCGGATCGTGCGGATGCTCTGGCTGGTGCCCTCGATGGATCGGCTGTGGATCGAGGGGGCGGAAGGGCGGCGGCGGTTCTGGGACCGCATGACCCTGAGCTTCGAGCCCGGCCATGGTGAGGCCGTGCTGACCTATGAGAAGGCCATGCGCGAACGCAACAGGCTGCTGAAGGATCAGGTGCGCGAACCGGCCTGGTACGGCGCGCTTGAGATCCAGATGGCCGATGCCGGCGCGCAGATCATCGCCAACCGCACCGATGCCCTGGCCCGCGTGATGGACGCGCAGCGCCGCGCGCCGACCGATTTTCCCATCAGCGACCTCTCTGCGCAGACCGCGGCCGAAGAGGATGCCCGCACCGCCGATGGCCTGGCGCGCGCCTTCGCCGAGGGGCGGCGACGCGACATGGCGGCCGGGCGCACGCTTGCGGGGCCGCACCGCGCCGATCTGGGCGCCGTCTATGCCGCCAAGGGCGTGCCCGCCGCGCAATGTTCGACCGGCGAGCAGAAGGCGATGCTGATCTCGCTGATCCTGGCGAATGCACGGGCACTGGCCGATGAAACGGGCGCACCGCCAATCCTGCTGCTCGACGAGGTGGCAGCGCATCTAGACGCCGACCGCCGCGCCGCCCTGTTCGATGAAATCTGCACCCTGGGCGCCCAGGCCTGGATGACGGGCACTGGCCCCGAGATGTTTGAATCCCTCGGCGACCGGGCCCAATATCTTGCGGTCCGCGACGATGCGGGCCAGTCGGTGATCGACCAGATCGCCTGATCGGCGCGCCGGATCCGGCCCGTTTCACCGCGCACCCTGGCACCCCCGGCGCGCATCGCGGTCAAGCGCCTGGCAGGCCGCCTTATTATTCCCCCAACTGCGTGACATCCCCCGCCGAAACCCCTATAAATCGGGGGCAATCAGAACAGCAGGCCCCCATGTCAGACACTCCTATCGTTCCCGAAGAATACGGCGCGGATTCCATCAAGGTTCTCAAGGGCCTGGATGCTGTTCGCAAGCGTCCGGGAATGTACATCGGCGACACGGATGACGGGTCGGGCCTGCACCACATGGTGTACGAAGTCGTGGACAACGGCATCGACGAGGCCCTGGGCGGCTTTGCCGACGCCGTAACCGTCAAGATTCACGCCGACAACAGCGTGTCCGTCGCCGACAACGGGCGCGGCATTCCGGTGGGCATCCACGAGGAAGAAGGCGTCTCGGCGGCCGAAGTCATCATGACCCAGCTGCATGCCGGGGGTAAGTTCGACCAGAACTCCTACAAGGTGTCGGGCGGACTGCACGGGGTTGGCGTTTCGGTCGTCAACGCCCTGTCCGACTGGCTGGAACTGCGGATCTGGCGTGACGGCAAGGAACACCACGCGCGGTTCGAACGCGGCGATACCGTGAAGCACCTGGAGGTTGTCGGCGATGCCAATGGCCGCAAGGGCACCGAGGTGCGGTTTCTGGCCAGCACCACGACCTTTTCGAACCTCGATTACGTCTTCAAGACGCTGGAAAACCGCCTGCGCGAACTGGCCTTCCTGAATTCCGGTGTGCGGATCATCCTCGAAGATGAACGCCCCGCCGAACCCCTGCGCACCGAGCTGTTCTACGAAGGTGGCGTCAAGGAATTCGTCAAATACCTCGACCGGTCGAAATCGTCGATCCTGGAGGAGCCGATCCACATCACCGGCGAAAAGGACGGGATCGGCGTGGAAATCGCCATGTGGTGGAACGACAGCTACAACGAGATGGTGCTGCCCTTCACCAACAACATTCCCCAGCGGGATGGCGGCACCCATATGGCCGGGTTTCGTGGCGCGCTGACCCGGACGATGAACCTCTATGCCGGCTCCAGCGGGATCGCCAAGAAAGAGAAGGTGAACTTCACCGGCGACGATGCGCGCGAGGGGCTGACCTGTGTTCTGTCGGTCAAGGTGCCCGATCCGAAATTCTCCAGCCAAACCAAAGACAAGCTGGTCAGCTCCGAGGTGCGCCCGGCGGTCGAAGGGCTGGTGAACGACAAGCTGGCCGAGTGGTTCGAGGAGAACCCCAACCTGGCCAAGCAGATCATCACCAAGGTGGTCGAGGCCGCGCTGGCCCGCGAGGCCGCCCGCAAGGCCCGCGAAATGACGCGCAAGAAAACCACGCTGGACGTGGCCAACCTGCCCGGCAAGCTGGCCGATTGCCAGGTGAAGGACCCGGCGCTGCGCGAAGTCTTCATCGTCGAGGGTGACAGCGCCGGCGGATCGGCCAAGCAGGGGCGCGCGCGCTATAACCAGGCGGTTCTGCCCCTGCGCGGCAAGATCCTGAACGTGGAACGGGCGCGGTTCGACCGGATGCTCGGGTCGGACATGATCGGGATGATGATCACCGCCTTCGGCGCGGGGATCGGGCGCGACGAATTCGATATCGAGAAGTTGCGCTATCACAAGATCATCATCATGACCGACGCCGACGTCGACGGCGCGCATATCCGCACGCTTCTGCTGACGTTCTTCTTCCGTCAAATGCCCGAGATCATCGAAAAGGGCTATCTGTATATCGCCCAGCCGCCGCTCTACAAGGTCGCGCGCGGCAAGTCCGAAGTCTATCTGAAGGACGAGGCGACACTGGAAGACTACCTGATCGAACAGGGGGTCGATGGTGCCATCCTGCGCCTGAAGTCGGGTGAAGAAATCGTCGGTGCCGACCTGGCCCGCGTCGTTTCGGGGGCGCGCAATGTGCGCCGCATCCTCGAAGCCTTCCCGACCCATTACCCCCACACGATCCTTGAACAGGCCGCCATTGCCGGAACCTTCGTTCCCGGCGTTGCCGATGCCGATCTGCAAGGCGCCGCCGACCGGGTGGCCCAGCGGCTGGACCTGATCGCGGCCGAATATGAAAAGGGCTGGCAGGGCCGCATCACCCAGGACCACGGGATCAAGCTGGCGCGCCTGCTGCGCGGTGTCGAAGAGGTGCGGACGCTTGACGGCGCTGTCCTGCGCTCGGGCGAGGCGCGGCGCCTCGGGACCTTCACGGACGACCTTCAGGACACCTACCGGCATCCGGCGCAACTGGTCCGAAAGGACCGCGAAACGCCGATCTTCGGCCCGCTCGACCTGCTGAACGCCATCCTGCGCGAGGGTGAAAAGGGGCTGTCGCTGCAACGCTACAAGGGTCTGGGCGAAATGAACCCCGATCAGCTTTGGGAAACCACGCTCGACCCCGAGGCCCGCACCCTGTTGCAGGTCCGCGTCGATGACGTGGCCGAGGCGGACGACCTGTTCACCAAGCTGATGGGCGACGTGGTGGAACCCCGCCGCGATTTCATCCGCTCCAACGCTCTGAACGTCGAGAACCTGGATTTCTGAGGCGCCTTGCCTGTGGAACACCGGCAATCGGATCATAACGCCCTTGGGCGCCCGAATGCCTGTGTCAGAAGAGCCAACCTCAGAAATAGCTGCAGACAAGGGCACCTGAAATCAGCGTCCAACCATCGGCCACGGCAAAAAAGGCCAGCTTGAAGGGCAGCGACACGATGGCCGGCGGCACCATCATCATGCCCATCGACATCAGGATGGCCGCGACCACCAGATCGATGATCAGGAAGGGCAGGAAGATCAGGAAACCGACCTGAAACGCCCTTTCGATCTCGGACAACAGGAATGACGGGACGATCAGGGACAGGGGCGAGTCCGGCCGCAGGCTGGCGTCGGCGACGTCGGGGCGCAGGGTCGTCAGGCTTTCGAATGTTCCGGGGTCAATGCGGGCCACCATGAAGACGCGGAACGGCTCCAGGGCGCGCGGCACCGCAAGTTCGACAGAAAGCGCCCCCTCGATCAGGGGGTTGATCGCGGTTTCCCAGGCCTCCAGAAAGACCGGCTCCATCACGAAATAGGTGAGAAACAACGCCAGCGTGACGATCAGCATGTTGGGCGGTGACTGCTGCAGCCCGATCCCTTGGCGCAGGATCGACAGCACCGTCACGATGAACGGAAAGCAGGTGATCATGATTGCCAGGCCCGGTACGAGGCTGAGCAGGGTGATGAGCGCAAGAAGCTGCACGGAACGGGCGGTGAGCGAGGTATCGCCGCCCAGATCCAGTGACAGTTCCTGCGCCGCAAGAGGGCCCGCCAAGAGCGTCAGCACCAGAACCGCCGCGATCACAGCGCGCGTCATGATCAGAGACCGGTCTTCAGATCGGCCACTTCCGTAAGCCGCACGGCAAGCTGGCCGGCCTGATCACCGTCAAGTTCGTGAAGCTCGCCGCGGGCGATCAACCGGTCCCCGACGTAAAGATCGACCGGATCGTCGACGCGGCTGTCCAGCGGCAGGATGGCATCCTTCCCCAGTCGCAACAGATCGCGCAGAAGCGGGCGCGCCTTGCCGACCGAAATGGTTATCTCAATCGGAACCTGCGTGAAGGGATGGGGCGGCTTGTCGCTGTCCTGCGGTGTCAATCGGGGCTCATCCATGGTTGGCGGTTTCCTTGTTGAGGTCATCGAGCGCCGCCATTGCGCCGCTGATCGATGCGACGGCGCCTTCCAGGTCGATCTCGCGTTCGACGGCACCGATCCGGAGGAAAATCTGCCCCTGCGGCACGGTGGGTTCTTCGATCAGGGCAAGGGGCAGCGTGGTGATCTTGTCGATGACGGGCCGCAACTGCGCCGCATCGCCGGGAAACACCATCAGTTCGATCGGGCTGTCCGCGGCCCCTTCGGCAAGGCCATCGATCTCTTCCATGATCCGGGCGCCCAGGCTGTCGCGGATCAGGCGCGGCAGAACCTTGGACAGGATGCCATTCAGCAGCGGCGTCAGCGACCGCATAACGTGGGCGCGCGCCTCGTGGTAGGTGAACCCCAGATCCTCGAGGTTATTCGCCATGGCCGTATCAAGACGCTCGCGATCCTGGCTTGCCGCCTGGGTCGCATCCTCCCAGCCTGCGGCATAGCCCTTGTCATAAGCGGCCAGGGCCTGCTCTTCTGCGGGGGGCGTGGAGGTGTTCAGGTGGGGCAATCCGGACGTGGCACGCGGCGTCAGCGACGCTGCACCAAAATCCTCCAATTGCAGGGGTATCGGCATCAGGCGGGCTCCTCGGAATCTTCCATCCAGGTCTTGAGTATCTCGAGCGATTCTTCCTGCCGCTCTTCAATCAGCTTGCGCAGGCGATCCACCGGGTCGGCGCCGGACTGGCCCTGCGCGGAATGACTCACGGCGTTGCGATCCGAAACCACCTGCAGATCGGCCGCCCCGGGGCCGCTGCCTTCGTCGATCTCGCCGGTCAGGGCGGTCGGGGTTTGCGTGGCCTCCGCAATGGGCGGCGCAAGGGCGCGCGATCTGTCGGCAGGTTTCGGCATCAGGATCGGGCGCACCACGAAAAGGCCAAGCAGCAGGGTGACGATGGCCAGCACGCCCAGTTGGGCAAGGCGCATCGCGTCAAACGCAATCGGCCCGAAAAGGCCGGGCGCAGGCGGCGTGCCCTCAAAGGCGAGCGGTTCGAACTCCATGGTCTTCAACGTCAGGCTGTCGCCGCGATCGGCATCGAACCCGATGGCCGAGGCCACCAACTCCCGCAGGGCCTCCATTTCGGGTTCGGGCCGTGGCGCCCAGACCTCGGCCCCCGAAGCATCGACACTGCGCAGCCCGTCAACCAGAACAGCAACGGAAAGACGCTTGATCGCACCGGGCGTGCGCAGGATTTCGCGTTGCGTCTCGGACACCTCGTAATTCACACGTTCGCGCGTCTGGGCGTTTTCGGTCTGCGACGAATCGCCGTTCGCACCGGCATCCCCATCGGGCAGGTTGCTGGCGACGGTTACACCCCCGGTCCCCTTGTCCGATGAGGACGTCGAGGTTTCCTCACGGTCCGAACTGATGGCAACCCGGCCTTCCGGATCGAACCTGCGTTCGGTGATCTGCTCGCGTTCATTCACGGTTTCCAGGTTCACCTCGACAACCGCCTTGCCGAACCCGACCCGCGCCTCGAGAAGACGTTCGACGTTCTGCCTGATCTCCTGTGCCTTGTCGGTGCTGCGACCGGGGGCAAGGCCACCCGTCTCGGACGACAGAACCACGCCGCCCCTGGCATCGATCACCGAGACATCGTCGGGGGCAAGACCGGCAACCGCCGATGCCACCAGGAAACGCAGGGCGCGCGCGTGGCTTGTCGAAAGGCCGCCATCGGCCGTCGTGACAGTGACCGAAGCTGTCGGTGGCACGTCACGTTGAAAGGGTCGGTTGCTCTGGTTGGCGATATGCACACGCGCGTTCTGAATGGCCGGGCTTGCCACGATGGTGCGCGCCAGCTCTCCCTCTTTCGCGCGCCAGTAGGCGGCATCGAACATCTGCGAAGTGGTTCCGAATCCGGAAAGAGAATCAAGCAGTTCGTAGCCCTGCGCATTGTTCGACGGAAGCCCTTCGGACGCCAGGGTCAGACGCAGTTCATCGCGCTTGGTGCTATCGACGAAGATCGACGAACCGCGAATCTCGTATGCCGCGCCCTGGGCCTCAAGCGCCTGCACGACTTCGCCGGCGGCGCCGTTTTCAAGGCCCGCATATAGCAGGATCATCGACGGCGTTGTTGCCATGCGCGTCAGCCCGACGACCGCCACCAGCATCGCCACCACGGCCAGAACCGCGACAACCTGGCGCTGCACCGTAAGACCGGACCAGACCGAGAGTACCTGTTGCAAGACCATCCTCCTGATGAATCGGGCTTCTGCCCCGTCTTGCCCCAGACTTCGCCCAAGCATCTTAACATTCGGTTAGTCAGATCGGGGGTAGAACGGATTCGCGATAGAAAATCGGGAACCACATGGCAAATGCAGAAACAGATATGCCAAGCGACACGGGCAAGGGAAAATCCGGCCTGAAAAGCTTGATCCTCAGCGCCCTGCTGGCCGCTCTTCTGGGCGGCGGCGGGTTTTACGCGGTCTGGTCGGGATTGATTCTGGGCGCGCCGCATCCGAATGATCCGAAGGAAACCGCCACGCTGCCCGGCCTGCCGGACATCACCTTCATCCCGCTTCAGCCGATCGTCGTGTCGCTGGGCCCGGGAAGCCGGTCACGCCACCTTCGTTTCCAGGGCCAGCTGGAGGTGGACAACAAGCATGCCGATGATGTCACACGTCTGCTGCCCCGGGTCGTCGATGTCCTGAACAGCTTTCTTCGGGCCGTCGAGCCCGCGGAACTTGAGGAACCCGGCTCTCTCATCCGACTTCGCTCGCAGATGCTGCGCCGCGCACAGATCGTCGTGGGTGACGGCAGGGTGCGCGATCTTCTGATCATGGAATTTGTGCTGAACTGAGGATTCGAGATGACCTTGATTGCCGATATCCTGTTGATTGCCGGCGCCGCCGGCGCGGCCTTCTATTGCGTGATACTGTCACGCCGGCTGAGCAGGTTCACCGACCTCGAAAAGGGCGTCGGCGGGGCCATCGCCGTCTTGTCGGCCCAGGTTGACGACATGACACGAACCCTGCAGGCGGCGCAGGCACAGGCCTCCACCTCGGGCCAAACCCTGGAGGCTCTTACCTCGCGGGCTGAAGAGGCCGCGCGCAGGTTGGAACTGCATGTCGCCGCCCTGCACGATCTCGAAACCGAACCTGATCCGGTGCAGGCCCGCGCACCATCCGACGTCGCGCCAACCGTCTCCTTCCGACGGAAAGAGGCCGAGCCCGCCCCGCCCGAGGCACCCCGGCCCACGGGCAGCCGCCCCGTCCAGTCGTTCTTTTCCACCCAGCGCCAGCCCGAGATGGATCACCGATGACAACCCCCAAGCGATCTTTCCGCCATGGTTGGCGCCTTGGCCCCTTGTCCTTCGTGGCGCTGCTTCTGATCGCCTCTGGCGTCTTGCGATTTCTTGGCGGCCCGGCGGCAGCCATCGCGAAGGAAGTGGCCGATTTGTCCGCAACTGAAAACGCCGAAACGGCCCGGCAATGCGAACCACCCCCCGACCTGGCCGAGGTTCTCGAAGCCCTCTCGACACGCGAGGCCCGTCTGAAGGATCGCGAGGCCTATGTCGCCGAACGGTCAGCGCGTCTGGCAGAGGCAGAGCAAGAGATCGAACGCCAGATCGCGGCATTGGTCGCAGCCGAGAACCAGCTGGAGCAGACGCTGACCATGGCATCGACGGCGGCCGAGGATGACGTCGCCCGCCTGACGGCGGTCTACGAAAACATGAAACCGAAGGAGGCGGCTATTCTGTTCGAAACGATGTCGCCGGAATTCGCCGCCGGCTTTCTTGGCCGAATGCGCCCCGATGTCGCCGCGAAGGTCGTCGAAGGGCTTAGCCCGGATTCCGCCTATTCGATCAGCGTCATTCTTGCCGGACGCAATGCCGAGGCGCCGACAAACGAACGGCGATAGCTCCTGATCCGTCAGCCTTCGTTAACCTTCACCTGCGATATGAATGCCGTAAAGCTGTTTCTGGAGACTTGATACTCATGCTTGGAATCGTCGGAATCGCGGTCATTTTCATCATGGTTTTCGGCGGATACCTTGCGGCCGGCGGAAAGATGGGAATCATCCTCAAATCCCTTCCTTTCGAACTGTCCATGATCGGCGGTGCGGCGATCGGTGCCTTCCTGCTTTCCAACGATTCCTCGGCAATCAAGAAGACGATCAAGGATCTGAAATTCGTATTCAAGGGGCCGAAATGGAAATCATCCGACTATCGTGATCTCCTGTGTCTCCTTTACGAACTCATCCGCCTCGCAAAGCAGAACCCCGTTCAACTGGAAGAACACATCGAAGCGCCCGACAGCAGCGAGATTTTCGGCCGATACCCCAGGATCGCGAAGGATCACGAGGCGATCGAGCTGATCTGCGATACGCTCAGATCGGCATCGATGAACTACGATGACCCGCATCAGGTGGAAGAAGTGCTGGAAAAACGCATGGAGGCCAATCTGCACCACGCGCTTCATTCCAGTCATGCCCTTCAGACCATGGCAGACGGCCTGCCCGCCCTGGGAATCGTCGCCGCCGTGCTTGGTGTCATCAAGACCATGGGGTCCATCGACCAGCCGCCGGAGATTCTGGGGAAAATGATCGGCGGGGCCCTGGTTGGCACCTTTCTTGGCGTCTTCCTGGCCTACGGGCTTGTCGGCCCCTTCGCGACGAAGCTGAAAGCCGTCGTCGAGGAAGATGCCCACTTCTACCAGCTGATCCGCGAAGTTCTTGTCGCGAACATGTACAACCACACCGCCAATATCTGCATCGAGGTCGGCCGACAGAATACACCGCATCACATGCGCCCCGGCTTTCCCGAGCTTGAAGAAGCCCTGAAAGAGGCAAAGGCGGCATGAAACCCGTGATCTGTCGAACCTTGATCGGCGTGATCGCCTTGATCATGCATTTGGGCGCGCCCATCACCTCGGCTCAGGCCGAAATTCTAAGGGTAAGAACGGCCGAACATGACGGCTTCACGCGCATCGTGGTTGATCTGGCAGACCGGTTTGACTGGAAGATCACCCGATCCGGAAAATCGTTCGGCGTCCGGTTTGCAGATTCAAAAACACGCTTCGATCTTTCGGGTGCCTTTCGCCGGATTTCCGACCGGCGAATAGAAGACATTACAGATGGCGGAAACGGGACGCTTGGTGTTCTCCTGTCCTGTGAGTGCCAGATCAGCACTACGGCACTTCCCAACGATGGCTTGATGATCGACATCCAGGAGGAAGGTCCAACCGCTTCCGATCCCTGGTCAATTACGTCAGGGTCGGTCGCACCGGATCACGCGCGCCCCAGGCCCCGCCCCGGACGTACAGGCGCGATCCTTCCGATCATTCTTCCCGAACAGGAACGGCAATCTCCAGCCAGCTCTGCTGACATTCCTCTCGACGGCGCCGGGAATTCGCTTACCGCCGCGCACCGGTATCTCCTTCTCACCGGCGCTTTTGAACAGATGCGGCGGGCCGAGTTTCAAGGGCTGGTCGACTTCAAGTCTTCAGAGCCGTTGCGGATCAGTAAGCCCGCCGACGATCCGCAGCCCCCGGCCGAAGGTGCCACGATCGCCCCCCCAGATCAGGTCGTCCAAAAACGCGCACCCCAGAGCTATGAAAACATCAGGATCGAAACCCAAGTCGACCTGGATTCGACCGGCACCGACCCATCTGGTTTTCCCATGGGCAGTTCGTTTTGCGGTGACCCGGGGATTGTCGACCCAACCCATTGGTTTGCGGCGACGGACAACCGCCCGGACCTTGCCACACTTTACGCCGACATCACCGACGACCGCGGCAAGCCGGTTCCCGAGGCCTATGCCGCACTTGCGCGGCGGCTCATCTACCTCAGTTTCGGAAAGGAAGCGCTGTTTCTTTTGAAAAGTGGCCCAGAGGAAACCCCTGAGCGGAAACAACTTCTCGAGATGGCCACACTGCTGGAGGGTGGCCCCCTGGATCAACCCTCCTACTTCGGGCCTCAACTGTCCTGCAATTCCGCCGCGTCGCTCTGGGCAATTCTTGCAAACGACGAAATCACCGGGGTCGAGAGCCAGACAATCGATGCCGTGGTCCGTACGATATCGTCCTTCCCCATCCATCTTCGCCGTTTTCTGGGGCCGCGGTTGGCGGAAAGAATGATCGAAATTGGTGAAACGACCGCAGCCCTCGCGATCCGCAATGCGGTTCTTCGCGGCGACACGGCCCCCTCCATTCCGGCGGTCATGCTGGAAGCGAAGCTGCAGCAGGAACAGGAAAACGAGCCGGGCGCACTGCACAACCTGACCAAGGTTTCCGAATCGCGCAGCGAGCTTGCGGCCGAGGCATTTGCGATACTGCTGGAAAATGCTCTGAGAAGCGGTGAAACGATTGCAGCGGCCACCATCGAACAGGCCCAGGCCCTGGAATTTGAGGTGCGGCCTGACGGATCCGCAGGACGGTTGACCGCCGCCATCACCCAGGCATTGACCAGAGGCGGCGACTACACGTCCGCCTTCGAGCGGATCCGAAGGTTTGAAAGGGCTGACGGCGGCACCGAGGGCTTGGCACGCCAAAGATCGCAGGCCCTGACCGCCCTTGCCGAGACGGCTTCGGATGCCGAATTCCTGAACATCGCCATGCGTGAAACCACAGGTCTTGAAGGCACGGACCCTGCAAGGGTTCTGGTGGCAGACCGCCTTGCAAAGCTTGGCTTGCCGGGGCCAGCGCGCAAATCCCTTGGCGCGGGGCGCAGTGTTCCGAGCGATGCGGAACGATATGTGCGGGCAAGAATAGCCCTGCTGGAAGGCGAGCCCGGCATTGCCGAGAGTTACCTGACCGGCTTGGAGACCAAGGAGGCAACCGCTTTACGCGAGGAGATTTCCCGCGAAAGTCTGCATTCAGTTCTGGAAGACGGGGAATCGCAGGAGGTTTCTGAGGTGAAGACCGACGAACCGGATCAATCCAAAATCGATCAGCTTGTCATCGCCCGCAACAAGGCCTTGCTGGAAGAAAGCCGGAAGGCCCGCGATGAGCTGAAGGCGCTCTTGGAAAAGAACGCGGCGAAACTGCCGTGAGTTTGGGGGGCGCGAAACATGCGACGCTTGGGCAATTCAAGATTGGCGCGCGATGCTTTGGCCGAAGGGCCGGTTTGATAAAGGCCACCACGAAGCTTCGGAATGCGTCGGAATTCTCAAATCACCGCCCAGGTTTGAGGCGTCGACAATCGGCCTTCCATCAATCAGAAAGCGGCGACAAGGTGCGTCGCCGCCTCGGCAATCCCCCCCGCCACGAATGTTCCACGTGAAAGGTTCACCGTGAAAACGGTGCCCGCCCATCGGCATCTGACGGGGGCCGTCGCCATCTGCAAATCCTTCATCCCCAGGACTTCGGGAACCGTTGCCGTCGCTGGTGGCGCCGTCTCAATCGACCGCGCCGCAAGATCCTGCTCTCGCAACGAAAAGAGGCGACGCCATTGGCGCCGCCCCCTTTCTGTTCCGTCTTGTCGATCGGATCATTCGACCTTGGCGAACAGGTCTGCCATCCGGCCCTTGGCCTTGCCGCGCTGCTTGACGCCTTCGGCATCGTCCAGGTTCACCGGCTCCCCTACCTGGATCAGGCCGACCATGCCCATGGCATAGTGCGGAGTGCATTTCACGCCATAAAGCCCTTCGGCATCCACGGTCAGTTCGAATTCGGCGTTCAGCTTGGATTTGAAACCATCCACGCCCTCGGGCAGCATGCCTTCGATGTTTTCCACGTTGTGCCCCTTGTCGGCGGGCAGGAAGCGGATCACGTCGCCGGGCGCGGCCTTGACGTAGGCGGGTTCGAACACCATCGCGCCCTCTTCGCCCTTGTTCAGCATCTGAACGTCGTGGGTTTCCGCGCTTGCAACTCCGGCTGCCAGAATCAGGGCTGCGCTCATCATCAGGGTCTTCATCATCGGAATATCCTTTCGTCGTCATCCGGTTGTTTTGTCTGACACCGATGTGGGGTATCCGTCGTCCGGTGACTTTGTTCTGAAACAACCTTCTGGATCTTTCGTGCCAAAGCTTGACGAAACTCTCCTGACCGACCTGCCGCCATTCTCGCGGCTGTCACGGCCCGAGATCCGGGCGATCCTTGACGAAGCGACACCGCGCCGCTTTGACGAGGGAACCGAAATCTTCCGCGAGGGGCAGCCCGCCGAACGGTTCTACCTGCTGCTTGACGGCTACCTGCGGGTCGTGCGCACCACGCCCGCCGGCGACCAGATCATCGTGCTGCATATATCGCCGGGGCAGCTTTTCGGCATCGCCCCCGCCCTGCAGCGTACCAGCTATCCGGCCAGCGCGGTGGCGGCGGCGGAATCGCTGGCCTTGTCCTGGCCCGTGCGGCTCTGGCCCAGCTTCAGCGCGAAATACGAAGGCTTTGCCACCGAAACCTATCGCACCGTGGGCGCGCGGATGGGCGAGATTCAGGAAACCCTGACCGAAATGGCCACCCAGGCGGTGGAAAAGCGGGTCGCGGCGGCCGTCCTACGCATGGTCAACCAGAGCGGGCGCAAGACGGCCGAGGGAATCGAGATCGCCTTTCCCGTCACCCGGCAGAACATATCTGACATGACGGGCACCACGCTGCACACGGTCAGCCGTCTTTTGTCAGCCTGGGAAAAGGACGGAATCGTGCGGTCAACCCGCAAGCATATCGTGGTGACGGCGCCCCACCGCCTGGTCCTGATCAGCGGCGCCGCGGGTTAGCGGGCAGGCCGGCAAGCGCCCGCAGTTCCGCGCGGAAGACCCCTTCGTCAAGGTCGTATTCGCCACAGGCATCGACCACCGCGTGAAACGGCGCGATCGGGCAGCCCGGACACAACATCCGACGGTTCAGGAACGCGGCGGCCGTTTCGGGCCAGTGCGCGAACATCTCTGACAACATCATGTCCGGGTCATCGAAATCGGGGCGTGCCATCTGCTCCTCCCTCAGAACCCCCAGAGTGCCACCAGGTTTCGGCCCGTTCTTTGCGTTTGCACAAACACCGGTGTCGAAGGTCGCGTTAACCCAAGGGCCATCGGAAACTGTCACCGGGGCCGCCACATGTCGGAAATACTTACCAAATCGCGGGCCAGGAACGTGTTCTACGGGGGATCAATCTTCTTCGTTGTCGTGTTCGTGGCCCTGACTGTCCAAAGTCACTACTACATCACCAACAAATCCACCGCCGGGATGGAGCTGACCGACGAGGTCGTCCTGGGCAAGCATGTGTGGGAACGCCACTCCTGCATCAACTGTCATACGCTGCACGGTGAAGGCGCCTATTTCGCCCCCGAACTGGGCAACGTGATGACCCGCTGGGGCGCGATGGACGACCCCGAGCTGGCCTATGAAATCCTGGACGGATGGATGAAGGCCCAGCCCTCGGGCATCGAGGGGCGCCGCCAGATGCCCTATTTCGAGATCACCGACGAGGAAATGCGCGGCCTGGCCGAATTCCTTCGCTGGGCCGACCAGACCGACACCCAGAATTGGCCCCCCAACGACGCGGGCTGAGGCGTCAGGAGAAACAACATGAAATATCAATCTCAAAAAGTGGCCTATGCCTATTTCCTGGTCGCCATGGGCCTGTTCGCCATCCAGGTGATGGGCGGGCTTCTGGCCGGCTGGGTCTATATCTCGCCCAACACCCTTTCGGTGCTGGTTCCGTTCAACGTGATCCGCATGATCCACACCAACGCCCTGATCGTCTGGCTACTGCTGGGGTTCTTCGGCGCGGCCTATTACCTTGTTCCCGAGGAAAGCGAGCGCGAGATCTTCTCGGTCAAGCTGGCCTATCTGCAACTGATCATCCTGGTTGTCGGCACCCTGGGTGCGGTCGGGTCCTACCTGATCGGCATCCACGGCGGGCGCGAGTTCCTGGAACAGCCCCTCTGGGTGAAACTCGGCATCCTGGTGGCGGCGGTGATCTTCCTGGTCAACATCTCGCTGACTGTTCTGGCGGGCAAGAAGACGGCAATCACCAACATCCTTCTGATGGGTCTGTGGCTACTGTCGCTCTTGTGGATCTTCGCCTTCATCAACCCCGACAACCTGAGCCTGGACAAGATGTACTGGTGGTTTGTCGTCCATCTCTGGGTCGAAGCGACCTGGGAACTGGTGATGGCCGCGATCCTCGGCTTCCTGATGCTGAAGCTGACCGGCGTCGATCGCGAGGTGATCGAGAAGTGGCTTTACGTCATCGTCGCCACGGCGCTGTTCTCGGGCATCCTGGGCACCGGTCACCACTTCTTCTGGATCGGCACGCCCTCGTATTGGCAGTGGGTCGGTTCCATCTTTTCGACCTTCGAGGTGGTTCCCTTCTTCGCCATGATGTCCTTTGCCTTCATCATGGTCTGGAAGGGCCGGCGCAACCATCCCAACAAGGCGGCGCTTCTGTGGTCGCTGGGCGCCTCGACCGTGGCCTTCTTCGGCGCGGGTGTCTGGGGGTTCCTGCACACGCTGCACGGGGTGAACTATTACACCCACGGCACGCAGATCACCGCCGCCCATGGCCACCTGTCTTTCTATGGCGCCTATGTCGCGCTGAACCTGGCGATGTTCACCTATGCCATGCCGGTGCTGCGCAACCGTGCGCCCTATAACCAGGTGCTGAACATGGTGTCCTTCTGGCTGATGACGGGGGGCATGGCCTTCATGACCTTCACGCTGACCTTTGCCGGTACGATCCAGACGCATATGCAGCGGATCGTGGGCGACTATTACATGGATGTGCAGGATCAGCTTGGCCTGTTCTACATCATGCGCTTCGGTTCGGGCGTGGCCGTGGTGCTGGGTGCGCTGCTGTTCATCTATTCGATGCTGGTGGTGCGCCGCGAGGTGGTAAAGCCCGGCCCCATCGCGCAACCGGGGGAATAGGCCATGAACGCGATCAGCACCCCCGCCCTGCCGTTCTATGAACCCGTCGCGGATGAATGCGACCTGTTCCAGACGGCCCATGCCAACGGTTTGCCCCTTCTTCTGAAGGGGCCGACCGGCTGCGGCAAGACGCGGTTCGTCGAACACATGGCGGCGCGTCTTGGCCTGCCGCTGTTCACCGTGGCCTGCCATGACGATCTGTCGGCGGCCGATCTGATCGGGCGCTACCTTCTGAAGGGGGGCGAAACCGTCTGGGTCGACGGCCCGCTGACCCGGGCGGTGCGCCAGGGCGGCATCTGCTATCTCGACGAGGTGGTCGAGGCCCGCAAGGACGTGACCGTGGTCCTGCACCCTCTGACCGACGACCGCCGCCGCCTGATCATCGACCGCACCGGCGAGGAACTGGTGGCACCGAAGGATTTCATGGTCGTGGCCAGCTTCAACCCCGGCTATCAGAACATCCTGAAAAAGCTGAAGCCCTCGACGCGGCAACGCTTCGTCTCCATCGGCTTCGATTTTCCGGCGCCCGAGGTGGAAACCGCCGTCGTCGTGGCCGAATCCGGGTTGGACGCAGCACGCGCCGGGGCGCTGGTGCGGCTGGCCGGGCATATCCGCGCGCTGTCGGGGATGGACCTTGAAGAAGGCGTGTCCACCCGCCTGCTGATCTATGCCGCAACCCTTGTGGCCCGGGGCATGAAGGTGGAACGCGCCATCGAGGCGGCAATCGTCGAACCGCTTTCCGATGAACCGGACGTGCAGCAGGCCCTGCGCGACCTGGCCGCCAGCGTCTACGGGTAGGGCCATGATCCATCTGCTTGACCTGATGGAGCCCGAAGAGACGGTGGGCAACCTGTGGCACGACATGGCCACGCGGATGGGGCGTGCCGAAGGTGACGCCAACCGCACCGTCACCTTCGACACCATCCGCCCCAGCGTCGCGGCCCTGTTCCGCGCGCTGGGGGGGCGACCGGGAACCGAGATCGTGGCCGCCCCCGCCGCCACATCGGACCACCGGCCTGACAGGCTGCGCCGGATCGGCACACCGCGCGAAATGGTGCATGTGGCCGACTTCGACGGCGAACGCCTGCGCCTGCCACCGGTGATCGACATTTTCCCGACCCGCGATCTGAACCGGGCCGCCTATCTGTGGCTCGCGGCCATGGCGGCCGCGGTGGAATTTCCGGCCCGCTGCGGCGACCCGCTGGCCGACGACCGCGCCGAGATCGCCGCGCTGGCCCGCGCCGCCGACCGCGCCTGGGCCGCCTGCCCCGGCCTGCGCGGCCCCTACGGCGAATGCTGCCGCCACATCGCCCTGACCCGTCGGCGCAGCGGCCTGCCCCGCTGCGAAGCGGGGGTCGAGCGGCTGATCCTCGATCAGATGAACGGGCTGGCCATGGACGAGGAATGCCTGACCTGCCCCGCCCCGCGCGGATACCGCACCTATGCGCCGGTGCCGATCTGGCTGCGCCTGCGGCCGCGAATTGGCGGAATCGGCACCGATGCCGACAGCGAGGACGGACAGAAGCCGGCCTTCGGCATCGCCACCCGCAAGGACGCAAGGCGCGAAAACCGCGATCAGGCCGACCGGCCCGACAGCTTCATCATCCACCGGTTCGAAACGATCATGTCCTGGGCCGAAAGCCTGAACATCAACCGCATGGTGGATGACGACGACCAGGACAATGCCGCCAAGGCCGCCGAGGACCAGGACCATATTTCCCTGTCCCAGCACCTGAAACGCGCCGCTACTCGGCTGCGGGTGTCGCTGGATCTTTCGCCGCAGGACGCCGAACACGAACGGCTGGCGGGCAGGTTCACCTACCCGGAATGGAACCACCGCACCGCCAGCCACATGCCCGACCACACCCGCGTTCTGGAGGCCGAGGGCGACAGCGCGCAAAGCTATGCGCCCGACCCCCGGCTGGTGGCGCGGGTGCGCCGCCAGTTCGCGCCGCTGCATCCGCGCCGGGTGATCCTGGCGCGGCAGATGGATGGTGACGACCTGGACCTTGACGCACTGATCGCCTCGCGCGTCGATCTGGCGGCGGGGCGCGAAGGCAGCGACCGGGTCTGGCAATCGGCCCGTCCCATGGCGCGCGATCTGTCGGTGGCGATCCTGATGGATTGCTCGCGCTCGACCGAGGCGGTGGTGGGCGAACGTTCGGTGATCGACACCGCCCGCGAATCGCTCTGCGCGCTGGCCACCGGCATCGGAACGGCGGGCGACCGGCTGGCCATCTGGGGATTTTCGTCGCTGCGCCGCGACCGGGTGTTCCTGAAACGGGCCAAGGCCTTTGACGAACCCATGGGCGCCAACGTCACCGCGCGCATCGGCGGCTTCGCCCCCGGCCATTACACCCGCCTTGGCGCCGCCCTGCGCCACGCCAGCGCGCAACTGGCGCAGGAAGGTGCGACACGCAGGCTGCTGCTGGTCATCACCGACGGCAAACCCAACGATCTTGACCATTACGAGGGCATCCACGGTATCGAAGACAGCCGGATGGCCGTGCGCGAGGCCCGCGCCCTGGGCCAGGCGGTGCATGGCGTGATCGTGGATGCCGACGGTCAGGACTGGTTCGCGCGCATCTTCGGGCGGGCGGGGTTCACCCTGCTGCCCGATCCGGCACGCCTTCCCCGCGCGCTTCCCGACATATATCAAACCCTCACGACGGAGTACTGACATGCGCCTTCTGACCGCCCTTTTCGCCCTGCTGCCACTGGCTGCATGGGCAGAACCCTTCGAACGCCCCATCCCGCAATCCCAGACCGAATCGGCCGAGCTTTGGTATCTTGCCGCCTCGATCGCGCTGGTGGTGGCGCTGGGGGCGGTTCAGGTTCTGGTGAACCGCAGATGAAACCGCGCCCTTCGATCCGACTGTTCGCGGCACTTTATCCCTTCGGGGCCGGGGCGGCGGGGGTGAACCTGTTCTTCGCTTCGCTCTTGGGCGGCTGGATCGGCCTGCCGCATCTGACGCCCTGGCAGGCGGCGGCTTGGGGTCTTTTCCTGGGGCTTCCGGCCACATGGGTCTTCGGGTGTCATATCGTGCGGCTGATGCAGCGGGCGGATGGGACATGAACGGTTGGGGCGAATTCACGCTGGCCATGGCGCTGTTCATGGGCAGCCATTTCCTGCCCCGTGTGGGCGGGCTGCGCGACAGGTTGATCGGGGCCTGGGGGCGGCGGATGTATTTCTCGGTCTACGGGCTGCTTTCGCTGGCCCTTCTGGCCTGGATCGTCGTTGCCGCCGGACGGGCGCCCCACGTCGAACTCTGGCCGCAACTGCCCTGGATGCGCTGGGTGCCGAACCTGGCAATGCCGCTGGCCCTTGTCCTGGCCTGCTGTGGCATCGGCATGGCCCAGCCCCACACCCTGGGCGGTTCGCGCAAGCGCGCCTTCGATCCGCAAGCGCCGGGCTTTGCGGCCGTCTGCCGCCACCCGGTGCTGATGGCGCTGGGGCTTTGGGCGTTGTCGCACATGGTGCCCAATGGCGATCTGGCCCATGTGATCCTGTTCGGCGGATTTGCCGCGCTGGCCTTTGGCGCGATGCCGCTGTTTGACCGGCGCGCCCGGCATGACACCGCCCTGCTGGAGGCAACGACGCGCTTTTCGCTCGCGCCGCTCGCTCATCGCGGCTGGCGCCGCGCCAACCGTGGCCTCTTGGGGCGCTGCGCCATGGGTCTTGTCCTGTGGCTGGCGCTTCTGCACCTGCACGCCACGGTGATCGGCGTTTCACCCTTTCCCGTCTGACTTTGATCCTGCGCAAAGTCACCCCGGCGCAGAATCGGCATATCCTGCGCCATGGAACAGATTGACCGCCTCCGCGCCCTCGGGCTTTTCGACGCGCGCGTGCCCCGCTACACCTCCTATCCCACCGCACCGGTGTTTTCCCCGGCCGTCGGATCGGACCACCAGACAACCGCGCTGGCCGCGCTTCCGGCGGATGTGCCGGTATCGGTCTACCTGCACATCCCGTTCTGCGAGCGGCTGTGCTGGTTCTGCGCCTGCCGCACCCAGGGCACGACCACGCTGTCGCCGGTCGAAAGCTATCTCGGCACGCTGGAACAGGAACTTGCGCTGCTGCGCGATGTTCTGCCGCAAGGGTTGCGCATGGGGCGGATGCACTGGGGCGGTGGAACGCCCACCATCCTGCCGCCGCACCTGATCCACCGTCTGGCGCAGGCGGTGAAGGCGGTGATCCCGCCCACCGAGGATTGGGAATTCTCGGTCGAGATCGACCCGACCATGGTGGACCGCGCCAAGATCGACGCGCTGGCCGCCGAGGGCATGAACCGCGCCAGCATCGGCATCCAGGATTTCGACCCCATCGTGCAGGCCGCCATCGGGCGCGCCCAGCCTTTTGACGTCACGCACCAATGCGTCGACGATCTGCGGGCCGCCGGTGTCGGATCGCTGAACACCGACCTGGTCTATGGCCTGCCCCACCAGGACGACGCCCGCATCGCCGACACCGTGGAAAAGGTGCTGAGCCTTGCCCCCGACCGCGTGGCCCTGTTCGGCTATGCCCATGTGCCATGGGTGGCCAAGCGGCAGAAACTGATCGACGAGGCGGTTCTGCCCGACGACATGGCCCGCTATCGCCTGGCCGAACTGGCGGGCGCAAGGTTCCGGGACGCCGGTTTTGCCACCATCGGGATCGACCATTTCGCGCGCGAGGGGGATGAGCTGGAAACCGCCGCGCGCGGGGGTCGGCTGCGGCGCAATTTCCAGGGCTATACCGCCGACACCTGCGCCACGCTGATCGGGCTGGGCGCCTCGTCCATCTCGCGGCTGCCCCAGGGCTATGTGCAGAACGCCGCCGCCACCCCCGCCTATATCCAGCGGATCGAGGCAGGCACGCTGGCCGGGGCGCGGGGTCATGTGATGAGCGCCGATGACCTTCTGCGCGCCCGCGCCATCGAGATGCTGATGTGCGATTTCCGGCTGGACCGCCGCGCGCTGAGGGCCGATCACGGCGATCTTGCCGCAACGCTTGATCCGGTGCTGGCCGGGATCGCCGCGCGCTTCGGCGATCTGGTCACGTTGGATGACGACGCGCTGAGCATCCCCCCCGAGGGCCGCGCCCTGACCCGGATCGTGGCCAGCGCGCTGGATGCCCATGTGCCCGAGGGCGTGCGGTACAGCCGGGCCTCGTAAGGCCCGGCGTCAGCCGCCCCGCACCAGGCGGAACCCCAGGAAATCCGGCGGCAGGCCAACGGCACAGCCGCCGACACCGGCATCGCGGACAAAGTCGATCACGGCCGCCGGGTGAAGCCCCCCGGCAATGCGCACCCCGCAATAGGGTTCGCTGCTGTTGACGCGGCCGTTGTGGGCCAGGGTGCCATTCTCGATGCAGCCATCGGTCCATTCCCACACATTGCCCGCCATGTCGGCCACGCCCTGCGAATTCGTGCCGAATCCGCCCGCCGGGCGCAGCCCATAGGATACCCGGCCGCGCAAAAGTATGCCGCGTTCGTATTGTTCCAGCATCCGTTGCCCCGGATCGCGCAGGTCTTCGGCGGGGGCGGCATCGCCGAACCTTTCGGCGGCGGCCAATTGCCATTCCTCGGCCGAGGGCAGGCGCCAGGTGGTGCCGGTTTCGCGGGACAGCCAGGCGGCATAGGCGGAGGCGTCCTTCCAGTTCACATGGGTCTGGGGCAGGGAGCCGGCCACCTTCACGCCGGGCGCAACGCAGGCGCCGGCCTGCACGCAGGCGTCGTAATCCTGGCCCGTCACCTGATAGGTCATGATGTCGAAGGCCCGCACGGCCACCTTCCGGGTGGGCGGTGTCACCGTCTTGCCGCCCTGCTGGAAACTGCCGATGGGGCGAAAGGTGATCTCGCCCGCCGCAACCGGGGTGGTCTGTGGCGGCGCGCGCCGCGGCTGGGCGGGCGGTTGCAACCAAAGCGCCAGCCCCGCGATGGCGGTCGCGCCCAGGGCCAGGGCAATCAGGGATCTGCGGCGTTGCATGGGTTTCATCCTTCGGGCTGTCACGACAGATGCATTCAAATCAGGTGGGGGCGGCCGGTTTCCCGGCCGCCCCCCTCTCCTCCCTGTGCGCTTCGGCGGTCAGGATCACGGAAGCGCCGTCTTGCCCTCGTAGGCCGAGTTGTACTCGGTCGGAGCCTCGACCTGTTCCATCAGGTCGTTGTTCCATTCACCCTGCACCACCACGTGGGCCGTCGCGCCAAGGTTCACCGCCTCGATCAGGTTGTGGTTCACATAGGCATAGACGCCGGGCTGGCGGAATTCGTACAGCGCCACCCCGCAGGAGCCGCCGGCGATGAACCAGGTCTCAAGGTCCTTCTCGGGCGGGTTGTTGAACTTGCCCCGCTCCCAGACCAGGTCACCATGCCCGCCGATCAGGTGCGGACGGGTATCGCGGTTGGCCTGGCTGTGGATGAACAGCACCTTTTCCCCCTGGTTGGCCAGCAGGGCGCCATCGCCCGTCAGCGCACCGACCTTGCCGTTGAACACGACGTGGCTGGGGATCAGCCCGTTCATGACGTCCAGCGTATCGGGATAGCTTTCGCCCACGTCCTCGAACCGCTTGTAATCGCCGTTTTCGTCCTTCGGGATGTAGAAGTCGTTCTCGCCGATGTAATAGGCCCGGTCATAACGCACCGGATTGCCTTCGGCATCCTTCAGGCCGTCGCGGGGCAGAACCAGGATGGCACCCGACATGCCGCTGACGACGTGCCAGGGGATCATCGGACCGCCCGGTGCACAGTGATAGACGAAGGCGCCGGGGCGCGTCGCCTTGAAGCGCAGCGTGGTCTTTTCGCCGGGGTTCACCAGCGTCAGCGACCCACCGCCGAGCGCACCCGTGGCCGAGTGGAAGTCGATGTTGTGCTGCATCAGGTTCTCGGGCGAGTTGAACAGCGTCAGTTCGACATAATCGCCCTCGTGGACCACCATCAGCGGGCCGGGCACCGATCCGTTGAACGTCATGGCCTGAAGATAGACGCCGTTGTCGACCTCGATCTCCTTTTCCACGATCTGCATCTCGTATTCGATGATGCGGGGGTTGGGGGGTGCGACCTGGTCGTGGATCGGAACCATCGGCGGGCGGATCAGCTTGCCCTTCACCCGCTCAAGCGCCGAAAGATCGACCGGCTCCGCCATGGAGGTGTCCATGATCTCTTCGGCCTTGGCGGCCTTCGCCAATATCGGCAACGCCGCCGCGCCGGCAACGCCCAACAATGCGGCTCTTCTGGTTACCATTTTCCCGTTCCTTCATCTGTATCGGTTTCGTTTGACAGTCAGATAGAGGCCGGGGCGGGCGCGAACGTTGTTCCGCCGCAAGGTTCGCGGCGAATTGCGCGGATTTCGGGCGATTGCAGCCCGGCCCGATCGCGGCTATCCGATGCCCCGGACGCAAGGCAGGAAAGGCCGGTTCACCCGTGACGATGACAGGCCTCAGACACATCCTGCGCGCGCTTGGCCCCGCATCTGCGGGCGCACGCCCCACCGAGGGGCTGCGCGCCGGGCTGGGGGCGCTGATCGGGCTGGGCCTTGCCGGTCTTTTCGTGCTTTCGCCCGCTGTCGACCTGCGGCTGGGGCTCTACCTCATCGCCCCATTCGGGGCCACTTCGGTTCTGGTGTTCGCGGTGCCCAACAGCCCGCTGGCGCAGCCCTGGAACGCCGTGATCGGCAGCACGGTGGCCGCGATCGTCGGTGTCCTGGCCTGTCTTGCGGTGCCCGATCCGGTGTGGCGGGTGGCGCTTGCTGTGGGGCTGTCCATCGCGGTGATGGTGCCGCTGCGCGCGGTCCATCCCCCCGCCGGGGCGGTGGCCATGACCGCAGCCATGAACCCCGAGGCGATCGAGATGCTGGGCTTTCGCTTTGCCCTGGCGCCCGTCGCTGTGGGCACCGTCGCGCTGGTTGTGATCGGCGTGGTCTATGCGCGCCTGACCGGGCGGCACTATCCGTTGCGCCAGTTTGACGATCCCAATGTCCACGGCACCGGCGACCCCGCACCGCCCGAACGCCTGGGCCTGAGCGAGGAGGAACTGACCGGCATCATCGAACGCTATCGCCAGTCCCTGAACCTTGGGGTGGAAGACCTGGCACGGCTGCTGGCCGCGGCCGAAATGCAGGCCGCCAGCCACCGCACCGGCCCCCTGAACGTCGAGGACATCATGTCGCGCGACCTGGTCTGTGTCGGCCCCGATACCCCGCTGGTGGAGATTGCCGATCTGTTCCGCCGGCACGGGTTCACTTCCCTGCCCGTGGTCGAGACCGACGACAGATTCCTGGGCGTGATCTTCCAGCTGCACCTGATCGACCGGGCGCGCGATGATGCCCTGCGCCTGGACCGGCGGTTCGGCACTGCGCTGCGCCGGATGCTGGACCGGCGCCGCGAAAAGCCCCTGCGCGCCGCCGACATCATGGGCGTCGCCATTCCCAGGGTCACGCCGACGACTCCGATCGCCGCCCTGTTGCCGATGATGACGGATGGCGGGTGCGAGGCGGTGCCGGTTCTGACGCAGGGGCGGATCGTCGGCATCGTGTCGCGCACCGATCTGATCGCCGCCCTGGCGCGGCAAAGCCTGACCGCCTAAAGAACGAAGAACAGCACCGTCATGATCGCGCCGATGGCCACGATCCCGGCGCGCAAAAGCTCGGTCCGCCGGATGCGGCGGGCCATATGCGCGCCCAGGTATCCGCCAACCGCCGTTGCCACCGCCAGAACCAGCGCCGAATCCCAGGCGATAAGCCCCGCCAGCGCATAGGTGATGACCGAAACCACCGACAGGATCACCGACAGAAGGTTCTTCAGCCCGTTCATGCCGTGCAGGTTGGTAAAGCCGATCAGCCCCAGCACCGCCAGCAGCATGATCCCCAACCCGCCGTTGAAATAGCCGCCATAGACTGACACGGCAAAGATTGCGGCGCCTGAAACCACCGGCCCGGCCGCCCCGGCCCCGCGCGCCTTGATCCGCGCCAGAAGACGCGGCCCCACGGCAAACAGAACCGTCGCCGCCAGAAGCAGCCATGGCACGATACCCACGAAGGCATCGCCGGGCGTCAGCAGCAACAGGATGGCACCGGCCAGACCACCCGCCACCGCAACCCCGATGATCGCCCCAAGGCTCAGCGCGCCCTCGGCCCGGAATTCGCGCCGGTAGGCCCATGCACTGCCGATATAGCCGGGCAGTGCTGTCAGCGTCGCCGTGGCATTGGCCATCAGCGGCGGCACCCCCAGCCAGACAAGGGCAGGGAAGCTGAGAAAGGTTCCCCCGCCCGCAACGGCGTTCAGGGCGCCAGCCAGAAGGCCCGCAACGGTCAGGACAAGGAAGGACAGCATGGGGTGGCTCCGGCTGGGGGAGGGCAACTTGTGGCACCAAACGGATTGGTCTGCAAATTGGTCCGTGCAGGGCAAGGCGCGCAACACTCAGCTGAGTTCGGCCACCACGTCATAGGCATCGCCCCGATAGAGCGAGCGGACAAGTTCCACCGCCCGCCCGGTTTCAAGATAGGACACCCGCACCACCGAAAGCGCCGCCGCCCCCGGCAGAAGCCCCAGGGATTCGGCATCGCGCGGGGTGACGTTGACAGCCGTGATTCGCTGAACCGCGCGCACCGGACAGACCCCGCGCGCCTGCAACACCTCGTAAAGCGATCCGGTCACCACCTCGGGGTCGGGCAGAAACGCCATGGGCAGCGAGGCCCGTTCGACCGACATGGGGCGCCCGTCGGCCAGCCGCACCCGCGCCAGCCGTGCCACCCGGTCCGACATGGACAGCCCCAGCGACATCATCTCTTCGTTGGTCGGCGCGTGCAGCCCGCGCGCCATCCAGATCGACCCGGTGCTCAGCCCGCGCCGGCGCATGTCCTCGGAAAACGAGGTGAGTTGTTGCAGCGGTTGCAGCCCACGGGGCGGAGGGCGCAAGGCCACATAGGTGCCTGACCCCTGGCGCACCTCAAGTTTTCCCGCCTCGGTCAGATCACCCAGGGCACGGCGCACGGTCACCCGGCTCAGCCCCGTGATCCGGGCCAGATCACGTTCGGGCGGAAGGGGCGCGCCCGGCTCCAGCGCGCCCTCGGCTATCAATTCGGCGATGGCCGTGGCAAGCTGCCGGTAAAGCGGCCCACTGGCCGACCCGCGCGCCATGGCCCGGGCGAATATGGCGTGGTCGTCTGTCAATGGTCCGGCCGCCCGCGTCAGGAATAAAACCAATGTAAGGCCAATAATCCGGAATTGGCAACGCTTTCCCCTGTGGAAACCGTCGAATTCGCGTGTTACCAGCGCCAACAGGTATTGAAATGGTTTGACCGGACCGAATACTTCCTGCTACGCCTGTCCCACAGGGGAGATCACACCACATGGCGAAACTATCGCTCAAGGGCATTCGCAAACAGTTTGGCAACACCGAAGTGCTGCGCGGCATCGACCTTGAGATCGGCGACCGCGAGCTGGTGGTTTTCGTCGGGCCTTCGGGCTGTGGCAAATCCACCCTTCTGCGGCTGATCGCCGGGCTTGACCCGACCTCGGGCGGAACCTTCACCATCGACGGGCGCGAGATGACCCATGTGCCGCCCTCCAAGCGCGGCATCGCCATGGTGTTCCAGTCCTACGCGCTCTACCCGCACATGTCGGTGCGCGAGAACATGACCTTCGGGGTGAAGCTCATGGGTCTGCCCGCCGACGAGATCGAGGCGCGCATCAACGAGGCCGCCGCCATGCTGCGGCTTGAACCGCTGCTTGATCGCAAGCCGCGCGAACTTTCGGGTGGGCAGCGCCAGCGCGTCGCCATCGGCCGCGCCCTTGTGCGCAAGCCCGATGTCTTCCTTCTGGACGAACCCCTGTCCAACCTCGACGCCGCGCTGCGCTCGGATGTGCGGCTGGAAATCGCCAAGCTGCACGAGGAAATCGGCGGCACGATGATCTATGTCACCCACGACCAGGTCGAGGCGATGACCCTGGCCACCCGGATCGTGGTGATGAACGGCGGCGCGGTCGAACAGGTGGGTACCCCCCGCGAACTGTTCGAAACCCCGCGCAACACCTTCGTGGCCACCTTCATCGGTTCGCCGCGCATGACTTTGGTGAAGGCCACGCGCAGCGGCGACAGCTTTGAAATCGCGGGCAGCGGTGCCGTCACCCTGCCCGGCGCCCCCGACAGCGGCGCCGAGGTGACGCTGGGCCTGCGCCCCGATGCCCTGACCGTGACGCCCGACGGCGAAGGCTATGCCGCCGATTTCGTCTATTCCGAATACCTGGGCAACGATGCCTATGTCTATGCGCGGCTGGGCGACGGCACGCTGGTGTCGGCCCGGGTCGATCCGGCCTCTGACAAGCAGGTGACCGGCGGCAAGATCCGCGTCGCCCCGCGCGCCGATGCGCTGCATTTCTTCGATCCCGATTCCGGCCTGAGACTGTAACCGCCCGCGCCGGACCGGCAACCACACCAACAGGAGAGTCATAATGAAAAAAACCTTCACGACTGCCACCCTGGCCATGATCGCGGGCGCAATCGCCGCCCCCGCCCTGGCCCAGGACATCACCTTCTGGAGCTGGCGCCAGGAAGACCGCGCCGTCTATGAAGAGCTGATCGACCAGTTCGAAGCCGAAAACGAAGGCATCAACGTCAGCTTCGAAGCTTTCGAGGCCGCAAGCTATGCCACCGTGCTGTCGACCGCGCTGGCGGGCGACCAGGGGCCCGATGCGATGATGGTGCGCGCCTACGGTGCGTTTGAAACCGTCGCTGCGGGCGGCTACCTGATGCCGCTGGACGCCGAATCCATCCCCGGGCTCGACAGCTTTCCCGCCGCCGCGCTGACTGCGGAAACCCTGCGCGAGGATGGCAAGGTCTATGCCGTGCCCTTCGCCAGCCAGACCATGCTGGTGATCTACAACAAGGACATCTACGACCAGCTTGGCCTGTCGGTGCCCCAGACCAAGGATGAGCTTCTGGCCAATGCCAAGGCCATCGAGGATGCGGGCATGTTCGCCTTTGCCAACGGCACCGCGACCGCCTGGCAGAACGAAACCATCGCCTCGGCGCTGGCGTCTTCCATCGTCGGCCCCGACTTCTATGCCGAAATCTCGGCCGGAACGACGGATTTCAACGATCCGCGCTTCATCGAGGGCATGAAGGCGCTGCAAGAGTACAGCGAGTATTTCCCCGACGGCTTCACCGGGCTTGACTATGCCTCGGCCCAGCAGCTGATCGCTTCGGGCCTGGCCGCCATGTTCGCCGGCGGCTCCTTCGAACTGGCCAACATCCAAAGCCAGAACCCCGACATCAACCTGGGCGTCTTTGCCGCCCCCGGCGTGTCGGCCGACGACCCCAAGCTGGTGGGCGTGTTCTTTGACGGTGGCTATGCCGGCAACGCCAACACCGAACACCCCGAGGCGGTGAAGAAGTTCCTCGCCTTCCTGGCCAGCCAGGAATTCGCACAGCAGTTCGCCAACAAGCTGGGCAACATCAGCCCCGTTCCTGGCGTGACCCTGGAAAACCCGCTGCTGCAGGACGTGGCAACCCTGAACCAAAGCTCGGTTCCCTATATCTTCCTGACCAACTTCCGCTTCCAGGAACCCTCGGGTTCGGTCCTCATCCAGGCCGAGGTCCAGCGGATGCTGGCCGGTGAAAGCGATCCTGCCGCCGTGGGCAAGGCCGTGACCGACGGCATCGCCATCTATCACGAACCCTTCCAGAAATAAGACCCGGTGCCGGGCGCCCGATGGGGCGCCCGGCCTGTTCAAGGAACCGCCCATGACCGCCACCCCCGACACCCCCGCCAAGGGCCCGCGCGGCTGGATCACCGGGCGCGGCGCCTGGATCACCTTCCTGCTGGTCCCGCCGCTGGTGGTCATGACGCTGTTCGTGATCTACCCCATCGTCTCGGCGCTGGCCTATGCCTTCTACGACTGGAACGGTCTGCGGCGCGAAGGCTTTGTCGGGTTCGAGAATTTCCGCATCATCCTGTTCGAAGAACCCTTCGCCAGCACCACCTGGCAGGCGTTCAAGCACAACATCATCGTCTTCGCCTCGCTCATGATCGTGCAGAACGGCGTCGGGTTCATCCTGGCCTATTGCCTGTGGCGCGATCTCTGGGGCGCGCGGTTCCACCGGGTGGCGGTGTTCCTGCCCGTGGTCCTGTCGACCGTCATCATCGGTTACCTCTGGAAGCTGTTCTTCCACCCCATCTTCGGCGTCGTGAACCAATCGCTCAAGGCGGTCGGGCTGGATTCGCTGGTGCAGCCCTGGCTTGGGCAAAGCGAAACGGCGCTGGCGGCGCTGATCTTCGTGAACGCCTGGGCCTGGGTCGGCTTTCCCACGCTGGTCTTCCTGGCCGGTCTGCAACGCATCCCCTCGGAACTGATCGACGCCGCCCGAATGGAAACCGACAGCGAATGGCACCTGATCCGCAAGATCGTCTGGCCGCTGATCGCGCCCTCGACCACGGTTGTGTTCATCCTGCTGTTCATCGGATCGTTCAACTGGTTCGAACTGCCCTACATCATGGCCGGGCTTGACGGTTCGCCCTTCGGATCGACCGACGTCCTAGGCCTGTTCTTTTACCGCACCGCCTTTGGCAACCAATCGGCCGGGGTGCAGGATTTCGGGCTTGGCTCGGCGCTGGCGGTGATCATGTTCCTGTTCATCGCAATCGTCGCCACCTTCTGGACCCTCCATTTGCGCAAGAAGGAGCTGGACCTGTGAGCGAAGCCCCCGACACCCAGCGCGGCCTTCTGGCGACCTTCGGGCGCGACGGGCTGATGCAGATCATCCTGATCGCCAACAGCGTCCTGATGCTGTTTCCCATCGTCATCATGGTCTTTTCCGGCTTCAAGTCGAACATCGAGATCTTTCAGTCGCCCTTCTCGATCCCCGATTTCACCGACCTGTCGAATTTCACCGCGATGGCAACGCAGAGCAATTTCCTGCGCTACCTGTTCAACTCGTTCTTCGTGACGGGCGTGTCCATCATCCTGATCCTGATCCTGGGGCTGATGGCCTCTTATGCGCTGGGGCGCTATGCCTTCCGCGGGTCGGCCTTCGTGCTGCTGTTCTTCATGGCCGGGCTGATGCTGCCGCTGAAACTGGCGATCATCCCGCTTTTCGTGCTGTTCCGCGATCTGGGCTTCCTGAACTCGCACCTGTCGCTGGTGGCGGTCTATGTGGCCATGGGCCTGCCTTCGACAATCTTCATCATGACCGGATTCATCCGCACGCTCCCCCGCGAGCTTGAGGATGCGGCGCGCATGGACGGCGCATCGGAAGCGCGGATCATGTGGTCGATCATGCTGCCGCTGTGCCGGCCGGCCATGGTGATCGCGGCGATCTACAACCTCGTGCCGATCTGGAACGATTTCTTCTTTCCGCTGGTGTTCATCCAGGACGACAACCTGAAAACCCTGCCCCAGGGCATGACCACCTTCATCGGCGAATTCGTCACCAACTGGGGCGTGATGTTCGCCGGGCTGACCCTGGCCGCCGCGCCCATCACCATCGTCTATATCATCCTGTCAAAGCAGTTCATCAACGGCATGACATCAGGAGCCGTCAAATGAAGACTCTACCCAAAGGTGCGCTCATCGTGTCGTGCCAGGCCCGCGCCGACAATCCGCTGCACGGACCGGTGCACATGGCCGCCATGGCCCAGGCCGCGCAACAGGGCGGCGCGCGGGGGCTGCGCGCCAACGGGCCCGAAGACATCGCCGCGATCCGCGCCGTCAGCGACCTACCGATGATCGGCATCCACAAGGTCTTTGCCGGTGACGTGCCGGTCTATATCACCCCCACGCTGGCCGCCGCCGATGGCGTCATGGCAGCGGGCGCGCAGATCGTCGGGCTGGATTGCACCGACCGCCCGCGCCAGGGCGACGACTGGCGCGCGATCATCGCCCATGTCGCGGCACAGGGCTGTGCCAGCTTTGCCGATATCTCCACGCTGGAAGAAGGCATCGCCGCCGCCGAGGCGGGGGCCGATTACGTGGCCACCACCCTGTCGGGCCATACCGATTACACCAGCGCCCCCGAAAACGGCGGCCCCGACCTTGCGCTGATCACGGCGCTGGCCAACCGGCTGAACGTGCCCATCGTGGCCGAAGGGCGCATTCGCACCGCCGCCGAAGTACGCGCCGCGCTGGACGCGGGCGCCCATGCCGTTGTCGTCGGCACCGCCATCACCAACCCCCGCGAAATCACCCGCGGTTTCATCGGCGGCCTGGCATGACCCTGCATCTTGGCGTCGACATGGGCGGCACGGCGTCGCGCTGGGTGGTCTGCGACGACAACGGCAGCGAACTGGCACGCGGTGCGGCCGAAGGAGGCAGCGGCCTGATCTTCGACGCCGCCAGCATGGCCAGCTTTGCCGGTGCGCTGGAAGCGATCCGCGACGCCATGCC
This sequence comes from Oceaniglobus trochenteri, assembly GCF_020529025.1. Taxonomy (GTDB): domain Bacteria; phylum Pseudomonadota; class Alphaproteobacteria; order Rhodobacterales; family Rhodobacteraceae; genus Oceaniglobus; species Oceaniglobus trochenteri. The sequence continues at coordinate 173,829 of NZ_JACNMM010000003.1, forward strand.
CGGCGCCGCCGCAACGGCACATTTCGGCATCACGGGCGCCGGGTTCCTGCCCCACCCCCGCATCGAAAGCCAGGTCGAGGCGGTCTTCGGCCTGCCGCGCGATTCCTACAGCTATTCCAACGATATGGTGCTGGCCTGGCACGCCGCCTTCGGCGCCCCCGACGGTCCGGGGCGCGGATACCTGATTTCCTCGGGCACCGGATCAATCGGCATCTCCATCGAAGAGGACGGCACACCCACCATCGTCGGCGGGCGCGGCATCATGATCGACGATGGCGGCTCGGGAAGCTGGATCGCCCTGCGCGCGCTGGACCGGCTTTTCCGCGTGATCGACGAATCCGGCACCCCCGAAGGCGCCGAGATCCTGGCCCGCCACCTTTTCGCCGCCACGGGCGGCAGCGGGCGCGATGCCATCAACGCCTATGTCTACGGACGCGGGCGCGGGCATGTGGGCCAACTGGCCCAGGCCGTCGCCGCCGCCGCGCACGAGGGTGACGCACTGGCCCTTGGCATCATCGAAGAGGCCGGCGCCGAACTGGTGCGCCTGGCCCGCGCCCTGATCGGGCGGGGCGGTGCCGCGCCCGTGTCGTTCATCGGCGGCGTCCTTGGCCTGCACCCGGCGATCCGGGCGCGGATCGAACGCGACATGGCCGACCATCCCCCCACCTTTCCCCGCATCGACGCCGCCGCCCAGGCCGCGCTGATGGCCAGCAAGATCGGACTTCCCCAATGACCAGCACCACCGAAAGCGCCGCCGCCCGTTACCGGGGTGTCGAGACCTGGCCCACGGACGAGATCGTCATGACCATCATCGAAGGCCAGCTGGGCGCGATTGCGGCGGTCCAGGGACAGGCCGGCGCCCTGTCGCGCGCCGTCGATGCCGCCGCAGCCCGGTTGGAACGGGGCGGGCGGCTTCTCTATCTCGGGGCTGGCACTTCGGGGCGGCTGGCGGCGCTGGATGCCGCCGAACTGCCGCCCACCTTCAGTTGGCCGCGCGAAAGGGCCGTGGCGCTGATGGCCGGCGGGCCGGGCGCCTTCACCAATGCCGTCGAGGGGGCCGAGGATGATGCGAAGGCCGCCGCTCAGGAGATGGACCAGCTTGGCCTGGGCGCCGACGACGTAGTGATCGGTGTCGCCGCCTCGGGGCGCACGCCCTATGTTGTCGGGGGGCTGGATCATGCCCGCGCCAAGGGGGCCCTGACCATCGCCGTGGTGAACAACCCCACAAGCGCCGTGGGCCGCGCCGCCGAGATCGAGATTGCCGCCGCGACGGGCGCCGAGGTTCTGGCCGGGTCAACCCGCCTCAAGGCCGGCACCGCGCAGAAGGCGGTGCTCAACACCCTGTCGACGGCCGTGATGCTACGCCTTGGATATGTCTATCGCGGCCGGATGGTCGAGATGAAGCCCAGCAACGCCAAGCTGCGCGAACGCGCCGCCGAGATGGTCGCGCATCTGGCGGATGTCACGCCGGAGGAGGCACAGCGCACCCTGGACGCGGCAGACCAGTCGATCAAGCTGGCGGTGGTGATGCTGTCGCGCGACCTGTCGCGCGCCGAAGGCGAAGCCGCCCTGCAGCGCGCCAATGGCCGGTTGCATCTGGCCCTGACCGAAGGCGCCTGAACCGCGCTGCGCGCGGTGCCTGCGGCGCGAGTATTTTCAGCAAGAAAGAAAGGGCGCCGCGCGATCACGGGCGGGCGATGCGCCCCCCTGTCATGGGCTGTGGCACGCCGGTGGTGTCGGGAAAGCTGATTGGCAGGTCGCGCAGGCTGCGCACCGCCAGCAGGGCGAAACATTCGGCCTCGATGGCATCGCCGCGCCAGCCGACGGTTTCGGCGGTGACGGCCTCGACCCCGGCGCGCTGCGCGATGGCCTCCATCAGCGCCGGGTTGCGCCGCCCGCCGCCACAGACGATCAGCCGGGTCGGGCGGATCGGCAGCAGATCCAGTGCGCGGCCCACGGCGGCGGCGGAAAAGGCGGTGAGGGTGGCGGCGCCATCGGCATCGGACAGGCCATCACCCAAGGCGGTGCCGAAATCGAACCGGTCCAGCGATTTGGGGAAAGGCGCGGTCATGTAGGGATGATCGAGCGCTTTGGCCAGACGCGCCTCGTCCACGCTGCCCGAACGGGCAAGCGCGCCGTCGCGGTCCATTTCGCCAAGGCCGCGAGCGGCGACGAAATCGTTGATGGGCGCATTGGCGGGGCCGGTATCAAACGCGATCAGCCGGTCGTCTGGGCCAAGCCATGACACGTTGGCCACGCCGCCAAGGTTCAGCACCGCCGTGCCTTCGGGGCGGCCCAGCGAGCGCAGAAGCGCCGCGTGATAGGTGCCCGACAGCGGCGCCCCCTGCCCGCCCGCCGCCATGTCGGCGCTGCGGAAATCGTAGACGACCGGGCAGCCCAGCACCTGCGCCATGGCCCGGCCATCGCCCAGTTGCCGGGTCTGGCCGCGCCGCCCCGGTTCGGGGGCGCGGTGCAGCACCGATTGACCGTGAAAGCCCACCACCCCGACATTGGCCATCCCCGGCCCGTTCTCATCGGCCACAAGGCGCACCGCCTGGGCCTGGGCAAGGGTGAGGCGCGCCTCGGCCTCGGCGAAGATCGCGGGCTCGGGGCCGTCGAAGGCCCATGTGCGGGCCTGGTCCAGTGTTTCCACCAGCAGGGCGCGCAGATCGTCGGGATAGGGCACCAGACGATAGGCGCCGAATTGAGCCACCCCTTCGCCATCGGTGCGGATCAGCGCCACGTCGATATTGCCGTCCAGCACCGTTCCGGTCATCAGGCCGGCCGCCCAGATGTCATTCATTGATCAGATCCCCAACTTCGATGCGCAGCGCGGCAATGCCGCTGTCGGTGTGGCGCGACGGATGCACGCGGTTCGTCAGAAGCGACCAGGCATGGCCCCGGTCGTAATCCACCCAGAGCCCCGTGCCGGTGAACCCGGTGTGGCCGATGGCATTGTCCGAAATCCGGCTGCCGCCGTTCCAGCCGGGGTGCGGCGCCTGCCAGCCGTGGGTGCGGTCGGGCGACAGGCGTGTGCGGATCAGATGATCGGCGGGCAGGTCGAACAGGCCCTGGGCATAGTCCAGCACCGCGTCGATGGTCCCGAAAAGCCCGGCATGGCCCGACCCCTGAAGTGCGAAGCAGTTTTCGTCATGCACCTCGCCGCAGATCACCCGCCCCCGCCAGGTGCAGTCTTCGGTGGCCGCCGTCACATCGGGGTCGGGGGCGAAGCTGAACCCCAGCCCGGGGTCGAGATCGCGCAGGCGGCAGCCGTGGAACCGTTCCAGCGCGATGCCCAGCAGGATGAAGTTGATGTCGGAATAGACGGGCGGCCCCTGGCGCCATTCGCGTTGCAGAACGAAGGCGCGCAGGGTGTCGGGGTTGTCGCCGTAGGTATAGATCGGCTCGACCCCCGGAAAGGCGGTCTGGTGGCCCAGGCATTGGCGGAAGGTGACCTTCCGTTCCCAGGCGTTCATGTCGTACTGGCGCAGGTCGGGAATCAGCACGGTCAGGGGATCGTCCAGCGAAAAGGCCCCCCGCGCCGCAAGATCGAGGATCCGCGTCGTGGTGAAGATCACCTTGGTCAGCGAGGCAAGATCGAACCATGTTTCACGGGTCAGCGGACGCCGCTCGGGGCGCATCTGTGCCATGCCCTCGACCGCGACGGCGCGCGCGCCTTCGGCGGTGACAAGGCCAAGGATGCCGCCCGGAATGCGCCCTTCGGCAATCGCGGCGCGGACGGGGGCCATGGCGCGGGCCAGTTTCGTTTCAACCATGGGCGGCCACCGGGTGCAGATGGCAGGCGACCTCGTGGTGCGCTTCGCCATCGGCGGGCTGGCCCAGCGGCGGAAGCGTCTTGCGGCAAACCTCCATCACCTGCGGACAACGGCCATGGAAGGCGCAACCGGGCGGCGGGGCCGAGGGATCGGGAACTTCGCCGTTCAGGCGCACGCGGTCCTCGCGCCGGGCACCGATGCGCGGAATCGCCGAGAGGAGCGCGCGGGTATAGGGGTGCTGCGGGTTTTCCATGATCCGTTCCGCCGGGCCGATTTCGACCACCCGGCCCAGGTACATCACCGCGATCCGGTCGCTGACATGGCGGATCACCGAAAGATCGTGGCTGATGAACACGATGGCCAGGTTCAGGCGCGCGCGCAGGTCCGAGATCAGGTTGACGATCTGGCTCTGGATCGACACATCCAGCGCCGACACGGCCTCGTCCGCGACAATCAGCTTCGGGTCAAGCGCGAGGGCGCGGGCAATGGCGATGCGTTGCCGCTGACCGCCGGAAAATTCGTGGGGATAGCGGCCCGCCGCATCCTCGGGCAGGCCCACCAGGTCGATCAGTTCGGCCACCCGGGCACGGCGCGTGGCCTTGTCGCCCACGCCCTGCACGATCAGCGGTTCGGCGATCACATGCCCCACCCGGTGCGTCGGGTTGAGCGATCCGAAGGGATCCTGGAACACGATCTGCATGTCGCGGCGAATTTTCTTCATCCCCGCCTTGCCCAGCACCGTGATGTCCTGACCGTCGAAGGTGATCTCGCCCGATGTCGGTTCGATCAGGCGCAACAGGCTGCGCCCGAGGGTGGACTTGCCGCAGCCGGATTCGCCGACAAGGCCCAGAACCTCGCCCGGGGCCACGTCAAGCGACACGTCGGTGACGGCACGGATCGGAGCACCGCCCTTGCCGGGAAAGACCTTGGAAAGATTGCGGGCGGACAAGAGGCTCATGCGGGGTTCCAACATCTGACGCTGTGATCGGGGGCGCCCGTCGCGGGGGCAAGCGGGGGCATCCGTGCCGCGCAGCTTTCGACCGGGTGGGCGCAGCGCGGATGATAGGCACAGCCCGGCGGCCGCTTGCCCGGCGGCGGGACAAGGCCGGCGATGGCCGGCAGGCGTGCGCCCGGCGGGTTCGACGCGGGCATGGTGGCAAGCAGGGCCTGGGAATACCGGTGGCGGGGGTGGGCAAACAGGGCATCGGCGGGGGCCTGTTCGACGATGCGCCCGCCATACATCACCGCCACCCGGTCGCAATATTGCGCCACCACGCCCAGATCGTGGGTGATGAGAAGAACCGCCATCCCGGTTTCACGGCGCAGATCGTCGAGCAGGTCAAGGATCTGGGCCTGCACCGTCACGTCAAGCGCGGTGGTGGGTTCGTCGGCCACCAGAAGGCGCGGCCCGCAGGCCAGGGCAATGGCGATCATGACGCGCTGGCGCTGACCGCCCGACATCTCGTGCGGATAGCGCCCCAATGCGCGGTGCGGCGCGGGCAGGCCCACCTTGGCCAGCATCGCCTCGGCCGCCTCCATCGCTCCGGCGCGGCTCACATCGCGGTGCAGCAGGATCGCCTCGCTGACCTGATCGCCCACGGTCAGCACCGGGTTCAGCGACGTCATCGGCTCCTGAAAGATCATCGCCACGTCGTTGCCGCGCACGCCTTCCATGTCGCGCATGGGCAGGGACAGAAGATCGCGCCCGTCCAGCATGACGCGCCCGGCGGTGGGGCGGATCTGCGGTTCGGCCAGAAGGCGCAGGATGGCCAGCGCAGTCACCGATTTGCCGCAGCCGGATTCGCCGACCAGGCCCACCATCTCGCCGGCGGCCGCGTCCAGCGTCACGTCTTCGACCACCGCGTTGCCCCCGGCGCCCAGGGTCAGGCCCTCAAGCCGCAACAGCGGCGCCTGCCCGGTGTCGGGGCTGCGCGGGCGGTCCTGTACGGCGGAATTGGTCATGTATTGGCCCCTGCGCTTGTCGATCTGCGCGCCGGGTTCCTTCATGAGAAACCGATGAACGCGCGTATTGCGTGAACGACCCTAATCCCCTAACGTCGATTCTGTCCAGTGTGGTTCTGGATTGGTCTGCACCATCTTGCCACGCCGGAAAGCAACAATGCCGCCAGCCCGCAACCGGCGGCCGCAAGCCCAGGGAGACACCTCATGATCATCAGAACGACCAAGGCGGCGCTGGCCTCCGGCACGATCCTCGCCATGGCCGGAATGGCCTCGGCTCAGACGCTGGACGTGGCGCTGAATTCGCCGCCTGCCGGGCTTGACCCGCATCTTGTCACCGCCTTCAACTCGGTCCTGATTGCCAGCCCCAACATCTATGAGGCGCTGACCGGCATCAACGCCGATCTCGACATCACCCCCGCCCTTGCCGAAAGCTGGGAGATTTCCGAGGACGGCAAGACCTATACCTTCAAGCTGCGCGAAGGCGCCACCTTCCACGACGGCAGCACCTTCGACGCCGAGGACGTGGCCGCATCCCTGCGCCGTGTCCTGTCGGAAAAGATCGCATCGCCGCTGGCCAGCCGGATCAGCCCGATCACCGATATCGAGGTGGTCGATCCCGCCACGATCCGCCTGACGCTGGATGCGCCCTTCGCGCCGCTGCTGGCCTCGCTGGCCACCGTCGCCATCGTTCCGGCCGAGTTCGAGGACGACCCCGACGCGCTTCAGAAAACCCCCGTCGGCACCGGGCCCTTCGCCTTTGCCGAATGGCAGCCGAACGGCTATATCAGCCTGACCGCCTTCGATGGCTATTACATGGACGGCCTGCCGAAGATCGGTGAGGTGCGGTTCCACTTCGTGCCCGAATCCGCCACCGCGCAGGCCGGCTTCCTTGCCGGTGACTATGACCTGCTGCCGGGGATCGATCCGGCCACCTCGCTGACGCTGTCGGCCAATCCGAACATCGAGATCCAGGATACCCGCGATCTGTCTTACACGCTGATCGGGATGAATGCCTCGGTCGCGCCGCTGGACAACCCCGAGGTGCGCGAGGCGGTGAACATGCTGCTGGACCGTCAAAGCATCATCGACGCGGCGCTTTTCGGCGCCGGTGTGCCCGCCGGCCCGCTGTCGCCCGCGCTGACAAGCTGGGCCGTCGATACATCGGAATACGCCTGCTATACGCAGGACGTGGAAGGCGCCAAGGCCAAGCTGGCGCTGTCGGGCGTGACCGAACCGCTGAAGATCCGCATGATCGTTCTGCCCCGCCAGGATGCCCGCGACATTGCCCAGGTGGCACAGCAGCAACTGGCCGCCGGCGGGATCGAGGTTGAACTGGTGAACCAGGAAATCGGGCAGTTCGTGCAGGATTGGCGCAACTCGAATTTTGACATGTTCGTCTCGGCCAACGGCGGTGCCATCGACCCCGACCTGTACTTCTACCGCACCTTCTATGGCGGCGGTTCCACCAACGTGTTCAAGTACGACAACCCCGAGATCGACGCCCTGCTGGACGAAGGCCGCAGCGTGACCGACATGGAGAAGCGGCAGGAAATCTATGCCGACCTGCAAAAGCGGCTGGCCTGCCAGGGCCCGGTGGCGCACATCGCCTATGGCGATCTGATGACGGCGGTTGGCCCCAAGGTCGAAGGGTTCGTCATCAACCCGCTGGGCCGGCTGAACAACCTGTCCGAAGTCACGCTGAGCGAGTGAAACCGGCGGGCGGGCGCCAGGCCCGCCCCCGAACCCCAGGGGCCATGGCATGAGAGCGAAGTTCTTTCTCGGGCGGCTAGCCGATCTTGCCTTCGTGCTGATCGGCGTGTCGTTCCTTGTCTTCCTGATGATCCGTCTCGTCCCGGGCGATGCGGTCACGATCATGCTGGGTGCCAATACCGAAATCACGCCCGAGCGTGTCGCCGAACTGCGCGCGCGGCTGGGGCTGGATCAATCGCTGCTGGTGCAATACTGGCTCTGGCTGACCGGCGCCTTGCAGGGTGACCTTGGCACATCGGTCTGGACCGGGCGCGCCGTGACCGAGGAAATCGGCGCGGCGCTCTGGCCGACGCTGGAGCTGACCTTCCTGTCGCTTCTGGTGGGGGCCGGGCTGTCGATTCCGCTGGGCGCCTTCATGGCCCAGGCGCGGGGCAACTGGACCGAGGTGGGCGTGCGTGTGGGCGCCATCGCCGGGCTGACGATCCCGTCGTTCTGGCTGGGCATCGTTTCGATCCTGCTGGTCAGCAAGCTTCTGCCCGGCACTTCGGTTCTGGGCTATGTGCCCTTCACCGAAGACCCGCTGGACAACCTGCGCCGCATGGTTCTCCCGGTGTTCGCGCTTTCGCTGCCGATCCTGGCGAACCTGTCGCGGCTGGTGCGTTCGGCCATGCTGGACGCCATGGGGCAGGACTACGTGCGCACCGCGCGGGCCAAGGGCGCGGGGCGGCGGCGGGTGGTCTACAAGCACGCGCTGCGCAACGCCCTGATCCCCTTCATCACCTCGGTCGGGGTTTCCATGGGGTATCTTCTGGGCGGTGCCATCGTGGTGGAACAGGTCTTTGCCATTCCGGGGCTGGGGCGGCTGGTGCTGGGGGCGATTTCCGAACGGAACTATCCGCTGGTGCAGGCGACGATCCTTGTCATGACCGCCAGCTTCGTGCTGGTGAATTTTGCCGTCGACATGCTTTACGCCGTGATCGACCCACGGGTGCGCCGCAGATGATGAGCTATTTCCGAAACAACCGCCTGCTGGCCTTCGCCACGGCCCTTGTCGTGTTCCAGGTGGCGCTGGCCGTCTTTGCGCCGGTCCTGGGGCTGCAAGACCCCTTCGCACAGGTGATCGTGCAGCGCATGAAGGGGCCCAATGCGCTGAACTGGCTGGGGACCGACCAGTTGGGCCGCGATGTTCTGGCGCGGATCATCCATGGCTATCGCACCTCGCTTCTGACCTGTCTCACGGCGGTCCTGCTGGCCTTGCTGGTGGGGGGAAGCATCGGCATCCTGGCCGCCTATTACCGCGGCTGGTTCGACCGGATCGTGATGCGGCTGATGGATGTGATCTTTGCCTTTCCCATCCTGCTGCTGGCCATCGCTGTGATCGCGATCCTGGGGGCCAATTCCTTCAGCGCCGCCCTTGCCATCGCCGTGGTCTATACGCCCATCTTCGCGCGCCTGCTGCGCGGTCCGGCGCTGGTGATCTGCGAAAGCGAATATGTCGAAGGGGCGCGGGCCATCGGGGCTTCGGACCTGCGAATCATGGTCAGCCATGTTCTGCCCAACCTCGCCTCGATCGTGCTTGTGCAAACCTCGCTGCTGCTGTCGGCGGCGATCCTGGTCGAGGCGTCGCTGTCGTTTCTTGGCCTTGGCGCACAGCCGCCCACACCGTCGCTGGGCCTGATGCTGTCCGAAGGGCGCAACTTCCTGCTGCTGGCGCCCTCGCCCGCGATCTTTGCCGGTCTTGCGATCCTGTTCCTGTCCTTCGGGTTCAACCTCCTGGGCGATGCCCTGCGCGACAGCCTTGATCCCCGCCTGAAGGCCGCGACATGACCACGGCCCCCGTCGAGGAAGACACCACGCCGCTGGCCCGACTGTTGCTGGGCCTGGGGCGCGCCGATGGCACGACCGGGCCGCGCTATGCGCATCTGGGTTCGGCCATGCGGGGGCTGATCGAGCTGGGCGAATGGCGCGGCGGCATGGCCCTGCCCCCCGAACGCGTCATCACCGAGGCGACGGGCCTGTCGCGCGCCACCGTGCGCCGGGCCATCGACACGCTGGTGGCCGAGGGGCTGATCACCCGCCAGCAGGGGGCGGGCAACTTCGTGTCGCGCGCCATCGACCAACCGCTTTCGGTACTTGTGGGCTTTACCGAGGACATGCGCCTGCGCGGGGCCGCCACCCGGTCGGTGGTGCTGCGCCAGGGGGTCGAAGAGGCCTCGCCCTCGCATATCCTGAAGCTGGGCCTGTCACCGGGGGAAAAGGTGTTCCGCCTTGACCGGGTGCGCCTGGCCAACGAAGAGCCGCTGGCCATCGAACGCGCCGTGGTGCCCGCCGCCAGCCTGGGGCGCGAAACGGTGGATGTTTCGCTTTACGCCGCCATGCGGGCGGCCGGTGTGATGCCGGCGCGCGCCCTGCAACGCATCCACGCGGCCATTTCCAATGACGAGGAATCGCGCCTTCTGGGCCAGGGCGAAACAATCCCGATCCTGCGGGTCGAGCGGCGATCATTCCTGGCCAACGGCCGCCCGATCGAGGTGACGACATCATCCTATCGGGGCGACCGTTACGATTTCGTGGCCGAGCTGACGCTGGGCGCGGGCGGTTAACCCAGCGCGTCCACCGTCGCCAATGTCGCGATGGCGGGCAGGGTAAGCTGGTTCAGCGCGGCGCTCTGGCGTTCGGGGGTATAGTTCCCCTCGACGTCCAGCATGTTGACGGTTCCGATCAGAGCGCCCCCGCGCAGCACCGGCAGGTTGATGACCGAGCCACAGCCCAGCGACCCGATGAGTTCGTGGTCGGGAAAGACCCTGGCGATATCGGCCAGCGTGTTGGCCACGAACAGTTCGTGCCGGCCATTCACCACATCGAACCACGAATCCTGCTGGATTGGCTTGGTGCCCGAACCGGGATAGTTTTCAGCGTCGCTGGTGTAGGAGCGGCGGGCCAGCCCTGCCTCCATGTCCACCCGCATCACGGTGAACAGTTTCGCCCCGATCAGGGCATCGGCCAGGCGGTGCAGCGCCGCCTGTGCGGCCTCGGGGGTTTCGGCGGCGCCAAGGGCGGCGGTGAAGGTGGCAAGGTGGTCGGTCATACGTCTCTCCGGGGGATCAGCCGCCGCTGGCGGCGTAAAGGGCGCGGGCATAGGGATGGGTGAAGGCGCCGTCGTGCAGCGCGGTGCCTGGTGCGATCTCGACAATCTCGCCCTTGGTCATCACCGCCATGCGGTCGCACATGAAGCCGACGACAGGCAGATCGTGGCTGACCATCAGATAGGTCAGGTTGTGTTCGGCACGCAGGCGTTTCAGCAGGTTCAGGATTTCGGCCTGCACCGACACGTCCAGCGCGCTGGTGGGTTCGTCCAGCAGCATCACCTTCGGTTCCAGCATAAGCGCCCGGGCAATCGCCACCCTCTGACGCTGCCCGCCCGAAAGCTGGTGCGGATAGCGAAAGCGAAACCGGCGATCCAGCCCCACATCGGTCAGCACCTGTTCCACCCGTTCGTCGCGGTTGCCAAGGCCGTGAATTTTCAACGCCTCGCTCAGCACCGAATCCACCGTCTTGCGCGGGTGGAGCGATCCGTAGGGGTCCTGAAACACCATCTGGCATTGCCGGGCCAGGGCGCGGTCGGGGCGGTGGCTGCGCGGCTTGCCCAGAACCTCGATCGTGCCGGCCCATTCGGGGGCCAGCCCCGCGATGGCCTTCAACACGGTGGATTTTCCCGAACCGCTTTCGCCGACCAGGGCGAAACTCTCGCCCTCGGCCACGTCGAAGGTGGCGCCCTTCACCACACGGTTGCCGTCATAGGACACATCGAGGTTCTGCAGGGAAATCGCGGTCATGTCCCCTCCCACTGGCTGCGGTCCAGCACCGGCAGGGTTTCACGGGTTTCATGCATCCGCGGCACGGCGGCCAGCAACCCGCGCGTATAGGGATGCGTCGCCTGCGCCAGATCGGCGGCATCGCAGCGTTCCACCACCCGGCCCGCGTTCATCACCATGATCCGGTCGCAATAGCGCGCGACAAGGTTCAGGTCGTGGCTGATCAGGATCAGCCCCATGCCGTGATCGCGCACCAGGTCGTCGATCAGGTCAAGCACCTGCGCCTGAACCGATACGTCCAGCGCGCTGGTGGGTTCGTCCGCGATCAGGATCTGCGGGCGCGGAACAAGCATCATGGCGATCATGATCCGCTGGCCCATGCCGCCCGACACCTCGTGCGCATACATCTGCGACACGCGGTCGGGGTCGTTGATCTGCACCGCCTCAAGCATGTCGCGCACCCGGGCGCGGGTGGCGGCGCGGCCCAGGTTTTCGTGCATGCGCAGCGCCTCGGCGATCTGGCGGCCGATGGTCATCACCGGGTTCAGCGAATAGCGCGGGTCCTGCATCACCATCGAGATGCGCGCGCCCCTTATGGGCCGCATCTTCGATTCCGGCAGGGTCAGCAGGTCCGTTCCGTCAAACCGCAACCGTTCGGCCGTCACCCGCCCCGGCGGGCGGATCAGCCGCAGGATGGCGCGCCCAGTCATGGATTTGCCCGAACCGCTTTCGCCCACGATGCCCAGGCGTTCGCGCCCCAGGTCAAAGCCCAGGCCATCGACCACGTTCACCCGCCCGGTGTGGGTGGGAAAGCTGACCTTGAGGTCGCGGACTGACAGCAGGGGTTCGCTCATGACTTGCCCGCCGATTTCGGGTCAAGCACATCGCGCAAGCCGTCGCCGAGGAAACAGAACCCCAGCGACACGAGGATGATCGCCAAACCCGGCATCGTCGCCACCCACCACTGATCCAGGATGAACACCCGCCCGCGCGAGATCATCGCGCCCCATTCGGGTAGCGGCGGCTGTGCGCCGAGGCCGAGAAAGCCAAGGCCCGCGGCGGTGAGGATGATCCCGGCCATGTCCAGCGTCACGCGGATGATCATCGACGAAGTGCAGAGCGGCAGGACATGCAACAGGATGATCCGCCCGTGCGAGGCGCCCAGCAGGCGTGTGGCCGCGACGAACTCGGCATTGCGGAAGGTCAGCGTCTCGGCCCGTGCGATCCGGGCATAGGCGGGCCAGGCGGTGATGGCGATGGCGATGATGGCGTTCTCGATCCCCGGCCCCAGGGCGGCGACGAAGGCCAGCGCGAGGATCAGCTTGGGCATCGACAGGAAAATGTCGGTGAATCCCATCAGGATCTTGTCGGTCCAGCCGCCGAAATACCCCGCCACCGCACCCACGATCAGGCCAAGGGGCGCCGAGATCACCGCCACCAGCCCGACGATCAGCAGCGTGATCCGCGCGCCATAGACGACGCGGGAAAAGATGTCGCGGCCCAGCTCATCCGTGCCCATCCAGTGATCCCACGAGGGGGGCAGCAACCGGTTGGGAAGATCCTGCCCCACGCCGCTTTCCGGCGCGATCAGCGGCGCGGCCACTGCAGTGACGATCAGCAGCAGAACGATCAGCCCGCCGATCACCGCCAGTGGATTGCGCAACAGCATCAGCAACGCGCGCCAGGCCCGCCCGGCCCCCGCCTGCACCCGGGATTCCGGGCTTTCGCTCATCAGCCAATCGCGCATCACCGGCTCCTCGGGTCAAGAACGCGGTACAGCACGTCCGACACCTTGTTGATGACGATGAACACCGCGCCGATCACCAGCGTGGCCCCCAGCACCGCGTTCATGTCGGCGTTGAACAGCGCCGTGGTCAGGTAGTTGCCGATCCCGGGCCAGGAAAACACCGTCTCGATCATCACCGACCCCTCCAGAAGGCCCGCATAGGACAGTCCGATAACGGTGATCAGCGGCACCCGGATCGACCCGAAGGCATGCACCCAGATCACGCGGCGTTCGCGCACGCCCTTGACGCGGGCGGTGGTGACATATTCCTGGCCAAGCTGGTCCAGCATGAAGCTGCGGGTCATCCGCGCGATATAGGCCAGGGCGAAGAACCCGAGGATGGTGGCGGGCAAGACGATGTGATCGGCGGCGTTCCAGAACACCTCGAAATCCCCGGCGATCAGGCTGTCGACCAGAAGCAGGCCCGTGACAGGCTCCACCAGCCCGTCAAAGAACACGTCGATCCGCCCCGGCCCGGCCACCCAGCCCAGCCCGGCATAGAAAAGCGCCAGCCCCACAAGGCCCAGCCAGAAGGCCGGCACCGAATAGCCCAGCAAGGCCAGAACGCGGATCACTTGATCGATCCAGCTTCCGGCGCGGGCAGCGGCGATCACGCCCATGGGCACACCCAGCGCCACGCCGATGATGATGCCGATGGTGGCCATTTCCAGGGTGGCGGGAAAGACCCGCGCCAGATCCTGCGCAACGGGCCGCCCCGTCGAGACCGAACGCCCCAGTTCGCCCTGAAACACGTCGCCGACGTAAGAGAAGAACTGCACCAGAAGCGGCCGGTCCAGCCCCATGGCCACGCGCGCCGCCTCGTATTGTTCGTTGCTGGCGCGGTCGCCGACGACGGCCAGCACCGGGTCGATCGGCACCACGCGACCGATGAAAAAGGTGATCGCCAGCAGGCCCAGGAAGGTCAGCACCGTCACCACCGCAAAGCCCGCGAGAGACCGCGCAAGGCGGACCGGACGAGACCGGGACAGGGGCGAAAGGGTGATCACGGATCGGCACCTTCGGGGGCTGCGTTTCGCGGCAGGGTAAAGATCATGCTTGGCATATGCAAAAAGTTTTGCTTACATCTAACAAATTTTTCCAGGTTGGAGATTGTCTTGGCCAGCGCCACCGCGCTTCAACGCGACACCACCGACGGACGGGCCGCCGCGCCCCGCCTTGGCCCGCGCCTGCGGGCGCGGCGGCGCAAGCTGCAACTGACGCTGAAGGCGGTCGCCGAACGGGCCGGTGTTTCGGTGGGCTATCTCAGCCAGGTCGAAACCGACAAGGCGGTGCCGACCCTGGGCACCCTGGCCCAGGTGGCCCGCGCCCTTGATGTGGGGCTGGATTACTTCGTCACCACACCGAAACCCGCCGACGCCCTGTCGCGCGCCGAGGGACGCGAAAGGTTCTCGCTCCCCGGCTCACCAGTGGTCTATGAATCCCTCGGCGCCGATTACCCCGGTTCGGAACTCTCAAGCTATATCCTGCATGTGCCGCCCGGCTATGCCTCGGAGACGGTGGTTCATGAGGGCGAAGAGATCATCGTGATCCTCGAAGGCGAGATCGAGCAGCGCCTGGGCGATGCCGTGATGGCCATGCGCCCGGGCGATGCCCTGCATTACAGCGGCGCGACGCCCCATGCCTGGGCCAATCGCACCAGTGCCCCCGCAAGGGTGCTGTGGACCGGCACGCTCAGCGTGCTGATGCGGGTCGGCAAGGCCCGCCCCGCAAAGGAAAAGAAATGAAAACACAACAGGAGAGTGTGATGAAACCCCTACGCCCCGCCCTTCGGGCAACCCTGCTGGCCTCGGCGCTGGCCCTGCCGCTGGCCGCTGCGCCCGCGCTGGCCGACACGCCCGACAGCCTGCTGGTCGTCGCGCAGAACATCGACGACATCGTCGCCATCGACCCCGCGCAGGCCTATGAATTCACCAGCGGCGAACTTGTCACCAACATGTACGACCGCCTGGTGCAGTACGACGCCGAAGATCCCACCGTTTTGGCCGAGGGCCTGGCCAGCGCATGGGAAACGGACGCCGAGGCGCGCACCATCACCTTTACCCTGCGCGACGGCGCGACCTTCACCTCGGGCAACCCGGTGCGTGCCGAGGACGTGACAGGCTCGCTCGCGCGGGTGATCAAGCTGAACCTGACGCCCGCCTTCATCCTGGCGCAACTGGGCTGGACACCCGAGAACATCGACCAGATGGTGACGGCCGATGGAAATACCATCACCGTGAAATACGAGGGCGACTATTCCCCCGCCTTCGTGCTGAACGTGCTGGCCTCGCGCCCCGCGTCGATCGTAGACATGGAAACCGTCATGGCCAATGCGGTTGACGGCGACATGGGCAACGCCTGGCTGAACGAGAACAGCGCCGGGTCGGGGCCGTTTTCGTTGCAAACCTACCGCCCCGCCGAACTGGTGCGCCTGAAGGCCAACCCCGATTATTTCAAGGGCGCGCCGAAGATGAAGGGCGTGATCCTGCAGCATGTGGCCGAGGCCGCCACCCAGCAGCTGCTGCTGGAAGAGGGCGACGTGGACATGGCCCGCAACCTGACCCCCGACCAGATCGCCTCGCTCGACACCACCGATATCAAGGTCGAAAAATACCCCCAGGCGGCGGTGCATTTCCTGTCGTTCAACCAGAAGACCGAAAGCCTGACACCCCCCGCAGTGTGGGAGGCGGCGCGTTACCTGGTGGATTACCAGGGCATGGTCGACAGCTTCCTGGCCGGGCAGATGGAGATTCACCAGGCCTTCTGGCCCAAGGGTTTCCCCGGATCGCTGGACGATACCCCCTACAGCTATGATCCCGAAAAGGCCGCGCAGATCCTGGCCGATGCGGATATCGAGCTTCCGATCAATGTCGAACTGGACGTGATCAACGCGACACCCTTCACCGACATGGCGCAATCGCTTCAGGCCAGCTTTGCCGATGGCGGCATCAACTTCGAAATCCTGCCCGGCACCGGTGCCCAGGTGATCACCAAGTACCGCGAGCGGACGCATCAGGCGATGCTGCTGTACTGGGGCCCCGATTTCATGGACCCGCATTCCAACGCCAAGGCCTTTGCCTACAACGCCGACAACTCGGACGAGAATTACCAGGCCACCACCACCTGGCGCAATTCCTGGGCCGTGCCCGACGCGCTGAACAAGGCAACGACCGCCGCCCTGACCGAAGCCGACCCCGAGAAGCGGCTTGAGGATTACCGCGCGATCCAGACCGAGGTGCAGAAGGAAAGCCCCATCGTCATCATGTTCCAGGCCGCCTACCAGGTGGGGATGGACAAGGACGTGTCGGGCTATGTGAACGGCGCCACCTCCGATTACGTCTTCTATCGGCTTGTCGAAAAGAACTGATCCCGACCAGGGGCCGCCGGGGCGATCCGGCGGCCCTTTCCCAACCTCAAGGAACCTCTCCATGTCCGACCGCCTGACCCGTCTGCGCAAACAGATGGCCGACACCGGCACCGATCTGGTGGCGCTTGGCCCGACAAGCCACATGCGCTGGCTGAGCGGGCTTGACCCCCACGGCGACGAACGCCCTGTCATGCTTCTGGTCAGTGCGGGCTATGCCGGGGTGCTGATGCCGTCGCTGAATGCCGACAGCGCCCGCGCCGCCACCGATCTGCCTTTCCACACCTGGGCCGACGATACCGGCCCCGACGCCGCGCTTGGCGAACTGCTGGCCTCCTGCGGGGCCACGGGGGCCGGGCTTTCGGTGGCCGTCGATGAAGCCATGCGCGCCGATTTCGCGCTGCTTCTGCTGGATGCGCTGGACAATCCGCGCCGCAGCTTTGCCGCCGACACGGTGGGCCTTCTGCGCCAGATGAAGGACGCCGAGGAATACGAAGGGTTGCGTGCCAGCGCCCGCCTGAACGACGAAGCCGCCCGCGCCGCCTTTGCCGCCCTTGAGGAGGGGATGAGCGAGCGCGACGTGCAGGCGATCATCCAGGCCCACTACAAGGCCAATGGCGCAAGGCCCGAATTCACCATCGTCGGCTTTGGCGCGAACGGCGCCTATCCGCACCACCACACCGGGGAAACCCGGCTGAAGCGTGACATGGCGGTGCTGATCGATACCGGCTGCCGGTTGAACGGCTATCCTTCCGACATGACGCGCTGTGGCTGGTTCGGCACCCCCGACCCCGAGTTCACCAAGGTGGCCCAGGTGGTCGAGGATGCGGTGCAGGCCGCCCTGGCCGCCTGCAAACCCGGTGCGCTGGCCCGCGACATCGACGCCGCCGCCCGCGATGTGATCACCGCTGCCGGATACGGGCCGCGCTTCCTGCACCGCACGGGGCACGGGCTGGGCATCGACATCCACGAACCGCCCTATATCACCGCCACGGCAACCACCGAATTGCGCGCTGGCAACGTGTTTTCCATCGAACCGGGCATTTACCTGGAAGGCCGGTTCGGCGTCCGGCTGGAAGACATCGTCATCCTGCGCGAGGACGGCCCCGAGATCCTCTCGGGCCTGTCGCGCGCCATCGTGACCTCGCCGTGACGGGCGCCGCCATCCGCGCCCTGCCCTGGGGCTGGTTCCTGCGTCGGCTGGCGCTGATGGCGGTTACGCTTTGGGTGATCATCACCCTGACATTCTTCATGATGCACGCGGTTCCGGGCGGCCCCTTCGTCAGCGAAAGAATGATGGCCCCCGAGATCGCCGCCGCGCTGGATGCGAAATGGGGGCTGTCCGATCCGCTGTGGCAGCAATACCTGAACTATCTGCGCGGCATCCTGCGTTTCGACCTGGGCCCGTCGTTCAAGTACCCCGGCGTTTCGGTGAACGAGATGATTGCCGATGGCTTGGCCGTGACCGCGCGCACCGGCCTTCTGGCGGTGCTTTGCGTGGTGGCCGTGGGGGTGCCGCTGGGCATCGCGGCGGCCCTGAACCGGGGGCGCTGGCCCGACACCGGGGTGATGATGCTGGCCACCATCGGCGTCGCCGTGCCGTCATATGTCATCGCCACCGTGATGCTTTACGTCTTCGCGCTGCGCCTTGGCTGGGTGCCCACCTTCGGGCTGGACGATTGGCGGGGCTATATCCTGCCGGTGATCGCGCTGGCGGGGTTCTGGGTCAGCTTCGTGGCGCGGCTGACGCGGTCGTCGCTGCTGGAAACCCTGGATCAGGATTACATGACCACGGCGCGGGCCAAGGGGCTGCGCCGCCGCCAGATCCTGATCCGCCACGGGCTGCGCAATTCGCTGATTCCCGTGGTGACGGTGCTGGGGCCGGTGGTGGCCAACCTTCTGACGGGCAGTTTCGTGATCGAACAGATCTTCGCCCTGCCCGGCATCGGGCGCCATTTCGTCCTGTCGATCACCAACCGGGATTATACCGCCATCATGGGCATCACCATCTTCTACGCCGCCTTCCTGATCCTGATGATCCTGATCGTCGACATCCTGTATCTCTGGCTTGATCCGCGCATCCGGGCGGGGGCAAAGGCATGAGCGTGCCACCCGTCCCGCAGTGTGGCTTCGCCCCCCTGCCCCGCACCGACACCGCCGAGAGGATCGCAACCCCCACCGTGCCCTACTGGACCGACGTCTGGCGCCGGTTGCGCGCCAACCGCCCTGCGCTGGCCGGTCTGGTCTTCATCGTCGTGCTGATCTTCACGGCCATTTTCGGCCCCATGCTCAGCCCGTTCAGCTATTATGAACAGAACCTGCGCCTGTCCAACATCCCGCCGATCCTGCGCCCCTATACGGTGACGGGCGAGGATGGTTCGCAGGAAAGGTTCTTCCTGAACTCGGGCAACTTCGCGCTTTACGGCATCACCGAAGACGGCCGGATGACCGACATCCTGCGCGGCAAGGCCGACATGCTGAACCGGCGCACGACTTACGACATCGCCGGGCGCGACGTGGTGGTCGATTACAAGTCGCTGCCGGTCAGCGTCAGCATCGACGACAGTATCGCCCTGCCCGGCGGGCGGGTGTGGAACCGCACCTATCTGTTCGGCACCGATCAGCTGGGCCGTGATGTGCTGGTGCGCCAGATGTACGGCGCGCGCATATCGCTGCTTGTGGCCTTCGTGGCAACGCTGGTGAATTTCTTCATCGGGGTCGCCTGGGGCGGGGTCGCGGGCTATGCCGGGGGGGCCGTCGACACCGCGATGATGCGGATCGTCGAGGTGATCGCGACCATTCCCCTGACCCTTTATGTCATTCTTATCATGGTGTTTCTCGACAGCGGGCTGACCTCGATCGTGATTGCCATCGGCACGGTGTTCTGGGTGGATATGGCGCGCATCGTGCGCGGCCAGATCCTGACGCTGAAGCAATCAGATTACGTCGCCGCCGCCCGCACCATGGGTGCGGGGCCGGTGCGCATCATCACCCGCCACCTGCTGCCCAACACCATCGGGCCGATCCTTGTGACCCTCACCATGCTGATCCCCTCGGCCATCTTCATCGAAAGCTTCATGAGCTTCATCGGCCTGGGCGTCACCCCGCCGCTGGCAAGCTGGGGCACGCTGACCTCGAACGCGGTGGAAACCATGCGCAGCTATCCGCACCAGTTGTTCTTTCCCGCCGCCGCGCTGTCGCTGACCATGTTCGCCTTCAACTTTCTGGGCGACGGTCTGCGCGATGCCCTGGACCCGAGGTTGCGCAAATGACCCTGCTTTCGGTGCAAGGCCTGCAAAGCGAATTCCGCACCGCCCGCGGCGTGGTCAAGGCGGTGCGCGGCGTCGATCTGACCGTCGCGGCGGGCGAGGTTCTGGGCATCGTCGGCGAATCCGGATCGGGCAAATCCGTCACCTGCATGTCGATCCTGAAACTGCTGAAACGGCAGGGGCATATCACCGCTGGCAAGGCCCTGTTCCAGGGGCGTGACCTGCTGACCCTAAGCGAGGCGCAGCTTTCCGACATTCGCGGTGACGAGATCGCCGTGATCTTTCAGGACCCGATGTCGTCGCTGAACCCCACCCTGACCGTCGGCGCGCAGGTGATCGAGGTGATCCTGCGCCACCGCAAGGTCAGCCGTGCGCAGGCAAGGGCGCGGGCGGTCGAACTGTTCGATCTGGTGCGCATTCCGGCGGCCGAAAGCCGGGTCGATGCCTATCCGCACGAATTTTCCGGCGGGATGCGGCAGCGGGCCATGATCGCCATGGCGCTGGCCTGCGATCCGAAACTTCTGATCGCGGACGAACCGACAACCGCGCTGGACGTGACGATCCAACGCCAGATCCTGACCCTGCTGAAGGACATCCAGGCGCGCATGGGCATGGCGATGATCCTGATCACCCACGATCTGGGCGTGATCGCCGAAACCTGTGACAGGGTCTGCGTCATGTACGGCGGGTTGGTGATGGAGGAAGCGCCGGTGAAGGCCCTCTTCGCCCGACCGTCGCATCCCTATACCCGCGGCCTTCTGGCGGCGGTGCCCGATCTGCGCGACGGGATGCGCCAGCGCCTGTCGCCGATCCCCGGATCGCCCCCCGACATGGCCGATCCGCCGCCCGGCTGCCCCTTTGCCCCGCGCTGCCCTGCCGCGATGGTGCACTGCGTGGCCGAGCGCCCGCCCCTGTTCATCGCCACCGACACACCGCGCCTTGGCGGCGGGCAAAGCGCCCGCTGCTGGCTGATGCACCCCGACGCCCCCGAGGTAAGCCCATGAGCGACCTTGTCGAACTGATCGACCTCAAACGGTACTTCGGTGGTGGCGGCAACCGGTTCACCGGGGTGCAGCCGGTTCTGCGGGCCGTGGATGGCGTCAGCCTGACGATCCGGCGGGGCGAAACCCTGGGCCTTGTGGGGGAATCCGGCTGTGGCAAATCCACGCTGGCCCGCACGCTGATAAGGCTGTACCGGCCCACGGGCGGGCGCATCCTGTTCGACGGGCAGGACATCACCACCCTGCCCGATCGCGACATGCAGGCCGTGCGACGCCGGATGCAGATGATCTTCCAGGACCCATACGCCTCGCTCAACGGTCGGATGAGCGTGGCCGACCTGGTGGCCGAGCCGCTGGAGATCGCGGGCATCGGCACCCGGGCCAGCCGCCGCGATACGGTGGCCGGGTTGCTGGAACGTGTCGGGCTTGGCCCCGAACATGCCGGGCGCTATCCGCACGAATTTTCCGGCGGGCAACGCCAGCGCATCGGCATCGCAAGGGCCATCGCGCTCGACCCCGATCTGGTGATCTGCGACGAACCGATCAGCGCGCTGGACGTGTCGATCCAGGCGCAGGTGGTCAACATGCTTGAGGATCTGCAGGCCGAACGCGGGCTGACCTATCTGTTCATCACCCACGATCTGTCGATGGTGCGCCATATCTCCACCCGGATCGGCGTGATGTACCTGGGCCGGATCGTCGAACTGGCCGCGAACGCCCAGCTTTACGAAAGGCCGCGCCATCCCTACACGCGCGCCCTGCTGGCCTCGATCCCCGTGGCCGACCCCGGGGCACGGCGCCCCGCCACACCCATGCGCGGCGAAATCCCCTCGCCGCTGAACATCCCCTCTGGCTGCCGGTTTCGCGGGCGCTGTCCGCTGGCCACCGATCTTTGCGCGGCCCAGGAGCCCGCCTTGCAGGATGCCGGTGACGGACATCTTGTGGCCTGCCATTATCCCGACGCAACCGACCCCCAGCAAGGAGAGACGACATGAAACACCTGCTTGGCTGTACAGCCGCCTTCGCCATCTTCGCCGGCGCCGCATGGGCCCAAGGCGATCTGACCTATGTGGTGAACAACGAAAGCGCCACCTACGACCCCGGCCTGACGTCGGAAACCTTCGCCGCGCCGATCATCGGCAACACCTTCGAAGGGCTGGTCAGGTTCGACCGCGACAGCAACATCGAACCGGCCCTTGCCGAAAGCTGGGAGGTGTCCGAGGACGGGCTGACCTATACCTTCAAGCTGCGCGATGCCAAATGGTCGGACGGGCAACCGGTCACGGCGCAGGATTTCGTCTATGCCTGGAAACGGGTGCTGAACCCGGCGTCGGGCGCCAAGAACGCCGCGATGCTCTACCAGATCGACGGCGCCGAAGCCGCCTACAACAACGGCGGCGAGGGCGAGATCGCCGTTTCCGCGCCCGACGATCACACGCTGACCTTCACCCTGAACCAGCGTGTCCCCTACATGATGCAGCTGCTGACCTATTCCACCTTCTTTCCGGTGCGCCAGGACATCGTCGAGGCCGACCCCGACGGATGGACCCGCAACCCCGAAACCTTTGTCGGCACCGGCCCCTTCCGGGTGACCGAATTCAACTTCGGCGAATCCGTGGTGTTTGAGAAGAACCCCGAATACTGGCAGGCCGATACGGTATCGCTCGACACCCTGACCTTCCGGCTGATCCCCGAACAGGCCACGGCGCTGGCCGCGATGGAGGCCGGCCAGGTGGACGGGATCGAAAGCATCCCCGCCCCCGAACTGCCGCGCCTTGCGGCCTCGTCCGATGCCTTCCTGATCATCCCGGCGCTTGGCACCACCTATGCCTTCTTCAACCCCACGGAATCGCCCCTGGACGACGTGAAGGTGCGCAAGGCCCTGTCCATGGCCATCGACCGCGAGGAAATCGTGCAGTTCGTCCTGCAATCGGCCGATGTGCCCGCAATCGGGCTGGTGCCCTTCGGCATGACCGTCGCCGGTGAGGATTTCCGCGAGGGAACCGATACCTTCGGCCTGGCCACCACGGCCCAGCCCGAAGCCGCCGCCGCCCTTCTGGCCGAAGCGGGTTATCCGAACGGCGAGGGCTTTCCCGACACGGTCTTCGCCACATACTCCTCACCGCCCATCGAAAAGCTGCTCGAGACGATCCAGCAGATGTGGAAGCAGAACCTGAACATCGACGTCGAGATCAAGGCCACCGAATGGCAGGTCTACTATCCCGAGGTGCAGCAGGTGCAGTACCAGATCGCGCAGATGGGCTGGGGCGCGGATTATCCGCACCCGATGACCTTCCTCGACAACTTCGTCAGCACCTCGCCCAACAACCTGGCGGCCTGGAACAACCCCGACTATGACCGGTTGATCGCCGAGGCCAAGGCAACCTCGGACGAGGCCGAAAGCCTGGCAATGATGCGCGAAGCCGAGGCGATGATGATGAACGACCACGTCATCCTGCCCCAGTACCACCGCAACAACTACATGATGATGTCGCCCAAGGTGAAAGGCTTCTGGCGCTCCAGCCTGAACGTCCCCTATTTCCGCGAAGCAACCATCGGCGAATGACACCCGCGCGGGGCCGCCACAGGTGGCCCCGCCCCACCCGGCAAACCGGGCACCTTCGGACAGCACAGGAAACGCCCCCGAGGGGCACATGATTTCCGACAGATGTTTGGAAGGATGGTGCCCCAAGACGGACTCGAACCGCCGACCTACTATTTACGAAACAGTTGCTCTACCAGCTGAGCTATTGGGGCCTGAGGGTCAGATACCCGCGGTGCCGGATCTTTGCAAGTCGCTGTTGCGGCCTTGCGGGATCTTTATGGCGGGGTACGGCCCCGGGCGCAGCGGCCCGGGGCGAAGATGCTTCGCACTCGGGCCGGTCGGGCGCCCGGGACACCTTGTCAGGGATTCGCCTTCGTCTCTTCGCTGTCGGCCACGACCTCGGCATCGACGGTATCGGCCTCGGGCGAATCGTCGGGGGCATCCTGGGCATCCGGGGTCTTGTCGATCTGGCCCACGATCAGCGGCAGCATTTCGGTGCTGGTGGGCATGGCCACCTCACCGGCCTTGGGAACGGTCCAGGTCAGGGTGTCGAAGGCCCCGCAGGTATCGCAGACCGGAATCCAGGCCGAATGCACCGTGTGGCAGTTGTCGCAAACCCATTGCGGCCCGCGCGACACCGACAGTGCCCGCGTCAGCCAACCGCGCACGATGGCATCGTCGGCACCTTCGCCCCGTTCGATGGCGGCCATGATCGTGACCGAACGCGCGGTCGGGTCCGAGGTAGCCAGATCGCCCAACGCCCGGCGTGCGGCTGGAAAATCCTCGTCCGCGATGTAGAGCTCGGCCAGCAGCATGCGGGTTTCGGGGTGGTCGGGCTTGGCCCGGGTCAGCACGCCGAACCGCTTGATCCGCTGGCTGGGCGTCTCGTCGGGCGCGATCTCGGCAAAGGCGGCGGCCAGGTCGGGGTGCGGGCGGGCCTCCCAGGCCTTGCGCAGCACACGGGTGGCATAGCGCGGCTGATCGTTCTGGATGTACCCCCGCGCCGCCATGACGGCCGCCGGAATAAGATCGGGAGACAGACGGTTCGCCTCGATGGCGGCTTCGCGCGCCTCGACGCTGTTGCCCTCGGCCAGGATCTCGCGCGCTTCGGACAGGGCCAGGACGGCATCGCGCCGCTTGTGGACATCGCGCGGCAGGGTGCCGTGCTTCAGCTTGGCGCCCAGAGTCTTGCGCGCGCCCGACCAATCGGCATTGCCGGCCTGAAGCTGCAACAGCAGATCCTGGGTTTCGCCATGCTTCGGTTTCAGCGCAAAGGCCTTCTCCGCCAGCTTCAGCGCGGTCGTCGTATCGCCCGCATCAAGGCGCTGTTTCAGCAGGCCGCGCACACCGACAAAACGGGTGCGATCATCCACCAGAAGCTGCTTGTAGACGTCTTCGGCCTTGTGCCGGTCGCCGGTCAGTTCAGCCGCCTGGGCGGTGATCAGGTTGGTCAGTTCCGGGCGGTGCAGGTATTTCTCGGCCTTCGCCGCCTTCGACATGGCCAGCTTGCCCTCGCCCGAGGCCAGCGCCATCATGCCATCGGCCAGCGCCTGGAACCCCTTGCGTTCGCGGTTGCGGTCGAAATAGCGCGACACGGCGGTTTCGTCACCGTTGAGGAACCGGATCAGCGCCACGAGGAAACTGACCAGTTTCAGCACGATCCACACCGACAGAAGCAGCAGCAGCGCAACGATGACCAGTTGCAGCGGGCCAAGGGTGAATTCGACATTGGCGATCGAAACGATCACGCCGCCGTCGGTTTCCATCAACTGCGTGGCACCCCAGGTCAGGGCACCGATGATGCAGATGAACAGGACGATCTTCAGAAGGGACCAGAGCATCAATATCGTCCTCAGTTGCTGTTCAGGGTGGCGGTCAGATCGGCCAGCGCGGTCGTCGCATCCAGCCGCGTCTGCGCACGGGCCGACCAGTCGGCCAGCTCGGCCTGCCCGACCTCGGGCAGTGTTTCGATCTCGGACAGGGCCGTGGCCAGGTCGCCGGACTTCAGCGCCGCTTCGGCCCGCGACAGGATGGCGTCGGGGTCATCCCCTTCGCGGGCATCCAGCGACCGGGCGCCGGTCTGCGCCTTGAGGAAATCGCCCAGCCGGTCAAGCGCACCGCCGCCGCCCGAATTCTCGCGGATCGACACGCTCAGCGCCGCGCGGGCCTGGGGCGGAAACGCGGTCTGAAGGGCCGAAAGCGTGGCAACGCCTTCGGGCGCGGTATCGGCAAGCGCGGCAGGCACTTCCACATCCCCTGCCGTTTTCAGCGAGGACACGGCATCGACGAAGGGTTCGCCGTTCTCAAGCGCCGCCGACATCTGCGCCAGCGCGGCCTGCACCGTGATCCGGCGGGTTTCATCGGCGGCCGAACTGCGCGCCGCATCGGCCGAGGACTTGGCATCGGCAATGGCCGCGCCCTGTTCCTCCAGCCGCTGGTCAAGCGCATCCAGACGTTCGGCCAGGGCGGCAAGCGCTTCGGTGGGCGCGTCGTCCTGTTCGCTCAACCGGGCGATGGCAGCCGAAAGATCATCGACCCGGGTTTCCAGGTCGGACAGGCGGGGCTGCAGATCGGGCCCGCTGCCATCGGGCGATGCGGGGGCGGGGGCCGGAAGGTTGGCGATTTCCTCGCGCAGGGCGGCGATATCATCGGGCGTCGCGGCCTCGGGCAGGTTTGCCAGTTG
Organism: Oceaniglobus trochenteri; assembly: GCF_020529025.1. Classification (GTDB taxonomy): domain Bacteria; phylum Pseudomonadota; class Alphaproteobacteria; order Rhodobacterales; family Rhodobacteraceae; genus Oceaniglobus; species Oceaniglobus trochenteri. The sequence goes on from NZ_JACNMM010000003.1 coordinate 199,740, forward strand.
TTCGGCGGTGGCGCTGGCGGTCTGTTCTGCCGCACCGGCCGCTTCCTCGGCGGCGGCGGTCTGTCCCGCCAGGGTTTCGATGCGGGCGGTCTGGTCGGAAATACGGGTCTCCAGCTGGGCCAAAGCGTCGGCATCGCCCGAGGGGAAGATATCGTATTCGGCAAGGGCATAGCCGATGCCCCCCGCGATTACACCGCCCAGAAGCAGCGTGAAAAACCCCGGGCCCTTGGCGATTCGGGCCTGTTCAAGGGGCGCGGGCGCAGGTGCCGAAGCCGCAGGTTCAGGGTCGGCGGCGCTTTTCGCTGCCGGCTGATCCGCGGTTTCAATGGTGGAATCGTCGCCGCTGCCCAAGGCATCGTCGGTTTTCGCCTCCGGCTCGTCGGGGATGATCGGCGCTTCGTCCAGCACCGGCACGCCCTCGGCGTCGTCCTTGCCCGGGGGCGGAACATCAGGCGTTTCAGCCAGTTCCGGCGTCTCGTCAGCCGGTGAAGGCGTCAAATCCGACGTACCCTTGTCGTCTGTCTGGTCGACTTCCGGCGTTTCCACGGCATCCTTGACGGCCTCGGTCACTTCCTTGTCGGTCTTTGCCGTTCCAGCATCCGATGCCTTTGCCTTGGCTGTGGAAGCTCGGGACGGCGATTGCCCGCGGTTCGTCGGTTTTGCCACGCTCAACACACCTTTCGCTGACGGCCCCACATGGGCCGATCTTTTTGAAACAGGACTTAGCTTAGCTTTTCAACCCCCGTCCAACAAGGTCGGTTCCCTCAGGCGGTTCCGACGATCCCCTGCAACATTGATGCGGCATCGGGTTTTTCCACCACCCGGCACTGCCCCGGCGCCGCCCAACAGGCCGCTGCGGCGGCGCTGATCGCGATTGGCAGAAGGTGTGCCGTCGCGCCCTGCGCCGCTTCGGAAACAAGCGCGGCACTGCGCGGCGAGAACAGCGGCACGATCACCCTTCCCCCCTGCGCCAGAAGCGCCTGCGCCCGATCGGTAAGGGGCAGCGCCGCCTGGTCATAGACCACCACGTCCTGCACGCCCGCCCCGTGATCGCCCAGTAGCGCGCCGAGATCGCCCGCGCGGTGCGCGCCGCGCAGGTGCCACAGCGGGCCCCGTGGCTGTTCGGCCTGCAAAAGCGCCACCAGATCGCGCAGATCGCCCCCCGCCGAATGGCAGGTCATGCCGTGGGCGCGGGCCACCCCGGCCGTCCTGTCCCCCACGGCGAAACCCTCGAAACCGTTCAGATCGCACTGTGCCGCGGCCTGTTCCACCCCGTTGACCGAGGTGAACACCAGCATCGCACCCTTCGGTGGGCGGGCCGTCATCGGCACGGGGCGAATTTCAAGGATCGGTGAAATCACGATCTCTCCGGCAAAGCCGGCGGCGCGGCAATCTTCCCCGAAGGCCAGCGATTGCGCCCTTGGGCGGGTCAGAAGAAGGGTCGTCATGCTGTTCCCGGTCATTGTCTGGCGCCTGTCCCGGTGATAGCTGGCAGGCGCAGTCCCCGCAACCGGAGCCACCATGGCCAGTCTGACCCTTCTCGGTATCGAAAGCAGCTGCGACGACACGGCGGCGGCCGTGGTGCGCCACGGTGACGCGGCGCCCGAGATCCTGTCGTCGGTGGTGGCGGGCCAGACGGCCCTGCACGCAGGGTTCGGCGGGGTCGTGCCCGAAATCGCCGCCCGCGCCCACGCCGAAAAGCTGGACCATTGCGTGGAACAGGCCCTGGCCAAGGCCGGCATCGCCCTGCGCGATTGCGACGGCGTGGCAGTGACGGCGGGTCCGGGGCTGATCGGCGGGGTTCTGTCGGGCGTGATGTGCGCCAAGGGGCTGTGCGCCGGTGCGGGCCTGCCACTGATCGGGGTGAACCACCTGGCCGGTCACGCGCTGACACCGCGCCTGACCGACATGGTGGAATTTCCCTATCTCATGCTTCTGGTGTCGGGCGGGCATTGCCAGTTCCTGCTGGTGCAGGGGGCCGACCGGTTCACCCGCCTTGGCGGCACCATCGACGATGCCCCCGGCGAGGCCTTCGACAAGACGGCGAAGCTTCTGGGCCTGCCGCAACCGGGCGGGCCCGCCGTGCAGGCCGAGGCGGAAAAGGGCGATGCGCGGCGCTTTGCCTTCCCCCGCCCGCTGCTGGACCGGGCGGACATGGACATGTCGTTCTCGGGGCTGAAAACCGCCCTGCTGCGCGAACGCGACAAGGTGATGGAAAACGGCGCATTGCACGCGCAGGACCGTGCCGACCTTTGCGCAGGGTTCCAGGCCGCGGTGCGCGATGTGCTGGTGGCCAAGTCGCGGCGCGCCATCGCCGCCTATCTGGCGCTGTCCCCGCAGGAACCGGTCTTCGCCGTGGCGGGGGGCGTGGCGGCCAACAGCGCCATCCGTGAAGGGTTGCTGGCGCTTTGCGCCGAAAGCGGGCTGCGGTTTCTGGCGCCGCCGCTGCCGCTTTGCACCGACAACGCCGCGATGATCGCCTGGGCCGGGATCGAACGGTATCGGCTGGCCCTGTTCGACGACATGACACTGGCGGCCCGCCCGCGCTGGCCGCTGGACCGCGCGGCTCAGCCGATGCTGGGCAGCGGCAAGAAGGGCGCCAAGGCCTGACCCCTTGCGCGCACCGCCGGGGTGCCTAGACTGCGGCGCGAACAGCAAGGAGAACAAGATGCGCGTTGCCCTGATTGCCAAGGACAAACCCGGAGCGTTGCAGGTGCGTACCGACAACCGCCCCGATCACGTGGCCTATCTCAAGGCGTCACCGGCGGTGGAACGGGCCGGGCCGCTTCTGGACGATGCCGGCGAAATGTGCGGTTCGCTGATCGTGCTGAACGTCACCGACATGGACGAGGCCAAGGCCTGGGCGGCAGAGGATCCCTATGCAAAGGCCGGGCTGTTCGAAAAGGTCGAACTGATCGCCTGGAACCAGGTGATCGGGTGAACTACTGGCTGTTCAAATCCGAACCCTCGGTCTGGTCCTGGGACATGCAGGTGGAAAAGGGCGACACCGGCGAGGAATGGGACGGCGTGCGCAACTACCAGGCGCGCAACTTCATGCGCGACATGAAGATCGGCGACCTGGGGTTCTTCTATCATTCGCAGTCCGAAAAGGCGGTGGTGGGCATTGTCGAGGTGATCGCCGAGGCGCACCCCGACAGCACCACCGACGACGACCGCTGGGAATGCGTTGACATCAAGGCCGTCGAGCCTCTGAAATCCCCTGTCACGCTTGACGATTGCAAGGCCGACGAACGGCTCTCGGACATGGTGCTGGTGAAGAATTCGCGCCTGTCGGTGCAGCCGGTCACCGCCGAGGAATGGAAGATCGTCCGCGCCCTCGGCGGCCTGTCCTAGGCCGGGCGCGCCCCCAGCGCCGCCAGCTTTTCGTCGGACAGGTAACAATAGCGGTTCATCTGCACCGGGCCTTCGCCCAGGGCGCGGAAGCGGCGCATCACGTCCTCGGTCGGCCCGTATCCGTGCGACATGCCCCAGACCGGCACCTGCCCCGCCTCGCGCCGTGCCTGGGCGATCTTGGCGGCGATGGCTTCCGAGGGGGCGGGGTGCGGCTCATCCGGTTCGGGATAGCGGATCGCGTCGGGCTGTCTTGGTTCATCGGGCGACAAGGCCAGGATACGGCTGAGGGCGCGGGCAATATCGCCGGGGGCGAAATCGGTCCGCTGTTGCAGGGCCTCCAGGTATTCCGCCTCAAGCAGGGGCCAGTGCATGGTGTAGAACTTCACCCCCATGGCATCGCAATGGGGCGCGACCGAGGCCGGGCAAAGCCCGGTGGCGATGTTCAGGGGTGGGGGAAAGGCATGCAGGAACAGCTTGCAGCGCCCGCCGCTGGCCTCGTCCACGGTTTCGCGCAGGAAGCGGGCGAAATCCGTCACCACCGCGCGACGCAGCGCCAGCAGCTCACCCAGCACGGGATAGGCGGCGATCAGGCTTTCGCCAAAGGCCCCGGCATCGTCAAGCGCGATGGCCTTGCGCCGCACCGCACCATTGCCGAGGTCGGCCAGAAAATCCTGCGTGCCGCGGGCAACGCCGGCAAGATCAAGACCCAGGGCCTTGGCATGGGGCGCCATGGCCGGATTGAAATCGAAGAACAGCGCGTCGAAGTGATAGACCGGGTATTCGGGCCAGTCGTATTTCAGCCCGTCGATCTGCGGATAGGTCTGGCACAGATCGCGGGTGATGGCGCGCACATAGGCCCGCACATCCGGCGCGGCGAGCGAGGCATTGCGATCCACCCGCCCGGTGCGCGGCCTGCCATCGGGCAGCAGCGATTCATCGCCGGGAAGCGGGCCGCCGAACTGCACCCGGTAACAGGGCGGGATCGCGGCCTGGATCTGCATCCACACCTCAAGCCCGCGGTCCCTGGCGGCCTCGACGAACTGCCCGACAACCGCGCCCTGCCCATCGGTCAGCGCGTCGGCGGCGGGCGGGCGATAGGCCAACCCGTCATAAAGCGCCGGATCGGGCCGGAACGACGGAGCGGCAGTCAGCCAGAGTTCGCGGTTGCCCCAGAGGGGCCGGTCCAGAAGCCGCTTGTGCCCCAGCCCGCCGTCGCCGGGCGGTTCACGGTGGCCCGTACCGGGGGCCGATTGCGCCGCGACATAGGGTGACGTGGTCAGCGATGTCGCCCCGGCCACATCGGCCAGGTTGTGCAGCACCGCCTCAACCCCTTCGGACTGGGCGTATTCGGGCATCACGGTGATGCCAAGTTCAGAGCGTGCCAAACTGTGTCTCCGGTATCTCGAGGGACAGCCCCAATCCGGGGGCCAGGGTCGCCATATCGAAGGCGCCATCCGTCAGCGGGGGCAGGCCATCCTTCACGAGGCTGGCGAACATCGGGGATTCGTCGAACTGCATTTCCAGAAGGTCGCCATCCGCCAGCGCCGCGCAGACGTGAAGGCTGTGGGCGTGGCAGATCGGACCGGTCGGGTTGTGCGGTGAAAAGACGACGCCATGTTCGGCAAGATCGGCGGCGATGGCCAGCATCTCACGCGGCCCGCCGCAATATTTCACGTCGGGCATCATGACGTCATAGGCACCGGCCGCCGCATAGGGCGCAAAACCGGCCCGCAGAATGGCGCATTCCATGCCTGCCAGAAGGGCATCGTTCCGGTTCGCCCGCCGGCGCAGATCCACCAGTGCCGGAATCGTCTCGGGGGTTTCGGCGATCGGGCATTCGATCCAGTGCAGCGCGAAGGGCGCGCAGGCGTCCATCATCGCTTCGGCGCCCGCCACGTCGAACCGCCAGTGGCAATCGACCATCAGCCGCCGCGCACCGATTGCATCTCGCACGGCGGCGATGCGGGCCAGGCCAGGCTCCATGGCGCGGGCCATGGTGGCCCGGTCCTGGTCGGGCTGTACCTCGTCGAAGGGGGCGATCTTGATCGCGCCATGCCCCGCCGCCAGGGCATCGCGCGCACTTTGCGCCATGCCTTCCGGGCTGCGGTCGGTGGTGCGGCGGTTGATGTTGGCGTAGACCCCGACGGCATCGCGCCGGGTGCCGCCCAGGTGCCGCGACAACGCCACGCCGGCACGCCGCGCCGCAAGATCGTCATGGGCCTGCCGGATCGCCGAGGCCGCGGCGGCCTGGGGCAAGGTGGCAAAGGGCAGGCGGTTCGGGTCAAGCGCGGGCAGATCGTCCAGAAGACGGCGGGCGATATCCTGCACCTCGGCCTCCTGGCCCTGCAACGTCGCTTCGCCCCAGCCGGTGTTCCCTTCGCCATCATCAAGCGCGATGAACAGCCATGTGGTTTTCGCACTGACGGTGACAGGGATTACTTGTGCGGTTCGGATCATGGCACGCCCCTCATACAGATGGGCCCAGCCGTGAGATCACCTCGTCGCCCTCGCCGTTGCGTTCGACCGCCACGGATTGCCCGCTGCAAACCTTCTCAAGCAGGTCCACCAGCCCCGGCAGAAGCGCGGCACGGTCCACCTGGCCCAGAAAGGCGGGCGAGGCGTCGAAATCGATCTGGCCGGGCAGGCGGGCGGCGGTTTCGGGGTTGCCGGTCAGCTTGATCGTGGGCGACAGCGCGCTGCCATAGGGGTTGCCCTGCCCGGTGGTGAAACAGACCACCTGCGCGCCCCCCGCCACCATCGACGAAATCGATTCCGGCGACAGTGTGGGCGTGTCCATCAGGTGCAGGCCGGGGTTCATCACCGGTTCGCCTTCGGCCAGGGCGCCGCGGATCGGCCCCAGCCCCGCCTTCGAAATCGCACCCAGCGACTTTTCCTCGAGGGTGGTCAGGCCGCCCGCGTGGTTCTGGGGACCGGGGTTGCCGATCAGCAGGTCATGCCCTGCCCGTTCGGCGATGGCATGGCGCGCCGCCACCAGATCGCGCAGGCGGTCGGCGATGTCGGGGCGCACGCAGCGGGCGTAAAGGCCCGGCTCGCAGCCCAGCCATTCCAGCGTTTCGCTGATCACCGCCGCGCCACCCTCGGAAACGTGGTGATCCAGCAGATCCCCCACCAGCGGGTTCGTCACGATCCCCGAAGAGGCGTCCGAGTGGCCGCATTCGGCGGCGATCACGATATCCGACAGCGGGCAGGGCACCCGCCCCATCGCCGCCAGCCTGTCACCCATGACCCGCCCGGCCGCGATGGCGGCGGTGGCCATGGCCGAGCCATCCTCGCCGTGGGACTGGAGAGAGAACCCCTGAGCCAGGCGCCCGGCCTCTTGCGCGGCGGTGACGAACTGCGCGCACAGACCGTCATCGGGCGCCAGGACGATGACTCCGCCGGTGTTGGGGTGTGTCGCGAAGGCGCGCAGCATCCTGGCGTGAAAGCCCTTGTCGGCTCCCACCTGGCCACGTCCATAACCGCTTGAGATCAGCACGGCGCCGGGCAGCCCCGCCGCGACCCGCCGCGCGCCCGGCGCGTTCAGCCCGCAGACCGACAGAATCAACAGGTGGTTGCGCACCCCGGCGCGCCCGCTGTCGCGTGCATATCCCTGGAACAGGCTCATCCGATCTTCCCCCTCAGGTTATGCAGGTGAACATGATCGCCCGGCGCGATATCGGCCGTGGCATGGCCGATCACCGCGCCGTACTTCACCACCGCTTCGCCCTTGGCGATGGGCACCAGCGCAATCTTGTGGCCCAGTGCCACGTCCGAGGTCAGAACCGGTGTCGCCCCCGACACCAGTTGCGCCGGGGCACCGGCCCTGTGATCGCGCAGCAGGCAGGCCACCGTATCGTCGGGGTGCAGTTGCATTGCCGAAATCGTCATATCGTCACCTCTTCGCGCGACACCAGAAGATCGGCCATGCCCGCGACATCGGGGTCATAGCCAAGGCCGGGCGCATCGCCGAGCGGGAAAGCGCCGTTTTCCAACGCCAGCCCGCGCCCCGAAAAGACGCTCAGCAAGGGGTTTTCCGAACTGTCGACCTCAAGCAGGCCATCGCCCCCCACCGCGGCCAGCAGATGGGCTGAGGCCACCAGCCCGACGCCCCCGCCCAGGAAATGCGGGCAATAGGTGCGCCCCGCCGCAAGGGCGGCCCGCGCAACCCGGCGGGTGCGCGACAAGCCGCCCCATTTGCAGATGTCGGGCTGAACAAAGTGCAACGCGCCCTCTGCAATGGCCGCGTCCAGTGCCGCGCCGGTCAGGTTTTCGCCCCCCGCAAGGGGCATCGCCGCCCCCTTTGCCAGGGTCAGCCAGTCGGCCACGGGGGCATCGGCGGGAAGGGGTTCTTCCATCCAGATCAGGCCAAGGGGGGCAAGGCGGTCAAGCTGGCGCTGCGCGGTGGCAAGATCCCAGGCCTGGTTGGCATCCAGCATCATGGTTTCGCCCCTATCCAGGCTGGCCACAGAACGTTCCGCTTCGGGCAGGCCGTCATCGGGGCCAAAGCCGACCCGCTGCTTGAAACGCCGGTATCCCATGGCGCGCATGCGGGCGATCTGGTCTTCGGCCTTGCCCGGGCTGATCCCGCTGGCATAGGCCGGAACCGCACGCGCCGTGCCACCCAGGATGGCGCAAAGCGGTTGGCCCGCCCGCCGCGACCGCAGGTCGTGCAGCGCGATATCGGCGCCGCTGGCAATCTGCGCCACGGGACCGGGTTCGCCCGCCTGGATGATCAGGCGATGCAGACGGCGCAGCATCTCGTCAAAGGGGGCTGCGGTGTCGGCGGTCATTCCGGCCAGCGCCACGGGGAGGATACGCGCCGCAAGGCGGGCACGGTGCAGATCGCCATCCGGGGGGAAGTTGCACCAGATCTCGCCCCAGCCGTGGGCGCCCTCGGCATCCTCCAGCCGCAGCAAAAGCGCCGGGCGGTGGGTCATCGGGCCCATGACCGTTGTGATCGGCGTGGCGAGCGTGTGGCGGAAATGGTAGATCGCCGCGCGGGCAATGGGGGCCGTCATGGGCGGCTGTCCAGCCGGTTCATTGCCGGATCAAGGGGCCAAAGCTGCGTGCTGGCGGGTTCGACCGCCCGCGCCCAGGCGGCCAGCACGTCCTTGCGCTGCCGCCGCCGCTCCATGACCAGGCGGATCGCATCGGGCGACCAGCCTTCGAGGACACGCGCGGAAAGTTCGGCCAGCTTGTCTGCATGGGCCGGATCGCCCGCCAGGTCGTGCCGTTCCTGCGGGTCATCGGCCAGGTTGAACAGAAGCGGCGGGTCTTCGGCGTGATAGTGCAGCTTCCAGTCGCCCTGGCGCACCATCCGTTGCTGCACCGCGCGCCCGCCCGTCCAGGCGGGGACGGTATCGGTGCAGTATTCGCTGAACACCGTGTTGTCCCAATCGCCCCGGCCCTGCAGCCGCGACCAGAAGCTGCGCCCGTCGGCCAGGGGCAGCGGGGTGGCCCCCATCGCCTCGATCATGGTCTGGGACAGGTCGATCAGGCTGACCACGTCATCATTGGTGCCGGGCGTCAGCGAGGGGTGCGACAGGATCATCGGCACCTTCGCGCTTTCGTCAAAGAAGGTATGCTTCCACCACAGCCCGCGTTCCCCGACATGGTCGCCATGATCGCTTGCATAGACCACCAGCGTATCCTCGCCCAGCCCCAGGTCGTCGAGCCGGTCCAGCAGTTTGCCGATCATCTGGTCCAGCGTCGCGACAAGCCCCCAATAGGCCGCCCGGGCCAGGCGCGAATTGCGGTCGGGCACGTCAAGGATGCCGCGGTTTTCACGCCACCAGGCGATCCAGCCGGTGTCGTTGGTCCCGGCGGGGATCGCGGGGGGCGGCAGGACATTCATGAACCGATCGACCCATTCGCGCGCCGCGACATAGGGCGCATGGGGCAGCATGAACCCCACGGTCAGCGCGAACCGGTCGCCCTGTTCGGCCAGGCGGTCAAGCGCGGCAAGGGCGGCGGCGGTGACATCGTGATCCTTCAGTTCATAGGCCGACTGGCCCGCCCCCACCACTTCAAGGCTTTCGGGGTTGGGGTTGTTGGCGCCTTCCAGCACGCCCATGTCGTGCCACTTCACCCCCGGGTGATTGGGAGAATGATCGCCCACCTCGCGCCAAGCATAACCGCGCAGCTGATCGGGGCCGACCGAGTGCATCCGCCCCACCAAACCGCAATCGACCCCCGCCGCACCCAGCGCGTGCAGCCATGTCGGCCGGTCGCTGGCCAGCACATCGTCGTTGGTCCAGCACTCCTGCGCCGAGGGGTGGCAGGCGGTCAGCATCGACATGCGCGAGGGCGTGCAGATGGGCGAGGGGCAATAGGCGTTGGTCATCCGCACGCCGCGCGCCGCCAGCCGGTCCAGCGCCGGAGTGACGGCATGGGCATCGCCCGCGCAGCCCATGACATGGGCGGCATGTTGATCCGAGAAGAGAAACAGCAGGTTCTTGGGCATCATCGCTCCAACCGGGTCAGAAGGTTTCCTTCGCCGTCGAACTGCAACGGCGCGGGCGCGTCATGGTCGATCACGTCGCCCTGCGCCTGAAGTTCGGGCAGAAGGTTGGGGGTGACGGCGATCTCATCCAGATGCGCCGAGGATCTGATCTGGCACAGCCGCGGGGCTTCTTCGGCCCAGCAGGTGGCGACAAGCGCCCGGATCACCGCCCGGTCATCGGGCAGGACGATGGGGATATAGGCCTTGTCGGTCATCGTCGAGGTGACGGCGTTCATGTACATCGCCTTGAGATCAAGGGCATCGGCCATGCAACGGGGCATGAAATCGGCCATGCCCACGCCGATTCCGTTGCCGCCGGTACGGTCGGTCAGGCGCAGGATCGCGATCTTGTGGATGAAGGGGCGGGCCGGGTTTTCGACCCCGCGGATATCGGTACGCCCCGAGATGGCCGGGTCGATGCCGGCGCCGGAAATCTCCTTGCCCAGCCGTTCGATGATCAGCCCATCCAACTGATCAAAGGGCAGGCGTGCCATGGCGCCCTTGGCCATGGCCAGAAGCCGCGCGTCGGTTTCGCCAAAGGCCGCCGGCGCGACGGTTTCCATATGCGAAAGCTGCTTGTGGGCGTTTTCCACCAGCGCGATTCCGGCCACCAGCGGCGCATGTTCGACGATGCGGCGGGCCAGGGCAGGCAGGGTTTCGGCCAGCCCCCGTGGCCCGACACGGTGCACCTGGCCCGCGCCCTCGGCCTTGCCCAGCCCGACGGCCAGCATCTTGCTCAGCCCGCTTTCGATGGGCCGGTCGAAACTGGTGTGCGCCTTGATCCGGTTGATGACCAGAACACCGTCGGCCCCGGCGGCATGGGCATCGAAGCGGCAGGCGGTGCCATCGGGCAGGGTGCCATAATCGGCGGTGTCCATGGTGGCGCGGATCGGACAGCCCATGGTGGCCTCGGTGATGCCCAGCGCGGCCAGAACCCCCACCTGGCCCTCGGCGGTGCCGCCCCCGTGCGACCCCATGCCGGGAACGATGAAGGGCAGGTATCCCCGCCCTTTCAGCCAGTCCACTGCCGCCCGTGCCACCGCGTCGATCTGGGCGATGCCCCGGCTGCCCACCGCCACGGCGATCTCGGCCCGCTCGGGCAGGGTGAACAGGCCCGACTGCGACAGTTGTTCGGCCACCATGCCCGGCGCATCGTCCAGCGGCGGCAGGTCCGGCTGGCGCAGACGCAGGCGGATGAAATCGGGGATGCGCACCGATGCAAGGTGCGGCAGGTCGATGGCGGGAAAGACGGGGCTGTTCATCGGGGCACCTGCAGATCAAACCGGTCGTACAATTCGGGCGGCGCATCATGGGCCTGCATCGCGGCGGCAATGGCGGCGCAGAACCGCGCCTCGATCGCCGGATCGTCAAGCGGCGTGGTCTGACCCGGATCAAGGCTGAGGTCGTAAAGAACCGTCTTCGTGTCATCGAAACCGCCCCCCTGCATCGGCGGGCGTTTCGCCCCCGGCAGGGCGGGAATCTTCAGCACCGGCATGCCGTCGGTGAAATCGAACTCGGGATGCAGGGCCGCGCCGCGCATTTCCTGCGCCGTGAAGGCGCTGCCGGAATGCTGCGGCATCAGGGTGTATTCGAACAGCGGCGCCGCCTCCATATCCGGGGGATAGCGGAAATAGGTATAGCGCCCGTCGGTGGCGTTGATCGCACCGCCGAAGGTGCCGTAAAGGGCCAGCGCACGCCCCGGCGCATCATTCAGAAGCGCGCGGCCCTGAACCGTTGCCGGGGGTTCCACATGGAACAATTCCAGCAGCGTCGCCATCACGTCGATGTTCTGGGACAGGGCGGCGCTGCGCCCCGGCGCCTGGCCGGGGGCGTGGATGAACAGGGGAATGCGGGCAATTTCCGAAAAGAACGGCATCCGGTTCTTGCCCCACCAGCCATGTTCGCCCAGCATGAAACCGTGGTCGGTGGTGACGATCAGGGCGGTATCGTCCCACATGCCGCCCGCGTCCATGGCATCCAGCAACCGGCCCAGTTGCGCATCGCACATGGCCACCAGCGCGGCCTGGCTGGCGCGCAAATCATCGGTGTCGTCGCCCGCCTCGTCTCGGCGATAACGGGGCCAGTCGCGCAGCTTTTCGCCCGTCGTGGGGAAGGCCGCGCGATATTCGGGCGGGGCGTGAAAGGGTTCGTGCGGGTCGAACACCTCGATCTGGAGGAACCAGTCGTCGTGTCCCGCGTGATCGTCCAGAAACGCCAGCCCGGCGTCGAAGGTGCGCACCGTGGGAAAATCGGGCGTTTCGCAAATGCGGCTGCGGTTCATCGCGGCCTGAAGCCGATAGCCGCCCGGCGCGGTCTCGACCTGTTCGGGGTGATACTGCGCGGCGAATTCTTCATGGGGCGGGTCGATGCAGGGCACCCATGGGTCGGCCTCCTGCCCGCGGATGAAGGCCCAGGAATCGAAGGCGGTGTGATAGGTCGCGCCGCCGTTTTCGAAATAGTGGTAATGGTCGGTTACGAGGTGGCTGTGCACCCCTGCCCGGCGCAGACAATCGGTGGCGGTCACGTCGAAAGGCTCAAGCGGGCCCCATGACCGGTGCAGGAAGTTCAGACGCCCGGTCTGAAGATCGCGCCGGGCCGGCATGCAGGGCAGCGATCCGACATAATGGTTGTCAAACACCATGCTGCGCGCCGCCAGCCGGTCGAAATTCGGCGTCGGGTGCGGGCCACCATGGCAGGCCAGCGATTTCAGCGTCAGTGAATCATAGAGAAGCAGGATCGCTTTCATCTGTCCTTACCCCTGCGCCTTCTTCGCGGCCTTCGCCTTGCGGCGCCGTTCAGAGATGAAGGGCCAGACCAGAAGCGCCAGCGCCATCAGCGTGAAGGCCAGCGGGAAGGGCCGGGTGACGATGGGCGAATAATCCCCCGCCGTCATCATCAGCCCGCTGCGCAATTTCTCTTCGCCCAGCGGCGCCAGGACAAAGCCGATCACGAAGGGGCCAAGCGGAATGCTGGCCTTTTCCAGCAGGAAGCCCAGGATCCCGAAGGCCAGCATCACCCAGACATCGAACATGGTATTGTTCAGCGCATAAGAGCCGATGACGCAGAACATCATGACGATGGGCAGAACGAAGGCCTTGGGCAGATAGATCAGACCCGAGATATGCTTCACCGTCGAGGTCATCAGCACGAACATCAGGATATTGGCCAGAAGCGCCGCCGCGATCATGCCCCAGACGATATCGTTGTTGGTCAGGAACAGGGTCGGCCCCGGCTGGATCGAATGGATGGTCAGTGCGCCGATCAGGATGGCGTCGATCACCGAACCGGGAATACCCATGGCGATCAGCGGGATAAGCGCACCGCCCACCGTGGCGTTGTTGGCGGCCTCCGAGGCGATGATGCCTTCCTCGGACCCGTGGCCGAACTTTTCGGGCGTGTCCGACACGTTCTTGGCCACCGTATAGGCCACCACCGACCCGATGCTCGCGCCGATGCCCGGCAGGATGCCGATCCAGGTGCCGATGAAGGACGACCGTATCATGTTCCCGGCCGAGGATTTCAGCTCGCGCAGGGACATCAGGACCTTGGAATTGCCCACCTCCTGGCGTTCGGGGATGCCGCCGCGATCCATGCAATCCTTGATTACCTGGCTGACGGCGAAGGTGCCGATCAGCACCGGGAGAAGCTGCAAACCGCCGTTCAGCTGATACTGGTCGAAGGTCAGGCGCGGCATGCCCGTGGCCGGATCGACGCCGGGCATCGACACCAGCATTCCCAGAAGCCCCGAGATCAGCCCCTTGACCAGCGATCCTTCGGAAACGCTGGCGATCAGGACCATGGCCATCATGATCAGCGTGAAATATTCAAAGGGGCCGAACCGCGTGGCCAGGATCGAAAGCGGCTGGGTGATGGTGAACAGCACGATCCAGGCGATCAGCCCGCCCACGAAGGACGCGGTGATGCCCAGGCCCAGCGCGCGCCCCGGCTGACCCGACCGCGCCATGGGATACCCGTCAAGCGTGGTCATCACCGCCGCCGGCGTGCCCGGCATCCGCATCAGCGTGGCCGTGATAAGGCCGCCGGAAATGGCCCCGACATACATGGAAATCAGCAGGACGACCGCATCGAACGGGTCCATGTAGAAGGTGAGGGGCAGCGTCAGCGCGATCAGCATCGCCCCCGACAGCCCCGGAATGGCCCCGACCACGATGCCCAGTGCCGTACCGATGAACAGCATGAAAAAGGTCCAGGGGGCAAAGATATGGCCGATGGCCCCGAACAGTGCGCCTATGTCCATGTGTTCCCTCTCAGACCGGCAGGTCGACGACGAAGATTTCGGTAAAGATGTACTGCGCGCCGAAGGCCGCGACGGCCGACAGGATCAGCGCGGGGATGATCCGCTTGCGGGCAAACCCCTCCATCCCCAGCATCAGCAAGGCAAGATAGGCGAAGGTGACGATACCGAAACCCGCCAGCTTCAGGTGCAGCACCAGCACGTAGGCGGTGGTCAGTCCCAGCACCAGAACGCCCCCCATGGGATGCCCGCCCGAGAATTCGGCCTGCATTGCCTGGCCCATGTCCTTGCCGCGCAGCGACCGCAGCGCGCCGATGATCACCGCCAGGCAACAGACGATGACGATGCCCGCCGTCCATAACGGCACCGGCCCCGAGCCCAGCGGCTCGAACTTGCCGGGAGGCAGCTTCCAGGCCTGAACGAAAAAGACGGCGCAGATAAGCGCGATCAGGGCCGAAACCCCGATTTCAGTGAACGGACGACGATCCATGAGGATGACCCTGGGCAAATGAGGGCGCACCCCGCCCAAGCGGGATGCGCGAAACGATCAGTTCTCGGCGGCGATCTTTGCCACGGGCTCGATCGCGGCCCATGTATCGTCCAGATCCTTCTGAAGCGCGTCGCCGGTCAGGAAGGATTCGGCAAAGCCCTTTTCGTTCAGGAACTTCTGGAAGCGGTCGGTCTTGATCCCGGCACCGATGGCATCGGCGAATCCATCGACAATCTCTTGCGGGGTTTCCTTGGGCGCGAAGATCCAGTTCTTGATGCAGAAGGTCATGTCAAAGCCTTCTTCCTGCACGGTCGGCAGGTCGGGCAGGCCGTCAAAACGCTCGGCCCCGGTATAGGCCAAGGGCTTGATCTGGCTTTCGGGGTTTTCCGTACCGTCCGGAAGCAGGGTGAAGTTGATGACCTCGGCGCCCGACAGGACGGTGGTGTTGGTCTGCGCACCGGTCAGGGCGGTGAAGTTTGCCGTACCGCCGCCGATCTGCACGAAGCGGAACTTCGCGCCCGGCAGCGATTCCTGCAACATCACGCCCGCCAGGTGGTTGATGGCACCGATATTGGCCCCGAAGATCACCGTGTTCGGCTCGGCCTTGGCCTTTTCCAGAAGCTGCCCGACGGTGTCGATACCGCTGTCCTTGCGCACCATGGGGGCCAGGCAGAATTCGCCTGTGGCCGCCACCGGCTTGAAATCCCGCCAGCTGAAATCCAGGGCGCCGGTGCCCTCGCCGCCCATCAGGGCGATGTGGATGATCAGGAAGTTGTATCCATCGGGATCGGCCTCCATCACCTGGCGCGCACCGATCGAATAGTGACCGCCGACATTCACCACCGTCACCGGCTGGTTCAGGGCGCTGGAATCCTCGATCGCGGCCTGCATCACGCGGGCCACCTGATCCGAGGTGCCGCCGGCGCCGAACGGCACAACCAGCTTGATCGGCTTCTCCGGCCATTCGGCCTGGGCCATCCCGGTTGTGGAAAGCATCGCGGCTGCTGCAATTCCCAAGAGCTTCTTCATCGTTTCCTCCACCATATTATAAGTACATGCTTATTGTTTTTATTGTTATCCCGTGGTTACGTTATGATATGATCTTCTTGATGGCAACGATTTTGATAGGCGCACCATGGCACGTCCGAATTTTCTTTTGATAACCGTCGATCAGTGGCCCGGCGCCCTCATGAACATGGCCGGGCGGGGCGACATCGACACGCCGACCCTGGACCAGCTTGCCGAAAACGGTGTGCGCTTTCCCAATGCCCATTCCGAATGCCCGATCTGCATTCCCGCCCGGCGCAGCATGATGACCGGCACCGCCCCCCGCCAGCATGGCGACCGGGTGTTCCAGCCCGCCCTGCCCCGGCCCGATCTGCCGCTGCTGGCGGATGCCTTCCGCGATGCGGGGTATCAGACCGGCGCGGTGGGCAAGCTGCACGTCTATCCGCCCCGCGACAGGATCGGCTTTGAAGAGGTGATAAGCTATGAAGAGGGCCGCCCGCAGCTTGGCGGCCCCGACGATTGGGATCTGTGGTTGGCCGACAGGGGGCAGGCCGGGCTTGGCTATGCCCACGGCATGGGCAACAACGGGTATGAGCACCGCCCCTGGCACCTGGACGAGGCCAGCCATCCCACCGTCTGGCAGGCCCGCCAGATGTGCCGCATGATCCAGAGGCGCGACACCACGCGCCCGGCCTTCTGGCACCTGTCGTTCAATTTCCCGCATCCGCCCATCGTGCCGCTGGCCGATTATCTTGCCATGTACCAGGGGCGCGACATCCGCCCGCGCGTCACCGGCGACTGGAACGACGACATGCCCTTCGCCCTGGCCAAGGCGCGGCAGTCCTGGCCGGCCCTTTCGGACGAAAGCCTTGCCGCCATGCGCCGGGCCTTCCATGCGCAATGCACGCTGATCGACCACCAGATCCGGCTGGTGATCGGCACGCTGCGCGAATCCCTGCTTCTTGACGATACGGTGATCGTGTTCACCGGCGATCACGGCGACATGCTGGGCGACCACGGGCTTTACGCCAAACGCCTGATGCTGGACGGTTCGGTATCGGTGCCGCTGATCATGATGGGACGGGCCGGCTGTGACCGGCTGCGCCCCGGCGGTGTCGATACCCGGTTGGCGGGCCTGCAAGACATCATGCCGACCCTGCTGGACCTGGCGGAAATCGAGCGGCCCGAAAGCTGCACCGGCGTTTCGCTGGTGGGCGATGCCCCGCGCGAAACCCTGTATTGCGAAGCGCTTGAAGGGCCGATGGCCATGCGCATGGTCACCGGTGGACGATGGAAGCTGATCTGGTATCCGGCGGGCAACCGGCTGCAACTTTTCGACCGCCAGGACGACCCCGACGAAACCCGCAACCGCGCCAACCACAGCGACACGGCCAGAATTCAGGCGCACCTGACCGACATCCTGATCGGCGAACTCTATGGCGAGGATCTGGACTGGATCAAGGGTGGCCGTCTGGTGGGCTTCGACGCCCCCGCCCTGCCCGCGCCCCAGAACCGGGCCCTGTCGGGCCAGCGCGGGCTGCATTATCCGCAACCGCCCGCCGACGATCCGTCAAAGGTGGTGGGCGCCCCCTAGGCCCGGTCGCGGATCACCGTCTTCACCTGCTCCAGCAGGCGTTCGGACAGGGGCAGCAGCGGCTGATCGCTGCGCCAGACGACGCCGCCTTCGCGGAAGGGCATTTCCGACACCGTGCGCACCACCTTGATCTCGGGATAGGCATTGGCATGGGCCCGCGACAGGAAGCCCAGCTTCTGACTGAAGCGCAGGATGTTGATCATCGCCCGAACCGAGTTCGTCTCGACCGAGGGTGGCGGCAGTTCCACATCGGCCTGCCGGAACAAGCGGCGCAACAGCTGCCGGCCGAAGGTGTCATAGCCGGTCAGGGCCCAGGATTGCCCGGCCAGGTGCGCCAGGGTCTTGGGCGGCCCCTGGTGGATCGGATGATCGGTACGGGCCAGGATGTGCATCTTCTCGCGCAGCAGGATGCGCGACTGGTAGACCGAGCCGAAATAATCGTCGGTCAGCGAGGCGAAGAACAGTTCGATGTCGCCCTTGTCCAGCTTCTGGCGCAGATCGTCGTTCAGGGCCACGGTCAGTGACACGCGCACGTTGGGCCGTTCCTGTTGCAGGGCCGAAATGGCAATGGGCAGGATTTCATGAATCCAGTCCGGCCCGCAGCCCACCCGCAACAACCCGCCCGAGCCGCTTTTCATCTCGGCCAGCTTGTCGGTCAGCGCCTCGGTGCTTTCCTCCAGCTTCTGGGCATAGTCCAGCAGCGTCTCGCCGTAAGGGGTCAGTGACATGGGGCGGGTCGACCTGTCGAACAGCGTCACGTCAAGCTGGCGTTCCAGCTTGGCAATGGCCTGGGTCAGGGCCGGTTGCGACACGCCCAGGCCCTGCGCCGCCACGGTCAGGTTGCGGGTGGCGCAGACGGCAACGAACTGGGGCAGGCCGGTCAGTTTCTTCATCATCGGATCGGGGCGGCCGGCATGGCCCGCCGCCCCACGCTCCTTATTCGATGGTGATGTCCAGCGTCTTGCCGATGGTGTCGTTCCATGCGGTCACGCAATCGGCGCCGCAGCGTTCGGCAAAGGCGGGCAGGATCGCCTGTTTCACGGCTTCGGCGCGCAGGGCCTCGTCGGCCTCGCTCAGCGGCACCAGTGTCATGCCGGCGGGCTCGCCCTCGGGGCAGGGGCCCTGGGTGTTGCAGGCCAGGCCGGTTTCGGTTTCCGTCGCCGCCAGTTCGAAGATCGAATCCTCAAGCCCGCGCAGGGCCTTGGTCAGATACTCCTGCACCGAAGCATCCAGCCCGTTCCACCAGTCGAGATTGGCAAGCTGTGCCGCCAGCCCGAAGTTCACCGGCATGGGCGAGATGAAATCCGCGCTTTCGTGCCACTTGGCCTTGTAGCCCGACAGCGCGCCGGTGATGGCGCAATCCACCACGCCGCTGGACAGGGCCGGCTGCACCTCGGCAAAGGCGATGGACAGGGGCGAACCGCCCAGATGCGACACGAAGGCCTGCTGCGACGCCCCCGAGGCGCGCACCTTGCGCCCGGCCAGATCGGCGAGCGACGAGAATTCGTCGCGGCAATAGATCACCTGCGCCTGGTAGGTGCCAAAGCCCAGCAGCTTGATGTTGTGTTCGCTTTCCAGGAAGGCGGCGTAATTCTCGCGCCAGGGTTCCAGCACCTCGCCCAGTTGTTCGACCGAGTCGAGCAGGCCCACCAGATCCGTCGCCTCGTTGCGCGGCACCTCGCCCGAGTTGTAGGCCAGAACCGTGGTTGCCATCTGCAACGTGCCGTTTGAAACCAGACGGAAGATTTCGCCGCCCTTGAAGCCAAGCTCGGTGAAGGGTTTGACGTTGGCCGTCACCTTGCCGCCGGTTTCCTCGGGCACCTGGGTGGTCCAGAAGGGCAGTTCGCGGTCGGTGTACATCGACAGCCCGCCGATCGAGCCGACGACGTTGAATTCCGTCTCGGGCATGTCCTGGGCCAGCGCGGGCATGGCGATCAGCGCGGCCAGCGCCCCGGTTGTCAGAAGTTTCATGTGTATTCTCCCTGTTGTACGACGTTAACCGCCGGTTTTCGGATTGACGATGGTGGGCAGCCAAAGCGCCAGCTGCGGAAAGGAAATCAGAAGCGCGATCATCACCAGCATGGCCACAAGGAAGGGCGCGGCCCCCTTGAACAGGTCGGTGAAGGCGCCGCCCCCCTTGCGCACGGCCTGCACGACATAAAGGTTCATGCCCACGGGCGGGGTGATCAGCGCCGCCTCGATCAGGATCACGAAGACGACGCCCCACCAGACCGGCGAATAGCCCAGTTCGACGACGACCGGCACGATGATGGGGGTGGTGGCGATCATCATGCTGAGCGTCTCCATGAAACAGCCCAGCAGCAGGTAGAACACGACGATGGCCAGAAGCATGCCAAGGGGCGGCCAGCCCAGGGTCAGCACCGCGTCGGTGATCGCCTGCACAAGGCCGATGGAGACCATGACGAAGTTCAGGAAAAACGCCGCGATCACGATCAGCATGATCATGCAGGTGGTGCGCACCGTCCCCTCGAAGGCGGCCAGCAGGACAGGCAGGCTGAGCTTGCCGTTCAGCGCCACCAGGATCACCGTGGCGATCAGGCCCAGCGCCGCCGCCTCGGTCGCGGTGGCAAGCCCGGCATAGATGCTGCCCACGACAATGGCGAAAAGGCCCAGCGGCGGCAAAAGATGCGGCAAGCCGCGCAGCCGCTCGGGCCAGAGCGATCCGCCCCCCACCGCCGGGCCATCCCAATGCGGGCGCAACAGGACCAGCGCCAGGACGATGCCCGAGAAAAGGCTGGCCAGGAGGAACCCGGGAATGAAGCCCGCGGCGTAAAGATCGGCCACCGAGGTGTCGGTCAGAACCGCATAGATGATCATGTTGATGCTGGGCGGAATCAGGATGCCCAGCGTTCCTCCGGCAGCGATGGACCCAAGGAACAGCGGCCGGTTGTAGCCGCCCTTGTCCATGTTCGGGATCGCCACGGTGCCGATGGTGGCGGCGGTGGCAATGGAGCTTCCCGAGGTGGCGGCGAACACCGCGCTGGCGGCGATATTGGTGTGCATCAGCCGCCCGGGCAGGCGGGCGAACCAGGGCGTGAGTGCCGTGAACAGCCGCCCCGACACGCCGGAACGGTGCATGAGTTCGCCCATCATGATGAACATGGGTGCGGCGATCAGGATGAAATCTTCCGAACTGTTCCAGGCCAGTTCGCCGGCGGCCCCCGTCATCGGGAAAAAGGCATATTGCTCCGAAAGGATATAGCCGGTCAGGGCCAGCACCGCCGCGACAGGCAGGGACAGAACCAGCATCCCCAGCAGCAGAAGAAAGGCCGTGAGGATCATGGCCGATCCCCCGCGGCGTGCACCGCCTCGTCGATCTCGGCGTCCAGGTCGGCCGAGCCCACCGCCGCGTCGAACCCGCGCCGGTCGCGCCGCAACAGCCGCCAGATGGCCTGAAGCGGGGCCAGAACCGCGACACAGGCGAACCAGAACAGCCCGATCCACCAGATGCCTTGGGGAATGAAGATCGGGATCTGCAGGTTCGACATCGACCGCGCCCCCATGGACCAGGACTGCGAAACCGTGCCCCAGGCAAACCAGGCCAGCGCGACCGCCACCAGCGCCAGCGCGGATGAAGCCAACAGATCGCAGGCCGCACGTAACGGAAACGGCAGGTGCGAGACGATGAAATCGACCCGGATATGGGCCTTGGTGGTGACGGTATAGGCCATGCCCAGCCCGATGCAGGCGGCAAGGCCGTAACCCGAAATCTCGAAACTCTCGATCACCGAGCGGTTGAGGAAGAACCGTGCCAGCACGTCGATGGTGATAGGCACCGCGCAGCCGAACAGGATCACCGCGCCGGCCACCCAGGCCAGCCATCGTGAAACCCGATGCGTCAGCGGTTCGCTCATCCCATGCTCCCTTCCCGGTTCAGCCCAGCACGCGGGGCCGCCATTGTCCAGTTTGCCGGGGCCCTGGCAAAGGATTTGCACCGCCTGCGGCGGCACAAGGCCTCCGGCGGGAGTTTTTCAGGCAAGAAAGAGGGGGGCGCGGCGCCGGGGGCCAGGTGGGGTTCAGTCATCGACATAGCCATCGGCCCGATCCTCGGCGCTGGCCTTGGGGTCGCGCGCGGCGGGGTCGCCGTGGCCACCGCCGCCGGGGGTTTCCATACGCACCACGTCGCCCGGGCGCAGGGGGTGGCCGATGGTCTTGGCCGCCAGGGGCGTGGTGACGCCATCGCGGGTGACCGAAAGGCTGCCGCCGCGGCCCGGCTGCCCGCCGTCCAACCCGTAGGGCAGGGAATCGAAGGCGTCGAAGGCGCTGTTGAGCAACCCGCTTTCGGCCAGGAACTCCCATTCGCGCACAATGCCGAGGCCGCCGCGCATCCGGCCCGCGCCACCCGACCCGGGCACGAGGCCGTAACGGGTGAAGCGCAGGGGAAACAGCGCCTCGATCATTTCCACCGGCGTGTTCTGTCCATTGTGGAACCCGGCGGCCAGGCCATTTGGCCCGTCGCGTTCGGGGTGCGCACCCCAACCGCCCAACTCGCTGTCGAAATAGACCTGCCGCCGCCCATCGCTGTGGCGGATGTTGACCGCGTGGTTGAAGGTGGTGCCGTAGTAGGAGGCCGGTATCCGGTCGGGCAGAACTTGTGCAAAGGCCCGCAGCACGGCGGTGGCGATCTTGTGGCCCGGCAGCATCCGCATCGACACCGGCGCGGGAAAGGCGGCGTTCACAAGGCAGCCTTCCGGCGCGGTGACCGTGATCGGGCGATAGCAGCCGGCGTTCACCGTGCCCGTCACCCCGCAGGCGGCGATCACGGCGTAATAGACCGCCGATGTGGTGGTGGCCATGGTGGCGTTGATCGGACCCTTGGCCTGATCCGCCGTGCCGGTGAAATCCAGCGCGATGTCGCTGCCGCTGATCGTCAGGGCGACGCTGATCCGCTTGCGCCCTTCCTCCAACCCATCGCCATCGACGAAATCCTCGGCTTTGTAGGTGCCATCGGGCAGGGCCGAGAGGGCGGCGCGCATTTCGTGTTCGGCATGGTCCAGCAGGGCGCCGCCGATCTGTTCAAGCGCGGCGGCGCCGTATCGGTCGGCCAGCCGCAGCATCGCCCGCGCCCCCACGTCCAGCGCGGCGATCTGGGACAGGAAATCGCCGCGAAAGGTTTCAGGTTCGCGCACGTTCTGCAGGATCGTGGCAAAGAGATCCTCCTGCATCCTGCCATCGCGCACGATCCGGACGGGGGGCAGGCGCAGCCCCTCCTGGAATACCTCGACCGCATGGGCGTTGTAGCCGCCGGCCGCACCGCCCCCCACGTCGACGTGATGGATCAGCACGCAGGTGATGGCGATGCGTTCACCGTTGCGGAACACCGGCTTGAAGGCGATGAAATCGGGCAGATGCTGACCGCCGCAATAGGGATCGTTGGTGACGATGACATCGCCATCGCGCCAATCCTCCAGCGGGATATGGTGCTGCACGACGTGATGCAGGCACAGCTCCATCGAGTTCAGATGCACCGGCATCCGCGCCGCCTGGGCCACGTTGCGCCCCTGCCCGTCGAAGACGGCGGTGGAGTAATCCAGCAGTTCGCGCACAGTGGTGGAGCGCGAGGTGCGCCAGACCGTGACCGACATCTCCTCGGCCACCGAGACCAGCGCCGCCGAGACGATTTCAAGCAACACGGGATCGGGGCGGGTCATGGGGTTTTCCTTGCGGTCATGTCGCCGGTGTCGGTCATGGTCAGGGACCAGCCGCCGGGGATCAGAAGGGTGGTATAGGCCTGTTCGATGATGGCCGGGCCCTGCACTTCGGTGCCCGGGGGCAGCGAAAGCTGGCGATGCACGGGTGTGTCCTGCCATTGCCCGTCGATGTGAACCGGGCGATGGCCCGGCGCATCGGTTTCGCTGGGGGCATAGGGCGTGGCCCCTGTGGCGGTATCGCCCAGGGTGCCGATGGCGGTCAGGCGCAGGGTCACGATTTCCACCGCCTCGGCCGGGTCGTCGAAGGAAAACCGCTGGCGATGCTGATCCTCGAACCGGTCGCGCAGGGTTTGCAGACTGGCCTTGTCGGCCTCGCCCTCGGGCATCGCCACCAGCAATTCAAACGCCTGTCCGCGATAGCGCATATCGGCGGCCAGGGTCAGGGCGCGGCGATCCTCGGGCAATGCGTCACGGTCCAGCAGCGCCGCGCCCTGTGCGCGCAGATCGGCGGCAATGGCGTTGAGCGTCGGCAGGCTGTCGGGCGCAAGCGGCAGGATCTCGGTGCGCGACAGATCGTGCTGGATGTCCGAGAACAGGATGCCATGGGCCGAGAATGTCGAGGGATCGCGCGGAAAGATCACGCGGGTGATGCCCAGTTCCTCGGCCACCTCGCAGGCGTGCAATCCCCCGGCGCCACCAAAGCTCATCAAGGCGAAGTCGCGCGGGTCCAGCCCCTTGGCGAACAGCGAGAACTTGATCGAGGCGGCAAGTTTCGCGTTCACCACCGCAAGGATGCCCGCCGCCGCATGATCGGGGTCAAGGGACAGGGGCTGTTCCACCTTTTCGCGCAGGGCACGGCGCGCGCCGTCGAGGTCAAGCGCGAAGCTGCCGCCCAGGAAGGTGGCCGCGTCCAGCCGCCCGAGGATCAGGTTCACGTCGGTGACCGTGGGTTCCGTTCCGCCGCGCCCGTAACAGACCGGCCCCGGCACGGCGCCCGCGCTGCGCGGCCCCACCTGCAACCGGCCCGAGGGATCGACAAAGGCGATGGAGCCGCCCCCTGCCCCGATGGTGTGCATTTCCACCATGGGCACGCGCACCGGCAGGCCGTCGATTTCGCCCTGGGTCACAACCGTGCGTTCGCCGCCCGATACCACCGCCACGTCATAGCTGGTGCCGCCCATGTCGACGCCCACCACATCGGGGGCGTCCAGCCTGTTCGCCAGTTTCTGCGCCGCCAGAACCCCGCCCGATGGCCCCGACAACAACAGCTTCACCGGTGCCTGAACCGCCGCTTCAAGGCTGATCGCGCCGCCGTTGGACTGGATCAGATACAGCGGCGCCGTGATCCCGGCCTCGGACAGGCGGCGGCGCAGCGCCGCGACATAGCGCGAGATCACGGGCACCAGAAGGGCGTTCAGAACCGTGGTCGCCGTGCGTTCGAATTCGCGGATCTCGGGTGAAACCTCGTGACTACAGGACACCGCCATGTCGGGGCAGCGGGCCAGCAGGCGATCGCGGATGGCGATTTCATGTTCGGGGTTGGCAAAGGCGTTCAGCAGGCAGACCGCACAGGCCGTCACCCCCGATTGCGCCACCCGGTCGATCACCCCGTCCAGCGCGCCCATATCGATGTCGCGCACCACCTCGCCCGCGGCACCGATCCGCCCCGGTGCGCCGAACCGGTGACGGCGCGCAATCAGGATGCTGCGGTCGGGGCCTTTCAGGGCGTATATGTCCTGGCGGGCGTGGCGGCCGATTTCCAGCACATCCTCGAACCCTTCGGTGGTGATCAGCGCACCAGAGGGCAGATCGCGGGTCAGCACGGCGTTGGTGGCGATGGTGGTGCCATGGAGGATCAGCGCGATATCGGCGCTGGAAAAGCCGAACCTTTCGCCCGCCAGCGCGATGGCATCGGTCAGCCCGCGCGCCGGATCGTCGGGCGTTGTGGGCGATTTCAGGCTGTGCGCCGCGCCGGTCGTGGCGTCGCGAAACTCCAGATCGGTGAAGGTGCCGCCAATATCGACGGCAATGGTGATCCGGGGGGCGGTGGGCGGCATGAGAGAGGTTCATCCTGTTGATCGGCCTGTTCCGGGACAAGGTTTGCCGATGCCAGCCATAATATCAAATCGATTATTCTTGGCAGAAGTTATCAGGTTTTTCTATCACCCTGCCAATCGCGCGCCGTCCGCAGCGCCATCTGCGCCGCCGTCGACACCACGTGGCTTTTCGGATCGCCAAGATAGCTGGCGGTGAATTGCAGCGGCTGTGGTGTCCAGCCGGGTTCGAAGCGGCGCAGGGTGCCGCGCGCTACCATGGGATGGCCCAGGGCCGACGGCAGGGCGGCAACGCCCAGCCCCGCCTCGACCAGCCGGAAACAGGCCGAAAGCGACGACGACGAGAAAAGCTGCACCCCCGGCCCGACCCTTTCGAACAGGGCCGCCTTCAGTTCGCGGTGGGGGCGGGTGTTGCGGGCATAGGTGATGACCGGGCGGGTGGCGATCAGCGCGGCGTCACCCCCGGGCGGGGCGGGGCAATCGGCGGCGACATACCAGGCCAGGTCGAACCCCGGCAGCGCGACATTGTCGACGCTGGAATCCGACACCGGGCCCAGCAGGAAGGCCAGGTCGATCTCGCGGTTCACAAGTGCATTGCGCAGGTTCGACGACACATCGACGGCGATCTCGATCTCGACCTTGGGAAAGGCGCGATGCAGGGCGCCCACCAGATCGGGAAGCCAGCATTGCGCCACGGTTTCCGCCACGCCCAGCCGCAGGCGCATCTCGATCCCCTCGGGGGCGACAATGTCGGCGGCCACCTGCTCGGACAGGTGTTCGAACTGTTCGGCATAGCGGATCAGCATTTCACCCCGACGGGTAAGGGCAAGGCCGCCTGCCGTCCGGTCGAACAGCGGCACCGCCAGCGATTCCTCAAGGGCCTTGATCCTGGCACTGACGGCAGGCTGGGTCACGCCCAGGCTTTGCGCGGCGCGGCGCACACCGCCCAGGCGCACCACCTCGAGAAAGGTTCGCAGCTGTTCAAGGTTGAGCCGGGTCATCGGGTCTCCTGCCGGGTGGGCGATCGGTGTCACCATTGGCCGGCGCGGGCCGCTTGGCAACGCAAAGCCGCCCCGGCCCGGCAATGCGAAGGTGGATCGAATCCGCGAAGGGGCGCATAGTTCACCCCATAACCAGGGAGGGACAGATGGGTATTGTCAGCGTGATCGCCGCCGCTGTGGTGGCATGGCTGTTCGGGGCGGTGTGGTACGGGCTGATCGCCAAGCCCTGGATCGCCGCATCGGGCCTTGACGAAGAAAACCTGAACCGCAAGGATCCGGTGCCCTATATCGGCAGTTTCATCGCCACCCTTCTGGTTGCCGGCATCCTGCGGCAACTGCTGGGGATGAGCGGCGTCATGACCGTTTCGGGCGGTATCGTGACCGGGTTCTTCCTGGGGCTGTTCATGGTCACCCCCTGGATCGCCACCAACATCCTGTTCCAGGGGCGGCCGAAATCGCTGATCTGGATGGACGGGGCCTATCCCACTGTCGGCATGGCCCTGATGGGGCTGGTCCTGACACTGTTCTGATGCGCGCGATCACCAGTTTCGCCGCGCTTGAACGCCTTGGGCGCCAGCGCCTGTCGCGCCATTTCCACATGCGCGATTTCCTGATGAGCGAGATCGCCAGCTTTCACGCGATCCCGAACATTCCCGACGATCCGGCCCTGGCCCTTGCGGCGGGGCGTGGGCTGTGCCGGAACCTGCTTGATCCGCTGGTCGAAACCTTCGGCCCGCTGACCCTGCGTTCGGCCTTTCGCAGCGCCCGGGTGAACGGGTTCGGCAATGCCCATGGGCTGAACTGTTCGCGCAATGAGGCCAGCTTTGCCAACCACATCTGGGACAGGCGCGATGATGCGGGCGGCATGGGTGCCACGGCCTGCATCTCGATTGCGTGGTTTGCCGACCAGTACGACAGGGGGCGTGACTGGCGCGACCTGGCCTGGTGGCTGCACGATCATCTGCCCTATTCCGAGATCTTCTTTCACCCCGTCCGCGCCGCCTTCAACCTGACCTGGCATGAGATGCCCCGGCGCAGCATCTCATCCTATATCGCGCCGCGCGGCAAACTTCTTGCCGCCGGGGCCGAACCGGGCGAACCCCCGGACGTCCGGCGCCGCCGCTATGCCGATTTTCCGCCGCTGGGCGAGATCGCCTATCCGCCCGTGCCGTGCCCCTGAAACGACAACGCCGCCCGAAAGGGGCGGCGTCTCCGGCTGTTGGTGCGGGGCGGTTCAGCTATAGACCGCTTCCTTGCCGAAATGCTTGGTCAGCATGTAATAGATGACGGCGCGATACTTGTTGCGCTCGGACTTGCCGTAGATCTCGATCACCTTGTTGATCGCATCCATCAGCTCGGGGCTGTCGGGCAGGCCCAGCTTCTTGATGAGAAAGTTGTTCTTCACCGTCTCCAATTCGTCCGGCTGGGAACCGGCGACCGTCGAGGCATCGGCATTGTAAATCGCCGGGCCACAGCCCTTGGTGACCTTGGTCAGAAGATCCATGTCCGGCGTCATGCCGCATTTGTTCTTCAGGTCGTCCGCATATTGCGCGATCAGATCGTCACGTTTTCCCATCGGTCCCTCACTGTTGTCATTTCGCCGTCCATCGTTTGCGCCCCGCAGGTCACAGCCGGATAAAAGCGCAGGAGCCGCCCGTCTGACAATGGCCAATCTGCCCGAATGGCCCGGCAAGGCCGATTACCGCCGCAATTCAGCGCCCAAGAAGGCCTTCCAGGGCGTCGCGCCCGATGGACCCGGGGGCAAGACCTTCGCGCGCCATGCGGCGCCCCAGTGCGACAAGCGCCGCGTTCAGGGGTGTTTCCACCCCATGCGCCTTGCCCAGTTCCACGATTTCGCCGTTCAGGTAATCGGTTTCCACCGACCCGGTGCCGCGCAACAGGCTTTGCAGGGTCGATCCCCCCGGGCGCGGCACGCCTTCGATCTCGCCCGACCGCAGAAGGGTTTCGCGCCGCGGGTCCGAGGCATCCTTGTCGTCCCATGCAATGCCGGCGGCGGCAAGGACCGCCCGCGCCTCGGCCCGGACGGGGCCGGTCAGGTCGTCGGCGGGTTCGCCCGCCCCCAGCGCGGCCTGGATGATGTTGCCCAGGTTCAACAACAGCTTGCCATGCTTGCTGTCCATCACCCGGTCGAGAACGAAACAGGCCATGCCCGCCGCCTCAAGCGCCCCGGCAAGGGCGTGATCGTCCCTGTCGTTGCCCTGGGGGTATCGCCCGATGTCCAGGATCGCCAGGCGCGGGGTGGCGTGCACCGCAACGGTGCCGGGCGTCAGGTAGGTGCCGGGCATCATCACGGTGACGCCATGGGTGTTCATCCCCATGGACGCGGCAAGCCGTTCGTTGGCGACACCGTTCTGAAAGCAGAACACCGGCTGATCCCGCAACCCGCATTCCGCCAGCCGCGCCAGGGCGGCGGCGGTATCCTGCGATTTCATCGTCAGCAGGATCATGTCGCCCTCGCGCAGGTCGATCTCTTCCGGCCCGCCGACGCAGGGAAAATGCGCGTGGCGTTCGCCATCGGGGGTCAGCAGGCGCAAACCGCCCTTGCGGATCGCGTCCAGCTGCGCGCCGCGCGCGATCCCGATCACATCCTGCCCGCTGTCGGCAAGGGCGACGGCCAGGCCGCCGCCGATCCCGCCGACACCGTAGACGATGAACCGCACGTCAGTAGCGGTAGTGTTCGGGCTTGAACGGCCCTTCGGGCGACACGCCGATATAGGCGGCCTGTTCGGCGTTCAGCTTGCTCAGCTTCACGCCGATCCGGTCAAGGTGCAGGCGCGCGACCTTTTCATCCAGGTGCTTGGGCAGGATGTAGACCTCGTTCTTGTACTGCCCGCCGTTGGTCCAGAGTTCGATCTGCGCCAGCACCTGGTTGGTGAAGCTGGCCGACATCACGAAGCTGGGGTGACCGGTGGCATTCCCGAGGTTCAGAAGGCGGCCTTCGGACAGAAGGATCAACCGGTGCCCGTTGGGCATCTCGATCATGTCCACCTGTTCCTTGATGTTGGTCCACTTGTGGTTGCGCAGGCTGGCCACCTGGATTTCGTTGTCGAAGTGGCCGATGTTGCCGACGATGGCCATGTCCTTCATCTCGCGCATATGCTCGATGCGGATCACGTCCTTGTTGCCGGTGGTGGTGATGAAGATGTCGGCGGTGGACACCACGTCTTCCAGCAGGACCACCTCGAACCCGTCCATGGCGGCCTGAAGGGCGCAGATCGGGTCAACCTCGGTCACCTTCACCCGCGCACCGGCACCGCGCAGCGACGCGGCGCTGCCCTTGCCCACGTCGCCATAGCCCATGACGACGGCGACCTTGCCGGCCATCATGGTATCGGTGGCGCGGCGGATGCCGTCGACCAGGCTTTCCTTGCAGCCGTACTTGTTATCGAACTTCGACTTCGTGACGCTGTCGTTGACGTTGATGGCGGGGAAGGGCAGATCGCCTTTCTTCACCAGGTCGTACAGACGGTGAACGCCGGTCGTCGTTTCTTCGGAGACACCCTTGATCTGGTCGCGCATCTTCGTGAACCAGCCCGGCGACTGCTCCATCCGCTTCTTGATCTGCGCGTGGATCGCCACTTCTTCCTCGGACGAGGCAACGCCCAGGTCTTCGCCCGCCTCGGCCTTGGCGCCCAGCAGGATATAGAGGGTCGCGTCGCCGCCATCGTCCAGGATCAGGTTCGGGCCGTCGGCAAACTGGAAGGACCGGTCCAGGTAATCCCAATGCTCTTCCAGGCTCTGGCCCTTGATCGCGAAGACCGGAACGCCGGATTCGGCAATCGCCGCCGCCGCGTGATCCTGGGTCGAGAAGATGTTGCACGAGGCCCAGCGCACATCGGCGCCCAGTTCCACCAGCGTTTCGATCAGGACGGCGGTCTGGATCGTCATGTGCAGCGAACCGACGATGCGCGCGCCGCTCAGCGGTTTCTTCTGGCCGTATTCCTCGCGCAGGGCCATCAGGCCCGGCATTTCGGTTTCGGCAATATCCAGCTCCTTGCGGCCATAGGCGGCGAGTGAGATATCCTTTACGACGTAATCCTTGGCCATGGTGCCAGACTCCTGATGCAAACCCTCGGTTGCGGGGGGATTATCACCCTGTCCCCCCCGCCGCAATGAAAGGCAGCTGCGATGAAACAACCACGCGCATGGCAACGCATGCTGTCGGGGCGCCGGCTGGACCTGCTGGACCCGACGCCGGTGGATATCGAGATCGAGGATATCGCCCATGGCCTGGCCTTCGTGGCCCGCTGGAACGGCCAGACCCGGGGCGACCATGCCTATTCCGTGGCCGAACATTCGCTGCTGGTGGAAACGCTGTTCACGCGGATCGCGCCCGAGGCGCCGGTGAAATGGCGGCTGGCGGCGCTGCTGCATGACGCGCCGGAATACGTGATCGGCGACATGATTTCACCCGTGAAGGCAGCGGTCGGCCCCGGCTATGGCGCGCTGGACGATCGGCTGACGGCGGCGATCCACCTGCGGTTCGGCCTGCCCGCGACGATCCCGGCGACGATCAAGAAACAGATCAAGAGGGCCGACAAGATCAGCGCCTGGCTGGAGGCGACCCAGATCGCCGGATTTGCCGAAGCCGAGGCGTCGAAGTTCTTCGGCAGGCCCGATCCCGCGATGATCGAGGGGCTTGCCATCATCCTGCGCCCGCCGGTCCAGGTGCGAGCCGATTTCACCGCACGCCACCACGCCCTGCTGGCCCGGATCTGAAGGAGGCGCTTCGCGCCATTCCATACCCTGTCTGGCGCCCTTTTCCGATGGACCGCGCAACAACCTGTGATGCGCGCCCGGCCGACGCGCCTCCGGCGGGAGTATTTTCGGCAAGAAAGAGGGGGCGGTTCAGCGGGGCGAGCGTTTGGCCAGGATGCGCTGCAGGGTGCGGCGGTGCATGTTCAGGCGGCGGGCGGTTTCACTGACGTTGCGGTCGCATTGTTCATAGACGCGCTGGATATGCTCCCAACGCACCCTGTCGGCCGACATCGGGTTTTCGGGGGGCGGGGGCAGGGCATCGCCCTTGGCCAGAAGCGCCGCCGTGATCTCGTTCGCGTCGGCGGGTTTGCTGAGATAATCGGTCGCGCCGATCTTGACCGCCGCCACCGCCGTGGCGATCGCGCCATAGCCGGTCAGCACGACGATGCGGCTGTCGGGGCGGCGTTCGCGGATGGTTTCCACCACGTCCAGCCCGTTGCCGTCTTCCAGCCGCAGGTCGATCACCGCATAGGCCGGGGGGCGGGCGGTGGCGATGGCGCGCCCGCCGGCCACGGATTCCGCCGTCTCGACCTCGAACCCGCGCTTTTCCATGGCGCGGGCCAGGCGTTTCACGAAGGGTTCGTCGTCATCGACCAGAAGCAGCGTCCTGTCGTCACCGATTTCGTCTTCTGCCATCTGGACGCCCCTTTTCGGCACTGCGCTTTCCCCAACCAACTAGAGCGCCGGTGGCCGCGCGTCAATTTCTAGGCGGCCTTGTCGAGGAAACAGGCTGTCCGTTCGGCAACTTCCTGTTCTGTCACGCCTTCGTTGCCGTTCACGCCGGGTGCTCCGCGGAAGAATTCGACGAAGCCCTGTTCGGGCAGGACGAGATAGGTGAAGACCGAATGATCCATCAGGTAGAATTCATCGTCCTCGGCCCCGCGCCGGGCATAATAGGTCTTGAAGGCCTGCGACGCCGCCTTGATCTGTTCGGGCGAACCGGTCAGACCCAGCATCTCGGGGTGCATGTAATCGGTGAACTCGGCCAATACCTCGGGGGTGTCGCGGGCCGGGTCGATGGTGATGAAGACCGGCTGCACGTCGTATCCCTGTTCGGCCAGAAGATCGACAGCATAGGCGTTGCGCGTCGCATCCATGGGGCAGACATCGGGGCAGAAGGTATAGCCGAAGTAGATCAGCGACGGCTTGGTGATCACGTCCTTGTCGGTCACCGTTTCACCGGTTTCGGAAACCAGGGTGAAGGGCCCGCCGATGGCCGCCGATCCGCCCGCGATCTGGCTTTCGCGGCACGAGGCGAAAAGATCGCCCGAGGTGCCCGCCGTCACATACCACCACAAGGCGCCCAGCATCGCCAGCAGGGCCACGACCGCCGCGATTGCATATATCCTGATCATCCGTAACTCTCCAATTCGACCGCATTGCGTTGATCCGCCGCCCGGGCCGGACTTACAAGGGGACAACGTGACACATTCCCGCGACGCCGTGCGCATGAAGGGGGCCATCTTGCATTCTGCCTTTGACAATGCCCACCGCTCGAACTGGGTGCGGTTGCGCACCCTGATCTACCTGCGCTCCATCGCGGCACTGGGTCAGGCGGCGGCGATCCTTGTGGGCTATTACGGGTTCGGGCTGGCCTTGAACCTGGGGTGGTGCTTTGTCGCCGTGGGGGCGGCGGCGATTTCCAACATCGTGCCGCTGTTCATCTTTCCGGGCAACAAGCGCCTGTCGGAATCCGAGATGCTGGCCATCCTGCTGTTCGACATCACGCAGCTGAGCTGTCTGCTGTTCCTGACCGGCGGCATGCACAACCCCTTTGCCCTGCTGATCCTGGCGCCGGTGACGATTTCGGCTACCGCCCTGCAACTGCGTTCGACCGTTCTGGTGTCGGGGGTGGCCATCCTGGCCATGACCCTGGTGACCTGGTGGTACATCCCCCTGGCCACCCAGAGCGGTTACCTTCTGGAAATGCCCGAGATCTTCGTCTTCGGGTTCTGGACGGCGGTCATGATCGGCATCCTGTTCCTCGCCGCCTATGCCCGGCGCGTCACATCAGAAGTGAATGCCATGGCCGATGCCCTGGTGGCCACGCAACTGGCCCTGTCGCGCGAACAGAAGCTGACTGACCTGGGCGGCGTGGTGGCCGCAACCGCGCACGAGCTGGGCACGCCCCTGGCGACCATCAAGCTGGTCTCGGGCGAAATGCTGGACGATATCGAAGACCCCGACCTGCGCGACGACATCCTTCTGATCGCGCAGCAGGCCGACCGGTGCCGCGACATCCTTCGCTCCATGGGTCGGGCGGGCAAGGACGATCTGCACCTGCGCACGGCGCCCATCGCCACCGTCGTGCAGGAAGCGGCCGAACCGCACGGCACAAGGGGCAAGACCATCGTCTATCATGTGGCCCCGTTGCCCGGAGCAGATGAGCGCCAGCCCGAAATCTACCGCCGGCCGGAGATCATCCATGGGTTGCGCAACCTGGTACAGAACGCCGTTGATTTTGCCAGCACGACCGTGCGGATCGACATCACCTGGTCGAAAGACCAGATTCGCGTTCGCATTGCCGATGACGGGCCGGGCTATCCCGCGCATGTCCTGCCACGGCTGGGCGATCCCTTCCTGCGGTCGCGCGGCGCTGGCGACTCGAACCGGCAAAGACCGGGGTATGAGGGCATGGGGCTGGGTCTTTTCATCGCCAAGACGCTGCTTGAGCGGTCGGGGGCCGAGCTGAGCTTTGCCAACGGGCGCGAGGATGGGCCGGGCGGCGGACAACCCGGTGCATCGCCGGGGGCCATCGTCGAATCGCTTTGGCGCCATGACGAGATTGCCCTGTCGCCCCGTGACGGGCGAATCGCCCTAGGGTTGAATCGCCAGATTGAAACCCCATAGCGGCCAATCGGCATCTTTGGCGGTGAATTGATGACGATTCAGCGGCTTTCCGGGGCCGGAACGGGGGCGGTTAACCTTTCGTTAAGAAATGACTCAACAGGCTGCATCCGGGACGAGAGTAACGGTGCAAGACAATGACGCTTCAGGTTGTAGGAATGGCTGTGCTGGCCATGACTGCCGCCTTGATCGTGTCGTTCGGTGCGTTGATGGCGCTGAACGCATGGGACAGGTGGCGAATGGTGCAAGGCGCGGCGGCGGTCGATCCGGCGGGGTCGGCGGTGTCGTTCCTGTTCGATGGTCCGCAACTGGTGGATTACAGCCAGGCCGGGCAACTTCTGATGTCGTCCAGCGGGCGGGACATACAGGATTTCTCGGGCCTTGCCGGCCTTCTGGGGCAGCGGTTTCCCGACCTGGTGGACCAGCGCGACCGGCTGGGCCTTTTCGGACAGTGCAACCTCTATTCCGCCGACCGAAGCGAGATCGCAACGCTCAGCCGGCACCGCGACCGGCTTCGCCTTGCCCTGGCCGAGGTCGAGGCGCCGGGCGACCGCATCAGCCTGGACCGCCCGACCCTGCTTTCGATCGAGCGTGAGCTGGGCAATCTGCGCGACACCACCGAGAACATGCCCTTCCTTGTCTGGCGCCAGGATGGCGAGGGCAACATCACCTGGGTCAACCGCGCCTATCTTGACACCTGCAGGGCCCATGGCGATCCGGCGCGCCTGGGGGTCTGGCCGCCGATCCGCCTGTTCGACATCGACATGGGGCAGATCGCCACTGCCCAGCGCCAGAGGCTGACCACAAAGGGCGACGCGCCCGACCGGTGGTTCCAGTTCCATATCACGCCGCTGGGGGATGAATTCCTGATCTCGGGGATGAATGTCGACACCGTGGTCAAGGCCGAGGAATCGCAGCGCACCTTCGTTCAGACCCTGTCGAAGACATTTGCCGATCTGCCCGTCGGTCTTGCCGTCTTCACCCGCGACCGGCGGCTGGCCCTGTTCAACCCGGCCCTTGCCGACCTGACGACGCTGGCCCCCGAAAAGCTGATCATGCGGCCCACGATCTTCGGGTTCTTCGACATGCTGCGCGATCTTCAGATGATGCCCGAACCCAAGGACTACAACTCGTGGCGCGAACAGATCGTCGATCTCGAGGCATCGGCGGCCAATGGCACCTACCGCGACACATGGCACCTGCCCTTCGGGCGCACCTTCCGCGTGACGGGCCGCCCGCAGATCGATGGCGCCGTCGCGCTGCTGTTCGAGGATATCAGCGACGAAATCGGGATGAGCCGCCGCTTCCGCACCGAGCTTGAGATCGGGCAATCGGTGCTGGATAGCCTGGAGGACGGCCTGGCCGTCTTTACCCCCAACGGCGTGCTGACCCTGACCAATGCCGCCTACGACAGCTTGTGGAAGACGGAAACGCGCGAAGGGCTGGACACGCCCTATGTCGATGATGCCACGCGCCATTGGGCCGCGCTCAGCGCGCCCAGCGCCATCTGGGGCGAGGTGCGCGATTACATCCTGTCGGACCGTCGCGGCGAGGCATGGATGGGCGAGGCGATGCTTCTGGATGGCCGGCCGATCCGCGCCACGCTCAGCCCGGTCGTGGGGGGGTCGACCCTTGCGCGCTTTGAAATATGCACCGACCGGATGAAGCCGATCCGCCCGACACAGCCCGTCGCCCGCAGCAGGCGGGCCACACAGGGCGCCTGATCCGGCTTGCGATGGCGCCAGCGCGGCGGCAAGGTGGCGCCATGTTCGATCTTCGCCTCACCACCGCTTCGCCCGCGCAGACCGCCGATCTGGCCGCCGACCTTGCCCGCCTGCTTTCGCCGGGGGACGTGGTGTTGTTGCAGGGGCCCATCGGGGCCGGGAAAACCCACCTGGCCCGCAGCCTGATCCGGGTCTTGCAGGGGCCGGACATGGCCGAGGACATCCCCTCGCCCACGTTCACGCTGGTGCAGACCTATGACACCCCCCGGGGCGAGGTCTGGCATGCCGATCTCTATCGCCTGACCGATCTGACCGAGGTGCTGGAACTGGGCCTGGACGAGGCTTTCGAGACCGCGATCTGCCTTGTGGAATGGCCCGACCGGCTGGGCGATGCGGCACCGGAAGATGCCCTGACCATCACCCTTGCCCCTGCGGGCGAAACCGAACGCGCAATCGCGGTGTCCGGCTCGGCCGATTGGGCCGCGCGGATGGCGGATCTTGCCGCCAGATGGGCCGCCCCGTGACCGGTGACCTTCCGGCCGTCATGGTCTTTGCCGCCGGCCTTGGAACACGGATGGCCCCGCTGACCCGGACCATGCCCAAACCGATGGTGCCCGTGGCCGGACGCCCCCTGATCGACCATGCGCTGGCGCTTTGCGATGGCTTCGCGCGGCGGGTCGTGAACCTGCACCACATGGGCGATCAGCTGGCCCGCCATCTTGCGGGGCGCGATGTTCTTCTGTCGTGGGAAACCGATGGGCTGCGCGATACCGGGGGCGGGCTGCGCCAGGCCCTGCCGCTTCTTCGGGCCGAAACGGTGGCCACCCTGAACACCGATGCCGTCTGGACCGGCGCCAACCCCTTTCAGGCGCTTCGCACCGCCTGGGCCCCCGACAGGATGGACGCGCTTTTGCTGGTGATCCCTGCCAGCCGGGCGCAGGGGCATGGCGGGGCGGGCGATTTCGCCCGCGCCGCCAATGGCAGCTTGCGCCGGGGTGGCCACCTGGTGTTCACCGGCGCGCAGATCATCAAGACCGCGCTTCTTGACGGGATCGAGGGCGATGCCTTCTCTCTCAACCTGGCGTGGAACATCGCCGCGTCGCGCCATCGGCTGTTCGGTGTGGAACATTCCGGCGGATGGTGCGATGTGGGGCATCCCGCCGCCATTCCCCTGGCCGAAGAACTGCTGAGCGCCCCCCATGTTTGACCCCCAGGATCACCCCCGCGTCCTTGCCCTGCCCCCCGGCGCGGATTTTCCCGCGCAACTGGTCGCCGGGCTGAAATCGCGCCTTTCGGGCCAACCGCCCGAAGCCATGGCAAGGGTCGAACTGGTGCTGAACACCACGCGGATGCGCCGCCGGGTCACGGCCCTGTTCCAGCAGGAACAGGCGCTGTTGCTGCCCCGGTTGCGGCTGCTGACCGACCTGGCCACGCAGGTGCCGCTGGCCGGGCTGAAACCGCCCGTGTCGCCCCTGCGCCGCCGCCTGGAACTGGCCCAGCTGATTTCCGGCCTGATCGCCCGCGACGAAACCCTGGCCCCCCGCGCGGCCGTCTTCGAACTGGCCGACAGCCTGGCCGGGTTGATGGATGAAATGCAGGGCGAAGGCGTGCCGCCTGAGGTATTGCAGAACCTGGATGTGAGCGACGAATCCGGCCATTGGGCGCGCAGCCTGTCGTTCATTTCCATCGTCCAGCCCTATTTCGATACCGAAGGCGCCCCCGATGCCGAAACCCGCCAGCGCCGCGCGATCGAGGCCCTGATCGAAGGCTGGCAGGTGGCACCGCCCGAACACCCTGTCATCCTGGCCGGATCGACCGGGTCACGCGGGGCGACGGCGCTGCTGATGGCGGCGGTGGCGCGCCTGCCCCAGGGCGCTGTCGTGCTGCCCGGGTTCGATTTCGAAATGCCCGCCGCGATCTGGGATAATCTCGACGATGCGCTGGTGTCCGAGGATCACCCCCAGTTCCGCTTTGCCCGCCTGATGCAATCGCTGAACCTGCGCCCCGACCAGATCGCCCGCTGGAGCGATCACGACCCGCAACAGCCGCGCAACCGGCTGGTGTCGCTGGCCCTGCGCCCGGCCCCGGTGACCGATCAGTGGATGCACGAAGGCCCGATGCTGGGCGATCTGTCGCTGGCCACCCGCAACATCGCCCTGATCGAGGCCCAGACCCCCCGGCAAGAGGCGCTGGCCATCGCCCTGCGCCTGCGCCAGGCCGCCGAAGACGGCCAGACCGCCGCGCTGATCACGCCTGACCGGATGCTGACCCGCCAGGTGACGGCGGCGCTTGACCGCTGGTCACTGACCCCCGATGACAGCGCCGGGCGGCCGCTGCACCTTTCAGCCCCGGGGCGGTTCCTGCGCCATGTGGCCGCCCTGTTCGGTGAGCGGTTGACGGCCGAACCGCTGCTGACCCTGCTGAAACACCCGATCTGCAACACCGGCAGCGCCGAACGCGGCCCCCACCTGCGCCTGACCCGCGAGTTGGAACTGTGGCTGCGCCGCAAGGGGCCGCCCTTCCTGACGCCGCAAACCCTGACCTCTTGGGCCGCCGAAACCGAAACCCCCGAGGCTCTGGCCTGGGCGAACTGGCTGGCCGATCTGCTGGCGGGGCTTGAAGATGTGGCCACCCGCCCCCTGACCGAACACCTGGATCAACACATTTCGGTGGCCGAGCGTCTGTCGTCTGGCCCCGATGGCCACGCCGGCGAGTTGTGGCTGAAGGATGCCGGCATCGCCGCGCTGCGCCAGGTGGATGCCCTGCGCGCCGAGGCCGGGCATGGCGGCGATATGGGGCCGCGCGAATACCAGGCGCTGTTCCTGACCGTGATCACCGGCGAGGTGCGCGAACCGCTGGCCGCACATCCCGGCATCATGATCTGGGGCACGCTCGAAGCGCGGGTGCAGGGCGCCGACCTGGTGATCCTGGGCGGGCTGAACGATGGTGTCTGGCCCGAACTGCCCGCCCCCGACCCCTGGCTGAACCGGCGGATGCGCCAGCAGGCCGGGTTGTTGCTGCCCGAACGGCGTGTCGGGCTGTCGGCCCACGATTTCCAACAGGCCATCGCCGCCCCCGAGGTGGTGCTGACCCGCGCCACCCGCGACGCCGAGGCCGAAACCGTCGTGTCGCGCTGGCTGAACCGGATGACCAACCTGCTGAGCGGGCTGCCCGACACCGGCGGACCCCAAGCGCTGGTCGGGATGCGGACCAGGGGGCGCACATGGCTGGACATGGCCCGCGCTGTCGAGGCGAACTTTGCCCCCGTGGCGCCCGAACCCCGCCCCTCGCCCCGCCCGCCCGTGGCGGCACGGCCGAAACAGCTTTCGGTGACGCAGATCAAGACGCTGATCCGCGATCCCTATGCCATCTATGCCCGCCATGTGCTGGGGCTGCGCCCGCTTGATCCGCTGCGCCAGGCGCCCGACGCGCCCCTGCGCGGTACGGTCATTCACGCGATCTTCGAAGAGTTCATCCGCGCCTGCCCCGACCCCTCGGCACCCGATGCCCGCGACCTGCTGATCGGCATCGCCCGCGATACCCTGGAAATCGAGGTGCCCTGGCCCACCGCCCGGCGCATCTGGATGGCCAAGCTGGGCCGCGTGATCGACTGGTTCCTGAACGGCGAGATCGAGAGGCGCCAGCAAGCCACGCCGCTTCTTTCCATGCTGGAGGGCAAGGGCGCCCTGCCCCTGCCCGACCCCGAATTCACCCTGACCGGCAAGGCCGACCGTTTCGACCTGCGCGAGGATGGCACGCTGGTGATCTACGATTACAAGACCGGCACACCGCCCAGTGCCGCCGAGATGCAGTATTTCGACAAACAACTGCTGCTTGAGGCCGCCATGGCCGAAGCGGGCGCCTTCGAGGGGCTGGCACCGCGCCGCGTGGCCGAGGTGGCCTATATCGGGCTGGGGTCGAAACCCGCCTTCGCGCCCCTGGCCCTGCGCGATCACGGCGCCAAGGTGGTGCTGGACCCCGATCAGACCATTGCCGAACTGGGCAAGCTGCTGAACGCCTATGCCCGCCGCAACCGCGGCTACACCAGCCGCCGCGCCATGCACAAGACATGGAATACGGGCGACTACGATCACCTTGCCCGTTTCGGAGAATGGGACGAAAGCCAGCCCCCCGAACCGGAGGACGTGGGATGACCGCCCCGAACGAAGCCACCGCCCGCCAGATCCAGGCCGCCCGCCCCGGCACCTCGACCTGGCTTTCGGCCAATGCCGGGTCGGGCAAGACGCGGGTTCTGACCGACCGTGTGGCGCGGCTTTTGCTGGATGGCGCGTCGCCGCAGAACATCCTTTGTCTGACCTATACCAAGGCCGCCGCATCCGAGATGCAGAACCGCCTGTTCAAGCGGCTGGGCGAATGGGCGATGACCAGCGACACCGCCCTTCTGGGCAAGCTGCGCGACCTTGGCGTCGAAGGCACGCTTTCGCCCGAACGACTGGGCCTGGCGCGCACGCTGTTCGCCCGCGCCATCGAAACGCCCGGCGGGCTGAAGATTCAGACGATCCATTCGTTCTGCGCCTCGCTTCTGCGCCGCTTCCCGCTTGAGGCCGGGGTGTCGCCGCAATTCACCGAGATGGACGAACGCGCCGCCCAGCTTCTGACCGCCGAGATCGTCGAGGAAATGGCCGATACCCTGGCCCCCGATATCATCGACGAGGTGGCCCGCCACTATACCGCCGAGGATTTCTCGGCCCTCACCGCCGAGATCGCCAAGCACCGCGACAGCTTTGCCGCGATGCAGGACGACACGGCCATCCGGGCGCAGTTCGGCCTGCCTGACGGGTTGACCACCGACAGCCTGCTTTCCGCCGTTCTGGGCGAGGGTGAGATTGCCCTGCTGGGCCGGGTTGCCAGGGTGATGGCAGGCGGCACCGTAACCGACGCGAAGAACGCCGCCATCCTGGCCGAGGTGGCAAAGGCCCCCGTCACGCTTGACAGCCTGGCCAGACTGGAAGGCGCGATGTTGTTCGGATCGGGCGCCAAGGCGCCCTTCGGGGCCAAGGTCGGAACCTTTCCCACCAAGAAGACGCAAGGCGCCATC
Source organism: Oceaniglobus trochenteri (assembly GCF_020529025.1). Classification (GTDB taxonomy): domain Bacteria; phylum Pseudomonadota; class Alphaproteobacteria; order Rhodobacterales; family Rhodobacteraceae; genus Oceaniglobus; species Oceaniglobus trochenteri. The sequence goes on from NZ_JACNMM010000003.1 coordinate 240,079, forward strand.
GCCGAGGATCTGGATGATCTGAACGACCTGATGCTGCGCATCGAAGACGCGCGCGAAACGCGTCTGGCCCTTCTGGCCGCGCAGAAATCCATCGCCCTGCACCGCTTTGCCCGGGCCTTCCTGCCGCTTTACGAGGCGCGGAAGCTGGCGCGCGGCTGGCTGGATTTCGAGGATCTGATCCTCAAGGCGCGGGCGCTGATGACCGACCCCGCCGTCGCGGCCTGGGTGCTTTACCGGCTGGATGGCGGCATCGACCACGTCCTGGTGGACGAGGCGCAGGACACCAGCCCCGAACAATGGCGCGTGATCGAGCTGTTGACCCAGGAATTCACCGCCGGGGTGGGCGCACGCGAACCGGGCGAACGGTCGCTGTTCGTGGTGGGGGATCGCAAGCAGTCGATCTATTCATTCCAGGGCGCCGACCCCGAGGCGTTCTCGCGGATGTTCGATCTGTTCCGCGAAAGGCTGGACGGGTCGGCGCCACTGCAACGGCTGGAACTGCAACATTCGTTCCGGTCGTCCGCCGCGGTCCTTACGGCGGTGGATGCGGTGTTTCACGGTGACGGCGACGGCCCGCTTGACCTGGCCTCGAACCACCGGGCCTTTCACGAAGACCTGCCGGGCCGTGTCGATCTGTGGCCGATCATCGAAACCGAAGACACCCCCGAAGAGGCGGAATGGCACGATCCGGTGGATCGGGTCAGCCCCGGGGCCGCCGATGTGAAACTGGCCCAGACCATCGCCGACGAAATCCACCGCCTGATCTCGACGGGCGAGACCATTCCCGGCGAAAAAGGAACGCGGCGCCGGGTGCAGCCCGGCGATTTCCTGATCCTCGTGCAGCGGCGCAAGCGGTTGTTCACCGAGATCATCCGCGCCTGCAAGCAGCGCAACCTGGATATCGCCGGGGCCGACCGCCTGAAACTGGGGGCCGAACTGGCGGTGCGCGATCTGCGTGCCCTGCTGGCCTTTCTGGCCACCCCCGAAGACAGCCTGTCCCTGGCCGCCGCCCTGCGTTCGCCGCTCTTCGGCTGGCGCGAGGGGCAGCTTTACGATCTGGCCGCCGGGCGCAGCGAAACCTACCTGTGGGAAACCCTGCGCCGCGCCGGGGCCGCCTATCCGGCGACCATGGACATTCTCAGGGATCTTCGCGCCAGTGCCGATTTCCTGCGGCCGTTCGATCTGCTGGAACGCATCCTGCTGCGCCACGGGGGCCGCGCGAACCTTCTGGCGCGGCTTGGCCCCGAGGCGCAGGACGGGCTGGATGAACTGCTGAACCAGGCGCTGGCCTACGAGAGGATGGACATTCCCAGCCTCACCGGATTTCTGGCCTGGCTGGATGCCGATGACGTCGAGGTCAAGCGCCAGGCCGACAGTGCCGGCAACCGCATTCGCGTGATGTCGGTGCATGGGGCCAAGGGGCTTGAGGCGCCGATCGTGATCCTGCCCGACACCCTGCGCGCCAAATCCGACGTGCGCGATCAGCTTTTCCCGGCCGAGGACGGCACGCTGTTGTGGCGCACGGCGGCCGACGACATGCCCGAGGTTCTGGCCCAGTCGAAGGCCGGGATGGTCGCCGCCGACGATGCCGAACGGGCGCGGCTGCTTTACGTGGCGATGACGCGGGCCGAAACCTGGCTGATCGTCTGCGGGGCGGGCAAGCCGGTCAGCCCTTCGTGGTACGAGGCGGTGCAGACCGGGTTGGAAAGCCTCACCGCCCTGCCCTGCCCCTTTCCCACCGGCGAGGGGCTGCGCCTTGCCCATGGCGCATGGGAGTCAGGCGCGCTGGTCGATCTGCCGCCCCCCTCGGCCAATGCGGCGGCCCTGCCCGACTGGCTGGACCGCGCCGCGCCCCCGGTGCCCGAGGTGACGTTGTTGAACCCGTCAAAGCTGGGCGGGGCCAAGGTTCTGTTCGGCGACGCCGGGGAACAGGACAGCGAGGCGGCGAAGGAACGCGGCACCGCGCTTCACCTGCTGCTGGAACATCTGCCCGCCCTGCCCGAGGCCGATTGGGAAACCGCCGCGGCAAGCCTTCTGGATGGTGCACGGGCGGGCGAACTTCTGCCCGAGGTGCGCGCCATCCTCACCGCGCCCGACCTGGCGCACCTGTTCCGGCCCGGCACCCTGGCCGAAGTGGCCATCACCGCCGAACTGCCCGAACGCGACGGTGAGCGGATGTTCGGTACCATCGACCGGCTGATCCTTGGCGAGGATTCGATGCTGGCGGTGGATTTCAAATCCAACGCCCTGGTGCCCGACACCCCGGCCCAGGTGCCCGACGGGCTGTTGCGGCAGATGGGCGCCTATGCCGCCGCCCTGCGCGCCGTCTATCCCGACCGCCGGATCGACACCGCGATCCTGTGGACGACAACCGCCCGCCTGATGCCCCTGCCGCACGACATCGTGAGTGCCGCCCTGCAAAGGGCCACGACATCTTGACGCCATGCCGGGCTGTCCATAGGTTTCGGCTTCAAATTCATCCGCTGGGAGACTATCCATGGCAACCGTAGCCGTCACCGACGACACCTTCGACGCCGAAGTGAAGCAATCCGACATTCCCGTGGTCGTCGACTTCTGGGCCGAATGGTGCGGCCCCTGCAAACAGATCGGCCCCGCGCTGGAAGAACTGAGCGATCAGTACGAAGGCAAGGTCAAGATCGTGAAGGTGAACGTCGACGAGAACCCGAATTCCCCCGCCCAGATGGGTGTGCGCGGCATTCCGGCCCTGTTCATGTTCAAGAACGGCGCAGTGGTGTCCAACAAGGTGGGCGCCGCCCCCAAGGCCGCGCTGGAAAGCTGGATCAAGGAAGAAATCTGAGCGGGTTCACCTGCCGGATCATGGGGCGCCTTGCGGGGCGCCCCTTTTCGTTTGCGCCCTATACCTGCCAGCCATGGCGCCGCACCGCCGCCAGAATCTGATCCTCGGCCTCGGGGGCGCCGGCGTTCAGCGTGTTCTGTTTCAGGAACCAGTAAAGATAGCGGGCAAAATCGGGCCGGTGATCTGCGATGGCGGCAAAGGCCGGGGCAATGCCGATGTCCTGCACGTTCAGCGCGACATGGTGAAAATCGATCCGCGCGAACAGGATCGCGGGCTTGTCCACCAGCCCGGCAAAAAGCGCCACCGACGAATTCTGAGACACCACATAGGCACATCCGCGCAAAAGCGGCGCCATCTGGCCTGTCACCACGCTCAGGCGCCTGTCGCCCTCGCGCAGGGCGTCCAGCGCGGCAAGATCGCCCCTTGAATAGCTTTCCTTGGGGTGCAGCCCGGCAATGACCCGGCGATCGCCGCAATGGGCCAGGGTCTGGGCGATCATCTCGACCGGGCTGCACATCTGAAAGCTGCGATGTTTGCGCAGCATGCCCTGAAGCGGAACATAGACGAAGCCCCCCGGTTCACGGGCCGTATCATCGCCCCCCAGAATGGCCTGGGCCTGGCGACGCTGAAACTGGCGCGCTTCCCCGGGTTCGACCGTTTCGGGATGGAAGGGCGCACGCGCCACCTCCCACTCCCAGCGTTTTGCCGATGCCTCGATCTGCCAGAAGGGCGCGGCATAGACGAGCCGCGTCGTAAGCGCATTTCGATGGAACGGCGCATCCATGTGGAACAGGGCATAGCCCGGCTGCACCGCCGAAAGCGCGCGGGCGGCGGGGGTGTTGCGACACAACCGCACCTCGACGCCCACGCGATCGAACGCTGCCCTCAACCTGTTGGTGAAGTTGTGTTTTCCCGCCTCGGCCCGGGCCACGAGATGTTCGTGGAAAAAGACGCGCAGCACCCGCTGTCCGCTCAACTGTCACCCCCGTACGGTTGGCAAATAGGCTTGTTCCCTCCATATACCCGGAAACGGAGTAGAAAATATGGCAAAGCAAGAATTTCCCGGATGGCACGGCACCACGATCATCGGCGTGCGCAAGGGCGGCGAAGTGGTGATCGCGGGCGACGGACAGGTTTCGCTGGGCCAGACGGTGATCAAGGGCACGGCGCGCAAGGTGCGGCGCCTGAAGCCCGGCGGCCACGAAGTGGTGGCGGGGTTTGCCGGTTCGACCGCCGATGCCTTTACGCTGCTGGAACGCCTGGAAGCAAAGCTTGAGGCGACCCCGGGCCAGTTGCAGCGCGCGGCCGTCGAACTGGCCAAGGACTGGCGCACCGACAAGTATCTTCAGAAGCTCGAGGCGATGCTGATCGTCACCGACGGATCGGATCTCTATGTCGTCACCGGTGCCGGCGACGTTCTGGAGCCCGAGCATGACATCGCCGCCATCGGATCGGGGGGCAACTATGCCCTGGCGGCCGGGCGAGCGATGATGGACACCGACCGCAGCGCCGAAGACATCGCCCGGCGCGCCATGTCCATCGCCTCGGACATCTGCGTTTATACCAACGGCAACCTGACGGTGGAAAAGATCGCCCGCTGAGGCGCCCATCCTGCGGGGCGAAACCCGCCCCCACCTGACACAGAACAGAGACAAGGCCCCCCCAATGAGTGATCTGACCCCCCGCGAGATCGTTTCGGAACTGGACCGGTTCATCATCGGCCAGAAGGACGCCAAGCGCGCCGTCGCCGTGGCCCTGCGCAACCGCTGGCGCCGCAAGCAGCTGGGCGATGACCTGCGTGACGAGGTTTACCCCAAGAACATCCTGATGATCGGCCCCACCGGCGTGGGCAAGACCGAGATCTCCCGCCGCCTGGCGAAACTGGCCCGCGCGCCCTTCCTGAAGGTCGAGGCGACGAAGTTCACCGAGGTCGGATATGTCGGCCGCGATGTCGAACAGATCATCCGCGACCTGGTGGAATCCGCCATCACCATGACCCGCGACCACATGCGCGAGGATGTCCGATCCCGCGCCCAGGAGAACGCCGAGAACCGCGTGCTTGAGGCGATCGCGGGCGAGGGTGCGCGCGAACAGACGCGCGAGATGTTCCGAAAGAAACTGCGCAACGGCGAACTGGACGATACCGAGATCGAACTTGAGGTGACCGACACCTCGAACCCCCTGGGCGGAATGGAGATTCCCGGAATGCAGCCCGGCCAGATGGGTGGCATGATGAACCTGGGCGATCTGTTCGGCAAGCTGGGCCAGCGCAAGGTGCGCAAGAAGCTGACCGTCGCGCAAAGCTATGACGTGCTTCTGGGCGAAGAGGCCGACAAGCTGCTGGACGATGAAACGGTGCATAAGGCCGCGCTTGAGGCGGTGCAGGAAAACGGCATCGTCTTCCTGGACGAGATCGACAAGGTCTGTGCCCGCAAGGATGCCCGCGGCGGCGACGTGTCGCGCGAAGGCGTGCAGCGCGACCTGCTGCCCCTGATCGAGGGCACGACCGTTTCAACCAAGTATGGCCCGGTGAAGACCGACCATATCCTGTTCATCGCCTCGGGCGCCTTCCACATCGCCAAACCTTCGGACCTGCTGCCTGAATTGCAGGGGCGTCTGCCGATCCGGGTGGAACTGCGCGCCCTGACCGAGGATGACTTCGTGCGCATCCTGACCGACACCGACAACGCGCTGACCCTGCAATATACCGCGCTGATGAAGACCGAAGAGGTGGCGGTGACATTCACCGAAGACGGGATCAAGGCCCTGGCCAAGATCGCGTTCGAGGTCAACGAAAGCATCGAGAACATCGGCGCCCGCCGCCTTTACACGATCATGGAGCGTGTCTTCGAGGAACTGTCCTTCACCGCACCCGACCGTGGGGGCGAGGAAATCGTCGTAAACGACGCATTCGTCGAACAGAACCTGGGCGAACTGGCAAGATCGGCAGATATGAGTCGCTACGTGCTTTAATGCCTCTTCACATTCGGCGCTAACAGGCCGAAAGAGAAGCATGAGCTTTTTCAGATTCCTGCGCGAGAACTGGCTGTTCCTGACAGCCGGTGTTCTCATCTCGTTTTCGTCCAGCTATGGGCAGACCTTTTTCATCTCGCTTTTCGCGGGCGAGATCATGGCCGATTACGGCCTGTCCCATGGGCAGTGGGGGATGATCTACATGATCGCCACCACCGCCTCGGCGATCACGATGATCTGGGCGGGGGTGCTGACCGACAGGTTCAGGGTGCGCCAGCTGAGCATTTTCGTCTGCCTTGCCCTGGCGGCCACCTGTCTTGCCATGGCAGTGGGGCAGGGGATGCTGGTGCTGGTGGTGCTGATCTACGCGCTGCGCCTTCTGGGCCAGGGCATGATGAGCCAGCTTAGCCTTGTCACCATGGCGCGCTGGTTCGTGGCCACGCGGGGGCGGGCGCTTTCGATTGCGGCCATGGGGTTTGCCCTGGGCCAGGCGGTGCTGCCGCTGATCTTCGTTTCGCTGCTGGAAACCTATGACTGGCGCTGGTTGTGGGTTCTGGCCGCCGGGCTGGTCTTGCTGGCGATGCCGGTGATCTATCGGCTGATGAAGGCGGAACGCACGCCGCAATCAGCCGCGCAAAGCACCGCTTCGGCGGGCATGTCAGGGCGCCACTGGAACCGGCACGACGTTCTGCATCACTGGCTGTTCTGGGCGATGATCCCGCTTCTTCTGGGCCCGCCGGCCTGGGGCACCGCGCTGTTCTTTCACCAGGTCCACATGACCGAGGTAAAGGGTTGGGCGCTGCTTGAATTCGTGGCGATCCTGCCGCTGTTCACCGCGGTTTCCATCGCCACGACCTTCACCACGGGTTCGCTGATCGACCGGTTCGGCACCCCCCGGCTGGTGCAGCTTTACATGGTGCCCTTCGCCATCGGGTTCTTCCTGCTGGCCAGCGCTCAAACCATCCTGGGGGCCACCGTGGCGATGGTGGTTCTGGCCTTCGGGATCGGATCGCAGGCCACCGTTCCGGCCGCCTTCTGGGCCGAATTCTACGGCACCCGCAATATCGGCGCGATCAAGGCGATGGCCGCCGCGGTGATGGTGTTCGGATCGGCCATCGGGCCGGGCATCACGGCAATCGTCATTGACCACGGCATCGACTTTCCTTTGCAGATGTTCGCGATTTCGGCCTATTTCGCCTTTGCCGCCGCCCTGTCGACCGCAGCCATCGGCAAGGCCCGCCACAGCCTAGCGCCGACGCCTGAGGTAGACATAGTAAGCGCCTGAGCCACCGTGGCTTCGGTGTGCTTCGCTGACCTGAAGCACGGCACCGGACAGCGGCGCCATGCGCAGCCAATGGGGCACCTGACGTTTCAGCGCGCCGTGGCCACGGTGCCATTCATCACGCTGGCGCTGGGTCTGCCCCTTGCCGGTGATCACCAGCACCAGCCGCTTGCCCGCAATCTGTGACCCCAGGATGAAGTTCGTCAGCGTCGGTTGCGCCTGATCCAGGGTCATGCCGTGCAGGTCGATCCGGCCCTCCAACGGCAACTTGCCCCGGCGCATCCGGGTGAAGGCCTTGTGATCCATCGACAGCGGCTGTTGCGCGATACCCTGAGACAGGGGTGGCGCGGTGTCGGTGGTAACGCGGCTGGGGGCCGGTGTGCCACCGATCTGAAAGGGTGCGATGGGGTCGGGCATCCGGGGTTTTGCCGGGGGGGCCTTGGGGGGTATCGGCGTCGGCACCGGCTTGGTCGGGTGCATGGGAACGGCACGCTTGACCACCGCGCGCCAAAGCTCGGTTTCCTCGGCACTCAGCCGACGGGGTTCGCGCCGCCGGGACACCGCCTAGATATCCGGTGCAAGGGCATAGGCCCGCTGAATCGGCATCAACACCACCATCCGCCCCGGATCGCGCACCCGACCGGCGGCGCGGCCTGCCTTGTGGCCGGTGCCGAAAAAGATGTCGGCCCGTTGCGCACCCTTGATCGCGCTCCCGGTATCCTGCGCCACCATCAACTGGCGCAAGGGCCCTTGCCCGCCCTTTTCGATCCAGACCGGCGCTCCAAGGGGCGTGTGGGCCGGATCGACGGCGATTGACCGCATTGCGGTGATCGACCGGTTCATCGCGCCCAGTGGCCCCTTGTCGGCCGGCACTTCGCTGACTTCGCGAAAGAAAACGTAGGACGGGTTGTGGCGCAAAAGCTCGGCGCCCTCTTCGGGGTTGCGTTTCACCCAGTTGCGGATCACCTGTGCCGAAACCTGGTGGGGTTCATAAACGCCCTGACGCACCAGCTCCTGCCCGATCGAGCGATAATTGTGGCCGTTCTTTCCGCCATATCCAACCCGCAGATACGACCCGTCAGGCAGTTTCACCCGCCCCGACCCCTGCACCTGAAGGAAATAGACATCCACCGGATCGTCGATCCATGCGATCTCAAGCCCGCGATCATCGAGAAGGGCCTGTTCCTCGATATCGCGGCGGGAAAACCAGGTGCTGCCCGACGATGCCTCTTCGGGCAGACGATAGAGCGGGTACTGGTACGGCCCGCCCCTTGTGCGCGATCCCCTGAGTTCGGGTTCGAAATAGCCGGTGAACAGCATGTCCTGCCCGTCCTCGATCAGGACGGGGCGGAAGAACAGTTCAAAGAAGGTTTTCGCGTTGGTCTGATGGCGCGCCACGGCGCAGACCCCGCGCCAGTCGGGGTCGGGCATGTCGCCGCAGGTGTCCAGGAAGACCGAAAGGGCGGCTTCGTGATCGTCCTCGGCCCAGCCGTTCAGATCGTCGAACGATAGAATGGTATGCGTCACCTCGGACGCGGCGGGGGTTGTCATCGCCATGGCCCCCGCAACACATGCTGCAAGCAGCGCACGCATCATTCCCCGGTGGCGACAAGCTGCCAGTTGGGGTCATTCGCGCCCATGGTGCGCCCGAAGGTCCAGACATCGCGCTGGCGCTTGATCTCGCTGGCGCTGCCTTCGATGATGTCGCCGCCCTTGTCGCGGACGACATAGGTAAGTTCGCCGGTAAAGCGCACCGTCAGTTCGCCGAACTTGGCGTCGCGGTCGAACTCGGCCTCGGAAAGGGCAATGTCGCGCAACCCGATGAAATTCGCCTCGACCGTCAGGCCCTGTTCGCGCCGCTGGGCGATCACGTCGTCGAAGGCTTCGGCCACTTCCGGGCTCAGGAAGCTGCGGACCTCGGAGATGTCGCCATTCTCGAAGGCCATGAGGATCATCTCGTAGGCGCCGCGCGCGCCATGCAGGAATTCGCCCACGTTGAAGCCCGGCTCGGCCAGCTTCATCGCCGCGAGGGCCTTGGCGCTCGGGCTGCCATCCTCGACGTGGTCGGTGATGTCACGATCGGGCCCGCCTTCGATCACCTCGAATTCGGGGCGGTTTTTCTTGCCGGCCGGGGTGGGCCCGGTGACCGGCGGTTTTTCAAATCCATCCCGCGTGCCCAGCACGTTGCGAAGCCGCAGGATCAGGAACACTGCGATTGCGGCCAAAACCAGAAGCTGGATCACGGCAGAACTCATCTAAACCTCTTTCGGGTGCCATCTGTCGGTGACAGGGTTGGTAACGGGCGTCATTGCTCCCTATGTAGGGGCGGGGCGTGGCCAAGTCCACTGTTGCCCCTGATCTGGAGGTTGTCATGTGGCTCTTTGCCCTGTTTCTTGCGGTGCCCATCGTGGAAATCGCGCTGTTCATTCAGGTTGGCGGATGGATCGGGCTTTGGCCGACCCTTGGAATCGTCATCCTGACCGCCGTTCTGGGCACCTGGCTGGTGCGCACCCAGGGGGCGTTGGCCATGTCACAGCTGCGCGGATCCTTCAATGAACTGCGCGATCCGACCGAACCTCTGGCCCATGGTGCCATGATCCTGCTGGCGGGCGCGCTTTTGCTGACGCCCGGCTTCTTCACCGATGCCACCGGTTTTGCCCTGCTGATCCCGCCGGTGCGCCAGGCGGTGTTCCGGTTCCTGCGGGCGCGGATCAAGGTGCAGACCTTCGAATACGGGCAGGCCCGTGGCCCCGGCGCGCGGCCCGGCCCGGCAGGGCGGGGCGACGTGATCGATGGCGATTATGTCGAGGTCGATCCGCCCAAGAAGCCCACACACGACACATCGAATTCGCCTTCGGGCTGGACCCGGCATTGAGCGCCCTGCTAGACATCCACGAAAGAAATGATTGAGGAGCCACAGATGGCTGAATCCGACACGACTCCCGCCGCCAATTCGGAAACCCCCAAGGCGCCCACGCCGCCGCAACTGCGCATCCTGGGCCAGTTCATCCGCGACATGTCGTTCGAGAACATCGTCGCGCGCAACGGGACCGGCGGCAACGTGACTCCGGACGTTCAGGTGCAGGTGGCGCTGGATGCCAAGAAGCGTGCCGAGGGCCAGTTCGAGGTCGTGGGCAAGTTCAACATCACCTCGAAGGACAAGGAATCGGGTTCCACCCTGTTCCTGCTTGAGCTGGAATACGGCGGCATCTTCGCTGTGGAAAACGTGCCCGACGAACAGCTGCACCCCTTCTTGCTGATCGAATGCCCCCGGATGCTGTTTCCCTTCATCCGCCGCATCGTCAGCGACATCACCCATGACGGCGGTTTTGCCCCGCTGAACCTGGACACGATCGATTTCGTCGGTCTGTACCGCCAGAGCCTTCAGCAGCGCGCGGCCGCCGCCAAGGCCGAAAGCGAAGGGAAGCCGAACTAGGCTTTCCTGCGCCACAGCGCGCCGTCGCCCATGCCGTCGACAAAGGCATCGTGGGCGGCGGATTCCGCTTCGGTTATCCGGGGCGGCAAGGCTTTGGCGCGCGGGCGGGGACGCCATGCGCCCAGTGTTTCGGAACCCGAGGATTCGCTGTTGGTCGGTGCCAGCACCAGATCGGGTTGCCGCCCCCCGATCAGCTCAAGATAGACCTCGGCCAGGATTTCCGAGTCGAGCAGGGCGCCGTGCAGGGTGCGCGACGAGTTGTCGATCCCAAAGCGGCGGCACAGCGCATCCAGTGACGCGGGCGATCCGGGAAACCGCTTTTTCGCAATGGCCAGCGTATCGATTGCCTGTTCCCAGGGCAGCTTGGGCAGGCCCATCCAGCCCAGTTCGGCATTCAGGAACTTGATGTCGAAGGCGGCATTGTGGATCACCAGCTTGGCATCACCGACGAAATCCAGGAATTTCTGCCCGATGGCCGCGAACTTGGGCTTGTCGCGCAGGAAATCGTCGCCCAGCCCGTGCACCTCGAACGCCTCCTGCGGCATGAACCGTTCGGGGTTGATGTATTCGTGAAAGGTTCGGCCCGTCGGCATGTGGTTCAAAAGCTCGACCGCGCCGATTTCGACGATCCGGTCGCCTGTTTCGGGGTCAAAGCCTGTGGTTTCCGTGTCCAGAACGATTTCACGCATCGCCGTATTCCTTTCTCAGCCGCGCAACCAGCATGTCCACATCGTGGCGCGCGCTTTCCATGGTGGTGGTGTCGATCACCACATCGGCCCGTTCGCGTTTCTGGGCATCGGGCAGCTGCTTGGCAAGGATGCTTTGGAACATCTGTTCGCTCATCCCCGGGCGGGCCATGACGCGGCGGCGCTGTTCCTCGGGGGTTGTCGAGACCACCGCGACCAGATCGAACCTTTCTTCGGCGCCGGTTTCGAACAACAGCGGAATGTCGAGAAGGATGAACCGCGCGGATTGTGCCGCGATGAATTCGGCCCGGTCGGCGGCGACAAGTGGGTGGACCACCGCCTCGATCCTGCCAAAGGCTGCCGGATCGTCCCTGATCCATTGTTTCAGGGCGGCGCGGTCGATCTCTCCGTCCTTCAATGCAGCGGGGCAGAGGGCGGCAAGCGGCGCAACGGCCGCGCCCCCTTCGGCGTAAAGACGATGCACCGCTGCATCGGCATCCCAGACGGGCAGGCCATGGGCGGCGAACATGGCCGCGGTCGTCGATTTGCCCATTCCGATCGAACCGGTCAGCCCGATCAGCACCGGCGCGCTCATTGGCCCAGCACCACCTCGCGCGTGCGCTCGTCCACCTCGGGGCGCAGACCGAACCAGCGTTCGAAGGCGGGCGCGGCCTGATAGATCAGCATGCCCAGACCATCCACCGTGGTTGCACCGAAGGCGCGGGCGCGTTGCAGGAAGGTGGTGTCAAGCGGGGTATAGACCAGGTCGGTGACCACGGCATCGGGCGACAGGCCATCCAGCGGCACGCGGAAATCGGGCTTGCCCACCATGCCCAGCGAACTGGCATTCACCACGGTGGCGGCATCATCCAGCGTATTGCCGGCCTTGACCCAGTCATAGACCACGATTTTCGCCCCGAATTCGGCCCGCAGCGATTCCGAACGTGCCCGGGTGCGGTTCGTCAGGCGGATTTCCGGCACCCCGGCGTCGATCAGCGAGGTGATGACCGCCCGCGCCGCGCCACCCGCGCCGAAGATTGCGGCCGGCCCTGTCCGCGGATCCCAGTCGGGGGCGGATTCGCGCAGGTTCTGGATGAAGCCATAGCCATCGGTGTTGTCGGCGTGGATCTTGCCATCGGCACGAAAGATCAGGGTATTGGCCGCCCCGATGAGCGCCGCGCGGTCTGTCACCAGGTCGGCCAGGTCAAGCACCGCTTCCTTGTGGGGGATGGTGACATTGCAGCCGACAAAGCCCATCTTCGGCATCATCCGAATGACCTCGGGGAGGTCGGCCTGCGCCACGTCCATCGGAATGTAATAGCCCTTGATGCCCATGGTGCGCAGCCAATGCTGGTGCAACGCGGGGGAACGGCTGTGCGAGATCGGCGATCCGATGACGCCGGCGAGGGGAATTTTCACATCGCTCATGATGACAGAATGCCTCTCAGGGTTAGGTAGGACAAGAGATCAAGCAACGGCAGGCCCAGGACCGTAAAGTAATCGCCCTGGACCCGACTGAACAACCGGGCGCCTTCTTCCTCAAGCTTGTATCCGCCGACCGAGTGGCGGATGCTTTCCCAGTTGCGTGAGACATAATCATCGATGAACCCGTCGGACAGGGGGCGCATCTGCATCTGCACCACGCCCACATGGCGCCAGACCGGCTTGCCCTCGTCATATATGACCGCCGCCGACAAAAGGCGATGCCCCTGGCCCGCCAGGGCGCGCAGCTGGGCGGCGACCTCTTGGGCGTCGGCGGGTTTGGACAGGATCGTTCCCTTGAAATCAAGAACCTGGTCACAGCCGATCACCATGGCCTCGGGGCGTTTCTCGGACACCTTGCGCGCCTTGAACTGGGCAAGTGCATCGGCCACGTCACGCGGCGTCGCCTCTTCCGCAAGAAGCGAGGCGCGGATGGCGTCTTCATCGACACGGGCGGGCAGGGTCTCGAACGTCAGTCCGGCGTTCTGCAACAACTGCCGGCGGATGGACGAGGAGGAGGCAAGGATCAGCGGGCGGGTCATGGGATAAATCCGGGGATAAATCGAGGTAGAGTTGCGGGACGACTCGGATGATTCAGGGCGGCAGCGGGGTTTCGCGCGATACCGCCTGTCTTGTCACCTTTCCTCGTCGATATGTCCACCGTGCAGCGTTTGAACCGCGCCCCTGTGAACAACCTTCTTCTCCCTGTTTCCCCTGTGCTTCGCCCACAAGAATATCCACAGGTCTGAATTGTCAAGTATTTGATTTTGCTTTAATAAATATGATCTAGGCCGATTCGTCCACAGCCAGTGGAGATTCAGGGCCCGCCGGAAACCATCTGTGGATCATCCTTTGGATATGGCATTAATCCCCGTTATCCACCGGACCTACAAACAACATCATCTTTTCTTCTCTTTTATATAATGAGAAGAGTTCACCGGCCCGGAACAGGTGAACCCCATGCAAGACCTCCTCAGCGCAGCTTATCCCTGGATCAAATCCCTGCATGTCATCGCGGTGATCTCGTGGATGGCGGGAATCTTCTATCTGCCCCGGCTTTTCGTGCATCACATCGAAAAGGTGGCGCCCAACAGCGAGACCGACCAGTTGTTCCAGATGATGGAGCGCAAACTGCTTCGTGTCATCATGACCCCTGCCATGATCGCCACATGGCTGTTCGGGCTGATGCTGGTTGCGATCCCCGGCGTGATCGACTGGTCGGCCATCTGGCCCTGGACCAAGGCGCTGGCGGTTGTCGGCATGACCTGGTTTCACATGTGGTGCGCGGCACAACTCAAGACCTTCGTTGCGGGCAAGGTGAACCACCCTGGAAGCTATTTTCGCAAGATGAACGAGGTTCCGACGCTTTTGATGTTCGTCATCGTCTTTTCCGTGATCGCCCGGCCGTTCTGAGCATCGTTGACTTTGCGCGCACCAGAGGGTAGGTGGCTGCTGTCGATCGTCCGATCGATCATTTTCCCTTTACCGTTCGATAGCGCGTGCCATTCGGTGTGTGACAAGGATTTACGACGATGAGCCAAGACCGACTGAACCTTGCCGATCTGAAAGTGCAAAGCCCCAAGGATCTTCTGGCGCTGGCCGAAGAGCTTGAGATCGAAAACGCATCGACCATGCGCAAGGGCGAGATGATGTTCTCGATCCTGAAAGAGCGGGCGGACGATGAATGGGTCATCGGTGGCGATGGCGTGCTTGAGGTCTTGCAGGACGGGTTCGGTTTCCTCCGCTCGCCCGAGGCGAACTATCTGCCCGGCCCGGATGATATCTATGTCTCTCCTGACATGATCCGTCAGTATGCCCTGCGGACCGGCGACACGGTGGAAGGCGTCATTCGCGGCCCGGACGAGAACGAGCGTTACTTTGCCCTTACCGATGTTGAATCCATCAACTTCGAAGAGCCGGAAAAGGCACGCCACAAGGTCGCCTTCGACAACCTGACGCCGCTGTACCCGGATGAGCGGATGACGATGGAACTGGACGATCCGACGGTCAAGGACCGGTCGGCCCGGATCATCGACCTGGTGGCGCCCATCGGCAAGGGCCAGCGGTCGTTGATCGTGGCGCCGCCACGGACCGGTAAGACGGTTCTTCTTCAGAACATCGCCAACTCGATCGAAAAGAACCACCCCGAGATCTACCTGATCGTCTTGCTGATCGACGAACGGCCCGAAGAAGTGACCGACATGCAGCGTTCGGTGAAGGGCGAGGTGGTTTCGTCAACCTTCGATGAACCCGCCACCCGTCACGTCGCGGTTTCGGAAATGGTGATCGAAAAGGCCAAGCGCTTGGTGGAACACAAGCGCGACGTGGTGATCCTGCTTGATTCGATCACCCGACTGGGCCGCGCCTTCAATACCGTGGTGCCGTCGTCCGGCAAGGTTCTGACAGGCGGCGTCGATGCGAACGCCCTGCAGCGGCCCAAGCGGTTCTTCGGCGCGGCACGCAACATCGAAGAAGGTGGTTCGCTGACCATCATCGCCACGGCGCTGATCGACACGGGCAGCCGAATGGACGAGGTGATCTTTGAAGAATTCAAGGGCACCGGCAACAGCGAGATCGTCCTGGACCGCAAGGTGGCGGACAAGCGGGTTTATCCCGCCATGGACATCCTGAAATCCGGCACCCGGAAAGAGGAACTTCTGGTCGACAAGGGCGATCTTCAGAAGACCTATGTCCTTCGCCGCATCCTTAACCCGATGGGCACGACTGACGCCATCGAGTTCTTGATCTCGAAGCTGAAACAGACCAAATCGAATTCTGACTTCTTCGATTCCATGAATACCTGACGCGCGACCCTGAAACCGGATCAAAGCTATGGACACGATTTTTGCCCCCGCCACCGCGCGGGGCAAGGCGGGCGTGACAGTGATCCGGATTTCGGGTCCCGATGCCTTTTCCGCCAGTGAACGCCTTGTCGGGCGCTTGCCCCCCAGCCATCGCGCCGCGCTGAGAACGGTCCGCGCGCTCGATGGCGATTTCCTGGACGAAGCGCTGGTCATCGCCTTTGACGAGGGGCGGAGTTTTACGGGCGAGGAGACGGTGGAACTGCAACTGCACGGCAGCATCGCGATCACGAACGCGGTTCTCGCTGAGCTGGCCGATGTTCCTGGCGTCCGGTTGGCCGAGCCCGGCGAATTTACCCGACGCGCGCTTGAGAACAACCGCCTGGATCTGACGCAGGTCGAAGGCCTGGCCGATCTGATCGAAGCGGAAACCGAAGCCCAGCGAAAACAGGCGCAACGCGTTCTGTCTGGTGCCGTAGGCAAGCAGGCGGCAATCTGGCGGGCCGATCTGGTGCGGGCCGCTGCACTTCTAGAAGCGACAATTGATTTCGCGGATGAGGAAGTGCCCGTCGACGTTTCGCCGGAAGTTCGCGATCTGGTTGACCGAACCTTGAACAGTCTTCGGCAACAGGCGAGGGGGTATCACTCCGCTGAGAGGCTTAGGGACAGCTTTGAGGTGGCAATTGTTGGCCCGCCGAACATCGGAAAATCGACGCTACTGAACGCGCTTGCGGGGCGCGAGGCGGCCATCACTTCGGAGGTTGCCGGAACGACCAGAGATGTGATCGAAGTGCGTATGGATTTAGCCGGAATACCTGTCACGGTGCTTGATACGGCGGGCCTGCACGAATCGACGGACGTTGTCGAAAAGATCGGGATCCATCGCGCGCGCGAGCGGGCGGCCGATGCGGATGTTCGCGTTATACTTATTGCGAAACCGGGTGATGTTCCGGGCATCGAACCCGACGAAGACGACTTGGTATTGGTCGGAAAATGCGATACCGCTGGCGCCAAGTTGAAAGGTATCTCGGGCCATACGGGGGCAGGGGTCGATCACCTGATAGATGCGTTGATCGATATTCTGTCTCGCCGCGTTTCATCCATCGGCGTAATCACGCGCGAACGTCATCGTGTCGCGGTTCAGCAGGGAATTGCGGCTTTGGAAGCGGCGAGAATCGATATAGACGAGGGCGAGGAACGGGCCGAGTTTGCAGCGGAGAATCTGCGTTACGTCGTCCGCGCACTGGATAGCCTGGTCGGACGGATCGGCGTTGAGGATATCCTGGACGAAGTCTTCTCGAGCTTTTGCCTTGGCAAGTAAGGAGTGTTTCACGTGGAACAATGTGAATTCGACGTCATCGTGATCGGCGGCGGCCACGCAGGTTCGGAAGCTGCAGCGGCCAGCGCGCAAATGGGCGCGCGAACTGCTTTGGTCACCATGGATCGCTCTACAATCGGGGTCATGTCTTGCAACCCTGCCATCGGTGGATTGGGGAAAGGCCATCTTGTGCGCGAGATCGACGCGCTTGATGGCATCATGGGACGCGCCGCTGATGTCGCGGGAATTCAGTTCCGCCTCCTGAACCGCCGAAAGGGGCCTGCCGTTCAAGGGCCGCGTGCTCAGGCAGACCGCGACTTATACCGTGTTGCGATCCAGAATCTTCTGGCCGCCAACCCGAATCTGAGCGTGGTTGAAGGTGAAGTTGTTGATTTGATCATGACAGGAAATACCGTTGGCGGCGTTGTTCTTGCTGACGGGACCTGTCTTCGAGGCCGGGCCGTGGTGGTCACGACGGGTACTTTCCTGCGTGGCGTCATCCACATCGGAGACCGGAAAATCGAAGGCGGGCGGATGGGAAGCAAGGCTTCCACGCGGCTGGCAGTCAGATTTGACGCGCTTGGCGCACCGCTTGGACGTCTGAAGACCGGCACTCCCCCGCGGCTGGAAAGCTCCACCATCGATTGGGAAAGACTTGATCGCCAAGAGGGGGATGACGAACCGACGCTGTTCTCATTCCTGTCCAAAAGTGTTTCGGCGCGTCAGATTGCTTGCGGGATCACGCATACGAACGAGAAGACCCACGATATCATTCGCGCCAACCTCGAGCGTTCAGCGATGTACGGCGGGCATATCGATGGCGTCGGACCGCGCTATTGCCCTTCGATTGAAGACAAGGTTGTTCGGTTCGCGGAAAAGAACTCACATCAGATTTTTCTGGAGCCGGAAGGGCTGAGCCGTTCGACGGTTTATCCGAATGGTATCTCAACATCATTGCCAGAAGATGTGCAGATTTCTTATGTCCAGTCCATCTCCGGCCTTGAGCGCGCCCAGATCACGACGCCGGGCTACGCCATCGAGTATGACTATGTCGATCCACGGGCTCTGGACCGCTCCTTGGCGTTCCAAGGTGTTGAGGGGCTTTTCCTGGCGGGTCAGATCAATGGAACGACGGGTTACGAAGAGGCCGGCGCGCAGGGCTTGGTCGCGGGGTTGAATGCCGCGCGTCGCTCGAAGTCCTGTGATCCTGTGATCTTCCAAAGGTCCGAGAGCTATATCGGCGTGATGATTGATGATCTTGTCCTGCGCGGTGTGACCGAACCATATCGGATGTTCACGTCCCGCGCAGAGTTCCGGTTGTCGTTGCGAGCCGACAATGCGGATCAACGATTGACGCCGCTGGGGGTATCAATCGGTGTAGTCGGTGAGAAACGGCGGGCCGTGTTTGAACGCAAGATGGAGCAACTGTCAGGGGCAAGGGCAACCTTGAGCAACATGCACTGGACCCCAAGGGAGATTGCGGAGGTTGGGATCAAGATCTCAAATGATGGCGCGCGCCGTAATGGCCTTCAGCTGCTCAGCTTCAAGGACGTATTTTTCGATCATCTCATCGACTTGGATAGCGAATTGGCCACGACGCCAAGAGAGGTCCAGCAGCAGTTGAAGCGGGATGCGACCTATATGAATTACCTGGATCGGCAACAGCGCGATGTCGATGCTCTTGCGCGAGATGAAGCGATTACCATCCCGAAGGATCTGGATTTTGATTCTCTTGGTGGCCTATCGTATGAACTCTGTTCGAAATTGAAAAGGTTGAAGCCGGACTCGATGGCGCAGGCGGCGCGGATTGATGGGATGACGCCTGCGGCGCTGGTGATCATTCTTTCAGCGGTTCGGGCGCATCAACGGGGTGTGGCTGTCTGATATGAGATCGGAGTTTGAAGACCTTGTCCGCGTTGCTCCGGATGTTTCACGTGAAACATTTGAGAAGATGGCAATCTACGCTGACCTACTGAAAAAATGGAACCCGAAGATCAATCTCGTATCGGGCCCAACATTGGATGAGATTTGGCATCGCCATATTCTGGATTCCGCTCAGATCTATCGCCATCTGCCCCACGATACCGCCTCATTGGTCGACTTCGGTTCGGGCGGAGGGTTTCCGGGGATGGTTCTTGCGATCCTGGCTGGACGATCGAAGCCGGATATCAAGATTACACTGGTGGACAGCGATCAACGCAAGTGCGCTTTTCTCCGAAATGTGGCGCGCGAGACGGCCACTTCGGTTGAAGTAGCCGCGGCCCGGATTGCCGATCTGCCCGCCTTCAATGCGTCGGTGGTGACAGCCCGAGCTTTGGCACCGCTGACCTCGTTGATTGGTTTCGCCGATCATCACCTGGCGGAAGGCGGGATCGCCTTTTTCCTCAAGGGACAGCAGGCGGAGAATGAGTTGGCCGAAGCCAGGGTGCGATGGTTTTTTGATGTCGAGGCCCTGCCCAGTGTTACTGACAGTGGTGGATCCATTTTGAAGGTCGAGAATATCAATGCACGCTGATCCAACACGCGCACCGAGTGCGCGCATCATTGCGGTTGTGAACCAGAAGGGTGGGGTGGGTAAGACGACAACCGCCATCAATCTCGGCGCTGCATTGGCCGAAGATGGTTTCAATGTCTTGATCGTCGATCTCGATCCCCAAGGAAATGCATCGACAGGGTTGGGAATTGCGCCGGAGAGCAGGCAGCTCAGCAGTTATGATCTTCTCCTTGATGAGGCGGAACTTGCCGATGTCATTTACCCGTCGCAACTGGAAGGCCTCTGGATTACACCAGCGACGGCCGATCTCAGTTCGGCCGATATCGAGATGGTGGCAAACGAGAAGCGGAGTTTCCTGCTTTATGACGCCCTGCGCCAACCGGCGATTGATCGTTATGCCTTTGACTACGTCCTGATCGACTGCCCGCCATCACTCAGCCTCCTGACAGTCAACGCTATGGTGGCCGCGCATTCCGTTCTTGTTCCGCTGCAAAGTGAGTTCTTTGCTTTGGAAGGTCTGTCGCAATTGATGCTGACGATCCGGGAGGTTCGCCAGGTTGCAAACCCCGATCTGCGTATCGAAGGGGTGGTGTTGACGATGTACGATGGCCGGAACCGGCTGGCGCAACAGGTAGAAAGTGACTCGCGTGAAACCCTGGGTGACCTGGTGTTCAAGACAGTCATTCCGAGGAACGTGAGGGTCAGTGAGGCCCCTTCCTATGCGCAATCGGTCCTCACTTATGATAGCGGATCGAAGGGCAGCCTTGCCTATCGGGCGTTGGCCGAAGAACTGGTTCGCAGGCACCATGAAAGTTGAACGGAGAGAGACCTATGTCGGATAAGAAGAATGAACGCCGGGGGCTGGGCCGTGGTCTGTCGGCCCTGATGGCGGATGTGGGTGTCGCGGATGAGCGTCAGAACGCCAACCGTCCAACGCGTCGTGCCGATCAACTTATTCCGGTCGAACGGATTGTACCCAACCCCGATCAGCCGCGTCGAACCTTTGCACCTGAGCTCTTGGATGAACTCGCTGCCTCGATCAAGGAGAAGGGGGTCATCCAGCCGCTGATCCTGCGTCAGAATCCCAGGAATCCTGAGCAGTACGAGATTGTCGCGGGTGAACGCCGGTGGCGCGCCGCGCAGATGGCCAAGGTTCATGCACTGCCGGCCATCATCCGAGAACTCGACGATACCGAGGTCTTGGAACTCGCGATCATTGAAAACATTCAGCGCAGCGATCTGAACCCCGTGGAAGAAGCGGCTGGCTTTCGCCAGCTGATGGACAAGTTCGGCCATACGCAGGAGAAGCTGGCCGAGGCGTTGGGGAAAAGCCGTAGCCATATTGCCAACCTGTTGCGTTTGCTAAACCTACCAGAGGATGTGCTGGCATTGCTGCGTGACGGCAAGATTTCCATGGGGCATGCGCGGGCCTTGATTACCGCTGACGATCCGTCGGCGCTCGCGAAGATCGTCGTTGCCAAGGGGCTTTCGGTGCGTCAGACGGAAGCCTTGGTCAAGGCACCGAAGGGCGGCGACGTTCCACGTGAAACAAAACCGAAGCGTGAAAAAGATGCTGATACCCGTGCACTGGAGCAGGATCTGGCCGCTGCCGTTGGCATGTCGGTGAGCATCGACCATGACACGGGAATGGAATCGGGCAGGGTTTCCATTCGTTATGCGACGCTTGAAGAGTTGGACGAGCTTTGCCGGATGCTGTCGTCTGGTCGCTAACGGGCCAGCAACTCCCGAAGGATTGCATTCAGCAGCGGACGGCCTGAATTGGTTGTTCGCAGCCGGCCGTCTTCGAAGCTGATCAATTCCTGTTCTGCCAATTGGCGGATGGTCGAGGCACAAAGGGGTGTGCCGCCAATCTCTTCATAGCGGGGGAGGGAGATCCCCTCGGCCAGGCGCATGCCCATCATCAGCATTTCGGTTGCCTGGTCCAGATTCGTCAGGATCTCCTGGCGATCAGCAACCAGCTCCGGGTTTTCGACGGCCGCCAGCCATTTGCCGGGCTGCATGATCGCATCGGTGGCGATCTTCTGGCCATCGATCGTCAGACGCCCGTGGGCGCCCGGGCCCACGCCGACGTAATCGCCATAGCGCCAATAGATCAGGTTGTGACGCGATTCCGATCCTGGCTTGGCGTGGTTTGATGTTTCATATCCGTTCAGCCCGTGGGCGTCGCAAATCTCTTGCGTGGCGAAGTACATGTCGGCGGCGCGGTCTTCATCGGGCAATCCGCGCAGCAGGCCGCGCGCCATGCGATCACCAAAGGCGGTCCCGTCCTCGATGGTCAACTGGTAAAGGGACAGGTGATCGACAGCCATTCCGATCGCCTCGGTCAATTCGCTGCGCCAGTTCTCCAGCGTCTGGTTCTGACGGGAATAGATCAGATCAAAGCTGACCCTGTCGAAATTCTGGCGGGCGATGCCGAAAGCGGCCTTGGCATCCTTCACGCTGTGGAGCCGGCCAAGGGCGCGGAGGTCGGTGTCATTCAGGGCCTGAATGCCCATGGATACACGGTTCACGCCCGCTTCGCGAAACGCCTTGAAGCGTCCAGCCTCGACAGAGGTTGGATTGGCCTCAAGGCTGATCTCCATGTCGTTGGCGCAGGGCCAGGCCGCACGGGCAGCCTCGATCACGGCATGGGTGGTGTCGGGGTCCATGAGGCTGGGCGTGCCGCCACCAAAAAAGATGGTTTGCAAGACGCGATCAGGGACAAGTCGGGCGTAACGCTGAACCTCGGCCACCAAGGCGTCACGCCAGCGGCTGTGATCGACATGGGCCGTGACATGGCTGTTGAAGTCGCAATAGGGGCACTTCGATTGGCAGAAGGGCCAATGGACGTACAGGCCAAAGCCGCCTTCGATCATCATCTCAGGCAAAACACCCTTTGATCAGCTTGGCGAAGGCATCGGCGCGATGGCTGATGCGGTTCTTTTCGGCCTGATCCATTTCCCCAAATGTTATACTATAACCTTCCGGCTGGAAGATCGGGTCATATCCGTGGCCCTGTTGGCCCCGCATGGGCCAGACCACCTGGCCGGGCATGACACCTGCAAACACCTCGTCATGGCCATCGGGCCAGGCCATGACCAGCGTGCAGCAGAAGCGCGCGCGACGGGGGTGAGGGGCATTCTTCGCCTCAAGCATCTGTTGCGTCTTCGTCATCGCCATGACGAAATCACGCCCCTCCGGCGTCTCGGCCCAATCGGCGGTATAGACGCCGGGGGCATTGTCGAGCGCGTCGATCTCGATCCCGGAATCGTCGGAAAGGGTGACAAGCCCGGTTGCCTTGGCACCGGCGTGGGCCTTGATGCGCGCATTCTCGACGAAGGTCGTGCCATTTTCGACCGGTTCAGGCAGCCCGAGGGCGCCGGCAGAGACCGTTGCAACTCCATAGGGCGCGAGAAGGGATGTGATCTCATCCAGCTTGCCGGCGTTATGGGTCGCAACCAGAAGCCGATCGCCCTCGAACCGGCGGGTCATGCCACGGCGGCCTTCTGTGCGGCGACCAGATCCTTCATGCCCTTGTCGGCAAGATCCAGCAGTTCGTCCATTTCCCCGCGCGAGAAGGTCGCGCCTTCCGCCGACATCTGCACTTCGATCAGCCGGCCCGAACCGGTAAGCACGAAGTTGCCGTCGACGCCCGCTTCGCTGTCTTCGGGATAGTCGAGATCAAGAACCGGCTGACCGGCGTAAAGGCCGCAGGATACGGCGGCAACGTGATCGACCATCGGGTCGGTGACGATATCGCCGGCCTTCATCAGCTTGTTCACCGCCAGCCGCAGGGCCACCCAGCCACCGGTGATCGAGGCACAGCGCGTGCCGCCATCGGCCTGGATCACATCGCAGTCGATGGAAATCTGGCGTTCGCCCAGGGCAACCCGGTCAACCCCGGCGCGCAGGGCGCGGCCGATCAGGCGCTGGATTTCCTGCGTGCGGCCAGATTGGCCATTCTTCGCCTCGCGGCGCATCCGGGTGTGGGTGGCGCGGGGCAACATGCCGTATTCGGCGGTGACCCAGCCAAGACCGGTGTTTTTCAGAAACGGCGGAACACGTTCTTCCAACGAGGCGGTACACAGGACATGGGTATCGCCACATTTGATGAGGCAGGAGCCTTCGGCGTGTTTCGTGATCCCGACTTCGATTGAAATCGGGCGCATTTCGTCTAACTTACGGCCAGAGGGGCGCATGGGAATTCCTTTGCAGATTTGCCCGTGGTGATACCCACGGCATCGGCCCCGGCGCAACCCCGATTGACGTTCGGAGGTCGGCACGGTTTCGTGTTGCGACAATCCAGAGGCAGAGGCAGATGAAAGAAGGCTCGAAAGTTCTGGCCCAGATGAACGACCGGTCCCGCGAGGTGTTTCGCCGGGTGGTCGAGGGATATCTCGATACCGGCGATCCGGTCGGCTCGCGCACCTTGACCCGGACGATGAACGAAAAGGTCAGCGCGGCCACGATCCGCAACGTGATGCAGGATCTGGAATACCTGGGCTTGTTGGACAGCCCCCATGTATCGGCCGGGCGCATCCCGACCCAGCAGGGCCTGCGCATGTTCGTGGATGGCCTGCTTGAGGTCGGCAACCTGACCGACACCGACCGCGAAAGCATCGATGCCACCCTGGGGCGCAGCGAATCCGACGTGGGGTCATTGCTTGATCGCGTGGGAAGCGCGCTGTCCGGCGCGACGCGGGGGGCAAGCGTGGTTCTGGCGCCCAAGCACGAGGCGCCGATCAAGCACCTGGAGTTCGTCAGCCTTTCGGCCGACCGGGCGCTGGTGGTCATCGTCTTTGCCGACGGCCATGTCGAGAACCGCATCTTCCAGCCCCCCGCCGGGCAGACGCCCAGTTCCATGCGCGAAGCGGCAAACTTCCTGAACGCCCTGGCCGAGGGCAAGACCCTGAGCGAGCTGCGCAAGGCGACCGAGCGCGAAATCGTCGCCCGGCGCCGCGAACTTGACACGCTGGCGGCCGACCTGGTGGAAAGCGGGCTGGCCATCTGGGAAAACGAAGGCGAGCGTTACGAGCGGCTTATCGTGCGCGGGCGCGCCAACCTTCTGGCCGGAACGACCGAGGCGGAAGACCTTGAGCGCATCCGATCCCTGTTCGACGATCTTGAACGCAAGCGCGACATCGCCGAATTCCTCGAACTGACCGAGGACGGCGAGGGGGTGCGCATATTTATTGGCTCGGAGAACAAGCTTTTCTCACTTTCGGGTTCCTCTTTGGTGGTTTCCCCATATATGAACGCTGACCGTAAGATCATTGGCGCCGTTGGCGTGATCGGGCCGACCCGGCTGAATTATGGGCGGATCGTTCCGATCGTGGATTACACGGCGCAGATGGTGGGCAGGCTGCTCACCGACCGAGGCTAGTTGGGTGAAAGAATGACGAAACAGCAAGACGATATAGACAGCCAGATCGAAGAGCTGTTGGCCCAGGAAGGGTATGGCGAGGCAGGCGAGGCAATCGCGCCCGAGGCCGGCGAAGGTGAAACCGTCACCGACTCGGCCGATCTGCGCGATGAGCTTGAGGCCCTGCGCGCCGAACGCGACCAGTTCCGCGACCGGTTCATGCGGGCCCTTGCCGATGCCGAGAACGCGCGCAAGCGGTCCGAGCGCGACCGCAAGGAGGCCGAGAACTACGGCGGTTCGAAACTCTCGCGCGACATGCTTCCGGTGTATGACAACCTCAAGCGGGCGCTTGAAGTCGTCACCGACGAACAGCGCGCCGCGAACCCCGCGCTTCTGGAGGGGATCGAATTGACGATGCGCGAACTGATCTCGGTTTTCGCCAAGCACGGGATCGAGGCGATCGCGCCCGAGGTGGGCGACCGGTTCGACCCGAAGATCCACCAGGCCATGTTCGAAGCCCCCGTGCCCAACACCAGGGCCGGCGACATCATCCAGGTGATGAACACCGGCTTCATGCTGCATGACCGCCTGCTGCGCGCCGCCCAGGTGGGGGTCAGTTCGACTCCGAAGTCGTAAGGGCCTTCAGCTCGTAAATCAGGTTCAGGGCATCCTTGGGCGAAAGCTCATCGGGGTGCACCTGTTCCAGCCTTTCGCTCAGCCGCGATGGTTTCACCGCGGCTGGGGCTGGCGTGGCGGTGGCCATGGCCGAAAACAGCGGCAGGTCGTCGATCAGGGCCGCCTGCCGTCCGCCGCCCTCACGCTCTCCTTTTTCCAGCGCTTCCAGAACCACCTTGGCGCGGGCCACCACCGCTTCGGGCAGGCCGGCAAGGCGCGCCACCTGCACACCATAGCTGCGGTCGGCAGACCCCTTGCGCACCTCGTGCAGGAAGACGACATCGCCCTGCCACTCCTTCACGGCCACTGTCGCGTTCTGGGCGCCGTCCAGACGGTCGGCCAGCTGTGTCATTTCGTGGTAATGGGTGGCGAACAGGGCGCGGCAGCGGTTCTTGTCGTGCAGATGTTCCATCGTGGCCCAGGCAATCGACAACCCGTCGTATGTGGCCGTGCCGCGCCCGATCTCGTCCAGGATCACCAGCGCGCGGTCATCGGCCTGGTTCAGGATCGCGGCGGTTTCAACCATTTCCACCATGAAGGTCGACCGCCCGCGCGCCAGGTCATCGGCGGCACCAACCCGGCTGAACAGTTGCGACACGATGCCAATATGCGCGCTTTGCGCCGGTACGAAACTGCCCATCTGGGCCAGGAGCGCGATCAGGGCATTCTGGCGCAGGAAGGTGGATTTACCCGCCATGTTCGGCCCGGTCAGAAGCCAGATCGCCGACGCGCTGTCGGGCTGGGCCAGGGCGCAATCATTGGCCACGAAACCGCCCGCCCCCTGGCGGCGCAGGGCCAGTTCCACCACCGGATGGCGCCCCTGCACGATGTCGAAGCTGCGGCTGTCGTCGATGCGGGGGCGGGTCCAGTCTTCGCCGCGCGCCAGATCGGCCAGCGCTGCCATCACGTCAAGTTCCGAAAGCGCGGCCGCCGTCAGCCCGATCTGCGCCGCCGCATCAAGTATGGCACCTTTCAGGCTGTCGAACAGCCGCTTCTCGATCTCAAGCGCGCGACTTCCCGCATTCAGGATCTTCGTTTCCATCTCGTTCAGGGGAACGGTGGTGAAGCGGACGGCATTGGCCGTGGTCTGGCGATGGATGAAGGTATCGGACAGCGGCGGCGACAGCATCTTTTCGGCATGGGTGGCCGTGGTTTCGATGAAATAGCCCAGCACGTTGTTGTGCTTGATCTTCAGCGAGGCGATGCTGGTCTGCTGTGCATACTCTGCCTGCAACCCCGCGATGACGCTGCGCCCCTCGTCGCGCAGGGTGCGGGCCTCGTCCAGTTCGGTGTCGAACCCCTTGGCGATGAACCCGCCATCGCGGGTCAACAGGGGCGGTTCGGCGATCAAGGCACGATCCAGCAGCGCGATCAGGTCGTCATGGCCGGTCAGATCGGCAATGGCCGATGTCATCAGCGGCGGGAGGGTGTCCGAAGGCATCGCGGCGATATCGCGTGCCCGCTCCAACCCGGCGCGCATGGCTGTCAGATCGCGCGGCCCGCCCCGATCCAGCGCCAGCCGCGAAAGGGCGCGGTCCATGTCGGGCACCCGGCGCAGCGCAGACCTGAGCGTTTCGCAGAAGCCCGCATCCTCCACCAGGAACCCCACGGCATCATGGCGCTGCTTGATGGTGTCGAGGTTGCGTGACGGGCTGGACAGGCGACGTTCAAGCAACCGCCCGCCACCGGGCGTCAGCGTGCGGTCGATGGCCGCCAGAAGCGATCCGTCGCGCCCGCCGGACAGGGCATGGGTCAGCTCCAGGTTGCGCCGGGTCGAACCGTCGATCTGCACCACCTGTTCGGCGGTTTCGCGCAGCGGCGGGCGCAGCAGGGGGAGTTTTCCCTTCTGGGTGATTTCAAGATAATCGACGATGGCGGCCATGGCCGAAACCTCGGCCCGCGAAAACATCGCGAAGGATTCAAGCGAGGCGACGCCGAACAGATCGCACAGCCGCTTTTCTCCGCCGGTGGAATCAAAGCTGCTGCGCGACAGGGGCGTCAGGGCGGCGCCGGTATCGCCCACCAGTTCGGCAAGGTCGCCCTCGCGGTTGTCGGTGACAAGAACCTCGCGCGGGGCAAGGCGCGACAGTTCGGGCCCCAGCCGGACAAGAGGGCAGGGCGAGACGCGGAATTCACCGGTGGATATGTCCACCCAGGCCAGCGCACCTTCGCCGCGCACGTCGGCATGGGCCGCCAGAAAGTTGTGGCGCCGCGCCTCAAGCAGGGAATCCTCGGTCAGGGTGCCGGGGGTAACCAGCCGGACGACACCGCGTTTGACAACCGATTTGCTGCCGCGCTTCTTGGCCTCGGCAGGGTTTTCCTGTTGTTCGCAGACGGCCACGCGAAACCCCTTGCGGATCAGCGTCAGAAGATAGCCTTCCGCGGAATGCACCGGCACGCCGCACATGGGAATGTCTTCGCCCTGATGCTTGCCCCGCTTGGTCAGGGCAATATCCAGCGCCTGCGCCGCCGCGACGGCATCATCGAAGAACATCTCGTAGAAGTCGCCCATGCGGTAAAACAAGAGCGCCTCGGGATATTCGGATTTTATCTCAAGAAACTGCGCCATCATCGGTGTGACGGCTGTGTTCGTGCTGCTCATGACGCCCCCGGGATCGACCGGGGGCACCTTACAAATCGCACCGGCAAGACGAAAGCCGAAAACCCGTTACGACGCGAAAGGCGCCTTGTCGCCCCACAGCTCTTTCACCCGCTGATCGCGGCCACAGGCATCGCGGTATTTCTTGTAGGCGTCCTTCTTTTCCTCGAACCCGAAGCGGGTCAGGATCGTGTCGTCGCTCTTGTAGTAATCCTGGTGATAATCCTCGGCCGGATAGAAGGCGGCCTCGTCCAGGATCGGGGTGACGATCTTCTGGCCCAGGGCCTTCTGCGCCTTGGCCAGCTCGGCCTCGGCGGTTTTGCGTTCTTCGCCATTCTCGACGAAGATCGCGGTACGATAGCTTTCGCCCCGGTCGCAGAATTGCCCGCCGGCATCCGTCGCATCGACCGAGCGCAGGAAAAGGTCGATGATCTGCGCGAACTTGATCTGGTCGGCGTCATAGGTGATCTTCACCGCCTCGTAATGGCCGGTGCCGCCGCGCGTCACCTGCTTGTAGGTCGGGTTTTCCACGGTGCCGCCGGTAAAGCCCGACACAGCCGAGGTGACACCCTTCACCTTTTCGAAATCCGCTTCGACACACCAGAAACAGCCACCGGCCAGCACCACGGTTTCGGTCTGGGCGGCCTGTGCACGGTCGGCCTGTCCGGCAATGCCCGTCATCAAGGCAACGCCAAGAATGGCGGGCTTCATCGCTTTTGTCATTTTCAGCATCGGAACTCTCCCTTTCTTCATAATACTGTGGCGGGGAGATTGACCTTCAATGCCGGTTCGGGCGATCTCACGCAGCAGTGACTGTTGTTTCACCATGCCGGAAAGGGAAAATCATGCGCATTGCCATGTGGTCGGGGCCACGCAACCTGTCGACCGCGATGATGTATGCCTTCGGGGCGCGGCCCGATTGCGCCGTGGTCGATGAACCCTTCTATGCCGCCTATCTGACGCGGACCGGAATCGACCATCCGCTGCGCGATGAGATCCTTGCCTCGCAACCCTCTGACCCGGCCAGTGTGGCTGCGGCGCTGACCGGTGCGGTGCCGCAGGGGCGCGCCCATTTCTATCAAAAGCACATGGTCCACCACATGCGTGATGGTTTCATGCCCGACTGGCCCCGGGATACCCGGCATGTCTTCCTGATCCGCCATCCGGCCCGTGTGGTCGCCAGCTATGCGGTGAAACGCGAGGCGCCCACCGATGCCGACCTGGGCTTTACCGATCAATGGCGGGTCTACCAGGAGCTTGCGGCGGCCGGTGCACGCCCGCTGGTGATCGACAGTGTCGACATTCGCGCCAACCCCCGCGGCGCGCTGGAGGCCCTTTGCGGCGCTCTGGGCCTGCCCTTTGACGACAGGATGCTGTCGTGGCCCGCAGGCGGGCACGCGGATGATGGCGTCTGGGCGCGGCACTGGTATGGCGCGGCGCATCGTTCGACCGGCTTTGCCGGCGACGAAGGCGACCTGCCCGTTTTGCCACCCGAATATGCCAAACTGGCCGAAACCGGGCTTGAGCCTTACCGCGCGCTGGCATCCCTGCCGGAAAGAATCGTCGTTCCTGAAACTTTCCGGGCACCGCCTTCGTGACTGGGGCAATCGCGGAATGATCCGCGGCCCCAATTTCGGAGGATACGATGAAAATTCTTGCTTGTTCCGCCCTTGCCCTGACCACCATGGCAGGCGCTGCCTTTGCCGATGCCCATGCCATGGCACCCAAGGTGATGGCCGCAGATCAGGACGTGTCGAACGGCGTCGTCAGTGCCGATTCGGTCATGGCGGGCGAAAACGGCTGGCTGGTGGTGCACCGCACCGATGCCGAGATGAAGCCGGGCCCCGTTGTCGGTTATGCGCCGCTGCGCAAGGGTGAAAACACCGATGTCGCCGCCATCCTTCAGGAAGATGTCGCCTCGGGCGACATGCTGATGCTGATGGTGCATTCCGAAGAGGGCGGCATGAAGACCGGCGTCTTCGAATATACGCTGGGCGCCAAGGAAGACGGCCCGATCAAGCCGGACGGAAAGCTGGTGATGCAGGTCATCACGGCCAAGTAATCACGGCGCAGGATGCTGATGGAGGCTCCTTCACTCCGTCGGCCGGGCCCGAACCACCACAGGAGGTGGTTCGGGCCTTTCTGTTTCAGCCTGTCCGCTTGTTGCGGTTGGCCACCAGTTTCAGGCGCAGGGCGTTCAGGTGGATGAAGCCTGCGGCATCCTTCTGATCGTAGGCGCCGGCGTCATCCTCGAAGGTCACATGGGCCTCGGAGTAGAGGCTGTGATCGGACCAGCGGGCGACGGTGCGCACCGAACCCTTGTACAGCTTCAGCCGGACGGTGCCGGTCACATGTTCCTGGCTCTTGTCGATCAGGGCCTGCAGCATCTCGCGCTCGGGGCTGAACCAGAAGCCGTTGTAGATCAGCTCGGCATAGCGGGGCATGATGCTGTCTTTCAGGTGGCCCGCACCGGAATCCAGCGTGATCTGTTCGATACCGCGATGCGCCTCAAGCAGCAGCGTACCGCCGGGCGTTTCATAGATGCCCCGTGATTTCATGCCGACAAAGCGGTTTTCCACCAGGTCCAGCCGGCCGATGCCGTGCTTGCCGCCCAGTTCGTTCAGCTTGGTCAGGATCGTTGCCGGGCTCATCGCTTCGCCGTTGATCGCCACCGCATCCCCACGCTCGAAGGTGATTTCCACCATTTCGGGGGTGTCGGGCGCATCTTCGGGGTGCACGGTGCGCTGATAGACGTAATCGGGCGCTTCCTGCGCCGGGTCTTCCAGAACCTTGCCCTCGGAGGAAGTGTGCAGAAGGTTCGCATCGACTGAAAACGGCGCTTCGCCGCGCTTGTCCTTGGCGATGGGAATCTGGTTCTTCTCGGCAAAATCGATCAGCTTGGTGCGGCTGGACAGGTCCCATTCGCGCCAGGGGGCGATCACCTTGATGTCGGGGTTCAGGGCATAGCAGGCCAGTTCGAAACGCACCTGATCGTTGCCCTTGCCGGTGGCGCCATGGGCCACGGCATCCGCACCCTCGGCGGCGGCGATTTCCACCAGCCGCTTGGAAATCAACGGCCGCGCGATCGAGGTGCCCAGCAGATACAGCCCTTCGTAAAGCGCATTGGCCCGGAACATCGGGAAGACGAAATCGCGCACGAACTCCTCGCGCAGGTCTTCGATGTGGATGCTGGAGGCGCCCATCATCTCGGCCTTGGCGCGGGCGGGTTCCAGTTCTTCACCCTGGCCCAGATCGGCGGTGAAGGTGACCACTTCACAGCCATATTCGGTTTGCAGCCATTTCAGGATGATCGAGGTGTCCAGACCCCCGGAATAGGCCAGGACAACTTTCTTGGGTACGGACATCGGGGTTCTCCATGGGACAACAGGTCAGCGGCGGCGATAGCCTGTTTGCGCCGCAAGGGCAAGTTGGCGCTTGGGGTAAGGAAGACCCCACCCCGGGGTATGGCGCACCCGACTGTGCCGCCTTGCCCCGGCGTGGTTTGATCGTGGCAGATTGAAACAGAGGAGATTTCGCCATGAAGATCACCCTTGCCCTGAGCGCCGCCGCCCTTCTGGCCGCCCTGCCGGCCCTGGCCGATATCAGTGGCCCGCCCGCCACGGCGCTTGACAAAGCCTCGCCGAAGATCGGATCGGCCGTATCGCTCGACAAAAGCTCGACCAAGCTCAGCCCGCGCCCCGGCGGGTTGGACAAAAGTTCGCCGAAGATCGCGACCGGCGGCCCGGGCACGACCACCACGCCCCAGCGCTAAGCCTTCTTGTTCCGGGCGAGGTTCTGCGCCACTTAGGGGGTATGGATGATTTCGCCGATACCGCCCTTGCCACCACCGCCCGGATGCGCGCGCTGTTCGCGGCCACGCCGCTGCAACGCAACGATTTCCTGTCCGAACGGTTCGATGCCGACATCTGGCTGAAGCGCGAGGATTTGTCGCCGGTCCGTTCCTACAAGATAAGGGGTGCCTTCAACGCCATGCGCAAGGTGCGGGCCGACAATCCCGAACAGGGGCTGTTCGTCTGTGCCAGTGCGGGCAACCATGCCCAGGGCGTTGCCTTTGTCTGTCGTCATTTCGATGTGCGCGGCGTGATCTTCATGCCGGTGACGACACCCCAGCAAAAGATCGACAAGACCCGCACCTTCGGGGGCGATAATGTGGAAATCCGCCTTATCGGCGATTACTTCGACGACACGCTGGCCGCCGCCCAGGAATACTGCGTTCAGGCCGGGGGGCATTTCCTGTCGCCCTTCGACGATGCCCATGTGATCGAGGGCCAGTCCAGCGTCGCGGTCGAGATGCTGGCCGAACTGCCCGCACCGCCCGACATTGTGATCCTGCCGGTGGGGGGTGGGGGGCTTTCGGCCGGCGTGAAAAGCTATCTCGATGTCATGTCGCCCGACACCCGCCTGATCTATGTCGAACCCGAAGGCGGGGCCAGCCTGACTGCGGCCCTCGCCGCTGGTGAGCCTGTGTCGATTCCCGGCGTCGACAGTTTTGTCGATGGCGCCGCGGTGGCGCGGATCGGGCAGAAGACATTCGCGGTTCTGAAGAACGCTCCGCCGGAAGATGTGCTGCAAGCCCCGGAAGATCGGATCTGCATGACGATCCTTGAAATGCTGAACGTCGAGGGAATCGTCCTCGAACCCGCCGGTGCGCTGTCGATCAACGTGCTGGGCGATCTTGCCGAAAGCATCCGGGGCAAGCGGGTGGTCTGTGTCACCTCGGGCGGCAATTTCGATTTCGAACGCCTGCCCGAGGTGAAGGAACGTGCGCAGCGCTATTCGGGGGTGAAGAAATATTTCATCCTGCGGATGCCGCAACGGCCCGGCGCGCTGCGCGATTTTCTCGAACTGCTTGGCCCCGAGGATGATATCGCACGCTTCGAGTATCTGAAGAAATCGGCGCGCAACTACGGTTCGGTCCTGATAGGGATCGAAACCAAGAGGTCCGCCAATTTCGCCAAGCTGACGGCGCGTCTGGAGGCCGCCGACTTCATCTATCGCGACATCACCAACGACACGACACTGGCGGAATTCCTGATCTGATCGCCGGGCGCGCGGATCATTCGGGCGCCAGCCTTGCGTCAAGTTCGGCCAGAAAGGTGGCGCGAGAGAAGGCATAGCCCGATTTCGTCCGCGCGACGATTTCGGCCGTGGCGCGGCCTTCGCGCGCGGCGTTTTCGCCTTCCTGGCACATCCCGGCAAAGCCCTGGAACCCCAGGTTCATCGCGCTGCCCTTCAGGAAATGGAACGCGGCGCCAAGGCTGTCCTGCGAATCCTGCGCATCCAGACCTTCGATCACCTCGTCCACCTCTTCAAGGAACAGGCTGACGATTTCGCTGAAATCGGGATCGCCGATTTCATCGCGCAGTTGCGTCACACGTTTCCAGGCGATCATCGGATCATTTCCTGTTGCTTCATCCCGCCAGTCTTGCGCGGAAAGGTTAATGTTCGGTGATCGCCGCACCTGCGGTTCATCTGCGGGATTTCACCGATTCTTAATGCGGTGGCGGCAAAAGATCGTATGGACTTCGACAACTCAATTTTCGACGATGATTCTGCAAGAACAGGCGCTTCCGTGCAGGGGCAGGCTGTTGGCGATGCCATCGAACGGGTGCTGGTCGTCGATGACAGCCGCCTGCAACGCAAGATCCTGACGACATCGCTTGAAAAATGGGGGTTCGAGGTTCATCAGGCCGAATCCGGCGAACAGGCCATCGAACTTTGCCGCAGCCTTGATATGGACCTGATCATCAGCGACTGGATGATGCCGGGCATGACGGGGCTTGAATTCTGCTGCGAATTCAGGCGCCTGGTGCGTGACAGGTATGTCTATTTCATCCTTCTCACCTCGAAATCCGAAAAGAACGAGGTCGCCAAGGGCCTGCAAAGCGGGGCCGATGATTTCATCACCAAACCGGTGAGCGCCGAAGAACTGCGCGCCCGCATCGCGGCGGCGGCGCGAATCATGTCGAACGAACGGGAATTGTCGGAAAAGAACCGCATGATCTCGGCCGCCTATGCCGAGATCAAGGCGCTTTATGCCGCGGTCGACAGGGATCTGAACGAGGCGCGCAAGTTGCAGCACTCGCTGCTGCGGGAACGCTCGGTCGATTTCGGCACGGCGCGGGCGTCGCTTGTCCTGCGGTCGTGCGGGCATGTTGGGGGCGATCTGGTGGGGCATTTCCGGATCGACGACAGCCGCGTCGGGCTGTTCTCGCTTGACGTGTCGGGGCATGGAATCGCCTCGGCCCTGCTGACGGCGCGTCTGGCCGGGTATCTTTCGGGCAGTTCGCCGGATCAGAACATGGCCCTGATCAACACCGGGCCGGGCACCTATGCGGCGCGTGACCTGGGTGAGGTGGCCGATCGGCTGAACCGCATGATGCTGGACGATGTGGACACCGAACATTACTTCACGATGCTGCTGGCCTATGTCGATCTGACGACGGGTGAGGTTGAGTTCATCCAGGCCGGGCATCCCCACCCCATCGTGCAGCGCCGCGATGGCGCGATCTCGGTCCTGGGCGAGGGCGGGATGCCCATCGGCCTGCTGGCCGACCCGGAGTTCGGCCGGTGCCGGGTGAAACTGTCGAAAGGTGACCGCCTTTTGCTGGCCTCGGACGGGATAACCGAATGCGCCGACGAGGCGGGCAACCTTCTGGGCGACGACGGTCTTATCGACATCATGCAGGCCAGCGCCCATATCGGGGGCGAATCCTTCTTTCAGGCGCTGCTGTGGGATCTGGCATCCTTCGCCACCAAGGAGGATATGGACGACGATGTCTCTGGCGTATTGCTGGAGTTTCTGGGCGATGACGGGGCAGGGCACCCGCCTTCGTAAACCCACCGGCGCAAAGCCGCCGTCGCCGCGATCTTGCGACAATCCTTGACGACATTCCCGAAACCACCTGTCATGAAGCATGCCGGGCCGATCACCGGCCCCGGTTCTTCGCCGTTCCCGCAGGAGTTTTCCAATGTCGCTTGCCTGCCGCATCGAAACCGCACTTGCGGCGGCCATTCGCAAGCGACAGTCGGCCCTTGCGCCACCGCGTCTGGCCGCCGCCCTTGAATATGCGGTCCTTCCCGGGGGCGCGCGCATCCGTCCGACAATCTGCCTCAGCGTGGCCAGCGCCTGCACCGAGGATCAGCCGGCGCTGGGCGATGCTGCGGCGGTGGCGCTGGAACTGGTCCATTGCGCCAGCCTGGTGCATGACGATCTGCCCTGTTTCGACAATGCCGACATGCGCCGGGGCAAACCGTCGGTGCATCGCGCCTTTTCACAGCCGCTTGCCGTGCTGGCCGGTGACAGCCTGATCGTCATGGCCTTCGAGGGGCTGGCCGAAACCGGCTGCGCGCCCGAACGCGCCCTGCGGTTGCTGCGTATCCTGGGCCGCCACGTGGGAATGCCGGGCGGTATCTGCGCCGGCCAGGGCTGGGAAAGCGAAGACAGCATCGACCTGGCCGCCTATCACCGCGCCAAGACCGGGGCGCTGTTCACCGCGGCAACCCAGATGGGCGCCGTTTCGGCAGGCCAGGACCCCGAGCCATGGGAGGAACTGGGCGCGAGGATCGGCGAAGCCTTCCAGATCGCCGATGATCTTCGCGATGCCCTGACGGATGGCGGGGCGCTGGGCAAACCGGCGGGCCAGGATCACCTGCACGGCCGCCCGAACGCGGTTGCGCAACTGGGTGTCGATGGCGCCATGGGGCGGTTTCGCGATGTGCTGGGTGGTGCGATTGCCAGCATCCCCTCTTGCGCGGGTGAGGCGATGCTGGCCGACATGGTGCGCCGCTATGCCGAACGCCTTGCGCCCAGCGTACCGGCGCGACGGGGAAGCTGAGCGGCAGGCGTCGGCCTCAGCTTGGCCAGACCTTGACCTGCGCGCCCACCTCGACCTGATTGTAAAGCTGGATGACGTGTTCGTTCTTCAACCGGATGCAGCCCGAGGATACGGCGGTGCCGATGGTCCAGGGCTGCGGCGTGCCGTGAATGCGGTACATCGTGTCTCGGTTGCCACGGTACAGGTACAGCGCGCGCGCACCCAGCGGGTTGTCGGGGCCGCCCGGAACGCCACCGGCAAACTTTGCATAGGTTTCGGGTTCGCGGCGGATCATGTTCTTGGTGGGCGTCCAGCTGGGCCATTCGGCCTTGCGCCCGACACGGGCCGTTCCGCGGAAATTGCGCCCGGCATCGCCGACGGCGACGTGATATTCCGTGGCCACGCCCGGTGCCGTCACATGGTACAGAACGAAATAGCTTGGGAAGACGTGGATGCTGTTGACCGCCACATCATCGCGGATGCGCTTGACCACGGGGTCAAAGCTTTCGGGGGTGGTGTGGGGCGGGCCGACATGGGCCTGGGCGGCAAGGGGCGCGAGGCCGAGCGCCGAACCAGCGGTCTGGATGAAATGGCGACGTGTCAGCATGTTGGACTCCGGCAGCAGTCAAGAACTATCAAGAAGCGAGGTTGCATCTGCACGACACGATGTAAACGCGCCACAGGGCGGATTTGTGCCACATGCGGCGAAAGCGCCACGTTCACAACTGCGTTAACGCGCTTTTGGCCGGGGTGAGAAGATCGTGGCGCGGTGATCGGCCATGTAGATCCTCAGCCAGGGGGTGAAGCCTTCGGGTGCGGTTGCCAGTTCGCTTGTCAGGTCGGCAAGGTCGATCCAGCGCACCTGTGACACCTCGTCGGGATTGGGGGTCAGCGGCAGGTCGTGCGGGGCCGTCGCGACGAAAAGGTCCACGACCTCGTGTTCCGTCATGCCACCGCCGACATCGGCACGATATTCGATCCGGTCACGATGGTGCAGCGACAGGCCCGAGATGCCCAACTCCTCCTGCAACCGGCGGCTGGCGCAGTCGGCCGGGGCTTCGTTCCAGGCGGGATGGGTGCAGCAGGTATTGGCCCAAAGACCCGGCGTGTGGTATTTTCCCGCCGCCCGACGTTGCAGCAGAAGCCGCCCCTCGCCATCCAGGACGAACACTGAAACGGCCATGTGGCGCAGGCCCCGCAGATGCACCTCAAGCTTTTCGACCGGGGTCAGGGTGCCGTCAATCCAGGCTGGAATCATCGTGGGCATGGCATCTTTCCCTGACCGGGCGGGCCGGATCGCAAAGAGGTGGCGTTGGGTTGTCGCGCGGTGTCGTGACCAAAGGTCAGTGAAAGGTCAAGTGTTCCGCCGGGTCGGGCGTGGCCATGGGGCTGCGCCGGTGGCGCCGAAACCGCGATTGTCACGCAAAAGCGATAGGTTCCTTTTGCCGCCCGGGGGCAGAAAGCCTTGTTTTCCGTCGTGTTTCCACCATGATTGTCTCAGGCCCTGATGGCGGGGCGGTTGGTGACGGGGGTGTACGTTTCGCCGCATTGACCGCGATTGCACTTTTGACGCATGTGTGTCCGGCGCCGTTTCCCCGGGCGATTTCGGTCTGTGGCAGGGGGCGGGCGGATGAAAACGAACCGAGACGCGAGGTTACCCATGGATTTCGACACGCTGTTCAAGGGTCAGTTGGACGATCTGAGAGCCGAGGGAAACTACCGCGTCTTTGCGGAGATGGAACGTGCCTGCGGGCGTCATCCCCATGCCGTCAACCGCGGGCCCGATGGCGCGCGGGAAGTGACCGTCTGGTGTTCCAACGATTACCTGGGCATGGGCCAGCACCCCGAAGTGGTTGAATCGATGGTGAATGCCGCGCGCAGTTGCGGCACCGGCGCAGGCGGAACCCGCAACATCAGCGGCACGGCGACGCATCACGTCGCGCTTGAGGCCGAGCTGGCCGATCTGCACGGCAAGGAAGCGGCGCTTCTGTTCACCAGCGGTTATGTGTCGAACTGGGCCGCGCTGGGCACCCTGGGCAGCCGCATTCCCGGCGCGGTGATCCTGTCGGACGCCCTGAACCACGCCAGCATGATCGAAGGCATCCGCCATTCCCGCGCCGACAAGGTGATCTGGAAGCACAACGACCCCGAGGATCTGAACCGCAAGCTGGCGGCCATTCCCGCCGACCGGCCCAAGATCGTCGCCTTCGAATCGGTCTATTCCATGGACGGTGACATCGCGCCCATTGCCGAGATCCTTGACGTTTGCGAGGCGCATGGCGCGATGAGCTATATCGACGAGGTGCACGCCGTGGGCATGTACGGGCCCCGCGGTGGCGGTGTTTCCGAACAGCTGGGCCTGGCGCATCGGATCACCCTGATCGAAGGCACGCTGGGCAAGGCCTTTGGCTGTTTCGGTGGCTACATCACCGGCAGCGCGGCCCTGTGCGATTTCATCCGCAGCTTTTCGTCGGGCTTCATCTTCACCACGGCCCTGCCTCCGGCGGTGGCGGCGGCGGCGCAGACCTCGATCCGGCACCTGAAGACCTCGGATGTCGAACGCAAGCGCCAGCGCGAACAGGTGGCCAAGCTGCGCAAGCGGCTGGATCAGCTGGGCATTCCGCACCTGGACAACCCCAGCCACATCATTCCGGTGATGATCGGCGATCCGGTGAAATGCCGGATGATCAGCGACATCCTGATGCGTGATTTCGGGATCTACGTGCAGCCGATCAACTATCCGACCGTTCCCAAGGGCACCGAACGCCTGCGTTTCACGCCCGGCCCCCAGCACACCGATGCCGATATCGAACACCTCTGCGCCGCTCTGAATTCCCTCTGGAAGCAATGTGCCCTGTCGCGCCAGGTGGCGTGAGGCAAGGTTCAATATTTGTTTACCCTCGGACAGGCGGTTTTGCAGTAGACAGAAACCCTGAACAGGAGATTGCGATGAACGGATTTTGGATTGGCTGCGTGGCAGCAGGCCTTCTGGCGACGCCTGTACTGGCCGAAAGCCACGTTTCGGGCGATGCCGCCGCGGGCGAGGACGCCTTCAGGCAATGCATCAGTTGCCATGTGGTGCAAAACGACGATGGCGAAACCCTGGCCGGGCGCAACGCCAAGACCGGGCCTAACCTTTACGGTGTCGCAGGCCGTCAGGCGGGCATGGCCGAGGGGTATCGTTTCGGCAAATCCATGAAGGAAGCGGGCGAAAAGGGGCTGGAGTGGACCGAGGAACACTTCGTCGCCTACGTGATGGACCCCACCGCATATCTGCGCGAGTTTCTGGATGACAGCAAGGCACGGGGCAAGATGGCGTTCAAGGTCCGCAAGGAAGAAGACGCCGTGAACATCTATGCCTACCTGGCATCCCTGGCCGAGTAGGTCTTTTTAGGTGACGATTTCGGGGCTGTCGGTGCGAACCGGCAGCCCTTTTTCATCGCCCGATCACCCGGGCGACGAAAGCCGCGTCGCCGGGGTTGGCCAGGGCCTCGACCGCCAGCGGGCCGTCCAGCCAGACCGCCGCGTGCCCCGGTTCGGTGGGGGCGCCATGGGGGCGGACGGGACGGGCCAGGTAGATGTGGCAGACCTTCTCGGCCCAGATGTCGTATTCGGGCATGAAGGTGAACCGCCGGAACGCGCCCAGGCGCCGGGGCGCGGCGATGCGCCATCCCGTTTCCTCGAAAACCTCGCGATGCAGCGCCGCGATGGGCGATTCGCCGGGGTCGATGCCGCCGCCGGGCAGTTGGAATTCGGGTGTCGGGTCGGATTGCAGGGTCAGCAACAGCGCGCTGCCCTGTTGCAGGATGCCATAGACGCCGGGGCGATGGACGAAGCGGCGCCCCATTGCCGGCGCTTTGCCATACCGTCTGATCATGCCTGCCCCTCACCTGTTGGTCATCGCGTGTTTTTGACTATATAGACGCGATATGCCAACGCGAGACGCGTAAGGAAACCCCATGACGCTTGGATCGAAAATCGCCTGGGACGACACTGTCCTGCCCTTTCAGCTTGACCGGTCCGATATTCGCGGACGGGTGGCACGCCTTGACGGCGTGTTGGACAACGTGTTGGAGCAGCACGATTATCCCCCCCAGATCGAGGCGCTGGTGGCCGAGATGGCGCTGCTGAACGCACTGATCGGCCAGACCATCAAGCTGCGCTGGAAACTGTCGTTGCAGGTGCGCGGCGACGGGCCTGCACGCCTGATCGCGACCGATTACTATGCCCCCGGCGCCGATGGCAGCCCGGCCCGCATCCGGGCCTGGGCCAGTTTCGACGAAGACAGGCTGGAGTCGGGCAAGCCCGCCTATGACATGATCGGCAACGGCTATTTCGCCCTTCTGCTGGATCAGGGGCAGGGCAACATGCCCTACCAGGGGATCACGCCGATTGCCGGCGGGTCGCTGGCGGCCTGTGCACAGACCTATTTCGCCCAGTCCGAGCAGTTGCCCACCCGCTTTGCGCTGACCTTCGGGCGCAGCCAGGTGCCGGGCGAAAACGAAAGCTGGCGCGCGGGCGGCGTGATGCTGCAACATATGCCCAAGGCGTCGCCCTCGGTTGCCGGGGATGCCACGGGCGACGAAGGCCTGCTGAACGCCGAGGATATCCTTGACGGCGACGAGGGCGAAAACTGGCTGCGGGCCAATACCCTGCTGGATACCGTCGAGGATATCGAATTGATCGGCCCCTCGGTGCAGCCGACCGACCTTCTGGTGCGATTGTTCCACGAGGAACAACCCCGCGTCTTCGATCCGCAGCCCGTGACCTTTGGTTGTGGCTGCTCATCGGACAAGGTGCGCCAAAGCCTTTCGATCTATTCGGCCCGCGACATCGCCACGATGACGACCGAGGAAGGGATCGTCACCGCCGATTGCCAGTTCTGCGGCGCCCATTACGAGTTCGACCCCAAGACCCTGGGGTTCGAGGCCGAGGTGTCGGATGACGGCAACGCGTGACCGGCTTCTGGCAGCGCTGGAGCGTTCCGGCGCCGCGTCGTCCGATTTCGACCTGAACCCCGGCACCGTCCTGCCGCCCGGCCGCCGTTTGCGGGGGGCGGGGGTGATGGTGCCGGTGATCGACACGCCCGCCGGGCCGCAGGTTATTCTGACCAAGCGGTCCTCGGCGCTGAAACATCATCCCGGGCAGATCGCCTTTCCCGGCGGCAAGATCGACGATACCGATGCCGACGCCACGGCCGCCGCCCTGCGCGAGGCGCAGGAGGAGATCGGGCTGGACCGTGCCAATGTCGAACCGCTGGGGATCCTGCCGCCCCATGAGACCGTGACCGGCTTTACCGTGACACCGGTTCTGGCCATGGTGCGGGAAGAATTCACCGCCCGCGCCGAGCCCGGCGAGGTGGCCGAGGTGTTTCGCGTGCCCCTGTCCCATGTCACCGACCCGGCGCAGTTCACCGTGCAATCGCGTCACTGGCGCGGGGTGCAGCGGCATTACTATACCGTGCCTTTCGGCCCCTATTACATCTGGGGCGCCACGGCGCGGATCCTGCGGTCGCTGGCCGCGCGGATGACATGACCGGGCTTTCGGGCCACTGGCTGCGTCATCCCGGCACGCAGAAGGTGCTGGGCCTGCTGGGGGATGCGGGCCATGGCGCCTACCTAGTGGGGGGCTGCGTGCGCAACGACCTGATGGGCCTGGCGGTGGGTGATATCGATATCGCCACCGATGCCCGCCCCGACCGGGTTGGCGACGTCGCCGAAAGCGCCGGTCTGCGCGTCGTGCCCACCGGGATCGACCACGGCACCGTCACCATCATCGCCGATGGTTTGCCCCACGAGGTGACGACCTTTCGCGCCGATGTTGAAACCGACGGCCGGCACGCCGTCGTGCGCTTTTCCGGCGACATGGCCGAGGATGCCCGCCGGCGCGATTTCACCATGAACGCGCTTTACGCCGATGCGTCGGGGTCGGTCTTCGATCCGCTGGGCGGGCTGGCGGACCTGCGGGCGCGGCGGGTGCGCTTCATCGACGATGCCAGCGCCCGGATTGCCGAGGATCACCTGCGCATCCTGCGGTTCTTCCGGTTCCATGCCTGGTATGGCGATCCGGCCGCCGGTCTGGATGCCGAGGGGCTTGCCGCCTGCGCCGCTGGGGTGGATGGCCTGGCGCAGCTGTCACGCGAGAGGATCACGGCCGAGCTGTTGAAACTGCTCTCGGCGCTCGATCCGGCCCCGGCTATTGCCGCCATGGCGCAGGCGGGCATCCTGAACGCGGTGCTGCCCGGTGCCGACCCCCGCCTGTTGCCGGTGCTGGTGCACCTTGAATGCCTGCCGCCCGATCCGCTGCGCCGCCTTGCCGCACTTGGTGGCGACACCGCGCGCCTGCGCTTGTCGCGCAAAGAGGCCGAAATGCTGGTGCTGCTGCGCGACGGCATGGGCGGGACGGGGCGTCCCGCCGCACTGGCCTATCGCCACGGTGCCACACCGGCCCTGAACATCGCGCTTCTGCGGGCGGCACAGTTCGAAGTGCCCCTGCCCGAAGGCATCGAACACGAGATCGAAACAGGCGCCGCGGCACGCTTTCCCGTCTCGGCCCGTGATCTGATGCCGGAGCTGACCGGTGCCGCATTGGGCCGGCGCCTGAAAGAGCTTGAAACGCGCTGGATCGGGTCGGGCTTCACCCTCACGCGCGAGGACTTGCTGGCCTGAATTGCCTTTGCCCCGGTGGCGGAATATATCCCCCCGAGGAAGGCAATATCCCATGTTCCGCTTTTTTGAAAATATGGTCGATCCTTACACCTCGTACGAGGAGCAGGACGCCCCCCCGACCCGGCTTTGGCCGTTCATTCGTGCCTATTCCATCCCGTTTCGGCGGGTTTTCGCGCTGGCCGCCGTCAGCTCGGTTGTCGTGGCCATCGTCGAGATCGGGCTGATCTGGTACATGGGCCGCGTCGTCGATGTGCTGTCGACCGATACGCCCTCGGCGGTCTGGGCGGCCTATGGGTATGAGTTCATTGCCGTGGCGCTGTTCATCCTGCTGATCCGCCCCATCCTCCAGGCCTTCAACGTGGGCCTTCTGAACAACGCGATCCTGCCCAACTATGGCACGCTTTATCGTTGGCGGGCCCATCGCCACGTTCTGCGCCAATCTGTCGGCTGGTTCGAGAACGATTTTGCCGGGCGCATTGCCAACCGCATCATGCAGACGCCCCCCGCCGCGGGCGAGGTGGTGTTTCAGGCTTTTGATGCCATCACCTTTGCGCTGGCCTATATCGTCGGCGCGGCGATCCTGCTGTCGGGGTCAGATCCGCGGCTGGTGATTCCGCTGCTGCTGTGGCTGGTGCTGTACGGTTGGTTGATGAAATGGACCATCGCGCGGGTCGGACCGGCGTCGCAGGCCGCTTCGGATGCCCGCAGCGCGGTGACGGGCCGCGTGGTGGACAGCTATACCAACATCCATTCCGTCAAGCTGTTCGCGCAGGACGATACCGAGATCGGCTATGCCCGCAGCGCCATCGAAAAGGCCCGCGCCACCTTTGCGGCGGAAATGCGCATCTTCACCACGATGGACGTGGCCCTTGTCACGCTGAACGGTCTGCTGATCGTCGCCGTGGTGGGGTGGGCGATGTATCTTTGGGTGGGTGGCACGGCGACGGTCGGCGTGGTGGCGGCGGCGACGGCGCTGGCGCTGCGGTTGAACGCGATGACCGGTTGGATCATGTGGGCGCTGACCTCGCTGTTCCGCAATCTCGGCATCATGGCCGAGGGGCTTCAGACCATCGCCCAGCCGATCACCCTGACCGACAGCGCCGGGGCAAGGCCCCTGCGCCTGACCGAGGGCCGGATCGAGCTGCGAAACCTGACCCATCACTACGGGCGCGATGCCGGCGGGCTTGAGAACATCTCGCTTATCGTTCAACCGGGCG
The DNA here is from genome assembly GCF_020529025.1 of Oceaniglobus trochenteri. GTDB lineage: Bacteria > Pseudomonadota > Alphaproteobacteria > Rhodobacterales > Rhodobacteraceae > Oceaniglobus > Oceaniglobus trochenteri. The sequence continues at coordinate 283,728 of NZ_JACNMM010000003.1, forward strand.
AAAAGATCGGCATCGTCGGGCGCTCGGGGGCGGGGAAATCCACGCTGGTGAAGCTGCTTCTGCGGTTCTACGACCCGGATGGCGGGCAGATCCTGATCGACGGGCAGGACGTGACCAGCGTGCAGCAGGACAGCCTGCGCGCGGCCATCGGAATGGTGCAGCAGGACAGTTCGCTTCTGCACCGCTCGGTGCGCGAGAACGTGCTTTACGGCAACCGCGACGCGACCGAAGACCAGATGCTGGCCGCCACCCGCCGGGCCGAGGCCCATGATTTCATCATCGACCTGCAAGACCCGGAGGGGCGGCAGGGCTATGACGCGCAGGTGGGCGAACGCGGCGTGAAACTGTCGGGCGGTCAGCGTCAGCGCGTGGCACTGGCGCGGGTGATCCTGAAGGATGCGCCGATCCTGGTGCTGGACGAAGCCACCAGCGCACTGGATTCCGAGGTCGAGGCCGCGATCCAGGACACGCTTTACGGCATGATGGAGGGCAAGACGGTGATCGCCATTGCCCACCGTCTGTCCACCATCGCGGCAATGGACCGGATCGTCGTGATCGACGATGGCCGCATTGCCGAAGAGGGCGATCACGATACCTTGCTGGCGAAGGGCGGGCTTTATGCCCGGTTCTGGGCGCGTCAGTCGGGCGGGTTCATCGATACGGAGGCCGCCGAATGACCACAGCCACATCCCACCGCCTTGCCGGATTGATCGACGCCTTCCGCCCCGCCGACGGCGCACCGCCCCGCACCCTGGGGGCCTTCTTTCGCTGGAACCTTGAAGGGTCGTGGAAGTGGCTGTGGATTGCCGGCCTCCTTTCGGCGCTGGCCGGCACGGCCGAGGTGATCACGGCGATCCTTCTGGGCGCGGTGATCGACGCTGCGCTGGATACCGGCGCCGCCACCTTTTTCCAGGACAAGCTGTGGATGCTGGTGGGCGTCGCGGTCTTCTTCGTCGTGGTGCGCCCGGTGCTGTTCGGGCTTTCGGCGGCCAGCAATGCCATCATCGTCGGCCCGAACGTGAACCCCCTTGTCCTGACCCGGCTGCACCGCTGGACCCTGGGCCAGGCGGTGACATTCTTCGACGACGATTTCGCCGGACGCATCGCGCAGAAACAGATGCAGACCAGCCGCGCCATCACCGACGTGGCGACCGAGGTGATCAACGTGGTCTTCTTCGCACTGGCCTCACTGATCGGGTCGGCGCTTTTGCTGACCACGATCAACGGCTGGGTTGCGCTGGCGCTGGCGATCTGGGTGGTGATCTATCTTTACATGATCCGCTGGTTCATGCCGCGCATCCGCACCCGCAGCATGGCGCGGGCGGCCAGCCGTGCGATGGTGACGGGGCAGGTGGTGGATACCATCACCAACATCAAGACGGTGAAGCTTTTCGCCCATGCCGATCACGAGGACAAGGCCGCCATCGGCGCGATCCGCACCTTCCGTGACCGGGTGATCGCCTTTGGGGTTCTGGCCTCGACCTTCCGGTTTTCGCTGATGCTTCTGGCCGGTATCCTGCCGGTTCTGCTGGTGGGCGGAACGCTCTATCTCTGGGCGCAGGGCACGGCAACGCCGGGCAACATCGCCGCCGCCGGGGCCATCGCGATCCGCATTGCGCAGATGACAGGCTGGGTCAGTTTCACGCTGATGGCGATCTATGCCAACGTGGGCGAGGTCGAGGACGGGATGAACACCCTGACCCCGCCCCACACCCTGACCGACGCGCCCGGCGCCCACGACCTGGAGGCCGACGGCGACATCCGTTTCCAGGATGTGACCTTCGCCTATGGCCGCGAAAAGGGTGGCATCCGCGATGTCGACCTGACAATCGCACGGGGCGAGAAGCTGGGCATCGTCGGGGCCTCGGGGGCCGGCAAATCCACCCTCGTGGCGCTGCTTCTGCGGCTTTACGATGCCGAAGAGGGGCGGGTGACGATCAACGGTCAGGACCTGCGCGAGGTGACACAGGAAAGCCTGCGCCGCAGCATCGGCATGGTCACGCAGGAAACGGCGATGTTCAACCGGTCGGCCCGCGACAACATCATTTACGGGCGGCCCGGCGCCAGCGACGCCGAGATGATCGAAGCCGCCAAGCGGGCCGAAGCGCATGAGTTCATCCTTGATCTTGTCGATTTCAAGGGGCGCACCGGCTATGACGCGCACCTTGGCGAACGGGGGGTGAAGCTTTCGGGGGGGCAGCGCCAACGCATCGCCCTGGCCCGGGCCATCCTGAAGGACGCACCGATCCTGGTGCTGGACGAAGCCACCAGCGCCCTAGATTCCGAGGTCGAGGCCGACATCCAGCGGGCGCTGGACAACGTGATGGAGGGCAAGACGGTGCTGGCCATCGCCCACCGCCTGTCGACCATCGCGCGGATGGACAGGATCGTCGTGCTCGAGGATGGCCGGATCGTCGAAACCGGCACCCATGACGATCTGCTGGAACGCGACGGCATCTATGCCCGCTACTGGAACCGGCAGTCGGGGGGCTTCATCGACGTGCGCGACGCGGCCGAGTGATGCGCCGGGTCATGATCGTCGGTGGCCCCGGGTCGGGCAAAAGCACCTTGGCGCGTGATCTTGGCGATGTGACCGGCCTGCCGGTGTGCCATATGGACCTTATCCATTGGAAACCCGGCTGGATCGAACGGCCCACGGCCGAAAAGCTGCCCCTGATCGGCGCCTGGGAATCGCGCGATGCCTGGATCATCGAAGGCGGGCTGTCCCGCACCTACGAGAATCGCGCCGCACGGGCCGATACCATCATCTTTCTCGACCTTCCCCTGATGTTGCGGCTCTGGCGGGTGGTGCGGCGTCGGATGCTCTATCGTGGCGGGCAGACGCGGCCCGACCTGCCAAGGGACTGCCCCGAGCGGTTGGACGGTGCATTCCTGCGCTGGATCGTGAGTTCCAGTCGCAGGACCCGCCGACGCAACCTCGATCTGCGCGATGGTGCGGCGCATGCGACCTATATCCACCTTCGCTCGGGCGCCGCGATCACGCGGTGGCTGGCGGGGATTGCGGCAGCGCCGTCTGCAGGATAACGGGGCGCCATGGAACACATCATCGAACGACTGGGCCACCATGGCGACGGCATCGCGCCGGGGCCGGTGTTTGCCCCCCGCACCCTGCCCGGAGAGCGGATCGAGGGCGAAGCCGAGAACGGACGCATCGACGCACCCCGCATCCTTGCGCCGTCGCCCGACCGGGTCACGCCGCCCTGCCGCCACTACCGCGCCTGCGGTGGATGTGCCTTGCAACATGCCTCGGACGGGTTTGTCGCCGATTGGAAGGTGGGGGTGGTGCGCCATGCCCTGTCCGCCCAGGGGATCGAGACCGAGGTGGGCGGCCCCGACACATCGCCCGCCAATTCGCGCCGCCGTGCCACGCTGTCGGGGCGGCGCACCAAGAAGGGCGCGCTGATCGGTTTTCATGGCCGCGCCTCGGGGGTGATCAGCGAAATCGACGGCTGCACCCTGCTGCATCCCGCCATCCTGGCCGGGATGCCCGCCTTTCAGGCGCTGGTGGTGGCGGGCGGATCGCGCAAGGGGGAAATGGCGATCACCGTCACCCATTCGACGGCGGGGCTGGATGTGACCGTGCGGGGTGGAAAACCCCTGGATGGCCCCTTGCGGATTCAGCTTTCGGGGCTGGCCGGACAGCACGATCTGGCGCGCCTGGTCTGGGAGGATGACGTGATCGTCGAAATCCGCCCCCCGGTTCAGGTCTTCGGCCCGGCCAGCGTCATCCCGCCCGCCGGTGCCTTTCTTCAGGCCACCGTCGAGGGCGAGGCGGCGCTGACCCGTGCGGTTCTGCGCGCCGTGGGCGATGCGAAACGCGTGGCCGACCTTTTTGCCGGCTGCGGCACCTTTGCCCTTCCCCTGGCCCGCAAGGCCGAGGTGCATGCCGTGGAAAGCGTGGCCGAGATGTTGGCGGCGATGGATCGGGGCTGGCGCCATGCCAAGGGGCTGAAACAGCTGTCCCATGCCACGCGCGATCTGTTCCGCCGTCCGCTTCTGCCCGATGAGCTGGCGAAATTCGATGCCGTGGTGATCGACCCGCCCCGCGCGGGTGCCGAGGCGCAGACGGCCGAAATTGCCCGCGCCGAAGTGCCCGTTGTCGCGGCGGTGTCGTGCAATCCGGTCACCTTTGCCCGCGACGCGAAAATCCTGACCGATGCGGGTTACAGGCTGGACTGGGTGCAGGTTGTGGATCAATTCCGCTGGTCGCCCCATGTGGAGGTTGCGGCGCGGTTTTCCCGTGGCCATATCCCCGGAAGCTGAATCAAGAGGACTTCATGGCATTTCGCGCACGTCTGGCCGCCTTCCTGGAACGTCGGGCCGTCACGAACGGCATTCTGGCGGTGATCCTGTTCAACGCCGTTCTTCTGGGGCTGGAAACCTCGGACAGGGTGATGGGCGCCACGGGGCCGTTGATTCCGGTGCTGGATTCGCTTTGCCTGGTGATCTTCGTGGTCGAGCTTGCGGCCAAGATGATTGCGCAGGGCGGCCGGTTCTGGCGGCGTGGCTGGAACCTGTTCGATTTCACCATCGTCGCGCTGTCGCTGGCGCCAGGGGCGCAGACGCTTTCGGTGCTGCGGGCCCTGCGCATCCTGCGGCTGTTCCGGGTGATCTCGGTCGCGCCCAGCCTCCGGCGGGTGGTCGAGGGCCTTGTTTCCGCGTTGCCGGGCATGGCCTCGGTCTTCCTGTTGATGTCGCTTCTGTTCTACATCGGCGCCGTAATGGCGACCAAGCTGTTCGGCCAGAGCTTTCCCGACTGGTTCGGCGATATCGGGTTGTCGGGCTATACGCTGTTTCAGGTCATGACGCTGGAATCCTGGTCCATGGGCATCGTGCGCCCGGTGATGGAGGTTTATCCCTATGCCTGGATGTTCTTCGTTCCCTTCATCCTGATCACGACTTTCGCGGTGGTGAACCTTCTGGTGGGCCTGATCGTGAACTCGATGCAGGATGCCCACCACTCCGAGGACAACGCCCGCACCGACACCTACCGCGACGAGGTTCTGGCACGCCTTGTGGTGATCGAGCAGATGCTGGAACGCGACAGGGACGCGAAACCGTGATCGCGCCCGCGTGAATACCGGTTCCGACATGGGGTCGTTTTCTGTATAGGTTGGGAAAAAATACAGAGGCAGTGATCGACCATGCGAATCTTCAGATTCTTCATTCTCGTGCTTGGGCTGGCCGCGCTTTCGGCCTGTGGCAGCAGTTCGAAATTCCGCACCTACAACGGCCCCGAGGTGACGCAGATCGTGGTGTTCAAGGGCGAGCGCACAATGCATCTGATGCACCACAGAAAGCGTTTGAAAAGCTACAAGTTCGACCTTGGCTTCGCGCCCGTGGGCCACAAGCAGTTCGAAGGCGACGGCAAGACGCCCGAAGGTGTCTATTTCATCGACCGCCGCAATCCCGAAAGCCGGTTCCACCTGTCCATCGGCCTGTCCTATCCCAACGAACGCGACCGCGCCTTCGCCGAGGCCATGGGCCAGAAGCCGGGGGGCGACATCTTCATCCATGGCCGCGGGCCGTTCTATAACCTGAAGAAGAACCGCAAGCCTGACTGGACATGGGGCTGCATCTCGGTGTCGGACCGCGAGATGGAGGAAATCTATTCGATGGTGGCGACGGGAACGCAGATCGTGGTCATGCCCTGACCACGATGGGCCGGCACCTTGTCAGGTGCCGGTGATCAGCGTCCACCAGATCTTGCCGTTGGGTTCCTGGAACCAGGCAAAGCCAAGCTGACGGGCCTTCGGGTCGGTCAGCACGTTGCGTGTCGAGGGTTCGTTCGACCAGGCGGCCAGGGTCTCAAGCTCGGTCTCGAAGGTTTCGCTGATGTTTTCGCCCAGAAGCTTGCCGGTGTAACCGACGCGGCGCACCCGGTCGATAGGCGAAGACCCGTCCGAACCGAAGTGCCAGGGGCGGTTCTGCACCGACATGTCGCGCGAATGGGTGGCGGCGGCGGCGTTCAGCTCGGCGTTCAGTTGCAGGGGAACCGCGCCTGCGGCCTGGCGCAGGGCATTCACCGAATCCAGCATCCGGAACTGGATCGCGGCCGTGTCGGCATCATTGATGCGATACAGCTTCGACAGGGGCTTGCCGTCGCTGCCCAGACGGGGCGGAGCAACCGGCGTACAGGCGGCCACCACAAGGGCGAAGGGAAGCATGAGGGCAAAGCGACGATTCATCAACGGGATCACCTGGGTTTAAATTCTGCCACCCGGACTTATAGGCAATCGTCCGCCGGTTCAAACCCCGTGGTGCCGGCCGGGTGGCGTGATCGCGCCGGTTTGAATTGCGGAAAGGCGGGAACAGCGTTAAAAAACGGCAGATTCACCGAGAATTTGGGACAGCAGGGGCAAACCATGTCGCAGGGTCACGAAAATATGTTCAACCGCCGCCGGTTCCTTAGCACCGCGGCCGCCGCAACGGGCGTACTGGCAACGCCGGCGCTGGCACTGGACAACAGCACCGAATACCTTCCCCCGGCGACGACGAATCGTCGCAATGCCTCCAGCTTCCGGTCGCTGGATTGGCAGCCCTATTTCAACAATCTGACCAACGGGGCGATATTGGTCGATATCACGTCACGCGCCCTGCATTTCTGGACCGAGGACGAATCGGTCTACAAGCTGTACCCGACTTCGGTGCCTCTGACCGACGATCTGACACGACTGGGCCGTACCGAAGTGGTGCGCAAGGTCGAAGGGCCGGAGTGGCGCCCGACGCCGTCGATGAAGGAACGCAACCCCGAATGGCCCGATTTCGTGCCCGCCGGGCCGGATAACCCCTTGGGAACACACGCTTTGTATCTCAGCTGGACCTATTATCGCATCCACGGAACCCACGATACCCGCAAGATTGGCCGTCGATCATCCAATGGATGCATCGGTCTTTACAATGAACATATCGCCGAACTCTTCGGTATGGCCAAGCACGGTACACAAGTGTTGCTTATTTGACGAAACTCTGGCGAAACAGCCCCTTAGAACGATAACTCACATTTGCATCACTCCTCCTTTACTGCTTAAAGAATAGTACGAGGTACAGTCTTGGGTGCCTGCTGCCGTCCTCAATAACCCTCGGCACCAGGCGATACTGGAGGATTTAAAATGAAGAAACTCGCACTCGCCGCCGCTCTGTCGGTTGCTGCCACCGGCGCAATGGCCGGCGGTCTGGCCCCCGTGGTCATGGAACCCGCAGTCATCGTCGAAGAAACCACTTCTTCGTCGGGCGGCATCGTTGTTCCGCTGCTGCTGCTGGCCGTGATCGTGGCCGTGGCCGTTTCCGACTAATTCGTCGAAACGACTATCGAATCAAAAACGGCCGGAGAGATCCGGCCGTTTTTATTTTGTCCGGTGGCTGGTGTCAGGCGATCCAGCCCTTTAAGTTCTCCTCGATGACCGCCGACAGTGCCGCGATATGCGCATCGTCATCGTTTAGGCAGGGAATGTAGGTGAAGCTTTCGCCACCCGCGTGTTCGAAACTCTCGCGGATCTCGCCGTTGATCTCTTCCAGGGTTTCGATGCAATCGGCCGAAAAGGCGGGTGAAATCACCGCGATCCTTTTCGTGCCCGCCTTGGCCAGGCGCGCCACCTCATCGACGGTATAGGGTTTCAGCCATTCCTCGGGGCCGAACAGCGACTGGAAGGTCGAGTTGATGCGGCTTTCGTCCCAGCCCAGCCTTTCGCGCAAGAGGCGCGTCGTCTTCTGGCACTGGCAATGATAGGGGTCGCCCTCGGTCAGGTAACGCTGGGGCATTCCGTGGTAGGAGGCGACCAGAAGATCGGGTTTCACCTCCATCGCGCCATAGGCCCGCTCCACCGATTGGGCCAGGGCCTCGATATAGGCGGGATGGTCGAAATAGGCCGCGGCGGTGCGCACGGCGGGTTGCCATTTCTCGGCCATCAGCGCGCGAAAGAACTGATCGTTCGCGGTGGCCGTGGTGGCCCCGGCGTATTGCGGATAAAGCGGGAAGAACAGGATCTTCTGACACCCTGCCGCGACCATGGCCCGCACCTTGGACTTGGTGGAAGGATTGCCATAACGCATGCAGTAATCCACCATCACGTCGTCGCCATAGCGGGCCTTCATCGCCTCGGTGATCTTCGCGGTCTGCGCCTTGGTGATGGTGGCCAGGGGGCTTTCGCCCTTGTCGTGATTCCAGATCGACTTGTAATTCGCGCCCGAGGTGAAGGGCCGTTTGCTGAGGATCACCAGTTGCAGCAGCGGCTGCCATTTCCACGGCGCATAGTCGATCACCCGGCGGTCGGACAGGAATTCGTTCAGATATCGGCGCATCGACCAGTAATCATAGTTGTCTGGCGTGCCGAGGTTGGCCAGCAATACCCCGACACGGCCGGGCGGAACCCGGGGGTGATCCTTGGGGGCATGGGCCGGGCACACGGCATCCGGCGCGGTGAGCATGGGTGTGCCGTCGGTCAGTTTGGCATCCGACATAGGTATATCCCGATCCGTGAAAGAAACGTTTCCGGGGGAGATAACGGGTTTTACCCCCGGGTCAATCGCGCCCCGGTGTCGCAGGGTCGGGAACCGGGCGTTCGGGCACGCCAAGGGCATCAGCCAGGCGCGCCTTGGCAGACCCGGGGCGCATGGGCTTCTGTTGCGATTCGTCGGGCGCCCAGCCGGTGAGGAACACCAGTTCGAAGGTGGCGCGCACCCTGTCGGCATCGGCGGCGAAATGCGCGTGATAAATCTCGGCGGCGCGCGCAAACAGGGCGCGGGGGGCGAAGCGGCGGTCGCGGGCGGCCAGGGCGTTGGTTTCCCCCATGGCGCGAAGATCGCGCATCAGGTGCAGCGCCGATCTGTAGGTGACCGTCAGGGGCGCCGTATCGGCCACGGGCAGGGCGAAACCGGACCGTTGCAGAAGGCCACCGAGGTCGCGCAATTCGCCCATCGGGGCAACCCGGGGCGACAGCCCGCCGCGCAGGGCGGTTTCGGCCTCGGCCAGGGCGGCGCGCAGTTCGCTCAGGGTCTGGCCGCCGGGAAAGACGGCCAGGAAAAGCCCGTCGGGCCTTAGCGCACGCCGTGCCTGCACCAGTTGGCCCACCGGATCGTCGGCCCATTGCAGCGCCATGGCATGGATCACCAGGTCATGCTGTCCGGGCGCAAGACGCAGGGTTTCGTCGGGTTCAACCAAAAGGGCACCCGGAACGGCGCCTGCCCAGAGTTCGGGATGGGCGGTTACAATGGCTGGCGCGGTAAACGCCCTGTTAACCTCTTCCAGTCTTTCCTGAACCTGGTCCAATGCCTCGTCATGCAGGAACCGCGCATCCTCAAGCCGGGCGCGAGCGCGATGAAGGGCAAGGGCAGGGCGGTCGGTCAGGGGCGGTGGTACGGACATGGAAGTGAAGTAGGCGCAGGATGAGGGTTTTGCAAAGCGCATTGTCGCTGATTTATCCGCATCAGTGTGTGCTGTGCGACACACTGGTCGAACTGGGCAGCGGGCTGTGCGGGCCCTGCTGGCGCGATACGCCCTTCGTGGCGGGGCTGGCCTGCGACATCTGCGGCGCCCCGCTGATGGGTGAGGATGACGGCCACACCGTCCATTGCGACGATTGCATGGCCTTGCCGCGCCCCTGGATACGGGGGCGCACCGCCATGGTGTATCGCGACAAGGGGCGGCGCATGGTGCTGGCGCTGAAACACGGCGACCGGCAAGATATCGTGCGCCCGGCGGCGCGCTGGATGCACCGCGCGGCGGGCGATATCGTGACGCCGGGTTCGCTGATCGTGCCGGTGCCCATCCATTGGCTGCGGATGCTCAAACGCCGGTTCAATCAATCCGCCCTGCTGGCCACGGCCCTGGCGCGCGAGGCGCGGGTGCAGGTTTCGCCCCGGGCCCTGATCCGGTGCCGCAACACCGACCGACAGGATGGCAAGACTCCCGATGAACGCTTTGCCAATGTCCAGGCGGCAATCCGACCGCACCCGAAATATGGCGCGCTTCTGGAAGGGCGCGACGTGGTTCTGGTGGACGACGTGATGACCACCGGCGCCACCCTGGCCGCCTGCGCCGAGGCTTGCCAGGCGGCCGGTGCGGCCCGTGTCGATACCGTGACACTGGCGCGCGTGGTCAAAGATACCTAGATACCCCTACGAACCAGATGCAGGAGGGTCGGATGGCCAATGTCGAAATCTACACCTCGCCCCTGTGCGGATTCTGCCATGCGGCCAAGCGGCTGCTGACGCAGAAGGGCGTGGGATTTGTCGAAACCGACGTGTCGCGGGATGCGGCGCAGAAACAGGCGATGATGCAGCGCGCCAATGGCCGCCACACGGTGCCGCAGATCTTCATCGGCGGCAAACATGTGGGCGGCTGCGACGATCTTTTCGCGCTTGAGCGGGCGGGCAAGCTTGACCCGATGCTGGCCGCCTGACGCCGTTCAGGCGGGTTTCAGGCTGGTGGTGACGTAGTTGCAGCTCAGATCCCGGTCCGACAGGCTCCATGACCAGCCCAGCGGGTTGAACACGAACCCGGTCTTGTCGACCGGGTTCAGCCCGGCCCGGCGCAACAGGTCGAACAATTCGTCGGGCGTGATGAACTTGCTCCACTCGTGGGTGCCCTTGGGCAGCCAGCGCATGACCCATTCGGCCCCGACAATCGCCATGGCAAAGCTTTTCGGGTTTCGGTTCAGGGTGGAACACACCATCAGCCCCCCAGGCTTCAGCAGGGTTTGGCAGGCCGTCAGATACGACAGCGGGTCGGCCACATGTTCGACCACCTCCATGTTCAATATAGCGTCGAACCTTTCGCCCGCCTGCGCCAGGTCTTCGGCGGTGGTGTGGCGATAATCGATCGTCAGGCCCGATTGCGCCGCGTGAACCTGGGCCACCGGGATATTGCCCGCCGCCGCATCGGCGCCCACCACCTCGGCCCCGAGCCGCGCCATGGGTTCGGAAAGCAGGCCGCCACCGCACCCGATGTCGAGGATTCGCAGGCCGGCGAAGGGCAGGGCGCCTTTCAGGTCGCGGTCGAACTCGGATGCGATCTGCGCCGTGATGTAATCCAGGCGGCAGGGGTTGAGCATGTGCAGCGGCTTGAACTTGCCGTTCGGGTCCCACCATTCGGCGGCCATTGCCTCGAACTTGGCGACTTCCGCTGCGTCAACGGTGCTTTGTTGCGCGGGGTGCTGCATTGATATGATACCCTTTTTAAGACAACTGCCCGTGGCGGGGCGGACTTCCACGTTATATAGAGCTTGAATGGACAAGGTTTCAGGTCAAAAGAGCGCAGCCAGCTATCTTTATCGCCCCATCGACCCTTTCGATCAGCGCATGCTGGACGTGGGCGACGGGCATCGGGTCTATGTCGAACAATGCGGCAGGCGTGATGGCATTCCGGTTGTCGTGCTGCATGGCGGCCCCGGCGGCGGCTGTTCACCGTCGATGCGGCGGTACTTCGACCCCTCGGTTTATCGGATCATCCTGTTCGATCAGCGCGGCTGTGGCCGCTCGCGCCCCCATGCCAGTGTCGAGGCGAACACGACATGGCACCTGGTGGCCGATATCGAACGCATCCGCACGGCGCTTGGCATTGATCGCTGGATCGTCTTCGGCGGCAGCTGGGGGGCGACGCTGGCCCTGATCTATGGCGAGGCGCACCCTGACCGGGTGGCGCATCTTGTCCTGCGCGGCGTCTTCCTGATGACCCAGGCCGAACTGCGGTGGTTCTACGGTGGCGGCGCGGGGCAGTTCTGGCCCGATGTCTGGGCCCGCTTCACCGACCCGATCCCCGAAGACGAACGCCACGATCTGATCGCCGCCTATCACCGGCGCCTGTTTTCCGGCGACATGATGGTGGAAACCCGCCACGCCCGCGCCTGGGCCGGATGGGAAAACACCCTTGCCAGCATCGACAACGACGGCCCCGGCGGCGAAAGCCCGGCGGAATACGCCCGCGCCTTTGCCCGGCTTGAAAACCACTATTTCACCAACGCGGGCTTCCTGGATCGCGATGGCCAGATCCTTCAGGACATCGGCCGCATCCGCGATGTGCCGGGCACCATCGTGCAGGGCCGCTATGACATGATCTGCCCGCCCGCCTCGGCCTGGGGTCTGCACAAGGCCTGGCCCGCGTCGCGCCTGGTGATGGTGCCGCGGGCCGGCCATGCCCTGTCGGAACCGGGGATAAGCCGCGCCCTGGTCAAGACGATGGACGATCTGGCGCGCGATCTGCGGTAGACCGGTTGCAGAATTGGGGGGTTACACGAAGCGCATCTTTTCATTAACCTGCCAGTCAACAAAAACCGGAGAATGGCCCTTGGGCGCCCTGTCACGTATTGTTCTGCATCGGCTTTTTCTTGGCCTCCTGACGCTTTTCGTCGTGTCGATCGTGATCTTTACAGCGGTCAACATGCTTCCTGGCGATTTCGCCCAGGCGATCCTGGGCCAGGGCGCCACGCCCGAGGCCGTTACCGCAATCCGGCGCGACCTGGGGTTGGATCAGCCACCGGTCACGCGGTATTTCCAATGGCTTGCCGATGTGCTGCATGGCGATCTGGGTACCAGTTTCGCCCAAGCCAATTTCGTCAGCTTCACCGGCAGCGATGCCGAGAAGGCCTCGGTCCTGGCGCAGATCGGGCCACGCTTTGCCAATACCATGTTCCTGGCGGGGGTGACGGCGGCGATCGCGGTGCCGGTTTCCCTGACCCTTGGCATCCTGGCGGCGCTCTACCGGAATTCGGCCTTCGACAAGGTGGCCAATGTCTTCACGCTCAGCTCGATCTCAAGCCCCGAGTTCTTCCTGGCCTATATCCTGATCCTGTTCCTGGCCGTACTGAACCCGCTGCTGCCGTCGCTGTCGAACATCTATGACGGCATGGGCCTGGGCGAGAGGTTGGAAAAGACGCTTCTGCCCGCGCTGACGCTGACGCTGGTGGTGACGGCCCACATGATGCGGATGACCCGCGCGGCGATCATCAACCTGCTGGCCAGCCCCTATATCGAAATGGCGCGGCTCAAGGGCATGTCGCCCATGCGGGTGATCGTGCGCCACGCCCTGCCCAATGCCCTGGCCCCGATCATCAACGTCATCGCCCTGAACCTGGCTTACCTGATCACCGGTGTCGTCGTGGTCGAGGTGGTCTTTGTCTATCCCGGCATCGGGCAGCTGTTCGTCGATTCGGTGAAGATCCGGGATATTCCGGTGGTGCAGGCCTGTTGCCTGATCTTTGCGGGGGCATACATCCTGCTGAACCTGCTGGCCGACATCCTGTCGATCCTGTCCAACCCGCGGCTGAGGCATCCGAAATGAATGTTGTTGTGGGTCTTGTCGCCTGTGTCGGTTTTCTGGTTCTGGCCGCCTGGGTCTTCCGGTTTGCAGGGCGCCTTTCAGGGCGGACCTATTTTCGCGACATGGAGCTGACAACGGCCTTTGGCTGGATGTTGTCGGTCTTCGTCGCGTTCTGGGGTGTTTACCTCTACATTTTCGTGGAAAGCGCGGTGTTCTTCCGCTGGGCCGTTCAGGGCTTCGTGGTTTTCGCCATCGCGGCCTGGCTGTTTCGCCTGCTGGGGCGAAACCTGGGGCCGGGCGGCACGCGGCGCCTGTTTCGCCAGATGCCGCTGACCGCCAGTTTCGGCATCCTGATCATCCTGCTTTATGCCATCCTGGCCATCTTTGCCGGTGTCCTCGCGCCCCACGGCCAGGAAGAGATTTTCGCCAAGGTCAACGTCCTGCCCGGCGGCGATCCGGCCATTGGTGGCGATCCCGCACATCCCCTGGGCACCGACCAGATCGGGCGCGATTTGCTAAGCCGGCTTATCTATGGCGCGCAGAACACCGTGGGCATCGCCTTTGCCACCACGCTGATCGCGTTCCTTCTGGGCGGCACACTTGGGTTTCTGGCGGCGACACTGGGCGGATGGCTGGATCAGTTGCTCAGCCGGATGGTGGATGTTCTCATGGCCATCCCGTCGCTGATCTTTGCGCTTCTGCTGATGACCATCGCCAGCGCCTGGGCCGGATCGCAGCCGCATCTTCTGACGATCTACATGATCCTGATCATCGCGGTCATCGATTCCACCCGTGTTTTCCGGCTGGCCCGGGCGGTGGGCGGCAATATCGTCGTCATGGATTACATCGAGGCGGCCAAGCTGCGCGGTGAGGGGATGGGATACCTGATCTTCAAGGAAATCCTGCCCAATGCCACGGCGCCCTTGCTGGCCGAGTTCGGCTTGCGGTTCTGTTTCGTGTTCCTGACCATCGCGTCGCTGTCGTTCCTGGGGGTGGGCATCCAGCCGCCGCTGGCCGACTGGGGCACCATGGTGCGCGACCTGTCGCAGTTCATCAACTTCGCCGCCTTCTCTCCGCTGACGGCCGCGCTGCCGCTGATGGCGGCGGGGGCGATCGCCCTGTTGACCGTGGCGGTGAATTTCGTGGTCGACTGGATGCTGCACCGTTCATCGGGCCTGAAGGAGTGAGCGATATGAACGCGAAGCAGCTTCTGAAGATCCGCGGGCTGAAGATCGAAGGTCGCAGCGACGAGACATGGACGCAGATCGTCAACGGGATCGATCTTGATCTGAACCGGGGCGAGGTTCTGGGCCTGATCGGCGAATCCGGCGCCGGCAAATCCACGGTCGGGCTGGCCGCCATGGGGTTCGCCCGTGACGGATGCCGCATTTCGGGCGGTTCGGTGGAATTCGACGGTGTCGATCTGGTGCAGGCCCCGGCAGCGACCAAGCGCGCCCTTCTGGGCAAGCGTATCGCCTATGTCGCGCAGTCGGCCGCGGCCAGCTTCAACCCCGCGCATCGGATCATCGACCAGCACACCGAGGGCCCGGTCCAGCACGGCGTGATGGACAAGGCCGAAAGCGAACGCGACGGCATGGAGCTTTATGCCCGCCTGCGCCTGCCCAATCCCGACGAGATCGGTTTTCGTTATCCCCACCAGGTAAGCGGCGGGCAGTTGCAGCGCGCGATGACGGCCATGGCCATGTCATGCCGGCCCGATCTCATCATCTTCGACGAACCCACGACCGCGCTGGATGTCACCACCCAGATCGAGGTGCTGGCCAGCATTCGCGACATCGTCGAACAATTCGACACCGCCGCGATCTATATCACCCATGACCTGGCGGTGGTGGCGCAGATGGCCGACCGGATCAAGGTTCTGCTGAAGGGCGACGAGGTGGAAGAGGCCGACACCCGCACCATGCTGTCGGCCCCCACCGAGGATTACACCAAATCGCTTTGGGCCGTGCGCAGTTTCGAACGCCCAATGAAACCCTCGATCCCGGAAGGCGCGACACCCGTGGTCAGCCTGCGCAACATCACCGCCGCCTATGGCACCACCGATGTTCTGCACGATGTCAGCTTCGACATGCACGCCGGGCGCACCGTGGCCGTGGTGGGCGAAAGCGGCAGCGGCAAGTCCACGGCAGCACGCTGCATCACCGGGCTGTTGCCGCCCCGCGCGGGCGCCATCGCCTTTGACGGTGTCGATTTGCCGCCGGATTACCGCAAGCGCAGCAAGGAACAGCTGCGCCAGGTGCAGATGATCTATCAGATGGCCGATACCGCCCTGAACCCGCGTTCGACCATCGGGGACATCATCGGCCGGCCGGTGCAGTTTTACCTGGGGCTGCGCGGCGCGAAAAAGCGCGCCCGGGTCGAGGAACTGCTGAACCAGATCGAGCTTGAGCCGAAACAATATATCGACCGCCTGCCGTCCGAACTTTCGGGGGGCCAGAAACAGCGTATCGGCATCGCCCGCGCCCTTGCGGCCGAGCCCCGATTCATCATCTGCGACGAGGTGACAAGCGCGCTGGACCAGCTTGTCGCGGAAGGCATCCTGAAACTGCTGGCGCGGTTGCAGGACGAATTGGGCCTGACCTATATGTTCATCACCCACGATCTGGCCACGGTGCGCGCCATTGCCGACGAAGTGGTGGTGATGAAGGATGGCGCGGTGGTCGAACAGGGCGGCAAGGTGGAAATGTTCCGCCCGCCCCATCACCCCTATACCGACCTGCTGCTGTCCTCGGTCCCCGAGATGGACCCGGACTGGCTCGACGATCTGCTGAAGGAACGCGGAGTTGATAACATCGGCGATGCAGCAGTCGGTAAGATGTAACCGAATCGCCCCGACAAGGGGCAGTAAACCTGTGGGACAACCCCGCAATCAAGAAACGAACGGGAGAATGACATGACCAATATCTCAAGACGCGGCCTGCTGCGTTCGGGCGCCGCTGCCGGTGTTCTTGCGGCCACCGGCCTGCCGGTGATGGCGCAGGCCAAGAAGGGCGGACGGCTGCGGCTGGGCCTGGCGGGCGCGAATACCAGCGACAGCTGGGATGGCCGCACCCATTCCGACACCTTCATGATCATGGCCGCCTTCGGCTGCGTCTTCGATTGCCTGACCGAGATTTCGGCCAGCGGCGAACTGGTGGGCGAACTGGCGGAAAGCTGGGAATCGACCCCCGATGCCAAAACCTGGACGTTCAAGCTGCGCGAGGGCGTGACCTTCCACAACGGCAAGCCCTTCGGCGCCGATGATGTGATCGAATCGCTGAACATGCATGTGGCCGAAGGCTCGAAATCGGCGGCACAGCCGATTGTCGCGGCAATCAGCGAGATGAAGAAGCTGGGCGAACACGAAGTGCAGATGGTGCTGGAATCCGGCAACGCCGATTTCCCCTTCCTGATGTCGGATTATCACCTGCTGATGTATCCGGCCGGCCAGGTGGACGAAGCCATCGCCAAGGGCATCGGCACCGGCATGTACCGCGCCGAAACCCTGGACCCCGGTGTGCGGTTCCTGGGCAAGCGGGTCGACAGCCACTACAAGGACGGCAAGGCCGGCTGGTTCGACGAGGTCGAGATCATCGCGATCAACGATGCCTCGGCCCGGATGAACGCGCTGATGACCGGGCAGGTCGATGCCGTGAACCGCGTCGATTTCAAGACCGAGCCGCTGATGAAGGCCAACCCGATGGTCAAGATCTTCGAGGTGACGGGCAACCAGCATTTCACCTTCCCGATGCTGACCAACCTCGACCCTTTCACCGATGTGAACGTGCGCCGGGCACTGAAACATGCGGTCAATCGGCAGGAACTGGTGGACAAGATCCTTCAGGGCCACGGCGCCGTGGCCAACGACCACCACATCGGCCCGGCGAACCAGTATTATGCCGCCGACCTTGAACAGAACGAATACGACCCTGACAAGGCCAGGTTCTATCTGAAAGAGGCCGGGATGGACGGGCTTTCGGTCGATCTGTCGGCTTCGAGCGCGGCCTTTGCCGGTGCGGTGGATGCGGCGCAGCTTTACCAGGCCTCGGCCAAGAACTGCGGCATCGACATCAACGTCGTGCAGGAACCGGCCGACGGCTATTGGTCGAACGTCTGGATCAAGAAGCCCTGGTGCGCCAGCTATTGGTCGGGCCGCGTGACCGAAGACTGGATGTTCTCGAGCGTGAACGAAGCGGGCGCACCCTGGAACGACAGCAAGTGGGTGAACGACAGGTTCCAGAAGCTGCTGATCGAGGCCCGTGCCACGCTGGATTCCGGCAAGCGGCGCGAGATGTATCGCGAGATGCAGGAGCTGGATTCCAAGGAAGGCGGCACCGTCATTCCGATGTATGCCAACTTCGTCGATGCGGCCTCGGCCAAGCTGGCCAATTCGGGGACCATCGGCAACGTGTTCCAGATGGACAGCTCGCGCCTGATCGAACGGTGGTGGTTCGCCTGATCGCCCCGGTCTTGTTGTGATGAAGCGCCCCGCCATTGGCGGGGCGTTTTTCGTTTCTCACTCGGCCGCCAACCCGCTGACCCCGCGCCGGGCCAGGACACGTTCGATCTCGCGAAACATGGTCATGCGGCACAGGGGCTTGGCCAGGTAGCCGTCCAGCCCGGCGTTCAGGTAGTGGGCGCGATCTTCGGGCGCGGCATCGGCGGTCAGCGCGATGACCGGCAGTTGCGCCGATTGATCGGGCAATTTCCTTATGCGCGCCAATGTCGTCAGCCCGTCCATGCCGGGCATCTGCATGTCCAGCAGGATCATGTCGAAGCGCCGTGTGACCAGCAGGGCAAGGGCGGAGGCGCCGCCATCGGCCTCGGTCACGGTCATCCGGGCCTTTTCCATGAAGGCGCGGGCGATCATGCGGTTGGCGCGGTTGTCGTCCACCAACAAAACCCGCTGCGCGGCAAGGCAACGGTCGGCCGGGGCGTTGGGCTGAAGGATCGGTGCCGCCCCGGCCTGGCGTTCGGGTTCACGCAGCGGCATGTCAAAGCGGAAGACCGATCCCTTGCCGGGGATTGAGCTGACGGTCAGATCACCCTCCATCATCCGCGCAAGGTTGCGCGAGATGACAAGCCCCAGCCCCGTTCCCGAGGCCGCCCTTTCGCTGTCGGGATCGACCTGGACAAAGGATTCGAACAGGCGGGCGCAATCCTCCTCTCTCATCCCGGCGCCGGTGTCCTGCACCGTGAACCAGAACTGCGGGCGGACCCGCGGCGGGGCGATGCCCATGGTCAGCCGCACCTCGCCCGATTCGGTAAATTTCACGGCGTTGGAAATGAGGTTCGACATGATCTGGCGCAGGCGAAGGGCATCCGCCAGGATCAGCGGCGGCAGCCCCGGTTCGATATCCAGGGCAAGCCGCACCCCCTTGCGCCTTGCCTGGTCGGCAAAAAGCCGCACGACGGTATGGCCCAGTTGCACCGGATCGGTCGGGGTTGGGCGAATGTCCATCTTGCCGGCTTCGATCTTGGCGTGGTCCAGCACGTCATCGACCAGGGCGCGCAGGGTGATGGCGGAACTGAGCAGGATGTCGGCCCGGTCGCGCCGGGCATCGGTATCGGCCGCGTCAACCTCAAGCTGGGCAATCCCGAGGATGCCGTTCAGGGGCGTCCTGATCTCATGGCTCATCGCGGTGACGAACCTGCTTTTCGCGCGATTGGCCGCCTCGGCACGGTCCTTTGCCGCGAACATGGACTGGCGCATGCGGTGCATTTCCAGGATGGCCTGAAAGGCATAGAGCCCGAGCAGCGCCGTCATCCCGATTCCGACCCCGCGCAAGAGGAAATCAGGCTCGCGCCGCAGTTCGGCGACCGCGATCCAGAGGCCGGTGGCGATCATCGGGCTGACCACGGCCAGGGTGAAGGGCAGGTGGTAGGAGCGCACGACAATCACGTGCAGGACGGCGCCGAAGAACACCGTGAAGGCGTAGATGTGAGAGGTGATGCTGCCGTGATGCCAGGCCAGCACGGGCATCATCATCGCGGCCAGGCTGCCCGCTAGGCAGGCCAGGAACTGAAGCGCGTAGACCGGCGCGGAATATCCTGACCGCTGGCGCCGGATCGCCAGGATACCGCCGCCTTCGATCAAGAGATAGGCAAGGAACATGGCGCTGATCGCCGCGCCGTCGGCAAAGAACAGCCCGGCAGCGAAAGAGGCCGAAACCGAAAGAATCCGCGAGGGAAGATCGCGGGCGGTCATTTCGTTCTGACGGGCCAGCGTGTCGAGGAAATGTCTGGATGGCACCTTGGCCCTCGTGATTCGTCCTTTTTTCCACGATGCTCACAAAAACCTTAACGGTTCGTCGCCACCGCCCCGGATCAGGGCCGGCAGAAACCCCTTGTGTTTCCCCCGGTTTGAACCTAACTAACGCCAATCAGCGGCGCGTCGGGGTCCAAACCCGAAGGTTCCACCGGAATTTTTCACGGGCCGCGCGCCCGTTTTTTTGTGCCCGATCCATGGGGGATACAGGTCAGCCATGTCCGACATGATTGCAAAAGCCACGATCGACCGCCGCCTAGCCGAGGTGATCACTCCGGTGATCGAAGACCTTGGTTTCGAACTGGTGCGCGTGCGCTACATGGGCGGCAAGACGCCCACGGTCCAGATCATGGCCGACAGGCCCGAGGGCGGAATCGAGGTTGACGATTGCGGCGTGATTTCCACCGCCGTTTCCGCGCACCTGGATGTCGAGGACCCGATCGAGGAAGCCTATACGCTTGAGGTTTCCAGCCCCGGCATCGACCGGCCGCTGACCCGGCTCAAGGATTTCGACGCCTGGGAAGGCTATGAGGCCAAGATCGAGACGACCGAGATGATCGACGGCCGCCGCCGGTTCAAGGGCATCCTGGCCGGGGTCGAGGGCAGCGAGGTTCTGATCGAGATCGAGGAAGGCACCATCGGGCTTCAGTTCGACTGGCTGAGCGATGCCAAGCTGGTGCTGACCGAAGACCTGATCCGCGACGTTCTGCGCAGCCGCAAGGATGCCGGACAGATAGACGAATCACAGTTCGACGCGGTGGAAACCGTGCTGGACGACGACGAAGATGACACGCCCCCGAAGGCACCAAGGGAGAACTGAGCGATGGCGATTACCTCTGCCAACCAGCTGGAACTGCTTCAGACCGCCGAGGCGGTGGCACGCGAAAAGATGATCGACCCGGGCCTTGTGGTCGAGGCGATGGAAGAATCGCTCGCCCGGGCTGCCAAAAGCCGCTACGGCAGCGAAATGGACATCCGCGTGTCGATCGACCGCAAGACGGGCCGCGCCACCTTTACCCGCGTGCGCACGGTGGTCGAGGATGAGCTGCTTGAGAACTACCAGGCCGAACTGACGGTCGAGCAGGCCAAGCAGTACATGGCCGACCCCAAGGTCGGGGACGAGCTGACCGACGAGGTGCCGCCCGTGGAAATGGGCCGGATCGCCGCGCAGAGCGCCAAGCAGGTAATCCTGCAGAAGGTGCGTGAGGCCGAGCGTGACCGTCAGTACGAAGAATTCAAGGATCGTGTGGGCACCATCATCAACGGTGTGGTCAAGCGCGAGGAATACGGCAACATCATCGTGGATATCGGCCGCGGCGAAGGTATCCTGCGGCGCAACGACAAGATCGGGCGCGAAAGCCATCGCACCAACGATCGCGTCCGCTGCTACATCAAGGATGTCCGCCGCGAGGCGCGTGGCCCGCAGATTTTCCTCAGCCGCACCGACCCGCAGTTCATGGCCGAGCTGTTCAAGATGGAAGTGCCGGAAATCTATGACGGAATCATCGAGATCAAGGCCGTCGCCCGCGACCCGGGTTCGCGCGCCAAGATCGCCGTGATCTCCTATGACGGGTCGATCGACCCGGTCGGCGCCTGCGTCGGCATGCGGGGCAGCCGGGTGCAGGCTGTCGTGAACGAGCTTCAGGGCGAGAAGATCGACATCATCCCCTGGAACGAGGACATGCCGACCTTCCTGGTGAACGCGCTTCAGCCCGCCGAGGTAAGCAAGGTCGTGCTGGACGAAGAGGCCGAGCGGATCGAGGTCGTCGTGCCGGATGAGCAGCTTTCGCTGGCCATCGGGCGGCGTGGCCAGAACGTGCGCCTTGCCTCGCAGCTGACCGGGCTCGACATCGACATCATGACCGAGGAAGAGGAATCCAAGCGCCGTCAGGCCGAGTTCGAGCAACGCACCAAGCTGTTCATGGACACGCTGGACCTTGATGAATTCTTCGCCCAGCTTCTGGTTTCGGAAGGGTTCACCAACCTGGAAGAAGTGGCCTATGTCGAAGCCGATGAACTTTTGGTCATCGACGGCGTTGACGACAGTACGGCGCAGGAACTTCAGGCGCGGGCCAAGGATTACCTCGACGAACAGAACCGCAAGGCCCTGGAAAACGCCAAGGCCCTGGGTGTCGAGCAGAGCCTTATTGATTTCGAGGGGCTGACCCCCCAGATGATTGAGGCACTGGCCAACGACGGCGTGAAGACGCTGGAAGATTTCGCCACCTGCGCCGACTGGGAACTTGCCGGCGGCTGGACGACGGTCGACGGCGAGCGGGTCAAGGATGACGGCGTGCTAGAGAAATTTGACGTTTCTCTGGAAGAGGCGCAGAATATGGTCATGACCGCCCGAATCCAGTTGGGTTGGGTCGATCCTGCCGAGCTTGAGCCCGAGGAAGACGAAACCGAGGAACCGGCCGAAGAGGCCGAGGCGTAAGGACGCAGGGCATGTCACGCGGCGGCCGCGAAAAGGATTATACCGACCCCGAGCGCAAGTGCATTGCGACGGGAGAGGTCCACCCCAAGCGCGGCCTGATCCGGTTTGTCGTGGGTCCGGACGATACGATCTATCCCGACCTGGCGGAAAAGCTGCCAGGTCGCGGCATCTGGGTTTCGGCCGAACGGTCGGCGCTTGAGACGGCCGTGAAGAAAAAGCTGTTTTCCCGTGGGGCGAAACGGCAGGTGAATGTGCCACCAACCCTGGTGGCAGATGTTGAAGCGGCGCTTTTGCGTCGTGTGACCGAACGATTGGCCATGGCACGCAAGGCGGGCCGGGCGATTGCCGGTTACGAGAAGGTGAAAGACTGGCTGCTGCAGGAAAAGGCAGCCATCCTGATTCAGGCCTCTGACGGGTCGGAACGTGGAAAATCCAAGCTGCGGCCACCCGGCGGAAGGGGGTCGTTTTTCGAGATCCTGACCGCGCCAGAATTGGGTTTGGCTTTCGGTCGGGAACATGTGATACATGCGGCGCTTGCGCCAGGGGGACTCACTGACAGCTTCAGAGAGGACGCCGTGCGGCTTTCAGGCGTTCGAGATGATGTCGGTGGAGACGCCACCGGAAAGGTAAAGAAGACCACATGAGCGATAGTGACGGCAAGAAGACTCTCGGCCTGCGCGGCGGCCCGCGTTCCGGACAGGTAAAGCAAAGCTTTAGCCACGGCCGGACCAAGAGTGTCGTGGTCGAGACCAAACGCAAACGGGTCGTCGTACCCAAGCCCGCGGCCGGCAAGGCCGGCGGGGGCGGTGGCGCCACGGGCGGTGATCCGTCCAAGCGCCCGGCAGGTATTTCGGACGCCGAACTGGAACGCCGGATGAAGGCACTGGCCGCGGCCCGTGCGCGCGAGGCCGAAGAGGCCGCCGCCCGCGAAGCCGAGGAAAAGGCCCGCGCCGAAGAGCGTGAGCGCCGCCGTGCCGAGATCGAGGCCAAGGAAGCCGAGGAGCGCGAACGCGAAGAACGCGCCAAGGCCAAGGCCGAGGAAGACGCCAAGCGTCTGCGCGAGGAAGCTGCCGCCAAGGCAAAGGCCAATGCGCCTGCCGCCCCGGCCGCGACGCCCGCCGATCTTGAGGCGAAGGTTGCCGACACGGGCCGCAAGGGTGGCGGTGCCGCCCCCGCCCGCAAGGATGACCGTGACACCGATCGCAACGCCAAGCCGTCGAAGGGCCGCGACGATTCGCGCCGTTCGGGCAAGCTGACGCTGAACCAGGCGCTCACCGGTGGTGAGGGTGGCCGGCAGCGGTCGATGGCACAGATCAAGCGCAAGCAGGAACGCGCCCGCCAGAAGGCCATGGGCCAGCAGGTCGTGCGCGAGAAGATCGTGCGCAATGTGAATCTGCCTGAGACGATCACCGTTCACGAACTGGCCGTTCGGATGGCCGAACGTGTGGCCGATGTCGTGAAATTCCTGATGAAAGAGGGCATCATGGCCACTCAGAATCAGGTGATCGACGCGGATACCGCCGAACTGATCATCGAGGATTTCGGCCACAAGGTCGTCCGCGTCTCTGATTCGGACGTGGAACAGGTGATTGACCAGGTCGATGATGCGCCTGAGGATCTCCTGCCCCGTGCGCCGATCATCACGGTCATGGGCCACGTCGACCACGGCAAGACATCGCTGCTCGACTCGATCCGCAAGGCCAAGGTTGTCGCGGGCGAGGCCGGTGGCATCACCCAGCATATCGGCGCCTATCAGGTGACGACGGACGACGGCACGCTGCTGACCTTCCTCGACACGCCCGGCCACGCCGCGTTTACGTCGATGCGGGCCCGTGGTGCGCAGGTGACGGATATCGTCATCCTGGTGGTTGCGGCGGACGATGCCGTGATGCCCCAGACTGTCGAGGCGATTGCCCACGCGAAGGCGGCCAACGTGCCGATGATCGTGGCGATCAACAAGGTGGACCGTCCGGCAGCCAACCCCACAAAGGTGCGCACCGACCTTCTGAACCACGAAGTCGTGGTCGAGGCCATGTCGGGCGACGTTCTGGATGTCGAGGTTTCGGCAATCACCGGCCTCGGGATCGACCAGCTGCTGGAAAGCATCGGGTTGCAGGCCGAACTGCTGGACCTGAAAGCCAACCCCAACCGCGCCGCCCAGGGCGCTGTCATCGAAGCGCAGCTTGACGTGGGCCGTGGCCCCGTTGCGACGGTTCTGGTGCAGAACGGCACACTGCGCAAAGGCGACATCTTCGTCGTCGGCGAACAGTGGGGCAAGGTGCGCGCGCTGGTCAACGACAAGGGCGAACGTGTGGACGAAGCCGGACCTTCGGTTCCGGTCGAGGTTTTGGGCCTGAACGGCACGCCCGAGGCGGGCGATGTTCTGAACGTGGTCGAGACCGAAGCCCAGGCGCGTGAAATCGCCGAGTATCGCGAAAACGCCGCCAAGGAGAAGCGCGCCGCCGTCGGCGCCGCGACGACCCTGGAGCAGATGATGGCCAAGGCCAAGGCCGATGAGGATGTGGCCGAACTTCACATCCTGCTGAAGGCCGACGTGCAGGGCTCTGCCGAGGCGATCGTCCAGGCGATGGAAAAGATCGGCAACGACGAAGTGCGGGTGCGGGTTCTGCATTCTGGTGTCGGTGCGATCACCGAAACCGACGTGGGCTTGGCCGAAGCCTCGAACGCGCCGATCATGGGCTTCAACGTTCGTGCCAATGCATCGGCCCGCAACACGGCCAACCAGAAGGGCGTCGAGATCCGGTATTATTCGGTGATCTACGATCTAGTGGACGACGTGAAGGCGGCTGCCTCCGGCCTGCTGAGCGCCGAAGTTCGCGAAACCTTCATCGGCTATGCCGAGATCAAGGAAGTGTTCAAGGTGTCCAACGTCGGCAAGGTTGCCGGTTGCCTTGTGACCGAGGGTGTTGCACGGCGCAGCGCCGGTGTACGTCTGCTGCGCGACAACGTGGTGATCCACGAAGGCACGCTGAAGACGCTCAAGCGGCACAAGGACGAAGTGACCGAGGTTCAGTCGGGCCAGGAATGCGGCATGGCCTTCGAGAACTATGAAGACATTCGGCCCAAGGACGTGATCGAGATCTTCACCCGCGAAGAGGTGGAGCGGAACCTCACCTGATCGGGGTTTCGCCATTGGAACAAAAAAAGGGCAGTCCCAACCGACTGCCCTTTTTTCCATTTCGTGAGTAACGTTTGTCTTTCGGTCTGTACTGTTCCCGTCAGTACTGAACCGGCTGACCTGCGTATTGGGTCGGGCCGACCTGAATCACCACCCGGCCATCTTCAAGCGAGCGCACCAGCAATCCCTGAACCGACACGCAACTTCCGATCGTGATAGTTTTTACCATTGTGTTTTCCCCTGTTGGTCCCTTGATCTTAACTGCAAAAAGTTTGCTGACCACTCAAACTTCGGGCAGTTCGACAAGATTGTGGCAGAAATATTGAACAACCCGTAAACGCCCTATGGAAATGTCGCAAAGCGCGGCATTTGTGCCACAGTGAAGCGATTCAAAGCCAATCGCGCAGGATCGGAATCAGGGGAATATCCGCTGGCGGCATCGGGTAATCGCGCAGTTTCTGCGGTCGAACCCATTTCAATTGCTGATTCTCGCGCGAAACGGGCGTTCCGCCCCACTTGCGGCAGGCGAAAAGGGGCATCAGAAGGTGAAAATCGTCATAGCTGTGGCTGGCAAAGGTGAGGGGGGCCAGGCAACTGGCCCAGGTGTCGATCCCCAGCTCTTCCTGCAACTCGCGAATCAGTGCCGCCTCGGGGGTTTCGCCGGGCTCGATCTTGCCCCCGGGAAACTCCCAAAGCCCGGCCATGCTTTTGCCTTCGGGGCGCTGCGCCAGAAGAACACGCCCATCGACATCAATCAGCGCAACGGCAGAAACAAGAAGCGTCTTCACGACCGATAGTCGGCGTTGATGGTGATGTACTGATGCGTCAGATCACAGGTCCAGACGATGGAGCGGCCCGCACCCAGCCCCAGATCAACGTTGATCGCCAGATCCTGCTGCTTCATGTAGTCCGCGCCGCTCTGTTCCGTATAGGCGGGCGAAACCCAGCCATTCTCGGCCACCAGGATATCGCCCAGTTGGATCGTCAGGCGGTCACGGTCGGCCTTCGCGCCCGACTTTCCGACGGCCATGACGATACGGCCCCAGTTCGGATCCTCCCCGGCGATGGCGGTTTTCACCAGCGGCGAGTTTGCGATGGCCATGGCCACCTTGCGTGCATCGGCATCGGACTCGGCGCCTGCCACGTTGACGGTGACGAATTTCGTCGCGCCCTCGCCATCGCGGACCACCTGGTGGGCCAGGTCCAGCATCACCTTTTCAAGGGCGGCGCCAAAGGCCAGCGCTTCGGGCGAACCGGCGTCGGTGATCGGCGCATTGCCGGCGGCGCCCGTGGCGGCCATCAGAAGGGTGTCGGATGTCGAGGTGTCGC
Source organism: Oceaniglobus trochenteri (assembly GCF_020529025.1). GTDB lineage: Bacteria > Pseudomonadota > Alphaproteobacteria > Rhodobacterales > Rhodobacteraceae > Oceaniglobus > Oceaniglobus trochenteri. The sequence goes on from NZ_JACNMM010000003.1 coordinate 310,177, forward strand.
TGTCGACGGTGATGGCGTTGAACGAGGTTTCATTCAATCGGCTGACCAACTGTTGCAGCACCGGCTGCGCGATGGCGGCATCGGTGAAGATATAGACCAGCATCGTCGCCATATCGGGCGCGATCATGCCCGAGCCCTTGGCGATTCCGGCGATGTTGACGGCCACATCACCGATATCGGCGCTGGCCGCTGCCCCCTTCGGGAAGGTGTCGGTGGTCATGATTGCCTTCGCCGCGGCCTCGATGTCATCGCTTGAAAGACTGCCGCGCAATTCGGCCAGCTTGGCGGTGATCCGGTCATCGGGCAGGGGCTGACCGATGACGCCGGTGGACGAGGAAAAGACCCGGTCTTCGGGAATGCCCAGGGTTTCGGCGACGCCACGGGTGACGCGCGAAACCGATTCCATCCCGGCCTTGCCGGTGAAGGCATTGGAATTGCCCGAGTTCACGATGATCGCCGCGCCCTCGTTCGAGTCACGCCCGATCTTGGCCTGGCAGTCCAGCACCGGGGCCGAGCGTGTGGCCGAGCGGGTGAAAACCCCCGCCATGGCCGTTCCGGGCGCAAGGCGGGCCAGCATCACGTCGGTGCGGTTGCGGTATTTCACGCCCGCCGCCACCGAGGCGAATTCCACGCCGCCGATCACCGGCAGGGCGGGGAATCCCCCGGCCGGAGCCAGGGGGGAAACAGGATTGGCGGCTTTGGTTTTCGTCTGGTCGGTCATTCTGCCGCCACTCCCTTTGTCTTTGTATCGTTTATTTGCCCAGAAGTTCACCGTTGCGCAGCAGCGCGGGGTCGATCTCGCCGGTGTCGGGGCGGTTGATCTCGGCCGATTCGGTCACTTCGGCGATCATGTCCTGAACCGCTTTCTGCCGCACGCCGTCGGACAGTTCCTCGCGCACGTCGTCAAGCGAGGGGGCCTCTTTCTGGCGGGTGTCGGTCAGGATCAGGACGTGCCAGCCGAATTGCGTCTGCACCGGCTCGGAGATTTCGCCGACCTTCAGTTCCATCACAGCCTGTTCGAACTCGGGCACCATCATGCCCTGGCCGAACCACCCCAGCTCACCGCCGTTGGGGCCCGAGGGGCCGGTGGATTTTTCCTTGGCCAGTTCGGCAAAGTCGGCACCGCCGTTCAGCTCTTCGATCAGGGCCTTGGCCTCGTCCTCGGTCTCGACCAGGATGTGGCTGGCTTGGTATTCCATCTCGGGCTCGGCATTGCCGTAGGCTTCGTCATAGGCGGCCTGAAGGTCTTCGTCCGAAACCTCGGCGCGGGCCTTCTCGTCGATCACCTCACCGGCCAGAAGGGCGCGGCGTTCGTTTTCGAGGATCAGCTGCGCGCGCTTGTCCAGCTCGCCCACCTGCTGGCCCAGGGCCGTCTGCTGGATCAGCTGTTCCAGGATGCCGTCAAACAGAACCTGGTCGGGAAGCTGCTTGTACTGGTCGGGCAGGCGTTGTTCGAGAACGATCATGTGACCCAGCGTAATGTCGGTGCCGTTCACCGTCGCGACGACCGTATCGGCGTCCTGGGCGAAACCGGGAGTGGCGAGGGCCAGCATCATTGCTCCGACGGCGGGGATTACGTTTCGTTTCGACATTCAATTGTCCTTCCTGTCGGCCCTTGCGGGCCTTGACGTTGACACTATGTGGGCCGCCCCTTACATCGCTTCATGGCCATGAGGGGGCCCGTATTCTTGCCGTATCTATTGTGGCCTGCGGGCATGGGCAAGCAATCCCCTTTCAAGAAGCCGTCAGGAGAGAACATGCTGGGTATCGGAACTGTCGCGAAAAAGATCTTTGGCACGCCCAATGATCGCAAGGTCAAGTCGGTCAAACCGCTGATCGACAAGATCAACGCGCTGGAGCCGGAGTTCGAGAAACTCTCCGATGCCGAGATAAAAGAGCGCACCGAAGGCCTGGCCAAGCGGGCCATGGGCGGTGAAAGCCTGGATGCGCTCCTGCCCGAGGCCTTTGCTAACTGCCGCGAGGCGGCGCGCCGCGCCCTTGGCCTGCGGGCTTTCGATGTTCAGCTGATGGGCGGCATCTTCCTGCACCAGGGCAATATCGCCGAGATGAAGACAGGCGAGGGCAAGACCCTTGTCGCCACCTTCCCGGCCTATCTGAACGCGCTGACCGGCAAGGGCGTGCATATCGTTACCGTGAACGATTACCTGGTGCGCCGGGATGCCGAATGGATGGGCAAGGTCTTTGCCACGCTGGGCCTGACCTGCGGCGCCGTCTATCCCCAGCAGCCCGAGGAAGAGAAGAAGGCGGCCTATGCCGCCGACGTGACCTATGCCACCAACAACGAGCTGGGCTTCGACTATCTGCGCGACAACATGAAATCCGAACTGTCGGACATGTACCAGCGCCATCACAATTTCGCGATTGTCGACGAGGTGGACAGTATCCTGATCGACGAGGCGCGCACGCCGCTGATCATTTCCGGCCCCTCGCAGGACCGCAGCGATCTTTACCGCACCATCGACGCGGTGATTCCGCTGATCAACGACAGCCACTTCAAACTGGACGAAAAGACCCGCAACGTCACCTATACCGACGAGGGCAACGAATTCCTGGAACAACACCTGGCCGGTGCGGGCATCCTGCCCGAGGGCCAGACGCTGTACGATCCGGAATCCACCACCATCGTTCACCACGTCAACCAGGGCCTGCGGGCGCACAAGCTGTTCACCCGCGACAAGGATTACATCGTCCGCGACGGCGAGGTCGTGCTGATCGACGAATTCACCGGCCGCATGATGGCCGGCCGGCGTCTGTCGGATGGTCTGCACCAGGCCATCGAGGCCAAGGAAGACGTGAACATCCAGCCCGAGAACGTCACCCTGGCCAGCGTGACCTTCCAGAACTATTTCCGCCTCTATGACAAGCTGTCGGGCATGACCGGCACCGCCGCCACCGAGGCCGAGGAATTTGCCGAGATCTACAAGCTGGGCGTTGTCGAGATGCCCACCAACCGGCCCATCGCCCGGGTCGACGATCACGATGCCGTCTATCGCACTGCCCGCGAGAAATACGAGGCCATCGTCGAGAACATCAAGAAATCGAAGGAAAAGGGGCAGCCGGTCCTGGTTGGCACCACCTCGATCGAGAAGTCGGAATTCCTGTCGAACCTGCTGACCGAGGCGGAGATCGAACACAACGTGCTGAACGCGCGCCAGCACGAGAAAGAGGCGCAGATCGTCGCCGACGCGGGCAAGTTCGGCGCCGTCACCATCGCCACCAACATGGCCGGACGCGGCACCGACATTCAGCTTGGCGGCAATGTCGACATGAAGGTGATGCAGGCGCTCGAGGCCGATCCCGAAGCTGACCCCGAGGAGGTGCGCAAGCGCATCGAGGCCGAGGTGGCCGACGACAAGGCGAGGGTGAAAGAGGCCGGCGGCTTGTTCGTCCTGGCCACCGAGCGCCACGAATCCCGCCGGATCGACAACCAGTTGCGCGGCCGCTCGGGCCGTCAGGGCGATCCGGGGCGGTCCAGTTTCTTCCTGTCGCTGGAAGACGACCTGATGCGCATTTTCGGCTCGGAACGTCTGGAAAACGTGCTCAGCAAGCTGGGGATGAAGGAAGGCGAGGCCATCGTTCACCCCTGGGTCAACAAATCGCTGGAAAAGGCCCAGGCCAAGGTCGAAGGGCGCAACTTCGACATCCGCAAGCAGTTGCTGAAGTTCGATGACGTGATGAACGACCAGCGCAAGGTGATCTTCGGCCAGCGCCGCGAGATCATGGAAGCCAAGGACCTGCACGAGATCACCGAGGACATGCGCCACCAGGTGATCGAAGACCTGGTCGATGCCTATATCCCCCCCAAAAGCTATGCCGACCAGTGGAACGGTGAAGGGCTTTATGTCGCCGTGATGGAGCAGCTTGGCCTCGATCTGCCGATCATCGCCTGGGTGGATGAGGACGGCGTGGACAACGAGGTGTTCCGCGAACGCATCATCAAGGCCAGCGACGAATTCATGGCGGGCAAGGCGGCCCAGTTCGGCCCCGACAACATGCGCCAGATCGAAAAGCAGCTGTTGCTGCAAACCATCGACGGCAAGTGGCGCGAACACCTGCTGACGCTGGAACACCTGCGCTCGGTCGTCGGCTTCCGTGGCTATGCGCAGCGCGATCCGCTGAACGAATACAAGACCGAGGCCTTCCAGCTGTTCGAAAGCATGCTCGATTCCCTGCGCGAGGACGTGACCAAGAAGCTGTCGCAGATCCGCCCGCTGTCGGAAGAGGAACAGCAGGCGATGCTGGCCCAGATGCGCGCCCAGCAGCAGGCGCTGGCCGGTGAGACCAACCCCGAGGTGGAAGCCCCGAAAGAGAACGCGGGAACCGGCTTCGTCGAGGAAGATCCCTCAACCTGGGGCAACCCGGGCCGCAACGATCCCTGCCCCTGCGGATCGGGCAAGAAGTTCAAGCATTGCCACGGCGAAATCCGCTAGACGGCACGCAATAACCTTCGGGCCGCCCCAGAAGCGGCCCGATTGAAGGGCACGCCTGCTTTCGTCACCGCAAGCAGGAGAAGCACCATGGCGAAAGCGTTGAAAACCATCGTGACCAAGGGCGTTACCGGCCTGTTTGCGGCTGCGGCGGTTGTCATTGGCGCCACCCATCTTCTGGGCAACGACAGGGCCGGCGCCTTTCAGGCGACCGAGCCGGGGACGATCGACCTCGCCAGCGCCCGGATCGAAGACCTGCCGCGCCCCGCCGAAACGGCCCCGATCCCGGCCGAGGCCCTATTGCCCGGCAAACCGGCACCGTCGATGCCCAAGAGGCCGGTTGCCGTTGCGCCCCCCGCCGCCGATTGCACCCCGGCCCTGTCCGCCACGCTGCTGGGCGGCGCAACCGTGCGCCTGACCCTCGCGGCACCCTGTGATGCAGGGGCGCGGGTCGAGATGCGGCACGAGGGGCTGATCTTCGATGTGGTGACGGATGTGAACGGGGGCGTCAGCGTCGATGTGCCCGCCCTGGCCCGGATTGCCGGTTTCGAGGCCACCGTGGCGGGCGAAACGCTCAAGACCATCGCGGCGCTGCCGGATTTCGACAGCTACGCCCGCGTCGCGCTCCAGTGGGCCGGGGAAAGCGGGCTTCAGATCCACGCGCTGGAATTCGGGGCCGGTCACGGGGATGAGGGCCACGTCTGGCAAGACGCGCCCGGTTCGTCCCTGCGGGCGGTGCGTGCGCGCGGCGGGTTCCTGGCCCGGCTGGGCGATGACAGCCTGCGTGATGGCCGGATGGCTGAAATCTATGTCTTTCCCGCCGCGCTGATGCAACGTGACGGCACGGTGCGGCTGAGCGTCGAGGCGCGCGTCAACGCCTTCAGTTGCGGCAAATCGGTCGAGGGGCAGGTGATGCAACCGGGTGACGATGGCCGGTTGCAAACCACGCTGCTGACACTGGAAATCCCCGATTGCGACGCGGTGGGCGATATTCTGGTGTTGAAAAACCTGCTGCGAGACATGAAGATCGCCAGCAACTGACGCCAAGGATTGCAGGCCCCTGATGATGATGCGCTGCGCGGCGGGAATCGCCGCGCTTCTTCTTTGCTCGGCCAGCCTCGCCAGGGCCGACGACGTGACGCTGACCGCGCGCGACGGCTCGGTTGAGGTTTCGGGCAACCTCTTGGGGTATGATGGCGAATTCTACCGGGTCGATACCGACTACGGCACCCTGACCCTCGATGGTTCGGGGGTGATCTGTGCCGGGCCGGGCTGCCCCGACCTGACGGCCTATGTCGCGGAATTCACACTGTCGGGCGCGCCGGCCATGGGGGCCGTCCTTATCCCGTCGCTGCTGGAATCCTTCGCGGCGCGCAACGGGTTCTCGGTGCGGCGGGTGATGAACAGCGACGACAGGTTCCTTTACGAGCTGAGCGAGCGCAGCACCGGCGCCCCCGCCGCGCGCATCACCTTCAACCTGAACAGCTCGGACGAAGGCTTCGCCGATCTGATCGCGGACGAGGCCGATATCGCCCTGTCGCTGCGCGAAGTTTCGGCACAGGAAGCGGCCTTGGCCCGCACGGGCGATCTGGGCGACCTGACGGCGCCGGGCCGGTCGCGGATCGTGGCGCTTGACGCGCTTGTGCCGTTGGTGTCGGTCTCGAACCCGATTAGCCGCATCGACATGGCCGATCTGGCGGCCGTTTTCGCGGGTGAAATCACCACCTGGGCCGCGCTTGGCGGCGATGACGAGCCGATCGAGCTTCACCTGCGGGCCGAGGATGCCGGGGTGACCCAGGCCTTCGAATCCCGTGTGCTGGCGGAATACGGCAAGACGCTGATGGAGGGGATCACGCGCCATTCCACCAACGCCGAACTGGCCGATGCCGTCGCCGCGAACCCCTTTGCTCTGGGCATGGGAAGCTTTTCCGAACCGGGCAATGCCGCGGCCCTGACCGTGACAGGGCCCTGCAGTTTCGCGACCGAGGCCAGCGTCACCTCGATCAAGACCGAGGATTACCCCCTGACGGCGCCGCTTTTCGCCTATCTTCCGGCCCGGCGCCTGCCCCGGGTCGCGCGGGAATTCCTGCGCTATGTCGCCTCTCCGGCGGCGCAGCCCGTGATCCGGCGTGCCGGCTTCGTCGACCAGTTCCCGGCGGCGATCCCGTTCCGCAACCAGGGCGCGCGCTTTGCCAATGCCATCGACCGCGCCGGAAGCGAGATCGACCTTGAAGAGTTGCAGCGCCTGGTGCGCAGTCTGGCCGGCCACAGCCGCCTTACGGTGACGTTCCGGTTTGAACGTGGCTCGACCTCGCTGGATGCGCAATCGCGCTCCAACGTCGCCCTGCTGGCCGAGGCGCTGGAGCGTGGCGTCTTCGATGACAGAACGCTGGTCTTTGTCGGCTTTTCCGATGGCGATGGCCCGGCGTCGATCAACCGGCGGATTTCGCGCACCCGTGCGGGTGCGGTGCGCGATGCCGTGCGGGCTGCGGCGCGCACGGTCGATCCCGGCCGCCTGACCCTGAACACCGAGGCCTTCGGCGAGGCGATGCCGATGGCCTGCGACGAGGTGCCCTGGGGCCGGCAGGTCAACCGGCGCGTCGAGGTCTGGCTGAAGTGACGGCCTAGAGATAACCGGCGCTGCGAAAGCTGAGCTCGGTCGATTTTCCGATGATCAGGTGGTCGTGCAGCACCAGACCAAGCGCCTGGCAGGCTTCGTTGATACGGGCGGTCATGGAAATGTCGCTGTCGCTGGGTGTCGGATCGCCAGAGGGGTGGTTGTGCACCAGGATCAGCGCCGAGGCGTTCAGCGCCAGGGCCCTCTTGACCACTTCGCGCGGATAGACCGGCACATGATCAACGGTGCCCTTGGCCTGTTCCTCATCTGCGATCACCACGTTCTTGCGGTCCAGGAACAGGATGCGGAACTGTTCCGTGTCGCGGTGCGCCATGGTGGTGTGGCAGTAATCGAGAACGGCATCCCAACTGCTGACCACATGGCGTTGCAGCACCCTTGCACGGGCGATGCGGTGCGCCGTGGCCTCGACGATCTTCAGGTCCTGCATCACGGCCTCGCCCACGCCCTCAACCTCCATCAGTTGCGCGGGGCTGGCCGCCATGACGCGCCCGAGATCGCCGAACCGGTCCATCAGGCGCCGGGCAAGCGGTTTGACATCCTGGCGCGGGATCGAACGGAACAGCAGCAGTTCCAGCATTTCGTAGTCGGGCACGGCATCGGCGCCCCCTTCCATGAAGCGCGAGCGCAGGCGCTTGCGATGATCCTTGATGTAGGAGGGCAGCCGCGGCCCGCTCACCGGCGTGGCCCCGGTGAACAGGGGCAGGGGCGCTTCCGCGAAGGAGGAGGGACGACGTGTCATGCCGCCAGCATGGGCAAGAGAGGTAAACCGGTGGTTAACGCCATCGCTCCCAGGCCGATGCCCCGATGCCCGAAATGACAAAAGCCTCCGGCGGGGATATTTACCCGACCAAAGATGAGGGCGACCCTTTCATCTTTGGTCTTCAAATATCCCCGCCGGAGGCTCCGGCCTTTCGGGTGGCGCCGCAGCTCAGTTCTTCATGCCATCCCAGAAGGTCTTGACCTTCTTGAAGAATCCCGATGTCTCGGGATTGTTGTCTTCGGACAGCTTGTCAAACTCGCGCAGAAGTTCCTTCTGGCGCGACGTCAGGTTCACCGGCGTTTCGACGGCCAGTTCGATATACATGTCGCCATGTCCGCCACCCCGCAGCATGGGCATCCCCTTGCCGCGCAGGCGCATCTGCTTGCCCGACTGGCTGCCGGCGGGCACCTTCACCCGGCTGCGGCCGCCGTCGATGTTGGGAACCTCGATATCGCCCCCAAGCGCGGCGGCGACGATCGACACCGGAACATGGCAGAACAGGTGCTGGTTCTCGCGCTGGAACAGCGGGTGATCGGCCACCTCGATGAAGATATAGAGATCGCCCGCAGGACCGCCGCGCAATCCGGCCTCGCCCTCACCGGACAGCCGGATGCGGGTGCCGGTTTCCACACCTGCCGGGATGTTCACCGACAGCGACCGGTCCTTCTGGACCCGGCCCTGGCCGCCGCAATCGTGGCAGGGGTTCTTGATGGTCTGGCCCGCGCCCGAACAGGTGGGGCAGGTGCGTTCGACCGTGAAGAAGCCCTGCTGGGCGCGCACCTTGCCCATGCCCGCACAGGTCGGGCAGACGCTGGGTTCCGAGCCGCCTTCGGCACCGGTGCCGCTACAGGTCGAGCAGGCAAGGGCCGTCGGCACGTTGATCGTCTTTTGCAGGCCGTTGAAGGCGTCTTCCAGCGAGATGCGCAGGTTGTAGCGCAGGTCGGAGCCGCGGGTGGCCCTCTGGCCGCCACGGCCGCCGCCGCGCCCGCCCATCATGTCGCCGAACAGGTCGTCGAAGACATCGCTGAAGGCGCTGGCAAAATCGCCCTGACCGCCCGCACCGAAGCCGCCGCCCTGCCCGCCGCGCGGTGCATGGCCGCCTTCGAAGGCCGCGTGACCATAGCGGTCATAGGCGGCTTTCTTCTCGGGGTCCTTCAGAACGTCGTAGGCTTCGTTCGCTTCCTTGAACTGTGCTTCGGCGTTGGGGTTGTCGGAGTTGCGGTCGGGGTGCAGTTCCTTGGCCTTCTGGCGAAAGCCCTTCTTGATCTCGTCCGCCGTGGCGCCCTTCTTGACGCCCAGTGTTTCGTAATAATCGCGCTTTGCCATCAGGTCTCATCCTTTTGGAACGCAAGGACCGGCCCAGTGTTGCCGGGCCGGTCCAATGTCATTCCTAGCTGCACTCAGGAGCTGCGCTTGTCGTCGCCCAGATCTTCGAAATCGGCATCGACAATGTCGTCATCCACGCTGCTGGGGCCATCCGAACCGTCGTCTTCGGTCTCCTGCCCGGCTTTCGCCTGCTCGGCCTTGTAGATGGCCTCGCCCAGCTTCATCGCAGCTTCGGTTACGTTCTGGATGCCGCCCTTGATCTTGCCGGCATCTTCGGTTTCCAGCTGTTCGTTCAGGTTGGCAATGGCCAGTTCGATCGCTTCGATCGTGGTCGGGTCAACCTTGTCCTTGTGCTCTTCCATCGCCTTCTCGGTCGAATGGATCAGCGACTCGGCCTGGTTTTTCGCCTCGACAAGTTCGCGGCGGCCCTTGTCGGCCTCGGCGTTGTCTTCGGCATCCTTGACCATTTTCTCGATGTCGTCGTCCGACAGACCGCCCGACGCCTGGATCGTGATCTTCTGTTCCTTGCCGGTGCCCTTGTCCTTGGCGCCCACCGACACGATGCCGTTGGCGTCGATGTCGAAGGTCACTTCGATCTGGGGCATGCCGCGGGGTGCGGGCGGAATGTCCTCAAGGTTGAACTGGCCGAGGATCTTGTTGTCGGCGGCCATTTCCCGTTCACCCTGGAACACCCGGATCGTCACGGCATTCTGGTTGTCTTCCGCGGTCGAGAAGATCTGCGACTTCTTGGTCGGGATCGTGGTGTTGCGGTCGATCAGGCGGGTGAACACGCCACCCAGCGTCTCGATGCCAAGGCTGAGCGGGGTCACGTCGAGAAGGACCACGTCCTTCACGTCACCCTGAAGCACACCGGCCTGAATGGCGGCGCCCAGTGCCACGACCTCGTCGGGGTTCACGCCCTTGTGGGGCTCTTTCCCGAAGAACTTGGTCACTTCCTCGAACACCTTGGGCATCCGGGTCATGCCGCCGACCATCACGACCTCGTCGATGTCGCCCACCGACAGGCCCGCATCCTTCAGCGCGGCCTGGCACGGCTTGATCGACGACTTGATCAGGTCACCCACCAGCGATTCCAGCTTGGCACGGGTCAGCTTCATGACCATGTGCAGCGGCTGGCCGCCTTTCGGGTCCATGCTGATGAAGGGCTGGTTGATTTCGGTCTGGCTCGAGCTCGAGAGTTCGATCTTGGCCTTTTCCGCAGCTTCCTTCAGGCGCTGAAGCGCCATCTTGTCCTGGGTCAGGTCGACGCCGTTGTCCTTCTTGAACTGCTCGGCAAGGTAGTTGACGATCCGCATGTCGAAGTCTTCACCACCCAGGAAGGTATCCCCGTTGGTGGATTTCACTTCGAACAGCCCGTCGTCGATTTCCAGGATGGTCACGTCGAACGTGCCGCCACCCAGGTCATAGACGGCGATGGTCTTCGTCTCTTTCTTGTCCAGGCCATAGGCCAGGGCGGCTGCCGTCGGCTCGTTGATGATGCGCAGCACTTCAAGGCCGGCAATCTTGCCTGCGTCCTTGGTGGCCTGACGCTGGGCGTCGTTGAAATAGGCCGGAACGGTGATGACGGCCTGGGTCACTTCCTCGCCCAGGTAGCTTTCGGCGGTTTCCTTCATCTTCTGCAGGATGAAAGCCGAGATCTGCGAGGGCGAATACTTCTCGCCGCGCACTTCGACCCATGCGTCGCCGTTGCCGCCGCTGATAAGCTTGTAGGGCAGGTTTTTCTTGTCCTTGGCAAGATCGGCGTCGTCGAAACGGCGGCCGATCAGGCGCTTGACCGCAAAGATGGTGTTTTCCGCGTTGGTCACGGCCTGGCGCTTGGCGGCCTGGCCTGCCAGGCGCTCGTCGTCCGTGAAGGCAACGATGGAGGGTGTGGTGCGTGCGCCCTCGGCGTTTTCGATGACGCGGGGTTGGCTGCCGTCCATGATGGCGACACAGCTGTTGGTGGTTCCAAGGTCGATTCCGATGACTTTGGCCATGCTCAAGTCCTCTCTAAGGCGATGTTTTGCCGGGCAACCCGCGGTGCGGCATTCCCCGGCGATCCCAAGTATTCTGCCGGAGTTAGGCCCCGGCCAGCCTGTTGATTGATGCCGGGAACAAAGCCCCCAGCAGGGCGTCTGGGCGTATATAGGGGCCGTATTTGGGGGCTGCAAGCCGCGGAAGGTGTGGAATCTCGCGGAAAATGCGAGTCTTCTGATGTGGTTGGCGAAGGGGGTTCGATGGCACAGGGCGGGGCGATGCGGGTGAAGGGCTTTGATATTCACCGACAGTGGCTGGACCGTCCGGCGCAAGAGGCGGTGCTGGCCGATCTGCGCGGCGTGATCCGGGCCGCGCCGCTGATGCACCCGGTCACGGCGGCGGGGCGCAGGATGTCGGTCAGGATGACATCGGCGGGGAGGGTCGGCTGGATCTCGGACAGGGCCGGCTATCGCTATGCGGCGCGCCACCCCGCGGGGCAGGTCTGGCCCGCGATCCCCGACAGCATCCTGTCGATCTGGCGGGCGCTGGGGCCGGCGCGCCTGCCCGATTGCTGCCTGGTCAATTTCTATGGCGAGGGTGCGCGCATGGGCCTGCATCAGGATCGCGACGAGGGCACCTTCGATCATCCGGTGATCTCACTGTCACTGGGGGATGACGGATTGTTCCGCATGGGCAACCCCACACGCGGCGGAAAGACCGAAAGCCTCTGGCTTAATTCGGGCGATGTGGTGGTGATGGGGGGCGATGCGCGGCTGGCCCATCATGGGGTCGACCGGATCAGGTTCGGATCATCCAGCCTTCTGCCCAGGGGCGGGCGGGTGAACGTGACCCTTCGGGTGGTCGATGACGTGCAGGAACGGCGATAGGAATTGCGGGATCACCCGATTGCCGGGTGGCCCCGCAATTCCATCGGCGGCGGGATCAGAAAATCAGATCGAGCAGCCCGTGATCTTCGTCTTCATCGTCGCAGTCCTCGGGGCCGTCATCCTCGGACAGGACGTCCAGGGACAGGAAGGCGATAAGGTCATCCGCGCCGCCTCCGATATCGGCGGTGGCAATCACTTCGCTGACCAGACCGTCTTCGCCAAGGGTGGCATCGGCAATGGCATCGACATCGATTCCGTCCTCGCCCAGAACCTCGACCCCGGCCTGGGCGTCGATATCGATTCCGTTCTCACCGATGGTGACGGCGGGAAAGGCGTCGACATCCAGGATTTCCTGATCGCCCAGCCGCACATCGGCGAAGACATCGGCGTGCAATCCGTCTTCGTCGATATCGGCATCGGCGATGGCCTTGGCGTGAAGCCCGTCGTCGCCGCCCACATCGGCGTTGGTGATCGCGAAGGTGTCGAGGCCTTCGTCGTCAAGGTCGGCGCTGGCGAATGAAACTGAATCGACGCCTTCGTCTCCGCCCAGATGCGCCGTGCCATAGACATTCGTGTCGAGCGATTCATCGTCCAGCGTTGCGTCGGTCACGGAATAGCTGTTGATGCCGCCATCGCTGTCGGAGCCGATATCCCCGATAAGCTTGGTATCCAGAGCGTCATTTGCGCCGTCGCTGATGGTTTGCAATTCGGCAATAGGATCGCTGGTGACCTTGCCGAAATCCAGCGCCTTCAATTTCAAGAACCTGAACATCACTCACTCCCATGTTGCTATTGAGTGATTGTAGTCACGAATTCTTGTAAAATTCAGTTGCAACCTGAGGGAGAACACTCTGTCCCCGTTTCGGGGAAAGTTAACCATTTCGTAATGAATTGATAAAAATGGAAAAACCTGAATTTGATCGTTTTTTGCATATCGAGGCCAATCGCGGCCCGTACCGGAATTGAAAACAATTGATCCGGTCGAGGTTGAATTGTTCCCGAAACCGGAAAATCAGCGCCTCGCGCTCCAGCTGATCGAGGCGTGTTTTCGGGTATAGAACTCGCCCATCAACCCCACCATCAGCAGGGCAATCGAAACATAGAGCGGATATTCCACCGACGAATTGTGGGGCGAATAATTGATGAAGGCATATCCGCGCGCCTGATCGATGGTGTGGAACAGCGGATTCCAGTCGAAGAACGCCAGCATGGTCGAGGGCAGGTTATTGGCCACGAACATCTTGCCCGACGCGATCATGTTGGCCCGGGTATAGATCATCGACAGGATGTTCACGAAACTGGGCGCCCAGGGCTTCATCGCCAGGAAGATCAGGCCGATCGCCACCCCCGAAAACCACGACAGGATGACCATGCCCAAGGCGCCGATCGGGTCCCAGATATGCACCGGCCCCCATATGACATGATAGAAATACATCACGATCCCCATCGACAGAAGCTGGATGTAAAGCGCCCCCAGCGCCGCCGAGGCAATCGAGATTGCCGTGGTCATGGGGGCGTGTTTCATCATCGCCGATGCCGGGCCTTCCGACCCCAGGATCGCCGTCACCGTGCGGGTATGCACCATGTATAGAAAGATGCCCGACATGATGTAGACCAGGAAATCGCCCCGGATCGCACTGCCCCGCATTCCCAGAACCGAGAACAGCAGGAAGAACGCGGCGACGAAGATCACCGTCTGCAGGATGTTCATCAGGATCGACATCAGCGCGTTCGAGTGGGTCTTGCGGATGCTGCGGACGGTGTTGTGGTAGATCAGTTCAAGGATGTTGGCGGCCGATCCAAGGCGCGTCTCGCGTGTCTGGCGCTGGAACATTCGATCACCTGTCTGCGTTGCCGATCGGTGCCGGGCATGGCACCTGTCGCATGATATTCTTGTCGTTTGGTTGACGACCCACCATAAGGCCACAAGCCCATTCAAACAACTGCACCAGAAATCTGGCGACACTTTGACGAACCGAAGGATTGAAGCGATGGATCACGATACCCTCACACGCGTGATGCGCCGACTGGCGCTTGAGGCCGGCGACAGGATCATGGAGATCTATGGTGCCGACGATTTCGAGGTGAAGTCGAAATCCGACAACAGCCCCGTCACCGAAGCCGACGAAGCCGCAGACGAAATCATCTCGGCCGGGCTGCGCGAGGCCTTCCCCGATGTCGCTCTGGTGACCGAGGAACAGGCCGCCTCCCATGATGTGCAGGCCAGCACCTTCCTGATCGTCGATCCGCTGGACGGCACCAAGGAATTCGTGCAGCGGCGCGGCGATTTCACGGTCAACATCGCCTATGTGGTCGATGGTCTGCCGGTGCGCGGTGTCGTCTATGCGCCCGCCAAGGGGCGGTTGTTCTACACCACTGCAACCGGCACCTCGGTTGAGGAAACCGGCAGTTTCGACAAGGAAACCCCTGGTGAAACCACGCCGATCAAGGTGTCCGAACCCGACAACAACGCTCTGCTTGTCGTCGCCTCGAAATCGCACCGCGACCAGGCGACCGACGATTACATCGGGAAATATTCGGTGCAGGACATGAAAAGTGCCGGATCGTCGCTGAAGTTCTGCCTGGTCGCCACGGGCGAGGCCGACATCTATCCGCGTCTTGGCCGCACGATGGAGTGGGACACCGCCGCCGGCCATGCGGTTCTGAACGGCGCAGGCGGGCGCGTTGTGCGCTTCGACGACCATTCACCGCTGATCTATGGCAAATCCGGCTATGCCAACCCCTTCTTCATCGCCTATTCGCCCGACGTGGCGTTGAAGCCCGCCTGAGGCACAGGAGACATGGCCGGCTTTCAGGATGCCAAGGCCCTTGTTCGCGCCCACCACGCGGCGTTGGCAGGGGCCGCGCCCGACACGGTGGCCGACATCCTGGCCGAACGCACCGGTGCCGGTTGGCACTGGCGCGGGGTGCATCCGTTCAACGAACAGCATGGCGCCCAAGCCGTGGCCGAGAGTTTCTGGGCGCCCTTCCTGACCGCCATGTCGCGGGTGCAGCGGCGCGAGGATATCTTCTTTGCCGGTGACAATGAACAGGACGGCGGGCCGCGCGCCACCTGGGTCGTGTCGATGGGCCATCTCATGGCGCTGTTCGACCGGCCCTTCGTGGGCATCCCGCCCACCCGCAAGATCGCGATGCTGCGCTACGCCGAATTCAACCGCGTCGAGGGCGGCAAGATCGTCGAAACCGCCTTTTTCTGCGATCTGATCCACCTGATGCACCAGGCGGGCCTGCGCCCCCTGCCACCCCAGACTGCCGCGCACCTGGTTCAGCCCGGCCCGCTGACCCACGACGGGCTTCTGCGCGATGATGCCGACCCGGCAGAGGGGGCCGAAACGCTGGCGCTGATCGAACGGATGATCCACCGGATCGGGGCGGCGGGGCGTGTCGTCGATCCGCGTGGTGAACTGCCGCAGGATTGGCACGACGACATGATCTGGTGGGGCCCAGACGGGATCGGGGCGACCTATACCATCGACCGCTATGCCGAACAGCACCAGGCGCCGTTCCGCAATCACAACAAGGACCGCACCTTCAACGGGCATATCGCCCGCCTGGCCGAGGGGAGCTATGGCGGATTTTTCGGCTGGCCCAACCTGTCGCTGACGCCGCTGGGGGGCTACATGGGCCTGCCTGCGGGGCCGCGGGCGGACATGCGGGTGGTCGATATCTACCGGCGCGACGGCGACAAGCTGGCCGAGAACTGGGTCTTCATCGACATGCTGCACTTTCTCAGGATGCAGGGCCTTGATCTGCTGGAACGTCAGAAGGCGCTGGTTCCCCCCGCGCCCGGCGCGATGCTCGGATGAAGGCCGCGATGAAGATCGCCGTCAGGATCAGGATCACCGTGGGTGCCGGCGCGCTGTCGAGGTAGAAGCTGAGATAGACGCCGCCCATTCCCGCCAGAAGCGTGACACCAAGGGCGATGGGCAGCATCCATTCGAACCGCCGCGTCAGCAGGAAGGCGATGGCCCCCGGCGCGATCAGCAGGCCGATCGACAGGATGATCCCGACCGCCGAAAGCGTGGCGACGATGGTAAGCGAGATCATCGCCAGCAAGCCATAGTGCAGCCACCGCGTGCGCAGCCCCACCGCCTGGGCCTGGATCGGATCGAAGGCGTGTAGCAGGAAATCGCGCCGCTTGGCGACGATCAGCCCGCCGACCAGCGCAGCGATCACACCCGCCGTCCACAGATCACCCGCCGAGACGCCCAGCATGTTGCCGAACAGGATGTGATCCAGGTGAACATCGGTCGAAATCTTGGTGTAAAGCACGATCCCGAAGCCGAACATCCCCGAAAAGACGATGCCCATCACGGTGTCCTGTTTCACCCGGCTGTTGTCGCTGAGGAACCCGGTGGAGAGCGCGCAGAACATCCCCGCACAGAAGGCCCCCACGATCAGCGGAATGCCTAGGATATAGGCGGCCACCACGCCGGGCAGCACCGCGTGGCTGATGGCGTCGCCCATCAGCGACCAGCCCTTCAGCACCATGAAACAGGACAGAAGGCTGGTGGGTACCGCCAGGATGGCCATGATCAGGAAGGCCTTGTTCATAAAGGCAAACTGGAACGGCTGGATCAGGGTGTCGATCATTGCGGCTCCAGTGCTGCGGCGGCCTTGCGGCGGGCGGCAAGGTAGCCGTGTTTGGGCGCCAGGAAAAAGGCCACCAGGAAGATCGCGGTCTGAAAGGTGACGATCAGCCCGCCGGTCGCACCGTCGAGGAAGAAGCTCAGGTAGGCGCCGACGAAACTGGTCACCGCGCCGATGGCGACGCTGAGCATCAGAAGCCGCGGAAACCGGTCGGTCAGCAGATAGGCGGTGGCGCCCGGCGTCACCACCATGGCGATGACCAGAAAGGCGCCCACGGTTTGCAACGCCGCAACGCAGGAGGCCGACAGCAGGGTGAAGAACACCACCTTCAGCACATCGGGCCGCAACCCGATGGAGCGGGCATGGCTTTCGTCAAAGAACGTCACCATCAGGTCTTTCCACTTGGCCAGAAGGATCGCCAGCGTGATGAAACCGATCAGCGCCAATTGCAGGGTGTCTTCGGGGGTAATGGCAAGGATGTTGCCCATGGTGATGGTCTGGATGCTGACCGACACCGGCGAAAGCGACACCATGAACAGACCCAGCCCGAAAAACGAGGTGAAGATCAGCCCGATGATCGTGTCTTCCTTCAGCCCCGACCGCTGGCTGAGGAACAGCATCGTTCCCGCCGCCAGCCCGCCGGCAAAGAAGGCCCCCAGGGCAAAGGGCAGGCCCAGCATATAGGCCCCCGCCACCCCCGGCACGATGGAATGGGAAAGCGCGTCACCGATCAGCGACCAGCCCTTCAGCATCAGATAGGCCGACAGGAAGGCGCAGACCCCCCCGACAAGGGCGCTGACCCACATGGCATTGAACATGTAGCCATAGGAAAAGGGCAGAAGCAGCGTTTCGATCATTGCTCGGTTGCCTTTTCATCGCCGTAGACGACGAAGGGGCGCTCATCATCGCTGATGACCCGGACCGAGCGGGTATCGTCATCGTCGTGCAGATCGGCCCCGCCCAGGACGAAGTGGCGCAGGACGCCGCCGAAGGCTTCTTCCAGGTTGGCATGGGTAAAGGTGGTTTCGGTGGGGCCATGGGCCAGAACCGTCTGTTTCACCAGGATCGTGCGGTCACAGAACTCGGGGACCGAGCCAAGGTTGTGGGTGCTGACCAGCATCACCCGCCCTTCGTCGCGCATGTCGCGCAGCAGTTGCACGATGGCCTCTTCGGTCTGCACATCGACACCGGTAAAGGGTTCATCCAGCAGGATCACCTTGCCATCCTGTGCCAGGGCGCGGGCCAGGAACACACGCTTGCGCTGCCCGCCCGAAAGCTCTCCGATCTGGCGGTGGCGGAATTCGCTCATGTTGACCCGGGCCAGGGCCGATGACACGGCGTCGCGGTCGGCCTGCGCGGGGCGGCGGAAAAAACCCATGTGGCCATAGCGGCCCATCATCACCACGTCTTCCACCAGCACGGGAAACGACCAGTCCACTTCCTCGGCCTGGGGAACATAGGCCACGATGTTGCGGCGCAGGGCCTCTTTCACCGGCATGCCCAGAACCGTGATGTCGCCCTTGGCGACCGGCACGAACCCCATGATCGCCTTGAACAGGGTCGATTTGCCGGCCCCGTTCACCCCCACCAGCGCGGTGATCGTGCCGGTGGGTATCGCGAAACTCGCGTCGCGCAGGGCGGTGTGGCCATTGCGATAGGTGACTGTCACATCGCGCGCGGTGATGCCCTGGGCGTCGGTCATTCGGTCAGACCCGTCACGATGGTTTCGGCGGTGACGCGCAGCATGTCGATATAGGTGGGCACCGGGCCGTCCGCCTCGGTCAGGCTGTCGACGTAGAGAACGCCGCCATAATTGGCCCCTGTTTCGCGGGCCACCTGTTTCGCCGGGGCCTGGGACACCGTGCTTTCGCAGAAGACGGCGGGAATGTCGTTGTCGCGCACCGCGTCGATGACCTTGCGCACCTGCTGCGGCGTGCCCTGGCTGTCGGCGTTGATCGGCCAGAGGTACAGTTCCTTCAGCCCGAAATCGCGCGCCAGATAGCTGAAGGCGCCCTCGCAGGACACAAGCCAGCGCTGCTGTTCGGGCACGTTCTGCACCTCGGCCTTCAGGGGCGCGATGGCGTCGGTGATCTGCTGTTTGTAGCGTTCGGCGTTGGCGCGATAGGTTTCGGCATTGTCCGGGTCATGCCGGGCAAAGGCATCGCGGATGTTGTCGACATAGATCAGCGCACTGTCCAGGCTCATCCAGGCATGGGGGTTGGGTTTGCCGTCATATTCGCCTTCGGTGATGCTCATCGGGTCGATGCCGTCGCTCAGCGTGGCGCTGGGAATGTCCGAAAGGTTGGCGAAGAACTGTTCGAACCACAGCTCGAGGTTCAGCCCGTTCCACAGGATCAGATCGGCATCCTGGGCGCGGATGATGTCGCGCGGGGTGGGTTGATAGCCGTGAATTTCGGCCCCCGGCTTGGTGATGCTTTCCACCGTTGCCGCGTCGCCCGCCACGTTGCGGGCCATGTCGGCGATCACGGTGAAGGTGGTCACGGCCTTGAAGGGCTCGGCATGGGCCGCCGGTGCGATGGCAAGCAGGCTGGCGGTCAGCAGCGCCGAAAGGGTCACGCGCGGTCCCATGTGATTCTCCTGATGATGTGGTTCGGGTTGAGAGATGCTTATGAGAACTATTCGCGATTGTAAATGGAATTGATAACCATTCGCAAAGATAGTAGGAAGATGCGAACCGGAGACTGCCATGACCCTTGCCGCCGACAAGACCGCCAAGATGACAACCGCCCTGCGCAAGGCCGGGGTCCGCGTGACGCGCCAGCGAATCGCGCTTCTGTCGGTGCTGGTCGAAGCCGACGATCACCCCCATGCCGAAGAACTGCACAGCCGCGCCAAGCAGATCGAACCGGCGGTGTCACTGGCCACGGTCTATCGCACGCTCTCGGTGCTCGAGGCCGAGGGGGTGGTGCATCGCCACAGTTTCGAAGGCGGCGGCGCCCGGTTCGAAACCGCGACCGAGGCGCATCACGATCACATCGTCGATCTGGACAGCGGCGAGGTGATCGAATTCAACTCGGACAAGATCGAGCGGCTTCAGGACGAGATCGCGGCCGAGCTTGGCTATGATGTCGTGCACCACCGAATGGAGCTTTACTGCCGAAAGCGCAAGGATCGGGCATGAAATTGCCGTTATCCACAGGGAACGGCCATTGCATGTCGTTCCCGATTGCGATGTGAGTGCCGTTAAACCAACAAAGGTACCTATACCCGTGTTTGCCAAGTTTCTTGCCATTTGCCTTGTCGCCCTCGTTTCGCTGGCGGCGCCGATCCATGCCCAGTCGGGCGAAGAACCCGCCGGCCAGACGCCAAGCCAGACCCTGATCGACATTCTGCAGGACGACACCGCCCGTGCCGAACTGATCGAACAGCTGAAAGCCGCCGCTCCCCAAGCCGAAGCCCCCCCCGCCGAAGAGACGAAAACCGTCGCCCAGCAGGTGGTGAGCGAGGTCAGCGCCGTGATCTCGGGGGCGCGCGACGTGGTGGAACGCACGCTGTCGGAAATCGCCCGCGTCGTGGAACTGGTCGGGCAGGTGCATGTCGCGGAATTCTCGCTGCAACCCGAGGCGGTGACCCTGCTTCTGGTGATCGCGGCCGTTGTCGCCGTCAGCGTTCTTGGCAAGCTGGCGCTGGACCGAGTGATCCGCCGCAATCGTATCAACGCCCTGACGCCGCTGCGTCGCCGGGTGTTCCTTATCGTCCTTTACGCCGTCCTTCGGCTGCTGACCCTTGCCCTGTCCTGGGGCGCCGGTTACGCGACCACGCTCTTGCGTCAGACGGGAGGAAGCGGGCCCTCGACGACCGAAGCGATCTTCCTGACGACCGTGCTTGTCTTCGGGCTGTGCCGGATCGCGCTGCGGGTCATCGTGACGCCGGATGCCGAACATGAACCTTCCCTGTCCAACCTGGCGCCCCGCGCGCAGGAATCGGTCTATCGCGGGCTGCGCGGTTTCATTGCCGCCCTGACCTTCAGCTTCATGTTCGCGCTGCCGCTGGTGCGCGAATGGATCGGCTTTGCCACGGTACGCCCGGTGCGCACGCTGCTGGCCACGATCCTGCTGGTGATGGCCATCCTGATGCTGCGCCGGATCGTCAAGGTGCTGGACATCGCCCATGCCGCGCAAGAGACCGATCAGGAAGGCACCGGCGCGATGCTGTCGCGCGGGGTTCAGGCCACCTGGCGGGCCATCTGGCCGCCGCTGGCCACGATCTATGTCATCTATTGCTGGCTGATCGCGGTGACGCGCCCGCGCGAAATGTCGGACCTGGTGCTGGGTGGCACGCTCTATTCCATCGGTGCGCTTGTGCTGGCGCTGATCGCGCTCTGGCTGATCCGCATCGCCTCGACCCTGCATATCGACCTGCCGGGCGCCATCGACCGCGCCATGCCCGACCTTGCCGCGCGGGTCAGCAGCGTGGCGCGGATGCTTTGCGGAATCGTGGCCGCCATGGCGATCGTGGCTGCGCTGGTCGTGGGCATCGCGGCCTGGGGGCTGATCGACGCCGTCACATGGATGAACGATCCCGATGTCCAGCAGGTCTTCTGGCGGATCGTGTCGGCGGCGCTTCTGGCTGTCGTGCTGGCCCTGGTCTGGGCGCTCATCGCCTCATTCGTCGATCAACGCCTGCGCGGTGCCACCCTGATCGAGAACAACCGCGCCCGCACCCTGCTGGGGTTGTTCCGCAACGCCTTTACCATCCTGGTGCTGGTGCTTGGGTCCATGGTCGTGCTGTCGCAGCTGGGCATCGACATTGCGCCGCTTCTGGCCGGTGCCGGTGTCATCGGCCTGGCCATCGGTTTCGGCGCCCAGAAACTGGTGCAGGACATCATCACGGGCGTGTTCATCCAGCTTGAGAACGCCATCAACGAAGGCGATGTCGTCAGTGTCGCGGGAATATCGGGTGGGGTCGAAAAGCTCTCGATCCGCTCGGTCCGGCTGCGTGCCATCGACGGATCGGTGCATATCGTGCCCTTCTCATCCGTCGATACGGTGACGAACCTGACCCGCGATTTCAGCTTCCACGTGGCCGAGGTGGGCGTCGCCTACAAGGAAAAGGTCCCCGAGGTCATCGCGGCGATGCAGGCGGCGTTCGACACCCTGCGCGAGGGCCCGGCGGGTGCCGACATCCTCGACGATTTCGAGATGCACGGCGTGACGGCTCTGGGCGACAGCAGCGTCGTCGTGCGGGCCCGGATCAAGACGAAACCGGGCAAGCAGTGGGGCCTGGGGCGCCAGTATACCGCCCTGGTCAAGGAAGAATTCGACGCCCGCGGCATCGAGATTCCCTTTCCCCATCGCCAGCTGATGCTGCCGCCCGAACTGATCAAGAGCCTGTCGCAAAAACCGGGCGACGATGCCAAGGTGATCGACAACGACAGCAGCAACGACAGCGATCGCGACGGCAACAGCGCTCAGGACTGATCCTGGCGCCAGGTGCGCAGAACATCGCCTGGCGCGGGGGTGGCCTCGTAAACCCCCCGCGCCAGGGCCCGCGCCACGCAATGGGCCGCGGCCGCGCCGATCTGGGCCAGCACGTCCTCGCCCACCGCCCGTTCTCCCGTGGACAGGGCAAAGACGATGTCGCCATCGTGGGGCGTGTGGGCCGGCACCACCGCGCGGGCAATTCCGTCATGGGCCGCAACCGCCAGCCGGTGACACTGCGCCTTGTCCAGCGTGGCATCGGTGGCGACGATACAGGGGGTGGTGTTGGCCCCCGCCGCGATCCCGGCGGCCATGGCCTGCATCTTCAGGCTGACCGGCGCAAAGCACAGCCCGCCGCGCGGGTCCGGCCCCTTGCCACCGAATTCGCCCTCCATCTCGAAGGGGGCCGCCCAGAAGTGGCCCGCCGGCGTGGTGGCGCTGCCCACCGGGTTCGCCACCACCAGCGCCGCCACCGTCACCCCGCACTCCAGCACGAAAGAGGCCGACCCCAGCCCGCCCTTCTGCATCGCGCAGACAGCCCCGGTGCCCGCGCCCACACTGCCCAGTGCGAAATCGTCCTGCGCCCCTTCCAGCGCCGCGCGGCCCAGGGCGCGATAGGGGTTCTCGCTCCAGGTCTTGTCGCCGCCGTTCAGCAGGTCGAACAGGATCGCCCCCGGCACGATCGGCACCAGCGCCGAGGCCAGCCGGAACCCCCGGCCCATCGCCGCCAACCCGTCGGCGACACCCGAACAGGCATCAAGGCCAAAGGCCGATCCGCCCGAAATCACCAGCGCATCCACCGCCTGCACGGTCTTGTCCGGTGCCAGAAGGTCGGTCTCGCGGGTTCCGGGTGCGCCGCCCATCACATGGCACGACGCCACGAAAGGGGCATCGCCGGTCACGACCGTGGCCCCCGATTTCAGCGCAGCGTCCTGGGCGTGCCCCACGCGAAGCCCCGCCACATCCGTCAGTGAATTCCGCTTTCCGGTTTTCATCTCAGCCTCATCTTTGGTCCGCAAATATCCCGGGGGGAATCGCTGCAGGCGATGGGGGGCTGGCCCCCCATGCTCCGGTCAGATACAGCGCCCGCCATCCACTTCCATCGCCACCCCGGTGATCATCGATGCCTCCTCGCTGCACAGGAAACAGGCCGCGTTTCCCATGTCCTGGGGTGTCGAAAAGCGGCCCAGGGGGATCGTTGCCAGGAACTTCGCCCGGACCTCGGGCGTATCCTCGCCCATGAAGGATTTCAGCAGCGGCGTTTCGCCCGCCACCGGGTTCAGCGCGTTCACCCGTACACCGAAGGGGGCCAGTTCCACCGCCATCGCCTTGGTGGCGGTGATCATCCAGCCCTTGCTGGCATTGTACCAGTTCAATCTTGGCCGCGGCGAAACCCCGGCGGTCGAGGCGATGTTCAGGATCGCGCCGCTGCCCTGCGCCTTCATCCCGGGCACCAGGGCACGCGCGGTCAGATAGACGGATTTGGCGTTGACCCGCAGCACCCGGTCGAATTCCTCTTCGCTGATGTCCTCCATCAGGCCCGGCAGGTGGGTGATGCCCGCGTTGTTGACCAGGATATCGACCGCCCCAAGGGCCGAAAGCGCGGCACTTGCCATGGCGTTCACGCTTTCACCGTCGCCCACATCGACGGTGCAGGCAATGCCGCCGATCTCGTCGGCCATGGCACGGGCGGCTTCGGCGTTGATGTCGGCGCAGACCACCTGCGCGCCCTCGGCGGCGAACCTGCGCGCGATTCCGGCCCCGAACCCCGATCCGGCGCCGGTGACGATGGCGCCCTTTCCTTCCAGTTTCATGCTGTTTTTCCCTGTTTCAGATCCGGCAACACCGGCGCGGCGGCGATCAGTTTACGGGTATAGGCGTGGCGCGGCGCGGTGAAGACCGCTTCGGTTTCGCCCTCCTCGACGATCCGGCCCGCCTTCATCACCAGCACCCGGTCGGTGACGGAGCGCACCACCGACAGGTCGTGGCTGATGAACAGATAGGCCAGCCGGTGACTGCGGCAGAGATCGGCCAGAAGGTCCAGAACCTGCGCGCGCACGGAAACATCCAGCGCCGAGACCGCTTCGTCGAACACGATCAGATCGGGTTTCAGGATCAGCGCGCGGGCGATGGCGATCCGCTGCCTTTGCCCACCCGAAAACTGGTGGATGTACTTGCCCGCGTCCTCGGGCGCCATGCCCACGGCGACAAGCGCTTCGGCAATGGCCTGGGTGCGGGCGGCGCCTTCGGGGGGGCGGGGCAGAAGGTGGAAGGGTTCGGTGATCAGGCGCGACACCCGGTGGCGGGGGTTGAAGCTGCTGTAGGGATCCTGGAACACCACCTGCAGGCCGCTGCGCAGGGCCGGGGGCAGGGTGGCGATGTCATGGCCGAAGGCGGCGATGCTGCCGCCCTGCAGGGGCTCCAGCCCCAGGATGGCTCGGGCCAGGGTGGATTTGCCGCAACCCGATTCACCCACCAGCCCGATCCGTTCACCTGCGTTGACGGTCAGGCTCACGCCATCGACGGCGCGGTGAAATTCCCGCCGCGCGAAAAGCCCCCGGCGCGGGCCGGGATAGTCGCGCACCGCGTCTTTGACCGTCAGGATCGGATCGTCGGCGCGTTCGGGGGGCGGCATGTCGGGGCGGTGGGTAGAGGCGGCGAAAAGCGCCCGGGTGTAGGGGTGCTGCATCTGCGTCAGCAGGTCGGCGGTGGGCGCCTGTTCCATGACCGCGCCGTCCTGCATCACCACGATCCGGTCGGCCATGTCGGCCACCACGGCCAGGTCGTGGGTGATCATCATCAGGCCCATCCCGAAATCATCCACCAGCCCCCTCAGCAGGTCGAGGATCTGGGCCTGCGTCGTCACATCCAGCGCCGTCGTGGGTTCATCGGCGATCAGAAGCCGGGGGCGCAGGGCGATGGCCATGGCGATGACAACCCGCTGGCGCTGTCCCCCCGAAAGTTCGTGCGGGTAGCGCGACAGCGGAAAGCGGTCTTCGGGCAGGCCGACCCGGTTCAGCATGTCGCGGGCGCGGCGTGTCGCCTCGCTGCGGCTGGCCTTGGTGTGGATGCGGATGGTTTCGGCCACTTGGGCGCCGATGGTCTGCACCGGGTTCAGGGCGGTCATCGGTTCCTGGAACACCATGCCCACGGTATCGCCGCGCAGGGCGCAGAGCCCGCTTTCGGGGGTTTGCAGGATGTCGGTGCCATCCAGCATCAATTGCCCGGTGGTGGTGGCGCCCTGGGGCAGAAGGCCCATGGTGGCCAGCGCGGTCATGGATTTTCCCGATCCGGATTCACCGGTCAGCGCCACGATCTGCCCCGCTTCCAGATCGAAGCTGATGTCGCGCAGGATGGGCTTGTCGTGGATGCGCACCCCAAGGTTTCGGACCGACAGCAGCGTCATGTGCGCAGGATCCGCAGGCGCGGGTCAAGCCAGTCGCGCAGCCCGTCGCCCATCAGGTTCAACCCCAGCACCGTGAGGATGATCGCCATGCCGGGAAACAGCGCAAGGTGGGGCGCGATGCTGACCAGGGTCTGCGCATCGGCCAGCATCCGGCCCCAGCTGGGGATCGGCGGCTGCGCCCCCAGCCCGACATAGGACAGCCCCGCCTCGGCCAGGATGCCCAGCGAAAACTGGATGGTGCCCTGCACGATCATCAGGTTGGCGATGTTGGGCAGGATATGTTCAAGGGATATCCGCGCGCGCGACTTTCCGGCGACGCGGGCCGCAAGGACGAAATCGCGGCTCCACAGCCCAAGGGCGGCGCCCCGGGTCAGGCGGGCAAAGACGGGGATGTTGAACACCCCGATGGCGATGATCGCGTTCACCGCCCCGGCCCCGAAGACGGCGGTGATCAGGATCGCGATGACAAGCGAGGGAAAGGCAAAGACCAGGTCGTTGCCGCGCATGATCACCTCGTCCAGCCAACCGCCCCGCAGCGCCGCCGCGCCCAGCCCCAGCGGAATGCCCAGCCCCATCCCGATGCCCACCGCCAGAAGCGCCACGGCAATCGAGGTGCGCGCGCCCACCATGATCATCGACAGGATGTCGCGCCCGAAATGATCGGTCCCGAACCAGTGCTGCGCGCTGGGCGGTTGCAGCTTGGCGGGAATGTCCAGCTGTTCGATGTTGTAGGGCGTGAAGACGAAGGAAACGAAAGCGGCCAGGACAAAGACCGAGGTCAGCGCGATGCCAAGCGTCAGATTGCGGCTCATGTCCGGGCCCTCAGCCGCGGATCGACGGCGGCATAGGCCAGGTCGACGATGAAGTTCACGGTGATCACGGCAAAGACCAGCAGCATGACCACGCTTTCCACCACGATCAGGTCACGCGCGCTGATGCTTTGAAAGACAAGCCGCCCCAGCCCGGGCAGGAAGAAGACCTGTTCGATGATGATCGCCCCGGCCAGCAGGAACGAGAATTGCAGGCCGATGATCGTCAGCACCGGGATCAGGGCGTTGCGCAGGGCGTGGCGCCAGAGGGTCTGGCGCCGGGTCAGCCCCTTGGCCCGGGCGGTGCGGATGAAATCCTCGCCCAGCATGTCCAGCAGGGATGAGCGCATGACCCGCGCCAGGATGGCCGCCTGGGGCAGGGCCAGCGCCACGGCGGGCAGGGTCAGCGCCTTCATTCCGGTCCAAAGCCCCTTGTCCCAGCCGGGAAAGCCCCCGGCGGAAAACCAGCGCAGGTTGATGGCAAAGATCAGGACCGAGATCATGGCAAACCAGAAGTTAGGGATCGCCACCCCCAGCTGCGTGGCCGCCATCACCGCCGTATCCCCTGCCCCGCCCCTGCGCGAGGCGGCATAGATGCCGGCGGGAAAGGCGATCAGGGTCGAGAGGGTGAGGGCATAGAAGGCAAGGGGCAGCGACACCCACATCCGCTCGGCGATCATGTCGCGCACGGGGCTGCGATAGGCATATGAGGTTCCGAAATCGCCCCGCGCCATGCCGGTTATCCAGTTGATATAGCGTTCGAATTTCGACACATCCAGCCCCAGTTCGCTGCGCAGGGCGGCCACGGTATCGGGGCGGGCATTGACGCCCAGCATGAAGGACGCCGGATCGCCCGGGGCCACCTCGATCACCAGGAAGATCACCACGCTGGCCACGATCAGCGAGATCGCAAGCGACAGGGCGCGTTTCAGGGCATACCGCAACATGGCCCGACGTTAGGGGCGGAATCCGGGGCGGTCCAGCGGGTTATGCGGATCGCTGTTGGTCACCCTGTCTTAACCTTCTCGATCATAACCTGAGATCGAAAGGAGGCCGCCATGGGCCGTGCGCGAACCCGTTCAGGCGAGATTCTTGTGGCCGGGTACCATCTGGCCCGCTGTTCGCTCATCTCTCCGGGACGCGAAAGCAGGCCGCCAGCGGCCCGGTGCGTGCAGTTGGGCCGAAGCAGCGGTGCTTTTGCCGGCTTCGCGTGGGGCGGTCACTGCCACCAGGCGCGGCCCATGTGACGGCGCAGCCAACCCCCCAGGCTGAAGTGATCGCGCGGGATCAGCAGGATCAGCGCGGCAAAGGCGGCCAGCACGGCAAGGTCGATCACCTGGTTGCGGTTGATCGGAAACCCCTTGTCGTTCAACGCGAAAGGATCGAAAAACCCCTCCCACCGGCGGGTGACGGTGTAAAGATGCATCAGTGCCAGCCCGAAATATGACAGAAGACGAAACAGCCCCAGCGCGGCAAGGACACAAAGCGCGATCTGCACGCCTCCGATGATCTGGACCTGAAGCGTCGACACGTCGACCTTGTCGAAATGGCTGGCCAGCTGTTGATACTGGCCCGGCGTGATGAACTTGTGCGCCGCCCAGAGAAAGATGAACCAGGCAAGGCCCAGCCGCAGGATCAGCAGGGCCAGCGCATCGCGCTTGTCGGCGGGTGTCAGGTGTTCGTTCCGGGCAATCATGACAGACTCTTGGCGTGATGAAAAACAACTCGCGCTGTCCTAGCGGGCGGGACGGGGGAAGGAAAGGCCAGCGGCCGCCTTGCCCGCGGCGCGGCAGGTGAAAGGGGGCCATGACGGCCCCCTCAAATCGTTTCAAAAGGCCGCGATCACTGGCCCCAGCTGACCCCGGTCAGATCGACGGCCTGTGTCGGCTGATCCAGCCAAAGCCCTTTCAGATCGGTCTTGGCGATGGTCGGGATCGCCAGTTCGAAGAGATAGGCGTTCACGTAATCCTCGGCGATCATGCGCTGGGCGTCCTGCAGAAGGGCGGTGCGCGCCTCGGGGTCGGTGGTGGCGTTCAGCTTGTCCATCAGGGCCACGAATTCGGGCTTGCCATACTGGAAGTAGTAGTCGGGATTGGCATAGATGCCGATGTCCATGGGTTCGGTATGGGACACGATGGTCAGGCCGAAATCCTTGCCCTTGAAGGTGTTCTCAAGCCATTGTGCCCATTCCTGGTTCTCGATCTTCGCGTCGATGCCCACGGCACGCAGCTGGCTTGCGATGATCTCGCCTCCGCGGCGGGCATAGGAGGGGGGCGGCAGCTTCAGCGTCGTTTCGAACCCATCGGCAAACCCGGCCTCGGCCAGCAGCTTCTTGCTAAGCTCGGGGTCGAATTGCGACAGGTCGGTCAGATCGACATAGGCGGGGTTGTGCGGCGCGAAATGGGTGCCGATGGGCGTGCCGACGCCGAACATGGCGCCGTCGATGATGGCTTGCCGGTCGATGGCATGGGCCACGGCCTCGCGCACCTTGACGTTGTCGAAGGGTGGCAGCTTGTTGTTCATCGCCAGGATCGTCTCGCCCTCGGTGTTGCCAACCAGCACCTGGAAGCGCGGATCGGCCTCGAACTGGGGCAGGTTCTCGGGGGCGGGAAAGCCGACGAAAGCGTCCACGTCCTCGGCCATGACGGCGGCAAAGGCGGCGGTGGGGTCGGCGATAAACTTGAAGGTCGCCCGGGCCAGTTTCGCCGGCTCGCCCCAGTACTCGGGGTTGCGCGACAGTTCGATCCGGTCGCCCTGCACCCAGTTGTCGAATTTGAAGGCGCCGGTGCCCACGGGCATGTTGGCCAGGTTGTCGGCACTTTCGGGCGCGACGATCACGGCATCGCCCCAGGCCATGTTGAACAGGAAATTGCCGGTGGGGGCCGAAAGCGTCACCTTCACGGTCAGCGGATCGACAACCTCGACCGACTCGATGGGCGCGAACAGGCCCTTCTGCGCATTGGTGCTGTCCTCGGCGCGGGCGCGATCCAGGCTGAATTTCACGTCCTCGGCGTCCATCGCGCTGCCGTCGTGGAACGTGACCCCCTCGTGCAGGTGGAAGGTATAGGTCAGCCCGTCCTCGGAAATCTCCCACTCGCGCGCCAGGCCCGGGATGATCGACCCGTCCGAGGCAAAGCGCGTCAGCCCCTCGTAGACGTTGGAATAGAGCACCGAATCGATGGCCCCGGCCGCCCCCGCGGTGGGGTCGAGGTTGGGCGGCTCAAGCTGGATCGCGACGGTGATGGCGTCCTGCGCGGCGGCGGCGCTGGCGCTCAGGGCAAGGGCGGCAAGGATGGGGGTGAAACGCATGAAGGCTCCCTTCGGTCAGGTTTGGGCGGGCGACAGAAGGTCGACCAGGGACAACGCCATGACCGTGACGCTGTCCATCATGTCATCGACCCCGATCCATTCGTCCGGCTTGTGGGCCAGCTCCAGGATGCCGGGGCCATAGGCGACACAGTTCTTCAACTTGCCGATCCTGTCGATATGCTTTTGATCGTAGGTGCCCGGCGAGGCGACGAATTCCGCCGGCTGGCCCATCACGCGCTCGATGGCGCGGGCCACGGTGGCGGCGACGGGCGCGTTGCGGTCGGTCATCGAGGGCAGGACGTGGTTCAGCTCGCGCAGGGCATATTCGAAGTTCGGGCGGCTTTCGGCCAGTCCGTCGAGAATGCCGCGCACCTCGCCGCGCACCTGGTCCAGCGGCTCTTCGACCAGGAACCGCCGGTCGATCACGATCCGGCAGGAATCGGGCACGCAATGCGAGGGCAGCGCGGTGCTGTCGGCCAGTTTTTCCGCCTGGCCGCCGTGGATGGAGTTGATGTTCATGGTGGAACTGCGCGCCCCTTCCGGCACCACTGGCATGTCGGTGCGCCGCTGCGCCATGGCCGGAAAAAGATCGGCCTCGAAGGCGTTCAGGACCGCCCCCATGTGGCGCACCGCGCAGTCGCCCAGGAAAGGCATTGACCCGTGGGCGATCTCGCCGAAGGTCTCGATCTCGGCCCACCAGCCGCCGCGATGGCCAAGGCAGACGCGATCCTTGTTCAGCGGCTCGGGGATGATGACGTGCTGCACCTTGCGGGGGCTGAAATAGCCCTGCTTGGCCAGGTAGGCGACGCCGCCGTATCCGCCGGATTCCTCGTCCGCCGTGCCGGAAATCTCGATGGCGCCGGAAAAGTCGGGGAAGGCGGCGATGAAACATTCCGCTGCGATGATCGACGCGGCCAGCCCGCCCTTCATGTCGCAGGCGCCCCGCCCGTAGATCCGCCCGTCAACCAGTTCGCCGCCGAAGGGGTCGCGCGTCCAGCCCAGCCCCACGTCCACCACGTCGGTGTGCGAGTTGAAATGCACGCAATCCCCGGCCCGCCTGCCGTCGCGCCGGGCGACGATGTTCCAGCGCGGATAGCGATCGCAATCGCCGGGGGTGTCATGGGCGCGGATCAGATGCGTGTCGAACCCCGCCGCGCCAAGGCGCCTGTCAAGATATTCACAGATGGCGCCGTAATTCTCGCCGGGCGGGTTCAGGGTGGGAATGCGGATCAGGTCCTGGGTCAGCGCGATCAGGGCATCGCGGCTGTCGGCGATGCGGGCGTGCAGATCGGCAAGGCGTGGGTCGGCGGAACTGTCCATGGCGCAACCTTGGCCGATGGCATGGCCCATGGCAACGTCGGACTGGGGTTTCACCCCAGACCCCAGAGTATTTCCGACAAAGAAGAAGCAGGGCGCGGCATCCTGTTTCTTCTTTGTCCAAATACTCAAATTCCGACCCTGGCGTCACAGACCATCGCTGCGGAAGCTGCGGGGTTTCAGACCGTGCCGGGCGAGCTTGTCATAGAAGGTCTTGCGCGGCAGCCCCAGCACGGCGGCGGCGCGGGCGGCCTTTCCGCCCGAACGGCGCAGGGTTTCGGCCAGCACCGCCTTTTCGAAGGCGTCCATCTGTTCGGCCAGTGTCATCATCGAGGGGCCGGTGGTGGTGGCATTGATGCCCAGCACCACGGAATGGGCGAAGTTGCGCAACTCGGGCAGGTTGTCGGGCCAGTCACGGGCCATCACCTGGGCATAGACCGAATCGGGGATCGGCGGCATGTCCTGGTTGAGGTTGCGCACCGCCTGGCGCACCAGCGCCTCGAACAGCACGGCAAGGTCGCCCTTGCGCCGGTCAAGGCCGGGAAGTTCGATCTCCATCAGGTTGAGGGCGAAATAGAGGTCTTCCGACAGGCCGCGCGCGCGCAGGTCGGCCAGGGGGGCGGGGGCCGAGGTGATGAGCCGCAGGTCGGGGCGGCGTTCGATGAGGCGCAAGAGGTCGTCCTGCTGGCGCGGGGTGGCGCAATCGAGGTTCTTCAGCGACAGCGTGGCGCGAGGGGCGGGCGCCTCGAGCGTGGCGACGGCCTCGTCGGGGGCACCCTTGAGGGTGAGCGTGGCAAAGCTGGGTCGGTCGTCGCTGAGCGCGTGGATCGTATGGGCCGCCAGCCTCTTGCCCGCCCCGGCGGGGCCGAAGAGATGCAGGTGGATGGGCAGGCCTGCCGCCCGGCGCAGGTTGCGGCGCAGGGTTTCGGTGATCTCGGAGGGGCCGGGAAAATTGGTGGCGGCGGCGTCGGATTTCTGCAACTGGCGTTCGATCCGGCGCGTGCGCAGCACCAGCGCGCGGTGATCCTGGGCGCGGATCAGCACCTCGGCCAGGTGATCCGGGTCACAGGGTTTTTCCAGGTAGTCATATGCACCGTCGGACATGGCCCGCAGGGCGGTGGGCACATCGGATTCGCCGGTCAGCAGGATCACCGGAAGGTCCGGGTCCAGCCGCCGCGCATGGGACAGCACGTCGAAGCCGTCCTTTCCGGGCATCCGGATGTCGGACAGGATGACACCGGGGAAGGTGGCGCTCATGTGGTCCTTGGCCTCGATATAGCTGGCGGCCTGGATCACGGCCATGTCGGCCAGTTCCAGCGTCTGGGCCAGGGCGGTGCGCAGGGCGCGGTCATCCTCGATCACCAGGACGTGGCGGGTGCCGGTTTCAGGGTGGTTCATGGCGCGGCTTTCGGAAGGGTGAAGGTAAAGGCGGCTCCCTGGCCGGTATTTTCGGCGCGCAGGGTGCCGCCGAAGCTGCCGATGATGCCGAAGCTGATGGACAGCCCCAGGCCCAGCCCCTTGGAGGCGCCGATTTCCTTGGTGGTGTAGAAGGGTTCGAACACGCGGGTCGGGTCCGGCAGGCCACAGCCAGTGTCGGTTATGGTGCAGCTAACCATGTCGCCGGGTTGCAGGGTGATGGTGATCCTTCGGGTTTCGCTTTCGGCCATGGCATCGACGGCGTTGGTCAGCAGATTGACCAGAACCTGTTGCAGGCGCACCGTCCCGCCCAGCACCATCACCGCGCCTTCGGGCGCGTCGAGCGTGACCGTGGCGCCGCCCGCGCGCCAGTGCGGTTCGGTCAGGGCCACGGCATCGCGGGCGATGGCGGCCAGGTCGACGGGGCTGATCCGCACGGTTTCGTTGCGGGCGAAGGCGCGCAGGTTGCGGATGATGCGGTTCATGCGGTCGGTCTGGTTGGTGATCTCGGTCAGGTTTGCGCCGGCCTCGTCGGTGCGGTCGCGCGCGATCAGCTTGCGGGCGTTTCCCGCCAGGCTCTGGATCACCGCCAGTGGCTGGTTCAATTCGTGGCTGAGGCCGGCCGACATCTGCCCCAGCGCCGAAAGCTTGCCCGCCTGCACCAGGTCGTCCTGGGCACGGCGCAGCTGGGCGGTGCGTTCCTCGACCCGTGCCTCGAGGGTGGCGTTCGCCTGTTCCTCGATCAGCAGGCGGTCGGCAAGGCGCTGGCGGCGTTGGGCCAGGGCCAGCAGGCCAAGCGCCAGAAGCCCGGCGAGGGCGGCGGCCAGGCTGGCCTGAAGCAGGGCCGTCGCGCGGGCGGGGCCGGTATCCTTGAACACCAGTTCCGTCATGTTCAACTGCGGCACGAAGCGGCGCAGCACCATGGCGGCGGCGGGCAGGGTGCCGGTGTTCTCGAACATCCATACCTCGTGCCCGAACCAGCGGACGGTCCGATGCGCGGGCAGGGGGGTGACGCTGTCGCTGGGGTAACGCGGCGTGGGCACGAACTCCATGGTGGGGGGCGCATCGCGTGACAGCAGAAGGCCCGGCCGGTTCGACGCGAAAACCACGTCGGCCCGGTCGACGAAGGCGATGGCATCCTCATCGACGCGCCAGTCGAACTCGATCTGCGCCACATCGACCACCAGCACGACAACTCCCTGTTTCGTGGCGCCCCGGACCGACCGTGCATAGTAGAACCGCCGTTGCAGATCCTGCGGATCGACAGCATGATAGAACCCCAGCGCCCCCGACATCGCGGTCAGGACATCGGGGCGGAAGCCCTGGAACCGCTCGGGCGTGTCCGGATGGTTTTCAGTATCCGAGGCGGCAATCACCATCCCCTCGCCATCCAGCACCACCAAACGGTCGATGCCCGTGGTCAGCGCCATGCGCAGCAGGAATTCGTTGGTCTGGCGGGCCGGTGCATCCCCGTCGACGGCGCGGGCCACCGCAGGATGGCTGGCGAAGACATTGACCAGTTCCCGGTGGCTTTCCAGCTTACCGAGGATGCGGTCGGCCCCCTGCGCCAGGCGGACGGTGCCGGCCTGCGCCAGCTGATCCAGCGCGCTGCGGTAGGACAGCAGGAACACCGCCACCGCCAGCGCAAGGGCGAAAAGCCCGTAGCCGGCGAAGAGGGCGATCTTTCGGGTCTGTCGTGTCATCCGGGCATGGCGCGAATCGGTCCGCTCAGGTTTGTGCGGAATATCGCACAATGCGGGACTGGCGGCACCTCTTTGTGTGAGAATCCGCGCGGATTGCCGGGGATTTCACGTGAAGCCGCCATAACATTCTGTTTTCGATGGAAAATCATGCGGCCTGCATTTTCTTTGATCCGCGCGCGGGAAAATTGGCATGGTCACGCCATGTGGCGGGCCGAACCTGCCCGCACAAGACAATTCCGGGAGGATCGAATGAAGACCTTTATCAAAGCCGCTACCGTTGCCGCCGTGGCCCTGGTTCCGGGCGTTGCCGCCGCCGCCTGCGACGATGGCGAGATCGTCATCAAGTTCAGCCACGTCACGAACACCGACAAGCACCCCAAGGGGATCGCCGCCTCGCTGTTCCAGGAGCGTGTCAACGACGAGATGAACGGCATCGCCTGTGTCGAGGTGTTCCCCAACTCGACCCTCTACAACGACGATCAGGTGCTGGAAGCCATGCTTCAGGGCGATGTGCAGATGGCCGCGCCCAGCCTGTCGAAGTTCGAGGCCTTCACCAAGCAATACCGCATCTTCGACCTTCCCTTCATGTTCCGTGACATCGACGCCGTGGATGCCTTCCAGAAATCCGAGGCCGGCGAGGCGATGAAGCAGTCGATGACCCGCCGGGGCCTTCTGGGGCTTGAGTTCTGGCACAACGGCATGAAGCAGTTCTCGGCCAACAAGCCGCTGATCCTGCCCGAGGATGCGGCGGGCCTGAAGTTCCGCGTGCAGCCCAGCGACGTTCTGGTCGCGCAGATGGAGGCGCTGAAGGCATCGCCCCAGCCCATGGCCTTCTCCGAGGTTTACGGCGCGCTTCAGACCGGCGTTGTCGACGGTCAGGAAAACACCTGGTCGAACATCTATGGCCAGAAGTTCTTTGAAGTGCAGGACGGCACCACCGAAACCAACCACGGCGTTCTCGACTACCTTGTCGTGGTCGGCACCGACTGGTGGGATGGGCTGGATGCCCCCGTGCGCGAACAGCTGGCGACCATCCTGACCGAGGTCACGGACGAGCGGAACGCCGCCGTGGGCCAGGTGGACATGGAAGCACGCCAGGCGATCCTGGACACCGGCGCCGAGATCCGCGAACTGACCCCCGAGCAGCGCCAGGCCTGGGTCGATGCGATGAAGCCCGTCTGGGCCCAGTTCGAAGGCGACGTGGGCGCCGACAACATTGCCGCCGCACAGGCGATCAACGAATCGATGTAAGGCAGCCTTCGGGCGCGGGGCCGCAGGCTGGCCCCCGCCCTTCCCCCGGCCATCGCGCCGGGGGTTTCGTTTTCCGGCCCCCTTTCCCCACGACAGGAGCGACAGCATGAGCGCGCCCAGACCCTTTGAACGCACGGCCCTGGGCCGCGCCGTCAACAGCCTTGAAGAAACGGTCATCGCCTTTCTTCTGGGCGCCATGACGCTGGTGACCTTCGTCAACGTCGTGTTGCGCTATGGGTTCAACACCTCGCTGATCTGGGGGCTTGAGGTGGTGCTGATCCTCTTTGCCTGGCTGGTGCTTTTCGGCATCGCCTATGGCTTCAAGATCACCTCGCACCTGGGAGTGGATGCCATCACCAACATGCTGCCGCCGGGGCCCAAGCGGGTGATGGCGATCATCACCGCGCTGCTGTGCCTTGTCTACGTGGCGCTTCTGGCGAAGGGGGCCTGGGATTACTGGGCGCCCTTCGCGGGATTGCAGCAGACCACCGGGCGCTGGTTCCCCACGGGGATCACCGAAGGCGTGCGCAGCCGGGCCTTTTACACCACCGACCAGGTGCCGATGCCCGCGTTCCTCAGCTTCATCGAGCCCTGGACCCTGAACCGCGGCTTTCCCGAGGCCGAATGGGAGCATTACGAAAAGCTCCCCCGCGTTCTGCCCTATGCCATGTTGCCCTTCGCGGCGGCGCTGATGCTGCTGCGGGTATGCCAGGCGCTGTATCGCATCCTGCGCGGCACGCAGGACAGCATGATCGTCAGCCATGAAGCCGAAGACGCGGTCGAAGAAGCCGCCGCCAAGATGAAAGACGCCTGAGCCATGGAAGTTGTTCTGCTGTTCGTGCTGATCGTCGGCCTGCTGATGATCGGCGTTCCCATCGCGGTAAGCCTGGGCCTGTCGTCGATGATCTTCCTGCTGGCCTTCTCGGACACCTCGCTGGCCAGCATCGCGCAATCGCTGTATCAGGCGATGGCGGGGCATTATACCCTGCTGGCGATCCCCTTCTTCATCCTCGCCTCGTCCTTCATGTCCACCGGCGGGGTGGCGAAACGGATCATCCGCTTTGCCATCGCCTGTGTCGGGCATCTGTCGGGCGGCCTGGCCATTGCCGGGGTTCTGGCCTGCATGATGTTCGCGGCCCTGTCGGGGTCTTCGCCCGCCACGGTCGTCGCCATCGGTTCGATCGTGATCGCCGCCATGCGGCAGGTCGGATACACCAAGGAATTCGCCGCCGGCGTGATCTGCAACGCCGGCACCCTGGGCATCCTGATTCCGCCCTCCATCGTGATGGTGGTCTATGCCAGCGCGACCGACGTGTCGGTGGGCCGGATGTTCCTGGCGGGCGTTCTGCCGGGCCTTCTGGCGGGCACCATGCTGATGCTGACGATCTATGTCATCGCCAAGATCAAGAAGATGCCCAAGGGCGAATGGCGCGGCTGGGGCGAAATCTTCGATTCCTTCCGCGACGCACTTTGGGGGCTGCTGTTGATCGTCATCATCATGGTGGGCATCTACGGCATTCCGGGCGTTACCGGCGCGATCTTCACACCCACCGAAGCGGCCGCCGTGGCCTCGGTCTATGCCTTCTTCGTGGCCTGTTTCATCTATCGCGACATGGGGCCGCTGTCGCGCGGCGAGGGCGAGGCACCGCTGTCGCTGTACCAAAACCCCAAGGCCATCGTGACGGCCTTCTTCCACCGCGACACCCGCAACACCCTGCTGGAGGCCGGCAAGCTGACGATCATGCTGATGTTCGTCATCGCCAATGCGCTGATCCTGAAACACGTGCTGACCGACGAGCAGATCCCCCAATCCATCGCCAATGCCATGCTGTCCACCGGTTTTGGTCCGGTGACCTTCCTGATCATGGTCAACGTGATCCTTCTGATCGGCGGCCAGTTCATGGAGCCTTCGGGGCTTCTGGTCATCGTCGCGCCGCTGGTCTTTCCGATCGCCATCGAACTGGGGATCGATCCGATCCACCTGGGCATCATCATGGTGGTGAACATGGAAATCGGGATGATCACCCCGCCGGTGGGCCTGAACCTCTTCGTCACCTCGGGGGTGGCGGGAATGCCGATGATGGCGGTGGTGCGCGCTGCCCTGCCGTTCCTGGCCGTGCTTTTCGTGTTCCTGATCATCGTCACCTACGTGCCCTGGATCTCGACCGCGCTGCCCACAGCGGTCATGGGCCCCGAGATCGTGATAAAATAGCGCCGCGCGATCATCTTTGGTCGTGAAATACCCCCGCCGGAGGCCCTGACTCTCTTTCGGAGCGACAGGAACTTTCAATGCCTCCGGCGGGGATATTTGCAGGACCAAAGATGCAGGCCCCGTTGCCGCCCCGGGCGGCGGGGCGGCCAGAGGGTCGGAAAAACCAATACTTTTAGAGGTTAAGCGCCCCTTCACCCGCCGCTGCTAGACCCGAGCGTGGTGGGAAGAGGGGTGAGACAAATGACAGCGCATGCAAATGCGCCGGTGATCATCAAGCGCAAGAAGATCATTGCCGGCGGGCACCACGGCGGTGCCTGGAAGGTTGCCTATGCGGATTTTGTGACCGCCATGATGGCATTCTTCATGTTGATGTGGCTTTTGAATGCCACGACCGAAACCCAGCGCAAGGGTATTGCCGATTACTTCAACCCGACGATCCCGATAAACCGGATTTCCGGGGGTGGCGGCGGGTCGTTCGGCGGCGAAAATGTCTTCTCGGAAGAGGAGCTGGCCAAGAACGGCTCGGGCGCCTCGGCGCGCTATCATGCCGACGACGACAAGGCGCGTGGCCCTTCGGGGGTGGATACCGAACGTGCCGGCGACGGTGAGGGCGACATGTCGCGTGAGCTGGCGGAACTGGCCGACCGGCTGAGCGGACGATCGGGCGAAAGCATGGTGAGCGAGGAGCTGGCGCGCCACATCGTCACCCGTGTCACCGACCAGGGGCTGATCGTCGAACTGTTCGATCTTCCCGATGCCATGCTGTTCGAAGGTGATTCGGACCGGGCCAGGCCCCTGCTGCGCGAGTTGGTCGATGTCGTGTCCCAGGTCTTTGCACTGGCCGAGAACCGGATCGCCATCGGCGCCCATGTTCGCGCGCAGCCCATCGTGCGGCTGGACAATCCCGTGTGGGACAATTCCGGCGCGCGGGCGCACAGGGTGCTGGGGATGCTGCAGGGATCTGACCTGGACAATCAACGCATTCAAAGGGTTACGGGATACGCTGATCGCAAGCCTGCGGTCGCAAACCCGATGGCGGTGCGCAACAACCGGATCGAGATGATCCTGCTGCGCCGGGATTAGTGCCGGGTCGCGCGGATTTTAACGGTTAGCGGCCTGTTAAGGCTGCTGGCCTATCAAGGGGCAGACCGGACAATCGCATCAGAAAGGCGCTCTATGACCATCTATTCCTCGCTTTCGGCCAGTGTGGCCGGGCTGAATGCCAATGCCCAGCGGCTGGCCGGAATCTCGGACAACCTGGCGAATTCCTCGACCTATGGGTACAAGCGGATGGAAACCGATTTCCATGCGATGGTGGTGAACGGTGGCGCGCTGTCCCAGGGCAAATACACCGCCGGTGGTGTTTCAACGACGACCCACCGGCTGATCAGCGAAAGCGGCCAGGTTGTCGGCACGTCGAACGCCATGGACATCACGGTGCGGGGAAGGGGCATGTTGCCTGTGACCGAAGCCTCGGCCGTCGGGCGGGGCGGTGCGCTGCCGCTGTCGTTGATGACGACCGGTTCGTTCGAGGCGGATGCCGACGGTATCCTGACCAACTCCTCGGGGCAGGTGCTGCTGGGCTGGGCGCTGAACCCCGATGGGTCGCTGCCCGGCGTGACCCGCGACACCAGCGCCGCCCTGGTGCCTGTCAACGTGGGCCACAACCAGTTCGTGCCCAACCGGACGACGGCGGTGAACATGGGCGTCAACCTGCCAGCCGCCGACACCGCTGCCGGGGCCGCCGGCGCGCCGCGCGACCTTTCGGTCGAGTATTTCGGCAATATCGGCCAGGCCGAAAAGCTGACGGTTGCCTTCTCCCCGTCGGTTCCGGCCGCAGGCAGTTCGAATGAGTGGACGATGGTGATCACGGATTCCTCCTCGGGTGGTGCCGTCGTCGGGGAATATCAGCTTGCCTTCAACGACACGGCGGTGGATGGCGGTACGCTTCTTTCGGTCGTCGATGTGTCGGGTGGCCCCTATGATCCGACCACCGGATCGATGACCCTGCCGGTCGCCGGGGGCGATATCGAATTCAGCATCGGCCAGATCGGTGCCATCGACGGCATGACCCAGCTTGCCTCAAGCTTCGCGCCCACCAACCTGACCAAGAACGGTTCGCCCGTCGGCAACCTCGTGGGGGTCGAGATTGATGCGCAGGGGGTCGTGAACGCCGTCTATGACACCGGGTTCAACCGCCCGATCTATCAGGTGCCGCTGGTGGATGTCCCCAACCCCGATGGCCTGCTGTCGATGAGCAACCAGACCTACAAGCTGTCGAAGGAAAGCGGGCCCATGTTCCTGTGGGATGCGGGCGACGGGCCCACGGGCGAAACCCGGGGCTATTCGCTTGAGGCATCCACGACCGATGTCGCCGTTGAACTGACCAATCTGATCCAGACCCAGCGGGCCTATTCCTCGAACGCCAAGGTCATCCAGACGGTGGACGAGATGCTTCAGGAAACCACCAACATCAAACGGTAAACGCGCCGTGCGACCGGAAAGGAACGACAGATGAGCATGAGCGCGGCCCTGAACAACGCCCTGAGCGGGCTGGGCGCCGTCGGGCGTTCGGCGCAGACGGTTTCGTCGAACATCGCCAATGCGCTGACCCCGGGATACGGACGGCGCGAGGTCGCGCAATCCGCGGCCGCCTCCGGGGGGGTGCAGATCGACGGGATCAGCCGTTCGGTCAATGCGGCCGTCCTGTCGGACCGACGGCTGGCCGACGCGGAAGCCGCGCGCAGTGCCGTGGGTGCCGGGTTCCTGGACCGGGTCCAGTCTCTTCTGGGCCTGCCGGGCGATCCGGGCGCGCTGAGCGATCAGGTGGCACAGCTGGAGGGGCGCCTTGTCGAAGCGGCAAGCCGCCCGGATTCCGAGGTGCGCCTGCAATCCGTCGTTGCCGCGGCCCGCGATCTGAGCTCGCGGATCAACGACATCGGCGATGGCCTCCAGGCCGAGCGTGGCGCCGCCGACAAGGCGATTGCCGATGACGTCAGGCTGCTCAACACCACCCTGGCCGAGATCCGCGATCTGAATGCCGGTATTGCCCGGCATTCCGGCACTGGAGATGCCAACGCCCTGAAGGATCAGCGCCAGGTGCTGATCGACAGGATTTCCGAGGTTGTTCCGATCCGGTCGATTCCCCGGGATCGCGATGCCGTGGCCCTGATGACGGTGGGGGGGCAGATCATCCTCGATGGACAGGCGGCCGAATTCGGGTTCACCCGGGCCAATGCCGTGACGCCTGACATGACCCTGGGGGCCGGCCAGCTTTCGGGCCTGACCCTGGATGGCAAACCGATCGAGATGAACACCCACGGTGGCCGTATGGACGGTGGGCGGCTTGCGGCAAGCTTCGCCCTGCGCGATCAGCTTGCCCCCGA
This sequence comes from Oceaniglobus trochenteri, assembly GCF_020529025.1. GTDB lineage: Bacteria > Pseudomonadota > Alphaproteobacteria > Rhodobacterales > Rhodobacteraceae > Oceaniglobus > Oceaniglobus trochenteri. The sequence continues at coordinate 351,074 of NZ_JACNMM010000003.1, forward strand.
AGCCCAGGGCTATCTCGACAATCTCGCCCGCGACCTGATCGAACGGTTCGAAAGTTCGGGCCTGGACCCCACGCGCGGGCCGGGCGATCCGGGGTTGTTCACCGAGAATGGCGCTGCCCTGTCGGCGACCCCGGCGGTGGGGCTGGCACAAAGGTTGCGTCTGAACGCCTTGGTTGACCCTGACCAGGGCGGATCGGCCACACGCCTGCGCGATGGTCTTGGCGCAATGGTGCCCGGGCCTGTCGGAGAATCCGGCCTGCTGCAATCTCTGGCGGATGCGCTGGGCGAAACACGCCCGACGGTCTTGGGGCTGTCCACCTCGGCGGCGGGGCTTGCATCGGAACTTGTGGCCCGAACCGGCGGCGCATTGTTCCAGGCTGAACAATCGCAGGTCTTTGCCCAAAGCCGGGCCGACGCCCTGCGCGAACAGGAGCTGACCTCGGGCGTCGATAGCGATCAGGAAATGCAGAAACTGCTGATGATCGAGCAATCCTACGGCGCCAACGCCCGCGTCATTCAGGTGATCGACAGCATGATGCGTCGACTTTTGGAGATTTGACCATGCCGCATGCCATCGGTGATCTGGCCATGAGCCTTGCGAACCGCTCCTCGAACCTTCGCATCCGCAGCGAAATCAACACGCTTGCCCAGGAGCTTTCATCGGGGCGGAAGTCTGACCTGGGCAGCGCCCTGTCGGGAGATCTGGCGCCCATCGCCCTGATCGAACGCTCGTTGTCCAACCTTTCCGCCTACCAGACGGTCACATCCGAAACGGCCCTGTTTCTGGGCGCGGCGCAAACGGCCCTTGGGCAGATTTCGGGTCATCTGGAGGGGTTGTCAGGCGCGGCCTTCGACATGGAGAACAATGCGAACCCCGCGCTGATCGACAATTTCGCCAAGGATGCGGAGGGCCGATTCTTCAGCATTGCCAGCGCCATGAATGCCGGAATTGCCGGGCGCAGTCTTTTCGCGGGCAATGCAACCGACTCCAAACCGCTTGATCGCCCCGAGCTTGTTCTCTCCGATCTCACCGCCGCGATTCCGCCCGGTGCCGATGCCAAGGCGGTGTCCGATATCGTCGATGCCTATTTCGCCCCTGGCGCGGGCTTTGAAAGCAACCGCTATTCCGGATCGAACGACGCCATGGCGCCCCTGCGCGTTTCGGCCGATGACAATGTGGCATTCGGAGCAACGGCGAAATCCGATGCGATGCGTGCCGCGCTGGCTGCAACCGCCAAGGCGGCCCTGCTTGACCGTGGCATTTTGGCCGGTGACATCGACGAACAGCGCAAGCTGATCCGCGCCAGCGGGCTTGATCTCATGGGGGCGGGGGCCGAAATTGCGGCCTTGCGGGCGGATATCGGGATAGCCGAAGCGAAGGTGGAGCGCGCGCAGGTCAGAAACGGCGCCGAACGATCCGCGCTGGATCTGGCGCGCGCCGATATTGTCGCGGCCGATCCGTTTGAAACCGCCAGTCGGTTGACGGCGGTGCAGGCCCAACTTGAAACCTTCTACACGGTCACCGCGCGCCTGTCCCGACTCAGCCTGACGGAGTATCTGCGATGACCCTGTGGCGCCTGCTGTTTTGCGTCCTGTTGGCCCTGACAACCCAGGCCGCGGCCGGATCGGTCAGGATCAAGGACCTTGTCGAATTCGACGGCGTCCGAGGCAACGATCTGGTCGGATACGGCCTTGTCGTCGGCCTGAATGGCACCGGTGACGGCATCAGGAACGCGCCCTTCACCGAAGACATCATGGCCAGCATCCTTGAACGCCTGGGCGTGAATGTCACCGGAGAGCAGTTTCGACCCAAGAACGTTGCGGCGGTTCTGGTGACGGCTGCCTTGCCGCCCTTCTCACGGGCCGGGGCCCAGATCGACGTCACGGTCTCAGCAATCGGCGATGCCGGCAGTCTCATGGGTGGAACGTTGGTGATGACGCCGCTGAATGCCGCCGACGGTCAGATATACGCCGTGGCCCAGGGGACCGTTCTTGCCGGCGGAACCGTGGCCGAGGGTGACGCCGCAACCGTGACCCAGGGCGTGCCCACCTCGGGGGTGATTCCGGCAGGCGGGCGGGTCGAGCGCGAGATCGAGTTCGATTTCACCCAGATGACATCCATCCGCCTGGCCCTGCGCACGCCCGATTTCACCACCGCGGGCCGTATCGAACAGGCCATAAACCGGGATCTTCGCCGCAATGTCGCGCTGATGCTGGACGCCGGCACGGTCGTGATCGACATCGGCGCGACGCGGCTCCAGTCTCCGGCCCATGCCATCGGGCGGATCGAGAGTATCGCGATCGAGCCTCAGCGGCGCGCACGGGTGGTTGTCGACCCAAGTTCAGGCACGATCGTCATGGGCGAGGATGTGCGCATCAGCCGCGTGGCGGTGAGCCAGGGCAACGTCACGATCCGGATCGAAGAAGCCCCCCTAGTGGTTCAGCCGAACCCCTTCGCAGAGGGGGAAACCGTCGTCGTGCCACGCAGCAAGGTCGGAATTGACGAGGAGCCGGGAATCGGGCTGGCCGAAGTGCCGGAAGGGGCGTCTCTCTCCGAGGTGGTGCAGGGGCTGAACGCCCTTGGCGTATCGCCGCGCGACATGATCGACATCCTAAAGAGCATCAAGGCGGCTGGCGCCCTGCACGCGGAATTCATCGTCCGGTGACATAGCAGTGTCCCCGAAACGGTCGGTCCCATAATCGGAGGGCCCTCTGCCTTTGCGGCAGTTTCGCTGGATAGGCGCTGCGGCGCTGCGATTAGAGGATGGTACGACGCAAGCGGTTTTGAAAGGGCCGTCATGCCGGAATGTTCGCGGAAGGGCATCGCGAAGGCAGCATGTGTCGCCATCAACCGAAGGTCCAACCCAATGCTATCACTGCAGTTTTCGAGAAATGACTTTCCTTCGGGAAAGTGGTGCCCAGGAGAGGACTCGAACCTCCACACCGTTGCCAGTACTAGCACCTGAAGCTAGCGCGTCTACCATTCCGCCACCTGGGCTACCGTGAGTGGCGATTTACGGGAGGGATTCGGGGGTGTCAACGGGATTCGCGGCTGATTTGACGGAATATTTCCGGCGGTGCCCATTTCGCGCGGGGCGTGGTGCCACAGGGGGCGGATTGCGCCTTGTGCCATGGGGGGCGCGGGCTTAAACCTTGGTGCGGAAAAATCTTTGGGGCAACGATATGTCGAACCTTGTCACGATCTTTGGCGGCTCGGGCTTTGTCGGGCGGTATGTGGCGCGCCGGATGGCGAAGGCCGGATGGCGCGTGCGCGTCGCGGTGCGCAATCCCAATCTTGCCGGTTTCGTGCGGCCCTATGGCGTGGTCGGCCAGGTCGAACCCGTGTTCTGCAACATCCGCGATGACGAGTCCGTTCGCGCCGTGGTGAACGGCGCCGATGCCGTGGTGAACTGCGTGGGCATCCTGGCCGAAAGCGGCAAGCAGCGGTTCGATGCGGTTCAGGCCGAAGGCGCGGGGCGCGTGGCCCGGATCGCCGCCGAAAAGGGTGTAGCGCGGCTGGTGCATGTGTCGGCCCTTGGTGCCGATGCCGCAAGTGACAGCGATTATGCGCGCAGCAAGTCCGAAGGCGAAGCGGCGGTTCTGGAACATATGCCCGAAGCGATGATCCTGCGCCCCTCGATCATCTTCGGGGCCGAAGATGAATTCTTCAACCGCTTTGCCGGGATGACGCGCTTTGGCCCGGTCCTGCCGGTAATCGGCGCCGCGACCCGGTTTCAGCCTGTCTATGTCGATGATGTGGCCAAGGCGGCGGTGCTGGGCGCCACCGGCAAGGCGCCGGGGGGCATCTATGAACTTGGCGGACCCGATGTGCGCAGCTTCCGCGAGCTGATGGGTGAGATGCTGGCGACGATCCAGCGGCGGCGTCTGGTCGTGAATGTGCCGTTTCCCATCGCCCGGATCATGGGGTCGGCCTTCGACCTTCTGGGCAAGATCTCGGGCGGGTTGATCGCGGGGCCGGTGACGGCAGACCAGGTGCGCAACCTGCGCCATGACAACGTGGTGTCCGAAGGCGCGCAGGGTTTCGATGACCTGGGGATCCGCCCGACCGCGACCGAGGCCGTGCTGCCCGAATACCTGTGGCGGTTCCGCCCCTCGGGGCAGTATGCTGCGATCAAAGGTTCGGCCAAGAACCTGCGCCTGCGTCAGCCCTGATCATAGCTGTAGGCGATTACCAGGAGGATCACGCCCAGGATCACGCGGTAGATCACGTAGGGCGTGAAACTGACAGAGCGCAAGAGCCGCATCATCAGGGCCAGCGCCAGCAGTGCCGAACCGAAGGCGAAGATCGCGGCGATGGCCGCACCGCCCAGGATGGCATAGTTGGCGTCGGCCACCACTTCGGCCCCCAGCAGAAGGCCCGAGGCCAGGATCGTCGGAATCGACATCAGCATGGCCAGGCGCGCGGCATCCTCGCGCCCATAGCCCAGCATCCGCGCCGCCGAAACGGTGATGCCTGAACGGGACGTACCGGGAATCAGTGCAACCGCCTGCCACAGACCCATGACGATGGCATCGCGCATGGTCCAGGTCTCGGCGGTTTTCGCGGTCGTGCCCTTCTGATCGGTCCAGTACAGCACCAGCCCGAAGATCAGCATGGTCCAGCCGATCACCGCGGTCGAACGAAGCATGTCGTCAACACCCGTCAGCTTGAGGATCAGGCCGGCGATCACCACCGGAATCGTCCCCAGGATCAGGCCTAACGCAAGGCGGGCGCCCGGCGTGTCGATGCGGCCCCGCAGGGCGCGGGGCAGGCCCAGAAGGCCAAGGCGCACATCCTGCCAGAAATAAAGGATCACGGCCCCGAGCGTGCCAAGATGAACGGCGACATCGATGGTCTGGCCCTGATCGGCCAGCCCCGTGAGATGGGGCAGAAGAATCAGGTGGCCGGAGGAGGAGACCGGCAAGAACTCGGTCAGGCCCTGGATGATTGCGACCAGCAGAAGATGGAGAAGAGTCATGTGCCTTGCCCGACTGAAAGGTGCCCAAGCTATAAGGCTTTGAATTTATTTTGGGAAACGAAAAAAGAGACAGTAAGGATTACCTAAAATAGAGCGACCATGATGTGTATCAGGGACGGGAAGCGAAAAAAACAGCAAATAGGTCAGCACAGGTGACTTTTATTTCCCTTCGGCCCCCTTTATGAAGGCGCACGAATGTATGGACCGGGATCTTTCTGATGGCGAAGAACGTGATGCTCAAGTTTGTGGATGTGGCGCGGGATATGCCCGAAAAGCGCGCGCCCGATCTGCGCCGTCAGGATTTCAACGAGATCTACGGCGAATATGCCCGTGAAAAGGCCGGCGAACAGGCCGGGCGGTGCAGCCAGTGCGGCGTGCCCTATTGCCAGAGCCATTGCCCCCTGCACAACAACATCCCCGACTGGCTGCGCCTGACGGCCGAGGGGCGGTTGCAGGAAGCCTATGAGTTGAGCCAGGCCACCAACACCTTTCCCGAAATCTGTGGCCGGATCTGCCCGCAGGACCGGCTTTGCGAAGGCAACTGTGTCATCGAACAGGCCGGGCATGGCACCGTCACCATCGGGTCGGTTGAAAAATACCTCACCGACACGGCGTTCGAACAGGGGTGGGTCAAGCCCATCACCAATGCGGGCGAGCGTGGCGAATCCGTGGGCATCATCGGCGCCGGGCCGGGCGGCCTGGCCGCCGCCGACATGCTGCGGCGCGCCGGGGTGCAGGTGACGGTCTATGATCGCTATGACCGCGCGGGCGGCTTGATGACCTATGGCATTCCCGGCTTCAAGCTGGAGAAGGACATCGTCATGCAGCGGGTTGCGCAGCTTGAAGAAGGCGGCGTGACCTTCGTTCTGAACTGCGATGTGGGCGTCGACATCTCATTCGATGCGATCCGCGGCCGGCATGACGCGGTGCTGATCGCCACCGGTGTCTACAAATCGCGCGAACTGACCGGCCCCGGTTCGGGCGCCAAGGGAATCGTGCGGGCCATCGATTATCTGACCGCCAGCAACCGCAAGAGCTTTGGCGACGAGGTGCCGGAATTCGACAATGGCGATCTGAATGCCACCGGCAAGAAGGTGGTTGTCATAGGCGGCGGCGACACGGCCATGGATTGCGTGCGCACCGCCATCCGCCAGGGGGCGGAATCGGTCAAATGTCTCTATCGCCGTGACAGGGCGAACATGCCGGGCAGCCAGCGCGAGGTTGCCAATGCCGAGGAAGAGGGCGTGGAATTCGTCTGGCTGAGCGCGCCGCACGGCTTTGCCGGCGATACCGTTTCCGGCGTGATGACCCAGCGGATGCGCCTCGGCGATCCCGATGCGACGGGACGCCAGATGCCCGAACTGATCGAAGGGTCGGACTATGTCGAAGAGGCCGACCTGGTGATCAAGGCGCTGGGGTTCGAGCCCGAGGATCTGCCCAAGCTCTGGGGTGTCGAGGGGCTGGAAGTCAGCCGCTGGGGCACCGTGATCGCCGATTTCAAGACGCACGAGACCAGCATCGAGGGCGTCTATGCCTGCGGCGATATCCAGCGTGGCGCGTCGCTGGTGGTCTGGGCCATCCGCGACGGGCGCGAGGCGGCCGAGGCGATGCTTGAATATGTGACCGGGGCGGCGCGGATCGCGGCAGAGTAGCCGGTTTCGACCGGCCCGACCGGAAAGGGGAAACAGGATGACGCAGAAATCTACCGGCGGATGCCTGTGCGGCGCGGTGCGCTATACGCTTGCCGAACGGCCCGAGGGGCTTCACGCCTGCCATTGTTCCATGTGCCGCCGCCATACCGGGGGCATCGCCCTGGCCGTGTCGGTTGCGCCCGGTGGAATCGTGTTTCAATCCGATGCCGCGCTCAGGGTTCACGCCACCTCGGACTGGGCCGAACGGGCGTTTTGCGGCACCTGCGGCTCATCCCTGTTCTGGCGGTTGACGGCCCCCGGCCCGGCGCAGGGCAACATGGCGCTTTATTCCGGCACGCTGGACGATCTGGAGGGGTTGGAACTGATCGAGGAAATCTATGTCGATCACAAGCCCGAAGGCTATGCCTTTGCCGGTGAGCGCAAGCGGATGACCGAGGCCGAGGTTCTGGCGCAGTTCGGGATCGGAGACGCGACATGAAGACCGGCGCCTGCCTTTGCGGTGCCGTGCGGTTTCGGGCCGCCGATGTGCCGGATACCTTCGGCGTGTGCCATTGCAGGATGTGCCGCCGCTGGACCGGCTCGGCCCTGCTTGAGGTCAGTGTGCCCGAGGGCGGCGTGACCTGGGCGGGTGCGGAGAATATCGCCCGGCGGGCGACCTCGGCCTGGGCCGAACGGGCCTGGTGCCGCGAATGCGGATCGGGGTTGTATTACAAGGTGACGATGCAGGGCGAATGGTCGGGCAAGCTCGACATTCCGCTGGGTCTGTTCGATGAGCCGGACGGCTTCAAGATGAGCCACGAGATCTTCATCGATCACAAGCCCGACAGTTTTGAATACGGCGGCCCGGCACGCATCGTGCTGACCCGCCAGCAGTGCGTCGAGAAGTTCGGCGCGCTGGACAGTGAATGATGGCTTCGGCCCGTTTCGGAGAGGATGAACGACATGACCAAGTATGATGCCGAATGGGTTGCCGCCGAGGAAGCAAAGCGCGCCTGGATGGCCGAGAACGGCCTTTACCGCGACGAGGACGAACATTCGTCCTGCGGCGTGGGCCTTGTGGTGTCCATCGACGGCAAGCCCCGCCGCCAGGTGGTGGACAGCGGGATCGCCGCGCTGAAGGCGATCTGGCACCGCGGCGCGGTGGATGCCGACGGGCGCACCGGCGATGGCGCGGGCATCCATGTGCAGATTCCGGTGCCGTTCTTCTACGACCAGATCAAGCGCACCGGCCACGTCCCGCGCGAGGATGAGCTGATCGCGGTGGGCCAGGTCTTTCTGCCGCGCACCAACTTCGGCGCGCAGGAAACCTGCCGGACCATCGTGGAAACCGAAGTCCTGCGCATGGGCTACTATATCTACGGCTGGCGCCATGTGCCCGTGAACATCGACGTTCTGGGCGAAAAGGCCAATGCCACCCGCCCCGAGATCGAACAGATCCTGATTTCCAACGTCAAGGGCGTGGACGAAGAGACCTTCGAGCGGGAACTTTACGTCATTCGCCGCCGGATCGAAAAGGCGGCGACGGCGGCCGGGGTGGGACAGCTTTACATCGCTTCGCTGTCGTGCCGGTCGATCATCTACAAGGGCATGATGCTGGCCCAGGACGTGGCGAATTTCTATCCCGACCTGCAGGACGAACGCTTTGAAAGCGCCTTCGCCATCTATCACCAGCGCTACTCCACCAATACCTTCCCGCAGTGGTGGCTGGCCCAGCCCTTCCGCATGCTGGCCCACAACGGCGAGATCAACACGTTGAAGGGCAACCTCAACTGGTTGAAAAGCCACGAAATTCGGATGGCCAGCAGCACCTTTGGCGACATGGCCGAAGACATCAAGCCGATCGTCGCGCTGGGGTCGTCGGATTCGGCCGCCCTGGATGCGGTTTTCGAGGTTCTCGTGCGTTCGGGCCGGTCGGCGCCCATGGCGAAAACGCTGATGGTGCCTGAAAGCTGGTCCAAGCAGGCCGAGGATCTGCCCCAGGCCTGGCGCGACATGTATTCCTATTGCAACAGCGTGATGGAGCCCTGGGACGGCCCCGCCGCCCTGGCCATGACCGACGGGCGCTGGGTGTGCGCCGGGCTTGACCGCAACGGTCTGCGGCCCATGCGCTATGTCGTGACGGGCGACGGCCTGGTGATCGCCGGCTCGGAAGCGGGCATGGTGCCGGTCGAAGAGGGCCGCGTCGTCGAAAAGGGGGCGCTTGGCCCCGGTCAGATGCTGGCCGTGGACATGCAGAAGGGTGTCCTGTTCCATGACCGCGACATGAAGGACAAGCTGGCCGCGGCGCTGCCCTTCCAGGAATGGGTCGGCAAGATCAAGGAGCTGGATTCGACGCTGACGGCCCTGCCCGAAACGGCAATCTTCAGCGGCACCGAGCTGCGCCGCCGCCAGGGGGCTGCCGGTTACACCATCGAAGAGCTTGAGCAGATCCTCGCCCCCATGGCCGAGGATGGCAAGGAAAGCATCGCCTCGATGGGCGACGATACCCCCAGCGCGGTCCTGTCGCAGAAATACCGCCCGCTCAGCCATTTCTTTCGCCAGAACTTCAGCCAGGTGACGAACCCGCCCATCGACAGCCTGCGCGAACACCGGGTGATGAGCCTGAAGACACGCTTCGGCAACCTCAAGAACGTGCTGGACGAGGACGGCAGCCAGACCGAGATCATCGTGCTGGAAAGCCCCTTCCTGGCCAATGCCGAGTTCGATGAACTGACCCGTCATTTCGACAGCAAGGTCACGGTGATCGACTGCACCTTCGCACCGGGCGCCGGGGCGCTGTCGGACGGTCTGACCCGCATCCGCGCCGAGGCCGAGGATGCCGTGCGCTCGGGCTCGGGGCACCTGGTGCTCAGCGATCAGGGATCGGGCGCCGAACGTGTGGCGATGCCGATGATCCTGGCCACCAGCGCCGTACATTCCTGGCTGACCCGCAAGGGCCTGCGCACCTTCTGTTCGCTGAACGTGCGCAGCGGTGAATGCATCGATCCGCATTACTTCGCGGTTCTGATCGGCTGTGGCGCGACCACGGTAAACCCCTACCTGGCACAGGATTCGATTGCCGACCGCATCGAACGCGGCCTGCTGGACGGCAACCTTGGCGATGCCGTGGCGCGCTATCGCAGTGCCATCGACCAGGGCCTTCTGAAGATCATGTCGAAGATGGGCATCTCGGTGGTCTCGTCCTATCGCGGTGGTCTGAACTACGAGGCGGTGGGCCTGAGCCGCGCCATGTGCGCCGAATATTTCCCCGGGATGCACAGCCGGATTTCCGGCATCGGCGTGTCGGGCATCCAGATCAAGGCCGAAGAGGTGCACGCCCAGGCCTGGCGCAGCGATGTCCTGCCCATCGGCGGTTTCTACAAGGCCCGCCGTTCGGGTGAAACCCACGCCTGGGAGGCCACCAGCATGCACATGCTGCAATCGGCCTGCGACCGCGCGTCGTATCAGATGTGGAAGCAGTATTCGGCCAAGATGCGGGCCAACCCCCCCATCCACCTGCGCGATCTGCTGGACATCAAGCCGCTGGGCAATGCGATTCCGCTGGAAGAGGTGGAAAGCATCACCGCCATCCGCAAGCGGTTCGTCACGCCGGGCATGTCGCTGGGCGCCCTGTCGCCCGAGGCGCACAAGACGCTGAACGTGGCGATGAACCGGATCGGCGCCAAGTCCGACAGCGGCGAAGGCGGCGAAGACCCGGCGCATTTCGTCCCCGAAAGCAACGGCGACAACCCCAGCGCCAAGATCAAGCAGGTGGCATCGGGGCGCTTCGGCGTCACCGCCGAATACCTGAACCAGTGCGAGGAACTGGAAATCAAGGTGGCCCAGGGCGCCAAGCCCGGCGAGGGCGGGCAACTGCCGGGCATGAAGGTGACCAAGCTGATCGCGCGGCTGCGCCATTCCACCCCGGGCGTCACGCTGATTTCGCCGCCGCCCCACCACGACATCTATTCGATCGAGGATCTGGCGCAGCTTATCTATGACCTGAAACAGATCAACCCGCGCTGCAAGGTGACGGTAAAGCTGGTGGCATCCTCGGGGGTCGGCACCATCGCGGCCGGGGTAGCCAAGGCCAAGGCCGATATCATCCTGATTTCCGGGCACAACGGCGGCACCGGCGCCAGCCCGGCGACCAGCATCAAATATGCCGGCCTGCCCTGGGAAATGGGCCTGACCGAGGCGCATCAGGTTCTGGCGATGAACAACCTGCGCGGACGGGTGACCCTGCGCACCGATGGCGGGCTGCGCACCGGTCGCGACATCGTCATGGCGGCGATGATGGGGGCCGAGGAATACGGCATCGGCACCGCCGCCCTGATCGCCATGGGCTGCATCATGGTGCGCCAGTGCCAAAGCAACACCTGCCCCGTCGGCGTCTGCACCCAGGACGACAAGCTGCGTGAAAAGTTCACGGGCACGGCGGACAAGGTGGTGAACCTCATCACCTTCTACGCCCAGGAAGTGCGCGAAATCCTGGCCAGCATCGGTGCGCGGTCGCTGGACGAGGTGATCGGGCGGGCGGACCTGCTGAGCCAGGTGTCGCGCGGCTCGGCGCATCTGGACGACCTTGACCTCAACCCGCTGCTGATCACCGTCGATGGTGCCCAGTCCATCGTCTATGACCGCAACAAGGAGCGTAACGCCGTACCCGACACGCTGGATGCCGAGATCGTCAAGGATGCCGCCCGGTTCCTGGACGAAGGCGAGAAGATGCAGCTGTCCTATGCGGTGCAGAACACCCACCGCACGGTCGGCACCCGCACCTCAAGCCATATCGTGCGCCGCTTCGGGATGCGCAACAACCTGCAACCCGACCACCTGACGGTGAAACTGACCGGATCGGCGGGGCAATCCCTGGGCGCCTTCGCCGCGCCGGGGCTGAAGATCGAGGTGTCGGGCGATGCCAACGACTACGTCGGCAAGGGGCTGTCGGGGGGCACCATCGTGGTGCGTCCGCCCATGGCCTCGCCGCTGACGGCGGCCGACAACACGATCATCGGCAATACCGTGCTTTACGGGGCGACCGACGGTTACCTTTTCGCCGCAGGTCGGGCGGGCGAACGGTTCGCCGTGCGCAACTCTGGTGCGAAGGTGGTGATCGAGGGCTGCGGATCGAACGGTTGCGAATACATGACCGGCGGCGTGGCCGTGATCCTGGGCGAGATCGGCGCGAACTTCGGCGCCGGGATGACCGGTGGCATGGCCTATCTCTATGATCCCGAGGGCCGCGCCGCGACGCTGATCAATGGTGAAACCCTGGTCACCTGCCCGGTGCAGGTCGATCACTGGGAAGACCAGCTGCGGGGCCTGATCCAGCGCCACCTTGACGAAACCGGCAGCCGCCGCGCGGCGGGGATCCTGCAGAACTGGTCGGACACCCGGCGTCACTTCCTGCAGGTCTGCCCGAAGGAAATGCTGGCCCATCTGCCTGCGCCCCTCGGCCGGGAAGAAACCGCGATCCCGGCAGAGTAGCGCCGGGAGCTTGCGAAATCCTGCCCACGCGTGGGCAGGATACACGCATCGGTAGAGTTAACGGTTTGTTTTTGACAGGTTGGTAAGAAAACCGACAGAAACCAGTCAGAGGCAGTACCATGGCAACCTTCAACGACCAGTTCTTCACCTTCGATCCGGCCAATCCGCCGACCGGATCGTCGGTTACCTTCAGTCGCCTTGATCTGACCGATGCCAACAACGACGGCGATGTCGATCGATTCAATAGCGATTCGGTGAACGGGTCGGATGTGGTGCGTTCCTACCCCGGTGATACGGTTACAATCGCCACTGGTTCCGGCAACGTTACCTACACCGGCATCACGTTCTATACTGCGGACGGCGGCCGATATTTCACGCCCACCGACGGCCAGGTCTTGCAGAACGGCACCGTGGTCGGCGCGACGGCGGTGTCGGGGCAAGGCCCGCTTCAAATGTCAAACCTAGGGCCGTCCTGTTTTGTGGCGGGCACCCGGTTGCGCACACCGAACGGGATGCGCCCGGTGGAAGGAATCGCCGTCGGCGAACAGGTGAAAACCCGCGACAGCGGCATCCAGACGGTGCGCTGGGTCGGGCAAAGCACCACGCGCGGTATCGGGCCTGCCGCACCTGTGCGGTTTGCGCCGGGCGCGATCGGCAACACCCGCGAACTGCGGGTCAGCCAGCAGCACAGGATGCTTGTGCGCGGGCCTTTGGCCGAGATCTATTTCGGCGCGGGCGAGGTTCTGACCGCCGCCAGACATCTGGTCAACGGGCGTGACATCACCTTCGCACCCTGCGCCGAAGTCACCTATCTGCACCTGCTGTTCGACCGGCACGAAATCCTCTTTGCCGAGAACGCCCCCTGCGAAAGCTTCCACCCCGGCGACACGGTTCTGGGCGAGGATGACGCGATGATGGATGAACTGCGCATGCTGTTTCCCGATTTCGACGGGCTTTGCGCGGAAGGCGCCTGGCGCATGGCCCGCCCTGTGGTGCGTGGCAGCGAGGCAGCCGTGCTGGTGAACCAAGGCGCGGCTTGACCGCCTGACCCCTCTCGTGGCTATGGTGCGCCGTGGCACGCGCTAGGAAAACCCCAAAGGCCAAGGACGCCCCCAAGACACCCCGCCGCCGGTTTCGCCCCGGGCGGTGGCTGTTGCGCTGGGTGTTCCGCCTGACGGTTCTGGCGATTGCCCTGATGCTGATCTGGGTGTCCTTCCACGCGGTCTTCAACCCGAAAACCACGCCCTACATGCGGTCGGAAAAGGCGCGCCTTGGCGCCGTCGATTTCCAGTGGGTGTCGCTGAAGGATGTGGCGCCCGCCATGGCCCGGTCGGCCGTGGCGGCCGAGGATGCGAATTTCTGCACCCACTGGGGGTTCGACATGGCGGCGATCCGCCAGGCGTTGGAGCAGGGCGGGGCGCGGGGGGCCTCGACCATCTCTCAGCAGGTGGTGAAGAACGTCTTCCTGTGGCAGGGGCGCAGCTGGACCCGCAAGGCGCTTGAGGCGGCGATCACCCCGGTGATGGAAACGATCTGGACCAAGCGTCGCATCCTTGAGGTTTACCTGAACATCGCCGAGTTCGACGAGGGCGTCTTTGGCGTGGATGCCGCCGCCCACCATTACTTTCGCGTCGCCCCCGGCAAGCTGACCACCACTCAGGCGGCCCGGCTGGCCGCGATCCTGCCCAACCCCAAGGCCCGCTCGGCCAGCAAACCCAGCGATTTCGTGCGCCGCCGCGCCTCGTCGATCCGCGACGGCGCTGCGACCATCGCGCGCGACGGACGCGCTGCCTGTTTCGAGGGGTGACAGGGGCGCTGCGCCCTGTCACACTGAAATCGGATTTGGTGACGAAAAACCGCCTTTGGCGGCACTTTTCACGTTTCCAATCCAAAGGAGGGCCGTTGTGTCCTGCATCCCAAGCATTCGCTCCGCCACAGGTGCCGACAAACCCGGCCTGATGTTGCTTTTCAACGATTGCGGCCTGTTCGAACCCGGCGAAGTTCACCTGGTGGAAGAAATGTTCGACGGATGGATCGCCGGCCGCCTTGCGAGGCCCGATCACCGCTGGTTCGTGGCCGGGGATGACGCCGGCATTGCCGGGGCCGGATACCTTGCCGCCGACATCATGGCCGACCGGGTCTTCAACCTGCTGTTTCTCGCGGTGCACAGCCGGGCACGGCGCGGGGGGCTGGGCGATGCGCTGATCGCCCATGGCGAGGTGGCGGCGCGGGATGACGCGGGACGCCTGATGCTGATCGAAACGGCCTCGGGCCCCGAGACGGCGGCGGCACGGGCGCTTTATGCCCGGCGGGGATATGCCCTGGACGGGCGGATCATCGGCTACTACGGCAAGGGCATCGACAAGCTGATCTTTCGCCGTACGCTTTGAGCGTGGCGCGGCGGGCGGCGTGGCGCCGCGGAAGGGGTTGTCGGGTTTGAGCGGTTGAATTGCCGCCGCGTTCACGGCATTGAAGGGTGATCCATAACATTGGTTGTCCCCATGAATCGCCTGTTCCACGTTCCCTTGTCACCGTTTTCCCGCAAGGTCCGCCTGAGCCTTGCGGAGAAGAAGATCGAGGTTGAACTGGTGGAAGAGCGTTACTGGGAGCAGGACCCGGATTTCCTGCGCCGCAATCCGGCGGGCAAGGTCCCGGTGCTGCGGATGGGCAGCCTGACCCTGAGCGACAGCGTGGCGATCTGCGAATACCTGGAAGAGGTGCACCCCGACCCGGCCCTCATGCCGTCCGATTCCGAGGGCCGTTACGAGGTGCGCCGCCTGGTGGCCTGGTTCGACGACAAGTTTCACAAGGAAGTGACCAGCAAGCTTCTGTACGAACGGGTGAACAAGAAGGTGATGGGCCTGGGATACCCCGACAGCACCAACATCAAGGCCGGCGCCAAGGCGATCAAGTATCACCTCGATTACATGGCCTGGCTGTTGGAACAGCGCCGGTGGCTGGCGGGTGACACGATGACCCTGGCCGATTTCGCCGCCGCTGCGCATCTGTCCTGTCTCGACTATATCTCGGATGTCGACTGGAACCGCAGCGAGGCCGTGAAGGACTGGTACGCGAAGATCAAATCGCGCCCGGCCTTCCGTTCGATCCTGGCCGACCAGATTTCCGGCTTCCTGCCGCCACCCCATTATGCCGACCTGGATTTTTGACGCCCGACCCCGGTGGGGGCCTTGCCCCCACACCCCCAGGATATTTGCGGACCAAAGATGGGGGCAC
The DNA here is from genome assembly GCF_020529025.1 of Oceaniglobus trochenteri. GTDB lineage: Bacteria > Pseudomonadota > Alphaproteobacteria > Rhodobacterales > Rhodobacteraceae > Oceaniglobus > Oceaniglobus trochenteri. Next base: position 366,408 of record NZ_JACNMM010000003.1, read on the forward strand.
CGGTGTCTGAGGCGGTGAAGCGCGCCCTCGTGGCCGAGGCGCTGGCCGATGGCTTCGTGTCGGTGGGGGTCTGCCGCCCCGATGCGCTGCCGGATCTGGCGGCGCGGCTGGAGACCTTCGTGGCCGAAGGGCGGCACGGGCAGATGACCTGGATGGGCGAGCGGATGGGATGGCGCGGCGATGCCGCAGCGCTCTGGCCGGCGGCGCGGTCGGTGGTGATGCTGGCCGAAAGCTATGCCCCGCTGCACGATCCTCTGGCGGTGCTGAAGCAGCGCGACAGGGGCGCGGTGTCGGTCTATGCCCAGGGGCGCGATTACCATGACATCGTGAAGAAGCGGCTGAAGCGCGTGGCGCGATGGCTGATCGAGGCGGTGGAGAAGGGCGGCTATCGCAGCCGGCAGACGGGGAAATGGGTGGCGCTGGATGCCGGCCCGCGCCCCGAGGTGAAGGTTTTCGTCGATACCGCGCCGGTGATGGAAAAGCCCCTGGCGCAGGCCGCCGGCCTGGGTTGGCAGGGCAAGCACACCAACCTGCTGAGCCGGGATTTCGGCAACTGGGTGTTCCTGGGCGCGATCTTCACCACGCTGGACCTGCCTGTCGATCCGCCCGAGGCCGAGCATTGCGGCAGTTGCACCGCCTGCCTTGACATCTGCCCGACGGCCGCCTTTCCCGCGCCCTTCCAGCTGGATGCGCGGCGCTGCATTTCCTATCTCACGATCGAACATGCCGGGCCGGTGGACGAGGAGCTTCGGGCCCTGATGGGCAACCGGATCTATGGCTGCGACGATTGTCTTGCCGTCTGCCCGTGGAACAAGTTTGCGGTTGCGGCATCGGATATGCGATACCATGGCGACGGTGCGCTGGAGGCGCCGCGGCTGGCCGAACTGGCGGCCCTGGACGATGCGGCATTTCGCGCATTGTTTTCCGGCAGCCCGGTGAAAAGGATCGGGCGGGACAGGTTTGTGCGCAATGTCTGCTATGCGATCGGCAATTCCGGCGATCCGGCCCTTCTGCCGGCGGTGTCCGGTTTGGTCGGGGATGAGGATGATACGGTGGCGGATGCCGCGCGGTGGGCCGTGATGCGGCTGACAGGGGAATAGGACGGAAACGGTGCTGGGGCGCAGTTTACTTCACAAGGCGGCCGTTGGGCTTGAGCGGCTGGTCGACAGGGCCATGCGGCGCGAAGGCGCGCGCCCGTTGCTGGACGGCTATCACGGCTTTGCCACCCCCGACCGGTTGATCCTGCGCGGCCGTGTCCTGACCGCGCTGCGCCGGGATGCGCCGCTGCCCGACCAGGGAAAATGGGCCAACCTGCGCCAGATGGTGTCGCTGTTCCTGACCGACGAGGTGGCGGGCGTGAACGTGCGCGCCGGCAGCGTCACGGGCCAGAGCGACGGCGAGGGCTATGTCTGGCTCGAGATCCCGCGCGAGGGCCACACCCCCGGCTGGCACGAAGTGGAAGTGTGCATCGAGGGCGACCCCGAGTCTGCCACGCCCTTCGACGTGATGGTGCCGTCGCGGGCTGCGCGCATCGGCGTGATCTCGGACATCGACGACACGATGCTGCGCACCGGTGCCCATACCCTGCGCCGCAATCTCTGGACCACCTTCACCGGCTCGGCCCGCACGCGGAAGGTGTTTCCCGATGCCGTGGTCCTGATGGATCACCTGCACGCCCATGGGCAGAACCCGGTCTTTTATGTCAGCTCCAGCCCCTGGAACCTGCATTATTTCCTGAACAAGGTGTTTTCGCGGGCGGGGCTGGTGCCGGGGCCGATGTTCCTGCGCGACATGGGGGTGGGCGAGAACCACTTTTTGTCGCCAAGCCACGGCGCCCACAAGGGCGATGCCATCGACCGCATCCTTGCCGCCAACCCCGGCCTGCCCTTCATCCTGCTGGGGGATACCGGCCAGCACGACGCCGAGATCTATCACGCCGTCTGCGAAAGGGCCGGGGGGCAGATCGCGGCGGTGATCATGCGGGAAACGCGCGGCGCCCCCAACGACGAACAGCGCCGCCAGATCGCGGCCATCCGGGCGATGGGGGTGGTGGTGCACACGGCCCCGGATTTCACCGGGGCCGCCGACGCGCTGGAGCGGGGCGGCATCGGCCTTTGATTTCGGGGTGTCCCCTCGGGGGTGGGTACGCTAACCATGGGGCATCTACAGCAGGAGAACCCCATGCAATCGCCATTTCGCGCCATCCTGTTCAAGGTGGGGTCGGTTTTCCTGTTCGTCTGCATGTCGGCGATGATCAAGAGCGTCAGCGACGAGGTGCCGCCGGGCCAGGCCGTGTTCTTCCGATCGCTTCTGGCGATTCCGGTGATCCTGGTCTGGCTGGCCATGCGGCACGAATTGCGCACCGGGTTGCGCACCGCCGTGCCCATGGGCCACGTCTGGCGCGGGCTGGTGGGAACCATGGCCATGGGGCTGGGCTTTGCCGGGCTGGCCTATTTGCCGCTGGCCGAGGCGCAATCCATCCAGTATCTCGCGCCGTTGCTTGTGGTGATCTTTGCCGCGATGTTCCTGGGCGAACAGGTGCGCGCCTTTCGCCTGACGGCGGTGGCGCTGGGGATGACCGGCGTTCTGATTGTGCTTTCGCCGCGCCTGACGGCCATTCAGGATGGCACCCTGGGCGAGGGTGAGGCGCTGGGCGCGGTTCTGGTCCTCATGTCGGCGGTCTTTGCGGCCCTGGCGCAGGTCTTTGTGCGCAAGCTGGTGACGACGGAACAGACCAGCGCCATCGTGTTCTGGTTTTCGGTCACCGCGTCGGTTCTGGCACTTGCCACCCTGCCTTTCGGTTGGGTCATGCCGGATTTGCGGGTGTTGTCGATCCTCATTCTGGCCGGGCTTCTGGGGGGGCTGGGGCAGATCCTGCTTACCACCTCGTACCGGCTGGCCGACGTATCGGTGGTGGCGCCCTTCGAGTATTCCTCGATGCTGCTGTCGGTGATGTTCGGCTACTGGATCTTTTCCGAGGTGCCGACCCTGACCATGCTGGCCGGCGTCGCCCTGATCATCTCGGCCGGGGTGCTGATCATCTGGCGCGAACGCAAACTGGGGCTGGAGCGGAACAAGGGCCGCAAGGTGATGACGCCACAGGGGTGAAGTGACGCGCAATTCGTGATAGGGTTGGACAATCCTATGTTTCCAAGGAGGGAGGCCGCGATGACCCGTCATGTCCTGGATTTTCCGAAGCCCCGGCGCAGCGCGTCGAAGTTGCGCCGGTTTCTCATGCTGGACCGGCAGAATGGCGCGCCCGTGCTGCATCGGGCGCTGGCCCGGCTTCCGCGCGAACGCAATGCCGCGCGCAGGTTTGCGGCCTTTGGCCGCGTCGCCCGCGCGCAGGCGCTTTAGGGTTCAGCTGCGCACCAACTTTTCATACCCTTCCGCGATGTCGCGGGTGATGGTGCCCACTTCGAAGTTGTAATCGCCGATCTTGCCCACGGGCGTCACTTCGGCGGCGGTGCCGGTCAGCCAGCATTGCTCGAACCCTTCCAGTTCCTCGGGCATGATGTGGCGTTCGTGCACCTTGATCTGGCGGTCCTTCAGCATGCCGATCACGGTCTGCCGGGTGATCCCGTTCAGGAAGCAGTCGGGGTCGGGGGTGTGCACCTCGCCGTCCTTGACGAAGAAGATGTTGGCGCCCGTCGCTTCGGCCACATAGCCGCGGTAATCGAACATCATGGCGTCGCTGCATCCCTTCGCCTCGGCGGCGTGCTTGGCCATGGTGCAGATCATGTAAAGACCGGCGGCCTTGGCGTGGCTGGGGGCGGTTTCGGGGCTGGGGCGCTTCCACTTGGCAATGTCGAGCTTGGCGCCCTTCATCTTGGCGTCGCCGTAGTAGTTGCCCCATTCCCAGGCGGCGATGGCCAGGCGCACGGGGTTGCGCTTGGAGGCGACGCCCATATCCTCGCCCGCGCCGCGCCAGGCGACGGCGCGCACATAACCGTCGGTCAGCCCGTTGGCGGCCAGGACGGCCACCTTTGCTGCCTCGATCTCGTCCACGGTATAGGGGATTTCGAAATCGAGACAGCGGGCCGAGTAATGCAGCCTTTCGGAATGGCGGCGGCTTTCGAAGATCTTGCCGCCATAGCAACGCTCACCCTCGAAGACCGAACTGGCATAATGCAGCCCATGGGTCAGAAGATGCACGTTGGCATCGCGCCAGGGCACCAGGGCGCCGTCCATCCAGATCTTTCCATCACGGTCATCATATGCGCCTGCCATAATCGCGGCTCCTGTAGCTTGCGCCCGGATCATGGCGCGTTTTTCGATAGTTGCGCAAGAAAGGTCCGAAACGGATATAAAATTGCGCAGAATGCGCGGAATCGCTAACAGTTTGATCTTGGAATGTCAACAAGGCTGACATAACCTGTGATGAAGAAACAGGCACAGCGAAAACGGAGGCGGCAATGGGCGAACAACGGCCGGGCGGCGAGGGGCTGCTTTTCCTGACCGACGAACAGCTTCGCCTGGGGATCGAGGCGATGTTCTTTGCCTATCGCGGCTTCACCGCCGACCCCGACCGCATCCTGGCCGAACATGCCTATGGGCGCGCCCATCACCGGGCGGTGCATTTCATCAACCGCAGCCCCGGCACCACGGTGAACAACCTTCTGGGCATCCTGGGTGTTACAAAGCAGTCGCTGAACCGTGTGTTGCGCACCCTGGTCGAGGATGGTCTGGTGGAAAGCAGGGTCGGGCATCGTGACAAGAGGGAGCGGCACTTGTTTCTGACGGAAACCGGCAAGACACTGGAACATGCGCTGTCCGAGGCGCAACGCAGCCGGATGCGCGCCGCCTATCGTGCCGCCGGCCCCGAGGCCGTGGCCGGGTTCCGCCAGGTGCTCGAGGCGATGATGGACCCCGAACAGCGGCGCCACTTCGCGATCCGCAAGGGTGAGCGGTGATGAGCGGGGTCAGCGACATTCACCTGCTGATCGTGGACGACGACGAACGCATCCGCAGCCTTCTGCAGAAATTCCTGATCCGCAACGGGTTCTTCGTGTCGGCCGCCCGGGATGCCGCCCATGCCCGCCGCCTGCTGGCGGGGCTGGACTTCGATCTGATCGTGCTGGACGTGATGATGCCGGGCGAGGACGGGATCGCCTTTACCACCGCGCTGCGCGAAACCCTGACGGTGCCGATCCTGCTGCTGACCGCCAAGGGCGACACCGGCGACCGGATCACCGGGCTGGAAGCGGGGGCTGACGATTACCTGGCCAAGCCCTTCGAGCCGAAAGAGCTTCTTCTGCGGATCAACGCCATCCTGCGGCGCATGCCATCCGAACCCACGACCGGCGAGGTGCCCAAGGTGCTGCACCTCGGGCCGGTGCGCTATGACACCGAGCGCGGCGAGATGTGGCAGGGCGATACCCTTGTCCGGCTGACGGCGACCGAGGCGCAGCTGATGAAGATATTCTCGGCCGCGCCGGGCGAGGTGATCAGCCGCACCCAGCTGGTGGATGACCTGGGGCGCGGCAATGGCGGCGCCCAGGACCGGGCGATCGACGTGCAGATCACCCGCCTGCGCCGCAAGATCGAAGCCGACCCGAAACAGCCGAGATACCTTCAGACCGTGCGCGGCGCGGGGTATCTTCTGGCCTCGGACTGATCGGCGGGGCGCGTTTTCCGCCTCTGGCGGGGATGTTTGATGACCAAGGATGAGGGCGCGATGATCTATTTTTCGCATGATGACGGCTTGGCCCATGTCAATCCGCCGGGCCACCCCGAACAGGTGGCGCGGCTTGAAGCCGTGGGCGCGGCACTGGCGGGCATGGACCTGGACAGGCGCGCCGCCCCCCTGTGCGACGATGCCGAGATCCTGCGCTGCCATCCCCGCGCCCACCTGGACCGCATCGCCGCCGCAGTGCCGGCCGAGGGTTGGCGGGCGCTGGATGCCGATACCTCGCTTTCGCCCGGCAGCCTGACCGCCGCGCGCCGGGCGGTCGGCGGTTGCGTGGCTGCGGTGGATGCCGTGCTGGCGGGCGAGGCGAAGACGGCCTTCGTGGGGTGCCGCCCGCCGGGCCACCATGCCGAACGTGAGACGCCCATGGGGTTCTGCCTGTTCGGCAATATCGCCATCGCGGCCATGCGGGCGCTGGACCATCACGGGCTGGATCGCGTCGCGGTGGTGGATTTCGATGTCCACCACGGCAACGGCACCCAGGATCTGCTGTGGGACGAGGGGCGCGCGCTGTTCGTGTCGTCCCACCAGATGCCGCTTTACCCCGGCACCGGCGCTGCCTCGGAGCGGGGGGCGCAGGACAACGTGCTGAACCTGCCCCTGGCGGCGGGCAGCGGCGGCGAGGCCATGCGCGCCCTCTACGAGGATCGCGTCTTTCCGGCGCTGCGCGATTTCGCCCCCGACCTTCTGCTGATTTCGGCCGGGTTCGATGCCCATGCCGCCGACCCGCTGGCCGGCCTGAACTGGTCAACCGCGGACTTCGGCTGGCTGACCGGGCGGCTGTGCGACCTTGCCGATGAGCTTTGCGGCGGGCGCATCGTCTCGACACTGGAGGGCGGGTATGATTTGCAGGCCCTGGGCGCCTCGGTGGCGGCCCATGTGGCGGTTTTGAAGGAGCGGAGCGCATGAGCGAGCAGCCGGTAGCGGAAATGACATTCGAACAGGCCATGGCCGAGCTGGAGCGCGTTGTCGGCCAGCTGGAATCGGGCAACGTGCCGCTGGAGCAGTCGATCGCGCTCTATGAACGCGGCGCCGCCCTGAAGGCGCGCTGCGAGGCCAAGCTGAAAGAGGCCGAAGAGAAGGTGGCGGCGATCACCCTGGACCGGGACGGCGCGCCGACCGGAACGGCGGCCTTTGACGGCAAGTGACGGGCATTTGAGTATTTTCGGCAAGAAAGAGAGCGCAGCGTGAGCCGGTTTCAGGCGCGGCTGGCCGAAAGCGCCGCGGCGGTTCAGCACTGCCTTGACGATGCCATGGCGCCCCTGGGCGACCTGCCGGTGGTGCAGGGCATGCGTTGGGCCTGCAACGGCGGCAAGCGGCTGCGCGGTTTCCTGGTGACCGAGGGGGCGGCGCTGCACGGTCTGCCGCTGGCCCGGTCGGTGCGCACCGCCGCCGCGATCGAGGCCCTGCATGCCTACTCGCTGGTGCATGACGATCTGCCCTGCATGGACGATGACGACCTGCGCCGGGGCCAGCCCACGGTGCATGTGAAATGGGACGAGACGACGGCGGTGCTGGTGGGGGACGCCTTGCATTGCCTGGCCTTCGAGCTGCTGTCCGATCCGGCCTGCCATGACGACCCCGCCGTGCGGTCGGCGCTGGTCCTGTCTCTGGCGCGGGCGGCCGGGGCGCAGGGCATGGTCCTGGGGCAGGCGATGGACATTGCCGCCGAGACCGCGCCCGAACCCCTGGACCTGGCGCAGATCACCGCATTGCAGGCGGGCAAGACGGGGGCGCTGATCCGTTGGTCGGGAGCTGCGGGCGCCCTGCTGGCGGGGGGCGATCCCGCGCCGCTGGAACGCTATGCCACGGCGCTGGGGCTGGCGTTCCAGATCGCCGACGACCTTCTGGATGTGACCGGCGACGCCTTGATGGCGGGCAAGGCCCTGGGCAAGGACGCGGCGGCGGGCAAGGCCACCTTCGTTTCCCTGCTGGGGGTCGCGGGCGCGCGGGCCCGCGCGGGCGAGTTGGTGGACGAGGCCTGTGGCGCGCTTGACACCTACGGCGATGCGGCCGGACCCTTGCGCGACTGCGCGCGTTTTGTCATTGAGCGGGACCGCTGAGCCGGACCCGCGCGTCAAACTGACCCTTTCGCCGGGCGCTGCGGTGCCTATGCTGGAAAGCGGAGGAGATTGTGATGAGCGACAGACCTTCAACCCCCCTTCTGGACCGTATCGCCGGCCCGGCGGACATGCGCGGGATGAGCGACAGCGAATTGAAGCGGCTGGCGGGCGAGTTGCGCGCCGATGTCATCCATGCCGTGTCGCAGACGGGCGGGCACCTGGGCGCGGGCCTGGGTGTTGTCGAACTGACCGTTGCGCTGCACGCCGTCTTCGACACGCCGCGCGACCGGCTGATCTGGGATGTGAGCCACCAGTGCTATCCGCACAAGGTTCTGACCGGGCGACGCGACAGGATGAACACCCTGCGCCAGAAGGACGGGCTGAGCGGCTTCACCAAGCGCAGCGAATCGCCCTTCGATCCTTTCGGCGCGGCCCATTCCAGCACCTCGATTTCCGCCGCGCTGGGGTTTTCCGTGGCGCGCGATCTGGGCGGATCGCCCGAACACGGGCTGGGCGATGCCATCGCCGTGATCGGTGACGGCGCCATGAGCGCGGGCATGGCCTATGAGGCGATGAACAATGCCGGCCACCTGGGCAAGCGACTGATCGTGATCCTGAACGACAACGAGATGAGCATCGCGCCCCCCGTCGGCGCCATGAGCGCCTATCTCTCGCGGCTTTATGCCGGGGCGCCGTTCCAGGAATTCAAGGCCCTGGCCAAGGGCGCCGTGTCGTTCCTGCCACCGCCGTTCCAGGAGGGCGCGCGCCGGGCGAAGGAGCTGGTCAAGGGCATGACCGTGGGCGGTACCCTGTTCGAGGAGTTGGGGTTCTCCTACATCGGGCCCATCGACGGGCACGACCTGGACCAGATCCTGCCGATCCTGCGCACGGTGAAATCCCGTGCCACGGGGCCGGTCCTGATTCACGCGATCACCCAGAAGGGCAAGGGATACGCCCCCGCCGAACATGCCGCAGACAGGGGCCATGCGCGGGGCAAGTTCGACGTGGTGACAGGCGCTCAGGCCAAGGCGAAAAGCAATGCGCCCAGCTATACCTCGGTCTTTGCCAAGGCGCTGCTGGCCCATGGCGCCGAGGATGACAAGGTGGTGGCGGTGACGGCGGCAATGCCCGACGGCACCGGGCTGAACCTCTTTGCCGAGCGTTACCCCAGCCGCTGTTTCGACGTGGGCATCGCCGAGCAACACGGCGTGACCTTCAGTGCCGGTCTTGCGGCGGGCGGGATGAAACCCTTCTGCGCGCTTTATTCCACCTTCCTGCAACGGGGCTATGACCAGGTGGTACATGACGTGGCGATCCAGCGCCTGCCGGTGCGTTTCGCCATCGACCGGGCCGGGCTGGTGGGGGCCGACGGCGCCACCCATGCCGGAGCCTTCGACGTGGCCTTCCTGGCCAACCTGCCGGGGTTCACGGTGATGGCCGCGGCGGACGAGGCCGAGCTGATGCACATGGTCGCCACCGCTGTCGCCCATGACGAGGGGCCCATCGCCTTCCGCTTTCCGCGCGGCGAAGGCGTGGGGGTGGAACTGCCCGCCAAGGGCGTGCCGCTGGAGATCGGCAAGGGGCGCATGGTGCGCGAAGGATCGGGCGTCGCGATCCTGTCCTTCGGCACGCGGCTCTCCGAGGTGGAAACCGCCTGCGAGGGGCTGGCCGCGCGCGGCATCACCCCCACGGTGGCCGATGCCCGTTTCGCCAAGCCGCTGGACCGCGACCTGATCCTGGCGCTGGCCCGCGATCACGACGCGCTGATCACCATCGAGGAAGGGGCCATCGGCGGTTTCGGCAGCCACGTTGCGCAACTGCTGGCCGAGGAAGGCGTGTTCGACACCGGGCTGAAATACCGCTCCATGGTGCTGCCCGACATCTTCATCGATCAGGCCTCCCCCGCCGACATGTACGCCGTCGCCGGCCTCAACGCCTCGGACATCGAGGCGAAGGTGCTGGAGGTCATGGGCCTGGGCCAGATCGGCAAGCGGGCGTGAGCGGGATACCCGATTACCAAACTCTGATGTGCCCTACGCTGAGGGCTTTCGCGGATGGGGCGACCAGTGTTCGTGAAGTCGTTCCCGTATTGAAACGACTTTTCGATCTGAGCGACGCGCAGTGCGAGCAAACATTGCCAAGCGGGCGCGTGACTGTTCTGGCCAGCCGTACACATTGGGCGCGAACCTACTTGGGCAAGGCGGGAATGTTGCACAGTCCCCGCCGCAATGTTCACGAAATCACGCGGCGCGGGCGTGATTTTCTCGCGCGCTTTCCCGACGGATTCCGCCAGTCCGATCTGGAGGAATCTGCCGAATTTCGCGATTGGAAGGCCACCTCGGCCCAAGGAAATACCGCCACACCTGACCGGCCGATACTTGAGCCTTCCGACAATGCGCAGGAAACGCCGGAAGCGATTCTGGAACGAACCTTCGGAGAGATCGAGGCAAGCCTTGTCGAGGAAGTGCTGCTTGCTGTCCTCGGTCTTTCGCCCGACCGTTTCGAGCTTCTGATTGTCGATCTGCTTGTAGCCATGGGATATGGCGGCGGCGACGCGGCCATGGCGCGGGCCATCGGAAGGTCGGGCGATGGCGGCATCGACGGGATCATCAACGAAGATGCGCTTGGCCTTGACGCGGTCTATGTTCAGGCCAAACGCTATGCGCTGGACAATAAGGTGGGGCGTCCGGCGATTCAGGCCTTCGTGGGATCCCTGACAGGGGAAAGCGCGACAAAAGGTGTTTTCGTCACGACCTCGGGCTTCAGCAGCGAAGCACGCGCCTATATCAAAAAGGTGCAGCAGCGGATCGTGCTGATCAACGGAGACCAACTGGCCCGTCTGATGATCCGCCACGAGGTGGGAGTGCGGGCGCGTCAGACCTATGTCCTGCGGTCTATTGACGAAGATTACTTCGCCGAATCAACGGCCTGACCAGCTCGGGTAGCATTGCGAGGGAGTGATGGATGTTGCAGCAGGTTCCCTTCGCGCCCGAAATTCCGCCCCTGCCCGATCATTTGCGCCCCCTGGCCCGGGCCGCCGAGGAGCGGGCTGCGATGTTGGGCGATCCGGCGTTTGCCGGCAGGGTGGCGGGCTTTGTCATGTCCGATCCGCGCATTGCCTGGGGCATCGTCAGTTCCCTGCGGGGCGTGGACGGCGTGCGGGATGACAGTTTCTGCGAATGGGGCTGCGGGATCGGGCTGGTCACCTGTCTGGCCGCGCAGGCCGGGTGGCAGGCCCGGGGGATCGAACTGGAACCGGGGCTGGTGGCCGAAGGGCAGGCGCTGGCCAAGGCCCATGGCATCGCGGCAGAGTTGAGCGTGGGCAGCTACAAGCCCGCGGGGTTCTTCGATGGTCCGCCCCCCGTGCCGGCCCTTCCCGAGGCCGCGCCGGGGCTGTGCGATGCGGCGGTCACCTATGTCTATGGCTGGCCCGCCGAGGCCGAGGCGGTGTTGCGGTTCTTTGGCCGGGCGGCCCCCACCGGGGCGCTGTTGCTGCTTTACCGTGGCGGGCTTGAGATGAGCCTCTGGCGTCAGGACTGATCCTCGCGGGCCAGCAGGGCGGCCAGACCGCTGCGGTAATCGGGATGTTTCAGGGTGACGCCAAGCTCGGTCTTGATCCGGTCGTTGCGCACCCTCTTGGATTCGGCATAGAAACTGCGCGCCATCGCGGACATCTCGGCCTTGTCGAAGTCGACCTCGGGGGGCATCGGCAGACAAAGCAGACGTGCGGCATGGGCGATCACGTCCTGCGGCGGCGCCGGGTCGTCATCGCAGAGGTTGTAGATCGCGCCGGGGTTCGGCCGTTCCATCGAGGCGGCAAGAACCTGCGCGATGTCTTCGACGTGGATGCGCGAAAACACCTGTCCCGGCTTGATGATCCGGCGCGCCGTTCCCGCCCGCACCTTGGCGAAGGGGCCGCGCCCCGGGCCATAGATGCCCGCCAGCCGGAAGATGTGCAGTGGCAGACCGTGGTCGCGCGCCACCGCCTCCCAGCCCGCTTCGGCCTTTACCCGCAGGGCACCGCGCCGGGTTGTCGGGGTAAGGGGCGTGGTTTCGTCCACCCATGCGCCTTCGTGGTCGCCGTAGACCCCGGTGGTGGAAAGATAGCCTATCCATTTCAGGTGCCGGGCCTTGCCGATCTGGTCGCCCATTGTGTTCAGCACCGGATCGCCCGCGTCATCCGGCCCGGCCGAGATCAGAAGATGGCTGGCATCTGCCAGCGCCCCGGTCACGTCCTGACCGGGCCAGACAAGGGGCGCAATGCCGGTTTCGGCCAGGGCGGCCGCCTTTTCGGCGCTGCGGGTGGTGCCGGTGATCTGCCAGCCCAGCGGCAGAAGAAGCGCGGCCAGCGCGCGGGCCGAATAGCCGTGGCCAAGGCTGAGTAGGTTCTGTGTCATGCCCCGAGGCTTGCCGCCTTTGGCGCGCGGGGGCAAGAGGGGATGCCGGCAGGGCGGGACATTGCCCGCGCCGTTACATCAGCCGGGACAGCAGGGCGATCAGGGTGTCGCGTTCGCCCTTGTCCAGGGGCTCAAGCGTCTGTTCGGTGATCTGGGTGCCTGCTTCCTTCAGGGCCGGGATCAGATTGCGCGCCCGATCCGTCAGGGTGATCAGCCGGCGCCGCTTGTCGCCGGGATATTCGGTCAGTTCCACCAGCCCCTTGGCGCGCAGCCGGTCCACCACGCCCTTGATCGTGGCTACGTCCATCGCCGCCGCGCGGCCCAGTTCGTTCTGCGAACAGGGGCCGTTTTCCTGCAAACGGATCAGGGTGGAAAACTGCGTCGGGGTCAGACCGTCGGGCGCGTTGGCCTGAAAGATCAGGGCGTGGCGCTGGCTGACCTGGCGCAGGATGAACCCCACCTGCGCGTCAAGCTTGTAGTCCCTGCCGGGGCGCGTCACCGCAACCCGTCCTTGCCGGTCGCATCGGCGTGGGTCAGCCCGCCGACGCGGGGCAGGGGGCGGCCGCTGTCGGTGACGGCGACGGCCACCATGATCTCGTTCGGGCGGGGGGCGTCGTTCAGCCGCACCTCGACCCCGTCGAAATGGCTGCGCACATAGGCGGCATCCTTGTGGCCCAGCGGCACGTCGAGATCCTGACCCGGCCCGCCCATCTTCTTCGACGAGGGCACCAGCGCCGCACCCTTTTCGACGGCCGTACGCAGGGGCGCGCCCAGCTTGGGGTGCAAGATCGCGGCGGCGTGTTCCAGTTCGCCGTTTTCACCCACCATGGCCGCCTTGCCATAGCTTTCGGCCTGGGCCGGGGCGATGCCCAGAGCCTTCACGCAGCGTTCGCCCAGCAGGGCGCCCAGTTCGGCGCCGATATCCATCAGCGGGGCAAGATCCTCAACGTATTGCCCGGCGAAGGGGTTGGCGATCACGGCAACCGCCACCGCCTTGCGGGTGGGCGGGGCGATGGTGCGGTTCATCTCCAGGTGGGTTTCCTCGACCCAGACGGCGATCTTGCGGATTTCGGCGCTCATCTCAAACCATCCTCTCCGGTGATGTCTTCGGCCAGAAGGCCGCCACAGCGGCTGTGTACCCGTGGCCCCGTTGTCATGGCCAGGATATAGCACAGTTCGTTCGCCCGCGGCGCATCGTTCAGACCCACTTCGATGCTGTCGAAGTGGCTGCGCACATAGCTGGCGTTGACATGGGTGATCGGCACGTCCAGCCGCGCCCCGGCCCGCCCGACCTTTTTCGTCGAGGGGACGATGGCCTTGGGCGCGCCCAGAACCTCGCGCATGGAATAGCCGCCGGGGGCGTGCCACAGCGCGCCATGCTCCAGCTCGCCCGCGGTGCCGATGATGGCGCCCTTGCCATAGCCCTCGATCCGCGCGGCATCGCCGCCAAGGTCACTCAGAAGGCGGCGGGCCATCGACAGGCCCAGGGGCTTCAGGTCTTCCATGAAGGGCTGGATGTCGGCCACGTAACCGTTCGCGAAGGGGTTGGCGATGACAGCGAGGACCACGCCGCGCAACAGGGGGGTGTCCGGGGCGGGGCCGAATTCGTGGAAGATTTCCTCGATCTGGGTGGCCACCTTGCGGATCTGCACTTCAGGCATGGGCGGGTTCCTTTCCTTCGATCAGGTGTGAGGCGCCGACGATCCGCGTCTGTCCGTCCAGGAACAGGGCGGCGGCGTCAACAAGGCCACGACGCGCCATGTCACGCGCCAGGGCGGCACCCCGAGACAGGGCCGTTTCGCGATCGCGCGGCGAAATCGGGCCGCGATGGGTGACGACCGGCCTTGCGCCAAGATCGCTGTCGGGGGACAGGGCATTGGCCGGTTGCCGGGTGATGGCCGGATGGCCGGGCAGATCGACGGCATTGGCGATCAGCGTCGCGGCGACATCGGCCATGGCGGCTGTGCGCGCCAGCACCGTCACCTGGTCGGCGATGCCCATGGTCAGGCTGCGCCCGCCCCGCCCACTGGTGGCGATGCCGCGGGCGGTGTCGGTGGCGGTCAGGGTGATGCGGCCAAGGTCGCGGTTGTCGAGCGATCTCATGGCGAGGGTGAAGGCGGGGGCTTTCCGATCGTCATTGTCTAGGTCGTTCAGACATATCGCAATGTCCCCGCCGTTGTTCACATAGGCCCGGGTCAGCCCCCCGCCCGCGACCATGGCCGCCAGCACCGTGTCCGCCACCGCCCCCGCCACCGCCGCCATGGGCGTGACGAAGACCGCACGGTGCGGCCAGCAGGCGGCGTGCATCGTTCGGGCAATCGGGCGGCGCGGCACCGCGCCCACGGGCGAGCGCAGCAAGGGCAACTCCTCTACCAGTTCCTCAAGCACCGAAGCAAACCGCGCCTCCGCTGCCGAAAACGCCGCCGCGCGCGCGCCATCGGCCCCGATCACCAGGTCGATGGGGCCGTGTTGCAGGTGCAACCGGTCGCCGGGCAGGCGGGCGGCGATCACGGCCTGCGCCCTTTCGGCACCCGGCGGATGGCGGGGTTCATCACGTCGGCCACGGGGCGGATGCGGTCCATGTGGCCCCCAAGGGCGGCGTAATCGGACCGGCGCATGGTGAATTCGATGGGCGCGACAAGGGCAGGTGTGGGCACATAGCCGAAGGCGTTGCTGGGCATGTCCATCACGTCGGCCATCACCGTGATGCCGCCACCGGGCCAGACATAGCCATCGGCGCCCCCCACGGTCACCCGGGTCAGCGCCTCCTTGACGCTGCGGGTCAGGCCCACCGGGTTCTCGGTGACACCGGCACGCAGGCTGCCCCCGGCGCCGCCCATGAACAGCACGGAACACATCGAGGGTTCGCAATTGTCGGCGATGCGTTCGGCCACCACGCGCAGGGCCTCGGGAATGTCGGCGGGTTGCGGCACAAGGGCATCGTCCAGCGTGAAATAGGCCCATTGTTCGCCGGTGGTAGAAATCATCAGCAGGCGCAGGCCGGGCCAGGCCACCTTCGGGTCGATCTTCTTGATGATGGTCAGCGGGTCGGTCACATCAGTGCCGCCCCAGCCGGTGCCGGGATTGGCCACCTGGAAATACCGCCCCGGCGTGCTGCGCCGCCCGGTGACGCGGATGCCCGCCGGCTTCATGTCCAACTGCTTGCCCGCTTCGTGTTCGGTCAGCACGCCGGTGATGTGATCGTCCACCACGATCACCTCGTCGACATGGGGCGCCCATTGCAGCGCGAACATCCCGATGGTGGCCGACCCGCAGCCGACCCGCATCAGGTGTTCGGGCACGCCGTCGATGACCGGCGCATGGCCCGCCTGCACGGTGATCGTCACGCCGCCGTCGATGGTCAGCTCCACCGCCTCGCGGTTGCACAGCGCCAGCAGGGCGTCGCAGGTGGCGCGACCTTCCTTCTTGCTGCCGCCGGTCAGGTGATCGACCCCGCCAAGGCTCAGCATCTTGGAGCCGTATTCACCGGTCATCACATGGCCGATCGCTTCGCCCTCGGCCCGCACCACGGCGCATTCCTCGCCGATGTGGCGGTCGGTGTCGATTTTCACCTTCACGCCGCAATAGGAAAAGATGCCCTCGGTCACGACGGTGATCATGTCCACGTCATCCACCATCTGGCTGACGATGAAGGGGGCGGGCTTGTAATCGGGATAGGTGGTGCCCGCGCCGATGGCGGTGACGAAGGGGCGATCCCCCTGCAGGATATCGCCATCCCAGTCGCGGCCCAGGAAGGGCACCATCGCTCCGCCGCCCTCGATCACGGTCAGCGGGTCAAGGCGCACCAGATCGCCCCCGTGGTTGGCATAGCGGTCACAGGCGCCCGTGCGTCCATCCGCGATATAGCACATCACCGGGCAGGCATCGCAGCGGATCTTCTCGTCGGTCATGTCAGGGCTTTCAGGGCGGCGTGCAGCCGCGATGGCGTGACGGGCACCGAACGCAACCGGGCGCCGGTGGCGTGGTATATCGCATTCAGAAGCGCGGGGGCAGTGGGAATAAGCACGTGTTCGCCCAGTCCCTTGGCACCGAAGGGGCCGTGGGCGTCGGGTTCTTCGACGATCAGGGTTTCCACCGGGGGCATGTCGCCCACGGTGGGGATCAGGTAATCGTGCAGGTTTTCGGTGCGCCCGGGCAGGTATTCCTCCATCAGCGCCATGCCCAGGCCCTGGGCGATGCCGCCCTGCACCTGGCCTTCCACCAGCAGGGGGTTGATGGCCTGGCCCACGTCATGGGCGGCGGTGAACCCGATGGGCGTGACGCTGCCAAGCGCCAGGTCAACCTCGACCACGGCAAGATGCGCGGCATAGCCGAACTGCGCATAGGGGCTGCCCTGGCCGTTTTCATCCAGCGGCAGGGTGGGCGGATCATAGGTTTCCTCGGCCCGGAAGACATAGCCTTCGGTGTCGGCAGGCATGTCGGCAAGGGCAAGGCGGGCCTCGCCCACCAGGATCTGCCCCGCCTCGATCACGATTTCGGCGGTTTCGGGCGCGTTCAGCCGGTGCAGGATCGCGGCGCGCAGGGCGTCGCCCGCCCGCTTGGCCGCCGCGCCGGTGACGAAGGTCTGGCGCGATGCGCTGGTCTTGCCCGCGTCCGGGGTCACGTCGGTGTCGGGGCCGACAAGGGTGATCTGCGACAGGGGCAGACCCAGGGCCTGGGCAAAGATCTGGGCGATCACGGTGTTCGCGCCCTGCCCGATGTCCATGGCCCCCTGGTGCAGCACCACGGTGCCCTCGGCGGTGATGCCCACCTTGATGGTGGATGGATTGGGAAGCGAGGTATTGCCGCAGCCGTACCAGCCCGCGGCGATCCCGACGCCGCGTTTCACCCCGTCATGGGTGGCGTTGAAAGCCTCGGCGCTGGCCCGGGCGCTGGCCCAGGCGGGGCGCAGGGCATCGAAACAGGCGCCGATGCCCACGCCCTGTTCGAAGACCTGCCCGCAGATCGTGGGCAGCCCGTTTCTCAGGGCGTTCAGCGCGCGAAACTCCAGCGGATCAAGGGCCAGCTTTTCGGCCAGTTCATCGAAAAGTACCTCTTGCGCGATGGCCGATTGCGGCACGCCGAAGCCGCGAAAGGCCCCCGAGGGCGGGCAATGGGTGTGGATGCCCTGCGCCTCGGCCCGGTAATCGGCCAGGTGATAGGGCCCCGAGGCATGAACCGGCACACGGTTGGCCACGGTCGGCCCCCAACTGGAATAGGCGCCGGTGTTGAACAACCCGTCAAAGCGCATCCCGCACAGCTTTCCGTCCTTGGTGGCGCCGATCCTGACGTGCAGGTCGGACGGATGCCGCTTGGTCGTCGATTGCATGGATTCGACCCGCGAATAGGCCAGGCGCACCGGCTGACCCGTCTTCAGGGCGGCAAGGGCCAGGTAGGGCTGCACCGACAGGTCCAGCTTCGATCCGAAACCGCCGCCCACCGCCGTCGGCACGATCCGCACGCGCGACCTGTCCCACCCCAGGATCAGCGCCATCGAATCCCGGTCCATCACCGGGGCCTGGGTGCAGGCGTGGATTTCGATCCTGTCGCCCACCATTTGCGCGAAACCGGCCTCGGGCTCGATATAAGCGTGTTCGACGAAACCGCTGGTGAAATGCCCCTCGGCCACCACGTCGGCGCGGGCCAGGGCGGCATCGGGATCGCCGCATTGCACGAAACCGCCGGTCATGACATTGCCGGGGCGGTGGGGGTGCAGCAGGGGCGCACCTTCGGCCATGGCCTCGGCGGGCGTTTCCACGGCGGGCAGGGGGGTGAAGCTGACCGGGAAGGTGGCCAGATCGACGGTTGCATCCGCGTCACAGATGACGGCGGCCACGGCCTCACCGCGAAAGCGCGCCTCGGATTCGGCAAAGACCGGCTGATCGACGAAACCGGGAATGACCCCGAAGGCATTCTGCCCCGGCACATCCCGCGCGGTCAGCGTGGCCACCACGCCGGGG
The DNA here is from genome assembly GCF_020529025.1 of Oceaniglobus trochenteri. Classification (GTDB taxonomy): domain Bacteria; phylum Pseudomonadota; class Alphaproteobacteria; order Rhodobacterales; family Rhodobacteraceae; genus Oceaniglobus; species Oceaniglobus trochenteri. The sequence goes on from NZ_JACNMM010000003.1 coordinate 384,517, forward strand.
GTGGCGCTGGCCCAGGCGTCAAGATCGCCCAGGGTAAAGGCGGCGCGGGAGTGGGGCGCGCGGACAAGGCGCAGGGTCAGGGTGCCCGGCGGCGCGATATCGTCGCCAAAGCGCGTGGTGCCCGCCACCCGCTCGGCCCCGTCGATCCGGCGCACCGCATCGCCCACCGCCCCCGTGCCCGACAGGGTGGCGGGCCGCCCCATCACCGCGTCGATGATCTTGCGATAGCCGGTGCAGCGGCACAGCACACCGCCCAGGGCATCCTGCACCTGGCTTTCGTCAGGCGCAGGCACGGCGCGCAGAAGGGCGATGGCCGATACCATCATGCCGGGTGTGCAGATGCCGCATTGCGCCGCCTGATGATCCTGAAACCGCGCGTCCAGCGCCCGCCCCTCGGGGCTGTCGCGCAGCCCGGCCAGGGTGTCCACGGCTCGCCCCGCCGCCTGTTGCGTCGGCACAAGGCAGGCACAGACCGGCGCGCCATCCAGCAGGACGGTGCAGGCGCCGCAATCGCCTGCGTTGCAACCCACCTTCACGTCCCGCGCGCCCAGCCTTTCGCGCAGGGTGTGGGACAGACGTTCGCCCACCTTCGGTGTGGCCTCGGCGGGTTGGCCGTTCAGGATGATGCGGCAACGCTCAGACATGGGCCAGCGCCTGCCGGATCGCCCGGTCGCAAAGTTCGGTGACGGCCTCCTGCCGGTATTCGGCGCTGCCGCGCACATCGGCGATGGGCGACAGCGGGGCAAGGTGCTCGGGCCGGGTGAGGCCCGGATCGTTGACCGGGCGCCCCACCAGCGCCGCCTCAAGCGCCGGAAGGCGTTGCGCGACCGGCGAGGCGGCGCCGACCGTCACCCGCGCCCCGGCGATCCGGCCCTCCCTGGCCCAGAGGTTGGCCGCCACCATGACGATCGAGATTACCAGGTAGCGCCGGCTGCCCAGTTTCCGAAAGGCCGAAACCATGCCATCGGGCTGTGTCGGAACATGCACCGCCGTCACGATCTCTCCCTTTTGCAGGGCGGTCTTGCGCACCCCCAGCAGGAACTTCGACAGGGGCAGGCGGCGCGTCTGCGCAGGGCCGGCGATTTCCACCTCGGCCTCGAGGGCCAGAAGCGGCGGCACGCCATCGGCAGCGGGCGAGGCATTGCAGAGGTTGCCCGCCACGGTGCCGGAATTCTGGATCTGGACCGATCCCACCTCGCGGGCGGCGGCCCTGAGGGCATCGAAACAGGGCGGCAGGGGCGCGCGCAGGATGTCGCTCCAGGAGGTTGCGGCACCGATGCGCCAGCCCTCTGCGGTTTGCGCAATGCCGCGCAGCCCGTCGATGCGGGTCACGTCGATCAGGGTTTGCGGGGCCGGGCCCTCGCCCAGGGCGGGAAAGAAATCGGTGCCCCCGGCCACGATCCGTGCATCGCCATGACGGGCGAGTGCGGACAGGGCGTCGTCCAGGTGGGTGGGCATGGAATAGCCCATAGCTGTCTCCTGACGGATGGCGGGCACATCGTTTGTACACGATCAAAACAGATGCCCGCCCTGTGTCAACAGGTTTCAGGGGCGCGCCACCTCCAGCGTCACGCTGGCCGTGACCGGGCGATCATTCACCACATAGGCGCGATGATCGTTGGTGTTCAGGGTCACCTCGACCAGATGCGCCCCTTCGGGCAGGGCGCCGATACGGGCGGTGGGGGCATACATCCGCTGCAACTTCACCCCGTCGACATAAAGGTGCCCGTGACCATAGCCCGGGATATGACCCATGTCGGCCATCGGTTCCGAGAAGGTGAAGTCGTCCGACTCCACGGTCACCGTCCAGCCCGTGCCATCCGGCGTGACCGACAGGCGCAGTTGCGGCGCCGGTTCGCCCTCGCCCACGCGGCAGATGCCCCCCAGCGACAGAAGCCCCAGATCGCCCGCCGCGCCGCGCGCCATGGGATCGGACAGAACCGCGCGCGTGCTGACCCGCGCGCCGCTGGCAAACTGCAGCGTCAGGGGCAGGACGGCACCGTCGCCCGGCATTTCCTCAAGCCCCGACAGGCGCAGGTGGGCACCATCCATGGCCAGGATCGGCGCACTTTCGGCGGGCAGGGTGATTCCGTCGCCCGGCGCCACGATTCCGATGGTTCCCCCAAGGGGCGAACTGGCACCGGTCAGCCGGTCGGCCCCGCCGTCATTGTGCAGCGTCATGAACAGCCGCAGGGTGCCGGGTTCGTCGGTCAGGGGCACCGCCGTCGCTCCCTCGGCCCGGATCGGCACCGGGGCGGGGCGCAGCGCCAGGAACAGCGCCCCACCCGCCAGAAGGGCAAGGGTAAGCAAAATCGCGATACGGCGGCGCAGTGTCATTGGCATCCCGGCAAAGCTGTGGCTTGCTGCGCAGCATGTTTGCCCTGCGCCGTTCCGTCAATCTCTGCCTTGCCGTGCTTCTGCCCTCGGCCGCGCTGGCGCATCCGGCGCAGGGGGGCTTTGTCCTGCTGCTGCCCACCGGGCTTTACATCACCGGCGGCTGCCTTGCCGTCGCGCTGAGCGTGCTGATCGTCGCCGGCCTGCCCGATGGCTGGCTGACCGGGCTGTTCACCCCCCGCAGGCTGATGCGCACACCTCCGCTGGCCATGGCGCGCCGGATCATCAGCCTGCTGTCGCTGGCGCTGCTGGCCTGGCTTCTATGGGTCGGGTTCAACGGGCCGCGCGACCCGCTGTCGAACCTGCTGCCGCTGACAATCTGGACGCTGTGGTGGATTGCTCTGTTCACGCTTCAGGGGGTGGTGGGCAATCTCTGGGCCTGGGTCAATCCTTGGCGCGGGCTGCACGGCCTGCTGTGGGGCGATGCGCCGCCGCCGTTGCGCCTGCCGGCCCGGCTGGGCCATGCCCCGGCGATCCTGGTCTTTCTCGCCGTCACCGGCTTTGCGCTGGCCGATCCGGCGCCCGACGATCCGGCAAGGCTGGCGGCCTTCGTCATGGGATATGCCCTGTTCACCTTTGCCGGCATGGCGCTGTTTGGCGCCGACGACTGGTTGGAGCGGGCCGAGTGCTTCACCCTTCTGTTGCGGCTTTTCGCGACGCTGGCGCCCCTGCGCTGGCATCCGCGCCTTGCCATCGGCTGCCCCGGCTGGGCCGTGCCGCAGCGCGACGTGCCGCTGTCGCTGGGCCTTTTCGTGATCGTGATCCTGGGCGCGGGGAGCTTTGACGGGTTGAACGACACCTTCTGGTGGCTGGCGCAGATCGGCATCAACCCGCTGGCCTTTCCGGGCCGTTCGGCGGTGATCTGGCCGACGGCCCTGGGCCTGCTGGGGGCGAACCTGGCGCTGGTGCTGGTGTTCGCCGCCTGCGTGGCCACCGGGCACCTGGCCCTGCGTGCGGTCGATCCGGCGGCACCGCTGCCGCCGCTGAAAGGGGCCATCGCGCATCTGGCGATGTCGGTCCTGCCCATCGCCTTTGGCTATCACGTCGCCCATTTCCTGACCACATTCCTGGTCAACGGCCAATATGCCCTTGCGGCCCTGACCGACCCGCTGGCGAAGGGCGCCGATCTTCTTGGGCTGGGGCAGTTCTATGTCACCACGGGATTCTTCAACACCCGCGCCACGGTGCAGGCGATCTGGCTGGGGCAGGCGGGAATCATCGTTCTGGCGCACATGCTTGGCGTGCTTCTGGCGCATCGGGCGGCTGTCGTGCTCTATGGACGCGGACATTCTGCGCTGATCGCGCAAATCCCCTTGGCGGTGTTCATGGTCCTCTATACGCTGTTGGGGCTATGGCTTCTTGCGGCGCCGCGCGGCGCATGACCCTGAGTAAAGAAAAATCTGGACAGATCGTTCGCACACATACAACTTGAATTCCAATGACAAGGGCCAGAAGGCCCCATCCCGGCGCCCGGCGCCACCCGACCAGGAGGTTTGACATGACCGAAAGACTCCCCGCACGTGGATTGCTTGACCGGCGCGGCGCGCTGAAGACACTTGGCCTTGGCGCCGGGGCCCTTGCCGCCAGCACGGCGATGCCCGGTTTCATCCAGGCGCAATCCAGCGCCCCGATCAGGATCGGGTTCCAGGTGCACCGGACGGGCATCGGCGCCTCGTACGGGCGCTGGTATGACCGCACCAGCCAGGCCGCCGTCAAGCGGATCAACGACGCGGGCGGCATCAACGGGCGCATGGTGGAACTGGTCCCCGAGGATGACGGCACCGACCCCAAGCGCGGCGCCGAGGTGGTCGAGAAATTCGCCACCCAAAGCAAGTGCGACGTGGCCTTCGGCACGCTCTTCTCCCATGTCGTCATCGGCTCGGCCCCCCGGGCGGGCGAATTGAAGCTGCCCTATTTCGTCGTCTCCGAAGGCCATCACGTGGCCAGCGGAATGCTGAACCGCTATACCCTGCAGCCCGGAATCACCGACGTGAAAAGCCAGGTCCAGGCGATGGCGCCCTTCGTGTCGCAGAACCTGGGCAAGAAGGTCTGCATGATCTTCCCGGATTTCGCCTTCGGCCACGATCACCGCGATTATTTCAGCAAGGCGTTCGAGGCACAGGGCGGCACGATCAACGCCAAGATCGCGATTCCGCCCACCGAAACCAGCTTTACCAAGTATTTCCCGCAGATCCCCCGCGACACCGAGGTGATCTATCACGTCATGACCGGCCCCGCCGTCCTGACCTTCGTGAAGGAACTGGGCGAATTCTTCGGCCCCTCGCGCCCCGAGCTCTTCGGCTTCATCGACAGCCTCGAAGCGGTCGACATGTCGTCGCCGGGGCTGGAATTCCTTGAAGGGTCCTACATGTGGGAAGGCAACCCGCGCTATGCCCAGGCCGACCAGACCGAATACGACAAAGCCTACCGCGAGGCCGTCGGCGTGGACGACAACGGCGCCTCGGTCAGCGACGGCAAGGATGTCAGCACCTATGCCCACATGTTCGGATGCTGGGAAACGCTGAACATCATCAAGGCGGGAATGGAGGCTTCGGGATACCAGGGCCCCGACGACCGCGCCGCGCTGATCGAGGCGGTCGAGGCCATGACCGACATGCCCGAAGGCATGGACCACCCCCAGGGCGCCAAGCGGTTCAATGGCAAGACCCACCAGGTCTTCGGCCACCAGTACATCAGCAAGGTCGAAGGCGGGCGGATGAACCGCGTCCACACCACCAGCATCGAAGATACCCTCTACGAGGACGAAGTGGATTACACCACGCAGTCCTTCTGAACCGGCGCACAGCCGACAGGGCAGCCCATGGTGCGACGGCGGGATCTGAGTATTTGCGGCAAGAAAGAGGGCAGTTGCGTTTCTTTCTTGCCCAAATACTCCCGCCGGAGGCGCATCTGTCGGGCCGCGCTGACGCCCGTGGTTTTGCCCTTCCCATCCAGAGGATCGAACTGAGACATGGATTTCGGCCCCCACCTTATGCTTGCCATGCTGGAAGGCGCGGTTGCCGCGGCCATCCTGGCGCTGACGGCCATGGGCCTTTCGGTGGTCTTCGGCGTGATGCGCGTGGTCAACGTGGCGCACGGCGAATTCTACATGCTGGGCGCGGTCATCGCCTGGTTCGTGGCAACGACCCTGGGCACCCATCCGGCGCTGGGGTTCGTCGCCGCGCTGGTCATTGCCCCGGCCCTTGTGGGGGCGCTGGCGGCGGCGGCGGACAAGCTGATCCTGCAACGCATCGACTATGACCCCGAGCGCACGATCGTCGCCACCATCGGTCTGCTTTACATCATCCAGCAGGGCACCCTGATGACCTTCGGCCCCGATGCCCGCCCGGTCGAACCCCCCTTCAACAGCCGCATCGCCCTGCCGTGGTACGAATGGGTGGATGGCAAACTGTCGTTCTACTATCCTTGGGGGCTGTCCATCACGTCGTACAAGCTTTTCGTCATTGCCGCCGCCGCCGCGATCCTGGTGGCGCTCTGGCTGTTCATGACGCGCACCCGGGCCGGTCTGATCATGCGCGCCACCCAGCAGGACAGCCAGATGGCGCAGGCCTTCGGCATCCCGGTGTCGCGGGTCTATGCCCTTGTCTTCGGGCTGGGCGCCGCGCTTGCCGCCATGGGCGCCGTGCTGGTGGTGCCGATCCAGCAGGCCCATTACCTGATGGGGGCCGATCCGCTGCTTCTGTCCTTCATCGTGGTGATCATCGGCGGGCTCGGGTCGCTGCCCGGCACGGTGATTGCCGCCATTCTGATCGGGATGAGCGACGGCGTGATCTCGGTCTTCTTTTCCCCCACGCTGGCCAAGATCCTTGCCACGCTGGCGGTGGCCATGGTGCTGGTCTTCCGGCCCCAGGGCATTCTGGGCAAGAAGGCGCACTGATGGGACGGGGGCTGGTTCTGCATCTCTGCACCATCGCGCTGCTGGCGGCGGCGTTCTTCGTGTTGCCGGCCTATCATTCGGGCAACCTGGCGCGGATCATGGTGCTGGCGATCTATGCCATGGGGTACAATCTGGCCTTCGGCTATACCGGGCTGCTGTCGCTGGGCCACGCCTTGTTCTTTGCCGCCGGGATGTACGGGCTGTCGCTGGCCATGACGCATCTTGCCATCCCCGCCCTGCCGGCCCTTGGGCTGGCGCTGGTGGCCGCCGGAGTGGTGGCGGGCATCACCGGGGCGCTGGCGCTGCGCACGCGGGGGGTGGCCTTCATGATCGTGACGCTGATGTTCGCGCAGGCGGGATACCTCACCGCGCTCTATTTCAGCGAATGGACCAGGGGCGAGGAAGGCTTCGTCATTCCCCAGGCCATGCGCAACATCGCCGGCATCGACCTGAGCGGCGAGACGGGGCGCTATTTCGCCGCGCTGTTCCTGTTTGCGGTCGTCCTGCTTCTGATCGGTGCGCTGGTGCGTGCACCCTTCGGGCGCACCCTGATCGCCATCCGCGAGAACGAGGCGCGGGCGACCATGCTGGGCTATGACGTGCAGCGGCTGAAGTGGATCGCGCTGGTGGTCTCGGGGATGATCTCGGGGCTGGCGGGGGCCGCCTATGCCCTGCTGTTCGGCTATGCCGGTGCCAGTTTCGCCGCCGTGCCCTATTCGATCTTCCCGCTGCTCTATGTCCTGCTGGGCGGGGCGGGCACCACCCTTGGGCCGCTGATCGGGGCGGTGTTCATGTTCTACCTGATCGACCTGTCCAGCGGTCTGACCGACGCCTACATGCTCGTGGCGGGCGTGGTGCTGGTGGCGCTGACGTTGTTCCTGCCCCAGGGCATTCTGGGCACGCTGCGCAAGAGGGGGCTGCCGTGGCTTCCGTGATCCTGCAAACCCGTGGCCTGACCAAGACATATGCCGGTGTCACCGCCAACACCGACGTTGATTTCGACCTGCCCGCCGGGCAGATCCGCGCGCTGATCGGGCCGAACGGGGCGGGAAAATCCACCTTCGTCGGCATGCTCTGCGGGCGGATCGAGGCGACGCGCGGCACGGTTTCCTTTGACGGGCAGGACATATCGCACCTGCCCGCGCACAGGCGTATCGCCCTTGGCATTGCCTATACCTTCCAGATCACCTCGGTCTTTGCCGGGCTGTCGGTGCATGAAAACGTCGCCCTTGCGGCACGGCGCGCGGGGGGCAGCGCGGCGCGGGTGGCCGATGTGCTGAACCGGGTCGGTCTGGCCGACAGGGCCGGGCAGGTGGCGGGCGATCTGTCCTACGGCCATCAGCGGATCCTCGAGATCGGGATGGGCCTGGCCCAGAACCCCCGGCTGTTCATCCTGGACGAACCCACCCAGGGCCTGGCCGAATCCGAGATCGCGGATTTCAAGGCGCTGATCACCGGGCTGAAGGATACCACCATCCTGCTGATCGAACACAACATGTCGGTGGTCATGGAAACCGCGCAGTATATCACCGTGCTGAACCAGGGGCAGATTCTGGCCGAGGGCACCCCCGACCAGATCCGCGCCGACACCCATGTGCAGGCCGCCTACCTGGGAACCGAGGATGCTTGAACTTGCCGACATCCACGCCGCCTATGGCCGGGTGAACACCCTGTTCGGCGTATCGCTGACGGCGAAACCGGGGGAAATCACCTGCCTGCTGGGGCGCAATGGGGCCGGGAAAACCACCGTCATGCGGGCCATCATGGGGCTGCTGCCGGTCAGCGCCGGAACGATCACGCTGGACGGGGCGCCGCTGCATGGCCTGCCGCCCGAACGGATCGCGAAACAGCGGGTCGGCTATATCCCCCAGGGCCGCCGTTTGTTCGCCGAACTGAGCGTGGCCGAGAATATCGACATCGGCCTGATGACCTGCGGCGAAGGGCGCGACACCCGCGACTGGGTGCTGTCGATCTTTCCCCGGTTGCGCGAACGCCTGTCCCAGCGGGCCGAAACCCTGTCGGGCGGTGAACAGCAGATGCTGGCCACCGCCCGCGCCCTGTGCCTGCGCCCGCGCGTGTTGCTGCTGGACGAACCCACCGAAGGGCTTCAGCCCAGCATGATCGACCAGATCCGCCAGGTGGTGCTGCGGATGAAATCCGAAGGTGTTGCCGTGGTGCTGGTGGAGCAGCGGATGGAGGCGATCCTGTCGCTGGCCGATCTCGCGGTCTTCATCGAAAGCGGGCGCACCATCGAAACCCTGCGCGGCGATGCCCTGCGCGCGAACCCCGAAACCCTGACCCGCCACCTGGGAGTGTGACATGTCCGAAAAGCTCGTCATCAAGAACATCGGCCTGATGCTGTCCGGCAAGATGGAGCAACCGATCTACGAGGCCGACACGATCATTGCGGTGGATGGCAAGATCACCGAATGGGGCCGCGAAAAGGACATGGACCTGGAGGGCGCGACAACCACGGTCGATGCCAATGGCGTCACCCTGGCGCCGGGCCTGATCGACAGCCACGTTCACCCGGTGGTGGGCGATTACACCCCCCGCCAGCAACAGCTGCACTGGATCGACAGCACGCTGCACGGTGGCGTCACCACCCTGATCTCGGCGGGCGAGGTGCATATGCCCGGCCGCCCGAACGATCCGGTGGGTACCGTGGCGATGGCGATCGCGGCGCAGCGCTGGTACGAGAACCTGCGCCCCTCGGGGATGAAGGTGCATGCCGGGGCGCCCCTGCTTCAGAAGGGGCTGGAGGAACATCATTTCAAGCAGATGGCCGATGCGGGCGTGCGCCTGATCGGCGAGGTGGGTCTGGGCACCATCAAGGACGGCAAGACCGCGAACGAGATGATCGGCTGGGCCCGCGAGTACGGGATGCAAAGCACCATCCACACCGGAGGCCCCTCAATCCCCGGATCGGGGTTGATCGACGCCGACATGGTGCTGGAAACCGGAACCGATGTGGTGGGCCATATCAACGGCGGCCATTCCGCCCTGCCGGATGATCAGATCGTCTGCATCTGCGAAAGCTGCAAGGCGGCGCTTGAAATCGTGCACAACGGCAACGAACGCGCCGCGCTTCTGACCCTGAACACGGCGCGCGAGCTGGACAAGCTGGATCAGGTGATCCTGGGCACCGACGGGCCGGCCGGATCGGGGGTGCAGCCCCTGGGCATCCTGCGGATGATCGCCATGCTGGCGAGCCTTGGCAACGTGCCCGCCGAAATCGCCTTCTGCTTTGGCAACGGCAATACGGCGCGCCAGCGCAAGCTGGATACCGGGTTGATCGAAAAGGGCATGTGCGCCGATTTCGTCCTGATGGACCAGGCCCAGCACGCGCCGGGCAAGACGATCCTTGAATCGGTGCAACTGGGCAACCTGCCCGGCGTGGGGATGACCGTGATCGACGGGCGCATCACCAGCCAGCGTTCGCGCAACACGCCGCCCGCCACGCGCCTGCCGCAAACGGTGTGAGGGTCGCAAGCGCCTGACAATGAGTATTTGGACAAAGAAGAAATCCATGCTGTTTCTCTTTTGCAAAAATACTCACTGCCCCACGCCAGACGAAAACGGGCCGCCCGGTGTGGGGCGGCCCGTCTGACATCAAGCGATGTCGAAAGGCTTATTCGTTCACGCTGTCCTTGAGTGCCTTGGCGATGGTCATCTTCACCACCTTGTCGGCCTCTTTCTTGATCTGCTCGCCGGTGGCGGGGTTGCGCACCATCCGCTCGGGGCGTTCGCGGCAATAGATCTTGCCGACGCCGGGCAGGGTGACAGCGCCACCGCCCGAAACTTCGCGGGTGATGATGGCGATGATGCTGTCCAGCGCGGTGCCGGCGGCTTTCTTGTCGGTTCCCATTTCATCGGCCAGGGCGGCGACGAGCTGGGTCTTGGTCATTGGTTTTGCCATGTATGGTCTCCTCAATATGCCCTCACTAGGCATCATTGGCGCAATTTAGCCCTATATAGAGGGCCGACACAACGACTAGTGGTGCAATTTCCTCATAAAACAGGCATTTTGCGCCGGTTTTTGCCACGTCAGAGAAAAGCCGTTTCCTCAAACGAGCGCAACTTGCGCGAATGTATCCGGTCCAGCGGCATTCCGTTGAGGGATTCCATGGCCCTGATGCCGATGAAAAGGTGTCGCGCCACCTGTGTGCGGTAGAAATCGCTGGCCATTCCGGGCAGTTTCAATTCGCCGTGCAGCGGCTTGTCCGAAACGCAGAGCAGCGTGCCATAGGGCACCCGGAAGCGGAATCCGTTGGCCGCGATGGTGGCGCTCTCCATGTCGAGCGCGACGGCACGGCTTTGCGACAGGCGCTGCACCGGGCCGGACTGGTCGCGCAACTCCCAGTTGCGGTTGTCGAGGCTGGCGACGGTGCCGGTGCGCATGATCCGTTTCAGATCGAAGCCTTCCAGCTCGGTCACCTGGGCGACCGCCTGTTCCAGCGCGATCTGGATCTCGGCCAGGGCGGGGACGGGCACCCAGACGGGCAGGTCGTCGTCCAGCACCTTGTCTTCGCGCAGATAGGCATGGGCCAGCACGAAATCGCCCAGCCGCTGGGAATTGCGCAGCCCGGCGCAGTGGCCGACCATGATCCAGGCATGGGGGCGCAGCACCGCGATATGGTCGGTGGCCGTCTTGGCGTTGCTGGGGCCGACGCCGATGTTGACCAGGGTGATCCCGCCGCCATCCGCCTTTTTCAGGTGGTAGGAGGGCATCTGCGGCAGCTTGGCCGGGGTCGGCATCGGGGCCTCGGGATCGGTGATCTCCTGGTTGCCGGGGCCGACGAAACTTTCGTATCCGCTGTCCGGGTCGGCCAGGACGCTGCGGGCATAGGCCTCGAATTCCTCGATGTAGAACTGGTAGTTGGTGAACAGGACGTGGTTCTGGAAATGCGCCGGGCTGGTGGCCGTGTAGTGGGACAGGCGCGCCAGCGAATAGTCGATCCGCTGGGCGGTAAAGGGGGCCAGGGGCGCCGCGCCGTCGGGATAGGTGAAGCCGAAGCCGTTCACGATATCGTCGTTCGTCGTGGCCAGGTCGGGCACGTCGAAGACATCGCGCAGGGTGAAATCCATGGTCCCTTCGTGCGGAACGGTCACGGTGCCGTCGCCGGCCATGGCGAAATGCACCGGGATCGGCGTGGTCGAGGGGCCGATCTGGACACCGACGCCGTGGTTCTCGATCAGCAGGCCCATCTGCTGGCGTAGGTAGGCCGCGAAAAGATCGGGCCGCGTGATGGTGGTGGAATAGATGCCAGGCCCCGCCACATGGCCAAAGCTGAGCCGGCTGTCCACTCCGGCAAAGCTGGTCGTGGTGAAGCGGATCTCGGGATAGAAGGCCCGATAGCGCGACGTGGGCGCGTCCCCCGAAATCGCGGCCAGGAAATGACGGCCCAGGAACTGGCAGGCCTCGTCGTAAAGTTCCTGCAGGCGCAGGACGGCGGCGGCGGGGTCGGTGAATGTCTCATGCGCCCGGGTTTCGGGCGTGACGATGGGAAGGTTCTTTGTGGGGGCGTACATGGCGCATCCTTTCTTGTTGGTCTTCCCATGGTCCGGGAATGGCATTGCCTATCGCAGAATGCCCCTGTCGGGCAAGATCTGCGGGAACCGCCGCATCGGCCCCCGCGTTCGCCGATGACAGCCGGAAATGACAGCGCCGTGACAGAGCCAGACCTGATCCATTATCCCGATAGCCGCCCGGGCATCACCCGCCACCGGGCCGGGCGCGGATTTTCCTATCGTGCGCCGGACGGCACCCGGATCGAGGATGCGGACGAACGGGCCCGCCTGGCGGCGATGGCCGTGCCCCCTGCCTATGAGGACGTGTGGATGTGCCCGGTTGCGCGGGGCCACCTTCAGGCGACGGGGCGCGATGCCAAGGCGCGCAAGCAGTACCGCTATCACCCCGACTGGACCGCCTTTCGCGCCCGCAAGAAGTTTGACGACCTGCCCCGTTTCGGCGCCGCCTTGCCCGCCCTGCGCCGCCGGATCGCCGCCGATCTGCGCCGTGAAGATGCCGACCGCCCCTTTGCCATCGCCGCCGTTCTGGCGATGATCGACCGGATGTCGCTGCGCATCGGCAATGCCGGGTATGCGCAGGGCAACGGGGCCTATGGCGCGACGACCCTGAGATCGCGCCACATGCGGGTGGACGACGACGGCGCGATCACCCTGCGGTTCACCGCCAAGGGCGGGCAGAAGGTGCGCCGCCCGGTGCATGATCGGACCCTGCAACGCACGCTGCACAGGCTTGACGATCTGTCGGGCGCAACGCTTGTCGGCTGGGTGGACGATGACGGCACGGCCCATTCCGTCAGTTCCGACGCGGTGAACGCCGCCCTGGCCGAGATGACCGGCGAAGAGGGGCTGACCGCCAAGACCTTCCGCACCTGGAACGGCACGGTCGCCGCCCTTCACGCCGCGCTGACCGACGGAAAGCGGACGATCAAGGCCATGTCCGAAGCCGCGGCAAAGCGTCTGGCCAATACCCCCGCCATCGCGCGCAAAAGCTATATCCACCCCAGCGTCATCGCCCTGAGCGAGGCGGATGCGAAGGACATCGACAGCATCCGCGACACCATGCCCGACATTGCCGGCCTGCGTCAGGACGAACGGCGCATGATGGCGCTTCTTGGCGGTTAGGGCGCGCGGCCACGTTTCCTGCTGACGCCGCCCGCCGTTCGGGTTAGCCCTTGCCCCGGGAAGACAGGCGGAACCGGAGCAGCAGCATGGACATCAAGTCAATCGTCATGGGCATGGCCTTTGCCTTCATGTGGTCTTCGGCCTTCACCTCGGCGCGGATGATCGTTGTCGATGCGCCACCGCTGATGTCGCTGTCGCTGCGGTTCCTGGTATCGGGCATCCTGGGGGTGGGCATAGCGCTGGCGTTGGGCCAGACTTGGCGGCTGACGCGCGGGCAGTGGCGGGCGACGGTGGTTTTCGGCATCTGCCAGAACGCGCTTTACCTCGGGTTGAACTTTGTCGCGATGCAGAAGATCGAAGCGGGGCTTGCCTCGATCATCGCATCGTCGCTGCCGCTGATGGTGGCCTTTGCGGGCTGGATGTTTCTTGGCGAACGCACCCGCCCCCTTGGCCTGGCGGGGCTGGCGGCGGGCATGCTGGGGGTGCTGCTGATCATGGGGTCGCGCCTTTCGGGCGGGGTGGATATCGGCGGACTGGCGCTTTGCCTGCTGGGGGCAATGGCGCTGACGGTGGCCACGCTTTCGGTCAGGGGCGCGTCATCGGGGGGCAACCTGTTGATGGTAGTGGGCCTTCAGATGTTCGTGGGCAGCATCTGCCTTGCGCTGGTTTCGGCGGCGACGGAAACCTACGAGGTGCAATGGTCGCTGCGGCTGGTGCTGGCCTTTGCCTATACCACACTGGTGCCGGGGCTGATCGCGACGCTGGTCTGGTTCATGCTGGTGGATCGCATCGGTGCGGTGCGGGCGGCAACCTTCCATTTCCTCAACCCCTTCCTTGGCGTGACCATCGCCGCGCTGTTGCTGGGCGAGACCCTGGGCTGGATCGACCTGCTGGGCGTGGCCATCATCACCGCCGGGATTGCGGCCGTTCAGATATCGAAGGCGGCGCGCGTCGGGGCGGCATCGCCGGGCATCGGCAAATAGGGCCGGATCGGAACAAATTTCATGCCGATACGTTGTTCAGGCAACGCATCCGGAATGGAGGACTTTCCGATGACCACCAACACCGTTACCGACACCGCCTCGACCCATGTATCGTCACGCGACGTGACCGGAACCGAGGTTTACAGCCCCACGGGCGACCATATCGGCACCATCGACCATGTCATGATCGACAAGGAAAGTGGCAAGATCGGCTATGCCGTGATGGGGTTCGGCGGCTTCCTTGGCCTTGGCGAAGAACATATGCCGGTGCCTTGGGCCAAGTTGAGCTATGACACCGACAAGGGCGGCTATGTCACCGACATCACGAAAGAGCAGCTGGAAAGCTTGCCGCCGCGCGAGGACGATTGGGCGCGCGATCGCGACCGTCGGTGGGAAATGCAGGCGCATGGCCATTTCGGCCTGCCCTATTACTGGATCTGATCCAGCGGAACGATAACCCGATAACGGGGGCCGGTCAGCCGATCGGCCCCCTTTCGCCGCCGGTCTGGCCGCGATCCAGAAGCAGGTGATCGAGGATCACGCAGGCCATCATCGCCTCGCCCACCGGAACGGCGCGGATGCCAACACAGGGATCGTGGCGGCCCTTGGTGACGATCTCGGCGGCCTTGCCCGACTTGGTGATCGTCTGGCGGGGCTTCAGGATGCTTGAGGTGGGTTTCACCGCAAAGCGCACCACCACGTCCTGCCCGGTGGAGATGCCCCCCAGGATGCCGCCGGCATGGTTCGACGAAAACACCGGGCGGCCATCGTTGCCCATGAAAATCTCGTCGGCGTTGGCCTCGCCGGTCAGGGCGGCGGCGGCCATGCCTTCTCCGATCTCGACGCCCTTCACGGCGTTGATGCTCATCATCGCGGCGGCCAGATCGGTGTCGAGCTTGCCGTAGATCGGCGCACCCAGCCCGGCGGGAACGCCCCGCGCCACAACCTCGATCACCGCGCCGCAGGAATTGCCGTTCTTGCGCAGGGTGTCGAGGTATCCGGCCCAATAGGCCGCGGCGTCGGCATCGGGGGTCCAGAAGGGATTGCGGGCGATCTCGTCCCAGTCGAACTGTTCACGGTTGATCGCATGGGGGCCCATCTGCACCATGTAGCCGGTGATCGACAGGTCGGGGAGCATCTTGGCCAGGGCGGCGCGCGCCACGCCCCCGGCGGCCACGCGCGCGGCCGTCTCGCGGGCCGAAGACCGCCCGCCGCCGCGCGGATCGCGGATGCCGTATTTCTGCCAATAGGTGATGTCGGCATGGCCCGGGCGGAATTTCTCGGCGATCTCGCTGTAGTCCTTCGACCGCTGGTCGGTGTTCTGGATCGCAAGCTGGATCGGTGTGCCGGTCGTCACCCCCTCGTACATCCCCGAAAGGATTTCCACGGCGTCGGGTTCGCGCCGCTGGGTGGTATACTTGTTCTGCCCGGGCTTGCGCCGGTCCAGCCAGTGCTGAAGCGCCTCGGCGGTGACGGGCACGCCGGGGGGGCAGCCGTCGATGGTGGCGCCCAGGGCGGGGCCGTGGCTTTCGCCCCATGTGGTGACGCGGAACAGGTGACCGAAGGTGTTCAGGCTCATGAGGGCGGATCGCTTTCTTGTCTGGCGCTGTCGTTCCTAACGCCGGGGCGGGCGCAAGGAAAGTGGGTTCAGGCCTTGGGAAGCCGCAGCAGGGCGGCGCCGGCAAGTGTCATCATGGTGGCCGCCACCTTTCCCAGGTTCAGCCTTTCGTTCAGGAAGGCCACGCCGATCACGAGGGCAAAGACGATGCTGGTTTCGCGCAGCGCGACCACGAGGGCGATGGGTGCCTGCGTGAAGGCCCAGATCACGATGCTGTAGGCAACGAACGAGGCGCTGCCCCCGATCAAAAGCACCCCCCGCGCCGAGCCCCATAGCGCGGGAATGCTGCGGCGGGCGGTGATCGCCATGTAGCCCAGAAAGACCGCCGCATCGCCAATCGCGATCACGGCGAAAAACCCGAAGGCCGTTCCCGCCAGCCGCGCCCCGATGCCATCGACGATCGAATACGAGGCGATGAAACACCCGGTGATCAGCGCCAGCCGCGCCGCAGGGCCGTTGCGCAAGCCGTCGCTCTGGCGGACCAGCGCGATGCTCAGGATACCGCAGGCGATCATCGCGATGGCCAGGATTTCAACCGGCGCCAGCACCACTCCCAGCCCGAAGAACGACACGACGGCCACGATCAGCGGCGCCGACCCCCGCGCGATGGGATAGACCTGCGTCAGGTCGCCCCGCCGATAGGATTGCACCAGGAAGATCTGGTATCCCGCGTGCAGGAATATCCCGGCAATGGCATAGGGCCAGCTTTCGGGCGCCGGCACGGGCGACAGCAGCAGCGCCAGCGTGGCCAGCGGAACCGCACCGACGGTGATGGCGCACATGCTCAGCCGCTTGTCTGCTCCGCCCTTGAGCAAGGCGTTCCACGAGGCATGAAGCAGCGCCGCCAGCAGAACGGCGCAAAAGACGAGAAGGGTCATGTGAGGGCCTTGCGATGCAATGTCGGCGCGACGCTAGGCCAAAGCGCCGCCGCGGGCAATGGCCGCCCCTTGCCGCAGGCCCCCCGACCCTTTATGCAGAAGAGACCTCGGGGAGCCCTTGTTTCTGGGCTGAGATGCACATCGCTGCGGACCCGTCGAACCTGAACCGGTTAGGACCGGCGGAGGGAAGGTGAGATCGCATCTCTCCCACTTCCGATCATCAATTCGCCCCGCTTCCGGGGCCAACGAAGGATCGAACACCATGAAATACCTGTTGCCCCTTGCGCTTCTGGCCACCCCCGCCCTGGCCCAGGATCGGCCGGTGCTGACCGTCTATACCTACGACAGCTTCGTCTCTGACTGGGGGCCGGGCCCGGCCATCGAAAAGGCCTTCGAGGCAGAATGCGCCTGCGATCTGCAATTCGTGGCCGCCGGTGACGGCGCCGCGCTGCTGGCCCGCCTGAAGCTGGAGGGCGAACGGACCCGCGCCGACGTGGTGCTGGGGCTTGACACCAACCTGACGGCCGCCGCCGCCGAAACGGGCCTTTTCGGGCAGCACGACCTGGGCGATCTGTCGCTGGACCTGCCCGTCGACTGGGAGGACGACATGTTCGTGCCCTTCGACTGGGGCTATTTCGCCTTCGTCCACAACACCGGCATCACCCCGCCCACCAGCTTTCGCGAATTGGCCGACAGCGACCTGAAGATCGTGATCCAGGACCCGCGCAGCTCCACCCCCGGGCTGGGCCTCTTGCTTTGGGTCAAGGCCGCCTATGGCGACGAGGCGCCCGCGATCTGGGAGGGGCTGGTCGACAACATACTGACCGTGACCAAGGGCTGGTCGGAATCCTATGGCATGTTCACCGAGGGCGAGGCCGACATGGTCCTGTCCTACACCACCTCGCCCGCCTATCACCTGATCGCGGAAGAGGACGACACCAAGGCCGCCGCCCCCTTCACGGAAGGGCATTACCTCCAGATCGAGGTGGCCGCGACGGTGGCTTCTTCCGACCGGATCGACCTGGCCAATGATTTCCTGGCCTTCATGCTGACCGATGGCTTCCAGTCGGTGATTCCCACGACCAACTGGATGTATCCGGCCGTTCTGCCCGCTGCTGGCTTGCCCAAGGGCTTCGAAACCCTGACCGACCCCGAAACCGCCCTGATCTTTCCCGCAGGTGAGGCCGAAGAGGCCCGCGATGTCGCGCTGGCCGAATGGCTGACGGCGCTCAGCCGCTGATCGGATGAAAGCGCGGGCCAAAGCGGCGCCCCCGGTCCGCCGGGATCGGGGGCTGGCGGTCTGGGCCGGGGGGCTGGCGGCGGGGTTCATCCTGCTGCTGACCTTCGGATCGGTCGTTGCCGTGCTGTCGCGGGCCGAGGGCGGCCTTACGCTTGGCGCGGGCGACTGGGCGGCGATCCGGTTCACCGTTTTGCAGGCGGCGCTTTCGGCGGCCCTGTCCGTGGGGCTGGCCGTGCCGGTGGCGCGGGCGCTGGCGCGGCGGCGCTTCGCCGGGCGGGCGGTGCTGGTCACGCTGATGGGCGCGCCCTTCATCCTGCCGGTGATCGTGGCGGTGCTGGGGCTGGTCATGGTCTTCGGGCGCGCGGGATGGGTGTCGCACCTGCTGGCGCTGTTCGGGCTGGCGCCCGTCAACATCTACGGGTTGCACGGGGTGGTCATCGCCCATGTGTTCTTCAACCTGCCGCTGGCCACGCGGCTGATCCTGCAGGGCTGGTTGGCCATCCCGGCGGAACGGTTCCGCCTTGCCGCCACCCTTGGCATGGGGCCGGGCGACATCGCCCGCCACCTTGGACGCCCGATGCTGCGGGCCACCCTTCCCGGCGCCTTCATGGTGATCTTCCTGATCTGCACCACCAGCTTTGCCGTGGCGCTGGCGCTGGGGGGCGGGCCGCGGGCGACGACGGTGGAACTGGCCATCTACCAGGCGTTCCGCTTCGATTTCGACCTGTCCCGCGCCGCGCTTCTGGCGCTGATCCAGCTGGCGATTTCCGGCGCGGCGGCCCTGCTGGCGCTGTGGGTCGCGGTGCCGCAGGCCACGGGCGCCGGGCTGGACCGGACGGTCGAACGTTGGGACGCGGCGACGCCGGGTTTGCGGCTGCTGGATGGCGGGCTGATTGCCCTGGCCGCCCTGTTCCTGCTGCTGCCACTGCTGGCCGTGGCCCTGCGCGGGTTGCCCGAACTGGCCAGCCTGCCGGCGCCGGTCTGGGCGGCGGCCTGGCGCTCGCTCTGGGTGGCGGGTCTGTCGGTGGTGCTGGCGCTGACGCTGGCCATGGCGATGACCCTGGCCATCACCCGGCTGCGTCACCGCCCGGCGCTGTCGCGCGGGGTCGAGGTGACGGGCTATCTCGCCGTGGCGGTTTCGCCGCTGGTCATCGGAACCGGGCTGTTCCTGATCCTCTTTCCTCTGGTGGATCCGGTGGCACTGGCCCTGCCGGTGACGGCGCTGGTGAACGCGGTGATGGCCCTGCCCTTCGCGCTGCGGGCGCTGGTGCCGGCGGCGGCCGAGGTCGAATCGCGCTTCGGTCCCCTGGCCGACAGCCTTGGGATGACCGGCCTGAACCGCCTGCGCCGCCTGACCCTGCCGCGCCTGCGCCGCCCGCTCGGCTTTGCCGCGGCGCTCACCGGGGCGCTCTCGATGGGAGATTTGGGGGTGATCGCGCTTTTCGCCGATCCGGATGGCGCAACCCTGCCGCTGCTGCTGTTTCGCTACATGGGCAGCTACCGGATGGAGACGGCAGCGGGCGTCGCGCTTCTTTTGCTGGGGCTGAGCCTGCTGATCTTCTGGTGCCTTGATCGCGGAGGGCGAGTGAATGCTGACCTTTGACGGGTTGCTGATCGAACAGGGTGATTTCCACCTTGCGGTGGACATGGTCGTGCCATCGGGCGCGCAGGTGGCGATCATGGGGCCCTCGGGCGCCGGGAAATCCACCTTCCTTTCGCTGGTGGCGGGGTTCATGGCGCCGGTGGCGGGCCGGTTGCTCTGGCGGGGCACCGACCTGTTGCCGCTGCCCCCGGCGCAGCGCCCGGTCAGCATGATCTTCCAGGACAACAACCTGTTTCCCCACCTCACCGCCTTCGGCAACGCCGCCCTCGGGGTGCGCCCCTCGGGCCGGCTGGACCGGGGCGAAACCGCGATGGTGATGCGCGCGCTTGCCAGCGTCGGGCTGGAGGGGCTGGAACACCGCAAGCCGGCAACCCTTTCGGGCGGGCAGCAAAGCCGCGCCGCCCTGGCGCGGATGCTGGTCCAGGATCGCCCGCTGGTCCTGCTCGACGAACCCTTCTCGGCCCTCGGCCCGGCGCTGCGGGCCGAGATGGTGGGCCTTGTCTCGGATCTCTGCGCCAAGCGGCGGGCAACCCTGCTGATGGTCACCCACGACCCGGCCGATGCCGCCCGCCTTGACGGCAGCCTCTGCATCGTCGCCGCAGGAAAGGTAAGCGCCCCGGCCCCCGCCCGCGCCACACTGGCCAATCCGCCCGAGGCCCTGCGCAGCTACCTGGGATAGGAAGAAAGAACTTTCCGCCTCCGGCGGGGATATTTCCGGACCAAAGATGGCAGGCAGTGGCGCCCCATCTTTGGTCTTCAAATATCCCCGCCGGAGGCTGCGCCCGAAGGGCGCGTGGGGCGCGCCGAAGGCGCGCCCGGATCGGCGGCGCCAGCCGCCGAAATGGCGGGGGTCAGCGCAACCGGTTCAGGATGGCAAGCGAGGCATAGCCGTCGGGGGCCTGCCCGACCGAGCGCTGGAAATCGCGCACCGCCTGGATGGTCAGCGGGCCGATCCGCCCGTCGATTCCCTTGGTGTCGAACCCCTTGCCGGTCAGCAGCCGTTGCATTTCCTGGCGTTCGTCGAACGTCAGCGCGCGGTCGCCGCGGGGCCAGTCGCTCTGGATCGGGGCGCCCCCGGCGATCCGGTCGGCCAGGTGGCCGACGCCGATCACATAGGCATCGGCGGTGTTGTAGCGTTCGATGACCGCGAAGTTGTCGAAGACCAGGAAGGCCGCCCCCTCCGCCCCGGCGGGCAGCAGGACCGACGCCCTGCCGTGGTCGGCGACCGGCTTGCCATCCATGCCCAGCACCCCAAGCTGCGCCCATTGCGACGGCAGCCTGGTGTTCTCGCGGTTGGCGCTGGCGTAGTCGAAGCCTTCGGGCAACCGCACCTCGACACCCCAGGGCTGCCCCCTGGTCCAGCCGAACCGCGATAGATAGGCGGCGGTGCTGGCCAGCGCATCGGTGGGGTCGTCGCCCCAGATGTCGCGCTTGCCGTCGCCGGTGAGATCGACGGCATAGGTCAGGAACGAGGTCGGAATGAACTGCGTATGGCCCATGGCCCCGGCCCAGCTGCCGGTCATCGCGCGGGGGGGCACGTCGCCGGCCTCGAGGATCTTCAGCGCCGCCACCAGCTGTTCCTCGAAAAAGGCGCTGCGCCTGGCGTCGTAGGCCAGCGTGGCAAGGGATTGGACCACGTCGTTGCTGCCCTTGAAGGTGCCATAGGCGGATTCAAGGCCCCAGATGGCCGTGACCACCTCCTTGTCGACGCCATATTTCGCCTCGATCCGGTCGAGAACAGTGTCGTGCCGGGCCAGGGCCTTCTTGCCGTTGGCGACGCGCAGGTCCGAGGCAGCCGTGTCGAGGTAATCCCAGATCGTCTTGGTGAATTCGCTTTGGTTGCGGTCGCGTTCGATGACCTTGGGGTCATAGCTTATGCCCTGCACCGCCCTGTCGAAGACGGCCCCGCTGATTCCCTGGGCCAGGGCGCGGGCGCGGAAATCGCGCAGCCAGGCCGCGAAGCCGGGTGCCCGCGAGGAGGAATCGACCGTCGCCTCGGCCTGGGCAGGACGGGCACGGGGGGCGCGATGCGATGCCGTCGCGGCCCCCGGCGCGGCAACGGCCCGGGCCAGGACGACATCCGCACGCTTGGCCGGGCGCGGCGATTGTTCGACCGGCGCGGCGCGGGCGGTTGCCGCACCCAGCGCCAGGATCACCCAGATCGCGATCAGCTTGAAACCCATGATCTTCCCCGCCTGTTCCATACCGCTTTATTGTAGCTAAAGATGAAACAATCGCAAAGATCCGGCAGGCCGTATCGGCAAGGACCGGCTATTTCCGGCTGCGTTTGACCTTGCGCTTGATCTTGGCCGCCTTGGCCTTGCCCTTGCCGATCTTGCGGCCCGGCACCCGGCGCCTGCCGCCCGGCTTCGGCCCCTGGGGCAGGGTATCGCCCGCCACGTCAAGCAGTTCCAGCATCAGCCCGCCGGTCACCGGCACCGCTTCGGTCAGGCGGACGGTGACACGTTGCCCGGGCGACAGGATCAGGCCGGTATCCGATCCCATCAGCGTCTGGCTTTCGGCATCGTAGTGGAAATACTCGGCCCCGATGCTGCGCACCGGCACCAGCCCGTCGGCGCCGGTTTCATCCAGCCGCACGAAGGCGCCGAACCGCTGGATGCCCGAGATCCGCCCCGTCAGTTCGGTTCCCACCCGTTCCGACAGGTAGGAGGCCAGGTAACGGTCGGTGGTGTCACGCTCGGCCACCATCGAGCGGCGCTCGGTATCCGAGATGTGCTTGGCGGTCGCTTCCAGGTTCTCGATTTCCGAGACGCTCAGCCCGTCCTTGCCCCAGCCATGGGCGGTGATCAGGGCGCGATGCACGATCAGGTCTGAATAGCGCCGGATGGGCGAGGTGAAATGCGCATAGTTCTTCAGCGCCAGCCCGAAGTGGCCGAAGTTTTCGGGAAAGTAGTAGGCCTGGGTCATGGCGCGCAGGGTCGAGATGTTGATCAACTCGCCAAAGGCGGTGTCTTGGGCCTGTTCCAGCAGGCGGTTGAGCGTTCTCGTCTGCAACACCTGGCCCTTGGCCAGGGTCAGCCCCGAGGCCTGCGCCACCTCGCGCAGCGCGTCGAGCTTTTGCGGGCTGGGTTCCTCGTGCACCCGGAACAGCAGGGGCGTGCGGCGCTTCACCAGTTCCTCGGCGGCGGCGACATTGGCCAGCACCATGCATTCCTCGATCAGGCGGTGGGCGTCCATCCTTTCCTTGAAGGCGACGGTCTTCACCCTTCCGTCCTCGCCCAGCACGATCTGGCGTTCCGGCAGGTCAAGCTCCAGGGGCTGACGCTGGGCGCGGGCCTTTCGCAGGGCGTGATAGGCGGCATAGAGGTGTTCGATGTGATCCATCATCGGCACCAGGCGGTCGGAGACATCGCCGTCGATGGCGGCCTGCACCTCCTCGTAGGGCAGCGAGGCCTGGGAGCGCATCATGGCCCGGTGGAACCGGTGGTCGATCTTGTTGCCCTCGGCGTCGATCCGCATCTTCACGGCGATGCAGGCGCGATCCACGTTTTCGTGCAGCGAACACAGATCGCCCGACAGGATGTCGGGCAGCATCGGCACGACCCGGTCGGGAAAATAGGTGGAATTGCCCCGGTTGCGCGCCTCGCGGTCAAGGGGGCTGTCGGGCGTCACGTAATGGGCCACATCGGCGATGGCCACCCACAGGATATGCCCGCCCTTGTTGCCCGGGTCGTCGTCGGGGGCGGCGAAGACGGCATCGTCGCGGTCGCGGGCATCGGAGGGGTCGATGGTGACAAGGGGCAGATCGCGCAGGTCGGTACGCTCGCCCATGGGGGCGGGGGTGGCGGCATCGGCCTGTTCGATGGCGGCATCGGGGAAGGCATCGGGGATGTCGTGCTGGTGGATGGCGATCAGCGACACCGCGCGCGGCGCCGAGGGGTCGCCCAGCCGCTCCACGATCCGGGCCGAGGGCAGGCCCATGCGCTTGGGTCCGGCCTGTTCCGCCTCGACCAGTTCGCCGTCCTTCGCGCCGTGGGTGGCGCCGGGGGCGACGGTCCATTCCTTGTCGGCACCCTTGTCGATGGGCACAATCCGCCCGCCTTCGCTGCGCGCGCGGAACACGCCCAGAATACGACGCGGGTTGGTGCCGATGCGGCGGATCAGCCGCGCTTCGTAACGATGATCCTCGCCCTTCACCTCGGCCAGGCGCGCCAGGATGCGGTCGCCCTCGCCCAAGGCGGGGTCGCTGTCGCGCAGGACCATCAGGATGCGCGGCTCGGGGCCTTCGCCCTGCCACTCCATCGCCTTGGCGTGCAGGTCGCCGTCGCGGTCGGGGGCCAGGACTGTCAGCACCGACACCGGCGGCAGGCTTTGGGGATCGCGATAGGTCTTGCGGCGCTTTTCCAAATGCCCCTCGGCCTCAAGCTCTTTCAGCAGGCGCTTGAGGTCGATGCGCGCCGCCCCCTTGATGCCGAAGGCGCGGGCGATGTCGCGCTTGGCGGTCAGGGTGGGATTGTCGGAAATCCACTGAAGGATCTCGGGCTTTGAAGGGATCTGGGTCATGCCCGTTGGCTAGCACGGGGCGGGCGGGGCGTCATGGCAAATCGTCTGCGGTATCGACATCGTGCAGTGTCTCCACCACGGCCCAGCGCAGCCCGGGGGCCGAGGCCAGCGTATCGGCCATGGCCTGCGCGCTGGACCAGCGCACGCCGTGAAACAGACCGGCCGGCATTGCGGCGGTACGCTTCAGCCCGATCAGCCAGTATCCGCCATCGGGCGCCGGGCCGATCACCGCGTCGTGGCCCCCAAGGGCGGCGAAGGCGCGGGCGATGTGGGGGCGGGTGATGCCCGGAATATCGGCGCCGATCACCATGGCGGGCCCCGGCGGGGCACCACGCAGGGCGCGCGCCATCCTGTCGCCCAGATCGCCCGCGCCCTGGGGGATGCGGCGCAGGTGGGCCGGCCAGATGCGGCTGGACAGGCCTTCGCGGTCGGGGGCGACGGCCAGCACCGTTTCCCAGCGCGGATCTTCCAACCGCCGCAGCAGGCGCCTTGTCTGGTGGCGAAACCACCAAGCGGCGGCCACCATCCCGATATCGCGCCCCAGCCGGGTTTTCACGCGGCCGGGGCGGGGCTCCTTGACCATGACGATCAGGGTTCGGGTCAAAGGGTGAAATCCATGTCGCGATGATCGATTCCCGCGTCGTCGTAGACGGGGCCATGAGCGGTAAAACCCAACCGTTCGTAAAAGCCGATGGCATGCACCTGCGCGCCCAGCCGCGCGATCCTGATGCCGGGCTGGCGGCGCAATTCATCCAGCGCCGCGCGGATCAGCGCCGCGCCCAGCCCGGTGCCCCGGTGCGACGGCAGCACGCAGACCCGCCCGATCTTGCCCACCTCGCCCTTCGGCAAAAGGCGCGCGCTGCCCACGGGCAGGTCATCGACCCGGGCCAGAAGGTGCAGCGCGACGCCGTCCAGATCGTCAAGCTCGTCCGCTTCGCTCACGCCCTGTTCCTCGATGAACACGGAGCGGCGCAGGGCGTGACAGGCGGCGATATCGTCGGTCAGGGCAATGTGGATCATGCGAAGTAATCGCGCAGGATGCGCCCGTAGATCGCCTTGAGCTGGCGGATGTGTTCCACCTCGACGCATTCGTCCACCTGGTGCATCGTGCGCCCCACCAGCCCGAATTCCACCACCGGGCAATGGGCCTTGACGAAACGCGCATCCGAGGTGCCGCCGGTTGTCGACAGAACCGGGTCGATCCCGGTTTCGGCTTTCACCGCCCGCCCGATGGCATCCGACAGCGGGCCGGGTGGCGTGATGAAGCTTTCGCCCGAAACCTTCAGTGTCATGTCGAAGGTCACGCCCGTCTCGCCGCTGACCCGATCCGCCTCTTCCCGCAGCCAGGCGTCAAGCTTGTCCGAGGTCTGGGCATCGTTGAAGCGGATGTTCACCGTGGCCCGGCATGTGCCCGGAATCACGTTGTTGGCCGGATTGCCGGTGTCGATCGTGGTCACCGCCAGGGTCGAGGCGTCGAAATGCTCGGTTCCGGCGTCAATCTCGTGGCTGGCCAGCCGGTCCATCAGCCGCGCCATGGCGGGCAGCGGGTTTTTGGCGCGGTGCGGATAGGCGGCATGGCCCTGCACGCCGGTGGCGGTGAAATAGGCGGTCATCGAACCGCGCCGCCCGATCTTCATCATCTCGCCCATGGTGTCGGGGCAGGTGGGTTCGCCCACAAGGCAATGATCCATCCGCTCGCCGTTCTCGCCCATCCAGTCAAGGATCGCAGAGGTGCCGTCGATGCCGTCGCCCTCCTCGTCTCCGGTGATGGTCAGAACGACGGCCCCCTCCGGCGGTGTGTCGCGCACAAAATCCACGGCGGCGGCGGCAAAGGCGGCAACCCCCGATTTCATGTCGCAGGCGCCGCGCCCGTACATCACGCCGTCCACCACCGCAGCGCCAAAGGGGTCGTGGGTCCAATCGGCGCGGTTGCCCACCGGAACCACATCAGTATGGCCGTTGAACCCGAAGACGCGGCCATTGCCCTGCGTTCCCCAGCGGGCGTGCAGGTTGGATATGCCGCCCCTCTCGATCCGGGTACAGGTGAAACCCGCCTGTTCCAGAAGCCGCTGAAGAAGGGTGATCGCCCCGCCTTCCTCGGGCGTGACCGAGGGACAGCGGATCAGGTCGGCGGTCAGGGCGACGGCGTCGCAGGGCGTGTGGGACATGATGGCAGGGCTCCTCGCTTTGGCCCTTGGATACCGGGCCGAAGGCGGGGCCGCAACGGGGCTCAGCCCTTGGTCTTGTCCTCGAAGAAGGGGGTCATCTGCGCGACGATCACGGCGTTCTCGGCCCGGGCGCGTTCCATCAGCGCCTGTTCCTCATCGTCGATGTCGTGGCCTTCGTCCAGCCGTTCCTCAAGCGTGCCGTAGCCTGTCACGTCAAGGGGGGCCATGTCGGCCTGTTTCAGGATCGCGACGGTTTCGCGCACCGCCTCGGCCTCGTCCACGCCGCTGGCATAGCACATCAGCGCGGCACCCGTCGCCCCGTCGGGAAGGCCGTCGCCGGTCTTGCGACCGACCTCGACCAGAAGGGTATAGACGTGGTGGATTCTCTCGGATTTTGCCATGGCGCATGTCGTGTCAGGAACATGCGCCATGGGCAAGCCCTATCGTTTGACGGCGCGCCAGACGGCGATCAATCCGCAGGCACCGACAAGCCCGACAATCAGCTGCGGCAGCCAGCTGCGTTCGGCATAGATGCCCAGGGCACCCAGGATCAGGTTCAGAACCACCGCGCCGACGATGCCAAGACCGATGTTCATGATCAGGCCGGTGTCGGCCTTCATGATGATGCTGGCGATCCATCCTGCCAGACCGCCGATGATGATTGCCCCGATCAGACCGATACCCATGTTCGCACTCCCGTTTTGTTTTTCATACCACAAGACAATCCGGTGACGGCGGATTAGTTCCCGTCACCGGTGCCCTGCGGGATCAGTCGCGCAGGAGTTCGTTGATCCCGGTCTTGCTGCGGGTCTGGGCATCGACCCGCTTCACGATCACGGCGCAATAGAGGTTGATGCCGTTCTTGCTGGGCATCGAACCGGCCACGACCACCGAATAGGGGGGCACTTCGCCGAAGGTCACATTGCCGGTCTCGCGGTCGACGATCTTGGTGGACTTGCCGATGAACACGCCCATGCCCAACACGCTGCCCTCGCGCACGATGCAGCCCTCCACGACTTCCGAGCGGGCGCCGATGAAACAATTGTCCTCGATGATGGTCGGCCCGGCCTGCATGGGTTCCAGCACGCCGCCGATGCCGACGCCGCCCGACAGGTGCACGTTCTTGCCGATCTGCGCACAGCTGCCCACGGTGGCCCAGGTATCGACCATGGTGCCCGAATCCACATAGGCGCCAAGGTTCACGAAGGACGGCATCAGTACGACGCCCGGCGCGATATAGGCCGACTTGCGCACGATGCAGTTGGGAACGGCGCGGAATCCGGCCGCTTTCCACTGGTTCTCGCCCCAGCCGGCGAACTTGCTGTCCACCTTGTCCCACCAGCCGGCCCCCTGCGGCCCGCCGGCCTGCATCTCCATGTCCTTGATGCGGAAGCCCAGCAGCACCGCCTTCTTGGCCCACTGGTTCACGTTCCAGTCGCCGTTCTCCTGGCGTTCGGCCACGCGCAGCTTGCCGGAATCCAGCGCGTTCAGCGTGTCCTCGATGGCCTCGCGGGTTTCGCCCTTGGTGGCAGGCGTGATGGTGTCCCGTGCGTCCCAGGCGGATTCGATGGCGGTTTCCAGGGCGGCGTTCGACATGGGGCGGCTCCTTGCTGCAGTGATCGGTTCTCCGCCATAGACACCAAACCGCCAAATTAGGCAATGCGCAGCCCGGGGCACGGCCCCCCGGGTTTCTTCTTTGCCCAAATACTCCCGCCGGAGGCGTCCCGCACCCTCGGGGCCGCGCCATCAGTCAAGCGCGCGCGCCTCGCTTTCCAGCATGACCGGAATCCCGTTGCGGATCGGATAGGCCAGGTGCGCGGCCTTGCTCACCAGTTCCAGGCGCTCGGCATCGAAGGTCAGGGGGGCGCGGGTCTGGGGGCAGACCAGCGCCTCGAGCATGCGGCGGTCGTGAAGGGGGTCGGTCATTGCATGATGTCCTCGGCATCGCCCCGGCGCAGGGCGAATTCGATCAGGGTTACCAGGGTTTCGCGCCGGGTGGTCAGCGACGGTGCCTCAAGCAGGGCCTGCTTGTCCTCGGGTTCGAAGGGGCACAGCATGGACAGCGAATTGATCAGCAGTTCATCCTCGGCCTCGTGCAGGGAATCCCAGTCGGTCTTCAGGTCCTCGGAATCGAAGAACCGGCCCAGCAGTTTCAGAAAGGCGTCGCGGTCAAAGCCGTCATCGCGCTCGGTCGGTCCCATGTCGCGCGAAAAGCCGTCCCAGGACACGTCGCAACGGGTGTAGGGTTGAAAACCCTCGACCTCGCCGGTGACGCGGAACCGGGAAATGCCGGTGAGGGTGACCATATAGCGCCCGTCCTCGGTTTCCGAAAAGGCGGTCAGCCGTCCGGCACAGCCGATGGCATGCAGGCGCGGCTTGTCCGATCCGGGCACGTCGCGCGGCTGGATCATCCCGATCAGCCGCCCGGGGGTCTTCAGGGCGTCGTCCAGCATGGCAAGATAGCGCGGCTCGAAGATGTGCAGCGGCAACCGCGCCCGGGGCAGAAGCAGCGCTCCGGGCAGCGGAAAGACGGGCAACGTGGCGGGCAGGTCTTTAATCGGAAACATGTCCGTCAAGATAGGGCGCGGCCCGCGTTAAGCAAATATCATCGACGACAGTTTCCGCCGCCCGCTCAGCACCACCGGATCCTTTGCGGGCAGGGCGTCGAAGATGGTGAAAAGCTGGGTCTTGGCGGCGGCATCGTTCCATTCGCGGTCGCGGCGGAACAGCTCCAGAAGCTCGGCAACGGCGCCTTCGGCATCGCCCTTGGCGTGCAGGGCGGTGGCCAGGTCGAAACGGGCCTGGTGGTCGTCGGGGTTCGCCTCGACGGCGGCGCGCAGATCGTCGATCGGGCCGGCGCCTTCGGCCTGTCGGGCCAGTTGCAGCTGGGCGGCCGCGGCCTCAAGCTCGGGCGCGTGGGAAATGTCAGCGTCGGCGCCGTTCAGCACGGCCTCGGCCTGGTCCAGATCGCCCAGCGCGATATGGGCGCGCACCATGCCGCCGTAGGCGGCGGCGTTCTTGGGGTCTTCGCCCAGGATGGCGGCGAAGGTCTGGGCGGCGTCGGTGACGGCCCCCTCGGCCAGCATCTGCTCGGCCGCCTCAAGCGCTTCGGCCAGGCCATCGTCGGGGGCGGCACCGCCACCGGCGGCGATCACGCGCTTGACGAAGGCCTCGATCTCGGATTGCGGCTGGGCGCCCTGGAACCCATCGACAGGCTGGCCCTGGTAGAAGGCATAGACTGTGGGAATCGACTGGATGCGCAACTGTCCGGCGATATTCTGGGCTTGGTCGACGTTGACCTTCACCATCTTCACCGCGCCCTTGGCGGCAGTGACGGCGGCTTCCAGCATGGGGCCAAGCGTCTTGCAGGGGCCGCACCAGGGGGCCCAGAAATCGACGATCACCGGCACGTCCTTGCTGGCCTCGATGACATCGGCCATGAAGGTGGCTTCGGTGGTGTCCTTGATCAGGTCGGCGGCGGCGGGGGCGGCGGGGGTCTGGCCGAATTCCAGCATGGCAGGCGGTCCTTTGCGCAAAGTCCTTGTTGCCGTTCTAGATGGCGTAAGCGGCCCCGCGTTGCAAGGTCAGCCCGCGGGTTTGCCGGGCCGGGGCAGGGGCAGGCATCCGGTCAGACCCGCCGGCAGAACCAGGCGCGCCCCGGCGGCATAGAGGGCGCGGGCAAACCGGGGGGTGTCGTTCTTCAGTGTCAGGTGAAGCGGCCCGGCGGCGATGATGCCGGTGCCGTCGGGCAGGCGGGCGGCAAATCCGTCGGGCGGCAGGATCACCACCGCCGCCGGTGCGGCATCGCTGAACAGCATGACCGAGGCCATCACCGCAATCCACCCCGCGAAGAGCAGCGGCAGCGCGATGAGCAGCCGCCTAGTAATCATGGATATGCTCCAGCCGTGCGCCGGGCGGAATATCGCGCAGCAGTGCGGCCAGATCGCGCAGCTTCACGATGAGAAGCGAACGTGTATCGCCATACCCCTGCCGCGCAAAGGCATGCACCGCGCCGGGCAGAGGGGCGGGGGCGGTCAGCGTCAGCAGGATGTCGTCGTTGCCCGCGATCTCGGTGATCTCGGCCCCCCGGGCGGCCAGGTCGGCCAGGATGCGGGTGAAGGCGCGATAGCGCGGCGTTTCGATCTCGATCCCCTCGTCGCGGGTGGCGATCACCGTCACGCCGTCGATCCTGCACAGGGCTTCGGGCGCCAGGCCGGTCACGACGCTGCGGATTGTCAGCCGGTCGGCCCCCACCTGCCCGACGGCCTGTTCGATCAGACCGGCATAGGCGGATTTGGCGCCATATTCCAACCCCACCGCCAGGGCGCGTTCGCGGTCGCGGAACACGGAGGTTTTCGCGTCCTGCAGGGCCGTGGCGTCGCGGGTGAAATCCCACTTGTACCAGGGCACCTGTTGCAGGAAGCGGGCGTAATCGGCCGCCTGGCGCGCGGTCAGGTCGTCCAGCGGTGCGCGGGTGTCGCCGCGTATCCATGTGGCGATGCGGCCCAGGGTTTCCTCATAGGCGGCCTTCAGCGCCATTTCCGCGGTAAAGCTGACCCCGATGGTATAGATCGTCGCCTTGGTTTCGCCGGTCACACCGCCATGCCGTGCCGACAGTTCGTTCAGCGGGCAAAGCGCCTGCCAGAACCCCATGACCGCCTGTCGAAAGTCGAAATCATGGGGGTCGCCGGTGCCAATCACCCGGGCGTAATCGTCATAGGCGTGAACGATGTGCCATTCCGGATAGGTCATCAGGCTGCGCGATTCCGCGCGGTGGTGTTCGGGGGGCAGGATCGCGGGATAGCCGGGGGTTTCGCCGCTGCCGCGACAGGCCAGTTCGACCCAGGCGATGGGCGACAGCAGAACCGCCGCCACCATGAATAGGGCCAGAAGAACACCGCCCAGCCATTTGCCCAGCGTCTTCATCGCCGCGCCAGAAACAGGCCCGACAGCAGGGCGACACCGCCCAGCCCGATATGCGGCAGGTTGGCCAAAATGCGGAAGGTGAGGGGATAATCCTGCACCCCGTAAAAGAAGATCCCGAAATCGAGGTAGCCCACGCCGGTGGCCAGCCCCAGCGCCCCGTCGGCCAGGTAAAGCGCGCCGAAGGTCAGCAGGTAGAACCGCGATGCCCGGTGCGACACCAGCGCCGCCGCCCCTGCCCAAAGCGCCGAGGCCAGGTGAAGCGCATCGTCGAAGGCATCCAGTTCGAATATCCCGAAGGTCAGGCCTTCGCTGTCGCGCACCCCGGGGATGTAGTTCAGCGCCGCGACGATCAGCAACACGACGAAATAACCAAGGCAGATCTTGCGCAGCAGGGTCATAGCGGCTCCAGGTATCTGTCCCACAGGGCGTTGCGGAAGCGCAGGTCGGGGTCGATCTCGCGCTTCTTCGCGGCGAATTCGGGCGCGCGGGGATAGGCGCGCAGGAACTGCTCCTGCGTGGCGTGCAGGCGATAGGGCAGGTAATAGCTGCCGCCGATATCAAGCACGCCGTCGATCAGGGCGCGGGTCATGCGGGCCATGTCCTCTTCGCCGCGGGTCGTCATTTCCTGCGAAAACAGCATGACGGCGGCGATGCGCGGTTCGGGCGCATAGGACAGCCAGGATTCCGTGTCGGCCTGCACATAACGCAGGGTGATGTTCAGAAGCTCCTGATAGCTTGACGGGATGACCCGCTGGCACACCCGCACGAAGTCGGCAAAGCGGTCGGGAGCGATGAAATATTCGTGCAGGATGTCGGTGCGCGACGGATCGCCGTCATCCAGGGTGACGACCGGTTCGTTGATCAGGCTGTTGCGCGTGGCCGCGCCGCCGGTGATGACGGGCGACAGGGTGGATTCCACGAACCAGCGGCCCTTTTTCACCGTCTCGTTGCCCAGCTGCGCGCGGAAAATGTCGCGCGCGATATGGGCCAGGGTGCCTGACCCGCTGGCCGGCGGAAGCTCGGTCTGATCCGCCGAGGGGCGATAGGTGATCAGCAGGGCATCCTGAAAGAACCGGTCACGATCGACGTTCAGGCGGCCATAGGCCATGTCGATGCTGCCGTCGCTCAGCGCATCGGCGAAGGCAAGGCCCAGGTTCTCGCCCGGCAGCTTCACGAAATCGGGTTCCAGCCGCCGGTTGGGGGCCATTTCCACCGTCAGGTCGGTGATGAGGCCGGTCAGCCCGTATCCCCCCATGGTCATCGCGAAAAGATCGGCGTTTTCCTCACGCGAACAGGTGATCCAGTCGCCATCATGGGTCACCATGCGGAATTCGCGCACCGTGCTGCCCATGGGGCCGTGGGGCACGGGCCAGCCGTGGGCGTTGACGGCGAAGGTGCTGCCGACGCCGAAATCGTTGTTCGACTGCATGACCTTGGGGGAAAATCCCAGCGGGTCGAGCGCGGCGATCACCTGGCCCCAGCGGGCACCGGAATGCACGCGGTAGGTGCCGTTCGCCGTGTCGGGTTCGACAAAGCCGTTGTCGCAGGTGATGGCATGGCCGCCGCGCGGGATGGATTGCCCGCCCATGGAGTGGCGCGCCGCCGAAAGGCAGACGGGGCGGCGGCTTTCGCGGGCCTCGTCCAGTTCGCCGCGCAACCGGGCCACCAGCACATCGCCCACGTCATCGTTCAGTGTGACATGGCGGAAGATCGGTGTTTCGTTCAGCCCGCTGGCATCGTTCAGCGTGTCGGCATTGGCCGGCGGGATCAGCGACGTGGTGCCGTCGCGCGTGGGCAGGGCCGGGCCGAAGCGCCCCGCGCCCCAGGCCCCCACGGCGGCCCCGCCCCCGAACAGCAAGGCACGACGCGTCAGTTTCCACATGGCGCCCTCACAGATCGAAGGTGGCGAAGACGGGGGCGTGATCGCTGGGCTTGTCCCAGCCGCGCGCATGGCGCAGCACGCGCGATCCATGGGCCGCCCCGGCAATGTCGGGCGTGGCCCAGAGATGATCGAGCCGCCGGCCCTTGTCGGCGCTGTCCCAGTCGGGCGACCGGTAGGACCACCAGGAATAAAGCTGCCCCTCGGGAATGTCGGCGCGGGTCACATCCACCCATTTGCCGGCATCCTGCGCCGCGCCCAGGTGTTCCACCTCGACCGGCGTGTGGCTGACCACCTTCAGCATCTTCTTGTGATCCCAAACGTCATCCTCGCGCGGGGCGATGTTGAGGTCGCCCACCAGAATCGCCTTTTCGGGCCGTTCGGCATGGAAGGCGTCGCGCATGTCGGTGAGGTAATCCAGCTTCTGGCCGAACTTGTCGTTGATCTCGCGGTCGGGCTTGTCGCCGCCCGCGGGCACATAGAAGTTGTGGATCGTCACGCCGTTTTCCAATTGCCCGGCGATGTGTCGGGCATGGCCCAGCCCGGCGTGATCCAGCGCCGACACCTCGGCAATCGGCAGTTTCGACAGGATGGCGACGCCGTTGTACCCCTTTTGGCCACGGGCGATCATGTGGGTATATCCCAGCGCCTCGAAGGCCTCGCGCGGGATCTTGTCGACCGGGCTCTTGCATTCCTGAAGGCACAGGATGTCGGGGGTTTCCTCTTCCATCAGGCGCAGGACCAGCGGCTCGCGCAGGCGGACCGAGTTGATGTTCCAGGTGGCAAGGGTGAAGGGCATGGATTGATCCGTATCTTGGTGGCGTGGAGGGGCCGGGGAACGGCCCCGGCAAGGGCCGCCGGGCGGCGCGGGGTGTTGCACCACATATGCCCGACATCGGCCGTCATCGCCAGTGCGATGCGCGCGCGATGCGGGTCGCGCGCCGGGTGTCGCCACAGCAAAAAGGGCAGGTGGCGTGATGCCACCTGCCCGACATGCCCTGCCCCGGCTGGAGATGTGCGGATAAGGCCGCGACAGGACAATTCCTGAACTGTCAGCCCCGGCGCCAGCCGTAGCTGTGCAGGCAACGGGGCGAATACCCGTTGTCGCGGCGGTTCTTGTGGCCCCCGCCCACGCGGATTTCACAGGCCGCGGGCAGGCGGTTCGCGTGGCGCATCTTCCGTTGCAGGCAGCGCTTGGCGAAATACCGCTCGGTCCCGTGGCGGGTTTCGGTGCGGCGCAGGCATTCGGAGGGCACGATCTTCACCTCCGGGCGGGGGCGGTAATCGGGGCGTTCGGCCTCGGCCTCGCGCTGGCGCTTGTCACGGAAGTGGTCATAGGTCGCGCCCAGGATGATCACCGTCGCGACGCCCCCCAGAAGCCGCTTGAGGTTGTCGTTGTCCGCTTGTGCGGGGGCGGCGCCCAGGGTGGACAGGGCAAGGGCGGCGGACAGGATCGTGGCGATGAGGGGGCGTGACATGAGAATTTCCTTTCGGCTTCGGATCAGGGTGATGCCGGGCCGGGGAATGCCCGACCTGGCCTGTTCCCAACATCGGCCCGGGGGCGCCAGACAGGCAATATCGCGCCGCGGTTATCGGATAGCGGCGGCGCAAACCCCTGCCGTTATTGAATATCCGCAGCTTTGCGCCCATCGTGACAGCTGTACCCGGAAACCAGAGGTTGCCCCATGTTCCGCCTGTTAGCCCCCTTCGTTCTGGCCCTGTCGATGATCGGCATCGCGGCCGGGGCAGATGCCGCCTGTTACGCCGATTACAAGGCCAAGACCGACGACCCCCTGCGCCTGCATTACGGCGTGATCCGCCTGCCGGCCGAATCCTGTTCGGTGGGGGCCGCGCGTTCGGTCATCGCCGCACGGATCGGGGCCGATGGCTGGACCTTGCTGAACGTGCTGTCGGTTTTCGACGATTCGGGGCTGGAAGAAAGGAAGGCGAATGCCGGGCAATATTTCCTTCGCTACTGATGCGCGGCGCTCGACCGCGCGGATCGTCGCCTTCGGAATCGGGGCCATCGTCGCGATCCTGCTGATCGCGGCGGTGCTGCTGTTCGTGAACCTGCCCGATGCCAACGCCTTCAACGCCCGGGTCGAACAGATATTCGTGAACAACGACGCGCTGACCCAGGGGGGCGACATCAAGCTTCTGGAAATCCTTGCCCAGTCCGGCACCGCCTTTTCCGACGTGCTGAGCAGTTACCGGGTGGTGATCTTCGTGCTGCTGGTCTTTGCCACCGCGCTTCTGATCGCCTCGCTGGTGTTTCTGGTGACGCTGATCGCCCTGAACCGCCGGATGGGCGAAATCGAAAGGGCGGGGATACAGGTGTCATCGCTGCTGATCTCTCGCGAGGAACGCACGGTCTATCTGAACAACATTGAGTTCAAGCTGACCGAGGCCGCCATCGAAACCCTGTCGGCCCTGGCCGAGGCGCGGATGGACGACGACGTTTTGTCCGGCGCCGAGCTTGAATCGGTGATCTCGGGGCGAAAGGCCGCCGATTGCGACGAGGCGGCAGGCGCCACCCGGATAAAGCGGCTGCGCGACACCCTGGGCAACCAGATGGTCAGCGAGCTTCTGGTCAAGAACATCGCACGGCGCGGTTACATGCTGTCGATCGACAAGGGCGTCATACGCATGGTGTGACGCGGCGCCTACAGCCAGCCGCGCCGCTTGAAGAACAGATAGGGTACCACCGCCGAAACCACCATCAGCCCCAGCGCCATGGGATAGCCATAGGGCAGCGCAAGTTCCGGCATGTTGACAAAGTTCATCCCGTAGACCGACGCGACCAGGGTGGGCGGCAGGAACATCACCGCCGCCACCGAGAAGATCTTGATGATGCCGTTCTGTTCGATGCTGATCAGCCCCAGGGTGGCATCCAGAAGGAAAGTCACCTTCTGGGAGATGAAGCCGCAGTGGTCCAGCAGCGAACGGATGTCCTGGCCCAGGGTGCGCAGCGCCTCGTGGCGGGCGGGGCCGGGGCCTTGCAGGCGGGGCTCGAGAAAGGTGGCAAGGCGCGACAGGGTCATCAGGCTGTCGCGCAGGTTCGAGGTAAGATCGCCCTTGCGCCCGATGGTTTCCAGCGTGGTCTTGTAGTCGGGGCTGGGAGCGGTGCCCTTGGGGGCGAAAACCTGGCGCGACACGGCGTCCACGTCATGGCCTGCCCGCTCGAGGATGTCGGCCAGCCGGTCGACCACGCCATCCAGCAAATGCAGCAGCGCGCCCTCGGCATCGACGATATCAAGATCGCCCCGTTCGAACCGCGCCGCGGCAGCGCCGAACACCCGCGGATCGTGATAGCGGATCGTGATCAACCGCCCGGCCGAAAGGATGAAGGTCACCGGTTTCATCAGCAGATCGTCGGTGTCGGTGCGTGACGGGATCAGCGCGGTCATGAAGGCGGCCTTGCCCTCGACGTAGAGACGCGATGAAATCTCGATCTCGACCATGTCATCCAGGGTGGGCAGCGCAAAGCCGCAGGTCTGTTCGACCGCCTCGATCTCGGGGGCGGTGGGTTCGAACAGGTCCAGCCACAGCGCATCGGCCAGGGTTTCGGACTGGCGCAGAAGGGGGCCATCGGGGGCAAAGGCGCGGATCATGGCGTGGCTTTCGGATCTTGTCGCGACAGGGCAATCCCCTGCCTGTCTGACCGCCCGCCGCGCGGCAATCAAGCCCCGCCTTCGCGCGGTTTTCACCCCGACCCTTGGCAAGCAGGACGAAACAACCGATATGAAGAGGGATGAAAACACATGGCCAAGGGCGGTGAGGATGGGCGGACTGCCCCTGAAGGGATTGAATGGACATGTGCGCGCCCGCCGCGGCTGGCGGAGGCTGTTCGTCTTCAGCGGCCTGCCCGATTTCGTGCACCACGACGTGACCACGCCACGGTGGAGCGGCCCGCCGCTTTCCATCGCGCTTCTGTCGGATTTTCACACCATGTCGCCCTGGAACGGTCTGCCCGCGCTCGAGGCGCTGGTGGAGCAGGTGAATGCCCTGCCGGTCGACCTGATCCTGCTGCTGGGCGATTACATCCCGGCGCGCCCCACCCCCGGGCTGGGCGCCACGCCCGAACAGACGGCCGAGGCGCTGGCGGGTCTGAAGGCGCCCCTCGGGGTGCACGCGGTTCTGGGCAACCACGACTGGCGCGACGACGACGTGGCCCGCAACAGCGACTACCGCGAAAGCGGCGTTCTGAACGCCCTGACGGGCGCCGGGCATTCGATGCTGCTGAACGATTCGATCGCGCTTGACCACCACGGGTTCAAGTTCTGGCTGGTGGGCTACGACAGCCAGCAGGGCCACAAGCACTGGCGCGACGGCACCGCGCGCCACGATCCCGAACGCGCCTTCCGCGACGTTCCCGAGGATGCGCCGGCGATCCTCATGGCGCATGAACCCGACTGCTTTGCCCTGCGCAACCCACGGGCATTGCTGCAACTTTCCGGTCATACCCATGGCGGACAGGCCAACTTCTTCGGCTGGCGTCCGCTGACTCCTTCGGAATATTCCGACCGCTATGCCTATGGACATGTGCAGGAAGATGGCCATCATCTGGTGGTGTCGGGTGGCATCGGATATTCCCACGTTCCGCTGCGCATTGCCCAGCCGCCCGAGGTGACACTGGTAACGCTGCGCGGCGACCTGCCCGAAACGGAGTGACCCATGAACGACATCGTGATCCTGTCCGGCGCCCGCACCGCGATCGGCACCTTTGGTGGTGCCTTTTCCGGCACACCCCCCACCGACCTGGCCGCGACGGCAAGCCGCGCCGCGCTGGAAAGGGCGGGGCTTGCCGCTGACAGGATCGGCCATGTGATGTTCGGCCATGTCATCAACACCGAACCGCGCGACATGTACCTGTCGCGGGTGGCGGCGATGGCGGCGGGTGTACCAGACAGCGTTCCGGCGATGAATGTGAACCGGCTGTGCGGATCGGGGGTGCAGGCCGTGGTTTCGGCCATGCAGGCGCTGGCGCTGGGGGATGCCGATTTCGCCCTCGCAGGCGGCGCCGAATGCATGAGCCGCGCGCCCTATATCCTGCCCTCGGCGCGCTGGGGCGCGAAGATGGGCGATCAGCCGGTGGGCGACATGATGCTGGGGGCGCTGAACTGCCCCTTCGGCACCGGCCACATGGGTGTCACCGCCGAAAACGTGGCTTCCGAACACGGGATCAGCCGCGATGATCAGGATGCCTTCGCGCTGGAAAGCCAGCGCCGCGCCGCCGCCGCCATCGCCGAGGGGCGCTTTGACGAACAGATCGTGCCGGTCGAGCTGAAAAGCCGCCGCGAGACGGTGGCCTTCCGCACCGACGAACACCCCAAGGAAACGACAGCCGAAGGGCTGGGCAGGCTGCGCCCCGCCTTCCAGAAGGACGGGACGGTGACGGCGGGCAATGCCAGCGGCATCAACGACGGTGCCGCCGCCCTGGTGCTGGCGCGCCACGATGCGGCCGAAAAGGCCGGCCTTGCCCCGAAGTTCCGCCTGCTGGGCTATGCTCATGCCGGGGTGCGCCCCGAGGTGATGGGCATCGGCCCGGTTCCGGCGGTGCGCGCGCTGTTCGACCGCACCGGCCTTGGCCCCGATGATTTCGACGTGATCGAAAGCAACGAGGCCTTCGCGGCCCAGGCCATTGCCGTCAGTCGCGAACTGGGTCTTGATCCGGCCCGGGTGAACCCCAACGGCGGCGCCATCGCGCTGGGCCATCCGGTGGGGGCCACGGGGGCGATCATCACCGTCAAGGCGATGTACGAACTTGAGCGTACCGGCGGACATCGTGCCCTTGTCACCATGTGCATCGGCGGCGGCCAGGGCATCGCCCTGGCGCTGGAGCGGCTTTAACCCGCAGGCGTCCAAAAGGCGGCGCTGACGCGCCACGTCTTTATCTGATTAGCGCGCCCCTTGGCGGGGCGCCTTTCCATTGTCGCTGCGCGGGCCGCGATGTGCCTCCGGCGGGAGTATTTCGTGCAAGAAAGAGAGGGCGCGGGTCAGTCCAGCCGCACGCTGCTGCGGGCCGAGCGGCCGGCGCCGTCGATCACCGAAAGGGTGACGAAGCCCGCGCCGGGCCGGTCGATCCAGGCCTCGCGTTGATCGAGGCGGCGCACCACCGGGCGGCCATCGGCGAGGATCGTGAAGGGGGGGCGGCCCTCGCGCAGTTTCACCACCAGCGGTGCGCCGTTCAGCGCCAGGCGCGCGCCGTCGGGCGGGAAGGCGATCAGCGGCGCGTCGGGGTCGGGGGCGAAGGCGGCGGCCCGGCTTTTGAAGTGGCGCAGGGGGGCGGGCAGATCGGCGGTGCCCACCATCAGCGTTGCGGGGGGCGGTGCGGGCAGCGGCACCCGACGGCCCGGCAGGCGGCCGAAAGCCTGGAACAGCACCGGCGCGGCGACATCGCCCCCGAAGGCGCCGGGCACGGGTGTGCCGTCGGGGCGGCCCATCCAGACGCCGATCACATGCTGTCCGTCCCATCCCAGCGCCCAGGCATCGCGGTAGCCGTAGGATGTGCCTGTCTTGTAGGCGATGCCCCCCTTCGGTGCGCCGGGGGGCGGGGCCAGGCCCGACAGGATGTCGCCCAGGTGCCAGGCGGCCTCGGGCGAGAGGATGCGCGCGCCCGGCGGGGTATCATCGGCGGTGGCGTGAAGCCGAAGGCCGACCCCGCCCCCCGCGATCATGGCATAGAGTTGCACCATGCCCTCAAGGGTGACGCCGACGCCCCCCAGCGCCAGGGCCAGCCCGGGTTTGCCCGGCAGTTCGGCCTGCATCCCGCTGCGCCGCATGTCCGAGAGAAGGCGGGCGGGGCCGATCGCCTCGGTCAGTTGCACCACCGGCAGGTTCAGCGACAGCTGCAGCGCCTCGCGCAGGGGAAGCGTGCCGCGAAAGTAGCCGTCGAAGTTTTGCGGGGCATAGGTGCCGAAGGTCATCGGCACATCGTCGATCAGGGTTTCGGGATGGGCCAGCCCCTGGTCGAAGGCCAGGCCATAGACCAGCGGTTTCAGGGTCGAGCCGGGCGAGCGCAGGGCCTGGGTCATGTCCACGAAACCCTGCCGCGGGTCGTTGTCATAGCGGGCCGAGCCGACATGGGCAAGGATTTCGCCGCTGCGGTGGTCGGCGACGATGATGGCGATTGACATCCTTTCGCCCCGGGCACGCACCGCCTGGCGGGCCAGATCCTCGATCGCGATCTGGGTGGGGCGGTGCAGGGTTGTCATCCGAACGCCGCCCCCCGCGCCAACAAGACGGTCCGAGAGGTGCGGCGCCAGGGCCGGAAAGGGGCGGCGCGCGCCGGGCACCTGTTCGCGCCGGGCGGTGCGGGCGGTTTCGGCGCCGATCACCCCGGCGGCCTGCATCCGCGCCAGCACCCGGTCGCGGGCGGCGCGGGCGGTTTCGGGGTGGCGGTCGGGGCGGCGGGTTTCGGGCGACTGCGGCAGCGCCACCAGCAGCGCGGCCTGCGCCGGGGTCAGGCGGGCCGGTTCCTTGCCGAACCAGGTCAGCGCGGCGGCGCGCAGCCCCTCGACATTGCCGCCATAGGGCGCGCGGTTCAGGTAGAGCGTCAGGATCTCGTCCTTGCTCAGCCGGCGTTCCAGCGCGAGGGCCAGGCGCACCTGGCGCAGCTTGCCCGCGATTTCGCCGGTCGGGCCGTCTTCCAGCAGGCGGGCCACCTGCATGGTCAGCGTCGAGGCGCCCGAGGTCAGCCGCCCGCGTGCGATGCTTGTGGCCGCGGCGCGCAGAACCGCGCGGGGATCGACGCCGTGGTGGGTGAAGAACCTCTTGTCCTCGTAGGCCAGCAGCATCCGGGTAAAGCTGGGATCGACGGCATCAAGCCCGAGGCGCAGCCGCCAGCGCCCGTCGGCCACGGTATAGGCGCGCAGCAGATCGCCGTTGCGGTCGCGGATCTCGGTGCCGGTTTCGATGGCCAGGGTCGGCAGGGCGGTGGCGTCGATCCAGTCATCGAACCGGTCGCGGGAATAGCCCACCAGCGCCAGCACCAGGGCCAGCGCCAGAAGCCAGCGTTCAGGGCGCATCGACCGTGCCATCCCAGCCGGTGGGATAGTGGGTGACAAAGCCCGAGGGATGGGCGACCAGATCGGCGTCGAACCCCGGCGCCCCATAGCGCAGGGTCTGGGCGTCGATCCGGTGATAGCGTTGCGACAGGGGCTGCACCCGTCCGGCGGGCCAGGAGAGCCAGAGCGCCGTCACCGCCTGTGGCTGATCCAGCGTGGCCTCCAACCGCCGCAGCGGCAGCAGGTTGGTGGCCGGGGTGAAGCCCAGGTCGATGTCGATGCAATCGTCGGTGCCGGGCACCGCTGTGCCGTTCACCGTCCAGGCGCCGTTGCGCTGGAACCGCCAGCCCAGGGCCGAGGCGCCGAAGGTGCCGGTGACATCGGCGCCGGTGGTGTGCCAATGCCGGTCGCAGCGCACCACATAGTCCAGCGCCGCGTTTACCCCCGCCTGCACGAAGCGGGCGTGACCGATCAGCATGTAACCCTCGGGCTCGGCCACCAGGCGGCACTTGTCGTCGCCCTGGCCATCGAGACGACGCCAGTTTGCGGTGGCCAGGACCTGGCCCTTCACTGGGTCACCGTCACTTGCCCGGTTTCGGTGCGGGCGCGGAAACGGGGGCGGTACATGTCCTCGACGCTGGCGGCGGGGTGATGGAAGGTGCCCGGCGAAATGGCCCGCACCACATAGGCCAGCCGGAAGGCGCGGTCGGATTGCCAGTTGATCGCCGTCAGGAAGCGGTCGGTGCGGAATTCGCTGTTCTCGACCTCTTCCACCGTATCCAGCCAGTCGAAGGACCCGACGTCGCCCGAGCGGACGAGGTTGGGGTTGTCGATCTCGAAGCCGGCAGGCAGCGGATCGTTCACCATCAGGCGGGCGCTGGTTTCGGCGAAGGGCTGCACCGTCAGCACGGTGACAAGGCGGGTGCCCACCGGCACATTCGCCGGGTCTGCCGGGCTTCCCTCAAGGGTGAAATAGGTGCGTTCGATGGCATAGCCTTCGCCGCCCTTGGGCTCGGGCACCTCGGGGATGCCGAAGGTGGTGAGGGTGACGGTGGCCTCGGCGCTGCCGGTGTTGGCGATCAGCACCGGTTCGCCCGCGGTCTGGGCTTCAAGCACGCGGATCAGCGGGCCGTCGGGCACCGTGCCGTTCACCGTCAGCGCGCCGCCCGTGGTGTCGCCCAGCAGCGCGTTGGCGGCCAGCAGCGACCAGACCGCCTCTTGTGTCGAACGCTCGGGGCCGCCTTGCAGGGGGGCGATGGCGTCGATCATCAGGTCGCGGTTCAGCGCGGTGCTGCCGGATTCCACCGCAAGGGTCAGGACGGCGGCGTTGTCGCGCAGGCGGGTGCCGTAATCGGCCCGCCAACTGCGCGGGTCGTTCACCGGCTGGGTCAGCATCCGCCCCGCCTGCAGGAACAGGG
Organism: Oceaniglobus trochenteri; assembly: GCF_020529025.1. Lineage (GTDB taxonomy): Bacteria > Pseudomonadota > Alphaproteobacteria > Rhodobacterales > Rhodobacteraceae > Oceaniglobus > Oceaniglobus trochenteri. Next base: position 426,706 of record NZ_JACNMM010000003.1, read on the forward strand.
CATCGGCGCGGGTCGGGTCGCCATAGCTGGCCAGGGCCGCGCCCAGTTGCGCCACGGCCAGGGGGGTTGCCAGGTCGTCGGCCTTCACGTCGGCGTAATAGCGCAGATCGCCGATGTTCGCCGCGCCCTCGCGGGCCAGGACGTGCAGCGCATAGGCGATGTCTTCGCCGCCCTCGTCGAAATCGGGGGCATAGTTCACCCGGTTGCGCAGATTGTCGAGCGCCTGGCGGAAGGCGATGTCGGGCACGGCGATGCCCTGGGCGCGGGCCCGTGACAGGAAGTCGGTGACATAGGCATCCAGCCAGAAATCACCCGAATCCGGGCGCCACATGCCAAAGCTGCCCCCCGGCGCCTGGTTGTCCAGCACCCGGGTCACTGCCTGTTCGATCCTTTCGCGCAGCTTGTCGCGCGTGCCAAGGCCCATGGCGCGGGCCACATCGTCGAGATAGAGCAGCGGCAGGGCGCGGCTGGTGGTCTGTTCGGTGCAGCCATAGGGGTAGCGATCCAGCGCTTCGAGAAGGCCGGGGGTGTTGAACCGCGCCAGCGGCCCGGCGGTGAGGGTTGCGGTGCCGGTGCCGGGGCGCAGGCCCGCGAAGACATCGGAATCGAAGGTGAAGGTATCCCCCGCCGCCAGCGAAAACCGGCTGGTGCGGTGGGTTTCGGGATCGTTCAGGCGCACCGGCAGGGTCAGTTGCTTGGTCAGTTGCTTGCCGTCGGGCGTGGTGAGGGACAGGTCGATTGTGTAATCGCCCACCTCTCCTGCGGTGACTGGCACGCTGAAGACCTGTTTCTCTCCCTCGGCCAGCGGGAACTGTGCCGGCAGGGCGCCGGTGTCCAGCGTGACGCCGGCACCACCGACGCTGAGCGCGGCAAGCCCCGTGGGCCCGGTGGCATGGACCACCTCAAGCAACATGCGCGAGCTGTCTCCGGGGGCCAGGAACCGGGGCAGGGTGGCGGTGACCACGACCGGATCACGCACCAGCACGTCCTGTTCGGCCTGTCCCACACCACTGTTGGACCAGACGACGGCCATCAGGCGCACCGTGCCGTTGAAGGCGGGCAGGTCGAAGGTGGCGCGGGCCACACCGTCCTGGCCCACCTGAACCGGGCCGCTGACGAAGGCCAGTAGGTCTTCGGTCGGGGGGGGCGATTGCATCCGCATGCCGCCCGCCGCATCACCGCCCGACCGCACCCGGCCCATGGCGCCGGAATTGCCGTCGATCAGGCGACCGTACATGTCGCGGATCGCCACGCCCAGCTTGCGCTGGCCGAAATAGTACTCCGACGGATCAGGGGATTCGAAACCGGTAAGGTTCAGGATGCCCACGTCGATGGCGGCAATGCTGGCCCAGGCGGTTTCGCCCGGTGCGATGCCCTCGACCCTCAGCGCAACCTCGAAGGGCTGGCGCGGCTGGGCCTCGGCGGGGACGTCGAAGCTGGCCTGCAACTGTGCCGCACCCGGATCGACCGGGGCATAGGACAGGCCCAAGGCGCGCGCCGGGGCGGTTTCGCTGTTCGCATCGCCGCCGGGGCGCAACACGGTGGCCGCCACATAGGCGCCCGGGCCCCAATCCTCGGTCACGGGGATCTGCACGGTGTTCTCACCCTCGGAAACCTCAACCGCGACCATGTCGATCAGGCGGTCCGACATGACCGTGACAAGGGCCTTGCCGGCATAGCGCGGGACAAGGCGCAGGGTGGCGGTGTCGCCCACATCGTAGGCGGCCTTGTCCAGCGACACCTCAAGCGTGTCGGGCGTATCGACGGCCGAGGCGGCGGTGTACCACCCGGCGTAGAATTCGACCGAACTGGCGGCATATTCACCGCCCAGCCGTTCAACCGTGATCTCGTAGCTGCCCCATTCGACCGGTGCGGCAACACTGACCGGTTCGCTGCCCAGTGTCACATCGCCGCTGGCGATCCGGGTGCGGCGGGTGATCGGCTCCCACTCCCACCGGCCGTTCAGCGAATACCACTGGTACTGGCGTTCGACGCGGTTGATGGTCCAGCGGGCCGGCATCGCCTGGGTGGCATTGGCGGCGACCAGGCTGAAACGCGCCTCGGTGTTCTCGGGCAGGGTGCCGTCGAAGGCGGGCTTGATGCCGATCATCGCGCCGGTGGGGGCGATGGCGCGGGTGATGCTGCGCTCGATGGGCCGGCCCGAACCTTCCTTGATTTGCGCGGTGATCCGCGCCTCAAGCGGGCGACCGGTGGGTTCGACCTCGGGCAGCACCAGCGGCAGGACGGCGCGGCCATCGGCATCGGTGGTCGTGCTGTCGAGATAGCGGGTTTCGCTTTGCCGGGGCGCGTCGTGGCGCCCGAAGCTGTAGCCGGGGAAACCCTCCAGCGTGTCGGACGGGCTGACGCGCAGATTCGCCTCGACCGCAAGCCCCGCACCGGGGGTGCCAAACAGATAGCGCGCGTCAATGGTCAGGGTCGTGCGGGCCGACAGAGACAGCGGGCCTTCGGGCAACGTCAGGTCGGCGTCGATACGTTCGGGCAGGAAATCCTCGATCAGGACAGGCTGGCTGGCCAATGCCTCGGCCTTGGGGTCGGCGTGGATGTCCAGCCGCCAGGTGCCGCGCGCCACGTCGCCCCCCGTGGGCAGGCGGAACATGTGACCGCCCGCCTGGCCATCGGCCGAAAGCGTCCGCGAATACTCCACGCCATCGGGGCGATAGAGGATCGCGGTCAGCGGCACGCCGTCGATGGCCTTTGCGGCACTGTCTCGCAGCAGGGTGGTGGCGACCACGGTATCACCGGCGCGATAGGCGCCCCGGTCGGTGGTCAGGAAGACATCCATCGGCCCGGCGGGGGCGCGCCCCTCTACACCGCGATCCGACAGGTCGAACTCGGGGTCGGTGAGGGGCAGGAAGGCCATGTCGTCGCTGCCGTTCTCGACCAGCAGCAGGGCCGGGGCCGCGCCGCCGGTGCCACGGGTCAGCCCGGCGGCGAAAAGGGCGTGCCCGGAGGCGTCCGCCGTGGCGGTGCCCAGCACGGCATTGGCCCGCGACAGCAGCGTGAGCTTTGCCCCCGCAACCGGATCGGCGCTGGACAGCGCGCGCACGAAGGCATGCAGCCCGTCGTTGCCCGCCAGCGTGGTCAGCCCCAGGTCGGAAACGACAAACCACTGGGTGGCGGGCGGGTTTTCATAGGTGTCGGCCCCGGGGATCATGGCCTGAAGCGCATAGACGCCGGTGGTCAGATCGCCCGCGACCTCGCCCAGGGGCAGGCGGGTGGTCATGTCGCGGTTCAGTTCGCGGCTGACCTCGCCCGTGCCTTCCCAGACCAGCTGGCTGACCTCGGTGGCGAATTCATCCTGGCGGTAGTCGGGCACCGGCTGGCCGAACATCCGGTCCTGGATCGCGCGGATCAGGTTGCGGTCCGACACGCGGAACAGCTTCAGATCGACTTCGGACAGGTTGACGGTGACGATGGGCAGGGCCACGTCGCCCCCGGCGGGCAGGATGTAGCCACGCCCTGAGAGCCGCGCCACCGGCGATCTGTCACGCACATAGAGGTTCAGCGTCACCGATTTTGCCAGTTCCTCGCCCGAGGCGGCGGGCAGCCCCTCGCGGAAGGTGACGCGGTAACGGGTGCCATGTTCGACCCCTTCAAGGCATAGGCGCGAGTCTTCGGCCTGCACCGCAAGCCCAGTAACCTCGGTCTGAACGAAGGTGGCGTAATCGACGCCGGCCTGCACCAGGGGTTCGTTGAACTCGGCGCAGATGCGCGGGCTGGCCAGGTCGCTTTCGACCTGGTGGTCGGCGATGCGGAAGCCGAACTTGCCGATGGCATCGTCCAGCTTCGCGGCCAGGTCGTCACGCGGGGCCAGGCTTTGCGCCAGGCGCAGGGCGGGAATCATGTCGCGGCCCCGGTCGTTGCGTTCAAGCGCGTCGGCCATTACCGACAGGGCGGCCACCCGCACCGGCACCGTATCGGCGCGCAGATACCCGTTGATCGCGGCGTTCAGCGCGGCTTCGCGATAGGTGCGGCGCTGGCGGGAATCGCTGGTTTCGATGTTCAGCGACAGGCGGGCATATTCGGTCCAGAGATCGGCGGCATCGGTCAGGCCAAGGGCCATGCCGGTATAGCGCAGGGCGTTCAGGGTGCTGCCATTGGCGCGGGCATCGCGGGCCGATTGCAGCAGTTCGACAGCCGTCAGCCCGGTGTTGGCGTGGCGGCCGGGCAGGGCGACGGCTTCGGCCATGGCATCGGAAAAATCGCGCGGATCGAGAAACGCCAGTTCGTCACGGCGCTGTTGCGACAGAGCCAGCGCTTCGGGGGGCTGGCCCGTCACCTCGGCGGAAAAGGCGCCCTGGTAGGGTAGGCGGTCAGTCACCGAAGACTTGGTGAAACAGGCGTTCGAGCGGCTGTTGAAGGTGAAGGCGCGGCATTGATTGTCGGTCAGGCAGGCCGTGCGGCAGACCTGGTAGGTGGTGTCGAAGATGGATTGCAGATCGCCGCCGAAGAAATCGGTGTCCTGGCTGACCGACAGGCGCCGCTCGGGGATGGCGGGATCTGCCAGCGCGGGCAGCGCGGCCATGAGGCCAGCAAGAATCAGGGAAAACAGGCGGGTCATGGCAAAACCTCTTTGGAATGCGACATCTCATGCTGCCACGGGGCAGACGCGGCAGACAAGGATTCGCTGCCGTTCGACTTTAAGGCGATGTTTACATGAATCGCCCATGGTCGGGGAAACGGCAATGCAAAACGCATCCAGGGATGGGAAAGATGGATCTCGCTTCGCTTCTGGCCAACGAACGCCGGGCCCGTCTTGCCGCCGAGCGCCTGCTGGAGATGCGCCAGGGCGAATTGAAGGCCGCCAACCGCAAGCTGGCCGAACACGCACGCCTGCTGTCAAACCAGGTGATCGCCAAGCGTGACGAGGTCGCGACGATCCAGAACCAGACCGAAAGCCTGCGTGACGAATACGCCCAGACCCGTGATGACCTGGCGCGCGCCCATTCGGCGGCTGAACTGGCCGAGGGGCGGTTGTGGTCGGCGCTGCAATCGGTGCGCGACGGCTTTGCCCTTTTCGATGCCGATCAGCGCCTGGTTGTGGCCAATCGGTCGTATCTGACGGTCTTTGACGGGCTGGAATCCGTGCGCCCCGGTATCACCTATGCCGAAATCGTGCGCATCATGGCCGACGAAGGCATCATTGATCCACAGGGCCCGCCCGACCGCTGGGTACAGGCGATGATCGATCGGTGGGAGGCGCCCGATCCGCCCTCGGTGGTGCTGCGCCTGTGGAATGGCCAGTTCGTGAAGCTGGTCGATCGCCGCACGCCCGACGGCGGCAAGGTGACCCTGGGCGTGAACCAGACCGACCAGTTGCGCATGTGGGCCGCGGTCGAGGCGATTCCCGATGGTTTCGTCCTGTTCGACCAGGACGACAGGCTGGTGATGTGCAACCAGCGCTACCGCGAAATCTATCCCGAAAGCGCCGAGGCGATGGTGCCCGGCGCCACCTTCGAAGAGATCCTCCACTGCGGCCTGAAGAACGGCCAGTTCACCGAGGCCCTGGGCCGCGAGGAGCAATGGCTGGAGGAACGTCTGAGCGAACACCGCCTGGCCAACCGGGTGCTGGAACAGCCGCTGGCGGGGGGCAGGTGGCTTCGCATCCTGGAAAAGGCCACGCCCGACGGGGGCCGGGTGGGCCTGCGCGTCGATATCTCGGAAATCAAGTCGCAGCAGGCCGCGCTTGAGGCCGAACGTGAACGCGCCGAGGCGGCCAGCCGCGCGAAATCGGCCTTCCTTGCCAACATGAGCCACGAGATCCGCACGCCCATGAACGGGGTCGTGGGCATGGCGGACCTGCTGCAATCCAGCGCGCTGACCGCGGAACAGGCGCTGTGCGTCAGCACCATCAGATCCTCGGGCGAGGCCTTGCTGGCCATCCTGAACGACATCCTCGATTTTTCACGCCTCGAGGCGCGCAAGATGCCGCTGGCGCCCCGGCCCTTCGACCTTGAGGATTGCGTCCACGAGGTGGTGCGCCTGTTGCAGCCTTCGGTGGTGGATCGCGATATCGCCATGGGTGTCGTCTTTGCCCCCGACCAGCCGCCGGTGGTGCGGGGCGATCCGGGGCGCATCCGGCAGATCCTGACCAACCTTGTCGGCAATGCCCTGAAGTTCACCGAAGCCGGCCGCGTCGATGTGCGCGTCGGCCCGGGGGATGACGGGGTGGTGCGGATCACGGTCGCGGATACGGGCATCGGCATCCCCGAGGACAAGCTTGATCATGTCTTCGGTGAATTCAACCAGGTCGAGGATGACCGCAACCGCCGCTATGACGGCACCGGCCTGGGCCTGGCCATCAGCCGCCAACTGGCCGAACAGATGGGCGGCGCGATCACCGTCACCTCGCGCATGGGTGAGGGCAGCCGTTTCACCGTGACGCTGCCCTTGCCCCCGGCCGAACTGCCCGGGGGGGCGGGCAGCATCGGTGGCCATGTCACCCGCGCCGTGATCGTCGCCCCCCCGGGGGATGCCCGCGCGGGTCTGGCGGCGCAACTCTCTGCGCTGGGGCTGGCCTGCGACGAACGGGATGCGGGGCTGTCGGGCCTTGGCGCGGGCGATGCGGTCTTCGTTCTGGCCGAGGGCCGGGAAACAGCGCCCCCCGCCATCGACGGCCCGCGCCCCTTGGCGCTGATCCTGGTCACGTCGAAACCGGTGCGGGGCGGACAGGCCGAAGGCTTCGACCGGGTCCTGTCTCGGCCGCTGTCGCGCAATGCGATCCTCGCCACCCTGAATGGCCTGACCGCCCCCGGGCCCGCGATGCCGCCCCCGCCCGGGGGGGCGATGCTCAGGGTGCTTGCGGCCGAGGACAACAAGACCAACCAGCTTGTCCTGCGCAAGATGCTGAAGGATGCACAGATCGACCTGACCCTGGTCGACAATGGCGCCGAGGCGGTGGCGGCCTTTCGCAGCGGCCCGCCCGACCTGGTGTTCATGGATATCTCGATGCCCGGCATGGACGGACGCGAGGCCGCGCGCCTGATCCGCGCCTTCGAGGCCGAGAACCACCTGCCCCGCACCCCGATCGTGGCGATGACCGCCCATGCCATGTCCAGCGACAAGGCCGAAATCGCCGCCGCCGGCATCGACCACCACCTGTCGAAACCGCTGAACCGCGCCAGCCTGCTGGATCACGTCGCGGCGGTGCGGGCCGGGCTTCAGGTTGCGGGATAGTCGCGCAGGAACACCGGGCGGTCCGGCTCGGACATCTCCAGGGCATGGGCATAGCCGCCGGTATCGAACCCTAGGATGTCCTGCGGGTCGGTCAGGCGGTTCTGCACGATGTAGCGCGCCATGGCGCCCCGGGCCTTCTTGGCGAAAAAGCTCACGATCTTCGCCTTGCCGTCCTTCAGCTCCATGAACTGCGGCGTGACGACCCGGGGCGTCAGGCGTTTCAGATCGACGGCGCCGAAATATTCCTGGCTGGCACAGTTCACCAGGCTGTCGCTGCCCGTCTCGGCGGCCTGGGCATTCAGCGCCCTGGCAATGGTATCGCCCCAGAAATCATAGAGCGTCTGGCCGCGCCTGGTTTTCAGGCGGCTGCCCATCTCCAGCCGATAGGCCTGGATGGCATCGCGCGGGCGCAGGACACCGTAAAGCCCCGACAGGATGCGCAGGTGATCGCGCGCCCATTCCATGTCCTCGGGATCAAGGCTGGCGGCGTCCAGCCCCATGTAGGTATCCCCCGCAAAGGCCAGCGCCGCGGGCTTGCTGTTGTCTTCGGTCGGCTCTGGTTCGAAGGCGCGGAACCTGTCACGGTTCAGGCGGGCCAGGTCATCGGAGAGCCCCATCAGCCCCTTCAGCTGCGCCAGCGTCAACTGGCGCGCATGACCGGCCAGGCGGTTTGCCTCGGCGTGGAAGTCCGGTGTGCTGACCGCCCCGCGCTCCACATCCCAGTTCAGCCGTTTGGCCGGCGAAATCACCACAAGCATCTGCATCCCCCGTCTGTTGACCGTCCAGATAGCAGCCAGGCGCGCAGGCTCAAGCGCTTTGCAGCAGTTCCAGGAAGGCGGGGCCGAAACGGGCGGCCCTCTGGGCGTCCATTCCGGGGGCATGTTCCAAGGCATCCAGGGAATCGGGGCGCCGTTCGGCGATCCAGCGCAGGGTGCTGGTGGTGCAGCTCAGCGGCTTGTCGATCCCGTCGGGGCCGCGGGCCAGGCCCAGTTGCGCCTCTTGCAGGGCATCGAACAGCGCGCCGGCGTCGCGCCCGGCCAGCTTGCGACGGGCCGGATGCATGGGGGCGGCGGCCTCGCCGGTGATCACCTCGAGGAATGTCGCGCCGTAGCGTTCCAGCTTCTTGGCGCCCACGCCGGTGATCCCGGCCATCTGGTCCAGGCTGGTGGGGCGCCGCTCGGCCATCTCCACCAGGGTGCGGTCGGCGAAGATCACGAAGGCGGGCACGCGCTGGGCCTCGGCCAGGGCGCGGCGTTTCGCCTTCAGTGCCGAAAGCAGCGGCGCGTCCTCCTCGCTCACCATGGCCTTGACGGCCGAGCGTGCGGATTGCGCCGCCTTGATCACGTCGCGGCGCAGCTCGATCGTCGCCTCGCCACGCAGGATCGGGCGGGCGCCTTCGGTCATGCGCAGGGCCCCGTGGCGTTCGGGATCGGGGCGCACCAGGTCGCGGCCCATCATCTGGCGGAAGATCGCCTGCCACTGCCCCTTGGAATACTTCGTGCCGACGCCGAAGGTGGGCAGCTTGTCATGCCCGCGCGCCGCCACCTTGTCGGTGCGGTTGCCCAGCAGGATGTCGATCAAATGGCCGGCGCCGAAATATTCCTCGGTGCGCAGGATCGCCGAAAGACCCATGCGCACGGCGGTGGTGCCGTCGAAGATCTCGGGGGCCTTGTCGCAGAGATCGCAATTGCCGCAGGGGGCGCTGTCCTCGCCGAAATAGGCCAGCAGGCGCTGACGGCGGCACCCCAGCGCCTCGGCCAGGCCTAGAAGCGCGTTCAGTCGCCCGTGATCGGCGCCCTTGCGTTCGCTGGGGGCCAGTCCCTCGTCGATCTGGGTGCGGCGCAGGCGGATGTCGTCAGGGCCATAGAGCGTCAGCGTCTCGGCAGGTGCCCCGTCACGCCCGGCGCGGCCGATCTCCTGGTAATAGCTCTCGATGCTCTTGGGCAGGTCGGCATGGGCCACCCAGCGGATGTCGGGCTTGTCCACGCCCATGCCGAAGGCGACGGTGGCACAGACGATCAGCCCGTCTTCCTGGCTGAACCGCCGCTCCACCTCGCGGCGTTCGTCGGGGTCCATGGCGCCGTGGTAATGGCAGGCCGAATGCCGCTCGGCCCTCAGGGCGGCGGCCAGGTCGGCCGTCTTGGCGCGGGACGAACAATAGACGATCCCCGATTGCCCGCGCCGGGCGTCGGCATAGCTCAGGATCTGCTTGCGCGGGCCGTTCTTGGGCGCAAAGGCCAGGTGGATGTTGGGCCGGTCGAACCCGCCCATGAACAGCCGTGGCGCCACCCCGTCGAACAGCCGCTGCACGATCTCGGCGCGGGTTTCCTCGTCGGCGGTGGCGGTGAAGGCGGCCAGGGGCACGTCCAGCGCCTGGCGCAGGGCCCCGATGCGCAGATAATCGGGGCGGAAATCATGCCCCCACTGCGACACGCAATGCGCCTCGTCCACGGCGATCATCGTCACCCCGGCCTGGCGCAGCAACCGCTCCGTCCCGCCCGAGGCCAGCCGCTCGGGCGCCATGTAAAGCAGCTTCATGCTGCCGTCGTTCAGGGCCGCGAAGACGTCGTCCGTCTCTTCCTCGGTGTTGCCGCTGGTCAGGGCACCGGCCACCACCCCGGCCTCGCGCAATGCGCGCACCTGGTCGCGCATCAGCGCGATCAGCGGGGAAATCACCACGGTCACCCCCTCGCGGCAGAGGGCGGGCAACTGAAAGCACAGGGATTTTCCGCCACCCGTGGGCATGATCGCCAGGGTGTTTTCCCCGGCCCGCACGGCGTTCACGATTTCGGCCTGTCCGGGGCGGAAGGCGGAAAATCCGAAAACGGACGACAGAAGGTCGCTGGCCTGGGTCATGAAATGCGCTTTGTCCTGCTCAACCGTTTGTCAGACTTGAGAATCTCACATGAAGAATCCGTAAACAAGGCGCCATCGCCCCCATCTTTGGTCCGCAAGTATCCCGGGGGTGTGGGGGCTGGCCCCCACTTTAGGCTGTGTGTGGGGGGCAGCCCCCACGCGGGTCAATAGAAGGCGGCGGCGTTGTTGATCAGCACGATCCGCAGGGCATAGACCCCGATCAGCGCCATCAGGGGGGCCAGGTCGATCCCGCCCATGTCGGGCAGGACGCGCCGGATCGGCGCATAGAGCGGTTCAAGCAGGCGGTTCAGCCCGTACCAGATCTGCGCAACGATCGGCTGATGCAGGTTCAGGACCTGGAAATTGATCAGCCACGACATGATGATATGGGCGATCATGATGAACCAGACCACGTCGAGGATCAGCATCAGGATTTGAAAGATCGAGGTCATGGTCCGTCCGTTTCATGCAACAAGGTTCGCGATTACCTAATGTCCCCAGCCGCCGGGGGCAAGCGCGTGCCGCAACGTCGCCTTTGACGAACCCCGCCGCGAGGGGCAGGTCAGGGGCGAACGCGCCCCGTTCGCGAAGCGGTGGCGCATTGTAACCCGGGAATGCCCATGTATCCTGTCGTCCGCCTGGCCAAAGAGCTTTTGATCCACCGCAAGGCGCCCCGGCTGGGGCTGTTCGACACCCATGTGTCCCACCACATCTGCTGGCCCCAGGACATCGACGTGTGGATGGAGTTGAACAACGGGCGCACGCTTACCCTTTACGATCTGGGGCGCATGGTGCTGTTCCAGCGCACGGGCATCATTGCGGTGATGCGGCGCAATGGCTGGGCCGGCACGGTGGCGGGCAGTTCGGTGCGCTATCGCCGCCGGGTGCGGATGTTCCACCGGGTCGAGATGCGCACGCGTATCCTGGGCTGGGACGCGCGGTTCCTCTACATGGAGCAGAGCATGTGGCGGAACGGCGAATGCACCAGCAACGCCCTGTTCCGCAACGCCGTGACCAGTGCGAAAGGCATGGTGCCGATGGCCGACACCGCCCAGGCCATGGGCGCCGATCCGGTCAGCCCAACCCTGCCCGAATGGGTGCGCGCCTGGGCCGAGGCCGACGCGCAGCGCCCCTGGCCGCCGCTGACCTGATCAGGCGCGCCGCATCCCGGCCATCACCAGCCCGCCGGCCAGGCTCAGGAACACCCACTGGGGCAAAACGACCAGCCCGGCCAGGCCCGCCTGCCACAGCCCCACCAGGGCAAAGCACAGCGCGCCGCCGATCCAGACCGCGGCAAGCCCCGGTGCATCCGGCCCGCCGCGCCAGAAGCGCCAGGCGCTGAAGGCCAGAACAAACCCGAGGAAATGCCAGCAGGCGTGCAGGGTGCCGCGGACCGCCGGGGTCAGGCCGGGGGTGTCCAGCAGGGGCAAGAGGGTGTCGTAGGTGCCGACCAGGATGTGGACCGCCGCCGTCACCCCGGCCAGTATCGCGCCCGCGCGCACCATTCTTCGTCTCATCGCGCCCTGCCTTCCCTGATTTTCGCGGCCACGCCAGTTGCGCGACGGCGTTTCCCATTGCCTTGACGTCACAGAGCGGGTTTGATCCGCCCAAGACAAGGGGGCGGGATGTCGCAAATCACCAAACGCAAACGGATCTGGGGCTGGTTCTTTTTCGACTGGGCCAGTCAGCCCTACAACACCCTTCTGCTGACCTTCATCTTCGGACCCTACATCAACGAGGTGCTGGGCGATGGCACGGCGGCGCAGTCGGCCTGGGGCTTCGGCATCGGAGCGGCGGGGCTGGTCATCGCGCTGCTGGCGCCGGTTCTGGGGGCGCTGGCCGATACCTCGGGGCGGCGGGTGCGCTGGATCTGGGGGTTCTCGGTGCTTTACGTCGTCGGATCGGCGGGCCTGTGGTTCGCCGCGCCGGAGGAATTTCACCTTGTCACGATCATGGCCTGTTTCGCCATCGGGCTGATCGGCATGGAGTTCGCGACGATCTTCACCAACTCCATGCTGCCCGAACTGGGCACCCGGGAGGAGATCGGCCGGCTGTCGGGCAACGGCTGGGCCTTTGGCTATGTCGGCGGGCTGATCAGCCTCGTGATCATGCTGGTTTTCTTCGCCGAAAGCGCGACCACCGGGAAAACCATCGTCGGGCTGGCCCCGGCGCTGGGGCTTGACCCCGAGGCGCGCGAAGGCACCCGGTTCGTCGGGCTGCTGACCGCGATCTGGTATGCGGTCTTCATGATCCCCTTCTTTCTCTACGTGCGTGATCCGCGCCGCATTGCCGCCCCCGCGGGGGCCTTCGGTGTGGCGCTGCGCGGGCTGGGCGGCACGATCCGCAACCTGCCCGCCCGGCCCAGCCTTTTCGCCTACCTGGTGTCGTCCATGCTGTACCGCGACGCGCTGAACGGGATGTATGTCTTCGGGGGCATCTATGCGGCGGGCGTTCTGGGCTGGGGTGTCGTCGATACCGGCATCTTCGGGATCATCGCCATCATCGCAGGGGCGATCTTTGCCTGGCTCGGCGGGCGGGCCGACAGCTCCTATGGCCCCAAGCCGGTGATCGTGCTTTGCGTGTTGGTGCTGATCCTGGCGGCCATCGGCGTTGTCATGGTGTCGCCCGACGCCCTGTTCGGCGTTCCGGTGGCCGAAGGGTCGCGCCTGCCCGACAACGCCTTTCTCGTGCTGGGCGCCACCATCGGCGCGGCGGGGGGCGCGATGCAATCGGCCAGCCGCACGATGCTGGTGCGCCAGGCCAACCCGGCCCGCATGACCGAGGCTTTCGGGCTTTACGCCCTTGCGGGCAAGGCCACCTCATTCGTGGCGCCGCTGCTGATCGGGGCGGCCACCTATGTCAGCAGTTCGCAACAGATCGGGGTGTCGCCCCTGATAGCCCTTTTCGCATTGGGGCTGATTCTGCTACTGTGGGTAAAACCCGACGGAGATCGAGCAGAATGAGATCCATCAAACCGCTTTTCGCACTGGTGTTCCTGTGCGCCCTTGCCGCCTGTGGCGGGCGCGAACGCCCCGGCGCCGCCCTTCCGACCCCCGCCTTCGCGGGCGACGTGGCAACCCGCAATGCCATCGCCAAGCAGTTGTTCGGCGCCGAAAGCGTGGCGTCGCGGCAATCGCCCGATCCCTACGGCTCTTACGCCAAGGGGTGTCTTGCCGGGGGCATGCAACTGGCCGAGACGGGCCCCACCTGGCAGGCCATGCGCCTGAGCCGCAACCGCAACTGGGGCCATCCAGAAACCATCGCCTATATTCAGGATCTGTCGCGCAAGGCGGCCGGGCTGCCGGGCTGGAACGGCCTTTACGTCGGCGACATCAGCCAGCCCCGCGGCGGGCCGATGCTGACCGGTCACGCCAGCCATCAGATCGGGCTGGATGCCGACATCTGGCTGCGCCCGGCCGACCGGCTGAACCTTTCGGTGAACGAGCGCGAGAACATTTCGTCGATCTCGCTGCGCCGGGCCGCCGGCGCCTATACCAACGACAACTGGACGCGGGCGCACCACGAACTGCTGAAGGCGGCGGCCAGCGATCCGCGTGTGGCGCGGATATTCATTTTTCCCGGCGCCAAGGTGCGGATGTGCAACGATGAAACCGGCTCCAAGGCCTGGCTGAACAAGATCCGTCCCTGGTACGGGCATCACTATCATTTTCACGTCCGGCTGAAATGCCCGCGCGGCGCGCGTGGCTGTGTCGACCAGGATCCGCAACCGGCGGGCGATGGCTGCGCCGATGCCCAGGCCTGGGTGAACAACATCCTGAACCCGCCGCCGCCCGATCCGAACTACAAACCCAAGCCCAAGCGCGAAATCCGCATGGCCGATCTGCCGGGACAATGCCAATCCGTCCTGTCGCAGTAATCCTTGCGCTGCTTGCCGCGATCACGGCCCCGATGGCAGATGCCGCCGGGGCCGAATTTCTGTCGCGGTACGTCTGGGAACGGCCCGACCCGGTGCATGGCGGGTTCTCGGGGATCGAACTGCGCGCGGATCGGGCCGGGTTCATCGCGATCTCGGACCGCGGGCGCATCGCGCAGGGGCGGCTTGTGCGCGAGGACGGTTTGATCGCCGGGGTGGCCGACCTGCAGTTCGAACGCCTGCGCGATCGCAAGGGCAACCCGGTGGCCACCCGGATCGAGGATGCCGAGGGCCTGGCCCTGGCCCCGGACGGCAGCCTTTACGTTTCCTTCGAGGGTGCGCACCGGGTCTGGCGCTATCCCGCCTTCGGAGCGGCGGCGCAGGCGCTGCCGTCGCACCCGGATTTTGCCGGGTTGCAGATGAATTCCTCGCTGGAAGCGCTGGCCATCGATACGACAGGAGCCGTCTTCACGCTGCCCGAACGCTCGGGCAGTCTCAGCCGTCCGTTTCCCCTGTACCGGTTCAAGGACGGACGCTGGACGGTGCCCTATCAGGTGCCGCGCGTGGGGGAACACCTGCCGGTGGGGGCCGATTTCGGGCCCGATGGAAAACTCTATCTGCTGGAGCGCCGGTTCAGCGGGCTTCTGGGCTTTTCGTCGCGCATTCGCCGGTTCACCCTTGGGCCGAAGGGGGCGTTGGGCGAAGAAACCCTTCTGACCACCCCCAACCTGACCCATGGCAACCTTGAGGGGTTGACCGTCTGGCGCGACAGGGCGGGCGCGATCCGGCTGACCCTGATCGAGGACGACAATTTCAGCATGTTCCAACGCACCCAGTTCGTGGAATATCGCGTTACCGAATGACGCGGTTCCGGGGGGGCGTGACGGAATGGCTTGCCTTGCGGCGGGCGCGGCGGTAGCAGGGCGCGTCCCGCATGGCGCGGGGCCAAGTCTCCGAACCCCTTGTCAAAACGGAACACATCAATGACCCGCATCCTTCCCGGCATCATCGCCATGGCCACCGTCGTGCTGGCCTCGAACATCCTCGTGCAATATCTCTGGGGCAACTGGCTGACGCTGGGGGCTTTCACCTATCCGCTGGCCTTCCTGGTGACGGATGTGATGAACCGGGTTTACGGTGCCGCGATGGCGCGCCGCGTCGTTCTGGCCGGTTTCGTGACCGGGCTGGCCTGTTCGCTGGTGGGCACCCAGATCATGGGCGAATTCGGCCCGCTGGTGACATGGCGTGTGGCGCTTGCCTCGGGGACGGCCTTCCTGGTGGCGCAACTGGCCGACGTGGCCATCTTCGACCGGCTGCGCGGCGGGGCCTGGTGGCGGGCCCCCCTGGTCAGCACCCTGATCGGGTCGGCGCTGGACACTGCCCTGTTCTTCACCATCGCCTTTTCCGCCGCGCTGAGCTTTGTCGAGCCGGGCAACGACGTGGCCTGGGCGAACGAGGCGCTGCCGCTGCTGGGCCTGGGTCCGGTGGCACCGCTCTGGGCCTCGCTGGCGCTGGCGGACTGGGGCGTGAAACTGTCCCTCGCGCTGATCGCACTGATACCCTTCCGCCTCATCGTGGCGCGATTGCTGCCGCGGGTGGCGTAAAAAAGTTTGACATGTACGGGATGTGTGCCACCTTCGCCTTATCGGCAATCAATGAAAGGAGGTGGTCCAGTGTCTAGAATGAACCAGGAGCTTGAGGTCGGAACAGTCATGGGGGCCGTCGCCCAAGGGCAGTCCTGAGGGCAGAACATCCATGATTGGGCAACCGTTCTAACCGGACCCATCTCCGCGACATTCGAAGGGCCACCGTCATCCGGTGGCCCTTTTCGTTTGTCCAGTTGAAGCGGCGCGCGTTGATCGCTATCTGGGACGGATGGCCAAGGCAAAAGAACAGACGAACTACAAGGTGATCGCCGAGAACCGCAAGGCGCGGCACGACTATGCCATCGAATACGATGTCGAGGTCGGGATCGTGCTGCAGGGGTCGGAGGTGAAGAGCCTGCGGGTGAACAGCGCCAACATCGCCGAAAGCTACGCGGCGGTGGAGGATGGCGAGCTGTGGCTGGTCAACTCCTATATCGCCCCCTATCTGCCCGCCAAGACCTGGGGCCACGAGGACCGGCGCCGTCGCAAGCTTCTGGCCAAGAACAAGGAACTGAGCCGGATGTGGAACGACACCCAGCGCAAGGGCATGACCATCGTGCCGCTGGTGATGTACTTCAACCACAAGGGCCTGGTGAAGCTGAAGGTGGGCGTCGCCAAGGGCAAGCAGAACCACGACAAGCGCGCCGATGCGGCCAAGGCCGACTGGCAGCGCCAGAAGGCGCGGCTGCTGCGCCACAACGGTTAGCGGTGATCCAAAGGCGGCGCTGACGCGCCACGACATTCTTTGCGGGCGCCCTTGGCGGCTGTTCCGGCGCTGCGGCGGTGTGCGTGCCTGCTGCTGCCGGTGGCATGAGTATTTTCAGCAAGAAAGAGAGGGGCGTGGGGCGCCGGGCGGCCCTTGTCTTGGGGCGTCGGTGGGTTTACGCAGGGGGCGGTTTTCAAAGCCCGGAGACGTGTTTCATGGCCCATGACGATCCGACGACGCTGGTGTCCACCGCCTGGCTCGAGGCCCATCTCAGGGACCCCGACCTGCGGATCCTGGATGGCAGCTGGTACCTGCCCGACATGGGCCGCGACCCGCGGGCCGAATACGAGGCGGCGCATATCCCGGGCGCGCGGTTCGTCGCGCTGGACGATGTATCGGACAGCCGGTCGGAGCTGCCGCACATGGCGCCCCCCACCGAGAAATTCGTCAGCCGGATGCGGGCGCTGGGGGTGGGCGACGGCCACCAGGTGGTGGTCTATGACGGGCTGGGGCTGTTTTCGGCGGCGCGGCTCTGGTGGTTGTTCCGCCTGGTGGGCAAGGTGAACGTGGCCGTTCTGGACGGCGGTTTTGCCAAGTGGCGGGCCGAGGGGCGTGCCGAGGAGGATTTGCCCCCCGTGGTGCGCGACCGGCACATCACCGTGACCCGTCAGAACCACCTGGTGCGCGACGTGACCCAGGTGGCGGCGGCCAGCAAGCTGGGCGATCACCAGATCGTCGATGCCCGCGCCGCGCCGCGCTTTGCCGGTGCCGCGCCCGAGCCACGCAAAGGGCTGCGGGCGGGGCATATCCCCGGCGCGGTGAACCTTCCCTACAAGACCTTGCTGAACGAGGATGGCACGATGAAAGCGGCGCCCGCCCTGCGCGCCGCTTTCGAGGCCGCGGGGGTGGATCTGAACCGCCCGGTCATCACCACCTGCGGGTCGGGGGTGACGGCGGCGATCCTGTCGCTGGCGCTGGAGGTTCTGGGCCACCGCGATCACGGACTTTACGACGGCTCTTGGGCCGAATGGGGCATGTACAACGACCTGAAGGTCGCCACCGGAGAATGAAGATGCTTGAGACATTGAAGGCGCAACCCGCGGACAAGATCCTGGCCCTGATGCAGGCCTACCGCGACGATCCGCGCGACACGAAGATCGACCTGGGCGTGGGGGTTTACAAGAACGCCGATGGCCAGACCCCGGTGATGCGCGCGGTGAAAGAGGCCGAGCGGCGCCTGGTGGCCGAGCAGGACACCAAGGCCTATGTCGGGCTTCTGGGCGATCCGGCCTATTCGGATGCCATGCGCCAGATGATCCTGGGCGATGCGGTTCCGGCCGACCGGGTTTCGGCGGCCGCCACGCCGGGTGGCACCGGGGCGATCCGCCAGGCGCTGGAGCTGATCCGCATGGCCGCCCCCGAGGCGACCGTCTGGCTGAGTGCGCCGACCTGGCCGAACCATCCGTCGATCATCCGCTACCTGGGGATGAAGATGTCGGAGTATCGCTATTTCGACGATGCCACGCGGGGCGTCGATTTCGACGGCATGGTGGCTGATCTTGACGGTATCGCCGAGGGCGACGTCGTGCTTCTACACGGCTGCTGCCACAACCCGACGGGGGCCAACCTGACGCTGGAACAGTGGCAGAAGGTGTCGGACCTGTTGAACGCGAAGGGCGCGATTCCCTTCATCGACATCGCCTACCAGGGCTTCGGCGACGGGTTGGATGCCGATGCCGCGGGCACCCGGCTGATGGCGAAGAACGCGCCGCAGATGTTGATCGCGGCCAGTTGCTCGAAGAATTTCGGCATCTACCGTGAACGTACCGGCCTGGTCATGGCCATCGCGCCCGAAGCGGGGATGAAACCCGTTACGCAGGGCACGCTGGCCTTTCTGAACCGCCAGAACTACAGCTTTCCGCCCGATCACGGTGCGCGGGTCGTCACCACGATCCTGAACGACCCCGAGTTGAAGGCCGACTGGATGGCCGAGCTGGAAGAGATCCGCAACGGGATGCTGGCCCTGCGCCGGCAGCTGGCCGACGAGCTGCGCCAGCGCAGCAATTCCGACCGCTTCGATTTCATCGCCGATCACCGCGGCATGTTCTCGCGGTTGGGCGCGAGCCCCGAGCAGGTGGAGCGGATGCGCGAGGAGAACGGCATCTACATGATCGGCGACAGCCGGATGAACATTGCCGGGCTGAACGCCAGGACCATCCCGATCCTGGCTCAGGCGATCGTCGACGCCGGAGTCTAGGGCGCTTCGTCCCAGGGGCGGGGCTGTTCGGCATATCCGATGTAAAGCGGATGTTTCGGATGGCCCGCCTTGGACAGCCCGAGGTGAAACAGCGGCCGGGCGGTGGCGCGCAGCAGCGTTTCAACCGCCGGGCCTCGGTTCAGGTGGGCGCCATGGGTGCCCCAGGCGCAGAGCACCGTATCGGCCCAAAGCGCGGCATCGCGGATCGCGGCGTCATTGGCCGGGCCGACAGGATCGGCGGCGGCGCGCATCTTTTTCGGGTCGGTATCGCGCCAGGCGAAGATGTTGGTCACCCGGAAACCGCCATACCCCAGCGCCCGCGCCCTTCGTTCGCAGCGTTCGACAGTGGGGTCGTTCTGCACCTCGGTCGCGGTCGAGGGGTTGAGCATGACGAAGGCGATCCTGCGCCCGGTGTCGTCCCACACGCGGGTCAGGTCGTAGCGATAGTGTTCGCAGTCGGAATAGGTGGCGATGCTGTGGGCATCGCCCTTCAGGTGCCGTCGGGTGATCACGTCACGAACACGCGGCTGGGGTGCAGTTCGCCGCTGCGGTAGATGCCCACGGCAACGGCGCGGCCTTCGAAGCTGGCCCAGGCCTCATCGCCGTATTCTGCATCCGACGCGATGACCATGCCGGGGTTGCCATTGCGCAGTTTCGCCGCGCCTTCGGGGGTGCAGCGCACCTCGGGCAGGTCATCCAGCCCCTGTTCCAGGGGGCGCAGCCAGGCATCCAGTGCGGGGGTGCGGGCCAGTTGGTCAAGCAGTTCCAGCGACAGGCCCTCGTCCGCCTCGAAGGGGCCGGACCAGACCCGGCGCAGCGACAGGACATGCCCGTGGCATCCCAGCGCCTCGCCCAGGTCGCGGGCGATCGAACGGACATAGCCGCCCTTGCCGCAGACCATCTCGATCTCGGCATGGTCGGGGTCGGGGCGCGACACCATGGCCAGTTCCTCGACGAACAGGGGGCGGGCGGCGATCTCCATGGTTTCGCCGTCGCGGGCGCGCTTGTAGGCGCGTTCACCGTCGATCTTCACCGCCGAGAATTGCGGCGGCACCTGCATGGTGTCGCCGGTCAGGGGCAACAGGGCCTGGCGGATCGCGTCGTCGGTGGGGCGCAGATCGGACGTGGCGATCACCTCGCCTTCGGCGTCGTCGGTGTTCGTCGCCTCGCCCAGCTTGACGGTAAAGCGATAGGCCTTCATGGCGTCGGTGATCCAGGGGACGGTTTTCGTCGCCTCGCCCAGGGCCACCGCCAGAACGCCGGTCGCCTCGGGGTCAAGCGTGCCGGCATGGCCCGCCTTCTTTGCGTCGAAGGCCCAGCGTACCTTGTTCACCACGGCGGTCGAACTGAGGCCCGCGGGCTTGTCGATCACCACCCAACCCGAAATGTCGCGTCCCTTGCGTCGGCCCATGTTCCGCTCCTGCTGTGTCAAAGCCGGGGGCCTAGCGCCGCCGACGGCCAAGGTCAATTCATTGACTGCACGGTGCCGATGATCGGACCCATGGGAAAGCCCGGATCGTTGCGTTTGATCGACGGCGCGTAAAGCCGCGAGATGTTGCCATCCAGGAACAGCGCGTTGGGCGTTTCGAATTCATCGCGGAACAGGCGCCCGAAGTGGTGAAAGTTGACCGGGCGGTCGGAAATGGCCATCACCACCTCGGTGCCGTCAGCCGAAACGCCCACCCCGTTGCGGATATAGCGTGAGGTGCCATCTTCCAGGAAACGCGGATGCAGCTTGCCGTCGATCACCAGCATCGGCCCCGATTGCGTGGCGAAGGTGCAGGCGGGGGGCGCCTTTTCATAGCTGCGGCTTTCCACCACCGCCGCCTTTTTGCCCATCATGCAGAAGACGCCGTTGGGCAGCAGGCCGAAGTTGCCCGGCCCCTCGGAGGTGATCACGCGCATCTCTTCGCGCCCGTCCTCGATGTAAAGCCCGACAGGCGCTCGGTCGGGGTGGTACATCCCGCCGTTCATCGCCACCCCCAGCGCCTTGCCCTCGGCGTTCAGCGCACGGTCGAGGTTGCGGAAGCTGCCGAAGGGCTTGCCCGCATCGTCGTAGAGCCAGAGGCGCATGGGGTCTTTTTCAAGGTCGATCCGGCAGAAGGTGAAGGGCGCGCCATCGAACTGCACCTTGCCACAGTCGGGCGCGGCCTGTGCCGCCACGGGCAGGACGGCCGCGGCGATCCATCCGAGAATCCGTTTCATCCGGTGGCGGTTCCGTCGTCGTCCCCTTCCTCGGGGGTGTCGAGATCACGGCGCACTTCTTCGCGGTTCAGAAGTTCGCGGGTGTGGTCCATGCGGTCGAAGGTCTCGTCGATCAGGAACCGCAGTTCCGGCGCGTTCTTCAGAGTGATTTCCCGCACCAGGGCGCGTCGGATCTCATACTTGTTGCGCTTCAGCGCGGCGATGGCGCCTTCCTTGTCCTTGCCGCCCAGGGGCAGGACATAGATCGTCGCGACCCGCAGATCGGGCGAGGTGCGCACCTCGGAGACGGTGATCGACATGCGGTTCAGCTCGGGGTCGTGGATATCGCCCCGGTTCAGCAGGTCGGACAGGGCACGCCGGATCAGCTCGCCCACGCGAAGCTGCCGTTGCGAAGGGCCGGAGCCACTGGAAAATCGGTTCTTTGCCATGGGTGTGATCTAGGCGCGATCGCCCCGCCTTGCAACTGGGGGTTTTCGTGCTGTTCCGGCTCGGCTAGACCATGCGCAACGTCAAGCAGGGGGCAGGCCATGGCACAGGGACCGGGAATCGCGATCACGGGGGTATCGGGCCGCATGGGGCGGATGCTGGCCGCGATGGTGGGCGAAAGCGACGCGATGCATCTGTGCGGCGCGCTGGAACGTCCGGGCCACGACTGGATCGGCCAGCACCTGGGCCAGGCCATGGGCAGCGCCGCCTCGGGGGTGATCGTGTCCGACGATGCCGCCGCGGTGATCGGCCAGGCGCAGGCGGTGATCGATTTCACCGCCCCCGCCGCGACGGTTGCTTTTGCCGAACTGGCGGCCGGGGCGGGCGTCGTGCATGTGATCGGTACCACCGGCCTGACCGAGGATGATATTGCCGCTATCGAAGGCTGCGCCGATCGCGCCGTGATCGTGCGGGCCGGCAACATGAGCCTGGGGGTCAACCTTCTGACCCAACTGGTGAAACAGGTCGCCGCCGCGCTGGATGACAGTTACGATATCGAGGTGATCGAGGCACACCACCGCCACAAGGTCGACGCGCCCTCGGGCACCGCGCTGATGCTGGGCCAGGCCGCCGCCGAGGGGCGGGGCGTGGCGATGAACGATGTGGCCGACCGCGGGCGCGACGGGATCACCGGCGCCCGGCAGACCGGCGCCATCGGGTTCTCGGCGATCCGCGGGGGCGACATCATCGGCGAACACGACGTGATGTTCGCCGCCGAGGGCGAACAGATCGTGCTGCGCCACCGCGCCACCGACCGTTCGCTCTTCGCCCGGGGTGCGCTGAAGGCCGCGCTTTGGGGCCAGGGGCGGGCACCGGGGCATTACGACATGCTGGATGTTCTGGGCCTGAAGTGATCCGGGGCGCGGCGGGGCGGGTATATCCCATGTCCGTTCCCCGGCCAGAAGGTGCCCCATGCTCCGTTTCCTCCGCCTCTCCGCCCTAACCACGTTCCTTGTCACGCTCGCCCTGCCGGTCACGGCGCAGGAGTTTCGCGCCGTCACAGACAGGGCCACGTTCGTGCAACTGGTCGAGGGGCGCGCCCTGGGCCGCTTTGCCGTGACATTGCGTGTCGGGCGCGATGGCACGATCAACGGCCGCGCCTTCGGCCGCAAGGTGACGGGCAGCTGGGAGTGGCAGGGGCAGTATTTCTGCCGCGATCTGTCCTACGGCGACAGTGCGCTTGCGGCGAACTGCCAGCAGGTGCTGGCGCGCGGCGATACCATCCGCTTCGTGGCCGACCGGGGCAGGGGGCAATCGGCGGATCTGACCCTGCGCTGAGCGCGGCTCAGAAATCGACGGCGATGCCCTTCTTCTCCCAATCGCCATAGCGCACCGGCTCGGGGCCGTCGCGCCCGCCCAGCTCCACCGGAAGATCGGCAGGCCGTGCCTTGGCGCGCCGCTCTTCGGCCTCGGCCAGGGCGCGCTGCGCTGCGGGGGGAAGGGGGGTGGTCGGCTCGCTCATGGCGTCATCCTTGCTGAGAGGCGCTTGTTCAGGGGCTGAGGGTGATATACGCCGCCCACAGGTTTTCTCAACCCGCGCGAAGGATGCACCCGATGGCCGAACCTGTTGATGCCCCGCGCCGCGCGGCGCTTGCCCTGCTGACGGGCGTGACCGAAGATCGCCGCCTGCTGGCCGAAATGCTGCCCAAGGCCATGGCGCCCCTGGCCCCGGCCGACCGCGCCCGCGCCCAGCGGCTGGCCACCGGCACCCTGCGCTGGATGGACCGCGCGGACCGCGCACTTGGCCCCTTCCTGCGGATGAAGCCCTGGCCGCGCACCCACAACGCTTTGCGCATGGCCCTCTACGAGATCTTTGTCGAGGGCGCGGCGCACCACGGCGCGGTCAATGCCGCGGTCGAACTGGTGCGCGCGGTGCCCGACACCGCGCCCCAGGCCGGGCTGACCAACGCGGTCCTGCGCAATGTGCTGCGCAAGGGCGGCTGGGACGATCTGCCGCTGCCCCGCTTGCCCAAATGGCTGCGCAAGCCGCTGGTGTCCGACTTCGGAAAGGCGCGCGTCGCCGCGATGGAGGCGGCCTTTGCCCAAGGCGCACCGCTTGACCTGACGCCAAGGGATGGCGATGCCGCCGCGCTGGCCGCCCGGCTGGGCGGCACGGCGCTGCCCACCGGTTCGGTGCGGCTGAAGGATGCGGGGCAGGTCTCGGCCCTGCCGGGGTACGAAACGGGCGACTGGTGGGTGCAGGATGCCGCCGCCGCGCTGCCCGCCCGCCTGCTGAACGCGCAGCCGGGCGAAAGGGTGCTCGATCTCTGCGCCGCGCCGGGGGGCAAGACGATGCAACTGGCCGCCACCGGCGCCCATGTGACCGCGCTCGACAGTTCCGAAGGGCGCATGGCCCGCCTGCGCGAAAACCTCGCCCGCACCGGGCTTGCCGCCGAAACCGTGGTGACCGAGGCCGAAAGCTTCACCACCGACACCCCCTTCGATGCGGTCCTGCTGGATGCGCCCTGTTCGGCCACCGGCACCATCCGCCGCCACCCCGACCTGCCCCAGGCCAAGGACGGCAGCGAATTCCCCGCGCTCTTCAAGCTTCAGGAAGACATGATCGACGCCGCCCTGCGCCTGGTCAAACCCGGCGGGCGGGTGATCTATTGCACCTGTTCGCTGCTCATCGACGAGGGCGAGGAACAGGTTCGCGATGCCCTGCTGCGCAATCCCGGCGTCACGGTCGATCCGCTGGACCACCCCGCAATCGAAGCGCAGTGGCGCACCCCCGAGGGCCTGCGACTTACCCCGGAAGACTGGCCCGGTCTCGGCCATCTCGACGGCTTCTTCATCACCGCCCTGCGCCGCCCGGCCTGACGATTCCGCAGTTTCGCCCGTTCCGGGCGAAGCCTCCGGCGGGGATATTTAAGGACCAAAGATGATGCGCGGTCCGCCCTCATCTTTGGTCGGGCAAATATCCCGGGGGGAGTCGCCGCAGGCGACGGGGGGCTGGCCCCCCGGCCACACCTGCGCCGGGCGCCGAGTTTTGAAATGACAGCACGCCGCCCAAGGGGTATCATGGCGCACAACCAGACCCCGCACCAAGGCGAGGCATTACAGGCCCGTGTCCCGATCTGAACCCTGGACAGTGCGCAAGACGCGCTGGATGAACCGTTTGCGCGCGCGTCTCAGCACCCTGAGCGCGCCGGCCACCGGCTTTGTCAGCCAACCGGAACCGCGCACCATCGGCAGCTTCGCGCGGGGGCGGCAGATTTCAGCGGGCAACTTCCTCTTTGCCGGCTACCTGGTCGAGGCGCCTGACACTGCGATCTGGGATCTGCCGATGCCCGACCTGGCGTTCGAACAGGAACTGCACGGCTTCACCTGGGTCGATGACCTGGCCGCCGTGGGCGATGGGGCCGCGAACCTGCGCCAACGCACCTGGACCCACGCCTGGATCGCCCGGTTCGGCAAGGGCACCGGCCCCGGCTGGACGCCCGATCTGACGGGCCGGCGGCTGATCCGCTGGATTCACCATGCCGTCGTCCTGCTGAACGGCCAGGACAAGACCACGAGCGAGGCCTTCTTCCGTTCGCTGGCGCAGCAGACCAGCTTCCTGGCGCACCGCTGGTCGGCGGCCTCGCCGGGCCTGGCGCGGTTCGAGGCACTGACCGGGCTGATCTATGCGGGGATCGCCCTGACCGGCATGGAGCGCCACATCGCCCCCGCCATCAAGGCCCTGGGCCGCGAATGCGCGGGGCAGATCGATGAGCAAGGCGGCATCCCGACCCGCAATCCCGAGGAACTGATGGAGGTCTTCACCCTCCTGTCCTGGGTGGCCGCCGCGCTGCGCGAAACCGGGCGCGCCCCCGGGGCCGCCCACCTGGCCGCGATGGAGCGGATCGCCCCCTCGCTGCGCGCCCTGCGCCACAACGACGGCGGGCTGGCGCGGTTTCACGGCGGCGGGCGCGGGGCCGAGGGGCGTCTGGACCAGGCGCTTGCCGCCTCCGAGGTGAAGGGCGCGAAGCGGGCAGGGCTGGCCATGGGGTTTGCCCGGCTGTCCCACGGGCGCACCACGCTGATCGTCGATGCCGCCGCACCCCCGGTGCGCGAGGCCAGCGCCCATGGCCATGCCAGCACCCTGGCGTTCGAACTGACCTCGGGACGGCGGCCGCTGATCGTGAATTGCGGGTCGGGGCGCACCTTCGGGGAAAAGTGGCGCCGCGCCGGGCGGGCCACGCCGTCGCATTCCACCGTCGCGCTTGAGGGATATTCCTCGTCGCGCCTCGGGGTTGCCGGGTTGATCTCGGGGCAGAACGCCGAACTGCTGGTGGATGCCCCGCGCGACGTGCGCATCGAGATGCGCGACAGCGACCTGTCCTCGGGGCTGATCGCGGGGCATGACGGATACCTGGGCACTCACGGGCTGACCCATGTGCGCCAGTTGTACCTTAGCTTCGACGGGCGCGGCGTGCAGGGTGAAGACGTATTGGCCACCGTCGAAAAATCCGACGAGCGGCAGTTCAACCGCGCCCTGGACCAATCCGATCTCAAGGGTATTCCCTTCAAGGTGCGGTTCCATCTGCACCCCGATGTCGATGCCGAGCTTGACATGGGCGGCGCCGCCGTATCCATGGCGCTGAAAAGCGGTGAAATCTGGGTGTTCCGCCATTCCGGCGATGCGCGCCTGTCGTTGGAGCCTTCGGTCTATCTTGAGCGCGGACGGCTTGCCCCCCGTGCCACGAAACAGATCGTCTTGTCGGCAATTGCGCTGGATCTGGCCACTCGGGTCAGTTGGACGCTTGCCAAGGCGCAGGATACCCCCGATACGATCCGCGACCTTGAACGCGACGATCCCGCGTCCGAGGCGTGAATTCTGACCTGAAGGACCTGCAATGACCCAAGCCACCCCCATCCGCCGCGCCCTGCTTTCCGTTTCGGACAAGACCGGACTGGTCGACCTGGCAAGGGCCCTGGCGGGCCAGGGGGTCGAGTTGCTGTCGACCGGGGGGTCGGCGGCGGCGCTGCGGGATGCCGGGCTGGCGGTGCGCGACGTGGCCGAGGTGACGGGGTTTCCCGAGATGATGGATGGCCGGGTCAAGACGCTGCACCCCATGGTGCATGGCGGGCTTCTGGCCCTGCGCGACGACGAAGGCCATGTGGCGGCGATGAAGGATCACGGGATCGGCGCGATCGACCTGCTGGTGGTCAACCTCTATCCCTTCGAGGAGACCGTGGCCAAGGGCGCCGATTACGCCACCTGCGTTGAGAACATCGACATCGGCGGCCCGGCGATGATCCGCGCGGCGGCCAAGAACCACGGCTTCGTCACCACCATCGTCGATGTGCAGGACTACGATGCCCTGCTGGCGGAAATGGCCGGGAACGACGGGGCCACCACCTATGGCTTCCGTCAGAAGATGGCGCAGATCGCCTATGGCCGCACCGCTGCCTATGACGCCGCGGTCAGCACCTGGATGGCTGGCGCGCTGGACGATCCCGCACCGCGCCGCCGCGCCGTGGCGGGCACCCTGGTGCAGACCATGCGCTATGGCGAGAACCCGCACCAGGGCGCGGCCTTCTATGCCGACGGCAGTGCCCGGCCCGGCGTGGCCACGGCGGTGCAGCACCAGGGCAAGGCGCTGTCCTACAACAACATCAACGATACCGACGCCGCCTTCGAACTGATCTCGGAATTCGCCGATGCCGGTCCGGCCTGTGCGATCATCAAGCACGCCAACCCCTGCGGCGTGGCCGAGGGCGCGACCCTGGCCGATGCCTACCGCAAGGCCTTCGATTGCGACCGGACCAGCGCCTTTGGCGGGATCATCGCCCTGAACCGTCCGCTGGACGGCGAAACGGCCGAACTTATCAGCGGTATCTTCACCGAAGTGGTCATTGCGCCCGGGGCCGACGACAGCGCGATGAGGATTTTTGCAAAGAAGAAGAACCTGCGTCTGCTTACCACCACCGGCCTTGCCGATCCGGCGGCCGCCGGGCGGGTGATCAAGCAGGTGTCGGGCGGCTACCTGGTGCAGGACAAGGACACGGGCCGCATCACCGCCGATGACCTGAAGGTGGTGACCAAGCGCCAGCCGAGCGCGGCCGAGATGGCCGACCTGCTGTTCGCCTGGACGGTGGCCAAGCATGTGAAATCCAACGCCATCGTCTATGCCAACGGCGGCGCGACCGTGGGCGTGGGGGCCGGCCAGATGAGCCGGGTCGACAGCACCCGCATCGCCGCCCGCAAGGCCCAGGACATGGCCGAGGCGATGGGCCTTGAGGCGCCGCTGACCCGGGGTTCGGTTGCCGCGTCGGATGCCTTCTTTCCCTTCCCCGACGGCCTTCTGACCGTGGCCGAGGCGGGGGCCACGGCGGTGATCCAGCCGGGCGGCTCCATGCGCGACGACGAGGTGATCGCCGCCGCCGACGAGGCCGGGTTGGCCATGGTCTTTACCGGCATGCGGCATTTCCGGCACTGACATGGGGGTGCTGTTCAAGACCGCCGCCTATGTCTTCGTGATCGACCAGATCAGCAAATACCTGGTCGTTCACATGATGAACCTTGCCTCGGTCGGGTCGATCGACGTTCTGCCGCCCTTCCTGAACCTGCGGATGGCCTGGAACCGGGGCGTGAACTTCGGACTGTTTTCCAGCGACGAGAACGTCATGCGCTGGGTTCTGATCGCCGTGGCGCTGGTGATCACTGCCTGGGTCGTTGTCTGGATGCGGCGTGAAAAGGCCGGACGCAAGGCGCTGATTTCTGCCGGTTTCCTGGTGGGTGGGGCCCTTGGCAACGTGGTGGACCGTCTGATTTACGGGGCCGTGGCGGATTTTCTGAACATGTCCTGCTGCGGGATCGAGAACCCCTATGCCTTCAACGTCGCCGACATCGCCATCTTTGCGGGCGCGCTGGGGCTGGTGCTGTTCACCGGGACATCGGGAAAGAAGAAGAAAGGCGGCGCGTGAGCGGCGCAAAATGCCCGTGACGGGCTGGCGGGGATCGGTTACACCAACCGCCAAGGAATATGGGAGGCGCGGATGACCACGGGCGCGACACTTTTCAGGATCGGAGCCGGGATCATGGCTCTTGGCCTGTTGATCGGCTGTGGCGGGGCGGATCAGCCCCGGCTGCTGAACCTGAAGAAATCGGGCAGCGGGCCCGACGAATTCGCCATCCTGCCCACCAAGACCCTTGAGGCCCCCGAGGATTACGCGGCCCTGCCCGCGCCCACGCCCGGCGGCGCCAACCTGACCGATCCGACGCCTAAGGCCGATGCCGTGGCGGCCCTGGGCGGCGATCCGCGCCGTCTGTCGGGGGGCGGGCTGAACGATGGCGCGCTGGTCAGCCACACCACCCGTTTCGGGGTGAAGCCGGACATCCGCCAGGAACTGGCCGAGATCGACCTGCAATACCGCCGCGACAACGACGGGCGCTTGCTGGAGCGGCTGTTCAACGTGAACGTCTATTTCAAGGCCTACCGCAAGTTCGAGCTGGACCAGTACCGCGAGCTTGAGAGGTTCCGCCGTGCCGGCGTGCGCACGCCCGCCGTGCCGCCCGATCCGGCCCGCTGAGCGCCGGTTCTGTCACGTCCGCGTGCGCGGGGTTGAAGCGGGCCGGGCTCTGCGCACATAACCCGCAGAGATATTGCCCGAAGGAGCCCCCATGCGCCGCCTGTCCCGTGTCTTTCCGACGCTTGCCCTGATCGTTGCGCCGCTTGCGGCCCTGGCTGCCGACCCCACCACCTTTACCCTGGACAACGGGCTTGAGGTGGTGGTGATCGAGGATCACCGCGCGCCGGTGGTGGTGCAGATGGTGTGGTACAAGGTGGGCGCGGCGGATGAGCCGCCGGGCGTGTCGGGCATTGCCCATTACCTGGAACACCTGATGTTCAAGGGCACCGACGACATGGCGCCGGGCGAATTTTCCGATATGGTGGCCGCCAATGGCGGTTCGGACAATGCTTTCACCGGGCAGGATTACACCGCCTATCACCAGCGTGTGGCGGCCAACCGCCTGGAACTTATGATGAAGATGGAAGCCGACCGGATGCGCGATCTGCAACTGGACGGCACCGACATCCTGACCGAACGCCAGGTGGTGCTGGAGGAGCGCAACCAGCGCACCGAAAGCGACCCGGGCGCCTTGTTCAGCGAACAGCGCAGTGCGGCGCAGTACCAGAACCACCCCTACGGCATCCCGGTGATCGGCTGGAAGCACGAGATGTCGTCGCTGACGCTGGAGGATGCGCTGTCGTTCTATCGCACCTATTACGCCCCCAACAACGCGGTGCTGGTGGTGGCGGGCGATGTGGACCCGGCCGAGGTGAAGACCCTGGCCGAAACCTATTACGGCGTTCTGGCCCCCACCGAAGACCTGCCCGAACGCATGCGCCCGCAGGAGCCTCCGCAA
Source organism: Oceaniglobus trochenteri (assembly GCF_020529025.1). Classification (GTDB taxonomy): domain Bacteria; phylum Pseudomonadota; class Alphaproteobacteria; order Rhodobacterales; family Rhodobacteraceae; genus Oceaniglobus; species Oceaniglobus trochenteri. The sequence continues at coordinate 456,289 of NZ_JACNMM010000003.1, forward strand.
CTGGCCGAACGTCGGCTGACCTTCGAAGACCCGCGCGTGGCCCAACCCTATGTGATCCGCACCTACCTGGCGCCCGAGCGCGATGCCGGGGCGCAGGAAAAGGCCGCCGCGCTGACCATGCTGGCCGAGGTTCTGGGCGGATCGTCGCAGACATCGGAACTGGGCCGCCGGTTGCAGTTCGAGGAGAAGACCGCGCTTTACACCTCGGCCTTCTACAGCGGCGTGTCCTACGATGACACGACCTTCGGCCTTGTGGTGGTGCCCGCCCCGGGCGTCAGCCTGCAAGAGGCCGAGGATGCGCTGGACCGCGAAATCGCGGCCTTCCTTGAACGCGGGGTGGACGGCGAACAGTTGGAGCGGATCAAGATGCAGCTTCGCGCGGCGCTGATCTATGGCGAGGATTCGGTGCAGTCGCGGGCGCAGAACTATGGCTCGGCCCTGACCAGCGGCCTGACGCTGGAGGATGTCGAGGCCTGGCCCGAGATCCTTCAGGCCGTGACGGCGGATGACATCATCGCCGCCGGACGCGAGGTGTTCAACCGCAACAATGCCGTCACGGGCTGGCTGAAGGCCCCCGAAACCGCCGCGACGGAGGTATCGCAATGATCCGTTTCGTCTTCACCCTGGCCCTCGCGACGCTGGCGGCCCTTCCCCTGCGGGCCGAGGTCGATATCCAGAAGGTCACATCGCCCGGCGGCATCACCGCCTGGCTGGTCGAGGAACGTTCGATCCCCTTCACCGCGCTGGAAATCCGGTTCAAGGGCGGCGCGTCGCTGGATCGCGCGGGCAAGCGCGGATCGGTCAACCTGATGATGGGGCTGCTTGAGGAAGGCACCGGCGATCTGGATGCCCAGGGCTTTGCCGCCGCGCGGGAATCGCTGGCTGCCAGCTACGGTTTCGATGCCTGGAATGACGCGGTGTCGGTGTCGGCGCAGTTCCTGACCGAGAACCGCGATGATGCGGTGGCCCTGCTGCGCCGGGCGCTGGTCGAACCCAGCTTCGACCAGGTGGCGCTGGACAGGGTGCGCGAACAGGTGCTGTCCAGCCTGCGCTCGGACGCCACCGATCCGGGCAGCATCGCCTCGGAAACCGCGTCTCGGCTGGCCTGGGGCGATCATCCCTATGGATCGGATGCCAGTGGCACCATCGAATCGGTCAACGCCCTGACCCGCGAGGATATCGTGCAGGCCCATGACGACGTGCTGGTGCGTGACCGGCTGTTCGTGGGCGCGGTGGGCGACATCACCCCCGAGGCACTGGGCAAGCTGCTGGACGACCTGCTGGGCGGGTTGCCGCAATCGGGCGCGCCGCTGGCGGGGCCCGCCGCCTATCTGGGCGAACCGGGGGTGACGGTGGTGCCCTTTGACACGCCGCAATCGGTGATCGTCTTCGGCCATGAGGGCATCGCCCGCGACGACCCCGATTTCTTTCCGGCCTTCGTGGTGAACCAGATCTTCGGCGGCGGCAACTTCTCGTCCCGCCTGATGACCGAGGTGCGCGAAAAGCGCGGGTTGACCTATGGCATCGGCAGCTATCTGGCGACCTACGACAACGGCCATGCCCTGCTGGGGCAGGCCTCGACCGCGAACGAAAGGGCCGGTGAGACGGTGCAGGTCGTGCGCGACGAATGGGCCCGTCTGGCGAAGGAAGGCGTGACGCAGGAAGAACTGGACGCCGCCAAGACCTATCTGACCGGCGCCTATCCGCTGCGCTTTGACGGCAACGGGCGCATCGCCGCGCAACTGGTGGGCATGCAGATGGAGGGGCTGGGGCTGGACTACATCGTCACGCGCAACGACATGGTGAATGCCGTGACGCTGGAGGATGCCAACAGGGTGGCAAAACGGCTGTACCGGCCCGAGGATCTGCACTTTGTCATAGTCGGCCGCCCCGAGGGTGTGACCGCCACCCGGTAGAAGATTTGGCCATGGTCGAATCAAAGGTGGCCATGCTAGGGCTTGTGGCATGGCAGTGACACAACCCCACATGAGCGATAACCACCCCGTCATCCGACAGCTGGACGACGCCGCGATAAACCGCATCGCGGCGGGCGAGGTGGTGGAGCGCCCGGCCTCGGCGGTCAAGGAACTGGTGGAAAACGCGCTGGATGCCGGCGCGCGGCGCATCGAGGTGGCCTATGCCGACGGCGGCAAGAGCCTGATCCGCGTCACCGACGACGGCTGCGGCATCGACGCCGAGGCGCTGCCCCTGGCGCTTTCGCGCCATGCCACCAGCAAGATCGACGGCTCGGATCTTCTGAACATCCACACCTTCGGGTTTCGCGGCGAGGCGCTGCCGTCGCTGGGGGCCGTGGGGCGGCTGACGCTGACCTCGCGCGTGGCGGGGGGCATGGGGGCCTGCCTGTCGGTCAGCGGCGGCGTGGCCAGCGCGGTGCGCCCGGCCGCCCTGGGCGGCGGTACGGTGGCCGAGCTGCGCGATCTGTTCCATGCCACGCCCGCCCGCCTGAAGTTCATGCGCAGCGACCGGGCCGAGGCACAGGCCATCGGCGACGTGGTAAAACGCCTGGCCATGGCGGAACCCTTCGTCAGTTTCGTGCTGCGCGACGTGACGGGAGGCGGCGAGGGGCGCGTGGTGCTGCGGGCCGATGCCGGCACCGGCGATCTGTTCGATGCGTTGCACGGACGGCTGGCGCGGATCATCGGCAGTGATTTCGCGCAGAACGCGCTGCGGATCGAGGCCGAGCGTGAGGGGCTGAGCCTGACCGGCTATGCCGCGCTGCCCACCTATTCGCGCGGGTCGGCCAGCACGCAGTATCTGTTCGTCAACGGCCGCCCGGTGCGCGACAAGCTTCTGCATGGTGCGCTGCGCGGGGCCTACCAGGATTTCCTGAGCCGCGAGAGGCATCCGGCGGCGGTGCTGTTCCTCGACTGCGATCCGCAACTGGTGGATGTGAACGTGCATCCGGCCAAATCCGAGGTGCGGTTCCGCGATCCGGGTGTGGCGCGCGGCCTGATCGTTTCGGGCCTGCGCCATGCGCTGGCCGGGGCGGGGCACCGGGCCTCGACCACGGTGGCGGGGGCGACGCTGGGTGCCATGCGCTCCGAGGTGGTGGAGCCGCGGGTCTATCAGATGGACCGGCCCTCGGCGGGGGCGCTGCGCCAGTCCCACGCGGCCCAGGCGCCGGGCTTCGGAGAGGCGCTGCCGGTGATGGCGCGGGCCTCATCGCTCCCTGACGGTCGCTCTTCGCAGGAGGGCGCACCGCTTGAAGAGCGACCGTCAGGGAGCGATGAGAGCTTCCCGTTGGGTGCGGCGCGCGGGCAGGTGCACGAGAATTACATCATCGCCCAGACCGCCGACGGCATGGTCATCGTCGATCAGCACGCCGCACACGAACGGCTGGTCTATGAAAAGCTGAAACGCCAGATGGCCGAGAACGGCGTGGCGGCGCAGGCGCTGCTGATCCCCGAGATCGTCGAACTTTCCGAGGGCGACGCGGCGCGGCTGATGGAACTGGCCGAGGAATTCGCCCGCCTTGGCCTTGGCATCGAACCTTTCGGTGGCGGCGCCGTGGCGGTGCGCGAGACGCCTGCCATCCTTGGCACCGTCAACGCCGAGGCGATGCTGCGCGACATCCTGGACGAGTTGGACGATCTGGGATCGAGCGCCATGGTCCAGACCCGGATCGAGGCCGTGCTGAGCCGGATCGCCTGTCACGGGTCCATCCGCTCGGGCCGCTGGATGCGCCCCGAAGAGATGAACGCCCTGCTGCGCGAGATGGAGGCCACCCCCCATTCCGGCCAGTGCAACCACGGCCGCCCCACCTACGTCGAGTTGAAGCTGGCGGATATCGAGCGGTTGTTCGGGCGGACATGATCACCCTTGGCGACCGGAGCTTCGATCCCGGCGATCCCGTGACCCTGGCCCTTGTGGTGGCGGCCTTGCTGGCCCTTCTGGTCGTGATCCTGGTGGTGGTGACCCTGCGGCGCGCCGGGCGCACGGCCCGGATGCTGGCCCCCCTGGCCCAGCAGCTTCAGTACATGAACCAGCGGGTGCAGGCCCTGGGCGATGGCCAGCAACAGCTGAGCGGCAATCTGACCGGCGTGGCCGAGGCCCAGGCCGCCGCCCAGGCCCGCACGCTGCACCTGATGGAAACCCGGCTGGCCGAAGTGGGCGAGCGGATGGATCGGAACCTCACCGGATCGGCCACCCGCACGGCGCAATCCCTGGGCGAATTGCAGCAGCGCCTGAAGACGATCGACCGCGCCCAGGCGAATATCGAGAAGCTGTCGGGCAATGTCCTGTCGTTGCAGGATATCCTGAGCAACAAGCAGACCCGCGGTGCCTTTGGCGAAATCCAGTTGCACGACATCGTCGGCAAGGCGCTGCCCAGCGACAGTTTCACCTGGCAGGCCACGCTTTCCAACGGGCGGCGGGCCGATTGCCTGATCCACCTTCCCAAACCGCCCGGCCCCATCGTGATCGACAGCAAGTTCCCGCTGGATGCCTATGAGGCGCTGCGCCGGGCCGAAAGCGACCATGAGAAACGCGCGGCCGTGGCCGGAATGCGCACGGCGGTGCGCGCCCATGTCCGGGCGATCTCGGAGAAATACATCCTTGAGGGCGAAACCGCCGACGGGGCGCTGATGTTCCTGCCCTCGGAAGCGGTCTATGCCGAGCTGCACGCCAATTTCCCCGAACTGGTGCGCGAGGGTTTCGATGCCCGGGTCTGGATCGTGTCGCCCACCACCTGCATGGCGACCCTGAACACCATGCGCGCCATCCTGAAGGACGCGCGCATGCGCGAACAGGCCGGGGCAATCCGCCGGACCCTGAAGCAGTTGCACCGCGACATGGAGCTGGTGGTGGGCCGGGTCGAGAAGCTGAACACCCATTTCAACCAGGCCCGGGCCGATCTTGACGGCATCGGCACGGCAGCTGAACGGGCGGGCAAGCGGGCGGCGCGGCTGGACAATTTCGACTTCGAGGAGGTCGAGCCGGCCACCATCCTGCCGGGCGGTGACGGGCGCGCCTGAAGCAGCGGCACCCCCCCGGGGCAGGCGTCGGGATTTGAGTATTTTCGGCAAGAAAGAGCCAGGCCGGTCAGATTCCCAGGAAGGGCTGCGCGATCCTCTGGACAAGGCCGTTGAATTTCAGCGGCGCGTCGGTGGCAGCCAGGCAGATGCAATCCTCGCCCTGTTCGGCCACGGGGGTGTGATGCACCGCTTCGTTGGCGATTTCGATGTCGCCGCGCGCGAATCTTCCGTCCTCGTCGCTGAAGGCCCCTTGCAGGACCAGGGTCATTTCAAGGCCCCGGTGGCCGTGATCGGGCAGCCGGGTGCCGGCGGGGATATGGAGCAGGCGCAGGCTGGCCCCCGGTGCGGTGTTCAGCCGGGCCTGGCGCAGCCCGCCGCCCATGGCCCGCCAGCGGACCGCCGCAACGTCGGGCCCCGCATAGGCCCGCAGCGGGGCCGGAAAGGGCGTGTCGGGTGGCGCGGGTGCCGGCGCCGGGGGCGTGTCATCGGCGTGCGTGGCGATGCGGTGCAGCGTGGCCTGGAAAGCGCCGGGCGCGAGGGGGCGCGGCGCGCAATCGTCCAGCAGGCAGCCGCCCACCGTTTCGAATTCGCCCAGCCGGGCGCGGCAGTCGTCGCAGAGGCTGATGTGGGTGGCCACGACCAGGCTGAAGGCCTCGGGGAGCGAGCCGGCGGCATAGCCGATCAGCAGCGGATCGGTGAGGTGATGTTGGATCTGTCCCATGGTCGGGGTTCTTTCACTTCATGGCGTGGCGCAGCCGTTCCAGCGCCAGCCTTATGCGGGATTTTATCGTACCGAGCGGCAGGCCCGTTTCCGCCGCGATTTCGCTGTGGGACAGCTCGGCATAATAGGCACGTTCGATCAGGACACGTTGTTTTTCGGGAAGCTTCGCCAGGGCGTCGCCCAGTTGCGCGGTTTCCTGGGCCAGGGCCAGGACATCGCCCTGGTCGGGTTCTTCCTCGGGGCCCCAGGCGATGTCTTCGGGTTCGGGGCGGCGTTGCTTGCGCAGGGCGTCGATCCGCTTGTTGCGGGCGATGGTGAAGATCCAGGTCGAGACGGCGGCGCGCGAGGGATCGAACTGGTGGGCCTTGTGCCAGAGGGTTGCCATCACGTCCTGCACGCAGTCCTCGGCCATGGATTCGGACGCGCCCGAGCGGATCAGGAAGCCCTTGATCCGGGGCGCGAAGTGATCGAACACCGCGCCGAAGGCGGCCTGGTCGCGGTCCTGCCGGATGCGGCGCATGTATTCGGCCCAGTCTGGTGTTCGGTCAGGATTGGGCATCTTGGTCCTGAATGCTCCGGTCTGGGTGCGGTTGCGCCGTGGCGAGCACCATACCCCGGGGGGCGGCGCCGTCTGCGTGATATGTACGTTACCGGTTTGCATGTATCAATTACGCCGCAAGTCGCGGGCCGGATCACCGCTTTGCCAACTTTCCTTTAATCTGGCCGGACCCCTGGCGCGTATAGATCCCGAGCAACAGGTTCGGAGACAAGATGCCGTTCGAGACAGGAAAAGCCGCCGCCCAGAGAATCGCCGTGATCGGCGGGGGCATATCGGGAATGGGGGCGGCGCACATGCTGTCGGACCGTCACCAGGTCGTGCTGTACGAGGCGGCACCGCGGCTGGGCGGGCATGCACGCACCGTCATCGCGGGCAAGCGGGGCGATCAGCCGGTGGATACCGGGTTCATCGTGTTCAACAAGGTGAATTACCCCAACATGGTGCGGCTGTTCGACGATCTGGGCGTGCCCGTGGTGGAAAGCAACATGAGCTTTGGCGCCTCGATCAATGGGGGCGCCCTGGAATACGGGTTGCGCAGCTTCGGTTCGGTCTTCGCGCAGCGGCGCAACATCGCCAACCCCAGGTTCCTGCGGATGCTGTCGGACATCGCCCGCTTCAACAGCCGCGCGGTTTCCGTTGCCAACCGCCCCGACATGACCATCCGCGCCTTTCTTGACGCCCTTGGCACCGGCGCGTGGTTTCGCGACTATTACCTGCTGCCGCTTTCGGGGGCGATATGGTCGACGCCCACGCGCGGCATCCTGGATTTTCCGGCGCAGGCGATGATTTCATTCTTCCGCAACCATGCCCTGCTGGGCGCGACGGGTCAGCATCAATGGTACACCGTGAAGGGCGGATCGGTGGAGTATGTCCGCCGCCTTCAGGACCGGATGGAGCGGCGCGGGGTCGATATCCGCACCCGCGCCAGCGTGCAGGAGGTACGGCGCGGTGCCCAGGGCGTGCAGATCAAGGCCGAGGGGCAGCCGCTGGAGCAGTTCGACCAGGTGGTTCTGGCCACCCATTCGGACGACAGCCTTGCCCTTCTGGGCGATGCCTCGCCCGCCGAAAGGGCGGCTTTGGGGGCGGTGAAATACCAGCCCAACCGCATCGTGCTGCATTGCGACGAAACGCTGATGCCGCGCCGCAAGGGGGCCTGGGCCAGCTGGGTCTATGCCGAGCCGAAGGGCGGCGCACAGTCCGACCGGATCGACCTGTCGTACTGGATGAATTCGCTGCAGCCGATCCCCCGTGACGATCCGATGTTCGTGACCCTGAACAGCACCCGCCCCATCGACCCGGCCAAGATCTATGACGAGGCCGAGTTCCGCCACCCGGTCTATGACCTTGCCGCGCTTGAGGGACAGGCGGCGGTGCGGCGCATGAACGGCGCGCGCAACACCTGGTTCTGCGGTGCCTGGATGCGCAACGGCTTTCACGAGGATGGCCTGTCCAGCGGGCTGGAGGTTGCGGGCGGCATCGCGCAGGGGCATCTTGCCGTGGGATGAGGGATTGCGTCGAACATATCGAGGGAACCACCTTTCACGGTCGGCGCGGGGCAATTTCCAACAGCTTTCGCTATTCCATCGATTATGTCCTGGCCGAGCCCGAACGCACCCAGGACGCGCCCTGGCTTTTCGTGCGCAACCGGGCGGGGCTGACCTCGCTTCATGACAGCGATCACGGCGGTGCGCCGGGGCAGGGGCGCGGTGCCGCCTGGGTGCGCGAGGTGCTGGCGGCCCATGGTCTTGCCGTGACGGGGCGCGTCCTGCTTCTGGCGCAACCGCGTGTTCTGGGCCATGTCTTCAACCCGGTGTCGTTCTGGTTGGTCTACGGGGCGGATGATACCCTGCGCGTGGTGATCGCCGAGGTCAGCAATACCTTCGGCGACCGGCATTCCTATCTGTGCCATCACGCCGACCTTGCCCCGATCACGCGCGAGGATACGCTGGAAGCGCGCAAGATATTCCACGTTTCGCCCTTTCAGCCGGTGGGCGGCGGATACCGGTTCCGCTTTGACATCGGCGCCGAGAAGATCGGCATCTGGATCGACTATCGCCAGGAGAACGGCGGGCTTTATGCCACGCTGACCGGGCCGCGCCGGGCGCTGAGCAACCGCGCGATCCTTCGCGCCTGTCTGCGCCGGCCCTTCGGATCGCGCCGGGTGCTGGGGCTGATCCACTGGCAGGCGCTGAAGCTGTGGTGGAAGGGTGCCGGCTATCGCCCCCGCCCCGAACCGCCCGGAGACGAGGTGAGCCGGTGAGTGCCGGGCTGGCGCGCTATTCCGTCTTTGCGGCCATGCTGGCCATGGCGGGGCTGCCGATCTATATCCACGCGCCGAAATTCTATGTCGATCAGCATGGCGTCGGGCTGGGTGTGCTGGGCGCCGTGCTGGCGGCGCTGCGCCTGATCGACGTGGTGCAGGACCCGGTGCTTGGCTGGCTGGCCGACAGGTTGCGGCGCTGGCGGACCGTGTCGGTCGCGCTGGCCGGGGGGCTGATGGCGGTGTCGATGGTGGCGCTTTTTGCGCTGCCGCCCGCCCTGCCGCCGGTGGCCTGGTTCGCGGTGACGCTGACCGGGCTATTCTCGGGGTTCAGCTTCCTGACCATCACCTTCTATGCACAGGGGGTTGCCAGGGCCGGTGCCCTTGGCGCGGGCGGGCATGTGCGCCTGGCGGCCTGGCGGGAAACCGGCGCGCTTCTGGGGGTCTGTCTGGCGGCGGTGGCGCCGACCGCGCTGGTGGCCAGTGGCGCGCCCTTCGCCGTCTTTGCCTGGGGCTTTGCCGGGCTGGTGGTGCTGGCCATGCTGGCCATGGCGCGCGAATGGTCGGCCGGGGCGGTGGTGCCGGGGGAAACCGGCCTGCGCCCCATCCTGGCCGACCCGACGGCGCGGCGCCTGTTGCTGATCGCGCTGCTGAACGCGATGCCGGTTGCCGTCACCTCGACGCTGTTCCTGTTCTTCGTGGAAAGCAGGCTGGAGGCGCCCGGAGCGGCGGGGCCGCTTCTGTTGCTGTTCTTCCTTGCGGCGGCGGTTTCGGCCCCTCTTTGGGGGCGGATCGCGGCGCGGGTCGGGGAAAAGCGCGCCCTTGTCGCGGGGATGTCACTGGCCATCCTGTCGTTCGCCTTTGCCGCGATGCTGGGGCCGGGCGACAGCCTGCTGTTCGCGCTGATCTGTGCGGCATCGGGCGCGGCGCTGGGGGCGGACATGACGATCCTGACCGCGATCTTCGCCGCCCGCATGGGGCGCATCACCACGGGGGCCGAACAGGCCTTTGGCCTCTGGTCCTTCGTCAGCAAGGCGACCCTGGCTTTGGCTGCGGTGATTCTTTTGCCGGTGCTCGAGATTTCCGGCTTCGAATCGGGAACCGGGAACGATGCTCGCGCGCTTTTTACACTGACAGTGTTATATGCTTTGTTGCCCTGTGTACTCAAGTTGTGTGCGCTCGCCCTTCTGGCGGGCATGCCCATCGAAAGAGGTTGATCGATGGTGGTTGTTATCTGGTTTCTTGCGGGCATCCTTCTGGTGGTGGCGGTGATCGTCCTGCGACATTACTTCGCGTCCTTCAGCGGACAGCGCCCGTCCGACTATGATCACCTCGGCCCCGAATTCGATCTGCGCCGACACCTTGGGGGGCCGTTGCAATGTGATGGCGTGATCTATGGGCCCGGCGGGCGCATCACGTCGCGGTTCACCGCCGACATGACGGGAAGCTGGGACGGGGCAAAGGGAACGCTGGATCAGGTGTTCCGCTATGACAACGGCGAGAGGCAGGAGCGCGCCTGGCACCTGGCACTGGACGACGAGGGGCGGTTTCGCGCTGACGCCGAGGATGTGATCGGCACCGGGCGCGGCGCGCAATCCGGGCCGACCGTGCAACTGAAATACACCATCCGATTGCCAAAGGAGTCCGGTGGCCACATTCTGAACGTCATTGACTGGATGTACCTGGTGGACCAGACGACGATCATAAACCGCAGCCAGTTTCGAAAATACGGAATCAAGGTGGCCGAATTGGTCGCCACAATACGACCAAAGGACAAGACATGAGGGAATGGAACGGGAAACGATACTGGCTTGTGGGGGCTTCCGAAGGGCTGGGCCGGGCGCTGGCCCGGCGGCTGAGCGCGGCCGGTGCCGAGGTGATCCTCAGCGCGCGCAGTGCCGACCGCCTGAAGGACCTGGCCGATGACCTGCCGGGCAAGGCCAGTGTCGTGACCTGTGACGTGACCGACCCCGAAAGCCTGCGCCGCGCCGCCGAAGAGGCGGGCGACATCGACGGGCTGGTCTATCTGGCCGGTGTCTACTGGCCGCAGAAGGCCGGCGAATGGAACGCCGAACAGGTGGCCGCCATGTGCGACGTGAACTTCGGCGGCTGTGCCCGGGTTCTGGGCCAGGTGGTGCCGAAGATGGCGCAGAAGGGGGCCGGGCATATCGTGGTGACAGGCTCGATCTCGGGGTATCGCGGCTTGCCAGGGTCGATCGGTTATGGCGCGTCGAAGGCGGGTGTGATGCACCTGGCCGAACAGCTTTACGGCGAAATGCGCGGTTCGGGTGTCGGTGTCCAACTGGTGAACCCGGGCTTCATCCGCACCCGCCTGACCGACAAGAATGATTTCAAGATGCCCTTCATCATGGAACCGGACGAGGCCGCGCAGGAGGTCTTCGAACACATGCAGGGCGAAGGCTTCAAGAAGAGCTTCCCCATGGGGTTCGCCGCGATGTTCCGCCTGTCGCAGTTCCTGCCCGACTGGCTGTATTACCGGCTGTATTTCAGCGGCAAGCGCTGAGTCCTACCCGAGGTAGATCTGCCCCTCGGGATAGCGCACCCGCGGTTTCGACCGGGTCGCCAGGAAGAACCCGAGGGTCAGGGGCCCCACCCGGCCAAGGAACATCACGACGATCACGATCAGCCGGCCGGCGGTGTTCAACTCGCCGGTTTCGCCCATGGACAGGCCGACCGTCCCGAAGGCCGAGGCGATTTCAAAGCTGAGCTTGAGGAAATCGCCGTCCTGCACCACCATCAGCATGAACAGCGAGACCATGACCAGCAAAAGGCTGATCGTGGTCAGGGCCAGCACCTTCATGATCTCGGTCGCGGCGATGCTGCGCCCGAAGGCGCGCAGTTCCGAATGGCGGCGGAAAAAGGCGATGGTGGCCAGGATCAGCACGATGAAGGTTGTCACCTTGATCCCCCCGGCGGTCGAGGCGCTGCCGCCGCCGATCAGCATGAGGGATATGGTGATCAGCACGGTTTCATCGTGCATGGCCGAGGTGTCGATGGTGTTGAACCCGGCGGTGCGCGGCGTGACCCCTTGGAACCACGACACCATGGCCTTTTCCCAGGCGTGATCGAACAGGCCCAGGGTGGCGGGGTTGTTCCACTCCAGAAGCGCAAAGCTGAGACTGCCCCAGGCGATCAGGCCCAGGGTGCCGACGATCATCAGTTTCGTGTGCATCGAAAGCCGGTTCCAGGCCCGCACGCGCATGATGTCACCGATCACCACGAAGCCCAGGCCGCTGATCACGAACATCAGCGGAATCACCAGGTTGACGAGGGGATTGGTGGCAAAGCCCGACAGGCTGTCGGAAAACAGCGAGAAGCCGGCGTTGTTGAAGGCCGAGACCGAGTGAAACACCGCCTGCCACAGGCCCGGCCGCCAGCCGAATTCCGGCACGAAGACCGCCGCCAGAAGGAGTGCGCCCAAGACTTCGACCGCGATGGCGATCTTCATCACCCGCAGGGCCAGTTTCCCCAGGTTCGACAGTGATGTCTGGTTCAGATCCTCGCGCAGGACCATGCGCTGGGGCAGGTTGATCGGGATGCCCAGCACCGACAGCAGCAGCACCGCAAAGGTCATCAGGCCCAGCCCGCCCATCTGGATCAGGACGGCCACCACCGCCTGTCCGAAGGGGGTAAAGGCGCTGCCGGTGTCCACCACGGCCAGCCCGGTCACGGTCACGGCCGAGGTCGAGGTGAATAGCGCCTCCATCCAGCCCACGCTGTCGTCATGGGCCAGGGGCAGGCGCAGGATGATGGTGCCCACCACGATCAGGGCAAGGTAAAGCAGCGCCAGAAGCGCGGGCGGGGGCAGTTTGCGCAGGGCGATCAAGTCACACCGTATCCGCGAACTGGCGCAGGTTGCTGCGCTGGCCCAGGATCATCAGGCGGTCGTTTTCCTCAAGCGTGCAATCGGCGTGTTCGCTGCCCTTGTAGGTGCTGCCCTGCATGACGCCGACACAACGCAGATCGAAGCGTTCCAGCAGGTTCAGATCGGCCAGGGATTTCCCGGCCAGCCGTTCGGGCACCACGATGTTGACGACGTGAAACCCGTTGCCCAGGCTGACGTAATCGCGCACCAGCGGATTGTGCAGCATCTGGGCGATATGGCGGCCCATCTGTTCCTCGGGGTGGATGATCCGGTCGACGCCGACCTTCGACAGGATGCGGTGGTGCATCCGGGTGGTGGCCTTGGCCCAGACCTCGGGAACGCCGGCCATCTTCACCGTGATCGACGACACGATGCTGGCTTCAAGATCCTCGCCCATGGCGATGACGGCCACGTCGTATCCGTCCAGCCCCATTTCGCGCAGCGCCGCTTCGTCGCCGCCGTCGGCGATCACGCATTGCGACAGCTCGTCTGCCATGCGGTTCACCGCCGCCGGGTCACGGTCGATCCCCAGGACGTAGTTGTCGAAGCGGGCCAGTTCCTTGGCGATGGTCGCCCCGAACGAGCCAAGCCCGATCACGGCGAAGTTGCGACGTTTCAAGTTGGGCATTGCACGCGGCCTTTGCTGTCAGTGCGCCGGTTGCCCCGCCTAGATATGGGTGCGGGCGTGAAACCGGTCGGCCCGCTCAAGATGGGGCAGGGCGTTGAAGGTGTCCAGCAACAGGGCATTGCCGCCTTTCACATAGCGGTGCAGCGAGGTGTTGTTGATCTGCAGCAGGACATTGGCATAGCTGGCCACCTCAAGGCGCAGCAGAACCCGCATCGCCATCCCGATCAGCCCGCCCGAGGTGACCAGCATCACCCGCCCGCCCAGCGATTCGGCGTGGTCGATGATGGCCCGCACGCGCCCCTCGAAGGCGGCGAAGGTTTCCAGTTCGCTGTGAAGCTGCCCGGCCTCCCATGCGGTCATGAGTTGCGGCATGTGGTGAAGGAATTCGTCGCGGTCCCTTGGCATCGGGATGGCGTGGTTGTCGCGCAGCGACGTGGCCAGCCCGTAATAATCCAGCTCGTTCAGGCGCGCGTCCTGGCTGAATTCAAGGTCCAGGCAGGAGGCAATGGCCTTTGCGGTGTCGTGCTGGCGGTTCAGGGTGCCGCAGATGACGTGATCGAAGGTTTGCCGCGTGTCGCGCAGGTGTTCGCCCAGCCATGCCGCCTGTTGGCGGCCCAGGTCGGACAGGCGGTCATACCCGGCCTCGTCCGTCGCGGCGGAATTTGCCTGCCCGTGGCGCACCAGTGTGATTTCAACCATGCCGCTCTCCCTTGTCTGGGTGGGATTTGGCCCATGGGCGCGGGATGTGCAACACGGCTTTGGAAAACAGGCGCCCGCCAGCGCAGGGGCCCGGGGGAACCGACCACCCCGGGCGGGGGCGGTCGGTTCGTCGGTGTCAGTCGCGGGTCGACCCTTCTTCGTCGCCGCGGGCCCGCATTCCGGCCTTGACCCGCGCGCCCACGATCAGCGGCAGGACAAAGCCGACGATGGCCACCAGCCACAGCCCGATGGCCAGGGGGCTGTCGATCAGGGTCAGCCAGTTGCCGTTGTCGATGGTCACCGCGCGGCGCAGGTTGTTTTCCATCGCGTTGCCCAGCAGCGTGCCCAGGATGATCGGCACCAGCGGCACGTCGAACTTGCGCAGCAGCCAGCCCATCACGCCAAAGCCGATCATCACCAGCAGATCGAAGCTGGAGCCCGAGATGCCGTAGATGCCGACAAAGCTGACCATGGCGACAATCGGCATCAGGATGCGCGAGGGGATCATCAGCACCCGGGTGAACAGCCCGACCATGGGAATGTTCATGGCCAGAAGCATGAAGTTGGCGATGAAAAGCGCCGCGATCAGGCCCCAGACCACATCGGGGTTCTGCGAAAACAGCAGCGGCCCCGGCGTGATGTTCAGCGACAGAAGCACCGCCAGAAGCACCGCTGTCGTTCCCGATCCGGGCACGCCCAGGGCCAGCATCGGCACCAGCGCGCCACCGGCGGCGGCGTTGTTGCCGGCCTCGGGGGCTGCCACGCCGCGCGGATCGCCGGTGCCGAAGGTGCCTTCCTTGTCCACCAGCCGCTTTTCCATGGAATACGAGATGAACGACCCCAGAGAGGCCCCCGCGCCGGGCAGGACGCCCGCCACGAAGCCCAGGAACGAGGTGCGCAGCATGGTCGGCGTGCACTGCCGGATCATCGACCAGGGCGGATAGATCCGGCCGATCTCCAGCTTCTTGCCCTGTGCCTCGGACCCGCCGTGGCGGTTTTCAAGAAAGATGAAGACCTCGGACAGGGCGAACAGCCCGACGATGGCCACCAGGAAATCAAGCCCGTCGTAGAGATGCACCTCGCCGAAGGTGAAGCGCGGAACGCCGGTCTGGGTGTCGACCCCGACCATGGCCAGCCCGATTCCCAGGGCGGCGGCAAAGGCCGACTTGGCCTGGTTGGTCGAGGAAACGCCGCCCAGGGTCATGAAGGCCAGGGCGAAAAGGGCGAAATACTCGGCCGGGCCGAACAGAAGGGCGATCTTCACCAGTTGCGGCGCCAGAAAGATCAGGCCCCAGGTGGCGATGAAGGCACCGACGAAGGACGCGATGCCCGAAAGCGACAGCGCCTCGCCGGCAAGGCCCTTCTTTGCCATGGGGTGCCCGTCGAGACAGGTCATCATGGCCGGTTCATCGCCGGGAATGTTCAGCAGGATCGACGATATGCGCCCGCCGTACATCGCCCCGTAATAGACCGAGGTCAGCAGGATCAGCGATGGCGTCGCGCCCAGCCCCAGGGTGAAGGCCAGCGGAATCAGGATCGCCACGCCGTTCGAGGGGCCAAGACCGGGCAGCGCGCCCATGATGGTGCCCAGGAAACAGCCCAGCAGGGCCAGCCCGAGGTTCTGCCATGTCAGCGCGACGGCAAAACCGTCGCCCAGGGATGCAAGAGTGTCCATTGTATGCTCCTCAGAAGCCCCAGGGCCCGCGGGCAAGCGACAGCCCCAGCACCAGGTGGAAGATGACGTAGATGCCGACCGAGGTGCCGACCCCGGTGGCGACTGCCTCGAAGGGGGACGAACCCAGCCGCCAGGCCAGGTATCCGGCCGCGAAGGCGGTCGAGAGCACGAAGCCCGCTTCGGGCAACAGGTTGGCATAAAGGATCATGACGACAGCGGCGGCACCGATTTCCACGAGGCGGCCAAGGGCGGGCCAGGCGGGCTCGGGGTCGGGGCGCAGGGCGATGACGGCGCTGGACAGGCCAAGGATCGCGGCGATGATCAGGGGAAAGGCCTTGGGGCCCACGGC
This sequence comes from Oceaniglobus trochenteri, assembly GCF_020529025.1. Taxonomy (GTDB): domain Bacteria; phylum Pseudomonadota; class Alphaproteobacteria; order Rhodobacterales; family Rhodobacteraceae; genus Oceaniglobus; species Oceaniglobus trochenteri. The sequence continues at coordinate 472,060 of NZ_JACNMM010000003.1, forward strand.
ATCGGACAGGAAGCTTTCCTCGATGGCGATCGCCGCAATGGCGAACCCGATGGCGAGAAGCATGCCGAAGACACCGAAGATGCGATCACTCATTGAGATCTCCAATTCGGAACAGGTTGGGCAGGACCGGGCGCCGCATGGTGGGGCGGCGCCCGGTCCGGGCCGTGGTGTCGGCGGCGTTTACTTGATGATGCCGATTTCCTTCGAAATCGCCTGGATGCGTGCCACGCTGTCGGCGACGAACTCTTCGAACTCGGCGCCCTGAAGGCCGAGGGGGGCCAGGCCGTTCACGGCCATGATCTCTTTCCACTCGTCCGAAGCGTAGAGGGCGGCGATCTTTTCGACCCAGGCGTTGTAGGCTTCATCGCTGGAGCCGCCGGGGGCGTAGAAACCGCGCCAGTTGGCGCCAAGCGCATCGACGCCCTGTTCCTTGGCGGTGGGGATATCGGCGAAATCGCCGTCCAGACGCTCGGGCGCGAGAACGGCAAGCACCTTGATGTCACCGGATTCGACGAAACCCTTGGCTTCGGACAGATCGCCCGTGAAGCCCTGCACCGACCCGGCCAGAAGCTGGGTCACCGCCTCGCCGCCGCCGTCGAAGGCGATGTACTTGACGGAACGCACATCGTCGATGCCATAGGCGTCGGCGGCGATCAGCACCTTCAGGTGGTCCCAGCCACCCACGGCAGAACCGCCGGCGATGGAAACCGATGTGGGGTCGTTCTTGATCTGGTCAAGAAACTGCGGCAGCGTCTCGATCTCGCTGTCGGCGGCAACCGCGATCACGCCGTAATCGGCACCGATCGAGGCGACCCAGCGGACCTGGTCCATGGTGTTGCCCGGATAGCTGCCCTGGGCCAGGCGGGTTGCCGTGGCCGACGAGGCGGCGACGATCAGGTCATCGGAATCGTTGCGCTTGTTCACCACCTCGGCGAAGGCCACGCCGCCACCGCCACCGGCAAGGTTGACGACCTGCATGGTCTTGTCGATCTGGCCCAGGTCCTGCAGCACCTTGCCGACCTGGCGGCAGGTGAAATCCCAGCCGCCGCCGGGGTTGGCGGGCGCGATGCATTCGGGGTTTTCCTGGGCCGATGCGGTCACGGCCGACAGCGACAGGGCGACAGCGGCAATCAGGCCGCGGGTTGCGGATGTTCTCATGGGTTCCTCCTCAGAAGTTGCTCGGCGCACTCCCTTGCGCCGAGGTCGTTCCCGTGGGGGGCATTCGCCCTTTCCCGCGGGTCAGGGATGTGTAACGGATATAGCTGTCATGAACCTGTCAGTTCGGGCAGAGGGGGGACTGCCGCGCCATGCGAATCCTGCTGGTCGAGGATACCGAGGATCTGGCCGAGGGCGTTATGGCGCACCTTGCCCGCTCGGGGATCGTCTGCGATCTGGCCGTCAGCATCGAGGCGGCAGACGATTACCGCGCGGTCCAGAGATATGACGCCGTGATCCTCGATATCAACCTGCCCGACGGATCGGGGCTGGCCCTGCTGCGCGATCTGCGCCGCGAGGCCGACCGCACGCCCGTGCTCATGCTCACGGCGCTGACCTCGATCGATGACAGGGTGGCGGCGCTGGACCAGGGGGCCGACGATTACCTGGGCAAGCCCTTCGATCAGCGCGAGCTTGAGGCGCGGCTGCGCGCGCTCGTCCGGCGCGAGGCCGAGCGCAAGGAGGAACGGATTACCCTGGGCAGCCTTGTCTTTTCGCTGAACGACCGCAGCGCACGGTTGAACGGCCGCCAGATGGGCCTGACCCGGCGCGAGGCGGCCCTTCTGGATACGCTGATCCGCCACCAGGGGCAGTACCTGTCGAAAACCCGCCTTTACGATTCCCTTTTCGGGTTCGACGATGCCGATGTCGGGGTGAACGCCATCGAGCTTTACATCGCCCGCCTGCGCAAGAGGTTCGCCGACAGCGATGTGCGCATCGAAACCCAGCGCGGTGTCGGATACCGCATCTTTGCCGATGGCTGAGCGTCCGCCCACCCGCAGCCTTGTCACCCGGGTGCTGTTCGCCGTTCTCGCGATCCTGTTCCTGGGGGGGCTTCTGGTGGCCGGGTCGATGTGGCTGAACGGTCAGACGGCGGTGCGGCGGGCCTATGACCAGATCCTGCTGGGGGCCGCCAACGACATTGCCGAATCCATCCGCATTCTGGGCGGGCGGCCCGTTGCCGACCTGCCGGTTTCGGCCTTCGAGCTTTTGGCGCAGGCCCCCGAGGACCGGATCTATTACCGCGTGCGTGGCCCCGAGGGCGAATTCATCACCGGGCTGGATGCCGAGATGCAGATCGACGGCCCCGCGCGGCGCGGCGATGCGCCGGTCTATTTCGATGCCCGGCTGAACGGCGAGGCCGCGCGCTTCATCCGGGTGAACCGCCGCTTTGCCGAACGCGATTTTTCGGGCCTTGTGGAAATCGTGGTTGGCCAGACCCTGCGCGCGCGCACCGCGATGATGACCGACCTGATGCTGAACGCGATCCTGCCGATGGCGCTGGCCGGTCTGGCGCTGGTGCTGGTGGCCTGGATGGTCATCCGTCGCGCGCTGCGCCCGCTTGAGGCGATCACCCAGGGCCTGTCCGAGCGCGACCCCCACGATCTGACGCCCATTCTGCCCGACCGGCTGCCGCAGGAATTGCAGGTCATGATCGGGGCGATGAACCGGTTCATGGGCCGGCTTTCGGATCAGTTCGAGGGTACACGCAACCTCATATCCGACACCGCCCACCAGTTGCGCACGCCGGTTGCCGCCATCCGCGTTCACGCCGAAACCGCCATCATCGAACCCGACGGTCCGGCCCGCAGCCGGGCGATGGACAGGCTGTTGTCGCGCACCCGGTCGCTTGGCACGCTGCTGGACCAGCTTCTGAACCGGGCGCTGGTGCTGCACCGAAGTGATTCTGTGCCCCGCGCCCCTGTCGATCTGCGCGACGTGGCGCTTGAGATCATGGAGCGCGACGACCAGGGCGTTCTGGCGCCGGCGGTCGATCTGCGGCTTGAGATCGGGGAAGAGCCGGTGATGGTGCGGGCCGATGCCTTTTCCCTGCAAGAGGCCGGGCGAAACCTTCTGGGCAATGCCGTGGCCCACGGGGTGCCTCCGGTGGTGATCGGCGCCGAACGGCGCGGGGCCGAGGCCATCCTGTGGGTGCGCGATCAGGGCCCCGGGCCGGATCAGAAGATCCTCGCGCGGTTGGGCGAAAGGTTCAACCGCAACGCCGATTCGCGCGAGGGCAGCAATGGCATCGGCCTTTCCATCGTCCAGTCGGTGGCCCGGGCCTTTGGCGGCGCGGTCGAGATGACACGCGACGAAAAGGGGTTTCGCGCCGCCATCGTCCTGCCGACCGGGGGGGAGGGGACATGACCGCGCTGCTGCGTCTCGTGCTTTGCGCCCTGCTGGCGCTGTTGCCGGTGCAGGCCACGGCGCAGGAGGCGACGGTGCGCATCGGCGGGGGCGATACCGCTTTCCTGATGCGGTCAACCACCGATATCGCCATCATCCGCCCGGTCATCGAACGCTTTGCCGAACGCAACCCCGAACTGGCGATCACCTATGAACAATGGGGGTCGAACGCTCTGTTTGCCCGCACCCGGGAAGATTGCCGGGGGGATGGCCCGGGCGCCGATGCGGTGTTTTCCTCGGCGGTGCAGCAGATGGTCTGGCTGGTCAATGCCGCCTGTGCGCAGCCCCACCGGTCGGCCGCGACGCTGGCCCTGCCCGCAACGCGCCGCTGGCGGGATGAATTGTGGGGCGTCACGACCGAACCGGCCGTCATCGTCTACAACAAGCGCCTGCTGCGGGCCGATGCCGTGCCGCAGAACCGGTTTGCCCTGCTGGACGCCATGCGCGCCCGGCCCGAATTCTATCGCCGCAAGATCGCCACCTACGATATCGCCGCCTCGGGGCTTGGCTATCTCTTTGCCTATAGCGACAGCCTTGAGGCGACGACATTCGGCGGCCTGATGGAAAGCTTCGCGCGGATCGACGCCGTGGCGACCTGCTGTTCCGCCGAGATCATCGCCGGGGTGGCGCGGGGGGAATACCTGATCGCCTACAACGTGCTGGGGTCCTACGTCTCGAACGCGGCCTCGCCCGAGGTGGGGGTGATCCTGCCCAGGGATTACACGCTGTTCCTGTCGCGGGCCTATTTGATCCCCCGCAAGGCCCGCCGGGGTGAAATGGCCGCCCGCCTGCTGGATTTCCTTCTGTCGCCCGAAGCGCAGGGATTGCTGCTGCGGGCGGGGCTTGTCACCGATCTGGAGGACGCCGAAACCAGCCTGCCCCCCAGTGCGCGCCGTGCGATCCCGCTTTCCCCGGCGCTTCTGGTGGCGCTTGACGCCAACCGGCGGGCGCTGATGCTTGAATTCTGGCGCGATACCTTCGAGGAGGACACGTTGCCCTGAGCGGCCAGGACGTTTGCCAGCAAGAGTGCGGCAAGCTGTCGGCCCGATGTCTAAAAAGACGCGCAACCGGTCGCCGGTGATTATCGCCTTCCCCTGCGTTACGGTCTAGGGTGGCGGCAATTGTGACCCGGAGACTGAAGAATGTCCGATACCCTGCGTTTTACCCTCGATGGTCAAGAGGTCGAAGCCGAGTCCGGCGAGACCATTTGGGAGGTGGCCAAGAGGGTGGGCACCACAATCCCGCACCTGTGCCACCGGGATGAGCCGGGCTATCGCGCCGATGGCAATTGCCGCGCCTGCATGGTCGCCATCGAAGGAGAGCGCAACCTTGCCGCCTCCTGCATTCGCCAGCCCGCCGATGGCATGGTCGTGTCGTCGCAGGGCGCGCGCGAGGTCAAGGCTCGCCGGATGGTCATGGAAATGCTGCTGGCCGATCAGCCAAAGCAGGACGTGGCGCACGACAAGTCGGCGCATCTCTGGGACATGGCGGCGCAACAGGGCGTGGATGAAAGCCGCTTTCCGCCGCTGGAGCCATCGCGCATTCCGCTGCTGGACGATTCCCATGTGGCGATGTCGGTGAACCTTGACGCCTGCATTCAATGCGGGCTGTGCGTGCGCGCCTGCCGCGAGGTGCAGGTGAACGACGTGATCGGCATGTCGGGGCGGGGGCACGACAGTTACCCGACCTTCGATCTGGGCGATCCCATGGGCGATTCCACCTGCGTGGCCTGCGGCGAATGCGTGCAGGCCTGCCCGACGGGCGCGCTGATGCCGTCGTCGGTGGTGAACGAGGCGCAGGTGGGCGACCGCGCCGATTTCGACAGCGAAACCAAAAGCGTCTGCCCCTTCTGCGGCGTCGGTTGCCAGGTGTCGATCAAGGTCAAGGATGGCAAGGTCAAATATGTCGAGGGCATCAACGGCCCGGCCAACGAAGGGCGGCTTTGCGTCAAGGGGCGGTTCGGGTTCGACTATATCCACCACCCGCACCGCCTGACCAAACCGCTGATCCGCCGCGACGATGCGCCCGAAAAGGGGCTGAACGTCGATCCCGCCAATCCCTGGACCCACTTCCGCGAGGCGACCTGGGACGAGGCGCTGGAAAAGGCCGGTGCCGGGCTGGTGGACATCCGCAGCTATTACGGCGGCAAGGCGGTGGCCGGGTTCGGCAGCGCGAAATGCACCAACGAAGAGGCCTATCTGTTCCAGAAGCTGATCCGGCAGGGGTTCGGCCACAACAACGTGGACCACTGCACGCGGCTTTGCCATGCCTCTTCGGTGGCCGCGTTGATGGAGAATGTCGGATCGGGCGCCGTGACGGCGACGTTCAACGAGATCGAGAATGCCGATGTGGCCATCGTGATCGGCGCCAACCCGACCGAAAACCACCCCGTCGCCGCCACCTTCTTCAAGCAGTTCGCCAAGCGGGGCGGGCAGTTGATGGTCATGGACCCGCGCGGCCAGGCGCTGAAACGCCACGCCAGCCACATGCTGCAATTCCGCCCGGGCACCGATGTGGCGCTTCTGAATGCGATCATGAACGTGATCGTCGAGGAAAAGCTCTATGACCGGCAGTATATCGAGGGGTTCACCGAAGGCTTCTTCGAATTCCGCGATCATATCCGCGCCTTCACCCCCGAACGGATGAGCGATCTTTGCGGCATCAGCGCCGAGATGATCCGCGACGTGGCCCGCACCTATGCCGGGGCAAGCCGGGCGATGATCTTCTGGGGCATGGGGATTTCCCAGCATATCCACGGCACCGACAACGCCCGCTGCCTGATCGCGCTGGCGCTTCTGTGTGGCCAGATCGGGCGCCCGGGCACCGGGCTGCACCCGCTTCGCGGCCAGAACAACGTGCAGGGCGCATCCGATGCCGGGCTGATCCCCCAGGTCATGCCCGATTATCAAAGCGTGGCCGACCCCGAGGTGCGCGAGCTGTTCCGCCACATCTGGAAGGGCACCGCGATCCAGGAAACTCCGGGCCTGACGGTGGTGGAGATCATCGACGCCATCTATCGCGGCGAGATCAAGGGCATGTATATCCTGGGCGAAAACCCCGCCATGTCCGACCCCGACGTGGAACATGCCCGCGATGCCCTGGCCAAGCTGGATCACCTGGTGGTGCAGGATATCTTCCTGACCGAAACGGCGAACTATGCCGATGTGATCCTGCCCGCGTCGGCCTTTCCCGAAAAGCGCGGCACCGTGACCAACACCAACCGGCAGGTGCAGATGGGCCGCCAGGCCGTCCCGCCCCCGGGAGAGGCGCGCGAGGATTGGGCGGTGATCGTCGATCTGGCCCGGCGCGTCGGGCTGGACTGGGATTATGACGGCCCGCGCAGCGTGTTCGACGAGATGAAGATGTCCATGCGCAGCCTGCACCACATCACCTGGAAGCGGCTTCAGAACGAGGGCGCCGTCACCTATCCCTGCCAGTCGCCCACCGATCCGGGGCAGGCCGTGGTCTTTGGCGACGGCTTTCCGCGCCGCGCCGGGCGGGCCAGGTTTGCACCCGTCCGGGTGACACCCCCCGCCGAGGTGCCCAACGACGAATACCCGATGATCCTGACCACGGGCCGGCAGCTTGAACACTGGCACACCGGCAGCATGACCCGCCGGGCCAGCGTGCTGGACAGTATCGAACCCGAGGCGAATTGTTCGCTGCACCCGGCCACGCTGCGCAAGCTGGGCGTGGCGCCGGGTGAACACGTCCGTCTGACCACGCGGCGCGGTTCGGTCGACGTGATGGCGCGGGCGGATCGCGCCGTGGCCGAGGACATGGTGTTCCTGCCTTTTGCCTATGTCGAAGCGGCGGCGAACATCCTGACGAACTCGGCTTTGGACCCCTTCGGCAAGATCCCCGAGTTCAAGTATTCCGCCGTGCGCGCGGAAAAACCCGACGGGGCACTGGCGGCCGAATAGGCCGCCAACCCGGCCGCTTTGGCAGGGGCCTGTTGACTCGGGTCAGATATATCCATACATCGTGATATATGGATACGAATCACGCCCTCGCCGCCTTTGCCGCCCTGTCTCAGCCGACCCGGCTGGACGTGTTCCGCCTGCTGGTGAAGGCCGGTCCCGAAGGGATGGCGGCCGGTGACATCGGTGCAAGGCTGGATGTGCGCCAGAACACCATGTCGGCCAACCTTTCCGTGCTGGCCCAGGCGGGCCTGATCCGCGCCCAGCGGCAGGGGCGCAGCATCCGCTATTTCGCCGACATGGAGGGGATGCGCGGGCTGCTTGCCTTCCTCATGGAAGATTGCTGTGGCGGCCGGCCCGAACTGTGCCAGCCGCTCCTCGAAGAACTTGCCTGCGGTTGTTAGGAGCCTGCCATGACCGACACCCCCTATAACGTCCTGTTTCTCTGCACCGGCAATTCCGCCCGGTCGATCATCGCCGAGGCGATCATGAACCGCGAAGGCCAGGGCCGGTTTCGCGGCTTTTCGGCCGGATCGCGGCCCAAGGGCGCGCCTCATCCCTATGCCATCGACCTTCTGAAGGGGCTGAACCACGACACCGCCTTCGCCCGCTCCAAAAGCTGGGAGGAATTCGCCGCGCCCGATGCGCCGAAGATGGATTTCGTCTTTACCGTTTGTGACAATGCCGCCGCCGAGGAATGCCCCTTCTGGCCAGGTCAGCCGATGACGGCGCATTGGGGCCTGCCCGACCCGGTTGTCGCCGAAGGGGGCGAGGCCACCCGCCGGCTGGCCTTTTCCGAAACCTACCGGATGCTGCGCAGCCGGATTTCCGTTTTCGCCAGCCTGCCCATCCATTCGCTGGATCGCATGACGCTGCAACGCAACCTGACCGAGATCGGCCAGGATACCGTCAGCGCCGTCTGACCCCAACTTCGAAAGCACTTTCATGACCGATACTCCGCTTCCCGCCGCTGCCGGGCTTGGCACCTTTGAACGCTGGCTGTCGCTTTGGGTGGCGCTGGCCATCGGTGCGGGGCTGCTGCTGGGCAATCTCTTTCCCGGTGTCTTTGCGGCGCTGGCCGCGCTTGAGGTGGCCTCGGTCAACCTGCCGGTGGCCGTCCTGATCTGGGCCATGGTCTTTCCGATGATGGTGGGCGTGGATTTCGGCGCCCTGGCCCGGGCAGGGGACAAGCCCAAGGGGCTGATCGTGACGCTGGTGGTGAACTGGCTGATCAAACCCTTCACCATGGCGGCCCTCGGCGTGCTGTTCTTTGAATACGTCTTCGCCGGTCTGATCCCGCCCGACGATGCCCAGGCCTATCTGGCCGGCGTGATCCTTCTGGGCGCGGCGCCCTGCACGGCGATGGTCTTTGTCTGGTCGAACCTGACGCGGGGCGATGCCACCTATACCCTGGTGCAGGTCAGCGTGAACGACGTGGTCATGGTCTTTGCCTTCGCGCCCATCGTGGCCTTCCTTCTGGGGGTGACCGATATCGTGGTGCCCTGGGATACGCTGCTGCTGTCGGTGGGCCTTTACGTCATGCTGCCGCTGGTGGCGGGCTATCTGACCCGCAACCGCCTTGTGGCCGCGGGCGGCGAAGCGGCGGTGGATGCCTTCAAGGCGCGGGTACAGCCCTTTTCCATCTTCGGCCTGCTGGTGACGGTGGTTCTGCTGTTCGGCTTCCAGGGCGAGGTCATCCTGGACCGCCCGCTGGTCATCGCGCTGATCGCCGTGCCCCTGCTGATCCAGTCCTACGGCATCTTCTTCGTCGCCTATGGCGCGGCGCGGGCCTGGGGCATTCCGTTCAACATCGCCGCGCCCTGTGCCCTGATCGGCACGTCGAATTTCTTCGAACTGGCGGTGGCGGTGGCGATCTCGCTGTTCGGCCTGGGCTCGGGCGCGGCGCTGGCAACGGTGGTCGGCGTCTTGGTCGAGGTGCCGGTCATGCTGTCGCTGGTGGCCTTTGCCAACCGCACGAAACATTGGTTTCCCGCAGAAAGGGGCGCATCATGAGCATCGTCATCCACCACAACCCCGGTTGCGGCACCTCGCGCAACGTTCTGGCAATCATCGAGGCTTCGGGCGAAACGCCCGTGGTGATCGAGTACCTGCAAACCGGCTGGACGCGGCCCCAGCTTCTGGGCCTTTTCGCGGCCGCCGGCCTGACACCGCGCAACGCGCTGCGCACCACGAAATCCCCGGCCGAGGAACTGGGCCTGCTTGATCCGTCGGTGTCGGAGGAAACCATCCTCGACGCGATGCTGAAGCATCCGGTTCTGGTCAACCGGCCCATCGTCTGTTCCCCCCGGGGCGTGCGCCTGTGCCGGCCCAGCGAGGCGGTGCTTGACCTGCTGGACCGCCTGCCGCCCGGGCCGATGGCCAAGGAAGACGGCACGCCACTGATCGATAAGGAGGGCAATCGCCTTGACTGACACCCCCAACCTGGACGAGGGCCACTTTCAGCCGCTGGACACCGACCGCCTGTTCCCCCGCCCGCACAGCAACCACGCGCCCCGCATCCTGCTTCTTTACGGGTCGTTGCGCGAACGCTCCTACAGCCGGTTGATGACCGAGGAAGCGGCCCGCATCCTGACCCGGCTGGGCTGCGAGACGCGCACCTTCCACCCCTCGGGGCTGCCGCTGCCCGACGATGCCGGGGCCGATCACCCCAAGGTGGCCGAACTGCGCGACCTGGTGGGCTGGAGCGAGGGCATGGTGTGGTCTTCGCCCGAACGCCACGGCGCGATGACCGGCATCATGAAAGCCCAGATCGACTGGATCCCGCTGTCGCTGGGCGGTGTGCGTCCGACCCAGGGCAAGACGCTGGCGGTGATGCAGGTCAGCGGCGGATCGCAAAGCTTCAACGCGGTGAACCAGCTGCGCATCCTGGGCCGCTGGATGCGGCTTCTGACCATCCCCAACCAATCGTCCACCCCCAAGGCGTTTCTCGAGTTCGACGAGGCGGGGCGCATGAAGCCTTCGCCGTTCCACGACCGGATGGTGGACGTGATGGAAGAGCTGGTGAAGTTCACCGTCCTGACCCGCGACAGCAAGGATTACCTGCTGGACCGCTACAGCGAGCGTCGTGAAAGCGCCGCGCAGCTTTCGGCGCGGGTGAACCAGAAGGCGATCTGACAGGTCTTCGGATTCGGGGCGGGAACATGCTAAGCAGGCCGCAAACCACCCGGAAGGAGCCACGATGACCGAGCCTGACACCGAACGTTTCCTCGCCGATCTTCACAAGCTGCGCAGCTTTGGCGCCAGCGGGATCGGCAAGGGCGTGATGCGCCCGGCCTACAGCGACGCCGACCTCGCCTCGCGCGATTGGCTGGCGGGGCGGATGGCCGAGGCGGGGCTGACACCGGTGTTCGATTCCATGGGCAACCTTTTTGGCCTGTCCGACCGGCCCGGCCCCCTTTTGGGCAGCCACAGCGACACCCAGCCCGAGGGCGGCTGGCTGGACGGCGCCCTTGGCGTGATCGCGGCACTTGAGGTCGCGCGCTGCGTGCCCGGGGTTTCGGTGGTCAGCTTCCAGGATGAGGAAGGCCGTTTCGGGGTCTGCACCGGCAGCGAGGTCTGGTCGGGCGGCACCCCCCAGGACGAGGCCGACCGCCTGAGCGACGACGACGGCATCACCCTGGGCGTGGCCCGCAGGGCCCTGGCCGAACGGGCCGGCGAACCGGTGCGCCCTGACCGCTTTACCGGCTATGTCGAGATGCACATCGAACAGGGGCCGGTTCTGGACAGTTGCGAAGACGTGGTCGGCGTTGTCAGCGATATCGTGGGTATCCGCGACATGCTGATCACCTTCACCGGTCAGCAGAACCATGCAGGCACCACCCCCATGGCCCTGCGCCAGGATGCGTTTCAGGGGCTGGCGGCCTTCAGCACCGCCCTGAACGACGCGCTGCGCAATGTGGTGACACCCCAGACCGTGTGGACCATCGGCCATGTCTCGGTGCACCCCAATGCCAGCGCCATCGTCCCGGGGCGCGTCACCTTCTCGATGCAGTGGCGGGATGGCGACAAGGGACGGCTGCACCGAATGGAACAGGTGGTGCGCGACACGGCCCGAAAGGTCGCGGACGAGCGGGGGTTGCAATGCAGCTTTGGCGAGATGCTGGGCCTTGATCCCGTGGCGATGGACGGGCGGCTGGCCGATGCGCTGGCCCAGGCGGCCGAAGAGGTGGTGCCGGGGAAATGGCGCCGGATGCCTTCGGGTGCGCTTCACGATGCGACGAACGTGGCGCGTGTCCTTCCGGTGGCCATGCTTTTCGTGCCGTCGATCGGTGGGCTCAGCCACGACTTTGCCGAGGATACCGACGAAGCCGACCTGGCCACCGGCCTGCGTGTTCTGACCGGGGCGGCGCGGAAACTGGTGTCGTGACGGCGGGCCTGTCTTTCCTGGGCCGCGCCTGCGGAACAATTTGACGCCTGAGAATTTCCTGCCACGATACCGGGGACAGGCCCCGCGCCGGGGCCGGAGGGCCGGGGATGGGCAATATCAACCGAAGAGTTATGGCTGGGTGGCTGCGATTCCCCGCCGCCGGATGGGCGGTGGCGCGCTGCTTGATCCTGGCGGGCCTTTGGGCGGTCACGGCGGTGCCACAGGCCGCGCGCGGGGCGGATGCGGCGCTGAGCGAGGGCTGGATCGCCATGGCCGAAGGTTGCCTTGGCTATGCGGAAAGCGGAAGCCGCGCCGTGTTCGACGGCTGGCCAGCCACCACGCCCGCCGGGCCGTGCAACGGCGATCCGGTCTGCGAGAGCGACGAGATGATCTTTGCCCTGCCCGAAGGCCGGGGCATCGGCGCCGTGACGGTGCGTGTGGGGGCGGCCGATTGGGTGGGCCGCCGGTACCATGGCAGCGATCCGGCGGCGCTGCGGGTGGGGGACGCACCGGCCCATGCCTTCTGCGCAAGCGCGCCGGACGTGCCGCATCGAACCGGCGACATCGACAGGGCGCACCGGCTGTGGGTCATGCGCCAGCGGGCAAGCCATCGTCTGTACCCCGCCGAGGGTTATGTGAGCCTGCCGGCGGGGCCCTATATCGGTTGTGGTCATGACGGGCGGCGGTTTCTGGTGGAATTCTCGTTGGCCCGGCCCGGTGCCGCCATCATGCGGCTGAACTATCCGACGCGCACCCCTGCGCTGGAGGGTGGGATCTGCGCCGGGCCGATGAGTTGAAGAGGCTGGCCATGGGGGCGCATGTGACCATGGCGCCCCGTGGCGGGGCCTATCCCTCACTCTCGCGGAAGCGGGCGATGAGGATGGCGGCCAGGATCGTTATTCCCAGGGTCAGCGACAACATGGCAGGAATGCCAAGCGCAAAGACGATGGCCGATGCCAGCGCCGGGGGCAGCAGGCAGGCCAGCAAAAGCACCAATGCGTCGCGCCGGGCAGAGCGGCGGGCGGGCTGTTCGGCCTCGGGCACCTCGTCGAGGATGGCCTGTTTGGCGGCGGTGAACTCGGCCTCGCTCAGGATGCCTTCGGCCCGCAGCCGCGAGAGCGCTTCGATTTCCTTGACGAGGGGCATGGCCTGGCCTTTGCGGTTGATCCTGCGCCAGATTGGCCGGCAATCGCGGCACAAAGGCGGCAACCCGTTGTCAAAATATCCCATGGTTAACAGTGTCTTGCCCGTTGATCCGGTCGTGCGACCCCGTGTCGCCCTGCGCCACGAGGCCCGCCCGCCCGGAACCACGCCGCAGGCCTCGGGCGTTGGGGCAATGTCACCGGGATTGCGCGGGTGGCCGGATTGCTATCGGATAACCACGGGTGGTTGTTGCATGACAGCCCGCTGGCGCCGAGGCTTCGTGGGACTGTGAATGGCGCGCCTGTCCTGATCGCTTCCCAAGTTGACAGGGCAGCGCGACACCGACCGGGCTTGGAGAAGGACCGTTGAGATGACGAGATCATTGTTTGCCAAGGGGGGCATCATGGCCCTGCTGATCGGAGCCTTGGGCACCCCTTCATGGGCCGAGGATATCGCGCTGGTGATCGGCAACCGCGACTATCGCGGCGCGGCGCCGGTGACAGGGGCCGACGAGGTGGTGAACGCCGCCAAGGCGCTGCGCGACAATGCGGTGACGGTGGTTCAGGGCGAGGACGCGACCCTGGCCGATCTGAGGGGCCTTTTGGGCCAGTTCGAACAGATGGCGCCCTCGGCCGATGGGTTGCTGGTGGTGCTGGCGGGGCAGTTCGTGCAGGGCGGAAACGACACCTTCTTCCTGCCCGTCGATGACGACCGGCCCGGCCTGACCGGCCTTGCCGCGCAATCCCTGTCGATCTCCTCGGTTCTTCAAATCCTGTCGACCGCACCGGGCGAGGCGGTTCTTGTGCTGGCCGAAGACGGGCGCAGGGGCGAGAGGGGGCCGTTCCTGCAGGATGGCATCGGGCCGCTGGATGTGCCCCAGGGGGTCACGCTGGTTCAGGGGGCGCCGCTGCCGGTTGCCAACTTGGTGCGCCGGGTGCTTGCCGTGCCGGGGGCGCCGCTGGATGCGGTGGAGGGCGGATCGTTGCGCCTGTCGGGGTTCCTGCCCGAGGGGCACAGTTTTCTGAGCGACGGGGATCGCGAGAGCGACGATGGCGCGCTGCGCGATGCCCTGGACGATGCCGACCGCCAGCGGCGGCGCGCCGACCGGGCCGAGCGCGCGGCGGCCGAGGCCCGTTCTACCGCACGGGAGGCCGAAGTGTCGCTGGCCCGGGCGGACGAGGCGCTGTGGCGCATGGCCCAGACCGAGGATTCGGCCAGCGGCTATGCCCGCTATGTCGATGTCTTCCCCGATGGGGCCCATGCCACCGAAGCCGCGCGCCTGATTCGCGGCATTCGCGACGAACCGTACCGCGATGCGCGCCTGGCCGAAGAGGCGCTGTCGCTGAGCCGTGGCCAGCGCCAGGCGGTGCAGCGCGACCTGACCGCGCTTGGCTATAACACGCGCGGAATCGACGGTATCTTCGGCCCCGGCACCCGCAGCGCGATCCGCGCCTGGCAGGCACAGGCGGGGCAGGTGCAATCGGGCTATCTGGACGGCGCGCAACTGCGCCGGCTGGACCGCGAGGTGAAGCGGAAGCAAGAGCAGGCCGCCGCCGAGGAACGCGCCCGCCAGGAAGAAGCCCGGCGTCGCGACGATGCCTTCTGGCGCGAGCTTGGGTCGGGGCGCACGGAGGAGGCGCTGCGCCGCTATCTTGAACGGTATGCCCGCGGACAATGGTCGGATCAGGCCCGCGCGCAACTGGCCGAGATCGAACAGGCCCGTCGCGTGGAGGAAGAGCGGCAGGCCGACGATGCCTTCTGGCAGCGGCTGGGCGCGGGTCAGGATGAACGTGCCCTGCGCCGATACCTCGAGAGGTTTCCGCGCGGACGGTGGTCACGCGAGGCGCGTAACCGGCTGGAGCGGATCGAACAGGACCGCGCCGCCGAAGCCCGCCGCGAGGAAGAGCGCCGCGCCGAGCAGGCCCGCCGGGAAGAGGCGCGCAAGGCCGAGGAGGCGCGTCGCCAGAAGGAAGAGCGCGAGAGGGCCGACAATGATTACTGGCGCCGCACCGGTGCGCGTGGCAGCGAAGAGGGCCTGCGCGCCTACCTGAGGGAATTTCCCGAGGGCGTTCATGCGAACGAAGCGCGCGATGCCATCGCCCAGCTTCTGAATGACAGCGGCATCGACGTGCCGAAGGCCGAACAGATCGCCTGGGAAAAGGCCGCAGCGCAGAACACGCCCGAATCCTACCGTGTCTATGTGATCGCCTATCCGAACGGCTACTGGATCGCCGAGGCGAAGAAGCGCCTGGCGCGGCTGGTGAACGGCACGGACAGTGAAAGGGAACAGGCGCGGGCCGAGGAAGCGGCCCTGGGCCTGAGCCGCCCCCTGCGCCGGGCTGCGGAAGACCGGCTGGCCGCGCTTGGCTATGACGTCGGCAAGGTCGACGGAAAGTTCGACCGTCAGACGCGCAGGGGCATCACCGACTATCAGCGCAACACCGGCCTGCCGGCCACGGGTTTCCTGAGCGAACAGATGGTGGTGCAGCTGTTGCAGGATTCGATTCGCAACCTTCTGCGCTGAGGCGGAAAGGAAAAGGGCCACGCGTGTGTTTCACGCGTGGCCCCAAAACCGTTTTGTCGTTCGTGGATCAGCCCTGGCGGGCCTTGAACCGACGCTGTGTCTTGTTGATCACGTAAACGCGACCTTTCCGACGAACCACGCGGCAATCGCGGTGGCGGTTCTTCAGCGAGCGGAGCGAGTTGCGGACTTTCATGTTCCGTATCCCTCATATCGCGGCGCTGGCGCGCCAGTTGCATTTGCCGGTTGCCCGGTGCGAATTCATGGTGGGCGATACTGGGATCGAACCAGTGACCCCTTCGATGTCAACGAAGTGCTCTACCGCTGAGCTAATCACCCATATGGCCCCGTTTCCGGCCCGTTTCAACGAAACGGAGGCACGGGAAACCCGTACCGGTGCGCGGTCTATAAAAGGAGTCGGGGGTGGGTTCAAGGGCTTTTGGCAACGAGTTTTTTCGCCCTATACTCTTTATCGTGGGAAAGGCGGGCAAAACGGCATGAACCAACAGGAACCGTTCCAGATTTTCATGCCGCGCCGGCGCGATACCAGCGTTGTTTTCGCGTCGCCGCATTCGGGGGCCGACTATCCCCGCGACATGATGCGCCGCACGATTCTGGACCGGGAGGCGGTGCGGTCTTCGGAAGATGCCTTTGTCGATCACCTGTTCGACCTCGCACCGGTGACGGGCGCGCCCTTTCTGGTGGCCACCGCGCCGCGGGCCTATGTCGATCTGAACCGCGCCAGCGATGAACTGGACCCCGCCCTGATCGAGGGCCTGCGCCGCATCGGGCACAACCCGCGCGTGGCCTCGGGGCTGGGGGTGGTGCCGCGGGTGGTGGCGGGCGGGCGCGCGATCTATCGCGGCAAGCTGAGCCTTGAGGATGCGCGGGGGCGGATCCGCGATGTCTGGCGCCCCTATCATGACGCCCTGCACGGGCTTATGGCGCAAAGCATGGCCGAGTTCGGGCAGGCGATCCTGGTGGATTGCCACTCGATGCCCCATGAAGCCGTCGAATCGCTGGCCCATACGCGGGGCGGGCGGCCCGACGTGGTGCTGGGCGACAGGTTCGGCGCGGCCGCCTCGGGGGCGGTCGTCGAGAGGATCGAGGCGGCCTTTGCCTCGGCCGGCCTGCGGGTGGCGCGTAATGCGCCCTTCGCGGGCGCCTATATCGCGCAGACCTATGGCCGCCCGTTGCGCCGCCAGCATGTCGTGCAAATCGAGATCGACCGTGCCCTTTACATGGACGAGGCGAAGATCGAACCGCTGCCCGGCTTTGCCGCCTTCAAGCGGGTGATCGACGGGGTGGTGGCCGAAATCTCGGAGATCGGCCGGCGCGATCATGCGCTGGCGGCGGAATAGCGCGCAGCGGCGGGACGCCTTCGGCGCGAGAGTATTTCTGCAAAGAAGAAACCATGGTGGTTCTCATCTGACCAAAGGGCACTGGCGCGGGACTTAGCGCAGGGCGCGTCCTTTCAGGATCGCCTTGTCGCCGAAGCGGGCGCGAATCTGGTCGGCGGCGCGTTCGGCCCTTTCGCGGCGTTCGGCATCGGGATCGAGAAGGTCGCCTGCCCCCACGGCGGTATCGGCGGGGCCCAGTTCAGACAGGCCGACGCCCAGCAGCCGGAAGGGCCCTTCACCGGCCACCGGATCATAGAGCGCGCGGGCGGTGCGATAGATCCGGTCGGCGGTCTGGGTGGGATCGTGCAGGGTGGTGCGCCGTGTCAGCAGGCTGTGGTTGGCACGTTTCAGTTTCAGCGTGACGATACGCCCGGCGATGCCCTTGGCCTTGGCGCGGCCCGATACCTTTTCGGCCAGCCGCCAGATGTGACCGTCCAGGATATCGCCGTCGGCGGTGTCGTCGTGGAAGGTGGTTTCGTTGCTGATTCCCTTCACCGGCGTATGGCCCGACACGCGCCGGGCATCCTGGCCCCGCGCAAGGTGCCAGAGCCGTTCGCCCATCCCGCCGAAGCGCGCGGTCAGGTCGCGCCTGTCCCAGCGCAGCAGGTCGGCGAAGGTGCGGATGCCGGCCTTTTCCAGCGCGGTCTGCGACACCGTGCCGATGCCCCAGATCATGCGCACCGGCTTGTCGTGGAGGAAATCCATGGTTTCGGCCTGGCCGATCACCGAAAAGCCGCGTGGTTTGTCGAGGTCCGAGGCCACCTTGGCCAGGAACTTGTTGTGCGACAGCCCGATCGACCCGGTGATGCCGATTTCGTCCTTCATCCGCTTCACCAGCCGGGCCAGCATCACCGCGGGCGGTGCACCGTGCAGGCGGGCGGTGCCGGTCAGGTCCATGAAGGCCTCGTCCAGCGACAGGGGTTCGACCACCGGGGTCAGTTCGTCCATCAGCGCGCGAATCTGGCGCGACACTTTGACATAGACCTCCATGCGTCCGCGCACGACCACCGCCTCGGGGCAGAGCTTGAGCGCCTGAAACATGGGCATGGCGCTGCGCACGCCCTTGATTCGCGCGATGTAGCAGGCCGTCGAGACCACCCCCCGCCGCCCGCCGCCGATGATCACCGGCTTGTCGCGCAGTTCGGGGTTGTCGCGCTTCTCGACGCTTGCGTAGAATGCGTCGCAATCCATATGGGCTATGGTAAGATCCCAAAGTTCGGGATGTACCGCGATGCGCGGGCTTGCGCAGGCGGGGCAGCGACGGCCGGTTTCGAACCGGGTCAGGCATTCGCGGCAAAGTGCGGGCATCGGAGGCTCGGCTGGAGAGAGGGATGCAGGATGATACGGCAAGGAGCGGCAGGTTGACCACAGAGGTTTTTCAGGGAGACGATCCGGGGCGGTTCACCGGCGCCAAGCTGGCCCTGCTGACGGGGGACAAGGTGATCTCGATCCTGCGCGACGACCGGCCCGATATCGAATATCCGGCCTTTTGGGATCTGCCCGGCGGCGGGCGCGAGGGCGACGAGACACCGGTGGATTGCGTCTTGCGCGAAACCCACGAGGAACTGGGCCTGCGGCTGGAGGAAGAGGCGCTGATCTGGCGGCGTGCCTTCGTATCCACCAACGATCCGACGGCGGCGGGGTGGTTCTTTGCCGCCCATATCACCCCCGACCAGGTGGGGCGCATCCGTCTTGGCAACGAGGGGCAGCGCTGGCGGCAGATGGGCGTGGCACAGTTCCTGCGGCTTTCGGATGCCGTGCCCTATCTTCAGGGGCGGTTGCGGTTCTATCTTGACGACATCGAACAGGGCGGCTGATGTGGCGGCCCTGAGGGGCAGGGGGCGGAGATGGATATTGAAACGGTACTGATCGACCTGATCGGCGGGAATTTCGCGCTGATCGCGCTGGCCCTTTTCGTGGTTCTCTGCATCCTGCTGGGGGTGCGGATCGTGCCGCAATCCGACAAGTTCGTGGTGGAGCGGTTCGGGCGGCTGCGTTCGGTCCTGGGGCCGGGGATCAACCTGATCGTGCCCTTCCTTGACAAGGTGGCGCACAAGGTTTCGATCCTGGAGCGCCAGTTGCCCAATGCCGAACAGGACGCGATCACCCGCGACAACGTGCTGGTGCGGGTGGAAACCAGTGTATTCTACCGCATCCTCGAGCCGGAGAAGACCGTCTATCGCATCCGCGACGTGGACGCCGCCATTGCCACGGTGGTGGCCGGGATCGTGCGCGCCGAAATCGGGATGATGGAACTGGACGAGGTGCAGAGCAACCGCGCCGAGCTGATCGGCAAGATCAAGGTGCAGGTCGAATCGGCGGTGGATGACTGGGGCATCGAGGTGACGCGCGCCGAACTGCTGGACGTTAACCTGGACCAATCGACCCGCGAGGCGATGTTGCAGCAGTTGAACGCCGAACGCGCCCGTCGCGCCCATGTGACCGAGGCCGAGGGCAAGAAGCGCGCAGTCGAACTGTCGGCCGATGCCGAGCTTTACGCCGCCGAGCAGGTGGCCAAGGCGCGGCGCATCTCGGCGGATGCCGAGGCCTATGCCACGGCGGTGGTGGCCCAGGCGATCCGCGAGAACGGGATGGAGGCGGCACAGTACAACGTGGCGCTGAAGCAGGTCGAGGCGCTGGGCCGGATTTCCGAGAAGCCCGGATCGCAGACGGTGGTTCTGCCCTCGGACGCCGTGGATGCCTTTGGCGATGCCTTCAAGATGATGTTCGGGCGCAAGCCATGAGTTGGGCCGACTGGTGGCTATGGGCGGTGGCGGCACTGGTGCTTGGGTGCCTTGAAATGCTGCTGCCGGGGTTCATCCTGCTGGGCTTTGCCATCGGCGCCGGAATCGTCGGCCTGCTGTTCCTGGTGGGCGGGCCGGTCGCCCTGTGGCTGAGCGGCAGCCTGCCGTTGACGCTGGTGGTTTTCGCTGTCCTGTCGCTTCTGGCCTGGATCGCGTTGCGCCGCTTTGTCGGGCTGCGCGAGGGCCAGGTGAAGATGTTCGATCAAGACATCAACGATTAGGATCGTCGCCGACGGGGGAGCCTCCGGCAGGAGTTTTCGAGGCAAGAAAGAGCCGGGGTCAGCGGTTCGGTTGCCGGGCCTGGGGCGATGCCATTTCGGCCAGGATGTCGCCGGCGGCGGCGCGGGGATCGTCCGCCCGCCAGACCGGGCGGCCGACGACAATGTGGTCGGCACCGTCGCGCATGGCCTGGGCCGGCGTCGCGATGCGTTTCTGATCGTCGCTGGCGCTGTTGGCCGGGCGCACGCCGGGGGTGACGATCAGCCTGCCGTCGGCTTCGGGCAGGGCGCGGATCGCGCGCGCCTCTTGCGGGGAGGCGATGACACCGTGTGCCCCGGCCTGAAACGCGCCGGCGGCGCGGTCGGTCACCAGTTGCGACACCGAGCCGTCGCGCATGAGGCAGGCGTCAAGATCATCGCGTTCCAGCGAGGTGAGGATGGTGACGGCGAGGATCTTCAGGTTCGATCCCTCGGCGCCGTTGCGCGCGGCCCGCACGACATGGGGGTCGCCATGGACGGTGAGGAAATCGAGATCGAACTGCGCGATGCCGCGCACCGCGTTTTCGATGGTGGCGCCGATGTCGAACAGCTTCATGTCGAGGAAGATCCGCTTCTGATGCTGTTCCTTCAGCTCGATAGCGAGGGCCATGCCGCCGCCGGTCAGCATCCCCAGACCGATCTTGTAGAACGAGACGGCGGGGCCGATCCGTTGGACCATCTCCATGCCTGCGACGGCGTTCGGCACGTCGAGGGCCACGATCAGGCGGTCGTCGGTCATGGTGTCTTGCATCGCGTGTTCCCCGGTGAACGGACGGCAAAGGCGCGGCCCGCCCCGCTTTTGGGAAAAGCCGCGCCGTGATGCAAGGGGTCAGGCGGCGATAATGCCCGTCTCCTGCCCCGGGAGGCGGGACAGGTGGCCCGCGATCATCTTGCCATCGGCCACGAGCCGGTCGCGCAGCGGCGCCTTGCCCCGGGCCGGAACATGGGCATGCACCGAGATCAGGTGGGGCGGATGGCCCGTTCTGGTCTTGGCAAGAAGGGTCACGCGCGCCTCGACCATGCCGAAATCGCGGTTGCGGTGGACGTTGGAAATACGTGTTTCAAGTACGATCATTTGTCCGATCCTTTGGCAAAACGGTGGGGCGTGCGGGCAGCCGCGATCAGCGATGTCAGAATGCGCTGGTGTTCCTGATCGGGAGTGCCGGGGGCGGAGACGTGAAAGCGCCGTTGCGACCCGCGAATGTCGAGCCATGACACATCCGCCTCGAAACGGCGGGTGCGGGCGTCATATGTGACCGATCTAATCTGCGTGCCTTGAGCCTTCATTGCATTGCTCCTGTCTTGCGCATGCGTCAGCATCCGCGCTTGGGAATATAACTAGGAAGCCTGTGGATAAGTTTCACAGGTGGAACGAAAATGTGATGTTCCGGCCGTCTTTATACGTTCAGTCTGACGTTTTCCGTCGCAGCGCACAAGGTAAGGTCAGCCTCACCCAGCCAGACCTCGGGCATGCGGCGCAGCTGTCCCAGGGCGTTCTGGATCAGGGCATCGCGCACCGCCGGAAGGGGCGCGTCGGCGGGCAGGCTGCTGTGGCAGAGGCAGTCGGTGGTGCCGGCCTGGCCCCCGCCGGTTGTGCCATATTCGAACTGGACCCGCGCGTTGTGCCGGGCCGGCGCGGTTTCGAAATGCCAGTCGTCGATGGTGACTCCGATGATGCGGATCTGTCTTGTCATGGCCGAAAGCCCCTTTCCCCCGGCCCGGAGAGGCCTGTTGCGATCTTGACACAGCCGCTGGCCGCTCCCATTTCAGACGGGCAAGGCCGAGGGGAAGCGTGCCGCCAAAGCGGGCGTTTCCGATCAGGCGCTTAACCAAAGGAGAGACCCATGAACTTGGACAAGTTCACCGAGCGGTCGCGCGGTTTCATTCAGGCCGCCCAGACGATCGCCATGCGCGAAAGCCATCAGCGGCTTGCGCCCGAGCATCTGCTGAAAGCATTGCTTGATGATGAACAGGGATTGGCCACGAACCTGATTTCGCGCGCGGGCGGGGCCCCGGCGCGGGTGGTCGAGGCGGTGGAACTGGCCGTGGGCAAGATGCCCAAGGTCAGCGGCGACGCCGGCCAGACCTATCTGGATGCCACCACCGGCAAGGTGCTGGCCGAGGCCGAGAAGCTGGCCCAGAAGGCGGGCGACAGCTTTGTTCCCGTTGAAAGAATCCTGATGGCCCTGGCCATGGTGAAGTCGAAGGCGAAAGACGCCCTGGACGCCGGCGGCGTGTCGGCGCAGGGGCTGAACGGCGCGATCAACGACATCCGCAAGGGGCGCACGGCGGATACGGCCAGTGCCGAAGAGGGCTATGACGCGCTCAAGAAATATGCGTTGGATTTGACCGAACGCGCCGAACAGGGAAAGATCGACCCGATCATCGGCCGCGACGAGGAAATCCGCCGCGCCATGCAGGTTCTGTCGCGCCGCACCAAGAACAACCCGGTTCTGATCGGTGAGCCGGGTGTGGGCAAGACCGCCATCGCCGAGGGCCTGGCCCTGCGCATCGTCAACGGCGATGTGCCCGAAAGCCTGCGCAACAAGAAGCTGCTGGCGCTGGACATGGGGGCGCTGATCGCCGGGGCGAAATACCGCGGCGAGTTCGAGGAACGTCTGAAGGCCGTGCTGAACGAGGTGACGGCGGCCGCCGGGGAAATCATCCTGTTCATCGACGAGATGCACACGCTTGTCGGCGCGGGCAAATCCGATGGCGCCATGGATGCCGCCAACCTGATCAAGCCGTCGCTTGCCCGGGGTGAGTTGCACTGTGTCGGGGCCACCACCCTGAACGAATACCGCAAGTACGTTGAAAAGGACGCGGCCCTGGCCCGGCGGTTCCAGCCCGTGATGGTCGAGGAACCGACAGTCGAGGATACCATCAGCATCCTGCGCGGCATCAAGGAGAAGTACGAGCTGCACCATGGTGTGCGGATTTCGGACAACGCCCTGGTGGCGGCTGCAACGCTGTCGCACCGCTATATCACCGACCGGTTCCTGCCCGACAAGGCCATCGACCTGATGGACGAAGCGGCCAGCCGGTTGCGCATGGAGGTGGACTCCAAGCCCGAGGCGCTAGACGCGCTGGACCGCGATATCCTGCAAAAGCAGATCGAGGCCGAGGCGTTGAAGAAAGAGGACGACGCCGCCTCGCGCGATCGGCTTGCCGCCATCGAGAAGGACCTGGCCGAGTTGCAGGAGCGGTCGGCCGAACTGACCGCCAAGTGGCAGGCCGAACGTGACAAGCTGGAAGGCGCGCGCGAGTTGAAGGAAAAGCTGGACCGTGCAAGGGCCGAGCTGGACATCGCCAAGCGCGAGGGCAACCTGGCCAAGGCCGGTGAGCTTTCCTATGGCGTGATCCCGCAGCTTGAGAAGCAACTGAACGCGGCGGAAGAGGCCGAAAGCGACGTGATGGTCGAAGAGGCCGTGCGCCCCGAGCAGATTGCCGGGGTCGTCGAGCGCTGGACCGGCATCCCCACCAGCAAGATGCTGGAGGGCGAGCGGGACAAGCTTCTGCGCATGGAAGAGCAGATCGGCAAGCGCGTCATCGGTCAGCGCCGTGCGGTGAAGGCCGTGGCCAACGCCGTGCGCCGGGCCCGTGCGGGCCTGAACGACGAGGCGCGCCCGCTGGGCAGCTTCCTGTTCCTCGGGCCGACGGGCGTGGGCAAGACCGAGCTGACGAAAGCGCTGGCCGAGTACCTCTTCGACGACGACAGCGCCATGGTGCGGATCGACATGTCCGAGTTCATGGAGAAACACGCCGTCGCCCGTCTGATCGGCGCGCCTCCGGGCTATGTCGGTTATGACGAAGGCGGGGTGCTGACCGAGGCCGTGCGCCGCCGCCCCTATCAGGTGGTCCTGTTCGACGAGGTGGAAAAGGCGCACCCGGATGTGTTCAACGTGCTGTTGCAGGTGCTGGACGACGGTGTGCTGACCGACGGGCAGGGCCGGACCGTGGATTTCAAGCAGACGCTGATCATCCTCACGTCCAACCTTGGCGCGCAGGCGCTGAGCCAACTGCCCGAGGGGGCCGATGCGTCGGTCGCCAAGCGTGACGTGATGGACGCCGTGCGCGCCCATTTCCGGCCCGAATTCCTGAACCGGCTGGACGAGACGATCATCTTCGACCGTCTGGGCCGCGAGGATATGGGCGGGATCGTCGATATCCAGCTTGGCCTGTTGCAAAAGCGGCTGGCCGGGCGCAAGATCACGCTTGATCTGGACGACGGTGCGCTGAAGTGGCTGGCGGACGAGGGCTATGACCCGGTGTTCGGTGCAAGGCCGCTGAAGCGGGTGATCCAGCGGGCGTTGCAGGATCAACTGGCCGAGATGATCCTGGCTGGCGATGTGCGCGACGGCGAGGTCGTGCATGTCAGCGCAGGTGTCGATGGCCTGTTGGTGGGCGACCGGGTGTCGGCCAGCAACCGCAGGCCGCCGGAAGACGCGGTGGTACACTGAACGACAAGGGGCGCCCCACCGGGCGCCCCTTTTTCATTCACCGGCAATTTCTGAGGGGCGCGCGCGTCAGCCCTGGGTCGGGTGGAAACGGCCCGCGGGGGACAGCGTGAAGATCTCGCACCCCTTGGCCGTCACGCCGACCGAATGTTCGAACTGTGCCGACAGCGATTTGTCGCGCGTCACCGCTGTCCAGTCGTCGGCCAGGATCTTGGTTTCCGGGCGGCCGATGTTGATCATCGGTTCGATGGTGAAGAACATGCCCTCTTCCAGCACCGGACCGGTGCCCGGGCGGCCATAGTGCAGCACGTTGGGGGGCGCGTGAAAGACCCGCCCCAACCCGTGACCGCAGAAATCGCGCACCACCGACATGCGCTGGCCCTCGGCATAGGTCTGGATCGCGTGGCCGATGTCACCGAAGGTATTGCCGGGCTTCACCGCCTCGATGCCCTTCATCAGGGAATCGTGGGTCACCTGGATCAGGCGTTCGGCCTTGCGCCCCAGCTTGCCCGCCACATACATGCGCGACGTGTCGCCGAACCAGCCATCGACAATTACGGTCACGTCGATGTTCAGGATGTCGCCGTCCTTCAGGGTCTTGTCGCCGGGAATGCCGTGACAGACGACGTGGTTCACCGAGATGCAGCTGGCGTGCTGGTATCCCTTGTACCCAATGGTGGCCGAACGTGCCCCGGCCTCGTCAACCCACTGGGTGATCAGGCGGTCCAGCTCGCCCGTGGTCTGGCCCACGGTCACATGATCGGCGATATCGTCAAGAATTCTGGCCGCCAGCGCCCCGGCGACATGCATGCCTTCGAAATCGGCGGATTCGTAGATGCGGATGCCGTCCTTGGTCAGGCGGCCACGGTTCGTCTGGTCCATGCGGGAACCTCATATCGGATGGGCGCGATCCGGGGATAATAAGCGCAGTGCACCAATTGTTCCAGCCCCCCGGTGGCCGGGGGCGGGGCGCCGCATTGACCGAAGGTCGGCCGCCTTGCTATGATCGCGCCACCAGCCGGAGTAGGGCCAGTGATCAATTAACCCTTGCCAGAAGACGAACGACCGCCGCGCGGCTGTCATTTCCGTGTTTTTGCAGAGGTTTCTTCATGCGACGCATCATCTATGACGTGGCCGTCAGCCTTGACGGTTTCATTTGCGCATCCGATCACGACGTTTCGGCCTTTCCTGCCGAGGGCAGCCATGTGACTGCCTACCTTGAACGGTTGGCGGGCTATGACACCGTCATCATGGGGCGTACCACCTATGAATTCGGCTATCGCTTCGGTCTTGTTCCCGGCGCGCGCGCCTATCCACACATGGACCACCACATCTTTTCCCGAACACTGAGCGTTCCGCCGACGGCGGATGTCACCGTGGTGCGCGACGATCAGGCCGGTGCCTTGCGTCGCCTTTGCGCGGCCCGGGGCGGAGATATCTATCTTTGCGGCGGCGGTATCCTTGCCGGATGGGTCGCCCGGCAGAGGCTGCTTTCGCTGTTGCGGATCAAGCGGGCGCCGGTGGTTCTGGGGTCGGGGGTGACCCTCTTCGAAGGGCTGGCCGCTCCTGTGCGGTTCACGCTGATCCGCAGCACGGCCCATGACAGCGGTGTGATCTTTTCCGAGTACGCTGTTCAGGGCGCCTGAACCGGCAGGGCCTTGCGCAGGGTCACGCCGTCAAGGCCGATGGCGGTGTCGTAACACAGCATCTCAACGCCCGCGGCCCGGGCATCGCCAAAGGCCTTTGCATAGGCCGGGTCAAGATCGGCTGCCATGGCAAGGGCCGTGCAATCGGTGCGCTGCACGAGGTAGAGCATGACCGCGCGATGCCCCGCCGCCACCATCAGCGACAGTTCGTGCAGATGCCGCGCCCCGCGCGCCGTCACGCAGTCGGGAAATTCCGCCAGCGACCCGTTGCGCAGAAGGTGGACGTTCTTCACCTCGACATAGGCATTGGGCAGGCCAGGCTCGCTGAGCAGGAAATCGACACGGCTTTTGGTGCCATAGTTCACCTCGGGGCGGGTGTTGGAATACATCGCCAGTTCCGGGATCGCGCGGGCGCGCAGTGCCTCGCCCACGACGCGGTTGGGCACGGCGGTGTCGATGCCCGCCCAGTGGCCATCGGCGAATTCGACCAGCCGCCAGCCATAGCGCAGCTTGCGTTTCGGGTCGTCGTTGGGTTCGACCCAGACCCGCAGGCCGGGGTCTTTCAGCCCCAGCATGGCGCCGGGGTTGGGGCAGTGGGCGCGCACCGTTTCCCCGCTGTCCAGGGTGACTTCGCACAGGAACCGGTTCCAGCGGCGAACAAGGTGACCGGCGATCAGGGGGGCGGCAAACAGCATGGCGCCGACCTAGCAGAACATCCCGCGCCGCAAAAGGGCGCCCTTGGCCGGGTTTTCGCCCCCTTCGCGGCGGCCACTTCTGGCGCAGCGGCCGAACGCAGGCTAACCAAGGGCAGTGAAACTCAATTCCGGGGGCCGAAATGGCAAATCCGACGGCAGCGATGCTGGTCATTGGCGATGAAATCCTGTCGGGGCGCACCCGCGATGCCAACATGCACCATCTGGCGGGCGAACTGACGAAACACGGGATCGACCTGCGCGAGGTGCGCATCGTTTCCGATGACCGCGAGGCGATCGTCGCGGCGGTCAGCGCGTTGCGGGACAGTGCCGATCATGTCTTCACCTCGGGCGGGATTGGCCCCACCCATGACGACATCACCGCCGATTGCGTGGCGGCGGCCTTTGACGATCATATCGACGTGCGCGACGATGCCCGCGCCCTGCTTCAGGCCCATTACGACAGGCAGGGGACCGAGCTGAATGCCGCCCGCCTGCGCATGGCCCGCATCCCCGACAGCGCAACCCTGATCGAAAACCCGGTATCGGTCGCGCCCGGTTTCACCATCGGCAATGTCCACGTCATGGCCGGGGTGCCCAACGTGTTCCAGGCCATGGTGGCCAGCGTCCTGCCGACGCTGACCGGCGGTGCGCCGCTGCTGTCGCAAAGCCTGCGGATCGACCGGGGCGAAGGCGATATCGCCGGCCCGCTGGGGGAACTGGCGGCGGCCTTTCCCGATCTTTCCATCGGTTCATACCCATTTCAGCGCAATGGCGCCTATGGGGCGAACATCGTGATCCGTGGCAGCGATGGCGCGCGGGTCAGCGCGGCGATGGCGCAACTCTGCGACCTGTTTCCCGGTTCGCAGGCATGACGCCCGAGGCCCTGTTCGCCACGCTTGAGGCGACTTGGCCCGCCGCGCGGCGGGTCGCCCTGCCGCCCTTTGAAATCCGCGATGGCAGGGGCGGCGGCAAGCGGGTGTCGGCGGCCATCGCGACCGAGACCGTGGCCGATGACGATATCGAGGCCGCCGAGCACGCCATGGCCGCCCTGGGCCAGGCGCCGCTGTTCATGCTGCGCCGGGCCGATGATCCGCTGGACGGGATGCTTGCGGCGCGTGGATACCGGATTGCCGATCCGACGGTGATCCGTGCTTGTCCCATCAAGGCGCTGACGGCGCAGCGCCCGCCGCCGGTGTCGGCCTTCACCATATGGGAGCCGCTGCAGATCATGCGCGACATCTGGGCCGGTGGCGGCATCGGGGCGGCGCGGCTGGAGGTGATGAACCGCGTGACGGCGGCCAGGACCGGCGTGCTGGGGCGCAGCGCCGACAAGCCCGCCGGCGCCGCCTTTATCGCGCTTCACGATGATATCGCCATGGTGCACGCGGTCGAGGTGCGGCCCGAATCCCGTCGTCTGGGCACGGCCCGCCACATGATGCTGGCCGCGGCGCATTGGGCCGCCGAACAGGGCGCGCGCGACATCGCCGTGGCCGTGACCGAGGCGAACGCGGCGGCCAACGCGCTCTATGCTTCCCTCGGGATGCCTGTATGCGCTAAATATCATTATCGCATCGGGGACTCGCTGGATGACCAGGGACGCACCGACGGCGCTTGACCTGCCCATGGTCGATCCGCTGCCGGACAAGACACGGAAATACTTCGACATCTGCCAGGAAAAGCTGGGCATGGTGCCCAATGTCCTGCGCGCCTATGCCTTCGACATAGCCAAGCTGGATGCCTTCACCGCCATGTACAACGACCTGATGCTGGGCGATTCGGCGCTCAGCCAGCTTGAGCGCGAGATGATCGCGGTGGCGGTTTCCGCCGAGAACCGGTGCTATTACTGCCTTGTGGCCCATGGCGCGGCGGTGCGGCAGCTTTCGGGCGATCCTGTGTTCGGGGAACAGATCGTGCTGAACTGGCGGGTTGCGACCCTGACGCCACAGCAGCGCGCCATGTTGGAGTTTGCCGCAAAGCTGACAGATTCTTGCCACAATGTTGGAGAAGATGATCGGCAGGCCCTGCGCGATGCGGGGTTCAGCGACCGTGACATCTGGGATATCGCCGCGGTTGCGGGGTTCTTCAACATGACAAACCGGGTTGCCGCGGCAACGGACATGAAACCAAACGCCGAGTATCACGCTTCATACAGATGACACCACGCATCCTGCCCCTCCTGGCTCTCGGTCTCTGGCCGGCGATGGCCCCGGCGCTGACGCTGGATTTCCCGGCGCCGGTGACGCTGACGGCCGACCAGCTTTCCAGGGCCGACAGCCTGCGCCTGCCTGCGGGGCCCTTCGATGGCACGTCGGTCAAGATGCGCGCGACCGAAGGGCAGGTGACGCGCCAGGCCTGGCGGCTGGCGTCGGGGCGGATGACCACCGGCCAGATCCTCGACCCGCTGCGCCGCCAATTGGAAAGCGAAGGGTTCAACATCCTCTATGAATGCCGTGACACCGTTTGCGGCGGCTTCGATTTCCGCTTTGCCGCCGATGTGATGGGCGAACCGGCGATGCATGTCGATCTGGGCAATTACCGTTATCTTCTGGCCGAGGATGGCGACGGCGTGACCGTCGCCCTGATGGTCAGCCGGTCGCCCAACAGCGGTTTCGTGCAGCTGACCCGCGTGGGCGACGACGACCGGATGCCCGACGTGGTGGTCACCTCTACCAAGTCGGCCAGCTTCTCGTCGGCCCTGGCGCCGGGTACGCTTCTGGGGGGGCTGGTGGAAACCGGGCGCGCGCCGCTGGACGATCTTCTGTTCCAGACCGGATCGTCGAACCTTGAACAGGGTGAATTCCCCTCGCTGCGGGCGCTGGCCCGTTACCTTGAAACGCATCCCGAACAGCGGGTCACGCTGGTGGGGCATACCGATACCGAAGGCGGGCTGGACGGCAACATCGCCCTGTCGCGCCGCCGGGCCGAGGCGGTGCGCGATGTGCTGGTCGAAAGCTTCGGGGTCGATCGCGCACAGATCAGCGCCGAGGGTGTCGGATACCTTGCCCCCCGCGCCAGCAACGAAACCGCCGACGGCCGGTTGGCCAATCGCCGGGTCGAGGTTGTTCTGAACAACTGAAACGG
The DNA here is from genome assembly GCF_020529025.1 of Oceaniglobus trochenteri. Classification (GTDB taxonomy): domain Bacteria; phylum Pseudomonadota; class Alphaproteobacteria; order Rhodobacterales; family Rhodobacteraceae; genus Oceaniglobus; species Oceaniglobus trochenteri. The sequence goes on from NZ_JACNMM010000003.1 coordinate 501,773, forward strand.
GCGGCAACGGGCCCCGCGCCCGGCGCAGGCCGGGGGTGGGGGCATGGAGTGGCGCGCCTGCGCGCCGCCTTCAGGTCACGTCACCAGGTATCTGGCCCCTTGTCGGCGAAGGCGTGCACCAGGAAATCGATGAAGGCCCGCACCTTGGGCTGGGTGAACCGCCCCGGCGGATAGACCGCGTAGATGCCCTGAGTTTCCAGCGGCAGGTCCGGGATCGCCTCTTGCACCAGTCCCTTTTCCAGGGCGTCGGCATAAAGGAAGCTGGGCAGATAGGCGATGCCAAGCCCCGAGATTGCCGCGTTCAGCAGCGATTGCCCGTCGTTCACCGAAAGCCATCCTGCGGTGCGCACCTGGCGTTTCTCGCCCGAGGGGGCGGTCAGTTTCCAGACCGCGCCGTTGCTTTGGCTGGAGTAATGCAGCAACTTGTGTTCGTTCAGATCGTCGATCTTCTGGGGGCGGCCGTATTGCTGGAAATAGCTGGGCGCGCCGATCATCCGCTTGGTCGTTTCGGTCAGCTTGCGGGCGCGCAGGGTGCTGTCCTCCAGCTCTCCGATGCGCACCGCCATGTCGAACCCTTCCGAAATCAGTTCGACGAAGCGGTTGTTCAGAACCATGTTCACCGTGATGTCGGGGAATTCGCTGAGGAATTCGCCCAGGATCGGTGAAAGATGGTTCACCCCGAAATCGGTGGCCACCGAGATGCGCAGCAGCCCCGAAGGCGCCGATTGCATCGAGGTCACCAGCGAATCGGCCTCGCCCGCGTCGTTCAGGACCCGCCTGGCGCGGTCGTAATAGGCCAGGCCAATCTCGGTCGGGCTGACGCGGCGCGTCGTTCGGTTCAACAGCCGCGCGCCCAGCCGTGCCTCAAGCGACGAGACATGCTTGCTGACCGCCGACTTCGAAATGCCCATCTTCTTGGCCGCGTCGGTGAAACCGCCCTGGTCCACCACGGTGGCAAAGGCCTCCATTTCGGTCAGTCTATCCATGTCGATACCTCAATTTCCGCCTCACCAATGGGGGGAAGATGGCAGCGAATTCAGGCAGGATTGGGGTCGCGTGGCGACAATATCGGGGATTTGCGCAAAGTGTCGGCACAGCGGAAACGCAAAAGTGGCGCCGCATCGGGCGCCACTTTCAGTTCGCGATCAGTCGGTCGCGCCTAGAGATGGGCGGTTTCCGGCACCGAGGTCAGAACCGTGCCGTCCTTCAGGAACTGGCTGAGGTTGTCGCAGACCAGGTCACCCATGGCCTGGCGGGTCTCGACCGTGGCGCTGGCCACATGGGGCAGAAGGGTGACGTTCTGAAGCGCGAACAGCGCCTCGGGCACGTTGGGTTCATCCTCGAACACGTCCAGCCCGGCCCAGCCAAGCCGCCCGTCCTGAAGCGCGGCGATCATCGCCGCCTCGTCCACCACGGTGCCGCGCGCCACGTTGATCAGGGTGCCGTTCGGCCCCAGCGCCTCGATCACCTCGCGGTTGACCAGCTTGTCGGTGGCGGCGCCGCCGGGGGTGATGACGATCAGGTAGTCGCAATCGCGCGCCATCCGGGTCAGGTCGTCATAGTATTCATAGGCGACATCCTTCCTGGTGCGCGAATGATAGACGACCCTGGCATCGAAGACGGCAAGCTTTTCGGCGATCCGCTGGCCGATCCGGCCAAGGCCGACAATGCCCATCACCTTGCCCTCGGGGCTGCGCGTGAGGGGGGTGTTGCCCTCTTTCGCCCAGCGACCGGCACGCACATAGGCATCGTTGAACACCAGGTCGCGCGAGGCGGCCAGCAGCAGCAGCAGCGCCGTGTTCGCCACGTCGTCGTTCAGGACGTTGGGGGTATGGGTCACCTTGATCCCGCGCGCCGCGCAGGCGTCGGTGTCGATGCCGTCATAGCCCACGCCATAGGCCGCCGCGATCTTCAGGTTCGGGCAGCCTTCCAGGATTTCGGTCGGAACCCCGGCGTGGCCATTGGTGGCCACGCCGGTGATTGTCGGCCCCTGCGCCGAAAGGAACGCGGGCAGATCGTCGATCTCGCTCAGGCGGTGCAGCGTGAACTCGGCTTCGAACCGGTCGATCATCCGCTCGGTCGCCCCACCGATCAGCAGGAGCCCGGGCTTCATTTGTCGGCCTTCACGTCCTGGCGCTGTTCGCCAAGCTTGTCGATGCCAAGGGTGATCACGTCACCTTCCTTCAGGTAGACGGGGTTCGGCTTCATGCCCATGCCCACGCCCGGAGGCGTCCCGGTCGAGATCACGTCGCCCGGATGCAGCGTCATCAGCTGCGACAGATGCGAGATGATCTGCGCGACGGTGAAGATCATGGTGTTGGTGTTGCCGGTCTGGCGGCGTTCGCCGTTCACGTCCAGCCACATGCCCAGGTTCTGCACGTCGCCCACTTCGTCGCGGGTGACAAGCCAGGGGCCGGTGGGGCCGAAGGTGTCGCAGGATTTGCCCTTGGTCCAGTTGCCCGAAAGCTGGGTCTGGAAGTGGCGTTCCGACACGTCGTCGATCACGCAATAGCCGGCGACATGGTTCAGCGCGTCTTCCTCGCTGACGTATTTGGCCTTGGTGCCGATGACGACGCCCAGTTCGACCTCCCAGTCGGTCTGGGTCGAACCGCGGGGGATGTAGACATCGTCGTTCGGGCCCACGACGGCGCTGTTGGCCTTCATGAACAGCACGGGATGCTCGGGCACGGGCAGGCCGGATTCGGCGGCGTGGTCGGAATAGTTCAGGCCGATGCACATGAACTTGCCGATGTTGCCGACGCAGGGGCCAAGGCGCGGGTTGCCTTCGACAACCTTCAGGCTGTTCACGTCAAGGCCGCGGATCTTTTCAAGGCCGGCATCGTTCAGCACGTCGCCGGCGATGTCGCTGACGTGGCCGGTCAGGTCACGCAGCTTGCCGTCATCGTCGATCAGGCCGGGGGCTTCGGCGCCGGGGGCGCCATAACGGACGAGTTTCATTTCGTTCTCCTCAGTGGTTGTCGCGGGGCAGCCCCTTGTGGGCTATGTCGCGGTACTTGTCGGCGCCACGCAGGGTCATGCCTTCGGAAAGCGGCTGAACCCGCTCGCGGAAGATTTCCTGCCAGGGCGATTGGCTTTCGGGGGCGAAGGGGCGGTCGGGCAGGGCGGCGCGGCGCTTTTCCAGCTCGCTGTCATCCACCAGCATGTCGGCGGTGCATTTCTTCAGATCGATGCGCAGCCGGTCGCCGGTCTGCACCAGGGCCAGCCCGCCGCCCGCCGCCGCCTCGGGCGAGGCGTTGAGGATGCTGGGCGATCCCGAGGTGCCCGATTGCCGCCCGTCGCCGATGCAGGGCAGGGCGTGGATGTCCTTTTTCAGCAGGTAGGCGGGGGGGCGCATGTTCACCACCTCGGCCGCGCCGGGGTATCCGATGGGCCCGGCCCCGCGCATGATGAGGATGCAGTTCTCGTCGATGTTCAGGGATTCGTCGTCGATCCGGTGGTGGAAATCCTCGGGGCCGTCAAAGACGATGGCGCGCCCTTCAAAGGCATCCGGGTCGTCGGGGTTGCTCAGGTAACGCTTGCGGAACTCGTCCGAGATCACGCTGGTCTTCATGATCGCGCTGTCAAAGAGGTTGCCCTTGAGGTTGACGAAACCGGCCTCGCCCAGCATCGGGTTTTCGACCGACATGATGACATCGGGGTTCGCGGTCAGCACGTCTTCGCAGTTCTCGCGCATGGTCTTGCCGTTGACGGTTTTCGCGTCGGGGTGCGGCAGAAGCCCGGCTTTCAGCAGTTCGCCCACCACGGCGGGCACGCCGCCCGCGCGGTGGTAATCCTCGCCCAGGTACTTGCCGGCCGGTTGCAGGTTCACCAGCAGCGGCACCTTGTGGCCCAGCTTCTGCCAATCGTCGTTGTCCAGCGCCACGCCCAGGTGGCGTGCCACGCCGTTCAGGTGGATCGGCGCGTTGGTCGAACCGCCGATGGCGCTGTTGATGACCACGGCGTTCTCAAAGGCCTCGCGGGTCATGACGTCCGAGGGCTTCAGATCCTCGTGCACCATCTCGACGATGCGCTTGCCGGTCTCATAGCTGATCTGCCCGCGTTCGCGGTAGGGGGCGGGAATCGCCGCGCTGCCGGGAAGCTGCATGCCCAGGGCCTCGGCCAGCGAGTTCATGGTGGTCGCCGTGCCCATGGTGTTGCAATAGCCGACAGAGGGGGCCGAAGAGGCGACCAGTTCCATGAAGCCGTCGTCGTCGATCTTGCCCTCGGCCAGCAGTTCGCGCGCCTTCCAGACGATGGTGCCCGACCCCGTCCGCTCGCCGTTGAACCAGCCGTTCAGCATCGGGCCGACCGACAGGGCGATGGCGGGGATGTTGACGGTGGCGGCGGCCATCAGAAGGGCCGGCGTTGTCTTGTCGCAGCCGATGTTCAGCACCACGCCGTCGATCGGATAGCCGTAAAGCGTTTCGACCAGCGACAGGTAGGCTAGGTTCCGGTCAAGCGAGGCGGTGGGCCGCTTGCCGGTTTCCTGGATCGGATGCACCGGAATCTCGATCACGGTGCCGCCCGCCGCGATCACGCCATCGCGCACCCGCTTGGACAGTTCGATGTGGTGGCGGTTGCAGGGCGACAGGTCGCTGCCGGTCTGCGCGATGCCGATGATCGGCTTGCCGCCCTGCAATTCCTCGCGGGTCAGGCCGTAGTTCAGGTAACGCTCCAGGTACAGCGCGGTCATCTCCGGGTTTTCCGGGTTGTTGAACCACTTCTGCGACCGCAATTCAGTTTTCTTGCTCATCGGAAAAAATCCTGCGTTTGTTCCTGGCGCCGACGGGGCGCCGCCATCTTTGGTCTTCAAATATCCCCCCCCGGAGGGCCGGGGTCAGCCGGACCAGCCGCCGTCGATGACGTGGGGCTGACCGGTGGTGAACCCGCTTTCGTCGCTGGCAAGGTAGACCACCAGGGCGGCGATTTCCTCGGCGGTGGCGATGCGGCCCATGGGCTGGCGCGCGACGAAGGCCTTCATCGCCGCCTCGTAGTCGCCCGTCGCCTTCAGCCGCTCGTGCAGCGATGGCGATTCGACGGTGCCGGGGCAGATGCAGTTGCAGCGGATGCCCTTGGTCACATATTCGGCCGCGACCGATTTCGTCAGCCCGATCACCGCGGCCTTCGAGGTGCCATAGACAAACCGGTTCGCCACCCCGATCACCGAGGAACAGACCGACGACATGTTCACGATGCTGCCCGTGCCACGGTCCAGCATCGCCGGAAGCGCGTTGCGGATCGTGCGCCACTGGGCGCGCACGTTCAGATCGAAGGCGAAATCCCAATCGGCGTCGGTGCATTCCAGGATGCTGCCGTTGTGGACGACCCCGGCACAGTTGAACAGGATCTCGGGGTCGGCCCTTGCGATGCCTTCCTTGACCGATTTGTCGCTCAGCACGTCCAGACGGAAAGTCTGGATGTTGTCGCGTCCCTCGGCGGCCAGTTCGGCCAGTGCGTCTTCGTTCACATCGGTGGCAAAGACCTGGGCACCCTCGTCGGCCATGGCCAGCGCCGAGGCGCGCCCGATCCCCTGACCGGCGGCAGTGATGAGGGCGCGTTTGCCGGAAAGACGTTGTGTCATCGAAGACTCCTCGGGTTATGACGGGGCGCGGCGCAAATCTGCTGCGAAGGGCGCTCGCGGGGTATGTTATCGTTAAATACGGGCCTATTCCTAGCCCCGCGGACATACTACTGTCCAAAGAAATCCCGGGGATCAAGCGCAATCTTGACGTTGAGACAGGATCGGCGGCACAAGCCTGCAGGCGCCCGCCCCGGCATCTGGAAAAGGAACGATGGATATGAACAGCCCCGTGATCGCCTTCCTGGGAACCGGATTGATGGGGGCGCCAATGGCGCGCAACCTGGCCCGCGCCGGGTATCCGCTGCGGGTCTGGAACCGCAGCCCGCAGAAGGCCAGCGCCCTGGCCGATGAAGGCGCAACGGTCTGCCAGACTGCGGCCGAGGCGACGGCAGGGGCCGATGTCGTCATCACCATGCTCAGCGACGGGCCGGCGGTTGCTGGCCTGGTGAAGGACGCGGCGGTGACCGGCGGGCTGGCCCGGGGCGCGATCTGGCTCGACATGTCCTCGATCAAGCCGGGCGAGGCGCGCGATCATGCCGCCCACCTTGGCGGGTTGGGGGTGGCGCATCTGGATGCGCCGGTGTCGGGCGGCACCCGCGGCGCCGAGGCGGCGACGCTGGCCATCATGGCAGGGGGCGCGGCCGATGCCTTTGCCCGCGCCGTGCCGGTGTTTCAGGCCATGGGCCGCCCGGTGCATGTGGGGCCAGACGGAGCGGGGCAGCTCAGCAAGCTGGCCAACCAGGCCATCGTCGCCGTCACCATCTCGGCCGTGGCCGAGGCGATGCTGCTGGTGCGCCAGGGCGGCGCCGACCCGGCGGCGGTGCGCGCCGCGCTGAAGGGCGGCTTTGCCGACAGCGTGATCCTGCAACAGCATGGCGAACGGATGACGACGGGCAATTTCGTGCCCGGCGGGCCCAGCAAGTTCCAGTTGAAGGATCTCGACAACCTGCTGGGCGAGGCGGGGTCGCTGGGCCTGGAATTGCCCGTATCCCTGCAGGTGCGCGACCGTTTCGAAACCCTGTGCCAGGACCTGGAGGGCGGTGACCTGGATCATTCCGGCCTGTTCCTTGAGCTTTTGCGGCGCAACGGGCTTTCGGAATGAACCGGCCCGGGCTTGCGGACCGGCCCGTCACGGCGCCCGCACCCTGTTTGAACCTGCCGCGTCGAATGTCCGACGCGGCGAAACCGCCTTGCAACGGGCGACGGTCTGCGAAACGATACAGGCAGATGCCCGCTTGCATCTGGTCCGACGCGCCACATTGGTGCGCGCGCGGACCAGTGACGCGCCCTTTTGCACCTGAGGAAGCCAAATGACCGATTTCATTCGCCTAGATGCCGACGACAATGTCGTGACGGCGACCCGCAGCCTGCCCGCAGATCACCCGATCGAATCCGTCACCACGACGGGGCTGATTCCCTCGGGCCACAAGATCGCCACCCGCGCGATCGCCAAGGGCGAACAGATCCGCAAATATGCCCAGTTCATCGGCCTTGCCTCGGAAGACATCGCGCCGGGCAGCCATGTGCACACCCACAACACCGAATTCCGCAATACCGACGTGGAATACGAATTCGGCACCGACCTGCGCCCGGTGGCCCCGGCCAAGGGCGATACCTTCATGGGTTACCGCCGCGAGAACGGCAAGGTAGGCACGCGCAACTACATTGCCATCGTCACCTCGGTGAACTGTTCGGCCACGGCGGCGCGGCGCATCGCCGATGCCTTCGGCCCCGAGGAACTGGCGCAGTATCCCAACGTCGATGGGGTGGTGGCCTTCGTGCATGGCACCGGCTGCGGCATGGCGGGCGACGGCGACGGCTTCGAAGCGCTTCAGCGTGTCATGTGGGGCTATGCGCGCCACCCCAACCACGCCGGCGTGCTGATGGTGGGGCTTGGCTGCGAGATCAACCAGATCGACTGGCTGCTCGAGGCCTGGGGCCTGAAGCAGGGGCCGCTGTTCCAGGCGATGAACATCCAGGGCGTGGCCGGGCTGCGCAAGACGATCGAGGTGGGCATCGAGAAGGTGCGCGCCATGCTGCCCATCGCCAATGAATTCGTGCGCACCGAATGCCCGGTATCGGAACTGAAGGTCGCGCTGCAATGCGGCGGGTCGGATGCCTGGAGCGGGATCACCGCCAACCCGGCGCTGGGCCATGCCTGCGATCTTCTGGCGGCCCAGGGCGGCACCGGCGTTCTGGCCGAGACCCCGGAAATCTATGGTGCCGAACACCTGCTGACCCGTCGCGCCAACGACCGCGCCACCGGCGAAAAGCTGGTGGGCCTGATCCGCTGGTGGGAAGATTACACCAAGCGCAACAAGGGCAGCATGGACAACAACCCATCCCCCGGCAACAAGAAGGGCGGCCTGACCACCATCCTTGAAAAGTCGCTGGGTGCCTCGGCCAAGGGCGGCACTTCGCCGCTCATGGGGGTCTACAAGTACGGCGAAGAGGTGACGGCCAAGGGGTTCACCTTTATGGATTCGCCCGGCTATGACCCGGCCTCGGTCACCGGTCAGATCGCGGGGGGCTGCAACGTGGTGGTCTTCACCACCGGCCGCGGCAGCGCCTTCGGGTCCAAGCCCGCGCCGACGATCAAGGTGGCAACCAACACCGAGATGTACAACCGCATGATCGAGGACATGGACGTCAACGCCGGAGAGATGCTTTCGGGCGGGGTCACGCTTGAGCAGAAAGGGCGCGAGATCTACGAGAAGATCCTGCGCGTGGCCTCGGGCGAGGCGTCGAAATCCGAAATGCAGGGCCTTGGCGACTATGAGTTCGTGCCCTGGCAGATCGGCGCCGTCATGTGAGTGTTCTGGAGATCATCCAGCGTAATACCCTGTCATCGCTTTTGCTGATGCGGGGTTACAACGTGTTTCTGCCAGTGACGGATCAGGGCATCGACTTCATCATCCACCGCGAATGCGATGGTGATCTGAAGCTGATTCAGCAAAAGTCGCGCTGGACCATCGACCGCAAATACCTGGGGCGCAACATCTGGGTCGCCTTCCTTAGCCGCGAGGAATGGTATCTGGCGCCCCATGACGAAATGATCGCGCTGGAAAGCGCCAAAGGCACGACACTTGAAACTGCATCCTGGCGCGAGGGGAACCAGTACAGCCGCGCCAACCTCAGCCATGCCGACGAATTGATCTATGCGCCTTATCGACTGCGTGCCGATCTGGGTGATTGCGACGGGACCGGCCCAAGATGAAACGCATCGGTGTCGTCGGCCTTGGCCTGATCGGAGCGCGCCATGCGCAGGCGGTGCTGGCCCATGACGGCGCGGCGCTGGCCTGCGTGGTCGATCCCGATGCGGCCCTGCGCGCCCGGTTCGACGTGCCGGGGTTTGCTGCGCTTGCGGATGTCGATCTGCCGCTGGATGGCGTGATCCTGGCCACCCCCACTGCCCTGCATGCCGATCAGGCCTGCCTGGCGCTGGGGCGGGGCTGGCCGGTGATCGTGGAAAAACCGCTGGCGGGCGATCTGGCGGGGGCCGACCGGATCGTCGCGGCGCAGGCAAGCACCGGCCTGCCGGTGCTGACGGGCCATCACCGCCGCCACCGGGCCGATGTGCAGGCCCTGCGCGCCCTGGTGCAGGGCGGGGCCATCGGGCGGCCGGTGACGGCAAGCTGTCTTTGGGCGATGAAAAAGCCCGACACCTATTTCCAGACCGCCTGGCGGCAGGGGCGCGAAGGGTCGCCCGTGATGCTGAACCTTGTCCACGACATCGACGTTCTGCGCTTTGTCCTGGGCGATGTGACGGGCGTGCAGGCCATGGCGGGCGCCAGCCTGCGGGGCGCGACGGCCCGTTCGGAAAGCGGAGCGGTGATGCTGCGCTTCGACAGCGGCGCCGTCGCCTCGATCGCCTTTGCCGATACCACGCCCAGCCCCTGGGGGTTCGAGGCAGGGACAGGGGAAAACCCCAACATCGCCACCACCGGGCAGGACATGCTGTTCATCGCGGGCACCGGGGGGGCGGTTTCCTTTCCGTCGCTCACGCTCTGGCGGGGGGCTGCCGACTGGGGCGAACCGCCCATGGCGCAACGCCACGATGCCGGGCCTTCCGATACCCTGGGCGCCCAGCTGACCCATTTCCTGGCAGTGATCGACGGCGCGCCCCCCCTGATCGACGCCGCCGATGCCCGCGCCACGCTGGCCACGACGCTGGCCGTTGAAACCGCACTTGCCGTGCAATCGGAGGCACCATGACAACGCTTCGCGCCGGGCTGATCGGCGAACATATCTCGCGCACCCGCCTGCCTGCCGCCCTGCGCATCATGTGCGATCACGCCGGGCTGGACCTTGATTTCACCCTCTTCGACACGGCCGAGATCGAGGATTTCGATTTCGACACCACGCTGGACATGGCCCGCCAGGACGGTTGGACCGGCATGACCGTGACCCATCCCTTCAAGACCATGGCGCGCGACTATGCCGCCGGTGGCATGGAGGAGGGCGTGGCGCACCTCGGGGCCTGCAACACTCTGGTGTTCGGTGCCGGGGTCGCGGGGCACAACACCGATTACACCGGTTTCCTTGCCGCTTTCGCCGCCCATGCCATTGCGCCGGGGACTGTGGTGATGATGGGGGCGGGGGGCGTGGCTCAGGCCCTGGCCCCCGCGCTGATGGAACTGGGCGCGACGCATCTGGCGATCTGCGATACCGACCCGGCGCGCGCAGCCGCCCTGGCCGCCGGTTGCGGGGCCGAACCTGTGGCCCTGGCCGATGCGCCCGGCTTTGTCGCGCGGGCCGATGGGCTGGTGAATGCCACGCCTCTTGGCATGGCCGAATACCCCGGCAGCGCCTTTCCCGCCGCCACGCTTGGGCCGCAGCGCTGGGCCTTCGATGCCGTCTATACCCCGACACGCACCGCCTTTCTGCAGGACAGCGCAGCGGCGGGGCTGCATTGCATCACCGGGTTCGAACTGTTCCGCGCCATGGCCCTGCGCAGCTTCGAGGCCTATACCGGCCTTGCCCTGCCCGCCGACGAGATCCTGCCGCTGCTTGACCGGCTGAAACCCGAATGAAGGTTGCCGTCATCGGGCGTGGCCTGTTCGGCAGTGCCGCCGCGCGCCACCTTGCCATGGCGGGGGTCGATGTCACCCTGATCGGACCCGACGAGCCGGTGGACAAGCGGGCGCATGGCGGTGTCTTCGGGTCGCACCATGACGAGGGGCGGATCACCCGGCGCTGTGCGCTTGATCCGTTCTGGGTGGGGCTTTCCGCCGCCTCCATCGCCCGCTATGGCCGGATCGAGGCCGACAGCGGCATCCGCTTTTATACCCAGGCCGGGGCCATGATGGCGGGCGATGCCGCATGGATGACCCGGCTGCGCGATGCCTGTGCCGCCCATGGTGTCGAGCCTGAATGGCTGTCCCCCCGGGAATTGCGCGAAGGCTTTTCCTTCTTTCACCTGCCCGACGGCTTTTCCGCCAGCTACGAGGCCACCATGGCGGGGCACATCAGCCCCCGCCGGCTGGTGGCCGCCCAGGGCGCGGCGGCGCTGCGCCACGGGGCAAAGATCATCGATGCGACGGTGCATGGGCTGGATGAGGGGCAGGGCGGTGTGACCGTCACCACCCATGCCGGCACCCTGCGCTTTGACCGGGTGCTGGTGGCCGCGGGCGCGATGACCGACAGCCTGCTGTCCCGCCCCCCGCGCAACGATGTCTATGCTCGCACCGTTGCCCTCTTCGAGGTGGACGCGGCCGAGGCGGCGCGCCTTTCCAAGATGCCCGCGCTGATCTGGCAGGCGCCCGAAGACCCCTATCTTCTGCCCCCGATCCGGTATCCCGACGGAACGATCCACGTGAAACTGGGCGGCGACCCCGAGGATGTGAAACTTCCCGATGCCGGGGCGATCGGCGACTGGTTCCGCGCGGGCGGCAACCCCGATGTGCGCGACCGGCTGGAGCAGATGATCCGCGCCCTGATGCCCGACCTTGCAATCCGCGCCGTCAGGATGGATGCCTGTGTCACCACCTGGTCGCCCGACCGCCGCCCCGAGATCGGGCATCTGACCCGGCGCGTGGCGCTCTGCACGGCGGGCAATGGCGCCGGCGCGAAATGCAGCGACGAGATCGGCCGCCTTGGCGCGGCCCTGGTATTGGAACAGACAGGAGTCTCCACATGACGAAGATCGGATTTATCGGGCTGGGGCTGATGGGCGCTGCCATGGTGCAGCGCCTGCAGGACAAGGGCCATGCCGTCACCGTGCTGGGCAACAAGACCCGCACCCGCATCGACAAGGCCATCGCCAACGGCGCGAGCGAGGCGAAAACCGCCCGCGACCTGGCGGCCGACAGCGACATCGTGATGCTGTGCATGGGCACCTCGGACCAGGTGGAAAGCCGGATGCAGGGCGAAGACGGCGTGATCGCGGGGCTGAAGCCCGGCGCCGTGGTGATCGACTTCGGCACCTCGCTGCCTGCCTCGACCCTGGCCATGGGCGACAAGGTGGCCGCCGCTGGCGGGGCCTATCTTGACGCGCCCCTGGGCCGCACCCCGGCCCATGCCCTTGAAGGCAAGCTGAACATCATGGGCGCGGGCGACAAGGCGGCCTATGACAAGGTGAAACCGGTGCTGGATGACCTGGGCGAGAACGTGTTCCACCTGGGCAAGCTGGGCTCGGGGCATACGATCAAGCTGATCAACAACTTCTTCGGCATGACCGTGGCCAACGCCATGGCCGAAGCCTTTGTCATGGCCGATACCATGGGCGTGCCGCGCCAGTCGCTTTACGACGTGATGTCGGCGGGGCCGCTCCACTCGGGGATGATGGATTTCGTCAAGGGCTATGCCGTTGACGGCGACCCCGAAAAGCTGGCCTTCATGATCGCCAACGCGAACAAGGATGTCGGGTACTACGCCAAGATGGCCGAGGATGCGGGCGTGGACAGCATCATGTCCACCAGCGCGCGCACCGCCCTGTCACGCGCCGTCGACGAAGGCTGGGGCGACCGGCTCGTCTCGGAGATGGTCGATTTCTACAGCGAGAAGTTCAAGGGCTGATCCATGAGCGTCGCCGCCCGCGCCAACGAAGACCGGGCCGGCCTTGGCATCGCCATGATGCTGCTGGCCTACCTGTCGATGGCCTTCATCGACACCTCGGTCAAATGGCTGACGCTGGCGGGGCTGGCGGCGCTGCAACTGTCGTTCATGCGCTATCTGGGCGCATTGGCGATTTCGCTGCTGGACATCGGGCGCGGCGGGTTCAGCCGCGACCGGTTTGCCACCGATCACCTGGGGCTGGTCAGCCTGCGCGCGCTGTTGCTTGCGGCGGCGACGGTGATCAATTTCGTCGCACTTCGATACCTGCCGATGACGGTGACCTCGGCCATCATGTTCTCGGCGCCGCTTCTGGTCTGTGCGCTGTCGATGCCGATGCTGGGCGAAAGGGTGGGGCGCTGGCGCTGGGGTGCGATCCTTCTGGGCTTCTGCGGTGTCCTGGTGGTGATCCGGCCCCTCGGGGCCGAGTTTCACCCCGCCATGCTCCTGCCGCTGCTCAATGCCCTGTGCCTTGCCTTCTATTCCATCCTGACGCGCCGGCTATCGGGCCGGGTGGCAACCCAGACGATGCAGTTCTATGCCGGGCTGATCGGCACGGCGCTTCTTCTGCCCGGCGCGATCCTCACCTGGGTGACACCGGCCACGCCGCTTGACTGGCTGCTGCTGGTCGCGCTTGGCCTCTGGGGCTGGTTCGGGCACGAGCTTCTGACCCGGGCCCACGGCCTTGCCCCCTCCAGCACGCTGATGCCCTATTCCTATTCCTTCATGATCTACCTGACGATCAGCGGCTACCTGGTGTTCGGCTCGGTGCCCGATGGGTTCACCCTGGTGGGCGCGGGCATCATCGTGATCTCGGGGCTTGTCATCTGGGCGCGCGAACGCCGCCGCGCACCCCCCATCGTGATCAAGCCGCGCCTCTGACCGCCGGTCGGTTCACAGCCGCGCCGCCAGCCGCGTGCCCTGGTCGATGGCGCGCTTGGCGTCCAGTTCCGCCGCCACATCCGCGCCGCCGATGACATGGGCGGCGATGCCCCGTTCCGCCAGTTCATCGGCCAGGCTGCGCTGGCTGACCTGCCCGGCGCAAAGCACCACCGTGTCGCAGGCGATGACCTGCGGGTTCTCGCGCGCTTCGCCATGGGTGATGTGCAGACCCTCGGCGTCGATCTTCTCGTAGTTGACGCCGCCCACCATCTTCACCCCCTTCATCTGTAGGGTGGCCCGGTGAATCCATCCCGTCGTCTTGCCCAGCCGCTTGCCCAGCTTTTCGGCCTTGCGCTGCAACAGCACGATTTCGCGCGCCGGGGCTTCGGGGTTGGGGCCATCGGGCGAAAGGCCGCCGCGTTGCGCCTCGGGGTCGGTGATGCCCCATTCCGCCATCCAGGCATCGCGGTCCAGGGTCGGGCTTTCCCCCGCCTCGGCCAGGAACTCGGCCACGTCAAAGCCGATTCCCCCGGCCCCCACGATGGCCACCCGCCGGCCCACGGCAGCCCCATGGCGCAGCACGTCGACATAGCTGACGACATTCGGCCCGTCCTGCCCCGGAATTTCCGGATCGCGCGGCAGCACGCCGGTGGCCACGATCACCTCGTCATAGCCGCTCAGCATCCCGGCGCTTACCTCGGTGCCCAGCCGGGTTTCGATGCCCCGCTCGGCCACCATGGTCTTGTACCAGTCCACCAGCCCGTGAAACTCCTCCTTGCCGGGGATGACGCGGGCCATGTTCAACTGCCCGCCGATGCGGTCGGCCTTGTCGAACAGCGTTACCTCGTGGCCCCGTTCCGCCGCGGCAAGGGCCGCCGAGAGGCCCGCGGGCCCCGCCCCGACAACCGCCACCCGGCGCGGGGTCGCCACGGGCTCCAGCACCAGTTCCGTTTCATGGCAGGCGCGCGGGTTCACCAGGCAGGACGACAGCTTGCCGCTGAAGGTATGGTCCAGGCAGGCCTGGTTGCAGGCGATGCAGGGGGCGATCTGCGCCGCCTGTCCGGCCTTGGCCTTGGCCACGAAATCGGGGTCGGCCAGGAAGGGGCGCGCCATGCTCACCATGTCGGCACAACCATCGGCCAGAACCTGCTCGGCCACATCGGGCGTGTTGATCCGGTTGCTGGTGATGACGGGAATCGAAACCTCGCCCATCAGCTTCTTCGTCACCCAGGAAAAGGCCCGGCGCGGCACCGAGGTGGCGATGGTGGGCACCCGCGCCTCGTGCCAGCCGATGCCGGTGTTCAGGATGCTGGCACCCGCCGCCTCGATGGCACGGGCCAGTTGCACCACCTCCGCCCAGGTCGAACCGCCCGGGATCAGGTCGATCATGCTCAGCCGGTAGATCAGGATGAAATCCTGCCCCACCGCTTCGCGCACGCGGCGCACCACCTCCACCGGCAGGCGCATCCGGTTCTCGTAGGCACCGCCCCAATCGTCGGTGCGCCTGTTCGTGTGGGTGACCAGAAACTGGTTCAGGAAATAGCCCTCGCTGCCCATGACCTCCACGCCGTCATACCCGGCCTCGCGGGCGCGGGCGGCAGCGGTGACCATGTCGGCGATCTGCTTTTCGATCCCAACCGCGTCCAGAGCCTTCGGCGCGAAGGGCGAAATGGGCGATTTCACCGCCGAGGGTGCAACGCATTCGGGCGAATAGGCATAGCGCCCGGCATGCAGGATCTGCATGGCGATCCGCCCGCCCGCATCATGCACCCGGTTGGTGACCCCCCGGTGGTTGGCGATATCCTCGGACGAAAACAGGCCCGCCGCACCCGGAAACACCCCGCCCTCGCGGTTGGGGGCCATCCCGCCCGTCACCATCAGCCCGACACCGCCCCGCGCCCGCGCGGCATAGAATTCGGCGACCCGGTTCCAATCCTTCGTCTCCTCAAGCCCGGTGTGCATCGACCCCATGAGCACACGGTTCTTCAAGGTCAGATGTCCAAGGTCCAGCGGCGCCAGAAGATGCGGATAATCGCCCATGCCAATTCCTCCTGAATGTCGCACCAGCATCCCCCGCCGGAACGGCCAAGTCACCCCAAACGCGGCGTCACCCCATCTTTGGTCCTCAAATATCCTCAGGGGGTGAATTGACCTGTGGTCAAGAGGGGGCAGAATGCCCCCTTTCCCGCGCGCCGCAGGCGCTACCGCCTCAGGCGGTTTCCAGGCAATGGCGCCGGAAGGCCCGCTTCAGCATGTCCAGCTCGGCGCGCAGCAGGTCTACCTCGGCGCGGATGTCGTGGTCCAGGGCATCGCCCATGGCGATGCTGAAGGTGCCAAGATCGCTCTCCTGCCGGGTGTCACGGATCAGAAAGGTCTGCACCCCGCCCGAAAGCGCCTCCATCGGGATCGCGAACCGCAGGTGCCACTGGTCCGGCCTGTCGGTGTCGGGGGTCAGTTCCACACCCTCCAGGTCGCGGCCCCGGTGGCTGACCGAAACCGCGGGCGCATCGTCGGCGGCGGTATCGCCGGTCAGCACGCCTTCCCAGGTGCCCCGGACAACCCGGATCGCAGAGAGTTTCAGGTCGGACATGGCGAAGCCTCCGGTATCACAGTTCGGCGCGCGGGCGGCGGGTGACGGCCAGGTCGCGCAGGATGATCTGGTTCATTTCCGGCCCCTCGAAGATCAGGTCGATCCACATCTTCTCCACCCGCTTCTCGTTCAGCCGCGAATAGGCCAGGTCGAACTCCACCGACATCTCGTTCGACCCGAGGGGCAGTTCGCGCACGATCTGTTCGGTATTCGGCCCGTGGCGCACGTTCAGCCGGGCAAACACCTCCAGCGGTTTCTCGATCTCGATGATCGTGTCCAGGCGCACGATATGTCGCTTCTGCAACCCCTCGACCGATTGCGCCGGCAGGTCGATCACCAGCGACATGAAAGAGCCGTCAAAGCGGAACACGTCGATGCGCAACCCGAAGGGGGCCAGGTCTTCCTCGCGCAGGTTGCGCAACTGGCGATAGGTCAGTTCGGAAATCCGGCAATCGTGAAAGATCGTCGCCTCGTCGCCGATCTGGGTGCGGCTTTCCACCGCCACGGCGCCCGGAACCGGCAATGAGCCGCGCCATGGCTGCGGGCGATAGGCCCAGTCGGTGCCAAGGGGTTTCTGGATGGCGTTGCTGCCGATGCGGGGCAGGGCCAGCCGCCCGTCGGCGGCGTGGATCACCCGGTCGATGCGGTGGCGCAGAACACCCGCGCCATCGCGCAGCCGTTTCAGGGTGGCCAGGTCCAGGGTGTCGGCACGCCGGGCCAGGCGGGACCAGCGGCGCAGTGCCCGCAGGTCCAGCAGATGCCCAAGCCGAAGTGCCAAGCGTTCTTTCATCCTGCCCTTTCCGTCGTCCGCCGGCGGTCACGCCGGGCGGCAGAAGGGGGCCGGGGGCAAGGGCCGTGGCCCGCCCCCGGCGCCCCGGCTTACAGGTCCATGTAGACGTGGCGTTCCTTTTCGGCGCCGGGGTGGGTGACCGCGCCCTTGTAGGTCGGGCCCACCAGTTGCGCGAACTTCCAGATGGCGCCGCTGGCATAGAGCGTTTCGCGCGGGCCTTTCCAGTCGGCGCGCCGCTGTTCCAGCTCTTCGTCGCTGACGTCGAAGGACAGCTCGCCGGTGATCGC
The DNA here is from genome assembly GCF_020529025.1 of Oceaniglobus trochenteri. GTDB lineage: Bacteria > Pseudomonadota > Alphaproteobacteria > Rhodobacterales > Rhodobacteraceae > Oceaniglobus > Oceaniglobus trochenteri. Next base: position 518,956 of record NZ_JACNMM010000003.1, read on the forward strand.
GTTCAGGGTGATGATGTCGCCATCCTCCACCAGGGCGATCGGCCCGCCAAGCGCGGCCTCCGGCCCGACGTGACCGACGCAGAAGCCCCGGGTCGCGCCCGAGAACCGGCCATCGGTGATCAGCGCCACCTTCTTGCCCATGCCCTGGCCCGAAAGGGCGGCGGTGGTGGACAGCATCTCGCGCATGCCCGGGCCGCCTGCGGGGCCTTCGTTGCGGATCACCAGAACCTCGCCTTCCTTGTAGGTGCGGGCCTGCACGGCGGCAAAGGCCTCTTCCTCGCATTCGAAGACGCGGGCGGGGCCCTGGAACATCTGTTCCTGCCCGGTCATGCCCGCCACCTTCACGATGGCGCCCTCGGGGGCCAGGTTGCCCTTCAACCCGACGACACCGCCGGTCTTGGACAGCGGCGCATCGACAGGGTGGATCACCCGGCCATCGGCCTCGCGGTCGATCAGGTCCAGTTCCTCGCCCACGCTGCGCCCCGAGGCGGTGATGCAATCCTCGTGGATCAGGCCCGCCTTGCGCAGTTCCTTCATCACGACGGGCAGGCCGCCGGCATCATAAAGATCCTTGGCCACGTATTGGCCACCCGGCTTCAGGTCGACGAAATAGGGGGTGTCCTTGAAGATCTCGCACACGTCTTCAAGGAAGAAGTCGATCCCCGCCTCATGGGCCATGGCGGGCAGGTGCAGCCCGGCGTTGGTGCTGCCACCGGTGCAGGCGACGACGCGGGCGGCGTTTTCCAGCGACTTGCGGGTCACGATGTCGCGGGCGCGGATGTTCTTCTCGATCAGGTTCATGACCGCCTGGCCGCTGGCCTGGGCATACTGATCGCGCGATTCGTAGGGCGCGGGCGCACCCGAGGAATTGAACAGCGCCAGGCCGATCGCCTCGCTCACGCAGGCCATGGTGTTGGCGGTGAACTGGCCGCCGCAGGCCCCGGCGCTGGGGCAGGCGACGCGTTCAAGGATCGTCAGCGCCGCATCCGACAGGGTGCCGTTCTGATGGCGGCCCACCGCCTCGAACATGTCCTGCACGGTCAGGTCGCGACTGGCGAAATCCTCGGGCACGTCGGCACCGGCGGGCACCTTGCCCGGCAGGATCGACCCGCCGTAAAGGAAGACCGAGGGCGTGTTCAGCCGGATCATGGCCATCATCATGCCCGGCAGCGACTTGTCACATCCGGCAAGGCCGACGATGGCGTCATAGCAATGGCCGCGCATGGTCAGTTCCACGGTGTCGGCAATCGCCTCGCGCGAGGCGAGCGAACTGCGCATGCCTTCGTGGCCCATGGCGATGCCGTCGGTCACGGTGATGGTGGTGAATTCGCGCGGCGTGCCGCCACCGGCCTTCACGCCCAGTTTCACTGCCTGTGCCTGGCGGTTCAGCGCGATGTTGCAGGGGGCCGCTTCGTTCCAGCAGGTCGCGACGCCGACGAAGGGCTGGTCGATCTGTTCCTGGTCCAGCCCCATCGCGTGGTAGTAGGAACGGTGCGGCGCACGCGCCGGTCCCTCGGTCACGTGGCGGCTGGGCAATCTGGATTTGTCGGTTTTGCCTTTCAGCATGGCGGCCTCCTTGAGCATCGGTTGCCGTTTGGAATAGGCGAGGGGGCGAATTTGCACAAGGCTGATTGCTCTGACCTCCCGGCCGCAATAGCCTGTGGCGATGACAGCGACACCCGACCCCGCCCGCGCCACCACGCCCCCGAACCGCACCGCGGCCGTCCGCGCCTTCCTGCATGCGGGGCGTCGCGCGCCGCAGCTCTGGCGCCTGGTGCTGGGGTGCATCCTCATCGCGATCTGCGCCTTCGGCTGGACACTGGCACCCGTCGGCATCGCCTGGCTCTGGCGCGGCCCCGAGGCGGCGCTGGCCTTTGCGCAGGGCTTGCAGCGCCCCGAAACGCCCCGTGCCACGCTGATCCTGCTGGGCAGCTTCGCGGGCATGGCGGCAGGTGTGGCCCTGGCGGTCTGGCTGCTGCACCGCCGCCGCCCCCGCAGCCTGTTCGGGCCACGGTCGGTGCTGTGGCGCGATTTCGCCCTTTCGGCGGGCGTGGTGCTGGCGGTCTATGCCGTCGGTGTCGCCCTGTGGCTGACCCGCTTTACCCCCGATCTCAACCTCGACCCCGGGCGCTGGCTCTGGCTTGTTCCGCTGGCGCTGGCCGGTGTCGCGCTTCAGACCCTGGCCGAGGAACTGGTCTTTCGCGGCTACCTGACCCAGCAACTGGCCGCCCGGTTCCAAAGTCCCGTGATCTGGCTGATCCTGCCCGCGCTGGCCTTCGGCGCGGTGCATTACGATCCGGCCACGGCGGGGGCCAGCGTCTGGGTCGTCGTCGGCTCGGCCACCGTCTTTGGCCTGGTCGCCGCCGATCTGACCCGGCGCACCGGCAGCCTTGGGGCGGCCTGGGGTTTTCACTTTGCCAACAACCTTCTGGCCATCCTCGTTCTGGCCACCAAGGGCACGATCACCGGCCTGTCCCTTTTCGTGACACCCTATGCCGTGGATGACGCCCAGGTGATGCAGCGGCTGGTCCTGGGGGACATGGCGCTGCTGCTGGTGGCCTGGGCGATCCTGCGCCGGGTGCTGCGCTAGGTCCCGCCTGCCGGGGTGCGGTGCGCCGATTGCATTCCGCCCCGCCGGGGCTTATGTCAGCGGCACGTCTAAAAGGGTGCCGCCGATGAACTGGATCTCGAACTACGTCCGACCGAAGATCAACTCGCTGTTTTCGCGCCGCGAAGTCCCCGAGAACCTCTGGACCAAGTGCCCCGAGTGCGGCACCATGCTGTTCCACCGCGAGCTGAGCGACAACCTGAACGTCTGTTCCAGCTGCGATCATCACATGCCCATCAGCCCGCGCGCCCGCTTCCAGGCGCTGTTCGACGGCGGAACCTTCGTCGAGGTGCCGGTGCCCGCCCCCATCGCCGACCCGCTGCAGTTCCGCGACCAGAAGAAATACCCCGACCGCCTGAAGGCCGCACAGCGCGACACCGGCGAACCCGAGGCGATGCTGGTAGCCGAGGGCGAAATCGGCCGCACCCCCATCGTCGCCGCCTGTCAGGATGCCCGGTTCATGATCGGCTCCATGGGGATGTTCGTGGGCAACGCCTTCCTCGCGGGCTGCGAAAGGGCCGTGGAACAAAAGCGCCCCTTCGTGGTCTTCACCGCGGCGGGCGGCGCGCGGATGCAGGAAGGCATCCTGTCGCTGATGCAGATGCCGCGCACCACCATCGGCGTGCAGATGCTGCGCGAGGCGGGCCTGCCCTACATCGTGGTGATGACCGACCCGACGACAGGCGGCGTTTCGGCCTCCTATGCCATGCTGGGCGATATCAACATGGCCGAACCCAATGCCCTGATCTGTTTCGCCGGTCCCCGCGTCATCGAACAGACGATCCGCGAAAAGCTGCCCGAAGGCTTCCAGCGGGCCGAATATCTGCTGGATCACGGCATGCTTGACCGCGTCACGCCCCGTGGCCGCATGCGCGAGGAACTGATCACCATCACCCGGATGCTTCTGGGGATGCCGCCGGCCGTGGTGGGCGACCTGCCCGCGCCCGAAGGGGGGGGCGACCTGCCCCAGGAGGCCGGCCCCGACACCCCGGCCAGCGAACCGCAGGGCTGAGCATGGCCGTGGCCCCCCCGGACGGCTCCGACGCCATCCTCGCCCGGATGCTGGCGCTGCACCCCAAGATCATCGACCTGACGCTCGACCGGATGTGGCGGCTGCTCGAACGCCTCGGCCACCCTGAGCGCGACCTGCCGCCGGTGATCCACATCGCCGGCACCAACGGCAAGGGATCGACCCAGGCGATGATCCGCGCCGGGCTCGAGGCGTCGGGCAAACGGGTTCACGCCTATACCTCGCCGCACCTGGCGCGGTTCCATGAACGCATCCGCCTTGCGGGCCAGCTGATCGACGAGCCGCGCCTGGCCGCCCTTCTCGACGAATGCTACAGCGTCAACGGTGGCGAACCCATCACCTATTTCGAGATCACGACCTGCGCCGCCCTGCTGGCCTTTGCCCGCACCCCGGCCGATTACACCCTGCTCGAAGTGGGCCTCGGCGGGCGGCTTGACGCGACCAACGTGGTCGACAGGCCCCGCCTCACGGTCATCACCCCGGTGTCGATCGACCACCAGCAATACCTGGGCGATACCCTGGCCGAGATCGCGGGCGAAAAGGCCGGCATCCTGAAACGCGGTGTGCCCTGCGTCGTCGGCCCTCAGGAAGATGCCGCCCTCGAGGTGATCGAATCGCGCGCCGCCCGGCTGGGCGCGCCGCTCATCGCGCAGGGGCAGCACTGGCACGTTGCCGAGGAACGCGGGCGCCTGGTCTTCCAGGATGAAACCGGCCTGCTCGACCTGCCGCCGCCGGGCCTGCCCGGCCCCCACCAGTTTGACAATGCCGGCGCTGCCCTGGCCGCCCTGCGTCACCTCGGCTGCGATGCCGCCGCCTGCGAAGCGGCGGTCGCCAGGGCCGAATGGCCCGCCCGGATGCAACGCCTCACCAGCGGCCCGCTGGCCGACATGGCAGCCGAGGCACAGCTCTGGCTCGACGGGGGCCACAACCCGGCGGCGGGCCATGCCATCGCCGCCACCCTGTCGCGGATGCCGCCTGCCGAAACCCACCTGATCTGCGGCATGCTGAACACCAAGGACATCGCGGGCTACCTGCGCCCCCTGGCGGCCCATGCCGTGCATCTCCACGCGGTCGACATCCCCGGAGAGGCGAACACGCTGCCCGCCGAAGCCACCCGCAAGGCCGCCGAAACCGCGGGCATTCCAGCCAGCACCGCCACCTCGGTCGAACAGGCCCTGGCCGCCATCACCGCCCGGTCGCCCCATGCCCGGGTGCTGATCTGCGGCTCTCTCTACCTCGCCGGACGCATCCTGCAATCCAACGGCTGAACCGGTGGGCCATGCCCTCTTTCTTGCCCGAAATACTCTCGCCGAAGGCCTCCACCAGTGCGGCAGGCGATGCCGCTTTCCCGCGGCTCGGTGCCGTTGCCACTGGCGGTCACCGAAAAAATGAAATGGCGCGTCAGCGCCGCCTCATGGATAGGTCAGGCCCGGCTCAGCCGCCCCAGCCCTCGCTCTGCATCTCGCGCAGCCGTGATGCCGTGCGCTCGAACTCGAACGATCCCGCCCCTTCCGAATAAAGCCGCTCGGGCACATCCGCCGCCGAGGCGATCAACCGCACCCGCGCCTCGTAAAGCGCATCGACAAGCGTGACAAAGCGCTTGGCCTCGTTGTAGTTGTCGCTGCTCAATCGCGGGATTCCGTCCAGCATCAGGATGCGCACGGCATCGGCCACGGCAAGGTAGTCGGCGGCGCCTAGGGCCCGCCCGCAAAGCTCCCAGAAGGTCGCCCGCGCCACCCCGTTCGAAAACCGGGGCAGCTCCACCTGCCGCCCCTTCACGTGCAGGACCAGCGGCGCCACCTCTGCCGTGGCCAGGTCATTCCACAGGCTGTCCATGGCGGCCCGCGCCGCGCCGTCCTCGGGGCTGAAATACACCTGCGACCCGGCCAGCCGGTCCTGACGATAATCCCGCTCGACCACCAGCTCGTGGATCACCATGTGCTCCTTCAGGAAATCGATGAAGGGCAGGAAAAGCTGGCGGTTCAACCCGTCCTTGTAAAGATCGTCGGGCACCCGGTTGCTGGTGGTCACGATGACGACGCCCGCCTTGATCAGCATCTCGAACAGGCGCCCGACGATCATCGCATCGGTGATGTCGGTGATCTGCATTTCGTCCAGGCACAGCAGCCGGGTGTCGCGCGCCGCCTCGCGCCCCACGGGCTCCAGGGCATCGTCGACACCCTGCTTGCGCGCCGCGATCATCCCGGCGTGAACCTCCTGCATGAAGGCGTGGAAATGCACGCGCCGCTTTTCCTCGGCCTCGACCGACTCGAAAAACAGGTCCATCAGCATGGATTTGCCGCGCCCGACACCGCCCCAAAGATACAGCCCCTTCACCGGCTCGGGGCTGCGGCGCGAAAAGAATCCCGACTTGCGCGCCGGGCGGGACAGGGCCGCGCGCAGACGCTCGAACTCGGGAAAGACCGCCCGCTGCACCGGATCGTCGCGCAGCGCGCCCTCGGCTATCCGGCGATCGTAAAGGTCGGCAAGCGGGGTCATGGGCAGGGTCCGTCAGTGGTTTCGGTGCAACGTGGTATCCCAGCCGCGGCACGGGATCAAAGTCTGTTTGCCCGGGCCGACAAAAACTGATGCCCCGGGCCTGTTTTCAGAATTGACCGTGGCGCCGCCGGGCGCAAATGTCGCGCCATGACCCGCGCACCCCTCATCACCCCAGTCCTGATCGCCGGCTGCGCCGTGATCCTGGTCAGCTTCGCCATCCGTGCTTCCTTCGGCGTGTTCCAGATTCCCATCGCGCAGGAATTCGGCTGGCTGCGCGCCGATTTCTCCATGGCCATCGCGATCCAGAACCTCGCCTGGGGGGTGGGCCAGCCGCTGTTCGCCGCCCTGGCCGAACGGATCGGCGACCGAAAGGCGATCGTGCTGGGGGCGCTGACCTATGCCGCCGGGCTGGTCCTGTCCTCGCTCGCCGTCACTCCGGGCCAGCACTGGCTGCTGGAAATCGCGGTGGGCTTCGGCATCGCGGGCACCGGCTTCGGCGTGATCCTCGCGGTGGTTGGCCGGGCGGCCAGCCCCGCGAACCGCTCCATGGCGCTGGCCATCGCCACGGCATCGGGCTCGGCGGGGCAGGTCTTCGGCGCGCCCCTGGCCGAATGGCTGCTGTCCTTCCTGCAATGGCAGCAGGTCTTCATGGCCTTCGCCGCCGCGATCCTTGCCGTGCTGCTGGTCCTGCCGATGATGCGCGCACCGGTCGTCACCGGCCCCATCGCGGTGGAAGAGGCAATGTGGGCCAATGTCGCCCGTGCCCTGCGCGATCCGTCCTATGCGCTGATCTTCGTGGGGTTCTTCTCCTGCGGCTACCAACTGGCCTTCATCACGGCCCATTTCCCCGCCTTCGTCACCGAAATGTGCGCCCCCGTCATGGCCGGCGGTCTGCTGACCAGCCTCGGCATCACCACCACCAGTGCGCTCGGGGCCGTCGCCATCTCGCTGATCGGGCTGGCCAATATCGGCGGCACGCTGCTGGCCGGCTGGCTCGGAAATCGCTACTCGAAGAAATATTTGCTGGCGGCCATCTACACCGGGCGCACCCTGGCGGCGGCCCTGTTCATCCTGCTGCCGATCACCCCGGCCAGCGTGATCGTCTTCTCGGTCGTCATGGGCGCACTTTGGCTGGCCACGGTGCCCCTCACCAGCGGTCTTGTCGCCGCCCTCTACGGCGCGCGCTACATGGGCACGCTCTTCGGCGTCGTGTTCTTCTCGCACCAGTTGGGCAGCTTCATGGGCGTCTGGCTGGGCGGCAAGCTCTACGATCTGCATGGCGACTACACGCTGGTCTGGTGGATCGGTGTCGGCGTGGGGGCCTTTTCGGCCATCGTCCACCTGCCGATCCGCGAATCCTCCCCAAGGATCCCGCGTCCGGCCCGGGCCTGAGCCGCAGGCCCCCATCTTTGGTCCGGCAAATATCCCCGCCGGAGGCTCCTGCCCGCGCAATCGCGCACAAACGCCCGAACCGGCTCGGCGCGGTGGCAAAGCGCGCAGCCTGAAAAATGGAATGGCGCGTCAGCGCCCCCTTCGGATCAGCCCTCGCCGCCCGTGGCAAAGGTGGCGGCCGCGCGTCCGGCCCAGCGGCCCGTGGCCAGGCAGGCGGTGATCAGGTAGCCGCCGGTCGGCGCGTCCCAGTCGATCATTTCCCCCGCCACGAAGGTGCCGGGCCGCGCCCGCAGCATCAACCCCGCGTCCAGCGCCCCGGCGCAGATGCCGCCCACGGTCGAAATCGCCTCGTCCAGCGGGCGCAGCCCCGCGTGGCGCAGGGGCAGGGCCTTGACAATGCGCGCCAGGTCCGCGCCGTCGGGCAGGGGGTGGGCGAATTCCCGCAAGAGGGCGAGGCGGGCAGGGTCCAGCTTCAGCACCTTGCGCAGGTGGTTCGACAGGCTGGTCTTGCCGCGCGGGCGTGCCAGCCGGGCCTGGACCTTCTGCGCGGGCCAGTCGGGCAGAAGGTCCAGCGTCAGGGGCAGCCCGGCCCGCACCGCCGGCGACAGGCCATAGATGCCGCCGCCCTCCAGCCCCCTGGCCGAGATCACGAATTCACCGCGATGCACCGCGCCCGCAGCATGGACGGCCACACCCTTGACGGGTGTGCCGACAACGCGCTCCATCGCCGGGGACCAAGCCACAGACAGCCCGGCGTTCGACCCGGCGAATGCGGCGGTGTCCACGCCCTGTCGCGCCAGCATTTCGCGCCAGGCCCCGTCCGACCCGAGCCGCGCCCAGCTTGCCCCGCCCAGGGCCAGGACAGTGACATCGGGGCGGATCTCGCGCCGGCCCTCGGGGGTGTCGAACAGGAAGGCCCCGTCCGACCAGTCCGACCAGTGCCAGCTGGTGCGCATCTCGACCCCGAGGGCGCGCAGCTCGGCCAGCCAGGCGCGCAGCAGCGGCGATGCCTTCATGGCGACGGGAAAGACCCGCCCCGTGCTGCCGGTGAACACCTCCTGGCCCAGTCCGCGCGCCCAGTCCTGCACCTCGGCAGCGCCGAAGGCGCGAAGCGGCGCAGCGATGGGCCCGGTGTTGCCATAGTTGGCCAGCAGGGTATCTGCGGGTTCGTCCTTTGTCAGGTTCAGGCCGGATTTCCCGGCCATCAGGAACTTGCGCCCCAGGGTCGGCATCCGGTCGGTCAGGATGACGCGCAGTCCGGCGCGGGCCAGTTCCCCGGCCGCCATCAGCCCGGCGGGCCCGCCCCCGATCACCAGAGCCTGTTTCACCTGTCCATCTTTTCCCTGCATGGGATCGGTCTAGGTTGCCTGCCGGTGCCTGTCGATCCGAAACGGAAGGTCAGATGAGCGAAACACCCGATCCGGTCTGCCCGTTGTGCCTGCGCCCGATCCCGCCGGGGGTGCCGCAAAGCCTGCATCACCTGGTGCCAAAGCTGCGCGGGGGCAAGGGCGGGCCGGTCGTGCTGTTGCATCACGTTTGCCACAAGGAAATTCACGCCACCCTCACCGAGACGGAACTGGCGCGCGACTATCGCACCCCCGAGGCCCTGCGCGCCCATCCCAAGCTGGCCCGCTTCTTTGCCTGGGTGGCAAGGCGCCCGCCGGATTTCCTGTCACGAACGCCCGCCGGTCACCGCCGCCGCCGCTGAAATGGCGCGGCGTCGCGCGACGTTCTCGCGCCACAGGGTGAAAAGCCCGGCCCCCACCACGATCGACACCCCCAGCACCACCGCCGGGCGCAGGTCTTCGCCCAGGATCAGAACTCCCAGGCTGGCCGCAAAGACCAGTTGCAGATAGGCAAAGGGCTGCACTGCGCTGGCTTCGGCGGCCTCGTAAACCTTGATCAGCAGGAAATGCCCGAAGGCGCCGGTGATGCAAAGCAGGGCCATCCAGCCCCAGTCGGGCGGTGTCATCGGCTCCCAGTACCACATGCCAAGCAGGGTAATGGCCGGGGCGCCCGCGACACCGGTGTAGAAAAAGCTGGTTGCGCTGGTGTCGGCGCGGGCGACGTAGCGCGTCAGCAGGGCGTAGAGCGCGAACATCAGCGCCGCCGCCATTGCGATCAGCGCCGAGGGCGTGAACACACCCGATCCCGGTTGCAGGATCACCATGATCCCGATGAATCCGACGCCAATGGCCGCCCAACGCCGCCAGCCCACCGCCTCGCCCAGGACCGGCCCCGACAGGGCGGCCACCAGCAGCGGATAGCAGGCGAAGATCGCATGTGCCTCGACCAGGCCGAGATGGACGAAGGCCACCACCATGACGCAGATTTCGCCCACCAGCAGCAGGCCGCGGAAGGTTTGCACCCAGGGCTGCGCACTTCGCGCCGCGGCCCGCAGCCCCCCGGCCTTGCGCGCGGCCACCGACAAGACGAAGAGCGCGAAGAACCAGTATCGCAGCATCACGACCATGAGCACGTTGTATTCCCCCGCCAGATGACGCGAGATCACGTCCTGCACGGCGAAAACGGCCATGGCCAGCGCCATCAGGCCCACGCCCTTTCGGGTGTCGTTCCCGGTCATCGGGGCAGGGTGCAGGCGGTCATGTGCCGCTTGCGTCCGTATCCGGGGTGGCGGGTGACATCGAACCCCGCCTCGGCCAGGGAACGGCGCACATGGCCTGCCGCCGTATAGGTGGCGGCTGTGCCGCCCGGGGTGGTGTGATCGGCCACGGTCTGCATCAGTTCGGGTGTCCAGAGTTCGGGATTGCGGGCGGGTGAGAAGCCGTCAAGGAACCAGGCATCGGCCTGTCCGCCCCAGGGGGGCAGGGTGGCGCGCGCATCGCCCGGGATCAGTTCGAACACCAGCCCGGGCAGGGTGAAACGGCCCGGTCCGGCCTGCCAGAGCGGCGCCAGTTCGCGCGACAGATCGTCGAGCGCGGGAAAGGCGCGGTGTGCTTCGCTCATCTCGTCGGGGGACAGGGGGAACGCCTCGAAGGTGGTGAAATGCAGCGTGCCGCGCTGCCCGCTCTCGCGCCAGAGCTGCACCACGGCCAGCAGGTTCAGCCCGGTGCCGAACCCCAGTTCGCCGATGTGGAACCCGTCGCAGAAGCGCCCCGGCAGGCCGTTGCCCGCCAGGAAGACATGCCGGGTTTCCTCGAGCCCGTTGTCGAGCGAGAAATAGGGATCGTCAAAGCGCAGGGACACCGGAAGGTGCCCGTCGCGCCATTCGATCATGTTGTGCTGCTCGCCGCTCATGTTATGCCGATGCCATGGGTCGTGTCGGCGCGACAATGGGCAAGGGGCCGGGGAATGGCAACTCTCGATGTGACGGTGCGCGGGGCGGGCATCTTCGGGCTTTCGGTGGCCTGGGCCTGCGTGCGGCGCGGGGCGCGGGTGCGGGTTGTCGATCCGTGCGGCGTGGCGGCGGGGGCCTCGGGCGGGATCGTCGGGGCATTGGCGCCGCACACGCCCGAGCGGTGGAACGACAAGAAGGCCTTCCAGTTCGACAGCCTGATGATGGCCGAAGAATTCTGGGCCGGGGTCGAGGCGGCGTCGGGCCGGTCGCCGGGATATGGGCGCACCGGGCGCCTGCAACCCCTGGCCGACGACAGGGCGCGCGATCTGGCCCTTGCCCGCGGTCAGGAGGCGGCGCGGCTGTGGCAGGGCCGCGCCCTGTGGGAGGTGATCCCGGCCCGGGGCGACTGGGCGCCGCTGTCACCCACCGGCCTGCTGATCCACGATACGCTGAGCGCGCGTCTGCACCCCCGGCAGGCCTGTCTGGCCCTGGCCGAGGCACTGCGGCGCAGCGGGTGCGACGTGGTGGAAGAGGCGCCGGATGCCGGCGCGGTCGTCTGGGCGACCGGCGTGGCGGGGTTGGCGGCACTTGGGGAAACGGCGGGCAACGGCGTGAAGGGGCAGGCGGCGCTGCTGCGGCTGGAGGCCCGGGATGCGCCACAGCTTTTCGCGGATGCGCTGCACGTGGTGCCCCATGCCGATGGGACGGTCGCCATCGGATCGACCAGCGAAAGGGTGTTCGACGACGCGACGGGCACCGACGGTCAGCTTGACGATGTGCTGGCCCGCGCCCGCGCCGCCTGTCCGGTTCTGGCCGATGCGCCGGTGATCGCCTGTTGGGCTGGGGTGCGCCCGCGCGCGCGCAGCCGGGCGCCGGTTCTGGGGGGCTGGCCCGGGCGGGCGGGGCATTTCGTGGCCAATGGCGGCTTCAAGATCGGTTTCGGCATGGCCCCCAAGGTGAGCGAGGTGATGGCCGACCTGGTGCTGGAGGGCCGTGACGCGATCCCCGAGGGGTTTCGCGTGACGGCCAGCGCGGCGTGATCCCAAGGCGGCGCTGACGCGCCACGCCATTTTTTCGCGCCCGCCCGGATCGAAGGTTTGCGTGCCGTGCCCGGGCCGGGGAAAGTCAGCCGCGCGCTTCGCGGCGCAGCGTCTCCATCGCTTCGCCCAGGGTTTTCAGGGCGCGCTCGTTGGTCAGGTCGCCGGTGGGGTCGAACTGACCGGAACTGGCGGCCAGAAGAACCTCGGGGCCGCTGCTGAAGCGGGGGCGGAAGGGGGCCATGGCCAGCCGCAGCGCATAGGTGGCCCGCGCCCCGCCGGCCCGGCCTGCCGCTGCCGACATGATCGCGACGGGTTTGCCCAGCCAGGGGGTGCCGGGCGTGCGGCTGATCCAGTCGAGCGCGTTCTTCATCACACCCGACAGCGACTGGTTGTATTCCGGCGTGGCCAGGATCACCGCTTCGGCCTGGGCCACCTGTGCGGCAAGTGTTTCGACGGCGGGGGGAATGCCGCTTTCGGACTCCAGATCGCCGTCGTAGAGGGGCAGGCGCAGATCGGCCTCGGTGAAGGGGCCACCGTAAAGCCGCGCCGCGATGCGCAGCAGCTTGCGATTGGTCGCCTCTTTACGCAGCGAGCCCGAGATGCCAAGCAGCATGAAGACCTCTTTTCCGTTGGGTTGGGCGCCGACCTAACCCGCGAGGCAGGCTGCGACAAGGGAGCGATTGCAATGGCACGGCATGGTGGACAGATTCTGGCGGATGCATTGGCCGCCCATGGTGTGGAACGCGTGTTCTCGGTTCCGGGCGAGAGTTTCCTTGCCGCGCTGGACGGGCTTTACGAAAACGGCATTCCCAATGTCGTTTGCCGTCAGGAAGGCGGTGCGGCGATGATGGCCGAGGCCTGGGGCAAGATGACGGGCCGGCCCGGCGTGGTCTTCGTCACCCGTGGCCCCGGCGCCAGCAACGCCAGCGCCGGGTTGCACATCGCCATGCAGGACAGCACGCCGCTGATCGCCTTCGTCGGCCAGATCGCCCGGGGCCACCGCGACCGCGAAGCCTTTCAGGAGGTGGATTACCGGCAGTTCTTCGGCGGCTTCGTCAAATGGGTGGCCGAGGTGGACCAGACCGAGCGTCTGCCCGAATACATCATGCGCGCCTTTCATGTGGCCACTTCGGGGCGGCCCGGCCCGGTGGTTCTGGCCCTGCCCGAGGATATGCTTTCGGCGCTGAGCGACGCGCCCGACCTTGCACCCACCGCGCCCGCCGTGCCGGCCGTTTCGGCGGCCCAGGTCGAAACGCTGCGGGACATGATCGCCGGGGCCGAACGCCCGCTGGTGGTGGCGGGCGGTTCGGGCTGGTCGGCTGAGGCCGCCGCCGGGTTGCAGCGCCTTGGCGAGGCCTGGAAGCTGCCGGTGGCGGTGTCGTTCCGCCGGCAGGGGCACATCGACAACCGTTCGCCCGCCTATGCGGGGGATCTGGCCGTGGGCATGAACCCGAAGCTGGGCGAACGCCTGCGCGCCTCCGATCTGCTGGTGGTGCTGGGCGCGCGGTTTGGCGATATCGTCACCAACGGATACGAGGTGATCGACCCCGCTGCGCCCGGTGTGACCATTGCCCATGTCCACCCCGACGCGAACGAGATCGGCCGCGTCTATCGCGCCGACCTGGCGATTCCGGCGCGGGCCGGCGATGTGGTGGCGCAACTGGCCGCGCTGCCCGCCCCGCAGCGCGATGGCGCCTGGCAGGCCGCGGCTCGGGCCGAATACGAGGCCTGGCAGCAGCCCAAGGAAACCCCCGGTGCGGTGAAGCTGGAGCAGATCATCACCTGGATGTCGGACAACCTGCCCGAGGATGCGATCCTGACCAATGGCGCGGGCAATTATGCCGCCTTCCTGCATCGGTACTTCCGGTTCAAGCAGTTCGGCACGCAACTGGCGCCCACCAGCGGTTCGATGGGATACGGCTTTCCGGCGGCGGTGGCGGCATCGATCGCGTATCCGGGGCGCTGCGTGGTCTGCATGGCCGGGGACGGCTGTTTCCAGATGACCCTGAACGAGATGTCGACGGCGATTCAGCATGGCGCGACGCCGATCACGGTGGTGGTCAACAACGGGCGCTATGGCACGATCCGGATGCACCAGGAAAACCACTATCCCGGGCGGGTCAGCGGGACCGACCTGGCCAACCCCGATTTCGCGGCCCTGGCGCGGGCCTATGGCGGGCATGGCGAGATCGTCGAGCGGACCGGGGATTTTGCCGAGGCCTTCGTGCGGGCGCGGGCGGCGAACCTGCCCGCCGTGATCGAACTGCGGGTCGATTCCGACATCCTGTCGACCGGTCAAAGCCTGAGCGCGACACGCGCCGCCGCATTGGAACGGCTGGCGGTGAAGAACTCCGGCTAAGTAGGGGCCGCCGGGCCGGGGGGTCAGCGGGCCAGGCGCCAGCCGGTCTGCACCGGCAGGAAGGCCTCGACCGCGGCGGTGGCGACGACGCTGACCTCGCCGGTGTCGGGATTGGTGACGTTCATGCCGCCATGGACGGCCTTCACATGGGCGCGGCCCTGGGGCAGCCCGGCAATCAGGGCGTCGCAATCCACCGCCTCGGGGGCCTGAACGCCGACGGTCACGCGCACCTCCATCTGGTGATGTTCCAGCGCCAGCGCGCCGAACAGGGGCAGTGTCGAGTGGCGAATCACGTCTTCGATCGCGCGGCGGGCGGCCTTGGTGTAATCCTGCCCGTGCAGATCGTTGCCCATGCCCATCTCGATGATGATCCGGTGGTTCATGGCGCGCGCTCCATGTCGAAGCTGACGGAAATCGCCGCATTGGCGATCACGGTGGGATTGCCGCCGTCACCGCGCGGCACGTCCAGCCCGCCCTTCACCACGCGGATTGTCGGGGTGCCGTAGGGAAAGACCTGCGCCAGGGTGACGGTGTCCACCGCCTCGGGCTGCTGCACCGCGATTTCCACGTCGATCAGCATGGCTTCCTTGGGAAAGCCGAACAGTTCGGCCAGGTTGATCGAATTGTGCCACAGCGCATCCTGAAGCGCCCGTTTGGCCGCCTGGGTGTAGTCCTGCCGGCGCAGCGAGGTGCCCATGCCGAATTCGGTGAGTAGGCGACGCCGTGTCATGGCGTGCCCCTCAGGCCCGGCGAGGATCGGCGGGATAGGTGCCCAGCAGGGTGATCATGTCGGTGAAGTGGTCCAGCTCCTCGAAGGCGCGGATCATGTTCTCGTCCTCGGGGTGGCCTTCGACCTCGGCGTAGAACTGGGTTGCCGTGAATTCGCCGCCCACCATGTAGCTTTCCAGCTTGGTCATGTTGATGCCGTTCGTGGCAAAGCCGCCCATTGCCTTGTACAGCGCGGCGGGCAGGTTGCGCACCCGGAACACGAAGGACGTGATCATCTTGCCCGGCCCCCGGCGCGTCATGTCGGCCTGTGGTGCCATGATGATGAAGCGGGTGGTGTTGGTGTCGCTGTCCTCGATCTGGGGGGCGAGGATGTCGAGCCCGTAGATCTCGGCCGCCAGGGCCGAGGCCAGCGCGCCCTGTGACGGATCACCCCCCGAGGCCACGTCGCGGGCGGCGCGGGCGTTGTCGGGGCTGACCACGGTGCGGATGCCATGTTCGCGCAGGAAACGCGAACACTGCGGCAGGATCACGACGTGGCCATGGGCATGGGTCACGCCGGACAACTCGGCGCCGGGCAGGCCCAGCAGGTTCACATGCACGCGGATGAAATGTTCGTCGACGATGTGCAACTGGCTGTCGGGCAGAAGGGAATGCACATCGGCCACCCGGCCATAGGTGGAGTTTTCCACCGCGATCATGCCCAGGGCGCAGGTGCCGTTGCGCACCGCCTCGATGGCGTCCTGGAAGTTGTCGCAGGGGTAGGGTTCGTAATCCGGGCGGGCCTCGACGCAGGCCTGGTGGCTGTAGGCACCCAGTTCCCCCTGAAATGCGATCAATCCGGCCATCGTTCCCTCCTGCAATCCCGCAACGGCGCGCACTTTTCGCACCTTGGGCGTTTGGTCGCGCCTCATATCGCTTGAAAGCGGGGGGCGTAAGGGGATAGGTAGCACCGAATGCAAGAGACAAGACGGAACGCGACATGTTCGACACAATGACCCTGACCAAGATCGTTGGCGCCTTCTGTGGCGCTTTCCTCGTGTTTCTTCTGGGCGGCTGGGTGGCCGAATCCCTGTATCACACCGGGGGCGGCCATGGTGACGACCACGCCCAGGCCTATGTGATCGACACGGGCGCCGAAGAAACCGAAGAGGCGGATGCCGAACCCGAAGTTCCCTTCGAAGAGGTCTATGCCGCCGCCGATCCGGCCAAGGGCGAACGTGAATGGCGCCCCTGCGCGGCCTGCCACAAGCTGGAGAAGGGCGCGAACGCCACCGGCCCCTATCTTTACGGCGTCGTCGGACGTGACAAGGGCGCTGCCGAAGGCTTCAGCTATTCCGACACGCTGGCCACCATGGAAGGCGATTGGACCCCCGAGAACCTGAGCCATTTCCTGGAAGACCCCAAGGGGTATGCGCCGGGCACCAAGATGGTGTTCAAGGGCATCAAGGACGTGGAAGACCGCGCCAACCTGATCGCCTATCTCGACAGCCTCGACAACTGATCGCGGCCCTTTCGCCGGAACCCAAGCCGACCGTTCGCGGTCGGCTTTTTCGTTTGGGCCGGCCTTGGGCGCGCACGGTGATTTCACCACAAGTTCACCGAGAATGATCTTGCGCTGGCTGGCGTCGGCTATACCCTGTGCGAAACATCGTTTGCCCCATCCCCGCGAAGGAGCCGTCATGCCGATCCCCCATACCGCCGTTCCGCGATCCCGTGCCGCCGCCCTGTCCGCCCCGGTGCAGGACCAGGTTCAGCGATGGTCGCGGGGATTGGCCGTGCTGGTTCTGGGTACGGGCCTTGCGCTTTGCGCGGGCATGGCCCGCAGCGAGGGCGACGAGAAGATCATCACGTCTCATGCCTTCTCGGACCTGGGAACGCCCAAGTATGGCCCGGATTTCAAGCACCTTGATTATGTGAACCCCGACGCGCCCAAGGGCGGTGAAATGTCGGTCTGGGCCCGTGGCACCTTTGACAGCATGAACGCCGCCGCGCGCCAGGGGCGGGCCTCGGCGTTTTCGCTGCTGCCGCATGAACGCATCATGGAAAGCACCGCAGACGATGCCTATGCCGTCTATTGCCTGCTGTGCGAGACGCTGGAATATCCCGAAAGCCAGGATTGGGTGATCTTCAACCTGCGCCCCGAGGCAACCTTTTCCGACGGCACGCCGCTGACGGCCGAGGACATCAAGTACACCTTCGATCTTTTCATGGAGCAGGGGTTTCCCTCGTTCCGCATCGGCGTGGGCGAATTGATTCCCAAGGTCGAGGTTCTGGGCCCGCACCGGATCAAGTTCCACTTCAACCCCGACAAGCCCAAGCAGGGCCGGATCAGCCAGGCGGGCGCCTCGATCGCCTACCAGAAAAAGTGGTTCGAGGAGACGGGGGCGCGGCTGGACGAATCGCGGCTCGAAGCCTCGCCGGGGACCGGGCCCTATGTGGTTGAAACCGTCGATCCGCCGCGCAAGATCGTGGTGCGGCGCAACCCCGATTACTGGGGCAAGGACCTGCCGATCAACCAGGGCCGCTGGAATTACGATACCATGCGGGTCGAGTATTTCGCCGACAGCAACGCCGCGCTCGAGGGGTTCAAGGCCGGGGTCTATACCTTCCGCCAGGAAACCAGCTCGATCACCTGGGCGACGCAATACGATTTCCCGGCGCTTGAAAACGGCACCATCATCAAGACCGAGCTGAAGGACGGCAGCCTGCCCGCCGCCACCGGCATCGTGTTCAACATGAAAAAGGAAAAGTTTCAGGACATCCGCGTGCGCCGCGCCCTGGGCCTGATGTTCAACTTCACCTGGACCAACGACACCCTGCAATACGGATTGTTCAAGCAGCGTGCGTCGTTCTGGGAAAACTCCGACCTGGCCGCCACCGGCGTTCCCGAGGGGCGCGAGCTGGAGCTTCTGGAAAGCGTGGCCGACATGATCGACCCCTCGATCCTGACCGAACCGGTGACGATGCCCCATGAAAGCGGCGACCGCCAGCTTGACCGGGGCAACCTGCGCGAGGCGAACCGCCTGATGGACGAGGCCGGCTGGGTCATCGGCGACGATGGCAAGCGGCGCAAGGACGGCAAGGTGTTCGAGGTGGAGTTCCTGCAAAACAACCCCAGCTTCGACCGTATCCTGACGCCCTATGTCGACAACCTGAAACGGCTGGGCATCAACGCCACCTACAATCGGATCGACGATGCGCAGTACACCTCGCGCGAGCGGGACGGCGATTTCGACATGATCTACGACTATTACCAGAGCGGCCTTGTCGAAGGGTCGGGCCTGGGTCAGCGGCTGGGCTGCGAGGACGCCGACGACGTGTTCAACCCCGCCAACTACTGCAACCCGGCGGTGGACAAGCTGATCGATGTGGTGATCGGGGCCGATACCCTGGACGAGATGAAGGCGGCAGTGCGCGCCGTCGACCGGCTGCTGCGCTTCGATCACTTCATGATCCCGGTCTGGTACAACGACAGTTTCTGGGTCGCCTATTACGACATGTTCGAACACCCGGAAAACATGCCGCCCTATGCCCTGGGGCACATGGATTTCTGGTGGTACAACGCCGAGAAGGCCGAAAAGCTCCGCGCCGCGGGGGCGCTGTAACCCGCGATGGGCGCCTATATCCTTCGACGGCTGCTGCTGATCATTCCCACGCTTCTGGGGATCATGATCATCAACTTCACCCTCACCCAGTTCGTGCCGGGCGGTCCGATCGAACAGATCATCGCCCAGATGGAGGGCGAGGGGGATGTCTTTGCCGGCATCTCCGGCGGATCGGGCGATGCGGGCAACTTCGAAACCGAAAACTACGTGGGATCGCGCGGGTTGCCGCCCGAATTCATCGCCCAGCTTGAACGCGAGTTCGGTTTCGACAAGCCGCCGCTGGAACGGTTCCTGAACATGATGTGGAACTACATGCGGTTCGATTTCGGCGAAAGCTACTTCCGTTCGATCTCGGTCATGGACCTGGTGCTGGAAAAGATGCCGGTCTCCATCACCCTTGGCCTCTGGTCCACCCTGATCGCCTATATGGTGTCGATCCCGCTGGGCATTCGCAAGGCGGTGCGCGACGGGTCGCGGTTCGATACCTGGACCAGTGCGCTGATCATCGTGGCCTATGCCATTCCCGGCTTCCTGTTCGCCATCCTGCTGCTGGTGCTGTTTGCGGGCGGGTCATACTGGCAGATCTTCCCCCTGCGCGGGCTGACCAGCGACAACTGGAACCAGATGGGGCCGGTGCAGCAGGTGCTGGATTACTTCTGGCACATCGCCCTGCCGGTGCTGGCCAGCACGATTTCGGCCTTCGCCACGCTGACCCTGCTGACCAAGAACAGCTTCCTTGACGAGATCAAGAAGCAATATGTCGTCACCGCCAAGGCCAAGGGCCTGTCGGAATCCGCGGTGCTTTACGGCCACATCTTCCGCAACGCCATGCTGATCGTGATCGCCGGCTTTCCCTCGGTCTTCATTGGCGTGTTCTTCGGCGGGTCGCTGATCATCGAAACGATCTTCTCGCTCGATGGGTTGGGCCGTCTGGGGTTCGAGGCGGCGGTGGCGCGGGATTACCCGGTGATCTTCGGCACGCTGTTCTTCTTCGGGCTGATCGGCCTTGTCGTCGGCATCCTGTCGGACATGATGTATGTCTTCGTCGATCCGCGCATCGACTTCGAGCGGCGGGAGGGCTGAGATGAGCATGAACCCCTTGCCCGCCCCCGGCCACGATGCCCCGCCCCCGGTGGTGCCGGCCCGCAGGCGCATGTGGCTCAGCCCGCTGAACCAGCGCCGCTGGCGCAACTTCAAGCGCAACCGCCGCGCCCTGTGGTCGCTGTGGATCTTCGCGGTGATCTTCACCCTGTCGCTGTTTGCCGAGTTCATTGCCAACGACAAGCCGATCCTGGTGAACTATCGCGGCGAATACTTCACGCCGGTGTTCAACTTCTATCCCGAAACGGCCTTCGGGGGCGATTTCCAGACCGAGGCCGTCTATTCCGACCCCGAGGTGCAATGCCTGATCATCACCGGCGGGCTGGAGGACTGTTTCGACAGCCCGGCCGACATGATGCAAGCCGCCGAAACTGGCGGGTTGGCGCAGAACGCCGATTTCGCCAAGGGCTGGGTGCTGTGGCCGCCGATCCCCTATTCCTATGACACGATCAACGACATCGGCGGCGCCGCGCCCTCGGCCCCCGATGGCGATCACCTGCTGGGCACCGACGATACGGCGCGCGACGTGGTGGCGCGGGTGATCTACGGGTTCCGCCTGTCGATCCTGTTCACGCTGATCGTCACGGTGCTGACCAGCATCCTGGGCATCATCGCCGGGGCGGTGCAGGGGTTCTTCGGCGGCTGGACCGACCTGATCTTCCAGCGCTTTCTGGAAATCTGGAGCAGCACGCCATCGCTTTACGTCATCATCATCCTGTTCGCGATCCTGGGGCGGGGGTTCTGGCTTCTGGTCTTTGTCACCGTCCTGTTCGGCTGGCCCGCCCTTGTCGGGGTGGTGCGGGCCGAGTTCCTGCGCGCGCGCAACTTCGAATATGTCCGCGCCGCCCGGGCGCTGGGGGTGGGCAGCTGGACGATCATGTTCCGCCACATGCTGCCCAACGCCATGGTGGCGACGGTAACGATGCTGCCCTTCATCATCACCGGCACCATCAGCACGCTGGCCAGCCTCGATTTTCTCGGCTTCGGGCTGCCGTCCTCGGCCCCCTCGCTGGGAGAGCTGACCCTACAGGCCAAGCAGAACCTTCAGGCGCCCTGGCTGGGGTTCACGGCCTTCCTGACCTTCGCGATCATGCTGTCGCTGCTGGTCTTCATCTTCGAGGGCATCCGCGACGCATTCGACCCCAGAAAGACCTTCCAGTGACCTTGACCGACACCCCCTGGCTTTGGCGTGCCTATGTCGCGGCCCTTGTGATCTATGGCGTCCTTTTCGCCTTTCTGCTGCTGGGTGCGGGGCTTTGGACCTGGTCGACGGCCGGGATGGCCAATGCGGCGCGCCATGACGCGCTGTTCGCTGTTCTCGGTTTTCTGACCGTGGCGCTGCCTGCGGTCATTCCGCTGATCCCGCTGGCGTCGTTCCTGCTGTTGCGGCGCCGGGGGCTCTGGCCCTCGCCGGGGCATCAGGTGATCGCGATTGTCGGTGTGGTGCTTTTCGCCGGTCTGATCCTTGTCACCGGGGTGCTGGCATGATCGGCGGGGGAAAGCCGGTTCTGCGGGTGCGTAACCTGAACGTGACCTTCCGCCAGGATGGCGCCGAAACCCATGCGGTGCGTGGCGTGTCCTTCGAGGTGGGCAAGGGCGAAACCGTTGCGCTGGTGGGGGAATCCGGCTCGGGCAAATCGGTGACGGCGCTGTCCACCGTGTCGCTTCTGGGCGATTCGGCGCATTCGACCGGGTCGATCCGCTATGGCGATACCGAGATGATCGGCGCCCCCGAATCCGAATTGCGCCGGGTGCGCGGCAACGACATCAGCTTCATCTTCCAAGAGCCGATGACATCGCTAAACCCGCTGCACACGCTGGAAAAGCAGCTGGCCGAATCGCTGGCCCTGCACCAGGGGTTGCGCGGCCAGAAGGCGCGTGACCGCATCATCGCCTTGCTGACGCAGGTGGGCATCAACGACCCTGAAACGCGGCTGGGCGCCTATCCGCATCAGTTGTCGGGCGGGCAGCGCCAGCGGGTGATGATTGCCATGGCCCTGGCCAACGGGCCCGACCTTCTGATCGCCGATGAACCGACGACCGCGCTGGATGTGACCATCCAGGCGCAGATCCTTGACCTTCTGGACGAGTTGAAGCGCAAGGAACGGCTGTCGATGCTGTTCATCACCCATGACCTGGGCATCGTGCGCAAGATCGCCGACCGGGTCTGCGTGATGAAGGACGGCGAGATCGTCGAGCATGGCCCCACCGCCGAAATCTTCGGAAATCCGCAGCACGATTATACCAGGATGCTTCTGGGCGCCGAAGACACGGGCCTGCCCGAACCGGTGCCCGAGGACGCCGAAGAGATCGTGCGCACGGAAGACCTGCGCATCTGGTTCCCGATACAGCGGGGGCTGCTGAAGCGGACCGTCGGCCATGTGAAGGCGGTGAACGCCGCCAGCCTGTCGGTGCGCCGGGGCGAAACCATGGGCATTGTGGGCGAATCGGGGTCGGGCAAGACGACGCTGGCCCTGGCCATCATGCGGCTGATCCCCTCCGAGGGGCCGATCGTCTTCATGGGCAGCAACATCCAGGGGCTGCGCGGGCGCGACATGCGTTCGGTGCGCAGCGCAATGCAGATCGTCTTTCAGGATCCTTACGGTTCGCTGTCGCCGCGCATGACGGTCGAGCAGATCATCGCCGAAGGACTGACCATTCACGGCACCCGCGACGGGCGCGACAAGCGCACCATGGTGGCCGAGATCATGGCCGAGGTCGGGTTGGAC
This sequence comes from Oceaniglobus trochenteri, assembly GCF_020529025.1. Classification (GTDB taxonomy): domain Bacteria; phylum Pseudomonadota; class Alphaproteobacteria; order Rhodobacterales; family Rhodobacteraceae; genus Oceaniglobus; species Oceaniglobus trochenteri. Next base: position 541,346 of record NZ_JACNMM010000003.1, read on the forward strand.
CCGGCCACCATGCATCGTTACCCGCACGAGTTTTCCGGCGGCCAACGCCAGCGTATCGCCATCGCCCGGGCGATGATCCTGCGGCCGCTTCTGGTGGTGCTGGACGAACCCACCAGCGCGCTGGACATGACGGTTCAGGTGCAGATCGTGAAGCTGCTGCGCGATCTGCAACAGAAGTACGGGCTGGCCTATATCTTCATCTCGCATGACCTGAAGGTCGTGCGCGGGCTCAGCCACAGGGTGATGGTGATGAAACAGGGCGATGTGGTCGAGCAGGGCGAGGCCGAACAGGTCTTTTCCAACCCCCGCAGCGAATATACCCGCATGCTTCTGGCCGCGGCCCTGACCCACAAGACAAACGACTGACGGCACCCCGAGGGGTGCCGTCACTGTCATGCCAGGCTGCGGCCCGGGCGCTGGCGCGCGCCCTGCGCGTCAGCTTGGGCCGATGGTGGTGCAGGAAATCTTGCGCGCCTCAAGGCGACGGCAGGCAAGGGCTGCCATGTCCTCGGTCATGCCGACGAAGTTGGCCTCGTAGCCGCCCTGGCGGGTCACGACCTTGCGCAGGGCCTCGTCCAGGGTGCCGATCTCGACCAGGGCGGTCTTCAGCAGCACACGCTCGGCCTCGTATTTCGAACCGTACTTGCCGACGTTGATCCCGAAGTGGCGCCCGCCCGATGTGGATACGCGCGTCACCACCTCAAGCTGCAATGCGCCGGGCGTGCCCGATGCAGGCTGTTCCGCCAGCCCCGAGGGGCGGGGGGGCGGGACCGGTGCGGCGGCAACGATCAGTTCGTCCGCCGCGCCGGCCTTGCGGGTGACGCCGACATCCTCGGCCTCGGCCACCACCATCTCGGGCTGGGCAACGCCGGGGCGCCGGGTGGGTCGACGCGAGGAGCTGGGCGCCATCACCAGGCGGATCGTCTTGCCCTTCAGGTCGGGATCACCGCCTTCGGCCACGGCGACAAGATCGGGCGTGTCCGGCTTGGTGGTGGGGGCCGAGCTGGGCGCGCGCCGGAAACCGAGATCGAGAAGCTCGGCCACCTTGGCGTTGCGCGCCGCGCTGGAACGGCCACCGAAGACCGTGGCGATCACCCGTTCGTTGCCGCGAACGGCCGAAGCGACAAGGTTGAACCCTGCCGCACTGGTGTATCCCGTCTTGATCCCGTCGGCGCCCGGATAATCGTTCAGCAGGCGGCGGTTGGTGTTGTTGACCTGCCGGACCCCGGCATCCTCGCTCTTGCGCGAGAAGAGGTTGTAGTATTCGGGGAAGTCGAACAGCAGGTGCCGGCCCAAGTTGGTCATGTCGCGGGCCGTCGAAAGGTGGCCCGATTCGGTCAGGCCATGGGCGTTCTTGAAGGTGGTGCGCGACATTCCCAGCGCCTGGGCGGTGCGGGTCATGCGGCGGGCAAAGGCGGCTTCCGAGCCTTCCAGCGCCTCGCCGATGGCGGTGGCGGCATCGTTGGCCGACTTGATCGCAGCCGCGCGGATCAGGTAGCGGAAATCAATCCGCTGACCGGATTTCAGGCCCAGCTTCGAGGGCGGCTCCGAGGCGGCATGTTTCGAGATGCGCACCTTCGTATCAAGCGAGATTTCGCCCCTGCGAATCGCGTCGAAGGCGATGTAGAGCGTCATCATCTTGGTCAGGGAAGCCGGATGAAGCCGCGTGTCGGCGTTGCGCGAATGCAGCACCTCACCGGTGCGTGCGTCGATCACCATTGCCGCGTAGGGCGCGGCGCGTGCCATTGAAGGCGCCATCATGACAACAAGTGTCGTGAACAGCAGCCCTGCACGGACAAGATGCTTGAGTCGTGTTCCCACGGTATACTGCCTTTTACTGCCTCAAATGGCCGGATCTGTCGCCCGGTCCATATTGTTCTACAAGGCTAGCACAGTTCTTGTGGCAGGAAAACACCTATAATTCAGATACTTTCAGGCGGACGTTGAAGTGCGTCGTCAATATGTGGGGTGCCGAATCGGGTGCAACCGCAAGATGTCTTGCAAGTTTCGAAACCAATGTGGCTAGCCGCACAACCTGCGGGCAAGCGGCATGACCTGACCCAGCGAGTCGACCTGGTGAAACCGCGGATGGCTGTCCGGGGCGGCGGCCCGTTCCAGCTCCCACGTCACGCCATGGGGCACATGCACGCCCCAGGCCCCCAGTTCGAGAACCGGCAATACATCGGATTTCATCGAATTGCCCACCATCATCGCCTGCGCCGCGCGGGTGCCATGGCGCGCGAAGATGCCGTCATAGGCGCTGGCGGTCTTGTCCGACACGATCTCGACCCCGTCGAAAAGATCACCCAGCCCCGATTGCGCCACCTTGCGTTCCTGGTCCAGAAGATCGCCCTTGGTGATGATCAGCAGGCGGAAATCGCCCGAGAGGGCGCGCAGGGTGTCCTCGACCTCGGGCAGAAGATCGATCGGGTGCTCGAGCATGTCACGCCCGGCATCGACAAGTTCGCGGATCACGCGGGCGGGCACCTTTTCGTCGGTGATGTCGATGGCGGTTTCGATCATCGACAAGACAAAGCCCTTGATGCCGAAACCGTAGTGGCCCAGGTTGCGCCGCTCGGCCGCCAGAAGGCGGGCATCCAGATCGTCGCGCGGGGCATAATCGGCCAGCAGGGCGGCGAATCGTTCCTGCGTCAGGCGGAAGAAGGTTTCGTTGTGCCAAAGGGTGTCATCGGCGTCGAAGGCGATGGTTGTCAGGGCGGGCGTCATTGGGTCTCCGGCTGTGGTTTCGGAACGTCGGGGCATTGCCCCCTTTTCACACGGAACTCAGGGCTTATATAGTCGCATCAAAGCTGCCATTTCCCGACCGATCCGGAGTGCGACGTGAAATCGACCCCTATACAGATGTCGGACAAGGACGCCCCTGATGACGGTGACGCGGGCGTCATCCTTGAGACACGCAAGAAAACCCAACGCCCGCCGCTCTACAAGGTCATGCTTTTGAACGACGATTACACGCCGATGGAATTCGTCGTGCATGTCCTTGAACGGTTCTTCGGCATGAACCATGCCCAGTCTTTCGAACTGATGCTGACGGTTCACAAGAAGGGGCTGGCGGTCGTGGGGGTGTTTTCCTTCGAAGTGGCCGAAACCAAGGTGGCCCAGGTGATGGACTTTGCCCGTCGCCATCAGCACCCCCTGCAATGCACCATGGAAAAGGAATAGGTTCGGCCGATGCTGACCAACCGACTGATGTTCGCCCGCGACAGCGGGCTGCTTTCGCTGCCCGGGTCCGGGCGGCTTTGCGTGTTCGGCGCGCGTTCGGGTGACGATCTTTCCCTGCTGGGCGCGGATCTGCAGGTGGTGCAGACGCTGCGCCCCGATCACGACGCCCTCAAGGCGCGCGGGCTGGACGTGGTGACCGAGCCGACAGGCGATTTTGCCGCCGCGCTGGTGGTTCTGCCCCGCGCCAAGGATCAGGCGCGCGACCTGATCGCGCGGGCCGCCGCGCTGGTGGGGGATGGCCCGGTCTGGATCGACGGCCAGAAGACCGACGGCGCCGACAGCATGATCCGCGAGCTTCGCAAGCGCGCCACCCTGGGCGAGGTGATCGCCAAGGCCCATGGCAAGCTGTTCTGCGTGACGGGGGCAGATGTGGCCGATTGGCGCGCGGCGCCGTCGCGCCTGTTGAACGGCATGGTGACGGTGCCGGGTGTCTTTTCCGCCGATGCGATCGACCGCGGCTCACAGCTTCTTGCGGCGCATCTTCCGGCGCAGATGAAGGGCGTCGTCGTCGATCTGGGGGCGGGCTGGGGTTATCTTTCGGCCGAGCTTTCGGCGCGTGACGACATCAGCGAACTTCACCTGGTCGAGGCCGATCATGCCGCCCTGGCCTGTGCGCGCGACAACGTCACCGATCCGCGGGCGCGGTTCCACTGGGCCGATGCCACCACCTTTGCCCTTCCGGGCGGTGCCGATCACGTTGTGACCAATCCGCCGTTCCACATCGGCCGCGCGCCCGATCCGTCGCTGGGCCGTGCCTTTATCGCCGCAGCCGCGCGGATGCTGAAGCCGGGCGGGCAACTGTGGCTGGTGGCCAACCGACATCTGCCCTATGAGACGGAGCTTGGCGAGAAGTTCGTCAAGACCACCGATCTTGTGCGTGACCCGGCGTTCAAGGTGATCCACGCCGAGCGCCCGCGCAAGAAACCCCACTAGCCCGTTTCGGAGTGCCGCATGTCGTTTTCCATCGCAGGTAAGACCGCAGTCGTTACAGGGGCCGCCAATGGCATCGGCCTGGCCATCGCCCGCCATTTCGTCGACAACGGCGCCAATGTCATGTTCGCCGACATGGACGAGGACCGCCTGGCCAATGAATGTGGCGAGGCGCAGGAGAAATCCGATTCGATCCGGTATTTCTGTGGCGATCTGCGCGAAAAGCTGACCATCGCCAACCTACTGTCCGCCACGCTGGATGCCTATGACCGGGTCGATATCCTGGTGAATGCCTCGCGCCAGATGATGCCCACCGATCCGCTGGACCCCGATGACGATTCGATGTCGATCCTGCTTCAGCAGAACCTGATGACGACGCTGCGCCTGTCACAGCTTTTCGCCAACCGCATGATCAAGCAGGCCGCCGAGGATGGCCACGAGGACCGGCCCGCCGGGTCGATCATCAACCTCAGCTCGATCGCGGCGCGCCGCACCCATGCCAACCTGCTGGCCTATTCGGTCAGTTCGGCCGCACTGGACCAGGCGACACGTTCGCTTGCCGTGGCCCTCGCGCCCGAGCGGATCAGGGTCAACGCGGTGGCCTTCGGCAGCGTGATGAGCGCTTCGTTGAAATGTGCGATCAAGGACGACAAGACCGGGATGCGCGCCGACATCATCGACCACACGCCGCTGTCGCGCATCGCCAGCCCCGGTGAAGTGGCCGAAGCGGTGCAGTTCCTGGCCTCGGACGGGTCAAAGTTCATGACCGGCCAGATCCTGACGGTAGACGGCGGGCGCACCCTGCTGGATGTCGTCGACCGCGCGGCGCACTGAGCGGGCAGGCAGAAGGGGGTCAGCCATGAAAACCGATATGGACGAGCGCAAGGCGCGCGCCGCGGCCTGGTTCCGCGACTTGCGGGACACCATCGTCGCCGCCTTCGAGGCGCAGGAAGACCGGCACGCCGACGGCGCCACCGGCGGGCGTTTCGAAGTGACCCGGACGCAGCGCAAATCCGATGACGGCAGCGATGCCGGCGGCGGCCTGATGAGCGTGATGCGCGGCGGCGGCGTCTTCGAAAAGGTCGGCGTCAACATCTCGACCGTTCACGGCACGCTGGGCGAACGTGCCCAGGCGGCCATGGCGGCGCGCAAGGGCATCCCGGGCATGGCCGATGATCCGCGCTTCTGGGCCAGTGGCATCAGCCTGGTGGCGCATATGCAGAACCCCCACGCCCCCGCCGTTCACATGAACACCCGCATGTTCTGGACGCCCCATGCCTGGTGGTTCGGGGGGGGCTCCGATCTGAACCCCTGCATCGAATACCCCGAAGACACGGCGCATTTCCACGCCACGCAGAAAACCCACCTCGATCCGCACGGGCCCGACCTCTATCCGCGGCTCAAGGCCTGGGCCGACGATTATTTCTACATCCCTCACCGGGGCCGCGCCCGCGGGGTGGGGGGCATCTTCCTCGACGATCATTGCACCGGCGACTGGGAGGCGGATTTCGCCCTGATCCAGGACATCGGCCGCGCCTTCCTGCCGGCCTATCTGCCGCTGGTGGATCAGCGCCGCGCCATGGACTGGGGCGAGACCGAGAAGGATGTGCAGCTGGTGCATCGCGGGCTCTATGCCGAATACAACCTGGTCTATGATCGGGGCACGAAATTCGGGCTGGAAACCGGCCACGATGCCAACGCCGTGCTGATGAGCCTGCCGCCTCTGGCCAAGTGGGTCTGATCGCCTGAGCACCCTCGCGCGCTGCCCGGACGGGCGGCGGCGTTCTTTACATTCCCGCCTTTCAAACTGTACCAGCCGGTCTAGATTACCCCGTGGCCCGATGCGCGGGTCACTGCAAAGGCATTCCGATGACTGACACACCGCAAACCGCGACACCGCCCGATCCCCGGGCGCGCTGGGTCGCCATGGGCATTCTTCTTGTGGCCGGGTTCATGAACCTGATCGACGTGACCATCGTGAACGTCGCCCTGCCCAGCATGCAGGAGGCCTTTGCCGCCACCCCCGAACAGATCGAATGGGTGGTGGCCGTCTATATCCTGGTCTTTGCGCTGTGTCTCATCCCGGGGGGGCGGTTCGGTGACATCTACGGTCGGCGCAATGTCTTCATCGCCGGTGTCGTGGTCTTTACCATCGGGTCGGCCTTCTGCGGCCTTGCCCCCACGATCGAGGCGCTGGTGGGCGCAAGGGTGGTGCAGGGCATCGGCGGGGCGATGATGATTCCGCAAACCCTTGCCCTTGTACCGGCGCTGTTTCCCCCGGAAGAGCGGGGCGCGGCCTTCGCCCTGTTCGGGCTTTCGGCGGGGCTTGCCTCGGTCACCGGGCCGGTGCTGGGCGGGCTTCTGATCGGGGCCGATCTTTGGGGGCTGGACTGGCGGCCGATCTTCCTGGTCAACATTCCCGTCGGCCTTGCGGCGATCCTTCTGGCGCTGCGGTTCCTGCCGCGTGTCGGGCGCCGCCGCGACCTGGGGATCGACGCGGTGGGCATACTTCTGGCGGGGGTCACGCTTCTCATGGTGGTTTTCCCGCTGATCGAGGGGCGGGCGCTGGGTTGGCCCCTGTGGTGTTTCCTGATGATGGCGGGGGCGGTGCCCATGGCCTTTCTCTTTGCCCGCTGGCAGCGGCGGCAGGCCGAGGCCGAGCGCCCCGAGCTTCTTCCCGCCAGCCTTCTGGCCAACCGGACCTATCTTCTGGGCGTGCTGATCACCGCGCTGCTGTTTTCCGGCGTTCCGGGCTTTTTCCTGATCATGGCCCTGTTCCTGCAGAACGGCTTCGGGCTTACCCCGCTTGAATCGGGGCTGACGACGATGCCCTTCTCGTTCGGGGTGCTGGCGGCGTCACTGGTGGCGGGGCGGCTGGGCAACCGTCTGCTGCGTCCGCGGATCACGGCGGGCGGGCTGTCGGTGGCCATCGGCATGGGAAGCCTCTGGATCGTGGTGGGCATGATGGAGGATGAGATTCTGCGCAGCGCCTTCGTTCTGCCGCTGCTGTTGGCCGGGTTCGGGCTGGGCACTGCCATCTCGCCGCTGTTCAACACGATCCTGTCGTCGGTGTCGGGGCCTGACAGCGGCTCGGCCTCGGGAACGTTGCAGGCCTTTCAGCAGGTCGGCGGCGCCATGGGCGTTGCCATCGTCGGGCAGATCTTCTTCACGATGCTGGAAGGGGTGCCGGCGGCGGGCAGCCCCGCCGCGCATCTTGTCTATGAACGGGCCTTTTCAACCGCGATCGCCTATCCGGTGCTGTCCTTCGCGCTTCTGGCCGGGGCGGTCTGGCTTCTGCCCCGGCCCTCGTCGCTCAGCCCCGCAAGGTCTCAAGCATCAGCGTGACATTCTCGGGGTCGGCATCCGGCGTGATGCCATGCCCGAGGTTGAAGATATGCGGCCCCCCCGCAAAGGCGGCCTTGATGCGGCGCACCTCGTCGATCAGGGGCTGACCGCCTGTGACCATGTGTCCCGGGGCCAGGTTGCCCTGAACACAGCCATCAACCTGCACGTTCTTCACGGCCCACTCGGCGCTGACCGAATTGTCGAGCGCGACACAATCCGCGCCGGTTTCCCGGGCGAAACCGATATAGCCATCGCCCGCCTCGCGCGGGAAGGCGATGACCGGAACGCCGGGGTGGCGCGCCTTCAGTTCGGCGATGATCCGTTTCGCCGGTTCCAGGGCATAGCGGCGGAAATCATCGCCCTTCAGCGATCCGGCCCAGCTGTCGAACAGCTTGACCACCTCGGCGCCCGCGTCGATCTGGGCGGAAAGATATTCGATGGTCGCTTCGGTGATCCGCTCCAGCAGCGCCTCGAAGAGGGGGCGGTTGGTGTCCTTCAGGGCGTGGGCCGGGGCCTGGTCGGGGGTGCCGCGCCCGGCGATCATGTAGGTGGCCACGGTCCAGGGCGCACCGGCAAAGCCGATCAACGCCACGTCGGACGGCAATTCGCGCGACAGGATCTTCAGCGTCTCATAGACGGGCGACAGGTGGTCGTGCACCGCATCGGCGGGTTTCAGGGCGTCGAAATCGCCCTGGCCGGTGATGGTTGACAGGCGCGGGCCTTCGCCGGTGACGAACCACAGGTCGGCCCCCAGCGCATCGGGGATCAGCAGGATATCGGCAAACAGGATCGCGGCATCGAATCCGAAGCGGCGGATCGGCTGCAATGTCACCTCGGCGGCCAGGTCGGGGTTATAGCACAGCGACAGAAAGTCGCCGGCCTTGGCGCGGGTCGCCTTGTACTCGGGCAGGTAGCGGCCCGCCTGGCGCATCATCCACGCGGGCGGCGTGGGCAGCGTTTCACCGGCAAGTGCGCGCATCAATAACTTTTCGGCCATGGTATCCCCCGTCGGTTGCACCCATGGGTGGTCTGGTTCGCGGGACGGTTTGTCAAGCGGGTTTCGGTTGTCACCCGCCTGCGCCGGGGCTAGGGATTGGCCATGACAGCAGCTCTTCCCACACCCGCCCAACCGCTGAAGATCGGCACCCGGGGGTCGCCCCTGGCGCTGGCCCAGGCCCATGAAACCCGCGACCGCCTGGCCGCGGCCTTCGATCTGCCGCCCGAAGCCTTCGAGGTGGTCGTGATCGTGACCACCGGCGACAGGGTGCAGGACCGCGCCCTGAAAGAGATCGGCGGCAAGGGGCTGTTCACCCGCGAGATCGAGGCCGACATGCTGTCGGGCAAGATCGACATCGCGGTGCATTCGATGAAGGACATGCCAGTGTTGCAGCCCGAGGGCCTGGTGCTGGATTGCTATCTCCCGCGCGAGGACGTGCGCGATGCCTTCGTGTCGCTGGGCGGCGGGGCGCTGGATGCGCTGGAGGAGGGGGCCGTGGTGGGTACATCCTCGCTCCGGCGGCGGGCGCAGGTGCTGTACAAGCGGCCCGATCTGAAGGTGGTCGAGTTTCGCGGCAACGTGCAGACCCGGCTGCGCAAGCTGGCCGATGGCGTGGCCCAGGCCACCTTCCTGGCCATGGCGGGCCTGCGCCGCCTGAACCGGACCGGGGATGTGCCGCACATGCCGATTCCCGACGACGTGATGCTGCCCGCCGTGGCGCAAGGGGCCATCGGCATCGAAAGGCGCGCCGATGACAGCAGGGTGGCAGAGATGCTTGAGGCGATCCACGATTTGCGCACGGGTCAGCAGCTTGCGGCCGAGCGGGCCTTTCTGGCCGCGCTGGATGGCTCTTGCGAGACGCCCATCGGCGGGCTGGCGGTGCTGGACGGCGGCAGCCTGCACCTGCGGGGTGAGATCCTGCGCTCGGACGGGTCCGAATGCCTGGCCGATGCCACCTCTGGGGCGATCGAGGATGGTGCCGAGATGGGCCGCTCCATCGCCGCGGGCCTTCTGGCGCGGGCGGGCGAGGGGTTCTTCGACTGGCATCAGGCCTGAACGGGCATCCCCTCGCGGTCGGCGTAAAGCAGCGTCAGCGCACAGACCGTCACCATGGCGGCGCCGATGGTGGTGGCGACGGCATATCCCCCGAGCGCCGATCCCAGCGCGAAGACCCCCGCGCTGATGACCTGGCCGCCCAGGAACACCAGCGACACCAGCGAACCGCCGGTGCCGGGGCGGCGCGACATCATCTCCTGCACGTAAAGCAGCGGTAGCGAGGCCAGCACGCCCGCCCCGATGGCCCCCGGCGCGATCAGCAGCCAGACCACGGGCAACGCACCCAGAAACGGCAGCGCGAACAGGAAAGCGCCGTAGATCAGCGCGCCCAGCGTCAGGGCCGGGGTCAGGCCGATGCGCGCGGTCAGCCAGGGCAGGGCCAGGATCACCGGCATCTCAAGCCCGGCGACGATGCCCACGAAAAGGCCCACATCGCCCGGCCCGCGCCCCTCGGCCGCGTTCAGGATCAGGCCAACGGTTATCATGTAGACGGCGTTGGCCCCCTGTATCCCGGACAGCAGAACCAGCCGCGAGAGGACCGGCCAGCGGGCCATTTCGCCCAGGGCCGCGGCAAGCGACAACCCCGAGGCGGTATCCCTCCAGGCCGTCGCGCCGTCGCGCGGCCAGGCAAAGACGAAGATCGCCAGAAGTGCGGTGGCCGCCACCCCGCCGACGAAATAGACCGCCAGAAGGTTGACCCCCAGATTGAAGGCGACGGCCCATAGCGGCAGCACCACCAGGAAGGGCAGGCAGAAGATCGCGCGGATCGTCGTCTGGATCGCGGTGCGCCGTTCGGGCGGGTGGACCGACCCGGCCAGCCGCGCCAGGGCGAACAACTGGCCGAACAGCGTGCCGAAGGCCGGAAAGAACAGCACATGGGCCAGCACGAAGGCGACGGGACTGTGGGTCAGCGTCACGCCAAAGGCCCCGGCCATCCCGGCCAGGGCCATGAAGCGGGCCATGGTGCGGCGTTTGGCGCTGCGGTCGGTCAGGATGCCGACGCCCAGCGTCGCCACCAGCGACAGCGCCGAGCCTGTCATGAAGATCAACGCATATTGCCCGTCGGAGAACCCGAAACGCTCGATCCCGATCAGCGACTGATAGGCGCCCAGTGTGCTGCCCATGGTGCCGAAGGCGATCAGGCCAAGCGCGATCAGCCGCAGGCTGCGGTCGCGCAGGATGAGGCCAAGGGTTGTCACGGAATGACCTTGCCGGGGTTCATGATGCCGCCCGGGTCCAGCGCGTCCTTGATCCGGCGCATCACGTCCAGCGCGACCGGGTTCTTGCGTCGGGCCATGGTGGCGCGCTTGGCCTTGCCGATCCCGTGTTCGGCGGAAAAGCTGCCGCCCAGGTCGGCCACCACGTCCTCGATCCGGGCGACGATGGCGTCGGATTGCGGGATGCCGGCCTTGCTGGGCCACATGCTGAGGTGGACATTGCCATCGCCCAGGTGGGCAACCACCATGCTCTGCCCCTCGGGGTCGATGGCGTGAAAGGCGGTTTCGGCCTGGCGCAAGAAATGCTCGACCCCGTCCAGGGGCAGGGCCACGTCCATCAGCAGGACGGGTTGCTGCATCACCGACATTTCGCCGGCATCCTCGCGCCGGGCCCACATCTCGGCGCGCTGGGCCTCGTTTCGGGCGACCACGGCATCCAGGACACCGCCCTCTTCGGTCATCTCGCCCAGGGTCTGTTCCAGCAGGTCGACGATGGGCAGGCTGCCGTCTTCGTTGAGCGTTGCATCACGGGGGGCGGTGGCGCCGATTTCCACCATGATGTTCACGGCGTGGCGCTGATCGAAGGGCGCGCGGGCCTTGGGGCGCAGGCGCAGGTGGCGTTCGATATAGGCGGCGGGCATGTATTCGAAGGCTTCGACAGCGCCCCCCGTCGCGGCCTGAAGCCGGTTCAGCAAGGTCAGCGCATCGCCCAGCGAGGGCAGCGCCACCATCGCCGTGGCATAGGCGGCGGGCATGGGTTGCAGCTTCAGGACAGCGGCGGTGATGATGCCCAGCGTGCCCTCGGCGCCGATGAACAGGTCGCGCAGGTCAAAGCCCGAGTTGTCCTTGCGCAGCTCGCTCATCAGGTCGAGGATTTCACCGGTGGGCAGAACCACCTCGATCCCCAGCACCTGTTCGCGGGTATTGCCGAACCGGACGACGTTCGAACCGCCCGCGTTGGTGGAAAGGATGCCTCCCACCAGCGCCGATCCCCGTGCGCCCAGCGTGACCGGAAAGACCAGATCGTGCGCCGCGACGGCATCGTGGACATGGGACAGGATTACCCCCGCTTCGACAATGGCGGTGCGGGCGGCAGGCCGGATTTCGCGCACCGCACGCATCCGATCAAGCGAGATCATCAACTGCCCCGGCGCATGGGCGCCCCCCGCCAGCCCGGTGTTGCCCGACACCGGAACGACCGGGGTGCCGGTTTCATGGGCAAGCGCCATGATGGCCGCAACCTCGGCGGTGCTGCCGGGCCGCGCCACGGCCAGGGGTTGCCCCTTGTAGTTGCCTGTCCAGTCGCTGGCCCAGGGGGCGCAATCATCGCCGGTCGCGATGTTGGCCGGGCCGGTGATGGCGCGCAGTCGTTCGATGATGTCCATGGTCTGGCCCCCGCGGTTTCGTGCCGGCACTCTGTCGCCACCGGCCGGGATGTGCCAGCCCTTTCCCATGCGTTCAACCCGTGGAATGATGGCGCATGAGCTTCCTTGTGCGCTATCTTACCCATCCGCAGGTCGCGATTGACCCGCAGGGCGACATCACCCGCTGGTCGCTGAGCGATCTTGGCCGCGCGCGGGTTGGCGCACTGGTGCGCAGCGGGGCCTTGCAGGGCACCACGCGCATCGTTTCCAGCGACGAGACGAAGGCGGTCGAAACGGCCACGCCGCTGGCCGAGGCCCTGGGCCTGAACGTGGAAATCCGCGCGAACCTGCACGAGAACGACCGCAGCGCGACGGGTTTCCTGCCCCCGGCCGAATTCGAGGCCACGGCAGACCGCTTCTTCGCCCACCCCGACGACAGCATCCGGGGCTGGGAAACGGCACGCGCGGCGCAGGCGCGAATCGTCGGCGCGGTGGAACGCTGCCTTGCCGATCATCGCGGTGGCGATCTTCTGCTCGTCGGCCACGGGGCCGTGGGAACCTTGCTTTACTGTGCCCTGGCCGGGCTGGACATCAGCCGGAAGCATGACCAGGGGCCGGGCGGGGGCGGGTGTTTCCTGGCCTTCGACAGCGACCAACGCCGCCCAAAGGCGGGGTGGCAACCGATGGAGGCGATGGCGCCCGCCCCCCGCGCCTAATCCGCCGCCTGTTCGATCAGGTCCAGAACCTTCGGCCCAAGGTCCTGCACGATCAGCTTTACCCCCTCGGCGTTGGGGTGGATGCCGTCGCCCTGGATGTATCGGGCCAGGGTCGCCTGCCTATCGTCCATCCTTTCCAGCGCACCAAGGAAGCTGGGGGCATAGAGTGTGTCGTGGGTTTCGGCCAGGTCGGGATAGATCGCGTCGAAGTCGCGCTTGAACTCGGGGCCATAGTTGCCCGGCGCGACCATCCCGATCAGCAGCACAGGAATGCCGCGTTCGCCCGCCTTTGCAAGGATCGCGTCAAGATTGGCGCGGCTGCTGGCCGGGTCGATCCCGCGCAGCAGGTCGTTGCCCCCCAGCGCGACGATCATCGCGTCAACCTCGGGGGTCAGGGTCCATTCGACCCGCGACAGCCCGCCCGCCGTGGTGTCGCCCGAGACACCGGCATTCAGGACGGTGGCCTCGGCGCCCTGTTCGGCCAGCCAGGCGTTCAACTGCGGCACGAAGCCCTGGGCGGGGGGCAGGCCATAGCCCTGGGTCAGGCTGTCGCCCAGGGCGGCAACGGTGACGGGCGCCGCCAAAGCGGGGGCCACGGCCAGCGTCAGCGCCGCCGTCAGCGCCACGGCACGCTTGCGCAACCGCCCGACCGCCCCATATGCCAATGACAAGACCGTGCCGCGCCCAAGGAAAGACGCCCCGATGAATGAACCGATCCTGTCGCTCAGCGACATTACGCTTTCGCTGGACGGCAACGCCGGTCGGGTCGAGATCCTGAAGGGGATCAGCCTGGACGTGGCCAGGGGTGAAACGGTGGGGCTGGTCGGGCCTTCGGGGTCGGGCAAGTCGTCTCTCCTCATGCTGATGGGCGGGCTGGATCGCGCCACCGGGGGCCGGGTGCGGGTTCTGGGGCAGGATATCACCGACATGAACGAGGATGCCCTGGCCCGCTTCCGCCGTGAACATATGGGGGTGGTGTTTCAATCCTTCCACCTTATCCCGACGATGACGGCGCTGGAAAACGTCGCGACGCCACTGGAACTGGCCGGGCACGAGGATGCCTTCGCCCGTGCCGAGGCCGAGCTTGAGGCGGTGGGCCTGGGGGCGCGCAGCGGCCATTACCCGGCGCAGATGTCGGGTGGCGAACAGCAGCGCGTGGCCCTGGCCCGCGCCGCCGCGCCGCGCCCTGCGGTGCTGCTGGCGGATGAGCCGACGGGCAACCTTGACGGCACCACCGGCCAAGCGATCATGGAGCTTCTGTTCGGGCTGCGCGACCGGCACGGCGCCACTCTGGTCCTTGTCACCCACGCGCCCGAACTGGCCGAACGGTGCGACCGCACGATCCGGCTTGAGGATGGGCGCATCGCCCCCGAACACCGCGAAACGGCCACCGCCGCGGCGGAATAGGGGCTGGCCGCAAATGGGCGTCGGCCCTATCCTGCCCGCGACAACCGACGGCAGGAGGAAACCATGACCGACGCCCCCATGCGCATGACCCGGGCCCCATCCCTGCCCGGCCCGCACGAAGGCTACATGCCCGGTTTCGGCAACGATTTCGAAACCGAGGCCCTGTCTGGCGCCCTGCCGCAGGGGATGAACAGCCCGCAGAAATGCAACTATGGCCTTTACGGCGAACAGCTTTCGGGCACTGCCTTCACCGCGCCCAGCCACCAGAACGAACGCACCTGGTGCTATCGCATCCGCCCCTCGGTGAAACATTCCGCCCGCTATCAGAAAATCGACCTGCCGCACTGGAAAACCGCGCCCCACATTCCGCAGGACGTGACCAGCCTCGGCCAGTACCGCTGGAGCCCGCTGCCGCACGCCGATCAGCCGCTGACCTGGGTCACGGGCATGCGCACCATGACGACGGCGGGCGATGTGAACACCCAGGTGGGCATGGCCAGCCATGTCTACCTGGTGACGCAAAGCATGGTGGACGAGTATTTCTATTCGGCCGACAGCGAATTGCTTGTCGTGCCGCAGGAAGGGCGGCTGCGGTTCCTGACCGAACTGGGCATCATCGACCTTGCGCCCCAGGAAATCGCCATCCTGCCCCGTGGCCTGGTCTACCGTGTCGAGGTGGTCGAGGGGCCGTGCCGCGGTTTCGTCTGCGAAAACTACGGACAGAAATTCGCGCTGCCCGGGCGCGGGCCCATCGGCGCCAACTGCCTGGCGAACCGGCGCGATTTCAAATCCCCCGTCGCGGCGTTTGAAGACCGCGAGGCCGACAGCACCGTGACGATCAAATGGTGCGGCCAGTTCCACCGGACCCGCATCGGCCACTCACCGCTGGATGTGGTGGCCTGGCACGGCAATTATGCTCCGGTGAAATACGATCTGAACACCTATTGCCCGGTGGGGGCGGTTCTGTTCGATCATCCCGATCCGTCGATCTTTACCGTGCTGACCGCGCCTTCGGGGGTGGAGGGGACGGCCAACATCGACTTCGTGCTGTTCCGCGACCGCTGGATGGTGGCCGAGGATACCTTCCGCCCGCCCTGGTATCACAAGAACGTTATGTCCGAGCTGATGGGCAACATTCATGGCCAATACGATGCGAAACCCAAGGGCTTCGTGCCCGGCGGGATGAGCCTGCACAACATGA
This sequence comes from Oceaniglobus trochenteri, assembly GCF_020529025.1. Classification (GTDB taxonomy): domain Bacteria; phylum Pseudomonadota; class Alphaproteobacteria; order Rhodobacterales; family Rhodobacteraceae; genus Oceaniglobus; species Oceaniglobus trochenteri. The sequence continues at coordinate 556,822 of NZ_JACNMM010000003.1, forward strand.
TGCTGCCCCATGGCCCCGATCGCACCGCCTTTGAAGGGGCGTCGAACGCCGAACTGAAACCCCACAAGCTGGAGGATACCATGTCGTTCATGTTCGAAACCCGCTTCCCCCAACACCTCACCCGCTTTGCCGCGCAAGAGGCACCGCTTCAGGACGATTACATTGATTGCTGGGAGAGCCTGGAAAAGAAGTTCGACGGCACGCCGGGGAAGAAGTGAGGGGCGGCGTGCCGCGTTTCTTCAGGCGCCTGGGTTGTCCGATGCCAGCGCCGCGAGATTGGCAAGCGAGGCCGACCAGCCGTTGGAAAAGTCCTTGAACATCTCGGGCCCGACCAGGCTGGTGATCTGCAAGGTCAGTCGCAGCAGGCTCCCTGTCGCCGTCGCCGATATCTCGTGACTGCACAGCGAGATCGACATTGTCTCTCCGCCGACGGCAAGTGTTTCGGTCAAACAGAAGAATTCGGGCGTGACCACGTGGAACTGACCCAAGGTGTTGAAGTCGGGTGAGTCCTTTGGGCCACACCGGATTTTCTCGTGACCGCCGGGGCGAAGGTCGTATTCGTCGATGATGAGAACGCTGTCGTTGTCGGGGGCGCTCCATTTCTGCCGGGTGTCGCGGTCGGTGATCAGGTGGAACAGGCGTTCGGGAGAACAGGGAATTTCCCGTTCCAGCGTCAGGGTTTCGAAATCAGCCATCTTTGGGTTCCTTTTCAAGGTGTTCAGCAAGAGCGGAAAGGCGGTCGAGGCGGCCCTCCCAGAGGGTGCGGTGGTGGGTAAGCCAATCCACCGCCCGGGCGATGGGCGCCGCCTCCAGGTGGACCGTCCGAACCCGGCCCGCCTTTGCCGTATGGATCAGCCCGGCGGATTCGAGCTTTCCGAGATGCTTCAGGAACGATGGCATGGCCATGTCGTGCCCCAGGTGCAGCTCGGACACCGGGGCGGGGCCGGTCGTGAGACGTTCGATCACCGCACGGCGGGTCGGATCGGCAAGGGCCGAGAAGATGTCGTTCAGATTGTTATCCATATGGCTAAGTAATCAGGTGCGCGAACGCGGGTCAAGAGATACTTAGCCTTTGGGGAAAGTTTTCGGGGTGCGGCAGGCAACAGCGACCACCGAACGGCCAAGCGGCGCTTCGGTGGTCGGGCCGTTTTACACAGGGATCAGGCCAGCCGCCCTTGCCGCGCCTCGGGCATCAGGCCCCGCGCCATTTCCGGGCCAAGGGGAGCGGGGCGGTTGCAACTGGTGGTCATGGCCACGAAGGCGCCGGTTTCGCCCGATTGCAGGATGCCGGTCATCACCTCGGTCACGTGCACCGCCATGTCCAGCGCACAGCGGTGGGGCCGGTCGGCGGCGATGGCGGCGGCCATGTCGGCCAGCCCGGCGGTGCGGTAATTGGCCTGCGGATTGGTGTCGAGTTCGAAGTTGGGGGTCAGGAAGAGGTGATCCCACATCGTCACCTCATGCAGGTCGCAGTCGACGCCCGCACGCGACAGGGTGCCACCAAAGAAGTTGGGGTCGGGCAGGAACAGCGACCCCTCGGTGCCGTAGATCTCCATCGGTGAGTGTTCATGGGCCATCACGTCCCAACTGGCCGAAAAGGTGATGGTGGCGCCCTGTTCGAACTCCAGCAGGGCGTGGATGGTGGTGGGGGTTTCCACTGGGATCGTTTCGCCCCGGCGCGGTTCCGACAGGATGGTGCGCCGATCATGGGCGGCGCTGGTCAGGGCGGCCACGCGGGTGACGGGGCCCAGAAGCTGCACCAGGTTGGTGATGTAGTAGGGCCCGAGATCCAGCACCGGCCCGGCGCCGGGCAGGAAGAAGAAATCGGGGTTGGGGTGCCAATGCTCCATGCCCCGGCTCATCACATGGGCGGTGCCCGAAACGACGCGCCCGATGGCGCCCGCGTCGATCAGGGCGCGGGCCTGCTGGTGGGTGCCCCCCAGGAAGGTGTCGGGCGCCGATCCGATGCGCAGCCCGGTTCGTTCGGACAGCGCCACCAGCGACCGGGCCTGCTCAAGGGTCAGCGCCAGGGGCTTTTCGCTATAGGCGTGCTTGCCCGCCGACAGGATGGCATGGGTGACGTCATAATGGGCGGCAGGCACCGTCAGGTTCACGATCACGTCGATATCGTCGCTGGTCAGCAGGGTTTCGACGCTGCGCGCCTCCACGCTGTACTCCTGCGCCCGCTTGCGCGCGGCGGCGGGGGCCAGGTCGGCCACTGCGACGATCCTCAGCCCGGGAAACAGCGGGGCGAAGCCCAGGTAGGTGGTCGAGATATTGCCACAGCCGATCAGGCCGACGTTTACGGGTCTGTCACTCATGGCCCCGGCCCCCCTGCACGAAGGCAAGCGAACGGCGGGCGAAGCGGGCGTCGTCGGCGGGGCGGTCATGCTCCATCACCAGGTTGGTGCAGCCCGCCGCGCGCAGATCGCCCAAAAGCGCCGGCCAGTCCAGTGTGCCATGCCCCACGTCGGTCCAGCCGTCCTCGTCCGTGTTCTCGCCCTCGGGGGCGCGGTCCTTGACATGGGCGGCGGCCAGGCGGGGGCCGTGGCGGGCGATCAGCGCCCTCGGGTCCTGCCCGGCGACGACGGCCCAGGCCACGTCAAGCTCAAGCGTCAGGTCGGGGGCCTTGTCCAGCAGGATGTCCATGGGCAGGGTGCCGTCGGGCAGGGGGTGAAATTCGAAGTCGTGGTTGTGCCAGCCAAAGGTCAGCCCGGCGTCGCGCAGGGGCGCACCCATTTGCACCAGCCGGGCGGCAAGCGCGGCCCAGCCCTCGGCGTCTGCCGGCCGGTCGGCGGGCTGGATGTAGGGCGCGAAGACCTGAGAAACCCCAAGGGCACGCGCCATGGCGATCACGCCGGACGGGTCGCTGGCAAGCCGCTCCAGCCCCATGTGGGTCGAGCGCATGGCAAGCCCGGCCGCATCCAGCCTGTCGCGCAGGGGCGCCGGATCGTCGAGATCGTCAAAAAGCGCGCCATAGCCTTCGACGGAGTCATACCCCAGATCGCCCAGCATGGTGAGCGTGTCGGACAGCGGCCCGAAATCGCGCGAACTGTAGAGCTGGTAGGAAAAGCCGGTCATGGTCAGTCTCTCGTCATGGTTGTGTTGCCGCCATCCCGCCCGACGGAAGGCGAAAACGCAAGGCCCCCGGCCCCCGATCGGCGGAAAACGGGCGCAGCTTTCCCCGCGGCAAGGCGCAAGACGTGTTGTCACGGCCCGCCGATCTTTCTAGGTTGCCCAGCAATCGCAGTTGCAGGAGGGCAGGATGGCGGAGCGTAAGGAAATTCACGGACTTCAGGTCGCAACCGAACTGGCCGACTTCATCGACACCCGGGCGCTGCCGGAAACCGGTGTCGACAGGGATGCCTTCTGGTCCGCCTTTTCGGCGCTGCTGCACGATCTTGCCCCTGAAAACCGCGCCCTTCTGGAAAAGCGCGAAGAGATCCAGAAGCAGATCGACGACTGGCACATCGCCCGGCGCAACCAGCCCCACGATCACGGCGCCTATGTCGATTTCCTGCGCCAGATCGGCTATCTCCTGCCCGAGGGCGGCGATTTCCAGATCGAGACCGCCAATACCGACCCCGAGATCGCATCGGTCCCCGGCCCGCAACTTGTGGTGCCGATCACCAACGCCCGCTATGCGCTGAACGCCGCCAATGCCCGCTGGGGCAGCCTTTACGACGGGCTTTATGGCACCGACGCCATGGGCAGCGCGCCGCCCAAGGGCCCCTTCGACCGTGGCCGCGGCGCGCGTGTCGTGGCCCGCGCACGGGTCTTCCTGGACGAGGCATTTCCGATCAAGGGGGCCAGCCATGTCGATGCCCGCCGCTATCATGTGCAGGATGGCGCGCTTCTGGTCGATGACATGCCCCTGGCCAACCCCGAGAAATTCGCCGGCTATCGCGGCCACCCCCGCGCGCCCGAGGCGGTTCTGCTGGTCAACAACGGCCTGCACGTCGAACTGGTGTTCGACCGCACCCACATGATCGGTGCGCGCGATCAGGCCGGTCTGGCCGACGTGAAACTGGAAAGCGCGATTTCGGCGATCATGGATTGCGAGGATTCGGTTGCCTGCGTCGATGCCGAGGACAAGGTGACGGCCTATGCCAACTGGCTGGGCCTGATGAAGGGCGATCTGACCGACACCTTCGAGAAGGGCGGCAAGACGGTGACGCGCCGCCTGGCCGAAGACCGCACCTATACCGGCCCCGATGGCAGTGACGTGACGGTGAAGGGCCGCGCCCTGATGCTGGTGCGCAATGTCGGCCACCTGATGACCAACCCCGCCATCCTTGACCGTGACGGAAACGAGGTGTTCGAGGGCCTGATGGACGCCATGATCACCACCCTGATCGCCAAGCACGACCTGCAACGCGAGGGCGGCAATTCGGTGCACGGGTCGATGTATGTCGTGAAGCCCAAGATGCACGGCCCCGAAGAGGTGGCCTTTGCGGTCAAGACCTTCGATATCGTCGAAAAGGCTTTGGGCCTGCCCGCCAATACCGTGAAGATCGGCATCATGGACGAGGAACGGCGCACCACGGTCAACCTCAAGGAATGCATCCGCGCCGCCAGGTCGCGGGTGGCCTTCATCAACACCGGTTTCCTTGACCGCACGGGTGACGAGATTCACACCTCGATGGAGGCAGGGGCCTTTTCGCGCAAGGATTTCATCAAGCGCAAGGCCTGGATCGGCGCCTATGAAAACCAGAACGTCGATATCGGGCTGGAATGCGGGCTTTCGGGCAAGGCGCAGATCGGCAAGGGCATGTGGGCCATGCCCGACCAGATGGCGGCGATGCTGGATCAGAAGATCGAACACCCCCGTTCCGGCGCGAACTGTGCCTGGGTGCCGTCGCCCACCGCCGCCACCCTGCATGCGTTGCACTATCACAAGGTGGATGTCTTTGCCGTGCAGGAAAAGCTGATGAAGGGCGGGCGGCGGGCCTATGTCGATACCGTGCTGGATATCCCGCTGGCCACCTACCAGAAATGGACCGAGGCGCAGAAGATGCGCGAGGTGGAGAACAACGCCCAGGGCATCCTTGGCTATGTCGTGCGCTGGATCGACCAGGGGGTCGGCTGCTCCAAGGTGCCCGACCTGAACGATGTCGGCCTGATGGAAGACCGCGCCACCTGCCGCATTTCGGCCCAGCATATCGCCAACTGGATGCACCACGGCATCGTGTCGCGCGACCAGGTGCAGGCCGCCATGGAGAAGATGGCCGCCGTTGTCGACAAGCAGAACGCCGACGATCCGGCCTATCGGCCCATGGCCCCGGATTTCGACGGCATCGCATGGCAGGCCGCCCATGACCTGGTGTTCAAGGGGCGCGAACAGCCCTCGGGATACACCGAGCCGGTGCTGCACGCCCGGCGGCTTGAACTGAAGGCACAGTGACATGGCGGCCGATGTGCTGAAACTGTGCATGGCGCAGATGACATCGGCCGACAGTCACGGCCCGAACATCGCCTTCCTGCGCGATGCCGCCGCCCGCGCGGCCGACGCGGGGTGCCACATGCTGGCCCTGCCCGAGGTGGCAGGCCTGTGCAACCGCAACGCCGAAAAGGCGCGCGCCCAGGTCGTGGCCGCCAAGGACGACCCCTTCATCGCCGCCGCGTGCGAGGCGGCCGCGCGGCAGGGGCTGTGGATCAACACCGGTTCCACCCCCGTCGCCGGGCCGGAGGGCAAGTTCCTGAACCACGGCAGCCTGATCGACAGCCAGGGCGAAATCGTGGCGGACTATGACAAGATCCACATGTTCGACGTGCACCTTGATGGGCAGGACAGGATCGGTGAATCCGATACCTACGCCGGCGGCACGCGCGCGGTGCTGACCGATACCCCCTGGGGGCGCGTGGGCCTGTCGATCTGTTACGATCTGCGTTTTCCCGCGCTGTTCCGGGGCCTTGCCCAGCGGGGGGCGGGGATCCTGTTCATCCCGGCGGCCTTTACCGTGCCCACCGGGCAGGCGCACTGGCATGTCCTGTTGCGGGCGCGGGCCATCGAGACGGGCAGTTTCGTGGTGGCCCCGGCCCAGGTGGGCAAGCACGATGACGGGCGGCGCACCTATGGCCATTCGCTGGTGGTGTCGCCCTGGGGCGAGGTGATCTGCGATATGGGTGGCGAAGACCCCGGCCTTGCCATGGTCGAGCTCGAGCTTGAGCAGATCGCGCGCGCCCGCCGCCAGATCCCGTCGCTGACGCTGGAGCGGTCCTTCGATTTCGTGACACCCGCCGATGATTGAAAGCCGCCCTCTTTGGGTGGCCCTGGGCGCGCTGGTGCTGGTGTTTCACCTGGGCCTCGTGGCCTGGGGGCTGGTGCCCAACCTTGTCGCGCGGCCGCTGCACATGGCGGTGATCCTGCCCTTTGTCTTCGTTGCGGGCGCGGCGGGCTGGCGGCTGTGGTCGGGGCTGGTGCTGGCCGGTCTGGGCATCGCGCTTTGCGGCTGGATCGCGCTGTCCCATGGCGATCTGCGCGACCAGTACGGGTTTCTTGAAGGGCCGGGGCAGGTGGCCATGGCCCTTGCCCTGCTGGTGATCGCCATGGAGGGCGCGCGCCGCGCCATTGGCTGGCCGCTGCCGCTGGTGGCGCTGGCGGCGCTGCTTTACGGGCTGTTCGGGCAGTATATCCCGGGCGAATTCGGCCACTCCGGCACGCCGCTCCCCAGCTTCCTTGGCACGTTGACCATCGCCGAGGGCGGGCTTTGGGGCAGCCTGACAGGCGTTTCGGTCGGCGTGGTGGCGATTTTCGTGATTTTCGGCGCGGTGCTGAACGCGGGCGAGGCGGGGCAGGGGTTCATGAACGTGGCTGCCGCCGCTGCCGGGCGGCTGAACGGCGGGGCGGCCAAGGTTTCGGTCCTGTCCTCGGCGCTGTTCGGGTCGATCTCGGGCAGTGCATCGGCAAACGTCGCCAGCACCGGTGCCATCACCCTGCCTGCGATGACCAAGCTGGGATACCCCCGGCGCCTTTCGGGCGCGGTCGAGGCGGTGGCATCGTCCGGCGGGCAGATCATGCCGCCGTTGATGGGGGCCGGGGCCTTCGTGATGGTGGAACTGACGGGCGTTCCATACACCCAGATCATGCTGGCCGCGATCCTGCCCGCCGTGCTTTATTTCCTGGCGGTCTGGGTGGGCATCAACGCCTATGCCCAACGATACGAGCTGAAGGGCGTGCCAGAGGATCAGCGCCCGAGCCGGCGCGCCGTCTGGATCACCTCGGCCTTTTTCGCGGTGCCCTTCACCGTTCTGTTGGGGGCGATGTTCGGCGCCGGCTTCACGCCGCAATATGCCGCCTGTCTGGCCATCCTCACCGGCATGGCGGCGTTGTTCTTCGATGTGCGCCCGGGGATGAACCTGCGCCAGGGGCTGGTGCGGCTGGGGGATGCCTGCATCGCGGTGGGCCGCCAGGTGGCGATGATCGGGGCGATCATCATCTGCGCCTCGATCGTGATCGGGGTGCTGGGGATCACGGGGCTGGGGGTCAAGCTGACCTCGGTGATCCTGTCGGGCGCGGGCGGGATGCTTTGGCCGGCCTTGTTGCTGACAGCGCTGGCCTGTCTGCTGCTGGGCATGGAGGTGCCGACAACCGCCGCCTATGTGATCTGCGTGTCGGTCGCCGGGCCGGCCCTGACGCAACTGGGGCTGGAGCCGTTGCAGGCGCATCTCTTCGTCTTCTGGTTCGCGCTTCTGTCGACCATCACGCCGCCGGTCTGCGGCGCAGTGTTCATCGCCGCCGGGATGGTGGGCGAGAACTGGCTGAAGGTGGCCATGACGGCCATGGCGCTGGGGGTCGGGCTGTACCTGATTCCGCTGGGTATGATCGCGAATGAGAACCTGATCCGCCTTGGCACCTCGCCCTTCTGGGCGCTTTGGGCCTTCGTGCGGGTCGGGGTCGGGCTTTCGCTCATCTCCTACGGGCTCATCGGTCGCGGCGGCGCGCTGCGCCGCGTCTCCCTCATCGCGGCGGGGCTGGTGGCGGTCTTCGTGAAGGGTGTGATTTAGCGCCCCACGGCATAGGCCTGCATCAGGCGCGGGGTGGCGGCGCCCTTCATCATCCCGTCGGGGCGGTGGGACACTGCGGTCAGTCGCCCCACGGTCCAGGGGTCGGCCACATCCAGGCGGTGGCCACGGGCGCGCAGATCGTCCAGCACCCCGGCCCCCACGCCCGGTTCGATCATCAGATGCCCCGGATCGGCATTGCGCGGATAGAAGGACGCGGTGGCATGGACGGTGTGGAACAGCGGCGCATCGATGGCCTGTTGCAGGTTTTGCCCGCCGTGGATCAGGCGCAGCAGGAAGATCAGCTGCCACTGGTCCTGCTGATCGCCGCCGGGGGTGCCAAAGGCCAGGCGCGTTCCATCGGGGTGACGCGCGAACGATGGCGAAAGCGTGGTGCGCGGACGCTGCCCCGGGGCAAGCGAGGTGGCAAGCCCGGCATCGAGCCAGAACATCTGCGCCCGCGAATTCAACGGCATCCCGAGGCCGGGAATGCAGGGCGAGGATTGCAGCCAGCCGCCCGAAGGCGTGGCCGACACCATGTTGCCCCAACGATCGGCCACATCGACATGCACGGTATCGCCGCGCTTTTCGGTCAGGTGGGCCATGGTGGGTTCGCCCGCGCCGACGCCCGGGGCATCGTGGTGGCGGGCGGCGCGGGCCACCACCGCTTCGGCCCAGTGTTCAAGGCCCGCAATGGCGCCGGGGCGTTGTTCAAGCGACGCGGTGTCACCGATCTGCGCCCGGCGTGCGGCGGCGTAGTCGCCCGACAGCAGGGTATCGGCGGGAATGGCGTGATGGGCCGGGTCGCCATAATAGGCCTCGCGGTCGGCAAAGCCCAGTTTCAGGGTTTCCGTCACCGCATGGACGAAAGCGGCACTGCCGGGATCGGGCGTGATGCCCGAGAGGACATTCAGGTTCTGCAGAAGCGTCGGCCCCTGCGTCCAGAATCCGGGCTTGAACACCTGTGTGCCGTGGTGATCGACCGACAGGGCGGGTTCGTATGTGGCCTGCCAGCGGGCCATGTCCTCACCGCTCAGCACGCCCTTGCGACGGCTGCCTTCGGCATCCATCACGCAGGCCTCGCGCAGGTAGCTGTCGATGGCTTCGGCGATGAACCCCTGGGAAAAGGCGCGGCGGGCGGCGTCGATGCGGGCGGTGCGGCTGGCGCCCTTCGCCTCGACCAGAAGGCGCTCCCATGTGTCGGCCAGCGCGGGGTTCTTCATCAGGCCGCCCGCCTTCGGCCCGCCATCGCGCAACCAGACCTCGGCCGAGGTGGGCCATTCGTCGCGGAAGAACCCGGACAGATCCTGAATGGTCGCGGCGACACGGGGCAGCACCGGGTGGCCGTGGCGGGCATAGTGGATGGCGGGCGCCAGCACATCGGCCAGGCCCATCGTGCCGTGATCGCGCAGCATCAGCATCCAGGCATCGAAGGCGCCGGGAATGACAGTGGCCAGCAGGCCGGACCCGGGGATCATCGCCAGCCCTTCGGCCCGGTAGTGGGCGATGGTGGCCCCGGCCGGTGCGGTGCCCTGGCCGCAGATCACGCTGGGGGCGTCGGCGCCGGCGGGCCAGATCATCGCGGGCATGTCGCCCAGGGGGCCGTTCAGGTGCGGTTCGATCACATGCAGGGTGAACCCCATGGCGACGGCGGCATCAAAGGCATTGCCTCCCGCCTCAAGCATCTTCATGCCCACGGCGGATGCGATCCAGTGGGTGCTGGCGACCATGCCGAAGGTGCCCGAAAGCTCGGGGCGGGTGGTGAATGTCATGCCGTGTCTTTCGCGATCAGGTCTTTGTAGAGCTTCTGGATGCGTGCGGTGACGGGGCGGGTGCCGTCGCCCACCGGCTTGCCGTCGATCTCGGCCACCGGGGTCTGGGCGCCGAAGCTTCCCGTCAGGAATGCCTCGGAGGCGCCATGCGCCTCGAAGAGGGAAAAATTCTTTTCGAACACCGGGATGCCGTCGGCGCGGCAGAGGTCGATCACCTTCTGCCGGGTCACGCCGTTCATGCAGTAATCGCCCGTGCTGGTCCAAACCTCGCCCCGGCGCACGATGAAGAAGTTGCAGGCGTTGGTGGTGTTCACGAAACCATGGGGATCAAGCATCAGCGCCTCGTCCGCGCCGGCCTGTTCGGCCTGAAGGCAGGCGATGACGCAGTTCAGCTTGGAATGGCTGTTCAGCTTGGCATCCTGCGAGTGGGGCAGGCCGCGCACCTGGGGCACGGTGGCCAGGCGGATGCCGGCGGATTGCAACCGGTCGACCGGTTTGGAATGTTCCATGATGATCACCAGCGTCGGCCCCGAGCGCGACAGCGAAGGGTGCTGGAACGGCTTGGCCTTGACGCCGCGTGTCAGCATCAGGCGGCAATGCACATCGTTGTGCATGTCGTTGGCCCGGGCCGTGGCGGTGAGCGCGTCGAGGATGCCCGCGCGGTCCATGCCGGGGTCGAGGCTGACCGTCTTGCAGGCATCGAAGAAGCGATCCATGTGATCGTCGAAGAAGGCCCATTTGCCGTTGTAAAGGCGCATCCCCTCCCACATGCCGTCGCCCAGCATGAAGCCGCTGTCATAGACCGACACCTTGGCATCGTCGCGGTGCACGATATCGCCGTTCACATAGATGCGGATGTCGCGGTTGCGGGTGTCTTCGTCGGCGTCGTGGGTCGTGGTGGCCATGGTGTGTCCTGTTCAGTCTGAGCGTTTGAGGAGGGGGCGGACCGGGGCTCTGCCCCGGACCCCGGGATATTTCGGGACCAAAGATGGGTTACGGCGTTTCCCGCGCGGGGCGGATGCGGCCGCTGCATTCACCGAACCCGATGCCGTAGCCATCGCCATGGGCGGCGCCGGTCAGGGTGATGGTATCGCCGTCGTGCAGGAAGCTGCGGCGGGTGCCGTCCCGGAAGGCCAGAGGTTCGGCGCCGTTCCAGGTGCGTTCCAGAAGGCAGCCGCGCTGGTGCGGTTCAGCGCCGGAGACGGCGCCGGACCCCAGCAGGTCGCCCGGCGTCATCGCGCAGCCCGAGCTGGAGTGATGGGCCAGCATCTGCGCTGGGGACCAGTACATTTCGGCAAAGTTGGTTTCGCAGATCGTTTCGGTTGTCCCGTTCTCGGGGGTCAGGCTGGCACAGAGAGTGATGTCGAAAAGCGCCGGTCCGGTGTCGGCCAGGTGCGGCAGAAGCGGCACCGCGCGCGGTGGCGTGGGGCAGCGGAACGGCGCGAGGGCGGCGGCGGTGACGATCCAGGGGCTGATCGTGGTGGCAAAGGCCTTGGCCTGGAAGGGGCCGAGGGGTTGGTATTCCCAGGCCTGGATGTCACGGGCGGACCAGTCGTTCAGAAGGACATAGCCAAAGATCATCGCATCGGCCTGGTCGACGGTGACACCTTGCCCCATGGAAGAGCCGGTTCCGACCACGGCGCCCAGCTCGAGTTCGTAATCCAGTTTCCGCGATGCCCCGAAGGCGGGGGCGGTCGCGCCGGGGGGCATCAGTTGCCCGCGCGGGCGGATCACCTCGGTGCCGCTGACCACCACCGTGCTGGCGCGGCCGTTATAGCCGATGGGCATGTGCGGCCAGTTGGGCGGCAGGGCATTTTCGGCGCCGCGGAACATGGTGCCCACGTTGGTGGCATGGTGGCGCGAGGCGTAGAAATCGGTGAATTCGCTGATGGTGAAGGGCAGGTGAAGCCGCGCATCGGCCATGGGAACGAGGCAGGGTTCCAGGATGGCGCGGTCTTCGGCATCTTCGGCCAGAAGCGCCGTCAGCAGCCGCCGCAGGCTGTGCCAGGCATCGGGGCCAAGGGCCATGACCCCGTTCCAGCGCGGCTGATCGAAAAGGCCCTCGCCCAGCCCGATCATCCCGGCGGCATCGGCGGCTGCAAGATCGAGGATCATGTCGCCGATCGCAACCCCGCAGCGGGGCGGGCTGTCGGCGGTGGAAAACACCCCGTAGGGCAGGTTGTTGAGCGGAAAGGGCGTGTCGGGCCGATTGGCCGAGGCGACCCAGCTGGGCAAAAGGGGCATGTCGCGGCTCAGACCGGGGGGCGGGTTTCGCCGACCCCGAGGGGGACGGGACGACCGCTTGCCATGGGCGACTCTGTCGTTCGCGCCTGGAACAGGGCCGACATTCCGGCGCATTCGGTCCTGCGGGCGGGGCCGGGCGGCGCGACCATGGGTTCGATGGGCATCGGCGTTCTCCTGCTGGTGATGGCGCGAGGTTCGGCGGATGGGGCGCCAGCGTCAAACCCTTTCTGGCGGCACTGCGGGGCGATCAATCCTTGTAGCGGCGCAGGGTATCGCCCGGTTGCAGTTTTGGGGTCAGCTCGATCCGCTGACCGCCTTCGCTGACCCGCCCCGAGGCCCGGTCGGCGATGATGCGGGCCGCGGCGCGCCCGATCTCGGCCCGGCCAGCATCCATGGTCGCCAGTTGCTTGGGCAGCCCCTGCAGGAATTCGACCCCGTTGAAACCGGCCATGCCCAGCCTGCCCGGCACGTCGATCCCGGCTTCGAGACAGTAGAGAAGCCCCCCCGCGCCGATCATGTCGTTCGAGAAATAGAGGAAATCGAGGTCGGGATCGCGGGCAAGGATGGCCTGGGTCATCTCGCGCCCCTTCACCAGCGCCGAGCCGCCATCGTAGAACTCCTGCTCGATCACTTCGAGCCCGGTCTTGGCCAGCGCCTCGGTAAAGCCTTCAAAGCGTTTGCGGGCGCGGAAATCCAGCGGCATCTTGGTGCCGAGAAAGCCGATCCTCTCGAACCCCTGCTTGACGATGGCCTTGGCCATTTCGCGCCCGGCCCGGCGATGCGAGATGCCGACAACGGCATCCACCGCCTCGCCGTCCACGTCCATGATCTCGACCACGGGAATGCCGCTGGCACGCAGCATCGCCATGCTGGCCTCGGAATGCTCCAGCCCGGCGATGATGACGCCGGAAGGCCGCCAGGACAGCATCTCGTAAAGGACCTGTTCTTCCCGTTCGGGGCGATAGTTCGTGACCCCCACGACCGGCTGAAGCTCGGTATCGTCCAGAACCTCGGAAATCCCGGTCATCACCTCGGGAAAGACCATGTTGCTGAGGCTGGGGATGATGACCGCGACCAGGTTGACCTGGGACGAGGCCAGGGCGCCCGCGATCTTGTTGGGCACGTATCCCATGCGCTTGGCGGTCTCCAGAACCTTGGTGCGTGTCGCTGCGCTCACGTCGCCGCGATTGCGCAGGACCCGGCTGACCGTCATCTCGCTGACCCCGGATTCCTCGGACACGTCCCGCAGGGTCAGTTGACGGCGGGGGGGTGGCAGGTCAGATGGCACGGGCGCGGTCCTTTGTGGTTCGGGCTAGGTTAACTGGTATCCGTTCCTTACGCCAAGCGCTTTGGTGTATGAAGCCTGCAAAGAGGATGGGGGTGCCATGAATATCCTGATGATCGGTCACGGCGCCTTGGCGGCGCATGTCGCGGCGCATCTGCCCGCGCCCTGGCGGATCACCCATGTCCTGTGCCGCCCGGGGCGCGAGGATGCCGCGCGGGTGGTTCTTGGCCCGGTGAAGGTGCTGACTTCGGCCGAGGGGCTGGTCCAGGGTGTCGATCTGGCGGTGGAACTGGCCGGGCAGGGGGCGCTGGCCCGGCATGGTCCGCGCCTTCTGGCGCGGGGGCTGGATGTGCTGGCGGTCTCTACCGGTGCCCTGGCCGATCCGGCGGTCGAGGCGGCGCTGACGGCGCCCGCGCCGGGGCGGCTTGAACTGGCCTCGGGGGCCATCGGCGCGCTGGACGCCCTCGCGGCGGCCCGCTGCGGTGGTCTGGACGAGGTGACCTACCGCGGGCGCAAACCGCCCCGCGGCTGGGCCGGGTCGCCGGCCGAGCAGGTGCTGGACCTGGCCGCGCTGCGCGGCCCGACGCCCCATTTCAGTGGAACCGCACGCGAGGCGGCGCGGCTTTACCCGAAGAACGCCAATGTCGCCGCCTCGGTCGCGCTGGCCGGAATCGGGTTCGACCGCACCACGGTTGAACTGATCGCCGACCCGGACATCGCCGAGAACATCCACGAACTGACGTTTTCGGGGGGCTTCGGAACGGCCAGCTTCCGCATCGCGGCGCGCGGCCTGCCCGACAACCCGCGATCCTCGGCCCTGACGGCGATGAGCGTGCTTGCCGCCCTCACCCGCATCGCAGCCCACAAAGACGCGGTTTCGGGATGACAGGCGGAACGCGCAACTGTAAGAAACCCCCACCGCAGGTCACAAGACCCGGCCCCGTGGCTCAACTGGATAGAGCAGCCCCCTCCTAAGGGGCAGGTTGCAGGTTCGAATCCTGCCGGGGTCGCCATCTTTATCAAAGTAAATCAACATCATGGCTTTCCGTCTAGGGTTTTCTCTTTGGTTCGTTGGACCGAACAGGCGGGAACAACTCAAGCGCGTTCGCCGCCTTCCGAAGGTGATCCGGCGAGAATTTAGCATAGGTTGACCGGGTAATGTTCGGGTTAGTGTGGCCCAGGTACTGTGCGATTTCCTCAATCGGCACTCCCGCCTCTGCCATGAAACGGCCAGCGGTTCGGCGCAGGTCGTGCGGTGTGCAGTGGTCTATCCCGGCACGGGTGACAGCGGCATTGAACCCGGTCTTTATTGAGCCAACCTTGCGCCCGCCCCATTCCACGACAAAATTGGACAGCGCGGCAGCCTTCGCTGTTTGCAAGGCCCCGATCAGGCTGTCGTTGATCGGCACAGTGGCGCGTCCTTTGCGCGGGCCAATGTCGTTCGCTGCCAGCCGGATCACGCGGCGTTCAAGGTCAACCCGGTCCCATGTCAGTTCAAGGATGGCCCCGGTGCGCCCTGCCGTGGTCACCATCAACAGCATGGCCAGCTTGATATGCGGTTCACTGGCGGCATCCAACAGCACTGCCAATTCGGCTCTGGTCAGGTAGCGTTCGCGGGGCGGTGGCGTGGACGGCATATCAATCGCTGGAACGGTGTGTACCAGTTTCGCCTTGCGCGCCCAGATCATTGCCGACCGAAGGCACCCCAACTCCGTGCGGATCGTGGCATCCTTACGCCCATGCTTGCGGCGGGTGGCAATGTACCCACGGCAATCGTCTGCCGTGATGCTTTCGGCGGTCATGTGGCCAAAGACAGGAAGAACATTTCTGCCAACCTGCGCCAACTTCGCGGCCTGCCTGCGCTCCCCCATTTCCACCTGATAAGCCTCCCATATCTGCTTGACCGTCACCCCGCTGGCCGGGGCGGAAACCTGGATGATCAGGTCGCGGGCTTCGCGCTCTGCCTCTTTGACCGTGTGTGCCGCAAGACGATAGCGCCGCCGGGTTCCGGCCTCGTCCCACATGACGACAAATCGGCCCTTGAGCCTTCCGATCCTGTAGTCCCGCATTCGTATGCCTCCACTGCCTGCGATGTAATCCGCATCATGCGCCCGACGCGAAAGGCAGGCAATCGCCGTTCCCTGACCATCTGCCGAACAGTCTCGGCACTGCACCCCCAGCGGTCAGCAAGCATTTCAGCGGTGTAAACCGGCGCGGCCATGGTCACTCTCCCCCTTGATAGGCATCAACAACAGCGCGGGCCGTTTTCCCCAAAGCGGATGGGTCAAGGGCAAGCACGATGATGATAACCATCAAGATAAGCGCAATGGTTTCCCCCAAATACTTCATGGTCACCCCTCCTCCCCACGCAGGCCGAATGCAGCCATGATGGTTGCGCGGTGGTGGGCATCGGCGGCGGCTTTGGCGGCTTCAAAACCAAGCCACATGGATATGTCGCTAAATCCGGCGCCCTCAAGTTTGTAGGGCATGGCCATCCCTGAATACTTGGTTATTCTATATGGCCCGGACACCCAGAAGGTGCTGTGCCTCTCGCTCCACACCAGCGGCTTGATCGCCCCAGGCAGCGCCCGCACGATGGCATCGGCCATATCGGCGTCGTCAAGCCATTTGCGGCGGTGGAGCACGTCAATGATCGTTTCGCGAAGGTCAGTCATGGTATCCCCAATTCACCTTCTTCCGCATGGCTTTCATTTCTCGCCTGTTGCGGGCCGATTTTTTTATCCATTGATCCGCTTGCCCTATCTCGGCTGCGTCTCCGGCTGATTTCACGGCATTTCTGACCACGCCCTGAATGCTGCGCTTCGCGCTAGACCACGCAACAGCCCTCGCTGCGTCTGGATACATCGCCTCGATATGATCGCTGACCAACGCCGCAACTTCTTTTGCGATCCTGTCGGTTATGTCGTCAGACATGGCCGGTATGGGAAGGTCGGCAGTCATGGTCACTCCCCCCTCTGCTGCGCCAGGTAGCGCCGGTAATCGGGGTCGTGGTGCGCGGGCAGCAAAGCGGCGCTGGCGATCCTCTGGCACTCGGCAAGGCTCTGGTTTAGCCTGATCCTTTCCAGCGCGTCCCGCATCTCGTCACGCTCGGCAGCGATAGCCCCGCACACGGTTTTCACCGCCTCATTGCGCTGCGCCCGAAGGCGCGAAACCTCGGCCATAGCCGCATTGCAGCAATCGTTCGCGTGGTTCCGTTCCGCGATCAGATCAGCAACCATATCATCACGGTAGTCTTTCTTTGCGTCACTCATGGCGGGCCTCCGCTTCCATGGACTTGAGAATGGCTCGACTCTTGATTTCGGATATTTTTCTTTTAGGCCCGCATCCGTGGGGGCATTTCATAAGGGGATGATCCGTTGCGCCGAAAAGTCGGCAAACGGTTGGGCGGGTTTCATATATTGAGCATTTCCCTTGGCGAAGAAAAGGGCAGTCTCCGGTCTCAAGCGCGCGGCGGGCCACCCAATTCTTACCCCCGAATCGCTCCCATTGCTCCAAGGGCCAAACTTTCATAGCGTCTTGCTTTTCAACATCAGAAAACGGGACGATACCGCAGCAGTCATGACAATCGGTTTTGCATGAAAAGGACGGTATCAGCGCCCTGATGGCGGCGGGGTCTGGTGTCGTGGTCATGCTGTATCTCCGAATAAATCACGCTGTGCGGGGTGGGTGTCGATACCGGCGGCTTCACGGCGGGCCTTCGCCGCGACAGAGAGAAGCCAAAAGGCAAAACCCCTCTGACGCGACCTTCCCCGACAAGCACGGGCTTGTTGAAGGTTCACCCGAGCGTAGTGGATCAGGAACGCGCGGCGGGCTTCGGGCGTTTCAGTCATTTCACCCCCTTCACAGTCAGCAACCCGGCCTCGAACACGCGGATTTGCGTCAGCACCATGGCCCGGAGAATGTCGTCGTCGCCTGCCGTGCCCTCGTTGGCGTGGCAGTACGCGCAGCCGTGGTAGGCGTGGAAGTCGTGCGGCTTCTGCCCCATGCCAGCGGCGGTGAACCGGCGAACATGGCAAAGCACGGTGGTTTCGCCGCCACCATCGCAGCCGGGCAGTTGCATCGTGCATCGTTGGCCGCGCGCGAACTGGCGCAGCGGGGCGGATACCGCGCGGGGCGTTTTCAGGCCGGGGGCGGGGCGGTTCATGAGGTTCATGCATCGGCCCTTTCCGGTTCCATCCATTGCACCCCGTGTCGGTCGCCATACTCGGCAATGACCGTGATAAGGTCCGCCATCTGGCGCACTGTCAGGCGAGATGATCGAAACCCGATAGGGAACGGCCCGCTGCCGTCCAGCCCTTCGCAGAACTGCACCTGGTGGCCGAGAGATTGCATGAACGCGCACTTCCAGACCTCTGGCACCCACTTCCGGCCTTCGGGCTTGGCGCGGGAAATGTCCGAGAGCATGGCCCACATGCGGGCGTTCTGGTCTGCGTTGCGTGTGGCTTCGGATATCCTGACCACAGCATCAACCGGCGCGCGGTCGATAAGGCCCTTCGCGAACCTGCGCTGCGTGTCGCCCCGAAGAATGACGGTCTGTGCCATCAGAACGCTTCCTTGGTCGTCCAGACTTTCACCCCGGCCATGCCCTGCGAACGGTGATTGCGACGGGCGTAGTCATCAAGGAATGCCACCATCGCAGGCCGATCATTGGCGATGATCCAGTTGAGCAATTCCTTTTGGCTCTCCACCTCGTAATGGTGGACGGTGCGCATTCCCTTGACCTGGTCCTTGCTGCCGGCGCTGGCCGCTTTCTGGGCATCCATGGCGGCTTGTTTCGCGGCGGCGGCTTCGCGTTGCGCCTCAAGGTCAGCGGCATTCGCGGCGGCTGCTTTTGCCTCGGCTTCCCGGCGGGCCTTGTCTGCGGCCTCCCATGCGGCACGTTCCTCTGCCCTCTTTTCCTCGGCCAGCTTGGCCTTGTACGGGGCGACACATGCCACCAGAGCCGATTGCATCCGCTCGGCGTCGTCGGTGTAAACCTTGACCGCTGCAACCTCGGCCTTCCAAGCCTTGTGGAGGGGTTCGGTGCGTTCCTTTCCGGCCTTGGTCAGTTCGGCCTTGTAGGTCTTGAACTGTTTCAGAAGATCAGCAACGGCGTCGTGCTGGGCCTCGTTCTCGACAACTGCGCCGTCCGTCCAGTTCGCCACTTCCATGAGAAGATCGTCATAGGCGCTGGTGACAGCTTCGATAGGGTCGGGTGCGCCGTTGTGTCCGATGCCAGCGGGGGTCATATCGTTCATGGTGCTTCTCCTTAGAAGGGGATTTTGTCGCCGCCCAGATCGTCGGCGGGCTGTTCCAGCGCATCCTTGCGGGTGTCCTTCTCTGCCTCGACGTGGGCGGCTTGTTCGGGGTCGAACCTGCGGACGGTCGCCAGATCGGACTTGAAGCGTTCATCCGTCCAGATCGCTTTGAGTTCGGTCAGCGTTTTCGCCCGTTGGACGGCCTGCATAAGCTGGCGCGACAGTTGGGCCGCGTTCGACTTTGGAAGCTGTTGAACTCCATCGCGGTTTTCGCGATGGTCCTGGACCTGTGGCGCTGCGCCCTGCGCATCGTCGTCAACCTCGGCGGACAGGCCAAGCGCAGCCTTGAGGGTGTACCGCTGCAAATAGGTGACGGCGCTTCCCACGGCCTGAAAGTTGTTCTTGTTGCCAGACTGATCGGGCGCCCCGGCAAGCGTTGTTTCCTCGCTATGCCCCAGGCGGTGCGAAATGATGCACGTCACCATGACACCGCCCTGTTGGCTGGTGCGGTAGCGGTACGAAAGCCCGTGCTTGGAAAGGATCGGGTCGATCACCTTGGCGATGCCCGAAAGCGTTTCGTGCTTGTAGTGGGTCCGCCCTTTCTGGGTGGTGAAGTCCACCTCGGCATCCTTGATGATCGGCGGGATTTCCGAACGGGCCTCGGCAAGCGCTTGGGAAAAGGCTACCATGGCGCTGTGAGCGTCCATTCGCTCTTTCATCGCCAGCATCCGTTCCAGCTTGTCGAGGTCAGACGCCGGGTCGGTGACCATGCGTTCGATCATCGAAACCATCGGATCGGCGGGCAGGTGGTTTTCCGGGTGTTCGATCTTGGCGAGATTGCTCATGGTGCTTCCCTCAAAAGCAGGCTGCGCCGTTTGCGCAGGCGGTGGCGTAGTCGATTGCGGCGGTCTGGTAGGCGCGGTAAATCAGCCATCCGATGTACAGGATCACGCCATTCACAGCGGCACCGGCGATGGCCCAGCCCAGAAGGCACAGGCCGAAGGGCAGGCGCGGGGGTTCGTCGCCAAGCGGCTTGGCGCTGTCCCAGACGTGGAAAGCCTCAAGCGCGGCATCGGGGCGGGGCGGGTGGTCGGTCATGACGCCACCGGGGGCTTGGGAAGCGGCATCCAGTGGGTAGGCGGGTTGTCCCGGTCATGCAGGACGCCAAGCCCGCCGTAATACGACTTCCAAAACGGGCGCGGATTCTTGGCAAATTCATCCCTGTCGAATTTAGAGATGGTTCGACGTGATCCGCGACCAATTCTGTCTGGTCGGTGCAGCCATACCGGCGTCCCGTCCTTCGGGGCTGTCTCAATCGGTTGCCACTGCGGCTGGCACAGGTCTGCGCGGACGTATTCGGTGGTTTCACCATTTGGGTCGTCATGGTTCCGCCACACGCCTCCCTCCCGTCCGCCCCAACCGGTCACCTGCTGCGCACAAATCCGTTCCGGGGCGCTCATGACGCCACCTGTTGTGCCGGATAGCCGTCAACAAGCGCGTCGGTGCGGCTGGCAATCTGCGCCAGCACATCACGCGGCACGGCGGCATCGCGCTTGCTGGCCTTGAGCGCGTCATAGGCGGCTTCGTTCAGCCGTTTCAGAGCGTCGAGCGTGGTCATGTGTTCATCCTCTCGGCTTTCGCGATTTCAGCGCGGTTGATAGGCTGGCCCCAGGTCGTTCCGTGAGCGGAGAGCAGGGCGGCGTCTTTCTTGGCGGGGGCATGATCGGGGAGGATGCAACCGCCCCCGCCTGTTGCCCGGTCGAGCCGGGAATGGTTGAGGCTGGCGATATACGCCTGCTGCGTCGGGGTGAGGTTGGCGAGGCCGATCATTGCTCGGCATCCGCAGCGGCGGCGGCTATGGCCGCGTTAAAGGCGTCGGCAGCGGCAATAAGCGCTGCGCCATTCTCAGAGTAGATGCTGATGTATGCCCCATCAGCGTCGTAAATCGTCATGGTGCCTGCCTTCATGCCGCTAGCAGTGGGAAAGCTCATGGCATTCATGGCAGTGGCACTGTGCATGGATATGTTGACGCTCATTGCGCGGCCCCCGCTGCACGTTCCGCCACCATGAGGGGATGCGGCTTGTAAACCAGACCGTCGGTCACATCGTCGTATTCCCACGATCCAACCCGCATGTCGGCCCACTCCTGTGCTGCGGCTTCGCGCTTCTGCGAGGCTTCGCGGGCGGCGATTTCAGCGCGGGCGCGGTCACGGCCATACTGGCAATCGCAGTAGCCAGTGACGCGCGGGGCGGCTTCGTAAACGCGCTGTGTGCGCTCGCTGTACCAGCCGGTGTCGTTGCAGGTGGGGCAGGTCATGGCTTGGCCTCGCTCTTGGCGTTATCCCAGATATTCCGGGCGTCGAGGGTCTGGCGGATAGCGATCTCCATTGCGCGTTTGGTCAGTGCCGTGGTGCCCGAAGCCACCAACATCCGAGCGTTGGTGGACTTTGCTAGTTCTTCGCCCACCTCGATAGCCGCAACGAGTTTTAGACGGGTGACGTCTACACGGACGTATTCAGCGCCTCGGGTCACCGCAGCATCAACATGCCAATCCCCTTGCCTGTTCTCAGTGTGGTGCGCGTCAGAAGCGGCCCATATCCAGTCAGGCATACTCACGATCCCAAACCCATCGTCACCTGCACGGGCAGGGCCGGGGCTGCGGGCGGGGGCATGTCGTCGTCACTGCGCGGCATCTTGAGCGTGACGGATTTGCGCTGAAAGGCGGCGATGGCAGCGGCGCGGTACAGATCGTCAGTCGCCGTGCCCTTGCGGGTGATGTAAATGGTCATGGTGTTTCTCCTTGGTCCATGGTGCAGACGCCCGCGCGGGGCGGCTGGCGATGGATCAGGTGGTGGTTGCCGGGTTGGCGTCGATGATCTGCAAAACAAGCGCTAGGTTACGGTCAGCCCAAGACAAGGCGTCGCTGTCCATCTGCGCCACCCACTTGAGGCCCGCTTCGGAATTCCACTTTCGCCACTTGTCTATGGCGTGGCGCTGGCACCCGATTTGCAGATCGCTGGCAGTGTAGCCGATAGGCCACTTGTCGATCTGCATGGTGCGGACTTCCCGCATGTTGCCCATGCAAAGCAGGTCGGCATCGCAAAGGTCGGCACCGCGAAGGTTGGCACCGCGCAGGTTGGCATCGCAAAGGTCGGCACCGCGAAGGTTGGCACCGCGCAGGTTGGCATCGCACAGGTCGGCATCATTTCTCAAAGCCCATTTGACGGCGAGGCCGCGCTTCACGCTATCCGGCGCAGAGGGGGCGCAGTCGATTACTGCCGCGAACTGCACAGCGCCGGTCCACCGGTTGCGGATTTCGTACTGCATTCTCGTCTCCCTCTCTGACGCTGTGCGCCGTTGGTCCAAACCGCCCCGTCCTTGCGCTGGAACAAACTCGGTCCAGATTTTCGCGCTATCGTCTGATACGCTGCGGTGGCCGGGGTGGCCGTCTGATGATGAAGTTATCCACCAATGGTGGACACGTCAAGCATGAATCCACGTTTGGTGGAAGATAATTCTCAGCCAGCGAGAACGCGCTTGCGCCATCAGGCCGAGGTTCTATCTTTGTGCCGGGCGATTAGGGGAATGAAATGAAGGAAGTTGACGAACGATTAGACCGCATGATCGAGGTAGCCGAACAGGAAGGGCTAACCCTGGATCATGTCATCAAGCACATGGGTAGGTGCAGTCAGAGCGCCTTCAAGGCTTTCTCGGACAAGCCGTCAACCCTGCCACGATAGATAAAGTCGAGCGTTAGCCCGTACCTGTCCATCAGCACTTCTGCGGCATCCACGGTGATACGTCGAACGCCGGTTTCCCAGTTGTTGTACTGGGTGGGGTTGAAGCCGTTCTTCTCGGCCCAAGCCTTTTGGCTTAGGTCTGAAAATGCCATGCGGATTGCCGCAAGGCGCTGGCCGATCTCGGAATAATTAGGGCGGTCTGTCATGCCCTGATAATCCACCATCGGTCGGTATCGCGGCAAACCACCAATTGTGGTATTGACTGTGTCCACCATTGGTGGATATGGTGATTGCATGGTCACAACTCAGAATATCGCGGACGCCGTGGGGCGGTCCAAAATGGCAGAGGCCCTGAATGTCGGTCCGACTGCCATCAGCAATGCTGTCGTCGGGAAGAGGTTCCCGCCGTCTTGGTTCGTCGTAATGCAGCGTCTCTGCGCTGAGGCGTCCATTGACTGCCCTCCTGAATTGTTCGGCATGAAATCCACCGATGGTGTAAGACATGCGAACACTGCGGCGCGGGTTCAAGGGCAAGCCTCTGAAAAGGTTAACGCCCAATGACCGCCACAGCCCTATACCGCCACTATGACGCCGATGGGGCGCTTCTGTATGTGGGGGTGACATGTGACCCCTGCCGCAGGATCGCTCAACACGAGTCGGGGTCGAGTTGGTACACGCAGGTCGCATCTGTCGAGGTGCAGTGGTTCGACGCCCGCGAAATCGCCATAGCCGCAGAGCGGTATTGGATCAGCGAACATAACCCGGTCCACAACAAGAACCACAAAACGGCGCCGGTCTCTGACCATGGTTTCTTGTGCGCCGAAATCGCGGCATTCGCTGCCGAGGTTGTGGACTTCGGGAAAAGGCACGGCCTCAAGCCTTCCACCATCATGCAGAACGCCTGTCTTAACGGCAAATCTTGGAACGCCATAGTGTCGGGGAAAGACCTGACAATGGGCACTGCAAGCCGGGCAAGGTCTTGGATGAGAGAGCGTGACCGCGAAGAGCGCGCCGCCGGAAAGGCAGGCGCAGCATGACCCCGGCCCGCGAAGCCCTCGCATTCCGCGTCTGGCAGCACTGCGACCCTATCGGGTTGGATTGCACCATGACCGAGGCCGCAACAGCCATCGGCGCAAGCTGGCAATCCGTGCGCGGCGTCTGCGCGTCCAAAAACTGGACCCACCGCTTTCGCAGCACCAAGCGCAGTTCATCCCCGCTGATATCGTCCGCCGGGTTTGGCCTGTGCGGGCTGGAAGGGTTGGGGGCGGGGGCATGAGCAAAATTTCACTTTTAACAAAGGAGACGACCAAATGAATGAAGGAAACAGCCATTTTCTAATGGCAGTTGGCAGGATCGACGGCGGCTTGCCTGTCGAGATTGCGGATCAACAATTGCGCGACGTGATCGCAGCAGTTCAGCGCACGGGAAAAAAAGGAACTGTGACGGTCACGCTGGAAGTCGCGCCGAACGGAGAACTTGGTTTTGCAGCGTCGGCCAAGGTGACGGCGAAAGCGCCGCAAATCAGCTTTGGGCAATCCTTCTTCTTCATGGGGCGCGATGGCGATCTGACACGCCAGGCGCCGGAAATGACGCAACTCGGTCTGATGGGAGAGAAAACGAATGGTTGATTTGACAGAATTCCAAGCCGCGCTGGCGGCTCACACGGCGAATGGCATCGCCTTCACGCCTGCTGGCCAAGGCCAGTTCGCGGCGATCCCAGAGGGCTACAGCGTCGAGTCCTTGGAGAAATACCAAGAGACGCCAGACCGCCACCGGGCGAATCACAAGTTCGTCGCCGTGGCGGCGCTGGCAGAATATCTGAACCGATTTTCAACTGAATGGACAATGGTTTCGGCGGACTACGCGGGCGCGAAGATCGCGGCGGTGATCGACGGCGACGCGCCGGGGGTGCCGTCTCATAAGGAGCATCTGGCCCGCTTCGAGGCCCAGCTTTCCGACAAGGTAAAAGCGTGGATGAGCATTTGCGGAAAGCCTCTGGCACAGGTGCAGTTCGGCCTGTTTCTCGAAGATCGCGCCGTCGATGTTGTGTTTCCTGACGCCGCCGACGTGATGGAAATGGTCATGAAATTTGATGCCACCAAAAAGGTGTCGTTCAAATCTAGCACCCGCCTACACGATGGTTCCCGGCAATTCCAATATGTCGAGGACAACGACGTTCGCGGGGGTGTGACCCTGCCGGATCATTTCGTCATATTCGCGCCGGTCTATCGGGGCATGGAGCCGCAAAAGATCAAATTCATGATCCGATACCGGATCGAGGATGGTTCGCTGCGGTTTCAGGTCGAGATGCACGACAAGGATGAAGTGCTTCGTGAGGCTTTCGAGCGGTGCGTTGACGTGCTGAAAGCCGATCTCAAGATCAATTTGCCGATCTACGTGGTGGGGTGAATCTGTGACACACACCCATTCGCGGCATTGGTTCGCTTCTTCTCCACTCCCGGCCTGTACGGGTCAGGCTTGCCGCGATGCAACCCCCGAAAACTCGGGCGGCGGTAAGTCCCGTCGCCCGCTTTTCGGGGGTGGTGCATGACTGACCCACACGCAGAGGCAAAGGCCGCGACACTCATGACCCCCGAGGAATGCGACGGCTGGATCAACGCATGTCGTGAGCGTGGCGATGAAGAAAAGGCTCAACTTGGGCTGACGCGAAAGATGGAAATTCTGCGCGCCAAGAGGGCGGTGCCGGGGCGGAACGGGAAGCGCCGAGAATTGCCGCATGGCTAGGTGGAAGCCACCCCAGAAGGCAAAGCGCGATGCCAATGAGCCTGACGTGTTCGCCACGTTGCGCGCCTTCGGTCTGGACGTGGAAGCGACCGACAAGCCGCTTGATGCGCTGGTCGGGTTCCAGGGCCGCACATACTGCATCGAAGTCAAGGACGGCCCGAAAGCCCCGCTCACGGATTTTCAGGTGGCGTTCTTTGGCCGGTGGCGCGGTCACGCTGCGATTATCCGCGATGTGGCCGAGGCCGAGGCATTCGCGAAAGCGGTTCGCGGGGGAGCGATATGACCACCAAACCCTTGCAAAACAAGGCGAATTGTGCCAAAAACGAAGCGGGGCCGAAGGCGCTACCAACGCCGACGACCCCTGATCGCAATCCAAGCTACTACCCAAGGATCACGACTTTGAATCAACATAATGACCGCGCGGAGTCCGCGCAACGGGAACAACCCGAGAACTGGCAATCGCTTGGCGACCTCGCCCGCAAGCTGGCTGAAAATGCCGGGGGTGTGGCATGAGTGCCGCCGCCGTCAAATGGGCCATTGCTCAAAATCTGCCCCAGACCGAGAAGGCCGTTTTACTTTCGCTCGCCCGCGCCCATTCCCCTCGCTGGGGGCGCAGCGACATTTCCCAGCAGAAGATCGCGGATGAGGTCGGAGTAACTCGCGAAACGGTGAACCGGCGTATCGTTTCGCTGGCCAGCAAGGGCCTTATTTCGGTCGTCACCGAGCCTCGTAAGAAGGGCCAGTGGGATCGCAGATTGTACATTCTCGCCCCTCTGGAAGGCGGGATAAAGGCCCCCCAAAAGAGCCGCAACCGTGTGACGCAGGATCACACGGCACCGTGTGACTCTCACCAAACACGGCACCGTGTGACGCAGGATCACACTTCGCGCGCGGATAAGAGATCGCGCGCGCGCGGTTTAACCTTCTCCGACCTGAAACTTGTTTCTGGCGGTGCGTCATGAATGATCTGTTCCACCAGTTCGAAGCCGAAGCAGCCCTGTCCAAGAAGAAGGACTTGAGAGGGTATCAGGCCGCTGGCATCCAAGGCATCCGTCAATCTCTTGGAAAGGGCAATAAGCGGGTAGTTTTCCAACTGGCGACCGGTGGCGGTAAGACGCTGTGCGCCGCGCATATGGTTGAAGGCGCCCTGGCCAAAGGCAACCGGGTTATCTTCGCGGTCCCTGCGATCAGCCTTGTTGACCAGACCGTTTCGGCGTTCGAGCGCGAGGGCATTCGTGACATTGGCGTGATCCAGGCGGACCACGCCCGTACTGACCCGCTGGCAAGGGTACAGGTGGCATCCATCCAGACCCTTATCCGGCGTGACGTACCCGAAGCCGCGCTGGTGATCGTGGACGAGGCGCATATCCAGTACAAGGCGATGGTGGACCTGATCAGGGACACCCCCGACGCCGTGTTCATCGGGCTTTCGGCAACGCCTTGGACAAAGGGCATGGGTCTTGTTTGGGATGATCTGGTGATCGGTGCGACGACCGCCGATCTGATCAAGGCAGGTTTTCTATCACAGTTCACCGCGTATGCCCCGCATGTGCCGGACCTTTCGGGCGTTAAGATCGCCCGTGGCGAGTACGTTGAAGCCGCGCTGGCCGAGGCGATGGGCGATGCGAAGATCATGGCCGGGGTTGTCGAGACATGGCTTGAAAAGGGTCAGGACCGCCCGACGCTGGCCTTCGGGGTGAACTGTGCGCATGCGCAGGCGATGATGGGCGACTTCCAGCGGGCCGGTATCTCCGCCGCCTATGTGGATGCCTACACCGACGCCATCGAACGCAGGCTGATCAACCGTCGCTTCATTGAAGGCGAAATTCGGGTGATCTGTTCCGTTCGCACCATGACGACCGGCGTTGACCTGCCTGTGTCCTGTGTGATCGACGCCGCCCCGACGCAATCGGAAATGCTTCATGTCCAGCGGTGGGGGCGCGGCCTGCGGGTGAACCCCGGAACGGAGGATTGCCTGTTTCTGGATCATGCCGGGAATGCCCTGCGCCTCGGTCTGCCAACCGACATTCACCATGAGAAGTTGGACCGGACGAAGCCGGGGGACAAGAAGCCCGTCGAGCGGGCCGAAAAGCTGCCGAAGGAATGCACCGCCTGCGCCACGCTGTTCACTGGAAAGGTCTGCCCGTGCTGCGGTGAAGAACGGAAAGCACCGCCGGGCATTGAGCATGCCGAAGGCGAACTTGCGATGATTGAAGGCAAGGTGAAGGTCGCCACCAAAGAGGAAAAGCAGCGGTTCTATTCCATGGCGATTTGGCTGGCGGGTGATCGCGGTTACAAGATCGGCTGGGCGGCGAACAAGTACCGCGAACGGTTCGGGGTGTGGCCGAGGGGCCTTGAGGACGTGGCGATGCCCGCTGACCGAGCCTTCCTGAACTATGAGAAATCCCGCCGCATTGCATGGGTGAAAGCCAAGCAGAAGGCCGAAGAAAGCGGGGTGACGGCATGACGTACCATCGCCCGACGAACGAGGCCGCGAATGGCAAGTGGCGCGGCATCCTTTTGGAACTCGGTGTGCCTGAAACCTTCCTGCATGATCGCCTCGGGCCTTGCCCGTTTTGCGGTGGGAAAGACCGGTTCCGGTTCGATAACAAGGATGGCAGCGGATCGTTCTATTGCAACCAGTGCGAGCCGGGCAGGGGAATGACCTTTGTTGAGCGGTTCCTTGGCCTTGATTTCCGGGATGCCGCCGCGCGGGTTGATGCGATCCTGGGCAACCACAAGGTCGGCACGGATGCGCCGCCCAAGCCTGCGCTGACCGACGAGGACCGCCGGGCCATGTTGAACAACCTCTGGCGGGCAAGCAGCGTGGTGCAGCCTGACGATTTGGCGGGCCGGTATCTTGCGGCGCGGGGGCTTGGCGAATTGGCCTATCCCAAGGCGCTGCGGTTCGGTGCGGCGGTGCGCGACGGGGAGGGCGGTGTTCGCCCCTGCATGCTGGCTATGGTCACGGGGCCTGACGGCAAGCCTGTGACGGTTCACCGGACGTTCATTCGCCCTGATGGCAAGGCAAAGGCTGAAATGGCGTCGGCAAGGAAGCTGATGCCGGGGGCAATCCCTGACGGTTCGGCGGTTCGGCTTTCCGAATTCACCACGGGAACGCTTGGCATCGCCGAGGGGATCGAAACGGCGCTGGCCGCGTCGGTGATCTTCTGCGTTCCGGTTTGGGCCGCGATCAACAGCGCCATGCTTGCCAAGTGGCAACCGCCCGAAGGCTGCGACGAAGTGGCGATTTTTGGGGACAACGACCCGAAGCACGGCGGGCATGCGGCGGCTTACGCGCTGTCGCACCGCCTGCGGGTCAAGGGGATTTCAACGACGATCAGCATTCCACCCGTGGAGGGGGAAGACTGGCTGGATGATTACACAAAGGGAAAATCGAATGGTTAAGCGACTGATGGCGAAGACGGGCCAATACCAGAAAGACGGCGAAACGAAGAACCGGTACACCGAGGTCGGTGTAATCATGAGCAACCAGAACGGTGAATATGCCCTTCTTGACCCCTCGGTGAACCTTGCGGGGGTTCTGTTGCAGCAGCAGGCCCTTGCCGCTGAAACCGGTGGTCGGTCGGGTGATCGGGTCATGGTTTCCATCTTCGAAAATGACCGTTCGGGCGGTGGGCAGCAGCGCCAACAGCGGCCCGCGCAATCGTCCTACGGCAGCGGCGGGCGCCCGTCTGACGATATGGGGGATGACATACCTTTCGCTTTCGAGGCACGGATATGACCCCGCACATGGAGGAAGCCCTCGCAAAGGCCATGGCGGTATCGGCTGGGCAGACCCTCGCCCGGTTCGAACAGGAGTTCCCCGGCATGTTCAATCAGGCGACGGTTGACGCATCCAAGCGGCGCGGCGGGCGCAAGCCGACTGGCCTGACGGTCGCGGTGGCGAAGGCGCTGACGGGGCAATGGTCCGGCTCGGTGAAAATCGGCCGGCGGGCGGGCGTGGACCCGCAAGCGGTCAACAAGTGCCTCCTCAACATGGTTGGCACTGGCGCGGCTGAGCGTCTGTCTATCGACGGCAGGCAGGCATCGCTGTTTCGCCGTGGCCCGAGGTGGGCGGAGAAGATGGCGGAGTGGACGGCATGACACAGAACACCAGCAGCGCGGTGATGCAGCAGCGCAGTGAGCCGCACGACAGCCTAGATGATTTTCCGACGCCCCCGTGGGCCACCCGCGCGCTGTGCGAGTGGATCGTAGATCAAGGATACCGGACCGGGGAAATGACATGCCGCGAACCCGCCGCAAACCGTGGTCACATGGTAAAGCCGCTTCGTGGATATTTCCGGGAGGTGGTGGGGTCGGATATCCACGATTACGGCGCGGGGTTCCCGGTGCAGGATTACCTTTCCGAACCCTCTGACGTTGTCCATTGGACCATCACGAACCCGCCTTTCCGTCTGGCGAAGGAGTTTATTGTTCAGGCCCGCGACTCTAGCCGCCACGGGGTTGCAATGATTGTTCGCAGCGCGTTTCTTGAGGGGATCGGGCGTTACCGCGATTTGTTCAGCGTCACGCCGCCCACCGACATTCTGCAGTTTTCCGAACGCGTGGTGATGCACAGGGGGTGCCTGTCTGCGAAGGGTAGCACAGCCACGGCCTATTGCTGGCTGATCTGGCAAAAAAATAACCGCACCGGGCAGACGCGTTTCGACTGGATACCGCCATGCCGCAAGCGGCTGGAACGCCCGGAGGATTACGCATGACGTACCGCGAGCGCATAGCGGACTGGATCAGTGGGGGCGCGCTGAGCCGGGCGCGGGCTGAGCGCAACAGCTTCGCCCTCTTGGCAGTATCGAAGGAGCGCAGCGAGGCCCGTTCGTTCATCCTCGGAGACAAGCTTCGCCAGATCGCCGCCATGGAAACAGCGAGCGCAAACGGAACCGTTCGACGCATGGCTAAGGCCGCAAGGGAGGCGCTGAAATGACCTCATACGACGAACTATCCTTCCGCTTGGTCCGGGCCATCATGCGGGGCAAGTACAGCATCGTGAGCCTTGAGTGCGCGGCGAAGGCGCTTGGCGTCCTGCCGCCTGACATGCGCAACACCACCCCAGAAGAGAACCCCAAAGATGAGGGCCAAGATTATGTTTCGTGAAGAGAACGCCGTTATCGCGTGGATGGTGATCTTCGGGTTGGCATTTTTCGCAATGCTCTTCGGCGGAATTTCATTGTCGGAAAAGCGAGCAAGCGCGGCGCGGTCTGAGTGCATTGCGTCCGGCGCATCGTGGGTGTCGGGCGACTGCCTGCGGCTTCAGGCGCCGGTCAACCAGGAGTGAGCATGACCACCACCAACGACGACTGGAAGGGCGAGGCCGCTATCCGTGGCATGAAGCCCGCAGAGCGCAAGGCGTGGGCGTTTGTGACGGTGCGCAGGGGTAGGGGCGACGACACCCCCGAGACGGCCCCAGAGGCCACCACAGGGCAGCACAGAGGGGATGCGGGGCATGACTGACACTTACGCGATCAACACGACGCGAGGCAGGGAGTTCGAGGTTGAAGCCGAGATCATCGCCATGGGCCTCAAGCCGTGGGTGCCGAGGTTGCTGGCCAGCCGCTACATCAAGGAGAAGCGGGAAGCCGTATGGTATGACCGTGCCTATGTTCCCAAGCTGATGTTCTGCGTCATTCCCGCGATCTACTGGCGCGACGTGTTCAATCTCAAGCACGTTATTGGCAAGCCGCTCGCCTTGCGCCAGCGCGATATTGACGGTGTGCCAGCCTACCAGCGCAACCATGGCGACATGGCCAAGGTGCCAGCGGTTCCGGGTCTGCGGCAGTTCAAGGAAGCGGTAGAGGCCGAGTATGCCGACGCCGCCCGACGCAGGGACAACAGCGAATACCAGTGCCAGTATCTGCCGGGGCAGGCGTTGCAGCTTCTGGATGGACCGTTTGCAGGGTTCGACGCGACGTTCCAGGCGGCGGTCAAGAAAGCCCACGACGACTACGCCAAGTTGCGGGTTGAGGTTCATGTTTTCGGGCGCCCGACCACGCTCAACGTCGACCCGGATAAGGTTGCAATCAGGTAGTTGCGCGGTTTTGAAAGGGGTGCTACGATGCAGGCATCGCTGGTTCCCGGAAGTTCGGCTTCTGGCGGCGGTCGTAACCCCGCAGTCGGGATGGCTCAAGGCCTCCGATTTACACAGCGGGGTGCTTTTGCAATTCCATTATCCCGTACATCGGGCATTGTCTGACAGGCGGGGAAAGACCCGCACCAAATTCCGCCCCGCCATTTGTCGTTGCATCTGGACCGGGGCAGATAGGCCAGCAGCCCGCCGATCCTAACCCGATCACACAGCGGGCGCTGGCTGCATTCATACCAAGCGGCACTCCTTGGCGGGCGTCCTGACAGGCCCGTAAAATCCACATGCGCGAAAGCGTCAACCTCGGGCCGCGTGGCATTTCCTACGGGGAATGTGGGTGCCTGTCGGGGAAACGAAAAAAATCAAAGGATATCAATATGGCGACTGGACGCGGCGGAAAGCGCCCCGGTGCCGGTCGCCCGAAGGGTAGCCGGTCAGCGGCGACGAAGCAGGAGCAGGCAACGATCAGCGAACTGGCAAAGGCTTATGGTGAGAAGGCCATTAAGAGCTTAGCGCAGATCGCTATGAGCGGGGAAAGCGAAGCGGCGCGCGTCAGTGCCGCCAACGCCCTTCTGGATCGTGGGTATGGGAAGCCGGTGCAGGGCATGGACCTGACCAGCAGCGACGGCAGCATGACGCCGCAGATTATCACACGGCGCGTTATCGATCCGAAGGATGGAGATTGAGATTGCGACCCCCCGATGGGCGCTGCCGTTGCAGGCAGACAAGACGCCATCGGGGGGAATTGTCCGGTACAAGGGTGTATGGGGTGGCCGGGCGAGCGGTAAGTCCCACGAAATGGCGGGTATGGTGGTTGAGGCTATGGTGGCCGATCCCGATTGCAGCGTCGTTTGCATCCGAGAAATCCAGAAAAGCCTTGCTCTATCCGCAAAGAAGCTGATCGAAGCCAAAATCCGGGAATTCGGCGTCGGCCATCTGTTCGATGTGCTGAAAACCGAAATCCGCCGGATCGGCGGGAACGGCATGTGCATCTTTGTCGGGATGCAGGACCACACCGCCGATAGCGTGAAGTCGCTGGAAGGTTTCAACATTGCATGGGTTGAGGAAGCGCAAAGCCTTTCGCAGCGCAGCCTTGATCTGCTGATACCTACAATCCGGGCCGAGGGGTCGCAAATCTGGGCGAGCTGGAACCCCCGCAGGCGCTCCGATCCGATTGAGCGTCTGTTGCGCAGCGCCAAGGGGCCGCGCGCCGATGCCATCGTGGTGCGGGCGAACTACACCGATAACCCGTTTTTACCGGGGCCGATGAAGCGTACGGCAGAGGACGCCAAGGAAAACGACCCGGAAGGCTACCCGCACACATGGCTGGGCGAGTACGAAAGTGTAGGGTCGAAGGTTGTTATTCCGGCGGCTTGGGTAAAATCGGCCATCGGCATAGCTGCGAAGTTGGACATTGAGGTAACCGGCAGGAAATACGCGGCCCTGGACGTGGCGGGCGGCGAAGATGGAGGCGATGAAAACGCCCTCGCGATCCGCAAGGGTATCTCGCTGTTGAGCGTCACGCCATGGAACGGGCTGGACACCGCGATAACGACACAGAAGGCAACCCGCTTGGCGGCTGCGCAGGGGGTCAGGGAGGCCTATTACGATAGTGTGGGGGTGGGTGAAGGCGTCACGGGCGAATGGGCATCCATGGGGCGCCGTAGCGAGCAGCCGGATGGCTTCAAATGGCACCCGTGGTCGGGCGGCGCTTCAGTTCTTGACCCTGATGGACGCATTGAGCCGAACAACCCGCAAAGCCCGCTGAACAAGGATCAGTACCAGAACCTCAAGGCACAGGCGTGGTTTTCGCTGCGAAAGCGGTTTGAGAACAGCCACAAGGCCGCGCGGGGAAAGCCTTATGATCCTGAAATGATGATCGACTTGCCCGCCGATTTGCCGAACCTAGCGCAGATCGAAGAAGAACTGACGCAGCCGCAGCACAAGACCAGCGGCACCGGAAAAACGATGGTGGATAAGCAGCCTGACGGCGCGCGATCCCCCAACCTGGCCGATGCGATCAACATGGCGTTTTTCCCGTGCATGGCCGCGACCCTAACGTATACAGGCGCTATCTGATGGCAAAACCGCACTTTCGCCTCACAACTGACGGCCTCACCAACCTTGTTTCAGGCATGGGAACGTCCCGTGACAAGGGGTGGCAGGCGCAATACACGATGCCTCTGGATGACCCGGCGCAGTTTCTTGCCGCCTACAAGGCGTCCCGGATGATCGCGCGGGCCATCGACCTGCCCGCAGAGGACGCTTGCCGGGAGTGGCGGGAGTGGCAAGCGGAAGCGACTGCCATCACCAAGATCGAAGCTGAAGAGTCCCGGCTGGATGTTCGCGGAAAGGTTTTTGAGGCACGGCGACTTGCCCGGTTGTTCGGGGGCGCGGCAATCCTGATCGGGACGGGCGAAAAGAATCTCTTGGCTCCCCTGAACCCCGCGCACCTCGGGGTGGGCGGGGTGAAGTACCTTACCATCCTTGCGCGTCATTCTCTGTCTGCTGGGGCGTATGACGACGATGTAACCTCGCCGGGGTATGGCGGGCCGAGTGTTTGGTCGGTCAATACCAAAACATCGGGAAGTTTGCAGATCCATCCTTCGCGGCTGGTCATCATGCACGGCACAGCGCCGTTGGCCGACAACGCCGGGTACGACGCGCAGAACGGCTGGGGCGGCTCTGTACTGCCCGGTATGCTGGACGCACTGCGCCGGGTGGATGAGGGGGCGGCGAACGTCAATACGCTGCTCTATGAGGCCAAGGTTGACGTGGTCAAGGTCAAAGACCTGATGCAGAACCTGCAACAGCGCGGCCAGGCATACGAGGCAGAGGTTTTGCGCCGTCTCACGTTGGCTGGCGCGGCCAAGGGCATCAACGGGATGCTCCTGCTTGATGCAATGGAGGAATATCAGCAGAAATCTGCCAGCTTCGGCGGGTTGCCGGATGTTCTGGACCGGTTCATGCAGCTTGCCAGCGCTGCTGTCGGTATCCCGATGACCATGTTCTTCATGCAGTCGCCGGGGGGCCTGAACGCGACCGGAGAGAGCGACGTTCGCAATTACTACGACAGGATCAAGGTGCAGCAAACGTTGCACATGCAGCCCGCCATGGCGGTCTTGGACGAATGCCTGATCCGTTCGGCGCTTGGCGACCGCCCCGACGATCTGCATTACACTTGGCGACCGCTTTGGCAGCCCACGGCCAAGGAGCGGGCCGAGGTTGGAAAGATCAGCGCCGATACAATGAAGACCGCGCTGGAAATGGACGCGGTTTCGACCGAGGCGGCTGGTTCAGCGCTGGTCAATGCCCTTACCGAGAGCGGCGCGTTCCCTGGATTGGAAGGCTACGCCGAAGAATTTCCGGCCGATGGCGGGGCTGACGACATGGGGCCTGGCGGTGATGAATTGCCAGTCGCCGACGCTGCGCCGCGCACCCTCTACGTTCATCGCAAAGTACTGAACGCCAAGGAGATCATCCGGTGGGCCAAAGTGCAGGGGTTCAAGACGACGCTGCCCGCGCACGACATGCATGTCACCATCGCGTACAGTCGCGCCGCCGTGGACTGGATGGCAGCCGGTGAAAGCTGGCAGCCCAAGGTTGAGGTCGCGCCCGGTGGTGCGAGGCTGATGGAGAAGTTCGGCGAGGCTCGCGTACTCCTGTTCGCCAGCGATGAACTGCGGTGGCGCCACGAGCGGATCAAGGAGGCCGGGGCGACATGGGATCATCCCGAATATCAGCCTCATATCACGATCAGCTATGACCCTGACGCACCGGATTTGGCGGAAGTCGAGCCATACCAAGGGCCGATCATTTTGGGGCCGGAGGTGTTCCAGGAGGTCAACGAGGATTGGGATGAGGGGATCGAGGAAACATGACCGAAATCAACTTCACCGACAATGCGCCGATTACCGGGATGCGCCAGACCGCCGATGGCTACCTGGTGGGCGAGGTGCGGTGCGCGCGAACGGGGTGCCAGTCGTACCTGGGTAGCGAGTTGGGATTGATGGACCGGGCAACTGTGACCGTCTATCGCCCCGAATCCGCCGTGTTTCATAAGGACAGTCTCGCCACTTTCGCGGGCAAGCCGGTGACCATTGGCCACCCGTCCGAGCAGGTGACCGCCGATAACTGGCGCAACCATGCGGTGGGCGATATCGGCGATGAAATCGCCCGTGATGGCGAATTCGTCAAGGTGCCGTTCCGCCTGATGGACGCAGCGGCGATCACGGCGGTGCAGGACGGCGCCCGAGAGGTTTCGATGGGGTACACCACCCCGATCACCATGCAGGACGGCGTGGCGCCGGACGGGACGCCCTATCAGGCGGTTCAGTCCGGGCCGATCCGCATCAATCACATGGCTATCGTGAGTAAGGCTCGCGGTGGCGATCAGCTTCGCATCGGTGACGGTGCGCATGACGGCGGGAAAGACCGCGCGCGATGGGGCGCTTCCCCGATCACCGACCGAAAGGACGTTATCATGGCAGATGCCATCAACACGCGCACGGTCCTGATCGACGGGCTTTCCGTCGTGACGACTGACGCAGGTGCGCAGGCACTGGAAAAGCTGCAAGGGCAGATCACCGACGCCGCCAAGGCGATGACCGATGCCGAGGCGAAACACGCCAAGGAAATCGCAGCCAAGGACGCCGCCATCGCCAAGGCCGAGGCCGAACGCGATGAGGCGAAGGGCGAGGTCATGTCCGATGCCGATCTTGACAAGCGGGTGGCCGAACGCGCCGACCTGATCGGCAAGGCGAAATCCATCGTGGCTGACGTGAAGACCGATGGCATTGCCGACGCCGCGATCCGCAAGGCCGTTGTCGTGGCCAAGCTGGGCGATACCATGGCCGACAAGTCCGAGGCCTATATCGACGCCCGGTTCGACATCCTGGCCGAGGATGCCGACAAGGCCGACCCCTTCGCGGACGGCATGAAGGGCGGCTTGAAGCCCGCGATTGGCGCGAACGTGGCAGATGAGGCCTACGCCGCGAACCTGACCTACATGCAAGCCGCCTATCGTGGCGCGCTTGCCACCGCAAAGGAGGCCTGATCCATGGCTGTGCAATCCACATATCTCGACAACATGCCGGTGGCTTTTGAAGGCATGATCGCGAACACCGAACCCAACGTGCTGATCAGCCGTGAAGTTCAAACCGCTGCCATTGGCTTTGGCAAGGCCGTGAAGCAGGGAACCGCCGACAAGCAGGTCATTGCCGCCAGCGCTGCCGCCGATGTGGTGCGCGGCATCACCGTGCGCGACCAATCGACCACCGACGATGAATTCGCCGTTGCTGACAGCGCCCTGGTCATGACCAAGGGCGTCATCTGGGTCACGGCGTTTGATACCGTTGTGGCCGGTGCGGCGGTCTACATGCGTGTCGCCGGGGGTTCCGGGAAATTCACCGACACCTCCACCGACAACCTCGCCATTCCCGGCGCAATCTTCGAGACCAGCGGCGCCGCCGACGAACTGGTCGCGATCCGTCTGGGCTAAGGAGGCCCCAAAAGATGACCATGCACACGCAATTCAACGATGCCATGCAGGCGTCGCTGGGGTTTGCCCAGAAGCAGACCTCGCACATCGAGGCGGGCGTTTATGCGCTGCGCTACCCGGAACTCAACTATGCCGAACTGGTCCCGGTGGATACGTCCGCTGGCGAGTGGGCGAAGTCCGTCACCTACTATTCGATGGACGGCGCGGGCAAGGCTGGCTGGATCAACGGCAATGGCAAAGATATTCCCGTCGTCGGCGCCAGCATGAACCAGCACGAGACGGCGGTCTATACTGCCGGGATCGGCTACAGCTACGGCTATGAGGAAATCAACCAGGCCCGGCTGTTGGGTGTGGCCCTCGACAGCACCAAGGCCGGGCTGGCCCGCCGTGCCTATGAGCAGATGGTGTACGAGATTGCGCTGAACGGCGACACCACCAAGGGCTTCGAAGGCCTTTATGCCTATACCGGGGTTCCTGCCGCGTCGGTTGCCGCAGACGGCACCGGATCGGCGACGGCGTGGTCCACCAAAACGCCCGACCAGATCATTCGCGACGTGAACGCGCTGCTGACTGGCATCGTGACCACGACCAAGGAAACCGAACTGGCCGACACGCTGATCTTGCCGACTGAGCGCTTCAACTACATCGCGTCCACCCGGTTGACCGACACCGGCCTGACCATCCTGGAATTCATCCAGAAAGCGAACGTCTACACGGCGCAAACCGGCCAGCCGCTGATGATCCGGGGCAAGCGCGGCCTGCTGACCAAGGGTGCGGGCGGCACCGCCCGGATGATCGCCTATCGCCGTTCGCCCGAGGTGCTGAAGCTGCACCTCCCGATGCCGCACCGCTTCCTGCCGGTGCAGATGGAAGGGCTGCAATTCACCATCCCCGGCGTGTTCCGCCTGGGTGGTGTGGATGTGCGCCTACCCAAGGCGATCAGCTATGGTGATGGCCTGTAAATCATAGCTATAGCATTGATTGTGTGAAAAGAAATGGGGGCCGAATGTGCGTCAACACACCGGTCCCCTAACCAACCTGATCGTGAAAGGATCGAGGAATGGCTGACGTTCGTATTAGACGAAATTTCACACGTGAGGAAGCGGGCAAACTGCTCTCGTACAATCCTGACACCGGCATTCTGCGGTGGCGGATTGAAACCAACGCTCACGGCAGAAAGATTCATCCCGGCGATATAGCTGGTACAGACAAGGATGGGTACAACCAGATTAAGATATTCGGACGCGTTTATCGCGCCCATCATCTGGCGTGGCTATTCATGACCGGGGAATGGCCCGCGGCAGGGATGGACATGGACCATATCAACCGAGATCGCGGTGATAATCGCTGGGCAAACCTTCGCATGGCGACGCGCAGTCAAAACAACATTAACGGCTCTCCGAGCAAAGCAAATAAGTCGGGATGCAAGGGCGTCTCAATGACGAAAGCAACCGGCAAGTGGCACGCTCGCATTGAAAAGGACGGCAAAGTCCACCTTCTCGGAAACTTCACCGATCTGGGCGATGCAATCGCAGCACGTAAAGCGGCTGAACTTAAGATGTTCGCCGATTACTCGACGCACACAAAAGGATAACCATCATGCAACTGACCAACACGACAAAAAGCGATCTTGGCCTTGACCCGGAAACCATCGTCCCGGCCATGGGTACGCTTGAGATCAGCAACGACGCCCTGACCCGCCACAAGGCGAACCCGATCATCAAGCATTGGCTTGTGTCAGGCGATCTGGTCGAGGACGGCGCTGTTGAAGATGACACCGACCGCAACGCCGCCATCCGCGCCGCTGTTGCTGGCCTGTCGAGCGATGATTTCACCAAGGCGGGAAAGCCGAAGGTCGAGGCGGTCAACCTGTTGATGCCCGAGGGCATGGAGAAAGTCACCGCTGACGAGATCGACGCGGCAACGGCGGGCTGATGTACGGCAACATCGACGACTGGCGCGCCTATGCCACGGCGCGGGGGAACAGCGCTCCGGCGGATGCGTCGGGCGCTGACGCTACCGCCGCGCTGACGCGGGCCAGCGACTATATCCGCACCCGGTATGTGCTGCGCATGGGCGATGTTGACGAGGCCGACCCGGCGATTGTCGAGGCAACCTATATCGCAGCCGGTTACGAACTTGCGACTCCGGGCTTTTGGTCCAAGACGTTCACCGGTTCGCAGGCCAAGGTACTCACGAAAGTGGATGCGATCCAGTGGACGCCGGTTGACAGCGGCGTCCGTGGCGTGGATGGAATGCTGCCCATGTCGCCCGCCATCGATGCCTTGCTGATGCCGTTGACCCGTTGGGGTATGCCTGCGGTGTACGTGGTATGAGTGCCGCCGAGATTGCAGCCGATGTTCTGGCCGGGTTGCAAGAGGCCGGTTCGGAGACTGGCGACGGAACCCCCGCGATGGCAGTCATCATCCGGGCGGGTACGCCAACCGGGCCAAGTTACAACCAGTCGCCGGGAACACCTTCGGAGCATTCATGCACTGTGGTCTATAGCCGATGGGATGCCCGCCAGATCGACGGAACGCTGATCAAGGCTGACGATCAGAGGTTGCTTGTGGGGGTGCCTGACCTTGCCATTGTGCCGCAGGTTGGTGACAGGTTTCGCGGGGCGGATGGTGTAGAGCGGGAAATCGTGCCGCCGCTTTCGCATGTTTCGCCCGGCGGTGGTGCAGTGCTCTACGTCTTGAATGTGAGGGGGTGACGGATGCCACGCGACACCCGCCGCGCCTTTGCCGAGGCCGTCAAGAAAATGGAGCCGCAGGTGCGCCGGGCCTTCTTGCAAGCCATCGCTGATGTGCGGTCGGTTTCGCAGTATCGGCTGGTTGAGGCAGCAATCGAGCGCGGCGATATTCAGGGTATCATGGAGGCGCTGCGCCTTGGCCCGGAGTTCTTCGCGCCGCTTGATCAATCCATAGACGAGGCATTCAGGGCGGGGGCAACGTATCAGTTGAGTACGCTCCCAAAGCGCATCCCCACAAGCGGGGGCGGGCCGCTGATCGTGAGGTTTCAAGGCCGCTTGCCGAGGGTCGAGGCATTCCTTCGCCGTCTGGGCGCGGATCTGATAACGGAGATCCTTGACGATCAGCGCACAGTGATTGCCGAGGCGGTTCGCTATGGCGCCGAACGGGGGCAGGGGGCTGACACAACGGC
Organism: Oceaniglobus trochenteri; assembly: GCF_020529025.1. GTDB lineage: Bacteria > Pseudomonadota > Alphaproteobacteria > Rhodobacterales > Rhodobacteraceae > Oceaniglobus > Oceaniglobus trochenteri. The sequence goes on from NZ_JACNMM010000003.1 coordinate 596,635, forward strand.
GCGTGACCTGATCGGCAGGCCCGGTTCCACTGGAAAGCGTCGAGGCGGCCTTGTGGGGCTGCACAGCGACCAGGCGAGGGCAGTGAGCAGCGCGCGGGATGAACTGGCGCAGGGCGATCCGAACTACTTCACCCGCAAACGCAGGGACCGGCGCTTTGATGGCACGGTCAAGCGGGCGATCCGAGATGGAAAGCCGCTCACCAAGGCCGACATTGACCGGATCGCGGGGCGGTATTCCGACCGGCTGTTGCAACTGCGCGGCGACCGGATCGCGAGGACCGAGACGGTGAAGGCGATGAACGCGGGACGGCTGGAAGGGATGCAGCAGCTTGTGGACAGCGGGCAGGTGCCAGCGGATGCCATCGTGAAGAAATGGGACGCGACCGGCGATGCCCGCACCCGGAACAGCCATATGGCGATGGAGGGTCAGACGACCGGGATTGACGGCGTGTTCCTCAGCCCGACCGGCGCGCGGATGCGCCACCCTGGCGATACCTCGCTGGGCGCGGGAGGTGCCGACACCATAAATTGCCGCTGCTACATGCCGATCCGCGTTGACTGGCTGAGCATGGCGGTATGACCAAGTATCGCGCCGCCGATATGGCGAAATGGACAGCCAAGGCAAAGAGGAACGTCGCCCTCGTGGTGAAGCAGTCCATTCAGGACGTGAGCGAGATCGCGCAGACGCCTAAAGCCAAGGGCGGCCGCCTTCCCGTCGATAAGGGCTTCCTTCGCAACAGCTATTCGTCGGGCCTGAACGGCAGCACCAGCTTGACCGGTCCTGCCGCCTATGTCGCGACCGTGGCGGGTATGGAGATGGGTGACACCTTCAGCGCGGGCTGGACCGTCGCCTATGCGCGGCGCGTCCACTCCGGTTTCGTCGGCACCGACAGCCGTGGGCGGACCTTCAATCAGCAGGGGGCGTTCTTCATGGAAGAGGCGCTAATGCAGTGGCAGGCGATCAACGACCGGAACGCAGCAAAGATAGCGGGAGATTGACATGAGCAACCCCGCCGTCATGGTTGCCGTTCGCGCCCATATGGCCGCTATCACCGGCCTGCCGTCTATCGTCTGGCCGAACGAGGAAATCCGGGTGCAGCCGCCGTTCCTGATCTGGGATGATGGCCCGACCGTGGGGCGCCCGATCACGATTGACGGCGAAGAGCGGTTCGAGTTTCGCCCGCAGGTTTCGCTGATGGTCCAGCCGGGTTCGTTCACGGCGACTGGCGATGCCATCCTGCGGGATATCGCGCAGGCGTTCAAATGGAACACCAAGATCACCAGCGGCGGGGCATTTGTCGCCTACTGCCTGCAAACCCCGACCGCCGACAACGGGCGCCCTGATGGCGGCTATTTCCGGCGCGACATGACGCTGCGCATAGCGTCTGACCAGCAAATCTAAGGCCCGGACAGGCCGACGATCCACCCGCCCCGGCGGGCCTTTCACCATGCAAAAAAGGAGGCCGATATGGCTGTAACCCACCAGAACGGGAAGTTCTATCTTTGCACGACCCCCCAACCAGACATTCTGGACCAGTCGGAGTTCGAGGGCCTGACATGGGTCGAGGTGCCGAATGTGGTTGAAGCGCCATCGTTCCAGATCACCGACAACATGCTGACGGAAAACTACCTGTCCAGCGACATTGCCGAAAAGCAGAAGGGCTATCGTTCGATTGACGACAGCACCCTCGTGATCGGCCTGAAAACAGGCGTCATGGGCCACACCAACCTTGTCACGGCGGCGCGGACAAGGAGCGTCTATGCTATCAAGTACGTGCTTGACGACGCGCTGAACGAAACCGGCACTGGCACCACGTTCTACGCCCGTGCAGTGATCGGCGGCGGCGGCCCCAACGGCGGCGGCGGCGAGGAATTCGTGCGCAAGACGTTCAACCTGGGCATGACCGAGCAATTCCCAATTGAAGTCGCTGCGACGGCGGGTGCCTGATGGCGATTGCTGATCTGGTCCAGTATGAGCGGGAATTTCCCCTCAAGCTGAAGCGCCCCGATACTCGCAAGGAGATTGGCGTGACCTTCATGGTGCGCCACATCGACTGCCAAGCCGCAACCGAGGTTGGCGACCGTGGCCGCGCAACCGCTGTCCTGGGCGAAAGCGGCGGATCGACGGCGTGGGATCGCCAACTCGAAACCATCGCGGCATGTGTCTGCGGCTGGGATTGGGGCGATCAGGAATTCGAGGAGGGCAAGGGCGCCCCGGAGTATAGCCCCGAAGCCGTCTTGCGCGTCTTGCGTCACCCGAGTGCCAAATGGATCGTCGTCCAGGTTGTCGAAGCGACAGGCAAGATCGGAAATTTTACCAACAACTGACGGCGGACCTATGCGCTGCCGTCAGGCATGAAGTCAGGTATCACACAAGAGACCACAACGGCCACACGAGGGCAGACCGAAACGCCATGGCCGGGCATCCTGTGCCTGATCTGGTTGTCCCGCCTGATGGCGTTGCCCTGTGGTCGATCTTCTGGAAGGTCAGCGCGTATCGTGTCGAGCGAAGCCGGGTTCAGCCGGGCGTGATCCATGAATGGTTGCGGATGCACGGAAAGCGGATCGCAACCATTGAAGTGCCGGTGATCGAGGCCATGGACGCGCAGTTTCTCGCCACCTTGGCCGAGGAAATCGGCTTCAACGAGGAACGCAGGAAGGCCAGCAAGGGGCGCTAGTTATCCCACCGCATCGTGAACACGCTTTCAAGGGCGTGTTTCGTTACCGACAGCAGAGTTCGGTTGTGAAGTTTCCCGATGCCGGTGCACTCATAGAGTGAAAATTCCGCTCTGTAGATGAGGCCCAAACGCCGCTTCTGGCGGTCCTCTATCTCCGAACGCTTTCCGGTGACCCAATTCACGAAGCCCGGAGCCATCCAATCTGCGGATCGGGCGGCAATATCTTCTATCTCGTCAGATCGTTGCGAAGCGCTGCATTTATCGTCTTTGGCAAGAGCCTCGACATATTGCTTGGTGGCGTCGGCATGAAGTTCGGCGGCGTTTCGAAGCTGCGCGCCTGCCGGGGTCACGGTCAGCAGAAAAATGACAACCAATGCGCGCATTCGTTTTCCTTTGCGTCTCAACTTAGCGAGGCATCATGCCAGACATTGTTTCCCTTGGCTATGAGATTGAAACGGCGCAGGTTCTGGCCGGTGAAGCCGCGCTTGATGAACTGACGGAAAGCACCATCAAGGCCGACGCTGCATCGAAGAAACTGAAATCCTCGTCGTCTGATATGGGCGCACAGATGGGGCGCGCCGGGCAGCAGACAGCACAGCTTGGCAAGTCATCCGGCGTGGCCGCTGGGGGTATGCGCAACCTCGGGCTGCAACTGAACCAGGTGGCGCAGCAGGGTTCTGTCACCGGCAACTACATGCAGGCTCTTTCGATCCAGTTGCCTGACCTGTTGCTGGGGTTCGGCGGCATTGGTATCGCCGCTGGTATCGCTGCCGGTGCGCTCGGGCCGCTGGTTCTCGGACTGATCGGCGGGAAAGATGCCGCGATTGACCAGACCGAAGCCTTCGATGACCTGTCTGGCGCCGTTCGGAACTACCGAGATTGGGTGGATCAGGCGCGGTCATCCACCGCCGACTTGCGCGATGAGTTCGCCGGGCAGACCGAGGAAATGCGGGAAACCCTGCGCATCCTGCAAGAGATTGCACTGGTGAAGGCGCTGGACGGCTTGAGGGTGGCGGTCGAGACAATCGACATTGACCGGCTGCGGACAATGACAGGATATCTGCAAGCAGCGTTTGACGACTTCGGGCCTGACAACGTGGAATATCAAGTCATCTTGGGCCAGTTGCAGGAGTCGTTCGGCCTAACGCTAAACCAAGCGAACAACCTGATCGACGGGCTGGACCGGCTAGGATCTGCGACTGGTCCCGAAAAGACCGTGCAAGCCGCGCGCGCTCTAAACCAGGTGCTATTGGCGACCTATGGCACGGTGCAGAATATCCCCCCGGAATTGCAGGCGGTGGCGCAGCGCGTGGCCGAGGCCGAACTGGAAGCCGCACGGTTGCAGAAGGCCATGGAAGATGCCGAAGAGCCTGCAAACCGCCTAGCCGATCTGGACGTGGGTTCTGGCATCCGTGGCGCCGTCGATGACGCCTATAGCCTTGCTGATGCTCTGGGGGTGGCTCTGGGCGTTGCGCGGGCCATCCGGGGCGTGACGGACGATGGCGCGCTGGCGAAGGCTACGAACGGTGGTCCTGACGCTGCCCTTAACGCATCGCGCAATGGGGAGACGGGCCGCGCTTTGAATGAACCGGGCGGCATTCTCGACAGCTTCGGCAGCTTTGGTGGCGTGTATTCAACCCTCAAGCCAGCCCGTGCGCGGGGCGGTCGCGGCGGCGGTGGCGGGGGCGGTGCCGACCCCTATGAGCAGAACCTGCAATCCCTGATCCAGTCCCTGCAAACGGAACAGGAAACGCTGGAAGTCTGGTATGCCGAAAGCGAAGAACTGCTGAACGATCACCGGGCGCGCAAGCTGCTAGGCGAGGAAGAACACAAAGAGGCGATGCTGGCGCTTGAAACCGAGTATCACCGCCGCAAGGGTGAAATCGCGGATCAAGGGGCGCAGGTTGAGATACAGGCCCGGCAGGCGGTTTTCGATGCTGCTGGAGGGCTTTTGAGCGTCCTTGCGAGCAAGTCCAAGGGCGCAGCAATCGCGCAGATCGCACTCAGTAAGGGCATGGCCATCGCGCAGGCGGTCCAGAGCACGGCAGCGGGCGCGATCAAGGCTTTGCAGATCTACGGGCCGACGCCGCAGGGTTATGCGGCAGCGGCATCTGTGAAGGCCTACGGCGCGGCTCAGGTCGGGCTAATCGCTGCCACTGGCCTTGCCCAAGCTGCCAACGTAGCGAGCGGCGGCGGTTCAGCGTCCGGCGGCGCGATCAGCGCGACCACATCGCAAGAGCCGCAGCAGTCGCAGACCATCATCATCGACATGCCCGGCGCCCCGAGATGGATGCGGGAAATGGCCGAGGACTTGTTTAGCGATTTCCAAGAACAGATTGGCCAGGGCCGTGAATTGGTGTTCGCGCGATGATCCATATCGAGGATTTTCCCGCCGCGCTGAACAGGCCCCATGTGCTGTATCGCAACGCCTTTTCCGAGGGGACCGTGACCTATAGCGCGGGGGCGGCGACCGGGCCAAACGCCATCGACGGGAACACCTATGACGCATGGGCGCCCGGCGCGGTCCCTGCCACGGCGAGCGTCACCCTTGGCGCGGCGGAATATATCGACTGCCTTGGCCTTGCGGCGCACACTCTGGCGGCAAACGGGAACACCGTCACAGTCGAATATCTCGACGGTTCGTGGCTTGAGGCGGCGTCTTTCACCCCGGAAAGCGATGAGCCGATCATGGCGGTTTGGCCGGCGGTCAAGGCTGCGCAGTGGCGCGTCAGGTTCAGCGGCGGCACGGCACCCTTGATCGGTGTCATGCAGTTGGGAAAGCGTCTGGTGTTCGACCGGGGGATCGTTGGCGACTACACCCCGACGAACTGGGGCCGAACGGTCGAGGTTCTGGGCGGCGATACCCTTGGCGGGCAATTTCTCGGGCAGCGGATCATTCGGCGCGGGGGCGAAACCAGCGTATCGTTCGGGTCGCTGGAGCGGGAATGGTTCGAGGCGCAGGCGGCTGAATTCGTGCGGCACTATGACGACGCCAAGCCGTTTTTCTTTGCCGGTGCGCCGGGGGCGGTGCCGAATGACCTCGCCTATTGCTGGCGACCGGATCGCAGCGGCGAGTTGCGCCCGCGCTACATCGAGTCCGGGCAGTACGTGAGCCTGCAAATGCCAGTGGCATTCCATGTTGCGTGAGCCTTTCGAATACGTCGAAATCGACATGGACTATTGCGACCTGACCTATGGCGCAGGCGCCTGTAACGCGGTGCTGGGCGATACGGGGGTGCGCAAGTGCTACAACATGTTCAAGCACTGTCAGGACCAGGAGAACTTCGCGAAGGGCGTCAAGACCCTTCGGTTGGCAACGCCGCAATCTTACATCGCGCCGGGGATGGACATGTTTCCCTGCCTCGACAGCGTTTCGGCCACCACATCAACCGTCAATATCGGCGGCACCGACGACAAGCTGTCAGCCCTTGGTCGACGTGGTACAATCACGATCCGCGCGCGTGACTTCGCCTATCACGACCGGTTCTTCGACAAGTATCAGGCTGGCCGGATCGACGGCACCGCGCAGACGGATGAACCGGGCTACAATCCCGAGGATCGCGGCACATTCTGGACCAAGCTGCGCGCGCGCTGGCCCTACTATTCCGGGCGCCCCGTGCGCCATGTGCAGGGCTATGTTGACGGCAGCACCCTGACGATCACGAAAACCCGGCACTTTGTCATCACCGAAATGGCGCTGGATGAACGGGGATCGGCCACCATCAAGGGTGAGGATATCCTGAACCTTGCCAAGAACAAGAAGGCGGTGGCCCCGAGGTCAAGCCAGGGCGTTCTGTTCGAGGCGATCACGGCAGATGCAACGGCGTTGACCTTGGCCCCGGCGGGGATCGGAGACAGTGAGTATCCCGCCACTGGCACGGCGGCAATCGGCTCGGAACTGGTGACCTTTGAGCGCACGGGCGATGCGGTGACGCTGACTGGGCGGGGCGTTCGCGGGACCGAGGCAGCGGCGCATGATTTTGACGATGCATTTCAGCTTTCCTACAGCATCGACCGCAAGCGCATTGACGCCGTGATCCGGGAACTTCTGGTGGACTATGCGGGGATCGACTCGGCGTTCGTGCCAACCGCCAAGTGGACAGCCGAGGCAGACCGATGGGCGGCGAACCTTGTTCTGTCGGTGGACATTCCCAAGCCTGAGGGTGTCTCGGGGCTGATCGGGGAACTGGCAGTGCTGGGGGCGAGCATCTGGTGGGATGATGTGGCGCAGGAAATCGGCTTCAAGATGATCCGCCCAACCGATGGTGACACGGTCTTTACCCTCACTGACGACAGCGCGATCAAGGCCATCGAAATCGAAGACCGCGACGATGACCGCGTGACAGAAGTGCAGTTTTACAGCGTGATCGTTGACCCCATGAGCGACTATAAGAGACCGGAGAACTACGCCCGGCAGCGCTATCTGGTCGATCTGTTGTCAAAGCAGCCCGAAGCCTACGGCGACACCCGAAAACTTGAAATCTTCATGCGCTGGCTGAACCACGGCGATGATCGATCGGTGCGCGTGTTCGGGCGGCGGACGCTGAACCGCATGAAAACACCGCCGCGCCGCTACACGATCCGCCTGGATGCCAAGGACGACGCCATCGGTCTGACTGACGTGTTGCAGGTCGAATCCCGCGTGGCGGCAGATGAAACCGGAAAGGCGGACGTGCAGCTTCTGCAGGTCATTTCCCGACGCGAAACAGTCGGTGGGCATGAATTTGAGATCGTGGCGCAGTCGTACCTCTATGAAGGCCGGTTCGGGTACGCCACGCCGAACGACTGGCCGAATTACAACGCCGCATCGCCAGCGCAACGGTTGGCGGGGAATTGGGCTGTCGATGAAACAACGCTGCGCTTTGACGATGGCACCGGACCATATGAGGCAATCTGATGACTGATTGGGCAAATATCACAGAGGCGCAGACAGACCCCGGCGCGCCCGGTACGTCTGAACTGTGGAAGGCTTGGACGGATCGGCCTGTCGCCATCGCAGAGGGCGCGAACAGCGCCCCGGTGGCTCGCACAGGCTGGCATCCCTATGACCTGACGGCGGTTGGCGGCAGTGAGGACGGGCTGATCTATGACTTCGCCGTTGATGGTGGCGTGGCCACGTTCGACACCCCGACGTTTTCCGATGGCTATGAGTACATGCTGGTTTTCGAAGGGGTCGGCATTCAAACCGCGCCATCCACCACATGGACGTTTCAGGCGCAGAATGCCGATGACGACACCCGCACCACGTTTTTCAGCGGCACCCGGTCAACCGGTTCCGGCAATGTGGGAATGATGATCCACCTGCGTTTCCCGCGTGTGGTCGGTGCGCCCAAGTTGGCGCAGGTATTGGTTCCTGACGTGTTCGCCGATGCTGCCGATGCGGTCTACCAAATCAGTTTTGCGCCCAAGGTCAAATCCCTTCGCGCGGCGTTTTCCGCCAACCTGACCGCCGGGAAAATCCGGCTTCTGCGCCGCAGGGAGTATGTATCCGCATGAAGCATCTGACATGGGAAGGCGGGGCCAAGGTGATCCGCGAGGCCGCGCCGTTCGACGTGGCGGCAGCGCTGGCAGCGTGGCGGGGGCGGGCCTCTTGCAGCCCCGCGCAAATGCGCCTGCACCTGCACCGGATTGGCGAGTTGAGCGCGGTGCAGGCCATCGCGGACGCAGACCCCGAGGCGTCTATCGTCTGGGAATACGCAACCCGGATCGACCGGGCATCGCCATTTATCGAAGCCCTAAAGGGCGACTACACCGACGAGCAGATTGACGACATGTTCCGCGCGGCTGCGGCGATCTGATCCACCGAACAATCAAGCGAAATACCGGCGTTAGCGCCGTCTAAAGGGGTGTCTGCATGACAATTCCAACCGTGACCATCACGGGCCGTTGCCCGCTGCCCAACGATATCGTGCCAGTGACGGCTGACGTGGAATTCCGCCTCTCGGGGTTCGATACGGATGGCGTTGACGTGGTGCTGCCGGTGGTGCGCGCCTATGTCCTTGAGAACGGCGAACTGCCCGCAGAGGCGGAACTGTGGCCGAACACGGAAGGCTTGCGTGGCACTTACTACGTGGTGCGCGCATCCGTTCGCGATCCGCAGACGGGCAGGGTGGTGCAATATCCGCTTGGGAATATCCAGGTTCCTGCCGCCCCTGCATCGCAGACGCTTGTTTCTCTCCTGAACAACCCGGTGCCATCGGTGCCGTCATGGAATGTGAACCTTGAGGGCGACGTATACGAGGCATTGCTTGCCGACATTGCCGGGGCATCGGCGGCGGCAGACGAGGCGGAAGCGGCGGCGGAACGTGCGCGGCTTGCGGCCATCGCGTCGGGCGCGCCGATCTTCCTGAACACCACCGATGGCTTGGCCGGTACATCGGACGGCGATATCTTCATGGTGTTCTCCGGGGCCGACTTGCTGGTCTACCTCAACGATGGCGGGGCGGCTGACCTGCAAGGCTCTCTGGCGTCGACGCTCGGCCTTGCGGCGGCTGGCTACAAGCCCCGCGCCAGTGAGCCGGTGCACAGCCAATTCAAGGTGCAGGCGGGCGGGCAATGGTGGTCACCCGATTGGGTTGTGCAGGTTGGCGCGGGGCAGTCCAACCGCAAGGGGAACGACAACGCCACCAGCGGCAGCAAGACCGGCGCGGGCGAGGTCTGGGCATGGAATGGCACGGCGTGGGTGGAGGCCGCGCTTGGCTCTGAACCGTTCAACACCTCTGTTCCGACCGTCAACAGCATCGACTTTCACCAAGCGCACCGGCTTTCTGTTGCCACTGGCCGACCGGTTGCGATGATCCTGCATGCGGTACCGGGTTCGGGAATCGCCACTTGGCTGCCATCGGTTCCGGGCGCCAACTGGACGGCGCTTGACGACAAGGTGGGCGAGGCGCTGACGGCGGGGTCTGGCATCCTCTGGGGCAAAGACCACGTTGACATGTTCGGGTGGTCGCAGGGTGAAAACGAATACGACCTCGCGCCGCTCTACAGCCTGTCACAGACCCGCTACCCCGACCTGATCACGGGCGCGCAGGGCGCATCTTGGGCCGGTCCCGACATGGTCTTTGTCGCGACGGAAATCCTCGACCAAGCGAGCGGCGGGACCGCCTACCGCGCCAACGAGGAATGGGCCAAGGTGATCGACAGCGGGAAATTCCCGCGCGTCTATCTCGCTTCATCCTGGGGGTTGACCTCGACCGGTATGGACGTGGGGCAGCAGGTGCATTTCAGCGGCGCCAGCTTGCAGGAATTGGGCTATCGCAGCGCCGACATCTACCTTGGCAAATCGGCCGGCGTCACATCGGCATCGATCTACCGTGCTGCCGATGCCACCGGGCAGCTGATCTGGAAGGAGCGCCCCTATACCCGGCTGCTGACCCTCTCGCTTGACGACAGTTCGACTTACACGCAATCGCTGACGGTCCTGACACCTGCCAGTGATCTGCCGGTGGTGTTCGAGGTTAACGGGGTGCTTTCCGAGATCGTTTCGGCAGCGGGGAGCGCCACCCTGTCGCACAGCGCCGCTGATCCGTCCACGGTGGTGATCTGGTATCCAACCGATGCCATGCGGGATCAGTCACCATCGTTTACCTCTGCGCCCGCGTCTGGCGAAGGTACGATCCGGGCCGTGGTGCTGAATCCTCTGGCCGCGCTCAAGGGGCTGTATCTTGCCAACCATCCGCTCAAAGGCCGGGTGGTGGCGGGCGATCTGTCGCGGGCCATGGAAACGCTGCGCATCCAGAACGCGCCGGGCGTCATCTGGACGGATTTCGTTGCCGCTGACCTGCCGCCGAATTTGGCGCTCCTGAACCTTAACGACAGCCTTGTGCCTGCCGATGTGCAGGCCGCGATCACCGCCGAAAACGCGGCGCGGGGCGGGGCGATCGATGTGCAGAGCCTTGGCGTTTCGGCGGGCTTCACGCCGCCCCAGCACTTTGCCACAATCACCACCCTGACGACTGCTGTGACCAAGGGTCTGGCCTTGACGGATGGTGCGCTTGTCACGGTCGGCGATAGCGGCAAGGGCAGCGCGCGAGTGCTCATCAAGGACAGCGCGGCCCCGGCGATCAGCGGTTTCGCCCCGGCGGGGTTTCGTCCGGCGGCGGGCAGTGTACCCCCCCAGGCTTTCGGCGCGTCCCCCTCGGCCAGCAACAACACGGCGGCGCTGAATGCCTGGATCGCGTTCTGCGATGCCGAGAACTACCAACCGGATTGGGGCGACGGCGAGGTTTACGCCGTCA